>NZ_JAGIOU010000002.1:0-243273 GCF_017876865.1 Sphingomonas sp. PvP018 | reverse complement strand
GCAAAATCAAAAGTTTTGCATCAGCGGGGCAGCCAATGCCGTTGGTCAGCTGATACCCGCTCAGGTTCTCACGTGCACCGCATAATTGGCTGATAATGCAGTTGCACGCCCGCTCGATCCTGAGTTTGTTAGAATGACCCACCGTCAAGGGAAATCTCCATGCGCCTGGCCGCCTGTTTTCTGTCCGCGCTACTTCTGGGCGCAGCCCCGCCGCCTGCGGCAACAGAGCCGCTGGGGGTGTTCCAGACATGGGGTATACACCCCAAAACGTCTCTCTCCCTCGTCGCGGGTGGTCTCAAGGTCGAGGTTGCGTCCACTCCGTGTAAGCTGCCCGCACAAAACGAGGGGTGCAGCTTCGAAGGTCTCAGCAATCAAGCGACCGTAACTGTTACCCAGCCCGGCATCGCGCCGTTTCAGATGATCAGCGATCGCCAAGCTTCGTTCGTGCGTGTTGCCGTCATCCATCTTGCACCTGGTACGGGGAGGTCGGCAGTGGTGGTCGATAATCAATGGGGTGGCTCGGCCGGCTTAACCGCAGTGACGGTGATCGAACAGGAAGCTGGCGGCTTCCGAGCTGTGCCGCTGGAGCAACACGGCAGCCGCGAGTTAACGGGCAAGGTAAGCCTGCTCCCTCGTGAACTAGTGAAAGACGGTCGGCCCGGCTTCGTGTTGGAGGCGCGCGGGTTCAATTTCTCGGGCGAGTGCAACGCCTGCACGCGTGGAACACCGCTCGTGCTCGCCGTGCGCGATGGGCACAGCATCGACATCTCATCTGACCCTGCCGTGCGGCCATTGTTTGCGCATGACCTTCCAGCGCATCGCCGCGTCTGCGTGTCAGCAGTCCATGACCGCAACGGTCATTGCGCGGCCTTTGTTGCCGACGCCGCCCGGCTGGGGCAGGCCGTATCGGCGTGGCGGGTAATGCTTGCCCATTACCGGCACGAGCCAGCTGGCTATCCGGCGGCGTTGCGTTCGTTCCTCGTCGCTGAAGGCTACCTAACGCCAGCTGCGGCAAGTGCACTGCCACTGGCATGATGCAAAAATCACGGGTTTCGCATCGGCGAAGGAACGGCGGGAAGCGCCCGATGCGATTGAAATGCACGCATTCTATCATTGCGCCATCTTGCGACTCCGCGCAGCATGATCAATGCCGGTATGACACCTGGAGAAACAAATGTTTTACGCCAACAAATTCCTGATCGGAATCGCTATAGCTTTGTCGACGTCCGCCGTTGCAAAATCCGATGTCACGCACACCCTCCGCTATAACGACGCGGGCAGGGAAATCGATGTTAAGGTCGGTGATACGGTAGCATTCGTATTACCTGCTTATTTGGGAACCGGAACATATTGGACGCCCCGGCCAGACCCAATCTACAAAATTACGCAACCTCCTCGCGTGGGGGATGACCCGGCGAAACGGCTCCGCGATGCTACAAATATGCGGATCCAGTTCATTCACCCCGGCAGGAAAGCCTTGAAAGTTGCAGCAGTCCCGATGGGCTACGGCGGTGGCAACGCGTCGAACGTGCTGACGTATAACTTTATTGTTTCCCAATGAGGCAAACGTAGGAAAGGCAGCGAGGCCGCTAGCTTATTTTTCAAAGTCAATTCCATCGATCTAATGAAGACAGTTGGTCCGTTTTTTTCAAACAGGCCATTCTTGATGCAAAAATCAAAAGTTTTGCATCAGGACTGAGACGCAAAGCGGCCGTTCAGTCAGTGCGATCGGAGAGGGGGCTGTCCCAGTAGAGGTTCGTTTGCAAGGCGGCAGGAGTAACTACTCCCATGAGTCCGTCTCAGCCCGCCTTCCAGCACGGCACCGTTGCTTGCAATATGCCCCGCGCCCAAGTGGCAACTTCACCATCGTTGCTCGACAACGACAGCGTAGCTGGCGCGCCGCTGGGTTGAGTTACCCAGCTATAGCCACGCACTGCATAGTCAGTTCCGTGGCTCATCAGTACGCGGAGTGGTGCCCGCGATTGTGGAGTCTGCCTAATAGGACCGATGCCAAAACGGATCGGTAACCGCTCAAGCCGCTCAAGCCAGTCGAGAATTGCCGGACAGCTACTCGAATATGCCCAGCGCTCGACCGGCGCTACGGCGAGATCTGGTTCGACGGATATTCGGCGTAGCGCCCAGTGTAGCTTGCTATCCCGAAACACGGTCACGACAGTCCATCCCGTGCAAAACGGCTGTGTGGCAGTGATAATTACAGTTCCAAAGTATTGGCTCGACAAGTCAGTCTGGGGTGGCGGCTTTGCCGTTGCGCTGTCCAACCCAGCTTGCAACGTTGTACAGCGGTCCTCCGCGACCGCCTGCTGCTGCGGCGGCGGAGAGGGCAGCGCGAGCAATAGAGCCAGTAATAGCGGCATGACGTCCCTCCGACATACGATGCTACCCGCCAGCCCTATAGTCGCCTAGGGGAAATACTGGCCCGCTATTCCCAAGCTCGATCCTTTGGGGAAAGCCGTTGTGTCACCCAACGTCGGCGTACGCCATCTGCCTTTCCAATAGCGGTTGGTCCGCACCCCCATCACTTTCGCCGTTCGTGATGAAAGATTGAAACATTTTGCATCAGCGGAGGGCAAAATAGCTGGTTAGCTAATGCCCGAAGCAGCCACTTGCGGCAGACAAAGCAGTGCTTGCCAGAAGCCCGCAGATGAGCTTGATATCTCGAATGGAGGCAGTCTTATTTATCACCGCCTACGTTCTGATGCTCACAATCCCAGCGTCGGTCATCACAGCGATAGTAGTGATCTCGCTCCGGGCTTCTCGGCTGGTCCGTACTAATCGTGTACTCTGGATCGTCATAGCAGGCTCTGTCGTGCCTGGAGCTATGGTGCTTTATGGTCTGGTGCTCTCGTGGCCGTGGCCTTGGCGACAACCTGACGCTTTGCAGGATATGATACCGCCAGGGCCTGGCCTGTTGCTAAGCGCCTTCCCAGCATGGCTGTTATCTTTGACGGTAAGCTGGGTCGTTATTCGCCGCGGCGGAGGCAATGGCAGCTAACTGCCAAAACCCTCGACTATGATGCGAAAATCACAAGTTTTGCATCATGCCGCGAACGGCTAAAACGTGACCGGACTTTGATGCGCAAATCTAAGGAGTCGGAGACCGTGTTGCGATGGCAGAAAGCGCCCACTTGCGGCCGTACGTTGAGTTGTAATGCAATCCTAAACCGACTGCTTCTCTCTCAACGCTGCTCGGCGAGAAGCTCCATTTCTGGTGAAGTGCGTCCACCCATTCCGCTTATGCCGCGAGGCTGCCA
This sequence comes from Sphingomonas sp. PvP018, assembly GCF_017876865.1. NCBI lineage: Bacteria > Pseudomonadati > Pseudomonadota > Alphaproteobacteria > Sphingomonadales > Sphingomonadaceae > Sphingomonas > Sphingomonas sp. PvP018. Next base: position 240,001 of record NZ_JAGIOU010000002.1, on the reverse strand, counting down.
AACAATGGATACGGAACGTCGCATCATTTTGTGATTGATCTCTGAAAAGCCTCCCAACACGCTGATCAGGGCATCTTGGCCATTGCAGCCAATGCCAACTCTATCGAGATATCCCAGGCTTCTGACCGCAGCATCTATGGAAACGCGTTCCGATGGTGTAAGTATATGGGATATTCCCTCAATACTCTTTACAGAGACAACTCCACGAGCAAGAGCGAACTCTGCGGTAATGCGACCGCCCGCACGACATAGCACGGATGCGCGGTAAGATTTCTCAATAGGCTGTAGTGCCGCCCAGTCTTCGAACGCGGCGGGTGGCGGTGGTGGAGCGGTCATTGCAACCTGCCCCAGCGCAAAGATCATAAATAAGTTCATGATGTTCCTTGTAGCTCAATGCACCACAAGTAACACCGAACGGCAGCTTCGGCTAATGGTCAGCCGAAAGCCGTCAGTCCCCGGCCATTCAGCCTTCCCTTCGGTATAGCCTCGATATCATCGCCTGATCGACGCCAAGCAGGGCGGCGACAGTGCGCTGCGTATCGCCAGCGGCGAGCCGTTGTAGCGCTTCGGCCTGCTGATGCGGAGTAAGGGCAGCACGTCGGCCGAACTTTACGCCACGGGCCTTGGCCTGGACCCTACCGGCAGCGGTGCGTTCGGTGATACGATGGCGCTCGTAGCTCGCCGCCACGCCTAACACGGCAATGATGACCTCTGCGAACTGGGAGGTGGTGTCCACCATCGGCTCTGCGATCGAGCGAAAGCCGGCACCAGCTTCTTTTACCGCATGCAGGATGTTCAACAGATCACGGGTATTGCGGGCAAGGCGATCGGTGGACGTTACCATCAGCACGTCGCCGGTATCGAGCGCGCCGATAGCGCGCTTGAGTTGCGGACGCTCGGCCGTCCCGCCGCTGACCTTCTCCTGATAGATCTTCGTGCAGCCGGCCGCACCTAGTTGGGCGAGCTGCTGCGCTAGGTCCTGACCGGTGGATGAGACGCGTGCGTAGCCGTAAATCATGTGCTGTTTTTGCATCGGATTTATGCATCGCGGAAGTGCCCGGTTTTGTGAGGTTTTTCGTTTGATGCAAAACTTGTGACTTCTGCATCGCGTCGCGGTTGAGGGGTAAATCGTTACGTAGGGTATTCGTCACCAGTCTAGGTGCATACTCAGCGGATCGGCAACGGGGAGACGCGGTGATGATGGCAACGATAATCACGTTCGGAATGGCCCTGATCGCATCCTTGCAGGTACAGGATACGTCAAAGCCGAATTCATCGTTTCAACAGGCAGGGCCTGCCGTACCCGAGAGCAAAACGCCTGTTTTTCCATATCCTGTGTACGTGGTGCCCGTTCAACAGAGGGACAATCGCACGCCTAAGCAGCGTTGCTGGGATAATGAGTCCGCTAGGATCGGGGAAACCCTCAGCGACCTCGATCGGCGTGCGATCGATCTGAAATGCAGCCAGCGCTAGCGATTAAACTTTATGCAAAACTTTTGATTTTCGCATCACGAACGGCGGCTTTGGGGATCGGCGGGACAAGCCTCGAATGACCGACTTTGGGCGTAAGCGGCCATTCGGCGTGATCGCCTGCGGAACGTCCGGAATTTGGTGGAAAGCCGCCAGTCCGCTTTCGAGCGGCGATCGGCGGGAAACGGACGTTCGTTCAGGTGGCGGGGTAGGGGGCTGCGCGACCGCTTCCTGGTGGAATGCGGCCCGTCCGGTTTCGGTCAGCAATCGCCTTGAACGGACGTTCGTTCAGCTGGGTCTCTACGGCCGCTCGTCGCCATTAGAGGTCGCTCAAGCTCGGGGACCCGGATGGGGCGGACATGGGCGGCGGACCTTGAAGCATCATACTCTAGTCAGTCCCGGCTTTCGTTTCTCAGACTGTCCCTTGGCTTCAACCGCATCCCGAGCAGGCGCCCTTCATCGCCATCGCCATCGCCATCGCCATCGTCTGAGAGCCTGAGCCTGATCAGAGCATCGAGGTCGACATCAGCCAGAGCCGAAGAGCTCCAAAGTCGGGGCGGAAAGGGGATTTCCACTTGTGCGCGACAGGGCTTCTGGCGAGCAGGCCGCCTACGGGTATCTTTTCGAACAGTCCCTTCCGCCAGTTAGATAGGTTCTCCTCGACCTCGTCTGCGAACTTGTCCGTCATCGCTGGTGCCTACCTCATTCGCGCTGGGGTTCGTCGATCAGTCGCGACCACGCGATCGCCGCCTTGAGTACCGCATGGGCTTCAGTCACGAGCGTTAGGTCGCGATCCCATTGGTCATCTGGTCCGCCGGTGAACTTCTCGCCGTGAATGTAGCTGTTCCGCACCCGGCACACGCCCTGAACTATCAGCTGGTGGACGTTCATGAGCGGGGCCGGCTTCCCGGGCGACCATTCCAGGGTCGAGAGCAGCCTGCGGGGCGGTTCACCGATCAGGGTTGTCGCGATCTTCCACTCGTTCACGTCCGAAAAGAACTCGGCCCCGAGCGCGCGCGCGAACGCGTCCCAGTCCGGCTCGGCGACATTCCTGCCTTCTCGGAGGTAGCCACGGCGTTTGAGCGCATATTCGGTCTTGCCGAAGTCCGTGGCGAACGATCGCGCGGCGTCATAGGGATTGGCCATCGAGTCTACCCCGTGGGCTCGGGCGCGATAGCGAACGGACCACCGCTGAGCGCGCCCGCGATGCTCCCGAACGTTAGGTGGGCGTCGATCGAGCGGAGGACGGTCTGGAAGTCCGCGCCGATCTGATCCGAGCGGTTGGGCATCAATTCCCGATAGGACCGGTGGATCGCGACGCGCGAACGGAGCCCCGTCTTCCTGTGGGCGAACGCGACCTTGTCGGGGGAGTCGAGGCCCTTCCGGATGGCGACCGAGAGAACCTCCAGCACCGCCGGGTTCGCGGATACCTTCTCCGCTTCCTGAAGGGCGTGCTGGACCAAGGCGGTGAGCGCGCCGGCGATCATGTAGAAGCGCCGGTTCATCAGCCTAAGTACGAAGTCTCGCGAGCGCTTGCAGGTCTTGATCTTGGTCGGGGTCACACCGAGCGCGGACTCGATCGATGCGAACGGCGCTCCGGTAAGCCAGGCGCGCAAGGCGGGCTTGAGGAGCAGCAGTTCCGCTTCGGTGCTGTCGCCACCGGTCTTCTTCCCCCGCGTGACCGCCTTTACCGTCTCCACGTCGCCGCCGAACAGCAGGGCGAAGCTGGCGCGGTCGGCGATAAGGAAGTCGATCAACCAATCGCACCACCCGATGACCGTCGTCGGGAGGGTGTCGATCTCGGCGGCGACCTTTGCTGCAAGCGTCGCGAGAGGTTCGAGCTGCATGCCGCTGAACGCGGCGATCTTGACCGTCATGGTCTCGACAGACTGCGCGTCGGTCTCGAGCGCGCCTTTGAGCGAGAGCACTTTCGCGTCGAAGCTGGCCTCCGCTCCCGACTTGCGAGCCTGAAAGGCGGCGAAAGACCGCCTCATCATCTGGATCGGACGATCGGGGTCCGCCTCCTCGCCTTCGCCCGCCCGGAGGCGACTGAGGAAGTACCTGACCTCCGGACTCCCCACGTCTCCCGCTTGGATCCGATCGAGCAGTGCGGTCAACGGGTCGTCGATGAGGACGCACTGGTCGTTTGCGGGCAGCACCTTGGAAAGCATTCCGAAGGCGGCGCCGGTGGGCGTCCGGTCGGCTTCGAACGAGACCGGCGGCTCCGGGAGGAGAAGCACGATTCCGTTCGCGAGGTGTCCGGCGCGGCCGGCCCGTCCGGCGGCGTTAAGGATCTCATGGCCTTGGAGGGGTGTGCGGCCATTTTCGTCGCTGCGCATCGTGCCGGCCAGGATCGCAACCTCGGCGGGCAGGTTCATGCCTTGGGCGAGCGTGGGCGTCGCGACGATCACGCTAACGCCGTTCTGCCGGCGAAAGAGTGACTCGGCCAGGCGCCGCTCGATCGAGATCATGTCGCCGTTGTGAGGCAGCGCTGACGCGCTCGGATCGATGAACGAATGCTGCGCGCCGCCCAGTTCAGCCACAATCTCCTGCCACAGGTCAGTCTCGGCCTCGGTCAGCTGACCTACCGTCGGCAGCCCGGTCTTGATCTTCTTGGCGGTCGTCGGTGCGTGGTCGGCCTGGTTGACGAACATGATCGTCTTGAGCCCGGCGCTGGCTGCGCTGGCGGCGAAGGAGGCGCCGACCTCGTTCGCATTGGGCGTTGCGCCGCTGACGCCGTAATTGAGTCGGACAGTCCCGTCGGAGATCCGGACGATCCTACGATCCTGCGGCGCGCCGGGCGCCCACGCGTGGTGCAGCCCGAATAGGGCGAAAGGCGTGACGTCCAGGTCCGGCTTGGCGGCTGGCTGGTCGTTCCGCTCCGCGAAGTTGGCCGCGCGGACGGCGGCGTTGGCCCAGTCGAGTTGGTTGCCGGCGTATATGACGACGCCCCGGGCCTGACGGCTCGGCTTCCACGGATCGAGGAAGCTGATGCAGCGCCGACCGGAAAGCTGCGCGAGCCATTCGGCGACGTCCGGGGCGTTCTGGAGCATCGCCGAGAGAAGCAGATAGTCGGCCTGCGGTGCGCGGCGGAGTGCATGGAGCAGGCATAGCATCGCGTCGACGCTGCGAGCGCCGCCGCCAGCAGGGCTCAAGAGATGGCATTCGTCGAAGACGATCAGGCCAAGCTCGTTTAAGTCGGCATCGGCGAAGCTGAGGACGGCGAGAAGGCGCTCGGGCGTCATCACCTCGACTGCACCGAGCTCGGGTCCGGAGATGAAGGCGACAAGGTCGCCATCAGCCGAGATCTCGTAGTTGGAAATGCTCTTGGGGAAGCTCTCGGACAGATCGTCTCGAAGCTGGTCGACCAGCGCTAGCGTGGGGACGAGGAAGATGACCTTCTTGCCGGCGCTTAGCGTCGCGGCGATCTTCAGCTCGGACAGGGTGGTCTTTCCGGCGCCGGTCGGAAGTACTAGAACGGCGGAGGTTCCAGCGTCGAGCAGGCCGGTCGCCACGGCCTTCCGGTGATTGGGCCAAAGCGTCGGCTTAGCGAGGGCGCGATGACGCAGCCATCGACGCCATGCGGGCTCCGCCGCTCCCGCCGGCAGCGAGAGGTGGGCGATGCCGGCTCCCTCCAGACCATCCGCGACGTGGCGCAGGAGGCGCGCGAGGTGGCGCGGCCCAGCATATGCCGAGACCAGCCGGCCGCCAGCCCCTTCCGGTGCGACGTTGGCGACCGCGAGGCTGGTGACGCGGTCGAACAGCGCCTGCGGCGTCTCGAGGAGCGGATACGCCAACGCGGGCGGCGCCTGGTCCAACAGACGGGCGACCAGATGGACCATGCCCGCCCAGCACAGTCCGTAGAGGCCCTGCGTCGCCTGTTCGGTGAGATCGGCCTCGGGTGAGGGCTGCAACCGCGAGAGGCGCTCGGCGCGCTCGAGGATCGAGGCGAACCGCTCCTGAGCCAGATCCTGGACGCTCTCGAGCAGGGCTCCGCGGTGGATGTCCTCAAGGCGGCCGAAACCCAGCCCGCGTGCAGCCTCGCGGGCGTCGGGGCTTTGTTCGGCGATGAGGAAGAGCAGCGGCGCGGCGATGCGCGGGTGGATGGCTCCGGCGCTGAGGAATGCGTAGCGATCTGGGGAGGTAGGCAGGACACGGCCGAGGATCTGGTAGGCCGTACCCGCGACGAACGCGGCGGCCCGACGGGTTTCGCCCTCGATCGTGTCGTCGACCTGGGCCTCGTACACGACAGCGATCCGGGCGAGACGCTCGACTTGGGCGAGATAGTCGGGCGCGTCCGCAAGTTCGGCCGCGCGGAGGCGGAGACCGGCCAGCTCGGCATAGATGGCGGTCAGCTCTTGTGGCAGGGTCTGCGGATCAACGCCGCGCAACGGCGGCGCCGAGCGGATCAGCGCCGCTGTCTCAGCGTCGAACATCGAACGTCTCGATCTTGGTCCACACGAGCGCGGCGAAGCCGACGAACCAGCCGCGCACGTCGTCTAGGGGCATCGTGTTCCCGCCCCGCGTGTCGATGGCGCCGGAGATGGTGTCGTATCCTGCGAACAAGGCGAGCCGATCTTCGGCCGCGAAGCTGCTGGGCGCTACGGTCAGGGAGGCTTGGAACGCAAGCGGGCGGCCTCGGACCAGCTGGTCGTATGCGGCGTTGCGCTCAACCGGCGAGAAACCGAGTTCGATCAGCAGCGTGATTGCGGCCTGCGCAAGCTGATTGTCGCGTTCGCCGGAGACGTACTCGCGGAAGGCCTTGATCACGTCCTGCGAGAAGAGCTGACGCCAGTTCGTCGTGCACTTGTATTCGTAGACCGTCGCTCGCGTAAGGGTCCTGTTCACAGAATCGACCGTCACCTTGAGGCAGTCGGTCCCTTGGTTGGTGGCCTTGAGGTGGGGGTCGGAGATGGCGTCGTTGGGGGTCGCGGTAAGACGGGCGGCGGCCCAGCTAATGATCTCGAAGAGTAGGCCATCACGGTGGTAGGTTTTCGGGTCGCTCGTCGGATGGAGCTCGAGCCTCAGCTTCTCCTTAAGGGCGGAGCTGATGATCGGTGGCGTGCCCACAGGGTGCGATCCGTCGAGGATCAGCGCCGCGTGAAGCGCGCGGCCGATCATTATCTGGGCGCACACGTCCGCTAACGCATCGGCGTCGCTCACGGTCCAGTTCGTGCCGAGGCACTCGGGCGGTGTCGCGGTAGGGAGGCCAACTAGCGTCATTCGACCGGACTATCGGCGAAGCGCCCGATGAAGTCACGGTTGTCTTGCCAGATATCAACAAGCCCACGAAGAGTGTCCTCGTGGTCGATTACAGTGAGTTCGCAACCGGGAAGCTGAATGAACAGCACTGCGTAATTCGGGGAAGAGCTTGGGGTTGCGCCAAGCGGATGAACGGATGTCCGATTCTGCGAAGGGGCTAAGCGGCGCTGAGCGTCCGGGTGTGGGTCCAGGGGCAGGCCTGCGGTTCTGGGTGTCGACGGTCGCCCCCTGGTCGTCGCAGCCGAGCGCTGACCGATGTCATCAGCGTGTCCCATTCCACTTATCGCACGGAGATGGATCGCGAATTCTCGCCGCTCTTGCGACGCCAAGTCGAAATTGCAGCCGGGTCGACGAAAGAGGGGCTTGATCGCATAGCTGAATTAGGATCCCATCTAAGGCAATGTCGATCGGTATGCGCGCCTATATCACGCCTTGGCGAACTGAACTCCTCGCCGAACTAGCTGCGGCGGAGTCGGACGTCCTGCTTGTCTGCCCGTACATCAAGAGCACCGTCATCCGCAGCATTCGTGGGATATTGCGCCCGAACGTTCGGGTCCGAACACTATCGCGATTTGTCGAGCGCGAATTTCGCATGGGGTCGTCCGATCTCGAGGCGCATTACTGGCTATCCGGCCACGATGGCAGCATCGACTTCGATTTACGGCGCCTTGATCACGTCCATGCAAAAGTTTTTGTCATCGACGGGCGTGTCGCATTCGTGGGGTCATCGAACCTTACCATCTCGGGGCTGCTGAGAAATTTTGAGAGCACTGTACGGATCGAGGATCTAGAATCAGTCCGGCTCGTCGCAGATCAAATGGAAGCGCTTTGGGATCGCTGCGCGCCAGTTACTGCGGCGCAAATCGGCGACATGGCGCAACTGCTCCGGCGGCCAGCGCCAATCCCAGTCGAGCGCGAAGAGGAGCATGTCTACCCGGTTGTCGCAGGCGCGGCATTTGCCGCGGAGGCCGAAGCGAAACCGTCCGATTTTGCGGATTTACAGCAAGCTCTGGCCGAACCGGTAACTGCCAATGACGTCGAACTCGCGGCGGTGCCGCTGGTTCTCGCGTCGGACGCGTCCGCAGGGCAGGCGGAACCGTCCTTCTCCAAAATTGAGCACGCGGCCCGATTGGTTGAGGAGTTTCAGTCAGCGCTGCTGTCGCGCTTCGGCGGCCTCGTCGCTCCGCATTTTCTCGCGCTTTCGCTCGCGGTGCGCAGCGACTATCTGCCGTCGCTTGCTGCGAAAACAGAAGCGCTCGGCAATCGTACTTTTGATGTAGCGTCCTTCTTCTCAACATCGCTGGACGCAATGGAGATCGTCGGGCGGCAAGCCTATGAGCTTGCCTGCCTTTCGACGGCGATGCGCTCGGGACTGCTGAGCGCCTACGGCATCTCGGCTGCCGAAATGTTCTTCCGCGAGGCGGAGAAGCCTGAGCATCTCTTCCGCCATTGGGACCGAGCGTTGCTGGGCCCAGTGCCCTCGCTGGAACCCGTTGCCTCCCGCGGTGAGCGGCTGCAGGCGATCCGGCGCCTTCACGGGTTGATGGTCAAACATGCTGGTCTCGAAGCGGCGCTCGCGATGATCGAGGATGGATTCAACGCGCTCGACGCAGTCGCTGCCGATATCGATGACGTGCTCGCGGTGCGCGATCCCAAGAGCACCTTGCAGGAAATTTTGGCTCTTCGCGGCAGCCGGCCGCCCGTTTATGCTGATCATGTCCAGACCGGTGCGGATCACAACCCAATATGGACTTGCATGGTCAAGGCGGCAAAGTTCAGCGTGGAAGGCAGCGGCGCAAAGCGAAGCGAGGCCGAGATGCACGCGGCGCGGCGATGCCTGCGGGCGATGGAAGCCGACGCGAACTGGGCGCCTCATGTCGACAATTGGCGGCAAGCCTTTTTTGATCGCGCGCGCCGCGACCGGCCGGTTCCGCTTTATCCGCGTGTTAGACTGGACGCGGACACCGCAATCGAGATTGGGCTAGCGGCGGCGCAAGCGCTGCCGCTAGCGGTCGCCCCGAACATGGTCGCGGTGGCGGTCACCGACCCCGAGGCTCGACTGCTTGCGCGTGCGATCGATGCAGACAACCGCACGCTCGCGGCTGTTGGAGCGCGCCTTATCCAGATAATATTGGCGCTCGAGATGGACGCCGGACGTATGCCGGATCACCGCGCTGGCGTCGTGGCGGTCGGCGAATTGGGCAGGCTCCTCGATCTAGGGGCGCTCCGTCAGGCCGCCAGGATTACGGCGGAACCGACAGGCCGACAAATCATCGAAGGCGTACAGGCACTGGTCGCCGCGATGTTCCTTGGAAATGGCTTTGAGCCGCTGCGAGACTGGCTAGGGGCCAGGCTGGTCGAGGCGGCGCAGCCGCGTGGCGCGGGCATGCCGACGCATCACAATCTGCGGATCTGGCTGCAGGACAATTGCGCTGTGTATGTGCCTGGCGCGATTTACACATCGGCGCTGCAGAATCTTCAGCACATCCTCGACGTCGAAGAGCCGGTTTACATCGACAACAAGAGCGGCCCCGGACATGCGCCCGTCTTTACGGTGCGCGCGTCATGGCAGGGGCTTCACGGCAGCGGGCAGGGGCCTAATCGCAAGGCAGCACGCCAGCAAGCGGCGTTCGACCTGCTCCGGATGATGGTGGAGAAGGGAATCGACTGGCCCGCACGGGCCTAGGCATCAGCGGCTGTCCCGGATCGTCCATCAGGCTGGGCACTTGACCTCGGGCAGTAGAGACAACCGTCTGGGGCAACATCGCTGCTGACGTGAACGAATGACCGAAGGTAGGGGGGGGCGAAAGCATTCGCGAACGGCGGTTTGTGGGTCGTCGCAGCTGTTTTCAAACAGCTGGTCCAGCGATGAAGAAAATTGGGTCGGCTCGGCGTTCCGAGGATCGCAATAAATCACACGCCGAGCCCGTACGAACAACCGATGGCGCACACGGGACGCTAGCCTTTTACTCAATCATGGGCGGGCTCTTGCAAATACTACGTAGTCGCGCAGACTGTCGCTCAACGGGGAGAATCGATTGAAGGCGTCAGCCACAGCCGCGCCGCAGTCGGCGGGCTACATTTACCAGATCGAACGGGCGCTGTATCACCTCAGCGTCGCAGACGCCGATGACTCGGTCGCGGTCGAATGGGCTGACGACGTCTCCGTCCACCGCAACGGCATGATTCTGACGCAGGAGCAGGACAAGCACTCCCTCGGTGCCGGCGCGGCTGCCTTCGGTGACCGCAGTCCAGGCCTCTGGCGCACTCTACAGATATGGAAGCGGCAGAGAGCTGCCGGTATCCGCAGCGGGCGTTATCTACTGGTCACAAACTCAGTGGCGGCGGGATCGGTCGCGGACGCCGTGCGCGGCGTCGCCGCCGGCTCCATCGGCGCGGACGAGGCAGTCGCCCGATTGCGCACCGCGGGCGCCTCCACGCGGCGTTCGAAGACGCAGACCATGGTCGACGACGTGCTGGCGTCGACCAACGACGAACTGGCGGACCTCGTCGGCCGCATGGAGATCGTGGACCGGACGGGCGACTGGACCGCGCTCAGGGCGTCCGTGGCCAACGGCCTCGGCTTGGATCCCCGCGTTGATCGCGACTTGGTTGTGGAAAATATGCTGGGCTGGGTGACATCCGAACTGATGGGCAGGTGGCGTCGAGGCCTGCCGGGGATCGTCACCCGGACGGCCTGCCTCGTCCACGCCGCCCAGATCCAGCGCAGCGTTGGCCGCCGACGTCTTCTTCCACGCGCCTCACGCGACGTTGCGGTAGATCCCGCTGAAGCGGCCTCAGCCATGACCAGGCGCTTCGTGTCTCACCTCTCCGACGTGGGTGCCGACGAGGACGTTGTGCTGGACGCCGTGCAGCACTTCCTACAGTTCGCGGATGAGCGCCACCGCCTCGTCGGTGAGGGCGAGGTGCCCGACCGCGAGTGGGACGGCAGGTCTGACCGCCTGAGTGATCGCTGGACCAACACCGCACGCATGGCCGCCATCGACAGGCCCGAGCTGCGGGGCCGGGACTTGGGCATGCTCATCCTTGCCAGAACGACCTTCTCGCACTTGGAGCCGCTGGCGGATGAGCCCTGCGGAGAACTCTACATGACGTCGGGGCACTACCATCGCCTGGCCGACGACGACCGCGTATGGTGGCTGCCCTCAGCGTCGCCACGAAAGGGACAGGATGCGGCCTGACCATGAGGAGACGGTCCTCCGCAACCCGGCGCTGGTCGCACGCGCTCTTTGGCACGTGGCTAACTCGTACACTCGCGTTAAGGCGGACCAGCCCCCGCTGCTCCACCATCTTGCCTTGGCTGGAGGCATGCTCCTCAACAGGTCGACTGCCGACAGGATCGGACGCATGAAGTTCGACAGCGGGATGTTGAAGGCAATCGCTGACAGACCCGAAATGGTGGCTGGGCTGCAGGCGCGGGTCGAGGAGCACCTTCCATACGTGCTCCGTGCCGTCCAGCTGGGTGCGTCCACGCGGCTTCTTGTCATGGAGCCGGGTTTGCGATGCCGGGCGCTCGGTGCGGACCTGCCCAGGGAGATCAGGGCGATGAACGGCGAGGCTCGCCTCGTGCTGGCCGCTGGCAAGCGTCTCGGCGCTTGGTTCGCGGTCGACGATCTACCCGTCGTCGCCGGCCGCTTGGGGGTTGCCTTCTGACATGAGACTGCACATCCGCCGCCTAGTCGTCTGGCCCAACGACCCGAGCCTCGACCCGCGTTCGATCGAGTTCAGCTCGGACGGGATTAGCGTCATCTCAGGGTGGAGTTCGACGGGCAAGTCGGCCGTCGCTGCGATCATTGACTACGTTCTCGGCTCGGGTCGCTGCGCGATCCCCGTCGGCGTCATCCGTGATCTCGCGTCGTGGTATGAGCTCGAACTCGAGACCGCGAACGGGCCGCTACACCTCGCCCGGCGAAGACCCGACGGCAGGCAGGTGTCGGACGTCTACTGGACCGCCGAGGGCGAGCGGCCGGGACTCGAGCTGCCCTATCCGAAGGCCACCACGGACGACGTGAAACGGCTGCTCAATCGTCTGTCGGGCCTTTCCGACCTGACCATCGATCCCGAAGACGCCAACGCCGCTCGCGCGAGCTTCCGTGACATAATTTCCCTGAACTTCTTGCCGCAGCACGTCGTCGCCAACCCGTACACGCTCTTCTACAAGGCCGATTCCTCCGCCCACCGGGATAAGCTGCGCCGGGTCCTGCCGCTCGCGCTCGGCATCGTCACCAACAAGGACTTGGCCCGGACCCACGCCTTGAACCTTCTCGGCCAAGAGGAGCGCCGGGTCGCCGCCGAACTCGCGGCCAGGCGGAGGGGCATCGAGACTTGGCGGGCTAACGCCACCGGCACCTTTCTGCGAGCGCAAGAACTCGGCCTACTGCCCGAAGGCGAACCGCCTACAAGTCTTCCCCTTCTCCTCTCAGTGCTCCGCGAGCTAACTGGGCCCGGCCGCTTGGTCTCGAGCGCCTCGGGCCGCGTCAGCGCCGCGACTGGCAGGCTCGAGGCCCTATCGGCGCAGGAGCGGACGATTGCGTCACGGATGGCGGAGAGGCGTCGCCGTTTGCGTCGGCTGAGAGGCCTGAGGCGCTCCGCGCGCGACTACAGATCGGCGCTGGACCAGCAACGGGAGCATGTCGCTGGCAGGGGCTGGTTTCGAGAGGCGATTGTGTCGGACGACTGCATCCTGTGCGGCTCCTCGAGCGATCAAAGCCGCGGCATGCTGGACAAGCTGGAGGAGAGCGCGCTCGACGTCGAGTCGCTGGTGGGCGGTACGCGCGACGCCCTTCCCATGGTCGACGCGGAAATCGCCGGCTTGGAGCGCAGCCTAGCCGACGACGAACGGGAGATCACCGCCGTCCAGCAGACTATGCAGGCGGCCGAGGCGGCGGTGGGCGTTGAACAGGGGCGCGACCAGACGCTCGAGGCGGTCTATCGTTTTTTGGGAGGAACCGAGCAGGCGCTCACCATGCTGGAGGCGGTGGACGGCGAGGGCGGTTTGGACGCGCGGCGCCGCCTCCTTCTCGACAGGATCGCGGAGCTGCGTGAGGAGCTGGACCAGGACGCGCTTGATCGCAGACGCGAGGAGGTGTCGCGCAAGGTCTCTAGCTACGTGTCCCGCTTCGTCGAAGGTATGGGCGTGCAGGGCGCTGACGGTTATCCCTTCCTCGACTTCAACGAGCTCACGTTAAGGTTCCAGCGGGAGGATGGAGGTCGGGCGGACTCGCTGTGGGAGATCGGAGGAGGCGAGAACTGGATGGCCTACCATCTCGCGGCGCTGCTCGCGATCCACGGGGTCGTTATGCAGCGAGGTGAACAGAGCCCGGTCCCGACGTTCCTCGTTATCGATCAGCCGACGCAGGTCTACTTTCCGAACGACTCCTACGAGGATGCGCTTCGGGGACGTGAGCGCGTGAGGCCGGGGCGGACCGGCGTTCCCCCGGCGGACGACATGGCGCGCACCCGACGCATCTTCGCCGCGCTGTCGCGGGCCTACAACAGCTTCGACGGGCAGCTTCAGATCATCGTCGTCGATCATGCTGACCACAACGCGTGGAGCGGCGAGGACGACGTGAGGGAGGTCCAGAACTGGCGCGACGATCGGGACTTCCTGATCCCTGAGAAGTGGATTGCTGCGGGTCCCTAGGTTCTTTGATGTCGCTGCAAGGGAAAGCGCGATCCGAGCCGCCCTTACCAACGGTATCAACGGAGACCAGACGAGTCCGATGCGCGCAAGCTCGACCCTACCCCCTACGACCCTGTCATCCTCAGCGACAAGCAGTCGGTGCTCGATGGATGCGACACTCATGTGAACGGATGACCGCTTCGGAGAAGCGCTAAGTCGCTCGATGATGTCCACAACTGGGTCGTTTATCGTACTGGTGGGAAACCGGGCGACAGACCGGAATCGAATCTGTTGTCCAGCACGAATTAACGATGACCGCCAAGTGCGATACGGAGCCGAGCACGGATCGGCTCGTCCCAGAATGTATACGACGCCCATGCAACTGAGATAAGGAAGGGAACGAGCGCCAGCCCGATGACTGCCAGCATCTCTTGGGTCGGATGGTCGTTCGCTACGAAGTTCATCCAGACATACAGGAATGGGAAATGCGTCATGTAGATCGGGTAGGACATGCGTCCAGCGAACTTGCACAGCCCCATCATGCCGCGGCCCGCTTCTGAGTGGCTGCCGGCCAAAATGACGAGCGGGAATACGACGACGATGCACCCCGTCTCGTATAGACCGTTGAGCTTGACCGGGCCTACGTTCGAGAGCGTCGGGAACGCGGCCACCGCGATCAGGACGACCGTCAGCGACAGATAGCCAAGGCGGAAGAACGGCAGTCGGCCTCGTATACGAAAAAGCCAAAGCCCCATGACGAACGGGAAGCACAGCCGGACGGGTGCCATCCATAAGCTATCCCAGGCCGAGCCCTGATCCATACTGCCAAGTCGGAGCCCGCAGGCGACGAGGCCGAGCCCGCTTGCGATCGCGATCGCAAGCAGCGCGCGCACGGACAAGCGACGAAGCAGCAGCGCGTAGGCGACATTGCCGATATATTCCTGAAGCAGACTCCAGCACGGCCCGTTGAACGGGTGCGTGTCGCTCCAACGATTAGGGAGCGGTCCGGCAGGCAGCAGCAACAGCCCAAGAGCAAATGCGCCAAGCAACTTGCCCAGCGGTACGGCTTGCGCGCTCCCGGCAAATGGGTCGAACAGATAGCTTACGAAGCCCAGCACGACGCCGAAGAGCACGAGCGGGTGCAGCCGAATCAGTCGCAAGGTCAGAAAATGGCGGACCGACATACGGTCCCGGCGATCGTCATACGCGTAACCGATCACGAAACCCGATAGCAGGAAAAAGAAGTCGACGGCCAGAACCGCGTGGTGAAGAATGACCTTGGAGGCATCCCACATCACCGTGATGCCCTGAATGTGGAACAGCACAACGAGCATGGCAGCGGTGCCGCGTAGACCGTCGAGCACCTCGAAATGCTCCTTGCCCGTCGCTGTCTGGTCCGGTGCCGCATCTGGAACGCCGGGCGGCGATGTTGATGTATCCGCCACTGCCAATCGCGCCACTCCCGCCAAGCTTGTTCTCCCGTCGTACCTGAACGCTACGCTGGCCGATGGACCGTTTGACCACAACTATGGATCGCAGCCAGCGGAAGGCCCCCAGGTTAGCGCATCTGGCAGATAAACGAACGGCGAGAGTTGGATACGCAACAAACGGGGCTGAATGGCCGGTTGTGGGTCTTTTTAATTCAAACCGAAAGACCGGTGCTATGTTGTAAAAGCTGCTTCTGCTTTCGATCATCAATATCAATGTTGATACCCAACCACCTGACGATCTGTCCGTCCTTGGCGCGCAACGGAACGGCATGCACACTCATCCAACGGTACTGCCCGTCCTTCCCTCTTAGCCGGTACTCCGCGTCAACCGCTTGCCGATCGTGTACGGTCTCACGCCACTTCTGCATCGTAGCTATTCGGTCGTCGGGATGGATGGCGGTTAGCCAACCATATCCTTTCCAATCGTCATAGCTTTGACCGGTATAGGCCCGCCAGCTGGGGCTGTCGGTCTCAATAAGACCATCCGGCGCACTCTCCCAAGTTGTTGCGGCGATGCCGGTAGCGGCTAATCGTTCATACGCTTCGCCATCACTGAGCATGTCGTGCGCGACCGAATGGCTGTCTGTGCGTCCTTCCGCGACCGAGACGTAATCAATCGCATCACGTTGTTTGGGACTGCCGGTATCGACAGGCGGACTTCCAAGGCGGCTTTTCCGCTCTGCCTTTCTCCGCCTCAGCACTTCGTCGGCAGCCACCAGAAGGCAATTCATGCTCTGACTTTTACCAGTAGAGCGGCTTGATCCGACGCTGGCGGCACAGTTAACCGAATGGCCATCCAACACGTAAGAGCGGTTCAAGACCTGTTCGATGCGTAATCCTTGTTGCTCAACGTCAAAGTCAGACTCGGAGTCGATTTGCACGACGACAAATTCGTCGCCTCCAAGCCTAACAACCATGTCTTCAGGATTTATAGATGTCCGCAACCTATCGGCGACCAAGCACAGCAAGCTATCGCCTACCTGATGACCAAGCCGGTCGTTGACCGGCTTGAAGTCGTCGAGGTCGACATAGTGAAATGCGATACGTCCGTGTCGCTCTGGCCGGGCGTTTGTCTCAAATGCCTCGGCGAGAGCCAGCCGGTTGCCAAGCCCAGTGAGGTGATCCGTTTTGACCTGACGAGCAAAGGCGTGTCGCGTTGTCGTCTTTGCCAGCTGCGAGCGATATCGTTGGCTAGCGCTACGAAGGCCGCCTGTGAGCAGCGCAAATAGGCAAAGAGCCGAAACGATCGCATTCGGATCTCCCCGCAGTAGAAGAACTAAAGCTGGCGGGATTACCGCGACAATCAGGCTCGTAATCACGATGTAAGGGCGCATCGCGATCGTAGATGCTGCTCCTGCGGCGTATCCCACGACGAGAATGCCGATGGGCATCTGCCATTCTGCAAGCGGCAGCATGTACGATCGTGCGGCAAATAGACCGAATACAGCCGCGAAGGCCCAATAGGTGAGTGCAAACCGGCGCTCAAAGCGCTTGGCACTGAGTAAGGGCATTTCGGGGTTATCGCACAGCCGTCTACCGCGGATCAAAACGGCAAGGCGGGCTACGCTCGCGATCGTTCCTATAGCGACCAAGCTCGCTAGAGCGATATCCCGTGAGGCGTGAACGCTGAGCACACCAACCACCAGGAACAGCAACGTCATGATCGCTGCGGGCATGCGCGTGCCGCACAAACTGGCAACAAGCTCGACGTACGTTCCGTCAGGAATATCGCGAACGATTGGGCTCTCAGTGGCTTTCACACGTTTCTAATTAAACGCAAAAGGTGAAGGCATTCTATCTGAACGCTTCCCTTAGGACACGGGGGCTGGCTTAATTGACGCGAAACACATGAGCCGGTGTTCGAAGCTGGGAAGCGTACCGTCCGCCGTAGACGGCGGTTGATGGGTCGAGGCCGACAGAGCCGTGGTGTTTCCGATCTGGCGAGGCTGTTGGTCGGCTGGCCCGATTGCTCCCAATCGCGGCTCATCCTGGCGCTCAGCAGAAGGCAGGCGCTGCATACTGGACCAGATCATATGGTCCGCAATAACGCCAACGATGATTGCAACCGCGTAGGCGACCAGGTCCCATAGCGAGAACACGCGCCCAAGGAGAAGCTTGCCGGGCAAGGTCAGCCGAAAGGCGTCGAGCAGGGGCGTGTGATAGAGCTTGAACAGTTCGACGCAGAACGCGATCGCGCTCGATACGAGAGCGCCGCGCATGAGCTGCCAAAGTGGGCGAACGGACGAAACGATCCAGTAGATCATTAGCGCCCACATTAGCGATCCGCCATATTTGACGAAGGCGTTCGGCAGCCCGAGCGGCGCTAGTCTGATCGTAAGACCAGTCGCTATGGTGGCGACGATCAGTAGCGCCGACAATGCGAGTGGCCTTCTCCGCACCATCTATGCCTTCAGCGTCGGTGCGACGGCGCATGCAGGCAGCGTGACGAGGAAGACCGCGCCCCTACCGTTGTCCTGGTCTAGGGATATCGTGCTGTGGTGCGCCTGGAGAAGCGAGCGGATGATTGGCAGCCCAAGTCCGGTGCCGCCCGATGTGCGGCGGCTGGTGAAGAAGGGCTCGAAGATGCGGTCGCGATCACCCAGGGGGATGCCTGGACCGTCATCCCGGAACGCCAGTTCTACACACTCGCCTGACGCCCGCGCTGCGATCGAGACGCGGAATGCTGCGGCCTGTCGGCTGTTCTCGATGAGGCCGGTCATCACCGTTTCGATCACCGCTGGCGGCACAGCGACGCTCGGCAGCCCCGCGGCCGGTTCCGGCACGACGTCGAAGTTGGCACCCGTGAAGGCATCCGCCACACGGCGCATGACGTCGGACAGGTCGGTGGCGGCACCCTCAACCATCTCGGCCATGTCGGCGCGGGCGAGGTCGAGCAGGCGACTGACGAGCCGGTTCAGGCGCGCCGCGTCCGCGCCGATGTTGGCGAGAAAGCGTTCGCGATCCGCTGCGCCCATGTCGGGATGGTCCTGGAGCAACTCGACCGCACCGCCGATCCCGGCAAGGGGAGTCTTGAACTCATGGCTGACCGCGTGCGCGAAATCGCGCAGGTAGCGGGAGCGCCGTTCGATCGCCTCGGCCATTACGCCGAAGTCTCGGTAGAGCGCCTGGATCTCGACGGCGGCGGTGGTCGGGGCAGGCGGCACCGAACCCCCGCCGCTCGCGACCGCCCGCGTCGCGTCGCCCAGCGCCTCGACTGGCCGGACGATGCCGCGCGAAAGCAGCCCGCTCAGAACGACCAACGTCGCGAAGATCAGCACGATGCCGAGCGCGATCTTGCCCCGATCCTCGTAGATCCCAGCAAGCAGCACGCGCGGGGAGCGTGACAGCAACAGCACGCCGATGACCCGCCCGTCGGCGACGATCGGGTGGGCGTGGTGGATGCGCAGGTCCGACGCCCGGCTCAACCATTCGAGCGCGTAGTGCTGCCGGTAGGCGCCATTGCGGCGGAGCGTCGTCGCCCGCTGGCCGTCCAGCGCCGATCGCACCTCGGGCAGATCGGCGTAGGAGGCTCCCGTCTGTGAACCAACGAGGATGCGGCCGTTCGCGTCGAGCAGCAGGATCGATGCCAGCGTGGTGCGCGAGGTCAGCTGCAGGACTGGCCGCATATGATGGCCCCAGACGAGCGTTGCGCGCCCCTCCGGTCCTGCCGAGGGCCGGGGCTCGGGTCGCTCCGGCAGGATGCGCGTCATACGCAGATCGACCGACGGCGGCTGTGGGACAATCTGCTGCGGCAGCGCGCGCGCGTGAACGCCCGGCCATTCGACGATCGCCGCGGCCGCCAGTGCCGCGCTCTGGCCGACCAACTCCGCTTCCGTCTGGCGAACGAGCGAGTTCTCGTAGACCCGCAGGAACAGCGCGCCGACGCCCGGCAGCGCGGCCACGAACAGGAAGGTAAGCAGCAGGATCGTCCGCAGACGCAGCCGTGGCCAGTGGTGGCGGACGACGCTTTTAACCCGCTCGATCATCCGGCGCCGCACACCCCGAGACGATAGCCAATGCCGGCGCGCGTCTCGATCACGTCCTGGGCACCGACGGCTGCGAACTTGGCGCGCAAATTGCGCACGTGGCTGTCGATGGTGCGATCGGTGATGGCAAAACCAGGGCCATGCAGCCGGTCGATGAGCGCATCGCGGCTGAACACCTTGGATGGCATCGTCACGAGCGTGCGAAGGATGCCAAATTCGGTGGCGGTCAGCGGCACCGGCTGATCCGCCCAGCTCGCCTGCCAGCCATCCGGGTCGAGATGCAGGCGGCCATGGCGGAGCGGCGGGGCGGCATCGGCGACCGCCGGCGGACGCCCCGCCGTGCGGCGCAGGATCGCCATCACCCGTGCAACGACCTCGCGTGGGCTGAACGGCTTGGTCACATAATCATCCGCGCCGAGCTCGATGCCGAGCACGCGGTCGAGCTCGTCGTCGCGGCTGGAGAGGAACAGGATTGGAAGGTCGCTCCGCGCGCGTAAGCGGCGGCACGTCTCGATCCCGTCCATCCGCGGCATGTTGATGTCGAGCACGACGAGATCGGGCGCATGGCTCTCCACCGCGGCCAGCGCCGCCTCGCCATCCTCAGCCTCGATCGTGTCAAGCCCGGCCTTGGCGAGCGCGAAGGCGAGAAGCTGTCGGATGTGGGGATCGTCGTCGGCGATCAGGATCGTGCGGGGCATGGGACACTGGATCATGGCTGGCGCTCGCGCGGTCAAGGCTGGGCCGGCGGTGCCGGATGTTCGATCGAGCCGTCGCAGTTGCGCCATGCAGGCTGGTCCACCGCCAGCGGCCGAGCAGGGTTGGGCCCGAGCATGGCCGTTGCCCGGGCCAGGCGACGCGCGCCACGGGGCGTCCACTCCGTCCAGCTGTCCTGCCGTGCCGACAGGTCGGTGAAGATCAGATCGCGAGCGTAGCGCACGCGGTCGCGTGTCACCGCATCCATTCGACGGTGCTCCAGCACGATCAGCGGCAGCAGCGCCCCATCGCCGACCTGACCGATATAGCAGAGGTCGATCGCTGCCGGTGCCTGCTGGCGAACGTTCCACGATGCCGCGAGCGAGCCCAGGTCGACGAAGCTGCACAGGGTCAGCACGACTGCAGCGGCGAACGCGTTCCAGTTGATCAGCCACCGCGCGCTGCGCCCGCGCAGGATGCGCCAGCAGATCAGCACCAGCCCAAGCGCCACCAGCGCCATCCATGCAAGCGCGGCGATGCGCCACGCCGTCAGCATCGAGGCTTCGATATAGTCGATCGTCCGCAGTATGCTGGAGGCGACCAGAACCAGGTTCTGCACCACCCACAAGGTCACAAGTCGCCGCGCCCAGGGGTGGTGCGCGCTCGCGCTGCCCGGGCGAAGCATCGCCAGCGCCATCACGCTGGCGATCAGCGCGGTGCCGATCAGCGGATAGGCGCCGCGATGCACGTATTCGGTCTGGGTCATGCCGGCAGGCAACGCTCCGCCACTCCACAGGAACGCAATGTCCAGCCCGTTCTGAACGGCGAAGATCGCGTTGAATAAGGCGAGCGCGATCAGAACCGACGGCAGCGACGTGCCGGGCAGCACCGGCTCGGGGTCGGGCAGACGACCCGCCAAGCGCATCACCGCCGCCTGCGGCCGCAGGCTCGGCCAGACGCAAACCGCTACAAAAATCCACAGCAGGATTTGCCACACCGACGGCAGTCGAATCGCAGCAAGGGTCTCCGCGATCAGTGGATTAGCGGCGGCGAACAGTGTGACGAACAAGGCACCGCCCACCAGCGGCAACCCTAGCATTGCCATGACGGAGCCGGCGTTGGCGCGCTTGCGTTGCCTGGACCGCCCGAACCGCCGAAGATCGGCGAACGGCTTGCCGATCCCCCCAACTGTATGGATCATTAGGCGCGCACCCCAATGCCAGGCATCGTCGAAGCCACTGACCTTTGGTAGCAGCACGGCGACGGAGAGCGCACACCAGAACAGGGCCCAGGCAAGCGGCCCTGGATCGTCGAACAGCGACCCCGCGAAGAGCGCCGCGACCGCAAGTGCGATCCATGCACGCTTGTTCCGCCTGACATCGCCCCTGCCCAGAACGAGGCCCATCAGCCAGACGCCCGCGAACCCACCGATGCGGGCGCCCGAGAAGCTATCAGGGAACAGCCGATCGAACAGCACCACTAGGGCGATGACGATCGCAATCTTGCAGAGAAAACTAAAACGCACGATCCGCTCCTGCCGTTTGAAGCGGTTGATCTAAGCGGACGGTATGGAAGGATGATCGCGGCTATCGGGAGTCCTGAGGGAGAAAATGTGCAGAACCAGTGCAGCAAGTCGGTCATAATGCCGATCTCTTCTGCCGACGAAGTTACTCCGAACGACAGTGAGGCTGGCGACCATACCGGGCAATCATGGGACCTGAACAAAAGTCCGGTTTCGGCAAGCAGCCAAGGCGCGCTGAACGTCCAGAGCTGGGTCATGCGGTAAGCCGTCGCTAATTAGTGATCAAGGGGGTGTGCGACGCTACAGCGTAAAACCAGAAGGGCGCCTTGCGGTTGATGACGGTTCTGTCACGCCCCTTCGACAGCGTCGATTTAGGTGATATGATCCACATGATGGAGCATATCACCATGCGAGAGGCTCTTGAGCACCTTCGTGCGGCGTTGGTGCTCCTTGACGCCGAGGGGCAGCACGCTGCCGCAGCACAGCTCGATCACCTGATCCACCAAATTCAAGTCAGCATAGCTGCTGCATCAGGAGCCTCGTAGACCGTCGCTAGCATGGCTTCGACCTTCTTCAGGCCGGTTTGCGTCAGCTGAAGGTTGATGTTTGAATCAAGCGATTCTTCCAATACGCCACACTGCTGCAAGGCTTTGACCCATCGTGCCGTGGTCGACGTCGCAATACCTGCGTAAATGGAGATCTCTTCTAGCCCCACGTTACGGCCTTCTGCCTCAGCAAGATAGATGCCGATGAATAGTGAGCCGACTGGATCGGTGCTGAGATCATTGCCGAATAGTCTGATCCGTGCACTATGGACGTGGCGTATCCGCAGCGCTGCTTCCCATAGCCTTGCCGGTGGTAGGGCTCGACCACTCTCCTGCCAGAAGAGCGTGCTGATCAGACGGTCGGGATCAGAGAAGCGAGTAACAAGTAGATTGGCTGCTATCGAAGTGCCATCTGGCCTCAAATAGCGTTTCTGAAGTCGAACGGGAGCTGCGCCGTCCTCCAGCAATGCCAACATCTCTGCGCTCCGCCCGAGGTCTCTTGGATCGGTAATCTGCCGATACGAAAAACCAATGACTTCGTCTTCCTGGCGCTTTAGCAGATCAAGAAAGCCCTGATCGGCTTTGAGGATGATACCCTCAGAGGTTGAGACACAATGAGCTGCCGGCATCGTCACCTAACTGCCTAAATCCACTCAATGGAAAATAAGGCGGTCTCGGCGCTGCGCAATCGCCTCACGAGGGAAATAGTAGTAGATTAAGCGGATGTATACCCCGAGAGCTGCCGTATCGCCATCTCCGGGGTCTACAGGCGATTACGAAGTCGATCATCCGGGTTACGACCGAAATTGTACCAGCCATGGTGAAAGAACTTTGGCTTCAAAGAGGGATCTGCGATGCCAATAAGTGACCGAACTTAGGGAATTTGCCAATTTATTAGCAATAGGTGGTTAATAAAGCTATACTGAATGTCATCATAATACTAACAATTGCTACTATTTGTATGCAGATGGTAAAGAACGTCGCTGCCTTGCATTGGCTTGCCCAATAGATATCCTTGAACATGGCTGCAGCCGAGCGCGGTGAGCATTTCCATCTGCTCATTGGTTTCGACTCCCTCGGCCACTACCCCCATATTCAGCGACGTCCCAAGCTGCACCACCGCCTTGATGATCGCTTGCGAAGCTCGAGAGGTCGGAGCCGCGTTAATGAATGATCGGTCAACCTTCACCTTATCGAACGGAAACCGCTCGAAATAGCCGAGCGAGGAATAGCCGACGCCAAAATCATCCATGAGAATCTGAATGCCAAGCAAACGCAACTGGCTGAGCTGTTCGAATGTTTGATCAACATCACGCATCAACAGGCTCTCGGTTACCTCCAGCTGTAGACGCTGCGCCGCCAAACCGGTTTCCTCCAGAATCTGCCGTACGCGCTCGCAAAGGTGGCCGCTTTGAAACTGGAGAGGCGAGAGGTTCACGGCGATCTGAACATCACCGGGCCACCGTGCGGCTTCGACGCAAGCCTTGCGGAGTAGGTTCGTGCCCAGTTCCTCGATCAGGCCACATCGCTCGGCCGCCTGGATGAAGTCGCAAGGGGCGATCGCGCCACGATCGGCATGGGTCCAGCGTGCCAGTGCCTCGAAGCTGGTGATGACACCGGTTTCGATCAATATCACCGGCTGGAATGCGAGCGTCATCTCGTCGTTCCTGATCGCGTCGCGCAGGGCGATCTCGAGGAATTGACGATTGCGCGCGGCTGCATCCATCGCCTCGTTGTAGAAGCAGGCCGTGCCGCGGCCATGATCCTTGGCGCGGTACAGGGCAAGGTCTGACGCCTGCCGCACGGCTTCCGGTGTGGAACCGTCACGTGGATACAGCGCTACCCCGACGCTTGCGCCGACGTGGGTGCGAACCCGCTCGGTTTTGATCGGCTCTTCCAGTGCCGTCACAATAGCATCGGCGATGCCATGCGACCGCTCTGCCGCCTCATCACCAGTTAGAACCATCACGAATTCGTCGCCGCCTACTCGGGCAATCAGATCGCCTGGGGCAGTAAGCTCACTCAGTCGCTGAGCGACCTGGATCAGCACCTCGTCGCCGACAAGGTGGCCGAACTGGTCGTTCACCGCCTTGAAGCGATCGAGATCGATGCTGAGCAACGCAAAGGGTGCAGCAGCAGCAGCCAGCATGTCGAGGCGTCGTACGTAGCTGGCCCTGTTACGCAGGCTGGTAAGCGCGTCATACGCACCCAGGCGGGCAACCTCCGCTTGGGCCCGTCGTGCTTCCGTGACGTCCTCGGTCATGCCGAGTAAATAGCGGGCATCTCCTTGGGGCGTGTCGATCCTCAAGCGCTGAGTTCGCAGATGGACCAGTTGACCGTCGGCACGAAGGTGTTCGCTCTCGTAGACATGAACGCCCGGGGTGGCGCAGGCAGCGCGGTCCCGGGCCTCATAGCCTTCGCCCCGGCCAGGAAACAGTTCGCTATCAGTTCGACCAAGGAAGTCTGACTGTGGTCGTTCGGCGATCGCGGCACCAGCCTTGTTCATCAACAAATATCGCTGCGTGTCCGCCTCTTTGACGAACAGCATCGCGGGCAGGTGCTCGATCACGGTGTTGAGGAACGCCCAGGCCTGTTCACGTTCATACTGGAGCAGTTTGCGCGCCGACACGTCCCTGATGATCGCAGCAAAGGCATGAAAGCCTTTCTCATCCTGCCATCGACCGAGCGACAGTTCGATCGGGAACTCGGAACCGTCCGCTTTGATGGCGGTCAGTTCTACCGATTTCCCAGCCAGCTTCATGTAGCCACCTTGTGCAGCGCTGGCGAAACCTGCCCGGTGGGCAGCACGCAGGGCAGGGGGCACGATGATGCTGAGTTCCGCGCCGATCGTATCGGCTGCGGAGCGGCCGAACATGGCTTCGGCAGCTGCGTTCCAGAAAGTGATCCGTCCGATGTCATCGGCACACAGGATCGCATCCGAGGTCACATCGGCGACCTGTGTTGCAATGAGGCCGATCTGGCGGCTGTGGCTGGCCTCGATGAGGCCGATGACGATGCGGGCGAGGTCAATGAGCGCCTGACGCTGTCCAGCGGTTAATCCGTATCGCGGGTTCGGGTCGAGGACGCATAGCCGGCCGATGCAATAACCCGATGTCGCGATCAGGGGGGCGCCCGCATAGAAGCGAATGGCATCCTGCCCTTCTGTCAGGGGGTTGCCGGTGCACCGGGCATCAAGGTGGGTATCCGGGATGACCAGCAGATCAGGCTGATCGATGTCGAGGCTGCACAAGGCATGTTCGCGTGGTACCTCGGCTGCATGCACACTTACCCGTGATTTGAACCAGCCGCGGTTGGCGTCGATCAGAGTGACCGCTGCGCTATTGGTGTTGCACGCCAACGCCGCGAGACGGGTGACCTCATCGAAGTCGCGCTGTGGCGGCGTGTCCAGGATTCCCATGTTCAGCAGGCTTGTCAGCCGGGCGTGTTCCTGACTTGCCCCGGTCTCGTTCCGATCGATCATGTCTGACATAATATCGTCAAACAGTTAATTGACGATTGGATTTGCGTCGGCGCTACCAGGCCAAGCCGTTAAAAAGCTAACGTTCTTGGCCAGGCAAACGCCCACATGAGCGACCATATCGCAGAGTTGAATGAGCGTCCGAAGTTGGGTGGCGGGGACGGGGGCGTGAATGTCGCTTTGTGGGTCAGAATTGCTATCCATCGCGCGCTGAAATCAACAGGCGCGGCCGGCGATCTATAAGCCTCGTTAGACATAATATTTTTGCGAATCTCAATAGGTTAAACTTGCGCCTGCTCGCGCTCGCCTCAACGATCATGACAAAACCGTTATATTGCTAGTGACTCGCAACAGCATATGACATAGAGGCCTCCCGATAACGGGGGTTCAGTATGAGTTTTTCGAGTATATTGCTGGCGAGTGCAGCGTTTGTCGGAGCACCTTTGCCAGCTCCGGCTGAGGAGCCAAGGACCGTGGAAACGGCCTCCGGATCGGACGATGCGCAGAAGTCCGACGAAATCATGGTGATCGGCAAAAGCTATGGTCGTGCGGTCGGCAAGACTGTGACGCCGCTCAAGGACACGCCGAACACCATTACCGTGATCGATCGCGATCAGATCGAGGGTCAGAACTTGTTTACGCTGGAAGACGCGCTGACCGCGACCAATGGCATCACAGTCAATGGCGTCGGCAGCGAGGATCCGTCGTTCTTCTCGCGCGGGTTCGCGATCACCAATTACCTGATCGACGGCGTCCCGAGTTTTGCGTTCAACTTCCCATCCGCCGTGCCGGACCTGTTCTTCTACGACCGGTTGGAAGTGCTGCGCGGCCCGGCAGGTCTGTTTAGCGGATCGGGCAATCCGGCGGGCAGCATCAACATGGTGCGTAAGCGACCGCTCGACGCGTTCAAGATGCAGGCTAGCGCCGGTGCCGGCAGCTACGACAATCTACGCTTCGAGCTCGACGTCTCGACGCCAATCAGCACCAAGGCAGGCTTACGGTTCGGTGCAATGGCACAGGACCAGGATCAGTTCTTCGCAAACGCGCACCGCAACCGCATTGGCGGGTTCGCAGTCGGTTCGCTTGAGATCGGCGAGCGCACAACGCTGACGGTCGGCGGCTATTACGACCGTTTCCGTCCCGCGGTGCAGTCGGGCCTGCCCGGCATCATCGGTGGCGCGGACGGCAGCGACGGCAAGTTGCTCGACGTGAAGCGATCGACCTATCTCGGCGCCGACTGGAACCGGTTCAACGCCGAGACCTGGACCGGGTTCGCCGAACTCGCGCACAAGATCAGCGATCGCTGGACGTTGCGCGCGACCGGCCTGTTCACCGACGTCGATCGCGTCGACATCTACAGCTATATCGGCAACCAGCCGGTAACCGCGACCAACGGCTCGACCAGCCACATCGCCTATCGCGGCGACAGTAACCAGCAGACGCGATCGTTCGACTTCAACGGCATAGGCACTTTCCCGCTGTTCGGGCGCGACCAGACGCTGATCCTCGGCACAGATTATCAGGCGAGTTCGGGCACGTCCTATTTCACCCGGCTGTCCAATTATGCGCGGATCGACGTGTACAACCCGGTGTCGCCGTTCGAGCCGCCCCTGAACCCGTATGGCGTCTTGCCCTATTATCCGGTGCAGGGGACGGGAGCGACCTGTCCCAGTTCCAGCACCACGATCACACCCGCGCCCGCCAATTGCGTGCTGCAGGCCTACGGCGGTTCCTCGACCGACGTCGAGCAGTACGGCATCTATGGGCAGATGCGAATGAGCCCGCTCGCCGGCCTGACGCTCATCGGTGGCGGCCGCGTGACATGGTGGGATACCACGACGACCACGTTGCTGACACCAAGCGGTGTCTTGCCACCGTCGACCCGCTACGGGATCGACAACCGCTTCACGCCCTATGCCGGAATCGTCTGGGACTTGACGTCGCAGCTCAACCTCTATGCGAGCTATGCCGACAGCTTCACACCGCAGGCGGCACCGGTCGGCCGGGCACGTCCCGACGGGCAGCAGATCGAGCCGCTGGTCGGTGCGCAATATGAGGCGGGCACCAAGCTTTCGCTGATGAACGATCGCCTGTTGCTGTCTGCGGCAGCGTATCAGATCATACAGACCAACAGGTTGTTCAACGATCCCGACATTCAGACCGTCGTGCTTCAGACCGGCAAGGTCCGCTCGCGCGGTATCGAGGCCGAGGCGACCGGCGAGATCCTACCCGGCTGGCGGATCAATGGCGGCTATACCTACACCAAGACTAAGTATCTGGAGGACCAGACCACTGCGTTCGAGGGGCTGCCACTGGTGCCGATCGTGCCGAAGCACATGGTTAAGGCGTTCACCAACTACGCCCCGGTCGATGGGCCACTGGCAGGCGCGAGCCTTGGCGGCAGCGTGACGTGGTTCAGTTCGACCTATGGCGGCAATGCGGCGGTGTTCAACGCCGACGGTACGCTGCGCACCCGGTCCACCATCGTCCGCCAGCCAAGCTATGCGGTGCTCGACCTGCGCGCAGGCTATAAGTTCAACGAGAGGGTGGGTGTCTCGGTCAACGTCGCGAACGTACTCGACAAGACCTATTACGCGCGCATCGCCGCCACCGGCCGCGGCAACTACTACGGCAGCCCGCGCACCGCGTTCGCGACGCTTCGGTACAGCTTCGAATGACGGCGGGCGATGCGCATGCCCGTGCGCGCTGGGCGCGGCGCGGCGACATCGCGCTGCGCGTCGTCGCCTCCGTGCCGCTCGCTTATGCAACTGCGAGCCTGTGGGCGATGGCGCTTGCGCGGCTGCTGCCGGGGGATCGTGCCGAGGCGACCGTCACCGCCGCGCTGATCGCGCTCGCCTTGTGCTCGCTTGCGGCGATGTGGGCGTTCGCGGCCCGTAGCGGTTGGCGCGCGATCTGGACACTCGGCCTCGCAGCGGCGGTTGCGGCCGCAATCACGTGGATATCGATCGGCGCGACGGGGCGGGTATGAGCAAGGGCTTCCGTCAGTCGCAGGCGTTCTTGCACACCTGGTCCGGATTGCTGCTTGGCTGGATCCTGTTCCTCGTCTTTGTCGCCGGCACGATCGCGTTCTGGCGCGAGGGGCTTAACCGCTGGATGCGGCCCGAGATCGCGCGCGTCGAACAGCCGATGCGCGTGCTGGCAGGGTCGCAAGCGTTCCTTGCTCGCAAAGCGCCCGATGCGAAGAGCTGGATTATCCCGGTAGCGACGGAACGATCGCCCGGTGCGCAGGTCTTCTGGGTGCCGCAGCCGAAGCCCGGCGAAGAGCGTGGCAGGCGGGGCAGGCGAGGGCGCGGCGACACGCAGGCACTGATCGGTGCCGACGGACAGGTCGCGCAGGCGCGCGAGACGCGGGGCGGGGAGTTCTTCTACCGCTTCCACTTCGATCTCCACTACATGCCGGTGATCTGGGCGCGGTGGCTGGTCGGGTTCGCGACCATGATGATGCTGGTGGCGATCGTCAGCGGGATCGTCACGCACAAGAAGATCTTCAAGGACTTCTTCACGCTGCGACGCGCAAAGGGCCAGCGATCCTGGCTCGACGGTCACAATGCGACCGCGGTGCTGGCGCTGCCGTTCCACCTGATGATCACTTATACCGGGCTGGTCACGTTGATGACGCTTTTGATGCCGTGGGCGGTCGTCGCCAATTATAATGATCAGAATACCCTGTTCGCCGCGCTGTTCCCGGCCGCCAACGTGGTCGAGCGGACCGGCCGTCCCACGCCGTTGATCGATCTGCGACGGATCGCGACCGACGCCGAACGCCGACTCGGCGCGCCCGCCAGTTTCATCGAGGTCAGCGATCCCGGCGACGCCGCTGCACGGGTCACGATCAGCCAGAGCGCCAATTCGATGCTGTCCTCGCGGACGCCGCGACTGACCTATGATGGCGTGACCGGGCGCCTCGTCTGGCGTTCGCCGCCACCGGGCGCCGCTGCCGAGACCGCGGGCGCGATGATCGGGCTCCACGCCGGACGGTTTGCAGGCGACGGCGGCCGCTGGCTCTACTTCCTGTGCGGGATCGCGGGCACGCTGATGGTCGCGAGCGGTCTCGTGCTATGGACAGTCAAGCGTCGCGAGCGCCTGCTCGATCCGACCCGGCCGCATCTCGGGTTCCGCCTCGTCGAGCGGCTCAACGTCGCGGTGATCGGCGGTTTCCCGCTCGGGATCACGTGCTTTTTCTGGGCCAACCGCCTACTCCCGGTAGCACTTCGCGGACGCGCCGATTGGGAGATGCACATGCTGTTCATCGCTTGGGCTGCCGCGGCGCTGACGGCCTTCGTCGTCAGGCCGGCGCGCGTTTGGCCTTCGCTATTCGCGGTGACCGGGGTGCTGCTCGTTGCGTTGCCAATGTACGACGTCGTCGCGACCGATCGCGGGTTGTTCGCGTCGCTGGCGATAGGCGACCTGATGATCGCTGGCATCGATGCGGCGATCTCGGTCTTCGGAATAGGGTTTTTGCTGCTTGCCCGCCGCGTCGCGCACCATCGCCCCGCTGCAAAGCGCGTTCGCAGGGCTGAAGCCGCCACCGCCTCCACGGTTCCGGAGCCCGCCGAATGAGCATCCTG
Organism: Sphingomonas sp. PvP018; assembly: GCF_017876865.1. Classification (NCBI taxonomy): domain Bacteria; kingdom Pseudomonadati; phylum Pseudomonadota; class Alphaproteobacteria; order Sphingomonadales; family Sphingomonadaceae; genus Sphingomonas; species Sphingomonas sp. PvP018. Next base: position 210,323 of record NZ_JAGIOU010000002.1, on the reverse strand, counting down.
TCACTCCTGCTCGCCAGCGCCGCGTTCTTCCTGCTTGGCCTGGCGACCGAGGCGCATCATCGCCGTCGGTTCGGGGCATGTCCGCAGGCAGCGCGGTGTAAAATGTTGCGGACCGGCGGCTGGCTTTCGCTGGTCGTGAGCGTCGCGCCCGCGCTTCTTGCTCAAGGATGGATCTTTGGACCGATCCTTTGGGCAGGCGCAATCATGGCCGGCGCCGGGATCGCCTTCCTCGCGCTAAACTTCGTTCCCGCTCGCGCCAACGGGCGATCCTAAAAAACCGTAGCTCAGGGGTTTTCCCTTGCGCAGCAGTCATCCTCTACATCCCTGCAGTCGTACAGCCCCAGGTCGCGACCGCCAAGGAAAATGGCACGATTTCACTTCCGGACGGCGTTGCACAGACCATGCATCGCATCACGACGACCTCGTATGTCGCCCATTTAAGTGGTGACGCTGTTGCGCAACTAGCGGGCAGTGTTTTCCAGATCAAAACCTCTGACCAATTGCGGTCAGACCGCCAAACCAGGGGTCTCATCAGTAAGCGCTTCCAACCGCCTGTGTAATGGATTGGCGTGCAGGTGCGGCGCATCGATCTGATGAATGAATGGCCGATATTGGGCAGCCGACAAGAGCCTACGAATGTCGGCTTGTGGGTCGTCAATATGGGTCAGCCCCGCCGGGCTGCTGGCGTCGGCTCCCGACCAACATACGCCGTTCGTTGGGAGGTGCGGGAACATCGGCTTGTGCCAAGATCCGCCGTTAGGCGGACATCACCCTTCCGGGCTGCAACGCACACTAATTTCAGTCGTTCGCCGCCGACATTCTCAATCCTGAGAACTGCCGATCGTTGATGTCGCCACCACGCGGACAATGGTTGTCACAGTACCGGCGAAAAACTGACCTTGCGAGCGCGGGTGTGATCACCCGCGCTCGTCTCACCTCAGACAGGCTTGGCGCCAGCCGTGCCGCATTTTGCAAACTTGCCATTCGCGCTCTTGCAACGGGCCGGCTTGGCCGGTGCTTTGGGCGGGCATTTCGTGAAGCGTCCCTTGGCGTCTTTGCACGGTGCGGCGAATGCAGGCGCCCCACCGGCAATTAACGACAAAGACGCGGCAGCGACGAGCAGGGTGCGCATGTGGCAAATCTCCAAGCCCTTGATGGGCAAGGCGATGCTATGCCGACCGCGGTATCGGTCAACTAACAAAGCCTTCATCACATTCGCGGAGCTTTCTGCCGGTTGTGCGTTGGTCACCAACAACACTGAGAGGTTGCCATGACTGACGAGAGCACGCCGAAGCCTAACGAAAATGTCCGGGTAAAATCCAAGGACGCAAACCCCGCCGACGACGGTTTCGGTAAAGGTGATGGCTACTCGGGCGACGAGTACGATAGCATGGACCATGCCGCGGAGCGTCACCTACAGAACCGGGACCGTGCGCCTGGTGTCGAGTCGGTCGAAAGGGATGACGGCAGGGATATTCCTCGCGAGGCTGGTAAGCGAGCATATATCGACAACAAAACGGGTGAAGTTCACGGCAGTGGGGCCAGCGCAGGTGGCGGTAATCCGGGTGAGGACATTGACCTCGACACGTCGCGAAGCGGGCCTGAGGAATAGCTATCCGACAGTATCTTAGGGACTAGCGACGGAGCGCTCAGCGCTCCGTCGCGCAATTTTGCAGTTAGGCATCACCAATGATCTCGACCCGCCGAAACGGGTCGAGGTTTGTCTTTACATTGACGCCAGCATCTCAATGTGATGCTGAACGGCTGGCGCGATGGTCGACGCGACCTGCTTTAGCGCGGGAGCCAAACCGGAAGTGGCAAAACCCTGGTGAAGGGCGAGTGCCTGCTGGTGAGCAGTCTTCTGCTGCTTGATATAAAGTGCATCACGGGCTGGTCCCTTGGACGCCTTGAGCGCAGCAATATTCTTGCGGCCCATCGCGTCGAGCATCGGGGGCTTTGGCGTCAGGCCGGACTGCGTAGCTGCGGCCTTCACATCAGCAGTGCTCTTGTTGTGGTCGCTTACCATCATCGTGGCGAACTGCTTAAGCTCGGCGTTCTTCGTAGTGGCCATCACGAGATTGCTCGATTGGATCTCATATTGGTCCGACGCGCCGGCTTTCATGACATAGGTAGCAGGGGATGGCACGCTTTGTGCCGCTACCAGTGTGGGGGTAGCGATCAGCGCTGCCGTGAGAATAAGCCGCTTCATAATCTTCTCCTACGCCTTGTATTTGCGTAAGTTGATAAGGGATCAGTCGATCATAGTGTTCCCTTATCGATCGACATCCCGCCCCTCTCTTAATCTTGATTTATACGATTCGCGGGTTCACGCCGATCACGTGACCGATCAGGCCGCCGGGGGTACCGCGGATCTGAGTAATTCTTGCGAATGATGGCATGTTAGAACTGTGGTCTATCTTCTACTTTCTAGCTCAAAACATGAAAATTCGCCGTGGTTAGAACGGCTACGTACGCTTGCGACTAAGTAGGACTCGGCAGGCCTATCATATGTGAATACGACTGGGTTGGGGGATCACATATGATCGACGAACTGGCTGCGGATGCTGCGCGCTTTGGCGACGATGACGAAATACGTCGCATTCTAGAGGAAGTGGCGGCACTTACGAGAATGGGATTTGTCGCGGTCGCGCGCGTAACGAAGGCGCGTTGGATTGCGTGCCAGGTACTCGACCAGATCGACTTCGGTATGTCGCCGGGAGATGAGTTGCGCATCTCAACGACGATCTGCAACGACATCCGGAAGTCCGGCAATGCGGTAGTGATCGACGACGTCTCCGCCGATCCGCGTTGGAACAGCAACCCGGCGCCCGCGCTCTATGGCTTCAAGAGCTATGTGTCGCTGCCGATCATCCTTTCGGACGGCACGGTTTTTGGAACGCTGTGCGCGATCGATCCCCATCCGCGCAAGCTGGCGCGGGCGGACATGGTACCGACGCTCAAGCAATTCGCGGACCGCGTCGCGAGCATAGTGTCGCAATGCCCTGCAATTCAACCCCAAATGCCACGGACCATATCTACGTGAGAATGGGATCGTTGATTAATGCACCGCCGGACGCGGAGCGGGACGATGCACGATAAGCTGCATGCTGATCCACGGCAGCACATCTCATGTGAAAGGTAGCGACTTTACGTCCTGTGCCCGTTTGCGAGCCCAGAGGAACATCACGATGGTACGATACTTCTTCAATACGGCTGACAACCGGCATGAGCCTGATAGTGAGGGGACCGAGTTGGCTGATCACGCGGCAGCGAGGAAGCATGCTCTAATTTGCGCCGGTTAGATCATGCACGGCGAACCAGCTGTCTTATGGGACGGTCGAGATTTTGTCGTCGACGTGACGAACGAGCGGGGTCTGATGCTCTTCAGACTCACAGCTTATGTCACCAATGCGCCAGCCAGAGGCGATACGAAATAGCTAGTAGGCTGTGTTCGCAATTGCTGGTTTCGGGCGAAAAGTTGACCATAAGCCACTGCGTGCTGGCCGCCTGTGACACGAACGAACTGGTGGCGCCAATACACCCGGAGGTGTGATTGGCCGGACCCGGCAGACTGCATGACAGTGAGGTAGCCGGTGTTTCCAACGTGCGAAGTTGATGCCATTATTAGTAGGGTCAAATAGACTGATCACAGAATGAGATAATAGATGGTGGGGATTGTCATGAATCGGTTGAGCGTAGCTAGATTTTCAGCGGCATGCGCGATCACCTTCTCAGCTTCTTCCGTTGCCGCGCAGTCGGGAACCGACTTACGGCATGACAAAGCTGACATATTCGTGGCGAGGTATGCAGATTGTATTATACGGGACAAAAACACAAGATCGGTAGCTAGCCAATTTGTCAGATCAATACCCAATACGGCAGAATATGTTGATTTGGCGTCAAAGGCGTCAAATTCTAAATGCCTTTTGGTTGACGCTAGCAGACCGGGATCTGTTACGATGATGATAATCCAGCCGGACGTTTTTCGGGGTGCCCTGTATCCTGCACTATACCGCCTTCAATTCCGTAAGGCGCCAGATCTGGGCCTTATAAAAGACCTTCCCCCCCTCAAGTTAGCTGATGAATTTGATGGTCCTGTTGCAGCACTGCCGGCCAGTTACCGCCCGGAACGTGCGCTCGGCGATTGCGTCGCTCGATCGTCACCGGTTGCTGCTCACGTTCTGCTAATTTCACGTCCATGGAGCTTGCAAGATACTAGTGCCACTGAGCAATTGAAGCCGGCAATTGCGTCATGTCTCGGTGAGGGCAAGACGATCAGCTTAACGCGGCGCGCGCTAAGGGCATATATTGGGGAAGCGATGTTCAAGCTCGTGTCCGCATCCCCGAAGGGTTGAGCTTTCAGAAGCCGCAATGCCGAGCGACGCCACGCGGCAGTCTCCATCTGATCCTCTATCGCGCAGAGACAATTGGCGCTTCAACAATGTCCGTCGTCCACGCCGGCGATCGCATCTCCGACCGCATCTTCCACTCGCGGTTGAAGCCCTGCGACGCCGTCACCGCAGTCCACGTCACGAATTTGCCATTGATTGCGTCGAGTGCGCCCATCAGCCGGTCTCGCTTGGCCGTATCCTCTTCGAACAGCGTGCGCGGCCGCTCGTCCTCAGGCAGCAGATCGTTGAGCATGATGCCGGCCTTCGTGTACGCGTAACCATCCCGCCACGCCTTCTCAGCCGCTCGCCTGGCCGCCGCGATCAATTCGAAGCTGTCGTTCGTCATCGGATGGAGGGTAGGCGCGGACACCGATATAAGGCTGCGTATTGTCGTACCGGGCGCGGGTGTAGGCAAGGCGGCCAATCTTGCATCGTTCGGGATGACTTTCGGAAGCCATCGATTTCTAGGCAGTCATTTCGAACGACCGCTTAAACGGAAGGCAAGCGCTGCCGTGGAACCCGATGAATGAACGGCGGAAGTTGGGAGGCGGGGAAGGGCACCCGAACGGCGACTTATGGGTCTCTCAGACCTCGGTGCGTTCGGCCAATTCCAAAGCGTCCTCCACGTCAACGCCCAAGTAGCGCCGTGCTGTCCATCTTGGCATGGCCGAGAAGGATCTGAACGGCGCGGAGGTTGCCAGCCGCCTTGTAGATGATCGATGCTTTCGTGCGCCGTAGCGAGTGCGTCCCATAATCCTGCGCCGGAAGGCCGATGCCGACCATCCATTCGCGCACAAGGCGGGCATATTGCCGCATGCTCATGTGGTCCATGTCGTCGTTGCGGCTCGGGAAAACGAAGTCGTTCAGTGTCCCCCCACGTCGCTCCAACCATGCCCGCATCGTCTTTCGCGCCGTGTCCATGATCTCGAACTGAATCGGTCGTTTGGTTTTCTGCCGAACAACGACGGCGCGGTCACGGACGCGCCCCCCGGAAACTACATCGCCAATCCGCACCCTGACCACGTCACAGCCGCGCAGCTTGCTGTCGATGGCGAAGTCGAACAGCGCTCGGTCGCGCAGTCTCCTCTGCTAGTCGAGCCAAAAGCGAATGGCCCAGACCTGTTGCTGTTTCAGCGCCCGCTTCGCACCAATCAGCCGGCCTTCGTTCCAAGGCCGAAGTTCGTGAAAGGCGGGGTCCATTGACGAGTGACCCATCGATCATCTCCATCGGCCCAGATCGGTTGATCGAGTATACGCATGCGCAGTAAACCGCCGGTTTAGAAATGTGGTTGATCAGCCGTCGATGATGCTGATCGAGCTGTCGGTTCTGGGCGGCGCCGCGCAGTCTTTGTGCGGCCGGAAGTGGGTCCTCGTCAGCGCGTAGCGGCTTGGTTGCAAGGTACGATGGCTTTGCCCGCTGTCGTGTCAGCCGCTACCCAACGTGTGATAAGTAGAGGACATGCGGTGGCGAGCGTCAAAATCAGCGGACTTTCTAAGAGCTTCGGCGACACCACAGTGCTCTTGCCGACCGACCTGACGATCGAGGAAGGCGAGTTCATCGTCCTCGTCGGGCCGTCGGGTTGCGGCAAGTCGACACTGTTGCGGATGATCGCTGGGCTTGAGGTGCCAAGCACCGGAAGGGTGGCGATCGATGGACGCGACGTGACCGATGCGGCGCCGTCGGATCGCGGGCTGGCGATGGTGTTCCAGTCCTACGCGCTGTACCCGCATCTCACAGTCGCGGAGAACATCGCGTTTCCGTTGAAGGTCGCAAAAGTCGCCAAGCGCGAGATTACCGAGCGCGTCGCGGAGGTCGCGGCGATGCTCGATCTGTCGGATCTGCTCGACCGGCGGCCGCGGGCCTTGTCGGGTGGGCAGCGTCAGCGGGTATCGATCGCGCGCGCAGTCGTGCGTCGACCGAAGGTATTGTTGCTCGACGAGCCGTTGTCGAACCTCGATGCCAACCTGCGTGCGCGGATGCGGCACGAGTTCGCGCGACTGCATCAACAGCTCGGTGCGACGATGATCTACGTCACGCACGACCAGCTCGAGGCGATGACGCTCGCCAATCGTATCGTCGTGATGAGCGAGGGGCGCATTGAGCAGGTCGGGCCGCCGATAGACGTGTATCGGCGACCGGCGAGCCTGACGGTCGCCGCGGCGATCGGGTCGCCGGGCATGAACCTGCTCGCCGCGACGATCGCGTCGGTCGACGCCGACGGCACCACGGTAAGCCTGGCAGGCGGCGAGAGGGTGAGGACCGGCGCGATCGTCCCGGCGGCTGCAGTCGGTTCGCCGGTCACGCTCGGCGTTCGCCCCGAACATCTGTATGTCGACAACGGGGGACCGTTCGTTGGCGCAGTCGAGCTGTTCGAGCGGCTCGGGCCGCTGTCGTTCGCGCATCTCGGTGCACGCGGCGCGGCAGATACGATCGTCGCTCAGTTACCGGGCGATCGGTCGGTGACGCTCGGCGAGACCTTGCGCGTCGGCGTCGCGACCAACGACGCGCATGTGTTCGGCGCCGATGGCCGCGCCTATCCCTTCACACTGCCGCCGAGCAGCCCAGTCAGATAATAACGCTGCATTGCGAGGAACAGCAGTAGGACTGGCATCGTCGTGACGACCGCCGCCGCCATCATCAGTTCGCCGTCCGCCGAATGCTCGCGCGCGATCGCGGCGACCGCGACCGGCAGCGTGTAGAGATGCTGGTCGGCCAGCACGATCAGCGGCCAGAGGAAGTCATTCCACGAGCCGAGGAACATGAACAACGCCAGCGTGACGACGATCGGGGTGAGGAGGGGCCGGACGATCGTCACGAAAATCCGCGTCTCGCTCGCGCCGTCGATCCGGGCCGCGTCGATTATTTCATCGGGGATCGCGAGCGTCGCCTGCCGTACGAACAGGATCGCGAAGATGCCAGCGAGCGATGGCAGGATGACGCCGGCATAGCTGTTGACGAGCTCGAGCTGCTTGAAGATCAGGAAGAGCGGCAGCATCGCGACCTGGCCGGGTACGACCAGCGACGCGATCAGGATCTTGAGCAGCCGCTCGCGCCCGCGGAAGCGCAGTTTGGCGAAGGCGTAGCCGGCCGGCACCGTGAGCAGCAGGCCGAGCAGCGTCGAAATCGCTGCGATGGCGACGCTGTTGAACAGAGCGGGGACGATCCGGTAATCAAACCACGCGCCGTCAATCAGCCGCCGGACGAGCAGCTCGTGGTAGTTCTCCAGCGACCAATGCGATGGCCAGAGCGGCGTCGGGAGTTTGCTCGATTCCCCGCGCGGCATGAACGATACGATCACCATGTAAAGCAATGGCGCGATCGTCAGCGCGGTCAGGGTAACCGCTGTCGCATTGGCGAGGATCGCGCGAAGTTTCAAAGCCATTCGTAGCGCCTCCCAATCCGCGTCTGGACCGTCGTCAGCGCCAGGATCATCAGGAAGAGCACGAAAGCGACCGCGCTGGCCTGGCCCAGGTTCCACCATTTGAAGCCCTCATCGAACATGAAATACAGGATCGTCGTGGTGCTCTGGGCAGGGCCGCCGAGTGTCATGACATAGGGCTCGGCGAAGATCTGGAGGAAGCCCGCGACGCTCATCACAGCGGCGAGCAGCAACGTCGGGCCGATCGCGGGGAGGGTGACGTGGCGGAAGCGGCTCCAGCGGCCCGCGCCGTCGAGCCGTGCGGCCTCCATCAGGTCCTGCGGCACCGCGGACAGCGCGGCGGTGAAGACGATCATGTTGTAGCCGAAGATCTTCCAGGTGACGAAGATCAGGATCGCCGGGATCGAGGTGTGGGGGTTGCCCAGCCAGTCGACCGGGGCTGCTCCGACCGCCGCAAGTGCGCGGTTAATCAGCCCCGAGCGTTCGTTGAACAGGAACCGCCACACCACCGCGGTCGCAACGATACTGGTGACGTAGGGCGCGAATAGCAGCACGCGCCACAGCGGCTTCCACCGCACCGTCGCGTCGTTGAGCAGCAGAGCGACGGCGAGCGACGCACCGATCGCCATCGGCACGCCGAGTACCGCGAACAGGGCGGTGTTGCCGATCGCGCGCCAGAATAGCGGGGTCGAGAATAGGTCGACGAAATTGCCAAGCCCGACGAAGCGCAGGTTCGACCAGTCGGCGAGCGCGTAGATCGAATAATCGGTGACTGACAACGCCATCGCTAGCGCAGTCGGCACAACGAAGACCAGCGCGATAATCGCGAGGACCGGCGCAGAGAATATCCAGGCGGCGCGCTCCTGGCGCGTCATGCGAGCGTGCCCGCTTCAACTAACGCGCGGCGCTTGGCCAGCAACTGGTCGATGCGCGTGTCGAGACCGGCGAGCGCCTCAGCTATGGTCTGAACGCCCCGCACGACGCGTTCGGCGGCGAACTGGATCTCGAGTTTGATCCGCTCCCACTCGATCACCTTCGGCATGGTGGCTGGGAAGCGCATCTGTTCCTTAAACGGCGCGAGTATCGGCGCGCGGAGTTGTGGCGACGACCAGGCGCTCAGGCGAGCCGGGAGATTGCCGATCATGGTCTGGTAGCGGAGTTCGCTGGTCGGGGAACTGAGGTGGCGGACCAGTGCCCAAGCTTCCGCCGGACGCGGCGTCGCGGCGGAGACGCAGAGGCTGGTGCTCAACCCTGACACCGCGCCGACACCGCGCGGACCGGCGAGCCGTGCGGTTCCCCAACGCGCGGCGGGGATCTCCGCGGCACGCCGATGCAGGTCGAGCAACGTCGTCGGCCCGGTCGGCCAGATCGCGAAATACCCCTGTGCGAAGGCCGCAACCGGATCCTGGATCTCGGTCGAGAGTGCCTTGGGCGCTAGCCGTTCGGCGAAGATCCGCGCATAATAGGCGAACGCAGCCTGTGCCTCCGGCGTCTGGAAGTTGCCACGCGTATTGTGTTCGCGCAGCATCGTCGCGCCGGTCTGGCCGAGCATCGTGATGAGCGTGTCCGGCCAGTTGAGCAGCAGCATGAACACGAAGTCGTCGGGCCGTTGTCGCTTGATCGCGCGGCCCATGTGGAGCCAGCCGTCCCAGTCCTTTGCCGGCTCGTTGTAGCCTGCCTTGGCGAGAATATCCCGACGGTAGAACTGGACCTGAGGCGCGACCGACCACGGCGCCGCGAAGTCCCGACCGCCGACTCTCGTGGCGTCGAGCACGCCAGGGAACATGTCGGCGACTAGCGCGGCGGATGGGACGGGGGCGATTGCACCGATCGTGGCGAACTCTTGGACCCAGCCATTATACAGCATCAGCACGTCGGGCATCGCGCCGCCCGCCTGCGCGGTAAGCAGCTTCTCGTGCGCTGCGGTCGCCGGGAGGGATTGCACGTCTACCGGTATCCCCGTTGTTGCAGTAAAGGCAGGCATCAGCATCGGCGAATAATCGCCTTCATAGCTCATCGCCCAGAATTTCAGCGGTTCGGGGCCGCGCGTGCCGGTACAGGCCGCCAAACCTAGCGTCGGCAGGAGTCCCAATGCGGCTCTCCGCGTCCAGTCCTGCGCCTGCTCCCCCATCACCGGATCGTGGCGCATCGCAGCGTCCGGCGCTACCCCCATCGCGACACGGTAACAGCCGGAAAAATTCCGCCAGGTTAAGGCCTTGGCCGAGTTTGCGCGGGCGATCGGCTTGCTCCCCTGCCGACGATGCGCTTAAGCCGGACGCAACGAACGCCGGTGGGGGGGCAATGCCGGCGAACAGGGAGAGAAGTCATGCGTATCCTTTGCCGCCGTCATCTGCTGTCTGGCGTCGCGCTGCTTGCCGCAACGTCGGTACAGGCACAGGTCGCTTCACTGGCCACCGATGCACCCGCGGACCCGGCCCCCGACGCAGCAGGTGAGATCGTCGTGACCGGTTCGCGCATCGCCCGCCCCGATTACGCGGGGCCCAACCCGATCGTCTCGTTCAGCGCGGCCGACCTCCAGCAGTCGGGCAACACCAACGTCACGACCTTTCTCCAGCGCGTGCCGGCGCTCACTAATTCGCGCGACAGCACGCGGACGGCGGGCAACGCGCAGGCCGACGGCAGCTTCGGGCAGGTCGGGCTCAACCTGCTCGATTTGCGCGGGCTTGGCCCCAACCGGACGCTGGTGCTCGTCAACGGCCGCCGCCATGTCGCCGGCCAGCCCGACACCGCTGCTGTGGACATCAACGCGATCCCCACTGATTTGATCGAGCGCGTCGATGTGCTCACAGGCGCGGCGTCGGCTGTTTACGGCGCGGACGGCGTCTCCGGCGTCGTCAACTTCGTGCTGAAGCGCGATTTCGATGGCGTCGCGGCCCGCAGCCAGTTTGGCATCTCCGAGCGTGGCGACGCCGCCAACCGCTTCGCCTCGCTGATCGCGGGCCGCAACTTCGCCGACGGCCGTGGCAATCTAACGCTCGCCTACGAGTATAACGCCGACCAGCCGCTCGCGAACGACGATCGTCGGTATCTCGCACAGGGCGACCGCCAGTATTTCGTCAACCTCGACAATTACGACCCGACGCGCCCTGGCAGCTACAAGGTCGGACCGGTCGGCGACCTGCGCTACCCGTACAGTTCGAACCAGGGCATCGTGTATATCGGCGACCAGGTTTTCCGCGGCGACGGCGCGCTCTACACGCCCGGCCGGTTCCTGCAGAACGACGGGTATTCGATCGGCGGTGACGATACGCCCGTCGCGGGCTATATCGGCGATATCTTCCCGCGTACCCGCCGCCACGCGGTCAACGCGCTGACGCATTACGACGCGTCGGACGCGTTCAAGGTCAGCCTGGAGGGCAAGTTCGTCCAGTCGACCGTGACCAGCTTTGGTGGTTATGGCGGCAATTATCCCGCGACAGTCGCGCTCGACAATCCGTACATCCCGGCAAGCATCCTCGCAGCGGCGACCGCAGCCGGGCTCGGCTCGGTCGACGTCAACCGCAACAACTTCGACATCCCGCGGCGTGGCGAGGAAGACCGCCGGCGCACCTATCGCGGCGTCGTCGACGTCACCGGCCGGATCTCGGAGCATGCCAGCTACGACGTGTCCTATACCTATGGCCAGACCGACGTCCGCGCGACCAAGCTCAACGACCGCCTCAGCGTTCGCTTCCTGCACGCGCTCGATGCGGTGCGCGGGCCGGGCGGAACGATCGTCTGCCGTTCGGCCGAGGCCCGCGCGGCCGGCTGCATTCCCGTCAACACGTTCGGCGGCAACACTGTGGATCCGGCCTCGTTCGGATATTTCCTGAGCAACCCGGCGAGTGATGCACGGCTCACGCAGCATGTCGCCAACGCCTCGCTGAACGGTGACTTCGGGCAGTTCTCGGCGCTGCCCGGCGGCCCGGTCGCGTTCGCGGTCGGTGGCGAATATCGTCGCGAATCAAGCAGCTTCCGTCCGGCGCAGGCGATCACCGACAATCTGTTCTACCAGTATGACGAGTACATCCTGCCGACCCCGTCGAGCGGCCATTTCGATGTCTGGGAAGCGTTCGGCGAATTGAACGCGCCGATCCTGAAGGACGTACCGTTCGCCAACCTGCTCTCGGTCGGTGCCGCGGGACGCTATTCGGATTATTCGACGGTCGGCTCGACCCGTGCGTACCAGTTCAACGGCATCTACGCGCCGATCCGCGAGATCAGCTTCCGCGGCTCCTACGGCCGCTCGGTCCGCGCGCCCAACATCGGTGAGATATTCCGTCCGCAGACCGGCAGCAGCAACTTCTTCTCCGATCCCTGCTACATCGGCAACCGCACGCTCGGGACGCAGTTCCGCACCGCGAACTGCCAGGCGCTAATCACCGGCGCCGGAGGCAATCCCGCCACCTTCACCGCGCAGAACAACCCGAACGCGACGATCTTCATTCCTGGCACGCAGCAGGGCAATCCGGACCTGCGCGCCGAAGTCGCCCGCACCTGGACAGCGGGCGTTGTGGTGCGGCCGATCTCCGGGTTGTCGATCGGGCTCGACTGGTACGACATCCGTCTGCGCGACGCGATCAATACGCCCGATGCGAACACGATCGCGTCGCTGTGCGTCGATCAGCCGACGCTCGACAACGCCTATTGCAACGCGATCAGCCGCGAGCGCGGCACCGGGTTCATCAACGGCTATGTCGTCCAGCCGCAGAACGTCGCGGCGTTCCGCACTGCCGGTGCCGAACTCAACATTGCCTATCGCTTCCGGACGGCGCGAGCAGGCGCGTTCGATATCCGGCTGGTCGGCGGCTATCTCGACAAGCTCGAACAGGTCGCCACGCCGGGCGCCATAACCGAGGACAATGTCGATCAGCCGTTCCGTCCGAAATATACCCTCACCTTCTCGCCGAGCTGGACCGCGGGGGCGCTGACGCTGAGCTACAACCTGCGCTGGCAGGACGGCGTCCGCCGGTTCGCCAAGGTTGATACTGATGCGAACCCAAGCCTCGTCGATCCGCGCTATCTCCGGTACAAGGAGCTGTGGCAGCACGACGTGCAGACCGAGGTCGCGGTCGACGAGAGATTCTCGTTCTATGGCGGGGTCAACAACCTCGCCGACCAGAAGCCCGATATCGGTTTCGAAACCAACGTGCCGATCTCGCCAGTCGGCAGGTACTTCTATGCCGGCGCGAAGGTTCGGTATTGAGCCGCTCGGGCGTTGACGTTGGACGATGCCTCGACGACGGACGCCTGATCGCCAAAACGAGAAAAAAGACGCCGTGCTAACCAAAGACATGCTGAGCCTTATCACGATGGAGGAAGGGGCCTTCATCGATCCCAGTTGCACAGTCGTCGATCCGCACCGCCTGACACTGCGCAAAGGCGCGTTCGTCGGCCCCGAGGGACTGATCGACGCCGGCGGTGGCGTCGAGATCGGCGAAGCGGTGCGGATCAGCTACCGGTGCACGATCATCTCGCTGACCCACCACATCACACGCTCGGTCTGGCGACGGGGCGTGGACGGGGATCGACTTCGGCCTGTCCTGATCGAGCGCGGTTGCTGGGTAGGCGCCAACGTCACCATTTATCCGGGCGTCACCGTGCGAGAGGGGTGCGTCATTAATGCAGGATCGGTGATCGCGAAATCTACCGAAGCACATGGACTTTACTGTCCACCATATGCCGTGCGTATCAAAGACCTTGAGTTCGAGTGACGGCTGATCACGATCGCGTCGTCAAGACCAACTATCTACGTTCCACCCGCCCGAAGCTCTCGTACGAGGCTCCGAAAAAATGGCGTATCGCTAAATGAACGAACGGCCGGAGTTTGGGTTAGCCTATGGGGACCTGAATGACCGTTTGTTGGTCAGGTGTTCTCATGGAGCTCGTGCGTAAACCCATTCCTCTAACGCTCAACTGGATTGCCAGCGGATCGCATCGATCAGCGCGCGCATCGCAGGACTGACCCGCCGGTCCGGATAATAGAGCCTGCACCCGGGATAGGGCGAGCACCAAGCACCGAGAACCTGGATCAGACGCCCGTCCGCAATTTCGGCGGCCACGTCGTGCTCCATCATGTAGCCGAGGCCTGCACCCGCCCGCACCGCTGCCGATGATAACACTTCGTCGTTGACGATCAGTTGCCCCGCAACGCGCATCCTGATGTCGCGTCCGCCCTCCTCGAACTCCCAAGGCAGCAAGCCGCCGCCGCCCAGCTGTCGGTAATTTACACAGATGTGGTCTTCGAGATCGGCCGGACTTATCGGGAGTTTGCGGCGGGAGAAGTAGCCCGGTGTGCCGACCACGACCGTGCGCAGGTCGGGGCCCACCGGCACCGTCACCATGTCGCTGTCGATCGCGCCCGCGAGCCGGATTCCTGCGTCAAACCCGCCAGCGACAAGGTCGATCAATCGGTCATCGACAATCACCTCGACTGAGATGTCAGGATGATCGATCAGGAATGCAGGCAGGCGCGGCGCTAGAATCGTGCGCGCGGCCCAACCGAACGTCGTCAGCCGCACCGCTCCCGTCGGCGTGTCCCGCCAGTCAGCCAAGCGCGACAGGCCGCGCGCAACTTCGCTCAGAGCTGGCCCAAGCGACCGCAGCAGTTGCTCGCCCGCCAAAGTCGGCGCGACCGAGCGCGTGGTCCTGGCTAGGAGGCGAACGCCAAGCCGCAGCTCCAGTGCCTTCATTGCATGACTTAGGGCCGACGGAGACAGGCCGAGTTCTGCAGCTGCGCGCGTGAAGCTGCGCAACCGCGCCACGGTCGCGAATGTCGCCAAATCGTCAAGCTCGCCGCGCCGCATTGATGCATCATGCTCACAAGGCCTTGCACCTAACAATGACTAATCGTGGTCGCGCGCGCTCCTTATTTTCCGGATGAAGCAAGGAGACAGTCCATGAGCCTTAGTCACTATCGCACTCTTGGCCGTTCGGGCCTCGTCGTCAGCCCGCTTGCGTTGGGCACTATGACCTTTGGCCTTGGCCAGTGGAACGCTGACGATGCCAGCGCGCGCAAAATCTTCGACGCCTATCGCGAGGCGGGCGGCAACTTCATCGACACCGCCGACATTTATTCTGGCGGTGGCAGCGAGGATCTAGTTGGTCGCTTCATAAAAGAGACGGGTTCACGCGACGAGGTGGTGCTGGCAACCAAGTTCGGTTTCAATGGATCTGCCAGCCCGCTGACCGCTTCGCAGTCCGGCGGCGGCAACCCCAATGCGGGCGGGGCGGGAGCCAAGAACATCCACCGCGCGCTCGACGCCTCCCTCCAGCGGCTCGGTACCGACTATGTCGATCTCTACTGGATGCACATTTGGGACGGGGTGACGCCCGCCGAGGAGTTGGTCGAGACGCTCGGCGCGCTCGTTCGCTCCGGCAAGATTCGCTACTACGCCTTCTCCGACATGCCAGCATGGCTGGCTACTAAGGCGGCGACAGTCGCATCGGAGCGCGGCGTCCCCGGCCCAGTCGCGATGCAGGTCGAATATTCGCTGGTGGCGCGCGATGTGGAGGCCGAGCACATTCCCGCCGCGCGCGACGCCGGCATGGGCGTACAGCCATGGAGTCCGCTCGCGGGCGGTTTCCTGTCAGGCAAATATCGGCGCGACGACACCGCCGAGACCGGTCGACTGAGCGGCGCCAACCCCTTCGGCGACAGCAAGTTCGTCGATCGCAACTGGGACGTGCTCGACGTGGTGAAGGCGATCGCCTCCGAGATGGACTGCAGCCCCGCACAAGTTGCGCTCGCATGGACGATGGCGAAGTCGGGGGTGTCATCGACGCTGATCGGTGCCCGCTCGGTCGAGCAACTGAAGAGCAATCTGGCTGCTGCGTCGCTCACGCTGGACGATCGCAAAATGGAGCGCCTGAATGAGGTGAGCGTCCCCGCCCCGAGCTTCAGCGCCGCGCTGGCATCGCCCGCCATCCGGAGGATGATCTTCGGCGGCCAAGACGTGCGTGGATGGGGCGAGTAAGTCCCCGCTACCACCCAATCACGATAACCAACCCTGTCGCAGTTTCAGGGTGCTACTGGCTCTGTCGTCACTGAAAGCTGCCAGTCCGATTTTTCTGAGATTACGACGTTGATGACGGGTCATCGGTCGCAAAAAAACGGTCAGCGCCGAGATGAATGAGTGTCTGAAGGTGAGAAGCCGGAGAGTGGACGCGAATGACCGCAACTGGGTCACCTCTGCCCGATGGTCTCCTAGTCTCACATCAGCATGATGGATGCATCGGGCGCTTCGTAGACGGTTGTAAGCATAGCCTCGACCCGATCCAATCCCGCTCGAGTTAGTTGAAGATTGAATGTAGCGTCCGCTTGGGCGTCAATGATATTGCGCTGGCGCAGTACGGCCACCCACCTGGTAGCAGTTGAGATTGCTACGTCCGCATAGGTCGCGATCTGGTTCAAGCCTACCGCGCGGCCTTCTGCTTCGGCCAAATAAATGCCGATGAGGAGCGATCCAATTGGGTCGGTGCTGAGGTCAGCGCCGAAGAGCTTGACTCGTGCATCGTGGACATGGCGTATACGAAGCGCCGCCTCCCATAGCCTAGCTGGCGGCAGATCACGGCCGCCCTCGTGCCAGAACAGAGTACTAATCAGGCGGTCAGGGTCAGAGAAGCGAGTGACCAGAAGGTTCGCTGCGATTGAAGTACCGTCAGGGCGCAGATATCGCTTCTGCAATCGGACTGGGGCGGCAGCCGCTTCTAGTACCGCTAGCATATTGCCGCTTCGCTGCAAATCCCGGGGGTCGGTGATCTGCCTATATGAGATCCCAATCAAGTCGCTTTCACGGCGCTGCAATAAATCGAGAAAGCCCTGATCTGCCTGCAGGATGACTCCATCGAGCGTTGATACACAATGAGCTGCCGGCATAGTTACCCCGCAAACTAATTGGATCGATAATATATAATAGTGAGGGCTTGGTGCAACGGGAGTGTCGTTGCCGTGCCGGCGATCTAACCTGCTGCTACGTCCGCGTCAGCTATCCATCACGCGACACGCAGATTGTAGAATGGGCTTCCCGGCGAGGTGAATGAACGACCGGAGTCGAGGAGCGAGGGAGCGGCCGGAAATGACCGCAACTGGGTCTCCGCTGACGCAAGGTCCTGACCGGAAGCCTCACGCGATCTGCCACCTTATCGCCTTAAAGACCTCGCATGATCTGCCAAGTTTCGTTCCGGACCGGCGAAGGAAGGCAGGCTGGACGTCGATCGGAGGCTGGAAGTTGCGCTTCAGAGTATTCGCGAGCTGGCTTCTCCGAATAGGCGTCGTCGCCTTATTCTCCAGCGGGTCCGCCATACATGCGGGCGACGTTCACCGTACCGCGATAATTGCTGAAAAATCGAACCCAGCACAGAAAGTCGATTGGAGGCCTGTAGTTAATGGGCGTCTTCCGAACGGTGTGCGCTATGCGATCCTCGCAAGGCAGTCAGACGAGCCTGGCATAAGTCTGCTCATGCGAAACGAAGGTGGCTTCATCGAGGAGCAACGGCCGGGCGAGCGCGGGTTGACACACCTTATCGAGCATCTCGTATTCGTCAGTCCGACGATAAACGCGCCGAACGATTTGCATCATCTTGTGAAGATCGGTTTGCCGCTAACTTTCGCCGCCCCTTCCGCCGGTACCACAAGCTGGCGAGAGACCAATTACTTCGTGTCGACCAGAACGACGCGCACGGCAGACCTCGACACACTGCTGCGTCTATTCCGCGAGGTCGCGACCGACCTCACGTTCAGATCCGATGCAGTCGACGATCAGCGTGCGGACGTGATGCGCGAGATGGCCGGCAGGAAGCCCGGCAACGTGATCTACGCCGACTATATCGCGGGCATAGCACCAGGCTCTCCGACGGACGTCATCGACGGGCAAAATTCCGACGACGTACCGACAGCGAGCGTTGAAACGATCCGCGCTCTATACCACCGCCTATACCGACCCGAGAACATGATGGTCGTGATCGTCGGAAACGTCGATCCGACCACCGCGAAGGCTCTTATCACCCAGCGTTTCGGGAGTTGGAAAAGCATCGGGTCGCCGGTCGGCCATGTCCCTGTTCCGCGCTTGCGTTACGATCGCATCGCGCCGATCAGTTTCTCAGCTCTGCCGCAGGGGCGCAGGACAGCGCTGATCACCGTGGCAATGCCGACACTTTCGTCACCCGGCTCCAAAAGATCGCAGATGGACGCAGAGCTCATGGACAGGCTGGCGATCCGCGCGGTCAACAATCGACTGGCAAGAGCGCAGCCAGGCAGTCCGTCCGGAAAGGTCGGAATGTTCATCGAGAATGGCGAGCAAGGCCACCGGCTTATCATGCTGTGGGACAACTTTACGGGCGACGCATGGCAGCCTGCACTGGTCGACCTCAAACGTACCACATGCCGACTAGGTACGGCGGGCCTCTCTGCAGACGAATGGGACAGGGCGAGGCGTGACCTGATCCAGGAGCTCGAGCAGATTACTGGAGACATGGGCCACGCCAAGAACGTCGAACTGGCAAAGGATCTATCTCACGCCATCGCCGCAGACAGGGAGCTGATCGCTCCGAGCGCTTTGCTGCGACGTGCTCGGATCTGGTTGCCGACGATCGATGCAAGCACTGGGAATGCTTGGTGGCGTCAGCAATGGCAGAGCGGCCACGAACATGTCCGGGTCGAAGCGCCTGAGCTTGCCCGGGTGGTGGACCCCCGTCAGGCGATACGGACCGCACTGGATGCAGCATCGTCGCGAGCGAGCTGCCACTAACTACGACAATAGCCAGGCCGGAACAGGGAGACACGGATGGGAATCGTCCTAATCGTCGCAGCGGTCGCATCGCAGACCGGACCTATGACGGTCGTTCCAAAGGTCGTGGATTTCGACCTTGCCAAGGTGCGCCCCAGAAAACCGACGTGCTTGGATCGAGGGCAGTCAGACGAGATCATCGTGTGCGCTCCAAAGGGAATGGACATCTGGCTGGGTGACGTAAGCGGATTTGCCGCAAAGCAACTGAATGCCGAATTCAAAGGGCCGCTGAACGCCGAGACGACCATTCACGTCATTCAGCAAAAGAGCCCCATTGCTACGACCCCGGCAGCGGCCGTGACATTGAAATGGCGTTTCTGATATTTCTGGTCGCGGGAAAATCCCGTGTTCGACCGCAATCCAAACTGAACCGCATCTGCCGTTGCCAATGTTACTCGCCCCACTTTTCTAAAGCTTAATGAATGTCCGAAGCTGGTGAGCCAGAACCTGGCTGTGAATGACCGAGATTGGGTAAATGTACCTCGGCGTCTTCACCCGAGATCAGCTCCTGCACTCATCCAGAAGCATTTGCAGCCGCTCGGCATCGTCAGGCGTGGCGGGGTTGTAGATAATCATCCCCAGTTCCGGCCTTCCTTCGACGGCGAACGACGAAAACTCCATCGCCAGCAGCCCCGCGTCGGGATGGTGGATACGCTTTACTCCTTCGCCGTGAGCGACCACGTCGTTATCCTGCCACAGCGCTTCGAACTCAGGGCTGAGCCGAGACAACTCCATGACGAGCTTTATCACCTCGGCGCTGGTGCTAGCGCCGGCGCGCGCCACGTCGGCGCGGAAGGCGCCGACGACGAAGCGGGCGATGCTGTCGAAATCGGCATTGCGGGCGCGTACATGATCGCTGCCGAACATCAGGCGCAGAATGTTGCGTCCCTCGCGCGGCAGCTTGGAATAGTCGGTCAGTAAGACCGCAGCGGCACGGTTCCAGCCGACAACGTCCCACATTGCGGTCTTGATGATCGCTGGGCTGAGCACCATCCCATCTAGTACCCGTTGCAGGCGAGGGGTGATGCCGTCGACCGGCTGATATCGGGCCTCTGGCAGACGACCCAGTCCGAGCATGTAGATGTGCTCGCGCTCCGGCTCGGTCAGCATCAGCCCCTTCGCGATGCGATCGAGGACATCCGCAGATGGCGCGCCGCCACGGCCCTGCTCGAGCCAGGTGTACCAGGTGGGACTGATATTCGCGCGGCTCGCAACCTCTTCACGGCGCAAACCGGGCGTCCGGCGGCGACTGCCGCTGAGCCCGAATGTCGCCGGGTCCAAGCGAGTGCGGCGGTCGCGCAGGTACGTGCCCAGCGAATTTGGTGCTTCAGTAGACAAGATGTATCCTGTTGCAGCTTATACCACGATAAGCTCACTACTTTAACAGGGTCGGGCGCAAGGCGATACATCCCTCGTCAACGAGGAGATTTCCATGCGCGTGTTCTTGACCGGTGCGACCGGCTTTATCGGCTCCCATGTCATTCCCGAACTACTCCGCCGCGGTCACAATGTGCTCGGGCTCACTCGCTCCGACGCGGGCGCGCAGCAGCTCGAAGCGGCTGGCGCCGATGTTCATCGGGGCGACCTGGAACGACCGGAGACCCTTGCGAGTGGTGTCGCTGCGGCTGACGCGGTCATTCACTGCGCATTCGATCACGACTTTGCCAACTTCGTCGAGAATACTCGAAAGGATGAACGCAACATCGCCGCGATGGGCGATGCGCTGGCGGGAACCAACAAGCCGATCCTGATAACCTCGGGCATCGGTATTGGAACGCCGCGCAACGGCGGTCCTGCTACCGAGGATGTGCTCAACCCGCTCCACGCCAATCCGCGCATCGTGACGGAGCTGGCCGCCGCAGCGCTGATCGCCCGCCGCATCGATGTCCGCACCATTCGCCTGCCGCAGGTGCACAATACTACCAAGGCCGGTCTGATCACGCCGCTGATCGCCGAGGCCCGCCGTGCCGGGGCGGTGGCGTATCTCGGCGAAGGGAAGACGCGCTGGGCTGCCGCGCATATCAGCGATGTCGCCAAGCTATACGTGCTGGCTCTCGAGCGCGGCGAGCCGGGCGCGCGATACCATGCGTCGGTCGAGGAGGGCGTCGATGCACGCACGATCGCAGAGGCCATCGGCGAGGGAACCGGATTGCCGGTACGTTCGATCGCAACCGAAGACACCGAGCGCTTCTTCGGCTGGATGGCTCCCTTCGCCGCTCTCGACATGACCGCGTCGAGCGTCTTGACGCAGGAGCGGCTGGGATGGGAGCCTACAGGTCCCGATCTACTCACCGATCTCGCCGCGATGAATCATTACGAGCCCATGATCGGATAACAGATCGCCGTTGCACGCTGATGAGAGTAGTTCCGCTGGCGTGCAGCGGCGTGACTATAGCCTGAGGATCACACCATGGTCTCGGCCGGTTACGTGAATGAACGGCCGATTCTGGGATGCCGCTTTCGGGCACTGAACGACCGCTTGTGGGTCGTAACGCCAACAGGCCATTCGTTGAAGGAAGCCACCCGGCAGTCGGTCTAAGCGTCGGAGCGGACTGCTCGTTGAAACGGGCGCCACTGCATATGCCCGAATAATGGCGTCACGATTAGATGCGGTACAGCGAGAGCCGCAATGCCCGCGAATAGGGGGCGAACGCCGGAAGGGTCAGAGTGTAACAAGAGAACGCCTGTTATGGTAGCGAGCAGTATCGCGGCGACCAGTATCGGAGCAGTTGCTCGGAGGTAGCTGCCCATCGTTGCACAACCGATCTGCGTACGACGTTCGAACGTTTGGGGTGCGGCATGCAGAACGAGAAAGCCCACCGAAAACCCCACGAGTGGCGGCAGAACGACAAGGGCCACCGTCCCGACCAGGAGGCGCAGGTCTTTGCGCTGACATGCTTTTACGACCAAATACGCTGCGGCTATTGCGCCGATCAACGCCATTGTCGACACCATTGCGGGCAGCACGTTTGTCGAGGTGCCCCCAAGACGAAGAATATCGGTCAGGTTCGTGGCATGGAGAGTGGCGGGGGTGGCGACAAGGCTCGTTCCTCTCGCCACCCTCTCCAACGGCCGATCCGCTGGTGCATCTTCCACGCCGAAATGAACTGCCGACGCGACGAGAAAAGCCGGAAGTGCGACCGCTGGATCAATGACCCACCAACAGAGGCAAACTGCACCAACAAAGACGTATAAGGCGACGAACAAAGGGCGTTGCCGCGGCTCGACGATTGCCAAGTCGCTGGCGCCATGTGCCATGCCGATGAAACCTATCGCCACAACCGCAAAAGCTAATTGTACGGTCAACGCGCTAATGGAGGCGGCGGCTGCCGCCCCTAGAAGCAGGCTCCAGCCCCAGGCTGGAGCGCGGGCGATCATGACTGATGACCGCGTTCGGTGCTATGCTGCTCCAGCGCCTTGTCCAGATTGCTTGCCGCATAGAAGGCGTAAACAACCTTGGCGACGACATCCATGATCAGAATTGCCCAGACTGATGTCGGATCCATGATGATCTTCATTCCTTCAGGACCGATCAGGAAGACGATTGGATAGAGGAACCAGATAACCGTCAGGAAGGCGACGTTCTTATTGTATGCCGTGCCCAAGGCCATGCCCCGGCTTTTCGCCAGCATGCGTAGCGGCCCCCACAAGAGGTACAGAACGCCGAGAAAGGCGACGCATGACCACGCATACCAGACCCATTTTGCGAACGATGGGCCGGTTAGCGACGACACCAGTCCCGTAGCTATCATTAGCACGTCAAGGACGATGATGGCGGTGAGGTGGCCGCCAACCTCGCCGGTTCTACCATGCTCATGGAAGGCCAGAAGAACGAGGCTCGATAGCAGGATCGGCGTTGTCACCGACCAATCGAGGTATCTTGCGAGATAGGTGACCGAGCCGTCGAGCTTGAACAGCGTACCGATGCCGAAGGCCATTGCCAGATACGCCGTAGCTGCAATGAACGGCACGCTGGCATGCAGCAGCGTATGGTGGCCGGACGGGTGACTTTTCTTCCCCGTCGCATAGATCGCCAGCGAACCCAGCGACATGATTGTGAACCCAAGTAGGAAGGCAGTCTGATCCATGCGGGATCCCCAGCACAAGGGGGCGACCCGATGCCGACCCAAATCGCATAACATGGATTGTATCGTTTTGTGTCCACGCCGGAGCAAAGTTCATCGGCTTGTCACGAAGCGCGGTCGATAGGAGACGAACGGACACTTCGTCAGTGAATTAAGCCGGCGGACTACCCTGCGCGACGCTGCGTAAGTAATCACTGGTACCGGATGCCTTCATGAGCATCGTATCGACTAGCCGTTGTCCTCTGCAGCCCCGGCGAACTGGATTGCGCGGCTTTGGTATCACGATACTGAAGCTTGGCTGATTGTGGAACGCGCGGTCGCCTGGATCGCTAAGATGGACCGCCTATCGCTCACCCACAAACTGAAAGTTCCGCATGTTCAAC
This sequence comes from Sphingomonas sp. PvP018, assembly GCF_017876865.1. Taxonomy (NCBI): domain Bacteria; kingdom Pseudomonadati; phylum Pseudomonadota; class Alphaproteobacteria; order Sphingomonadales; family Sphingomonadaceae; genus Sphingomonas; species Sphingomonas sp. PvP018. The sequence goes on along the minus strand of NZ_JAGIOU010000002.1, from coordinate 187,297 downwards.
GGACTCGGCCTGCCGGTTTTGCTCGCCATCTTTGCCGCCTGCGCAGGCGTAATCTGGGTAGCGGGCGTGAAGCTAGCTGATACGACGGACATTCTGTCCTCGCGCCTTCACCTAGGCAAGGCGCTCGGCGGTATCATCGTACTCGCAATAGCCACCAACCTGCCCGAGGTCGCGATCACCGTCAGTGCGGCGCTGGCAGGCAATCTGGGGGTGGCGGTCGGCAATATACTAGGCGGCATCGCCATCCAGACGGTTGTGCTCGTGGCGATGGACATCGCCATGAAGGAGCAGGTGCCTCTGACCTACCGCGCCGCCAGCCTCACGCTGGTCGTGGAGGCGGTGCTGGTCGTGGTGGTCTTGATCGTGTCGATCATGGCGACGCAGTTGCCGGGCACGCTGATTGCGGCTCGCCTGACTCCCGGGGCGGTGTTGATCGGCGTCTTGTGGATCATTGGCGTGTGGCTTTCCAGCAAAGCCAGTAAGGGGCTGCCTTGGCAAGATACGAGCGGCACGGCTCCCGACGCGCAAAAAGAACCCAAGGGCCACTCGCAGGCGAAGAAGGATGACGCCTCTGGACAGCGCGGCGAGAGTACGATTCACGTCGCATTGGTCTTCGGCGCTGCGGCGCTTGCAACATTGGCAGCCGGTGTACTCTTAGAGCGAAGCGGCGATGCCATAGCGGAACACATCGGCCTCAGCGGGGTCATCTTCGGGGCAACGGTGCTTGCGGCCGCCACGTCGCTGCCCGAGCTTTCGACCGGTATCACCTCGGTACGCATGAAGGACTATCAGCTGGCCGTCAGCGACATCTTTGGTGGAAACGCCTTTCTGCCAGTGCTCTTCCTCCTAGCCGTCGTCGTCTCAGGCAAGGCAGTGCTGCCTGATGCTCAGGCAAGCGACATCTATCTTGCGGGCCTTGGAGTGTTGCTGACCTGCGTTTACGCCGCAGGCCTGATTTTCCGACCCAAACGTCGAATTTGGCGCATGGGCATCGATTCCTTCGCGGTGCTTACCCTTTATGCCCTCGGCGTGGGCGGCCTGTTCGCAATATCTAGCGGTCACGGCAGCTGAGCCGCTTATTCCAAAACGCGACTTTCTGAGGTGGAAGCCAGCTTTTGAAACTAGCCGTGTTGAACATGAACAGGTGTCCGATGTTGGGAGGAGAGAAGGAGCACGTGTATGGCCGATTCTGGGTCGTCGGGGCTGCTCGAGGAGGCTTTGCGTTACCCTCGCGCTCACAGCCGCAAACAGTCGTCGCCTATGACATGCTGGGTGCTTATAGGTTGGCCTGTTCCTCTTTGTTTAAGTCAGCATCGGGACCGTAATAGAGTTCAGCGCACGCGTCGCGCAGGCAGCCACCCTCGATCTCGATATCGTCCCGATAGGCGTCCCCGATGAAGCCGAGAGTGTCGACGTGCTTTGCCTCGAAATACATCGGATGCACATCGTTGCGACCAGCACCGTAAACGACGCGGCCGACTTTCGACCAGATCGATGCCATCGTGCACATGCCGCAGGGCTGGAGTGTCGAGTATAACGTCGCCCCGCGCAGCTCCAGTTCTCCGGTTTGCTCACAAGCCCGACGGATAGCCATCATCTCGGCATGGGCCGTTGCGTCAGGCAACTCCTTGGTCTGATTACGTTCGGCTGCAATCACCTTCCCGTCTAGCACGATGACGCATCCAAGCGGGGAGGTTGAGGGATCGGACCCTTTGGAGCGTGCGACGTCTATCGCCATTTGCATCCAATGTTCGTCGGTATCGGTCTGCATCGCGTATCCATCTAATTGCAGTTGCTGTAAGATTTGGCGTGTCGATCCGGTTGCGGCGTCAGCTTTGAACCACCCTGACGGTCGCTTCCGTGGGATCGACCGGATCCATCACGAAAACCCCCGCATCACGGTTCGCGACAAGCCATGCGACGTGCGCGGCAGAGATGCGCTCACCCGGCACCAGTCGAGGGACGCCCGGCGGTGCGGGCGCGATCATCTCTGCTGCGATCCTTCCCTCAGCCGCCTCGTAGGCCACCATTTCGGCTGGGCCGTAGAGTGCCGCAGGCCCGGGCATCGCCATGTCGACGGACAGGGTACCGATCCCGGGCATAGGCGAAATTACCGGCAGGATGGAGGGATCGGAACCGAGCTGATTCACGAGATCCTGCAAGCCGCGGACGAGCTTGCGGAGATCGGACCTGGTTGTGCCCAGCGACAGAACGGCCAGGATATGCCGGGCGTCGGATAGCCCCATACTGATCCGGTGATGCTTGTAGAGCCAGTCATCGATAGCATACCCCGATACGCCCAGCACCGAGACGTCGATCAGCACCTTGGTGACGTCCAGATCGGCATCGGGCGGCAGATGATCGCAACCTAACACTCGCAACGGGGCAATACCGGCAATCTTTCTGCGGACCTTCTCCGCCAGCGCAATGACGCCGTTCCACATCTGCTCCCCGTTCAACGCGTGATCTCGCCGGGTCGCGTCAAGCGTTGCTAGGATCGGTACCGATGGGCTGGTGGTCTCGAACAGCTCATAGGCCATCCACAATCGCTGGCGATCGATCAGGTCGCCCTTGGCGACGATCACCGATCCCTGCGCGAGAGCCCCCATCGTCTTATGGGCGCTGTAGACGGCGGCATCCGCCCCCTTGGTCAGCGGATCGTCAGGCAGTCCTTCACAAAATGCGAACGCACCACCCCAAGCGGCATCGACGATCATGGGAATACCGTGATCGTGACAGACAGTGGCGAGTGCCGCGATATCGCTCGTCACGCCGTAATAGGTTGGGCTGACGACGATGAACGCCTTGGCGGTTGGATTGGCCGCCAAGGCGGCGTTCAGCGCCTGCGGCTCAACACCATGCTCAATGTCCCATTCCCCGTCGATCTGGACCGGCACGATGGCGGCATTGAGCCCCGTCGCGAGCGCGTAGGCACGCTCAGCCTTGTGGGCATTCGCCGCGACCAGAATGGTGTCACCTGGTCCGGCGACCGAGGCCATAACCGTGTGAAGACTCTGGGTAGATCCGCCGGTTACAAACCGGCAGAAGTCGGCATTCCAGGCCTCCGCCGCGATCTCGTGCGCACGTTGAAGGGCCAGCTTGCCTTCGGTACGGTCGTCGAGCCCCTTCGGCGTCAGCACGTCGGCGTGGAAAACGCGCTTGCCGAGCAGTGCCTTCATCCCGCCAGGAATGACTGCACCCTGGTTGTGGCCCGGCGCTCCAAATCCGATGACCGGCCTCTTCTCGATCGCCGCCAACGCATCGGCCAACGGCGCACTCTTCTGATCCATGCCGAACCCTCTCCTGATCGAATGGGTGGAACGCACGGATACTGGAAAGCCCCTCCACGATGGTTGATCTTCTTTATCAAACAAGCAGTTATCCGCCGAAGGCGGACATGGATCAAACCTTCCGCCTAGCTGGCTAGGGCGCTCATCGATAGCAAAGCCCTTTCCAACATTCCGTCACCAAGGGTACGAAAGAGGAAGAGCTATGAGGAACGAGATGCCGATCAACGTCAACGCGGCGAGTGCGGCGGAGTTGGACACCATCCCGGCGCTAGCGGGGCACGGGTTCGAGATCGTCCGCTATCGTGAGGAACGTGGCGGGTTCAGTGACCTGAGACAACTTGATGAAGTACCCGGTCTTACCGGTAAGGCCGATGGGGCGACTGCCTCACTGACCGTCGGCGATTGCTGACTCAGGCGGGCGCCAGACTTTGGAACGCCGCGATAAGAGCCTGTTCGTTGATCGGTTTGTCGAGAACGATCATCGATGGCCGACTTACATGGCATGCTTCGCGCGTGCCGGTCACGAAGATCACGGGCGTCGGCCCATGCTCCAAGATGATGGCTTCCACCGCGGCAGGGCCGGTCCCGGCTGAGAGATTGACGTCGGACATGATGATGGAGGGAGGCCTCAATCTCGCAGCATCGATTGCCTCATCTTGCGAGGCAGCCTGATCAAAGGATGTGCCGCCAGCCCTCGCGATCAGCTGGATGATGTGGTCGGCGATGAGGAAATCATCCTCGATGACGAGCACATGGCACATATGACGGATCCCGATAAGCTGAGCTCTTAACCAATGTGGTCACGCAACGGGCCCGCCACGGCGTTAATAAATGTCAGACAAGGTCGAGAGCTCAGATCGGCGCTTCGATTGCGAAGCGAACACCTTCCGGCAAATATTGAATTTCCGCCTTGCCGCGGATGTGGCGTGATAGGACGCGCTCAATCATTCTCGTACCAAATCCAACACGTGTTGGCATAGCAACGATAGGTCCATCCTGCTCCGCCCAGGAGAAGGTAAGTCGGCGTTCGGTTGCATTGCCGTTCAGGTCCCAGCGTATGCTCACCTCACCCTCCGGTACCGAGAGCGCTCCATATTTGATCGCATTGGTCGCCAGCTCGTGCAGTGCCATAGACAACGCAAGTGTCACTTCCGGGGTCAGCCGTATCGTCGGGCCGATAGCGGAAAACCGTCGACCGTTGCTGTCCATGAACGGCGCCAGCACCCGCTCGACAATCTCACCGATTGCCGCGCCTTCGATCTCGTCCTTGAGCAGCAGTTCGTGCGCAGACGCGAGGCTAGCGATGCGGCCCGACACCGCATCCCGAGCCTCAGCAAGGGACCCAGCATCGCGTAGCGTCTGACTGACTACGGCACTGACCGTCGCAAGTGTGTTCTTCACGCGGTGTGTCAGTTCATGGGCCAGAACCGAACGTTGCTCCTCGGCGAATTTGCGAGCTGAAACATTGCTCGAAAAGCCCGAAACCGCCAACGGCGTGCCATCCGCACGGCGCTGCAGCGCGCCTTGGGAATGGATCCAACGTTGCTCACCTTCAGGCGTCAATATGCGGTATTCGACGTTATAACGCGTGCCATGCTCGATAGCGCTGTTCAGCGAAGATCTGACGAGTTCGCGATCCTCTGGGTGCACGCAAGCCAACAAGCCTTCCGCCGATAATATCTCTCCGGTCGGCCTTCCAAAGTTCGTCAGGCAACTTGGCGAGTAGCTGAGCCGCCATTCTGGCAGGTCGATGGTCCAAGTGCCCAGTCCGCCAGCATCGAGCGCAAGCGCCAAGCGCGCTTCTCGTTCGGCCAAAGCGACTTCACGCTTCGCCAGCTCGGCACTTAGCGTGTCGCGGTCGCGTTCCAACTGTAACAGCCCGTGCCGCTCGAGCGTGACATCGAGCTGGGATGCAACGAAGTAGCGTAGGCTGCCGGTCGCGCCATGCACGGGCGCGACCATGAGGCGGTTCCAGAACGGCGTGCCGTCACGACGGTGATTCAGAAGGTCGATATCGATCGGCTCGCGGCTAGCGACCGCATCCTTCATACGTCGGACGTCGGCCTGATCGGTCAACGGTCCCTGCATGAAACGGCAGTTCCGGCCAACAACCTCGACCGCCGAGAACCCCGTCAGAGCCTCGAACGCACGATTGACGTAAACCAGCGGGTTATCCGGTAGCGTTGGATCGCTGACGACCATCGGCGTAATGCAGTGATCGAACGCCGCAACGAAGGGGTCATGCTCGTTTAGGCGGGACGCAAATGCGTCGATAGCCTCGCGTACGACACCTGAGGTATCGTGCGGTCGAATAGGCGAAGGCGGGAGGGGCTGACGGTCCAAAGCAGGAACGTCCTAGCGGTAAGACGTTGATGGATCAACGTAATCGAATTTATGTAGAACTTCTGTCATCTGTCGTCCCAACTCGTGAGGCCATGCGATTGTCGGTTATCACCGGAAATCAGCGGCTAGTCTGGGACCACTCTGCGGCGAACGCGGGTGCTGCAATGAAGCTCGCCGGCTGCGGGGATACGGGCGGCGGATCGCAGACACCCTCTTCAATGTAGCGCATTGCGGACATCAGACCATTCCGGGAGAAGGGCTTGGGTATGACGCCATGGCCACCGGCAAAGTCGGCTGGGATCTTAAGTGGGTTTGCAGTGACGAAGACGACTATCGCGTCCGCCCATCGCTTCCGGATTAGTGCACAGACATCCAGACCGCTGGTGCCTTTCGCAAGCTGTAGGTCGACAAAAGCCAGGTCCGGGTGGAGATCGCCTGCCAAGTCTTCAACTTCATAGAGAGACACGGCCTCGCCGACGACACGGTGACCGGCGTCTTCGATCATCGCTTCGATATCCATGGCCAAAAGAGCTTCGTCCTCGACGATCAGCACGTTCAACGGCGGTTGGGCACGTACACTCATTAACCGTCCACCGGGAATGAGAGAGATACATGAACCCCGGGGGCGGCGTCGGACCACATGACGTCGGCCCTGACTTGCTTGGCGAGGCGGGAGATAAGCATCTTGCCAATGCCGTCCGGCTGAACGTCATTGCTGGCTAGCCCATGGCCATCATCGGTGATTTCGATCAGGGCATTATTGCCTTCTAGGGCGGTGCGGACGGAAATCGTACCGGCTCGCCCGTTGGCAAATGCATGCTTGATGGCGTTGGTCGTTATCTCGTTGAGGATCAACCCAAGCGATGCCGCCTTACTAGACGGCACCTCTATTTGCGAAATATTCGAAACCAGCTTGATGTCGTCGCGTCGGCTGGCACCAACGACGTCGCTGATTAGATTTTCGGTAAACGCCCCGACGTCGAAGCGGGTGACGTCGTCCGACTGATAAAGGCGGCGATGCACTGTCGCCAGCGCATCAACCCGTTCAAGCATAGTTTCAAGTTTTGATGAAACGGCCGGGTCTGATATGCTACGCGCCTGCAAACGCAGAAGTGAACCGATCATCGTAAGATTGTTCTTTACGCGATGGTCGACTTCGTGAAGCAGCAGAGTTTTCGCATCTAACGCGGCCTCGAGGTCTGACGTGCGCGCCTCGACTTCCTGTTCGACCAATAACTTCTGCTTTGAAATGATAGTCTGCGCTTTGACGCGGTCAGTAACATCAAGCTGGGAGGCGAAGAAGAATACAACCTTACCGGCGTCATTGCGTACAGGGCTCAGATACAACGCGTTCCAGAACGCAGATCCATCCTTTCGATAGTTTAGGAGGTCCACGGCAATGTCGGTCTGGGCGTCGATTGCCCGACGCACTTTAGCCACCTGCTCCCGGTCGGTGTCGGGACCTTGCAGGAAGCGGCAGTTACGGCCGATGATTTCACTTCGATCATAGCCCGACAGCGTTTGAAAGGCTTCGTTGCAGAAGACGATCGGGTTATCGGTCTGCGCGGGGTCCGTGATGACCATAGGCATTCGGGTAGCCCGAACAGCCGCGGCAAAAGGGTCCGCTCGCCCGTGCTCGTAATCGAGCGCTTCCGTCAGATGCCAATCGTCCCGCTGCTTCATCACGCCTCCGTGGAGCGTGCCGACCAGCCGAACTCCGTGCCGGGACTAAATCGTTTTGATCGGCTTCCGTTCCGCTGAGAGATCGAGTTCGTCTCACTAAGGCATGGCTATTGGGCGGCATGCGCGTACAAAGCCTCTTGAGATCGAGAATCGGCGCCCCGTCTTGCAGGCTGGAAGCTGAACGAATGGCAGAAGTAGGGAAAGCGAAAACGGCTCATGAGTGTCCGCTTGTGGGTCTTCTCAGCAAAGGGGTAGGTCGGCCATTCTCGCTCGATTGTTACCGCTTGACGGGTAGTGCGGCATACCCAAAACCAGTCACTCGATCATAGGCGCCATGATGATGCTGATGGATGGAGGAATATTGGTATTCCATTGCTCTGGCTCATAGGCCTTCAGGCTGCGGCAACGTGGAGTCCTCCCGCTCAGGCGGCATGGTTAGGGGAAAAACCTCCTATCGAAGTCCGCTTGCATGCGCCTACCTTGTCCATGCGGGGGGAGGCGCCCATTGAGGTCGATCTTACCGCCAAAGACAACACCTTTGCCGTATCACCGTTTCTACAACCCACGCGGGGCATCGCGTTTGAGGTCATCTCGGAAGACGGTCAACCAGTCGCGCCTGCAGAGCCGATGGCAGGCTCACCGCCACCGCCTCCTTTAGAGACAAAGGAGCTGACGAAGATATCAGTCGCATCGCCTTACCGTGTCCGCACTCACGAAAGCGCAAAAACGATCTTCCCAGGAGCAGGCCGATACAAGGTGAGAGCCTGGATATTTCTCTTCAATTTCCCGTCCGAGCCAGTCCGCTATGCCCAAGTAGTATCGGATACAATCACGGTGAACGTCACTAGGTAGAACACGGCGGTGACGTTCGTGACGGTGGCCTTTGTTGGACAGCGTCTGAAAAGCCGGCCGGCCGCTATCGCCTGAAACGGCGACATTGGTCAGTGAATGTCTGGAGTTGCAAGCTGGTCATTCGCGTTGATGAACGAGCGTCTGCATTTGGAAAGTAGGAAGGGTGGGCTTAACGTCAACTTCTGGGTCAAGGCGGTGCAGGGCGCAGCAGTGTGCTACTACGCCCTCCTGTATCAGCCGATAGCGTCCAGTTCGGAGACGGCCTCGTCGGGCAGCGTCAGCGATGCTGCGGCAAGGTTCTCGTGCAGGTGCGCCACCGACGAGGTGCCGGGGATCAGCAGGATGTTGGGCGCGCGTTGCAAGAGCCAGGCAAGCGCCACCTGCATCGGCGTCGCGCTCAGCCGTTCCGCAACATGGGAAAGCGCCGACGACTGGAGTGGGTTGAACCCGCCGAGTGGAAAGAAGGGGACATAGGCGACGCCCTTAGTTGCCAGCATGTCGATGAGGGCATCGTCTCCGCGATGGGCGAGGTTGTACTGGTTCTGGACCCCGACGATCTCCGCAATGTCGCGGGCTTCCTCGAACTGGGCGAGCGTGATGTTGCTGAGGCCGATATGCCGCACTAGCCCCTGGCGTTGCAGATCCGCGATTGCCTTCAGCGGCGCGGCCAGCGATCCTTCCGCCGGGCCGTGCACGTCGAACATCAGGCGAAGGTTTACGACGTCGAGCGTCTCCAGCCCAAGGTTCGCGAGATTGTCCTCGACCGCGCGCGCGAGCTCGTCCGGTTCGAACGCCGGCAGCCACGATGCATCCTCGCCGCGGCGCGCGCCGATCTTGGTGACGATCAACAGGTCGTCCGGGTAGGGCGACAGCGCCTCTCGAAGCAGCCGATTGGTGACGTGCGGGCCGTAGAAGTCGCTCGTGTCGATATGGTTCACGCCTGCCGCGATCGCGGCGCGCAGCACCGCCAGCGCTTGGTCGGGATCGTGCGGCGGACCGAACACGCCGGGTCCGGCCAACTGCATCGCGCCATAGCCGAGCCGCTTCACGCTGCGCCCGGCCAGCGAATAGGTACCTGCTTCGTCAATCATCGTCATCTCCTGTGCTGGAACGGAGATACGGCTTGCGGATCGTGCGGATAAGCCAGAGGGATCCGCACGGGTTGTACGGAAAATCGAACGATGAAAGCCGAGCTTGCCGATCTCAACGCGTTCCTCACAGTTGCGCGGGCGCGCGGGTTCCGCGAAGCCGCCCGTGCGGTCGGATCAAGCGCTTCGACGCTCAGCGAAGCTGTCCGGCGCCTGGAAGCACAACTGGGCGTCCGCCTGCTCCATCGCACTACGCGCAGCGTCACGCCGACGGAGGTAGGCACGCGGCTAATCGAGCGTTTGACGCCTGCTTTGGGCGAGGTGGAAGCGGCGCTAGAGGTGGTAAACCTGTTCCGCGAGCGCCCGGCGGGGACACTGCGCCTCAACGTGCCGGTGAGCGCGGCGCGGCTGGTGCTGCCAGCAATCCTGTCCGGCTTCCTCGCTGCCTATCCTGACATCCAGGTCGAGATCATCGCCGAGGACGGCTTCGTGGACATGGTGGCATCGGGCTGCGACGCAGGCATCCGCTATGACGAGCGGCTTGAGCAGGACATGATCGCAGTACCGATCGGACCGCGGGTGCAACGCTTCGCGACCGCCGCGTCACCGGCGTATCTGGACGCGCATGGTCGCCCGAGCCATCCGCGCGACCTGCTCACGCATGCCTGTTTGCGTGGCAGGTTCACCAGCGGCGCGCTGACCAGTCCATGGGAGTTCGAGCGCAAAGGCGAGATCGTACGAGTTGAGCCGCAGGGTCCGTTGATCGCCAGCGTCGCCGGCGCGGCGGATCTGCTGGTCGACGTAGCAATTGGAAGCGGCGGGATCGTCTCCCTGTTCGAAGACTGGCTTCGGCCGGCGATGGAAAGCGGAGCGTTGGAACCGGTACTGCCGGACTGGTGGCAGGCATTCTCAGGACCGTTCCTCTATTATTCGGGCCGCCGCCTGGTGCCGCCGCCGCTGCGCGCGTTCGTCGACTTCATTCGCAGCCAGGACGCAGCCGCTGGTGAATGCCCGACTAAATGAACAGATGTCCGTTCCTGCGGAGCTGCTTTGTGCGTCTGAATGGCTGATTCTGGGAATTGCCAGCCGTAAAGCGGGCCAGCAGCTAGCGCCCACTAGCGAACATCGCAACGTGCTGGCATCCTCATGAAGATAATGGAAGCTGCACGCTTGAAACGCGCTCGCCGACGCCTGCGGGGCTACTACTTCGGTAGCGGCATCATACTGGCGCTTCTCTTCATACTGGTTGCTGCCTTCATCGTCCGCTTGGTCGGCGTAGAACTGACTCGATTCTGGTCCACAGCGCTGATCGTGGCAGCCGTGCTTCTTGGGGGGAGTTATGGGATCGTACTGTTCAGTTCTATCGGCATGCACATCGTTCGCCGCCTGCTAAAACGACAGCCGATCATGGACGCCGAGGATTAGATCGGAAAGGCAGCTAGCCACCAGTTTCGGTTATACAAGCGGATGGACTAAACTCTCAAAAACTGCCGTCCAACCCGATGAACGAATGTCCGAAAGTGGGGGGCAGGGAAGGGCAATTGAATGTCCACTTGTGGGTCCACATGGCCGCCGGTCGCCAAACCAAGATCCTCAGTTTAAAAGGAAGCTAAGATCAGTGCGAAAGAGGGCACCACCGTCATAATCGAGCATTTTTCCCCTGACGCTTATGGCCTCCTCATTCTAGCACCTGAGATCGCCCTAGGTACTGGATGGCTCGGGGGTGACAGGGTCGTCGGTCGCGCAGCCATCCGTGACCTGCTGATCAAGGCCGCTCGTTTCAACGAACAGGAACGGCAGAGGCTAACCATCCATCTGCCTAGCAGGGCGATCACACTTCGGCTGGACGAAATTGAACGGCACTGTGGACCTTAAAACCGCTCGCATGGCCGATGAACGAACGTCCGCTTCTGGATAATGCTCCTAGTTCCCTGAATGACCGCAACTGGGTCCTATCTTCGGCAAGTTTCGACCAGATTGCGTCGGTCGCCTAACGGGCTTTCAACGGTAGCTTCGGCCAGAAGCTGCGGATCGGTTGGCACCAAACCGCTTGGCAGCAATGCGCCCCAGTTGCCGCCGTTCAAGGTGTTATACGGCAACTCCGGAAGCTGCCATAAGGTCGGTCGCAGGGATGGCATATCGCTATACTGGGATTGGTACGTATGCGCCGAAGAGGTGACGGGTCGTAAGCGTCTTTGGCTGCTGACTGAAAAGGGCGGCGGACGCGAACGGGTGCCCGAAGCGCTCTGCCTCATGATCGGTCCTTTGAAATGGCTCCATCGCCGCCAATGCGTCGTAGCTTGAGACGAAAGTCAGCTCATTTTTCGAGGCAGGCTGATCCGCGCGCCCACCGAGCCTAACGATCGTGTTGGTGGCGGCTTCACCCCGATCTGCATGGTCGATCCAAGAACCCCACCGCGCCACGGCGACGCCGATGACCTTCCGCGCGTTGACGATCCTGCTGGCAGTGAGTTTAGCGACGGCGTCGACAGTCGTAGCGCAAACCACCGTCTCGTCGGCGACACCTAGCGCCTGTGTCCGTCGGTGGACGACCTGTCCGGCCAGATTGACGACAACGAGGCGCATGCTGGAGGAACCGACATCGACGGCGATGCAGATCGCTCGATCCTTCACGATTTGCAGTCGGATCGCCGGCTGGCCCCTATTGCCACTCGTCCGACCGAATTCCCGCACGAAGCCGTCCTTGATCAGAAGACCCGCGATGTTCGCGATCGCTGGCATGGACAGGCCGGTGACCGCTGCAAGCTGGCGCCGGGTCTTCTGACCGGACGTTCGAAGGATTTGCAGTAACATCCGCCGGTTCCACTCGGCTGCGACTTCCAGATTCATTCCGTGCAGCATGACGCACCGTCTCCACTGCTAAAAGAATGTCGCGGGCTCCGACTTCCATCGCGAGCCATGACCTAAATCGGCCATCGCAAGCGGCGGCCCTTTTCAACGAAGCTTGATGACGGAGTTGACCACGTTCCATCCCCGTACCGACACGGAGGACGCCTTGTTCGGCGCATCGTCGCATTGAATTTCAACGGTACGCGTCTCGCCGGGAAGGAGGTTGAGATAGTTGTCCCCGTAATAGGCCGGCAGCACGCGCTCGCCTCGTTCATCCAACACAGTCATCTTGATGCCAAGAACGGGCTGAGCGCCGCGGTTGGTCACCCTCACGCCGATCGTGGACTTCGCGCCGACCGTCGCCTGCACGTCGATCTTCTGGGGCACCAAGGCGTTCAGCTTGCGATAGGCAGCGTCATCGGCGCCCTGCCAGTAAAAGTTTCTGCTCAGTTCCGTCCCGTTTCCGTCGGTTAGGGTCAGGGAGACGAAGACGAGCTTCTCCTGATCCAGAAGGGGCTGAAGACGGAGAGCGGGGAGCGTGGTGGTCGCATTGGCCGGAGCATCAACGGCCCGTTCGTCCTCGAGCAGTACCTTGTTATCCGTCGTAACTACTTTCGTAACAAGTTTCAGACCGGCTCGAGGCTCCAAAGTCGTGTTGACCACTGCCAGCGAATAGTCAGGCAGGTTCATCTGCGCGTGCACGGGTTCCAGCGCCGACTTCGTTCCGAAATAGGCACCGGGCGTGTCATAGTCGTAGCTGTACATCTGCCAATGGTTCGAGGGCCACGCGGGATGGGTCATCCAAAGCATGCGCCCGCTGTTCTTGGTCCAGAGATGGGCCGACATGCCTTCGAAGATCGCCTTATAGTCAGCGACATTCATAAGCTGTGCCTTGCGTTCGAAATCCTCGAGACTGGTGGCCTTGCCCAGTTGCACGTCCATCGTATCCATGAACGACTTTACGTCTCCGTTTCCGCCGAAGTGCCAGTCATGATACGCAAGGGTGTCGCTGATCGGCCAGAGTTCCGACTTCGGCATCATCGCCTTCAACGCTTCCAGGGTGTTGAGCGACGGAGTGCCGGTCTCGACCGAGAACCCCGACGCCAGATTCGTGAAGTAACCGACGGGAGGCCGGTAGTTGTATGGACCGGAACCCTGCAGGCCCACGACGTTCGAACTCGGCATGTAGAGCCGGGTGCCGTCCAATTCGTGGACCAGAGCATCCATCCCCTCGTTCATCAGGGGCGGCGGAACCCCCTCGTTGCGTCCGAACCACAAAAGCACAGATGGGTGATTGCGATAGCGGCTGATGACGTCGCGGGCATTGGCTATAAAGAGCTGCGGATCTTCGGGTTCTACCTGAAAGTTCTGGGTCGACATGAAGAAGTCGTTCGTGATCAGCATGCCGTATTCATCGGCGAGGTCATAGAACACGTCTTCGGTGTTCTGACCGACCCAGTTCCGGATGATGTTCACGTTGGCATTCTTGTGCAACTTGAAGAACGGTTCCATGCGCTCGCGCGGTACGCGCTTCATGAAGTCGTCCATGCCCCAGTTCCCGCCGCGTGCGGCGATCTTCACGCCGTTCACGAACACGGTGAGGTGCGGGAGCGCCATCGTCTTCTCAATCGGCCGCACTGCTGGCGACGTCTCTCCCGCGGGGGTCAGCGATTCGACCCAACCGTCCGGCGTCTCCTTGATGGCCTCATGCCGTGAATCGACGAGACTTTCCTTCGAGTCCGTCGGAGAGACCGCCACCCGGCGTAGGGATCCCGTTCGATCGAAAAGGGACAACCCGTAGCTCAGCTCGCGCATGCCGAACCGCAGGGTCCTGCTGTCGGAGGAGTGGCCACCTTGCGACGCCGAGACCTTCAAGGTGTAGAGGTTCTGTGGCCCGTATCCATTCGGCCACCACAGGCGGGGGTCGCGCACGTTCAGTGCCGAGAATTCCGCCGGTGTGAACTCGACGGTCGTGCTTCCAGGAGCCAGGACGACGTCCTTCGAGACGTCGACGCCGTCGAAACTCGCGGTGATCCGCGAGGTGACGGGTACGGCATCGAGGTTCGTAACGGGGACGCGCACGGTGACCGCGGCGCTATCTGTCCGTGGCAATGGGAGGTCGGTGATCACCTGCGCGTCGCCGACACGGAGCTCTCCGCTCGTTTGCAGTTCCACGGGCTGCCAGATGCCCATGTTGCGATCGCGAACGCCAGGGATCCAGTCCCATCCTTCGGCCGCGACGAAAGTGGGGCCGTCGATGGTTAGGTTTCCCCCGTTCATACCCGGCCCGGCTGCGACGGACTCCTCGTGCGGGATGCCCGGATGCGGCGGTCGAATGATTTTGACGGCGATCGCATTGCGACCTGCTCGGAACAACCGCGAGACATCGAACTGCCCCCGGATGAATGCCCCGCGCACGTCGCCGACGCGAGTGCCGTTGACCCAGATTTCCGCTGCGTAGTTGATGCCCTTGAAGACGAGGAACCGCTTTCCGCCAGCTTCCGACGGCATGTCGAATTCGGTGCGATACCAATAGTCCTGTCGAGCAAGACTTTCCGGAATGGCCATGTTGTTCAGGCCGTACGCGGGATCGGGATACATGCCGCGATCGACCAGCGTGGTCAGAACGGTGCCGGGCACGGTGGCCTTGTACCATTGGCCCTGTTCGAAGCCGGTGGCCGACAACTGCGCACCGGTCGCCAAAGTCTTTTCGGCAAACGCGAGGTCCCAGTTACCGATCTGCCAACGGTTCTCCGCGAGACGCGTCATGGACGGCCTCGGGCCGAGTGGTTTGGCAACAGGCTTGGCGGGAGGTGTCGCGCCTTTCGGAAGGGTCCAGTAGTCCTGTGGCTGGAAATAGCCCCGCCACTGCTTCTCCTGCCACTCCCAGCCAACGCCGGGCTTGGCGAGTTGCGCGGGCATGACCTCGGGCCTCGTCTTGGCCAGCGCCTTCAGCTCCGACGGAGACGCAACCCTCGACAGCATTCGGAGTTCGAAGATGTCCCCGCCGAAATGCTGAACGTCGGCAAGCACGCCGGTACCAGACGCCGGAGCCAGAGCCAGCACCGGCGTCAATGGCGACGAATTCGGCGCAGACGTTCCGACCATGACGCCGTCGGCAAACAGTCGAACGGATCGACCGTCGCTCGACGCCGTCACGAACGTCCAGCGTCCGACCGGCACCGACGCTCTCGACCGCGTCGGCGCGCCATGCCCGTTCCAGAAGGCGAGATGGCCGCCGTCGATCACGATGGCCCTAACTGCATCGCCGCGTCCAACCTGCGCGACAATGCTCCGGCCAGATCGTTCTACGTTGGGCCGGATCCAGGCCGATATCGTCCATGGGTCGCTGGGCTTGAGCCCGGGAGCGGTTGCCGGCAGTTCGCGTTCGAGGCCGATACCATCCGCAAGAATGGTAGCGCTGTGCGGCCCCGTTGCGGCAGACTCTCCTCGATCCACAACTTCGGACGGGTCCTGCGCGCTGCCTTGTGCAGCACTGAACGCCAGGATGGCGATGCCGCACAACGAAGCTAGCCGAAGGCGTCTTTGGTGGAGGTTCATCGATTTTCCTCTCAATCTCGAGGCTGTCCGCGTTGGTCGTGGGCGACCTTCGAGGATCAGGCGTGGGTGGCAGCGTTCGGTGTTACCGTTGCATCCAAGGCGTCCAAGGCCAGAGCGAGCGAGCCCAGCGGACCAGCTTCGTCGCCAAGACCCGGCGCTACCAGCAGCGTCTCGAGCTGCGCCGTGATCACATCCGAACCGGCATAGCCGCCCATCCGCGGTTCCAGCCGGCTGCGGATCATGGGGATAAGGAACGGCCGCCGAGATGGGACGCCACCTCCCAACAGAATGCGCTCCGGCACGACAGTGAAGAGCATGTTGTGCATCATGGTCGCCAACGCATCCGCGACGTGCTCCCATACCGGGTGATCGTCCGCGATGGCGTCACCTGACATGCCGGTCCGCCTTTCTATCGCTGGACCGGAAACCAGACCTTCGACGCAGTCCCCGTGGAACGGGCATGCGCCTTCCCACTCATCACTAGGCTCGCGCCTCACGAGCATGTGTCCCGCCTCGGGATGGCCAAGCCCATGAACGGTCTGCCTTCCAACCACGATGCCTGCACCCACCCCCGTGCCAACGGTAATGTAAGTCCAGCTCGAAAGGCCTCGGGCTGCACCCCATCGACCTTCGGCCAGCGCTGCCGCGTTCACGTCTGTATCGGCCCCGGTCGGGACATCGTAGCGTCGCATCAGCCGCTGGACCACGTCCGCACCATGCCATCCGGGTTTAGTCGTCTTCCCGATGCGGCCGAAGTCGTCGGACGACCGGTTCAGTTCAATCGGCCCGAAGCTGCCTATGCCGAGCGCCCGCAGATCGTGGGTCCGCATCCAGCCATCAAGTATCCTCTCGATGTCGGCGAGCGTCGAGACAGGGTCGCGCGTCGCAAGTCTTCTTGTCTCGACGATGTCGTCATGGCCACGGGCCAGTGTGCAGATGATCTTGGTGCCGCCGAGCTCTATCCCGACGATGCAGTCTCCGCGAACCGTCTTAGCCGTCGGCTTCGCCCCAGCACGGATGTCCTGAGTGTGCATCTCCATCATCGCACCACCACCGTCGAAGGCGTCACGTTCCATCCGCTCAAGCGAACGCTCACCGACCCGGTCGCGCGGCTCGTCGGGTATCGCACGGCGATCACCCGTTCTTCTCCTGGAAGAAGAGAGACGTAGTTGTCGGTGAAGTAGGCTGGCAGAACCTGTTTTCCGGCTGCGTCGAAAAGCGTGGCCTTCGCCTCGATGATCGGCGTCTGAGCGGCATTGCGAAGCGTGATGGTAGCGGCTGTCTCCGTTCCGTCGATCCGTGCCGTCGTGGACGCCGTCAGGCCGACCTTAGGCATCGCCGTCATACCCTTCAGGTCTGATGGCTGGCGGCCCTCCCAATAGAAGTTTCGCGAGAGGCTCGTGCCCTTTGCATCCATGGCTTCGAGACTGACCAGCGTCACCGGATTCGAACTCAATGTTGCAGGAGCGATCGTCATGGCGTCTGAAACGCCTTCGCCAGCCGCATCCAACTGCACGGAACGATCCGCGATGACCTTGCCTTGCAGATCGGTCATCCTCACTCGAACTTTCAGCCCGCGCAGCGGTTCGCGCGTGTTGTTGACCACCACGATCTTGTGATCCGGCAGGTTCATCTGCACGTGGACCGGTTCCGACGACTTCTGGACCGCGTAGTAGGACGCCTGCGTATCGTAATCCGAGCTGAAGATGTTCCATGCGCTGGACGGCCAGGAAGGTTGGGTCATCCACAGCATCCGAGCGCTGTTCGTCTTCCAGATGCCGGCGTTGAACCCTTCGAAGATGGCCCGGTGCGAGTCATACTGCAGAAGCTGCGCCTTGCCGCTGAAGTCCTCTAGGCTGGTCGGTTCACCGAAACGAACGCGCATGGCGTCCATGTAGGTCTTGACCGATCCGCCCCGATCCTGATGCCAGTCGTGGTAGGCCCATGCGTCGCTGATCGGCCAGAGATCCTCCTTCGGGATCGCGCGCTTCCAGCTTTCCAGAGTAGGGAATGACGGCGTGCCGAGTTCCACCGCAAAACCCTTGGCATGCTCGGTGAAGTAGGTTTCGGGTTCCCGCCAGTCATAGGGCCCGCTTCCGGCAAGATTCACGTTATTGGAGGAGCCCATGTAAAGCCGGGTTCCATCCTCCTTTTCGATCAACGACTGCAAAGCAACGTTGAGCGACGGCTGCGGAACACCCTCGTTCCGGCCGATCCACGCAACGATCGATGGGTGATTCCGATACCGGGCCACGACGTCCTGCGCATTGTTCATGAACAGGGGCACATCGTCGACCTGCTGGTTGTAATCTTGTGTCGATTCCCAGAAATCGTTGAGAACCATCAGGCCATATTCGTCCGCCAGATCGAAGAACACGTCCTCGGTGTTCTGGCCGACCCAGTTGCGGATGATGTTCATGTTGCCGTCGCGGTGCAGGCGGAAGAAAGGCTCCAGTCGGTCGCGCTCGATGCGCTTCATGAAATCGTCCATGCCGATGTTCCCGCCCCGAGCGGCGATGCGGACGCCGTTCACGCGGATGACGAGATGCGGCGCGAGCTCCTCCTCGCCATCGATCCGCGTTACAGCGGCCGACTTGAGCGCACCTGGCGCCAGGGATGCGGCCCAGCCGCCCTTGACCTTGCGGATTCCGTCGTGAGTGCCATCGACGATATGCTGTCCCATCGATCTGGCGCGAGAAAGATCGATGCCGACCCGACGCAGCTCTCCCGCATCGTCCATCAACGACATGTCGTAGGTCACCTGCCGAATCCCGAAGCGCGTCGTGCGCTCGTCGGACTTCCTCCCTGCGATCGACGTCTCGATGCGCAGATCGTGGAGGTTCGGCTTGCCGTAGCCGTTAGGCCACCAGAGTAGCGGGTTCCGGACGGTGAGTTGCGGAAACTCGCCGGGCATGAACGCGACGACGGTCTTCTGCCGCGGGGCGAGTTGAACGGAACGGCTGACGGCGACGTCGTCGAAGCTCGCGCGCACGACGGTTTCGACAGCCTGATCCGTAAGGTTCTCGACCGGGACGCGAACCTCGACGTTCGCGAGGCTGTTGTCAGGCTTTGGAAGCGTCGTGACGATCTGCGGATCGCCTATCCGCGCCGCGCTGACCTGTTCGATCAGCACGGGCTGCCAGATCCCCATGTTCCGATCGCGGATGGACGGTATCCAGTCCCAGCCTTCGGCTGCGACAAAGGTGGGGCCGTCAAGAACGAGCATGCCACCGTTCTCGCCGGCACCGGCCTTCAAGGACTCCTCCTGGGCGATGCCGGGATGGGGCGGGGGAAGGATCTTCACGGCGATTGCGGCAATGGTGCCAGGCGCGGCCACCTTCGAGATGTCGAAGCGGCCGCGAACGAATGCGCCCTTCACATCACCGACGAGCTGCCCATTGACCCAGATCTCCGCGGCATAGTTGATCCCCTTGAACGTGAGGAACGTGTTCGTCGCGGCTTTTCCCGCTGGCACGCGGAATTGTGTGCGATACCAGTAGGCCTGCCGGCTGAGCTTCTCCGGAATGGCCATGTTGTTGAGGCCGTAACCAGGATCAGGATAGACGCCCCGATCTACCAGAGTCGTCAGGACGGTTCCCGGCACCGTGGCGACGTGCCAGCGGCTGACGTCGTATCCAGCCTTGGACACGACCGCTCCTGCGTCGTGGATGTCCGGTGCGGCAACGAGGCGCCAGCCGTTCAGCGTCCAGCGCCCATCCGCGCTGCTCGCCAGAACCGGCAGATCCGGAATCGGCTTGGCGATCGGAGCCGAAAAGGGCGCACCTGACTTCGGGAGCGTATCGGCGGACTGAGGTGCCTCCATACCGATCTGCTGCTTCTTCTGCACCGGCCACTTCGGGCTGTTCGTCGCGAAGCCGATGAGATCCGGATTTGGAAGCCGGCCCGCCTCAGATTCGATCGTTGCTGACGGGGTCCCGGACTGGTCCAGGCGAACGTCCGCCAAGCGGCCTGCGAACGTCTGGTAGCCGGACTGGCGTGGCGCGACCGTCATCGATCCCTGGGAAGCGAACCCTTCTAGGTGTCGAGCCCGCCCCGCGGTTCTGCCATTGACGTACAGGATGAGGCCGTTGGCATCGTTGATCACCGCAAAATGGGTCCAACGCCCGACCGGCATCGTCGCATTGGCGGTGATTCTGGTCGAGCCCGCAATGAAGGTAGGACGCCCCTTGACCAGGTTCAGCGCGAACGCGACCTTCCCCTGATCAGCTTGCGCCATCAGCGGCGCATCCGCTGCCGAAGCGTCCTTGGGCAATACCCACCCGCTCAGTGCGAAGTCACCGGTTCGAGCCGTAGCGTTCGCTGACCGCGCCGCGATTGGGACCTTAACGCTGTCGCCGCCACGCGCGATGTCGACGTTGATGGGACTGCCCACGACGGCTGATGGCTCGCTAGCCGAGGCCTGCCACCCGCTAAGCGCCGTTGCCGCAAGCGCTACCGCCAAATACTTCATGCTTCCTCCCTCAGGCGTCAAAACCATTTGCTGCCTACCAGTTCGGGGCAGCCATGATCGATCGTCGATGACTGGGATAGCACCGCCCTAAATTTATTCAATCAAATTGAATAAGTCTTGATCTCGACTTCTCGGTGTGTTTCTCTGCAACTCTAAGACAGGGCTTAGACACCGGTCGTCACAGGAGAGGACTCGACGCTGCGGCAACCGCGGCGCTCGTCCCCGCTTGCGCGATCAACACAGGGGACGATACCATGCGCACGGGCAGACAGCTCATCGCAATGCGCCTGCTTGCAGGCTCGGCAGCTATTCTGATGCATCCTGACGCTGCATTGGCGCAGCAAGAGGTATCGTCTGCCGCACAGGAGGACGTGTCGCAGGATATCGTCGTCACGGGCGTCCGCGGCGCGCAGCAGAAGGCGATCAACGTCAAGCGCGATGCAGCACAAATCGTGGACTCGATCGCGGCGGAAGACATCGGCAAGCTGCCGGATGCGACCATCGCGGACTCTCTGCAGCGGGTGCCCGGCGTCCAGATCACGCGATCCGCAGGGGAGGGGGCTTCCCTAAACATCCGTGGTCTGGGTCAGGTGCTCACGACATTGAACGGGGAGCAGTTTCTAGGTGCCTCGAACATAACGGGAGCGCAGCCAAACCTCACCGACGTCCCATCGGAACTCTTCGCCGGCGTCGACGTGATAAAGTCGCCAACGGCGCGCAACCTGTCCGGCGGTGTCTCCGGGATCGTCGATCTCAAGACGCGCCGTCCCTTCGACCTACCCAAGGGGTTGACCGCATCGGTGTCGGGTCAGCACGTCTACGGAAACCGCACCAAGGACTGGAGCCAGCAGTATTCGGCGCTAGTCGGATGGAACAACGGCCGGTTCGGCGGACTGCTTGCGGTAGCATACGACGACCTGACGCTGTCAAATCAGCGCCCATCGATCACCAACGGCATTCGCAAGACGACGGACAGGGCGGCGGGTTTTGACACGAGAGGCGATGGCGACATCACGAACAGCACCCTGCGCGCCGATGGCGACTACTTCTACAATCCCGTCGCCTTCGAAATGAGCAACTCGATCACTGATCGACAGAGGCTGGGCGCGAACGCGTCGGCGCAGTATCAGATCACGGACTCGCTCCAGCTCATTGGAGATCTGGCCTACACGCGCCTGCGAAACCGAGACTCCGGCGTTTCGGCCGTGCTGCACAACAATTTTTCCGACAACGCCTACCAGTCCAGTTCGATCATCGACGGAAACGGCGTGCTGGAGGTCGGAAACGCGAACCTGTTCCGTTTCCACACATCGACCATCAACAACTATACCAAGGCTCGTTCGCTTAACACGAACGTTGAACTGCGCTTCGACGATGGAGGCCCGTTCACAGCGTCGGCGCGCTGGGTGCAGGCGGATTCGAAATCGAGCTACATCTCCGGCAACGTCGATGCATGGGCCACCAGAAGCATTCTCGTTCCGAGGAGCTCGAGCGTCGCCGACTGCACGGCGACGCCGGCGTCCTGCGTCTACGGCAATCCGGGCGGTCTTCCCAGCGTCCTCGCTAGCATCGACTTCCGCAACCACTACCCTGCGGTGTCGTTCGCGAGCGACGTGACGAACCCTGCGCTTTACTCGCTGACGTCCACATGGGCCTTCGGAAACCGCTCCGAAGCACAGCTCGACGCGTATCGGATTGATGGGGCCTACCAGGTCAGCGACGACGGCCTTCTGCGAAAGCTACAGTTCGGCGGCCGATACGGAACGCGTGACGTCAGCAACGACGCTTTCCGGCTCTTGTCTCCGATCTCGTTCGGCGGGACGCCTTATCTCTACTACTTCAAGGACGCGACTGGCATTAACCGGGTCAACGGGCTCAACCGCTCCCTCGTGCCGGTGCGCAAGTTCGCCGACATTCCCGGCCTGACCACGATGGCCACCGGCTTTGGTCCCATTACGGGCATTCCAGCCCTACCAGCGATCAATCCGACCGCGCTCAACGATGTCCAGCAGTTCAATGAGGCATTGTTTCCTGGTACGCGGGAATTCGCAAACCCGACCCAGTCGTATCGCGTCAACAGTCGTGACGTCGCCGCCTACCTTCAGGCGGACGTCGGCGGGCAGCTGATCGTTCCGTTCACTGGGAACGTAGGATTGCGCTACGCGCGCAACTCGCTCGACATCTTCACCAACCCAGCGAACGGGATCGCCTTCGTCGGGTTGAACGCCAACAACGGCGTCCAGCTCGCGCTGCCCACCGTAAAATACAATAACGACAGCGACTTCTGGCTACCGAATGCCAATCTCAATTTTGAGCTGGCGAGCGACATGCGACTGCGGTTCGCGTTCGCCAAGGTCGTCGGGACCTACGATCTGGCCACGCTCGGGCAGGGCTTCGCGTTCAGTTACGTCATCAACGGTTCGCGGACGTTCAACGGGCAGCCCCTCCCGTCGGATCTGAAACGGTTCAACTCGGGATCCGCCGGAAACCCATCTCTGAAGCTTCCGCAGTCGACGAACTACAATGTTTCCTATGAGTGGTATTTCTCGCGCAACAGCATCCTGTCGGTGGCTGCCTTCCTGTTCGACGTTAAATCGTTCCTACAAACGAACACGGCCATAGAAGCGCAGCCAGACGAAGACGACGTCATTCGCGAGGGGGGACCAGTGACGCGCCCTGGTAATGGGAAGGGCGGAATCATCAAAGGTGTGGAGATTGGGCTCCAGACGACCTTCGACTATCTGCCTGGTCTGCTCAGCGGCTTCGGCACGCAGCTGAACTACACGTTGTCCGACAGCAGCAGCTCGAACGTCGATCTCTTTGGAAGGACGCTGCCCGTTCCAGACAACTCCCGACACCAGGTCAACGCTGTCGTCTTCTATCAGAAGGGGCCATTCCAGGGGCGGGTCGCGATGAACTACCGCAGCAAGCGGTTCAACGGCCTGACCCCCGCCGGAAGTGACAATCTGGCCGTCTTCACGAAACCGACGAACTATCTGGACGCGTCACTCAGCTACGACGTCACGCCGCGCTTCACTGTATACGTGCAGGGCACCAACCTCACGCAGGAGAACGAGGAGCGCTACGCCCAGTTCAAGAACTTCTATCTCGATCAGGCCATCTTCGAATGCCGCGTCTTGGGCGGGGTTCGGATACGGCTATGAAACGCACGAACGCGTCTGCACAGCTTGCCAGTTGGATCGTCCGGAGCGTGATCGCGATTGTCGCGCTTTCGGGCGGCGCCGCAGCATCCGCGGCACGTCCCCGCTGCGAACTGACGCCATCCGGGCGACAGGTCATCGAGATCGGGACGGTGGGCATGGCGCGTCCGGTATTGCTCTACGTGCCTCACGCGACCCGGTCCTGGAAGGCCCTGCCGCTCATTCTCAACCTGCATGGTAGCGGCTCGAATGGCGCACAGCAGCTCGACCGTTCGGGATTGATGGAGCTCGCGGATCGCCACCACGTGATCGTGGCTTCGCCGGATGGGGGGCTGACTCTTCCCTCCGGTGGCCTGGCCTGGAACATACCAGGCGTGCCGACCACGGCCGGGACCTTGCCCCCCGCCAATGCGCTGGATGACGTCGCGCGCATCTTGGCGTTGATCGACATGTTGATCGCCAAGGGCTGCACCGACCCAGAACGCGTTTACGCAACCGGTCTATCCGGAGGCGGCCGGATGGTCTCACTGCTTGGCTGCGTTCTGTCTGATCGCCTGGCGGCGATCGCGCCGGTGGTAGGGCTGAGAGCGGGGGCGCCAGATCGCTCGACGCCTTCGAAACCCGACGTGAAGACCTGCCAGCCGACAAGGCCTATGCCAGTCGTCGCCTTTTCGGGTGGCGCCGACACCACAAATCCCATCGATGGCGGTGGAGCGAGGTATTGGCAGTATGGGTTGCTGGCAGCCGAGCGCCGTTGGGCGGACATTGATGGATGCCGAGGTGTAGCCGAAACTGAACTCGGTAGGTCCGGAAGAATGAAGCGTCGTTATCTCGGCTGCAAGCCGGGGGCGGACGTAGTCTCCTATGTGACGAGGAGTGGCACACACCAGTGGGGCGTCGCAGACACGCGGCTTATGTGGCGCTTCATGTCCGAACATAGCCGTCCAGTTAGAAGTGACCGAGCAGCCCCCACCAGAGCTCTCGGCGGAAAGTAGCATAGCACCTTTTATTCAATCAAATTGAATAAGTATTGCAAACGCAAATAAAAGCTGCTTTTCAGGCAAAACCAAGAGGGCTTGGAAAGAGCCCAGTGGGGGAGGGAACATGACACTGCGCCGAAGCGCCGTGCACGTTCGAGTTCCCTCCCGGTCAGGATGAGGGGATGAAGGCAATGCGTAAACTCACAGCACTCCGATCGGTTCTGTTCACGGCCAGCTCGGTCGTAGCGCTTCTGGGCGCACAGTCCGCGACGGCGCAGCAGACCACGTCGGACGGTCCGGCAGCAGCGGCCCCGGATGCAGGCACGCCACCGGTCCAGGAAGCCGTTTCTAACGAGCAGGACATTGTCGTCACCGGCGTCCGTGGCGCCCAGCAGAAGGCAATCAATGTCAAGCGCGAGGCGTCGCAGATCGTCGACTCGATTGCCGCCGAAGACATCGGCAAGCTGCCGGACGTGACAATCGCGGACTCGCTTCAGCGCGTCACCGGCGTGCAGATCACGCGTTCCGCAGGGCAGGGTGCGTCCGTCAACATCCGCGGTCTCGCGAACGTCCTCACGACATTGAACGGCGAGCAGTTCCTCGGTGCCTCGAACATCACCGGTGCGCAGCCGAACCTTACCGACATTCCGTCAACCCTCTTCGCGGGCGTGGACGTGATCAAGTCGCCGACGGCCGGCGATCTGACCGGCGGCAACTCGGGCATCATCGCGCTCAAGACCCGCCGGCCCTTCGACCTTCACAAGGGACTAACCGCCACTGGCGCGGTGCAGGACACCTATGGCAGCGGGACAAAGGACTGGAGCCAGAACGCCTCTGCCTTGGTCGCCTACAACGGCAGCCGCATCGGCTTCCTCGTCGCGGGCTCGTATGACAACGAGATATTGAGCAACAAGAACCCGCGCGTGACCAACGGCATCCTGAAGACGACCGATGCCCAGGCCGGCTTCGACGTCCGCAAGGACGGCGACATCACGAACAGCACAAAGCTCGCCGACAAGGACTACTTCTACAACCCCGTCGCTCTCGAGTTCGACAATGGGCAGACGCAGCGCGAGCGTATCGGGGCGAACGCTTCGGTGCAGTACGACGTCACGGATTCGATCCAGCTCATCGGCGACGTCGCCTACACCCGGTTCCGCAACAGGAACTCGGGCAACACGGCTGTGCTGCACGGGAACTTCTCCAACGACAGCTACCTCCCGTCGTCGATCATCGATAGCAATGGCGTCGTCCAGTTCGCTGACCTGAACCTGTCGCGGTTTCAGGTTCACACGCTGAACGCGTACAACAAGGCTCGATCGCTCAATACGAACCTCGAGGCTCGTTTCAAGAACGACGGACCATTCAGCGCGACCCTGCGCTACGTCCATGGCGATTCGCGAAACAACTCTACCCAGACCGACATCGACTCCTGGGCCACCAGGGCAGGCGTTGTTCCCCGTTCGCTTCCGACCAGCTGCGCCGGAGCAACGATTCCCGCCAACTGCAGCTACGCCAACCCAGGTGGTCTAGCCGCGGTTCGCGCGACGGTGGACTGGCGCGGATCGGAGCCATCGGTGAACTTCCTCACGGACGTAACGAACCCGGCGAACTACTCCCTGACCTCCACCTGGTCGCAGGGCTCCAAGCAGAAGGCGACGCTCGACGTATACCGTGCAGACGCGCAATACGATACGGACCTCGGACCTCTCAAAAACATCCGTATCGGTGGCAGGTATGGTAATCGCGACGCCAGCAACAACGCATTCCGATATCTGTCGCCTATCGGTCCGGCCGGACATCTCTATTTTTACAAGGATCCCCTCATCGTCGATACGGTGGGCTACAGCGTCGTGCCGATCCGCAAGTTCAACGATCTCCCAGGACTAATCACGTCCGCGGGCGGTTTCGGGCCCATCAGCGGCATCCCCAACGTTCCTGCCATCTCGCCCAACGCCTTGAACGATGTGAACGCCTACAACGCGCTGCTCTTCCCAGGCACGAAGGCCTACCTCGACCCGCAGAACAGCTATCGCGTAACCCAGCGACAGATCAGCGCGTATGCCGAGGCCAATTTCGACGGCTCACTCGGTTCGCTGGACTTCACCGGGAATGCCGGCGTGCGCTACGTGAAGACCAAACTCGGCATCTACTCGTTCCCCACGGGCAACCAGTTCATCGGCGATCTGTCGTTCAACGGCGTGGCGATCGCGACGGGAACGTCCAAGTCCAACAACGACAGCGACGACTTCCTGCCTGACGCCAACCTCAGCCTGCACGTGCGGCAGGACATGTATCTCCGCTTCGCCTACGCCAAAACGCTCGGCCAGCTCGACCTCTCGCAGTTCGGGCGCGGTCTGGCATCGTCGTTCGCGGTTAACGGAACGCGGACCTATCAGGGGGTGGCGCTCGATCCGAACCTCCAGCGCTACAGTTCGGGGTCGGCAGGCAACCCCAATCTCGAGCTACCGCGATCGGCCAACTACAACGTCTCCTACGAGTGGTACTTCAACCAGAGCAGCCTTCTTTCCGTCGCCGCCTTCTGGTTCGACGTTAAGAGCTTCCTCCAGACAAACACCCTGATCGAAGCCCAGCCCGACGCCGACGGCGTCGTCCGTGAAGGCGGACCGGTCACGCGACCGGTCAACGGCAAGGGCGGCTCGATCAAGGGCGTCGAAGTCGGTTTCCAGACGGTTTTCGATTGGCTGCCTGGTGTGCTCAGCGGGTTCGGCGGCCAGCTGAACTACACCTACTCCGACAGCGGCAGTTCCAACGTCGATCTCTTCGGCAAGTCGCTGCCCGTTCCGGACAACTCGAAGCACCAAGCCAACGCAGTGCTGTTCTATCAGAAGGGCCCAGTGCAGGGTCGCGTGGCCTACAACTATCGCAGCAAGCGCTTCGGTGGGTTCGTCGCCGCGGCTGATGACAATCTGGCCGTCTGGAACCGCGCGACAGGCTATCTGGACGCGTCCGCGAGTTATGATGTGACACCGAAGTTCACGATGTTCGTGCAAGGGTCGAACCTGACCAAGGAGAACGAGGAGCAATACGCCCAGTTCAAAAACTTCTGGTATGGCTCCAGCATCTTCGAACGCCGAGTGACCTTTGGCGTCCGCATCCGCAACTGAGCTTCACGCGATACCCTAGGCTGGTTCTCCTCCCCTTGACCAGCCACTCACGGGGTTCACTCAGGCCGCAGCGACATTTCGCTGCGGCCATATTTTTGTTCGCGTCACCAGCCGTATTTGATGCAATATGGAGGGGATGAATGATAGCGGTAACGGTAAGATGGTGGCGACGGTGTCCAAGGACGACGGCATGCGTGGCAACGACCGGCAGCCACGACTGACCGTCGGCCTGTCTGGCAGCAATCTTGTCCGCGTCAGCGACTTCAACCAGCGGGTGGTCCTGCAGGCTATCCGTGTCGCAGGAGGCGAGGTTTCAAGGTCCGAACTCGCCGCGGCGACCGGCCTCACGTTTCCCACCATAGCCAACATCACCCGTCGTCTTATCGACGAGGGCCTCATCCACGAGACCGCCCGCATCAAAGGCCCCAGAGGTAGCCCCGCTTCGCGGCTCGCGATCGATCCCGATGGCTGCTTTTCTCTAGGGGTCAACATCGATCGGGATCATGTCGCCGTCGTGATCCTCGACCTCGCGGGGGGCGTTCGCGCGAGATCCGTCAAGGAGGTGGATTTCCCTAGTCCTGAAATGGTCGTCGACTTCGTTCAGGAGTGGTACGCCGAGACGACTGACGCATTGAAACTGGACCGAGAACGCTTCATCGGTATCGGTCTTGCGATACCTGACGATATCGGAACAATCGCGCTGCCGAAGATGCCGGACGCATACGGCGTCTGGGCAACGACGAACGTCTCA
Organism: Sphingomonas sp. PvP018; assembly: GCF_017876865.1. NCBI lineage: Bacteria > Pseudomonadati > Pseudomonadota > Alphaproteobacteria > Sphingomonadales > Sphingomonadaceae > Sphingomonas > Sphingomonas sp. PvP018. The sequence goes on along the minus strand of NZ_JAGIOU010000002.1, from coordinate 159,139 downwards.
CTCATGCTTCAAGACGGACTGAGCCTGCCCGTCCTCCGCGACAACGACGCCGCAGCGGCGGCGATCGGGGAAGCGCAGTTCGGCAACGGACGGCAATTCACCGACTTCTTCTACGTGTTGATCAGCGCCGGACTGGGCGGTGCTGTCGTAGTGGACAACGAGTATGTGCGCGGCGGAAACGGGCGAGCAGGTGAACTCGGACTGCTTCCTGCCAACTTCAACCATCCCGCGGGGCCGACCGTCCAGGACTGCGTGTCCCTGTCTGAACTTAGACTCAGGCTGGAGAAAGCGGGATATACGGGTAGCGTGGCGGAACTTCGCGCAGACGTCGAACGCCACAACCCGGTTGTCCGCGCTTGGTCCCTGGAAGCGGCAAAGACTCTTACGCTCCCCATCATGACGGTGAACGCCCTTCTCAACCCGACGGCGATCTTCATCGGCGCACGACTGCCGTCGTGTCTGCTGGACAGCCTTATACTCGAACTGAATCGTAACATCGCCGCGCTCGGCAGCTCGGTCCCGAACATGGCTTTGATCCAACGAGCGAGTCATGACGAGGACGCCGTCGCGATCGGTGCGGCCATCCTGCCGTTCATTGCCCATACGCTGCCGTCTCACGCCGCTCTTATGAAGAACCTTAGCTGACGCCATGCTACGGACCGCTACGCCCTGACATAGCGCTACTATAGAAATCTAATGCTAGTCTTACCGACTGCGGGAACAGCGCTGGGTCGTAGCGTGGCCCCTCGTCCCTCATGAATGCATGCTGCGCGTTCACTTCGTGCCACTCGTAGCAACGGCCGCAATTTTTGCACGGTCTCACCAAACCCAACAGTTCGCTATCGGTCAGGATCGCTCGCCGCTCGGCCGATCCCCGAAGTGCCCCGAATGGCCGGTCCGTCAGAAACGCGCCTTTCACGGCACTTCTCTGGAACGGCGGCTAAATCCTACATTTTGCCGTTTCGCGTCCTCGACTTGTCGCTTACGGTGTGCGGATCAGTCTACATGAATGAACGACCGAAGCTAGGAAGCGCGCAGATCGGCCTGATCGTCTAGTTGTGGGTCGGACCGGCAGCATGGGCAGGTACTCCTGCCCCGTAGCTGACGTTCTTAGCTAAGCTCCCTCCAGCGGCTCGAGCCTCCATTTGGCAGCAAGCATCGACTGCAAAAGATCGACGTAGCTCCAACCCTTGCCGCGGGCGGCGATCGCTGAGAGACAATCCTGATCGTCGCGCCCCGGGCGGCCTGGCCCCGTCATGTTGGGTTTCATGTTGAGGTCGAACAATTTGAACAGACCATGACGATCGGCGCGGCAATCGATCCGGATCGCGGTGCGGGCGTCGACCAGCGCGGCCGCCGAGACGCAGCTTTCGATCATCGCCAGGATGGCCGGATCGAGTAGTCGCTCCGGGGCGATTGCGATGCTGTTGGCGGTGACCGGAACGTCGCCGTTGTACGGTGCTACCCCCCCGCGCTGATCGAAGCGGTACACGGGCGGCAACGCCCAGTGCGTCGGTGCCCGCGAACCATCCGGGCACGGGGACGCGGGCGGCATGAGGGTGACGGTCATCTCGTCACCGCCGAGAAACTCCTCCACCATCAGCATGTCGCCGAAGGTGGCGGCTGCGATCAACGCAGTCGCGGCATCGCGCAGGGCATCGAGGCTCTCCACCAGGGTCACGCCTTGGCTGCCACGGCCACGCACCGGCTTGACGATCATCGGAAAGGACATGCCGCGGGACGCGCACGCGTGCTCGACATCGGCGAGCGCGCAGACGTTCTCCTTCGCCGTGCCAGACAGCAGAAACGATCGTGCTACCGGCAGGCCAGCTTTGGCAAGAAGGTGGTTGGTCTCGAACTTGTCGTCGAACGCCTGCATCGCCGCAGGAAGCTGCCCGACGATGTCGAAGTCGACCATCGCCGTCTCGAGCGGATGCCCTTCGAACAAGACCGTGTTCGCCCACAGGACCGATGCGCCGGCAGCGCCTGCGCTACGGATGCCCTCGGCCGTGTCCGGGAATACCCAGTCGAGTGCCTCTGAAGCGTCTGGCGCGGGGGCGGGTGTGACAACGTTCACGCCCGCACTCCGCAAGGCGAAAGCAATGTCGGCGCCGCCATCTGAATATCCGCCCGGCTTCGCGTCCTTTCGCAGTCCGTCGATCAGCGGTGGTGGAAGCGCTTGGTAGAGAAGGGCGACCGGCGCTGTTTTCATAAATACTCTCCTGCGCGCCGCGCCTTAGCTCGAAGCGGCGCGCGCATGAAAGGGGCATCGATTGCGGTCATGCGGCAGTAATACCTTACGCATGGGCTTGACCCTGACCGTCGCGCCATTTGCGCTGGGGTACCCTGATCGATCGGACCGGCTAACACCCGGCAATCCGCTCGACGATGGTCCTGATCGCATCGCGCTCTAGGGGGGCGCGATCGATCGAATTGTGGATGCCGATACCCTCGATCAGCGCGTCGAGCGCGCGCGCCGTGAGCGGGTCGAAGAAGCGGCCCAGGGCGCCTCGGCTGCTGTCCATCCAATGTTGCATGACCGCGCTGACCGGTGGGTGCCGGGCCGCGAAGGCGTAGAGTTCGTAGCTCAACAACAGGGTGCGCGGTTCCGCCCAGACCTGGTTGGCGATGATGTCGATGACTGCCGTACACGCCTCTGCGCGGTCCGTCGCGGACTCCAGGCGCGCGCGGAAGGCAGTGGAGGAGTCCGCCGCCAGTTGCAGGAAGGCGGCCGTGAGCAGGTCCTCCAGCGTCGCAAAATAATAGGTGACCGAGCCGAGCGGCACCTGCGCCGCCTCGGCGATGCGGCGATGAGTCGTTGCCGCGGTTCCAAGATCGGCAATAACTCCTAGCGTCGCATCGACGATGCGCTGCCGCCGTGTCGGATCGTTGCGCCGGGACTGTTGGGTCATCGCCTCTTTACCTCGATCTCGGCATATGTACATATGTACACAACATCGAAGGTAATTGGAAGGCAGCGGCTATGACGGACGATCGGGTGAGCAGGCGGGCGGTGATCGGTGGTGCTACGGCGCTTGCGATCGCGGGAAATGCCGGCGCCGCGACCGCGCAGCGCCCGGCTATCTCGGCGCTTGGGCGCCGTGACGGTCGCTGGCTGAATGCGCCCAAGGCCTGGAAGGCCGCACCCGGCGGAGACCTGACGCTCGTCACCGACAAGGGCAGCGATTTCTGGCGCGAGACGCATTACGGCTTCACCCGGGACAGCGGTCATTTCCTCGGCTTCACCGCGCCTGCCGCGTTTACCGCCCAACTGCGCATTCGCGGCCAGTATCAGAAACTCTACGATCAGGCCGGCATCATGGTGCGGGTCGACGAACGACGCTGGGTCAAGGCGGGGATCGAATTGTCCGACGGGCGCGCCATGCTGAGCAGCGTGCTGACCGATGGAAAGTCCGATTGGGCAACCGGCCCCTACGAGCATGACGCGCAGGATTTCTGGATGCGCGCGACCGTCGCCAAGGGCGTCCTGCGTTTGCAGGTCTCGGCGGACGGCAAGACCTGGCCGCTGGTCAGGCTCGCGCCTTTTCCGATCGCGTCCTCCTATCAGGTCGGGCCGATGGCCTGCACGCCCGAACGCGCCGGACTGGAAGTACTGTTCTCCGACCTCAGCATCACCGCGCCGCTCGGTAAGGACCTTCACGACTTGAGTTGATCATGATGACCCAGAAGGAACGGATGCTGGCGGGCGAGCTCTACATCGCCGACGACCCGGAACTCGTCGAGGATGCGGCGCGCGCCGCTGCGTGGTGCGATCGCTACAACCGCGCCGCGACCGCCACCGCGCAGGAGCGCCATGCACTTTTGGTAGAAGGTCTCGGGCACGCCGGATGCGGTGCGACGATCCGGCCGCCCTTCCACTGCGACTATGGCTTCAACATCGATCTGGGCGAGGGCGCGTTCCTCAATTACGGATGCACGGTACTCGATGTCGTGTCAGTGCGGATCGGTGCGGGCACGCAAGTCGGTCCGGGTGTGCAAATTCTAACGGCCGATCATCCGCGCGATCCGGTCCAGCGTGACCGGATGCTTGAGTTCGGTCGGCCGGTCATCATCGGACGCAATGTCTGGATAGGCGGTGGTGCGCTGATCCTGCCGGGCATCACCGTCGGCGACAATGCGATCGTCGGCGCAGGCAGTGTCGTGACGCGCGATGTTCGCGCTGGTGCGACCGTGGCGGGAAATCCTGCTCGCCTGCTGAGATAGTGGCAGATCACTCAAATACGCCGGACTTCGGATGGACATGAATGAATGTCCGAAGTTCGGACGGTCGAAAGCGGCCGCGAACGTCCGCAACTGGGTCGTAATTACAAGAAGCCTTCGCCCGCATGCTCGCGGAACCGTTCATGGTCCCGCACATATTCCGCTACCATCTCCAAAGATGAATGCCGACTATGCTCCTTCATTTTAAACAAATTGGCGTTCTGCCGACCTGCCTCGGTAAGGAATCCCGCGCGAAGCGAGTGGCCCGAAAACAATTCGGGCGGGTAGCCCGCGGCGACCGCGGCCGCCTTTACTACCAACGCTACGCCTTGGGCGCTCATTGGCTTGTCGGTTAGCCGGCCCTGAGGCGTCAGTTTGCGGAATACCGGCCCGCCGGTGATGCCTGCCTGCTCGAGCCAGGCGCGGTAATGCCTCACTGGTTCAAGCCTGCGGCCGTCGGGGATCGCGACGGTGTGACCCTTGCCCTCCTGGTCAGTCTTCGATGCCGCGATGCGCACTAGCAGCCCGCGGCTATCCTCGCTCACACGCGCAACGGTGATTGCCACGAGCTCGGAACGGCGGAACGCTCCGGCCATCCCGATCGCGAGTAGCGCGCGGTCGCGGTAGCTGCGCAGATCCTCACCCGTGATCGCGCGCACCATGTCACGCAGCACGTCGCCGTCTGCCGGCCGCTTCTTGCCGGGCAGTTCGCCGCGCTTGTCTTTCCGAATGCCGCGCATGGCACGCTCGAGGCGGGACGCGTCGGGTTGCGAGGTTGGCGGTTCGAGATCCGCCGCGCGGTGCGCGAACACAATGGCAGCAAGTCGCCTACCAATCGTCGCGCGGCCGAGAGGCACCGGTTCCTTGCGCGGCAGCACCGTACCGCGCTTCGTCCGGCGAAGGTCTTGGGGACTGAACCCGCTCTCTGCGAGCAGTGTCAGGAACGCGGCGACCGTCGCCGGCGTCGCGGGAAGCGGGCGATAGCCATTTTCTTGGCACCATGCGCAAAATAGCCGCCAATCCGATTTGTAGGCGCGGAGTGTCGCATCGGACGAGGCCCGGCGGACATAGTCGTCGACGCGCTCGCGATCCTGGGGGGCGAGCTGCGGGAGATAGGGTTCGAGCGACTGGACTTGATCAACGACGACCAACGCGTCAGCCACGATCGCGTCCAGATCCGCGCGGTCGACGCGAGCGGTGTCATCGATGTCATCATCGGCCAAGCCGACCTCCTGCGCCGCGTGTTCATCCAAGCGGCCGTTAAGACAGACCGCCTGGTATTCTCGAAACGGGCTAACCGATCACCCAAATCTGCGCCACCCTGTAATTAGCGGGAATCAGCGTTATCGCTAATTAGGACATGTACCAGCTGACGCCGGGTGGGAACCATCGACCCTGCTGTGTCGTTTGAAAAAGGTGTGGTAAAGACGGCCTTCTGTGCCAAAAGTGAGATTACCTGCCCGATGACGCTACAAGTGAACATCACTGCCAACGGACGCATGAGCCTGCCGGCAGCCATTCGCAAACGCTTGGGACTTGAAGGCGGCGGAGCGGTCCTACTCGAGGAAACGGACGAAGGCGTCGTGCTGCGTACCGTTACCCAAGCCGTGGCGCGCGCGCAGGCGATCGCGAAGAAATATGCGAGCCATCCCGATGCGTCGGTCGACGCCTTTCTCGCCAACCGGCGCGCGGACAGCGGCGAATGACTAGCGCGGTGCTCGACGCCTCTGCGGTCATCGCTCTGCTTAAGGGGGAGCGTGGAGCAAGTAAGGTGGCTGGGGTTGTGGCAGACGCGGCGGTCGGTGTGTTCAACCAGGCAGAGGTGGTGAGCCATTTCGTCCATCTGGGCGCTCCGATCGAGGAAGTCCGGGCGATGCTTGGAGCGCTGCCCTACGCCGTCGTGGCCGCGGACGATGCGCTTGGCTGGGACGCCGGCGTACTTCGGGCTGTCACCAGTTCGGCAGGGCTCTCCTTGGGCGACCGGTTCTGCCTGGCGCTTGCAAAGCGCTTGGGCGTACCGGCCTATACTGCGGACCGCGCGTGGAAGGACGTTGCCGTCGCGGCCGGCGCCAAGGTAGTGCCCATTCGGTAAACGACAGGGTTCGAGCTCCGAGGGCCGCTGTCGAGCGAGTATGCGAGCAGCTAGCACGCGCCGTGCCGTTCCTTGCCGGTCGTATCGAACAGACCGTCTCTTACGTCCATGGGTATTCAGGCAAGAGACCGCCCAAGCCCCGAGGAGCTTTTCGGCGGAGCCAAGACCAAACGAGAAGCAGCGCAACCGCCAGCATTGCTCCGGCCGCGCTCAGCGAGATACCGCCACGATACGCAAGCTCGATTCGTTCATAAGGAGTTTTGGATAAAAGAGACCGAGTTCTGCGCTAACGATCGGGAGTGACGGGAAACCTTCAAAATCGAGTTTCCGCCTACTTGGGCAAAGCGACAGGGTTTGTCGCACACGCTGAGCCCTGATTAATGACGGCGTCCTTTGCCTGGGCAATGCCAGCGAAAATCGTGTGTTTTCCGACAGGGCGTGGGGTAAAAGCTGCCCGGCCGCTCACGCCCAATACCGGACACTCGGGTTACAAATTGGCGCGTCCGAAAGCGGACATTCATTCAGATCTATCGTTCTATTGTGGTCATTTCTAGTGCAAACATCAAAAGTTCTGCATCAGGGCAGCCGCACAAAGCCGCCGATTGGCAGTCCCCATCAGCCGTGCCTTCCGGTTGATCGCTGGCTCACCGTTGGGTGTCTTAGCCATGCGCCTGAATGCGCGCTAATTCCTCAAGCAACCCGATGTAGTTCTGTTCTTGTGAGTTGATGTCTTTGAGCCAATTCCGCCGCATGTCGTCCACAATGACAGCGTCTCCTCCGCCGCGGCCTTCAGCGGCTTGGAGAGGGTAGAAACCCGTCTGGAGGATCGTACGGAGCGCCTCCTGCTGGCGCCCGAAGGCGAATACCGCGTCATGAGCAGTGGTGACGAGGGTTTCTGTCCGGGTCGCGCGCGCCGCTCTCAAAGCAAGGCGCGCCCTAGCCAGTATTTCCGAGCCCGGTTCACGTTCTTTCTCCCACCGCGCTTGAAGTTCGGTTAGCTTTGCTGCGAGTGCCGGGTCATCAAGCTTGCGCGGTCTGGCTAGACACTCGGAAAAGCGCCAGAGCGTCTCCTTCTCGCTCGGCTGGCAATCCATCTTCCGCATGGTGAGCGTGAGAACGGCTTCGGTATAGGCTTGAGCGGGGCGCGTTCCGTCGTTGCAACCCCACCAACTTGCCGCTTTGTCGGGGCTGGCTTCTAAAAACCCGCTCCAGCAGTGCACCATAACATTTGGGTCCGATCGCGTGCTGCTCTTAGCTGGCTGCGCATACGTCGCGGCCTCTAAGCCTAATACCTGCTGCCATTCTCCAGGGGACACGTCGTAGACCTGCCCGGTCCAGCCACGGTATTGTGCGCGGAGGGTCAGGCGCCCATCAGCGTGACGTTCCAGTTCGATACCGGGGATTGGGAGCATGCCGTAGGGATCGACGGGCAACACCCGACGTACGTCACGGCCGCCGAAGGTCATTTCATCGAGCGGGGTAAAGCCGGCCCGCGCCAGACGTTGATGCACGAATTCCTCGTCCGCCGTCTGAGCCGGCGCCGCACCGGATAACATCAGCGCGGCGGAACAGACACCAAGGAGCTCAAGAACAACTCTCATTTGCAAAACTCCTAAGAGATGGCCCAGCGCATCACAGCCGGACGGCTATGCCTTCGGCCTTCTGCGATTATGTAGCAGGACACAGGCTTACCACTGACTTCCGCCTAGCTGATAGCTACCGTTACAGGTTCCGCAATGCGAAACTCACGGATTTCGCATTGGACAGAGAGCGGCAGGAAAGCTGGGTATCCGCCGGTGCAAGATTTGATGCATTTGACGGGCGCATTCGATGGCAAATTTCTCGGAGTGCGGCCCCAAAAGCCCCCCGTCTGCTTTCCTCTCCATTCCGACCATTCCGCCTTCACCCACTTGCAGACATTCGAATGGGTAAATACGCTATCACACCGTCAATGATGGAGCGTAGAAGAATGAGCCGCAAGCTGGCGGATTTGGGAAACGCGGCGTTGGTTGTATGCGGAGTTTTCACAGCGCTCACTTGGGGGGGCGCGCATAGCCTACGTTGCGGGCATGTGGTTCGGCTCACACTAACTGCCAGCGTCCGCTTTCCTCTCTATCCAAGCAACTGCACTCACGCCCACATGTCGTCATTCTTGTCGCGGAGCGCTTGCCCGATAGCCGTCGTTCGTTAGCTTACTCACTATGTGGTTCACGCGTCTTGCGATGACCCCAAGCGAGTAGGGACACATGCAAAGTGGAGTTTGGGTCTTGTTAATCTGGCTTGCGCCATGCTTGCCGGTAGCGTTGTTCGGCTGGAGGCGAGCTAGCTTGATGCGAACTCTTGCTGCAGAAGCGTGGACCGTCATTGCCTCGGCCGTCACCCTAGTGCTTGTGGGCTTCAGCGCCCTGGGCGACTGTGCCGAAGACGTAATCGGTCCTGTGCCGGGCAACCCGTGTCACGCGGCTAAAAGTCAGGCGATGCTGATTGGCCTGGCGTTCGGATTTGCCATCTTAATTGCTGGAAATTGGCTGATATTCCGTGGCTCCCGCAAGTAGGTGTCGGCTTTCTGTCGTAAGCAGATCGTCCGCTAACCGGGCATTACCGCTGAAAGCAGTCGGACCGCTTTCCACCAATTCCGGCCATTTCGCTGCCGTCCATGGCCTGACCATAGGTGTCATCGGCAGTAGCAGCAGAGCCAAAGATTGCCGGACTGCACCCCGCCAACCTTGAAGATCATTTGGCTCATGCTCGCACGAAGGTGCGCATATTGGGTGCAAATGTCTTCAATAATGTGTCGTTCTTACCCTGCTTCCCTCACGGCCAAAATGGCACAATCACTTACATATTGGCACCACTTGCATCGCTATTTATTCATGCGGAGACTTGGTTGATTGCTTCAGTCGCATGTAGCCGCGGTTGTTTTTGTAAAAAGGCGACCCCAGATGGCGGTGACATACGTGGAGTGAATGATGTCTGACGAAACTATTCAGCTAGACGCCGTCGAGCTTGCAACCGAGCTGACGATTGCATGGTTGTCGAACCCAAACACGCGAACATCAGCAGATGACGTTCCAGCGTTTCTCGCCCAGATGCACTCCAGCGTTCAATCTTTAATCGGCGGTGCCAACGAGGCGAACGCCCCTGTCGCTGATGCCGAGCAATATACCCCGGCAGTGTCGGCCCGTAAGTCGCTGGCCAACCCGGACTTCATCGTCAGCATGATCGATGGCAAGCCATACAAGACACTTCGCCGACACCTCACGACGCACGGCCTGACGCCAGAAGAATATCGCGAGCGGTACAATCTGAAGGCTGATTATCCGATGGTTGCAACGACCTATTCGGAAGCGCGCCGTGCGATGGCCCATAGGATTGGCTTGGGTAGCAGCCGCAGCGGCGATGGCACGGCATCGAAGGCCCCAGCAAAATCCAAAAAGCCAAAAGTTGAAACGGCCGAGTAAGTAAAAGCTGGCTTCCATTGGGGGCCAGCCTTTGGGCGGCAGGGGAAGGGCTGCTTCTGCCGCTCGTCCGTCCGGTCCGGCTTCTCACAGTGGCGAGAAGCCGGTATAGGTTACACCTCGATGCCCTCTGACAAGGTCAAAGCGTCTTCGACATCGACGCCAAGGTAGCGGACGGTATTCTCAATCTTGGCGTGGCCGAGCAGGATCTGCACCGCGCGAAGATTGCCCGACGCCTTGTAGATGATGGAAGCCTTGGTCCGCCGAAGCGAGTGCGTCCCATACTCTTCGCGGCGCAGCCCTATCCCGTTCACCCATTCGGCTACCAGCCGGGCGTACTGGCGGGTACTGAGCGGGCGGGCGTGATCGGTTCGGCTAGGAAAGACATAGTCGGCAAGCGAACCACCTCGCCTCTCCAGCCATGCCAGCAAGCTTGCTCGGGCGTCCGCCATCAACTCGAACTGCACCGGCCTACCTGTTTTCGCCTGGACGACGATCGCACGGGTTCGGACATGGCCACCAAGGACGATATCGCCGATCCTCATCCTCACCACATCGCAACCACGCAGCTTGCTGTCGATCGCCAGGTCAAACAACGCTCGATCCCGTAGTCGCTGGTGCTGATCGAGGAAGAAGCGAATGGCCCAGACCTGTCGCGGCTTGAGCGCACGCTTGGCACCCACCTTGCGCCCGCCGTTCCAGGGGGAGCGTTTGCCTGCGATTGGGTCGAACTCTGACGTACCCATAGCTTTCTCTCCGTGGCCATCATGGCCAAGGAGAGAACGGGCACGGGGTGGCATGGCTTTTCCGGAGGGGCATTTACTCTGGATTGCTAGGTGCATTCAGTTTGAACTGTGGCCTGACTTTCACGATGTAACATGGAGCTCGACAATGTTTGCAGCTGCACTCCTATTAATCTCTTCTCTACAACTCAAACCCGCAGCCAGAGTCGAATTGGCAGGCCGCAGTTGCAGCAGCGGCGCACAATGTCAGTCCGGGCTCTGCGAGTTGCCAAGAGGCAAGCGGCTTACTTCGAAACGAGTTCGTGGCGTGTGCGCCGTCACCGCGCAACCACGCGATCAGATGTGCCGTAAGCTAATCGTCGAAAAGGGTAAAATCGTGTTTCCTCCCTGCCATTAGGATACAACGACGGCAGCTTTACCGTCACCTTTGCTCCAAAGCGGACCTTCCGCAATCCACAAATCCCCGCCATTCGCTTCCGCTCATAATCGGTCATCTCGGTTGTGCGTTGGCTTGCCCGCAATCTACCGATTGTTCAGCTGCTAGTGCGCTTAAGAGACGGAGAGCATGCGGATCTGACCCTCGCGCTGCCATCCCTTTGATGTGCGAATATAGCGAGCCTCTAATTCTCCACCGCAGAGGCCAGTGCACGAATAGGCGAAACGAACGACGGCGCTTTTAACGTCGCTACTAATCTGTGGAACTCCGACAGAATAGATGAAGGCTTCTCGGATGTGTTGGCCGGGAATAGGCGCGTGCACCGCTGCTCGCGATCGCGCATCGTCGTCTGCAATGGGATAGCCTTTGGGGATTTCACCTTTAAGCCTAGGGCAAGTCATCAGCAGATCAGGGCGACTTGGGTCGGGAGCGACGTAGTAGGAATCAAATCCTTTGTTGCGGTTGATGGTTGGCAGATCGCGCAGGGCGATGCTTCCAATTTCACAGACGACTGTTAGCTCTGCCGAGCTTGGAGAGGCGGCTGTCATCATGAGGCCGACCACTAAAGCAATCATCTGCTATCTCCCGGCTACATCGTTGAGGCAAATTGACGGCGGCAATCGTAGCCCGTCAACGTCTGCCTTGATCGAACCTCACCTAAAAGCAGTCGGGCCGCAATCCACCAATCTCGGTCATACCGCTTACGCCCACATGCGGCCGCTTCTCACCGTTTGCTCGCGCCAAATGCTAGACTAACATTTATATTGACGGGGTAGCGGAGCGCCGCTCAGCCACGTCTGGCTTCTAGCGAAGGAATAACAATGCTTTTTGAATTGGCGCTCCTAATAGGCTTAGTCGGACCAATGCAAAGAGAATATCCCGAGCCCAGCGCGCCGATGCCAAAGTTAGCTGCCTGCACATCGGTCGGTGCAAAGGCGGTGTATCACTTGAGCGATTTACAGCCTGAAGCAGTCGCACGACTTAACAGATTTTTCAAACAAGGGTTCGCTGACGCTGGGGCGCCGTTCAATTCAACAGATGTGATCCGCGACCATGCTGTTCCACAGCGACGTTTTTTACGAGCGTATCAACATGGTGATAAACAGATTGTTTGGTACGAACATGGTGGCAGAGGTTATCATCTACACGCTCTCGGAATGATTAAATGGCCTGGGCAAACCGGGCTGGAGGTATCTCCTTTCGCGTGGTTTGGCGGCGGGAACAGCGCCGATCTTTGCGCGGCCTCTAAGGCCTTTTTTGCTGGCGTTCAGACCAGTCAAGAAATGTGACGCCCGCGGCTTGTGCTTGTCCACTTTCCCCGCATCGAGCACGAAAGCCGCCCTTCCGCTCTCCGCCAATCTCGGTCATTCCGCTTGCCCCCCACTTGAAGGCATTCGACAGCGCCTGCATGGAGGTCAGATGCTTTTTAGCCTACTAGTCCTCATTGGCATCGTCTTAGGTGTTTTCCTGATCGCGGGCACGATAGCGGCCGTTAGCCGCGCCGCTACGAAGAGCGACCCTCTTTCGATGGCGATAGGAACGCTGACCATACCGGCTTTGCTATGTATATCGTTTGGACATTGGGTGCTTACGATGGAGGTGGACGACGCTCCGCCGGGTGCCGTGTTGATGGGTAGTCTGACGGCGCTTGCGGTGGTCACACCAATCGCGCTGCTCGCTAGTCGCTTTACCGTGAAGTTCCTGTCCCGGCGCGCTTTGCGGAACGTCCGCTGATCTTCTCCATTCGAGCCCTTCCGCTTACGCCCACACTCGGACGTTCAGGCCGGTGATCCGGGCTCCCAATAACGGCCACTCGTTAAGCGCAATCTCTAACTGCTTTTCCGTTCCCCGACTGGCCATTTCGGGAATGAGCAATCGGGAACAGGTTTTGCGAAAAGGGGGGCGGACGGCTCTCGGCGTGACCGCCCGCGCGACTGTCCTGCCAATGGGTTCCCAATCGAGAAAACGATGCGGACGACCAAATGAGGTGCTATCTTATCGCCCGAAGGAGTCCTCTCATGAGCATCGTGGTCGTTTCGGTGATCTCCGTTCTGGTGATTTGTGCTTTAGCTTACCGAGCCGATGCCTCGTTCCACAGCGAAGACCGGCTGCCGATGCAATGGTGGGTCACAGGTGAAGTAACCTGGTCGGCACCTCGGCGCCTCGCCCTTGCCTTCATGCCGGCATTGGCAATTGTCTCACTTGGCTTCATTACGATCATGGCGCTCAACGTCCCGGCCCGACCCGGGCAAGAAGGCCTCGTGCTTCCTACGGCGATCGGGATGGGCGCGGTGCTTGTCGCGGTGCAGCTTCTGCACTTTTGGCTCATCGCAAGAACGCTGCACCGGCAGATCCCTTAACGGCGTCGCCTGCCAGCAGACCAATCGTCCCATCTTCGGATTGTTTTGGGGAAAGGCGGCAGTCGTCCCGTGTCGGCTATCGCTGCTACCTCACCGGAAGCGGACCGCCTACATTCCACCAAAATCCGCCATTTCGCTATCATCCATTAGGCGTTCATTCGTGGTTTTCTCGAGCATTCTCAATGAAAGGGGTTCCTTGACAGAACGCTATCCCTGTTGCCACTTCGACGAAAAATAGGGAGGGCAACTATGCTACGTGCGTTAACGGCAGTGGGTCTTGTAGGAGTTGGGCTTGGGCTTGGCGTTCCCGCAGAGGCCGCAAAAATCGTATTTTCTGGACAAGGCAGCGTAGACGCTTCCCAGGGAGCTTTGGTCAGGAACGCTGCGGCCTCGAACGGGTCTCCGTTCCGTTTTACCTTCACGCTTGATACGACCGCTCTTACTTTCTTAGAAGGTGGCGACCAGGACGCGTTCTACGACCTGCCAGTGACGGATTTTTCGGCAACGATTGGGAATTACGCCTTTACCCTGTCGGGAGCGCCGGGTTTTGAACCCCTGCTATCGATTAGCCGCGGTTTCACCTTTTTTGGTCAACCGTTCAGCGAACCGGTGCTGGTTACGACGTTCAACTTCGCTAGCGCGCGCAGTACAGGATCGTCGCTCGAAACGCCGTTCGCGACAGGGGCAGGCGCTTTCGGGGCACTAGCGATCAATGCGTTCTTCCGCGCGGAGAATGGCGAAAGCGGTCTGGGGCTGGACGAACTTAAAGATCCACGCAACGCGGACCGGCTCAGCTTTAGTTATACCACTCTCGATCCCAACACTCGCCAGAGGGGCACTATCTTAGGCGCGTACAGCGGTAGCTTTTCCACATCCGCAGTCCCCGAGCCCGCCACTTGGGCAATGATGCTCGTCGGCCTAGGCATGGTCGGCGGAGCAGTTCGCTACCGTCGTCGCACCACGACAACGACCTACGCCTGACGGGTTGCGAATCTCAAAGGGTGAGACGAAGCCGTCAGCCGAAGGCTGGCGGCTTTGTCATTTCTGCTCTCCACCACGTCGCGACATTCGGGCTACCGATTGAGATCGGCCCAAAGCGGCCATTCCGCTTCCGCCCAAACCCGGTCGTTCGGCCTGTAGTCGCACGATCCTGAAACCTGCCGTTCGAGCCATCATCAGATTCCCGTTTTTCCATGTCCGGCAGGCAATTTCGGGAAAACTCAATTGGGAACAGATTTTGAGAAAGCGGCGCGTTCAGCGACGATGAAACTACTGCCGCTCCAAGCCTTTCCCGCTGGAACTTCCTTTACGGGAACGCCAATCAGGCTCTGGTTAGCTCAGTTTTGCGCGTGATAGTCCAATGCTCCAGTCGTTTGTAGACGATCACCTTGTCGCCGAGCAGATCTCCATGCCGGCGACAGAAAAGGTCGAGCTGATCGTGATCGCCGACCAGTTCGACACAGATCGTCAGATGCGGATCGGCAATTTCCGAGCCGTTCTCCCGGATCGATTCGTGATTGCTGAAGCCGTAATGGGTATTTTGCGCGACGGCGTTGATGATGCAGTCCGCCTTCGCGGTGCGAATCAGCTCACGATAGAGCGGCTTTGCCCCCCAGAAGCGACGCGGGCCGATCTTGTCGGACGGTTTTAGATAGATGCGCAGCATCCCGACTTCGCGGTGATGGACAGTGAAACGGTTGGGCATGACGGGCTTTCGACAGGAAACAGGATCAGGCGCGCGTGCGCCGGCGAGAAGCGCGGTGCGTGCGGGCATCGCGCAGGGTCGCGTCGGGTGTGAGGTGTGCGGCAGGTACCTTTGGTACAGCGACGCGCTGCGACAGGTAGATGCCGTTGTGGCCTGAGCAGAGGTAGGCGACGAAGCACGCGACTGCGATCGGCACGGCATAGGTCGCGCCAAACAATTCGATCCCCATGAAGGTGCAGGCAAGCGGCGTGTTGGCTGCACCCGCGAACAGCGCGACGAAGCCGATCGCCGCGAACACCCCCGTCGGCACTCCAAATACGGGCGCGAGCGCATTGCCGAGCGCCGCGCCGATGAAGAACAGCGGGGTCACCTCCCCGCCTTTGAAGCCGGCACTTAGGGTGACGACGGTGAAAAGCAGCTTCAGCGCCCAGCTCCACGGGTACGTATTGGAGCCGAAGAAGCTGGCAATGGTCAGGCCACCCGGCGTTGCCGCCAGCGTGCCTAGGCCGAGATAATCTTGCGTGCCAAATAGCCAGACCAGCGCGATCACGGCCAAACCACCGATAACGGGTCGTAGTGGGCCATAGGGTATCACGCGCTTCAGCCATCCGCCGAGCGCATGGTTGGCCTCTGCAAAGGCCAGCCCGACCAATCCGAATACGACGCCCGCGAGGCTGGCTTTTGAGACGAGCGACGCGTCGACCGGCACCATCGCATCGACATGGTAGGCGCCGTGATGAATGCCCCAGGAAAGACAGGTCCAGTCACCCACCAGTGCCGCGACCAAGCATGGTACTAGCGCACGATACTCGACCCGGCCGATCGCCAGGACCTCCAGCGCGAAGACCGCGCCCGCGATCGGCGTCCCGAAGACCGCGCCAAAGCCCGCCGCGATTCCGGTCATCAGCAGGATGCGTGTCGCTTCCGCATCCAGCTTGAGTGCGCGGCCGAAGCCGCTGGAAAGGCTGCCGCCCAATTGCACGGCGGTGCCTTCACGCCCCGCCGATCCCCCGAACAGGTGCGTCACGACCGTGCCGAAGAAGATGAGCGGGGCCATGCGCAGCGGCACACCGCCCCCCGGTTCATGGATTTGCTCGACGATGAGGTTGTTACCGCCTTCGACCGAGCGCCCTGTCAGATGGTAGAGCAGTCCGACCATGAACCCGCCGATCGGCAGCAGGTAGAGCAGCCAGGGAAAGGCAAAGCGAAGCCGGGTCACGGCATCGAGGCTCCACAAGAAGGCCGCGCAGAGCGTTCCCACCGTTGCGGCCATCGGGACCAGGATCAAAGCCCACCGCAGCACCGACATGGCATGGGTGCGGCGATCGCGAATGAACGCTGCCATGTTGAACTGGTCGTAGAGATTGCGAAATGTCGCGCGCACGATTCCTCCTTGCTGCCTTGCGGCGCTTGGTAGGAATCATCGGCCCTTGCGAGGGCGGTTCGGCCGAATGGCCCGGCGGAAATCCATCGCCGTGCCCGAGCATATGATGTCCGACGGCGACCTGGTCAACCAACCGCAGGGTTGCGAAGGGACCATATGTCTTGGTGAAGATCGATAAAATGACTGCACCCATGGAATAAACCCCGACGGGCGTCGTCTACGCTTTCGAGACTGATGCGCCGGAGGCTTATGCGTAGACGAAATTGGATGCTGGGTCTGACTGCTTCGGCCATGCTCACCGGCGCAGTCGCGGCCGCCCCCGCCGATGGCTACGCCAGCATGGTATCTGCCGCGATGGACCGGATGATGGCGGGCATGATGGTCAAGCCGTCCGGCGACGTCGACCGCGACTTCGTCGCAATGATGCTTCCGCATCACCAGGGCGCCATTGATATGGCGGTGGCAGAGCTGCGCTACGGCCATAACGAGCAGCTCAAGCGCATTGCGCAGGAGATCATCATCGATCAGCAGCAGGAGATCGCCGCCATGAAGTTGGCGATCGGTCAGCCGCTACCCCCTTCGACGCCAGCCCCGACGCAGGGCGGCGACCACCACAGCCATATGGAGCACTGACATGATCCCGACCTTCCTGCGCTCGGCCGCCTTGCTGATGAGCGCCGCACCGGGCATTGCCATGGCCCAGCAGGCGCCGTGGAACGCCAAGGACGTGCCTGTCAGCCACCGCGACCGCGTCTATGCATCCGAACAATTCTCCAACACGGTGTCGGTGACGGACCCGGCCGACAACAGGTTGCTCGGCGTCATCAAGCTCGGCGATCCGCAGCCGATGAATTTTTCCCCGCTCTACAAGGGGCAGGTGCTGGTTCACGGCCTCGGCTTCTCGCCGGACGGGAAAACACTGGCGGTCGTGTCGATCGGATCCAACGCCGTGTCGTGGATCGACACCGCCACCAACACCGTCAAGCACACGACCTATGTCGGGCGCAGCCCGCATGAGGCGTTCTTCACGCCGGACGGCAAGGAGGTGTGGGTTACGGTACGCGGCGAGGATTACATCGCCGTGCTCGACCCCACGACGTACAAGGAGACCGGTCGCATCAAGACGCCCGGTGGTCCGGGCATGACGATCTTCTCTCCCGATGGCCGATACGGCTATGTCTGTTCCTCGTTCAATCCGGTGCTGGCCGTGTTCGATGTCTCGACCCACGCGCAGGTCGGACAGGTGGCGCAGCCGAGTCCGTTCTGTCCCAACATCGCCGCGACGCCGGACGGCAAGCAGGTGTGGTTCACGCTGAAGGACATCGGCAAGACGGTCGCATTCGATGCCAGGCCGCCTTTCGCGATCCTCAAGGTGCTGGATACCGGACCGATCACCAATCACGTCAACTTCGCCCGCACGGTCAGGGGACAGTTCGCCTATGTCACGGTGGGCGGGGAAAACGCGGTGAAGGTGTTCCGCACGTCCGACTTCGCGCTTGTCGCTACCATCCCGGTCGGCAAGATGCCGCACGGCGTCTGGCCATCGGGCGACGGCCGGCGCATCTATGTCGGGCTGGAGAATGCCGATGAACTTGCCGCGATCGACACCGCCGGCAACAAGGTCGTTGCCACCGTGCCGGTCGGACAGGCACCGCAGGCGATCGCCTATGTGCCGAACGCTATTCCGACAGGCCCCGGCACCGACAATCTCCAACCGCTCGGTACGGCAGGCAAGGCGGTGCATCTGAACATGGGGCCAGTTGGAGGCAATGGTGCGGCAAGCAGCATTACCCTCTTCGACCAGGGCATCATTCAGGTCGTGCAGAGTGCCGTTACCGGTTTGCAGCCCAAGAAGCCTTATATGCTCGTGCTCACCGCCAACGCGGACGGCAGCGGTGCGGTAGAGCCGCTTGCGAACTTCATGAGCAATCCGGCAGGTGCGGCGATCGTCAACGCATCGGGTCCGATCCGGCAGATCGTTCAGGGCAGTGCAGCGGCCCCCCGGCGCTTTCTGGCGGTCGCCGAGGTAGTGAATGGCGCACCGGGCCGCATCGTGCAGGTGCAGCGCGACTGAGATGGACCCGCTTGCCGCCGCGATCGAGCCCCTGGTCCCCGGTCTGCGCCGTTATGCCCGGTCGTGGTTGCGCGATCGGGCGATGGCGGATGACGTGGTGCAGGATTGCCTTGAGCGCGCGGTCGGGCGCTGGCGGCAACGACGCGGGACGGAGGTTCGCCCCTGGATCTATGCGATCCTGCACAATCTGTTGGTCGACCATCAGCGGCAGCATAGCCGGCGAGGTACGGCGGTTCCGCTCCACCTCGTGGACGACGCTGCGCTCGGCCACCCGGCCGATCAGGACGCAGGCCTGCACCACCGAGACCTGTTGCGCGCACTTGATGCGTTGCCCGAGGAGCAGCGGACGGTGCTGCTCCTCATTTCCGTCGAAGGTCTGTCATATGGGGAAGTCGCTGCCGTCGTCGGCGTGCCGCTGGGAACGGTGATGTCGCGCATATCGCGGGGGCGCGACCGTCTGGCGACGCTCCTCCAGGAGGATGAACGGCCACGATTAAGGAGTATTCGATGACCAGCCCGATCGGAGAAGACGATCTGGCCGCGTGGATCGATGGCAGGCTGTCGCCCGAGCGGCAGCGTCTGGTCGACGCTTACCTTGAAGGCCAGCCGGACGTGCATGCCCGTTTGCGGGAGCAGGCGGAGCAGGCGCGAGCCCTTGCGTCCCTGTTCGCTCCCATCGCGGAGGAACCGATCCCGGCGACGATGCGCGTCGCAGCCATCAGGGGACGGCAACGCCAACCGCCTTGGCAACTCGCCATCGCCGCGTCGCTTCTGCTGGCGGTCGGATTTGGCGGTGGTTGGTCGAGCGCGCGGTGGAGCGGCGAACCCCACGCGGGCATCGCGGCGCTGGCCAATGAGGCGAGCGACAATTTCCGTGTCTATGCCGCCGACCGGATCCGACCGGCGGAAATCGGCCCCGACCAGCGCGCCATGCTGATCCGGTGGACCTCCAGCCGATTGGGTGAGCGCGTGACCATCCCGGACCTTAGCACAGCGGGTTACCGCTATGGCGGGGGGCGATTGGTCGCGACGCCCCACGGCCCTGCGGCGCTGCTCCTCTATGATGGACCGCAAGCGTCGAAGCTCGCGGTGCTGACGAGGCCCATGCAAATCGACAAGAGCGCAAGCATGACCAGCACGTCCAGCGGGACCATGGGCCGGGTCACATGGGCGGTCGACGGGATCGGCTATAGTGTGGTGGGGGAGCGCCCCGCTGCCGAGCTGCATCCGATCGCCAACGAGGTCCGGCGCCAGGCCGATGCGGCGCTTGTGTCCTGATAGCGCGTGGCCGGTTCTCAGCGCGACAGGCACTGGGCGGACCAGCGGGATCACGGCTTGCGCTCGGCATCCTTCCGGTCGGCCTCTGCCGGAGTCAGCCTGGCCCGCTCGCGAATGCGACGTTCGAGCGGAGCGCCGACGAACAGTACGAGCATCGCAAGGCTCAACCCGCCGATGATGAGCGGCCACACCGCCAACCCTGCTGCCGCGCCGATCGTGGCTGTCACCCAGATGCACGCGGCGGTCGCCAGTCCATGCACTTCCTGACCTTGGCCGACCCGCAGCACCGCACCGGCACCGATGAAACCGACGCCAGACAAAATGCCCTGCATCGCCCGCCCTGCGGCATCGGCGTTCACATTCGGCAAGCCACTGTGCACGATCGCCTGCACGGCGATGCAGCTCGCCAGACCGACGAGGCCCAGCGTCCGCAAGCCCATGATCTGCCGGTTCTCGCGCGAGCGTTCCCAGCCGAGCACCATCCCAGCCGCGGTCGCCACCACCAGCCGCCCGATCGCGTCGATCCAAAAGCCGAGGTCCGATGCCGCTGATGCTTCGATCATTCGACCAGCACGTGCACATGATGCCAGGCGGTGCACAGATAGCCGGCGAAGTTCCACATCGTATCCGGCCGCTCGGGCTGACCCTGTCCAGTCTCGTCGAAGGCGCGCACGACAAGGTGCTGGCGCCCCTTGACGAGCGTGGCGTCGAGGGTCCAGCGCCGCCAACCCCAGTGCGCCTCCGGATCATCGGTGAACGTCGCCTGTTGCCAGTCGCGACCACCGTTTATCGACACTTCGACCCGAGAGACGCGGCGATCATAGGCGATGGCATAGCCCTCGATCCGCACCTCCCCGGCCGGCAGGCTTTCGCCAGAGCCGGGCACGCAGATCGCGGCGTTGAGCGGCATGGCATTGATGGTCAGACCCTGGCTCCAGTCGACGGTGTCGCTCGTCACATCGGCAGGAAAGAGCTTGTAGTCGTGCGCCTGGATCGGTGCGTCGGATGGCGTGTCGCGCACCTCGATCCGTGTCAGCCATTTGGCGCTCCGCACCCCGGCATAGCCCGGCACCACCATGCGGAGCGGTGCGCCGTGTTCGGGCGTCAGCGGCTCGCCGTTCATCGCCCAGGCAATGAGGACGTCGGGTTGCCGCGCCTTGTCCATGGCGATCGAGACCCCGAACAATGCTTCCTCGCCTTCGACGTCCACCTCGTCCGCGCCGGTGAACGCCACAAACAGGTCGGACGCATCCGGCGCACCGACGGCATCCAGTAGGTCGGACAGTCGTACGCCGGTCCATTCCGCATTGCCGATCGCTCCCACGTCCCAGGGGTCGCCGGACGTTTTTGCGACCGGCTGGAGATCCGTGCGCCGGTTGCCGGCGCACTGGAGAACTGCCGTCACCGTCCGCGTGGCCAACGCGCTCTTCAATTCCTCCACCGAGAAGGAGCGTCTTTCCATGCTCATCCCGCTGACCTCGATCCGGTGATCGGCAGGCAGATCAGGCACCGCACCATGGCTGCGCACGTAGAACAGCGCCTGCGGCGTCAGGAACCGCTCGATCAGCGCGCCGGGCGTCGGCTCGGCGTTGTAGGGCTCGGATTTGCGCTCGATCATATCAGTCATGGACGAACCAACGCCGCAAGCGCGCGGATCGCTTCAAGTCTTCAAGACTATCGCAGACGAAGGATTACCGATCGTTCCGGTATCCAGATTGAAATAAACAGATCAAACGGTTGGTCGTATCGATCAGAGTGCGCGATATAAGCTGCATGACCTTGGAGCAGCTCAGAATCTTTGTCGGTGTCGCCGAGCGCGAACACGTCACCAAGGCAGCGGAGGCGCTGAACGTCACGCAGTCTGCTGCGTCCGGCGCGGTCGCGGCTCTGGAGGCGCGCTACGGGGTTCCTCTGTTTCACCGTGTCGGGCGTGGCATCCAGCTGACCGAAGCAGGCCGCGGCTTTCTGGAGGAAGCGCGCGCGGTGCTGGGGCGGGCAGCGCATGCCGAGACGATGCTGGCGGACTATGCCGGGCTTGCCCGTGGTTCGTTGCGGATCGTCGCAAGCCAGACGATCGCGAGCTACTGGTTGCCGGCAAAGCTCGCCGCCTTCCACGAACGCCACCCGCAGATCGCGGTCGAACTGGCGATCGACAACACCGAAGGTGCGGCAGCGCAGATCCTGAGCGGCGCGGCGGAGCTCGGTTTCGTCGAGGGCGAGGTGGACGAACCGGCGCTCGCCCTCTGGAATGTCGGGCGTGACCCGATGGTGCTGGTCGGCCGTGAGGACGCCGGGCGCGTCGACGAGGACTGGCTTCGCGCTGAACGCTGGATCGTCCGCGAGCAGGGTTCGGGCACGCGCTCGACCTTCGAGGACGTGCTGCGAACGCGCGGGTTTGATCCGGCCCAGCTGACGGTAGCGATGACGCTGCCGTCCAACGAGGCGGTGCGTACCGCGGTCGAGGCCGGTGCCGGCGTCGCCGTATTGTCGCGATTGGTCGTCGCTCGTGCGTTGAAGGCGGGCGATCTGGTCGAGCTGCCGCTGGGGCTGCCCGATCGCGCCTTCCACGCGCTGCGCCACAAGGAACGCTATCGCACCCGCGCGGCGGACGCGCTGACGGACCTTATCAAGGAGCAGGTCGCATGACTGCCAAAACACCTCCGGTCCTGACCGGCCTCAAGCCGCTCAGCCGGCTCGACCATCCGCGCGAGATGATCCGCCAGTTCACGCCCAACTGGTTCGCCGCGACCATGGGCACCGGCATCCTCGCTCTCGCGCTGCCGCAGGTGCCCGGCATCGGCCCCGCGCTCAAACCGATTGGCGAGGTGTTGTGGTTCTTCAACATCGCGCTCTTCATCCTGTTCGCCGGTCTCTATGGCGCGCGCTGGGCGATGTTCGGGCATGAGGCACGGCGCATCTTCGGCCACAACACCGTGTCGATGTTCATCGGGACCATTCCGATGGGCTTGGCGACGATCATCAACGGATGCCTCGCCTTCGGGATCGTGCGGTTCGGTAACGGCATCGTGCCGGTCGCACACGTCCTGTGGTGGATCGACGTCGCCATGTCGCTCGCCTGCGGCGTGTTGATCCCCTACCTGATGTTTACCCGCCACGAGCACAGCCTGGACGGCATGACCGCGGTATGGCTGCTGCCGGTCGTCGCAGCGGAAGTGGCGGGTGCCAGCGGCGGGCTGCTCGCGCCGCATCTGGTCGATCCCCACGCGCAGATCGTGACGCTCGCGACCTCGTATGTGCTGTGGGCCTATTCGGTGCCGGTCGCGTTTGGCATCCTCGCTATCCTGATCCTGCGCATGGCGCTCCACAAGCTCCCGCACGAGAGCATGGCGGCATCATCCTGGCTCGCGCTGGGGCCGATCGGCACCGGGGCGCTGGGTATGCTGGTGCTTGGGGCGGATGCGCCGGCGATCCTCGCGGCGCACGGGCTGGTCGATGTCGGTACCGTCGCGCAAGGGATCGGCGTCGTCGTCGGGCTCTGCCTGTGGGGTTTCGGCCTGTGGTGGCTGGCGCTCGCGACGCTCATCACCATCCGCTACTGGCGCGCCGGCGTCCCATTCAACCTTGGCTGGTGGGGCTATACCTTCCCGCTCGGCGTCTACACCGTCGCCACCTTCCGCCTCGGTACGACGCTGAACCTCGGCTTCTTCGGTATCGTCGGCACGGTGCTGACGATCGCGCTCGCGGCGATGTGGCTGCTGGTCGGTGCCAAGACGCTCGCCGGAGCATGGCGCGGCAACCTGTTCGTCTCGCCCTGCATCGCTACCCCGAACTGATCCACCCTGATGATCGGATCAGTCGGTCCGATCACTTGCAGAACGCCGCTTCGATCCGCCAGCGTGGCTGGCCACAGGAGAGCCTTGTCATGGACAATTTTGACGCCGCGCTGGCGAGTAAAACCAGCCGTCGCCGCTTTCTCAGGCGTACGGCGCTCGGCACCGCCGGCCTTGCCGCAGCACCTGCGCTGGCGCAGCAGCTCGTCGACCTGAAGCTGCCTGGCGGCAATGCCGAGCGGCCGATGACCAGCGCCTTTCCTGGCAAGGGCAGCATGATCCTTCAACGCATCCATCCTCCGCTGTTGGAGACGCCGATGGACGTGTTCGACAAGTCGGTGTTCACGCCCAACGACCAGTTCTTCGTTCGCTGGCACTGGGCCGACATTCCAACCTCGATCGACGTCGAGAGCTTCCGCCTCAACGTCTTCGGCCACGTCAACCGACCGCTGTCGATCAGCCTTGCCCAACTGCTGCGCCTGCCGCGGGTCGAGATGGCGGCGATCAACCAGTGTTCGGGCAACAGCCGTGGGCTGTTCCAGCCCCGGGTCGCCGGCGCGCAATGGGGCAACGGCGCGATGGGCAATGCCAAATGGCTCGGCGTGCGCCTGCGCGACGTGCTGAACCTCGCGGGGGTCAAGGCAGGCGCGGTACAGGTGCGCTTCGGCGCGCTCGATCAGCCGGTTGTGGCGGGCGCCCCTGACTTCGAGAAGGCGCTCGACATCGACCATGCCCGCGACGGCGAAGTGATGATCGCCTTCGGCATGAACGGCGAGCAGCTGCCGCTCCTCAACGGCTTTCCCTGCCGGCTGATCGTCCCGGGCTGGTATTCGACCTACTGGGTCAAGATGCTGAACGCGATCGAGGTGCTGCCCGGCCCTGACGACCAGTATTGGATGGCCAAGGCCTACAAGATACCGGCGACACCCGGCGCGAATGTCGCGCCCGGTGCCAAGGACTTCCCGACCGTGCCGATCAATCGCATGATCCCGCGCAGCTGGATGACCAGCCTGCCGGATGGCCAGGCGATCGCCTATGAAGCGTCCATCCCGGTTGGCGGGATCGCGATGGGCGGCGACTGCGGCGTCGCCAAGGTCGATGTCTCATCCGATGGTGGCCGCACCTGGTACAGGACGACGCTCGGAGCGGACGAGGGCAAGTATAGCTTCCGGCGCTGGGATGGTCGCGTGCCGCTTAGGCGCGGTCCCAACCCCATCATGGTGCGCTGCTGGAACGCCAACGGTGTCGCTCAGCCGATGAAGCCGATCTGGAACCCAGGCGGGTTCATGCGCGGCAATATCGAGACCACCACCATCATCGCGGCCTGAGGAGCGAGTAGCATGAAGACCCCGTCTCCCGGTATCATGGCCGCTGGCCTGATCGGCCTGACCGGCATTATCCTCGTCTCGATCGGGGCGCCGAGCAGCCGCAAGGCGCCTGCCCCGATCTCCGAGACATCCGAGCCGGCACCGCCCACCAGCGTCTCAGCCCGCGGCTTTTCGCTCGCCTCGACCAGCGTCGACCTGCCGGTCGACGAAGCGACCTATCCCGATGGTCCGCACGCCAACGTCATCAACGCCAACTGCACTTCGTGCCACTCGGCCAGCATGGCGCTGACCCAGCCATCGCTATCGGCGGATCAGTGGAAGGCGACCGTCACCAAGATGCGCAAGGTGTACAAGGCCCCGGTGGCCGAGAAGGACGTCGACGCGATCGTCGCCTATCTCATCGCTATGCCGAGCCAGAAGGCGGCACCCGCGACAGGCAAGGCGCAGGATCCCGACCCCAAGGCGGCTCCCGGTGTCTCAGGTGGAACAGGCTAACCGATCTACTTCCATAATCCCGAAATACCATCGTCTTAGAAAAGCCGTTGGGAGACGATCCGTAAAAGCAATACGTCCGTCAGGTGGTTTGTGGGACCGGATCAGCCCGTGCCTGTCCAAAGCGCGCATAGAGTGTTGGCAGCACGAATAGAGTCAGCAACGTTGCGGAGATCAAGCCGCCTATCACGACCGTAGCAAGCGGCTTTTGCACTTCCGCCCCCGCGCCGTGCCCGAGCGCCATTGGGACGAACCCCAAGGATGCAACGAGCGCTGTCATGGCGACGGGGCGGAAACGGGTCAGAGCACCCTCCCTCGCCGCCTGCGCCCGCGCCATACCCTGCCGCATCAACTCCTGAATCGAGCTAACCATCACCAGCCCGTTCAGCACAGCCACACCCGACAGCGCAATGAACCCGACAGCGGCCGAGATTGAGAACGGCATGCCGCGTAACACGAGCGCGAGAATGCCGCCCACCAGCGCCAGAGGAACGCCGGTAAACACCAGGGCCGCGTCGCGGACGCTGCCGAGAGCACCATAGAGCAGCAACATGATGACCGCGAAGCAGATCGGGACGACGATCGTCAGCCGCTCGCGCGCCGCAGCCAGATTCTGAAACTGACCACCCCACTGGAGGTAGGTGCCGGGAGGGAGCGTGACTTGCGCGTCGATCGCGGCCTGCGCGTCAGCCACCACGCCAGCAACGTCGCGACCGCGGACATTGGCCTGCACCACGACGCGGCGCTTGCCGTTCTCGCGGCTGATTTGGTTTGGACCATCCCCGACAGCAACGTCCGCGACGCTCCCCAGAGGGACGTAGGAGCCGTTGGGCGTAGGAATAGGTATCTGCCCGATCGCCTGTAGGTCAGCCCGTGCGGTTTCCGCCAGGCGGATCACGACCGGGAAGCGCCGATCGCCCTCGAAGATCATGCCCGCCTCACGACCGCCAATCGTCGCGGCAACGGTATCTTGCACGTCGCCGGCAGTGACACCAACACGCGCCATCGCATCGCGGTTCGGCCGAATATCGAGCAGCGGCAGGCCCTCGGTTTGCTCAACTTGCACATCAGCCGCACCACGGATCTTGCGGAGGACTGCCGCAATTTGATTGGCGGTCGCGTTCATCTGCCCGAAGTCATCCCCAAACACCTTGACCGCCAAGTCTCCACGGACGCCCGCGATCAGCTCGTTGAAGCGCATCTGGATAGGCTGCGTGATCTCGTAGCCATTGCCGGGAATGGTCTTGAGCTTCTTTTCAAGGCGCTCGACCAGCTCAGTCTTAGGCAGGCTGGAATCAGGCCATTCGTCGCGTGGCTTGAGGATCACGAACGTGTCCGTCGCATTGGGCGGCATCGGATCGGAGGCGATTTCGGACGTGCCGGTACGCGAGAACGCGAAGCGAATTTCCGGCTCGCGAGCGATCATCTTCTCGACTGCAAACTGCATCTTCTGGCTCTGATTGACAGAGGTGCCCGCAGGCCGCCACGCCTGAACAAGGATGTTGCCTTCATCAAGCTGAGGCAAAAACTCTTGGCCCAGCGTCGAGAAGGCCAGGACAGCTGCTACCACAGCCACAACCGCAGCGCCGATCGTTATGCTCGGGCGTCGCATGGCGGCATCCAGGCCGGGTTCGTAGCGCTGTTTCAGCACTGCGATGACCCGGCTTTCCTTCTCATCCACGCGTCCGCCAATCCATGCCGCGATGGCGGCAGGGACGAATGTCAGGGACAGGATGAAGGCGAACACGAGCGCGATGATGACGGTAAGCGCCATCGGCTCGAACATCTTGCCTTCGACGCCCGAGAAGGTGAGCAGCGGGGCATAGACAAGGATGATGATCGCCTGCCCGTACACCGATGGGCGGATCATTTCGCGCGCGGACGCGGCGACGATCGCAAGCCGCTCCTCTAGCGAAAGGCGTTCGCCCAGCTCGTGTTGGCGTTCCGCTAAGCGGCGCAGGGCATTTTCTACAATGATGACTGCGCCATCGACAATCAGGCCGAAATCGAGCGCGCCGAGGCTCATTAGATTGGCCGACACCCCGGCACGTAGCATGCCGGCGCTGGTCAGCAGCACCGTGACAGGAATAACCAGGGCCGCGATCAATGCCGCCCGGATATTGCCGAGCAGCAGGAACAGCACGACGATGACCAGCACCGCGCCCTCCGCAAGGTTGCGGCCGACAGTCGCGATCGTGGAGTTCACGAGGTTGGTGCGATCCAGCACCGGCTTCACGATGATATCGGCCGGAAGCGAGCGGCTGATTGTTTTCAGGCGATCGGACACAGCCGTGGCGACGGTGCGGCTATTCTCGCCGATGCGCATGACAGCTGTGCCGACCACGACCTCGTGACCGTTTTCGGAAGCGGAGCCGGTGCGAATGCCGTGGCCTGCTTTGACGGTCGCGACCTGATCGAGCGTGATGGGGACGTTTTCGCGGGTCGCCACGACCGTCCGCGCCAGTTCGTTCGCGGTTCGCACGCGCGCGTCGGAGCGGACGAAAAGGCCCGCGCCGTTACTGTCCACGATGCCCGCGCCGATGCTGCTATTGCTGCGCTCCAATGCGGTCGCGAGGTCCTGTATCGTGAGGCGCAGCGCGGCTAGGCGTTGAAGGTCGGGCATGACGAGATACTGGCGATCGAACCCCCCAAGGGAGTCGATGCCGGCGACGCCGGCCGTACCCCGAAGTTGGGGAGCAACGA
Source organism: Sphingomonas sp. PvP018 (assembly GCF_017876865.1). Classification (NCBI taxonomy): domain Bacteria; kingdom Pseudomonadati; phylum Pseudomonadota; class Alphaproteobacteria; order Sphingomonadales; family Sphingomonadaceae; genus Sphingomonas; species Sphingomonas sp. PvP018. Next base: position 131,074 of record NZ_JAGIOU010000002.1, on the reverse strand, counting down.
TCCATTCCTGAACCGTATGCAGGTAAGTGGCCTTGTCATCTTCGCTGACCAAGTGCTCGCCTTCCGGCGTGATATAGCTGCCATCACGTTGCAGCCCCGGTTCCCCGTCGCGATGCCGGACCTTGTCCAACTCGCGAAGCTCGACCGTCCACATGAAAATATCGCCAAGGCCGGTAGCGATAGGCCCCATTTCCGGCATGATGCCTTGGGGTAGGCGTTCCTCCGCTGAACGCAGCCGTTCGGCCACCTGTTGGCGGGCAAAATAGATATCAGTGGCATCGGAAAATACGGCGGTAATTTGCGCAAAGCCGTTCCGGTTGAGCGAGCGCGTATATTCCAGACCCGGTATGCCAGCGAGCGAGGTTTCGATCGTAAATGATACTTGCCGCTCGATCTGATCGGGCGACAGAGAGGGGGCCATCACGTTGACCTGAACCTGATTGTTCGTGATGTCAGGGACGGCATCGATCGGAAGGCGTTGCAGCGCCAGAGCACCCACCAGGGCCGCGATCCCGGTGAAAAGCAGGACGAGCCAGCGGCGCTCGACCGCGAAAGTTACAAGACGGCCGATCATTGGATCAATCCATGTCCATTTCGCCGCCCTTGCCGAGTTCGGCTTTGAGCGTGAAGCTATTGGTGGTTGCGATACGCTCGCTGCCGGTCAGGCCAGAGGTGATGACGACCTGATCGCCGTTGCGACGCCCTGCCTGCACCGGAACGGCCTTGAAGCCGCTAGGCGTGCGCACGAACACGACCATCTTATTCTCTACCGATTGGACCGCCGTGGACGGCACAGTGATACTGTGATCCCCGATCGAGGGCAGCAGGATCGAGGCCGTGACGGGCTCCCCTACCCGCCAAGTGCCGCCCGCATTATCGAGGGAAGCGATAACCTGAACAAGCCGCGTGGTTTCATCGAGAGCGGGCGACACGAAGGTCACGCGACCTTCCTGCCTGCGGCCGGCCGAGGTGACTTCAACGCGTGTTCCAGGCTTTACCTTGCCGGCGTCAGCCGGTGAGAGTGACGCAGCGATGGTCACGCGCGAGAGGTTGGCGACCCGGTACAGCTCGCCGTCTGCCGCAACCGTCTGACCGAGCGTCGCCGATCGAGCGATGATCTGACCGGAAAGGGGCGAGCGGATCGCCACACGGTTCAGCGCACCCCCGCTCCCGCCTGTGGCCGAGAGCTGCTGTTGGGCGAGGCGGACCGCAATGTTGGCTTCGGTGGCAGCAGTTCGAGCGGCGATGAGATCCTGTTCCGGCGAGACGCGTTCAGCAAACAGACGTTGCTCACGGCGCAGGTTCGATTGTGCGAGCGCAGAGCGCGCGCGCGCGGCTTCAATCTCGGCGTTTAATGAGGCGGCCTCGCGACTTTCAATGATCGCAAGCGCATCGCCACGGCGCACCGATTGCCCGAGGTTACGGGTAAGGGAGACGACACGACCGCCGATCGTCGCGGATACGACCTGCACCCCTTGCGGATCACCCTGAACCAAGGCCGGCAGCTCGATTGCGCCGGCAACGCCGCCAATCGCAGGCCGACCAACTTCGATCCCGGCATCCGCGATTTGCTGGGCCGAAAGGCTTACGGCGTCTTTATCGGCAGGTTTGCCGGCTTCGCCTTTCTCGCCTTCGCCCTTTTCCATCCCTTCCATGCCGGCCATGTTGTCGGCCTTCTTTTCCCCGCCCCCGCCACAGGCAAGCAGCGTCAGGGGAAGCAGAGCGGATAGTACGACCCGCGCGCCGGTCTTCGTCATCATTGGTCCTTCGCCAGTTCGGGAGCGGCAGCGGTCAGCCGCTCAAGCCGGGCCTTTGCATCATGGTAGGTCGCCAGCGCATCGATCGCGGCCGTGCGGGTTTCAGACAGGGTGCGTTCGGCGTCGAGAAGATCGAGTTGGCCGAACTTGCCTTCACGGTAGCCGATGCGGGCAATGCGCGCGGCTTCCGTCGCTGCTGCCAGGACCGGCCCACCCGTGGTTCTAGCGGTCGTCGCGGCATTTGCCACTTCCGCTTCCGCGCTGGCTATCGACTGCCCCGCATCCAGCTCAGCCGCGCGTCGCATCGCGTCCGCCTGATCGCGTTGCGCCCGCGCCTGAACGACCGACGCCCGGCCGTTGTTGAACAGTGGAAGCGGTATCGAGAGGCCGACGACCGCAGCCATATCGTTCGACGCATCGAGCCGGCGTGCGCCGGCATTGACGGTCACGTCGGGGATGCGTTGGGAGCGAGCAAGCCGCACTTGCGCATCTGCCGTCGTCACTGCGGCTCGCGCCGCAGACAATGCCAGCGTGCCGCCCGGACTGGCCGCGATCGAGGGGCCGTAACCTTGCACGCGATCGAACCAGGCAACGTCGAGCGGGCCGGTTACGGGCTGACCAATACGCCGGGCGAGATTGCCCCGCGCGACTTCCGTCAGGCGCTGCGCACGTTCAACCGCAGCTTCGGCATTGATGCGCAACACGTCGGCACGCTGTTGCTCTAGCGGCGATGCCCTGCCCGCGCGTACCCGAATGCCCGCCGCGCGGGCCGCCTCCCCGGCAATGCCGGCTTGCTCGCGCGCAGTCGTGATGCGACGCTCGGCTGCTACGGCTTCGATATACGCCTGTGTTACAGCGAGCCGAATATCGGCCGTAGCAATAACCAGGGCGAGCCGAGCTTGCTCCCCTTGTGCGTTGGCAACACCGACCCGCGCGGAACGCTTGCCGCCAAGCTCGATAGGTAGAGCAACACCGACTGTAGCTTCCGCGCTACGAAGACCGCGATATGCCCCCGAACCCCCAAAATATTCCAGACCGCCATTCAGCGTAGGGTTAGGGCGCAGCCCCGCTACATCGCGCGCCGCACCTGTTGCCCGAACGCCGGCCTGCGCTGCTTCTAGCGACGGTGCTGACGCTTCCGCCAACGCCAGTATTTTTTCTAGCGTCAGTACCGGGGTGACCGTCGCTTCGAAACCGGTTTGCGATTGGGCGTGCGCTACGCACGGAACGACGGCGACGACCGCGATCAGGACGAAGGGCAACCGGTGCCGGAGCTTCATAGGGTAAGTCATTATGACGACGGCCTTGCCGTTGATTGGAGTTCGCGCCGCGCATTGCGGATAATTTCGTAGGCCGAATGCAGGAACAGGAGCGCGATGACGCCGGCAACGACCAGATCGGGCCAAGCCGCACCGGTCCAGCCAACAAGGGCGGCTGCGATGATCACCGCAACATTGGCAATCGCGTCGTTACGGCTGAACAACCAAATAGCGGTGACGTTCGCATCCCCTTCGCGAAATCGCGATAGAACTAGTGCAGCCGTCACGTTCACTATGAGCGCAACGATCCCGATAGCGCCCATCAATTCGGCTTCTGGCGCAATTGCATTCATCGCACGCCAAAGGGCGAAGGCGATGACACCTATCCCGAGCGCGCCAAGGAATATGCCCTGTGTAAGCGCAACCTGAGAACGGGCACGAGCGGTCCATCCCAGCGCAATCAATCCGAGGAGCGAGATGCTGCCGTCCCCGATGAAATCGAGGGCATCGGCCTTCAATGCCTGGCTGTCGGCAAGGAACCCCCCGACGATTTCAGCCAGACCAAAGCCCAGATTAAGCAGAACGACGATCCACAATGCGCGCCGATATGCGGGATCGCGCTCCGCTCGTTTGGTATCACCGGAACAACCGCATGAAGAGGATTCACTTGCACTCATATCGTGCCTCTACGATCTACAGTCACTGTAGGAGCAAGCGGTTTCTAGTGGAGTGGCAACGTGTTGATGATCGGCGATTTGGCAAAGCGGACAGGGACCAAAATCAACACCATCCGATTCTATGAGGAAATCGGCCTCATGCCCGAAGCGCTCCGCACGTCTGGAGGCCGTCGCACCTATGGAGAGGGGCAGGTTCGCCAGCTTGGCTTCATCCGCCATGCCCGGGAACTAGGATTTTCAGTAGATGAAATCCGATCGCTTATTGCCCTGTCTGCCGATCCCGATCAGGACTGCAACCAGGCCGGCGCCATCGCCCGTCGGCATCTCGCCAGCGTGGAGGATCGTATCACACGCCTTGTCGCGCTTCGCGACGCATTGAGTGCTGCAACACGATCCTGCGATGGCGGACGCATCGCCGACTGCCGGGTAATGGAAGCGATTACTGCCGTGCCCAACTAATGCCACGGTTGAACGAGGATAAATATTTCTCTCATGACGCGTGCGACGCGGCTTGGGATGCTTGGGTGTTCCCATTTTTTAATCGTTTACGGACGCGCTGGTAAGCGGCCCGTTCCATTCTTGGATAGCTATGTAGTCGATCAGTAGCCGTGGCGTGGCGGCGTATCGCAGCCGTCTAATAGATAGGGGCGGTTGCCCGCCCCTATCTAGCTTTTAGCCGTGCTTCATGCCGCCCTTGGCATGATCGCAGCAGTCAGCAGCCTTGGCTTTTGCGCCATCCTTGCAGCAGTCCGCACCGTCCTTGCAGCACGCCATGTCGGCGCAGCAATTGGCGACAGCGGCGAATGCGCCAGTCGACAGGGTGAGGGCGAAGGCAGCGCTGATGAGCTTGAACTTGGTCATGATATTCTCCGAAATTTACGTGTGATGGTGTTCGACGTCACACGGTTTGCGGAGGGGGTGTGGCCGGAGCGTATGCCATGCCCAAAAGGCCGGTCTGTGGAGCCGGCCAAGGCGATAGACGGGAGGACGGAACCAGCCCGACATGCTCTACGGTTTCGCCGGCAACCGCAACGCACGGTATGGCGCAGGCCGACGCAGGGGCCTTTTTGATGGGAGCGCCTGCTGATTTGCTGGCGCAGTCCATCATAGCGGACGCAGCCGGAGGCGCGGCCATCGCCATCGTCTCGCAGAGCGGGCCAAGCCGGACCAGCAACATCACCGCCAGGACGAAAAACGCCATGGAATGCAATATCTTGGAGAGTGGGCGAGCCCGGCGTTTCATTGGATGCGTCTAGAAGCCCACTCAGTGATGCACAATGTCGAAGGTGGCAGAGGATGGCGCTAGGCTGGTTTTCCCCTTTTATCTCAGATTCCCGATTCACCATCCTTTGTGGGAAGGGCGGCAGCCGCCCAAGGTCGGCTATCGCCACCCGCCCTCCCGAAAACAGCCATTCGTTCAGCCCGATCACTCCCGTTTCCCGTTCTGCCAGCGACAATTTCTGGAAAGAGAAATCTGGAACACGGTTCAAGAAGCGAATGCCCCGCGATAGTCGCCATCGCTCACGGCTTCGGCTATCTCGAACTTATCGTGTTACGTCGCACCTGCTGGAGGTATTAATGCTGTCCCCTACAACGCTTTTGACCGCGTTTGATCGGGTAACCGATCATTGGTCGCCAAAGGTGATCGGCCAGGTCAATGATCAACTACTTAAGGCCGCGAAGCTAAAGGGAGAACTCGTCTGGCACGCGCATGATGGTCAAGATGAGCTATTCTACATTGTCAAAGGCTCACTACGAATGGAGTTTGAGGATCATGTTGTTGATCTTGAAAAGGGAGAATTTCTGACGGTGCCAAGCGGCGTTCGCCATAACCCTGTGGCGCGGGAAGAATGCTGGGTGTTGCTGATCGAGCCCGCCGAGACCAAACATACCGGTGACGAGGTGACCTCACGGACCCGTTGCTTGGAAGAGCAACTCAGCTAAATCTCAATACCAAGTATGTGCCTGCATTTTGAGGGTTCCTTATCCTTTGCGGGAAAGCCTTGTGCTCTCGGTCGTCATGCTGGTCAGGACGGCATTTCGAGCGCTGCTTTGCCCGAAACCGAATAGTCGTCGGCCTGACGATCGGGGCGACTTGCATGTGGGACAATTAGTCCAGTGTTAACATGTCTCACAGAACGCCATATATTTATCATGACGCATCAACAAAAAATGCAATTGCCACCACCAAGCGATGGAGCATTTCGTTGGATAATGAAATGCGGGTGGAAAGGCCTATGCCCTCGCTGTGGACAAGGCCAGATGTTTAAGTCGTGGCTTGAGGTTTCGGATAAATGCGACTCTTGTGATCTCGATTACAGGTTTGCGGCGCCTGATGATGGCCCCGCGTTTTTTTCGCTTTGCATTGCCGCCTTCCCGCTGGCCTTTTTCGTTGTGTGGATACAGGTCACCTTCGATCCGCCATGGTGGGTACACCTGTTGACCTCCCTCCCCGTGATGGTACTTGGTACCCTGCTTCCACTTCGACCTATCAAAGGGTGGCTGGTAGCGTCCCAATTTGTGAACAGGGCACAGCAACACGGAACGCAGGCCTCTTGGGCACGTCTTAATGGCACCGACCCTGCGAAAAATGACTTCGACCAGTAGGTTCCGGAGCATGTACTAGAATTAGGCGCCCGCCGCTAAACGGACGGGCGCCGCTCACCTCCCGATTCAGCGAACCGCTAGCTTGGCCGGCTTTGCGTAAATGCGGTTGGCGAATGCCGCGATGGCGTCCGCCATCTGCTTCGGTTGTTCGGGGGCCATTGCATGGCCGCTAGCCGTAATAACCTTCGTCTCAACCCTGTCTCCGACAAGGGCTTGCAACACGTTTTTCACGACGACGGCATCATGCTCCCCCTGCAAGTCGAGGATTGGCACCGTCTTGCCCGCAGAAAAATACGTATCGATCGGAGTCACATTACGGGCGTGGGCCTGGGCATCGTGCGTCTCATGATACCAGCCGCCCAGCCAGGGGCTTGGGTCGTTGCCCGGAGCGAAAAAGGCCTGCTTCAGGTACGTCAGCCGTTGCTCACGTGGTAGCTTGGGGTTGCCCGATCCGTCGATCGCTTCGCGTAGCCGCCCATATGGCTTTTCGGTCGAACCTGGCGGTAGCTTGCCAACCGAGGCCGCAGCCATGACGACGCCGCGCACCAGATCCGGCCTATCGACAGCCAGCATCCGCGCTGGCTGGCTTCCCCATGCGTGCCCTACGATGATGGCGGGTCCCGTTTTGCGGTCGTCCAACACCATTGCGACATCCGCTGCGAAATCATGCAGCGTAAGATCCGCCATAGGACCCTTGCTATTCTTTATGCCGCGCGGCTCGGGCCGGATCACCCTGAAACCATCCTTGGCGAGATGTTGGGCCACCATGTCGTAATCCTCGGCCGATCGCCCAAGCGACGGCAGAATAACAACGGCTTTCCCTTTTCCCTGTTCAAGAACCTCTATTTGAACAGGACCCTTCTTGACGATGCCTCGCGTCACGTCCGACGTACGCGCCGCACTCGCGTTTGCAGAGAAGCACGCAACAACCGCCAATGCAGCAAATCTGTAATTGTTGTTCATGGCCATACTCTCCGTTCCAATTTTCTATTCTTATTCTCGGAAAAGAGAGTACGGATCAGTAGGATCGAAACAAATACTATATTGGCATATTGTCCTATGCCTTTCAGCGATACGACCAGGGCTCAGACGCGTTCGACGAGCAATGCGATCCCCTGCCCGACCCCAATACACATGAATGCAAGCGCGTAACGCCCTCCCGTACGGTGCAATTCCTCGACTGCCGACATCGTAATGCGCGCCCCCGACATACCCAGAGGATGACCAAGCGCTATCGCCCCACCGTTCGGATTGACGCGTGGATCCGCCGGATCGACGCCGAGGTCGCGCAACGTCGCAATCGCCTGCGCGGCAAAGGCCTCGTTCAGTTCGATAACGTCGATCTGATCGAGCTCGATACCTGTACGGGCCAATAGCCGGCGTGCTGCCTCGATCGGGCCTACGCCCATCACCCGAGGTGCAACACCGTGGGCCGCCATGCCGATCACGCGCGCGCGCGGCGTGAGACCGTGCCGCTCTGCTGCCGCAGCCGATGCAACCAACATCGCTGCGGCTCCATCGTTTAGACCCGACGCGTTTCCTGCGGTGACGGTACCGTCGGGGCGGACGACAGGCCGCAGTTTGGCCAGTGCTTCCAGACTCGTGGCGCGGGGATGTTCGTCAGCATCGAACACGATCGGGTCCCCCTTGCGCTGGGGGATCGCGACCGGGACGATCTCGGCAGCGAGGCGGCCGTTCTGCTGAGCAGCAGCGGTCTTCTGCTGGCTGGCGAGGGCGAAGGCATCCTGATCCTCTCGGCTCACGCGCCAGTCGTCGGCGACGTTTTCAGCGGTCTGCGGCATCGTATCCACGCCATAGGCGGCCTGCATTGCCGGGTTGACGAAGCGCCAGCCGAGCGTGGTGTCTTCGATCTTTTGCGATCGATCGAACGCGCTGCCCGCCTTGCCCAGCACGTACGGTGCTCTCGTCATGCTCTCGACACCGCCCGCGATCATGAGGTCGGCATCCCCGCTGCGGATGGCCCGAGCGGCGGACCCGACCGCATCGAGACCGGAGCCACACAGCCGGTTGATCGTCGAGGCCGAAACCTGTTCGGGAAGCCCCGCGAGCAACACCGCCATCCGCGCGACGTTGCGGTTGTCTTCGCCCGCCTGGTTGGCACAGCCGAGGATCGTGTCATCGACCGCTTGCCAGTCGACGTGCGGATTGCGCGCCATCAGAGCCCGGATAGGGATCGCGGCAAGATCGTCTGCCCGCACGCTCGACAAGGCACCGTTGAGCCGCCCGATCGGGGTACGGATCGCGTCGCAGATAAATGCGTCCGTCATGCCGCGAACCCTTGCGCGACCGTGAGGAGCGCGCCGGTTTTTGCACGGACTTCATCGACGCTCGTTCCGGGTGCGCATTCGATCAGCCGAAGGCCAGGCCGGTCGCAGGCGATCACCGCGAGATCAGTGATGATCAGATCGACGCACGCCTTGCCGGTGAGTGGCAAACTGCATTCGGGCAGGATCTTAGGCGTGCCGTTCTTGCTGACGTGATCCATAACCACCACGACGCGTTTCACCCCGGCAACCAGATCCATCGCGCCGCCCATGCCCTTCACCATCTTGCCGGGAATCGTCCAGTTGGCGATGTCGCCATTGGCGGACACCTCCATCGCGCCGAGTACGGTGAGATCGATATGGCCCCCGCGGATCATTGCGAAGCTGTCGGCGGACGAGAAGAAGCTCGACGTGGGCAGCTGCGTGATCGTCTGCTTGCCGGCGTTGATCAGGTCGGGATCCGCTTCGCCGTCGAACGGGAACGGGCCCATCCCGAGCATGCCGTTTTCCGACTGGAGCGTCACGTCGATCCCGTTGGGGATATGGTTCGCGACGAGCGTTGGAATGCCGATCCCCAGATTGACGTAATAGCCGTCCTTGAGTTCAGCTGCCGCCCGCGCGGCCATTTGGTCACGTGTCCATGCCATCAGACGGTCTCCCTCGCGCGGGTCGTCAGCTTTTCGATCCGCTTTTCATTGATGGTGCTGAGCACGACCCGATCGACATAGATGCCGGGCGTGTGGATGCAGTCGGGGTCGAACGTGCCTGCCGGGACGATCTCCTCGACCTCAACGACCGTGACCGTTCCCGCGGTCGCCATGTTCGGGTTGAAGTTGCGTGCGGTCTTGCGGAACATGAGGTTGCCCGCTGGATCGGCGCGCCAAGCCTTGATGATCGAGACATCGGCACGCAGCCAGGTTTCGCGAACATACTCTTCGCCGTCGAAAGTCTCGACGGGCTTGCCGTCGGCAACGACGGTGCCGACGCCCGTCTTGGTGAAAAAGGCGGGGATGCCTGCACCGCCAGCCCTGATCCGTTCCGCCAGCGTGCCCTGCGGGGTCAGTTCGAGCGCCAATTCGCCTGACAGATACTGCTGCTCGAACAGTTTGTTCTCGCCGACGTAGCTAGAGATCATCTTGGAGATCTGACGGCTTTCCAGCAGCATCCATAGCCCGAACCCATCGGCGCCGGCGTTGTTCGAGATCACCGTCAGCCCGGTCACGCCGCTCACGCGAATTTCGGGGATCAGGCTTTCCGGATTGCCCGACAAGCCGAAACCGCCCGACATGATCGTCATGCCATCGAAGAGTAATCCGTCCAGCGCCGCGGCTGGCGTATCAAAGATCTTGCGGGCCATACCCTCTCCGTTGTTCGATTAACGAACCTTATGTTCGATTATCAAAATACGTTAAGCGGGGGATGTCGGCAAGCGCTTTAAGAAAGCTGCGCGCCCAGCTCGCGCGCAGTTGCGGTGAGTTGGGGAAGGATCGTGCCGGTCATGTCGGCCATGGAGACCCGCAGCGCATGTGCCCCGACGTTCATTGCCGCTACGACCCGACCATCGCGCGCACGAACCGGTACCGCGATCGAGCGGAGGCCAAGGTCCAGCTCCTGGTCGACCAGTGCATATCCGTCGTGCTTCACGCGGGTCAGCTCCTCCATCACCGCATTGGTGTTAGTCAGCGTGCGCGGCGTATGCGCAACCGGCGGCCGATCGCTCAGCATCCTGGTGCGGTCTTCATCTGGAAGCTGGGCGAGCAAGACACGCCCCATGGAGCTATTGGCGAGAGGCAATCGGCTACCGACGTGTAGGCCAACCGCCATGATACGGTCACGCGAAGCCCGTGCCAGATAGAGGACCTCGCTACGATCAATCACCCCGAGCGACGCACTCTCGCCCACCGCGTCGCGCAGCCGATCCAGTAAGGGCTGCGCCAATGCCGGCAGGGAGTGTTCTCCCATATATCCCGCCGCTAAACGCAACACGCTGGGCCGCAGGGCATAGCGCCGGTCGCGGCTTTCCACATACCCCTCCTCCTCCAGCGTGAAGAGGCACCGCGTACAGACCGCGCGTGCGAGGCCGGTGGCCTCCGCAATCCGGGCGACACTTTGTCCTGGCCCGAGTTCGGCCAGCGCCTCGAAGACGGCAAGGCCGCGCGCGAGCGAGAGCATATAGCGAGGATCGGCTGGCGGTATGGTCATGCCCGCCAGCCTATCGCTACGCCGTGAAGAACGAAACCGGCGCCCAAGCAGTCTTGCTAGAATTGAAGCTGGAACCGGGCATTCAATGTGTGGCCGTCATCCTTGCCAGGCGTGGTCCCCGCCCGGTTGTCGAGATCCCAGTTGGTTACGTCGAGCATGATGCGCGCGATGCTGCTAAGATACCAATTTCCGCCGAGCGTGAGAGCCTGGCCACGCCCTCCCAAGGGCAAATTGCTATAGTCGATATTCTCATAGCGCGCCTGCAGCGAAACCGCGCCTGGTCCACCTTCCAGGACTGGCCGATCAACGACGGTACGGCCCCACACGCCCCGCCTGGCATCATACGGTGGCCTGCCGCCAAACAGGAATGCGCCGACATCGATACTGTACGCGCTGTGACTGAGATTGCCCGCGTCCCGGTATAGCACGCGACGACCCCATTCGTTTTGCGTCCAGAATCGGCCTGCGACCAATGCGAGTTCGAGACCGTACCCGACGTCGCTCCGGACTGCCCCCGGAGTCCCGGGAAGGACCCGGACGAGCGTGTTGAAGTCCCCTGCGATCGATGCGTTGCGAACGACACCGGTGGCTCCAGCGGGCAGGCCTTCACGGAAGCCCCACGCCCCCAAATGGAGCGTAGCTGCCTCTGATTTGACCGGATTCCAGTGTGCACGACTGAGGATCGTGAAGCTGTCATTGTTATCGCCGATATTGTTCGGATCCTCGCCAGTTGCCTGCAGCGAAGCATGCCAGTTCGATCCGTAGACGCGCTCCTGCACACCCACACCCCAATAGCCGCGCTGCGGCAGGATCTGCCCCGCCACCGCGTTAAAGTTGCGGAACTGCGCGGCACCGACGCCAGCCGAGCCGTCCATCGTCCGGTCATTGAACCGGTTGCCGAGGCTCGTCTCGGCGTCGAGCCCGAGGAGCGAGTGGCGGAAGGTCACGAACGCAGATTTCCATACCACGCGGTTGCGTGCGAAATCGCCCTCCAGGGCCCAAGACATTTTACTGACGGCACCTTCAAAGCCGAGACGTACCGAACTCAGGCTCGTACCACTGATGTCGCGGCCCTGATCAGATCCGTCGGTGGCCGATCCATCGAAGAACAGTCGCCCCCTGGGGCGAAACCATACCTTCCCATCTGCAGATGCGATCCGTGGAAGACCGTTGACGAACTTGACGGCAGTTTTGCTCGGATCCGCTGCGGGAGGCGCTGCGTCGGCATGTGCGAAGCGGTAGGTGCGGCCCGAAGGCTTCGCTGTCGTCTGATCGGTCTCTGCCGATTGCGATGACGCCAAGACTGCGGGTGGCGGCTGTATTCCCAGAGGGGGCGCGGTGATCGGCGTCGTCGCCACTGCCGCGGCCGAGCCCTGGCTCGAAGCTGTTTCGAGAAGACGGAGGCGAGTTTCCAAACCTTCGATCTTGGCGGCCTGCGCTCGAACGAGAGCCTCGAGGTCGCCTTGGGGAACCGATCTGGCGGGAGGCACGGCGCTAGTCTGAGCAGCGCTGACGGATGGGAAAAAGACAAGCGGCAGGGTAATCGCCGCCCGCTTGAGGACGCGATGGTCGATCATGACCGAAACTTTCAGCTGAGGAGCTGCCCCCGCCTGCTGGTCAGGCCGGGGCAGCAGGAACGCTACTTGGCGTAGACCTTGCGGGCGAACCCGGCGATCGCGTCGGCCATGGCCTTGGGCTGTTCAGGCGCCATGGCATGCCCCGCATTGGGGATGACCTGCACCGTGACCCGGTCGCCGAGCATGCTCTTCAACACGCCCGAGAACCGCCGTGGTGCGACCGTGTCATATTGCGCCTGGAGATCGAGGATCGGCGCGGTGCCAGCGGCGAAATAGTCATCCACGGGCGTGTTGTTGCGCGCGTACCCCTGTGCGTCGTGGGTTTCCTTGTGCCATCCGCCGAGCCAGACGCGCGGATCGTTGCCTGGAGCAAAGAATGCTTTTCGAAGATATTCCAGCCTCTTGGCTTCCGGAAGTTCGGTATGGCTCGGTCCGTCGATCGCCTCGCGCATTTCCGCATTGATGGGCTTCTCGCCTGACCCCGGCGGTACCTTGCCCGCGGACGCAGCCACGAGCACCACGCCGCGCACCAGATCGGGACGATCGGTCGCGAGCTGGCGCGCGGGGAAGTTCCCCCAGGCGTGGCCTACGACAACGACCGGGCCCGCCTTCTCATGTCCGACCACAGCTGCGACGTCGCGCGCAAAGTCGTGGACCGTCAGCTTCTCCATCGGCCCCTTGCTGCGGCCAATGCCACGCGGCTCCGGCCGAAGGACCCGGAAGCCCGATTGCTGGAGCCGCGCCGCAACCTTGTCATAGTCGCGGCCGGACCGACCGAGCGATGGCAGCATGACGATCACCGGCCCCTTGCCCTGGGTGGTGACATCGATCTGGACGTCATCGTGTCGAACGAGTTCGTGACCAAGGCGCTGTGCCGCGGCCGGCTGCGCAACGGCCATCGCGACGATCGCGATCGGGGCGAAATGACGGGTGATGCTTTTCATGATCTCTCTCCGATTTTCTTGTTATTTGCGTTGCGGTTTGACGGGTTCGAGCCCGCTCGCCGTCAGCAACGGCCTGGCTTCCGCGCTCGTTAGAAAGGTTAGGAATGATCGCGCTGCGGCTTCATGCGGCGCCTGGGCGGCGAGGACCGCCGAAAACGTGCTTACCTTCTGGATCGCTTCGGGCAGCGGACCGACATAGTCGACGCCGGGCGTCACACGCAGTTCGCTGACCTGCTGCATCCCCAGATCGGCATCGCCACGGGCGAGCAGCGTACCGACCAATTGCTTGCCCTCTGCAATGACGGTCTTGGCCTTGACCGCATCGGCGATTCCGAGCTTGGGTAGCAGCGTACCGCCGATGAAGACCCCGCTTGCCCCTTGAGAATACGCGATCTTGTTGGCCTTCAGGAGCGCCTGCTTCACTGCCTCTACCGTCCGGATATCGGGCTTGGGCTTGCCGGCAGGGACGCCAACGCCGATCCGAGATTCCGCAATCGGCCGCTGCGATGCCACTGCAAAATAGCCATCGGCCGATAGCGTCTCGATCATCTCGACGCTGCCGATCGTTAGGTCCATCGGCGCCTTCGCCTTCAGCCTGCTCGGAATCGATTCCGGCGACGGGCCGAACGATGGCCCCCAGACGATGCGCAAGGTGTTGCCGGACGCCTTCTCATAGGCAGGCTTCAGCTTCTGCATCGCGCCCTGCAATGCACCGGTGGCGACGATGTCGATGACTTCGGCGGAGGCTGCGGTGGGCGGCAGCGCAAGTGCAGAGACGATCGCGAGACCGCGCAGTGTCGAGAATGGTTTCATTATTCCTCTCCTTGGGGCTCTTAAGCGGCCCCGGCGGTGTTGACGTAGAGTGCGTAAAGGGACCCGGTCGCGGCCATGAAAAGCCGGTTGCGCCGCGCTCCGCCGAAGCAGAGGTTGGCGCAGCGTTCGGGCAGGTCGATGTGGCCAATCGCGGTGCCGTCGGGCGCGAAGATGCGCACCCCGTCGAGCTCCGCGGTCCCCGCACCCCAGCCACACCAAAGATTGCCGTCCACATCGACGCGCAGACCGTCGGGGGTCCCCTCGCCGGCGTCGATAAGAACGCGGCGGTCCGAAAGCGTCGCGTCGGATGCCACCGCATAGGCGACAATGCGCGGTGGTCGTGCGCGGGACTCAACGATGTAAAGCGCGCGTTCGTCGGGCGAGAAGGCCAGTCCGTTGGGCCCAGCCAAATCCTCGGCAACGCAGGTCAGCGCACCCTTCACCGGGTCGATACGGTAGACATTGGCGGGCAGCTCAGCCCCGCCCCGACGCCCCATGTAATCGCTTGCCAAACCGAACGGCGGATCCGTAAACCAGACACCGCCGTCGCGCGCGACCACCACATCGTTAGGGGAGTTGAGCAGCTGCCCTTTGAAGCGCTCAGCGATCACGTCGACGCTGCCGTCATGGTTCGTCCGTGTCACGCGACGACCGGCATGTTCGCACGCGATCAGCCGCCCGTTGCGATCGCGCGTCAGGCCGTTCGCCTGACCCGCCGGCTGCCGAAACACCGACATCGTGCCCGTCGTCTCGTCCCAGCGCAGAATGCGGTCCTCAGGCAGATCGGTGACGAGCAGATAGCGTCCGTCGGCAATCCACGCCGGTCCCTCCGCCCAGCGCATCCCACCCGCGAGCCGCTCGACCCGCGCATGCGGCAGTCGATACCGTTCGAACCGCGGATCGATCACCCGGACCGCAGGGTCGGGCACGCGAACGGGGGGGGCAATGCTTGTGGCGAAGGCGGCCGACATCAGGCGTACAACCGGCCCGGATTATCGACCAGGACCGCCTGCGCCCGTGTGTCGGTCGCACAGACGTCGAGGATGAACGCGAGCAAGGCAGCGTCGTCCGGTGCGGCACCCTTGATGTTCGGATGGGGCCAGTCAGTCCCCCATATCGCGCGATCTGGCGCAGCTTCCAGCAGCATCCGAGCGTGCCCGATTGCCTGCGGCCACGGCGTGGCGGCACCCTGCATCGCGCGATCGACGCCCGACAGCTTGATCCAGCGGCCGGGGTGGCGCAGCTGCGCGACCAGCGCGGCAAGCTGAGCCTGATCCACCGGACGGGTCAGATCGGGCCGCGCCATGTGGTCGATCACCAACGGCGTCGCCAGGGTCGTCCATTGCTCGAGCACGGGGATCAGCACCGGCATTTCGCCATGCACCAGGACGTGCCAGCCGAGGCTGTGAACGCGCTCGGCTGTCCGGCGCAGCGCCACGGGATCGCGGCTGCCAGGCAGATGACCCATCAGATTGAAGCGAATGCCGCGAATGCCGCCGTCGTGCAGCTGCTGGAGCTGCGCATCAGTGGTCGTGGCATCGATCACGCCGATTCCGCGATACCGCCCGCCGCTAGCCGCAATCGCGTCGATGATCACCGTGTGATCGGTCCCATAGGGGGCCGCCTGAACGAGCACACCCTGCGCGATACCGAGCCGCCGATGCAGCGCTTGCAGCGCTGAGAAGGGTGCCGCCTGTGGCGTGTACGCGGCGTTGGCGGGCAGCGGATAACGGTCGAACGGGCCATAGATGTGGGTGTGACAATCCCACGCTCCGCTCGGTATGCTGGTCGAATTCATCGATAGTCCTTGCTGGGTCGTTGCCTCAACACAACCGGCGAGCAGTCCAGCAGCGACACCGACGGCTGCACCGGTCAAAAGGTCGCGGCGGCTCGGGCGGTCCGGTATCATCGGATCAGTCGCACCGTGCGGTCATGCCGCCATCGACGACGATTTCCGTGCCGGTGACAAAGCGGGACTCATCGCTTGCGAGGAAGAGTGCCGCCTGCGCAGTGTCGCGGCCGTCGCCCATGAAACCAAGCGGAATGCGCTTCAGCCGGCTGTCCAGCAGCGCGTCGACATTGCCGCCGCTGCGCTGCCCGGCGAGCCGCGCTTCGACCATCGGGGTGTGCAACTGCCCCGGCACGACCGTATTCACGCGGATGCCCTTGGGCGCATATTCGACCGCCGTGACGCGACCGAACTGGATGACCGCGGCCTTGCTCGCCGCGTAGCCGACCTGCGGCGATCCGGTGAAGCGGATGCCCGAAGTCGACGCGGTGTTGACGATCGCGCCGCCGCCGGCCTTTTCCATCTCGGGAATGGCATGCTTGGTGGTCAGGAACACGCTCTTGAGATTGAGGTCGAGCTGCGCGTCCCAGCGATCCTCCGCCAGCGCCACTGCGCCCCCCGCGGCGGAACCACCGACGTTGTTCACGAGCACGTCGACCTTGCCATAGGTATCGACGCACGCGGCCACCATCGCCGCGACAGCGTCGTTGTCGGTGACGTCGCAGGCGTAGGGCGTTGCCTCCCCGCCTGCCTCGCGGATGCGGCGCAGGGTTTCGTCCATCGCCGCGAGGTCGCGGTCGACCGCGAAGATCCGGGCACCGGCATTGGCAAAGAGGACGGCGACGGCGCGGCCATTGCCCCACCCGGGACCGACGCAGCCTGCGCCGGTCACGATCGCGACCTTGTCCTTCAGCCGGTCGTTGGGAACGAGCGTGTCGGTCATGTGATAATCCTCAAGTGAGTGACACAGGCAGTTCGGGCGCGACGCCGACCGGCGCGGGCACGTCGAAGACCTTGATGGTCATGGAGATGAGCGTGTAATATCCGGCGATCCCAACGAGATCGACGATCGCAAGTTCGCCGATCTCGGCTTTGAGCGCGTCGTAAATCGCCTGGTCGACCTGGCGCTCTGCGTGGAGCTGGCGCACGAAGTGATAAACTAGCCGCTCGTCCGTCGCCTCGAATGGCGGTTCGCGATCGTCGCGGATTGCGTCGATCACGTCGACCGACAGACCAGCCTCAATCGCGAACGGCTTGTGGGCCGCCCACTCATATTCGGCGAGCCAATGACGGCCCATCAGCAGGATGGTCAGCTCGGACAATCGTGCCGGCACACTGCTGTCATACCGGCAGTAGCGCCCCAACGCCTGCGCAGCTTGAGCCAGTTCAGGCCGATGCAGCCAGATGGCAAGCGGGCCGCGGACGCCCTTGCGGGGGCCGGTTGCGATCGCATCGTAAATCGGCTGCTGCGCTTCGGACAGACGCGCCGGATCGATGGGAGGAAGACGCGTCATGTGATAGCCTTTGCTTCGGGATTATTAGTGGAGGCGGCGGGGCCCTCGATCGGCCTTGCCGGCCCGCGCAGGAGGCTCCGCCCTGGAGCATGGCCGGTTTCGGCCTCAAAGGCGGCGGGGTTGAAACCGCCTTCCCAGCGGGCAATCACGAACACGGCCAGCGTGTTGCCGACGATGTTGGTGAGTGCGGTCGCGGTCGCCATGATCCGGTCGATACCAAAGAGCAGCCCCAGACCACCGAGGGGCAGCGTACGCACCGATTGCAACGTTGCGGCAAGCTTGATGAACGCGCCCCCAGCCACCGTCGTGCCGCCCTTCGACGTCAGCGCCAGGATGGCGAGCAATCCGACTTGCTGCCACAGGCTGAACGGCGTGTCGGTCGCCTGTGCGATGAACCCGATTGCGACCGCCATGTAGATCGACGTGCCGTCGAGATTAAAGCTGTACCCTGCCGGGAGGACGAACCCGACGACAACATCATCACACCCGCTCTTCTTGAGCTTCTCCAGCAACCGCGGGAAGGCGACCTCCCCTGAGGCGGTGCCGAAGACGAGCAGGATCTCCTCGCGGATGAGGCGGAGCATTGGGAGGAACGGCAAGCCGATTGCCCAGGCGATTGCCCAGAGGAAGACGAAGACAAAGAGCGCGGACGCGAGATAGTAAACGCCGATCAGCTTCAACAGGTAGAAGAGCGTCTCGCCGCCATTACTGCCAACCGCGGCCGCCATCGCGCCGAATGCGCCGAGCGGTGCGAGCTTCATCAGGAAGCTCAGCATCTTGAACAGAATTTTCTGCGCTTCGTCGATCCCGCGCACCGTCAGCGAGTCTGGACCACACACGCGGTTGATCGCGATGCCCGCGAGCAGCGAGATCAGAAGCACCTGCAGGATGTCGCCTGTGGCGAAAGCGTCGACGAGCGTGTGGGGGATGATGTGGAGAAAGAAGTCGACAGGTGCGATTTTGCCGGCGTTGACCGCAGCTGCAGGCTCGACAAGGTCGGTGGCATGCAAGCCGACGCCAGGTTGGAGTAGATTGACCGCGACGAGACCGAAAATCATCGCGATGGTGCTGACGACCTCGAAATACACCAGCGACTTGATGCCCATCCGCCCCAGCGCACGCATGTCGGAGACATGTGTCAGTCCATGAACAAGGGTCAGGAAGATGATCGGCGCGAGCATCATCTTGAGCAGCGCGATGAAGGCTTGCCCGATCGGCTTCATAGCCGTGCCCCAGGTCGGCGCTACCAGCCCGAGGATCACTGCCAGAACGAGTGCTATCAGCACCTGGACGTGAAGTTTCTTCAGATGCTTCAAGACGCGCCTCTCCAGGGTTCCGGGTTGTCACCCGTCGATTGTCCACTGCCCAGCACCGCGATGGATGAGGGTGCAATGATGTGCGGTCTACTGCCGCTTCTCTCTGGATGAATTGGTACGGTGTTCTGCGAGCTAGATCAAAAACCGTTTTTCTATGGCAGTCCATGCCGATCCGGCATATCAGGTGATATGGACATGAAAGAACTCCGCTCGTTCACGGCCATTGTCCACGCGGGCAGTTTCAGCCGAGCGGCAGAGGAACTGCACATCGCGCAGCCCGCGCTCAGCAGACAGATCGCGAAGCTCGAGGAAGAGTTGGGCGTCGCGTTGCTGATCCGCCACGGTCGTGGCGTCGCGTTGACCGCAGCTGGATCACGGTTGCTCGATCGTGCCGAGGTGATGCTGCAAAACGTGGCGGACACCGTCGATCATGTTCGCAGCGAGACCAGCACCGAACGCGGGCATTTAGCGGTCGGACTGACCCCCGCAATCGGTCAGGTGATCGGGCCGCAGTTAATTGCTCGATTTCGCGCGCTGTGGCCAAACGTGCTGCTTCACGTTCGCGAGGGGCTCAGCACTTCACTCCAGGCCTGGCTGCTAGACGGCAGCGTACAGGTCGCGATCGCGTACAACCAGCCGCTGATGGAAGCGTTCGACCTGCAGCCGCTTTTCACCGAACCGATGATGCTTGTGGGGCCTCCGAACGAGCAGCGTACTGCGGTTCGCTTCGGCGATCTCGAACGCCTTCCCCTGATACTCCCGGCACTGCCACACAGCAATCGCAGGCTGATCGAACAGGCTGCTGCGCAGAACGGCGTCCGCCTCGACGTCGTTCTCGAAGCCGACAGCGTGATGCTGACAAAGGCGCTGGTGCGACGAGGCGACGGTTATTCTATTATCGCGCATGCCGCGGTCTGGCAGGACCGCGATGCGGGCCACCTTAGCGCTTTGCCGATTGAGCGCCCGGCCCTTCGGTCGTCTGTATCAATAGCTCGCCTGCGCGATCAACGTGTCACGCCCCTGATGCAAAGTTGGATCGCTCTTCAAACAGAAGAGCTAAGGTCACTTGTCCAACACGGGCAGTGGCAAAAAATGGCTACCTGGATAAAGCACGGCAGCGTTTAAACCCCGTATCAGGCGGGGTTATGTGGTGGCGGAGGAGACCGACGGGTTTGTTCGGCGCTCCGGTGCCATCGGCGCGCCCACGCTACCGGCCCGCGTTGGTCGCAACGATCGTCGGATTTGGGATCTACATGCCGCTGTTCGGCGTGACGCTGTTGACCGTGACGATAGTCGAAAGGGTCCTGCTGCGTCGCTTGCCTGTAATGCGGCGCTGGCTGGGACCGGGGCCTCCCGTCCTTCGTACTGCCTGAGCAACGACCCTAGCTCGTGGGCAACTATGTGAAAAACCCCGCCGGAATCACGATCATGCGACAAACAGGTGTTTTACGCCATCTAAGCTACCTGCTGGCGCAGACTTTCGCTCGATCACAAAGCTGATCGGGAATACCTCGTCACAGTTTGCAAAGATCATCACTGCCGTGTTGGGAGAAGCCGGAAACTACCAAGCACGCGGCTGCCCACCGACCCGCTTAGCTGCGGCTGATTCTATCTCGTTTAAGTCGGCTTGCGTCAGAGCGCCGGCTGCGAGCATCTTTCGCATCAACTCGTCCAATAGGGCCGCAAGGAAGTGTATTTCACGTCGTTCTGAGCCCGTGTCTTCGCCCTCGGTGTTTACTTCCATGCGCCGTTCCCTGGTTCGCCGTGCACTTTAGACACGGCCATTAACGTCCGCTAGGCGAGCATGTTGCACACCCCGCGTCATAAATCCGGGCAACCGTTTTCGTCGCGGAAGGATCTACGTCACTCAAAATGTCGGACATAAATACTTGGGTCAGGAGCGTATCTGAGAAGGTCGACCTGTCGTCACTGACTCGTGCACGACAGAAGGATATCCTCCGACGACAGCCTCTTGATCGTCTCAAGACGCGATCGCCGATCCTGCATGTTACGACTTACGTGTTTCTTCCGACAGGGCGTTCGATCATGTTTGCATCTTCCCGGATCATCAGCCGTCCGCTCGCGCCCGCGCAAACAGCCGTTTAAAGTCACTTGTCTCGATCGCTCCCATCGCCAGCATACGTCCGGCAAGATAGCCCGGGGTGCCGGTCAGACCGATCGAATAGGCCTCTTGGCCGTTTGCACGCAAGCGCGCGGCGACGACTTCTGCATGTAAAGCAAGCCACTTCGTCGCGCGCTGCCAGTCCCCTCCAGCACTGGTAACGGCGTCTCGCAGCATGTCGTCGTCGATTATACGACTGTCGGTCATCAGTTGGCGATGAATGGCCGGATAGATTTCCTGTTCGGCACAGGCGAGCGCGATGCTCGCAGCACGTTCGGACGGTGGACCGAAGATCGGCCAGTCCTTATAGATGACCCTAACCTTGCTATCGCGTTCCACCGCCTCTTCCAAAGCGTGGAAGGCATGACGGCAGGCGGGGCAGCGGTAATCGGTGAAGACGGCAAGCCGGAGCGTCGCATCGGCTGGACCTTGCTCGGGTGAATTTCCACTGGTCAGGATCAGGTCGGCGGTCGCCCCAACATCCCGACCGATTGGAGCCGTGCGACGCAGCACCTGCCCGACTGCCCAGCCAGCCACGACGACAGCCCCAAGCCCTACCGCCTGCCTCCGATTAAGTGGCTCTGGCATATTCAGCTCGTCCGAGGCTTGCTGAAAGCCGCTGCGACTAGACGGCGTAAAGTCGGCAGATCGATGGCCCCGGCTACCACTTGCGCGCCGATGAGCAGCGGTCGTGTCCCGTTGCATGAGCCGAATGAGCCTTGGGCCGGCATTCGGCCAGCTAATTGCAAATTGGCTCGGGCGGCAGTGGGAGATGTTTAGCCGCAATATTTTGCCGGGGCCGGCCTTGCTTGTGCGTCGGCGAGTACACGTCGCTCATCTACGGCCTCCTTACATAGCCTGATTCAGATCGAGCCTCTTGCATCAATGGGTCCGGTACAATTCGCGATCGCATCAGTAAAAGGGCGCAAAAATGAGCGATAGGGTTCGGCCACGCCAAGTCCATCCGTATTTATAGGACGACGCACCTGAAGTCCGCTGGCGGTACTGACGCGGCGCTTGGTGAGATGTGGCGTATGCACCGCATCTTCCTCGCCAAGTCCGCAATGCGAAATAATGTTCGACGTCCAGAGTGCCGGTTTCCCCACCATGTCGGCAAAGGGAACGATCAACAGTCGGTCACCAAGCCGTCGCTTCCAGAAGGCCATCAGTTTTGCCTCGAGTTCAAAATGGTGCGCAATGTCGTCGAGATCGAAACTCCACCCGACTCCGTGAATGAAGAAGGTACGGAAGCAGGACCACGCGTTATCCAGTGGATCGCGCTGCATCCAGATGAGCGGGACGTTGGGGAAGATCGTCGCGATTAGGCCTAGGTAGCGACTGGCATCGATGGTTTTGTCAACGATCCGTCCGGCAGATCCGGCGCGCTCCGTCAGCAGATGCAGGTACAGCTCGCCGAGCGCGATAAGCGTGCCGCCCCCGGCGAGATATTGATCAATGGCGTGGCCTGATACGCCACCGGCAGTGACGGCTACATGCTGGATGACGTTAAGTTCTCCGCCGTCGTGCACCTGACTGTGGCTTGCAAGTATATGTTCAACAAGCGTTGTCCCCGACCGAGGCAGGCCCGTGACGAAAATCGGGCGGTCGGTATCGGCGGTCGCATGCGTTTGCATTCGCTTGAAGAATTCCGCATCGAAGCCCGTCATCGCGGAAAGTGCATTGGCGGCGTTGGCGTCACGACTATACGGTGTCTCTGATTTCAGCAACGCGGCACCTCGCAAATAGGCCGAGAACGCGGCTGCCGGATCCTTGCGGTCGGCATGCAGCTTACCACGTGCGTAGCAATATCGGGCCAGGTCGGCGGGACCCTGGCGTTCAGCGGCAGCAGCTTCGGCGAGCATTTGTTCGGCCATCCTATCCTCTGCAAGATTTCCCGTGCTGGCGAGCGAGAGCCAGGCGGGTCCCCACCCGGGGCGATGTTCCAGCGCATTGAGAAGATGCCCGCGCGCGGCGTCGGAATGCCCCAGCGTCAGCGCAATGTTGCCCAGAACATAGGCATGGCCTGCGCGGTCAGGTACATTTTCGGGAAGCTGGATCAATAGATCATGCGCATCCTGCTGCCGGTGGGCCTGTGTCAGAAGCACGACCTTTGAATATCGCGCCATAGCCGGGTTGGCGGCTGAAGCGATAAATGCATCGATTGCGCGAAGTGCCAGCGTATATTCGCCACTGACCTGCATTAGATGCGAAATTGTCTTCCAATGCTCGCCGATTGGGGCTTGCTCATCAAGCAGTGTTACCACGGCGCGATTCGTCGCCACGCGATCACGCCGGCTCAGCGCTGCTTTCAATTGCGCCAGCCTCGCCGTCAACTTCAAGTTTATGGTTGCGGGCATTGTCGCTGGTCTATCCTCTCATGGCGCCGAAACCACGCCCTTCTGTGCATGGCCGATGCATTTAAATCACACAACTGACCCAACCGTGCAAACATGGTTTTGGGCGTTGACAAAGCCGCTGCCGGTCAACAGGATTGAGTTAACATGCTGTTAATCATAAGCGCCGTGGACGACGCTTCGGACATATTTTTGGGGTGTGAATATGCGGGCTAAAAGTCTTTTCGGGTACGGCGCGGCGATGATTGCCCTGATCTCTGCTCCTGCAGGCGCTGCCACGATTAACCTCATCGATCTGGGCGGCGTAACTGGTTCCAAATCGGAAATGGGCTTCCAGATTGCGGCTTCCTATTGGGGGTCGATGTTCACCAATACAGCCGTCATCAATCTGGGGGTCGGCTTTTCCGCGCTTGGACCCGGCATCATCGGATCGACCGGCAGCACGCGAGCAGATTATTCGATCGCGAACTGGGAAGCGGGGGTCAATTCGACAAAGAGCGGATCGTATATCGATCAGAACATCGTGCTTCCGACGCTGACCAGCGGCGCGGCGAGCTTCATCACTAACGGTACGACGACGGTCGACGGTGTGATCAACGATGATTTGGGCAAACTGGCGTACAACAATGGGGCGACAACAAGCAGCCGGACATTGTATCTGAATACGTCGGTCATCAAGGCGATTGGCGGCGATACCGGTTTGTCATCGACGACCCGCGACGGTAACGTGACGTTCAGCAGCGATTTTGGTTTCGACTTCGATCCAACCGACGGCATATCAGCAAACACTTTCGACTTTATCGGGGTGGCCATTCATGAGATCGGTCATGCGTTGGGCTTTGTCTCGGGGGTTGACTTACTTGACGTCTACGGGATCGGCGACGGCCCAGGGTCGGGTGCTTTGGGTTACAGCCTGAACGATACGTCGATTTACAGCGCTCTGGACATGTTCCGGTACAGCGCCGATCCAACCGACATCCTGTTGGGGTCGGCTCCGTCACTTGATCTCTCGGTCGGGGGGATGAAGTATTTCTCGATCAATGGCGGCAATAGCGCGCTCTTCGACAACACGTTTTCGACGGGTCGTTACAATGGTGACGGGCAACAGGCGTCGCACTGGGAGGACGCAGAAGCCTGTAGCGTGGGCAACGGAATCATGGATCCGACTTTCTGTTATGGCCAAACAGGCGAAGTTACCGGCCTTGATCTGGCGGCGTACGACGCAATGGGCTGGAATCTGAGCAAGGACGCCTTGGCCTACGGGTCGGTGTCGACGGCGGCGATCTACAGCCAGTTTGCGCCTAGTGTCCCCGAGCCGTCGACGTGGTCGATGATGATCTTTGGGTTCGGGCTTGCCGGCGGGGCAATGCGGCGACGAGCGCGCAAAATCGCGGTGCGTACTCAATTCAAAACTGCATCGTAATCGCAACCGAGCGACGCACATCGACATGCCGTTGTGCGCCGCTCAAATTCGGCCGTCGTGTCCTCGATGGTATGTATTGGCTATCTGACCTGCAAAAAGAACAGGGGCGCAGGCCGAGCTTCGTGATCGGACATAAAGAACGATCCGCCAAAGTTTTCCCGGCAGACTAACGAGGCTAACGATCAGCCCCCGGGCGAGTTTTTCGCACTATAACAGCGGGGTGGGCCGTTAAGCGGGACGACGCGGTCCCGCCAGGTTTTAACAGGTCATTTTGCAAGCGACCTCAATCGCGCCTCGGCCTTGGTGGCACGAACGGCGCAGGCGTTCATTACAGCCTCTGCTTCTTTGCCCGGGATTCGCCGGTTCTGCCGGACAAGAGCGGCTTTGACTTGGGCTGGCGGACGGAAGTCAAGCCGCCCCATAAAATAGGCACCCACCGACGCCCCGATCTGGCGCCCTCGAGGGTTCTTCGATCCGGCGACCAGGGCATTGCTTACCATCACACAGCGGATTTCGTCGTTAACAGTCTGGGCGCTGGCGCTGGCTGGAAACCCCATCGCAGCGACCGCGATTAGAGCTGCGGAGCCCAGCAGATTGAGGGATTTTAAAGTCATTTCTGGAACTCCATATCCGGCAGCTGGTTCATCCGGCACGCCAGAAGTGGCAAATGTCCGTTAGCGTAAGCAAATATATATTGGTCAATTGGCTAAAGCTCCAATGGCGAATCCCGAAAACCATGCCAACCATACGTCGTACTCGTGTATCGGCTATGGGCATTTCAAGGGTGTTGCCTCTACGAATTATCTTGCCTGCAAGCCCTGCGCATGTGCCAGAGCAATCGGGTGAGAAATTTCAGCCATCAAAGGTTATTGAATATTTAACTAATGATTTCAACGAAAAGTTAACCACCAGCACGTCCACGTCAGTGTGGCTATCATTGATGTGAAAATCAGACAGGCCGTCTCTCGCCGCCTCAAGGCGCTCGAAGAGCACCTTCGGGCTTATTTGGCTCTCGAACCGCTCGAGATTGGAAATCGCTGACGCCGACCGCGCTGTTCACGATTTTCTACACGCCATTCATCGGTCAAATGTGCGGAAAACCCGGTCGTAATCACCGCTGTGCGACAAACAGGTGTTTCCCGTCATTCGCCTTGGACAGTATCTGGCGCTGACAAGCCGCGCAATGAGCATCGACGTTTTAAAACACGAACGTCCACGGCTGTCGCGAAGCTTAGGCCTTCCGCGCCGCGAGGTGATGTCCGCTGCTTTACAAGCCGCTTAATAAAGCTTCGACTAAGCCGCCAATTCCGTCGGCAGGATCCGATCGCCGACCACCGTGAAGGTATCACCGTCGACAAGCACCTGAGGGCTCAACGGGCGGCAGT
This sequence comes from Sphingomonas sp. PvP018, assembly GCF_017876865.1. Classification (NCBI taxonomy): domain Bacteria; kingdom Pseudomonadati; phylum Pseudomonadota; class Alphaproteobacteria; order Sphingomonadales; family Sphingomonadaceae; genus Sphingomonas; species Sphingomonas sp. PvP018. The sequence continues at coordinate 105,050 of NZ_JAGIOU010000002.1, read as the reverse complement.
TATAGCTCGACGCCATGGCGGCACCGTATGCGCCGGTCGCATGGAATACCGCCAGGTCACCACGTCCGACGCGATCGATCGTTTGCGCCATGCCAAACGTGTCGCCGGTTTCGCAAACCGGCCCCGCGATATTAGCCACCATGGTTTCCCCGTTCGGTGCGACAGCGGTAAACCGGTGATAGGCGTCGTAAAGCGCAGGCCGTGCGAGGTCGTTCATAGCTGCATCCACGATAACGAACGGATACATGACGCCCGGCTTCACCCATATGACGCGGGTCATCAGAACCCCGGCTAGGCCAGCAATGACTCGACCAGGCTCGAACGTGAGGCGGGTGTTCCACTGCTCCGTCACTCGGGAGACCATCGCCGCATAGTCTGCAAAAGACGGCATCGTATCGCCGGCACGGTAGGGAATGCCCAGCCCACCGCCCAGATCGACACGTGTTATCGTGTGACCGCGCGCGCGCAGCTCGAACACCAGTTCGCCGACCCGCCGATAGGCAGCTTCAAGCGGGCCTAGGTCGCCGAGCTGGCTGCCGATATGGAGCGCTATTCCGTGGAGGTCTAACCCGTCCAGGCTCGCGAGACGGTCGAAGATGTCGGGTGCCTCGGCAATGGCGACACCAAACTTGTTCTCACGTTTGCCCGTCGAGATCTTCGCGTGGGTGCCCCCGTCGATGTCCGGGTTGACCCTCAGAACCGCACCCGCTCGGACCCCGCGGCTTTGAGCGAGACGCGCCAGAACACGTCCTTCCTCCTCCAGCTCCAGGTTAAACTGGCCGATCCCGGCATCCAGCGCATCGATGAGCTCGCGGTCGGTCTTGCCGACACCGGAGAATACGATCTCGGTGGGTGCCATCCCCGCATCAAGGGCGCGACGCAGTTCGCCTCCCGACACGATGTCCGCGCCATAGCCGCATTTGGCGAGCAGCCGGAGCACTGCGGTGTTTGGGTTGGCCTTGACCGCAAAGGCGAACCGGGCGGACTGAAGGTGACGGAGAGCGGCTGTGAAACCCTCGGCGGTGTGACGCAGGACACCAGCGGAATAGACATGGGCAGGCGTGCCCACCGCGTCGGCGATCTCCGGCAGTGGTACCTGCTCGGCATGAAGGATGCCGTCATGATAGTCGAAGAAGCTCATCTTCGGTCCTTGAATGATCATTGCCCGAAGCCGTCGACACCTTGGCCCCGTCGGCGAACACGTGCGGTATGAACCATGTCGACGGTGTGGCTGTGCCCCCGCCGTTCAGCCCGAAACATCTGCCCAACCCGTTTGCCGTGGATCATCAGCGGCAGGCCGAGCAGCGCCAGCGGAAAGAAGACAATCATCAATGGCGAACCATCGACGGCCGTGCACAAGGCGCAGGAGATGGCCGTCAGCGTAAAGCCGCCAGCTTTCCATTGCAGGTCGCGCCGGGTCATGCTGCCTGCCTGTGTGTAACGGCCGATATCGGGTCGCCGATGACAAGGTCGCCGGCAGCAGCCAGTAGCCCGGCGATGCCGGACTGATCGCTCTCCCCGTGACGGTCGTGGCATAGCACGATGTCGGCTGGGAAATCGGCTTCCCGTGCCAACGCCTGCGCCATATCGGCAAGCTCGAAGGTGAGGCCGATCGCAGGCTCGTGCAACCGTATCGCGGCTGCACCGGCACGCCCGATCATCGTCGGTGCTCCATCAATGCCGTGGCCCTCGATCGCGGTAAACCCGAGCACGCGAGCGTACCTTGCCGCTTCGATCAGCAGCGTTCCGCAAGCACAGTCGGCGTCGACGATACGAACGGAGTGCCGATGCCTTTCTCGGAGATCGAAAAGTGCAGATACGATACGCGGCCAACGCGGATCGCTCTGCGCGACGCGGCTGCCAGCAGTCACGGACGATGCCGGTCGCGTGTGGTTGGCTGACCCCGATGGTGCGCCATCCCATTGCATTCTGGTTGTCATGTCAGTGCCCTCTCAGGCTGCGCGGGGCAGCTGGAAATCAGCTGCGGTCACCGGACCGAACGGGATCAACGGAACCAGTGGGATGCCCGCCATTTCCAGGCTTGCATGGTAGATCTGGCATTCGCCTTTGGCGAAGCTCAGCGCCGCGCTGCGCGACACGAAACGGCCTTCCAATTTCTTGCCGTTATCCTGCACGAGCCAGTGGCCCGCCTTGTCTTGCCCGACGTAGATGACGAGCCCGCGTTCATCGGGCTCCGGATTGGGTTCAGACGACATGTTCGCCTTCGTGCCTCTATGATCGAGCGTCCAGGCGCCCGCGCACCCCAATTACGACCCCCGGCATAGTGATTCGAGATCGATTCCAGTAAACCCCATAGTGCGGCCGTAGCATTGGCAACGGCTCGTCGCATTTGCCGCCTTGGCGCTACAGCCAGCGCGTCCGGCGGAAGCGCCAGTACAGGCCAGAACAGATGGTCAGAATGACGCCGAGCGTGATCGGGTAGCCGTAAGGGTTGCGCAGTTCGGGCATATGTTCGAAATTCATGCCGTAGATGCCGGCGATCGCGGTCGGGACAGCGAGGATCGCGGCCCAGGCAGCCAGCTGACGAGTGATGACGCCGGTGCACTGCTGCTCGATCAGGTTGCTGAATTCGAATACCGATGTGAGGACCTCACGCAGGCCACTCGCCATCGCCTCGATGCGGCGAATATGATCGAGAACGTCGCTGAAGTAATGCCGTGCTTCGGCATCGACGCAGGGCAGATCGTTGCGCGCAAGCTTACGGGCGACCTCTTCCATCGGCACCAGAATGCGATCGAACCGCATCAGGTCGCGTCGCAACGAGAAGATGCGCGCGATCTGCGCACGGTCGAGGAACGTGTCGAGCATGCGCTCTTCCATCGCCGCGACTTCCTCCTCGAGCGCCGTCATCAACGGCAGATACCCATCGACGATGAAGTCGAGCACCGCATGGAGGACATAATCGCCCCCCTGCCCCAGAAGGTCGGGAGCGGCCTCAAGATGCTGGCGCAGTGTCTTGTGCGAGCGGGTGGACCCCTGACGCACGGTTATGATGTGGCTGTGACCCAGGAAGGTCGCAGTCTGGCCATAGACGATATGGCCGTCAGTCAGATGCGCTGTACGCCCGATCACGAACAACTGGTTACCGTAAACATCGACCTTGGGTAACTGCCCGTCCTTCAGGGCGTCCTCGACCGCCAAAGGATGCAGACCATATAGCTCACGCAGCGTATCGAACTCGTCTTCGCACGGGTCGGACAAACCGATCCAGACGAACTCCGACCGGTCGCTCGGGCAATCGACACGTTCGTCGATCGAGACCTCACGAACACGGCGACCGTGCCGGTAAAGGTAGGCGGCAATGACAGGCACAGCAAAGCGCGATCAGCGCCAAATCGACAGGATGGAGCGTCTGGTCCCGAGCAGAGGCTTACCGTGCGGCGTGTTGCGAGAGACCAAGCGCCGCGACGTCCGAATAGCGTGACGTGCCTGCATCAAGGCGGCGCCGTGTCGGGTATCGTAAATGCGTCCATGCACCTTTATCGGTTCCATCAGCCTTGCAGCGATGTCCGCCAGCTGTGTCTCAGGCGTTAGGCTAGAAGCGTTGCCCCGCTCTAGAAGCTTGCCGCCATGCACCAGCAGGAGGATACCGGCGCTTGCGAGCATGAAGGTCAACAATCCAAGTGCGAATTCCGCAGTTTGCGCCGGTCCTTGGTTAGCCGCCTGGTAGACCGAGCGGTGCACGAGGGTCGATGCCCCCGATGCCGCGATCAGCATCACGCCGACGAGACGGGGCGGTAATCTAGGCACGAGCGGTTTCCGGCAATCCGACCCCGTCGGTGCGTAGGCTCAGACGACCAGCGATCCGTGGCTGAAACCCTGCGGACGTCGCGATTGCAACGGTGGTGCGGCCACGCCGCTCGCCTTGAGCAAAGCGTTCCGCAGCTTGGGCGGAGGGGAAACGTCCCAGCATCGCCCCTGCACTCTCGCGTACCGTCCAGCTGCCATCGGTATCGCGTCCAACCACGAGCAATGCAGGTTCCGTCGTATTCATGGCTTTCGAGTTCTCCGGAGGCAGGAAGGTGTCACGAGACCGGGGGCGCCAGCGCTCGCTAAGCTCGATTTCATCGGACAGATGGTGGCCGAGCATCACCAGCGCGCTGCCGGCGCTCGCTCCCAGGAAGCATATCGCTGCAAAAGCGTACGCAAATACGCCGGCATTCTGAGATGAAATATGCATCGCGCTCAGTATTAAAGCCGCAGCGTACGCTATAGCGCAGAGAAGAAGTCCAGAGGCGCGCAAACCGAGATCCGCACGCCGCGACCGATGCCACGCCGTCATGCCACTATCCTTGTTGTGGCAATCCAGTTATCGGCCTCGACATAGCAATTCGAGATCGATTCGGCATTTCTGCGTAGTGCCCGCATAGTGCGGGCCGATTTCTCCGGCGAACGGCGCGATCTTGTCGATGATCATCCGCTGCACCTGGGACCGTGGCCGCTTTAATGCCGTCCGATCCCGAAAGCCGCCAGTCTAAAATCCATCAATTATCGCCATGCAGCGGTAAGATGCGCGGAAAACCCGGTCGTAATCACGACTGTGCGAAAAACAGGTGATTTTGGACGGTAGCCGCAGCCTCCTCGGTTTCCGGAAAAGCTGGCTACAAAAACCGCTACCGTGCGAGCCTTTTCCAACCAAGCCAGATACCACTTATCGACGTCACCACACCGGCGATCGAGAACACCCAGATCAGTCCATCCCAGGCCGGCCGGTGCAATGTCAGCGTGTTCAGATCCCATCTGTGGAGGAGGTTGAATACCCAGCGGTACACCCTCTGTCGTTCATCAACCGTCCGGAGAACTTCCCCGGTAGCGGGATCGACATAGAACCAAGTCTGCGCCGGATCGGCAAAACGCAGCCGCAACACTGGTAGACGCGGTAGCATCCCGACCGCATACCAGTATGCATCGGGCGCCGTCAGGCAATCGACCGAGAGTAGCGGCGCGGAGCTCTCCAGATGACGTACGGCCCTCACGATGGCCACCTCTGTAGCTTGGGATGGCGCGAGTGTGACCGCATTCAACACTACTCGCCGCCCGTCGTGATAGGACAGCAGGACGAGGGGGGTTCCCGCATGGTGAGTCAAGTGCGCTATCACCGCACCCTCGCCTGCTATGCGGAGCCGGTCGAGTGCTAGGTCCGGCATCGGATCAGAGGCCTGATAGATCCGCATAGCCGCCTCGTCTGGCTTCGTCCCACGAAACAGATGGCCGGGATCGACCGACAGCCAACCGCTAAAGATCCAGGCAACTAGGAAGGCACCACCCACCAGCCCCGCGACATGATGCCAGAGCATCCAGCCGTTGTAGGGTGTCATTCGCCCGCCCTTGAAGCGCCGTGCGCCGATGCGGGTCCGCAGGATCCCAATCCACATTCCCGCGACCGCCGCAGCGATGCAGGGACCAGACACCCATAGCACGACCTGACGCCAAGCCGTTTGATCCTGTCTTAGAACCGTCGGATAGAGCCAGTGCGGCACCGAGCCGACCCAATTCCAGAACCGCTCGCGACGGGTGGTCACTTGAACGACGGCGCCCGTATTCGACGACACATAGGCCTCCGTGCCGGAGGCGTCGGCCAGCGCAACCTTCCAAAGGGGACGGTGCCGATCGAAGCCGCCAGCAACCGTCCACTGATCCCGGGTCAGCCGTTCTACGTGCTTCGTCGGTGCGTTGCCAAAGCGGCCAGCGACCCGACCAGCATAAAGAGCATCGACTGGTCGCAAGACGGTACCGCGACTGGCGGCAAAAGTGGTGTGCGTTCCATCCCACCCGGTCACGCGCCAAACAGGCGTGCCGTCGCGCATCTCGAGCAACAGTTCCTTCGGTAGCCGTCCGCCGTCTAGCGGGGGCGGCACGTTCACTGCTGCCCAGTCGAGCGCATCGCTTCCAGCCAGCTTCTGCGCTGGCGAGAGGGAGGGATAGGGCACGTAGAGCATCACCAGCCCGGACAGAAACCACATGGCGAAGAACAGGCAACTGGCGATGCCGATCCAGCGATGTACGAGGTACAGCCAGCGCCGGGCAGTCTTGGCAAACTCCGGTCGCATGAAGGCGTTAAAAGCTAGCACGGAACGACACGTCGATTGAGCGGGGACGACCAAGAACCCACTGCTGATTGTTGTACGTGCTGAGCGCATAGTCCCGGTCGAACATATTGTAGGCGTGGATATCGACTGCGAGGTGCGGCGTCACCGCATAGGAGAGCGTGGCATCGACCGTGGTGTAGCTGGGAACGCGGAAGCTGTTGGCGTTGTCCGAATAGCGACGCCCGACATAGCGCAACCCGGCGCGCGCCTGGAGCGCGCGCGTGGCGTTCCAGCGTAGCCAGAGATTGGCGAGCGTCTCGGGGACGTCCGGCGGGGTGTTGCCGTCGAAGCGCGTGCCGCCCGAGGTAAAATCGTCGAACGTCGCGTCGAGCACGCTGCCGTTCGCATCGATCCCGACGCCGTAAGGCAGATCGAGCGATATTGCGGCCTCCATGCCCTTGGCCGATCGCTGGCCGACCTGCTCGACCGGGCTCGTCGGGGTCAGCTGCGCCAGCAGGCGCTTCTTGACGATGCGGTAGGCGGCGAGCGTCGCGGTGCCATGCCCGTCGAGGAACACTGCCTTGGCGCCGACCTCGACCTAGTCGCCGACCGCATTGCTGAACTGAACCTGCCCGGTCGAATAGGTCGTCAGCGTCCCCAGCGGGTCCACGCCGGTGGCATATTGCGCATAGAGCGACACCGTCGGGATCGGCTGATAGACGCTCCCGACCCGCCAAGTCACATTGTGCAGCCGCTTGTCGAGTGCGAACGTCTCAGTGCTGGCGCCGCCTGGATAGTCGATCGACCAGCGGCGGATCGCGTCGCGCTCGTAGCGCACGCCGCCGACGATCGAGACGTGCGTGCCGAGCTTAAGCCGGTCCTCGGCGAAGACGGCATATTCGGTGGTCCGCGTCCGATAGCGCGGTGCGATCCCCTGCGTATCGACGACCAGACCGGGATCGAACGCGAAGGGATCGACCTCCGAGACCTGGGGATCAGACCCGAAATTGTGGGAGTAGGTCAGTTTGATGAGGTTGACGTCGAAGCCCATGACAAGGTCGTTGCCGACGCCATCGGCGATGCCTGTTCGCAGCGTCACGCTGCCCTGATCGCCCCACTGCGTCTGGTCGTGGACGATGCCGGTCATGTCGGTGCGCAGGACGCCGCCGGGTGTGCCGGTGTTGCCACTGCCGTTGGCGCAGACCCCGTCTGCGGCGACCCAGCAATAGGTTTCGAGATTGAGCCAGGAGCGTTTGGAGGTGAGGCGATAGGCCTGGTTGCTGACGGCGACCGCATCGCTCGGCGTCCAGTCGATCTGCAGGCTGGTGCGGTTGTCCCGGTAGCGGATGACGCCGTCGCGGGTGTTGTAGTTGCGTTCCCGGATGCGGTCGTCGAGCCGACCGTCGATCAGCGGCGTGCGGAAATAGCGCATCGGCTTCTGGTCGCCATAATCGTCCCGCGCGGTGACGACGAGCGTGTCGGTCGGCGCCCAGCGCAGCGTGCCCGACACGGCATCGCTGCGCGACTGGCCGCGATCGACATAGCCGTCCGATCGGCGATAGCTGCCGTCGATGCGGTAGGAGAGGCGCTCGGTGACCGGCCCCCCTGCACCCGCCGCGACATGGAAGCTGTCCTGCGAGCCATAGCCGATCTCCCCCTCCACGTGCGTCCGCTGCGTATCGGGTTTGCGCATCAGGACATTCACCGCGCCGCCCAGTGCGCCCTGGCCGTAGAGCACCGAGGCCGGGCCGCTCAGGATGTCGATCCGCTCGACCATCCACGGATCGGTCGGAAAGGTGATCGTGCCGGCAGCCGGGAACAGCCTGATGCCGTCGATCAGCTGGAGTACGGAGCCCTGACCGCTGAAGCCCCGCGCGGCGAGTGCGGTGCCGCCATTGCCGGGATTGCCCGCGTTGCTGATGCCCGGTGCGCGGCTCGTCGCGTCGATCACGGACAGGTCGCCACGCGCGGATCGTGGCGCCGTCGATGACCGAGAGCGTCGCGGGAGTCTCGAGCGGCGTGAGGCCCAGGCGGCTGCCGGTCGCATTCGGCGTGGTGAGCGTGCCCTGGGCATGCTGTCCGACGACCAGGATGTCCCTGGTATCGGGATCCGGCGCGGTCTGCGCGTCGAGCGGTGCTGCGAAGACAGGCGACAGAATAGCCCCCGCGAGCGCGAGGCGAGACAATAGGAACGGCATTACGGTAATCCCCCGGGCGTCTGGCGAACCCGGCAGGGACCTCCCGCGAACGGCCGACATCCGCGCCAGCCGGACGCGATTGCGACCGGCACGCATGCCCGTGCGGTCCCCACCGCACACGTCGTCGCTCGACGGAGTACCGTGCCGCGGCCACCCCCTGGGCCAGGCAAGAGCGACCAGACGCCGGCAGGTCTCCTGGCTCACAGGTCATCACACGATGCACGGCCTTCCCAGGCCTTTATGACAGAACGTCCGGCCCAGTGGCTGCCCCTCCCTGTGAAGGAAGAAGCGATATGCATCGCGCTCGCCGCTTACAGTTGCAGGGACAGCCCCGGATTCAGGCGGCGAACCACCCTCACCGCGTTCCCTATTAAGCCCCTCTCAGGACACCGACGCGATCATGCCAGCCTGCTTCAAAAAGCAGGTCAGCGGCGCTGATGTATCCCGATCAATGCTCTTGGGCAATCGCCATAACCGAACGTCACGGTGTAGCGTTCAGGCGGCGTCCTCTAGCGCAACCTGCTTTTCTAATAGCGGACGGACCGCTCCTGTTGCAACGCGGCAACAACATCGTATGATACGCTATATCATGTCGCAGCTAGATTGAGGCTTATGCCCGATAATAACGGTAACCCTATTGCTATCCACGAACTGGCGGTTGCCTACGGCAACCATCGCGTTCTCGACGGTCTATCGCTCGATGTTCCCGCCAGCAGCATCACGGCATTGCTGGGTGGCAACGGAGCGGGCAAGTCGACCACCCTGTCCGCTTTGCTCGGCTTTGTGCGTGCCGATGCAGGACAGATCGCAGTCTGCGGCATCGATCCAGGTGCGGACGCTGACGCGGCACGCCGACGCATTGCCTATCTCCCCGAGAACGTCGCGCTGTACGAGCATCTGAGCGCTGTTGAGAATGCCGATTACCTGTTGGCACTCGCTGATCAACGTCAGGACCGGGGAACGATCACCAATGCGCTGGCATCTGCCGGGTTGCAGGACCGGGCGTGGGACCAACGGCTGGGCGGCTTCTCCAAGGGTATGCGGCAGAAGGTCGCGATTGCAGTGGCGTTGCTGCGCGAAGTGCCGGTGCTGCTGCTCGACGAGCCGACCTCTGGTCTCGACCCGCGCGCAACCGCCGACTTCAACGCGCTGCTCCTGAAAGTCCGCGACCGTGGCACCGCGGTGCTAATGGTAACGCACGACCTCTTATCTGCCGCCGATGTCGCCGACCGGATCGCCTTCCTTGAACAGGGCAGGATCGTCGAGGATGTCACGGCCACCGGGTCCGAAAGATTCGACATTCGCGCCCTGCATGCGCGGTTCCAAATCGGCGTAGGGACCCGTGCGGCGTGAGTGCGACCCACCTGATCGCGCGTGACGAACTTCGGTTGATGGCACGCAACCGCGTCGCGGTAATCGCGCTTGTTCTGCTCGTCCTGCTGACCCTGGCGGCTGTACTCAGTTCATGGTCGCACCAACGCGGCATCGCCGAGCTGCGCACGCGGCATCAGCAGGTGGCTGCTGCGGCGTTCAAGGCTCAACCTGATCGCCACCCGCACCGTATGGTCCATTACGGCACCTTCATCTATCGCCCGCTGGGGGCGTTGGCCGCGTTCGATCCCGGTGTCGACGCCTTCACCGGCAACAGCATGTTCCTCGAAGGCCACCGCCAGAACAGCGCTAATTTTGGCGACGTCCGGCAAAGCTCCTTGCTGGTTCGTTTTGGGCAACTTACCCCCGCCTTCGTCCTCCAGGTAGTTGCCCCATTGCTGCTGATCTTCCTGGGCTTCGGCGTGCTGGCGCGCGAGACCGAACGAGGAACACTGCGATTACTGATGCTGCAGGGTGTCTCGCGCGGACAGCTGGTGCGTGGCAAGCTTGCCGCGCTCGGGATCGTGGCCTTGATCGTCGGATTACCGGCGATGATCGGTTTTGTCGCAGTCGTCGCGCAACCCGGCACGCTGGCGTTGCCAATGGCGGCCATCGGGCTTGGCTATGCGCTGTATCTTGCATTGTGGGTCGTCCTGATCCTGCTCGCGTCGGGGTTTGCCCGGCGCGGGCGTGATGCCCTCCTTGCACTGCTGGCAATATGGACGGTCGCGGTCGTGCTGCTGCCGCGCATCGCCCCCGACATTGCGGGGGCCGCGGTGCCGCTCCAGAACCGTCTTCAGACCGATGTCGCCATCGCGCGCGACCTGCGCCAGCTGGGCGACAGTCACAATCCCGATGATCCGCATCTGGCAGCCTTCAAGCAGTCTGTCCTGCAGCGCTACGGCGTAACCCGGGTCGAGGATCTGCCGGTGAACTACAAAGGACTGCTCGCGATGGAGGGGGAGCGGCTGACGTCCGGCCTGTTCGATCGCTATGCAGGTGCCAGCTTCGCGGCGCAGACCGCTCAGAACCGGTTGGTCGATGCGATCGGTGTGCTGAGCCCAACGATCGCGATCCGCGCGCTGTCGATGGCCGCGGCGAACACCGACTTTGCCGGACATCGCCGCTTCCTCGAACAGGCGGAGGCGTATCGCTACGCCTTTGTGCAACGTCTCAACCGGATGGAGGCGAAGAACGTTAGCTACGCCGACGATATAGCCGAGGATGCGGGTGCCGATCGCCGCAAGCGGATCGCAGCGGACAATTGGCAACATATGCTAGATTTCGCCTTCGTTGCGCCAAGCGCCGCGGCGCTCGCGACCGCAGCGCTGCCCGGGATCATTATTCTGGGACTGTGGCTGGCGGTAGCCACACTGCTGCTCACACGGGTGACCCGTCGTCTAGGAGCCCGTCAATGACGCTGTGGATGCATGAACTGCGCCTGCTGCTCCGTGCGCGACTAAGCGTCGCGGCACTGATCCTGCTGGCCATACTCACCGCCGCTTCTGTCACCGCGGGCATGGTGGAAACTTCCCGGCAGCGTACCGCGATCGCCGCAATCCCGGCCGCGCAGTCCGAAGATATTGCGGCCGTCGCCGACTATGTCGATCGGACCAAGGACGCGGGCAGTGCGGGCTATTACAGCTTCCACCCAACGTGGGACGCACCCTCCCCGCTGGCCTTCGCCGCAATCGGGATGCGCGACGTCACGCCCTACATCTTGCGCGTCCGGGCTTTGGGATTGGAAGCACAAATCTATGACGGCGACGTCTTCAATCCTGAGCTCGCTCTGCCGGGCCGGTTCGATTTCGCGTTCGTGCTCGTCTTCCTCGCGCCGCTGTTCGTCGTGGCGTTGTTCCACGATCTGACGTCCGGAGAACGCGAGGCGGGGCGGCTGCGAATGCTGGATGCTCTACCGCGGGGCGGCGCAACGCTGCTGCGGCGACGTATGCTGTTGCGTATCGCGCTGTTATGGGCGGCGCTTGCCGTGCCCTTCCTCGTTGCCGCGGTAGCGTCCGGCGTTGGGGGCGCAGCTATCCTGGCGGTTCTCGCTGTGATCCTCGCCTATCTCCTGTTCTGGATGGCGCTTGCCGTACTGGTCGCGAGACTCCGCTGGAGCTCGGTCGCAAACGCTGCCACGCTGGCAGCGTCCTGGCTTGTACTGGTTCTCGTCCTGCCGACACTGGCGCACGTCGCAATCAACCGCGCCGTGCCGATCGGTCAGGGCGCAGAGATCGCGCTTGCCCAGCGCGAGATGGTCAACCGCGCCTGGGACATTCCCCGCGAAACGACAATGCGCCGCTTCTATGCCGGTCATCCCGAATGGGCGGACTCCGCCCCGCTCGGATCCACCTTTCATTACAAATGGTATTTCGCCTTCCATCAGGTCGGGGATGAAAGCGTCGCGACCAAGGTCCGTGCTTATCGAAGCGGGTTGGAACGCCGCGATGCCGCTGCGCGCATGCTTGGGTGGGTGCTGCCTTCGGTGGGAGTACAGGCTTTGCTGACCCGGCTGGCTGACACCGACGTTCGCGCACAGCTGGCATATCAGGACCGAGTGCGTGCCTTCCACGCCAGGCTGCGCAATTTCTACTACGGGTATCTGTTTCGCGACCGGCCGTTTGGCAGAGCCGACTTTGGCCGGGCGCCGAGCTTTACCACTCGAATAAATGCTGCGGGTGGATCAGGCGAGGCTGCCGACCAGTGACGATACCGCCCCTCAACGGCGGTGATCGCTAACCCGGCGCTACCAGGCCTTCCGCTCTTCAAAAAAGCGGCCACCAGCAATTCGCCAAACATAATAAGATAACATCACCTAAGGGGATCTACATGCGATCATTCGCGATAGCGCTTGCCGCCACCGCTGCGATGCCGATGCCTGTGTTGGCGCAGGAGGTCGTTCGGGAAGCCGACGCAGTCGAAGACGACGATGAGGCCGGCGAGATCATCGTTACCGGCAGTCGTTTTGGTGGCCGCACGGCAACGCAATCGTCGACGCCAGTGGACGCCATATCGCGCGAGGCGCTGCAACAGAGCGGGCGTGTTGATCTGATCCAGATGCTGAAGGTTCAGGTGCCGAGCTTTAGCGCTCCGCGACCGCTGGCATCAGGTGTCGGCGATTTCATCCAGCCACCGTCCCTGCGCGGACTAGGGGCCGGCGAGCTGCTCGTGCTGATCAATGGCAAACGTCGCCACACCACGGCCGACCTTAATTCGAGCAACGGCATCGGTCGTGGCGACGTCGCGGTTGATTTCAACGCCATCCCGACCCTTGCCATGTCGAGGATCGAAGTGCTGCGCGATGGTGCTGCCGCCCAATACGGCTCGGACGCGATCTCGGGGGTCATCAACATGATCCTCGACCGCTCGCTCGGCACCATCGCGCAGGCGGGCTATGTGCAGACTACGGAGGGCGACGGCGACACCTACGAGGCAAGTGCCTCCACAGGCATCCCGCTCGGAGCGAACGGCGTTCTGCGCCTGACCGCAGCTTACCAAGACCGGGATGGCACCAATCGTGCGCGGGCGGATACGCGGCAGCAGTTTTTTGGGACGAACGCCGTTGGTCGGCCAGTCGCGCCTTCTGGCAATTACGGCTCAGGTGTTGGACTGACACCATCGAACGGGACGCTCGACCTGCGGGAAGCCGGGTTCGACCGGAACGTATTTCAGCAGGGCGACCAGCCAAACCGAAACTACCAGCTCTTCTACAACCTCGTCGCGCCCCTGCCAGGGGGGACCGAGCTTTACAGTTTCGGTGGGTACAATCGCCTCGATGGCGACATCCAGTATTTCTTCCGCCGTCCTGGACAGGACGAGACGGTACGCGCGCTCTACCCGGACGGTTACAGCCCAGGCCTCGACACCAGGCTGGAGAACATTTCCACCGCGACGGGTCTGCGTGGAGACGACCTGGCGGGGTTCGGTTGGGACCTGTCGACCGTCTATGGCGTTAGCACCGTCCGCACGACTTACGTCGACAGCGTCAACGTGTCCCTGGGGGCTGCCTCCCCATCGCGCTTTTACCGTGGCGGTAGCGACTTTTATCAATGGACCTCGAACCTCGATTTCACGCGAGAGATCCCGGTCGGTGACGATCAGCCGTTCAGACTGGCTTTCGGCGCCGAGTATCGCGAGGAAGCCTACCGTCTGTTCTCGGGGGCGCCCGATGGCTATCGCAATGGCGGGGTATTGATTCCGGATGGCCCCAACGCCGGTCGTCCGGGGCCGATAGGTTCGCAACCCGGACCGAGTAATGGACCCGATGATCATGCGTCGATCGCTCGCGACAGCGTCGCGATGTATGGCGAAGTGGAAAAGCAGTTCTTCGACCGGCTGCTTCTATCAGGTGCGGCCAGGCACGAACGTTATTCCGACTTCGGCAGCACCACGAATTTCAAGGCTGCCGGGCGGCTCGGTCTGGTCGGCGGGCTGGCGCTGCGAGGCTCTTATAACACCGGCTTTCGTGCGCCTGCGCTGGCACAGTCCGGCTATAACGCATCGAATACGCTGATCCTCAACGGTGCCCAGGCGATCGTGCGGGTGGCGGCAGTCGACAACCCTGCGGCGCGCCTCGCAGGTGCGACCGATCTGAAACCTGAACAGTCACGCAACCTGTCGATCGGCACGGTATTTGAGTCGGGTGGTTTCGCGGCGACACTCGACGCCTACCGGATCAAGGTGCGTGATCGCATCGCCATCTCATCGACCTTTCAGGACGCGCGCCTGACCAACTATTTGGCCGCCAATGGGCAGTCTGGCTTTGCTGCGTTGTCGTTCCTGACCAACGCGGTCGACACGGAAACCAAGGGCATCGATCTGGTTATAAATTATCGGCACCGCTTCGGAGACGGAAGCAGGATCAAGGCCACGCTTGCGGGTAATTATAACAAGACGACGTTCGACAGGATCGCGGGCACCCCGGCTCCTATCGCGGCGCTGGGCATCACTACGCCACTTTTTGACCTTACCCAGCAACTCCGCTTTTCAGACAGCCTACCGCGCGACAAGATCACACTCGATCTGAATTATGCGCGGGGACCGTTTACGTTGTCCGTCACGAACACCCGGTATGGGCGCGTCGCGACGGTAGCATTGCTCAATCGTACGCCGGCCCAGGTAGCAGCATTGGTACAGGGCTATGACGTTCGCTTGATTCCCTCGACAGGTAGCGCGGCGAACTCAGACATAATCCAGCGCTTTGGTGCCAAGGTCCTGACGGATATCGATGTCGGCTGGCAGGCAACACGTGCATTGAGGCTGAGCGTAGGAGCGCAGAACGTCTTCAACATCTACCCAGACGAGAATATCGCCTCAACGGTCTCCAGCGTTGCGGTCGGGAGCAATGGCGCCGACAATGCTGGCACCCAGCCTTACAACGCCGTTTCTCCCTTCGGATTTAACGGTCGATCCGTGTTTATGCGCGGCAGTTATAGCTTTTAGCGGGGAAACCGGTTGAGTGATCCGCTTAAATCGAACGTTACAGTCTTGCTATTTCGCCGCGGTTTTGACGAGACCGCGAGACTGTAGCCACCACACAAGCTCGCTGAACCAGTGGTCGCTCGTCGTACCTTTCGCGTGCAGATCGAACCCGTGGCCACCTTTTTCGTACAGGTGCAGCTCGGCTGAAGCTCCTGCCTGCCGCCATGCAGTGTAGAGCAGCACGGGATCGTTCCGCTGGTACTCGTCATCTGCCGCACCGGCGATGAATGCCGGAGGCGCATCTTCCGGGACCGGCGTCCGAAGTCCGCCGTAGATCAGGCCTACAAAGTCAGGCCGCGACGCTTTGGCGCCGATTGCCAGATCGGCCGCAAGATACGCGCCCGCTGAAAATCCAATCACGCCAACCTTGTGAGGATCGATGCCCCACTCGCGCGCGCGTTCGCGGACGATCGCCATGGCGCGCGCGCCGTCCTCGATCGCATGAGGCTCACCGGCGAAGCGCGGCATCTGCATCGGTCTGCCCGTTTCCGCCCGCGACATGACGATGCCCATCTCTTTCATATGGACATCCGGCATCCGCATCGGCCCGTCGCCGCTCCGGATCGTCCGGTACTTCAACACGAAGGCAGTAACGCCACGGCCGGCCAGTGCCCGCGCCACGTCCGTGCCACCAAAAGTGTAGCCGAGGGCTACGAAGCCACCACCGGGCGCGACGATCACGGCGGTGCCGTTGGCGACCAGGTGCAGGGCGATACAGCTCCAGCGTCGGTTCGCTGACATCGTAGATCATCGTCTCGCCGGTCTTCATCCGGTCCCGCACTTCCGGGACACCGAGCGACGGAACACCGCCCTTTGCATAGAGGGGAATGATCTTCCCGCCGGTCGCCGGTGCCCGCGCGCTTGCAGCCGGCGACAGAGGGGCGACTGCCACGCCTATGCTTGCCAAGGCGATCCAGCGCCTCGCCAGCTTCGCCATGGTCATATCCGCACCTTGAGCGTGACATAGGCCGAACGGGGCTGGTTGGGCGCGACCACTGGATAACCAAGGTAGGAATAGGGATCGAAGGCTCGTCGATTTCCCAGATTGACCACCGACGCGCCAAGGGTGAACCGACCAATGTCGTAAGACGCCTGCGCATCGATCGCGGCATAGCCCGGTACTGCGAGGGTATTGGGCAGCGTCAGCTCACGCGAGGTAAAAGCGCTGATGCCTGCACCGAATGACAAGCCCTTGGCCGTACCGTGCAATACCCGGTAGCGAGCCGCGACCCGCCCGCTACTTTTCGGAACGCGAGCGAGCCGGTCGCCAGGTGCCACACCATCGTCACGGGTATCGGTGTAGGCGTAATTGGCGAGGAGCGAGAAGGCCGGTGTCGGCTCCCACACCATGTCCACCTCAACCCCGCGCGCGCGCTGCCGTCCGCTTTGGACGTAGAAGCCGACATTGGCGGGATCGGCGGTGACGACATTGTCGTGAGTCTGCCGGAACACCGCTATCGTGCCGGAGAGGCCCGTGCCGGTAAGCGCCAGCTTCACGCCGCCCTCGATATTGCTCGACGTCTCCGGCACCGGCGTCTGCGTGCCGATGAAGCCGAAGGGCGCACGGAATGCGGTCGCATAGCCCGCGAAGAGGGCGACGCCTTTCACCACGTCGAGGGTTGCACCGACGCGGGGTGAGACGTGGGTGTAGGTCTTGTCGTTGGCGACGCCGATGTTGCTGTTCTCGACGAACTTCAGCGAGGTGACGCGCAAGCCTCCGGTCAGGTGCAGCGGACCGTAGGTTGCCTGATCCTGGATGTAGCCAGCAAACGTCGTAAAGCGATCGTCGGTATAAGAGTTGACCGGTAGCTGCGGCGTGTAGCGCAGATCGTAGCTCGGGTCAGACAGGTCGATCGTGCCCGAGGGGGAGTCGCTGACGAACAGGCCCATTGCGCTGTAGAAGCTGGTCCAGTCGTAGTTGACGCCGATGAGCACCTTGTGCGTGCCCCCAAGCAGATCGACGTCGCCGGCCAGATTGGCATCGACGGTCGCCTCTTTCGTGTGGTTTCTCATGGTGATCGGGAACACGTCGTAGAGCGGTGCGACGGTCTCGGTAGGGAAGAGGCCCGGATAGACGAAGCTCCCCTGCTCATTGATTTTGCTCGAATAGTAGCGGCCGCTGACCGTCAGCTTCAGACGGTCGGAGAAGGCGTGGTGCAGCGTCGCCTGCCCCATGCGGATGTCGTTCGTCGTCAGCGGCTGATCGATCGGCGAGCCGGGAAAGGCGTTGCGGTCGATCGTGCCGGCCAGCGCGGCATCGGCAGGCAGGCCGGAATATTCGAGATTGCTGCGATGGCTGAACTGCCCCTGGAGCAGGAGATCGGTCGCAGGCTCGATCTGGAACGAGACGCTGGGTTGCACCGACCAACGCTCGCCATGCACCTTGTCGATCCAGCTATCGTTGCTCTGATACTCCCCGGTGAGCCGCGCCGCGATTCCGTCAGCCAGCGGCACATTGATGTCGCCGTAGGGGTTCTAGGTCGAGAAACTCCCCGCGCGCATCGCCAGATACCCGCCTGCCTTATCGTTCGGCCGGACGCTTTCGAGATTGATGACCCCGCCGAGCGGCGTGCCGATCCCCCCACCATAAAGGGTAGCGGTCGGCCCCTTGAGAACGTCGATCCGCTCGACGCCTACCAAGCTGTTCGGGTCGTAGGCCTGCTGGTTGCCGGCGAACACAGACAGCCCGTCGAGGTAGACTTCGGCCGGAAAGCCGCGAATGATCGGGGGGATGAAAAGCACCTCGTCCGACCGCGTCGGGGTGACACCCGAGACGTTGACCAGTGCGTCACCGAGCGTGTGACGATCCTGCTCCTGGATCAACGTCCGCGTCAGCACCTGGACCGACTGTGGCACCTGGATCAACGGCGTGGCGGTTCGGGTCGCTGCGGTCGTCTCCGGTTCGGCGTAAGTCTGACGCTGGCCGGTTACGACGATGTCGCTACCCGCCCAGCTGGGCGTCTGCGGCGTCTCGTTCGCGACGGTTTGTGCTTTAGCGGGCGATGCAAACCAAATGACAGCGATGACGGTGAGGCTCGCAAAAGCGAACGAATGCCGCCCGATCATGCCGCGATCCCTAACCGCCTGGCGGCAGCTGCAACTGCGGTATCGACCTGCGCGTCCATCCACGGCGTGCGACCGGTCAGTTCGGCGACTCGCTTCGGACCGGCCTCCTTTGGTGTACCATTCCGAAAGGGTGGTTCGGGCGCATATTCCATGAGGAGCTGAACCCGTCGTGCCGCTTCCTCATCCTTCAGGCGTGCCGCGAGCGTCAGGCCGAAGTCGATGCCTGCGGTGACACCGCCCCCGGTCATGCGGTTGCGGTCAATCACCACCCGCTTGTCGACGTGGCGCGCGCCCATGCGTGGCAGAAGGTCTGCAACCTGCCAGTGCGAGGTCGCATCATAGCCCCTGAGCAGCCCTGCGGCCGCCAGCGCCAGGCTACCGGTGCACACGCTCGTCACCCACTTCGCACGTGATCCGCGATCGGCGAGAAAGGCCATGACGGCGGGATCGTTCATGCAGTCGACCGTCCCCATCCGCCCACCAGGTACGAACAGCACGTCGATTTGTGGCGGCACCTCGTCGAAGGTGTGGGTCGCCGCAATGGGAATGCGGACATCGGTCGGGACCGGCACCTTGTCCTTCCAGACAAGCTGGACGTTGCAGCGTAGCATGTTGAATACGGTCATGGGCCCGATCAGGTCGAGTACGACCATCTTGGGATAGACTAGCATCGCGATCTTCGGCGCATCTGCCGGGATCGCCATCATGTCGCGCATGTGCTGCGCTCCAGGATCGGTCGGCGTTTGGGCGGATGCAGGCAGCGCTGCTGCGGTACCGCCAAGGGCGGCAAGCGCCAGCATCTGACGCCGATCGAACGGCGAAGAGAGATTGGTCATCGGTTTTCTCCAAGGCGGTAAGCAAGGCTGATGGTCGCGCGGCGCAGGTTGGCCGCGTAGCAAGTGCCGGCCGATGGGCAGGCGCCGACATATTTCTTGTTGAGCAGGTTCGAGACGTTGCCGGCGAGCCTGAAGGAGCCAAGGTCATAGTGGACGGCTGCATCGAATACCGTTGCGGACGGGACCGCCAACGTATTGATGGTGTCGGCCCAGCTCCGGCCGACGTGGCGGACGCCCCCTCCCAGCCCGAAGCCTGGAAGGATGCTTTGCGCCGGCAGGGTGTAGTCGACGAAAGCCGAGGCGCTGAACCCTGGCGTGCCGGTCGGCGCCTTGCCGAGCGTCGATGCGACGCCCTCCCGGTTTTCAATTCTGAACGCGGTAAGGGCGGCGGTTATGTTGAGCGTCGGCACGGGCCGCGCCTGCACCTCGATCTCCCCGCCGCGCGAGCGGACCAGACCGAGCTGGCTCTGGTTGGTCGGAAAGCCCGTGACGGGGTTTGAGACCAGGATGCCGTCACGCTCGATTGAGAACAGCGAGGCCGAGGCGATCAGTGGGAAGCCGCGCGCCTCGTATTTGATCCCCGCTTCCCAGGCTTCGCCGCTTTCGGGCCGGTAATATTGTCCTGTCGCCGCTTCCGCGCCGATGACTGGCGTGAACGAAGTGGCGTAGCTGACGTACGGCGCGAGGCCGATGGGAGTGACGTAGCTCAGGCCGGCGCGATAGGTCGTCTTGTCCGGTTCACCCCGCGCTACTGCCCCGGTCCCACTAGTGCCGGTAATGCCGATCCAGTCGTGCCGCGCGGACAGCAAGGCGACAAGCCCGCCCAGCGTAATCCGGTCCTGTATGTAGAGGCCGGTCTGATCGAGCTTCTGGCGTGTGGTTGACGGCGCCCCAAGCGCAGGGAGTGCTACGTTGTAGACGGGTGCAAAAATGTCGAGCCGCGGCGCGGTGCCCTGACGCTGCGAGCTGGCCGTCCGCGAGAAGCTGTAGTCGATCCCGGCAGTCAGATCATGAGCTAGCCTACCGGTCTTGATCGTCCCTGACAGGCCATTGTCGATCGTGATGTTGTCGAGCCAGGCGTCCTGCCGCGAATTGCCACGGTTGAGGTAGTAGCGTCCGCCCGCCAGCACGGGGTTGCCGGTGAACTGCCCGAAAAGTCCGACATAGGTCAGGTCGATCTCGGCATAGCGGCCGTTGGAGACGAAGCGCAGGTCATCGCCGAGCTTCGTCTCGAAGGTGTAGCCCGCCTCATATTGATCGCGGTCATAGCGATCGACGGACGGGTCGCTGACGAACAGGTCGATCGGAATCTTCCGACCGTCGCTGAGTGGCGTGACGAAGCCAGCATAGGGCACGAAGCCGGTCGGGCGCTGCGACCTGTCGCGCGTGTAGCTGCCACGCAGCGTCAGCGAGGTATCACTGGTCGGCGTCCAGCCAAGCGCTACCGACCCGTACGTGCGATTATCCTGTGCCAGCTCAACCTGGGTATCGCCGCGGCGGACGAGCGCATTAACCCGGACCGCCAGCGTATCCGAGATCACGCCGCCCAGATCGGTCGAGCCATAGGCGCTGCCATATTCGTCGATGCCCGCCTCGATGTTAGCGATCTTGCGGCGGTTCGGGGCCTTGGAAACAATATTGACGAGGCCGCCTGCGCTGCCGCTGCCATACAGAACCGAGGACGGCCCCTTGAGAACCTCCAGCCGTTCGATCCCCTCCGCGGGCGTCGTCCAGGACAGGAAGGCACCGGAATTATAAAGGACGAGCCCGTCCTTGAAGAAGTTGGAATTGGCGAAACCGCGGAGCTGGTAATAGTCGATCCGCGTATCGCTGCCGAACGCCTGGCTGCGGACGCCCGAGGTGTAGTTCAACGCTTCCGCGACGGTGCGCAGGTTCAGCGTGTCGATGAAGTCGCTGTCGACGACCGAGATTGCCTGCGGCGTGGACAGGATCGGCGCGTCGGACTTGGTCGCGGCGGTGCTATTAGCGACGACGAAGTTTCGACCGGTGACGATGATATCGTCACGACGCGACTGGTCTGTCGCCCTGGCGCGGGCGTCACGCCCGGGTTCGGCGCTTTGCGCCAGTGTCGGCGAGGCCGACACGGTGCCGGCGAGCAGCGCCAGCAGAGTAAGGTTTTTCATTTCCCCCCCAGGGTCTTCAGATATTTCTCATGGTCCGCGGCCGTCCCGACGAAGCGCTTCATGCGCGCAAGGCGTTCGGGCGGCAGCCCGGCTTCGGCCGCGGCAAGCCGATCGGCGATCCATCCCGCATTGAAGTCAGGCACGCCGGCCTGCTTCAAATTTTCCGCGCGACGGATGGAGTCGCCGCTGCACAGCAGCAGCGACCAGCCATAAGTACCGCGCTCGAACAGCGCCCGACCGCCAAAGTCACCTTGCGTCCAGTCGGCGATCGCATGATCGCCGCTCAGCACGATTGGGCCGACATCGATTGGCGCAAGCGGGCTACCGAAATGCGCTTCGGTCGCCGCGCGTACCTTGCTTTCGTCGAGCACAGTGTTCGGGATGCAGCCCGTGAGCAGCAGGGCTGCGACCGGCCACCACCATCGCTCAGGCATCGATCAGCCGCTTCAGTTGGGCGACCGCCTGAGATTCGGGCGACTTGGCGTCCATCGTGTCGACGAACTGCCCGTTACGGTCGAACAGCAGGATGCGCGCGGTGTGGTCGATCGTGTAATCGCCGTTCGGAAGCGGCACCTTCTCGACATAGATTTTGTAGGCCTTCTCCATCCGTTTCAGTTCAGCCGGATCGCCGGTGAGGCCGAGGACGGGCGTATCGAACATCGACAGGAAGCTCGCGACATCCTCGGCCTTGTCGTGACCGGGATCGACCGAGACGAAGACGACGTTCATCTTGTTCGCCTTCGCCCCGAGTTTCTGATGGAGGAGCGCCATGCGCGCCATCGTCGTCGGGCAGACATCGGGGCAGCGGGTAAAGCCGAAGAAGATCGCATAGGGCTTGCCCTTCAGCGTCTCGTTGGTGACCGTTTGTCCCTTGGTGTCGACCAGCCGGAATGGACCGCCAGGTCCGTCCTTCCGGGGCGCAGCAGCAGCCCGCTGACTTGCTGTGCTGGCCTCGTTCGAGCAGCCGGTGACTGTCGCGTTTATGCCAACGAACAACAGTGCGCTGAGCGCGGTGCCGCGAAGAATGCCGCGGGTGCGATGGTCGAGCATCAGTTGTGCCCCCCGTGTCCAGCTTCCGGAACAGCTGCGCCGGCTGCGCCAACCTTGAAGTGGATCGTGAGGGTGCCCGCACGCGCGAAACGCAGCGTCGCGGGAACTCGCTCGCCTTCCTTCAGCGGAGCCTTGAGGCCGATCAACATGATATGGTTGCCGCCCGGCGCGAGCGACGCTTCACCACCCGCCGACACTTCAAGGCCATTTGGAAGCGGCCGCATCCGCATGATGCCGTTGTCCAACGACATGGTGTGGATCTCGACCTTTGCGGCACGGGGCGAGCTGGCGGCAATAAGCCGATCCGGTTGGGCACCATCATTACGGATCGTCAGATAACCAGCGCCGACGCTGGCCCTAGGAGCCGTAGCCCGCGACCAGGGATCGGCAGCTGTGATCGAACCCTTGCGGGCGTCCTGTGCAAACGCAGGTACGGCGAGCGTGGCGACGAACGCCAGCGCGACACGGTAGGTCATGGATATTCCTTGAACGAGACGACGCAACCGCTCGATTGGAATAGCAAACCGTGGTGCGCGGCGCCGGAAGGCCACCGCACGGATCGGCAATCGCTACCCGATCGAGAGCTGCACCGAGCGACAGGCAAAGCCGGTCACAAACCCTTTCCGGTCGAACCGGAAAGTCGGCGTACTCAGATCAATGGAACAGCGGTGGACCGCGCAAAGGCGGGCGCAGGTAAGGCGTTGCAGGAATACGGGGCCGCGGCACGGCGTGAAGCGCCATAGCCGCGACGAGCGCAAGTGCCGCAATCAGTAGGATGGGATCGGCACCGCCGAGGACTTGGGCCGACAAGCTGGAGAAGGCGCACGGCATCTCCGTCTTGCCATGTTCCTTCGACCTCCCGTGTTCGGGCATCGCATGATCCATGCCGGGCATGTCCATCGTCATGGACGGCTGTTGCGCGACAACACCCGAGCACAGTGTGATGGCGACCCGGCCATGATCGTTGGAGACCATGTAGCCAGTCGGAATCACAAGGCGCAGCGCCATAGCCGCGACGCAAATTAGCGCAGCGATTTGGCTATGGGCCAGAATGAGACGCCGGAGGACTTGCACATCCCCGCACTACGCGGACTGTTAGGCAGTGTCACTTGGACATTCCGCCCGCATAGGCCAGCCTAAAACACCGTCTCCTTCGAAAAGGCCATAGCCTCCAGGCGGCGTCGACCAACGCCACCTGCTTTAACAACAGCTGACGGACCGCTTTTCCTTCCCATGATCGCGGTAACCCAACGAGTTGCCGAGCCGCCGCGCAACGTTCTCGAGCCCGACGCCGGATCTGCATCGTTGGGTCCCGTCCCGGTTAACGCTTGGGCACCAGACCTGGCATGACCTATCGCCAGGATTAAGGGCCGTCCGTGCCGCGGGCGGTCGGCTCTTGCGGGACGTGCGCCAAATCACTTCGCAAAGGGCGCGGCGTGCGGTTCTGTTCCCCATGCGGCATAGCAGTCCGGCAACGAGCGCGACGCCTGCTTCCAGATTGCCGGGGTCTGCTTAGATTTGCAATGACAGCGTGTTTTCGCCTGCGCCTTGTGCCATAGCGGTCTGGCTTGGGCATGGCTTGAACACCATCCTTGGCCCGCATGTGCGGTCGAATGCTGGGTCCCCGATTTTCGTCGGGCGGCCCGCGAAATACAAGACCTTGCTACCGCTTGTCGGTGCGGGGAATACGTGGGGCGTGGTTACCAGTGTTCCCGCGTGTTCAACCGTCCCGGCTACGGGTGGTTGATGGAACGTGCTCCATGTCCTTGATCAAAAATTTGCTTACGAGGTTCCGCCGGCTTCAAAGCCCAGCAAAGGCTTTCTCCGGCAGCGGTTCGGGAATGCTTCAGATCGAAGCGCTGGTGCAGGCACATGGCGACTGGCTGGCACTTCTGGCCACGATACTGGAACGCGAACGCGTGATTTCAGGCGCCGAACTCGCCCGCACCCTGTCCGAATTTGCCGCGCATACAGCCGAAGATCGCCCTGCCGAGGGACAGATCCTTTCCTTTTGGGCATCTCGCTTGAACGACACCGCCGCAACCGTCGGCAAATTCCCGTCCGTCCACTAGGGCCATCGCTCATGCCGGGTTGCGGTCGAAGCTGATCGCTGAGTGTTTCTGACTTCGGCCTTTTTCGGAAGTGAGTGATCGGCGAAGCGTTGTGGGCGCTGGAACGTCACCTCTTCGTCGCGTTCGCGCGACGCCTGAACCCTGTGAAGTGGATTTGATAAACGGAGCCCGTCAGGAGTTACCCCCGATATGGAGCCGAATCATTTCGCATTCCGAGGTTTCTCCAGAGCATGCTGACCAACGAACCGGGCAGACGTCCTGCCGAACAGACGCCCCCACCCCCGACGCCCGATGTAAGCGCACCGGATCGCATTGCCCGCCTGACCGATCGACAACGGTCTTATCTCCGCCTTGTGCTTCAGAACCGCAACTCGAAGGAGATCGCGGCGGCCACGGGTAGCAGCCACCGGGCGGTCGATAAGCAGCTGTTAAAGGCCAATAATATCCTCGGTGTGCCGACCCGTTTTGATGCCGCGCGGCTCCTGGGGGAGCACGACGGAGGGGTAGAGGCCTTACCCCCTGCAAACGACCTACCTTCCGCGCCACCAACTTTCCCGCTTCCCCTCCCATTGCCGACCGCTGGGGCGGCAGCGAATATGCTCACCTGGAAGCAGGTTGCCTTCTGGACCGCGATCATCTCGATCGCGACCCCCTTGGGCCTAACTGCGGCCGGCATGGCGATTGTAACGCTGCTTCTCCTGCTCGGGCTGAAACCACTGTGATGGGCGCGCGGTGCCCAAGGAGCCCTTATGCAATCCCTTTCGAACACAAGCCGGATCGTCGCGGACGAGCTGCGCAGAGCGGAGCGATCGATCAATCTAGCCGCACGCGATACGGCGCAATTTTTGCTCACCACGCTCGAGGCGACGGAGGCGCACAGCCTATCCGCCGCGATGACGCAGCGCACGGTGAAGGCGACGGTCGCGGCGCTGGCGGCCCTCGTCGAGGGCCAGGATCAGATGGCAATGCGAGCGCATCTTTTTGTCGAGAAGGTCGGTCGCCAACTGGGTCTGACCGAGACAAGCTGGGGCGAGAATTTGCCGAAGCCTTCATCTGCTTCGCTCGAGGAGATCGACTTTCCGCCGATTGTCGAGGTTACGTCACCGCAGGGGTAGCGGCCGGCGGGCCGGGAGAAATCCTATGAGCGCCCAGATAATCCTCGCGGTCATCTTCAACGTCGTCATGGTCGGCGTGCTGCTTTTCGCAGCACTCCGAGGAGGCAGGCCCGAGCGATTGGGCGCTTTCATCAACATGGCGGGGTTCGCCACGACAACTGCTATTCGATTGATCGCGGCGAGCGAAGGCTGGGCTCCAGGTGAGGTATCGATCCTGGTGATTGATGCGGGCGTCGCCGCCGGATTCTTCTGGCTGGGCATATCGACAATCCGCTTCTGGCCGATCTGGGCAGCAGGCTTTGCTGTAGCCGATCTCTTCATGAGCATCTTCGGCGCCCTGCTGCCGCGCGTGCCGCTCTTTGCCTACCACACCGGGCTCGGGATTTACGCCTACCTCGCGCTTGGCGCGCTTGCGCTTGGCACGTTCCGCTTGCCGGCGAACGCCGAGCCCTACATCCGAAACGGATCAAGACGATTATGGGTGCAGCATCTGAAGGAGACGACCTGATCGACGTCGTGGTGCGGCTGCCGCGCAAGGCGATCGAGGACACTTTGCTGTTTATGCCGCCAGATGCAAGAGACCTGTCCGAGCGCAGGCTTGCCGAGGCCAGGGCGGTGTTGGTCGGCCGGCGTCGGCGGGCGACCCACTTCAACGGGGTCCGCTTCTATGATCCGAGCTGGGACATGATCCTGGAGCTTTACGTGGCCACGTGCGAGCGGCGCCGCATCGCTGTGTCCCAGCTTTGTAAGCTGAGCGGAGGCTCGACGACCACCGCTTTACGCCACATCGAGCATCTCGAAGCGCTTGGATACATAGTCAGACAAACGGATCCCGACGACGGACGCCGGCTGATCGTCGGCACGCTCACTCCCCTTCTTGCTGCTTCGGAGCAGTGGCTCGATCTTCAGATCGCCGAGTCCCGAATACAGGATCGGAGATCGGGCTGACGACTTCTACGGGTCACGCTCGACTCCGTTCTTTCGGTCGCCAGTGACATATCGAACGATCGAAAAAGTCCCATCCGATCTACCGCTAGGACAGACGGCAGCAGCCAATTTCGAGCCTAAATTTGCAATTCCTCGCTGGCTCAACTGCCATTTCCCCGCCACGCCTATCCGGCGCTTCGCGGAGGAGGATGCTCTCCTTCTGCGCTACATGTCACGTAAGACAGCCGAATCGCACGATTCTCACGCCGTTACCGAAAGCACGAGCGAGAGCGCGACAGCGTTACCGATAGCACGTGCCTTGGCAGCACGGCGTTATCGATAGCACGAGCGGAGATCGACGCTTCGTTACCGATAGCACGTGATTATTGCCCATCCCGTTACCGATAGCACGATTCATCGCGCACGACCGAGCCGCCAGCGATGCTTAACAATCGACGTTGTGGATCGGCTCAACGCTGACCGCCGCCGTCCACCCGGGCGGGCGCCACAACGATCAAGGGGGACGCTGTGCGGACATGAAAAACCCGGCACGAGGCCGGGCTTTTCGGGACGCCTGCTAGGGCGGATGTGAGAACCCTCACTTAGCTGGCTCCCCTTCATATTGCTACCCCAAAGCGCCGACCGTGGCGCCACGGAGTCGCTTTGTCTGCACGGGCTCCCCTCCCAGGGAGAACGAACGATGGCTGCTGCCCAAAGCCCCGGCCGGGGACTACGCCGGTTTGACGAGCATGCCGCCAAGGCGACGAAGCTTGTCGATGAATTTTGCGGGCTCGAGACCGGAATGGCACCTTCCAACGCGCTTGCGGCGCTCAAAAGGGCGGCTCCTTACATGGGCGTGCCCCTGCGCGTGGTCTCCGTCATCGATCTTCTGTTTGCCTGGACGAAGCCGCAGGACTGGCAGGGTGGACAAATCCCTGTCGTTTGGCCGTCGAACGACCTGCTCGCGCAAAAGCTGGGCGTAACCGTCCGACAGGTTCAAAAGCTCTTGAATCAGGCACAGGCCTTCGGTCTGATCAGCTTTCGGGATAGTCCTAACGGTCATCGTGGTGGACGCCGCGGGGCCGACGGCTTCATCACGTGGGGCTACGGCATCGTGCTCGCTCCGATCGGGACCAGGCTTCAAGAATTTGCTGCCCGCGCGGCCAAGGGAGCCGCAGAGGACGCGGCACTGACAGTGCTCCGCAAACGCCTTGCCGCTGCCCGCAGGAATATCAGGGCTCTGGCCCAAACGGCATTCGATGCCGATCTTCACGAATTGAAGGCGGGTGACGATCTTGCTTTGGCGTTGATGGCCACCGACCAGATGCGGTGCGTCCGCGACGCCGGCCTTCTGACGGCCTGTGTGGAGCAGATCGAAGAGCGTGCGCGTCGTCTTGCCGGGGCTGTTTCGTCCAAGATTGCCGTCCTCAACGCGGGTAACGATCAGAATGATAGTTCATGCTGGGATGGACCTGAGGACATCCACTCTACAACTACAACCCAACTGCAATCTGCTAAAGCAGATACCGGTAGTGGCTTGGCGAAAAAGAGTAGTGAAAATGGGGACGCCCTCCCCTCTCAACCTCAAACTGCCGTCGACGACGATCTCGAGAAACACGGTGTCGATCCGGAATTCATGATGTCGATCGCGCCGGAGCTCTGTTCCGGTCTGCTCCACCGCGACGGATCGTGGGGTCAGGTGGTCGCCACCGCGGAGCGGCTTGCGGGTCAGTCGGGGATCAGCAATCACGCGTTCAAGGAAGCCTGTCGCATCATGGGCCAGCGCGGTGCTGCTGCCTCCGTCATCGCCACCATCCAGAAATACCGGCGCGGCGAGGTTCAGCGGCCCGGCGCATATCTTCGCGGAATGAGCAGCAAAGCTGACAAGGGCGAATTGAACCTTGGGCGGACGCTCCACGGCCTCAAGGACACGAGCCGCGCGGTCGCCATGCGGGGGATGTCCGATGGGACCGATGCGACGCCGATCGGGAGCCTGATGTCGCGGCTGGTTTCCCGGGGAGCCGGACTACGATGACGGGGTCTCGTCATCCTTTCAAAGGCCTGGACCTCGTACTGCACACCTGGTCTTTGAACGGCTTTCACGGCGTTACCGATAGCACGAGTCCCGACCGAGTTTGCGGTGGCCCGCACCTACCGAAATGTAAAACACACCCCGATTACCGGCTAAATCGCTCCAAATCCTCGTGCTATCGATAACGCGGTCGCTTATCCGACTGCAGGTTTGCGGCCGATCCGCTATAAGCGGCCTTGCTACGTGAAGCTGGTGGGAGCCCCGACGATGGATTCGCGAGAAGTCGCTCTCACCCAGGGTAAGCTGTTCGACTATCTCGACAGCCCGCTGCACGGCAAAGTCCGTGGCGAGCAGAGCATCATGGACTTTCCACTCTTCTCGTTAGCGAAGCGGCCTCAGATGGAGGCCATGACCTATGAGATGGACGGCGTCAAAATTGAGATCAAGCCCAGTTCGAGCGGTATCGCGACGATGTGGGATAAAGAAGTTCTGATCTACGTCTTGTCGTTGATGGTGCAGCATATTGGTCGGACCGGAGGTGAAGTACAGAATGTTTTCACCTTCAATGCACATGACTTCTTCCGGGCGACAGGCGTCGGACGCCCATCGAAGCGTGATTACGATCGCTTCATCGAAGCGCTCGGTCGTCTGCAGGGCACGCAGATCCGGACGAACATCAAAACTGGCACCGTGGGGACGAAGGGCTTCTTCTCCTGGTTCGCGGAAGCGCAGGCCACCACTCGCGAAACGGCGAGCGGCGTCGATCAACTCATGCCGGTCCGCGTCCAGCTCTGTGACTGGCTTGTCCGCGCGGTCTCGCGTGACAGTCGTATCTATGACTACCACAACGACTATTTCCGTCTCGGCTCGATTGAACGACGCCTTTATGAATTGGCGCACTGCTACTGTCGTGATGAAGAATATGAAATGCCTCTGGAAATGCTGGGTGCGAAGATCGGCTCCACGTCGCCGCTCCGCACGTTGAAAAGTCAGCTAAAAAAAATCGCAGCCGAGAATAAAATGCCCAGCTACTCCATCGAAGTGCGGGAAGTTGTTCCGGAGGTCCCTGCGCGGGATAAACTAGGCCGACGGGTCGGGAAGCCCGAGACGGTCGTCGTGATGAAGCCCAAGGATCGTTTGACAGGAAGTCGAGCCGCGTTGGCCGCCTGATATCGATCCATATGCCTGACGTCCTGCGCGACTATCTGCGGCAGACGTGTCCCGACCGGCTTTGGAAGATGGCTTCGCGGTAGCGATGCTTCGTCGGGCACAACGCGTTCAGAGGAGAGGGAGCCTTCGGCTTGTTGATCCGGTGATGAGCACCGGGCGACAAGAAGGAAGCCCTCGATGCGCACCTCAGCCGCAGCTCTCGAACTCGATTTCACCGAACCGTCAATCACCGCCGCCAAGGCCGTCGCCGACGCCATTGCCCGGAATGGATCGCTCCAGCGCGACACGCTGCTGTGGGTCATGGAGCAAGCCTATGGCAATTCGTCTGCAGATGGTCGCTGGTCGCTCCGCGACGCCTACGACATGCTCGAACTCGGCGAGGTTATGTACCTCGCAAAAGCAGACCTTCCCCCCGATCCCGGCGCTTGTGTCGCGGCGCTTACCGAACTGGTCGCCAATCTGCCGACCCACACTGTTCGCAGCGAGGAGCAAATCGAGCTCCAGCAATTCTCGACCCCAGCCCCGATCGCCTACCTCGCTGCGCTCGCTGGCAGGATTGCGGCTACGGATCTGGTCCTCGAGCCCTCTGCAGGCACCGGCCTGCTTGCTGCCTTCGCGCACCGCGCCGGTGCCCGCCTGGTTCTTAATGAGATCGATCCGGCCCGCGCCGAGATGCTTGGCGCCGCCTTCCCCGGCGTCGCTGTCACCCGCCACGACGCCGAGCTGATCGACGATCTACTCGAACCAACGATCCGGCCAACGGCCGTCCTCATCAATCCGCCCTTCTCGCGCAGCATCGGTCGCCACGCCGACCGCCAAGCAGCGTTCCGGCATCTTCGCGCCGCCTTGAGGCGTCTCGGCACGGGAGGCCGCTGCGCCGCCATCCTGCCCGACCGCGTCGACCCGTCGAGCCGCGCCTGGGCCAAGGCGACCGAGGGCTGTACGCTGACGCTGCACCTTGAATTGCCGGCGAATGCCTATGCGAAGCATGGCACCAGCCAACCGGTGAAGATCATCGTGCTGGAAAAGGGGACCGGCACGCCTGCCGAGCTGATCCGCTGCGCGACGCTCGCCGATGCGCTCGCGGCGATCACCGCCAAGGCCGCTCCGCCTGTGTCCGAGCCTGGCCTGCGCACGGCCTCGCTGATCATCCGCCCCAGCGGGCGCAGCTTGCTTCTTGGCGGCTTGGCGAGCAAACCGCGGCTGAGCGCACCCCCCGCAAAAGCCGCGCGGTCTCAGACCGCGACCCCGATCGACTATACCGTGTTCGCCGAGCCACTTCCGACCGGCGAGTCTGTCGGTGTGTACCTGCCCTATCGGCCTAGCCGCATCGCGATCGGCTGCGCATCGGCGCATCCAACCGCTCTGGTGGAATCGATCGCCATGGGCTCGATCACAGCGCCACGGCCGACCTACATCCCCACGCTCCCGCACGCCGTCGTCGATGCGAAGACGCTCTCCGACGCCCAGCTCGAGACGCTGATCTACGCCTGCGACGCCTTCGAACGCGACATCCCCGGACTGTTCAAACCCGTCGAGGAGGGGCTGTCGATCGCACCGTCCGAGGATGGCCGTCCGTACCGGACCGGCTTCTTCCTCGGTGACGGCACCGGCGCCGGCAAGGGCCGCCAAGTCGCCGCGATCATCCTCGACCAGTGGCTTCGCGGTTGCCACAAGCACATCTGGATATCGAAGACCGAAACCCTGCTCGAAGATGCGCGTCGCGACTGGACCGCTGTTGGCGGTCTCGCGCTCGACGTCCAACATCTCAACCAGTGGAAGCTGGGCACCCAAATCGGCGCAGCCGAAGCCGTGCTGTTCCTTACCTATGCGACGCTGCGCTCCAATCGCGGTGACAAGGGCACGCGGCTCCAGCAGATCCTCGAATGGGTCGGTGACGACTATGACGGCATGATCGTGTTCGACGAGGCGCACGAGATGGCCGGTGTCGCAGGAGGCGAAGGTAGTTTCGGCACGAAACAAGGCTCCGACCAGGGCATCGCCGGCGTCCGTCTCCAGAACCTCCTGCCGCGCGCCCGAGTCCTCTACGTGTCCGCGACCGGCGCATCCGACGTCAACAATCTGGCCTATGTAACGCGGCTTGGCCTATGGGGTCCGGGCACGGCGTTCGCCGATCGCCGGACCTTCGTCGACTCCCTGCGCCGAGGCGGGATCGCCGCGCTGGAGCTGATCGCGCGCGACCTGAAAATGCAGGGCCTTTACGTCTCGCGTGCGTTGAGCTTCGCCGGTGTCGAGTATGACATCCTCGAACACAAGCTCACCGTCGACCAGATCGAGGTTTATGACGCCTATGCCGATGCCTGGGCGATCATCCACAGCAACCTTCGCGCGGCGCTGGACGCGACCCGCGTGACGGACAGCTTCTCGAACGACACCTATAATAGCGGCGCCAAGGCCGCCGCGTTGTCGATCTTCGAGTCCACCAAACAGCGCTTCTTCTGCCAACTCCTGATCGGCATGAAGCTGCCCTCGCTCGTACCCGCGATCCGCGCCGATCTCGCCCGCGGCGAGAGCGTTGTGATCCAGCTCGTCTCGACGTCCGAGGCCATGCTCAACCGGGCACTTGCCGCGCTCACCGTCGAAGAACGGACTAACCTCGATATCGAGTTGTCGCCGAGGGAGTTTCTCATGTCGTACCTCAAGGCCGCCTTCCCGGTCCGGCAGATGAAAACCTTTGTCGACGAGACCGGCAAGACGCGCTCCGAACCGATGTCGGACGAGGACGGCCGCCCCGTGTTCAGCCGAGAGGCGCTGGAGATGCGCGACAATCTACTCGAGCAGCTCTGCGCGCTGCCCATCGTCGGATCCGCGCTCGATCATATCATCGGCCATTTCGGCACCGACGCCGTTGCCGAGGTGACGGGGCGCAGCCGGCGCGTCATCATGGACACCCACGGCCGCCAGCGCGTCGAAAGCCGCTCGCCCCGCACCAATCTCGCCGAGACCGATGCTTTCATGCTGGGGCAGAAGAAGATCCTGATCTTCTCCGACGCTGGCGGCACCGGCCGCAGCTATCATGCGAGCCTGACGTGCGAAAACCAGTCGCGCCGCAACCATTACCTCCTCGAGCCGGGCTGGCGTGCTGACGCTGCCATCCAAGGCCTCGGTCGCACGCACCGGACGCATCAGGCGACCGCACCGCTGTTCCGGCCGGTGTCGACGGACTGCCGGGGCGAACGTCGCTTCATCTCGACGATCGCGCGCCGGCTCGACAGCCTGGGTGCGCTCACCCGCGGCCAGCGACAGACTGGCGGTCAGGGCCTGTTCGACCCGCGCGACAACCTCGAAAGCGACTATGCAAAGGAGTCGCTCGAACAGTGGTTCCGCCTGCTCGCCAATGGCAAGCTGCGCTCCACCACACTGGACGAGTTCCAGAAGCTCACCGGCCTCGAGCTGGAGGGCGAAGGTGGCGGGCTCAAGGAGGAGATGCCCCCGATCCAGCGCTGGCTGAACCGCATCCTCGCGCTGCGCATCGCCATGCAGAACGCGATCTTCGACGAATATCTCGGGCTGATCGAGGCCCGGATCGAGGCGGCCAAGGAGGCGGGCACGCTCGATCTTGGCGTCGAGAGCATCAATGCCGAGCGCATCACGATCCTCGATCGCACCGTCATTCGGCGCGACCAGACCAGCGGCGCCGAGACCGAGGTCCTACGATTGGAGACCGAGGAGCGCTACAAGCCGCTCGCGCTGGATCGCGCTTTGCGAACCTTAAGCGACGACGCCCGCCCGATCGTCAACCGCAAGTCGGGCAAGGCCGCGATCCGGTGCAGCACCTACTCGCTCACCGACGATGATGGCGAGATCGTGCGCCGCTACGAGCTGGTCCGCCCGACGCGCACCGAACGGATGCGGCAGGATCTTCTCGTCGAGACGATGTGGGAAGATGCGAGCGAGGCGGAGTTTTCCGCGCTCTGGCAGGCCGAGGTCGAGGAGATGTCGGGCAAGACCCGCACCAATACGCTCTACCTCGTCACCGGCCTGCTCCTGCCGGTCTGGGACCGCCTGCCCGACGATCACGTCCAGGTCTGGCGTCTCAACACAGATGACGGCCAGTCCTTCCTCGGCCGCATCGTCCCCGCCCCGCTCGTCACCAAGCTCGCGGACGCCTTCGGCATCGCCGCGACCATCACGGTGTCGGGGGCCGAAACCGCCAAGCACGTCCTGGGCACTGCCGAGATCACCGCGCTCGGCGCATACAGGCTGAAGCGCAGCCTGGTCGCAGGCCAGCAGCGCCTCGAATTGCTCGACTGGCCGCACACGCGCTTGGCTGAGCTGAAGGCGGCCGGGTGTTTCACCGAGATCATCCAGCACAAGACGCGGATGTTCGTGCCCGTGGCGACTGCCGCGACCGTGATCGACCGTATCACCGCCTGACACGATCGAGGCTCTCTTCCCGGGTCATCAAAGGGAGGGGAGGGAGCCTTCGGCTTTTTGGGCTTGGAGGACCAAGCTCGCGTGACCGCGGGACGCGGCGCGCCATTTCCAAACGGAGACGACCGATGATCCAGTCCGTGAAGGTCAAGAACCTGACGCTGTCGAAGGACAATGTGCGCAAATCCAACCGTGACGTACGGATCGACACCCTCGCCGCGAATATCGCTGCCCAGGGGCTGTTGCAGAACCTGATCGTCACCCCGCTCAAGAAGGCGGGTACGTTCACGGTGAAGGCGGGCGGTCGCCGCCTGCGTGCGCTCCAGCTCCTGATCGAGCAGGGCACCCTCCCCGCTGATCACACCGTGCCCGTCCTCGTGCTGAGCGACGACGACAACGCGATCGAGGCAAGCCTCGCCGAGAACTTCCAGCGCGTGCCGATGAATCCGGCCGACGAATGCACCGCGTTCAACTTCCTCATCCAGAAGGGCATGACCGCCGAGGACGTCGCCAAGCGCCAAGGCGTCACTACCCGCTTCGTCGAGCAGCGCGTGCGCCTCGCCGAGCTGGCACCGTGCGTCTTCGAGGCACTCGCAGCCGGCGAGATCACGCTCGGCGTTGCGCAGGCTTACGCCGTCACCACCGACGTCGACCGCCAGACGCGTGTGTTCGGCCAGATGAAAACCTCATACTACGGCGACAACCCCGACAATATCCGCCGCGCCATCCTCAACGGCACCGTCAAGGCGACCGACGCCAAGGCGCGCTTCGTTGGTCGCGACGCCTATATCGCAGCAGGCGGTCGCATCGAAGGCGACCTGTTCGCGACCGAGGGCGACGAGAACTGGATCGACGTCGACCTGATCGAGACGCTTGCCGCCTCGAAGCTGGAAACCGCAGCGGCCGAACTGGCGCGAGACCAGGGCCTCGCGTTCGTCACGCCGATCGCGGCGACGCACGTCCCCTACGACCTCGAGCGCCAGCTTCACGAGTATCACGCACCCGCCCGCGCCCTCACCGAGGACGAGACCGCGCGTGTCGAGGTTCTGTCGGCCGAAAACGACGCGCTTATCGACCAGCTTGAGCAGGAACTGCCCGACGGCAGCGCCGAAGCCGAGGCGGCGAACGCGCGGATCGAGGCGATAGAGCGCGAGCTGGAGACAATCGAGGATGCCCGTCACGAGATCGATCCGGCGCTTAAAAGCCAGATCGGGACGTTCGTCTATATCGGGGGCGACGGTGAACCCCGCGTCCACACCCGCCTCTTCAGCGAAAAGCCGGTCGTGGATCCAAACGCCCCGCCCAAGGCGTCGGACGGCGCAGCCGGGGAAGGCGATGCCGGCGACAGCGAGCAGGGTGCGAAGTTAAGCGCCACGCTGATCGACGAACTGGCGACGCAGCGCCGCCAGATCCTCGTCGCCCATATCGCTAGCGATCCGGGACTAGCACTCGACCTGACCATCTTCCTGATGGCTCAGAACGTGGTCTTCGAGCAGGCGCACATCCCCAACCACTCGACCCTGAAGTCGAGCGCCGCGGGCTTCCCGATCTTCGCCTTCCGCGACGAGGGATCGCTGGCGTCGCAGACGATCGACGACCAGCGCCAGAAGCTCGATACGAGCTGGGCGGGTCTGCCGACCATGACCGCGCGCTTCGACGCCTTTCGGGCGCTCGATGACGAGGCCCGGGGCGCATGGGTTTCATACTCGATAGCACGAACTCTCGAGCCGACGCTCAACGTCGCCGAGGGCTATCGGAGCAACGGCTTCCACGACCATCTCGGCCGCCTCCTCGACATCCAGGTCGAGAATTGGTGGCGCCCGACGGCCGAGAACTTCTTCGGCCGGGTCAAGAAGACCGTCATGCTCGACGCGCTCGAGGAGATTGGAGGCCCGATCCTGCGCGGCCGCTACAAGGACGCCAAGAAGGGCGACCTTGCCGGCACCTGTGCCTCGCTGTGCAACGGCCAGGGCATCGTCGAAGCCGAGATCCGCGAGAAGGCGACGGCCTGGTTGCCGGAAGCCATGCGCTTCGAGGGACAAGAGAAGGCGGCACGCACGCCGCTGCGCTCGAGCTTCGCCGTTGACGAGACGGGCACCGATCCGGACGAGGACGAGGATACCGACCTCAACACCGGTGACGACGCAGTGATCGATCACAAGGAAGCGGAGAATTTCAATCAAGCGGCGTGACGCCGGCTTGTACATTTCAAGGCATCTGGGGGCGGCACTCTTTGCGGAGTGTCGCCCCTCTTTTTGTGACCCGGCACCGTCCCCTTCCAGAGGGGAGGATGCTCACGCGGGTTTGCCTCACCTCAATCAGGAGACCGATCGTGGCACAAACCACCGACAAGCCCTCGCCTGCCGACATCATCACCAACACGATCATCGACAAGCTCGAATCCGGGGTGCATCCCTGGGTCAAGCCATGGCGCCCCGGCCTTGGCGGCCGTCCGCTGCGCGCGACCGGCGACCCCTACAAGGGCATCAACTGCTTCTGGTTGTGGCTGTCTGCCGAGGGCGCGGGTTACAACTCGCGCACCTGGATGACGTACAAACAGGCGCAGGCCCTTGGCGGCCAGGTCCGCGAGGGCGAGCGCTCGCAGATCGCGATCTTCTACAAATTCTACAGCAAGACCGTCGAATCCGTCGTCACCGGCGACACGACCAACGAGATGCGGCGCGTGCTGCGCTCCTACGCCGTGTTCAATTGCGACCAGATCGATGGGCTGTCTCCTGACTTCTACCCGAGCCCTGTCAGCATCGTGCCCCCGGCCGATGCGCTCCCCGAGCACGCGCAGCGCTTCCTCGATGCGCTGCCGGCTACGGTCCAGACGCGCGGCGATCGCGCGTTCTACGACCGCACCGCCGACACCATCACCATGCCGCCCGTCGAGCTATTCTCGACCCGCGCCTACCACGCCGCCACGCTCGCCCATGAGGCTGGCCACTGGATCGGCCATCCCGACCGGCTCGATCGCACGTTCGGCAAGCGTTTCGGCGACGACGCCTACGCGTTCGAGGAGCTTTGCGCCGAGATGACCTCAGCGCTGCTCGGTGCCGATCTCGGTCTGCCGACGTCGCATATGGACGACCACGCTGCCTATATCGGCTCGTGGTTGAAGGTGCTGCGCAGGGACAGCCGCGCGATCATGACCGCCGCGGCGAAGGCAGAAGCGGCAGCCGGGTATCTGCTCCGCGCAACCGGCCTCGACGCCTCGGCCGAACCTGAGGAACAGATCCGTGAAGCAGCATGACCGCTCCGGTCGCGCTCCCCGACCTCGGCGCCTACCGGCGCTTCGTCGTGGCATTCAGTGGCGGCAAGGACAGCCTTGCCGCCCTGCTCCACCTCCTCAGCCTCGGCGTGCCGGCACACGCGATCGAGCTGCATCACCATGATGTCGATGGCCACGGCCCGACCTTCATGGATTGGCCGTGCACGCCGGGATACGTGCGGGCGATCGCCGACCATTTCGGCATCGCGCTCTACGTCTCGTGGCGCGAGGGCGGCTTCGCCCGCGAGCTGGCGCGCGACGACGCGCCCACCGCACCCGTCCTGTACGAAACGCCGACCGGCATCGGCCGCGCCGGAGGCAACGGCCCTGCCGGCACGCGCGGGCTCTTTCCCCAGACGTCTCCCGACCTTCGGGTGCGCTGGTGCAGCCCCGCGCTAAAGATCGACGTCCTCGCGGCCGCTATCCGGAATCAACCGCGCTTCCTCGAGGGCCCCACGCTGGTCATCACCGGCGAACGCGCCGAGGAAAGTCCCTCGCGTGCACGCTACGCGACGCTCGAGCCGCATCGCACATCGACCCTCGCGCGTGCGGTCGATCATTGGCGCCCGGTCCATGACTGGACCGAACGCCTGATCTGGGACGCGATCGCGCAAGCGCGGATCCGTCCCCATCCGGCCTACGTCCTGGGTTGGGGCCGCCTGTCCTGCCGAGCCTGCATCTTCGGCTCGCCCGACCAATGGGCGACGCTCCGGCTCGTCTTCCCTGCCGCCTTCCGACGGGTCGCGGCTCGCGAAGCGGCGAGCGGGAAGACGATCCATCGCTCGCTCACCGTCACGCAGCTCGCTGACCGCGGTACGGCGTTCCCGGCTGCGACGCTCCATCCCGACGAATTGGCGCAAGCCGATGATCCGGTCTGGCGTCTCTCGATCCTGGCGGATCGCTGGACGCTCCCTGCCGGCGCATTCGGCGACCATGCAGGCCCGCTATGAACGCCGCCACGCGCGTCGGTCTCATGGACCTGCTCGCTCCCACGCCGGAAGACCCGCTGTGGGAAGCCGAGAAATCGGGATGGCGCTGCTTCGTCATGGGCAACGACCGGTGCCAATACCCGCCGAGGGAGCAAGCTCCGCACGGCTTGGCAGTCCCGCTATGACGCGGCCTCACGATCGGCCGATCCTGTTGGCGGGATGCTCTGACAAGGCCCCACACGGAGGAGAGGGAGCCTTCGGCCTTTTGAGCGCGCGTGTGCGCTCAGGAGATTCGGTCATGCTCTACGACACCCACTACCGCCACAATGAGGCGCTTTCTCCCGAGGCTCTCGGCACCCTGCCTGCAGCGCTTCATGCCCTGAACGCGGGCGTCGACGACTGCCGGCGTGCCGGCAAGCTGATCGATCGCGATGCGTCGATCCTGCTGCTGATCCGCAATCTGGCGTCCGTCGCCGAACGTAGTGCGCCCAGCACCAACGAGCTGCGTCTGCGCTGTGCGGAAGATCGGGGCACCGTCATTGCCGGATCCGCGCTGCTCGCCATCGCCGGCAACACCGTCGCCAGCGATGGCGCGGCGAAACGGACCTTCCATCGACAGGCACGCCTCGCGCTCGCTTCGCTTGCCGAGGCGATCGGCCTCGAGGCGCATGACCTCCGTATCGACACGGACATGGGCGGGATCGCGGACGATGGCACGACCGAGCTCCGCCACGCAGATCTATCGATCCGGGTGCGGCCGCACAGCATCCTCCCCGACAGCGAGATCACCTTCAACCGCTGCCGGGGCGGCGAACACGCCGGCCCCGTTCAGCGCGCGCCAATCGCCGAGTTGCTGGACGCGAAGGCGTTCCAGCGCCGGCTCACCGCGACGGTTGGCGACGCTGGCGCTCGGCGCCTCGCCGCTGCCGCCTGATCCTCACGTTATCGGAGACTTATCATGGGCTGGCTCTTCATGCGCGATATGGGCGGCTACGCCACCCCGCGCTCCTATCTCGACAACCAGTTCACTTACCAGCGCGACACGCATCGCCTGACCGTGCTGGCGTCCTCCATGGTCGGATCGACCTATTACGCCGCTTGCGAGCGTCTCGCGGACGATGCCGAACGGATCGTGTTCGGCATCGTTTGCCTCACCAAGACCAGCACCGGTGCGCGCGACGGCTGCACGTTCGGGTACAAGGATATGGATGAAACGGTCGGGCCGAACGAGAGCGAGTGTCCGGCCGCGATCCTCGACGAGCTGACCGCCACGGACAGCGAATATGCCTTGGCCTGGCGCGCGCGGTGCCGCGCCAACCTGCTCGCGAAGAAGCTCGACCGGGCCAAGCCGACCCCGAAGCCTGGGCAGATCATCATCTTCGATGAGCCCATGCGTTTCAGCGACGGTAGCGACCGCACCCTCTTCGAGGTGGTCGCCAATCCCAAGGGCAAGACGCCGCTGTTCCGCGACCCGGAAGGCCGCGCGATCTGCCGCATCCCGGCGTTTCGTAAGCGCGCCTACCGCATCGTTCATGCGGCGATCATCGTCCGGGATACGACCAACGGTTGATCGCCCGCCCGTCATCGCGGCCTGGGGGGCCGGCGTCGACTCCACCGCCATGATCGTCGAGCTCGCCGAACGCGGCGAGCCCGTCGACATGGTTCTCTTCGCCGATCCCGGCGCCGAAAAATCGGCGACCTATGCGTTCATCCCCGTGTTCCGGGCCTGGATGTCGGAACGCGGCATCGCGTCCGAGATTGTCCGCTACCAGCCCCGCAACTTCAAACACTGGCCGCCCTATGCGGGCATCGCCGAGAACATGCTGACCAACGCCACCCTGCCCTCTGTGGTATTTGGTGGCGGGTCGTGCAGCCAGAAATGGAAGGCGGCCCCGCAGGATGCCTGGACCGCCCAGTGGGAACCCGCGCGCCGCTGCTGGGACGCAGGCGGGCGCGTGGTAAAGCTGATCGGCTACGACGCCTCGAAACGCGACACGCAGCGTTACCATCACGCGGTCGGGTGCGAGGATCCTCGCTACGCCTACCGCTACCCCTTGCGGGAATGGGAATGGTCGCGCGCCGACTGCGAGGCGCGCATCGCGCGCGCCGGACTCCCCGTCCCGCCCAAATCAAGCTGCTATTTTTGTGGCAGCATCAAGCCCGACGAGGTGCTGGAGCTTTCAACCGAGGAGCTGCGCATCATTGTGTTGATGGAAGCGCGAGCCAAGCCTCGCCTTCGCAATGTCGAGGGCCTGTGGCGCAAGCCGGTGCTTGGCCGTCGCGGTGCGACGCCGCGTCCCGGCAGCATCACCGAGTTCATCCGCGAACGCGGCCTCCTATCATCGGCCGAAGTCGACCGCATCATCGAGACGGCGCCCTTGGCGCTACTCGATTTTCAGGCCGCGCAGGCCGCACTTCTCCCTGAGCAACGCGTCCCGATGGGGCGCTGGCTCGACGACTTTCATCGCGCGTCCGACGCGCTGGCCAAAGACCATCACCATCGTACTGAGATTCCGGCGAACTCTGCACCGAACCAGCACTGACTGCCTGTGGCGTCACCTTTGCCCAGGGTCACAAGGACCACGGGTGGACGATGGCGCTGGAGTTTCAGGCGCATCTCAATCGCGATTGGAACGGCGGCGATCACGCTCGCGAGATCAGCAGCGTCCTCTCCGCTGGTCGCTTCGGGGCTCACGCCCACAAAGGCTGGCCCCCTCTCGCCTTTCCGGCCGAGCGTCCCCGCTACGAATGACCCGAACCGCTTGGGTCTCCAATTTTGCCAACCTTCAGAAGTCCGGTCTCATGAAGACCTTCACCGACCCCTTTCGAATACTCTGCCCATTACCGTGCGGAAATCACTGTCGAGGCGGAAGACGTCGTCAGCGCCTGCCGCTCCGCTTGTCGATGCATCGCATACGACCGACGGGTGGAAGAGCCTCGATACGGAGCATCCCACGTATGTCCGCGCTTGTCGCTGAAGGTGCGGACGTCGATCCTTCTCGCCTTGTCCTCGATGGCGGCGCGACCTCCGCCCTGCCCGTCCCGGACCTGTTCTCGCAAGCTGCGGCGTGCGCGGGCTATGCCGTGACCCGGAGCGAGGATCTGGTCGACCAGATCCGCATCATGGTCGATGCGATCGGCGCCGATGGAGCGCCCACGGATCACCCCAACGGCGATGGTCCGCTTGTGTGCAACGGGGCAAGCACTTCTCGACGACATTGCGAAGTTCGGGTTGAGCCCCACGTCAACCGTAGCAGCAAGCGTGGTCACGTCTGCGCCCGACGCCACCTGACTTGCCGTAGCCTTCCGCCAGAGAGATGCGGCACATGGGCGGCCGCGAGACCTCCGCAACCGCAAAAATCCGGGCCGAGTTGCCGCTTTGCGGCTGCCCGCACCACCCCGGTTTTTTCGGTTTCCCTCCGCTTCGCGTCGGTGCGGGCGCCTCTCATTCGTCCGCCCAGGAGGTGCGCATCCGGCGGATAGGCCGCCGGCCTTGATCAGATGAAGGGCTTGACCCCATGACCACTTCCCTCGCTGCCGCACTTTCCGCTCTGGAGCTTGGACACCTCGAACCCCGAGCTGAAGACGTTTCGGGCATGTGCCCGCCCTCGACCGAAGCACTGGAGCAGACCACCACCGCCATCTGGAGCGACCTGTTCGCAACCCTCCAGAATACGTCGCTCGAACGCGACATTGAGGAGATGGGCTGGGGCCTGGTCAACCTCTTCCACCGGGCCGCGGCCAAGAAGCACGCGACGATCGACCGTCTCACCGACGAGATCAGGTTCCTCCTGGCCGAGCAGGACGGTTCGGAGATCAACACCGCTAACCTCGAGGACAAGATCGACCTTGCGAAGAAGATCGAGGAAGCCGCCACCTGCTACGAACACATGCGCGACACCGCAGCGGCACACTATATCCGCGAAACCGGCCGTTCCTGGATCCCGTCGACCGGCAACCGCATTTCGCTCGGGGTTACGTCGGCAATCGTTGACGGACGCGCCTTCCTTCAGGCTCGCCGCGAGCGGGTCCGCAACGCCAACACTGCACAGGGCACGCCCGTAGTGTTTGCCGGGGGACGGCTGACCTTCCGGACCGATGAGGATATGAAGGCGTTTGGCGACAATCTGCTGCGTACCCTGGGTGCGGTTCGGGAGCGTGTCGGCGACATGTATCTCGTCCATGGCGGCGACATGAAGGGGATCGAGCGCATCGCGGCGTCGTGGGCCGAGCAAAACGGCATCCAGCAAGTCCGCTTCGGTCTCGATCGCAAGCTGGGTGATCGTGCCGGCTTCCGTCGCAACGAGCAGATGCTCTCGCTTAAACCCCGCTACGTCATCGCCTTCCAGGGCAATGGTGTGACCGAGCGTCTGGTCATCGACGCCAAGAAGGCCGGCATCCGCGTGGTCGATCGTCGCGGTCCGCTCGGGACCCCGCCTGCAGCTCAAAACGCTCAGCGCGACCGAGAGGTCGCCTGAGCTTCGGCTCCGCCGCTGGCAAAGCCAGCGGCCTCGCCCTTCTGAAGTCTCCCCACAGAAATCCAGTC
This sequence comes from Sphingomonas sp. PvP018, assembly GCF_017876865.1. Taxonomy (NCBI): domain Bacteria; kingdom Pseudomonadati; phylum Pseudomonadota; class Alphaproteobacteria; order Sphingomonadales; family Sphingomonadaceae; genus Sphingomonas; species Sphingomonas sp. PvP018. The sequence goes on along the minus strand of NZ_JAGIOU010000002.1, from coordinate 62,394 downwards.
ACTCCCACCCCTCGAGGAGTAAACCGATGCCTCGCCCAACCCGTTACAGACGGCTGCGCATTGCTGGCGCTTCGCGCTTCGTCTGACGGCGACACCTACCTCGTCGTCGTGACGGACAACCTCAGCACTCCTAGCGCGGCAGCAATAAGCTTTTCGTCATCGCCGCCGGCTCCGGCCCCCCGCCTGCATGACGACGACGCGGATCGCGCTGTCGAGGTCATGATCGGTCGTGCAGGCTTCCCAGGGCGAACAGCCGAGCGGTTATGACTGGTTCCTAAGGGCAAGCTCGCGAAGGTTCGGGGCCAATAGTGTCGCGACCAGCGCGCTATTCCGCTTCGCTTCACCGAGCCCCTTAGCCGGTCTTGGCCCGTTCGGGTGACGATCGACTGACGGGGCTTGCCGCGCCCAAGTCGCGATTCCGACGCGGAGCGGTTCCGTGGGACAAGGCCGGAGTCTGCCCCGCACCGTGTGCCTCTCGTTCAGGCTGCACGCCACCTCACCGCGTTGGTCTCTGCGCCGGCTTCGCCGCGTTATGCCAGGTGGGATGCACTGCCGGAATCACGACATCCGCGCTCGGTTTCTGCCGTCCGGGCGGGGCGCTGCGCAGCACGAACCCCCCATCGTCATCTCGACACGCACGACGCGCGCGCGCCGTGACGGCGAAAGACGGCACCAAGGTCCACGCCGCAACCATCATCCTTCACGACAGACACCGGCGCAGGGCGCGAGCACCAGCGAGGGAAGGTGTCAGGTCCGCCCGGATAGCGGGATCAAGGCATAGTGGCACTGCCGGACGAGCAACGCGACAAGGGCGTCCTGCTTCACGGTTCCATGTCCACTGCCCGCCGGGCGGTCCATCCCCTCTCTTTCCTGAACCACCTAATCCGGCTGTCCACCCACTCCAACCCGCGATCATTCGGGCCGAGTTGCCGTGTGCCACGGCTGCCCGCACCACCCCTTCGATCGGGGTTCCCCTGCGCGTCTGCGCGCTTTCGGTGGAGAGGGCGTCCTGGCCGTCTTTTTTGGTGTTCAGTCGAGGGGACGGACCCCCGGCGAGCAAAAAAGGAACCTCGAAATGCAGAACCTCGTCATCCTCGCCGGCAACGTCGGCGCCACGCCTGAAGTCCGCACCACCCAGGGCGGCACCAAGATCACCAACTTCTCCCTCGCCACCTCGCGCCCCAAGCGCGACCAGGACGGCAAGACCATGAAGGATGGCGAAGGTCGCCGGGTCGAGGACACCGAATGGCACCGGATTACCTGCTTCAACGGCGTCGGCAAGACCGTCGCGCAGTATGTCGAGAAGGGCCAGAAGGTCATGGTTCGGGGCCGCATCCACTACACCCGTTGGACCGACGATCAGAACATCGAGCGCTACGGTGTCGAGATCATCGCCGACGAAGTGACCTTCCTCTCCTACGGCAAGAACCGCCAGGAACGCCAAGGCGCCGCGCAGGACGATGAGGCGGATGACGTACCCTTCTGAGGGAGGCAGTACGGGCCCGGAGCTAGCGCTCCGGGCCTCTTCTCGCGTTCACCGGCAATCAGGACCGCAAGGTCACAAGTTCACGAAGACACAGCTAAGCCGCGTGCTTGAACTGCTCGAGTTACTTGTTGTCCGGCAGCGTCTCCGTGAGACGTTGCTGGAGCATGCGATCGTCGAAAGGCTTGCCGATGCACGTCGCTTTGCCGGGCATGTCCCCCGGACATGGCGTCACGTTGCCGCTTGCGATCACGATCTCGATCCAGGGCCGATGCTCGGCAACGTAATGGGAAAGGGCGAACCCGTCGGTGTCGCCGGGCATCGCCACGTCGGAGAACAGGAGCGTCACATCGTCGGCATGATCGCCCAGGAAGGTCTTAGCCTCCTCGCCCGTACCCGCTTCGTGGAAGCGAAAACCTGCTTCTTCCGGAATGTCGCACGCATGCCTGAGAATGAGCGGATCGTCGTCGACTACCAATGCATAGGGGACGGTAGGGATCGCCATTCAATCTAAAGCCTTATCATGAAGCCGGGTAGCCTGTGTCGGTGTCTCGGGACGAGTTGGCGTCTCCCGGCGAAGCCGGGACCGTCGCTCTATTCCGCTTCGCTGCACCGAGCCCGTAGCCGGTCTCGGCCCGTTCGGGTGACGATCGACTGACGGACGCGCAGCGCGGAAACGTCTTTCCGGAAAGCGGCAACTTCCTTCCATCCTGGCCCGGCCGGGGCTGCACCGCCGAGCAGCGCACTGCGCCCGTCGACATTGGAGCGCGGAGAGGGGGCACGGACTGGGCAGGTGTCCACCGCGCCTGCGAGGGGGCGCGTTACCGGCAAACCAACGCTGAGCACGACGTTCCGAGCAGGCGGGCTTCACCCCGCTCTTGAGGCGCAATCCTTGGGCCGGCTCAGGGCCTTGTACGATCAACCCGCAAGGGGTCCGGGCGCTTCGCTACGGCTTTTTTCGCAAGCGAAAAAAGTGATCGCGGCCCTTCCCCGTCCTGTCGGGCGCCTGTCGAGCGGGGATGAACCCCGCCGGCTTCACAGGAGCCTCGGACATGTTCAACGATATCTGGATCGCCCGCAGAAACGCCATGGGCCTCGCAAGAACCTTGATGGTGGCAACCATGGTCATCGCCGTCGGCACGGGGTACGCCGTCATCACCGCCGAGGATCACGACAGCTCGCTCACGATCGTCAACGAGTACGACCCTTACGCCTGAGCCTCCCGGGGGGCCTTGGCCCCCCTCCCCTCCCCGCTCTTCAACGGTGAAGGCGCCGGAGCGGGCATCGAGCCCGCCCCGGCCCCGCTGCGCAAGCACGGCAGCGCTGCTGGACGAAGGGCTTCTGCCCCCTTTTACCCCCCCGCTTCGGTGCGGAATTCAAATTCAGACGGTATCTCTTCCGGACGCGGGCAATCAGCTCCACGCCGTCCGGACAGGCGGCAGTTCCTCGAACACCTTCATCAGCCGCGGGTCGCGCAGGAGTGTCACCCATTCCCGGCCATAGGTTCGCGACGCCAGATAGAACGTAGACCCTTCGCACTCGACCATCCGGCAGCGCTCCAGTTTGTCGACGAGCGAATAGTCAGAGCCGTGGCGTGCCACGATGTCTTCCAGCTCGGCCCGCATCAGCGTCCCGCATTTGCAGCACCGGGTCCGGACTAACGCCCTCATCCGGAGCATATCGCCGGCGCTGTCCATCCAGCGGGGCCACAGGGCAACAATGTTGGCAGCCGTTTCCATGGTCGAACGATACGCCCCGATCCTCGTGGTCGTCCAGCATCAGCCTGGACCTGAAGTCTCTTCCCTGTCGACGATCCCCGCGGCATTTCGGGCTCCTACGTCCTGGCCGGGGCGCTCCCCCGCGCAAGCCCGCCAGCGGGCTTCTCCACTCCGTTTCGACCCTATGGGTGCCCGGGCAACCTATGCCCCGGCCGTCCTGTCGCCTGTCGAAAGGCCCCGATCGTCGGGGTCAATGGCAGGAGACCATCATGGCCGAGCAAACGCCCCAATCAAACCAAGCCAAGGGTGGCGCAGCGGAGATCGCCCGCCTCAACGACTGGCTGCGCGAGCATCTCACCGCCCCGGGCAACAACCGTATCGTGATGACCAGCGGGATCGCAGACCTGATAGGCGACGTCAGCCGCTTCCGAAACTTCCGCAAGCGGGCGGGGCTGCTCCGCGCGGTTCGCGACTTTGATGGCTTTGACGACGCGATCGACCCGTATGGCGAGCACGACCTGGGCCGGTTCCGGTTTGAAGGCACCGACTGCTACTGGAAGATCGACTATTACAATTACGACCTGAGCGCGGGCTCAGAGGATCCGGCCGATCCCTTCAAAACCACGCGAGTCCTGACGATCATGCGCGTCGACGAACGATGACGCACCGCCCCGGCGCGATGGCGCCGGGGTTCCCCCTGCTGCGGAAAGGATGAGATCATCGATTTCGAGCTGCCCTTCCCGACACCACGCTCGGCGATGAGCGCATCCGAGCGCGCGCGACGGGAAGGCGAGATCGACTTCGCTGGTGGCAACGTCCGTCATGAAGGCGGCATTCCCTCCCATGAGATCGAGGCATCAACGCCAGCGATTTGCCGCAGAATTTGATTGAGACCAGCTGACGGTCGCTATCTGGACATCGACGGTTGTCCGGGAAAGGTGACTGGTGCGTGCGGGAGGCAAGACCGTCGCGTGGGTCGGCGCCCCCCTGCCCTACCAACGTCGGAGGGGCTCTGTCGTCGATATTGTCCATTGTGACGACCGGGCGGAGCCAGCGTCAAGAATTCGCGGTTCCCCCAATTCTGACGCGGCCTTCGCTTCGCTTCGACCGCGACAAAATCGGCACCCCCACGCCCTGGTTGCGCGGCCGCTGCGCGGTCCTGTGACCCTGACCCCCCCGATCGTCAGCCCGCATCTGTCTCAACGAACAGACGGAGGTTTACATGCACGTTCAAACCGCACGCACCCAGGCATGGCTCGCTGAACTTGCAAGCATCCAAGCGGAGATCGCAGCACACGGGATGCCCGAGCGGGCACCTCTCCCCGCAGTAAAGCGGACCCGCAAGCTCAAGCCGCTATGGGAGGAATGAACATCGTCCGGGCGGCCTCGGCCGCCCGACTAGAGGATTGGGTCTTCGTCTTGAGCGTCGGTATATCCGGTGTGGTGCAGGTCGTGTCGAACGAGATCGGGCCGTGGGTACTTCACGATCGATTTCGCCATTTTGCGCTTTGGTTAACGCCGATCGCGTTTGTTGCGTTCGGCGTCTCAATCTCTTGTCGATTCGTGGGTTGGCACTGTGGATTCATCAATTGCCTTGGCGATACGGGGACTGAGGGGAATTGCTCCTTCGTTTGGTAGCTGCTTGGTAGCAACGAGCTAGCGACATTGTAGCGACCTGATAGCCGATTGCGTTCGGGTAGCAACCCGACAGCTATGACGTAGCATGTTCATACACGGTTGCTGGCCTGCCTTTCGCGCCTTCCCAACCGCGTCTCGACCGTATCGCGCGGGGTGTATTGCTGGTTGGTAGCAACCAGCAATCGGCTACCAACCAGAACGCGAGCACGTAGCGACCTAGCGGCAACGGTGCCGCATCTAAGCTGCAACCGCCGCGCGACAAACTTGCTATCAGCTAGCGGTTTAGTTGCGAGTAAATCGCAATCATATCGCAGGCTAGTCGCTGTCAGATTGCGCCAAAGTCGCTAGACGCCAGCTGCTAGCTTGCGATATAGCAGCTTCATAAACGCTGGCTGCTACATGGTAGCAACCTGGCCGCAACGGGAGAGCAGCATGCCAGTCATCAGCTTCGTGTCGCCGAAAGGCGGGGTGGGCAAGACCACCGCGACATTGTTGCTCGCCGGAGAGTTGGCGGAGGCGGGGGGTACCGTACGCCTGATCGATGCTGACCCGAACCTTCCGCTGGTCGACTGGGGCCAGTTACCGGGACGACCGGATGCGATAACTGTCGTCGGGTGCCGCGACGAAAACGCGATCATCGATGAAATCGAGCGGGGCGCGTCGGAGGCGCGCTTCACACTCGTTGACCTCGAAGGCGCGGCAACCGCGACCGTCACGTTCGCAATCGCGCAAAGCGATCTGGTGATCATTCCTTGCAAGGGGTCGCATCTGGATGCCACCCAGGCTGCCCGCGCTATCAAGCTCGTCAAGCAGACGGCGAGAGGCACCAAGACAGAGATCGACTATGCGATCCTGTTCAGCCAAATCCCGCCAGCGCTGCGCTCGAACAATCAGAAGGACATCGCGGAGCAGTTCAACGATGCTGAAATTCCGGTCCTTCCGGTCATGATCTACAATCGCGAGGCCTATCGCGCGATGTTCGCCGCCGGTGGAACGCTTCGCACAATCAACGACAAAGGCGTCGGTAACATGAAGGCAGCGCTCGAGAACGCCGAGGCTTACGCGGCAGCGGTGATCGCAAGGCTGCGTAAGGCGCGTACCGTGAAGGAGGCAGCATGACCCGGTCCCGGCTCGATCTCTCGGGGTTCGATGATACGCCCCCGAACAAGGATCCAGCCAAGCTACGCGAGATCAGCGACGGGGCCGGCTTTCCGTCGCGTCCCGCTGTTCCGGCTGTAGCGGCCCCGCCTGTAGCGGCGCCCGTGCCTCAAGAGCGTCCCCAAGCCGGGACATTCCAACGGCCGCCACGCGTAACCGGCAATCGCAATATCGCGATCAACGTGAGGGTAGATCCCGAAACCGCTGCGAGACTTTATGCTCTTCGCGACGCGGACCCGGCACGCAAGCGCGTGCTCGCCGACGTCGTAGCAGATGCGGCGCTCTTGCTTTACGAGCAGGAGATTGGCGGGGCTGCTCCATAGGTAGGGCAGGGGCCTTGCATGGCCGTTAGCGCGGCGACGCAACGCAATCCTGGTTGACCGCCCGCGCGGCGCAGAACCTCGTTTAAGGCGGCCCCACAATCGATGGATAGGGCGTGATACCCCGCTTGGCACGACCGAGACGGCGCCCGAAACACCATACGAGCCGTGCCCGTGTGCCGCGGCGCAGGGGCGAGCCCCGGCCGCCAACACGGCGCAAGCTATGGCCGGTGTGCAGGGGAGGGGGGCAGCCTGATCTGGCGCCGTCAATCTGCTTTCGGGTATCCTGCTCGGCCGCGCTGAAGCGAGCGCCGGCCGTCCGCCCCCGTCGGTGCAACACCCAGACAGGCCGTGGCTGCCGAGATTGGGGAACCGCTGCGTTCGATCCCAGCCAATGCCCTTACCGCATAGAATGGCGGATCGAAGGTCATCCCTTGCCCACGCTAGGTTCGATCAAATCCCATCGGTTTCCGTATAGGTCTTCGAAGACCGCCACCGTGCCATATGGTTCATGGCGAGGCGCTTCGACAAAACGGATGCCCCGCTGAGTGTAAGCGAGGTGGTCACGGGCAATGTCGTCTGTTTCGAGAAACAGGAACACGCGACCGCCGCTTTGATCGCCGATCGCCTCACGTTGCCGGTCGCCAACCGCTCGCGCTAGTAACAGTCCGTTCGCCGCACCATGCGGCGCGACCACCACCCACCGCTTGCCATCAGTCAGCACGGTATCTTCACGCAGTTCGAAGCCAAGCTTCTGAACGAAGAAGGAGAGCGCGGTGTCATATTCGTCGACAAGGAGAGCGGTCAGGTTCACGCGTTGAGGCATCCGACGAGGCTGCCCTAATCTGGATGCCAGGCCAACGCCGGCTTCTCGTCTGGAGGGTTGATCGGGAAGCCTAGCCAAGCGACGCAAGCTGGCTTGCCACCGCTTTGCCGCCGTGTTTCGAGATAGCCGTCGCGATTGCCCGGGCATCCGCTTTGTCGATCGCTGCAATTTTAACGCGCTCGAGCGCTGCGGTTAGAACCGGACGACCAGCGTCCCGAGCCGTCTGCTCCGCCGCCTTTGCCTGTTCGTCCAGATGAGCAAGTTCCGCTTTTAGAGCTTCCCGCCGAGCCTCGATTGCTGCGAGATCGACGGCGTTTCTCGTTCGGGCCATTCTTCGAATCCGGTTCCAATAGAGAACAACTTAGGAGGTTGCGGGCAATCCAGGAAATAGCAGTTAGCGGTGCCTAATCGTGCAAACGCCTTGCACCGCCACCACAAGGCCGAAAGCTACTTGTCGCAAGCGCACAGTCAATCCCTTTTCACCTCCGCGTCTGGAGTGATTTAGCTCCAAAGAGATTGTTGTTTCATGAGGATAGCCAATTACTAGGGATGGCAGGATATGCCTCACGGCACCAATGTTTAACATTGGCTTGTGGGGCGCCGCTGCACGGGGCTTTTGGGATGAATGTAGGCCTGCGATTGAAGGACGAGTTGGTCGCCGAGATCGACCGCGTTGCCGCAGCGAACGGGCAGAACCGCAGCAGCTGGATGGCAAGCGTGCTGGCCAACGCCGTGCTGGCCCCTGGGAACGATGACATCCCGGTGCTGCCAATTCAGGGCAGGGGGCATCCCGACGACCTCGTTCGCGTCACCGTCCGGCTCGACCGGAGCGAGGTCGAAGGCATCGACACCGTAGCGGCGCCGATGAAGATGACGCGAAACGAATGGATCAAACGCACGCTTCGCTGGCAGCTTTGGGACAAGGCGGGCGTGCTGAGGCTGGCTCCGGCCACCCAGGCTGAGATCGTCAAATTGCGCAAGCAGGTGCTTCTGATCGGCCGGAACATCAACCAGGCGGTCCATGCGATGAACGCAGCGAACCAGCCTGAAAGCTCGCTCGACATTGCCCGCATCGCCGGTCCGTTCATCGAAAAATGTGAAGAGCTGAACGCGCTGCTGTTTAAGACCCGGCTGACGCTCTCGGCCACGATCGGGGCAGAGGTCAGGTACTGGACCGAAACCTACCGAGCGTCAGGAACGTGAGCTTCCGCTTCTCTTCCGGGACGATGGACTCCATGGCGGGCGTCTTCGCGCCTCCCAAGAAGTACCGCCTCGGGACCGGGGGCGGTAATGCCAAGGGTCCGAAAACCGGAGGCACGATGCTCGGGCTGGCCGTTGCGTCGATGTTCCCGAAGGCCGCATCCTCCCCGGCCACGTCCCGTCCCAGTGCGCAGGCGAAGCACGCTTTCGGGGGCGGATCGCAGGCCCGGATGAACGGCCGTGCCATAATGACCGCGGATCGCACATCACGTCGCGTTCCAGAGGTCATGGTGCGGATCACGGGGCGCCAGCATGGCGGCGGACACGTCCTTGCCAACTTTGCCTACATCAGCAGGCTGGGTCACGGTCCCGACGAAGAACTCGGGCTTGAAACGAGCGAGGGCGTCGTGCTGCGCGACGGACGCGACATGCAGATACTCGCGAAGGATTGGCATGACTTCGAGATGGACGGGGACGCCCGACGCAAAGGTGCGACGTCCATATCCATGATCCTTTCGATGCCGACGGGGACCGAACCGGAGCGTTTGAAAGCGGCAGCCCTGGACTTCGCACGCGAGGCGTTCGCGAACCGGTCGTGGGTTGCCGGTCTCCACGTCGATCGCGATCATCCCCACGTTCACCTCACGATCGCACGTCGCGATTTCGACGGGCGCCGCTTTCATCCGGACCGGGATGATCTGTTTCGATGGCGGCAACGCTTCGCCGAGAAACTCCGCGAACGCGGCGTCGAGGCCAACGCCACGCCGACCAGAGCGCGCGGTATCGACCCCGCGCATGAACACATCGCGGTACGGAAGATGCGCGACAAAGGGCAGGTTCCGCAGATCGATACGGGCCGCGCCGAGCGCGCCCGGCGCCTTCGCGACCAGGGTATTTCCGACCCGGTCGAGGCCGTTCTTGCAAGTCGGCAGGCCATCGTTCGCGCGACCTATATGCGATCCGTCGCGGAGCTGTCGGCTTCGCCTTCCCTTGCCGATCAGGTGGTGGCACAGAGCCTCGGGCGGTTCGTCGCGGCATTGCCGCCGCCCGAGCCCAACTCCGCTCGGGCAATGCGTGCTGCTTCACCGTCCCGCAAGCGCGGCGCGATCGTTGATGTTCGGACGCGCCCCGCTGTTGCGGATCCCGGGCCTGATCCGATCGCCGCCGCGCTGGAGCGTTCTCGCGTCATGCGTGGAAAGCTGGAGGCCAAGCAAGCACTCCGGGAGAGTCCCGAGCGGACCGAAGACACGCGGCATGAACGCCGACCTTCGGGGGTATCCGAGCGCCTTCGCTCGCTTATGGACGAGGCTGAACGGCAGGCCACGGCACCGACGCCAAGCAAGCCGGAGGAGGTCCTTCGCGAGATATTGGATCGTGATCGCGCAACTCGCGACCACGCGCGTTCACCCGATAGGGATGGGCCAGAACGATGAGCACGGACCAGGTAAGCGTTGCCCTGGCAGGCGTTCTGGACGCGTTGACGCTCGTGCAGGAGCAGCTCGATGCGCTGACCGAAAGCGGCCAGCGCATCGAGGCGACAAACAGAGAGATCATCCATAGGCTCGACACGATCGACGCAGGCCAAGCCGCGGTGACGGATCTGACGCCGATCCTCGAGATGATCCTAGGGCGATCGATCGACGATCGTGAGATCATGAAGGCGCAGCTTGGTACGATTGCGGCGGCGATCGGCTTTGCCCATGCCGCGGCTAATGGTAACGGGGCACCGCTGCCGGTCGCAGTAGCCAGCGATCCACTTCTCGAGCGCTTTATCCTGACCCAGCCTGCGGATCTAAAATCGAAGGAACGGGCTTTGACGGACTGGCGCAACGCCGCGTCGGCCACCACCACCGCGGAGCTTATTTCTTTCCTGAACCATCAGCAGCAGCCCTCGCCAACGGATACCCCGGAATCCCGGGTCCTGCGCTACCGCCTGGTGGCAATTACGCGGGCCGAGATCAAGGGGAGGGGGGCCGCGCCGCCAGGACTACCGGACACCACGGTTGCGGTCGATCGAACGGCCTCGGCTTGCATGATCCGCTCCCACCAACTTGCCGGCCTATGGCGAGCAGGGGAGAGCGCAGCGCTGTACAGCGAACCCGAACTGGCAGGCGCAATAGATCTCTTCGACGATGCGGAGCGCAGACTGGGGTCTGCGGCTGGTGTGGATTTTCCACCCGAGCTCGTTGCGCTTCACAGCGATCTAGCAACCCGCATCGAGGCAGGCGATCGGCCGCGCATTGGTGACAGTGGCCCGGCTTACAGCAACGAACGTGCGACTACGGTCGAGGCCAGCAAGGACCGTTAGAGGGCGTCCGGTAGATTGGATCGGCGGCTTCCGACCATTCCAAGTCATTCCGCGTCCAACGCGTAAATGTCCGGTCACGCCGAAACCGGTCATAGTCCGCATTCAAGCTGCCGGACGGGCTTGCACCCCGATCATTGCGTTTCTCGACCGGATTACCGTGGACGTTTGGTTGCAGCTGACGGTCCGCGTCCACAACGCGCTCAATGCGCTCGAACCTCAGCCATTCCGGGGCTGGCTGCTTGGGCGAAGGAGAAGATCGGCTCGGTCATTGTCCCGCTGCTCCGCAGGCATGGTGTCGAAGTCGGTTGAGGGGCAGGATCACCCATCTCGACGACGCAGGAGATAGACGCTGAGCGCGCTGGCGGCGGTGACCACCAGCTCGGCCTCCTCGAATTGCGGTTGGCGCCCCTCGAGGATGTGGCGCCCCTGCTGCGACGTGAATCCCCAGAGCTTCTCGACCGCCTGATCGAGCGGCGCCGGTAGGTTAAGCCGCCTGATGGCCGGCCCGAGTGTGTCTGTCGTCCCGCCCACCTCGCGCGCGACGCATTCCAACGCCGCCATGGCGTGTTGGATCGCGCCGGTAACGTCGGCATGGGGGCGGCGCGAGATATCGCGCAAGGCCTCATGAACCTCGTTCGCCGCGGTCGGCGCGCCGTGCTGCCGCATCACCTCGGTCGCATGTCCGGTGGCGAGCGCGAAGGCCTCTGATCCGCGTGCGATCAACGTCCCGTGCTTCATCTCCCAGCCCACACCCCGCTCGCGGAAAAGCTGGTTGAGCTGCGCTTCGAAGCGGGCCTGCTGCGTGCCGGTAAAGTCGCGCGTGCCGATTTCAGCGTAGAGGCGTTCGGCAAAGTCATACACGCGATACCATGGCGCTTGGTCGATAAGCCCCGACACCTCGCACTCGACATTGCTCGCCGACCAGTTGTTCTGGTTGGGCCGCCGCAGCAGAACTTGGCACAGAATGTCGCGCATCACGCCGGGGCCAAGCTCAGCACCGTATCCCGTCATCAGGATTCCGTCGCGGACCGCAGTCGGCGCGTCTTCGCGGATCGTGATTTCGGCTTCTGGAGCTTGGTAGCCGAAGCGATCGGAGAAGGAGGAGCCGGAATTGTTCATGCGGCACGTTACCAGATCCGTCGGCGAGCTCCCGGCCTATTTGGCGGCGGCCGGTTCGTCCTCGGCCCAGACAATGTTGGGCGTCGCCATGATCCGACCGCCTATACGGAATTTATTCATTGTAGGCAGCAGCGCACGGGCCAGCTTGCGATCGGGGGGAAGGAGCCCAACGGGGCTTACATAGACGTCGCTGCGGTGGATCATGAGGCCGCGCAGCGGCAGCCATCCGGGCTCGCCGAGATTGCCGATCAAACCGCGGCGTAGCGCGTTTGTCACAATATCGACCAACTCGAGCCCGGGCTCCGGTTCGCTCGAGAAGCGAAAGCTCTCGCCATACATCTTCTGCAGGTCAATGCCGGCGCCCCGGCTGCGATCAGCGGGCGGCGCGACGTCGCGGAGATATTCCGGGAGGTCGTCAAAGATGAAGCGACGAAAATGGCGGTAATCGCCGCCGGGGAGCATCGCGCCGGGTTTCACCAGCGACATGGCCTGCAGCCAGATCACTAGCGTTCTGGACCACCAGTCCTCCCAGTTGGTGACGGCACCGGGATTCTTGGCGTCGATGACCCAGTGGAATTCGCCGAGTTCCTTCGGGAAGCGCTGGCAGTGGTAGACGATCATGTCTTGCATGACGTTGTAGAGGAGGTCGATCGTTACCGCGCCCTGAATATAGAGCTGGTCGGAAAACCCGGCCATGCGCGCCTGCAGCGCGGCAACGCTATCGCGCAGTTCCTGGGTATGGCCATCGGTGAGGTTGGCAGCGAGGCCAGTGCTGCGTCTCTCGCGGTGTTTAGCGATGTCCTCGGGGCTGTGGTCGGCGAGGTCAATCATCGAGGCGCAGAACAGGGCGCCGCTGATGCGCAGAAGCTCGATCACCGCCGCAACCTGGCGCTCGTCGAGCAGGCTACCTTTCACTTCGCCCTTTCGTGTGGGCAGGTTCGAGCGGAGCCGCCCATATTTCTTGAACAGCTTGGGCAGGCGGTGTGAGGGCATGATGAGAGCGCCGAGTGTCGAGACCGCCGGCGCGTCGGCCCCCACTCCAGTGAACGTCCCCGACTCATCGATAAAGATATGCACAAGGTCCTCCTTGTTGAGGACAATAAGCCGGTTCACGCGCCAGCGCGATCACCACGACCGAGACCAGCTTGCTATCTGCGGGCAAATCCGCGCGGCGGGCTCGGTCACCGCGCGGGAGAAAACCCACTCTACGCGGCCGCCTGCCGACGGGCCCACCCCATCAACTTCATGAAACGCGGATCGGTTTCCAACGCCGTTTTGCTTTCCGCGAGACTTCGCAACATGGATATAAGCGAACTCGGGACACCGTCTTCGGCAACAACGGCGTCAAGAAGGGTCAGCACGGCGCCCGGCGCGGTTTCATAGAACGCCTTCGCATCTTCGTCGCGGCCGAGGTAGCTTTCGATCTCCCACGTGTCGAGGGGGCCCAAGGCCGGCGCTATGGCATCGGCGGCTTCGGGAAAAGCCCCGGCCGTATGGAGCGCCAACCTCACAAGATGCAGACTGGCGCCGGCCGATCGGCTGGCCGGATCTAGCGGCCATATCTGTTTAAATAGCGGGCCAATGCGCTCCCGCCAAAGATCCGCAGCGCTACCGTCCATCTTCTCGATCGCCTCAGAGAGCCAATATGCAGCACTGCTGCGAACCTCTTCTGCTGATCCGGCCAACGCGCGCCTGACTTCGACGCTGGTAATCTCGGGAACGGGCGTGGTTGCGACCTGAGCCCATAGCAGCGGTGCTACCATCCACTGGGCGACGGAATCGATCGAGCGATCGAGCTCCAAATGGCTGCCGGCTTCGAGCAGACCTGCCTTCAGGGCTGTATAAAGATCAGGTTGAGGAATCTGTCCGCGCAGCAACACGGACCAAGCCGCTGGCGCATATGGAGACGTCCAAACCGTCAAAGGGAGCAACCATTGTGTCGTCCACGCCCTATGTTCACTGAACAGAGCCCTCACGCCGTCCATCGCGGCGGCCGTTCCAAGGAAACCGAGCTCACCCTCGGCGGAGACTAGGCGCTCAAGCCGCGCCAGGATGGCAAGCTGGTCATCGGCTGCTTCGCCCTCCCGCACCCTTTCGTATTCTTCGAGCAGCAGCGTTCCAATTTTACCCTCCGCGCTGTTTAGCATGCTGAAGACGACGTCCCGTCGCGACTGATCCTCGACCGGTCCCGCATGATTCTCGACTACTGCAAACAGGCGATCCCAGACCGAAAGAAGTGATGTCGTCGAAATCGAAAGGGTATCGCGCTTTCGAAGGAGCCAATCCGCGACCGCAGTATACGGCTCGAATTGAAAATCCGGCTGGGTTATCGCGTCCAGCGCCAGTTGCTGGATGTCTTCTCTCGGTGTTGCGGTGATGGACCAGAAAAACGACTGCCATGCGCCAGCGCGATTGCTGCTCGTCGGATCGTCCGCGAGGAGAGCAGACAGGGCACTCTGAGGCTCGGCATCGCAGTACAGTCGCCATAGATCGCCTTGTGCAAACGGGTCGCGACCGACGACCTCTTCGACCCGATTAAGAACCTCGTCGGCGGGCGTGTCGGCGAGCAAACTTAGGTCTCCTTGGTGACCCACTGTCCGGACTCCGGACGACCAAACCCGGAAATCGTCCTCCTCGCCATCGGACTTCCAGGTAGGATGCTCGCCTTGGAGTTGCGCTAATGCGTCTGCCGCAAGCGGCGACATACCAACATCCGTACCCTCGATCCGGGCGAGGCGGATGAACACGGCATTGTCTCGCACCGATGCGATCTGGTCAGAATCGCCGTCAGCTATCAGGAGCTCGCGTGGCAAGCCGGCGCAGATACGTTCCTCCACCCTCGCCCGATCCGCGGCGACAACGCTGGGCCACCGATGGACGAAAAGCTGCATGGTTTCGCGCCGGGCGTCGCTGAGCCAGAAGTCTTCGTCGGACAATGTCAGCAGATGCTCCGCAACGTCCGACGACGAGAAGAATGGCTGTCTCAAAGCGTGAAGCCCCATCCGTCGGAGCAGGAGATACGACGATGCCAGCCACTCAGTTGCCAGTGCTTTTGCTGCAACTGGTCGAACACCGGCCTCCCTATCCCAAATGTCGATCACTGCACGTACGATCGAATAAAACCCGTCGGGGTGCTGGTCTTGGAAATGGCGTGAAACCGATTTGACGTCGCTGCTCGCCGCATAAAGGGTGTCCGTATCTGCCGCCTCTTCGAGCGCATCCTCCAGCTCACGCATGAGCGCGCGGATCAGGCTCGAGCGGCCATCATCGGGCCAGTGCGCAACCAACTCGTCGATCTTGTCGAGCGATCCGGGGCCCCAGTCGATCCGCAGGACGTGTCGCAAAGCCAGCGTTTCGGGGGTAGGTTCGTCCTTCAGGCCTGGCCATCGAAAGACGTGACCGATCCCGATCTGTGGCCGGAGACACGACAGGACGTCGCGCTTCGTACTTAGAGAGAAATCGCCCTCGCTAATGGCTGCCTTCGCCCGAAACCAGCGAAGACCCACATCACTGTTGAACGCATAGCGCCGCGTGGCAACCCGAACGATAAGCTGCCAGGCGCGATGGAGCACCGGATGCAGATCAACCGATTTTCGATTTCGCCAGCCCAAGATCCGTTCAATGGCGCCCAGAGTCTCTGGTGAGAGGGGAAGATTTTCGGCTGTCGCAGCCGGCATGTTACGATCGTTCAATCGCGCAACGATCCAACGGTACGGCGAGATAGCGTTCGTTCGAAAGACGTCTGCCTTAACGAGCGGCGCTGCCCATTTCGGATCCGGGTTTATCTCGCCAAGGAGCTCTCCTGCATCGCCGCCGCTCAGCAACCAGCGGAGCCGCTGCCAATCACCCTCGCTGACCTCGTCTGGATCCTGCCCCAGTATCCGGCTGGCGTGCCCCAGGCGCCATCCGGTTGGATCTGCCGCGAACCCGGCCCACGTCGATATCGTCTCGTAGAGCGCGTCGTGATCTTTGGAATCGCGAGAGTCGTACGTGATCGCCGTCGCGCCCTTGGCCTCCCAGATCGCAGCAATCCGTTCCCTGCATGGACCGTCTGGGGCCGAGGGAACAAACGCGAAGATTTCGCGGATATCGGGGTAACGCTCTCTGTCCGCCGTTAGCACCTCAAGGATGTAGCGCATCGGGGGATCGTCGGCCCCATAGCCAAGGATCACGATGGTTGTCGCGCGTGCGAGGTCATAGACATATCTCGCCGCCCAGCCTGAACGGAGATAGGCTTCACCAAACTCAGCACTGTTCAGTACCAAGGAGGTGCGCGAGAGGCCCAGGTCACCATCGGCAATTCGGCCATGCAGATGAAGGACGCCGGTAAAGTCAGTGCCAAGCGGGGGAGGCAGATCGGCGCCCGCGCGACTCGCGACTTCCGCAGGACCAGCCCGCTCGAAGAGGGTGTCGAAGTTGGTCGTGACGATGCGTCGCCGCATCTCGGGATCGCGCGAGAGGGTCCACACGTCCTGATGGGCTGGAAAGGGACCAAGCGGCGGCTGCAAGTTTTTCTCGATCGTCGTCGTCAGCAGCCCTTCGGCTCGGATCCGAGAGGCCGTGTCGGTGCCCCGTAAACGTTTGGAAAGAGCAAAAAGAGCGCGATCAAGTGCCGCGGGGCCCTTCACCTCGCCGTCTTTGTCGAGACCCATCGCGTCTTCTTCGGCGGCGTATCCTTCCCAGCTCTCACCAAGATCAGCGTAGATGTCCGTGGTGAGCTTGTAGAATGATGGAAGGCCGTACCGTTGCGAAATGCCAGCGCCGCATAGGAATATAACTTCGCCCCTCTCTTGGAGGGCAATCAATCGATCCGGAATATCGGCGGTATCGTCGGACAAGCGCATTCAGCGTAGATCGCCTGATGCTCCTGCGGTGGCAAGACAAACTCGACCCCGGCTCACCGACGTTGCTCGCTCATTGCATGGACCACTCGTAGATCACGACAACTGGTTGCCGGATCAATGTGGAGCTGGGAGAGCGTCATGCGGCACCCCACCGACCGCTTCTGGAAATAGCCGTCACTTATGGAGCACGTGGTCAACGGCAAAAATGTCCCACTTAACCCCCTTCGGGGCAACCTCACTCGTTCCCACTTTAAAAATCGATGAGACGGCATTCCCATTGGTTACGCAGGTTTGCCTCGCACCACGAGGACGCCGTCGAAGAGCTTGGCGAGACGCTCGTTTGGCGGAACGGCCAAGGCGGCGTTGATCGCCGCCTGGTTCAACCCACGCCGACCCGTTGCAGTTGCTTTGTCGGTTGCAACGGATCCCGACGTCGACGCGGCGCCTGGCGCCGACGGGGCGGGATTGAAGTCATCGGGGGCCTGCGTGGCCTCGATCACGCGGAGGCTGTTAGCAGCGACCGCCGGGTCGACGCGGATCTGGGGCATCTCGGGGGCCGGTATCTTGGTCCGCGCCGAGAGCTTCTTCTCGTCATAGTAGCGGACCTTCTTTCCATAGGTCGCGTACATGCCTCGCCGGAAAACGATCAGATCGTCCTCCGGCAGCAACTCGACTTCCTGAGGGAGCATCAGCGGCCGGCGCTGATCGGAGTCCGAAGTGGAGCCGCCCCCGCCACCCCACGTTCCCATCGAGCGCGAGCGAGCCTTAAACGTGTAGCTGCCGAGCTGGTCCGAAATCTTCTTCGCTTCGGCCAAACCGGCCGGACGAAGCACGAGCCGCACTGCGCAGTTTCGCTCGATGTCCGCCGCCACCTTGTCTCCATAGACGCCCTGAATCTGTTCGAGCGACTGGAACGCCGGCAGCATCCGCAACCCGTAGCCGGCGACATAGCTGAAGGCGTTCGCGAGCACGGTGCATTTGCCGAGGCTCGCGAACTCGTCCAGGGCGAGCAGCACCTTGATCTGATGCTTGTCGCCCTTCGGCAGTTCGCGGACGTTGCGATCGATGAGTTGCTGGAAAAGCAGGCCGTAGATTGGCGCAACCCGCTCGAGGTCATCCGGCGACACGCCGAGATAGAGCGAGATCCGCTTGTCCCGAAAATCGCTTAGGTCGAAATCGCTCGTCGAGGTCGCCGCATCGACATAAGGATTCAGCCAGCCGTTGATCTTGGACGTAACCGACTGGCGCAATCCAGAGAACGTGTTCGCCGACGAGCCGGTATAATCCTTGATCGCCGAGACGCACCCTTCTGACAGGGGCTTTCCATCTCCTTTGCGATCAGCAATAATTTTCGGGAAACGCCGCTGCGCATCACCGGCTGCGAACTGGCGGTACACCTCGCCGAGTGTGAAGGGGAGTGCGTCCTCTCCATCATCGACGGTCGCGGCGATATAGGCGGTGATACCTAGGAACGCGGTTCGTGCGCCTTCAGCCCAGAACTTCTCTCCCGTGAGCGGATCGGGGTAGAGCATCGCCGCGATCTTCTGAAGCTCGTTTATGACTTCCACCGGGTCGCGCCGGTTTATGTAGCTCAGCGGATTCCACCGCACGGTGCGGCCGGTGGGATCGAGCGGGTTGAAGAGCAGTACCTGCTGCCCAAGCACCTTCAGCCGATAGCCTGCCGTGTTGTCGTAATTCTCCTGCTTGATGTCGAGTACGACGAGAGAATCGAGCCAGTCGAGTAGGTTCGGGATGATGACGCCCACGCCTTTGCCGGCACGTGTCGGGGCCTCGAGCATCACATGCTCGGGCCCGCCGAAGCGCATCACCTTGCCACCGAACTTGCCCAGTACGATGCCGGCCGGGGCGAGCATCTTGCCATTGCGGACCTCGCCGACCCGCGCGAAGCGTGCCTCGCCGTGGAGCTTCTGCCGTTTGAACAGTGTGGAGACGATCGTGATGACCGTCAGAACCATGCCGATCCCGAAGCCGCTCAGGAACGGCTGGTAGACGATCGGGTAGCCTTTCAATGCCCAGAGCGCGGCCGGCACCTTCCGCCAGGGGGTATGGACGTTGAGGAGGTGGGCATGCCACAGGACGGCAAGGGCGCCGATCATGGTGCTCACCGCCAGGCCGATGATGCCGAGGAACGCGATCGCGCCCGGCTGCGACCCTTCGTCGCTTCGCACCCACTTCCCGTTCATGCCGGCACCCTCTTCAGTCGGTCGGCCTGCTCGCCGGATCGAACCATACTTCTGTCATGCGATAGCGCGCGGGTTGGCCCTCGCCGGGTGGCAGGCGGTGCATCTGCACGACGATATCGACTAGGGAACGCAGCAGCGCCCGGATGTCGTGGCGGTCGAGATCGTTGCCGCCTTCCGATTCCTTCACCAGCAGCGTCAGCTGCTCGAGCGCGCCCTCGGCCGTATTTGCGTGGACCGTGGTGATCGAACCGGGATGACCGCTGTTGACGTTGCGCAGGTAGAAGAAGGCGGTGCCGTCCCGCAGTTCCTGGAGAAGAATGCGATCGGGCCGCATTCGCAGCGCCGATTCCAGCAACTCCTTGGCGCCCGCCTTCTGGAGGCTCTTCCCGTCCTTGGCGTACATCATGTGGACGTGGTTGCGCTGGGGAACGACGAGCTCGCGTGTGTCCTCGATCGTCAGGATCCGCTCATAGTCCGGAATCAACTTGATGAGTCCCTTCGAGAAGCTCGTCTTGCCGGAGCCTGTCGCGCCGGAAATGAGAATGTTCTTGCGGGCTTCGACCGCCAGCTTGAAAAAGGCACGCCAGTCGCCCGCCTCGCGCAGTCGCAGCAGATCGGGGTCGACCTCCTCGTAAAGGCCTTGCGCGCGGACCTCACTGAACAGGCCGGCACGTTCGAAATCGTCGATGTTCATCGTCACGCCCGACGCTTTGCGGATCGTGATCGAGATGAAGCCTTGCTCGACCGCCGGGGGAACGACGACCTGCGCGCGCTCGCCGCCCGGCAGGACCGAGGAGCATATCGGATATTCGGAATTGATGTCCTGCTTGGTCAGCCCCGCGATCAGCTTCGCCAGCGTCATGAGGGCCGCATTGTCGAGTGCGGGCTCCTCATGCCACTCCCAGCCATTCCGAGTCTCGAGGCCGATTATCCCCGGCTCGTTGATGACCAATTCGGTCACATCGTCGCGCAGAAGGTGCCGTCGGATCGGCTCGGCATTATGCTCGTAGATCAGCGACGTCGGACTGGATGCCACGGCCTTAACGCCTCAATCCCACGTCATAGACCGAGCGGAAATCGAAGTCCTTCGCGACGAAGATCGCCGCGGTGTCGCCCTGGTTCTTTTTCAGGATCGGTTTGATGTTCATGGTCTGCTGCAGGACGGTCTGTCCGGTTTGCCCGGGAACCTGCGTGGTGTTGCTCCCCTCATTGGCAACCGCCCGACCGGCGATCTGCGAGGCATCCTCCAGCACCGAGATGACGAGCCCGACGCCGAAACGTGCCCAGAACTGGGTATCGACGCCGCCTGGCAACCCGGCCCGGCCAAGGCTATCCGCTGCCGGCGACCCGAGGTCGATGGCGACGCCACGCGGCGTCAGGGCGCGCGTCCACAGTACGAACAGGCGCGCTTGCCCCTGCGTGATGCCACCGGAATATTGCCCCAGCACCTTGGTCCCCTTGTCGAGCAGGACGATGCGGCCGTTTTCGGAATAGACGTCGTGATTGATGACGCAGGACACGAAGCCGGCCTGCGTCGAGTTGATCGCCGTTTGGAGCGTGCAGGGGATGACCGTGCCGGCACTCAGCAAAAGGTTGCGGTCCGCGACCATCGTTGCCCGGACCGTCTGGATCGCGGCATGGCCGAGCTGATCGCTGAAGTCGGTCGAGCCCTTGCCCGCCTCGGCTGGACTTTCTTCACCCCGCGCTCCGAAGCCACTGGCACCGAGGCCCCGTCGCGCGACGGTGGATTGTCCGCCGCCGCGCGTCCGGTCATCGAGGTCGGTCCCCTGTTGTGCGTCCGCACCGGGCGCGGAGGCGGGAAGGGCGGCCGAGGCCAGCCCGGTGTTGCCAAAGGCCATGATCGGCGACCGCCGCGCCGCATCGGCCATGGCGCGTGCCTGCTCGGCACGTCGCTGCTCGGGAGATTGCTGTCCGTTCGCCGTTGGGGAGGTTGTCCCGCTCGTTGCCGGCACCGGATTTCCGTTGGCATCGGCGACCTGCGGCCCCGGGGCTGCGGCGATCGGCCGCCCGAAGATGTCGGTTTGCGCCGCGTCGGGCTGGCCGAGCTGACCCGCGAGCGCCGCTCGCTGCGCGTTTGGCGATCCCATCACGTCGTCCACGGCACGGTCACTGGCCTTCGCGGGCTGCGCGGCAGCCGCGGTACTGGCCGATTGGTGAAACGCACCATAGCCTATCACGATGCCGCCTATGGCACCGAGCAGTCCGATCCCCGCACCGATGAAGGCGAGGTTGCCCCACCCGCCGCTACGCGCGACCGGGTTATCGACCTCGCCTGGCGCAACGGTGTCGGCAGCGACATCGCCCCCGCGGTCAATCACGGTCCCGACCATGTTACTGCCCCTTCACTTTACGTTCGACGACGTTGGAGACGGTGCCCGTTCGATCGCCGCGATCGTTCCGCAGCGGCGCCTCGTTGTAGATGCACAGCACGCTCGCCCCGCGCCTGAGGCGCAGCTGACGGTAGACCGCATGGATCACGACGAAATCCTCGCGAACATCGTAGGGGACGATCGTCTCGGTCCCGTCAACGTCGACCGCGAAGATCGAGGGAATGTCGGCGTGGCCCGGATAGCGCAGCACGGTGAACTCGCCGTTGTCGGAGATCTCGGTGGGTTGCAGTGCGACGTCGCCCTGCACGGTATAATTCATATTCCGGGTGCCCTCGATCACGGCATGGTCGAGCGCGGCGGTGGTGATGGTCGTCTCGATCGCCTTGGCGGCCTGGGCCTGGGCAATCTGCACCTGCAGCGCCGCCATCGCCCGTTCCTCGCGCGGATAGCGGAACCGCACGCCGTACATCGTGGCGCCCGTTCCCAGCGCGAGGTTGAAATGATAGGTGCGCGGCACGCCGCCGGCGTTGGTGACGACGATCAGGTTGGTGCCGCCAGCCTTCTCGCGGGGTTTGAGGAAGACGATGTTTCCCACGGGCGCGATCTGCCAGGAGACGGTATCGCCCAGGGCGGCCTGCGTTACCGTTTCGCCAGGCCCGAACTGGATCTCGATCGCATGCCGGAAACTGCCGACGATCGTCACCACCTGATCCGGATCGTAGTTGACGTTGCGAACGCGGGCGTCCTTGGCCCCGGGGACGGGGGTTTCCGACGCGAACGCAGGCTGTGGCGCGAGCGTGACTGCCACGGCACCCAGAACCGAGAACGCGACGAGGCGGTGCCACACCGCCCCGACCCCGCGCCAGAAGCGATTCCTGGCGCCATCCTCTGTCAGCACCAACGCCGTTGCCGGCGGTGACAGACGAAGACCCAACTTCTGGCGCAGCGCTGGCAGGAAGGGGACGGGGACATGGTCGCCACTGTCCGACGTATTCGGCTGATCGCTCATGTCACGCCTCCGGGTCTGAACGATAGTTCACGACCTGGAAGCCGAGCGGATTGAGATTCCGATCTTTCTCATGCTCCGGCGCCGTCGTGTATCTGAAGGTCAGTATCGCGTTCCAATTTTGCGCGATCGGCGTGTTCTGCCCGAAGGTGATGATCTTCGTGAAGCGGACCTGCGCCACGGTAGGACTGAGGAAACTGATCGTCCGGATCGAGATCGAGACGAAGCCCTTGCCGCCGTAAACGTTGGAAGGCGCGTTCTTGTTGTTGGCCTGAACGCTGTTCAGGTAACGAGCGCTCTCGGCGGAATCGCTGGTGAGCATGACCGTATAGGCGTTCTCGCGCGCGGCATCGTTGAGCCAGCCTTCGCGCAACCGCACATATTGCGAGATGAAGTAGCGGTTGACCGCATCCTCATAGGTGCGCGGCTGCGGCCCCTTGAGCGCGGTCACGACCTGCGTCTCGCCCGAGCTCTTGTCGACCCTGATGACATAGGGCTCGACGGTCTTCAGCGGGCTAAGCATCGCGACTGCCGCAACTGACGCCACAGCGAGCGTGCACGCAGCCGCCGCAACGCCCCAGGCGAGTCGCTTGGACTGAATCGCCGCACGCATACGGTCATATTCCCACGTCCTCGATGTCTCGTAGTATTTCTCTTTATATTCGGCCTTCACCGCGCCCATGGCGTCGATCCCTTCAGCATGAGGAGTAGGTCGGCGCGACGTCCTGCGCGGACGTGCGTGGCGCCGATCGCGGGATATTCATGGCCCCAGGTCCGATGGGGGCGGCAGGCGTACCTCCGGCACCGGGCGTAGGGGTCGGTGCGGGAAGAGGCGCCGGTGCTAGCTCGCGTGATGGCGGCGCCACCATCGACTGCCCTGCGCCCTGCTGTGACGCCGGCAGTGGCACCGGCAAGCTCGGCAGGATCGACCCGTAGAGGTTGGCGGGACGCCGGTGTTTGCCGTCGCACACCGAGACAGGTCTGATATGAGTCCCGGTGCAGCCGCCAAGCACAAGCGTGCCGATCGCCACGATGGTCAGCCTTTTCATGACGTCTCCGTTCGTAAGGTCCCGCGCCCGGCGGTTCCGTGGTTCATGGTCTTGGACGCGCCGGCGGTCCTCAAGTGGACCGAGAGGCCGAGCCGCCCGTGGCGCCCCCTCCTGGCGGGGGACGGTTCGCCTGCGTCGCGCGCCGGAACATCAGCCGGTTGGTCAGCATGTTCGCCCCGGTCTGCAGGAAGCCATGGCCGCCAGAGGACGCACCCCCCGAGATACCCGCGGCGATGGCCGGCGATTGAAAGAAGAAGATCGTGCCGACGATGTAGATCGCCGCGCAGGCGATCGTCGCTACGAGCATTACGGCAGCTTTCAGGACGATATAGCCGTTCTGCGCCATGACGAAGGAGGAGCCGTCTTCGGGGATCGATCCCATGATGCCGTCCATGGCGGCTTCCTGGAGGCCGGTGATGAACTTGGTCATGATCGCCATGACGACCATCAGCAGGATGAAATTGACGGTCTGCTTTAGCCAGCCGTCGAATAGCCAGCGGGAGGAGTTGAAAAGCAGACACGCCAGCGCAAGCGGCGCGAGCGCGACGCAGATCGCAACCGACAGTTTGGCAAAAATGACGATGCAAAAGCCGATCGACGCCGACATAAACGCGAAGATGTAGAGGACGGCAACGCACAGATAGGTGATCAGGGTGGCGCTGAGCTGGATCACGGGTGTGCGAAAGTCTGTGATGCCCTTTTGCTCTTGCGATTGAACTTTCAGGTTCGCATTGACCAACTTTTCCGAGAGCTTGCCGGTATCGGCGACATAGGTATCGAAGGTGGTTCCCGGGTTGGTGACGGGCGTGCCCGATCCAGCCGCGATGATTTCGCTCGGCAAGTTGGTGACCACGTTCACCACAAACGCCGAATAGCCAACCGCACTGGCAGCCGCGAGGGCGAACCCGACCTTGCCGGCTTGGAATACAAGCTCGCGAAGTGGAGCCTGGATAGCCCCTCGTAGCACGGCAAAGCCGAGCAACAGAAAGTAGATGATCGCCGCCAGGGCCAAAGGCGCTGCAACGAAACTGACGAGCCCCGCCCCGAAGCTCGCAACCGAGGTCGCTATGGCGGTCTCCACATACGAATACATCGTCGTGAACAGCGTCATGATGTTGGGTGGGCCGGCAGCCATTGAGTGAGGTTCCGATCTTCGGCGATCAAAGCGCAGCGATTAAATCTACTTCTTGCGGATCGTGTTCTGTTTGAAGAAGTCCGCCTCTTCGTTGCCGGCCTTGGTCTGAGCGACCGAGATGGTCGCGTCTCCGGTCGTCGCGCACATCTTGGCCTTCTGATCCGCAGGGAGATGGCTGTACTCCCCCGCATCGCACTTCGCCTGCCACTGCGAGAGGAGTTGAGGACTGGCGATCAGCTCCTTGGCGGTAGGCACCACGACGTTCTGTTGGCATCCGCAGACGACGAGCAACGAGCAGAGGGATAGTATCTTGCGCATGATCACTTCCTGATCGTGTTGGCACTGAAGAATGCTGCTTCATCGCGACCGGCCGCCACTTGCGCTGCGCTGATCTGCATGTTCGCCTGACCGGCCTGCGCCATCTGGATCGCCTGCATCTTGAGCATATCGTTTTGCAGCTGTGCCTGTTCGACCGAGATTCGGGCTTGGAGGTCCATCACGTCCTTGGGATCTTTGGCATACGACAGTTGCTCGCGGAGCTGGTCGAGGCCTTGCATCCGGGTCTGGGCGATGCTGAGCGTATTCTCGCCCAGCGCGGCCGTGGCGGCCGATGAGCTGGTCGCATCCTTGAGCGCCTGGTTGTAGGCTAGGTCTGCGTCGGAGGACGACGTTGCCGGCAGCGCGTAACGAGACTGGATGCTTGATGCGAGCGAACCGAGCGAACCAATCTTCGACAGGTCGCCACTGAGCAACGTCGAGGCGTCGATTGTCGTGTTGGGCAGGATGTTGCGCACCTGCGCGTTGAGCAATTGCGGGGCGAGCGCGTTGACGTTGGTCAGCTTCTGAAGCGAGCTGAGCGTTGTCGTCGCCGTCTGGATCTGCTGCTCGCCCTGCTGGATCATTTTGATCGTGTTCTGGACCTGGGCGAGCGCTTGCACATAGGTAGAGGTGTCGAACACAGGGATGCCCTGTGCAGCGGCCGGCGACGTAAACGCGACGATCGCGACCGGCGCGGCTGCAACCAAGATGATGCGCTTGAGCGACATGTCAGCTTCTCCTTTGGTTGGCATAGAAATGCGGCAGCCACGCCGCAGGATCGTTGCCCGCCAGGGCAATGGCCTCCTCCATGGCGACGAGGGTTTCCTCGCGGCCAGAAAGCACTTTCAGCTCATTGGGCATCCCGCCGAGATCGAGCTTCGCAACGATCGAGGTATGCCCTTGCTTGACCAGAAAGGTCCGGCTCTCCGGCGTCAGGTCTTCACGGATCAGCCGATACTCCGCATCCGTCAGGCCGAGCCCGTCGCAATAATCCGATCGCTTGGCGTCCGAGTTTGGAAGCAGGATCTTGGTTGCGGTCTGCTCGATGATCGAGTGCGCGATCGGCGAGCGCAGCGCATCGGCCGGGGACTGCGTGCCAAATACCATGAAGGCGTTGCGCTTACGGAAGGTCTTGAGACCGTCCTGCGCGAACGCCCGAAAGGCCTCGTCCTGAAGCGCCTTCCAGAACTCGTCGACGTCGACCACGACACGCTGCCCGTCCAGCAACTCGTCAACACGGTGGAAGAGGTACAACATCGTGGGAGTGCGGATCTCAGGGTTCTCCAGGAAGTCCGTCATGTCGAAGCCGATGAACCGCGCCGACATCGACACTTCGTCCTGGGGACCGTCAAAGGCCCAGCCGAGCGGGCCGCCCAGACACCAGCGCTCCAGCCGGGCGCCGATGCCCTCGGCATCGGCGTAGCCGAGCATCTCGCGCAGGGCGCTGAAGGAGCGCGACGGCGCTGGCAGCCGCATCACCGCCTCGATACCCTCGTCGATCAGTCGCTCTTCCGCGACGCTGAGCGGCCGGTTGTCCCGGCGTACCAGGACACGAATGAACTGCCGCAGAAACGCGATGTCGTGCGGAGACGGGGTGAGACCCTTCAACGGCGCGAAGCCGGTGGGCTCGCCGTCGCGCAGCGCCAGATAGGTGCCGCCACAGGCGCGCACGAAGATCTCGGCACCGCGGTCCTTGTCGAAGAACACCTGTTTTGCGCCGGTCTTTTCGAGCTGCGCTTGCAGGAAGTTCTGCAGCACCGTTTTGCCGCCACCCGTTGGCCCGATGATTAGCGTGTGGCCGATGTCGGCCCGGTGGAAATTGAACCAGAAGGACGAGCCCGCGCGCGTCTTGAGCAGCGTTACCGCCTCGCCCCAGTGGTTTCCAGACTTGCGGCCTGCCGGGAAGGTGTAGAACGGGCTCAAGCCTGCGAAATTGCGCGTGTTGATGACCGCGGGGCGCGCGCGCATCCGAAAATTGCCGGGAAGCTGCGCCCAGAAGGCGGCCTCCAGCGCGACGTCCTCGCGCGCCATCACCATGCCCGTATCGGCCGCTGCCGATCGTGCGATCGACAAGCGTTCCAGCAGCCGCTTCGGGTTCTCGTCGATTACCGCGATCGAGAGGTGATGCTCGCCCATGGCGAAGCGGTTCGCCATCAGATCGTCGACGCCGTCGAGCAGCTCCTCCGCCTGGCTGACGCCGGCATCGTCCGAGGAGACCATTTGCTTGTATTTTTTGGTGAACCGCTCGCTCGCGACCGACTTCACCAACGGCGCGAAACTCTGGGTCAGCACGAACGGAAAGTCGAGGGTGAGCAGGCTGTTGAACTGACCGGTCCTGGTGCTAGCGACATACTCGCGTACGCCGAACATGCCGAGGTAATGCGACGTGTGCGGCAGACGGATCTCGGCCGCCTCGCGACCGAACACCACCCGTGACGCATACAGGGCTTGACCCAGCCTGCCATCGAGCAGCGGCATGCGGATGCGGTCGCCGGTCAGGATGAAGTGCAGCACCTCCATCGGTCGCGAAAACAGGATGCCGTTGTGCTCATACATCGAGAGCGGTTCCGGCGCGACATCAGCGAGCAGCGTTTCGAAGTCGCGGCACTTGTCCGCCATGATCGTGAGCGCGCGATCGTCGATCGCGGCGTTGGCTTTCCGCTTCGAGAAAAGCCGCGTCACCTGCTCGCCGGCCATGCTCGACGGCCGGACGATGATTGTGACATAGAACTCGTTGTGGTAGAGAACCTTCTCCTTCAGCGTGTCGGCGTATTTTTCCTGCAAGGTTCGCGCGAAGTCGGAATGGAAGTCGCCGCCGAGAACGGGGTCGGTCGCTGCCCGCACGAGATGGGTCCACAGCGCGACGCGATCGTCGCCAATCGAGCGCCACGCGATGTTGAGCTTGTTATGCCAGGTGTTGAGGTCGCCGACGTCGCTGGTCTCGAACGGCCGCCCATCGACGCGGTACATGCGCATGAGCGAGCCGTCCTCGAGCGCAACCAGCGTGTCGTCGACGTGCCGCGTGTAGGGAATGAACTTGATGTCATCCGTCTCGCGAACCACGATCTTCTTATGCCTCAGCTTGAAATCAGTCATTGCCGAAATGCTTCCGCTTCACGCCTTTGGCGAGGCGAACCGGAGAGTAGCTCCCGCCACCCCAGAACCTGCGGTTCTTGGATAGGAAGCCGG
Source organism: Sphingomonas sp. PvP018 (assembly GCF_017876865.1). NCBI lineage: Bacteria > Pseudomonadati > Pseudomonadota > Alphaproteobacteria > Sphingomonadales > Sphingomonadaceae > Sphingomonas > Sphingomonas sp. PvP018. The sequence goes on along the minus strand of NZ_JAGIOU010000002.1, from coordinate 34,528 downwards.
TCTGGAACCACAGGCCCTACAGCCGGAAAGCATTGAAGTCGTAGTGACAGATCATGCGCGCCGGGAAGTAGAGCGCTCCGAACAAGGCGAGGGGGTAGAACGGATTGTGGAAGATCCCCCAGATCACCATGCAGACCATGATGATCGGCAGGATCGCCTCGAGCGGCAATCCCATGAACACTGATGGTCTGGTCAGGGCGAGGAACACCTTATCCTCGGCGAGCTTCTCCGCGTCAGCCACCCGAGCTGCTCATCCAGCCGACGATCGTAGTGGCCGAGAAGATGATGCCAATACCGATCAGCACCGTGACCGCTTTTCCCCAGTCCATGCGACCGGTCAGTTTGGCATAGCCGACCGCCATGACGGCGATGACGCCGACCACGGACGCAACCGTGGTCATCCACGTCTTGATAGTGTTGAGGCCGCCTTCGATCGCGGTCCCATCGGCAAAAGCAGGCTGAGCGATTGAAATGAGGGCGAGCGCACCGACAAAGCCGATGACCTGCCGGGCGCGGGCGTCGGACAACATCCGGCCCGTGCCTTGAGTGAACTTCATACGGGTCTCCATGGCTTAAGGTTACCTCTCGAAATCGTGGGTGGGGCGGATCGGCTCGACCTGGCGAACAGGCGCCGGCTCGCGGACCGAAACATCCAAGCCGCGCCGCAGCACGTCCGAGATCATGTGGCGGCTCTCGACGCTTGCGGACGCCATCCGGTCCGTGTCCCCTTCGAAAGCCGCACCGAGATGCTGATCCATCGCCGCCTGCGCCTGCAGCGCATTGGCGAGGCGCGGTTCGGCGGCAATCCGCTCCGCCCCGCCATGCAGGAACAGCTCGGCCAGTTCGTCATTTTCGTTACGTCGCTCAGGCGCGGCCTGATGAAGGCGCTCCTCCCGAACGATATGGGGTTCCTGTTCGGGCTGTCGCTCGGGCGCAGCCGTCGCTTCGCCGGCCAGGCGGTTTTCGGGCGTGGGGGCGAGCGCGCCGTCCAGCGGCACGCTCCCACCGGTTTCGCGGGCGACTTCGTGCCGGCTGAGCCCGGAACGGACGAGGTAGATCGCGTCTGCGATCTCGCCGTCCCACGCGCCATCGCCCGCCATCTGGCGCAGATCGTCGGGTTCATAACCGGACCTGGAGAAGGCGCTGACCAGCGTTGGGCTTTCCAAGGCTCGCTCCAGCGCCCCGTTCAGCGCATCCCTGTTCAGATCGATGCGCTCGGCCTGAACCTCCCTCCGCAAGGGCTCCATGTCCTCGCCGACCGCCGCGTGGAGTGCCTTGTGATCCTGCGTGTGGACGCTCACCGTCAACAGGAGCCGCTTGTCCGCGTCGGACAATTCGGTGCTGTTTTCGCTCTGCAACGCCGGTGGCGCGGCCCACTTGTCCGCTTGGGTAGTCGGCGCCAGGATAGTCGAGGCGACCGTTCCGATAGCCGCCGGCGGAGCGACGGGTTCGACGGTCGGAGCCGGCTTCTCCGCCACGCCGCGGTCGCGTCGTGCAGCTTCGGCGCGACGCATCTCCTCCATTCGCGCCTGTTCGTCGAAGCTCGGTTGATAGCCGCGCACCGTCAGGCCTTCGCGCGACGCAGCCGTCCACATGGCCCGACGAAATTCTGGCGAACCTTCGACGTCGATCCCCTCCCAGCCATTGTGCTTGGCGATCGTGACGAGGGCCGAGACGGTCTCGGGATCCTCGTTTCGAGCAATGATGCGATCGCCGGCGATCTCGATCGACGGGTTCTCACGATCTGTCGGCAGGAACATGCCGACGCGGCGCTCGCTGCCGTCGGACGGCTCGATGATCCGCACCTGATAACGTGTCGCCAGCTCTGGCGGAATCTGGAACGCCGCCTGTCCGGCTTGCGCCTCCGCGTCGAGGCCGGCTCGCGCAACGCTGTTATCCGCGCTCATTTGAAGACCTGAACCGCGCTGGAATCGATCTGCCCCAACACCCAGCTAGCTTCGGAGATCGCTTGCTTGGGCGGGGCGGGTGTGGCGATCGGCGCCGAGCCCGGGATGGGCGGGGGTGTCTGGATCGTCCCCATGTGGCTCGCGGCCGACCAGATGCGACCGACATAACCATTGCGGAAACCGCGCGTCAACGTGCCGGTGTTGTAGAGCGAGTAGGTCGCAGAGATCGCGTCCAGCCCCGCATAATGCTGGATCGCGAGGCCATATCCCGCCCGCAGTATTGAGGATGCGAGCCGCAGGTTCGTACAAGGGTCGAAGGCCTGCTCGACGGTGACAGCCAATCGCGCGAAATTGGCCGAGTTCACCTGCGCCAGGCCGACATCGACCGTATAGCCTGCCGCCATATACCGGCGCACCAGCGCAGCGCCATCGGCGATAGACGCGGCGCGGACGCGCGGCCCCTTGTTGATATTAATCGAAAGATCATTGCCGCCGCTCTCGGTCACGACGAGGGGAACAACCGCCTCGGCCGCGATTTCAGGCGCGCATTGCTGCGCAAACATGGTGATCGCGGCGACGGTGTGGATCATTGCGGCGTCACCGTCTGAGAGCGGGTGTCGAGCGTGTACCGCGACGTTCTGCCATTGGCCTGTGTCACGGTCAGGTCGTAGCCGTGCTTGGCCTTCTTCGTTTTGACGCCGACCCCGGAGCAGGTCGGGAATGAGCCGCCGATAGCGAGCGCGTTCCAGAGTTTCGTGATCGGGGGGACGCACTGGGCATATTTCGTCGGCGAACCGGGCGTCGCGAGGCAGAGGACCACCTGACACCCCCAGTTCGATGCGTAGGCGGGTTGCGGGGCCGCAACCGCCACGACGCCGGCCGCGCACAGCGCGATGGTGCCAGTAGCGCCGACCCACTTGGTTATCAAATGTCGGATCATGAGCCACCTCCATGAGCTGCCCGCCATTCCTCGGTTGCGAACACGTCCCATTGCCGCGGGGCTTTCGCGTCAAAGGCGAGGGTCGACGCGGGCGCGGTCGACGCCTCGGCTCTGACCGGCGTCGGCGAGGACGGCCCGTCGCCTTGGGCGACGGTTATGAGCCAGTCCTCGTCGCCTTCGATTGGTCGGCTCCGGTCGATGATCTGGCCGGGCCTCGCGAACGCCACATGCCAGTGGTTCGCGTGACCGCGATCGCCCGGCCCGAGCAGCTCTATGATACGGATACCGCTGTGTGCCATGACGGCGCGAATCTGCTCGCGGTCGATCGCGTGGACGCCGCCTGCGGGAACGAAATCGACCGCCTGGCCGAATTTGTGCCAGCTATACCGCGCGCCGTAGCTGGCGTTCATCGGGCGGATCGTATCGGTGATCCGCGAGCCAAAGGCGCGACGAACGAGGGCTGCGACGTTCGACGCCGAGAGCGCGCCCACGGAGCCGATAGAAGACCGGTCGTCGTCGATATGCGAGAGCGCGCAGGCATCAAAAACCGTTGCCAGCGTGATACCGTAAGTCGCGAAATCACGGCCGCGGATCGCCAGCGGCCCCGCCTCGAAGTCCGCGCCCAACGCGATCAGATCACGCACCGTCGCCTCTGCGTCAGCTGCGTTGCCGGGCTGCCGAGCGAGGACCGCACCCGAACGAACGGAGATTGCGAGCGACGCGGGAGATGGCGTTCCGGCCCCGGCTAGCCCGGCGGCACAGAGTTGAATTGCCTTCGCTACGATACTCGCCGGAAGCACACCAATGCACCATTGCTGAATTGAACCAAAGCAGATGTCAGCGACTAGAGGACATCGACATCAAAAGACTAAACCTGAAGCATAAGGCAAACAACAATACATCTGGAGCGATCCATTCGCTATTATGGAGTGATAAGGCGTAATCTATTGCGGCTAGAGGTGCGGTATTGCACCATGATCACGGGAGATTCGTTTCAAACGGCTTTAGGCAATTGTTAGCTAGGCCAGCACCTAGCTGATTCAGTTGTCGAGTGGTTTCGAGTGGACTGGGACGATGGTGGATATACGGGCCATGCGCTCTTGAAGCTGCAAGCTATACCGGGCGGGTTGGCGCTCTTGATCGCCATCGGCTTCTGGTATCGGCCGTTCGACGACAAGCGGGCTGGGAGGCGCGGTGAGGTTTCGGCCTGCAGCGTCGCTGCGACCCATGACTTCTGCGATGCCGTTTCCGGCCTATCGACGGCGCTCCGCAATCCCTTCTTGCGGGTGGACCGAACCAGCATCCTGCCGCCCCGCGATACGCCAGGGGCCGTCGATCCCTCTATCACTCAGGCGAACATCGGCACGACGATCTGCCGACCCGGCTATGCGCGATCGGTCCGCCCCTCCTTCGCGGTTACCGCGCCCGTCAAACGGCGCTTGATGGACGCGCAGCATCCGGGCGAGTCCTTCGCTGATTACGAACTCGACCATCTGATCCCGATCTCGCTTGGCGGCGCGCCGCTCGACCTGCGTGATCTGTGGCTCCAGCCCCGGCGCGGCCAGGCGAACGCGGCCGACAAGAACGCCTTGGCCTATGTCTTGTGGCGACTGGTTTGCGAGCGCCGCGTGGCACTTCGGATGGCGCAGCGGGCCATCCGGCGCGACTGGACGAAGGCCTACGACACATACGCGACGCCCGAGAATGTGGCGCGCTACCACTTTGCGCACCGCCAAGAGGAGCGCGACTAGGCGCGCACAGGCCCGCCGGATCCGATCCGAACATCAACGAAGGAGGAAATCATGCCACAGAACATTGCCGAGTTCCGGATCATCGGTCGCATCGGCAAAATCACGGCGCGCGAGAAGGTCACCTATGTGAGCGTCGCCGCCAATTATAACCGCCGCGACGGCGACGACTGGAAGACCGACACGCTGTGGAACAGCGTCGTGTGCTTCTCCAATGTCGGACCCCAGGTCGAAGCAGCCGGGAAGGGTGATCTGGTGCATGTCACCGGCCGGGTCCGCGAGAGCAACCACGGCGAAGGCAACGAGGTTTCCTACCGCACCGAGCTGATTGCCGAAACCTTCTCGATCCTGACCAAGGCCGAAGCCGAGCATAGCTGATTGGGGGCGGGAGCGGGTTGGCGGCACGGCTCCACCTCCGCCGCGTTGCGATCCAGCCCGCGTAGCAGTCTCGGCCCGGTTGGGTGACGATCCTCGCTTGGGTCGCCACCCGGACGAAAGAGATCATCGCGCAGCGCGCTGCCGATCGGCTCCTGCCGACCATCCAGAGTGGAGGATGCCGCCTGTGCCTTCGGTGATATTTTCCGGAGGCCAAAAGTGACCGAAACCTATCAGCTTCACAGGACGTGGCCGATGGCGAGACTACCGCTCGATGCCGAAGTTCGAGCAAGGAACATTGTCGAACAGCTCGGCGGGGTATGGCGTGGCACTCGCGGCGAATGCCGTTGCCCGGCCCATGACGATGGCTCACCCAGCCTGTCCGTCCGCCTCGGCGATTCGGCGATCCTCTTCCACTGTTTTGCTGGCTGTACAGTGCCCGAGGTGCTCAAGGCGCTTCAGCGCCAAAAGCTCCACGACCGTTCTGCGGTGGCAATGCCGGAGGGAAAACCAAAGCGCGACATGGGCGCGCTCGCCCTGCGTCTTTGGAATGCCAGCGTGCCGGTCGCGGGCACGCTCGCCGAAGCCTATCTCGTCGCCCGCGGCCTCTCCGCGCCCTATCCCAAAGCTTTGCGCTTCAACCCGGCGACCATATTCGGCTCCGGTGCCGACAGACGCGTAATGCCCGCGATGATCGCCGCAGTCGAAAACGACGTCGGACTGGTTGCTGTCCAGCGGACCTTCCTCGATCCTGTCGATGTGCTGCGCAAGCCCATCCCAAAGCCGAAGGTTGCGCTCGGACTGCTCGGCACAGCAGCGATCCGTCTTGCGTCTGCGACCGACGAGCTGGGCCTTGCCGAAGGGATCGAGGACGCCCGATCGGCGACGCAATGGTTCGGGACGCCGACATGGGCGCTGGGCGGTGTAGAACGGCTAGCCTTCGTCGCGATCCCGGAGAAGGTCCGCCGGGTGATCGTTTACGGTGACCGAGGCCGCGCGGCCGACCGCCTGCTGGAAAAGGCACGCGATCACTTGGCAGCGAACGGGCGCGAGCTCATCAGTCGCGTGCCCGAGCATCATGACGACTGGAACGACGCCTGGCGCGCGCACCAGCGGAGCGCATGAAACCGCAACTGCGGCAGCTGAATTATGCGGATCATGGGCGTGTCAGCCGAGCCGCATCAACTGGGAAGGGTAGGGGGCGACGAGCCCCTTCAGATCGTCCCATGGTGCCGATAGCCAGCGATCATAGTCGTCGTCGTGAAGGACCACCGGCATCGCCTTTGGATGGATCGGCGCGACGATCGCATTCGGCTCGGTGGTCAAGAACCCATAGGCATTCCCGCGCTCGGTCGGTCGCCAGATCCCGGCAAAGGCAAAAATCGAGCGGCTAGGCACGTCGAACCAGTGCAGCGGCTTCTTGCCGTCCTCGCCAGGCGCGATCCCGAACTCGGAGAACGCTGTTACCGGCACCAGGCAACGGCGCGCCGGCGTTGTCAGCATCGACCGCCAGAAGCTCGAGTTGAGATTGCGCACGTTGGTCACGTACTTGGTGAGCTTGACCGCTGGATCGCGCTTGCTCGGCACCTGCGTCGGTACACCCCACTCCATCCGCTCGATCTTCCGGTCGGCGCCGTCTTGGACGACCACCTGGCCGTAAAACGGCGTCTTCTTGCCCGTCGGAAAGATGTCGGGGGCTGGATAGGTCTCGTCGGGCTCATAAGGCGGCCTGATGCCGAACGTCGCGGCGATCTCCGCCTGCTTCGCCGTCAGCCTGTATCGATTGCACATCCGAGCACCCTATCGTGGTGCCGGCGAGCTTGCCCGCCGACACTCTGGTCTTAGAGCTTGTCCTTCAGGCCCTTGGCGGGCGTGAACGAGACCTTCTTGGACGCCGCGATCGTCATCGCCTCGCCAGTCGACGGGTTCCGGCCCTGGCGCTCGGGACGATCCTTGACTGAGAACTTGCCGAAGCCGGCAATCGAGACCTCTTCGCCCTTTGCGGCTGCGCCTGCGATATGCTCGAACACGGCGGCAATCGCGGCCTTGGCTTCTGCCTCGCTCGTGCTCGTCGTACCAGCGACGGCCTTGACCAGTTCACCCATATTCATGCTCGTGTACTTCCCTTGTGAAACTCACACGACCTTAGCCATGACGAGCAACGTTTCAACGACGCTGCGCAACGCGGCCGACGTCGCGGTCTTTCGCTCGACTGTTCGAACGTTGGCACATCATCACGTCGTCGAGAATATCGGACTGCGTGCGGACAGGAGCGTCCGCCCAACGGGCGCCTCGGCAGACGCGAAACCTTGGCGTGGCCACCTACCGTGCACCCCGCTCCCGGGTGACGCGCGGATCCTCATACAGGTCGCGGATCGCGCGCAGGCGAAAGACGTTCCACCAGCGCTGCCATCGATGCTCGGCCGCATCGTGGATCATATGGCAGCGCTGGCAGAGCGCCGCGAGATTGCCGGGCATGCTGTTGCCCGGATCGTGATCGAGATGCGCGCAGGCGAGCACGACATAGGTCGTTCGCACCGACTTGAGGATGAAGTCGCCCTTCAGCGTGATCCGCTTGCCACGCGCTGATCGCCAGCATGCGGCCTCTGCGTCCCACCAACGACCGTCGCCGAGATGGGCGACCCGTCGCATGTGCGGTCTCGAGCAATGCTCGCAGCGCGCGCCGGCTCGGTCGAACCGGATCACGTCGGATAGCTGCCGCCAATCGATCGGGTAAAGCCAGCGGTTTTCGGGGCGGATCGGCATCTCGATTCTATGAGTCAGCCGGTGGCAGAACGAAAGAGAAATCTTCCTGATTTGTTTGCCGTATGTTGCGCAGCCGTTCCGTCCCGCAGTCATCCGTCGAATCCCGATTTGGTCTAACCGCTTGCCGGAATCGCCTTGACGGAGCGCTACCATGAGCGGAACATAGAGAGAACGAATCGAGTTTGAGTTTATTATGTTTGCCGCGCCCACTAACCTTCAGCAAAGTCTCGCGCAGCTGCGAACGATTGCGGTTCCCGTCGCCGACTACCGGGTGTTGCCGTTCGAAATCAAGAGCATCGATAGCCGTCTGAGTGGCGGGGGCCTGCGCACGGGAGCGCTCCACGAGGCCGCAGCGCATAGCTGCTCGCTGGTCGACGACGCAGCGACCACGCTGTTCCTCGCCGGCATTGCAGCACGCGAGTCAGCCCGAACCGGCGGGCCGGTATTGTGGGCAAGTTGCCGTAACGATCTTTACGCCCCCGGCCTCGATCAGGCAGGCCTGCTTTCCGCGAACGTGATCTATGCGCAGCCGCTCGATGACGCAGCGCTGCTGGCCGTCATCGAAGACGCGGTGCGTGACGGCACACCGTCTGCGGTTATCGCGGAAGCACGGCAGGTCTCGATGGTGGCGACGCGCCGGCTTCAACTGGTTGCGGCCGACGCAGACATTCCTGTGCTCCTCCTTCGGCGACGACGCGGTCGCGAGCAGGATCCGCTTGGCGAGCCGTCGGCCGCGTGGACCCGCTGGCGGATTGCCAGTGCGCCGTCCGAACGCCTGAGCGTCGCCGGGGTAGGGCGGCCACGTTGGTCGATCGAGCTTGCCCGCCAGCGTAGTGGCACATCGTTTTCTATGATCGTGGAGGGGTGCGATGAGACGGGTTGTCTCGCTGTTCCTGCCGCACTTGGCCATCGAACGGCTGAGACGGCTGGACCGGCACGCTATGCCGCGGCCTAGGCCCATCGCGCTCCAGCTTCCTGTCGACGACAATCCCGGCGCCTGTTCCGTTCCGCGTGGTGACGGATGGCGACCCGGTGCGCGCTGGGCCCGTACGGACGCGCCGGAGAGCACCGACGTCGAAAGTCAGATCGCAGCGCTCCCGGCACATGCGAAACCGCCGATGCGCGAACTCGGCCGGCGCTCGGAAGCGGCGGTCCACCCGTACCGCGGCGATGCGCCAGCAGATCAAGCCATGTCGGTAGAAGCAACGGTCGCCGCCTTCCATGCGTCGCCGCTCGCGTTGATCGGTAAGGTCGGTCGGCGGGAAGAGGTCGTGGCAGCCTGCGCTTCGGCTGCAAGCCTCGGGATCGTCGTCGGCATGGCTGCAACGCACGCCCGCGCTTTGGTGTCGGACCTCGATTTCCGTCCCGCTGAGCCGGAAGCAGATGCGGCGTTACTCGACCATCTGGCTCTGCGCGCCGTGCGTCGTTGGACACCGATCGCTGCGGCAACACCACCCGACGGGCTGTGGCTCGACCTGACCGGCTGCGAGCATCTTCATGGCGGCGAGGAGCGCTTCTGCCAGCGGCTGCGCGCTTTTTGCCAGCGCGCCGGCTTCACGGCCCGTGTTGCGGTAGCGGACACGCCAGGCGCCGCGCACGCGGTCGCTCGCTTTGGGCGCGCCGCTCTCACGATCGTGCCGTCGGGGCGTACCGTTGAAGCGCTCGGACCTTTGCCGATCGCAGCACTTCGTTTGAACAGCATAGCGCTGACCGCTGGCCGCAAGTTCGGGTTCGAGACGGTCGCGGATCTTCTGCCTGTCGCCCGGGGGCCGCTAGCGCGCCGTCTCGGCCTAGCCGCAATCATGCGGCTCGATCAGGCGCTGGGCGGCGTCGCCGAGCCAATTACGCCGCGCCAGGATGCCGAGGTGCCGATCGTCGAACGGCGCCTGCTGGAGCCCATCTGCACCGCGGAGGCGATAGAGCGCGTCATGGGAGACCTGCTCGCCGATCTCGCCGAGGTGCTGCAGGCGAGAGGGCTCGGCGCTCGCGCCTTACGGCTGGTAGGGCTGCGGATCGATGGAGGCGAGCAAGTGGTCGCTGTCGGCACGTCCCGCCCGACGCGGGAAGTGTTGCATCTCCTACGCCTTCTGAAGCTTCGCATCGACCGGATCGATCCCGGGCTCGGCATTGAGCAGTTCACGCTGGTCGCACCCCACACCGAACCGCTTGATGCCATCAACCTGGGAGCCGTGCTGGCAGGCGAGACATTGGTGCGCGATCCTGCCCGCTTGGTCGACGTCGTCGCCGGCAGGATTGGCGCAAGCGCGGTGTACCGCCTCTCGCCCGTCGAAAGCCATGTGCCCGAGCGCGCAGTGATTCGCTCGGACCCTGTCGACGCACCCGGCGGCTGGCCAGAATGGGTTCGCCCCGTTCGGTTGTTCGCAAGGCCAGAGCCGCTGGCGCGCGTGATAGCCCTGCTGCCGGATCAGCCGCCCCGGCGCTTCGAATGGCGCGGCACGACCTATATGATCGTCGCGGGCGACGGCCCCGAGCGCATTCACGGCGAATGGTGGCGACGCGACGCCGAAGTCTGGGCGGTGCGCGATTACTACCGCGTCGAGGATGACAAGGGCGGCCGCTACTGGGTGTTCCGACGCGGTGATGGCTTCGAGAGCGAAACCGGCGATCTCAGCTGGTGGATGCACGGCGTGTTCGCATGACCGATTATGTCGAACTACAGGTGCTCACGCATTTCTCACTGCTGCGCGGCGCGTCGAGCCCGGACGAGCTGTTCGCGGCCGCGAATCTGCTCGGCCTGGATGCCCTGGGGCTATCGGACATCGGTTCCGTCGCCGGGGTCGTGCGGGGCTGGGAGGCGCAGAAGGCGACCGGCGTGCGGATGATCGCCGGTGCCCGTGTCGATCTCGCCTGTGGGCGCCGGCTGCTGCTCTATCCGACTGATCGGCCCGCCTGGTCCAGGCTTACTCGGCTGCTGACGGTCGGCAAGAAGCGAGCGGGCAAGGGCAAGTGCGAGCTGCACTGGCACGATCTCGTGGCCTGGTCCGAAGGAACGGTCGCTATCCTGCTCGCCGGGGAAGCCAGCGACCATAATGCGGTCGCGCTCGCCGAGCTGAAAACGGTGTATGGCAAGCGCGGCTATATGGCGCTGTACCAGCGGCGCCGGCCGAACGACGCGGTCCGTATCGATGCACTGGCCCGCCAAGCCGCGGCCGCAGGCGTACGCGCGGTCGTCACCGGCGACATTCTCTATCACGCGCCCGAGGCGCGGCTGATGCAGGACGTCGTCACTGCGGTCAGAGAGAAGTGCACTGTCGACGAACTCGGCTATCGCCGAGAGGTGAACGCCGACCGCGCGCTCAAGTCGCCGGCCGAGATGGTTCGACGGTTCAAGGCCTACCCGGACGCACTGCGCGCCAGCGTCGATATTGCGCGCGCCTGTACCTTCGATCTCGGCGAGCTGGCGTACCAATACCCGCATGAGCGGCTGTTGGAGGGGCTGAGCGCACAGGAAGCGCTCGAGCGCTTGGCGCTGGAGGCCGTCGACCGGATGTTCGATGGGGCGGTGCCCCAGGCGTACACCGATCAGATCACACACGAGCTGAAGCTCATCGCAGAGCTTGCATACGCCCCTTATTTCCTGACCGTCTACGCGATCGTGCGTGAAGCACGGCGCCGCGGAATCCTGTGCCAGGGGCGGGGGTCTGCCGCGAACTCGTGCGTATGTTTCGTGCTCGCGATCACCTCGATCGACCCGATCAAGCACGAACTGCTGTTCGAGCGGTTCGTCTCGGGCGAGCGCTGTGAGCCGCCCGATATCGATGTCGATTTCGAGCATGAGCGGCGCGAAGAGATCATCCAGTGGATTTACGAAACCTACGGTCGCAACCACGCCGCGCTGACGGCTGTGGTGCAGCGCTACCGCGCGCGGGGCGCCGTGCGCGACGTCGGCAAGGCGCTGGGGTTGCCCGAGGACCTGACGTCGTCGTTGGCGGGTCTGGTCTGGGGTTGGTCGGCCGACGGCGTCGGCGAGAAGCAGGTCAATGAACTGAACCTAGATATGGGCGATCGTCGGTTGCGGCTTACGCTCGAACTCGCCCGCAAGCTGATTGGCGTGCCGCGCCACATGTCGCAGCATCCTGGCGGGTTCGTGCTCACCCACGACCGGCTCGACGACCTTGTGCCGATCGAGCCTGCCGCAATGGTCGACCGGCAGATCATCGAGTGGGACAAGGATGATATCGACTCCCTGAAGTTCATGAAGGTCGATGTGCTCGGCCTTGGCATGCTCGGCTGCATGAACCGCGCCTTCAACATGCTGGAGCAGGACAAGGGCATCCGCATCGGTCTGGCCGACCTTCAGGATGACGATCCGGCGGTGTACGCCATGATCCAGAAAGCCGACACGCTCGGCACCTTCCAGATCGAAAGCCGTGCGCAGATGTCGATGCTGCCGCGGCTGAAGCCGCGCCGATTCTATGACCTCGTGATCCAGGTCGCGATCGTGCGGCCAGGCCCAATTCAGGGCGACATGGTGCACCCGTATCTGCGCCGGCGTGAGGGGCTGGAGAAGCCGGAATATCCCCGGCCCGAACTGCGCGCCGTGCTGGAAAAGACGCTCGGCGTGCCGCTGTTCCAGGAGCAGGCGATGAAGGTCGCCATCGTGGGCGCCGGCTTCACGCCGGCCGAGGCGGATCAGCTGCGCCGCGCCATGGCGACCTTCAAGGTCACCGGCGGCGTGTCGCATTTCTCGGAAAAGCTCGTCGAGGGCATGGTCGCGCGGGGGTATCCTCGCGACTTCGCCGAGCGCACCTTCTGTCAGCTCGAGGGCTTCGGCTCCTACGGTTTCCCGGAGAGCCACGCGGCGAGCTTCGCCAAGATTTCCTATGCCTCGAGCTGGATGAAGCATCACCATCCCGACGTCTTCTGCGCGTCGCTCATGAACGCGCAGCCGATGGGGTTCTACGCCCCCGCGCAGATCGTGCGCGACGCCCAGGCACACGATGTTGAGGTTCGGCCCCCGTGCATCAACGCGAGCCGCTGGGACTGCACGTTGGAGCCGACAGGCGGCCGCTACCTCGCGGTGCGGCTCGGCCTGCGCCAGGTGCGTGGGCTGTCGAACGCCGACGGGGCTGCGATCGTAGGCGCGCGCAGCACGACATTGTTCGACTCGGTCGAGGACGTTTGGCGCCGGTCAGGTGTCCAGCGCGCGGCGATCGAGAAGCTGGCCGATGCCGATGCGTTTCACGCCTTCGGTGCCGATCGCCGGCAGGGGCTGTGGAAGGTAAGGGGGCTTGGCGAGGCGCCGCTGCCGCTGTTCGCGGCTGCGGATCGCGCTGCAGAGACGATCAGCGCCGAAGGGATCGAACCGTCCGTCGCTCTCCGTCCGTTGACGGACGGGCGCGAGGTGATCGAGGATTACCGCTCGCTGCAGCTGTCGCTGCGGGCGCATCCGCTGACGTTCGTCCGGGGTGAACTTGCGCGACGCGGCGTGACCAAATGCGCGGAACTCACGAACATCCGGGATGGCCGGCACGTCGAGGTCGCCGGCATCATCCTGGTCCGGCAAAAGCCCGGGTCTGCCAAGGGGGTGTTGTTCATCACGATCGAGGACGAGACCGGAATCGCCAACGGCATCCTGTGGCCGGACCGGTTCGAGCGGCAACGCCGCACGCTCATGTCCGCGTCGATGGTCGGCATGAAGGGCAGGGTGCAGAAAGAGGGCGAGGTGATCCACGTCATCTGCGACCGGATCGTCGACCATGGTGACCTGCTGCACCGCGTGGGCGAGATGTCATTCCCTCATCGGACCGGCCGCGGCGATGGGGCCAGGCATGCCGGATCGCCTGACCGGGGTGACGCGGGTTGGAAGCCGGAGCCGCGCAACTGCTACTGGCCGCCGCACGCCGAGGGCATGGACCCTGAGGACGCGGTGCGCTTCAAATCGCATGACTTTCGTTGAGCGATGGCGAAGCTCGCTCGCCACCAGCGCGTCGTCATCGCGCTATCGGTCCATATCCTGCGGAGCGGCGTCGCCCGCTGCTCGGACGCACGCGTGGACGGCGCGGAGGTTCGCTTGGCGCTTCGGTGCCTGCTGCCGCACTGCCCGGAGCGATGGCCGCTCGAGCTTTATTGGGATGCGGCGCGCCAGGAGAATGAGATCGGCAGGGCACAGGGGGTGACCGCTGCGTTCAACGGCATTGTCCGTCAGCTGCGCCGTGCGGGCCGATATGAGGAAGTGCTCGATCAGTGAGAAGGAGTGGCCGCCCGCATCGTCGGCTAAAACGCCGGGGGGTGGCGCCCGTTTGGATGCGACGGATCGATCCGGCTGGCGGTTCCTTCCGCCACGGCTTCAGCCTTCTACGTCGGCCGCAGTCAGCAGGATCGGGGGCTCCCCGCCGAGCCGCTTGACGAACTCGCGCTGTGCTATGCGGTGAATGTCGCTCTCGAACTCGATGAAGACCTCCAGGGCAGTTTCGGAATCGAGCGTATCGCGATCAGGATCGAGAAGCTGTGTCAGAGCCTCGCTGGTGATGAGGAACTCAACGACCCCTAAGTTGGTGGTACCCGTGAAACCGACGCTCTCGCGTTCGGCAACCCAGTAATAGTCCCCCATCTCGAAACGGACGCTGGGATTGGCCATGCCGGCTTACTCCTCGGTTGTGCTGGAAGCCGGCAGTTGCTCCGCCAGTGCTGCGATACCCTCACCGGTAAATGTCGTGCTGGAGGCACCCTCGATCTGGACAGGATGCTCTACCGTCAGGACGGCCGCGGCTTGATGCTCGGGGTCCAATCCGCGCCAATCGCGAACTGCTCGCTCGAGGTTGGTGACTTCAGCGACGTCACTATCGCCGCGCGAGACGTTTTCGAGCGACGCGCTCATCCGCCAATTGATCTCGGGCGTCTTCGCGCTTTCACCCCAGGTCGCTTCTGTCATGATCGTCTACCTTCTCGCGTCTGGTTCTTGGCATAGCGCAATCGTGAATGTAGCCCGATAGGGCGCGTCCGTGCCAGTCCGAAGCCCACAATGCTCGAGCTTCAAGGGCCGCGAGGTGCGACCGCGATGATATCGAGCTTTCGCAGGGCTCGCGCCATGCGTTTGGCATCGAGCAGCCCGATGCCATGCGCGCGAAAGGCGCCGGCGAGTTGTCGCTCGGTCAGAGGCGCTGACACCTGATCGAGAAGGGCGAGCGCCGCTGCGCGCACCTCGGGGGGTGCAGTCTTCAGGGCGTCTAAAGCTTCCATTCTGCCTCTTGAAGGTTGCGCGGTATGATCGGTAGATTAGCGACAATAGCCCCGCGCCCCGCGCCCTGCGACTTGCGACTTGCGACTTGCGACTTGCACGTACCACGCCTGCGGCGCCGGCTACCTGAAGAGCTAGCCGCGACGGCCGACGATCTGTTTGAGATTGTCGGTTCTGTCGATGCCGCCCGAGCAGGCGCTTGCATCCGCTCCTGTAGAACCCGGGGCAACGCGTCTCGAACCGGCTATCTCGACTGGCATCTCAAGGTCGTGTATAACACACCGTATTGTCCATATGGGCGCTTATATGAGACGCTAGATGCGATCGACTGTCGGTGATACTCTTCCGCCGCGCGTGAGGCGGAGCTTGACGAAGCTAGGCGCCGATATCGCGCTGGCGCGCAAAAAGCGCAGCCTTACGGTCGTCATGATGGCCGAACGGATCGGTGTAGCCAAGAGCACGTATCTCAAACTGGAGAAAGGCGATCCCAGCGTCGCACTGGGCACATACGCCATGACCTTCTTCGTCCTGGGGTTCGGTGAAAGCCTCGGAGAGATCCTCGACGCCAGGAACGACGAGCAGGGTCTGTTGCTCGACGTGGAGCGCATGCCCCAGCGGGTCCGCCGACCCAAGCCGCCTGCCGCGCTGTGAGGCGGACGATCGGCATCCAGATTGGCGACGAGGCGCGCGCCGTCGGATTGCTGCACTACAATCAGCAAGGGAACCGCGAGAGTACGGGGTTCGAATATGATGACGGCTGGCTGGCCAACCCCGACCGCTTCGCCCTTGAGCCCGCGCTGCCGCTCGTTGCCGGCCCGCAGTTTCACCGCAAGGTGGGCACCGGCTCCGTCTTCCATGCCGCCATCGCTGACACCGAACCGGACGGCTGGGGGAAGCGCGTCATCCAACGCGACCATGCCAAGCGGCGGCAAGATGCCCGCCGCCGCGGTGAGGAGGTCGATGCTCGGGCACTGAATGGCCTCGATTATCTGTTGGCGGTCGACGACGTCAGCCGGGTCGGCGCGCTGCGTCTCGTTGACGAACAAGGGACCGCTCAGCGCGCAACCGAGGATGGTCGCCGCACCACACCACCCCTCATCGAGCTGGGTCATCTCTTGGCCGCCAGTCGGGCAGTTGAAACGAACACCGAAACCGCAGCGGATCTTGCCTATCTACGTGGTCGCGGTACGTCGCTCGGCGGCCTGCGCCCAAAATGTACCGTCGTCGATGACGAGGGGCGCTTGTCGATCGGCAAGTTTCCGAGCGTCTCCGACGAGCGCTCGGTGACGCGAGGGGAGGTGCTGGCGATGCGGCTAGCCCGTCGCGCCGGCATCGACGCCGCCAACGCCCGGTTGATCGACAGCGATGGTGACGCGGTCGCGCTGATCCGGCGGTTCGATCGGCCCGCCGGGGGCGGGCGGTTGATGTACGTTTCCGCGGCGACGATGATTGGCGCGGAACCAGGAGACGCACAGGAACACGCTTACACCGAGATCGTGGACGCGCTTCGTGTGAACGGAAGCAACCCCACTGCTGATATCGAGGAGCTATGGCGTAGGATCGCCTTTTCGATCCTGATCACCAACGTCGACGACCATCTAATGAACCACGGCTTCCTGCACGTCGACCGTGGCCTGTGGCGGCTGGCGCCCGCCTTCGACATCAATCCGTTCCCCGAGCGCCTGCGCGAGCTGAAAACTTGGGTCTCGGAAGAGGTCGGCCCTGAAGCTACGATCGACGCTTTGATGTCCGTGCTACCTTACTTTCGGCTGACACAATCGCGCGCGAAGGAAATGCTGTCGCAAATTGAGCAGGCCGTCGCGGGTTGGCAGGACGAGGGACGTGCGCTTGGCATGACCGGCGCTGACCTTGATAGCTTCGCCGACGCTTTCGAGCATCGGGAGCGCGATGCTGCAAGAGCGGTAATGACGTGAGATACAGCAATGTTATGACAAGCCATATGCTATCGAGCTGAAGCGGATTGCCTGAACCTGGTGGAACTTGCGAAACGGGTTAGGAACGGGTGACCACGTGAGCGATTACCGTCCGAGGCATATCCGGATTAAGCGGTAACCCCTGTAACGCCTGGGATGTCGGTCGCCTGCGCCGCTGCCGCCATCAGATCGACGTCCGTCAAATCTCGGTGATCGATCCACCATTTGGCGTCAGTTACCTGAAGGCAAGCGTAACAGTTAGCGTCGCTGTCGGGATTGGTTAGCGCTGCCAGCCGCTTGGTTCTGATCGTCGACGCCCAGCTGATTTGCCGATCGGTGCCGGCTAGCGGGGGAAGATCGAGGTGGGAGATGGCAGCGCTGCTGAACGCTGCGGCAGCGGCTTCCTCTGCTCGCTTTTCCGCAACGAAGCAGTCTCGACAGGTAGTGGTCTTCAGCCATTTGGCTTTGCGTTCCTGTTGGCTGTCAAAACCGGTAAGATAATGACCCTGCTCATGACCGCAGGCGTGAATGATCCGCTGTTCCATGGCCGGGATGATGGCTGTTCGTGGTTTGTGCGCAACGGCAATGAGTCAGGTTGAATCAGAATTGCGCCCAGTGGCTGACGACTGAACCAAAGGCACTGTTGATCCGCTAAGCTGGCGCAAGGCCGTCAGCGTTTACCGGATCCGGGCCAACCAATGTGCTGATAAGCCGGACGCGTTTTTCTACCAGGTCTACGGGGGTACGGTGTAGTTCCAGCTCGTAGCGTCCACCGACATCGCGGCGAAGATAGAAGGCCCCGCCATCGCGGACCAGAGTGCCTATCCCATTGATACGGGTGCCAATCGCTACCATCGCTGCATCGTCACTCAATCATGATCGATTAAAGTTACGGGCGATCCTGCGCGTAACCGACGTGCCTCGCTTGGCCCCATTATACTGCTAATCCGTTCCCGAGCGGCCTTCAAAGGTTGATATTACGCCGCGCCATTTCGACGAAAGCCATGTCCCCGATTGGTGAACGGGGTTCGGCTTTAAAGATGTCAGCCAAATCGAGCAGATCTTCGTTAGAAAGGTTCGCGATCGAGCCTTCGATATCGGCAAGGCGCCGCACTGCGTGAGCGCCGCGATCGGCGACCCGCTTCATTCTTGTCTTGAGCATGTGGCCTTCTATCATAAACGTCGCGGAGGCGGCAGGGGCACTAGCGGCCGATTGGCTGAGGTCGTTTGGCAAAGAGGTTCGCTAACCTTCAAGCGAAAGAGGGTTGTCCTATGAAGAACAGCACCGCGTTCTGGCAGATGTCGAAGCGGCAAGAACGTACGGCTTTTACGGCATCTGCGTGATCAAGCTGCATGCGGACTGTCCGCATTTAGGTAAAACTGGTGGAAAGCGGACAGGCTGCTTTCGGGAAGGCGGGCGGCGATAGCAGACATTGGGCAACTGTCGGCTTTCCCAAAGAGGATCGAATTTTGGAAATGGCCGGGTTGGGAAGTCGAAGCAAAACGGCAAAAACCGCCGGAGCCTAATATGACGGGTATCGTTTATGCCTTGCCGCTGTCGTCCTCCGGCCGTGGCCGGTCCGTTCTTGCTACCCTGTGGGGACGGGCTGTTGTTCACCCTCAGTGGCAAAACGGATAGGGGCTATAACGCCAAGCCGAAAGCACTGTGCTTAGTGCTTTGTGAGAGGCCAGCCCCTTAGTTCCTTTCTTCGGCTTTATTACGCTGCTCGTTGTCGTTGTCGGCGCTGTCGACCAACGGTGCGACGGCTTCGAACACGACGCCGCCAGGAAGGTATAAGATACGAGCCGTTCCACCGGTTTCGTGTGCCAAAACACGCTGAATGAGCTTTGTGCCAAAGCTGGTTTGCGTTGGCGGTTCAACCAATGGGCCTCCTGACTCAACCCAAGTGAGGTGGAGATCATGCGGCTGCCAGCCGTCCATTACCTTCCAGCTCAGATCAATCACGCCATCGGCGGTCGATAGCGCGCCGTATTTTGCCGCGTTGGTTGCAAGCTCGTGGAGGGCAAGCGCGAATGCGACAACAAGGCGGGGCGGGAGCTGAAGGTCCTCCCCGGAAAGCTTAAACCGTTGACCGTCTTCCACCCCGAAGGGGGAAAGCGTGCGCTCAACCAGCGCATGCAGGGATGTGCTCTCGAACCGGCCACTGATTAGCAAGTCATTCGCAGCCGACATCGCGTGTATGCGTGCTTCCAGCGTCGTTCCGGCCTCCTGCACAGAGGTTGCCCGGCGCATCGTTTGCGAGACGATCGCCTGCAGGGACGCGAGCGTATTCTTTACTCTGTGGCTTAGCTCGTTGGCCAGAAGGGTCCGATGCTCCTCAGCGCGCCTTCGTGCGGTCACATCTTGGGTCGTCCCGACGATTGCCAAGGGTGTGCCATCGGCGCGGTAGCTCGCCTGTCCCCGGATTTGTACCCAGCGCTCCTCGCCTGCCGGCGTCCGCAAGCGGTACTCGAGGTCCAGCAGCGATCGGTCTCGCACAGCGCGCTCTATGCCGTCGACCTGCATCTGCCGGTCTTCGGGATGGATCGACTCTCGCAGTTCGTCGAGGGTCAGAGGATCGTTCGGTGCACGACCGCATATCCTCTTGCATTCGGCAGATGCCGTCAGCCTATACGTATCGAGATTGATGCTCCAGGACCCCAGGCGGCCGGCATCGAGCGCAAATTGGAGCCGCTGCTCGCTCTCCTGGAGTTCGGCAATGCGCCGTTCCACCTCTGCTTCGAGGGCATCGCGATCGCGCTGAAGGCTAACGAGGCGTTCGCGCTCGAGAGTGACGTCGTACTGCGAGGCGAAGAAATAAAGCAGCACCCCATCGTCGTTGAACACGGGTGAAACCAGCAACCGGTTCCAGAAATGCGTTCCGTCCTTCTTGTAGTTCAGCAGGTCGAGTTCGATCGACTCCCGCGCACGTATCGCGTCTCGGACGCGGCCGACATCGGCCATGTCCGTGTTCGGTCCTTGCAGGAACCGGCAGTTGCGCCCCATGATCTCGCTGCGGGCATAGCCAGTCAGCTTCCCGAAGGCATCGTTCACAAACACGATAGGATTATCAGGCAACCGCGGGTCGGTAATGATCATCGGCATGCGCGTTGCACGCACCGCCGAGGCGAAAGGGTCAGACCCGCTATCGCCGCGCGTCAGTTCGCGGACGATCCGCGCTTCTTCCTGGATATCTCGCACACGTCACTCCGTTCGCGCGCTCAACGGGCCTTATGTCGTTGGACGCTGCATGTTTTTTACTCTTTAATGTCAGTAGGCTAAGATAGCTATTGCGACAAAACTACTGGGTTAACAGCCTGCGAACGACGCCGGTATGGCCCGCAAATACGGTTAGGCCGCGGTTGTATTCCGAGAAAAACGAGCCGAAATCCTCGCGGGCCGCAACTCGGCCCATGGCGGGCGGGTTAGAACTCCATGACCCTTTCAACCGTACCTTACGCCCTCGTTGTCGATGATGATCCGCTCATCATGATGGATACGACTGCTATCCTCGAAGACGCCGGATTCCGCTTTTACGAGGCCATGGATGGCGACGAGGCGAAGCGGGTCTTAGCCAACAATTGGGAAAGCATAGTACTGCTGTTCTCTGACGTCGACATGCCCGGCGACACCAACGGCTTTGCGTTAGCACGGCATGTCGCCGAACGCTGGCCGGCGATCGAAATCGTGATCGCGTCCGGTCATGTTCTACCAAAAGCGGGCGAGATGCCTGAAAAGGCCACATTCATCTCCAAGCCGTTCAACAAGCAAATGGTGCACCAGCATTTGCGGAATATGCTCCCGGACAACAAATTGCCGGAGCCGCTTAAAAAGGCGGTTTGATCAACGACACAGCTTATTGGTTAGAGGCGAAATGGTCGAGATGGGGAGGAATGATATCAATGTCGAACGATCGGGATCACGTCGATTGCGGACGCTAGCAACGCACCAACGACCGTGAGGCCGAGGTTGTCCGCGAGTTGTAGTAACACTTCCAATTCGTCCTTCAAATCTTGGGCCGTCAGCGGCTTATCGGAGCTCATAGAAACAGTATATTTGTCTTAACCCAGCGACGTCGATAGTATGGATGCGCGACGCTCGCTGCGATTTCTACTACTGCTCGTAAGCTAGCTTAACGGATGGCGGCTATCGGAAGATCTGACCGCACGCCCAAACGCCCGGATTTGGGCGTAAGCGGAATGACCGGAATTAGTGGAGAGCCGTCCGTCCGCTTTCGGGCAAGCGGAGGCGGATAGCTGACGTAGCCGAGCGCGGCCGGCGTTGCCATAAAGGATGCTATTTCGAGAAAGGCAGCATCTGCCAGAAATGTGGTACGCTCCTTTCTCAGGCGGCACCTCGCCAAGACGCCATGGTTTGCTTAGTGCCTCGCCGAGGTGATCTACGATCGCCATGACCTTTGCTAAAAGCTGTGGACCAGCCGGAAAGATGGCATGGACCTCGGCTGGCGCGAGCTGCCAGGCTTCGAGCAACTGGGGGAGCTGCCCGGTTCCCAGTTGCTCGCCGGCCATGATGTGAGTCGCGAGCGCGATACCCATGCCCGCAACTGCCGCTGCCAGCACGCCTGGCGCTGAGTTGATCGAGAGCTTTGCGGAAACGGCAACGGCAGCACCGGTCTGACCGTGCGTGAAGCGCCAGCTCTCGCAACCAGACAGGCCGTGCTGGATGATGCAGGCATGTCTCGCGAGTTCGACCGGATCGGCTGGCGGCCCCAGAGTCTAAGATATTATTTCCCACTCAACCGGAATCAATACTGACGCCTGGCAATGCTTCGTCGGTTGCGTGGTGAATTTTGGAGATGATCAATAGCGAAGCAGTTTGCTTACCCCCTCTTCGAACACCGCCTATATAAATGTAGCGATGCGCCGCTATCGCGTAATCAACCTGTATCCAAGTCCCCGAACAGTCTCAATGACGTTTTCATCACCATAACTCATCATCTTTTTACGAAGACGACTTACCAATACGTCCATAGTTCGCGGACGACCGTCATCATCATTACTCTTATTAGGAAAATAACGTAAGTCTGACCGGCTTCGAACGAACCCAGGATTGCTTAAAAGACACCTTAGAATTGAGTATTCGGCACTTGTTAAGTGTATTATGTTTTTAGTAGGCGTAAGCAGCTGTCGCCTGTCCGCCTGAAGCTCCCAGCCAGCGAACTCAAGGCTTCCCAATTTACGCTTTACCTCGGGTCTTACTGAGGTCCGGCGAGTAATGGCGGCTGCTCGCGCACTGATCTCACGAGCGCTGCACGATACATCGACACAATCGTCCGCTCCCATATCGAGCGCAACTATCCGATCTACGTCATCGTTTGAACTCGATCGCACAATTATACCGGGCCGATCGTTGACTAATAACAGGCGCCCAATCACCGACGCCGTATCTGAATATAGAGACGGACCGTCGACGATCATAATATCAACTGTTAACGAGTAAGCGACGCTTTCAACATATGATATGTCCGTGGTATGTTCAACAATAAAACCATATCGACCTAATGTGCTTTTAAGCAGCTCGCAATCGTCCACTTTACTGCATATCAACACAGTTTTGACGTGGTTAGAACACGAGTCTCGCAAATTAACATCTACAGACTTAACATCGAGTCGCGGATTTTCCATGAACATTTCTCTAATTCAGAGAGGCGTTGCAGCGCGATAGAATGAGCAGCCCACGCGCAAAAACGATCAATACGGCGCCACGCTCGGCCAATCGTCCCGACACTATCATAAGATACACAAGTGAGAACCATGCCTGGCCAAGCCTGGGTTACGATCAGGGGTCGCGTACTTCTAATGGTCCAACATGAACACAATGCGTCTTCAACAGGCCTGATCCATTCAAAGTGGCCTAGAAAGGGGCGGGATGATCGCCATTCTGGTATAGCGTTCTGACGCTCGCTATGAGCAGGTGGGCAGTGCCTGAGCGAATTAACACAAAATACCAGATTTTCCTTACATAACATCACTAAGTGTCTCAGCATTGTCACGATATTAAGAGATGTTGCCGAGTTTGGTCAACATGTGTCATTTAGATGACACCGGTCGGAATAAATTACCGACAGCACTTTCCGAGCTTTATAAACCCGTGCGGTTAGGCGAGCTTAGCGGCTGAGCACCATAAGGTGTCGTACGTTACAGGGATGTAGTGATGATCCGGTTTTTGACAGCGACGGCGTTGGTAAGCTCGTTAAGCCTGTTTCCAGCATATGTGCAGGCGCAGAACGCGGGCTCTCCCGCGGCCGGCGCTGCAGATGCGAGCGCTACTGATACTCAAGTCAGCACGGCAGTTGGTAGCGACCCTACAGTCGTAGACGAAACTCCTCCTGGCGGGGGAAGCAAAGAGATCGTCGTGACGGGATCGCGCATCCGGCGACCGAACCTGGAATCAACTGTTCCAATTGCCTCTATCCGGTCTCAAGATATCTACAGCAGGGCCGATCCAAACGTCGGTGAAGCGTTAAACGATCTTCCGCAGCTCCGCAGCACATTCTCGCAGCAGAATCCTGGCTCGGGAATTGGCGTTGCAGGCCTCAACCTTCTCGATCTTCGTGGGCTTGGGGTGCAACGCACGTTGGTGCTGGTTAATGGTCGCCGGCACGTGCCGTCGGATATCCAGAATACGGCAGCGGCGGTGGATACTAACACCATCCCAACCGACCTAATCGAACGTATCGACATCGTGACCGGCGGCAATTCGGCCGTCTATGGCTCCGACGCTATCGCTGGCGTTGTCAACTTCGTTCTAAAGAACAATTTTGACGGTCTGCAATTACGCGCGGGCAACAGCATTCCTCAGTTTGGGTCGGGCGGCAACCGTTACATATCCGGTATTGCAGGTAAGAACTTTGCCGATGACCGAGGCAATCTCACGGCGGCATTGGAGTACTCGAAGCAGGATCGGTTATTCGGTTCGCAGATCCCGTATTTCCGTCAATCTAACGGCTTTGTGACCAACGACGTCGATGGTGCCGGACTGACGAATGGCAGCGACGGAATTCCGGACGTCGTCTTTGGGCGTAACATACGGTCCTCAACGATTGCTCGGTTCGGCTTGGTACCAGTCGTACAGACCCGCAACACCGCAGCACCCTGCGGCGCGGGTATCCCTGGCGGCACGGGAGCCCGTACTAACTACAATTGTAATTATCTTTTTGATTCAGCCGGTAATTTGGTGCCGCAAACCGGCAACCGGATCAGCACCGGGCCTACCGGTACATTCCTTGGCGGTAATGGCGACAACAACCGTGAGGATCGTCTGCTTTCGGTTTTGCCGAAGAACGAACGCTTCAGCGCAAACTTGCTAGGACACTTTAAGGTAAGCGATGCGGCTGATTTCTTCGTTGAAGCTAAGTACGCTCGGGCGCATACAGTCGGCTCGAATTCGGGGCCGGCGTTCAATCAGGGATTTAACCAGACCTTCAGCGACTATCGAGCTAATTATCGCCTTGATAATCCGTTCCTAAACAGCGCGGCGCGTACGACGCTCACGAACGCTATTCTCGCATCGGGAAGTAATACCAGTTTGACGGGCGGTGCCGGTGCGCTCTCAGCTGCAGACCGCGCTGCGATTGCCGACGGAAGCTATCGCTTTACCAACGCTCGAAACTTCTCTGACCTGGGTATTCGTGACGAGGACACGGTACGTGAGGTTTACCGCATCGTTGCAGGTGTGCGTGGGGACCTAACGCCGCATGTGAACTATGAGATTTCCGGCAACTACGGCCGTGCAAATCAGAAGATCACGATTCTTGGTAACGTCAATCAGCAGCGGCTGCTGCTGGCGCAGGATGCTGGCATAGATCCGAACAACCCCGGCGCCGGCATTCAATGTCGCTCCAAATTTGACCCTGCGGCCCGAGGGGGGGTTGCAGACTTGGACGGCAATGCCGTTGCTGCTGCACGCTTGGCTAGCGACATCGCCGCTTGCGTACCTTACAATGCGTTCGGCGGCTTGGATAACACCGCCGCGCGCAATTACATCGTCAGCAACTCAGGAAGCCGCGGTCGTCTTTCACAGTATGACGCTACTGGCTTTGTGAACGTCGACAGCGGTGGTTTCTTCAATCTTCCGGGCGGCGCTATCGCAGTAGTCCTCGGCGGCGAGTACCGCCGGGAGGATGCAAACTTCGTTGCGGACCCGGACGTCCAAGACGGGCTGACCTTCCTAAACGCGCTTCAGACGTTTGATCCACCGACGCTAGAAGTCGCTGAAGGCTTCGGCGAGTTGAACGTGCCCATCTTGAAGGACATGCCCTTCTTCAATAGCCTCAGCCTGAGTGGTGCCGCACGGTATTCGCACTACAACAAAGCATATGGCTCCACTGGCAGCGTTTGGGCTTGGAACTTTGGCGGTGAGTGGTCGCCGGTCCGCGATATCCGTTTCCGTGCCAACTACGGCAAAGCGGTTCGTGCGCCCAATTATACCGACACTGCTTCGCCAACGAATCAGGACTTTGCACCTGGCTTCTTGGATCCATGCAACGCAGGTCGTATTGGGTCGGGTACTCCGCAGCGCAACACTAATTGCCAGGCTGCCCTCGGCGTTTTGATAAACAACGCGGAATTCCAGGGCTTAACCAATCTCGGCTACTCGCTTGAGATCCTGAGTGGCAGCAATCCATTGCTCGAGCAGGAAACGTCAAAGTCGCTGACGGTGGGTGCAGTGCTTACCCCCCGGTTCCTGCCAGGCTTCGATTTGACGATCGACTATTTTGACATCGACGTTAAAAACGTCATTACAGCGGCGACTGCGCAGCAGATTGTTGATCTATGCTATGACAACAGTCAGTTCTGCAATCTCTTCCAGCGCTACACTGGGAGCGGAGCTGGTCCAAACGGTGAGGTACCTGGGCAGATTCTTCAAGGATCACTGACCCAGGCAAGTCTTAACTTCGCGTCGCTTAAGCGCCGCGGTATTGACGTACAGGCGAACTATAATCATTCAATTGGCGAAGCTGCTCGCCTTAACGTTCGAGGTTACTACACCCACCAGCTTCGAAACAGCAATTTTACCGACCCGACGCGTCCTAGCTTTGAAACGCGTATTCTTGGTCAGCTGGGCACTCCCAAAGATGAGTTCACGTTCAACGCCGATTTAACCGTTGGTCAGTTCACCGTAGGGTATGGCGCACATTATATTGGACCGATGCTTACGACTGCCTATGCCAACCTATACCCAATCAATGGCAACCCCGCGCAAAACGTCGATGCAAATGATATCCGACGCTATCCAGACATAGTGTACCACAATGTGCGCGCTTCGGTGCAACTCGGCTCGGATACGGCAAATCGTAAGGGGATGGAGTGGTTCGTCGGTATCGACAATCTCGGTAATCGAAAGCCACCGCTGGGTTCGACTGCAACTGGGGCTGATAGCGCCATCTACGAAGTCATTGGGCGGAGCTTCTTCACCGGCGTCCGGGCAACATTCTGATAACTGAAGAGGGGCGGGATTCTTCCCGCCCCTCACCGACTGGTGACGACATGATGCATGCCGATACATTCGCGTCGGCTCTTCGCTTTGCTAAGAACGGTCAGCCTGAGCCGGCGATCGCGGCGTTTGAGAAGGCCGGGCAGCTCGGCGATGCTTCTGCTATGGCTGAGCTGGCCACATGGCTTCTACGTGGCGACCTGATACCGCGTGATCTATCGCGTGCTCGCATTGCGTTGCGCCGGGCGGTGGAGATCGGGCATGTTGATGCGGCTCTTCTGGAAGTAGCGTTGACTGCCAATGGCACAGGCGGTCCCTGCAACTGGCATAGCGCACTCGGTCTATTGGAGACCGCGGCGAAGACGGATCCGGTAGCAAGGCAACACATCGAGATCATCCATGCGATGAATCTGGGTTCCGACGGCTATCCGCGGCGACTGCCTCCGGCCGAGGTGCTTTCTCAATCTCCATATGTGGTCCGTTTCCGAGGTGCCGTGACCCCGGCCGAATGCCTCCACATCGCAGGTGTAGGACATCCTCTTTTAGAACCCTGCGTCGTCGTGGATCCCGTGACACATCGCCCAATCGCGCATCCTATCCGGACATCTTTCAGCGCAACTATTGGTCCGGCCCAGGAGACGTTGCCAGTAGCCGCGTTGAACCGCCGTTTTGCTGCACTGACCCAGACACCGTTACAGAATGGTGAGCCTTTGCAGATATTGAAGTATGCAACTGGCCAGGAGTACAAATTGCATTCAGACGCCCTGCCAGGTGCAACTAACCAGAGGACCGTAACGGCGATCGCGTACTTGAACGACGGGTTCGGTGGAGGTGAGACAGACTTTCCTTTGGCCAACCTCCGAATAATTCCCCGTGCCGGGGACATCATCGCATTCACAAGCACTGGGGTAGACGGCGCTCTGGATCTGTTATCGCGTCATGCTGGTTTGCCGGTTACTGGCGGTATTAAGTGGATAGCAACACGTTGGATCCGTCAAGCCGAGTTTAATGCCTGGATATCTAATATGAATCAATAACGAACGAAAAATATTGTTTAGCAATCTTCTTTAACCGGCTTACGGTGTTTATTGTCGTACTCGCGCAATTGGTCTGCGCAGCCTGTATTGCCGCGTCAGCTTTCCATTTCTCTATCAGTGACCCGTTCACCACGGATGAAAGTCGGGCAGGTACTACGGTAGCGGCCAGTAGGAGATATCCGCTGGTTAATTACTCGACGTTCCTACTGAGGATTGTACTGGGCCGATGCGGAATCGCTTTCTCCAATCTGAGACGCCGTTAACGCAGAGGCGATCAAGCTAATAGATTTCGGATTAACACACCACGAGCGGGAGGGAGCTCGACGCGCTTTTACCCAGTTCAACGCCACAGACATTCTCCTATCGTAATGAATGTTGCATTCGCTCTGCGCCGTGCCAAGCCGCTGTCGCAGAAGTGCTGAGTTTCGGATGTCTCGTATGTCCCGCCTTTTGCGACGGAGCTAGGTGTGTCTGAGGACAGAAGCTGGATCCACAGCAGCTGCCCGTAGAGCTGGGTAAATTGTGCTGGTCACAACGCCGATCGAAACCAGCGCTACGATCCAGGCAATCTCGGTGGGAGAGATTACCAAGGGAAGAGAAAGCAGAACTTCGAGCTCGATAGGCGGGTGATCCATCATCGCACTGATTCCGGCGGTGATCGGATCTTTGGCGGCTTTCAGACCGAACCCGAGTGCCAAACCAGCCAGCTCGCCGACGAGGCCGATTGCCACGCCAACGACAATGAACACCTTCGCCGTGGAGTATCGCGACATGCCCATCGTCCGAAGAATAGCAATTTCGCGCACCTTATAGCGAACCAGCATCACCATCGATGACAGCACGTTCGACAAAGCGATAAGCGTTACCAACGATATGATCAACGTCATGGCCAGCCGTTCCTGCGCCAGCGCCGTGAACAGAGTTGCGTTCATGCTCTGCCAGGTAGCAACCGTATAGCCCGGCCCCAGTCGTTCCTTGATAGCCGCTACGACCGCATCTTGGTGTTCAGGATCGCTGAGTCGTACATTGATTTTGCTGGCGACACTGTCCGTTCTCAGGATCGCTCGAAGGTCGGCGATCGGCATTATGACGCGGCGACTGTCGAACGACTGTACTTGCGTGCTTACGACGCCGGAGACGGCGAGATCGTGGTTATCGACAGCAAGTCCATCACGATCGAAGCGGACCATTGTTATCGCTGCGTGATCGCCAGGAGCAATCTCAAGCCTGTCCGCGAGATCGCTCCCCAAGGCCATGGTTCCTGAGCTCGTGGGAGCAGCGCCTGCAATGCTGTGTGCTGAGCCGTTAAACAGGGGGCTGACGCTTATCTGCGACGGCTGCACACCTTGCAGGTTAGCCGCAAACGATCTTCCGCCAGCGGTAATCAGACCGGAAGCGTCTAGCGATGCGGTTGCCGCCTGCACCCCGCGAATGGATTCAAGCGTCCGTTGCACCTTGCCCGGGCGAGCAATTCGAAGCCTCGGACCACTGACGAACAGGTGGCCGTCCGCCGACGCGATCTGCCCTGCAAGTCGGACCTCGGCGCCATTCATGAAGCTCACGACTAAAACCAACGACGCGACGCCGATCATGATGCCGGCGCACCCGATCGCCGCAATTAGCAGTGCTAAGCGCCCACCTGCGCCAGGGACCAGGAAGCGCGAGGCAAGAAGCTTCTCGAAAGTCGTGAGCAAGGACATCCTTCCAGCAACGCCTGCATCCTAAAAACAGGAGCGTGACCTTATGGTACGATCCTGTTGGTAGGCGCCAGGATGAATGACCACCAGTGCGTGCTAAAAGCGGCACTCGTCGTCCAAGTAGGGCCACCACCGCCCAGTGTCGCGAATTTGCTAAGTTTCGAACGTCTCGTATGTCCCGCCTTTTGCGACAGCAGACTGCCTGCTTTGGGTTAGGAGTCGGCGCGGCCGCGTTGCGGTAGCAAGGTGGCTACCTTGCCGCTCGTTGACGTGCGATCCCTTACCAAACTCGAACGTCAGCCACCGTCATCGTTTGGTCGACACCTGCTTGGCAGGCACCACGACCCGGCCGATCATCCGCGCGCCTTTTTCGTCACGCTTCAACTCGATATCGACGCTGTCGACAGTTTCGTTCTTACGACCGAAGTTGCGGAACAGGTGCGCGGTCAGGATGGTCGCGCCATTGGGGTCGATCCGGTCGGGCGCAAACACATTGGCCTGTGCGGTGTAGGTGCCCGCTGGCGCGATGTGGAGCATATATTCCTCCGGCCCGTACCCACGCGTCATGTCGTTCGACAACCGTCCGCCGATCACGGTGCGATTGTTGTTGTAGATCGCCCGTTCGCGGGTCGGTTCGTCGACCCACAAGTCCATGTCCGACCCGTCGCTGGTCCAGTCGATGACAACGCGCACATCGACGTCGAGCAGCCCGACCAGACGCGGGTCCATGTCGATGGTGCCACCCAGCGTGCGCAGGCGCGGCAGCATGGCATTGGCCTCGTTTAGTGAGATCAGCGCGATCCCCTCCCAAAGTTCCGACTGTGGCGTGATGGCGACATCGTACAGGAGCGTGATCGCACGGGTCAGATCGGCGCGCGCCGTGGCGGGCTGCGCCTTGGCCCGGCGGGCGAGAGTTAGCGCCAGCAGGCGGCGCGGCTGCGGTCGATCCGGATCGAGCGCCGCCTGTCGCTCGCGCAACTCCACCGCGGGGTCCCAGGCGCCGTAGCGCTCGAGCCGGTCAGCGACCATGCCCAGCGTCGTGTCATCGGCGGTGGGCAGTTCGAGCGCCGACAGAACCATTTCCTGCGCCTCCGCCATCTGCCCGCGCTTCGCCAGCCAGGCGGCGGTGTCGAGGTAGAAGATGGGCAGCGTCCCATGCCGCGCCTCGGCCTCGCGGAAGCGTTCGACGAAATCGGCGGGCTTGCCGTCATACAGTTCCAGATAGGGGCGGTCGGGTTGCCAGGCATCGATCTGGACCGACGGCGCGGCGGGGCCGGACTCGGCACCCGCCCTGCTGGCGCTCACCACGATGTCGCCCGCCGCAGGGCTGCCCCGAGGGGCCGGGGGTGCGGGCGGCGCAGTGGGTGCATAGACGGCCGGTGGTGACGTCGCCGTTCCCACGGGGGCCGGTGGCGGAGGAGGAGGAGGAGGAGGAGGAGGTGGTGGCGCCTCGCCCGGTGCCGTCCGATCGAAGCTGCGCGAGGTAGCGATCCGTTTGGGCACCGCCGCCGGATCGAACTTCGTCTTCCACCAGGCGACCTGATCCCGCCATTCGTTCACGAGGGTTTCGCGGTGACGCTGTGCTTGCGAGGCGTCGTTGCTGTCCGCCGCCTTGCGGGCCCGCTCATAATCGTCGCGCCACCCGGCGGGTAGCGTGGCGGGCGGGTCGATCTTGGCCGCCAGATAGTCGTTCACGCCTTCCAGGACGAGGAAGGACAGGCTGGGACTAGCGATGCCGTAACGGCGGCTGAGCGCGACATAGGCCTCACGCTGGTCGGTGCCGCCCAGCTCGGCCAACTGGTCCTGCGCCAGCAGCGCACCGGGACCGTCAAAGACGACACCATTGCCCTCGACCACACAGACGATTGCCTGCCCACCGTTCAGTCGCACCATAACCGGCCCGAACGCGGGCGCACGGGTCAGGATTGACCAGCGCCCGGCGGGGGCGGGCAGCGGTATGAAGGGGACCGGGCGTCCATCGCGGTCGATCACCGCCGCCACGCCCGTGGCCGGCGCGCGCAATTGCGCCAACGCCGCAGCCAGTTCGCCGTCCAGTAGGATCAGACGCCCGCCTTGCGCTCGGGCCAGATGCCCAGCCCAGGCCCGGTCGTCACCGCTCGCGCTGCTAACTACGTCGATCGGGCAGGATGCACCTATCTTGGCACCTCGATTAAGCGTCGCTCGGCCATCGGTGAACATCAGGCAGCGATCGGCCAGGCCGTCGCGGCTGATCGGCGCAAAGCTTGTCGCACCGCGATAGGACAGCGTGGCCAGCCACGCAGCGGCCTGTTCGGCGGTGCCGACTGTTTGGCGAAGCGCCCCGCTGCTGTTGAACGCCACCAACTCGATCGTAGCCGGCCGCCAGTCGCTGATCGCCGCCTTGACCAGCGCGATCTCGCGCGCAGTGTCGGCATTCAGCCGAGAGCGCGAACGATCCCAATAGATGCGCAGCCGCGCTGGGGCCACCGCACTGGCGGCTGAGGCCGGAAGGTCGCCACCGAGCTGGACGTCGCGCTCGCCATTGCGATGAGTGCTTTCTACCAGATCAGCGATGCGCGTGGAGGCGATCGCCAAGGTACCGGGCGGCAGTGCGCCCTTACCCGCGCGTTCGGCCAGGAAGCCATCGCCCTGCGCCGTCATCGCCATTGCCGTATCACCCAGCGTCACGACTGGCGCACCCGCCATGCCTGTCGCATGCACACGCATCGACCACCCCTCGGCCGGTGCATCGAAGCTCACCGGCAGGCGCCAACCCTTGGCACCGACGGGGGCGACAAAGGTCACGCGGATCGTCCGCCCGGATCCCGGCCAAATCGGAAAGACACGAGTCGAAAAGACATTATCCGCACTGACCTCAGCAAGGCCAGGGTCGACGCGCTGGCGGACCCGCGCTTCGTACACCGCCTTGGCGCGGGGCCGGTCGACCAGCACACCGTCGACCATCCGGCCACCGATATCCAGCGCATAGCCGGTCACGACCGCTCCCTCGGGCAGGGTCAGGCGGAAGTCGCCTTCCATCTGTTCGCGCTCTGGATTGGCGAAGGCGGCGGTGACGGTCGTCTCGACCACGCCACCGCGTTGCTCAACCGACAGGTCCAGCCGCCGTAATTGCAGCGGCCGGGCATGGGCCTCGTCCCGAATGCCGTTGGCCCGCGCGGTCAGTACCGGATTGGCGATCTGCGCTGATGCCCCCTGACTCACGATCAGGGCAAAACCCAGCGTCACGATTCCTGTCCACCGTGCCAGCATATTCGCCCCCTTGTATCGCCCAGAGGCTAGCCCGCACCCATGCCTGGAGCAACCGCCTCGCCCGGTTATCCCAAGCAACGTTAGGCCGGCGTCACCGGCCGACCGGACGTCTGCGATTGAGTGAGGGTAGGCACAGCCTTGCCGCAGAATGCTGAGTTTCGGACGTCGCGCATGTCGCCGATTTTGCGACAGCGGGATGGCTGAGAGTGGGCGGAAACCTGCCGGTCCGCTTCAAAGCACATCGCAAAAGAAACAATTGTTCGCGCACGTATGCCCAGATTTTAGCTCGCGCCATATCGCCGCGGTCCGGGTCCCCTTCGACAGGCAGCGGCTTTCGTCAGCGCAGTCCCTGCACAGCGAGATCATTGGCTATGATCCCGTTCCAATTCGTCGGTTGATAGTGTTCAATCGGGCTACCGACGGTGCGCTGATTACGCCATTGCCAATGCGTCGGCGAGGCCGTGTCGAATGAAAATCCCGGTACAAGCCAAAGTGGCGCGGTAAGGCGCGCGTACTGGACCTCCGTACGACGCATCAGCCGTGTCCAACCTTCCGGCGTGCGGCGGCGAAACACTTCGCGTCGCCGGAAGGGGGCGATGGGATGAAGCGAAAGACGCCAGCCTGACCCATCAAAGCGGAAGCCGCGAAAGGCGGGATCGTAGTTCCACCGATTTATCACTAGCACATCAGGCCGCGCATCGCGCACCGCGTCATCATGAAGGCACAATCCCTGCCGTGCTAGTTGGGGTAGTTTGTCCCACAGCAGCGGCGCCGGATGGATCCTCCCGACCTCCTTCTCGCTCGCATACGTCGCCTGCATGCGTGAGTTTTCACACCCTGTACCTATCGGCCCAAGCGAGAAGCGACGAACAGGCTTCGGCAACGAAGCGAGCAGCGGCACATGCTTCAAAGACACCTCTGCAAAGCTGGCCGCGGTCTGCGAGAACAACAGCCGCTGGCAGGTGTCCCAGCACTTGTCCGGAGATCCTAGTCCCCGATCGACAGCGTAGACGATCGACAGGCCGCGCGGCAGCATTGGTGGCTCGCCATGGTCCTGCGCCAGGATCGCACCGACGCGCTCCTCTGTTGCCCTGTTGGCAAGCAAGGGAACAAAGAAGCCGGCCGCAAGCGGCGGTATGGCTGCGACTACCAGCAGCAACAGCGGGCGGGCTCTCCTCCGCGACACTCGCAGCAGCCCGTATAGAGCGAGAGTGGGGGTAAGATATACCCAAACTCCAGGCAGGATGCCGAGCAGCATCGCCAGCGGTATGCCGATAATCGATAGAATGAGCAGTACTAGGATCGGCGCGAGGAAAATTGCGCACCCCGCTCCCGCGGTCACGGTTGCCCACAGCTGAAGAAAGCGGCGATCCAACGTGTGCATGGGCGGTAGCCCTCCCTCCAAATCGCCGCAGCAGTGCCCCTTTAGTACCTCACCGTAGTGAGAACGATAGGCGGCAACGGTTGCCTTCCAAACAGCGGCTGTGGCTGCGAACTGCCGCTCGTCGCGGAAGTGCTGAGTTTCGAACGTCTCGAATGTCGCTGCTTTTGCGACATTCAAGACCGATGACGGCCTGTGTCGCATCGCAAAAGCGGTCACTTTTGCAACGACGGGAACGCCCAACAGTGCGCATATGCTCCGTTATGAAAGCAACGGCACCTGAACGGTTGGGAGCAGTTCGATGGTGTTTGCCCGGATGGTTACCGGCAACATCATCGGCGAAGGATGACCACTCTCTCGTCCCACGTATACGACGTTAATCTGCGCATCGAGTGAGCCGGAACAACCCATCTGAACATAGAGCAGGTCGGTCGCCCTGGTTAGAGCCGCGACAAGCTTGCTGCTCTCCTTCTGCGGCAATGCTACGCCGTTGCGCTTGACCAGGGCATTCACCACACCCTGTCGGAAGCGCCATCGCAGATTGACCGAAAAGTTGCCGTTCGGCTTGCATGAGATTGAATTTGTGAGCGCCTGGTCCGTCTTGGTCGCGGGAAACTCGTTCACCAGCACTGGAAGAGATGAAGACACCTGGGCGGCAAACGTGAGAGCGAGCCCGATCAGCATTCAGGCGAGCGCAGGAGCGCAACTAAGAAACCGGCGAGGTGCAAAGCATCGCCCTTTCGAGATGAGTAGGTGCATGTCAGCATGGTACCCCAAGCCTATTTTACTTTCACCCAGCAATGTCCGCTATCTTCTCCATCCCAACTATTTGTGGT
>NZ_JAGIOU010000001.1:3857500-4027540 GCF_017876865.1 Sphingomonas sp. PvP018 | reverse complement strand
CTGCGCCCTGGCGCGTTCTGGGCCCCCGTGACGCTTATACGGGGCTACCGAGCGGTGGCAGACAACACCGGAGTTCGGATGCCAGTTCGATCCTTCCCTTACCTTGTAACGTAAATGATTTGCCCGACGCCCCGCTGCGGCGATAGCAGGGTGGTAATGCCCGGGGGCGTCGGCATCAGTCGGAGAGCTTCGAACCGGGATCAGGGAGATAAGGATGTCGACGGGTTTCTCATCGGTGACGATCGCACTGCTGCTACAGACCGCGGCCGCGCCGATCGCGTCGCGACCGCCAGCCTCGCCGCCCCCTGCCCCTGCCCCTGCCCCGACATCTGCTCCAATATCTGCCGTGCCAGCCGCGAGCCCAGCGTCCAAACCGCTTTCGGCGGTCGCGCATCCAGGCCTCTGGCCGACGGCCAA
Source organism: Sphingomonas sp. PvP018 (assembly GCF_017876865.1). Classification (NCBI taxonomy): domain Bacteria; kingdom Pseudomonadati; phylum Pseudomonadota; class Alphaproteobacteria; order Sphingomonadales; family Sphingomonadaceae; genus Sphingomonas; species Sphingomonas sp. PvP018. Next base: position 4,027,123 of record NZ_JAGIOU010000001.1, on the reverse strand, counting down.
GGCCATGCCTTTGCGTGATGCGAAGATCGAGGCGCGGCTCGACGCGATCGTCGCGCGCATGTCGATCGAGGACAAGGTCGGCCAGCTGATCCAGGTCGACATCGCCAGCATCACCCCCGCCGACCTGCGTACCTACAAGCTCGGCTCGATCCTGAACGGGGGCAATTCGGGGCCGAACGGCGACGATCTTGCGCCGCCGATCGAGTGGCTGAAGCTCGCGGATGCCTTTTACGATGCGTCGATGGCGCGCAGCGACGGTCGGCCCGCCATTCCGGTGATCTGGGGTACCGACGCGGTGCACGGCAACAACAACATTCCCGGTGCGACGCTCTTTCCGCATAATATCGGCCTCGGTGCGACGCGCGACCGCGACCTGATGCGCGAGATCGGCCATGTGACCGCGATCGAGACCGCCGCAGCCGGGATCGACTGGACCTTCGCGCCGACGCTCGCGGTGGTTCGCGACGATCGCTGGGGCCGCACCTATGAAAGCTATTCGGAAGAACCCGCGGTCCAGACCGATTTCGCCGGCGCGGTGATCGAGGGCGTGCAGGGCAAGGTCGGCACCAGGGATTTCCTTGCCGCGGACCGGGTGATCGCGACGACCAAGCATTTCCTCGGCGACGGCGGCACCGGCGGGCGCGACCAGGGCGATGCGCTGATCCCCGAAACGGCGCTGCGCGACATCCATCTCGGTGGCTACCCCGCCGCGATCGAGGCGGGCACGCAATCGGTGATGGCGAGCTTCTCGAGCTGGAACGGCGCCAAGATGCACGGCAATAAGAGCCTGCTGACCGGCGTGCTCAAGGACCGGCTCCATTTCGACGGCTTCGTCGTCGGCGACTGGAACGGCCACGGCCAGGTCGAGGGCTGTTCGAACGAGAGCTGCGCCGCTGCGATCAACGCGGGGCTCGACATGTTCATGTATTCGGGCAGCGGCTGGAAGACGCTCTACGCCAACACGCTGAAACAGGCGCAGTCGGGCGAGATCCCGGCCGCTAGGCTCGACGACGCGGTCCGCCGCATCCTCCGCGTGAAGCTGCGCGCCGGCACGTTTGATCGCGGTCGCCCTTCGTCGCGCGCGCTCGCGGGCAAGATGGAGCGGATCGGCGCGGCCGACCACCGGGCCATCGCACGGCGGGCGGTGCGCGAATCGCTGGTACTGCTCAAGAACCAAGGCGGGCTGCTGCCGCTCAAACCCTCGGCCAATATCCTGGTCGCAGGCGGCGGTGCCGATGATATCGCACAACAGGCGGGCGGCTGGTCGCTGACCTGGCAGGGTAGCGGCCTCACCAATGCGAACTTCCCCAATGCCCAGTCGATCTGGTCGGGCATCGACGCGGCGGTCAAGGCGGCGGGCGGCACCGCGACGCTGTCGGCGAACGGCAGCTTCGCGAAGAAACCCGATGCGGCAATCGTCGTGTTCGGCGAACAGCCCTATGCCGAGTTCAAGGGCGACCGCCCGACGCTCGACTATAGCCCCGACGACAAGGCCGATCTCGCGCTGCTCCGCAAGCTCAAGGCGGCGGGCGTGCCGGTGGTGGCGGTATTCCTCTCCGGACGGCCGCTCTGGGTGAACGCCGAGCTCAATGCCGCCGATGCGTTCGTCGCGGCGTTCCTGCCGGGCAGCGAGGGCGGCGGCGTCGCCGACGTGCTGTTCCGCACCAAGGACGGCCGTATCGCCAACGACTTCCGCGGCAAGCTCAGCTTCTCCTGGCCAAAACGCCCCGATCAATATGTGCTTAACCGCGCGGACCCCGGCTATGACCCGCTGTTCGCCTATGGCTATGGGTTGAGCTATGCGAAGCCGGGCACCGTCGCGAAGTTCGACGAGACGCGCCCCGCCGGACTCGCCGTGGCATCGAGCGGCATCGTGTTCGGCAAGGGCCGTGTCCCCGAAGGGTGGTCGCTCGTCCTCGCCGAACAAGGGCAGTCGAAAGTCCGCCTCCTTGGCGTCAATGCGAGGACGACGAACCGGCGGCTCACCGCCTCGGCGGTCGACCGCCGCCGCCAGGAGGATGCACGCAGCCTCGTCTGGTCGGGCGGTGCGGCCGAGGCACGCATCGAGGCGGATCGTCCGCTTGATCTCACGCGGGAGAGCAATGGCGAGTTGAGCCTCGTCGTCGACCTGCGCGTCGATCGCGCCGCCAGCGCACCCGTCACGCTCGGCATGGTCAGCCATGACGGCGCCGTGGTGACCGTCCCGATCACCAGGACGCTCGCGACCGGTACGCCGGGCGAATGGCGCCAGGTCGTCGTGCCGCTGCAATGCTTTGCCAAGCGCGGTGTCGACATGGCGGATGTCACCGCACCCTTCGTGCTGGCGACCGACGGCGCGCTTGGCGTGTCGGTATCCGACGTGCGGATCGATTCGGCGCCGGTGCCAATGACGCAGTGCGGCGACTGAGGTCGATCGGCGTCGCGGCCGCCTAGACCGCGTTCGCGTCCAGCGGCGTCGTCCGCGGTTGGAGGCGGAACGGATCGAACCCCTGCGGCAGCCCGACGCTGACGGGATTCGGCAGGATCCGCCCTACCCGCGTCGCCGCGGCGACGACGTCGGGCGCGGTCCGGACCGCGTCGTCGACCGGGTCCGTCAACCGGTCGAGCGGCGTCGTCGTCGCTGAGCCGGTCGGCTGGACATAGCGCAATGCCCAGTCGCGGGTCGTCTCGTCAGCGAGCCGGCGGATGACGAGCGCGCGTGCTGCGGCCTGGTCGCCCCGACAGACATACATCTGCATCGCGGCGCCCGGCACCAGCGCTTCATCCAACAGCACATCCGCGGTGACGGGTTCGGCGGCAGCGCTCTGTCCGGTGCGGGTGAGCGCACAGGCCTGCCAGGCTTTGACGAGCAGGACGGACGCGCGGTTGACGTTGCTCCCGTATCGTTTTGCCCGATCGAGAAAGACGTCGGCGCGCGTGAGGACCTGCGGCCAGTCGGTCTCCATCGCCGCCAGCTGCAGATAGGCGCCGTCGAGATTGAGGCCATTGCCCTGGTCGTCGGGCGGCACGGTCGTCGCGACCCTGGCGAGCAATGCCCGCGCCTCGTCATAGCGCCCCTGATGCGCCAGCGCCCTGGCGACGATCGGCGCGAGGAACACGCCCTCGCCCCGCGGCGCGCCCGCGGCCCGCGCCTCCACGGGCACCGCCGCTCGGGTGTCGATCCCGTCGAACATCGGCAAAAACAGGCCGAGCACCGCGGGATACGCCTCGAGGCGGGAGAGGCGACGCGCATAGGGTGTCGCGGTGTCGAAATCGGCAGCCGCCGCCCAGTCGCCGCGCAGCTCGTCGAGGTAGCGCCGGGACTGGGCAGCGAGATCGGCCCCGGCCCATTCCGCGATCCGCGGCCAGAGCGGCGTATAGCGTCGGTCGATATAGAGTGTGAGCAGATCGTCCGGATCGCCGATCGTCGTGACGAGGTTTGCCGCCTCGTCAGTCGATGCGCCTGGCGACATCCGCATCGCCTCGCGCGTGCGGGACAAGCCTGCGGTCGAGCGTTCGGGCGCGAGCCCCGAACTGAAGCCGATCTCGCCAAGCCGGGCGTTGAGCCGGTCTGCCCGGCTCCGGTCGCCGATCTCGGTCAAACGCCCCGTCAACGCCATGACGACGTAGCGGTCGAAATGCCGCGTCATCTCAGGCGCGAGCCGGCTGGCCTGGAGGAGGAGATCCGCGGCGCGCTGCGGCGAGCCGGAAAACGTATAGATGCCCGTCGCGACGAGTTTCGGCCGCGGATCATCCGGCAGAAGCCGCAGCGCCTCCTCGATCGCCGCGACCGCGGGGCCGGTCGCCTGCGCGCTTGCGAGAACACCAGCCCGCACCGTCTGCACCATGCCGCGCAGCGGCGTCGGCCGCGGCAGTTTGGCAAGGACCGCATCGAGCCGGGCGATGTCGGGCGATCGTCCGGCAATCGCCGACGCTGCCTCCGCCATCACCGCGCGATCTGCGGGATCGGTCGTCATCGCTAGGGGATCTGCGACTTGGGCGCGGGCCACCCCTGGGGTCATGCCATAAGCCATCGTCGCGGCGACCGCGGTTAGCGCCATTCCAGATCTGAAAACCGGTCTCATGCTGTTCCCCTCTGCACAGATCCGAGCACAGGGCGCGCAGACTGTCCATCGCTCCATCTCCGACATTTTTTGACGTCGAGTCGCGGCACCGATGAAAGCGCGAGGATTCGGACTGCGCGAGTGCTGCAGCAACCGGCAGCGCGTACAGTCAGGACGAGCGACGCTGGTTACGGATCACCGCCGTTATCGGCTGCCTTAACTGGCATCGGCCGCGCGCGAGCGGATCAAACGCCGAGACGGGTCATGCCCAGACGGTCCAGCTGACGATCCTCAAAAACGGGACCTTTGCTGGCTCCACGACTGACGTGGTTTCGAAGCGCCGAGCGCCAGACCCTCAGGCGGGGTCCGCGCTGCCCTGTTCGGTGATCGGATGGAGCGAGGCGCGCACGTTGACCGACGTCAGCTCCTGTTCGATCCAGTCGACACAATCGCTGATCTTCGCGCCGACCAGCGCATTGCCGCCTTCGTCCGCGATGCGCAGCGCCTCCTCGAGGAGGAAAGCCATCGACCTCAGTCGAGCAACCGTCTGCGCGTAACTCTGCATCGCTCAATCCCTTGATCGTGATCATGACGATATCAGAATTGCGTGCGATTTGAAGGGTCAATGACGGTGTCGGATTGGGACTTTTGGCTTAGACCGTCGATTATCTCGGTCCCGCCCTATGGCGCGGCAGCCGCCTAATACCTATTTTTTCCGAGTTAGGGCGGATTCCGGCGTGGCGACGCAACCGGTTCCGTGGCGATCCGTTCGTTAGCGGATCAGGGAGCTTTAGATCTTTATGAACAGCAATGACGGATTTCCCGTATCGCGCCGTGGCGTGATCGCGGGTGGCGTAGCGACCGCGACCCTGACCGGGACCCCGGTGGGTGCGCAGGTTGCGGCACCGCAACAGACCCCACCGACGACGATGCCGGTGACGCTCAAGGTCAATGGCCGCAATACCCTGATCGAGGTCGATACGCGGACGACCCTGCTCGACGCGCTGCGCGAGACGATGAAGCTGACGGGTACGAAGAAGGGCTGCGATCACGGCCAGTGCGGCGCCTGCACGGTCATCGTCGAGGGCCGGCGGATCAACAGCTGTCTGACGCTTGCAGTGATGCACGAGGGCGACTCGATCACGACGATCGAGGGTCTGGGCACGCCGGAGAAGCTGCACGCGATGCAGGCCGCTTTCGTCAAGCATGACGGCTATCAGTGCGGCTATTGCACGCCGGGCCAGATCTGCTCCGCGGTCGCGACGCTCAACGAGATCAAGGAAGGCATCCCCAGCCATGCCACCGGCGACATCGCCGCCAAGCCGAAGGTGACGACCGCCGAACTTCAGGAGCGGATGAGCGGCAATATCTGTCGCTGCGGCGCCTATTCGAACATCATCGACGCGATCCACGACGTCGCCGGCACGGAGCGCATGGCATGAAGGCCTTTACCTTCGAACGCGCCAAGACCGCGAGCGCCGCTGCAGCAGCAGCGGTCCGCACCCCGGGCGCCAAGTTCATCGCGGGCGGGACCAACCTGCTCGACCTGATGAAGCTGCAGATCGAGACGCCGCAGCATCTGATCGACGTCAACGGCCTCGATCTCGATACGATCGCACCGACCAGCGACGGCGGCCTGCGGATCGGTGCGCTGGTTCGCAACACCGACCTCGCCGCTGACGCCCGCGTTCGCAAGGACTACGGCGTGCTCAGCCGCGCATTGGTGTCGGGCGCGTCCGGCCAGCTGCGCAACAAGGCGACCACCGCGGGCAATCTGCTGCAGCGGACCCGCTGCCCCTATTTCTACGATACCACCAAGCCCTGCAACAAGCGCCAGCCGGGCAGCGGCTGCGCGGCGATCGGTGGCTTCAACCGGAATCTCTCGGTCATGGGAACGAGCGACGCGTGCATCGCGACGCACCCGAGCGACATGGCGGTCGCTATGCGGGTGCTCGATGCGACTGTCGAGACGGTCAATTCGGCCGGCCAGACGCGCGCCATCCCGATAGCCGACTTCCACCGGCTGCCGGGCACCACGCCGCATATCGAGACCGCGCTCGCCCCGGGTGAGCTGATCACCGCGGTCACGTTGCCAAAGCCGATTGGCGGCACGCACATCTATCAGAAGGTGCGTGACCGTGCCTCCTACGCGTTCGCTCTGGTGTCGGTCGCGGCGGTCGTCCAGCCCGATGGCCGCGGGCGCCTTGCCTTTGGCGGCCTGGCGCACAAGCCGTGGCGGGTCGAAGCTGCCGAGGCGCAACTCCCTAAGGGTGCCAAGGCCACGGCCGCAGCCGTTCTGGCTGGCGCCCGCACGACGTCGCAAAATGCATTCAAGCTGCCGCTGATCGAACGCACGATCCACGCAGTGCTCGAAGAAGCGAAGGCCTGATCGCCATGAAGTTCGACACCCCCGCAACGACCAACCCGATCGACCGCATGAAGGTCGTCGGCCAACCGGTCGACCGCATCGACGGCAAGCGCAAAACCACCGGAACAGCGCGCTATGCCTATGAACGCAACGACGCCGCCCCCAGCGCGGTCTATGGCTATATCATCGGCGCGGCGATCGCCAAGGGCCGGATCGAGCGGATCGACTCTGCCGAAGCCAAGGCTGCACCGGGCGTCCTCGCCGTCGTGACGCATGAAAATGCCGGTACGGTCGCCAAGGCGCAGGCGCATACCGCCCGCATGCTCGCGGGCCCCGACGTCCAGCATTTCGACCAGGCGGTCGCGATCGTGGTCGCATCGACGTTCGAACAGGCGCGCGCAGCCGCAAAGCTGGTCCGCGTCACCTATGCCCGCAGCGCAGGGAAGTTCGATCTCGCCGCGGAGAAATCCGCCGCGGTGAAGCCGAAGGACGGCAAGCCCGATACCGCGATCGGCGACTTCGCCGGCGCCTTTGCCAAGGCCCCGGTCAAGCTCGACCAGACCTATACCACGCCCGATCAAAGCCATGCGATGATGGAACCGCATGCGACGACCGCTGCGTGGACAGGGTCGAAGCTGACGCTGTGGACGTCGAACCAGATGCTCAACTGGGCGGTGCGCGACATGAGCGAGACGCTCGGCATTCCCAAGGAGGACATCCACGTCCTGTCGCCCTTCGTCGGCGGCGGCTTCGGGTCGAAGCTCTGGATCCGCAGCGATGCGGTGATGGCCGCGCTCGCCTCGCGGGCGATCGGTGGCAAGCCGGTCAAGGTCGCGCTGACCCGTCCGCAGATCATGAACAACACCACGCACCGTCCGGCGACGATCCAGCGGCTGCGGATCGGCGCGCGCAAGGACGGCACGATCACCGCGATCGCGCATGAAAGCTGGTCGGGCGATCTCCCCGGTGGCGGACCCGAGACCGCGCCGAACGTCACCCGGCTGCTCTATGCGGGCGCGAACCGGATGACCGCGACGCGGCTCGCGACGCTCGACCTTCCCGAGGGCAACGCGATGCGCGCCCCCGGCGAGGCGGTCGGGCTGCTCGCGCTCGAGGCGGCGATGGACGAGCTTGCCGAGACGCTGAAAATGGATCCGGTCCAGCTGCGTATCGTCAATGATACGCAGGTCGATCCCGAATCGCCCAAGCGTGCGTTCTCGCACCGCGATCTCGTCGGCTGTCTCAGGACGGGCGCGGAGCGGTTCGGCTGGAACAAGCGCAATCCCGTGCCGGGCCAGGTCCGCGAAGGCCGCTGGCTCATCGGCATGGGCATGGCGTCCGCCTTCCGCGACAATGTCACGATGAAGTCGGGCGCGCGTGTCGGGATCGACAAGAAGGGCGTTGTCACCGTTGCCACCGACATGACCGACATCGGCACCGGCAGCTACACGATCATCGCGCAGACCGCAGCCGAGATGATGGGCGTGCCGATCGACAAGGTGATCGTCCTGCTCGGTGACAGCAGCTTCCCCGTCTCGTCCGGCTCGGGCGGCCAATGGGGCGGCAACAGCTCGACCGCGGGCGTCTATGCCGCCTGTTCGGCACTGCGCGACAGCGTCGCACGCAAGCTCGGCTTCGACCCGACCGACATCGTCTTCGAGGACGGCAAGGTGAAGTCGGGCAACCGCAGCGTCTCGCTCGCCGAGGCGGCGGGCGATGCGGGCCTGTCGGCCGAGGACTCGATCGAGTTCGGCGATCTGACCAAGACCTATGCGCAGTCGACCTTCGGCGCGCATTTCGTCGAGGTCGCGGTTGATTCGGCGACCGGCGAGGTTCGGGTACGCCGGATGAGCGGTGCATTTGCCGCCGGGCGAATCCTCAACCCCAAGTCGGCGCGCAGCCAGGTCATCGGCGCGATGACCATGGGCGTCGGTGCGGCGCTGATGGAAGACGCGGTCGTCGACAAGAGGTTCGGCTATTTCGTTAATCACGACATGGCCGAATATCATGTCCCGGTGCATGCCGACGTCCCCTATCAGGACGTGTTCTTCATGGACGAGACCGATGCCAAGTCGTCACCGATGAAGGCCAAGGGCGTCGGCGAGCTTGGCATCTGCGGCGTCGGCGCCGCGGTCGCGAATGCGGTCTACAATGCCTGCGGCGTCCGGATCCGCGAATATCCGCTGACGCTCGACAAGGTGATCAAGGGCATGCCGCCCGTCGCCTGACAACCTGTCCTGCCGCCCTTGCAGAGGATCCCGCCGTATCGCAGACATCGAACCGATGATCTGCGGTGCGGCGGTGTCGTTTCGGGCTTCGTCGCGGCCCGCGGGTTCGACGGAGAGACTTTGCGATGCCGCTTTATGCCCTGGGCGACAAACGCCCCACCTGCCACCCGACCGCCTGGGTCGCGCCAAGCGCCGACCTTATCGCCGATGTCCAGCTCGGAGAGGCGGCGAGCGTCTGGTTCGGGGCGGTCGTCCGCGCGGACAATACGCCGATCGTCATCGGCGCGCGGAGCAACATCCAGGAGGGCGCTATGCTCCATTCGGATCCCGGCGCGCCGCTTCGGATCGGAGCGGACTGCACGATCGGCCATCACGCGATCCTCCACGGCTGCACGGTCGGCGACCGGTCGCTGATCGGCATGGGGGCAATCCTGCTCAATCATGCGGTGATTCCGGAGGACTGTATCGTCGGCGCCGGCGCGCTCGTCACGGAGGGCAAGACCTTCCCCGCGGGCAGCCTGATCATCGGCAGCCCGGCGCGCGCGGTCCGGCAGCTCGATGCGCAGGCGATCGCGGCGCTCCGCGTTTCCGCCCGGCATTATGTCGAGAAGGCCCGCGCCTGCGCAACCGGACTGACCCGTATCGACTAGCCATGCGCGCCGGACCCCGGGACATCGCCCGGGGTCCGGTGCCGTTGTGTCAGCCGGCGACCCACTTGGTGACGGCGGGACGCAGCTGGTCGGCGGCGGCCTTGCGGACCGCGATCGTCGACAGCGACCGCGTCACGCCGCCCCGTGACGAGGCGGGCAGATATTTGTCGGCGAAGGCGCTTATCTTGCCCGGCATCGCCGGATCGTTCGAGCCCGCGCCGAGCCCGACGATATAGCCCGATCGCGTGCTCGCCTCGAGGAAGCTCTCGACCAGCTCACGGTTCGCGACCGCCCAGTCGAACGCCAGGTCGGGATGCGCGCCCGCGACGGCGCGGAGCAGCCCGGCCTTTTGCGGCGCGGTGATCGTGTCGGTCTTGAGCAGCGCGAGCGCCCGCCCCGCGGTTGCGGGATCGCGCGCGGCCCCGAGCAGCGTCACGAACCGGTTCTTGGCAACCGGGCTCGTCTCCGCCTTGGCGAGCGCAAGCAGCGCATCCCATTCCGCCGGGGTCGCATTGACCGCATAGGTCGACAGGATCGGCTGGCGGATCGCCGGCGGGATCGCGGTCGGATCGGTCGCCAGCGCCGCGACATAGCGCCGCGCGCGGTCCGCGACGCCCGTATCGCCATTGGTGCCGAGCCGCCCGACCAGCGTCTCGCGCAAATTGCTCGTCAGCGGCGATTCGCCCGGTTTAGCCTCGAAGCCGATCCGCGCGAGCACGGGGCCGAGGATCGCGACCGACCGCGCGCGCAGCGGCGCCTCGAGCGGGGTGTCGTCGTACAGCCCGGTGATCCGGCCGAGCGCACCTGCGACCGACGACCATTCGAGCGGATCCGCGTCCGGCCCGACCTTGTCCATCACCGCGAAATAGCGCGACAGGTCCTGATAGCCGCCCGCCGCGAGTGCGAAATCATCGCCCAGCGTGCCCAGCCGGTCGGCGAGGTCTAGTCTGGCATAGTCGCGGACGATCGCGGCATGCCCCGCATCGTCGTACATCACGCGGGTATAGCTGCCCTTGCCGCGGTTGAGGACGACCGTACCGCATCCCCGGATCGTGACTCGCGACGGCGCTGCGCCGTTGACGATCGTCGCCGTCTGCGCACCGCCGAGATTGCCCACGACCAGCGGCACGTGCCAGGTCTGCGGCGTCTTCGATGCCGCATCCAGCCCGAACCGGCCCTGCGTCAGCGTGGCGGTGGTAACGCCGCCGTTGCAGGTCGCGCCCGTCATCGTCACCAGCGGCACGCCGCCCTGCAAGGTGAAGTCGTGCGCGATCTCGGCGACCGGCTTGCCCGCGGCTGCGGACAATTCGGCCCAGAGCTGTTCGGTGACCGTGTTGCCGTATTTATACTTGGCCATGTAGCTGCGGATGCCCTTGCGGAACACGTCGGGGCCGAGCGTCGATTCGAGCATGCCGATCACGGCCTGCCCCTTTGAATAGGTGATGCCGTCGAACGCTTCGCCGATCTGGTCGACGGTCTCGACCTTGCGGATGATCGGGTGCGTCGCGGACGTTGCGTCGATCCCCATCGCCCCCTCGCGCTCGCCCGAGACCGCGGCCGCCTCGGACTTCCACGCGGGCACGAGCACGCCGCTCGACTTGCCCTCCATCCACGAGGCGAACCCCTCGTTCAGCCACAGATCGTCCCACCACGCCATGGTGACGAGATCGCCGAACCACTGGTGCGCCATTTCATGCGCGACGACGGTGTAGATACGCTGCTTGGCGCTTTCGGTGGCGCGCTTGGGATCGAACAGCAGCTCGTTCTCGAAATAGAAGATCGCGCCCCAATTCTCCATCGCGCCGAAAAACTGGCTCGATCCCGGCCCCGCGATCATGTCCATCTTGGGCAGCGGATAGGGCTGGCCGAAATAGTCGTTATAATAGGCGAGCAGGTCCTTCGCGGCGGCGAGCGCATAATCGCCCTGATCGACGACTCCCTTGCGGCTGATGATGCCGATCTCGGTCTTGCCCGCCATCAGCGTTTTGCGCTCCATGTCCCCCATGCCGAGGAACAGCAGATAGCTCGACATCAGCGGCGTCTCGCCGAACTTGTAGAGCTGCGTGCCGTCCGCCTGCTTCGTGATCGCCGTCGCGGGCATGTTCGAGAAGGCCAGCTGTGCGCCCGGCGCGACCGCGGACAGGCGGAACTTCGCCTTGCACGCGGGCTCGTCCCACATCGGTGCGAACCGGCGCGCGTCGGGGGCCTCGAACTGGGTCGCGAGCATCCGCGACGACGACCCGTCGGCATTGGCATAGTCGATCGCGAACAGCCCGGACGCGGACTCGTTGATCTTGCCCGTCCAGGCAAAGGCGAGGCTGTGCCGCCCGACGCTCGCCGCCGCGGGCAGCGTCACCGTGAGCAGCTGCGCGGCAGCGTCCGCCTTCATGGTGGCGGGGCGGCCGTCGAACGTCGCCGACGTGATGTTCAAATCCGCCGCGTTCAACTGGATCGTCCGGGTCGCCTGCTTGACGTCGATGGTCACCGTCTCGGTCCCGCTGAACGTCATCGCCTTCGCGTCCGGGCGTACCTGGATATCGTACAGGATCGGCACGACGCTGCGCGGCAACTGACCTGCGGCAAGCGCGGGCGCAGACACGGACAGCGCCAGCAAGGCGGCAACGGCAAACTTCATGGCGGCACATCTCCGGAACATTCTATGCCGACCGCTCTAAGCATTTGCGGTCACATGGCAATCACACGTGACTGCCGCTCTAACCAGAGTGCTGGCGCAGCCGTTTCGGCTGCGCTATGAAACGCGCCATGACCGTACCCGCTATTCTAAAGAGCCTGCGCCTGCCCGTGATCGGGTCGCCGTTGTTCATCATTTCCGGACCCGACCTGGTGATCGCCCAGTGCAAGGCGGGCATCGTCGGATCCTTCCCCGCGCTCAATGCGCGACCGCAGGCGATGCTCGACGAATGGCTCCACCGGATCACCGAGGAACTAAGCGCGCACAATCGCGCGAATCCCGACCGTCCGGCGGCACCGTTCGCCGTCAACCAGATCGTCCACAAGTCGAACGACCGGCTCGAACGCGATCTCGAAACCTGTGCCAAATGGCAGGTGCCGATCGTGATCACCTCGCTCGGCGCGCGCGAGGATCTGAACACCGCGGTGCATGGCTGGGGCGGGATCACGCTGCACGACGTCATCGACGACCGGTTCGCGCGCAAGGCGATCGAAAAGGGCGCCGATGGCCTGATCGCGGTCGCCGCGGGCGCCGGCGGCCATGCCGGACGACTGTCGCCCTTCGCGATCATCCAGGAGATTCGCCAGTGGTTCGACGGCCCGCTTGCGCTGTCGGGCGCGATCGCGACCGGCGACGCGGTGCTCGCGGCGCAGGCGATGGGCGCGGATTTCGGCTATATCGGCTCGCCCTTCATCGCGACGCTCGAGGCGAATGCCGATCAGGCCTATAAGGACGGCATCGTCGCGGGGCGCGCAGCGGACATCGTCTATTCGAACCTGTTCACCGGCGTGCACGGCAATTACCTGCGCGCGTCGATCGTCGCGGCGGGGATGGATCCCGATGCGCTGCCCGAGGGTGATCTGAAGACGATGAACTTCGGGGCCGGCGCCAATGCCGAGGGTGGATCGAAGCCCAAGGCGTGGAAGGATATCTGGGGATCGGGCCAGGGGATCGGCGCGGTCACCGCGGTCGAGAGCGTCGCCGACCGCGTCGACCGGCTCGAGCGCGAATATCGCGCGGCACGCAACCGGCTTGGCCTCGCCTAGGCCAGGCTCGTCTGGCGGTACGCCCCGCCAGCGGCATTAGAGGACGCGGGCGAGGCGATCCTGCATCGACAAGGCGGGGCTGGCGGCGGGCCGTGGCGCATCGAGCGCGGCGTCAAGCAGCGCGACGCGCCGGTGAAGCTGCATGCTCGCGGTGATCAACGCCCTCGCGCTGGGCGGAAACGCCGCCAGCATCGCGTCATCGGTCACCGGCGCCTCGCCGAGCCGCCGCGCCGGATCCAGCGCCTCGCCCCGCGTGAGTTCACCCGCCTGGACCGCGCGCTGCGTCAGCAACCACGCGAGGACATGGAGCAACCGGGTCGTGACCTTGAGCGATTCACAGCTCAGGCTGACGCGGACGAGCGGTTCGAGCCCGTCCCGGTCGGTCCGTCCCGTATCGTCGAAATAGGCCCGCGCCTCTTCGGCCAGCCGCATCGCTTCACGGTACAGCGCACCGATCATGCGGTCTTGCAGGGGCAGTTCGGGCGGTCGACCAATCATTCTGCCCGACTGCCATAGCCGCATCGCCGCGCCCATCGGGAAAACGCAGCGATGCGCCAGGATGTGTCCCGAAACGCGCCGCTTCGATCGACCGCTCGATCTATATTATGACGCAATTTGAAGGCGCTGTCCGAAATCACGCCCCGCATCCGCGCCTGCTCGGACGGGTCAGGCGATGATGTCGGGGATCAACTGGTCCTCGAACGCGGCAATTTCGTCGCGCAGCCGCAGCTTGCGCTTCTTGAGCCGGGCGATCTGCAGCTGGTCGGGAACGGTGAGCGACCAGAGCGCGGCGATTGCCGAATCGAGGTCGCGATGCTCGGTCCGGATTTCGTCCAGCCGGACCCTGATCTGTGCCTCGTCCACCATCATGTCCTTCGCCCACCCCTGCTACGCGGTCCTTAGCAAATGCATGGCATTGCGCGAGCACCAAAAACTGCCCGAGGGGCGCCGTTCGACCGCTTGGACTCGGCCCGTCGCACGTGACAGCTCGCCCGGTCGATTCACCAATCTTCGTTAAAGACTTTTTGCTGGGGCGATGGTTTACTCGGGACCCCAACACGAATGCAGAAGGAGCTTTTCCACCATGCAAACGACGCACCAGGCTGCGCTGGAAACCAAGCATCAAATGCTCGACCGCCGGATTTCCGAAGAGGTACACCGGCCTATGCCCGACGCGCTGGCGCTCGCAGGACTGAAGAAGCAGAAGCTTCGCCTGAAGGAAGAACTCGCCAACCTCTAGACCCCACGCCGTTCGTGACGGCGGGCGATCGGCCTGTCGTCACGCGGTTCCGGCTTTTCCGACTCCTTCCCCCTCGGGAAAGCCGGACTGGCGGGGTGCCGGATACGCCCTGCCCCCCCGGCCGTCCATTCGGACGTGCTTGGCGAGATGCCGCTGCCCCGATCTACTGAAACGACGTTACCGCGACCGCGGCTCCCGGAACACGATCGGCTTGGCGAAGGTCGGTGTCGTCTGCCCCTGCCCGACCGACTTGCGCGCCTTCATCGGGTCGATCGTCTCGTCGAGCGCGATTCCCAGACGGCCCTGCGTGCACCACGCCACCCGTCCGGTAACCTCACCAATCCCACGCAGGTCGATCGTGACCGGCGTATCGACGGCGAGCGGCCGATCGAACTCGATCATCAGCCCGCCTTCGGACAGGTTGCGGACCCGCACCTCGTACACACCCGCACCGTCGGCATAGCTGAACCGCGCGATCATCAGCAGACTGTCACGGACCGGCCGGTTCTGGCCCGGGTCTGCGCTATCCTCGACGGACTCCCCGGCGCCGGCCCCTGCCGCACCCTCGGCGCCCAACGACCCTTGGTTTCTCATGTCCATCCGTATTCCTGTGTCCCGACGTCGAGATATGCGTCGCATATATCAGAAGGCGGACCACGTGCCTATGCGCTGTTCGCCGACCCGATATCAGTCCTCGCGGGAGATTTTTTCGTTGCGCTCGTGGCGTTCCTGCGCCTCCACGGTCATCGTCGCGATCGGCCGCGCCTCGAGGCGTGCCAGGCTGATCGGTTCGCCCGTGACTTCGCAATAGCCATATTCGCCATCGTCGATCCGGCGGATCGCCGCCTCGATCTTCGAGACGAGCTTGCGCTGGCGATCCCGGGTCCGCAGTTCGATCGACCAGTCGGTTTCGCTCGACGCACGGTCGGTCAGATCCGCCTCGCGCAGCGAATCGACCTGGAGCTGCGACAGGGTTTCCTGCGATTCCCGCAGGATAGCGTCCTTCCACTGCTGCAGCTTCTGCCGGAAATAGGCCTGCTGACGCAGGCTCATGAACGGCTCGTCGGCCGTCGGTCGATAGCCATCGGCATCATTGGCTGCTGCAAGATTGGTACCGTGCTCGTCTACGCGATTCATTACCGTTGCCATACCACTCTCCCTCTGGCCGGTCGGCGCGAAAAGCCGCGTCTCGAAGCCACCCCCAAATGGTGAAAGGGCCTATAGTCTTACGTGTTCCGGACCACAAGCGAGCAGACTTGCGCTTGGATCGATAATGAAGACACATTCTTGCGTACCGATGCATCCGGGTTACACCGCCCGCCGACGGCCTCAGCGAGTCCCGCGAACGGGCCCGTCGCCATGATCCTGGATGCGACAACTGTCCCGCCACGGCACGGTCTGCGTATCGGGCAGGCCGTCCGTCGCGATATTGTAAGAATGACCACCGGATCACGTGATGGGCGCTTGCGCTTAACGCTTTGTTTTGCGCTTTGTGCGATGACGGTGTCCGAGTGCCGTGAACGCGATCCGACGTCGTCTGCGCGTCGGCAACGAGAGAGACTTTGAGTATGTCGGTGCGGATGGCCTTGGCCAAATTATGCGCGTGTGCCTGCGGAGGCGCGATCATCGGCGGCGGCGCCGTCCATGTCGCCGAGCGTCCGAAGCGCGCGATTCAGACCAAGACGATGACCAAGCGCGTTGTCCCCCGCCAGATTGGCGCCGTCGCCCGTCCGCGCATCCGTCGCGTCGTCACCACACGGACGACCGCCTGCGCGCCGGCCATGGTGACGGTCGCCAATGCGCCCCCGGTCCCCGTGGGGTTTGCCGACCCGTTCGCAGGCGGCGCCGGCAGTCCGACCGCCGTGCCGATAAACAGCGGCGGCGGCTTCTTCGGCGGCGGCGGCCCGGGTGGCGGCTTTGGCGGCGGCGGCTTTGGCGGCGGTTTCTTTGGCGGCGGCGGCTCGGGCGGCAGCATCGTCATCTCGTCGACCTCGAGCGGGGGCTCGTCGAGCACGAGCGGCGGTTCATCGAGCACGAGTGGCGGCTCGACCTCGAGCGGTGGCGTCAGCAGCACCTCGTCGACCGGCGGGTCATCCACGGGCGGATCATCGACAGGCGGATCGTCGTCCAGCACCGGCGGCGCGTCGGTGTCGAGCACCTCGTCGTCCGCCAGCGGCGGGAGCAGCGGTAACGTATCGTCCTCGTCGAGCGGTAACGTATCCTCCTCATCCAGTGGCAACGTTTCGTCGTCGTCGAGCGGGAACGTGTCTTCCTCGTCC
Source organism: Sphingomonas sp. PvP018 (assembly GCF_017876865.1). Lineage (NCBI taxonomy): Bacteria > Pseudomonadati > Pseudomonadota > Alphaproteobacteria > Sphingomonadales > Sphingomonadaceae > Sphingomonas > Sphingomonas sp. PvP018. The sequence goes on along the minus strand of NZ_JAGIOU010000001.1, from coordinate 4,010,577 downwards.
AGCGGCAACGTCGCCTCGTCGACCAGCAGCAGTTCGGGCGGCACCGTGTCGTCGACCAGCAGCGGATCAAGTTCGACCTCGTCGTCGAGCTATGGATCGAGCAGCGCCGGCTGGAGCAGCAATGGCGGCTGGAGCTCGAACGGCGGCTGGCATGGCTCAAACGGCGGCGGCAATGGCAGCACCGGCTCAAGTGGCGGGCCACCCGCCCCGGTTCCGGCACCCCCGATGGTGCTGCTGTTCGGCGCAGCGGCCGCGGCCCTCGTTGCCCGCCGGCGGTTCGCGAAGCGCGCCGCGCACTGATCCTGCATAAATCTCGGACATAAAAAAAAGGCCCGCAACAACGTGTTGCGGGCCTTTTCAACTATCGGGTGGCAATGATCAGGCGTTCTTGAGCGCCGTCTCGATGTCCGCAATCGGATGCCCGGTCAGATCCTTGGCGAGCTCGCCCGCCAGCCTGCTGCTGACCGCCTTGTGATAATGTTTGCGCATCTCGCCCAGTGTCTTGGGCGGTGCGACGATGACGAGCGAATCGAAGTCGTTCTTCAACGCGCGTGTCTTGAGCAGCTCGGCTGCGTCGGCCGCGAACCGGTCTTCCTCGATCTGATGGAAATCGGTGGGTTCGACCGAGCTCTGCGCGGCACCCTGCGGGGACGAGGCGCGGCCGGCCGAGTCGGTCGCCTGGTCGCGCGTCGCGGGGTTCTCTTGCTCGACCGCCTCTTCGACGACCAGGTTAGGAAAGGCGGCATCGCCCTCGTTGCGCAGGAACAACATCTTGCGGCCATCGGCGACCATGACGACGGACTTGTGCGGAAGATCCACGGGCTTTCTCCTCTTTGATCTGTGCCTCTGCCCTCCCCAACGTCCCGCGGGCGCACCGGGTTGCGCGCGCTTGCCGGCCTCGGCATAGCCTAGCGCCATGCATGATATCCGTCTGATCCGTGAAAACCCCGCCGCGTTCGACGCAGCTCTCGCCCGCCGCGGCGCTGCCCCCGCCAGCGATCGGCTCGTCGCCCTCGACGAGCGCCGCCGTACGACGATCGCCGAAGCGCAGGCCGCGCAGACCCGCCGCAACGAGCTGTCCAAGGCGATCGGCCAGGCCAAGGCGCAGAAGGACGAACCGCGCGCGCAGGCGTTGATGGCGGAAGTTGCCGCGCTGAAGGCCGCGCTGCCGACGCTCGAGGCCGACGAGGCGGCGCTGACCGCCGAGCTCGATGCGGCGCTCGCGGCGATCCCCAATCTGCCCGCATCGGACGTCCCTGCGGGCGTCGACGAGAGCGGGAATGTGCTCGTCCATGCACGCGGGACGAAGCCCGACTTCGCCTTCGCCCCGCGCGAGCATGACGTCGTCGGCCCGGCGATCGGGCTCGATTTCGAGACGGGCGTTGCGATGTCCGGTGCGCGTTTCACGCTGGTCCGCGGCCCCGCCGCCCGGCTGCAACGCGCGCTCGGTCAGTTCATGCTCGACCGGCTGACGCGCGATCACGGTTTCGAGGAAGTCGCGCCGCCGCTGCTGGTGCGCGACGAGGCGGTGTTCGGCACGGGCCAGCTGCCCAAGTTTGCCGAGGACCTGTTCCGCACGACCGACGGCCGCTGGCTGATCCCGACCGCAGAGGTCAGCCTGACCAACATCGTGCGCGAACGGATCCTGACCGACGGCGAACTGCCGCTCCGCTTCGCCGCGCTGACGCCGTGCTTCCGCTCGGAGGCCGGGTCGGCCGGTCGCGACACTCGCGGCTATATCCGCCAGCATCAGTTCGACAAGGTCGAGATGGTCGCGATCGTCACCCCGGACCAGTCCGAGGCCGAGCACGAGCGGATGACGCAGTGTGCCGAGGGCGTTCTCGACGCGTTGCAGCTTCCGTTCAGGCGAATGCTTCTATGCGGTGGCGATATGGGCTTCACCGCGGCGCGCACCTATGATCTGGAAGTGTGGCTCCCCGGCCAGGCGCAGTATCGCGAGATCTCCAGCATCTCGACCTGCACCGATTTCCAGGCGCGGCGCATGAACGCGCGCTATCGCCCCGAGGGCGAGAAGGCGACGCGGTTCGTCCACACGCTCAACGGTTCCAGCCTCGCGGTCGGTCGCACGCTCGTCGCGGTGATCGAGAATTATCAGCAGGCGGATGGCGCGGTCGCGGTACCAACCGCGCTCCAGCCCTATCTGGGCGGCCTCACCCTGCTCGAGCCCGCTGCCTGATGCGGATCCTGCTGACCAATGACGACGGTTATCATGCGCGCGGGCTGAAGGTGCTCGAGGCGATCGCCGCGACGCTGTCCGACGATGTCTGGGTGGTGGCGCCGGCGGAGGAACAGTCGGGCGCGGGCCATTCGCTGACGCTGTCGCGACCGCTGCGCGTGCGCAAGTTCGCCGAGAAGCGCTATGCCGTCGCCGGCACGCCGACCGATGCGGTGATGATGGCGCTGGCCCGCATCATGAAGGACAGCCCCCCCGACCTGATCCTCTCGGGGGTCAATCGCGGCGCCAACCTCGCCGAGGACGTGACCTATTCGGGCACCGTCTCCGCCGCGATGGAGGGTGCGCTGGCCGGGGTCCGGTCGATCGCGCTGAGCCAGGTCTATAGCCGCGAAGGCATGGGCGATTCGGTCCCGTTCGAGGTCGCCGCCGCCTGGGGCGAACGCGTCCTGCGCCCGCTGCTCGACGCGCCGCTCGCCCCCCGGACGCTCGTCAACGTCAACTTCCCCGTCGGTGCGGCCGATGCGGTGCGCGGCATTCGCGTCGTCGGCCAGGGCCTGCGCGACTATGGCCGGTTGCAGATCGTCACCAACACCGACCCGCGCGGCTATGAGTATCACTGGTTCGCGCTCAGCGGCGCGGTCGAGACGCCGCTTCACGCGACCGATCTGGAGGCCATTGCGGACGGCTATATCTCGGTCACGCCGCTGCATCTCGATCTGACGCATGCCGAGTCGCTGGACATGCTGGGACGCGCCTACGCGTGACGCGCGCCGCCGCGATCCTGGGCGCGGCGCTGGCTCTCGCCGGGTGCATCCCGAGCGTCGACACGCCGGTCCGGTCCGACCGCGGGCCGCCGCCGCAGTCGCTCGAACGGATCCAGCGCCTCCCGCGCGCCGACCCGCAGGACCGCTTCGCGAACGACGCCCGCGACCGCAGCGATGCCGCACGATCCGACCCCTATGAGGCTCCACCGCGTCGGCGCACCTATCCGCGCCGCGTGGAGCGGCAGGACGCCAGCCCTGCCCCCTCACCCGTCCGGCGCGCCGATCGCACCCCCGTGCCCGTCTCGACGCTGCCGGCGCCGCGCCCCGCCTGGGAGGAGCGCCCGGTCGCAGCGGATGCGCAGCGCGTCGATCAATCACTCTATACGGTCCGCCCCGGCGATACGCTGCTCGCCATCGCCGAACGCTCTGGGGCGAGCAGCGAGGCGATCGCGCGCGCCAATGCGATCGAACCGCCCTTCACGATCCAGACGGGACAGCGGCTGACCATCCCGGCAGGCCGCTATCACCTCGTCCGGCGCGGCGAGACCGGGATCGCGATCGCGCGTGCCTATGGGGTCGCCTGGTCGCGCATCGTCACCGTCAATGCGTTGCTCGAACCCTATGTGCTGCGTGCGGGCCAGCGCATCGTCATCCCCGACACCGAAGGCGGCACCAGCCTTGCCGATCGAGCGGCCGCGTTCACGCTCGACGTCGACGACATCCTGACCGGCGGCGAGCCTGCGCTTGCGAGCAACCAGGCGCCGGTCCGCCCCACCCCGACCCCGCGGCGCGTCCTGCCGCCAAGCGCCGTCGTCACCGCGCCCGTACGGCTCGCGGGCGGCGGCTTTCTCTGGCCGGTCGACGGCCGCGTCGTGAAGCGGTTTGGTCACGGCGCCAGTGGCGAACGCAACGACGGCATCAAGATCGCGGTTCCGGTATCGACCCCGATCCGCGCCACCGCCGACGGCGTCGTCGCCTATGTCGGCGACGGCATTGCCGCGCTCGGCGGGCTGGTGATCGTCAAGCATGGCGGCGGCTGGACCAGCGTCTATGGCCATGCCTCGAAACTGCTGGTCCAGCGCGGCCAGAGCGTGAAGCGCGGCCAGACGATCGCGCTCTCAGGCGACACCGGGTTCGCCGATCGCCCCGAACTCCATTTCGAACTCCGCAAGGGCCGCACCCCGGTCGATCCGTCGTCGCAACTCCCCCGCAGCTGATCCCCCCCGTTCAGCGAACGAAAGCTCGCATGACGATTGGGGGCCGGGATGACGGACCGCACAACCGCTGCTAGTGGCTCCTCCATGACCTACCAGTCCGACCTGCTCACCACGCTGACCGCGCGCGGTTATGTCCACCAGATGACCGACGCCGCTGCGCTCGATGCGCTCGCGGGCAAGCAGGTCGTACCCGGCTATATCGGCTTCGACCCGACCGCGCCGTCGCTCCACGTCGGCAGCCTCGTCCAGATCATGCTGCTCCGTCGGCTTCAGCAGACCGGCCACAAGCCGATCGTCCTGATGGGCGGCGGCACCGGCAAGATCGGCGATCCGAGCTTCAAGGACGAGGCGCGCAAGCTGCTCGGCGAGGACGGCATCAAAGCCAACGTCGCCTCGATCCGCCGTATCTTCGAACGCTTCCTGACGTTCGGCGACGGCCCGACCGATGCGGTCATGCTCGACAATGCCGAGTGGCTCGATGCGCTCGAATATATCCCGTTCCTGCGCGACGTCGGCCAGCATTTCTCGGTCAACCGGATGCTCGCCTTCGACTCGGTCAAGCTCCGCCTCGACCGCGAACAGTCGCTGAGCTTCCTCGAATTCAACTACATGATCCTCCAGGCCTACGACTTTCTCGAACTGTCGCGCCGCGCCGGCTGCCGGCTGCAGATGGGCGGCTCTGACCAGTGGGGCAACATCGTCAACGGCATCGAGCTCTCGCGCCGGATGGACGGCACCGAGGTCTACGGCGTCACCACCCCGTTGATCACGACCGCGGACGGCGGCAAGATGGGCAAGACGATGTCGGGCGCGGTCTGGCTGCACGAGGATCAGCTGCCGCATTTCGATTACTGGCAGTTCTGGCGCAACACCGACGACCGCGACGTCGGCCGGTTCCTGCGGCTGTTCACCGACCTGCCGCTCGACGAGGTCGCGCGTCTCGAGGCGCTCGAAGGCGCGGAGATCAACGCCGCCAAGGTCGTGCTCGCGAACGAGGCGACCGCGATGTGCCGCGGCCGCGACGCCGCCGAGCAGGCGGCCGAGACCGCGCGCAAGACCTTCGAGGAAGGCGCGTCGGGAGACGCCCTGCCGAGCCTCGTCTGCACCGGGACCGGCATCGGCGTCGTCGAGGCGCTGGTCGGGCTCGGTTTCGTCGCATCGAACGGCGAAGCACGACGCAAGATCGGCGAAGGCGCAGTCCGTGTCGACGGCGAACCGCTGCGCGACCCCGCCGCCACGATCCCCGTCGCCGCGCCGGTCCGCCTCAGCCTCGGCAAGAAGCGTCACGGGATGCTGCTGCCCGGCTGACCCGCCCGTCCGGCACGGGCATGAACACCGCGTTAGGGATGGTTGGTGGTACGGGCTTCATGATGTCGGCCTAGCCCTCGACCGGGGCACAGCGGGGACTGACCAATGCCGAACCAAGCGACGTCTAGGCACGAGACGCGGTCTGAGCCGCGCGACGAAGTGATGCACCGCACGCGTGCGGCGGACAGCGCAGGCACCGAATTCAGGCTTACGTTGGTCAACGTCTCGCCAAGCGGCCTCATGGCACGCTGCGACGGCGATCTGGACGCTGGCGAGCGGCTCCATGTCCGGATGCCGATCGTCGGCGACATCCTCGCGCATGTCCGCTGGTCGCTCGGCGGACGGATCGGCTGCGCGTTCGACCGGACGATCCCGCCCAAGGCCTATTACGGCATGCTCGCGGCGATGCTCCGCACCAGCTGACCGGGCCGCCCGTCAGCCCGATCGCAGCAACGCGACCCCGGCATCGCGGTCGAACAGGTACAGCGCGGTGCGCGCCGCCTGCCCGCGCGGTCCCTCCAGCCCGCCGTCGCGATCGATCAGCAACCGCGCATCGTCATTTGCACATTGCAGCAGGTCGGCCATCATGTCGGGCGTCGCGAGCCGGAACGCCATCTCGCCCGACTGCTTCGTGCCCAGCAATTCGCCCGCGCCGCGCAACCGCAGATCCTCCTCAGCGATCCGGAACCCGTCATTGGTCTCGCGCATCAAAGCCAGCCGCGCGCGCGACGTCTCGCTGAGCGAGCTCCCACGCATCAGCAGGCAGATCGACCGCCCGCTCCCGCGCCCGACCCGCCCGCGCAGCTGGTGGAGCTGCGCGAGGCCGAACCGGTCGGCATGCTCGATAACGATCAGCGTTGCATTGGGGACATCGACGCCGACCTCGATCACCGTCGTCGCGACCAGAACGGCGGTGCGAGCGGCGGAGAACTCGGCCATCACCGCGTCCTTCTCGGCGGGCTTCATCCGGCCATGGACGAGCGCCACCTTGTCGCCGAACCGCGCACGCAGCGTCTCCGCGCGCATCTCCGCGGCCGCGAGGTCGCTCTTCTCGCTCTCCTCAACCAGCGGGCATACCCAATAGGCCTGGCCCCCGTCTGCGAGATGCCGGCCGAGCGCGTTGACCACGTCGTCGAGCCGATCCTCCGAAATCACCCGCGTCTCGATCGGCTGGCGGCCCGGCGGCATCTCGTCGAGCCGGCTGACGTCCATCTCGCCGTACTGCGCGAGCGTCAGCGTGCGCGGGATCGGCGTCGCGGTCATCGCCAGCAGATGCGGCGGCGCGATCCCCTTGGCCTGGAGCGTCATCCGCTGCGCGACACCGAACCGGTGCTGCTCGTCGACCACCACCAGCGCGAGGTCCTTGTAAGCGACCGCGTCCTGGAAGATCGCATGCGTGCCTATCAGGATGTCGACCTCGCCGCTCGCCAACGCCATCAGCGTCGCCTCGCGCACGCGCCCCTTGTCGCGCCCGGTCAGTACGCCGACCGCGATCGGCAGCCCGGCGAGCGTCTTCCTGAGCGTCTCGTAATGCTGGCGCGCGAGGATCTCGGTCGGCGCGAGCATCGCCGCCTGCGCCCCCGCCTCGACCGCGATCAGCATCGCCATCGCCGCGACCAAAGTCTTGCCGGAGCCGACATCACCCTGCAGCAGCCGCAGCATCGGCGCGGTCTGCGCGAGGTCGCCCTCGATCTCCCCCACCGTTCGCGATTGCGCGCCGGTCAGCGTGTAGGGCAGCTTGAGCATGCCCCGCAGCCGCCCGTCGCCGTGGAGCGCACGCCCGCGTCGTTTCCGCGTATCGGCGCGGACGAGCGTCATCGCGAGCTGGTTGGCGAACACCTCGTCATAGGCCAGCCGCTCGCGCGCCTTGGCATCCGACGGGTCGGCGTGGATCCGCTCCAGCGATTCGTGCCAGCCCGGCCATTCGCGCTTCGCCTTCAGCCCGGGCTCGATCCACTCGGCCAGATCGGGCGCCCGCGCGACCGCCTGCGTCGTCAGCGCCGCCAGCCGCCGCGATGTCAGCCCCTCCGACAGCGGATAGATCGGCTCGCGCTCGCGCAACTCCTCGTCCTGCTCGACGATGTCCGGATGGACGATCTGCAGTTCCTGGCCATATTCGTCGAGCCGCCCCGACACGCGCTTCGCCTCGCCGATCGGCAGCAGCTTCTTCGCCCAGCCCGAACTGCCGCCGAAGAAGACGAGGCTGACATAATTGCCATGCTCGTCGGTCGCCTGCACCCGCGTCGGGCCACGCCCCGCGCTGACGCGATACTCGCGCGCGGTCAGCGTGATGACGATGATCCGCCCGGCATCGCTCGACATCAGCTCGGTGCGGGGCACCCGATCGACATAGCCGGTCGGCAGATGGAAGGCGACGTCGACGACGCGCGCGAGCCCAAGCCGGTCGAGCGGCTTGGCGAGCGCAGGCCCCACCCCTTTCAGGACGAGGGTTTCGGCGAACAGCGGATTGAGGATTTCGGGTCGCATGACTATCTGCCCCCTATAGCCCAGCCGACGCCCGCCGCCAGCGGGTCGCCGGTCAATCGGCGTTGGAGATATGATGGACCACGAAACCCGCCTCAAGCGCCTCGGCTTCCGCAGCTCGCATCGCGGCACGCGCGAAGCCGACATGATGATCGGCGGCTTCTTCGAAACCTATGGCCGCAGCTGGACGCCCGAGCAGCTCGACTGGTTCGAGGCGCTGCTCGAACAGCAGGACGTCGACATCATGGGCTGGGCGATCGGCTCGATCCCCTGCCCGCCCGAATGGGACGGCCCGATGATGCAGGCGATGCGCGACATCAATTACGTCACGGTCGTGAAGTAATCGTCGGAAACTGTTCCCCGGCGAAAGCCGGGGCCCAGTTGGGGGGACGTCAACGATTGGCGTCGGAACCGAGTTACACCTGCCTTCCCAACTGGGCCCCGGCCTTCGCCGGGGAACGAGAAGCGAATATGCCAGATCTGAACACGATCCTCTCCGCGACCACCCCGCTGACCTTGTCGGGCGTGCCATCGGGGTTCCAGCCGTCGCTGCTTGCCGACCTCGCCCGCGCCGCGAAGACGCGCGCGGTGTTCATCGCCCCCGATGATGCGGCGATGCGCGCGATCGCCTCGACCGCGGCCTATTTCGCGCCCGATCTCGAGGTGCTGAGCTTCCCCGCCTGGGATTGCCTTCCCTATGACCGCGCCTCGCCGACCCTGCGGATCATGGCCGAACGCGTCGCCGCGCTGCACCGCCTGCAGGCCAAGCCCAAGGGCCCGCAGCTCCTGCTCACCACGGTCAACGCGGCGACCCAGCGCGTCCTGACCCCCTTCCGCGTCCGCCAGCTCGTCGCCCGCCTCGCGCCCGGCGAACGGATCGGCCGCGACACGCTCGCCACGTTGCTCCAGGCGAACGGCTATGTCCGCACCGACACCGTCCACGACCAGGGCGAATATGCGGTCCGCGGCGGGATCGTCGATCTCTACCCGTCGGGCGAGGACCATGCGCTGCGTCTCGATTTCTTCGGCGACGAGATCGAGAGTGTCCGTACCTTCGACGCCGCCGACCAGCGCACCACCGGCCGGATCGACGGCTTCGTCCTGCTCCCCGCCTCCGAAGCCCTGCTCGACGAAGAGTCTATCAAGCGCTTCCGCACGCGCTACCGCGACGCGTTCGGCGCGACCGCGACGGGCGATCCGATGTATCAGGCGATCTCGGACGGCCGCCGCATCGCCGGCATGGAGCATTGGCTGCCGCTGTTCGAGGACAAGATGGCGACCTTGTTCGACCATCTCGGCGGCGACGACGTCGTCGTCCGCGACAGCGGGGTCGGCGCCGCGGCGGAGAGCCGGTTCGAATCGATCACCGATTATTACGCGAACCGGCGGCGCGCCGAAGCCGCGCAGCCCGGCAGCTATCGTCCGCTGGGTGCGACCGCGCTCTATCTCGACGCGTCGCACTGGTCCGCCGCGCTCGACGCCGCCACCGCGCATGTCGTCACGCCCTTTCACGAGCCGACCAGCGCCACCGTGCTCGACTTCGACGTCGACGGCCCGCGCGATTTCGGCCCCGAACGCGCCGCGCAGGCGAACATCTACGAAGCCGTCGCCGATCATGTCGAGAAACTGCGCAAACAGGGTCGCAAGCCGATCCTCGCCAGCTATTCGATCGGCGCGCGCGAACGTCTGGGGAGCCTGCTCGCCGATCACGGGATGAAGGGCGGCAAGCACGCCGAAACCTGGCAGGAAGCGCTCGGCGTCGCGGATACCGCCAAGAGCTTCGGCGTCGCGCTGGTCGTCCTGCCGCTCGACCACGGCTTCACCGCGCCCGGCGTCGCCGTCCTCACCGAACAGGACATGCTCGGCGACCGCCTCGTCCACCGCAAGAAGCGCAAGAAATCCGCCGACGCGTTCCTCGCCGAACTGGCGACGCTGACGCCGGGGGATCTCGTCGTCCATACCGAACACGGCATCGGCCGGTACGAGGGGCTGACCTCGATCCCGGTCGGCCAGAGCCCGCACGACTGCGTCGCTCTGAGCTATGCCGGCGGCGACAAGCTCTACGTGCCCGTCGAGAATATCGACGTCCTCTCGCGCTACGGCTCGTCGGAGGAAGGCGCATCGCTCGACAAGCTCGGCGGCGAAGGCTGGCAGCGTCGCAAGTCGAAGATGAAGGAGCGGATCCGCGAGATCGCGGGCGAGCTCATCGCGACCGCCGCCGAGCGCGCGCTGCACCCCGGCGACGTGCTCGAACCCGACGCCAGCGGCTATCCCAGCTTCGTCGATCGCTTCCCCTATGAGGAGACCGAGGACCAGGACCGCGCGATCGAGGAGGTTCTCGCCGATCTGTCCGCGGGCAAGCCAATGGACCGGCTCGTCGTCGGCGATGTCGGCTTCGGCAAGACCGAGGTCGCGCTGCGCGCGGCGTTCGTCGCGGCGATGGGCGGCAAGCAGGTCGCGATCGTCTGCCCGACGACCCTCCTCGCGCGCCAGCACTACAACAACTTCGTCAGCCGGTTCGAAGGCTTCCCGATGAACATGGGCCGCCTCTCGCGGCTCGTCACCGCGAGCGAGGCGAAGGCGACCAAGGAGGGGCTGGCGAACGGCACGATCGACGTCGTCATCGGTACGCACGCACTGCTGGCGAAGAATATCGACTTCAAGCGGTTGGGCCTCGTCGTGGTCGACGAAGAGCAGCGGTTCGGCGTCACCCACAAGGAGCGGCTGAAGGCGCTCCGGGCCGACGTCCACATGCTGACGCTGACCGCGACGCCGATCCCGCGCACGCTGCAGATGGCGATGTCAGGCATCCGCGAGCTGTCGGTGATCCAGACCCCGCCGGTCGATCGCCTCGCGGTGCGCACCTACATCATGCCGTTCGATCCGGTCGTCCTGCGCGAGGCGCTGCTGCGCGAGCATTATCGCGGCGGCCAGAGCTTTGTCGTTACCCCGCGCGTCGCCGACCTGCCCGAGATCGAGGAGTTCCTGCGCGAACAGGTTCCCGAGATCCGCTTCGTCGTCGCACACGGCCAGATGTCGCCGACCGAGGTCGAGGAGCGCATGTCCGCCTTCTACGACAAGAAGTTCGAAGTGCTCGTCTCGACCACGATCATCGAGAGCGGGATCGACATCGCGTCCGCCAACACGATGATCGTTCACCGCGCCGACCGCTTCGGCCTCGCCCAGCTCTATCAGCTACGCGGGCGCGTCGGCCGTTCGAAAACGCGCGCCTATGCCTATCTGGTCACCCCGCCCGAGCGGCAGATGACGGTGACCGCCGAGAAGCGGCTGAAGGTGCTGTCCGATCTGGATTCGCTCGGCGCCGGGTTCCAGCTGGCGAGCCACGATCTCGACATCCGCGGGGCCGGCAACATGCTCGGCGACGAGCAGACCGGGCATATCAAGGAGGTCGGCTTCGAACTCTACCAGGCGATGCTCGAGGAGGCGATCATGGACGCCAAGTCGGGTGGTCTCGCCTCCGCACGCCCGAAGGACTTCTCGCCGCAGATCACGGTCGACGCACCGATCCTGATCCCCGAGGAGTATGTCCCCGATCTAGACCTCCGCATGGGGCTGTATCGCCGCCTGAACGAGCTCGAAGAGGGTCAGGAGATCGAGGCGTTCGCCGCCGAGATGATCGATCGCTTCGGCCCGCTGCCCGACGCGACCGAGAACCTGATCAGGGTCATCGAGATAAAGCTGAACGCGAAGCGTGCCTGCGTGTCGAAGATCGACGTAGGGCCCCGCGGCGTGCTCGTGTCGTTCCACAACGACACCCCGCCCAACATCGACAAGCTGCTCGCCTATGTCGAACGGCTCAACGGCGTCGCGCGGCTGCGGCCCGACAGCAAGCTGGTGCTCCAGCGCGCCTGGGGCGATCCCAAGGCACGGCTGCACGGTGCGCTGCAATTGTCGAAGGGGCTGGCAAAGGCGGCGGGCTGAGCGCCGCCGCGCTCAGCTGCTGTGATCGGCGACGATCTTCCATGCATCGCCGCGCCGCTCGAACAGCAAGGTCGTCATCCCCGTCTCGGTCGAGGTCGCGCCGGTCAGTGTCCAGCGCGCGACCAGCAGGGCATGCGTCGGATCGATCCCGCGCAGCTCGGCGGGAACGAAGCTCAGCTGCCCCCGGCTATTGCCACCACCCGTGAAGCTCGGCGCATAGCGCGCTGTTATTGCGGCCTTTCCGCGCACCAGACCCTTGGGCGTCACGAACACCGCATCCTCGGCATAGACCGCGACGAACCGGGCGAGATCGCCCGCATTCCACCCCGCCGCGCTCGCCGCCATCGCTTCCCGGATCGCCACCGATGCGGGTGCCCGGTCGGGCGCGGCCAGCGCGGGCGTGACGGCGATCGTCGCCGCAGCAACCGCGACGATCATGGCAGATCCTGCCCGGCTCATGTCCGGGTCACCAGTTCGAGCAAGGCCGCGTCGCCGACCGGCTCGGACAGCAGGAAGCCCTGATACAGGCTGGCCCCGCACGCTGCGAGCAGCTCCAGCTGCTCGCGCGTCTCGACCCCCTCGGCGATCACCGACAGGCCGAGCGACCGCGCCATCGTGATCGCGCCGGCGACGACGACCCGGTCGCGCGGGCTGCCGCCGATGTCGTGGACCAGCGCCTTGTCGATCTTCACATAGTCGAGCGGCAGGTCCTTGAGATAGGCGAGGCTCGAATAGCCCGTGCCGAAATCGTCGATCGCGACGCGGCACCCCGCCCCGCGCAATTCGGTGAGCAGCGTCGACGCGCTGGCGAGATCCGCGATCAGCCCGGTCTCGGTGATCTCCACGGTCAGCCGGCCGCGTGGAAAGCCGCTATCGTCGACCCGCGCGAGGAACAGCGTAGCGAAGCCGGGCCGCGCGATATCCGCTGCGGTGAGGTTGAGCGACACGCGCAGCGTCGCCAGCGCCTCGGGCCATGCCAGCGCGCGTGCCAGGACCAGCCGCTGGATATGGTCGGACAGCGCGATCCCCAGATCGGCGCGGTCCGCGGCCGCGAACAGCGCATCCGCGCCCAGCGGCCCGAGCTTGCGGTGATCCCAGCGCGCGAGCGCCTCGACGCCCGTGATCCGTCCGCTCGCAATCTCGACCTGCGGCTGGAAGCGGATGTCGATCTCGTCGAGCTCGATCGCGTGATGCAGGTCGATCGCCAGCGCATCGAGCGACATGTCGTGCGCCGCCGATGCGATCTGCAGCATCGCCCCGTCGCTGGTCTTGGCCTTGGCGAGCGCACCGAACGCGCGCCGCATCAGCGTCGCGGCACCGTCCACGGGATCGCTCGGATCTCCCGGCTGGTGACTTGCGACACCGAACCGGCAGCCGAGTACCGCCAGCGCGTTGGCGACCGCGAACGGCCGCGCCAGCGCCTCGTCGAGCGCCGCGATCAGCGCGGCGATGTCCGCAGCCCCGGCCCCGACCACGAGCGCGAGATCCGCGCCGCCGAGACGTGCGACGCGCGCCGCGCCTGCCATCGCCTCGGCCGCGACCACCTCCGCCCGCTCGACCGCGACCTCGATCAGCGAATCGACCGCGGGCCGACCGTGCGCGGCGTTGACGATGTCGAGCCGTGACAGCGAGACGAGCACGACGGAGACCGGCTGTCCGTCACCGATCCGCGCGGCGATCCACTGCTGCGCGAGGTTCGGATCGCGGCCGAAGCGTGCGCCGGCCATCGCGTCGCGGCGGTCGACGATGCCCGGCCGGCCCGGCGCGCGCGTCACATGGCGCGCCGCGAAGCGCAGCGACTGGATCAGTTCGCCGTCGCTCGCCGGGTCGATCAGGAAATGCGTCGCCCCCAGCTCGAACACGCGGTCGAGCGCCGTACAGTCGCGGCGCGACAGGACGAATAGCAGCGCCCCACCATCCTCGGCGACCCGGGGGGCAATCGTCTGCGCCGCCGCCAGCCCCTGCGCGATCGCCCCGCGCGCATCGATCAGCACGACCGGCGCGCCGCTTTCGACATAGGCCGGGTCGATACCGCTGGCGGTCGCAGTGACCACCGCATCCCAGCCGCAAGCCACCGCAATATCAGCGATCTCCGCGAAGTGACGGAACGAGCATGCGAACAGCATCGTTCTGTTCAGCATGTCCTTTGTATCCAGTGTGGCCGGTGTCATCGCCGACAACCTAGCCACCCCATCGCCCGTCGCCAATCCTGGAACGCACTTGCCGCTCGACACTGCACCACCTAGCTCTGTTGCTATGGCGTCTCACTCCCCTTCGAGCCACTCCGCAACCGTCAATCGTCCGCTGGTCGACCGGCATCAGCGGACGATCAAATATCTGCGGATATCGGTCACCGACCGCTGCGATCTGCGGTGCCGCTATTGCATGTCCGAGGCGATGACCTTCCTCCCGCGCGCAAAGCTGCTGAGCCTCGACGAGATCGCGATCATCGCCGAGCGGTTCATCGCGCGCGGCGTGACCAAGATCCGTCTCTCGGGCGGCGAGCCGCTCGTCCGCCGCGACGTCGGCGATCTCGTCAAGCGACTGGGTGGCAATCTCGGCCGCGGGCTTGAGGAGCTGACGATGACCACCAACGGCACGCGGCTGGCGGAGCATGCGCCGGCGATGGTCGATGCGGGCATCCGACGCGTCAATGTCAGCATGGACAGCCGCGATCCCGAGCGCTTCCGCTACATCACCCGGCACGGCGACGTCGCGCAGGTGATCGGCGGCATCATGGCGGCGCGCGATGCGGGGCTCGCGATCAAGATCAACATGGTCGCGCTCAAGGGCTTCAACGAGGACGAGATCGCACCGATGCTCGCCTGGTGCCGTGACGAGGGGTTCGACCTGTCCCTGATCGAGACGATGCCGCTCGGCGCGATCGACGAGGATCGCACCGACCGCTTCCTCCCGCTCACCGGCGTGTTCCGCGATCTCGAGACCCGGTTCCGGCTCGAGCGCGATTCGTACAAGACCGGCGGACCGGCGCGCTACTGGAATGTCGACGGCACCGGTACGCGGCTCGGGCTCATCTCGCCACTGACCGCCAATTTCTGCGAAGGCTGCAACCGCGTCCGCCTCACCACCGAGGGCAAACTGTACCTGTGCCTCGGGCATGATGATCAGGTCGACCTCAAGGGTGCGCTGCGCGACGGCGGCATCGCCGGGCTCGACGAGGCGATCGATGCTGGCCTCTACGCCAAGCCCAAGCGGCACGACTTCCGCATCGGCGAGGGCGAAGGTCCCGCGGTCGCGCGTCACATGAGCGTCACCGGCGGGTGACCGACTATGTCCGCCGGGCGCTGGTAGCCTCCGCCACCCCGCCGGCACAGGCCGCCGCCGCCCAGCTCGCCGATCTGGGCGACTGGGTGGAGCCCGAGGAGGCGGATGTCGTCATCGCGCTCGGCGGTGACGGGTTCATGCTGCAGACGCTCCATGCGATGCTGGAACGGCGCAAGCCCGCGGTCCCGGTCTTCGGAATGAATCTGGGTACCGTCGGCTTCCTGATGAACGAGTGGCGGCATCACGGCCTCGAAGACCGGCTTTTGCGCGCCAAGCCGTTCAAGGTCACGCCGCTCAGCATGACCGCGACCGGAATCGACGGACGCACCCTCACCCTCCCCGCGATCAACGAGGTCTCGCTGCTGCGCGAGACGCGCCAGACCGCCAAGCTCGAGGTGACGGTCAACGACCGCGTCGTGCTCGCCGAACTGGCCTGTGACGGCATCCTGGTCGCGACGCCCGCGGGCTCGACCGCCTACAACCTCTCCGCGCAGGGCCCGATCCTGCCGCTCGGTTCGGGCATGGTCGCGCTGACGCCGATCAGCCCGTTCCGCCCGCGGCGCTGGCGCGGTGCGATCCTGCCCGACAAGGCGCGGATCGGCATCCGCGTCCTCGACCCCGGCAAACGCCCCGTCTCCGCGGTCGCCGACCAGCGCGAGATCCGCGACGTGGCACAGGTCGACATCTGCATGGACCGTGCGCGTGAACTCACCCTGCTCTTCGATCCCGAGCATGCGCTCGACGACCGCATCACGATGGAACAGTTCGCAGCATAGCCCCGGCCCCGGCGCAATTTGTTGCAGAAATCGACAAAAACCGGGTTGCATCGTCCAACTGGCCGTTTATAGAGCCGCCTCCGGCAACGTTCCCTGATAGCTCAGCGGTAGAGCTCTCGACTGTTAATCGAGTGGCCGTAGGTTCGAATCCTACTCAGGGAGCCATTTTCAAGCCGCGAGATCTCGCTTCTGGCGAGACGCCCCGCGCCAGACCGCGGCAAGATCCCCCGATACACTATTTGCAATACAACCTTCGCGGCACGCATCCCGCGCGTCCGACCGGCGTTGACCCCTGACGACCAGAGCGATTGGGGCAGACGATGAAATCGGTGATTCTCCCGGGCGGCGAGACGGTGCCTGCCCTGGGCCAGGGAAGCTGGATGATGGGCGAGCGCGCCGATCGTCGCGAGGCCGAAACCGCTGCGTTGCGCGCAGGCGTCGAGTGCGGGATGACGCTGATCGATACGGCGGAGATGTACGGCGAGGGCGCCGCCGAGACTCTGATCGGTGATGCGCTCCACGACGTCCGCGACACGCTGTTCCTCGTCAGCAAGGCCTATCCCCAGAACGCCTCGCGCGACCGGCTCGTCGCCGCCTGCGAGGCGAGCCTTGGGCGGCTGAGGACCGACCGGCTCGACCTGTATCTGCTGCACTGGCGCGGGTCGGTACCGCTCACCGAGACGGTCGAGGCGATGGAACGGCTCAAAACCGCGGGCATGATCCGCCACTGGGGCGTCAGCAACCTCGATACGCAGGACATGGCCGAGCTCGATGCGGCGGGCGGACAGGGCTGCGCGACCGACCAGATCCTGTACAACCTGACGCGGCGTGGTCCCGAGCATGACCTGCTCCCCTGGCTCGACCGTCACGACATTCCCGTCATGGCCTATAGTCCGGTCGAACAGGGCCGGCTCCTCGCCGATCCGGCACTGGCGCGGATCGCCGGGGACATCGGCGCGACGCCCGCGCAGGTCGCGCTCGCCTGGGTCCTGCAACGCCCCGCGACGATCGCGATCCCGAAGGCCGCGAGCGTCGCGCATGTCCGCGAAAACCGGGCGGCCGCTGATCTCCTGCTGTCGGCCGAGGATCTTGCCGCGCTCGACACGGCCTTTCCCCGCCCGCGGTCGCCGCAGCCGCTCGCGATGCTGTGAGCGCGGCATGACCGGCAGCACGCCCCCCAAGGCCTATCCGACGACCCCCGACGGCCGCTATTTCGTCGTCCGCGGCCGATTGTGGCGGTGCGCGGATCCGTCGCTGCCGGAAGCCGATCGTGCCGAGTTGGTGCGGGCGCTGATGGCGGCGCGACGCGCGGTCGGCGTCGCCAGGCGTCGGGACGATGCCGAGGCGGTCGCCACTGCACGTGCCGACGTCGACGCGGCCAAGCATGGGCTCGGCGAACGCGGCCCGGTCTGGTGGCATGACGGGTCGCCCGACTATAACCGCCACATGGCCGCCAACACCCCCTATGCGGCGTGGTTCGCGGGAATTTCGCCGTCGATCTGAGCCGATGCGGCGACTGGTACGTTCAACAGGGATGATAGTGACGACCCTGCGAGCCCGGCTCGCGTCCGGCGCGATGCCGCTTGCACTCCTCCTGACGAACGGCGCCGCCGCTGCCCAGCCCGCCCAGACTGCGCCGAGACGCGCCGCGCCTCCTGCCAAGCCGAGTGCTGCACCCGCTGCGATCGGCGGCGTCGTCATCAGCCGGCAGGCGGTGACGGACG
Organism: Sphingomonas sp. PvP018; assembly: GCF_017876865.1. Taxonomy (NCBI): domain Bacteria; kingdom Pseudomonadati; phylum Pseudomonadota; class Alphaproteobacteria; order Sphingomonadales; family Sphingomonadaceae; genus Sphingomonas; species Sphingomonas sp. PvP018. The sequence continues at coordinate 3,992,880 of NZ_JAGIOU010000001.1, read as the reverse complement.
CGACCGTCCGCGCGGTCTACACCAAGTCGAAGTGGCGTGCGGTCTGGTCGGATGCAGACGTCGCGGCGCTCAACACTGCACTCGGCGACCGCAGCCGTCACGGGCTCGATCATGTCGCCTTCCTGCCCGACCTGCCCGCCGACGCGGCCCCGGCGGATATCGACATCGCCCGCACGCGCGTCGCGCTCGCCTATGCCGGCGCGCTGGCAAGGGGCCGCGTCGATCCGGCGACGCTTCATCAGGTCTATACCCTGCCGCGACCCAGTGTCGATCTCGCCACCGGGCTGGTCGCCGCAATCGCGCGGCACAAGGTCGACGACTGGCTCGAAAGCCTCGCGCCGCAGGATGCCGACTATCGCCTGCTGTCCGATGCCTATCGCGTCTTCAGCGAGAAGGCGCTCACCGCACCAGCCGGCCCGGCACCGCTCGAGGCTCCCGCCCAGACGGGCGCGGCCGCGCTGATCCGCGTCGGCACCCGCGATCTGCGCGTTGCGACGATCGTCGAGCAGCTGGTAGAGAGCGGCTATCTCCTGACGCCCGGCCCCGTCGCCGCGCCGACGCTGGCGCAATCCGCCTCGACCATCGCCGGCCTCCAGCCGGCCACCCCGTCCAGCGCCCTGGTCTATACGCAGGCGATCGCCGACGCGATGAAGGGGCTGCAGACCGATTACGGCATCGCCGCGGACGGGATCGTCGGGCCCGAGACTCTGAAGGTCCTCAATCTCGGACCCGGTGACCGCGCGCGCGCGCTCGCGGTGGCGCTGGAGCGGCGGCGCTGGCTCGAGCGGACGCCCCCGGCGACGCGGATCGACGTCAACACCGCCGCCTCGCAGCTGCGCTATTACCGCGACGGCGTGCTCGTCGATCAGCGCAAGGTGATCGTCGGCGAACCCGGTCGCGAGACGCCGGCCTTGTCGTCACCGATCTATCGCCTCGTCGCCAATCCGACCTGGACCGTGCCCAAGTCGATCCAGAACGGCGAGATGGCCAATGTCGACGACGCCTATCTGCAGGAGCACAACATGGTCCTGCGCGACGGCTGGATCGTCCAGCAGCCCGGTCCGAGCAATGCGCTCGGCCTCGTCAAGTTCGACATGGCGAACGATCAGGCGATCTATCTGCACGACACGTCCGCCCCCGGGCTGTTCGACCGCAGCCAGCGGCATCTGAGCCATGGCTGCGTCCGCGTCGAGGATGCGATCGGCTTCGCGCAGATGCTCGCCGACGACCAGGGCGTTACCGAGGCATGGCAGACCGCGCAGGCGTCGGGCGAGATGCAGTTCGTCCCGCTGCCGCGCCGCATCCCGGTGCGGCTGCTGTACGAGAATGTCTATGTCGGCGACGCCGGCAAGGTCGCCTTCCGTACCGATCCCTATGGCTGGAACGATCCGGTCGCCGAACAGCTCGGGTTCGAGCGATCGGCGGCGCGGCGTGCCGAAGCCCGCGACATCGATATCGGCCCGTGAGCGTGGGGCGCGACTAGCCCCTGCTAGCGGCGATGTACCGCGTGACGTTGCCGGTCAGCACGTCGAGCGGGACGTTGCCGCCGGCGAGCACCGCCTGGTTGAAGTCGCGCACGTCGAACCGCGTGCCCAGCGCCGCCTTGGCGCGGGTCCGCTGCGCGACGATCTCGGTCTGGCCGATCTTGTAGCCACAGGCCTGACCCGGCCAGGCGCAATAGCGCTCGACCTCGCTCACCGCGTTGCTCATCGGCAGTCCGGTCGCGGCGACGAATTCGCGCAACGCCTGCTCGCGCGTCCAGCCCATCGCATGGATCCCGGTATCGACCACCAGCCGTACCGCGCGCCATGACAGCCCCATGAAATAGCCGAGCCGCCCCGCCGCATCGCCGTCATACAGGCCGAGCTCGTCGGCAAGCTGTTCGGCATAGAGCGCCCAGCCCTCGGTATAGGCGTTGAACGCCAGCACCGATCTGATCAACGGCAGCTGCTGCGCATATTCCCCCTGCCAGACATGCCCGGGAATGCCCTCGTGGAACACCAGATCGGGGATCGTGACGCGGTTGTGGATCGTGGGGTCGCCCAGATTGACCCAGATCTTGCCCGGGATCGATCCGTCGAGCGCGCCCGGACCGCCATAGGCGGCGGGCGCCCCCGCCTCCTGCGCGAGCGGCATCCGCCGGATCTCGAGCCTGCCCGTCACCAGCGTGCGGAACGCCTTTGGCAGGCGCGGGCGGATCGCATCGATCCGCCCCTGCATATAGGCGACGATCTGCTGCCTGCCGGCATCGTCGTTCGGAAAGGCGATGTCCGGCCGACGCTGCAATTCGGCCGCGCGCTCCGCCACCGTCCCCTTGGTCAGCCCGAAGCCCTTGAGGATCCTGTCCATCTGCGCCTGCAGCTCGACGAGCTGCGCACGCCCCAGCGCGTGGATCTCCGCCGGGCTCCGCCGCGTCGTCGTCCCCGCGCGCAGCCCCCAGCCATACCAGGCCGCGCCATGCGGGCGCGATCCCAGTCCGGCGACGTCGGTTGCGACCGCGCGCTGCGCGGTGAGTTCGGCGATCTGCCGCTCGAGCGCGGGGATGACCGCATCGCGCACGATCTGTGTCGCACGCCGGGTCCAGTCGCCGGGGATCGCCTGCGTCTTGCGCGCGAGCGGCCCGATCAGCGGACCATCGACCGCCGCCGCCTCGGCCAGCGTACGCCGCATCCCGGCCAGCGTCTTGTCGAGCAGGAAGCTAGGCGGCACCAGGCCCTGCTCGCGCGCGGTGCGCACCCTGCCCGTCTCGTCATCGAGCTGCTTCGCCATCGCCGCCACGCGCGCGAGATAGGCCTCGGCATCCGCCGCCGTGCGCAGCGGCTGATCGCCGTCGAGCAGCTGCGGCACGTCCAGCCACGCGCCGACATTCTGGATGACGGCATAGGGCGTGTTGCGCCAGTCGCCGATCGTCGCGACGCCGTAAGGAAGCGCCATCCCGTCCAGCGCGGTCTGGAACGCGCTCTGCGTCACGGCGATGCTGGTCAGCGTCGCCTGATCGATCCCGTCGCGCGGCAGCCGGCCGAGCGCCGCCAGCCCATCGGTCAGGACGCCTCGCCGCGCCGCGATGCCCGCCGGCGACCGGTCGTCGAGCTGCCCCCGCAACGCCGCATGCGCCCCGGTGTCGAGCCCGAGCCCGGTCGCCTTGCCGGGATCGAGCGTCAGCAACTGCCACGCGAGCCGGTCGAGAAGAGCCGCCGCGTCGGCGGATGCCGGCAAGCGGCCGGCAGTCTGTGCGGAGACGGGTGCGGCGGCAAACGTGGCCGCGATGCCGGCAAGCGCGTCGCGGCGGCGGAACAGGGGTTGGTTCATCCGCGAAACATGGACGCGGCATCCGCCGCGGTCAAACGCGCCGCCCTGCCATCACGGTGGACAAACACCCGCCGCCGCCTAGAGGTCGGCGAGGAAGAGGGCTGAAACACGTGACGATCGGACTGAAGGACATCGCTGCACGCGCAGGCGTCTCGATCGCGACGGTATCGCGCGTCCTGTCGGGCAAGCCCGTCCGCCCCGCCTATCGCAGCCGCGTCGACGACGCGCTCGCCGCGCTCGATTATCGCCCCAATCTGGCGGCGCGGCGGCTGCGTTCGACGCGGGCGAGCGTGATCGGGCTGATCGTGCCCGATATCGGCAACCCGTTCTTCGTTGCCTTCGTCCAGGCGGTCGAGGGCTATGCCTGGCGCGAGGGGCTGCGCGTCATCCTGTGCAACAGCGGCGAGGATCCCGCACGCGAACGCCATTACCTGCAATTGCTCGAGGACGAGCGCGTATCGGGCATCATCCTCGCCCCGACGCGCGCGGGCGGCGTGCCGGAGACCGCGACGCCGCTCGTGCTGGTCGATCGCGTCGAGGGAACGCCGCAGGTCGACAGCGTCCGGCTCGACAATGCCGGCGCGGCGGGCGCGCTGGTCGACGCGCTGCACGGATCGGGCTGTCGGCGGATCACCGGCCTGTTCGGCGAGCGCGGCAGCACCGCGGTCGACCGCCGTCATGGCTATGCGGCGGCGCTCGACCGCCACGCGCTCCCCGCGCAGATCATCGACGTCCCGCATGAGCCCGCGGCGCGGGCGGCCTGCGTGCGGACCGCGCTCGCCGACACCGCCTGCGACGCGGTGCTGGTCGGCGACACGTTCCTGATGCTCGAGGCGGCGGTCGTGCTGCGCGCGCGCTCCGATCCGCAGGCATCGCCCGTCCGGCTCGCCGGGTTCGACGACGCCGCCTGGCTGCGCCTGCTCGACGCCGCGCCCCTCATCGTCGAGCAGCCGGTCGACGAGATGGCGCATGCCGCGCTGGCGCTGCTCGTCGAACGCATGACCGGGGCGCGGGGCGACGTCGTCCGGCTCGTCTTCACCGGGACGATCGTCAGCCCCGCCTGAGGTTCAGGTCAGGCGGCGGCGGCGATCGCGGTGTGGCCGCGCGTCGGGCGAAACCGGCCGCTGCGCAGCGCAGTCTCGATATCCTCAAGGCTCGCGCCCGCCGTCTCGGGCACGAAGAACAGCACGAACACGAACGACGCCAGATTGACCCCGGCATAGACCCACATCGTCGAACCCAGCCCGATCGCATGGACCAGCGACAGCGCGGTCCCGGTGACGATCAGGTTGCTGCCCCACAGCATCGCCGCGTGAAGCGCGGTCGCGGGGCCGCGCATCGCCAGCGGAAACATCTCTGCACCGAGCAGCCAGCCGCACACCTGGATGCCACCCGAATTGAAGAGCATGAACGCCAGCAGGAAGCCGATCGTCAGCCAGCCCTGCCACCCGCCATGCGCGCCGCTGGCGAACATGATGCCGAGCCCGATCAGGCTGACGACCGAGCCCGGAATCATCACCAGCATCAGCCGCCGCCGCCCGATCCGGTCGACGAACAGACAGCCGAGCAGCGTCATCACCGCATAGACGATCGCGACGCCGAGGCTGGCGAGCAGCGCCGACTCCTTGCCGAACCCCACCCCCGACAGGAAGGTCGGCGCGTAGTAGATCATCATCTCCAGCCCGCCGCACTGGGTGAAGAACGCGACGCCCAGCGCCGCGATCAGCGCCGGTCGCGCCCAACTCTGGCGAATGCCGCGCCAGCCGCTATCGGCCGGATCCGCATCGGTCGTCGCATCGCGGATCTGGGTGACTTCGTGGCGGATCTCGCGGCGTGTGGTCCGCACGCGGCGCAGCACGTCGATCGCGGCGTGGATGCCGATATTCTCCGCGGCCCAGCGCGGGCTGCGCGGCATGAACGCCATCGCGACGAAGACGATCGCAGCGGGAATCGCCGCAACCGCGACCATCGTCCGCCAGCTCCAGACGTCGTGCAGGCCGAACCCGACGACGCTGGCGAGCAGGATGCCGACGCCGATCGCGACGTTGAACATCGTCACCAGATTGCCGCGACGATGCTGCGGCGCGAGTTCGGAGATGTACATCGGCACGACCTGCGTCGATCCGCCGACCGCCATGCCCAGGAACACCCGCGCGGTGATCAGCGCGCCGACGCTCGGCGCCATCGCACAGGCGATCGCGCCCAGCGTGAACAGCGCGCTCACCCCCATCACCGACAGCTTGCGCCCGATCCGTTCGGACAGCCAGCTCGTCGCCAGCGCACCGATCACCGCGCCCGCCAGGATCGCCGCGGTGACGATCTCCTGCATGCGGTGATCCAGCCCGAACTCGTCGGTGATCGACAGCAACGCCCCCGATATGATCCCCGTGTCATAGCCATAGAGCGCGCCGCATACCGCGGCGACAAACGCTGCGGTGCGCAGCACCCGGTCGCCATTGGCATAGGGTTCGGGAATTCTCGGCTCGTTGCGCGCCGTCAGGCTGCGCCGCGTCAGGGATGGGGCGATGCTGTGATCTGTCAAAACGTGGAGGACTCCGTGGTCGTTGAAAGGCTGTTCAGCGCGGGCGCAGCGCGAAGCGGCGACGCCAGGACGGCAGGCGGATCTGCTCGCGCGCCCAGGTCAGCAGGCCGGCGCCGATGATGACGGCGATGCCGGCAAAAGTCGGCAGGTCGACGCTCTGGTGAAACACGGTGTAGCTGAGCGCGACCGCCCAGATCATCTGGCTATATTGCGGCGGCGCGATCCGGCTGACCGCGACGCGTTGCGCCGCCAGCATCAGCAGCGCCTGGCCGAGGATCGCGAGCAGGCCATAACCGGCGAGCAGGACCATCTCGGCCCCGTCCGGCCAGCGGAACGCCTGCAGCCACAGCAGTGCCGCGCCGTTGATCACCAGCGGTCCGATCAGCCCCGCGCCGAGCATCGACACACGCTTCTCGCCCGCGCCACCGGCGCGAAACAGCACGATGACGATCGCACTCGACAATGCGCACAGCATCGCCGCGCCATGGCCGAGATCGAATGCGCGCAGCCCCGGACGCAGCACCATCAGCACGCCGACGAAGCCGATCGCCACCGCCGCCCAGCGCCAGGCACCGACCTGTTCCTTCAGGAACAGCATCGACAGCAACGTCACCAGCATCGGCATCAGGAAGATCAGCGCGAACGCCTCGGGCATCGGCAGCCGCGTGAAGGCGACGACGCTCGACAGGCCGCTGATCGACGATCCGATCGCGCGCGCCAGCCATAGCGAGCGTCGCGTCGCGCTGAACACGTCGAGCAGGCGGTCGCCGGGCGTCCGCACGAAGGGCAAGGCGACCAGCCCGAGCAGCGCGCCGGTGAACGTCACCTGGAACGGACTGAACGCGCCTTCGAGCAGCCGTACCGACGCGTCGCTGAACGCGAAGGCCGCATAAGCCAGGAAGGCCAGCGGCACGCCGCCGATGGCCGCCAGACGCGCACCATGGCTCTGAATGGTAAGTTCGATGCTCAATTGCGTCTCTCGGGCTGGCGTGGACGGTGACGACTCCCCGGAGCCGCGGGCACGAGCGAACGCCGCCACCGCCCCGACGTCACCTTATGGCGGGGCGGCACACTGCTCTGTCGCTTTGCGTATCCCGCTCCTACCGACAGCAGGTGAAGGACGCAACAGAAAACGTTTTCTGTTTTAGCCCCCCGTCGTAAGCACCCCGCTTCGATCGCGCGCAATTGCGGCTTGGCGCGGCTGACGGTACGACCGGGCGATCACCCGTGACGATGAGGATATCCTATCGCAATGAAGCTCGCCGATCTGGCCGTGCTCGCCGGCGTTTCGACCGCAACCGTGTCACGCGCCCTGGCCGGGCATTCGTCCGTCAATGCGCAGACCCGCGCACGTATCCAGGCGCTGGCGCAGGAACATGACGTCCGTCCCAACCAGCTCGCGCGCAACCTGCGGCTGAAGAGCACCGGTGCGATCGGACTCGTCCTGCCGCTCGGCCATGCCCGCACGCAGCATCTGACCGATCCATTCTTCCTGACCTTGCTCGGGCTGCTCGCCGATCTGCTGGTCGAACGCGGCTACGACATCCTGTTGTCGCGGGTCATTCCTGACGGCGACGACTGGCTCGACCGGCTGGTCGACAGCGGCCGCATCGACGGCCTGCTCCTCGTCGGCCAGTCCGACCAGGGGGCGGTGATCGAACGCGTGTCGCAACGCTATGCGCCGCTGGTCGTGTGGGGCGCGTACCGGGCGGACCAGAACCATCTGACGATCGGCTCCGACAATATCGCAGGCGGCCGACTCGCGGGCCGCCGCATGATCGACCAGGGCCGGTCCCGTCTGATGTTCGTCGGCGACCCCGCCCCGCCCGAATTCGCCGATCGCTTCGCCGGATTCGCCGCCGCCGCCGCGGAGGCGGGGCTCCCCTGCGAGCTGCTCGAAACGCCGATGACCCCGGAGGCCGTGCACGCGGCGATGGCGCAGCGGCTCGCCGCCGCGCCGCCCCCCGACGGCATCTTCGCCGCGTCCGACGTCGCCGCAATGAGCGTGCTGCGCGCGCTCGCCGAAGCCGGGATCGACGTCCCCACCACCACCGCAGTGATCGGCTATGACGACGTCACGCTGGCCGCGCACACCTCCCCCGCGCTCACGACCATCCGCCAGGATCTCGCCGAGGGCGCCGCGCTGATGGTCGATCGCCTGATGCAGCGGATCGCGGGCCATGCGACCGGATCCGCGATCGTCACCCCCGTCCTGATCGAGCGCCAGTCCGCCTGAACCGCTCCGCCTGCGCTGATTTCAACACTTCGCAATCGATTGCATAACGCGCCTTGCAATCGATTGTGAAAAGCGTATGAGGCGATTCTGGGCTTCATAGAAAGCCACCGCGCAGGGAGGATATCATGAAAGCACGTTACATTTTGCTCGCCGGAATCGCCGCCACGTCCTTCGCGACGGTGGCCGCAGCGCAGACCACGCCCATCCAGGACACGCCCGTTCAGGCCGCACCCGCACCGGGCGATCAGCCAGTCGACACCGCCGCGACTCCAGCGCCGATCGACGGCCAGGACGACATCGTCGTCACCGCAGTCGCGCGCGGCACCAACCGCCTCAACACCTCGATCACAACCAGCTCGATCGGCTCTGACGCGCTGATCCAGCTCGCGCCGCGTACCTCGGGCGAGCTGTTGCGCAACCTGCCCGGCATTCGCGTCGAAGCCTCGGGCGGTGACGGCAACGCGAACATCTCGGTCCGCGGCCTGCCGGTCGCATCGGGCGGCTCGAAGTTTCTCCAGCTCCAGGAAGACGGTCTCCCGATCCTCGAATTCGGCGACATCACCTTCGGCAATGCCGACATTTTCCTGCGCGCCGATTTCAACGTCCGCACCGTCGAGTCGGTCCGCGGCGGCTCCGCCTCGACCTTCGCGTCCAATTCGCCGGGCGGGGTGATCAACTTCATCTCGAAGACCGGTGAGCAGGAAGGCGGCGCGTTCCAGCTGTCGAGCGGGCTCGACTACCGCGAATTCCGCGTCGATTTCGACCAGGGCGGCAAGCTCTCGGACAGCGTCACCTATCATGTCGGCGGCTTCTACCGGATCGGCGACGGCCAGCGCGAAGTCGGCTTCGACGGCGCCAAGGGCGGCCAGCTCAAGGCGAACATCACCAAGTCGTTCGGCAATGGCGGCTATGTCCGGCTCTACGGCAAGTATCTCGACGACCGCGCGATCGGCTATCTCCCCAACCCGGTGCGCGTTACGGGCAGCAACAGCGACCCCGATTACAGCAGCATCGCCAATTTCTCGATCAACAACGGCACGCTGCACAGCGCCAACATCCGCACAGTGCAGACGCTCGACGGCAACAACCGGCTGACCACGCGGTCGATCCGTGACGGCCAGCACCCGGTCGTCTATTCGGCGGGTCTCGAGACGCAGATCCCGCTCGCGGACGACTGGAACATCGTCGAGCGGTTCCGCTACGCCGACATCTCGGGCGGTTTCACCTCGCCCTTCCCTGCCAGCGTCGATTCGGCGCAGTCGATCGCCAACGGCATCGGCGGCGCGGGCGCACAGCTCTTCTACGCCAGCGGCGCGCAGACCGGTCAGCGCATCGCTGACCCCGCCTCGCTCAACGGCAACGGCCTGCTCGCCAACATCGTCCTGTTCGATGTCGACCTGAAGAGCCTCAACAACATCACCAACGACATCCGCCTGAACGGTTCGCTGCCGTTCGCCGGCGGGTCGCTCGCGGTCACCGGCGGCTTCTATGCCTCGCGTCAGGACATCAAGAGCGACTGGCTGTGGACCTCGTCCGTCCAGACCGTCGCGGACAATGGCCGCTCGGAACTCGTCGACGTCCGCACCGCGGCGGGCGTGCCCGTCACGCAGAACGGCGTCCCCGGCTATTCGGCGAGCTTCTTCGGCAATTGCTGCCGCCGCTCCTATGACCTCGACTACACGACCTACGCACCGTTCGCGCAGCTCGGGCTCGAGCTCGGCCGGTTCAACATCGACGGGTCGCTGCGCTACGATTTCGGTCGCGCACGCGGCAGCGTCGCCGGCTCCGATCTCGGCGCCGCGTTCGGCAGCGGCATCACGACGTTCGACATCAACGGCGACGGCGTGATCTCGGCGGCCGAGCGTCAGGTCGCGGTGATCCCCAACGTCCGCTCGCCGCTCGACTATAACTATGATTACCTGTCCTATTCGGGCGGCGTGAACTTCCGCCTGACTGACAGCACCGCGGTGTTCGGTCGCTACAGCCGCGGCGGGCGTGCCAATGCCGATCGCCTGTTGTTCGGCCCCTCGATCAACACCACGACGGGCGGGCTGACCGACCAGGGCGCAGCGGTCGATTTCGTCCGCCAGCTCGAGGGCGGGTTCAAGTTCCGCCAGGGCGGCGTCTCGCTCTACGCCACCGGCTTCTGGGCACGCACCGAGGAACAGAATTTCGAGGCGACGACGCAGCGCTTCTTCAACCGCGAATATGACGCCAAGGGCGTCGAGATCGAGGGCCGGATCGCACGCGGACCGTTCTCGCTCTCGGCCGGCGGCACCTATACCGATGCCGAGATCACCCGCGACGTGCTCAACCCCGGGGTCGAGGGCAACCGTCCGCGTCGCCAGGCCAAGTTCATCTATCAGGCGACGCCACAGGTCGATTTCGACCGCGTGACGATCGGCGCGAACGTGATCGGCACCACCGACAGCTATGCGCAGGACAACAATGTCCTCAAGATGCCGGGCTATACGCAGGTCAACGCGTTCGTCTCGATCCGCCCGGCGGACAATGTGACGCTGTCGGTGAACGGCAACAACCTGTTCGACGTGAAGGGCATCACCGAAGCCGAAGAGGGTGCGATCCCGACCAACGGCATCGTCCGCGCGCGGTCGATCACCGGTCGCACGATCTCCGCCGCCGTCCGCTTCGGCTTCTGATCGGCTGACCCAGGTGCGCGTATCCTCCCCCACCGAGCGTCGCCTCGCGGCGCTCGGGCCCCGCCTGCGCCGCCAGCTCGAACGCCTGTATGGCAGTACCGGGCTGGCGATCTGGCCGCGGCTCGAGGCGATCCTGTGCGAGCGGGCTGCCGAACGCCCCGCCGCGATGGCTGCCCTCGACGAGGCGCGGCTCGCCGACCCCGACTGGTTCGTCGCGCCCGACATGCTCGGCTATTCGACCTATGTCGACCGCTTCGCCGGGACCGTCGAGGGTCTGATCGGGCATGTCGACCATCTCGAATCGCTCGGTGTCCGCTATCTCCACCTGCTCGCGCTGTTGAAGGCGCGCGAGGGCGACAGCGATGGCGGCTTCGCGGTCGCCGACTATCTGTCGGTCGAGCCACGGCTGGGAACGATGACCGATGTCGAGCGGCTCGCCGCACGACTGCGCGAGGGGCGGATAAGCCTGTGCGTCGATCTCGCGCTCAACCATACCGCGGATGATCATGCCTGGGCGCAGGCGGCGCGCGACGGCGATCCGCATTACCGCGCCTTCTACCACGTCCTTGGCGACGACGAGGCGCAGGCCTATGAGGCCGATCTGCTGCAGGTCTTCCCGACCACCGCACCGGGCAATTTCACGCCCGTCCCGGCGATGGGTGGACAGGTCTGGACGACCTTCTACCCGTTCCAGTGGGACCTGAACTGGGCCAATCCGGAGGTCATGCTCGCGATCGTCGACACGATGCTGCGGCTCGCCAATCACGGGTTCGAGGCGTTCCGGCTCGACTCGATCGCGTTCCTCTGGAAGCAGCTCGGCACCGATTGCCGCAACCGGCCGCAGGCACATTACATCGTCCGCGCACTGCGCGCCGCGCTCGACATCGTCGCCCCCGCGACCTTGCTCAAGGCCGAGGCGATCGTCCCGACCGCGCTGGTCCCGCCCTATTTCGGCGCGGACGAGGGGTCGGACTGGGATGGCGGGTTCGAGCCCGAATGCCATCTCGTCTACAACAACTCGCTGATGGTCGCCGGCTGGGTCGGGCTCGCCGAGCAGTCGGCCGCGCTGCCCCACGCGATCGTCGCGGCGAGCGGCGGCTTGCCACGCGGCGCGAACTGGCTCAGCTATGCGCGCTGCCATGACGATATCGGCTGGGGCGCGGTGATCGGCGACCTTGCCGGGATCGACCCGGACCCGGTCGCGCGGCTGACCATAGCGGCGAAGTTTCTCGACGGCGCGGAGGGCAGCTGGGCGCGCGGCGAACCGTTCCAGTCGGACGGCTCGGTGCTGCACGGCTCGAACGGGACGATGGCGTCGCTCGCCGGGCTCGAGGCCGCGCGGACCGATGAGGAGCGCGAGCATGCGTTCCGCCGCATCGCGCTGCTCAACGCGCTGTCGATCGCCAGCGGCGGACTTGCCACGCTCTATATGGGCGACGAGGCCGGCCTGCTCAACGACCACAGCTATCGCGACGATCCCGATCGCGCGCATGAGGGGCGCTGGCTGCACCGCCCGGTGATGGACTGGGATGCGCTCGACGGCGCCGCCGCCCGGCGGATCTCCGGCGACATCAGGGCGTTGCGCGCCGCGCGCATCGCCAGCGGCGGGGCCGGCGCGCCTGCGACGATCGCCACGTCGACGCCCGCGCTGCTCGGCATCGCCTGTGGCAGCGACCGCGTCTTCCTCAACTTCTCGCCCCATGCGGTCCGGGTCGGCGATCTCGCCGGCCGGCACGACCGGGTGGCGGATACCCCCATCGGAGACGACGCCATGATCGGTCCCTGGAGCGTGCTTTGGGCAGGACCCTCGGCATGACCGCCGCCCCGCCGCTGTTCGGCTGCATCGAGGCGGGGGGCACCAAGTTCGTGCTCGGCGTCGCGCGTGATCCCGACACCGTCATCCGGACCGCACGCATCCCCACCACGACGCCCGACGAGACGCTCGCCGCCGCGCTCGAATTCTTCACCGCGGCGCAAGCCGAATGGGGTGCATTCGACGCGCTCGGCATCGCCTCGTTCGGCCCCGTCGATCTCGATCGCTCGTCACCGGGCTGGGGCCGGATCGTCGACACACCCAAGCCCGGCTGGAGCGGCACCGACCTGGTCGGCCCGTTCGCCCGCGCGCTCGACTGCCCGGTCGGGTTCGACACCGACGTCAACGGCGCGATCCTCGCCGAAAGCCTGTGGGGCGCCGCCACCGGCGCCGACATCGCGGTGTATGTCACCGTCGGCACCGGCATCGGCGGCGGTGCGCTGGTCGAGGAACGCCCCGTGCATGGCAGCCGCCACCCGGAAATGGGGCATATCCTCCCCCGCCGGCATCCCGACGACCGCGACTTCGCCGGCACCTGCCCCTTCCACGGCGACTGCCTCGAAGGACTGGCGAGCGGACCCGCGATCGCCGCGCGCTGGGGCGCGTCACTGTCGGAGCTCGGCCCCGATCATCCCGCGCATGACATCGTCGCCTATTATCTCGCCCAGCTGGTCGTCGCGCAGCAGGCGCTGCTGTCGCCGCGGCGGATCGTCCTCGGCGGCGGCGTGCTGGGAACCCCCGGGCTGCTCGACCGGGTTCGCGATCACGCCGCGCGGATGGCGAACGGCTATTTCGGCACCCCCGATTATGCCACCCTCATCGTCGCGCCGGGACTTGGCGACCGCGCCGGGCTGCTCGGCGCACTGGCACTCGCACAAAGGGCGCGTCGATGACCAAACCCCGTCTGTCGCTGATCCGCCTCATCGAGATGAATCTCGGCTTTCTCGGGCTGCAATTCTCGTTCGGCCTGCAACAGGCCAACATGGCGCCGATCTACGGCTATCTCGGCGCGGACGAGGCGAGCCTGCCGCTGCTCTGGCTCGCGGGGCCGGTGACCGGGCTGCTGATTCAGCCGCTCATCGGCGCGATGAGCGACCGCACCTCGACCCGGATCGGGCGGCGGACCCCCTATTTCCTCGTCGGCGCGGTGCTGTGCAGCCTGTGCCTGCTCGCCATGCCGTACAGCCCGACTTTGTGGGTCGCCGCCAGCCTGTTGTGGGTGCTCGACGCCGCGAACAACGTGACGATGGAGCCCTACCGCGCCTATGTCGGCGACCGACTGCCCGATGATCAGCGTGCCGCGGGGTTCCTCACCCAGTCGGCGTTCACCGGCCTTGCGCAGACCTTGTCCTATCTCGCGCCGTCGCTGCTCGTCTGGATCGGCTTCAACAAGGATGCGGTTGACGGCAACGGCATCCCCGATATCACGCGGATCGCCTTCCTGATCGGCGCGGTACTGTCGCTCGCGACGATCCTCTGGTCGGTGCTGCGCGTACCCGAGCTGCCCTTGCCCGAGGAGGAAAAGGCGCGGCTGGCGAAGGAACCGCTGACGCTCGGCGGCACGCTGCGCGACCTGAAGACCGCGCTGGTCGAGATGCCGCGGCCGATGCGCCAGCTCGCGCTCGCCATGCTGTGCCAATGGTATGCGATGTTCGCCTATTGGCAGTTCATCACCTTCGCGGTCGCACGCTCGCTGCACGGCACGTCGGATGCGAAGAGCGTGGCGTTCCGCGACACCGTGCTGACCGTCGGCCAGCTCGGCGCCTTCTACAATGCGGTCGCATTCGTCGCGGCGATCGCGCTGGTGCCCGTCGCCCGCCGTTTCGGTGCGAAGACGGCGCATGCCGGCTGCCTGCTCGCATCGGGCGTCGCCATGCTGGCGATCCCCGGCATCCGCGACGAGGCGGGGCTGTTCGTCGCGATGCTTGGCATCGGCATCGGCTGGGCGAGCATGATGGGCAATCCGTACGTCATGCTGATCGACATGATCCCGCCCGAACGCAACGGCGTCTATATGGGCATCTTCAACATGTTCATCGTCATCCCGATGATCATCGAGAGCCTGACCGTCCCGCTCTTCTACCAGTCGCTGCTCGGCGGCGACCCGCGCAACATCCTGTATGTGTCGGGCGCACTGATGGTGCTCGGCGCGGCCGCGACGCTGCGGGTCCGGATGCCCGCGACGGCGACGCGATCGGCGTCGTAACGGCGGGGCCGGGCGTCAGCCGACCGCGGTCGCGTGGATCGGCATCAGCGCCGCGCCGATCGTCGCGGCCGCACCCTGCAGCGTCGATACCGAGATGCGCGGCGGGACGCTGCAATGGTCGCCGATATGCATCGCGCCGAAATCAATGTGGCGGACCAAGGCGTCGAGGATCGGCGTCGGCAACGGGCTCGAGATCACGAACTCACCCGGATCGATCCAGGCGATGCCCCAGTTGATGATCGGCCCGATCTGCCGCGCGGCCCGGCGCACCCACGCATCGACGACCGGCTCATAGCCCTGGATTACCCGGTCGAAATCCACCAGCGAGTCGATCGCGCAGCCCGCCTCGCGCAACGTCGACAACAGGTCGAGCGTCGAGGGGCGCGGCGCGCTGGTCGGGTAGAGGCAGCCGATCTCCCCCGCGCTCGCCATCGCCCCGCGCAGGATCCGCCCCTCGACGATGATTCCCGCGCCGATCCCGTGCCCGAGCAGGATGACGACCGCGGTCGAACAGCGCCGCATCAGTCCCCCGACATAATATTCGGCGAGCGCCGCCGCGTTCGCGTCGTTCTCGATCCACACCGGGTGGCCGATATGCTCCTCGAACAACGCCTTCAGGTCGATCCCGCGCCACGCCGCCAGGCTGTCGACCGTCCAGCGCCGCGTTCCCTCGATCGACAGCGCCGCACCCGGCACGCCGATCCCGACGCCGAGCAGCCGCCGGCCGAGCAGCCGGTTCGCGATCGCCATCTCGTGCATCGCGGTCGTCACCCGCTGCGCGAACACGCGCGGATCGGGATCGTCGAACGGCGCGAACCGGTGCGCGATCACGCCGCCCGCATAATCGACCAGCGCCACCTCGAGCAGCCCGCGGTGGAGCATCGCCCCGACCCCGTATCCCGCCTCGGGCGAGATTTGCAGCGGGACCGCCGGGCGGCCGGGCGCGACCGGGGCCGCCCCCGGGCATTCCTCGATCAGCCCGTGCGCGAGCAGCGTCGCCGACAGCCGCGTGATCTTGGTCGCGCTCATTCCCAGATCGGCGGCGAGATCCTTGCGCGACCGTGCCCCCCAGGACCGCAGGATCTGCATCACGCGCCGCTCGTCGTCATCCAGTCTCAACCGCGACATCGCCATCCGCACACGTCCCTTCGCCGCGACAGATAGCCGATTAGTTTATTTCGTGAAATTAATTAATTTTGTCATATTTCCCGACCACCGGCTGATATATCAATCGGGTGGGAGAAAAAAAATCATGACAAAACACGGCTTGCGTTCGGGATGTGCGCTGATCGCGCTGGGGATTGCGGCACAGACGCCGGCCTGGGCACAGACGGCGCCGTCGGCCCCCGCCGCCACCACCGCGACCGCTGCCGACCCGGCCAGCGACCCCGCCCAGGGTGATCCCGCCCAGGCCGACCCTGCCCAAACCGACCCCGTCGCCGGCACCGACATCATCGTCACCGGCTCGGCACGCGAGCAGCGTCGCTTCGATGTCTCCTATGCGGTCAATTCGCTCAGCAATGCCGACATCCAGAAGCTCGCGCCGCTCAACTTCGCCGATCTGCTCGGCAAGCTGCCGGGCTTCGCAGTCGAGAACACCGGTGGCGAGGTCCAGAACATCATCCGGCTGCGCGGTCTGCCCAGCGACGGCGGCCTCGTCACCTTCCAGCAGGACGGCCTGCCGCTGTTCCACGAGAATGACGGCAACTTCTTCCGCGGCGACAGCCTCAACCGCTTCGACCTGATGACGCAGCGCGTCGAGGTCGTGCGCGGCGGCCCCGCCCCCGTCTATGCGAGCTATGCCGCCGCGATCGTCAACAACATCACCGTCTCGGGCACCGACACGGTGCGCGGCAAGGCACAGCTCACGCTCGGCGACACCGGCCTCTACCGGATCGACGGCTATCAGGCCGGGCCGATCGACGATTCGACCTATTACGCGATCGGCGGCTTCCTCCGCCGCCACGACGGCTATCGCGACAACGGCTTCCCCAACGACCGCGGCGGCCAGATCCGCGCCAACATCAAGCATGACTTCTCGAATGGGTCGCTGCGCGTGTCGGGCAATTACCTGAACGACCACAACGTCTTCTACCTGCCGATCCCGACCGCCGACCCGCGCGATCCGTCCAAGTCGCTCAACCAGTATATCGACTTCTTCAGCGGCACGATGAATTCGCCCGCTTTGCGCGACGCGACGATCCGCTACCGCGAGGCCGATGGCACGACGCGCAACGTCGGCGCCGATCTCGGCAATGGCCGCCATACGCAGTTCGGCAATATCGGCGTTCAGTATGACGCCGATTATGACGGCTGGAAGGTCGCCGCCAAGGGCGGGGTCAGCATCGGCAAGCTCCACTTCAACGCGCTCTATTCGACCAGCAATCCGTCCGACGCCACCGCCTTTGCGGGCAGCTACCTGACCGCCGCGCGCACCGCCTTCGGCGCGGGCGTCACCCGCCTCGGCTATGCGATCGCCGGCACCGACGGCGCCGAGGTCTATGACCCCAATGCGGCTTCCGGCCTGGTCGTCCCCGCGCAGTTCCGCGACGTCACGTCGAAATTCTACTCGACCCAGGGTGATCTCAGCGTCACCCGCTCGATCGCGACCGGCTTCGGCACGCACGACCTGCGCGTCGGCGTCTATGGCAGCCTGTACGGCGAAACCAACGAAGTCGCCTATCAGGACTATCTGCTAGAGGTCCGGGGCAAACCGCGCACGCTCGACCTGATCGCCTATAACGCCGCCGGCCAGGCGCTCGGCTCGGTGACCGACAATGGCGTGCTGCGCTACACGACCACGCTCAACCGCGGCAACACCGACGCTTCGATGTACGCCTTCTACGCCAACGACACCTGGGAACTGACCCCGGGGCTGAAGATCGACGGCGGCATCCGTCACGAACGCTACAGCTTCGACGGCTATGCCTTTGCGACGACCTCGGCCAATCTCGGCGACACGACGACGCTCGCCGACAATGCCGTGCGCGCCTTTACCGGCCAGATCATCCGCTCCTCGCTCGCGCCCGACATCACCAACTGGACCGCGGGCATCAACTACGACGTCACCCGCCATCTCGGCGCCTATGCGCGCGCCTCGCATCTCGAAACCCCGCCCTCGACCCAGGTCACCTATCAGATCAACCCGACGATCCTGACCCCCAAGGCCAACCAGTATGAGGTCGGGCTGAAGGCGGCGTTCGGCCGGTCCTATCTCTATGTCATCGGCTTCTACACGCGCTACGACCCGCTCAACGCCTCGTTCGTCGCGCTCGACCCGGTCACCGGCCGCAACGACCAGTCGGTGCCGTTCGTCGGCAAGGCGGACATCAAGGGGATCGAGATCGACGGCAATCTCGCGCTGCCCTACGGCTTTGCGATCACCGGCGCGGTCACGGTCAGCGATCCCAAGTACAAGAGCCTCGTCAACGCGAACGGCGCCAGCGCAGGCGATGTCGAGGGCAACCAGCTCGTCCGCGAGCCCAAGGTCTATGGCAATATCCGCCCCTCGGTCGATTTCGACATCGCGGGGAATGCAGTCCAGCTCTATGGTCGCTACGAATATGTCGGGAAACGCTATGTCGATTTCTTCAACAACACCGCGCTGCCCGCCTATGGGACGGTCGGCGCGGGGATCACGCTGACGCGTGACACGTGGCAGATGCAGGTCGTCGGCGACAACATTTTCAATGCCAAGGGCCTGACCGAGGGCAATACGCGCACCGACCAGCTCAGCGGCCAAGGCACCGCGGACGCGATCTACGGCCGTCCGATCTTCGGCCGCAACGTCCGCCTCGTGGTCAGCAAGTCCTGGTGACCGGCCTGCGGATGATCCTCGCGGTGGCACTGGCGGGCAGCGCATCGGTACCGCTCGGCGCGCAGGTTCCGGCACAGGCGGCAACCGGGCAGATCGGGGCAGTCGGGCAATCCCCCGACGCCCCGATCGACGCGCTTTCGCAGCGCCTGTTTCCCCGGCTCGGCGCGTTACGCGCGACGCCGGGCTGGGCGCAGGCGCTCGACCGCGACCCGGCGATGCGCACGCTGCAAGCTGCGCGCACGGCGCGGCGCGCGTCATGTGGCACCACAGCCGCCTGCACGATCGAGGCGGCGATCTGGACGATCGAAGATCGCGCCGCGCTCGTCGCGATCCTCGACCGGCTCGCGGGCAAGCGCGGGCTGCCGACGCTCGCGGCGAACGCGGATCTCGCGCCGGTCGCGGCGATCGATGCCGAGCTCGACGGGCTGAACGCGGTGCTGCGCGTCTACGGGCTCGGCCATCCGTCACGCTATCCCGCGATCGACGGCCCCGTCTTCACCCCCGCGGTCCCGTATTTCGCCGATGACGTCGCAGTCGGCATCGAGTTCGCCCGCGCCGCCTCGGGCGCCGAACCCGACACGCTCGACGGCAGCGTCGCGCTCGCGCTCGCGCTGCTCGATGGCAACGACGCGACCGCGGCGACGCTGTTCGAACCGCTCGACGACCGCGAGAATGCCGGCGCCCGCGCCGCGGCCGCCCGCACCGACTGGACCGCCTTCCGCTATACCGCGCTGATCGTCCCCGGCGTCGGGCCGGAGGACGGCGCCACACGGCTCAGCCCGCGCAGCAAGCTCCACGCGCTGCTCGCCGCGCAACGCTATCGCCAGGGGCTCGCCCCGTTCATCCTCGTCTCGGGCAGCGCGGTCCACCCGCGCGGCACGCGCTTCGTCGAAGCCGTCGAGATCCGCCGCGCGCTGATCGAGCGCTACGCGATCCCCGCCGATCGCATCATCCTCGAACCCTATGCGCGGCACACGACGACCAATCTGCGCAACGCCACGCGGCGGATGGCCGCGCTCGGCATCCCGCTCGACCGGCCGACGCTGATCGTCACCGACGCGCAGCAGAGCGCCTATATCGAAAGCCCGACCTTCACCACGCGCAACATCGCCGAGCTCGGCTACATGCCCGGCATGATCGGCCAGCGGCTGTCCGTCTACGACCTCGAATTCCGCCCATCACGCCAGTCGCTCCGCCAGGATCCCCGCGATCCGCTCGACCCATGACCAGTGTCTTTCAGCGGTCAGACCCCGCAAACACAAACACCCCAACCCCAACCCCAACCCCAACCCCAACCCCCACCCCGGCGAAGGCCGGGGCCCAGTCGGGGAACGACACTGATCGGGGACAACGCACGTGCCTCCCCGCCATCCCGACCCCGTTCCGGCCGTCACGGTCGAGACGCATCCTCCCCCATCCGCTCGTCCTGACCATGCTGCTAGTTCCCGCCGCCGCATCCGCCCAGGACACCCCCGCCGATCTCGTCGACCCCTTCGTCGGAACACTCGCCGATTTCGGCCAGCTCACCCCCGCCGCGGTCGCGCCGTTCGGCATGGTCCAGCTCGGCCCCGACACCAGCCCCGCCAACCACGCCGGCTATGATCACGCGGCCACGACGCTGCTCGGCTTCTCGCACACGCGCGGCGTCGGCGTCGGCTGCGGCGGTGCAGGCGGCGACCTGATGATCGCGCTACGCTATGCCGGCGGCGACGCTGCTCCCGCACAGGTCGACAAGACCAGCGAACGCGCCCGCGCCGGCACCTACAGCGTCCGCTACGACGCCGGCATCCTTGCCGAGACGACCGCCACGCGCGGCGGCGGCGTGCTGCGCTTCACCGTACCGCGCGCAGGCACGCTCGACCTGCGGATCGACCCGCGACGCAGCTATGCCAAACGGCTCTCGGCCAACTGGGCACGCCTCGACAGCGACGACCTGCGTGCCGATCTCGTCGCGGGCACCGTCTGCGACCAGGGCGCCTATCGGCTCCACACCGCCAGCCGGATCCGGGTCAACGGTCGCCTCGTGCATCGCCGGCTAAGTGTCGGCGCTGGCGATCTGGCGACGCTCCGCCTCGTCGCCCGCGCGGGGGACCGGATCGAGATCCGCACCGGCCTGTCGAGCGTCGACGGCGGCGGCGCGGCACTGACCCGCGACACCGAACTCGGCGACCGGCCGTTCGCGACCATCGCCGCGGCGACCCGGTCCGACTGGAACCGCGTGCTCGGACCGGTGGTACCGACCGGCCCACGCGACCGCCGCGCGCTGTTCTACACCTCGCTCTACCGCGTCATGCAGACCCCGGTCGCGATCGACGATCCGGACGGCCGGCACCGCGACAAGACCGGCCGCATCACCGTCTCCCCCAAGGGCACGACGCGCTATGCGAGCTGGTCGCTCTGGGACAATTACCGCACGCAGATGCCACTGCTGGCGCTGCTCCAACCCGACCGCAGCGCCGACATCGCCGCCTCGCTGGTCACGCTCTATGCCGGCGGCAAGCCGCAATGGTCGACCCGCGACGAACCCTTCCTGACGGTGCGCACCGAACATGCCGGGATCGCGCTGCTCGATATGCATCGCAAGGGGATCGCGTTCGACACGGACGCGGCGCTCGCCGGGATGGTCGCGGACAGCGCCACGCTCAAGCGCGGCACCCCCGACGAACAGATTGAGGCCGCCTATGACGACTGGGCGACCGCCGAACTCGCACGCGATCTCGGCCGCACCGATCTCGCCGCGCGCTTCACCGCCAAGGCGCTGTCCTACCGCCCAATGTGGCGATCGGTGTTCCAGTCGCCCGGCGCGGACGGCGACGTCGTCAAGGCGCGCGGGCTCTATCAGGGCACGCTGTGGCAATATCGCTGGGCGCCGGTCTTCGATCTCGGCTGGATCACCCAGACGGTCGGGCGCGCGCGGCTGCTGGGCGAACTCCAGACCTTCTTCGGGCAGGGCCTGTTCAACATGACGAACGAGCCCGACATCCACGTCCCCTGGATGTTCGCCGCGCTGGGCGAGCCCCGGCCGACCGCGGATCTCGTCCGGACGATCCTGACCCGGCCGATCGCGCATCCCTATACAAACAGCGGCAAGCTGGCGGTGCCGTTCGTCGGTCGCAGCTTCGCGCTGGCACCGCAGGGATTTGCCGACGGGATGGATGATGACGCGGGCGGCCTGACCGCCTGGTACGTCTTCGCGGCGCTCGGGCTCTATCCGCTGGTACCGGGAGAGCCCTGGTACGTCCCGACGACGCCCGCGTTCGAACGGGTCCGTCTCGATCTCGGCAAGGGGCGCGTGCTCAGCATCCGCCGCGACGGACCAGCGGACGGCGTCATACAACGGGTAACCCTGGACGGACGCGCGCTGTCCACGACGCGGATCGACCATGCCGATCTGATGCGCGGCGGCACGCTGGTCGTCACCACACAGGCGCCGCTCACGCAAAATGTCCCGCAACTGCAAGACAGCCGCGCTAGGGTCGCGGTCGATGGCATGCTCCACCCCCGATAACGCCGCCGCCGCCGCGCCGCCTGCCACGGCGCGGATGCTCGGCTATGCGAGCGGCAATTTCGGCAAGAACCTGCTTGCGTCGACGATGGACGTCTTCCTGATGTTCACGCTGACCGAATATTGGGGGATATCGCCGCTCGCCGCCGGGCTGATCGTGATGCTCGGGCTGGTCTGGGACGGGCTGTGCAACCCGCTGCTCGGTCGCCTGCTCGACCGCGCCACCGACCGCGCGGGGCTCTACCGCCGCCTCCTCGTCATCGCCGCCCCTGTCGTCACCATCCCCTTCACCATCCTCTTCCTCCTGCCCACCCCCCAACCGCCCTTCGTAATTCCCTGGGCGATCAGCCTCGTACTGGTCTTCCGCACCGCCTATGCGACCTGCGATGTCGCGCATAATGCGCTGATGATGCGGATGACCGGACCGCAAGGTGCCGCGACGACGCTGTCGGCCTTGCGGTACATGTTCAGCTGCCTCGGCGCGCTGGCGGTCGCCGGGTCCGCCCCCGCCTTTGTCGACCCCGCGCTTGCAGGCGGTTATCGCCTTATCGTCACCACGGCCTGTGCCGCCCTCGCCTATGTCGCGACTTTGTGGCTGGCCGCCGCATCAGGGCCCGCCGCCACCCCACCGCCGCTGCGAACACCGGCCAAGCCGCAAACGCCGCTCCGGGTCTGGATCCTCGGCAATCGTCCGTTCTATGCGCTGCTGGTGTTCGGCTTCGCACAGGCGCTGACGCTGCCGGTCTTTGCGCGATCCTTCGCCTATATCGGCAAGGGCGTGATCCACGACCCAGACTGGACCGCGCGCGCGCTCACGACGCTCGCGCTGTCGCAACTCGTCATGCTGCCGGTCTGGGTCGGAGCGAGCCGACGTGCCAGCCAGCACGGCATGCTTGCGGTCGCGCTGATCCTCGTCGCGGTCGGATCGGCGGTGTTCGCGACGGGACCGCGCGGCATGATGGCGGGGATCGCGCTGTTCGGTGCGGGCAATGCCGGCGTGCAGATGATGATCTGGGCGTTGCTCGCCGACGCGATCGATCACGGCGAGCGCCGGACCGGGGTCCGGCTCGAGGCGGTGCCGGTCGCATTGCTGCTCCTCACGCTGAAGCTGGGCGGCGGGGTCGGCGGTGCGCTGTTCGGTCAGGGCCTGGCGCTAGCCGGCTGGACCGGCACCGCACCGCTCGGCGAGACCGGCAGCGGACAACTGCTGGCCATGGCGTGGGCGATGCCGGTGGCGGGCGCGGTCATCGGCATCGCGGTGGTTGTCTTGCAGTCCCACACCGGTGCGGGACGTTCCGCCGTCCCCGCAACACGCAGCCTGCCCAACAGCGTGAGCAGATCGAGCGTCGGATAGCGGGCGGCCGCATTGTCATACATCGCCCGGCACGTCGCGATATCGAACCATGCCGCGCATTTCGCGGTCGCTATCTCCGGCGCATCCCCGCGCTCTCCGACGCCTTTCCGGGGGCCGCTCCTTACAGTTACTGAAACAAAGTGTTGGACGGCGGATACTGTGAAGAATAATAGACAGTGTACAGCCTGGCATGCGGACCCGGCGCTTGGTCGAGAGGAGCAGGATTATGAAATCAGCATCCACGATTCGGTTTGGACATGTCGCACTTTGCGTCGCGCTCTCGGCGACGGCGCTCTCCGCCTGCTCGAAAAAGGCGGCCGAGGAGCCCGCCGCGGGCGAAACCGCTGCCGCCGCGCCGGAGGCCGCTACCGCGAACGCCGCGGCTCCGGCTGAGGCTGCCGCGCCGGCGGCGACCGCATCCGCCGCCGCGCCGGCTCCCGACAATGTCGATACGCTCAGCGGCGTCAAATTCGCCGGCTATACGGGCGATGCCGCCAAGGGGAAGACCGCGTTCATCACCTGCCAGACCTGTCACGCGGTCGAGGCCGGCGTGAACAAGATCGGCCCCTCGCTGCACGAAGTGGTCGGCCGCGCCGCGGGAACGGTTGCCGGCTACACCTATTCCGCCGCCAACAAGAATAGCGGGATCACCTGGACCCCCGAAAAGCTGTTCCAGTATCTCGAAAAGCCGCAGCGCGTCGTTCCGGGTACCAAGATGGCGTTCCCGGGCATCCCCGATCCGCAGAAGCGCGCGGACGTGATCGCCTATCTGCAAGCCGGCGGCTGAGCAGAACCGCCGATCCTGCCCCACCGGTCCCGCTCCTGCCTGTTGCGGGACCGGGCGGGATCGGTCGCAGCTTCGCTTGACCGCGCGACCATGGTCCGGTCGCCGCAGAGCAGGGTGTGAAACGCCAGGCCCGGTCCTGCATCCTGGCATGATCGACATTCAGCCTCGCGCCGTCCTTGCCAGATCGGCGAGATGGACCGGAAGCGAGACGATGAGCGGCACCGCGACCCAAGGCCAGTCGAGCCCGGTCAGCGCGGCGCGCAGCGCGACCAGCATCAGCATGCCCGGCGCCAGCCGGAGTGCCGCAGTCGCCATGCTCCACCCCTGCCGTCGCAGCCAGAGAAGTTCGAGGGCGATTACCCACAGCACGATATCGACCGCGTGCCCGCTAGCGAATAGCCAGGTCAGGAAAATGGTCCGTTGAGCTGGACGATCGACAGATTGAGGTAACCCGCGAACGCCACCCACAGCAGATAGGGCAGCAACAGCGCTGCCGCAGGCCGCGAATGCCGGGCCAGGATGACGATCAGCACCAGGATCGACAGCCAGAGCACGACCATCTCCGCGACCGCCCAGTCGGGCCGCTGCAGGCGGAAGAAAACCAGGCTCCACAGGATGTTGAGAAACCCATTGCCCGCGAACAGGCCGAGCAGCCATTCGCGCTCGCGCCACCCCGCAATCGCCCGCCATCCCGTGACGCCCGCCAGGGCCGTACAGCTGTAGATCGCGGTCCAGGCCAGCCCATAGGCGGCGTCGGGCGGTGCCCAATGCGGCTTGAGCAGACTGGCATACCAGGATCCGGTGTCGATGATTGTCGCGCCCACCAGTGCCACCAATGTCGCGAGCAACGCCGCGATGCACACCGGAAAGATCCAGACCCTATCCATCGCGCATCAGCTCGCAGTCTGCAGCAGATGCCGCATGTCCTTGGCGAAGATCCGCGCATAGGCGAGCGGCCGCGCATAGATCAGCCGCTTGTTCATATAGGCGTGCCAGGTCAGATGCTGGACGTCGCGGTCGGCGCACATCGCCACGAAGCGTTCGCGGCGGCGATCGTCGCGGTACCAGAAATGCTGCATGATCGCGAGGATGCGGAACACCAGCCCATGCGCGCGCATGAACCGCCGCCGCGCCGCGCCGAGCGCCTTGGGGTCTCCGCTGGCGAGGAAGGTATCGACCGCCTCGGCGGCGAACCGCGCGGACAGCATCGCGTAATAGAGCCCCTCGCCCGAGGCCGGCGCGACCGCCCCCGCGGCATCGCCGATTACCAGCACGTCGCGGCCATTATCCCATCGCCGCAACGGGCGGAGCGGGATTGGCGCGCCCTCGCGACGCAGCGTCACGCACGTTTCGAGCCCGAGCCGCACGCGCAACCGGCTGGTCGCGTCACGCAAACCATGCCCCTTGTGCGCGCTGCCGACGCCGATGCTCGCGGTGTCGCCGTGCGGGAACAGCCAGCCGTAGAAATCGGGCGAAAATTCGGCCTGATAGAAGACGTCGCACCGGGTGCGGTCGAACGCCGCGGTGCCGGGTTGCGGCGTACGGATCACCTCGTGATAGGCGAAGACGCACGGGGTGCGCACCGCATCGTCGAACACCGCCTCGGCGACGCGCGACCGGGCGCCGTCCGCACCGATCACGCACCGCGCGCGGACGCGATGATCGCCCTCGCCATCGGTATAGCGGACCTGTGCGCCACCATCGCCGTCGCGGACGATCGCCTCGAACCGCCCGGTGCGCCGCTCAGCGCCCTGTTTGGCAGCGCGGTCGCGCAGCCACTCGTCGAACGTGTCGCGGTCGACCATGCCGACATAGCCGCCCGCGCCGCTCGGATCGACCGGCATGTCGACCGCACGCCGCGACGGCGCGATCATCCGCGCGGTTCGCGCCCGCCCGACGATCAGATGATCGGGAATCGCGAAATCACGGATCAGCCGCGGCGGGATGGCGCCGCCGCACGGCTTGATCCGGCCCGCGCGATCGAGCAGCAGCACCGATCGCCCCGCCTGCGCCAGTTCGGCAGCGGCGGTCGCCCCGGCCGGACCGCCGCCGACGACGACGCAGTCATAGGTCGTCATGCCGCCGCCGCGCGCGCGCGCGACTGGCGTCATGTCCTGCCGGCGACCAGGCCTGCGCATCGCCAGCGCTGCGGCAACGACGAAGACCAGCGCCTCGGCCAGGAAGACCAGGGTGAAGACGGTGGCGGGCGAGTCGATCCGGCTCCGCCCGAGATCGACGCCCGTCGCGCCGAGCAGCCCGCCAAGCCCGAAGGCGATCGCCTGTGCCGCGCCCCACACGCCCATGCGGAGTCCCGCCTGATCTCGCCCCTCTGCCTGCCCGCGTCCCGCGAGCGCGATCATCGCGCCGATCGCCGCGACCGCAAAGACGCCATTGGCCAGGCCGAGTAGCGCGACATTGGCGGTCAGCGGCCAGCCCGGCCCGATCCGCGCCGCCAGCGCGAGCCCCGCCAGCGCCGCCGCCGACCCGAGACACCCGCCACCGATCCACCAGCGCAGCCCGCGCGTCTCCCCGCCTTCACCCCGCCCGCCGCCAAACGCCCCGCCGCCGACCCCCGCGACGATCATCCCGACGAGCACACCCGAGTGCTGCACCCCGGACAGCTGCGTCGAGGCCCCCGGCGCGAGCCCGAACACCAGCCCGGCGAACGGCTCGAGGATCAGGTCCTGCATCGCATAGGCCAGCATCGAGACGAAGACGAAGAGCGTGAAGCGGCGCGCCTCGCCGTCGGCCCAGATCGTCCGCAACGCCGTCATCAGCGTAGCCGATCGCTCCCCCCGCCGGGACGCGTCGACCGGCATGGTGAGCCCCCAGGACGGTACAGCCCCCTCGACGCCGAGAAGCGCCACCACCGCCAGCGCGAAGGCGCACCCCGCGACGCCGGCCGCGACCCGGGTCAGCCGCGCTGCGGAAAAGGGTTCGAGCAGCGCACCCGCTATCCCCGCCGTCACCGCGATCCCCGCGACCATCATGATCCAGGTGATCGCCGCCGCCGCCGCGCGCCGCTCGGGCGCGACTCGGGTCGCGAGCAACGCCAGCAGCGAGGTGCCCGCCGCGCCCACGCCCATGCCGATCATCGCAAACGCGGCAATCGCCAGCACCAGCCCCCCGGGCGCGCGTGCGGCGAGCAGCGGCAGCGCACCGACCGCGAGCAAGGCGCCAAGCGCGAGCACCGCCATGCCCCCTATGATCCAGGGTGTCCGCCGCGCACCGCGATCCGAACCATGCCCCCAGACCGGTCGTGACAGCTGGACCGCATAATGCCAGGCGACCAGACCCGCGGGGAGCGCCGCGGGCAGCGCATATTCGACCACCATCACGCGGTTGAGCAACGACGTCGCCAGCATCACGATCGCACCGATCGCGCTCTGCACTAGCCCGAGCCGCACGATACCGAGCCAGCCGAGCGGGACCCCGCTCACAACCCCGCCACCCCGCCGAGCCCGAACGCCGACGCCAGCATCCCGAGGACATAGAGCGTCGTGCCGGTCGCATTATACCACGGCGTGTTCTTGAGCGGATCGCGCAGCAGCCGCACCATCAGCGCCAATTGCCCCGCCAGCAACGTCGCAACCAGCAGCGCGACAAGCGCGTGCCCCCACAACGCCAGCAGGCCGATCACCGCGACCTGCGGGACCGCCATGACGATACAGGCCAGCCGGGCGGCGCGATTCACTCCCAGCACGACCGGCAGCGAGCGCAACCCCATCATCCGGTCGCCCTCGACCGCCTTGAAATCGTTGAGCGTCATGATGCCGTGCGCGCCGGCGGTGTAGAGGCCGAGTATCACCAGCACCGCAGCGTCGGGCCAGCCGCCCGTCATCGCCGCCGCGCCGGTAAACCAGGTCAGCCCCTCATAGGTAAGCGCGACCACCGCGGGCCCCCAGATCCCACTCGCCTTGAACCGGAATGGCGGCGCGCTATAGGCCCAGGCGCAGGCCAGCGCGACGCCGGTCGCCGCGAACACCAGCGGCCCCATCGCCGCCCCGACCGCCGCCGAGATCAGGCTGCCCGCGATCGCGATCCACACGCCCCAGCTGCCGGCGATCCGCCCCGACGGGATCGGCCGCAGCGGCTCGTTGATCGCATCGACATGGCGGTCGAACCAGTCATTGACGGCTTGGCTCGTCCCGCAGACCAGCGGCCCCGTCAGCAGGACACCTCCCAGCAGAAACGGCCAGCGATCGCCCAGCGGAACGCCCGACGACACGACCCCGCACAGGAACGCCCAGATCGGTGGAAACCAGGTGACCGGCTTAAGCAGTTCCAGCACGTCGCGCGCCGCGGGCGGCGGCATCGCGACACGGGAAGCGGACAGGCGATCCATGTCGCGAAACTATGATCAGACAGTCTTAGCTGTCAATATATGTTGACACCAATCATCGACAACCGGCCGGTCAGCCGTCGCCCGACACGAGATTGCCGAGGCCGTGCCGGTGCAGCTTCGAATAGAGGCTCTGGCGACTCACGCCGAGCACTTCCGCCGCGGACGCGCGGTTGTCCGACGTATAGGCCAGCGCCGCCTCGATGCAGAGCCGCTCGATCAAATCGGTGCTCTCGCGCACGATCTCCTTGAGCGACATGCGGCCGACCAGCTCGGTCAGCTGCTCGACCGATCGCGGCGTGTCGTGCGCGACCAGCGGCACCTGGCGCAGGCGACGTCCGACATGGCGGATGGTGAAGCCGAAACACTCGCTGCCACCCATCGGCGCGACCACGCCGGACACCTCGATCTCGGCCTGCGCACCCGCCGCGCCGCGCAGGATCGTCGCGACGTTGCGGACCGAGCCATGTTCGCGCAGCTGCGCGACGATCAGCTCGAGATCGATGCCCGGCCGGCCCAGCCACGCGCCCAGCCGCGCGCCGATCAGCCGCTCGATCGACGGCATTTCGGTCAGCTCGACAAAGGCGGCGTTCGCGGTCAGCACCACCAAGTCGCGATCGACCAGCACGAACGAATCGGGCATGCGCTCGACCACGTCGCCCAGCGTCGCCTCATGCCGGCGCGCACCGACGACCGGCTCGACCGCCTCGATCCGGACGATCAGCGACGGGCTGCGCGCCTGACGGAACAGCTTCGCATCGATCCGCACGTCGACCGCGCGATCGTTCAGCCGCAGCGCGACCGGTGCGACATCGTCCGCCGCCTCCGCCGCACCGAGATGCGCGACCAGGTCGTCGCGATCATGCGGGTCGACGATCGTGCTGACCGGTGCACCAACCAGCGTATCGGAGGCGGCATCGAGCAGCCGCAGCGCCGCCGGATTCGCCTCGCGGATACGGCGCGAGCCGGCATCGACGACCAGGATCGCATCGGACGCCATGTCGAACAGCATCCGGTACCGCGTCTCGGCCTGGCGCAGGCGGATATAGTCGCGCTCCAGCGCCTGTTGCGTCTGGAGCAGCCGCTGCTGCGTCGCCGCCGCGCCGCGCAGGTCGCGGCCGATCGCGACGAGCCGATCGGGAGTGCCCAGCGACATCACCAGATAGCGGACCGGCACGTCGCCACCCGCCGCGGGATGCGTCACCTGTCGCCAGCGCGCGGGTTCGGGGCGGCCCGCCGCCGCGAGCATCTCGGCCGCCTTGGGACGGCTTTCGACCGTCATCGTGTCCATCCAGCGTTCGCCGACCCAGCCGGCAAAACCGTGATTGGCAAGATCACCCTGCGACACCGCAACGTCGAGGATCCGCCCATCGGCGGCGAGGATGAAGGCGACGTCGCCCACGGCCGCGAGCAGCGACGCGGCCACGCGCGCGCTCAGGGCCCCGGGCGCGGCGTCGGGGCGGGCGAAGGCCAGATGCGGGGAAGAGGCGATAGTCTTGTCCATCGACGAGCGTCGCGCTCCAATCTGCAGCAATCAATTACACGCCGTGGTCCCCCATGCGCTTTCGCGGAGAAGATCGCCGGCCAGTTTCAGCGCGAGTTTCGCATCGGACGCGGTACCATCGGCGCCGACTTTGGTGGCGAGATCCGGGTCTGCATTGAAAATCGCACCGCCGACCATGATGCAGACACGAGGATTTCGCGAAACCCTTCGCAACGCAGCAATGATCGATACAAGTCCGGCGATATGGCAGTCGCAACTGATCGTCAATCCGATCATATCGAACCAGTCCGCCGTCGCGGCATCCAGCAACACGGGCGTTTCCGCGTCGTTGATCCGGTCCGTCAGCCAGCCGCCATGCCGAAAGACCTCGTCGAGGACGATCGTCCCGAAACTGTGATGATCGCCCTGTAACGACGCGAATAATGCCCGATGCCGGTCGCCCGGATCTGTCCGGATGCTGGGCATGCGACCGGCAATCTCGTGCACGACTTCCTGCAGCCGCCACAACCCCATCGTGACATCGACGAAGTCGCAGCGATCATCATCCCAATATTCGCCGAGCAGACGCGCGGCGGGCGCGAGCAGATCGACCATGACCGTCTCGACCGAGACACCGCGGTCGAGGATCGTCTCGATATGCGCAAGCAGGCGGTCGGCATCGACCTGCATCACCAGCGGCGCGAAGATGCCCACCTCGACGCTGTCGATCGGGCCATCCGTCCCGACCTCGGCGGAGGGCATCGCCGCACTGGCATGTGCCGCCATCAGCCGCGGAATGATCTCGCATTCGATCAGCGCCGACAAAGGGCGATCATAGTCCCCGTCATCGCGACGCGGCCCCGGACCAAGATCTCGGCGGCCATCGCTCCAGTCCCGACGTGCGAACGACCCGGTGCTCCACCGGAAACCGCGCGAATAGTGAGTAACCGCTGCCATTACCGGCTCTCCCCAGCCTGGTCGACACGCCAACAACTACAGACCGGGACCTGCATTTGGCAGATTAGCGGCGACTCGCAGCATATCCCACTTGCAATTGACTGACAACCGGACGGTTTTGCTGCACCGCACAACCTGTTCCAGATTATGGACGTCCAAATAACTTGACACTTTTTGAGGGGCGGGCGTAAGGTCCGATCGGAACTTGGGCAGGCGGGGCGCGATGCGAGCGAACGACCTTTCTCCGGCAGATCGGCAGGGCGGCACGGCCGTCCCGGGCGCCCGCCGGGCAGCCGCCCCGCTCTACACGCCGGACCAGCGCGAGCGCCGCGACTCGTCGGGCTGGACGCTGGTCCAGGGGGTGCTCGCCCCGATCCAGTTCCTGATCTTCCTCGTCAGCCTGACGCTGGTCCTGCGCTATCTCGCGACGGGCGACGGCGTGGTCGCCGCGACGATATCGATCGTGGTCAAGACGGGCGCGCTCTACGCGATCATGATCACCGGCGCGATCTGGGAGAAGCAGGTGTTCGGCCAATGGCTGTTCGCCCCCGCCTTCTTCTGGGAGGACATGGTGAGCATGCTCGTGCTCGCGCTGCACACCGCCTATCTCGTCGCGCTCGCCCGCGACTTTGGCAGCGAGGCGGGACGTATGTGGCTCGCGCTCACGGCCTATGCGAGCTACGTCGTCAATGCCGCACAGTTCCTGATCAAGCTGCGGGCCGCGCGGTTGCAGCGTTCTCCGGCGGGCATGGTCGCGTCATGACCGCCCCGCTTTCCACCCCCCTGCCCACCGCCCCGCAGCTTGGCCGGACCGGATGCGACGCCGCGCCCGTGCTGCGCGAACGCGGCCAGCGCGAGGTGTTCTGCGGGCTCACCGGGATCATCTGGCTGCACCGCAAGATCCAGGACGCGTTCTTCCTCGTCGTCGGCTCGCGGACCTGCGCGCATCTGCTGCAATCGGCGGCAGGCGTGATGGTCTTTGCCGAGCCGCGCTTCGCCACCGCGATCATCGAGGAGCGCGATCTCGCGGGGATGGCGGACTGCAACGACGAGCTCGACCGCATCGTCGACCAGATGCTGTTGCGCCGGCCCGACATAAAGCTGCTGTTCCTCGTCGGCTCCTGCCCGTCGGAGGTGATCAAGCTCGACCTCTCGCGCGCCGCGGCCCGGCTGTCGGTCAAGCATGGCGGCACGACCCGGATCCTCAATTATTCGGGCAGCGGGATCGAGACGACCTTCACCGAGGGCGAGGATGCGTGCCTCGCGGCGCTGGTGCCCGGCCTCGCCGCCGACGCATCGGCGAAACCGAGCCTGATGATCGTCGGCGCGCTGCCCGATGTCGTCGAGGACCAGTTCCTCCGGCTGTTCGACGCGCTCGGCATCGGCCCGGTCCACAGCCTGCCCGCACGGCGCGCGGGGGCGATGCCGCCGGTCGGGCCCAATACGCGCTTCCTGCTTGCCCAGCCGTTTCTCGGCGAGACGGCGCGCGCACTCGAGGATCGCGGCGCGACCCGACTCGACGCGCTGTTCCCGTTCGGTGCCGAGGGCACGACCGACTGGCTGCACGCCGCCGCCCAGGCGTTCGACGTCGACGCGATGCAGTTCCGGCGCACGATCGCGCCTGGCCGCGAACGCGCCAAGCGCGCGCTCGCGCATGCACGTCCGCTGCTCGAGGGACGGCGGATCAGCTTCCTCCCCGATTCCCAGCTCGAAATCCCGCTCGCGCGCTTTCTCGCGACCGAGCTCGGCATGATCCCGGTCGAGGTCGGCACGCCCTATCTTCACCGCCGCCACCTCGCGCGCGAACTCGCACTGCTCCCCGCCGCGACGCGGCTCAGCGAGGGGCAGGATGTCGATCGTCAGCTCGACCGCCTGCGTGCGGACCGCCCCGACCTCACCGTCTGCGGCCTCGGTCTTGCCAACCCGCTCGAGGCCGAGGGGCTGACGACGAAATGGGCGATCGAGCTGGTCTTCTCGCCCGTCCATGGCTTCGACCAGGCGGGCGACCTCGCCGACCTCTTTGCGCGACCGCTGCGGCGGCGTGACCTGCTGAGGGTGTGATGCAGCTGACCGTCTGGACCTATGAGGGACCACCCCATGTCGGCGCGATGCGGATCGCGACCGCGATGGAGGACGTGCATTATGTCCTCCACGCGCCGCAGGGCGACACCTATGCCGACCTGCTGTTCACGATGATCGAGCGGCGCGGCAAGCGCCCGCCGGTCACCTACACGACCTTCCAGGCGCGCGACCTCGGCAAGGATACCGCGGCCCTGTTCCAGACCGCGGCGCGCGATGCCTATGCGCGCTTCACCCCGGGTGCGATGCTGGTCGGCGCCTCGTGCACCGCCGAACTGATCCAGGACGATCCCGCCGGGCTGGTCGCGGCGATGGACCTGCCCTGCCCGGTCGTGGCGCTCGAACTGCCCAGCTATCAGCGCAAGGAGAATTGGGGCGCTGCGGAGACCTTCTACCAGCTCGTCCGGACCCTCGCGGCCAGCCCCGTGCCCAACCGGGCAAACGCACGTCCGATCGCCAACATCCTCGGCCCGACCGCGCTCGGCTTTCGCCACCGCGACGACGTGATCGAAGTCCGTCGCATCCTCGATGCGCTGGGGATCGCGGTGAACGTCGTGGCGCCGCTCGGCGCGACCACCGCGGACATTGCCCGGCTGCCCGACGCCGATTTCAACATCTGCCTCTATCCCGAGATCGCCGACACCGCCTGCCGCTGGCTCGCGCGCGAACACGGCCAGCCCGTCGTCACCACCGTGCCGATCGGCCACGGCGCGACGCGCGACTTCATCGCCGAGCTGGCGGCGCTGACCGGGATCGATCCGGCGGGCGGGTGCAATCCCGGCCATCTGCCCTGGTGGAGCCGCTCGGTCGACTCGACCTATCTGACGGGCAAGCGCGTCTTCATCTTCGGCGATGCGACGCATGCGATCGCCGCCGCCCGCGTCGCGCGCGACGAACTGGGGTTCGAGGTCGTCGGGCTCGGCTGCTACAACCGCGAATTCGCGCGCGACCTTCGTACCGCCGCGGCGCTCTACGGCGTCACGCCGCTGATCACCGACGACTATCTGGTCGTCGAGGAGGCGATCCAGGCGCTGCAGCCCGAACTGGTGCTCGGCACGCAGATGGAACGGCATATCGCCAAGCGGCTCCGGATCCCGTGCGCAGTGATCTCTGCCCCCGTCCATGTCCAGGATTTCCCCGCACGCTATTCGCCGCAGATGGGGTTCGAGGGCGCGAACGTGCTGTTCGACACCTGGGTCCATCCGCTCGTCATGGGGCTGGAGGAACATCTGCTGACGATGTTCCGCGACGATTTCGAGTTCAGCGACATGGCCGGCGCGAGCCATCTTGCGCCCCTCCCGGTGGCGCCCGAGACAGCGCCGCAGCCGGTATCGCCCGAGGTCGCGCCCCGCCCCGCCCCTGACGCCAGGGCCGCGCGTGTCTGGTCCGCCGATGCCGAGCGCGAGCTGCTCAAGATCCCCTTCTTCGTCCGCGGCAAGGCGCGTCGCAACACCGAACGGTTCGCCGCCGAGCGCGACGTCGCAACGATCACGATCGACACGCTCTATGATGCGAAGGCCCATTATGCCCGATAGCGCCATCCGCCGCCCGGTCCCGCTGCATGTCGTGATCGTCACGCTCGACAACCATCTGTCGGGTGCCGCCGAACGCGCGGCCGCACGGTTCGCCGCGGACGATAGCGGGATCACGATCGGCTTCCACGCCGCGGCCGACTGGGATCGCGGCACCGGGTCGCTCGATCGCTGCATCGCCGATATCGGCCGCGCCGACATCGTCATCGCGACGATGCTGTTCCTCGACGACCATATCCGCGCGGTCCTCCCCGCGCTGACCGCGCGCCGCGAGGCCTGCGCCGCGATGGTCGGGCTGATGTCGGGCAGCGAGATCGTCCGGCTGACCAGGCTCGGCGACTATCGCATGGACAAGCCGGCCAGCGGTCCGCTCGCGCTGCTCAAACGGCTGCGCGGATCGGCCAAGCCCGGCGCGTCGTCGGGGGCGGGACAGATGCGGATGCTGCGCCGGCTGCCCAAGATACTGCGGTTCATTCCCGGCACCGCGCAGGACGTCCGCGCCTATTTCCTGACGCTGCAATATTGGCTGGCGGGCAGCGACGATAATGTCGTCGGCATGATCCAGGCGCTCGCCAGCCGCTATGCGGGCCACGCGGTCCGCGCCGCCGCGCCGCACGATTATCCCGAGGTCGGCGTCTATCACCCGGCGATACCGGGCCGGATCGCCGACCGGGCGGACGCGCTGCCTGTTCACGGAGGCTCGCGCGGCACGGTCGGGGTGCTGATGCTGCGCTCATACCTGCTCGGCCGCGACACCGGTCATTATGACGGCGCGATCGCCGCATTCGAGGCGCGCGGGCTGCGCGTGATCCCCGCCTTTGCCAGCGGGCTCGACTCGCGCCCCGCGATCGAGCGCTTCTTCATGCGCGACGGCGTGCCGATCGTCGATGCGGTCGTCTCGCTCACCGGGTTCAGCCTGGTCGGCGGCCCCGCCTATAACGACGCCGAGGCGGCGGAGGCGATCCTCGCCACGCTCGACGTGCCCTATGTCGCGGCGCATCCGCTCGAATTCCAGTCGCTCCAGCAATGGGGCGCGGGGCGTCAGGGGCTGTTGCCGCTCGAGGCGACGATGATGGTGGCGATCCCCGAACTCGACGGTGCGGTCGTCCCCAGCGTGTTCGGCGGTCGCGCAGACGGATCGGGCGCCTGCACCGGGTGCGCACGCCGCTGCACCTTCACCGAATCCGGGCTGACGCGCGAGATGCGCTCCTGCCCCGACCGCGCCGAGGCGCTGGCGGGCAAGGTCGCACGGCTGGTCGACCTGCGCCGGTCCGAACGGCGCGGACGCAGGCTCGCAGTCGTGCTCTTCAACTTCCCGCCCAATGCCGGCGCGACGGGCACCGCGGCGCATCTCGCCGTCTGGGAGTCGCTCCACGCGACACTCACGGCACTCGCGGCCGCGGGCTATGCGGTGGAGGTTCCCGCCGATGTCGACGCGCTGCGCGAGGCGGTGCTCCACGGCAATGCCGCGCGCTACGGTGCCGATGCCAATGTCCATGCGCGCATCCCCGCCGACGACCATGTCCGGCGCGAGCCGCATCTGGCCGCGATCGAGGCGCAATGGGGCCCCGCCCCCGGCCGCCAGCAGAGCGACGGCGCGTCGATCCACGTCCTCGGCGCGCAGTTCGGGCAGGTGTTCGTCGGGATCCAGCCCGCCTTCGGCTATGAGGGCGATCCGATGCGGCTGCTGTTCGAGGGCCGCTTCACCCCCACCCACGCGTTCAGCGCCTTCTACCGCTGGCTGCGCGAGGATTTCGCCGCGGATGCGGTCCTGCATTTCGGCACGCACGGCGCGCTCGAATTCATGCCCGGCAAGCAGGCGGGGCTGAGCGGCGATTGCTGGCCCGAACGGCTGATCGGCGACCTGCCCAACCTCTATCTCTATGCCGCGAACAATCCGTCCGAAGGGCTGATCGCCAAGCGCCGCTCGGGTGCGACCCTGATCAGCTATCTGACGCCGCCGCTCGCGGAAGCGGGGCTTTACAAGGGCATGACCGAACTCAAGGTGTTGCTCGAGCGGTGGCGCTCGTCGCCGTCGGACGCGGAGCGCGACCTGCTTGATCCGATGATCGTCGCGTCGGCGGCCGCGCTCGATCTCGACGCAAGCGACCTCGATGCCTTGTCAGCCAATCTCTACGAAGTCGAACGCGAGCTGATCCCCTACGGCCTGCATGTGCTCGGCCAGCCGCTGCCCGAGGCGATGCGCGCGCAGATGATCGCCGCGGGTGCCGATCCGTCGCTCTCGTCCGACAATCCCGAACTCGGTGCACTGATCCATGCGCTCGATGCGGGGTTCGTCCGCCCGGCGCCCGGCGGCGACGTGCTGCGCAACCCCAAGGCCCTGCCGACCGGGCGCAATATCCACGGCTTCGATCCGTTCCGGATCCCCGGCAGCTTCGCGATGGCGCAGGGCCTTGCACAGGCCGACGAGGTGATCGCGCGCCACACCGCGAGCGGCGCGGCCTTCCCCGAGACGCTCGCCATGGTGCTCTGGGGAACGGACAATCTCAAATCGGAGGGGACTCAGATCGCGCAGGTGCTCGCGCTGATCGGCGCACGCCCGCGGTTCGACGGCTATGGCCGGCTCGCGGGCGCCGAACTGATCGCGCTCGACGAGCTCGGTCGCCCCAGGATCGACGTGATCGTCACGCTGTCGGGGATCTTCCGCGACCTGCTGCCGCTCCAGACGCGGATGATCGCGGAGGCCGCATGGCTCGCCGCGACCGCGGACGAACCGCTCGACCGCAACGCGGTGCGCCGGCACGCGCTGGCCTACGCCGAGCGGACCGGCTGCGACCTCGAAACCGCGGCGCTGCGTGTCTTCTCCAATGCCGAGGGCGCCTATGGCGCGAACGTCAACCTGCTGATCGACGATGGTGCGTGGAGCGATCCCGACGAGATTGCCGAGGTGTTCGAACGGCAAAAGGGCTATGCCTATGGCCGCACCGGCACCCCCGCGCGCCAGGCCGATCTGTTCAAGGCCGCGCTCGCGGGTGTCGACCTCGCCTATCAGAATCTCGACTCGGTCGAACTCGGCGTCACCGATATCGACCATT
Organism: Sphingomonas sp. PvP018; assembly: GCF_017876865.1. Lineage (NCBI taxonomy): Bacteria > Pseudomonadati > Pseudomonadota > Alphaproteobacteria > Sphingomonadales > Sphingomonadaceae > Sphingomonas > Sphingomonas sp. PvP018. Next base: position 3,955,202 of record NZ_JAGIOU010000001.1, on the reverse strand, counting down.
ATGTCGATGCGCTCGGCGGGATCAGCCGCTCGATCACGCGCGCACGTGGCAGCGCGGCCCCGGTCTATATCGTCGATGCCACGCAGGGCGCGACCAAGGTCCGGACGCTGTCCGAACAGGTCGAGCTCGAGACGCGCACCCGGATGCTCAATCCGCTCTGGTATGAAGCGATGCTCAAGCATGGCTTCGAAGGCGTCCGCAATATCGAGGCGCACGTCACCAACACGCTCGGCTGGTCGGCTACGACCGGAGACGTCAGCCCTTGGGTCTATCAGCGGATCAGCGAGACCTATGTGCTCGACGACGCGATGCGCGAACGGCTGGCGACGCTGAACCCCAAGGCGTCGGCGCGCGTCGCCAACCGCCTGATCGAAGCGAGCGACCGGCATTTCTGGTCGCCCGACGCAGCAACACTGGCCGCACTCCACGCGGCAAGCGACGACCTCGAGGATCGCCTCGAGGGTATCACCGCGGTCGCGGCATAAGGACGATATCATGGCCCTGCTCGATCCCCCTACCCGCCCCGTTGCATCCCGCCCCGATGGCGCGGGCAGCGTCCAGGTCCGGCTCGACCCCGCCGACCGGATCGGCTCCGCGAAAGTGTTCGCGATCTACGGCAAGGGCGGGATCGGCAAATCGACGACCTCGTCCAACCTGTCCGCGGCGTTTTCGCTGCTGGGCAAGCGCGTGCTGCAGATCGGCTGCGATCCCAAGCACGACAGCACCTTCACGCTGACCAAGAAGCTCATGCCGACGGTGATCGACGTGCTCGAGACGGTCGAGTTCCACGCCGAGGAACTCCGCCCCGAGGATTACATGTTCGAAGGCTATAACGGCGTGATGTGCGTCGAGGCCGGGGGCCCGCCCGCGGGCACCGGATGCGGCGGCTATGTCGTCGGCCAGACCGTCAAGCTGCTGAAACAGCATCATCTGCTCGAGGAGACCGATGTCGTGCTGTTCGACGTGCTCGGCGACGTCGTGTGCGGCGGGTTCGCCGCCCCGCTGCAGCATGCCGAGCGCGCGGTGGTGGTCGCGTCGAACGACTTCGACAGCATCTTCGCGATGAACCGCATCGCCGCCGCGATCCAGGCCAAGGCAAAGAATTACGAGGTGCGGATGGCGGGCGTGATCGCCAACCGGTCCGCCGCGACCGACGAGATCGACCGCTACAATGCCGCGACCGGGCTGAAGCGTCTCGCGCATTTCCCCGATCTCGATGCGATCCGGCGCAGCCGCCTCAAGAAATGCACGCTGTTCGAAATGGAGCAGACGCCCGAGGTCGCGGCCGCGTGCGACGAATATAAGCGCCTCGCCGCGCTGCTCTGGTCGGGTTGCGATGCGCTCGACGCAATGCCGATGAAGGATCGCGACATCTTCGAATTCCTGGGATTCGAATGATGGCCAGCCTGGTTCCCTCCACCGGCTATGCCGCGCGCCGCAACCGGCTCGAAACCTATTTCGACCGCACCGCGTCGCAAACCTGGGCGCGACTGACGTCCGATGCGCCGGTCAGCGGCATTCGCGCCACGGTCCGCGCCGGCCGCAACCGGATGCGCGAGACCTTGCTGTCCTGGCTGCCCGCGGACATGACCGGACTGCGGCTGCTCGACGCGGGCTGCGGCACGGGCGCGCTGGCGGTCGAGGCGGCGCGGCGCGGCGCGGCGGTCGTCGCGATCGATCTCGCCGCCAGCCTTGTCGAGGTCGCGCGCGAGCGGTCGCCGGCCGGGCTCGCGATCGACTGGCGCGTCGGCGACATGCGCGACCCTGCGCTCGGCATGTTCGATCATGTCGTCGCGATGGATTCGCTGATCCATTACCGCAGCACCGACCTCGTCGAGCTGGTGGAGACGCTGACCCGACGCACGCGCGGTTCGATGCTGTTCACCTTCGCGCCGTCGACCCGGCCGCTGGTCGTGATGCACGCGATCGGCACGCTCTTTCCCCGCGGGGACCGTGCGCCGGCGATCGAGCCGGTTCGCGAACGCGTCCTGCGCGCGCAGCTGCACGCGAGTGTCGGCCATGCGCGGATCGGGCGCGACGCGCGCGTCGCCAGCGGTTTCTACACCAGCCACGCGCTGGAGATGGTCGCCGCATGAACCGGCTGGTCGCCTTGAAGACCGGCGCGTTCTGGGCGCGGCTCGGCACCCGGTTCCTGCCGTTCGCCGACGCCGCGACCGACGATCTGCCGCTCGGCCGCCTGCTGCGGCTGTCGCTGTTCCAGCTGTCGGTCGGGATGACCGCGGTGCTGCTGACGGGCACGCTCAACCGGGTCATGATCGTCGAGCTCGGCATGTCGACCAGCCTCGTCGCGGCGATGGTCTCGCTGCCGCTGCTGTTTGCGCCGCTGCGCGCGCTGATCGGGTTCCGGTCGGATCACCATGCCTCGCTGCTCGGATGGAAGCGCGTGCCCTATCTGTGGTTCGGAACGCTGCTCCAGTTCGGCGGCCTAGCGATCCTGCCCTTCGCGCTGCTGGTCATGACCGGTGGCGGCACGGGCCCCGCGATCTTCGGACAGATCGGCGCGGCGTTCGGCTTCCTGATGGTCGGCGCGGGGATGCACACCACACAGACCGCGGGGCTGGCGCTCGCGACCGATCTCGCCCCCGACGATGCGCGGCCGCGTGTCGTCGCGCTGCTCTATGTCATGCTGGTCCTCGGCATGATGGTCAGCGCGATCGTGATCGGCCGGCTGCTTGCCGATTTCACCCCGACCAAGCTGGTCCAGCTGATCCAGGGCGCAGCGGTGCTGACCGTCGTCCTCAATCTGGTCGCGATGTGGAAACAGGAAGCGCGGGGGCCTCGCCCGGTCGTGCCCCGGCCCGATCGCCCGAACTTTGGCGCGATCTGGGCGATCTTCATCGCTCGCCCGCGCACGCTGCGGCTGCTCGTCGCGGTCGGTCTGGGCGCGGCGGCGTTCAGCATGCAGGACGTGCTGCTCGAACCCTATGGCGGGCAGGTGCTCGGCATGATGGTCGGTGCGACCACCGCGCTGACCGCGCTCTGGGCGCTCGGCATGCTGGGCGGGTTCGCACTCGCCGCCAGACGCCTCGGCGAGGGCGACGATCCGCATCAGCTGGCGGGCTTTGGCGGCGTGCTGGGCGTCACCGCGTTCCTGTGCGTGATCTTCGCCGGCGCGCTGTCGTCGGTCGCGTTGCTCGGCACCGGCGCGGCGCTGATCGGCTTTGGCGGCGGACTGTTCTCGGTGGGCACACTGACCGCCGCGATGGCGATCGCCGACGCGGGGCCACTCGACGGACGCACCGGGCTCGCGCTGGGGGCCTGGGGCGCGGTGCAGGCGAGCAGCGCCGGCGTCGCGATCGCACTCGGTGCAGTCCTGCGCGACCTCGTCTCGGCGGCAGCGATGGCGGGGGCGTACGGCCCGACGCTGGCGACCCGGGTCACCGGCTATGCCGCGGTTTACGGCGTCGAGATCCTCTTGTTGCTCGGCACGCTCGTCGCGCTCGGCCCGCTCGTGCGTGGCCGGGGCGCGATCGTCGACGCGGTCGGCGAGCGGCCGGTGCCGCGTTTCGGTCTCAGCGAATTTCCGGTCTGAAGGGACGATCATGAACCCGCATCTGACATCCGGCATCGACGTCGCGCTCCTGGTCCTCTGGGCGTTCGCCTTGTTCTTCCTCGTGCTCGTCTTCTACCTGCGCCGCGAGGACCGTCGCGAGGGCTATCCGCTCGAGGACGAACTGACCGGCCGGCTCGATACGGTCGGCGGCCCGCTGCACACCGCCTCGACCAAGTCGTTCCTGCTGCCCTTCGGTCGCGGCCGCGTCACGGCGCCGACCCAGGGGCGCGAGCCCGTCGACATCGCCGCGCGGCGCACCGACCGGTTTGCGGGCGCGCCCTATGCGCCGACCGGCAACCCGCTTGTCGACGGCATCGGTCCCGCCGCCTGGGCCGAGCGCGCGCGGCATCCCGATCTCGACATGGAGGGGCATCCGCGGATCGTCCCGCTCAGCGTGGCGTCGGACTATGCGGTCGCGGTCGGCGATCCCGACCTGCTGGGATGGCCGATGCTGGGCGCGGATGGCGAGATCGCCGGGACGATCGACGATCTGTGGATCGACCGCGCCGACCGGCTGATCCGCTACATGCAGGTGTCGGTCGGCGACCGCGCGGTGCTCGCGCCGATGATGATGGCCAAGGTCGATCGCCGCCGCCGCCGCGTCGTCATCGACGCGCTGCTCGCCAGCCAGTTCGCCGACGTGCCGCCGATCGAGGCCGCCGACCGGATCACGCTCTACGAGGAGGAGCGGGTCCAGGCCTATTTCGGTGGCGGCTATCTCTATGCCACGCCCGCACGTCAGGAGCCGCTGCTGTGACCGAGCATGACGTCGAACCGATCCCCGGCCTTCCCGGGGTGCCACCGCCGGGTGAGCGGATCCTGTGGCAGGGATCACCCGACTGGCGGGTGCTCGCGCGCACCGCCTTCCACACCCGGCTGGTCGCGGCCTATTTTGCGGTGCTGACGCTGTGGGCGCTGGCGGAGGCCGGACGGCAGGGGATCGACGGACCGCGGGACCTCGTCGGAGCGGCGATGACCGCGATCGTCGGGCTGCTGGGGGTCGCACTGCTCCACCTGCTCGCCTGGGGCGCGGCGCGGACGACGCTCTATACGCTGACCACCCGGCGTGTGGTGCTGCGGATCGGCATGGCGCTGCCCAAATGCATCAACCTGCCGCTGGCGCTGATCGGCGCGGTCGATCTCGCGGAGCGCGCCGACGGGACGGGCGACATGCCGCTGACGGTCACCGGCCGCTACAAGCTCGGCTATCTCGCCTTGTGGCCGCACGCCCGACCCTGGCGGATCGTCACGCCCCGGCCGATGCTGCGTGCGGTGCCCGATGCCGCGACCGTCGCCGCGCTGATCGCCCGGACCTGCCTGACGGTGCACCCGACAGGGCAGTTGGCGGCTTCCGAGACAACCCAAAATGCTTCTGTCGACAGCGTCTTCGCCAAGGCGCAGGCGGCATGAGCGGCACGCATCGCCATCCGGACCTCGTCCCGCGCACCACGCTCATCGGTGCCGGCGCATTGCTGGCCTTCACGCTCGCGGCCACGAGCATCGTCCGGATCGCGAACATCGCCCCGGTGGCGTCGCCCGTCCTGATGCGCGAACAGGCGAAGATCCTCCCCCTCGCGTCGCGCGACCTGCGCTTCGTCGACCGCGCCGATGGCTCGGTGGTGATCGGCAATGCGCGCGGCGGGACCGTGGCGGTGATTGCGGCGGGGCAGAAGACCGGGTTCGTCCGCGGCGTGATGCGCGGATTGGCGCGCGACCGGCGCGCGCGCGGGATCAACGACCGCCCCCCCTTCACGCTGACGCTCTGGCGCGACGGCGAATTGTCGCTGACCGACACCGCGACGGGCCGGACGATCGAGCTCAGCGCCTTCGGCCCGACCAACCGCGCGACCTTTGCCGCGCTGTTGCCCGCACAGGCGCCCGGGACATGACGCTGCTGCGGTCCACCCGGTTCGACACGCCCTGCCGCGTCGAGATCGAGCATAGCGACGCGTTCCTTTGCGCGCATGTCGTGCTGGCGGGCGATGTCGCGATCGGGCCCGGCGACCGGGTCCGCGTGCACGGCGCACCGATCCGGGTCGGTTTCGGCGAGCGCTGCGTGGTCGACCGGATCGCAACGGTCGAACGCGCGGGTCTGGCCGGGCGGCTCTGGACGCAGTTCGCCGGCCATTTCGCGATGACGGAATTATACGAGGTCAGCTTTTCGGATCGGACGATAGCATGAACAGGATCACCACCCTCGCCCCCGCACCGCTCGACGCGGCGTTCGCCCCCCTGCCCGATACGCCCCTGCCCGATACACTCGCGATCGCCCGCGCGGACACCGTCCTGTCGCCCCGCTTCTACACCACGGATTTCGCGGCGATGGACCGGATCGACGTCTCGGCGGTGCGCGGCGAATGGGATGCGCTGATCGGCGAGATGGCGAGCGACCCCAACCGCCTGCACTTCAAGCGCACCGCCGCATTCGACGGCGTGATCGAAAGCCTCCCCGACGGGCTGCGCGAAGAATTTACCGATTTCCTCGTCAGTTCGCTGACCGCCGAATTCTCCGGCTGCATCCTCTATGCCGAGATCGCCAAGCGCGTGACCAACCCCGACGTCAAACAGCTGTTCAAGTTGATGAGCCGCGACGAGAGCCGCCATGCCGGCTTCATCAACGACACGCTCAAGGATGCAGGCATCGGCGTCGATCTCGGCTTCCTGACGCGGACGAAGAAATACACCTATTTCCGGCCGAAATTCATCTTCTACGCGACCTATCTCAGCGAGAAGATCGGCTATTCGCGCTACATCACCATCTACCGCCACCTCGCCCAGCATCCCGAACTGCGCTTCCACCCGATCTTCGACTGGTTCGAACTTTGGTGCAATGACGAGTTCCGCCACGGCGATGCCTTTGCGATCCTGATGCGCACCGATCCGAAGCTGCTGCGCGGCGTCAACCAATGGTGGATCCGCTTCTTCCTCGTCGCGGTCTATGCGACCATGTACGTGCGCGATCACAACCGGCCCGCCTTCCACAAGGCGCTGGGGATCGACCCGACCGACTATGACATGCGCGTCTTCGCGATCTGCTCGGCGATCACGCGGCAGGTGTTCCCCGTCGTGCTCGACACCGACAGCCCGCGCTTCCGCGCCGGGCTCGAGCGGATGCGGCGGATTGCGGGGGCGATCGACGCGGCCAAGGCGCGCGGCGGGGTGGTCGGGGGGATCCAGCGCCTCGGCCTGACCGCGACCGCCGCCGTCAGCTTTGCCTGGCTGTATCTCACGCCGGTCAAGCGCAACACCGCGCCCGCGACGGTGCGGCTGGTCCCGGCGTGGTGAGCATCCCCCCGCTGCTTTTCGCGCTGCTGATGTGGTTTATCGGGACGGCCGCCGTGGTCTGGCTCGACAGCCGCCCGGCGGCGACGTTCCGCACCAGCCTGACGCTAGCCGGCCTGGTCGCGATCGCCGCGGTCGCGCTGGTCGGGTCGATCGCCAACGAGGCGAGCGCCGGTGCCGCCTATACCGGGTTCGCGGCGGCGATCCTGATCTGGGGGTGGCACGAAATGAGCTTCCTCATGGGGGCGGTCGCGGGTCCGCGTCGGACCGAATGTCCGCCCGACGCGACCGGCTGGCCCCGCTTCCGCGCCGCGACCGCCACCGTGATCCATCACGAGCTCGCGATCGCCGCGACCGCGATCCTGCTCTTCGCGGTCAGCTGGGGCGGACCGAACCAGGCCGCGCCGCTCACCTTCCTGCTGCTGTTCGTGTTGCGGCTATCCGCCAAGTTCAACCTGTATCTGGGCGTGCCCAATCTCAGCGACGAGGTGTTTCCCGCGCATCTGGCTTATCTCAAAAGCTATTTTCGCAAGCGCCGGCTGAACGCGCTGTTCCCGGTCTCGATCCTCGCCAGTGGCGCAACCGCCGCCTGGGCCTGGACGGTCGCAGAGGCCGCCCCCGCCGGCAGCGGCGCTGCGGCCGCGGGTACGCTGCTCGCGGGGCTGGCGGTTCTCGGGCTCGTCGAGCATCTGTTTCTGGTCCTGCCGATGCGCGATGCGCGCCTCTGGCGCTGGGCCGCTTCCTCCACACGAGCGGCACAGGCCGCCATCACCGACGGACGGGGACGATCGCATGGATTATGAGGCATTTTTCGAAGGCGAACTCGCGGCGCTCCGCGACGATGGGCGCTACCGGGTGTTTGCCGAGCTCGAGCGCACCGCGGGCGCCTTTCCCGCCGCCGAACAGGTCATCCGCCGGACCCGGCGACCGGTGACGGTGTGGTGCTCGAACGATTATCTCGGCATGGGCCAGCATCCCGCGGTGCTCGAGGCGATGCATGCGACGATCGACCGGTGCGGCGCGGGCGCGGGCGGGACGCGCAACATCTCGGGGACGACGCACAGCCATGTGCTGCTCGAGGCCGAACTGGCCGATCTTCACGCCAAGGAGGCGGCGTTGCTCTTCACCTCGGGCTATGTCTCGAACTGGGCCGCGCTGGGCACGCTCGGCGCGCGGCTGCCCGGTTGTGTCATCCTGTCCGACGCGCTCAACCATGCGTCGATGATTGAGGGCATCCGCCACAGCCGCGCCGAGGTGCAGGTCTTCACGCACAACGACCCTGAGGATCTCGATCGCCGACTGTCGCAACTCGATCCGTCGCGGCCCAAGATCGTCGCCTTTGAAAGCGTCTATTCGATGGACGGCGACATCGCGCCGATCGCCGAGCTGCTCGATGTGTGCGAGGCGCATGGCGCCTTGTCCTATCTCGACGAGGTGCACGGGGTCGGTCTCTACGGTCCGCGTGGCGGCGGCGTCGCCGAGCGCGAGGGGCTTATGGACCGCGTCACGGTGATCGAGGGTACGCTCGGGAAGGCCTTTGGCGTGATGGGCGGCTATATCGCGGCGTCGGCGGCGCTGTGCGATTTCGTCCGCAGCTTCGCTAGCGGCTTCATCTTCACCACCGCCCTCCCCCCCGCGCTCGCCGCGGGCGCGACCGCGAGCATCCGCCACCTCAAGGTGAGCCAGGTCGAGCGTGCGCGGCACCGCGATCGCGTCGCGACCGTGCGCCGCCGGCTCGATGCGGCCGGGATTCCCACGGTCGACAATCCAAGCCATATCATCCCGGTGATGGTCGGCGATGCGCACAAGTGCAAACGGATCAGCGACTGGCTGCTCGAACATCACGGCATCTACGTCCAGCCGATCAACTACCCGACCGTCCCCGTCGGCACGGAACGGCTCAGGCTGACGCCGTCGCCGGTGCATAGCGATGCGGATATCGACACGCTGGTGACCGCGCTCAGCGAGATATGGTCGCAATGCGCGCTGGCGCGGCGGGCGATGGCGGCCTGACCCGGTGCCGTCGGCGTCTAAGGGGCGCCGACGGCACGGGACCGCCTCCGGTGCCGGCGGGCGTCACGCCGCCAGGTGTTTGTGCATCCGCCAGCGCCCCAGCGCGACAAGCGCGATCACCACGGGCACCGCCGCTGCGGTGGCGACGTCATGATGGACGCCCGGAATGGCCGTCAGCAGATAGCCGATGAGCGACACCAGATAATAGCTGATCGCGACGACGGAGAGCCCCTCGACCGTCTGTTGCAGCCGCAGCTGCACCGTCGCGCGACGGTCCATCGACAAAAGGAGGTCGCGATTCTGCTTGCTGAGCGCGATGTCGATCCGCGTCCGCAGCAGCTCGCTCGTCCAGGCCGCGCGCTGCGACAGATCCTCGAGCCGGGCCGAGAAGGAATCGCAGGTCCGGACCGCCGGCACCAGCCGCCGTTCGGTAAAATCGCCCAGTGTCTGATAGCCGCGCACCCCGCCGATCCGCAGGCTGGCGAGACGGTCGGTGCTCAATTGCGCATAGGCGCGCGTCGCACTCATCCGATAGCGTGTCTCGGCGACGAGCCGGGCAAGCCGGGCGGACAGGTAGGTCAGCTCGTCGAGCAGCCGGTCGTCTTCGGATGTCCGTTCGGAGACCGCCTGGGTCAGATGCGCCAGACGCGATTCCAGGTCCGAAACGCTCGGCGTCAGGCGCTGCGCCAGCGGCAGGCCGAGCAGCGCCATGTTCCGGTAATTGCCCAGTTCCTGAAGGCGCATGACGAGTTGCGCGGGTTCGTCCCGCTCGAGGCCTCGGTCGAGCACGAGCAGCCGGCCATAGCCGTCGGGGTTGAGCCGGAAATCAGACACGATCCGCCCTGCGCCGTCCGCGACATCGCACAGGATCGTCGCTTCCGACGCGAACCAGCGTTCGAGATCGTCGGGCGTCGGATCGCCCGCCGTGCGCGGCACCAGCGCGATCTGCGTCGCCCGGATGATCGCACCGGGCAGGTCCTTGAATATCGCCGACAGCGCGGGCTCGAACGGGCCGGGATCGAACAGCGACGGCGCGTATCGCGACGGCGTGCCGGCGGCGGCCCCGGCCCCGGCTTCTGCCCCAGCCTCGGCCTCGCCCGCACCGCCGCGCAACAGCGTGTAGGTCGCGAATTCCGTATGGCGCTCCCACACCAGTGTCACCGGCCCCAGGCCCAGCACGCCGTATTTCCCCGCGACGGGGACGATCTCGCGGCTCTGCTCGGCCAGCGTCGCGATATGCGCGCGTGCCGCGTCCGCCACCGCCTCCTCGAGCACGGTCACGATCTGCACCAGCCGGCACGGCGCGGCGAAGCGCGGCAGTCGCCGAAGATGCATCTCCTCGGCCAGCGCGGCGCGCAACGGGTGATTGTGCATCGTCAGGCCCGCCCGGCCGATAGCAGTGGGATCCGCGCCCCCGGCGGCGCGGATCGCATCACTTTGCGTCCGTCATCGCCGCCGGCCGGGAAAAGGCGGCCGGCACCGCGACGCCGGCGCCCGGTCCACCCTCGGGCACCGCGCGGGCGATCAACGCGCCCCTCAGGATCGGCGCCTGGTCGATCATGCTGACCCCGCCCAGCGGCTTGTTGATGCCCTGGTGACAGGTGGTGCAGTTCACCTTGTAGGGATCGCCATGCGGCCCCTTGCGACTGGCCGGGAAGATCGGTTGCAGCGGTGTGATGTAGGTCTGGTTGATGTCGCGGACCATGCGGATACCGTAATAGGCCGTGCCCCGCTGCGCACTGCTGAGGTTCCACGAACGGAACGACTGGCTGTTGTGGCAATAGGTGCAATTGACCCCCAGCGCGCCGCTGACATGCATCATCAGCCCATAGGATTTCTCCGCCGCCTTGATCGAGACGATGTGGTTGGCGTTCGGGAACGCGCTGCTGCTGGCGACCCGGATCTGCGCCCGGCCGCCGAGATATTCGGCAAACGGATCATAGGGCAGCGACGCATAGCCGACATTCGGGTTCGGCGCGTTCTGGCCATGCCGGTTGCCCAGCACCTTGCCGGGCTCGGGGGTCCCCTCGGCGATCGCCCATTTATACGCGGGCACCGCATTGCCGCGATGGCAGGTGTAACAGGTCACCCCGGTCTGCTTGACATGGCTCGCCCAGCGACCGTTGATCGCCTGAGTCATCTGCAGCATCCGGCGCGCGACGATCTTGGTGTATTTCTCGTCCGACGCCATGTTTTCCGGGTTGTGGCAGTAATTGCACCCCTGTTCGGGCGGCGCGACCCACTGGGTCATCTCGGCCATCAGATGATCGAACCGTTCGCGGCCCAGCCCGGCGAGCACCTTCACATTCTCATAGCTCTCGCCCGCCGTGGGACCGCCCTCGGGCGGCAACGGATAGGGCGCTTCGGGTATCACACTGGCCGCCGCGATCAGCTTGGGGTTGATGATCTGGTTCAGTCCGGCGCCGCGATAGCCCGTCTGCGTGGCTGTCTTGGGGCCGATCTCGCACCCCCCGAGCAGGACGAGCGCCACGCCGAGTACCATTGTCTTGGTGGGCGTCTTGGTGGGCGTCTTGGTGGGTAATGCGGTCATCGTACACCTCCCGGGAGCAAGGCGGGATCGACGACGCCGGTGTCCGGATAACCCGGCGCATAGCCGTGCAGCACCGCCCAGAGATACCAGTTGTCGACCACGGTCCCGGTCAGCAGGATCCCGATCGCGCCCGTCAGCGGGGTGAGCACCGCGAACCACCAGGCCCAGCGATGAATCGACTCGGCGGTTGCGTTGAACCCCATCGTCCAGCGCCAGAACAGCGCGCCACGCTCGAACGCGGTGCCGCGGTCGGTGATCTGCTCGATCTCGCGTTCGCCGCCATAGCGGCCGATCGCCAGCACCGTCGCGCCGTGCATCGCGAACAGCATCGTCGAGCCATAGAGGAATGCGATCGAGAGGCAGTGGAACGGGTTGTAGAACAAATTGCCGTAGCGGATCGAAAAGGCGGCGGTCCAATCGAGATGCGGGAAGATACCGAACGGCACCGCCTCCGCCCAGCTGCCCATCAGCATCGGCCGGATGAAGCCGAGTGTCAGGATCAGCAGGATTCCCGCCGCGAACGCCCAGGCGACATGCGTCCCCATGCCGAGCGCGCGCGCGCGTAGGTACGTCCGCACGAACCACAGGATCAGCGACGCGCTCATGAAGAAGCCCGCCATCTGCCACCAGCCGCCCTCGGAAAGCGGCATCAGCAGCTTGAACCCCCATTGCGGGCCGGGCGGCTCGAGCGCGAGCCAGGGCAGCTGGCGCGCGAACTGGACCGGATCCCAGTTGACGCTGGCGGCCATGTTCAGCCCGATGATCTCGAACGACAGGAACGCACAGATCAGCGAGGCGAGGCCCAGCCTGCCGAGATAGATCGGACCGATCTGGGCCGCACCGAGCTTGCCCATCCAGTAATTATAGGTCCCCGTGCCGACCCGCGGGAAGCTGCCCGGGGGGAGCCGCGGTCCCGCCTCGAGCGGGCCGCGCAGCTGCACCTGGGTGAACATGTTCTGATAGCGCGCCATCGCCATACCCCCTTCAGGACCAGATCGGCAGGTTGAGCCACCACGTCCACCATTCGGGCCAGCCGCGCGTCCAGAGCGGCCCCGAGATGATGATGCAGATCGCGCTCCAGAACCCTGCTGACAGCGCAAGGAACAGGCCCAGCCGGTGGATGCCGAGCGTCCCGATCGAATAACCGATCGTGTCGCGGAAGAACGCGTCCTCATATTCCGGCGACTTGACCGGTTCGCCCTCCGCCGGGTTGACCGCGGACAGCACCAGCGCGCCGTGGAACGCCAGCGCGCCCCCGGTCGTGAAGAAGAAGCTCACCGCGAGCATGTGCGCCGGATTGTAGTGGAAGTGGAGATATTGGTAGCCGGTGTTCGACACCCAATCGAGATGGCTGAAGATCCCGTACGGAAAGCCGAAGCCCCACGCACCGAGCAGCCACGGCCGGACGACGACCAGCGAGACATAGGCGAAGATCGCAAAGCCATAGGCAAAGGGCACGTGATAGCCCATGCCGAGCTTGTTGCAGATCTCGACCTCGCGCAGCGCCCAGGACACGAAGGCCACGATCGCGCAGATCGTGATGACCTGCCAGAACCCGCCCTCGCGCAACGGCGCCAGCCCCAGACCATAGGCGATGTCGGGCGGCGCGATGCTGATCAGCCAGGGATTCCAGCTCGGCCCGAGCGAGGCGGCGTAGAAGATCAGCAACGTGCCGAGCAGCGCGGAGATCGCGGTCGTGACGCCGAAGAACCCGACGTAAAAGGGCCCGACCCAGAAGTCGAACAGGTCGCCGCCAAGCAGCGTCCCGCCGCGCACCCGGTATTTTCGCTCGAAGCTCAACAGCGCCATGGCACGTCTCCGTTTCCCCGTTTCGTCACGGCATCCCGTCACGCCGTCCCATCACCCCGTGCCGATCAGCCGGGGTCGGGACTGCGGTGGAGCCAGGGGGTATGGGAGGACGGGTTCGGTCTGCCCCCGTCCTCCGCAACCGCCGATCGTCGCATCAACTGCCCGCGGGCGCGGTGACGGCGGGCGCTTTGTGCGGGCCATCGAGCCAGTTGAAGCGATCGGTGCTGAGCAGGATGAAGTGGATCAGCAATGCCAGCACCAGCAGGAACGTGAACAGAGCGACGAGCGAACGCCGCGGATCGAAGATCAGCCAGATTCTCCACATGACGTGGTTCCTCTCATTGGTTTGCGATTAGGGCGTGCGGCTCAAAACCAGGGGCGCCAGTTCCACACCAGGAAATGCGCGATGACCGCGACGACGGTGAAGATCAGGAAGCTGGTGATGAACAGCTTGTGAAATTCCTTGGCCTCTTCGGGCGTGAGGTAGGTGCCAAGCCCCATCCTCTCGTCCTTGTCTCTCAGGTCGCTCATGATGACGTCTCCGTTGTTCCCGAGGAGAAGGGGAGCGTGAATCGCGCTCCCTGGATCCACGCGGACCGGATGCCCGCGAGGAAGGGGTCACCCGCATCGGCACCGGTCGGGCCGGACGGGAAAGGCAGTGCCGGGGTCATCGCCCGCGGCTTTCGGTGATTGCGTGCGCGAGGCGGTCCGTGCCGATCGACGCTTCGCCCGCGCGGCGCGCGCCGCGTTCGGCCGCGTCGCGGATGCGCTTGGCGGCGGAGATCCGCACCAGCACCGGTTCGCGCTCGATCACCGCGTCGAGCGCGGCCTTGGCATCGTCGTCCCAGGCCACGTCGCGCTCGATCCGCGCCGGCGTCGCCTCGACCTGATCGAGCTGCCCCGCGAGCGGAAGGATGTGGAAAAGCGCGTCGAACAGCGCGTTGCACACTTCCTGGATCAGATAGGTCGCGCCGGCATAGCCCATGAACGGCGTACCGGTGTGCCGGCGGATCACCGCGCCGGGGAAGCTCGCCGGGATATAGACGCCCCGCGCGCCGGCCTCGGCCATGTACATCCGCTCGTTGAAGCTGCCGAACACGATCAGCGGCGGATTCGTGCGGATCGCGTCGATCACCGCCTGATTGTCGGGCTTGCCCCCCGCCGAGCGCGCGAACGCGAAATGGCACGGCAGTCCCATGTCGGTTTCGAGGAAGTTGCGAATACCCCGCGCATAGGTTTCGGTCGCGACGATGCCGAAGCTCGCGGTGCCGAAGAAATCCTGCGTGACCGAGCGCCAGAGATCCCAGAGCGGCTTGATCGTCGTGTGCTTCTCGCGCGCGATGAACGGCTCGGGATCGAGCCCGAGCAACTCGCCGAGTTTGCGGAGGAACAGCGTCGTGCTCTCCAGCCCGATCGGCGCCTGCAGATACGGGCGCTCGAGCATCTCGCACAGCCCGCGTCCGAACTCGCGGTACAGGCAGACATTGACCTGTGCGTCGGCGAGCTTGCGGACATCGGCGAGATGGCTGCCGAGCGGGAAGACCATGCCCACAGTCGCGCCGATCCCCTCGATCAGGCGGCGGATCTCGGCGAGATCGGAGGGCATGTTGAAGCTGCCGTACATCGGCCCGATGATGTTGACCCTGGGGCGCTCGCCGTCCTTGAGCGGACGCGGCGCGGGCACTTTCTTCGGGCCGAACTGCGTCCACAGCCAGGTCAACGCGCGGTCGCCCGACTGCCATTGATCCTCGTCGATCGTGCGCGGCAGGAAGCGCTGGATGTTGGTGCCCTCGGGCGTGACGCCGCCGCCGATCATCTCGGCGATCGACCCTGTCACCACCACCGCGGGCAGGTCCGGGTCGAGCGTCGCCCAGGCGCGCTTCATCGCGCCTTCGGTGCCGTCGCGCCCGAGCTCCTGTTCGCCAAGGCCCGTGACGACGATCGGCAGTTCGTGCGGCGGCAGCGCGTCTGTATAATGGAGCACCGAGGTGACCGGGAGATTCTCGCACCCCACCGGCCCGTCGATGATCACCTGCAATCCCTTGATCGCGGTGAAGGCATAGACCGCCCCCCAATAGCCGCCCGCGCGGTCATGATCGAGGATGAGGGTCATACCCCGACGCTTTCTTCGGCCTTCGCCGCAGCGATGCGTTTGGCGGCGTATTTCGCCTTGAATTCGGGCCGGTCGACCGGCGTGTCTTCCCACACACCTGCGGTCGCGCCCGTGCCGACACCGTCGAAGAACGCGGTCATCCGGTCGAACCGCGCCTGGTTGGCAAGCGCCGCGTTGACGACCAGCGCAAGGCTCCCCGCCCCCGCCGGCCCCATCAGCGGCCGCGCCGAGATAAGGTTGGTGAAATACAGCGCCGGGATCGCCTTCTGCTTGGCGTGCTGCACCACCGGCGTGGTGCCGATCGCGAGATCGGGGCCGAACGCGTCGACCGCGGCAAGATCCTGTTCGAGGCTGGCGCGATACTGGACCTGCACGCCGCGGCTCACCAGCCAGTCGCGATCGGGTTCGGACCAGGGCGTGCGCGGGCAGGCGGTGCCGACATAGGGCACGTCCGCGCCGCTTTCGATCAGCAGCCGCGCGACGAGCAGTTCGGAGCCTTCATAGCCCGACACGGTGATCCGCCCGGCGATCGGCCGCGCGGCGAGTGCGCCCTGGATCGCGGGGAGGAAGCGGTTCTTCGCGGCATCGACCTTGTCCTGCGCGATCCCGCACGCCGCGCCGATCGCGTCGAGCCACGCCGCGGTGCCGTCCGCGCCGACCGGCGCCGAGCCGACCACCGTCCGCCCCGCTGCCTCAAATTCGCGCACGCTGGCGGTGTAGAAGGGGTGTATTGCGGCCACCACCGCGCAATCGAGCGCCGCATAGAGCTCGCGCCATTCGCGGATCGGGACGACCGGGCCGGCCGCAAGCCCCAGCGGTTCGAGCAATAGCCCGATTCCTGGCGGGTCAGCGGGGAACATCTCGCCAAGGAGAGTCACGCTCGGCCGGTCCGGTCGTTGCTTTGGCGCGGCGACGGGGCCGCTCTCGGCCTCCTTGCGCGCATAGGCGAGCATCGCCCCCGCCAGCACGTCCTTCGCCTCGGCATGCGTCGGCACGCCGAAACCGGGAACGTCGATCCCGATGATCCGCACGCCATTGATCTGGTCGGGGAGCAATTGCAGCGGCACGCCCGACGCGGTCGGCACGCAGAGATTGGTCACGATGATCGTGTCGTACAAAGCCGGATCGGCGAGCTGGTGGACCGCGTCGCGGATGTCCTCGAACAATTTGCCGGTCACCAGCGTCTCGGACGAGAAGGGCACATAGCCGACGCTGCGTTTCGCACCGTAGAAATGCGAGGTGAAGGTCAGGCCGTAGACGCAGCACGCCGAACCCGAGAGGACGGTCGCGGTGCGGCGCATGCGAAGGCCAACGCGGAGCGATCCGAAGGCTGGGCACATGGATTGCGGCTGGTCGTGCGGGCCTTTTGGGTAGTCGGCGTCGTAGCGCGCGAGGATGTCGGATTTTCCCGCGAGCTCTGCGGCTTCGCGCAGGGTAGTGCCGCTGGCGCAACTGCTCCCCTCCCCTTCAGGGGAGGGGCTGGGGGTGGGGACGTTCATAATTACGTCCCGCACTCGGTCGGGCACGGCCCCACCCCCAACCCCTCCCCTGAAGGGGAGGGGCTTCGAAGCAGAAGGATCAAGGCCCAGCTCAGACGGCATCGTACACGACCTCGAGCGTCGGCTTGGCCACATAGGCCACCCCGCGCATGTCCGCCTGGCTCGCAGGCTTCAGCGCATAATCCGCGCCCGTCACATCCGCCGAGAACAGCCCGAGCAACCCGTCCTGGTCGAGCGGTGTCGGACGCAGCGGCGGGGCTTCGGCGACATTGACCGCAAGCTCCTCGAACAGGCTCGCCCATTGCCCGCCGGGCTTGCCGATGATCTGGTAGTTCGCGCTCTTCTTGCGGATGTCCTCGTTCGCGGGGATCGCGGTCAGCACCGGGATGCCGACCGCGGCGGCGAACGCCTGCGCCTCGCCCGTGCCGTCGTCCTTGTTGAGGATCATCCCCGCGACGCCGACATTGCCGCCCATCTTGCGGAAATATTCGACCGCCTTGCAGACGTTGTTCGCGACATAGAGCGACTGCAGGTCGTTCGACGCGACGACGATCACCTTCTGGCACATGTCGCGCGCGATCGGCAGGCCGAAGCCGCCGCACACCACGTCGCCCAGGAAGTCGAGCAGGACATAGTCGAAGCCCCATTCGTGGAACCCGAGTTTCTCGAGCGTCTCGAACCCGTGGATGATCCCGCGCCCGCCGCAGCCGCGCCCGACCTCCGGGCCGCCCAGTTCCATCGCGAACACCCCGTCGCGCTGGAAGCAGACGTCCTCGATCCCGATCTCCTCGCCCGCGAGCTTCTTGCGCGAGCTGGTCTCGATGATCGTCGGGGTCGACTTGCCGCCGAACAGCAGTGAGGTGGTATCGCTCTTGGGATCGCAGCCGATCAGCAGCACGCGCTTGCCCTGCTGCGCCATCATGTAGCTGAGGTTCGCCAGCGCGAACGACTTGCCGCTGCCGCCCTTGCCGTAGATCGCGATGATCTGCGTGTCCTTGGTGACCGGGCCGGTCGGGACCGGATCCGGCTCCTGTTCGGCCTCGCCGCGCAGGGGTCCGGGATCGAACATGCTCATAGCGCTCTCCAGTCGAGGACCATCTTGACGCAATCGGGGTCGGTGAAGGCCTGCGGATAGGCGTCCATCGCCTCGCCGGCCGGTCTGGTGTGGCTGATCAGGCCGTCGAGCTCGAGCAGCCCGGTCTCGATCAGCGCGAGCACCGCGGCGATGTCCGCAGGGGTGAATTCGGCCGCGACCCGCATCCGCGCCTCGCGCAGGAATGCCGGCGGGAAGGCGAAGTACAGCCGATCGTAGAAGCCGGCCAGCACCACCTCGCCGCCCTTGCCGAGCCGCGCGAAGGCGAGGTCGAGGATATCGGCGGTCCCGCTCGCGTCGCAGATCGTGCGATAGTCGCAGCGCTCGTCGTCGGCCGGGTCGATCACGCGGTAGCCGGACCCGATCCGACGCGCCGGCTGGACCTCCCACACCGTCGGCGCACCCGCCCCCGAGGCGACCGCGATCCGCGCGATCAGCTGTCCTAATATGCCGTGACCGACGATCAGGTCGGGCGCGCCGCCGACCGCGATCGCGTGGTGCGCGGTGGCGGCGAGTGCGAGCAGCACGCCGTTGCGCCCGAGAGTCGCATCGATCGGCACCGCGCGCGCACCGGGCAGGATCACGCGCCGGGCTGCCCCTCCGAACAAGCCGCGCGCCTGGCGATAGCAATTGGCGCCGGGGACGAAGACATATTCGCCGATCCGCGCGCGCGCATCGACACCGGCATCGACGATCCGCCCGACCGATTCATATCCCGGGACCAGCGGATAGCCCATACCGGGAAATTCGGGCATCCGACCGCTCCACAGCAGCCGTTCGGTGCCGGTGCTGATCCCGCTCCAGTCGATCTCGACGCACAGATCGGCATCGCCCATCGGCGTGAGCGACAGCGTGCGGAGCGCAAGCCTTTCCGGCGCTTCCAGTATGACCGCCAGTGCGTCCATACGTCCGTTGCCCACCGCTCCGTCCTCCATCAGATCATGGCCGTAATCTGCTCTAGACAGATAAGGTTGTCAACTTGATTGGACACATTATCGTGTCGCGGTGATCACACAGGCGATGAGCGGCAGCGCGGTGCGCCGGGTGCGGACCTGGCCGAAGCCAGCGGCGTGCAGCATCGCGCGGATCTCCGCGACACTGCGCGGTCGCCCGGTGCCCATGGCGAGCAGGTAGAAGCCGAAATACGCATCGCCGGACCGCTCCGCACCGGGCGTCTGCGCCATCGGTTCGGCGATCAGCAAAGTCCCGCCGGGGGGCAGCGCGGCATGGATACGACGCAGCAACGTCAGCGCCACCGCGTCGTCATGATCATGCAGGACGCGCACCAGCGTGATCAGATCATAGCCCTCGGGGAGCGGATCCGCGAGAAAATCGCCGCCGTGCAGCGTCGCGCGCGTCCCCAGCCCCGCCGAGTCGAACCGCCCGCGCGCGCGCTCGGTCACCGCGGGCAGGTCGAACAGCCCGAGACCGGGCGTCGCGAACCGCGCCCCGAGCGCGCAGAGAAACGCCCCCTCGCCACCGCCGACGTCAAGCACGCGACGATGCCGGTCGAACCGATAGGCCGCGAGTGTCTGGCTTGCGACCATCGGTTGCGAGGCCGCCATCAACGTCGAATAGGCAGAGACCGCGGCGGCATCGCCCTGCCCCGCCGACTCGGCATAATGCCAGTGATCCGACACCGCCCCGCCCCCGCCCCCACGCCGCAGCAGCGCGACGGGATCGGCCAGATCGGCATAGAGCAGACGGTGATGCGCGATCATCGCGGTGATCCCAGGATTGCCGAGCAGCGCCGCGCCGTCGCTGCCAAGCGCCCAGTCCGCCCCGCACGGCTCGACGAGCCGCAGCGCCGCCGCCCCGCGCAACAGCCGTTCGGCGCCCGCCACCGGCAGGTCGAGCTGCGCCGCGATCGTCTGCGCGTCCGCCGGGCCGCGGGCCAGCAGTGCCAGCAGCCCGGTTTCGACGCAGGCGGCAAGGATCTGCGAATAGGTGAACCCTGCGACCAGATCGAACAGCGCGCCCGCGCGGCGACGCGCGATCGGCCGGCTGAGCGGAAAGCGCTGCGCCGCGTGCTGGACGCGCGGATCGGCGAGCAGGCGGTTGCGACAGTCCAGCCACCGCTCCCGCACCCGGGCGAAAAGATGATGATACGTTTTCATGTGTCCATATTTGTGGACAGGTGTTAGCATCGCGTCAATTGGAGGATGCCGGTGGCGGATGCGGGCGTGGTGGTGATCGGGGCGGGGGTCGGCGGGCTGGTCAGCGCCGCGCTGCTCGCCGCGCAGGGCCGCACCGTGACGGTCGTCGAGGCGCAGCCCGGCCCGGGCGGCAAGCTGCGCACGATCGCGGTCGACGGCGACGCGATCGATGCGGGGCCGACGGTGTTCACGCTGCGATCGGTCATGGAGGATGTCTTCGCGGCATGCGGCGACACGCTCGACCGGCACGTGACGATGCGCCCCGCCGCGCTGCTCGCCCGCCATGCCTGGGGTCCCGCCCGCCTCGACCTGTTCGCCGATCCCGCCGCGAGCGAGGACGCGATCGGCGCTTTCGCCGGCGCGGCCGATGCCCGCGGCTATCGCGCGTTCCGGGCCGAGGCGAAACGGCTGTTCACCGCGCTCGACCGGCCCTTTCTCCACGCGACACGCCCGGGGCCGCTGACGCTGGGCTGGCGGATGGGCCTGCGCGGCCTTGGCGATTACTGCACGCTGCGCCCCTATACCTCGCTGTGGCACGCGCTCGGCGGCTATTTCGCGGATCCGCGCCTGCGCCAGCTCTTCGCGCGCTATGCGACCTATTGCGGGGCGTCGCCGATGCAGTGCCCGGCGACGCTGATGCTGATCGCGCATGTCGAGGCGAGCGGCGTGTGGCTGATCGACGGCGGCATGTATCGGCTCGCGCTCGCATTGGAGGCGCTTGGCCGGCAGAACGGCGTCCGCTTCCGCTACCGCGCGCCGGTCCGCGCGATCCTCGTGGAGCACGGCCGCGCCGCCGGGGTCATGTTCGAGGATGGCGAGCGCATCGCCGCGTCGGCGGTGATCTGCAACGCCGATCCCGCCGCGATCGCCGTCGGCCGGTTCGGCGCCGCGGTCCGTCACGCGGTCGCCCCCGTCCCCGCCACGCACCGATCGCTCAGCGCGATGGTCTGGACCGGACACGCGCACGCCGCGGGCTTTCCGCTCGCCCGCCACACCGTCTTCTTCTCGGACGACTATCCGGCCGAATTCGCCGCGCTGTCGGCCGGTCGCGCCGCCGCCCGGCCCAGCGTCTATGTCTGTGCGCAGGATCGCAGCGACAGCGGCGACGACGACCGCCGCGGCGCGCCCGCCCCGGCCCGCCCCGAACGCGTGCAGATCATCGTCAACGCGCCGCCCACCGGCGACGGCCCGGACACCAGCCAGGAGGAGATCGCGACATGGACGAGGCGCATGCTGGAGGGCGTTTCGCAGGCGGGACTTTCGCTCGATCTGGCGCCCTCGACCGTCATGACGACGCCGCACGCGTTCGAGGCGCTGTGTCCCTCGACGGGTGGAGCCCTTTATGGACGGGCCTCGCACGGGTGGGCGGCGTCCTTCCGCCGGCAGGGCAGCCGGACACGGATCCCTGGGCTCTATTGCGCGGGCGGGAGCACCCACCCCGGCGCGGGCGTCCCGATGGCGGCGCTTTCCGGCCGGCTAGCCGTCGACTGCCTGCTCAGGGACCACGCTTCGACGTTCGTGTCGATGCCCAGGGCTATGCCTGGTGGTATGTCGACGCGACCAGCGCGGACGGCGCCCATGGGCTGACGATCATCGCCTTCATCGGCAGCGTCTTCTCGCCCTATTACAAGCTCAGCGGCCGCGCGAACCCCGAAAACCACTGCGCGATCAACGTCGCGCTGACCGGCCCGCGCGGCAGCGCCTGGGCGATGACCGAACGTCCCGCGCACCGCGTCGACCGGGGCACCGATCATTTCATGGTGGGCCCGAGCAGCCTCAGCTGGGACGGCGACACGCTGGTGATCGAGATCTGCGAGCGATCCGCGCCGCTGCCCTACCCTGTGCGCGGCACGATCCGCGTCAGCCCCGCGATGATCGGCACCACCGCCTTCGCGCTCGATCCGGGCGGGCGGCATCGCTGGCATCCGGTCGCACCGCGCGCGCAGGTCGAGGTCGCGATGACGCATCCCGGCGTCCGCTGGTCGGGCCCCGGCTATTTCGATTCGAACTTCGGGGACGAACCGCTCGAGGCAGGGTTCGACGACTGGCACTGGTCGCGCGCGCATCTCAAAAGCGACGTCGCGGTGCTGTACGAAGGGCGACGCCGCGACGGCACGCCGTTCGACCTCGCGCTCAAATTCGATGCGCAGGGCCGGTGGCACGACGTCGTCCAGCCCGCCCCGGCGGCCTTGCCCCGGACCGGCTGGCTCATCAAGCGCGCGACGCGGGCCGATGCGGGACATCGCCCCCGCGTGGTGAAGACGTGGATCGATGCCCCCTTCTATGCCCGTTCCGCGCTCGCCACGCGGCTGTTCGGCGAGGAGGTGCGCGCCGTGCACGAAAGCCTCGCGCTCGGCCGCTTTCGATCACCGATCGTCCAGTCGATGCTCCCCTACCGGATGCCCCGCGCCTTCTGGTGACGCGACGTCCGGCGGCGGCGACCGGTCCTTCGCGGTCCGGTCCTTCGCAATCGCCCGATTGACCGAGACGAGCTGCCACACGCAGAAGATGATGACCGGCGCGCCCGCGATCATCAGGTCGAGCAGGCCGAGAATGCCGGTCATATACGGGCCTCCATGAACGGTCGGACGATCGCCGCGACCTGTTCGGGGCGTTCCTCATGCGCGAGATGGCCGAGCCCGTGCAGCGTCTCAAGCCGCCCGTCACCGACCGCCGCCGCCGCCTCGCGCGCGTTCGACAACGGGATCGCCCGGTCGGCGTCGCCATGCACGAGCAGCACCGGCGTCTTCAACCGCGCCAGATCCCGCCGCAATCCGACCAGATCCCAGGCCGCCATCATGCCGATCGCGCCCGCGCACTGCGACGACGTGCCGAGCAATGCCGCATAGCAGGCCACGCCCGCGTCATCGATCCGCGATCCGGTCGACCGGTACAGGAACCGACCCGTCTCGCCCGGGGTGCGGGCGATCCGCGCGAACAGATGCGGCGCGATCGGGTTGACGAACAGCGCGCGCGCCATCGTCGGGAACAGTGTCGCGGCCAACCCCGGAAAGGGCAGCAGCGCCGCACTTAACCCGATGATCGCCGCGGGGGACGCCCTGCCGTCGATCGCCAGCCGCGCCGCGATCGCCGCCCCCGCCGAATGGCCGATGATCACCTGCGGCGTGACCTGCAGCGTGCCGAGCAACGTCGCGACCGCGCCCGCCATTCCCGCGATCGACAGGCCGCCGACCGGGCGGCCGGTGGTGAAGCCATGCCCGGGCAGGTCGACCGCGACGACGTGGTAGTGCTGGCCGAGCAACGGCGCGAGCGTCCGCCAGCTATGCGTCGCCGCGCCGGTGCCGTGGAGCAGCAGGATCGTCGCAGGCGCGTCGCGGGCCTCGGGCGCCTCGGGCGCGAAGGTCTGGACATGCCAGCGCAGGCCGCCGGCCGCGACGAACCGGCTGGTGGCGCGATTGGGCCAGTCGCGTCCCTCGACGCTCCAGCGCGGCGCGCTCATGCGGGCTGCACCGCGCGGACTGCCGCGTGCATCCGCGTCGCATCCGCGCGCGGCAGCGGCAGATAGCGCGCCTGCATCGCCGCGGCGAGCGCCGCCCCGTCCGGTCCCGGCCGTGCGGAGATGTCGAGGAATGCCGCAGCGATTCCCGCACGGCAGAGCGCGGCGGCGGCAGCGCTCGCATCCGCGGCGGCGACGCTGCGCACCGCCCGCCCATCCGCGGCGATGTTCGCGCGCCCGTCGGTCAGCAGGACGACGAACGGCGTCTGGCCGCGCGCGCGTGCCACATCGGCGACGTCGATCGCGGCGCGCAGTCCGGCCGCAAGTGGCGTGCCACCGCCGCCCGGCAGCTCGGCGAGCGACCGCCGCGCGCGTGCCAGCGACCGGGTCGGCGGGAGCAGCACGGTCGCGCCGCTGCCCCGGAACGCGATGAGCGCGACCTGCGCGCGCTGCACATAGGAATCGGCGAGCAGCAGCTCGACCGCGCCCTTCGCCTCCGCGAGCCGCGACAGCGCCGCCGATCCCGACGCGTCGACGACGAAGATCGTGACCGATTCGGCGCGCGTCTCGAACCGGCGGATCCGCAGGTCGTCGCGGCGGACCAGCACCCGCGACGCGGTGTCCGCCGTGCGCCGCAGCCGCTGCCACGGCGCCGCCGCGCGCAGCGTGTCGATCAGGCTCAGGCGCTGCCCCCCGCCCGGTACGCCCGGCCGCACCCCGACGGGCCGACCGCGCGCCGGCGATCGCCGCCGCTCACCCGCACCGCGCGACGCGCGCGTCCGCCCGCGCCGTACGCCCCCCGCCGCGATCTGCGCCAGCACATCCTTCGGCAGCGCCGCGAGCGCGGCGTCCAGCACGACGTCGTCGAGCGGCCGGGTTTTGGCTTCTTGCTGGTCGCGATCCCCCGCGTCCGGCGGCGGCGCGTCAGGCGGCTGCGGCTCGGGCGGCGGCGCATCGTCGGGTTGCTCGGCCGGCAGACGAGTCGCACGCGGCGCAAGCACCAGCCGCGCGGCGAGCATCAGATCCTCGTCGCCGATCGCATCGCGCCCCGCACACCGCGCCGCAGCCCGCGCCGCACGCAACGCGAACAGCGGCGCACGCGCGGTCTCGATCCCGAGCGCGGCCGCCGTCGCGACCAGCGTTGCAAGGACCGCGTCGGGCGTCTGCGGCGTCCCCGCGTCCTCGAACCGAGCATCGCCCTGCATCGCCGCCACGGGCTTCGCGTCGTGCAGGTCGATGCGAAACGCGAGCCGTTCGAGCAGCGCCGCGGGCGGACCTTCGTCGGGACCGTCCCCGTCGTCGAGCGCCACGACCAGGCATCGTCCGTCGCCGCCGCCGTCCATCGCCGCGACGATCCGCCCCGCAACCGCATCGGACAGCCGGTCCGCCATCGCCAGCACCAGCACCCCGCGATCCGCCTCGACGAACAGCCCCGCGCGCTGCACCGCCCGCCCCTGGGCCAGCGTCGCGACCAGATCCAGCCCGCCGAACAGCCGGTCGTCATCGACATGAACCGGCACCCGCCGCAGCGGCGCATCGGGCGGCAGATGCGACCGCAGCGCCGCGATCACCGCATCGCGCAGCTCGCCGCCGCCGCGCAGCGCGATGCCGCCAAGCCCGGGATCGGCAGCACAGAGCCGCGCCGCGATCAGCGCATCGGCCAGCGGATCCGGCGCCCCCGCTGCCCGCCCGGTCACCCCGCCACCTCCTCCAGCGCACGCAGGATCCGCGCGGTCGACCCGGTCTCGTCGAGCACGTTGCGCCGCAACCGGTGGCGCAGCGCCATCGGCGCGATCGTCGCGACATGCGCCTGTGTCACCTCCGACACCGCCTCGAGCGCCGCGAGCGCCCGCGCCGCCCGCATCAGCGTCAGTTCGCCGCGCAACCCGTCAGCCCCCACCGCGATGCACAGCCGCGACGCGAAGGCGAGCACCGCGTCGGGCAGCGCGACCATCGGCAACCCCGCCCGCCCCCGCGCGATCGCCGCCAGCGTCGCGCGCTCGTCGGCCGCCCAGTGCTCGACAAACGCCGCCGGCGACCGTTCGAACGCATCGCAGCGCTTCAGGATCTCGACGCGCTGGTCCAGATCCTGCGGGGTGCGAACCTCGACCGACAGCCCGAACCGGTCGAGCAGCTGCGGCCGCAATTCGCCCTCTTCGGCGTTACCGCTGCCGACCAGCACGAAGCGCGCCGGGTGGCGGACGCTCAGCCCCTCGCGCTCGACGACATTCTCGCCCGACGCGGCGACATCGAGCAGCAGGTCGACGATGTGATCCTCGAGCAGATTGACCTCGTCGATATACAGGAAACCGCCATTGGCCCGCGCGAGCAGCCCCGGCTCGAACGCCTTGATCCCCGCGCCCAGCGCGCGTTCGAGATCGAGCGCGCCGACCACCCGGTCCTCGGTCGCGCCGAGCGGCAGGTCGACGAACGGCACCGGCACCTGCCCGCTGCGCGGCGTTCCGTCCTGATACCCCGCCTGGTCGGCCCGAACCGGCGGCAGCAGCGCGGCGAGCGCGCGCACCGCGGTCGACTTGCCCGTGCCGCGATCGCCGAACACCATCACCCCGCCGATCCGCGCATCGACCGCAGCGATCAGCAGCGCGCGTTTCATCTCGTCCTGACCGACGATCGCCGAAAAGGGGAAAGACACGCGCATGCCAAAGGTGTAACACGCATTGGACACTCGGCAAGATGGACAATGTAATGCTTAACCCGATTGTCGTGAGCGGCAGTGCCGCCATCGCGCTCTGCGTCGTCGGGGGACTGATGACGCCGATCGGCCCCTGGTACCGCACGCTGCGCAAGCCGCGGTTGCAGCCGCCGAACTGGCTGTTCGGTCCCGCCTGGACAATCATCCTCGGCCTGGCCGCCTGGTCCGCGTCGATCGCCTGGACCGCCGCGCCCGACGCCGCGACGCGCGCGGAGGTGGTGACGCTGTTTGCGGTCAACGCGGTCTTCCATCTGCTGTGGAGCCCGCTCTTCTTCCGCGCCCGGCGCCCCGACTGGGCGCTGATCGAGGTCGTGTTTCTCTGGGCGTCGCTGGTCGCGCTGGTCGTCGGGCTGTGGCCCCTCGACCGCTTCGCGAGCCTGTTGATCACGCCCTATCTCTTGTGGGTCAGCTTTGCGGCCTGGCTCAACTGGGCGATCGTGCGGCTGAACCGGCCGTTCGGTCACGCCGCCCAACGATACCCCGCATGACGAGGATATACGCCACCCCCTGAACGGAGAGCAGATCATGGCCACCCATCCGCACAGCTTCATCGCGCCAGCACCCGCCATCCCCGAGATCCGCGAGATCGGCACCGCCGACCTGCGCTGGGCCCTCGCCGAGGGGTGGAAGGATTTTCTCGCCAAGCGCGGCGACCTGATCGTGATCGGCCTGCTCTACCCGATCGTCTGCCTCGTCGCCGCGGTGGTGACGTACAACGCGCCGCTGCTCCCGCTGTTCTTCCCGCTGGTCGCAGGGCTCTCGATCCTCGGCCCCGCCGCCGCCTCGGGCTTCTACGAACTCGCGCGCCGCCGCGAAGAGGGGCGCGACTCGAGCTGGTGGCATTTCCTCGATCCGCTCAACGGGCGCAGCCGCCTGCCGCTCGCGATCCTCACCGCCGGGCTCGCCGCGCTGATGGTCGGATGGCTGGCAACGGCCTATGCGGTCTATGACCTGACGTTCGGTGCGACCGCACCGCTGCGGATCGGCGACGTCGCGGGCCGGCTGTTCACCACGCAGGAGGGGTGGACGCTGATCCTGCTCGGCAATCTGGCAGGCGCACCCTTCGCGATCGTCACGCTGGTCTTCGCGCTGGTCGCGTTCCCGATGGTCGTCGATCAGCCGGTCGATGCGGGCCTCGCGCTGCGCACCTCGCTCGCGGCGGCGCGGCGCAACCCGCGCGCGGTGTTCGGCTGGGGTGCGCGCGTCGCCGGGCTGCTGGTCCTCGGGCTGATCCCGCTCGCGATCGGGCTGGCGGTGGTGCTGCCCTGGCTCGGCTATGCGACCTGGCACCTCTATACGCGTCTGGTCGTCCGCTGACGCACCCCCGCGCCGCGCCCGGTTCACTTGGCGCGGCGCGGTCGCCTTCAAGCCCGCGTCGGGCGCGGTCCGGGGTGGTACGACGGCGGACGATCCGCCTTGGCGGTGCCGAAGCGTGACGGCTTGTCCCCCATCACGAAGGCGAGCTCGCCGCCCCGGGCAAGATCCGCATGCCCGATCCAGTTCTTCGTCCAGGGCTTGCCGTTCCACCGCACCGACTGGACATAGGGCGCCTGCGGACCATTGCCCGACGCGGTGATCCTGAGCGTCTTGCCGCCGCCCAGCGCAACCTCCGCGGCATCGAACAACGGCGAGCCGAACACATAGACCGCGCTGACCGGATCGACCGGGTAGAGGCCGAGCGCGGAGAAGATGAACCACGCGCTCGTCTGCCCGCAATCGTCATTGCCGATCACGCCGTCGGGATCGGCCTTGTACATCTCGGTGCACAGGCGCCGGACCATCGCCTGCGTCTTCCACGGCGCACCGGCATAGGCATACATGTACGCGGCATGCTGGTCGGGTTCGTTGCCATGCGCATATTGGCCGACCAGCCCCGAAATGTCGGGCGGCGCGTTCTTGGGCAGGGTCGACGGCGCCGCGAACAGCGCTTCGAGCTTCTTCACGAACCCGGCATCGCCGCCGAACAGGTCGATCAACCCATAGATGTCGTGCTGGTTGAGGAACGTCGCCTGCCAGCCATTCGCCTCGGTATAATCGCGGTGCTTGTCGGGGTTGTGGCCAAGCTGGATCGGATCATAGTCCGCCCACCATGTCCCGTCCGCAAAGCGCGGCCGCGCGAAGCCGATCTTCGGATCGATGACGTTGCGGTAGTTGAGGCTGCGCTTGCGCAACGCCTGCGCGTCGGCGGAGGCGCCCGCCGCGTCCGCGAGCACCGCCATCGCCCAGTCGTCATACGCATATTCCTGAGTCCGGCTGACCGATTCCCAGACCTTGTCGGCGGGGATGTAGCCGAGGTCGTAATAATAGCCGCGGCCCAGCGTGCTCTCCAGATCGGGGAAGCTGCGGTCGAACGCGCGGCGCCGGATCTGCGGCCACGCGGCGGCATAATCGGCCTTAACGCCCTTCACGCACGCCTCGGCCAGCACCGACACCGAATGCCAGCCGATCATGCAGGCGGTTTCGACACCCTGGAGCGGCCAGACCGGCGAGCCCGCCGGGCTCTGGATCGTCTGGCGGACCAGATCGCGCGTGAACTGCGCGGCCTTGTCGGGCTGGACCAGATTGAGCAGCGGGTGCAGCGCGCGATACGTGTCCCACAGCGAATAGGTGCTGTACGCGGTGTCGCCCGCCGCCGCTGTGTGCACGTTGCGGTCGAGCCCGACATAGCGGCCATCACGGTCGGTGAAGAGAGTCGGCGACAGGAACGTATGATACAGTGCGCTCGCCATGATCGTGCGCTGATCGGACGTGCCGCCCTCGACACGGATACAGTCGAGCTGCGTCTGCCAGGTCCGCGCCGCCGACCGGCGCACGCTGTCGAACTGCCAGCCCGGGGCCTCGCCCGCCAGCGCGGCCTTGGCACCCGCGACGTCGACCGCGGAGATGCCCGTCTTGATCAGGATCGGTTCGCCGCCCGCCTGGTCGAAGAACAACGCGACCTTCAGCCGGTTGCCGGTGATCGCCTTCGCGCCCGCGGGTGCCGGTGTGTCGTCGTCGCCGAAGAACTCGACACGGTCGGGGCGGCGCGACAGCTGCATCGCGAAATGGATCCGCCGACCCTTCGCCCAGCGGTGGACGCGGCGGCTGCCGGTCAGCATGCCGTCGGGCGACAGCGCCAGCGACGCCTCGTCGATCAGCACACCCTTGTCCCAGACGTCGAGGATCATGTGCGCGAAGTCGATCAGGATGTGCCCCGCGCCTTGCGGGAAGGTGTAGCGGTGATGCCCCGTCCGCTCGGTCACGGTCAGCTCGGCAAGCACACCCGATTCGAGCTTCACACGGTAATAGCCGGGCTCTGCCAGTTCGTCGGAGAAGCGCTGGCGATAGCCGTCCTGCGGCTTGTCGAGCGCACCGGGTTTCAGCTTGAGCGGCCCGCGCGTCGGCACGACGAGCACGTCGAGCATGTCGCCGATCCCCGTCCCCGACAGATGCGTGTGGCTGAACCCCATGATCGAGCCGTCATCCTGGTGATAGCCCGAGCACGCGTCCCAGCGGCTGTTGTCGGTGTCGGGGCCGAGCTGGACCATCCCGAACGGCAGCGATGGCCCGGGATAGGTGTGGCCGTGACCACCCGTGCCGATGAACAGATCGGGCTTGCCCGCGGTCGGGCGCTGGCCCTGCGCGGTGGCAGCGGCGGCGGGCAGCACGCCCGCAAGGCCGGCAAGCCCGGTGGTGGCAAGCACCTGGCGGCGGTTGGCGGTGGTCATGTGTCTCTCCCGTGGGTCCATGTCAGTAGCGCGCGGCGAGCAAGCCGGGCTTGCGGCGCTCGAGGTCGAGGATCAGCTCGCCGAACAGCCCGTTCGCCCAGGCGAACCAGCTGCGCGTGAATTTCGTCGGATCATCCTTGTGAAAGGATTCGTGCATGAAGCCCGTGCCGCCATGCGTCGTCTTCAGCCATGTCAGGCACTGGCGGATGACGGCATCGTCATCGCTGTTCATCGCATGCGTGACGATCGACATCGGCCAGATCATGTCGAGGCCGATATGTGGCCCACCGATCCCCTGCGCGGCCTTGCCCGCAAAGAAATAGGGGTTGCGATCGCTCCAGGCGAGCGCGGCGGTGCGGCGGAACA
Organism: Sphingomonas sp. PvP018; assembly: GCF_017876865.1. Taxonomy (NCBI): domain Bacteria; kingdom Pseudomonadati; phylum Pseudomonadota; class Alphaproteobacteria; order Sphingomonadales; family Sphingomonadaceae; genus Sphingomonas; species Sphingomonas sp. PvP018. Next base: position 3,924,869 of record NZ_JAGIOU010000001.1, on the reverse strand, counting down.
GCGGGTCGGCGCGGTCCGCCGCGCCGAGCAGCGGCAGGCCCGACAGGCTCGGCACATTGGCGTCGTCCATGAAGATCGCATTGCCGAAGCCGTCGACCTCATAGGCCCAGACCTCGCCGCCCTGCCCGTCGGGCATCCGGCCATGCGCGCGCAGCGCCACCTCGACCTCGGTCGCGAGCGCCTCGCTGTCCGCCGCGCCCGCCGTGTCGCCGCGCGCCTCGCGCTGGACCGTCGCCAGCATGCGCAGCGCCGACACCGCGAATAGGTTTGACGGGATCAGAAAGGGGTAGAGGCACGCATCGTCCGACGGGCGGAACATCGAATGGATCAGCCCGACCTTGCGCGTCGGGGCGCCATAGCCTTCGAACATCAGCGTCTCGGTCGGCGAGACGTTCAGCCGCTGGAAATGATACGGGCCCTTGCCGTCCTTGCGCTGCTGTTCGCGGAAGGTCGCGACCGCGCGGACCATCGCCTGCGCCCACAGGTCGTCGAACGGCGTCTTGTCGCGCGTCGCGGTCCAGTAGCCGTGCGCGAGCCGCATCGGGTAGCAGAGCGAGTCGATCTCCCATTTCCGCTCGGCGACGCCGGGTTTCATCTCGGTCTGGTCGGTCCGCGCGCCCAGGTTCGATTTTGCGGTCGGGTCGTCCATGAATGCGTTGGCATAGGGGTCGATCAGGATGCAGCGCGCCTGCCGTGCGATCAGCCCGACAAAGACGCGGCGCAGACCTGCGTCCTTGGGCGCGAGATGGACATAGGTCTGCATCTGCGCCGAGCTGTCGCGCAGCCACAGCGCCTCGATATCGCCGGTGATGACGAACGCGTCGGGCTTGCCGTCGACCATGCCCAGCCGGACCGTGGTGTCGAGCGTGTTGGGGTAGCAATTCTCGAACAGCCAGGCGAGCTCGGGGTCGGCGATCTTCGCCTTCACCCGCACGATCTCGGCCTCGACCGCGGCGCTGACGAAACGACGCTCGCCACGCGGCGGTCGCCTGCTCGCCAGCGGCGCGGCGACCGCCCCACCGGGCAGCGCGGTCGTCAGTGCGAGCGCCGCCGCGCCGGTCATGACGTCGCGGCGGCGGGGGGTGAAGCGCGCGCCGCTCATGGCTTGGCCACCGGCGCGCTCATCGAGAAGGGCGCAGCACTGCTCGCCGCCCCCCATTTGCGGTTCGGCGTCGCCCCCATCACGAAACGCAACGTGCCCCCCTTCTGCAGCGCCTCGCGCGTCAGCCAGGGCTTGTCGTGCGCCGTGCCGTTGAAGCTCGCCGACTGGATATAGACATTGCCCGGCCCGTTGTTCGCCGCCTCGATCGTCAGCCTCTTGCCCCCCGGCATCGTCAGTTTGACGCTGCGAAACAGGGGGCTGCCGACCGCATATTGGCCGACCGCGGGCGTGACCGGATAGAAGCCGAGCGCGGAGAACACGTACCAGGCCGAGGTCTGGCCGTTATCCTCGTCACCCGGATAGCCGTCGGGCGTCGGCGCGTAGAGCTTCTTCATCACGTCGCGGACATGATATTGCGTCTTCCACGGCGCCCCCGCCCAGTCATAGAGATAGGGCATGTGCTGGATCGGCTGGTTGCCATGCGCATATTGGCCCATGTCGACGATCTGCATCTCGCGGATCTCGTGGATCGTCTGCCCGTAATAGCTGTCGTCGAAGATCGGCGGCGTGGTGAACACCGAATCGAGCCGCTTCACGAACGCGTCCTTGCCCCCCATCAGGTCGGCGAGCCCCTGCACGTCCTGCATCACCGACCAGCTGTAATGCAGCGCATTGCCCTCGGTGAACGCGTCGCCCCATTTATACGGGTTGAAGGGGGTCGACCAACTACCGTCCTGGTTGCGCCCGCGCATCCACCCGCTCTGCGTGTCGTAGAGCTTGCGGTAATTCTGCGCCCGCGCGGCATAGAGCTTGGCATCCTCGGTCTTGCCGAGCGCACTCGCCAGCCGCGAGATCGAGAAATCGGCGGTCGCATATTCAAGGCTGCGCGCGGCATTCTCGTTGATGCCGACGTCATAGGGCACATAGCCCAGCCGGTTGTAATATTCGACGCCCTCGCGCCCGACCGCGCCGACGACCTCGCCCTTCTTGTCGACCGGACGCCCTTGCGAGGTGGTCGCGTTCTTGACCATCGCCTCGTACAGCGTCTCGACGTCGAACCCGCGCACGCCGTTCAGATACGCATCGGCGATCAGGTTCGCCGAGTTCGACCCGATCATCACGTCACGGTGGCCGGGGCTCGCCCATTCGGGCAGCCAGCCGGACTCCTTGTAGGTGTTGACCAGCCCCTGCATGATCTCGCTGTCGCGCTCGGGATACATCAGCGCGAAGAACGGGAAGACCGCGCGCCACGTGTCCCAGAAGCCGTTGTCGGTATAGAGAAAGCCCGGATGCACCTTGCCGTCATAGGGACTGTAATGGACCGTCTGACCCTTGGCATCGACCTCGTGGAACATGCGCGGGAACTGCAGCATGCGGTACAGCGCGGAGTAGAAGGTGCGCCGGTTGTCGATGTCGGGATCGCTCACCTCGATCCGGTCGAACTCGCGCTGCCAGACCGCCTTTGCCTTGGCCTTGGTCTGCTCGAAGCCATCGCCGCCGATCTCGCCGCGCAAATTGCGCTCGGCCTGGTCGAGGCTGATGAACGACGACGCGACCTTGACGCCGACCTGCTCGCCCTTGCGCGTCTTGAAGCTGACGACCGCGCCGACATGATCGCCCTCGCGCACCGGCGTCGCGGCAATCTGGCCATTATCGTCCCAGGTCCGACTGACAGTGAAGGCGTGGTCGAATTCGGCGACGAAGTAATTGTGGAAATTGCCGGGCACGCCGCCGTGATTGTTGCGGACATAGCCGGTGATCCGGCGCCTGGCCGTGTCGACCGACACCATCGATCCGCCCGCATAGCCGTCGAGGATGATGTGCGCGTCGTCGCTTTCGGGGAAGGTGAAGCGGAACTGCGCGGCGCGGTTGGTCGGTGCGACCTCCGCGGTCACGTCGTAATCGGCGAGATAGACCTTGTAGCTATAGGGCCGGCTCTCCTCCGCCTTGTGGCTGTACCACGAGGCGCGTTCGTCCGCCTTGACCTTCAGCGCGCCGGTCGTCGCCATCAGCGCGAACGCGGCATAATCGTTCATCCACGGGCTGGGCTGGTGCGTCTGCTTGATGCCGTTGATCTTGTTGCCGTCATAGGTGTAGCCCCAGCCGCTGCCGGGCTTGCCCGTCACCGGCGTCCAGAAGTTCATCCCCCACGGCACCGCGACCGCGGGATAGGTGTTGCCGTACGACAGCGTATAGTCGGAATCGGTGCCCATCAGCGGGTTGACGAGGTCGACCGACGGCTGCGCCTCGGCGCTGGCCGCAGCCTGTGCCGACAGCGGCACCGGTGCGACGAGCGCGATCGACGCGACCGCCGCCACCGTGCCGCGCAATGCGGCGATTACCCTGTGTCTCACATCGCTCTCCCAGATGAATGTTCGTCACGCCCTTCGGCGGTTGACCCGGCACGGATCGGCCGCGGCGCGACGCCTGTATCGGTCATGACGACGGGCTCGATCGAGCCGTCGGCGGCAAAGACCATGCGGTCGACCGCGATCTGCCGGTGTTCGCCGCGATCGGTGTCGAGCGGCCGCCGGTGATAGGCGATGTACCAGTCGTCGGTGCCGGGCACGTTGACGACCGAATGATGCCCCGCGCCGCGCGCGATGCGCAGGTCCTGCGACAGGATCTTGCCCTTCGGCGTGAACGGCCCGGTCGGGCTCGGCGCAGTCGCATAGGCGACGCTATAGTCCGGCCCGGTCCACCCGCCCTCCGACCACATCAGATAATAGACCCCGCGACGTTCGATCATGAACGACCCCTCGACATAGCCGGGGGGCGTGATCTCCTTGAACATCGTCCCGTCGGGAAACGGCAGGACGCGCTTGAGGTCCGGGCTGAGCCGGACGACGTTGCAATGCTTCCACCCGCCATAGAAGAGATAGACCTGCCCGTCGCGATCCCGAAACGCGAACGGGTCGATCGGCTGCGCACCATTGTGGAACGCGCCGACCAGCGGCTTGCCCAACGCATCCCTGAACGGACCGCCCGGCGTCGCGCTGACCGCGAGACCGATCCCGCCGAGCTCGCCATCGCTCTGGATGTCGTTCGCGCTGAAGAACATGTAATAGCGCCCGTTCGCCTGGAGCACCGACGGCGCCCAGATCGCATAGGCGGCCCAGCCCGCATCCTGCACGTCGAACACGCGGCGATGCTTTGTCCAGTGCACCAGGTCGGGCGACGAAAACGCGTCGAAGAAGGTCTGCATGCCATAGGACGGGCGGACCGTCTTGCGCAGTCGGGCGGCCTTTTGCGCGGGCGTGAAGCGGCTCGGCGCTACGGGCTTTCCGGCATGGTCGGAATAGGTCGGGTAGATCCAGTATTGCCCCGCGAACACGCGGATCTCGGGATCGGCATACCAGCCCGGCACGATCGGGTTGGACGCGGTCGCCGCTCCGCAGGCGAGCAGCCCCGCCAGCGTCAGGGCCCGGCGCAGGACGCGGGGATATCTATCAAAAAAACGGTGGCTCCGCGAAGGAGCCACCAGGGGAGAGGAAGGTTTTGGCCCCGCCATCAGAAGTTGAACGACACGCCGACATAGGCACGGCGCCCGAAGTAATTCCGATAGACGAAGCGATCCTTGGTATCGTTGCCGAGATGCTGGCTCTCTTCCGACTTGGTCAGGTTGATGATCGAGGCGGTGATGTTGAGCCGGTCGGTCAGCGCATAGGCGGCGTTGAGATCGACCTGTTCATACGGGCTGGTATAGACGTTCAGCCCCGACTGCAGCCCGCCGACGACCTCGCCGCGACGGTTGTATGACGCGCGGACCAGCACCTTGCCATGCTCGTAGAAGACCGAGGCGTTCATCTGCGTCTTCGCGCTCCCGACCAGCGCGGACGAGCCGACCGACTGGCCGTCGAGCGTCACGTCGGCGACCGACGTGTCGTTATAGGTGAAGTTGACCTGCGCACCCAGCCCGAAGGACAAAGTGTGCTGCGCATAGAGCTCGACACCCTGCGACCGCGCATTCGATCCGTTCGCGACGGTCGAATAGGGCTGGATCAGCACCTGCTCCCCTGCGACCTCGCGCGTGACGTTCAGCACCAGCGGCACGACGAAATCGGACACGTCCTTGCGGAACAGCGTCGCGCCCAGCACCGATCCGCGATGGAAATACCATTCGATGCCGGCGTCATACTGCCATGCCGAGAACGGGTTGAGCTCCGAATTGCCACCGCTGCCCGACCAGCCCTCGAACTCGCCGAACTGGCCGCGGTCGAACGCATATTCGGGCGAGCGATAGGTCAGCGATCGCTCGGACCCGAGATTGGCGAAGGACGGCCGTGAGATGACCTTGGCGACCGCACCGCGGACGAGCAGGTCCGGGGTGATCTCGTACGAGATGTTGAAGCTCGGCAGCCAGTCGGTGTAGGTCTTGGTCTGGTCGGCGCGCGTGTTGACGATCGTCTCGCGGACGCTCAGCGGCAGGACCTGGCAATTGCCGTCCGCGCCCAGCGGGCGGTTCGGATCGAACGACCCGTTCGGCCCGTTGACGCAATAGTCGTTCAGATACTGGAGCCGGTCGGACGTGTTGCCCGACTGACGCGTATTGGCCATGCGAACGCCAATATTCCCGCGCAGGCCACCGGTGCCGAAGTTCGCCTGCGCATACCCCGCGAACACGCGCTCACCCAGATCATAGACGAAGTCGCGCTCGTTGACGCGGACCGCGTCGCCATAGGTCGCGTTCAGATAGCTCAGATACTTGTCGAAATTGATCCCCGGCACGACGTTGGCGTTGAACCCGCCGTTGATGTTGCCGATCGGATTTTCATAGAAGAATTCCGGCCGTGCGACCGCGCCTGCCGCGGTATCCTGATAGCGCAGCTCGCTGGCCGCATCGGCATACCATTCGTTACGGCCCGTCTCGCGGTGGATGCTCAGGTCACGCCATTTGCCGCCGATCTGCACCGACTTCAGGAACCCGTCGAACCGGCGCGTCAGGTCGAGCTGGAGATACCGCTGCGCTAGGTCGCTGTTCGTGAAGCTCGAATTGGTCGAACCGACGTCGATCTGCGCGATGCCGTTGCGGATGTTCTGCTGCAATTCGGGCGAGAAGGTGAAATCGGCGATGCCGTTCGAAATGTCCCAGTTGCTGACCAGGTTGCCGTTCTGCTCCTGGCCGGGGATCGTCAGCCGCGGCTTGGAGGCGACGCTGAACCGCGTCGACGGGCCGCCGCTCGACTTGGTCTTGCCGAGTTTCAGCACCGCGTCGAACCGGTCCTGGCTGTACTTCACTTCGGTTTCGAACGTGTTCGAGACCTGCTTCTCGCGGCTGTAGGTGCCGCCGATCTGCGGCGTTTCCATCGTGCACGGGGTCGCACGCGCCAGACAGCCCGTCCCCGCCGCCGGGACCGCGAAATTGGCCGACTGGAAGATCGTCCCGCTCTTGTCGAGCGTCGCGCCGGTGAAGAAGTCGTTATAGCCCCATTCGGGGATCTTCAGGTTATTGGCAGTATAGTCGCTGCTATAGCCGAAGCGGAAATAGTTCGAGGTGACCGTGACGTTCTCAAACGGACGGAACTGCGCGGTCGCCTGGATGCCATAGCGTTCGCGTTCCTGGTCGAACACCTGCGCATTGACCGACTGCGGCGCCCAATAGCCCGAATAATGCGTGCCGTCGCGCGCGGTCGTGCCCTGCCCCGGCCAATAGGAGATCGCGTCGTCATTGGCGAAGGGCTTGCCGTTGACGTCGGTCGCGGGCGTCAGGACATTGCCCTGCGCGTCTCGGTCGCTCCACCACAGCCAGCTTTCCGAGCTGCTGCGCAGTTCGCGGTTGGTCCGCTTCTGCCACACGCCGCCGACGAGCAGGCCGAACGTCTCGTCCTCGTTCTTCCACGACAGCTGGCCGCCGAGCTGCGGCTCGAACTTCTCGGTGGTGTCCGAATAGGTGCCCTCGGTCGAGACGAAGCCCGACCAGGCCGGGACGTCGAACGGCTTGCGCGTGTTGAGGATGATCGTGCCGCCGACACCGCCTTCTTCCAGCCGTGCCTCGGGCGACTTGTAGACCTCGGTGCTGGCGATGAAGCTCGATGGCAGCAGGACATAGTTGAACGACCGCTGTGGATCGCCGCTGTCCGCGCCGGCCAGGAAGTTGCCGTTGAGCAGCGTCAGCGTCAGGTCGGACTGGAGCCCGCGGATGCTGACCCGCGCGCCTTCGCCGCCGTCGCGCGTGATGACCACGCCCGGCACGCGCTGCAGCGCGTCGGCGACGTTCTTGTCGGGGAACTTGCCGATATCCTCGGCGGTGATGACGTCGACGAACGCGTTGGCTTCGCGCTTCTGGTTCAGGCTCTTCTCGATCGAGCGGCGATAGCCGGTGACGACGATATCCTGCTCACCCGCGACGGCCGACGCGGTGTCCGCCGTCTGGCCCGAGGGCGCGGTCGCCGTCGATGCGGGCGTTACCGCGTCGGGCGTTACGGTTTCGCCGCCGGTCTGCGGTGTCGTGGCGGCTGCGGGCAATGGCGGCGCCACCTCCTGCGCGCGCGCCGTCCCGGCCAGTGCCGCGCTCAGGCTTGCGCCCGCGAGCAGAAGCCGCAGCGCGCGGCGGCGGTGCGACGGAACGGCATATATTGTCGTGGTTGCGCTCATCAGACTTCCCCTTTTCGGCGTGCGGGACGTCCTTGCCCCCTCACGTCTCCCTGCCGATCGCGTGCCTGCCCCCGTATTCGGGTGGGACGTCCGGTTCATCGGATCGTCACGGTACGTCGTCTTTGCTTGCCTATTTGCCAATTATAAAAGTAAATTGTCAAATGGATTATGCGGAGCAGATTTATGCCGTTTCGGACTCAACATTCGCAACATTCGCCGCGGCTCGGAACTTGGCCGAACCGGCACCAAATCTGCTGACCGCTCGACCGGCGGTGCGCCGTCTTGCCAAATCGCCCCGCAAACTGAATGCTGTCGTCTTCAACTTGGCCGGTATCAGCACCCGGCCTTGCCGCTCCGGTCCCAGACTCCGGAGCCCCTTCCCCTCCCAGACCGGGTGACCGCCATGCCAATGCTCAAGCGTCTCTGCCTCGCCGGATCGGCGCTCGCCCTGCTCGCCGTGTGCCCCGCCCCCGCCCTCGCCCAGACCGCGCCGCGACCGAGCGACTCGGTCGATCCGCTGATCGGCACCGGTGGCGAGGGGCATACCTTCCCCGGCGCCGTCGCCCCGTTCGGTATGGTGCAGCTCTCGCCCGACACCGACACCTCCTGCGTCCTCCGCGACTGCTATCCGCACGCCGCGGGCTATCGCTACGACGACCCGACGATCGTCGGCTTCAGCCACACCCATTTCTCCGGCGCCGGCCATTCGGATCTCGGCGACGTCCTGGTGATGCCGGTCGCCGGCGACGACGTGCCGATGGACCCGGGCACGCCCGCCGCCCCCGGCTATCGATCGCGCTTCTCACACGCCACCGAAAGCGCGAAGCCCGGCTATTACGCCGTCACGCTCGCCGATCGCGCCATCCGCGCCGAAATGACGGCCGGCTCGCGGGTCGGCGTGCACCGCTACAGCTTTCCCGCGGGCAAGGCGGCGCATCTCGTTCTCGACCTCCGCTCGTCACTCTACAATTACCCCGGCAAGATCCTGTGGTCGGGGCTGCACCTGCGCGGCGACGGCGTCCTGACCGGCTTTCGCGAAACCCGCGGATGGGCACCCGGCCGCAAGCTCTTCTTCGCGATGCGCTTCTCCGCCCCCCTGACCGGCCACGCGCTCGTCAACCGAGAGACCGCCATTCCCTACAAGGGGTTCCAGGGGCCGGGCCGCGACAGCGACGCGCTCGCGGAAAAGCTTGGTCAGGCGCTCGAGGCCCGTCTCGATTTCGGCGTCCTGACCAAACCGCTCGAAGTGAAGGTCGGGATCTCAGGCGTCGACGAAGCCGGCGCGCTCGCCAATCTCGACGGTGAAGCGGGCGGCTTCGACGATATCCATGCGCAGACGCAGGCTGCCTGGGACACCGCGCTCGGCGCCGTCACGTTCGAGGCCGAGGCACCGATGCGCCGCATCTTCGCCACCGCCCTCTACCACAGCCTGCTCGCGCCCAGCATCTGGAGCGACCGCGACGGCCGCTATCGCGGGCCCGACGACCAGATCCACCAGGCGACCGATTTCACGGTCCGATCGACCTTCTCGCTCTGGGACACGTTCCGCGCGGAACACCCGCTGCTCACGCTGATCCAGCCGGAGAGGACGAACACCGACATCGTCCGCTCGCTGCTCGCCAGCCAGTCGCACAGCCCCGACGGCATCCTCCCGGTCTGGCAGTTCGCCGGGCGCGAGACGTGGACGATGATCGGCTATCACGCCGTCCCCGTCATCGCCGATGCCTATATGAAGGGGACTGGCGGCTTCGATGCCAATGCGGCGCTGGACGCGATGGTCGCGAGCGCCGACCATGCCAGCTATGGCGGTCTCGGCGAGTATATCGCGCGGGGCTATGTGCCGATCGACAAGGAACCCGAAGCCGCCTCCAAGACCGTCGAATATGCCTATGACGACTGGACGATCGCGCGAATGGCGCGAAAACTCGGCCGGTCGGACATCGCCGCGCGCTTCGAGAAGCGGGCGGGCAACTGGCGCAACAGCTTCGACGCGTCGTCGGGCTGGCTCCGCGCGCGCAAGACCGACGGCCAGTTCCGCACCCCCTTCGACCCGACCGCAATCAACTACGGCTCCGACTATACCGAGGGAAATGCGTGGCAATATAGCTGGTTCGTGCCGCAGGATCAGGCGGGGCTCTTCCGCCTGCTGGGCGGCGACGCCAGGACGATCCGGAAGCTCGACGCGATGTTCGATTTCGACCTGTCGAAGATCGACTACAGCCACGCGGAGGACATCGCCGGGCTGATCGGCCAGTATATCCACGGCAACGAGCCGAGCCATCATGTCGCCTATCTCTACAGCTATGCCGGGGCGCCCTGGCGGACGCAGGAGCGGCTGGGGCAGATCGTCGCCAGCCAATATGCCGACACGCCGGCGGGATTGAGCGGCAACGACGATCTCGGACAGATGTCCGCCTGGCTCGTGTTCACCGCGCTAGGCTTCTACCCGGTTGCGCCCGGCGCGAACGAATATGTCATCGGCCGCCCCTTCCTGCCCAAAGCGACACTGATGTTGCCCGGCGGCAAGCAGTTCGTGATCAGCACGGACAATTTCTCGACCGCCAATCGCTACGTCCAGTCCGTCACCCTGAACGGCCGGCCCCTCACCCGCACCTATCTTCGCGACGACGAGATCCGGCAGGGCGGCGAATTGCGGTTCGTGATGAGCGCCCGGCCGAACCGGCAATGGGGGAAAAGCGCATCGTCACGCCCGTTTTCGACCTCGACCGCGGCTTCAAGCCCCCCGACGCGGCGCTAGCGGGGGCGCCGTCGGGACGTGCGTGCGGTGGCGGCGGTCTCGCCCGCTTCCAGCGCACGCCAGCGCGCAAAGCGTTCGGGCGTCAAAATGCCTGCGTCGATCGCCGCGCGCACCGCACAGCCCGGCTCTCCGCCATGCGCGCAGTTCGAAAACCGGCAATCCTGCGCGGCGAGGGTAAAGTCGTCGAACACTTCAGCGATGCCCGCGGCCGCGTCGGACAATTGTAATTCGCGCATGCCCGGCAAATCGAGCAGCCAGCCGCCCTGATCGAGGCGATGCATCTGGCGCACCGTGGTCGTATGCCGCCCCGTCCCGTCATGCTCACGGATCGCCTGGGTCGCGATGCTTGCGGACCCGCGCAACGTGTTGACGAGCGTCGACTTGCCGACGCCCGACGACCCCAGAAAGGCGACGGTCTTGCCGATACCGCACCAGGCGGCGAGCCGCGCCACGTCGGCCGGATCTCGGCCGTCGACGGTCTCGACGATCAGCCCGGGCTCGATCGCGCGAGCCGCGTCCACATAGGTCTCGGGCGCGTCCGTCAGGTCGATCTTGGTGAGGATCACGACCGCATCGACCCCGACCTCGCGTGCCAGCACGAGATAGCGCTCCAGCCGCGCAACGCTGAAATCCTGGTTGCACGACGCGACGAGGAAGACCGTGTCGACATTCGCGGCGATCATCTGCTCACCACGCGGATCACCCGGCGCACGGCGCTTGAACAGGTTCTTTCGACCGAGCACACGCAGCGCCTGCGCCCTGTCCGCGCTGGTCAGCAGCCAGTCGCCGACGGTCGGGTGATCGTCCGACGGCGTGGCACCAGCGATATAGGGCGACAGATCGCCGGCCCAGCCCGACCCTGCCACGGCAATCTGGCCGCGGTGGACGGCCATGACCCGGGCGGGGTGACAATAGGCGGCTTCGGCGGCCGAGACCTGGCTCTCGAAATGTGCGTCCCAGCCAAGCTGTTCCAGGGTCTGATCAGCGGAATCCATAAGGGTGCAGCAGCATCTTTCCTTGCGGGCCGATCCCCGGCCCTCCCGTCTACGATCCGGTCGTATACGCCGATAGGAGGCGGTTACCAGTCGCACCCACGATCAAAAACGCTGCTATTCGGCCTCGTATGTCAAAGCCGCCGCGCTCGCATTCAGGCGAGCCGCGGAAATCCGCACCCGGATTGGGGCCAGGTATCAGACCGCGCGACCCACAAGATGCCCGATCGCGGCCGTCGCGGCCATCGCCGCCGCACCCCAGAACAGGACGCGAAGCGCCGGCCGCCACGGGCTTGCGCCGCCTGTTCGCGCCCCGACAATGCCCAGCAGCGCGAGGAAGACCAGAGTCGCTGCCGTCACCGCTAGCAGCCGGTGTGGCGCAGGCGTCAGGATGGCCACCAGCAGCGGCGGTATCGCGCCGACGACGAAGCTGACAGCGGACGCGAATGCCGCCTGGAGCGGGCGGGCCATGACGATTTCGGAGATGCCGAGTTCGTCACGGGCATGCGCGCCGAGCGCATCATGCGCCATCAATTGCCGCGCGACCTCGCTCGCGATCGTCGCATCGAGACCGCGCGCCACGTAGATCTGCGCGAGCTCGTCATGCTCATGCATCCAGTCGCTTGCGAGTTCGCCGTGCTCGCGCGCCAGATCGGCAGCCTCGCTGTCGGCCTGCGAACTGACCGACACATATTCGCCCGCGGCCATCGACATTGCCCCCGCGACCATCGCCGCCGCGCCGGCCACGAACACGGCGCCGGTCGTTGCGCCCGATGCGGCAACGCCCGCGATCAGGCTCGCGGTCGACACCATCCCGTCATTTGCGCCGAGCACCGCGGCACGAAGCCAGCCGCTCCGCGATACAAGATGACGTTCGCTATGCGCGCTCATGGCAGTATCCTGATGGTTTCGCCGAGTGTCGCCACCGTCATGCCGAGCTTGCGGACGATCAGCCGATTCTGCGCGACCCGGGCATCGGGCGACAGCGTCAGCCACTGATCGACCATCATGCCGCCGCGCATACGAAAGGCCAGATGCAGGCGATTGCCGACCGCCTCGCCCGTCACCGGTCCGGACGCGTCAGTCAGCGTGCCCGTGTAGCGCCCGTGCCCGAGCGGAACGATCCGCCATTGCCGATCGCGCGGCGGCTTGCCCTGCTGCTCGATATGCTGATCCAGGATCAAGGTGCCGTCGGGAGCGACGCGACCGACGCTCGCGACATGCGTCCGGACCGGCGCCCGAAATGCGATCTTGAGCACGCCCGTGCCGTCCAGCCGCCCGGCGAAGAACCGTTCGGCGACAAAGGCCGGTTGCGCGGCGATCGACGCGGTGCTCGGCCCACCCGCGCAGGCGCACGGCAGCAACGCAAGCGGCACTGCAACGAAAGTCGTCAGACGGGGAACCGGGATCATCCTCTGCTTCATCGCCATCCTCGTCGTCGCATGCGCCGCAGGGCTCTCAGTCCGCGTTCGAGCTCTCGCGCCAGGACGTTGCGTTCGGCCGTTCTCGCCGAGCTGGCAATATGTATCTACCCACCCCGCCCGCGGTACGCGCTGCTGATCGTGGATTTGCCTGACGAACCCCACCGACCAAAGCGCTCGTTTAAACTGTGCACATTGCGCGCCTGCCCGTCTATCTAGCATGATGAAGCATAGGCCTCCGGCCGGCGCGATGCCGGGACGCGATCTTTCGGCGGTCATGGAACGCATGCGGCCGGCGCTCATGGCGTTCTTCGTCCGTCGTCTCAGTGATCCCGTGCAGGCGGAAGATCTGATCCAGGATCTTTTCATCCGCATGGCGACGATGAGGGGGCCGGCCACCGACAATCCCGAAGGCTATATCTTCCAGGCAGCCGCCAACCTGTTGCGCGATCAATATCGACGTGATGCGACCAGGTACCGATATCAGCAATCACGAGCGACCGATGCTGACCTCGGCGTCGATCCGATCGACGCCGAGCGGTTGCTGTCCGCGCGGCAGAGCGTCGGGTGCGTGGCGCGTACGCTGGGCGGACTGCCTGACCGGACTCGCCAGATTTTCATTCTCTACCGGTTGGAGGGCATGCAGCGTAAGGCGATCGCCGATGCGTTCGGCATTTCCGTGAGCGCGGTCGAGAAGCATATCGCCAATGCAATGCGTGCGCTGCTTGCCGCCATGGGAGACTCGTAATGACCGCGCCGCAATCCGATGCGGACACCGTCATCGACTGGTGCCTGCGGTTGTCCGACGGGCCCTTGTCCCCGAAGGAGCGCACCGACCTGCACGCGTGGTTGGCCGATGCCCCCCGCCGAGGCGAGCATCTGGGCGCAGCGCTTGCCGCCTGGGACGCGGTTGAGGAAAATGCCGACGCTCCCGAGATGCTCGCGCTACGCCGCGAAGCGCTCGGTGCCGTACATCGCGCGGGGCAGCGTCGCTGGCTCCGGACGCCGATGGTGTCCCGACCTGTGGCTTGGGCGATCGCGGCTGTGCTGCTGCTTGCGCTGTCGCTGGGCTCGCTGGCGTGGCGCCACGGCGGCCGCGACGAATATCGCACCGCGATTGGCGAACGGCGCGTCATCGCGCTGGCCGATGGCTCGCGTCTGTCGCTCGACGCCGACAGCATGGTCACGGTCGCTTTCAGCCCGCAACGCCGCGACATCGTCCTTGAGAAGGGCCGCGCGCGCTTCAAGGTCGCAAAGGATCCGCTGCGCCCGTTCGCCGTACGCAGCGGGCGAAACGTGGTGATCGCGACCGGGACCGAGTTTTCGGTTGAAAGGCTCAGCCGCGAAGTCCGGGTCGCGCTGTTCGAGGGTCGGGTCGCGGTGTTGCGTGATACCCCCCAAGGGCAGATGAACGAGGTCGTCCGGCTGGGTGGGCACCGGCTGACCGCAGAGCGCGCGCTGACCCCGGGGCATGAGATCGGCCTGCCGGTATCGGGGTTCGTCGGATCCGTGAGCTCATCGATCGGAAACGACGGCTGGGGCGCGGAGCAGGTGAGTTTTACGTCGGAGACACTCGTCGCCGCCGCCGAACGCATGAACCGCTATGCCCAGCGCCGCCGGATCATCGTTGATCCGGGTGCCGCGGACATTCGCGTCAGCGGGGTCTTCAACAATGGCGACGTCGATGCCTTTGCCGACGCAATTGCCACAACCTTCCCGGTTGATGCCGCTGTTAACGGCGAGACGATCCGCTTGAGCCGCAGTCGCTGAAACCGAGATAAAACGAAATTATAAGATAATTTTCGTAATGAAGTGAGTGTTCGACACCCTCGCACGTCACAAAAGTATAACAGAGGAAGAGGGGCGATCGATGATGTTAAGGGACCGACGAATTCTCGGCGTAAGCTGCGTGGCAATCGCGACGGTCATGGCGGTCTCTCCGGCGCAGGCGCAGCGGGTGGTTCGGGTCGACATCAAGGCACAGCCACTCGGCCCGGCGCTGCGGTCGCTCGGCCGCCAGATGCACGTGCAGATGGTGTTCGACGAGACCCTCCTCGCCGACCGCGTATCCCCGACGATCAGCGGTTCGATGACGCCGGACGTGGCGATCGACCGACTCCTGCAGGGCAGTGGTCTCGTCACGTCGCGAACGGGACAGGGCGTCTATGTGATCGCACGCCCCGCCGCGCTGACGCGCGTGGCAATGACGGGGTCTCAATCACAGGTTTTGCCGCAACGCCCGGCGAACCAGCCCGACACGGAACATGACGACACGACGGGTCCGACGCCGCCTGGTGGCGACATCGTCGTGACGGGCTCGCGCATCCGGTCGAAAAATCTCGTCGAAACCGCGCCGGTGACCAGCGTCAGCCAGGCGGACATCAAGCTGCAGGCAGCCTTCAGCGTCCAGGAGGTGCTGAACCGCGTTCCGGCGATCAAGAACAACGACACCAATTTATCGAACGGCAACGGGCGCCAGCAGTTCGATTTTCACGGCCTCGGGACGAACCGGACGCTCACGCTGATCGATGGTCAGCGGATCGGTGTCACCGAAGGGATCGATGCGTCCGTCGTGCCGGTTGGACTGATCGAGCGCGTCGATCTGCTGACCGGCGGCGCCTCTGCCGTCTATGGCTCGGACGCTATCGGCGGCGTCGTGAACTTCATCCTCCGCAAGGATTTCGAGGGCGTCAACGCGAACGTCAATTACGGCTTCTACAACGCCGACAATCGCGACAACATCGCCGCGCAGGCCGCGCGTGCCGCAGGCTTCGCCGTGCCCAGCGGCATGGCCAATGATGGCGGCCGGTTCGACGCCAATATCAGCATGGGGAAAAATTTCGCCGGCGGCCGCGGCAACATCTCGCTCTTCGGGGCCTATAGCCAGGTCGAGCCGGTCCTCGCATCGTCGCGGTCGTTTTCCGTCTGCCCGATCACCTTGTCGGCGCAGTCGGTCGTCTGCGCCTCACCGTCCTCGGCAACGCCGGCTGGCTATTTCCAGGCGCTGTCCGGGCCGGCGCAGAATGGCTCCGTCCTCACGAACGCGGCGGGTGGCGGTCGCGAATTCGTCCCGTTCACGGGGGCCAACGGCTACAACTACAACGACAGCTTCTATTTCCAGCGCGAGAACAAGCGATACAACGGCGCCGTCTTCCTCAATTACGAGGTTTCGCCCGCGCTGCAGCTCTATGCAAACGGGCTCTATCTGAGGTCCGAGTCGCGGAGCCAGTCGGATCCCGCCACGATCCAGCCCGGCTCGATCCCCTATGACATCAACTGCGACAACCCGCTTCTATCGCAGCAGCAGGCAGGCGCGTTGTGCGGTACTGCCGCGGGGACGGCAACGAACGTCCGCACCGATGTCCGCTACCGCTTTACCGACGCGCAATCGACGCTGTCGTCCAACGAGATCTATCGCGCGGTGGCGGGGTTTCGCGGCGATCTGGGCAGCGCATGGCATTATGACGTAGGCGGCGTTTATTCGACCACGCTCTACCGCCAGCAACAGCTCGGCCGCATCGACCCCGCCAAGGTCGCCACCGCACTGCAGGTGGTCGACGTCAACGGCACGCCGACCTGCGCCGCGGTGGTCAGCGAATCCGACCCGAGCTGCGTCCCGCTCGACATTTTCTCCACCAACGGGCCCAGCGCCGCGGCCGTCGACTATCTGTCGTTCGCGCAAGGCGGCGGCGTGTTCCGCGAGCGGTATGAACAATGGGTGGGCAATGCCAACGTCACCGGCGACCTCGGCGAATATGGCATCAGAAGCCCGTTTTCGACCAAGGGCATCAACATCGCGGTTGGCGGGGAATATCGGTCGAGCGGCTATCGTTCCCGCCCCGACGCCGCCTACCAAGCTGCGTTCGGGTCGACGCCCTCGACATTGTCCAACAACGCGGTCGACCTCTACGGTGAGGTCAACGTGCCGCTGGTCAGCGACCGCCCCCTGATCCGCGACCTGAGTATCGGCGCCGCGATCCGTGGATCGAAATATTCCGGGGTCGAACGGGTGCGGTCGACGTACAAGATCGATGGCAGCTGGCGGCCGATCGAGGACCTGCTGTTCCGGGCGAGCTACAACAAGGCAACCCGCGCACCGAGCATCTACGAACTCTCGTCGAACGCCAACGCCAGTTACGGCGTCCTAGACACGAACACGCTGGGCGATCCGTGCGCAGGGACGAGCCCCGTTGCCAGCCGCGAGGTTTGTACAAGCACCGGCGTGACCGCCGCACAATATGGCGCGATCCAGCAATGTCCGGATTTCCTGTGCACTGTCCGCAACGGTTCCGAAGGTCTGGTGACGCCCGAAGTCGCGCACACCTACACCTACGGCCTCGTCCTGACGCCCCGCATGTTGCGCGGTTTTTCCGCGACCGCCGATTACTACAGCATCGAGATCCAGAACGGCATCGGCTATTACCGCGCGATCGACTTCCTGCAGACCTGCGCGAACACCGGCTATGATTTCTTCTGCGGACAGCTCAAGCGCAACGCCGACGGGACGCTATTCAGCAACGCCGGAGCAGCAACGGGCTATATCAACCAGGGATACAGCAACCTTGGCCGAACGAATGCCCGCGGGTTCAACTTCTCCGCCAATTACGACACGCGGATGGGCAACTGGGCGCGGTTCTCCACCAGCTATGTCGCGACGCTGCAGACCGCCAAGGGCGGTGATCTCGGCCTCCCCGACACCGACTTCAACGTGGTCGGACTGTTCGGGCCCTATGCCGGGCAGGGCTATCGCCGGTATCAGCACAATTTCCGCTTTACGCTCAGCTCGCCCGAAGCTGCGCAGACCCAGGCGCTGGTCTCGGTCAACTGGAGGCATAATTCGGGGCTGAAGAACTCGCGCCTCGATGGAAATCCGATCTTCGGCGAGGACGATCCGAACGTGCCGGATGCGTATAAGTATCTGCCGGCCTATGACGTGTTCGACCTGAGCGGCAGCGTCACCGTATCGCGGGCGCTGACGCTGCGACTGGTCGTCAACAACGTCCTCAACCGGGCGGCACCGGTCCGCCCCAGCCCCCCGCTCGAGGCGGCGGAGCGCGTCAACACCTCGCCGTCGGTCTATGATGCGCTCGGCCGGTCTATCAACATCGGGGCGACCCTGGATTTCTAGGGCCGTAGCCGGGCATGGCGGCGCCACCGGACGCGCCGCCATGCGGGAAGGGAAAGCATGACGGGTCAACCACCGGGCGTCGCCGACGCATTCGCCAGCGTATCACGTCGCCGCGTCATGGCAGCAGGGACCGGTTCCATGTTCGCCGGGCTCTTCACGGGGCTGAGCGCCGCCGAAGCCAGCGCCCCCGGTGCGGACGAGCGCCACCAGATTGCGGCGACCGAGCCCGCGAGCGAGTGGCTGCTCGGGCACCCCGTGGGTAACGGCCGGCTCGCCGCGATGATGGGCGGCGGGGTCGTACGCGACATATTGTCGCTCAATCACGATACATTGTGGAGCGGCCAGCCCGACGTCAACCCCGGGCAGGCGGGCGTCGATCGAGACCATGCCGATCCTCGCAACCGGGACGCACTCGCTGCAGTTCGCCGCGCCGTGTTCGCCGATGATCCGATCAGTGCCGATCAACTGAGCCATGCTCTCCAGGGGCCGTTCAGTGCGAGCTATGCACCGATGGCGGATCTCCACCTCGAGATGGACCATCGCGAAGCCCCGCAGGACTATCGCCGGATGCTCGACCTCGATCGCGCGGTTGCATCCGTCACGTATCGCTCTGGCGGGACAGGCTTCGGCCGCGACCTGTTCGCCTCGCACCCCGATGGCGTGATCGTGCTGCGGCTTACCGCGGATCGACGCGGCATGATCAATTGCCGCCTGATGCTGACGAGCAAGCTGCGCGCGACGGCGACGGCTACCGCACAATCAGGCAGCAACCAGATCACCCTGCTCGGCAAGGCGCCCACGCAGAGCGAGCCCGATTACCGCGATGTCCCCGATCCCATTCGATATTCGGATAGCCCTGGTCGGGGCATGGCGTTCGCGACGATCCTGTCGGTCGAAACCGATGGCGGCGCAATCACCGCGTCGGAGGGCGCGCTGCACATCCGCGGCGCCACAACCGCGATCGTCCGCATCGCCGCCGCCACAGGGTTTCGCCGCTTCGACCTCGCGCCCGACACACCGATCACGGCAGTCCGCGCCTTGGCCGAACGCGATCTCGCGGCTGCCAGACGTCATGACTATACGACACTAGTTAAGCGTCACGTCAGCGATCATCAGGCGCTCTACCGCCGCGCCTCGCTCGAACTCAACGGCACGATCGGGGACGGCGATACACCCCGTGCCGAACGCCTGTTCCAGCTCGGCCGCTATCTCCTCATCGCCAGTTCCCGTGCCGATACGATGCCCGCCAATCTTCAGGGCGTGTGGAATGCCGCGGTGCGCCCACCCTGGAGCTCGAACTACACCACCAACATCAATCTCCAGATGAACTATTGGGCCGCCGAGACCTGCAATCTCGCAGACTGCCATTTTCCGCTGATCGATCACATCGAGCGGCTCGCGGTCACCGGCGCGCGCACCGCGCGGCAATTCTACGGAATGCCGGGCTGGTGTGTGCATCATAACAGCGATTTGTGGGCGATGAGCAACCCCGTCGGCGCGGGCGTCGGCGATCCGAATTGGGCGAACTGGCCAATGGCGGGCCCATGGCTAGTACAGCACGTCTGGGATCATTACCGCTTCAGCGGCGATCGCGACTTCCTCAAGACGCGCGGCTTTGCATTGATGCGGGGCTGCGCCGAATTCTGTGCAGCCTGGCTGGTTCGCGATCCGCGAAGCGGCCATCTCACGACCGCCCCGTCGATCTCGCCTGAGAACCTGTTTCTGACCGCGACCGGCAAGTCCGCCGCAATATCGGCAGGCTGCACGATGGACCTCGCGCTGATCCGCGAACTGTTCACGAACTGCATCGCGGCCATGGCAGTAATCGGTGATGTCGACGGGCTCACAGTGCGCCTCGCCGGGTTGCTGAAGCAACTCGAGCCCTACCGCACCGGCCAATATGGCCAACTTCAGGAATGGGCGACCGACTTCGCCGAGCAGGACCCGGGCCACCGACACATCTCGCATCTCTATCCGCTCTATCCCGGCGATGCGATCGACCCCGTCCGGACGCCCGCGCTCGCCCGGGCTGC
Organism: Sphingomonas sp. PvP018; assembly: GCF_017876865.1. NCBI lineage: Bacteria > Pseudomonadati > Pseudomonadota > Alphaproteobacteria > Sphingomonadales > Sphingomonadaceae > Sphingomonas > Sphingomonas sp. PvP018. The sequence goes on along the minus strand of NZ_JAGIOU010000001.1, from coordinate 3,904,841 downwards.
GCGCACGTCGATCGCACGCCGCGAGGCACATGGCGGTGCCAGCACGGGCTGGAGCCGTGCCTGGGCGACCGCGGTCTGGGCCCGGCTGGGAGACGGCGCGCAGGCCGGGCGATCGCTTTCCGCGTTCATCGCCAACAGCGTCGCAGCGAACCTGCTCGACACGCATCCGGCAAAGCCACGGCCCGTGTTCCAGATCGATGGCAATCTGGGCATCACCGCGGCGATCGCGGAGATGCTGCTACAGAGCCGCGAAACCGAGATCGCGCTGCTGCCTGCGGTCCCCCCGCAATGGACCAGCGGTCGCGTCGTCGGGCTCCGCGCGCGGGGCGGTCACGAGGTTGCGATCGCGTGGAGCGATGGCCATGTCGACGCGACGGTAATTGCCGGCGACACGCGCCTTTCGGTCCGATTGCCGTCAGGGTTCGAACCGCTCAAGATTGTTCACCGGGGGACGATCGTCCGGTTCGAGCAGGATGCACAGTCTATCACGTTCGAGACTGTGAAGGGCCGACGCTACGACGTCGCGCTACGCAGAACCGCTCCGGGCGCCGCCACCAGCACGCCGCGCGAGAGCGATGCCACATGACCCGAAACGTTCCAGGAGTCCCCATGTCGATCATCACCCGCCGCGCTATGCTTGCCTCGGGGCTCGCCTCCGGCCTGGCATCGACAGCGTCCTCGAGCGGCTGGGCGCGCAAGCCATCGCCCGGAACTTCACCCGCGTCCTGGGGAGCAACCCCCTCCCCGCGCCAGCTCGCCTGGCACGCGCGCGAGCAATATGCCTTTGTCCATTTTTCGATCAACACCTTCACCGATCGCGAATGGGGTTATGGCGACGAAGACCCCAAATTGTTCGCACCAACCGACTTCTCGGCGGATCAGATCGTCGGAGCGGCCAAGGCCGGCGGCCTGCGCGGGATCGTGCTTACCGCCAAGCATCATGACGGATTCTGTCTGTGGCCGACGATGCTGACCGAGCATTGCGTCAGGAACAGCCCGTTTCGTGATGGTAAAGGCGATGTGGTCCGCGAATTCGAGCAAGCGGCTAGGCGCGCCGGCCTAGACTTCGGCCTTTATCTGTCACCCTGGGACCGCAATCACGCCGAATATGGCCGCCCCGGCTATCTCGACTATTACCGCAAACAGATCGTCGAACTTTGTACGCGCTACGGCCAGCTGTTTGAGTTCTGGTTCGACGGCGCCAACGGCGGCGACGGCTATTATGGCGGCGCCCGCGAGACACGGAAGATCGACTCCGAGACCTATTATAACTGGCCGTCGATCTTCGCCCTGGTGCATCAGCATCAGCCCATGGCCTGCACCTTCGAACCGCTGGGGTCCGACGTGCGGTGGGTCGGCAACGAGGATGGTGTCGCCGGCGATCCGTGCTGGCCGACTATGGCCAACCGCAAACCGAGTCAGGCGGACGGCAATGCCGGTCTTCGCAACGGCCCCTTATGGTGGCCCGCCGAAACCAACACCTCGATCCGCCCGGGCTGGTTCTACCACGCCGACGAGGACGCTAAGGTCAAGGATCCCAAGCGGATGCTGCAATTGTTCGACGAATCGATCGCGCGCGGCACCAATCTGATCCTGAATCTGCCACCCGACCGGCGCGGGCGTCTGGCCGATCCCGACGTCGCCATTCTGCAGTCATTTGGTACCGCGCAGCGCGCGACGTTCGCGGACAATCGTGCGACCGGCGCGCTCGCGTCGGCCGATCACGTTCGCGGGCCGGGCTTTGCGGCGGCCAATGTGCTCGATCGCAATCCCGCAAGCTATTGGTCGAGCCCCGACGCCGTCCATACGCCGACCCTTGTCCTCGACCTTCCGCCCGGCCGCAGCTTCGATCTCGTCCGGATCCGGGAGTTCCTGCCGCTGGGTGTCCGCGTCGACCGCTTTGCGATCGACGTCGATCGCGGCAAGGGGTGGTCGGAGATCGCATCGGGCACGTGCATCGCCGCACAGCGTGTCGTCCGCCTGCCCGCGCCCGTCGTCGCACGACGGCTGCGCCTGCGGATCGTCGCCGCACAGGCGTGTCCGGCGATCAGCGAGATCGCGCTGTTCCGCCAGATCGCGCCGATCGCGGTGGCGCTGCCCGCCGCGCGTAGCCGCGATGTGCTGCAGCCCTCCGAGATATCGATCGTCTCGGCATCGGGACAGACGGCGGCCGCCGTGCTCGACAATGATTCGAACACAGTCTGGCAGGTTCCGGTCGCGTCGACTGCGGATCGGCCGACCGTCACATTCAAATTGACCACGCCTCAGCACTTGGCTGGCTTCATCCTGACGCCCTCGCGCGCGGTGATGACGGATACCGCGCCACCGAAACGGTTCCTTGTCGAGACAAGCCTCGACGGGAAGACATGGGCCAAGGCCGCCGCCGACGAGTTCTCGAACATCGCCAACGCGCTCTCGCCGCAACGCATCGTCTTCGACACGAAGGTTGACGCCGTCTACGTCCGCATGACCTTCATCGGTCTTGCATCCCCCAGGACGCATATGGCCATCGCCGGCATCGACCTGTTTCGGTAGAGGGCCGGCAGGCGCGATACGTATCCCGCCTGCGCCCGTCGCTCATCCGCGGATGAACGCCAGCATGTCGGCGTTGATGACGTCGGCGTGTCATGCGGATAGCCCGGATAGGTCTTGAGCCTGCCTCCCATCGGATACCAGTTCCGGCAAGGGGTGCGACCTGATCATCTTCGCCATGATCACCAGCACTGGCTGGTCGGCGATGCGCGCGACCGGGCGTTGCGAGACTATTGGAAGAGCGAATCCGACTTTGTCGATGTCGATTCGACCGCCGGCAGCTTCGATCCGAAGACGGGCGAGCGACGCCTTTCGATGACGGGTAACGCGCGCATGAACTGGACCTCAGACTGGTATCCAACCGGCGGGATGGCGATCGGCTATCGTGCTGATTTCACCCGCGACGCCGGGCGCGACCGTGATGCGCCGTACGCCGTCCCCTATCCACTGCATACGCGCACGGTGGAAACGATCCTGTTGCCGCAAGAACGATATCGCCAGAACAGTCGCGGGCATCGAATATCGCCGCCGTGTCACGTTAAAGGGCGGCATGTTCACCGCGAAGCGCACCCGCCGACGAGTTCGCAGCCTATGGCGTATCGCCCTGAGATGGGCCGCATCGCCGGCGCTCATGATCACCCACCCACGCGTAGATCACAGTATCAGGACCGGTAGGACGCTCGACGCTGGAAGTGACGGTCTTGTTCAGGACAGCAAATCTGTGTCCCCTGCCCTCAACAAGAGGCACAATTCCCGAGCTGGTCGGGGCAGTTTCAGTGCTCGTTGGAACGCCGGTCTTCGGCCGGCGTATAATAGCGCGCGATATCCGCTTCGGTGAGGGCATGACCGCTCGACTCTTCAACAAGCGCGGCGATTTCGCCATTGGTCTTCCCGGCGTTGCGCAGCTGCTCGATCTCGTCGCTTACCATGTTGATGAAGGCGGGGACCGGGAACCGTTCCTCACCCAGGCCCAGTGCATCACGCATGTGTTTTTGCGCACGCAAGGCTTCGGGAAGCGTGAACGCGATATCATCAGCCATCGAACGTGCCTTTCATGGACTAGATATGGTCGGGGGGCATTGGCCCCCCGACACCGAAACGCTTATGCGGTGACCGCTTCCGCTTTGACGTTCACGCTCGACGTTGCCATCGCGGTCAACTTGTCGTCGGTCGCATATTCCTCATCGAGCGTTTCTTTCAGGATCGCGGCAATATTGGCGCGGCCGAGCTGGTTCGCCCAAGCGATCAGCGTACCATAGCGCGTGATCTCGTAATGCTCGACAGCCTGTGCCGACGCGATCAGCGCGGCATCCAGAACGGCTTTGTCCTCGATCTCGCCGGCGACTTCGTTGGCCTCTTTGATGATGCCGTCGATCGCCGGGCAGGTCACGGCCTTCGCCTTCTCGCCCAGCAGGTCAAAGATCCGCTCGAGGCGCGTGATCTGCCCTTCCGTCTCACGCAAATGGGTTTCGAAACCCTGCTTCAGGGCTGGCGCCGTTGCCTTGGCCACCATCTTCGGCAGCGCCTTGGTGATCTGGTTTTCCGCGTAATACACATCCTGCAACTGGTGCAGGAACAGGTCGTCGAACGTCACGATGTCCTTGGAAAACAGGCCCATGATAGTATCCTCGCTAAGCAAATGGCTGCGAAGCAGACTGCTCCGGCACGGCCGCAACGCGCCGGCTCCGGGGTAAGTTTCGTTCGGTTCAGCGCAGCCTTCACGCCAGTCCGATCGGTGGCGGCGTGTTCATCCTCGACGCCGATCCGGTTGTCGCTCGGCTGATCATGCCGGCAGTCAAGTCGGGCATAGGAACGATCGGAACAGCCCCCATCTAACGTCGCATGACCAATAGCATTCTTCATCTCGGGCTCATGGAAGACGGGGAGATCGAGCTCGATCTGGCCGCCCTGGAACTCGCAGCGCTCGATCATCCCGGTATCGATCTAGACGACTATATCGACGAGCTCACTGGCATAGAATTGGCCCTGCGCGCTGCGGACGGCGACGCAGCAGGGAGAGTCGCTCAGGCCCAGACCTTGAGCAGCGTGATGGTCGACGAATTCGGATTCTCCGGCGACCGCACGCACTACGACGATCCCCAGAACGCGGACCTGATCGCTGTCGTCGATCGACGGCTCGGTCTGCCGATCAGTCTGTCGATCCTCTATGTGGCAATGGCCCGACGCCTTGGATGGTCGGCGATGCCGCTCAACACCCCCGGTCACGTCCTGGTCCGCCTTGGCGACGCACCGGATGCGCTGATCATCGATCCCTTCAATGACGGTCGCATCGTCGCCCCCGAACAGGTGAAAGCCTTGTTGGAGCAGATGACGGGCCAGACGCGGTTTTCCGACGGTATGCTGCCCCTGTCGAACCGATCGGCGCTTGTTCGACTGCTGCTCAACCAGGCGACCCGTGCCGAGCAGGCCGGCCATACCGCGCGCGCGCTAGTCGTGTACGATCGCATGACGATCGTGGCGCCCACGCACGCCCATGGTTGGTGGGAGCGAGCCAGACTTCAGCTGGTCGCGGGAGATGTTGCCGGCGCCCGCAACAGCCTCAGCGCGATGCTCGAGATTTCCCGGGACGACGATTTGCGCCTGCAGGTATCGGCAGCGCTCGATGCCCTTCCCCGGCCGACGCCCTCGTGAACGTCGCGGTGGACCGGCTCTACCCCAAGCGCTCCTTGGGAAGGCCTCTGCCCGCGAGAAGATCGTCGAGCTCTGGGATACCATTAGCTCGCCGGCTTCGTGATCCCTGGTAGCTTCGCCGCGCGGAGCTTGCTCAGCAGATCTCGTGCTTCCACAGGGGACGCCTGTTTGAACAGACTGAACAGCGCGCCATCGTCCAAACCGCTGATGTCAAACCCGATCGACAAGGCAATGGGCTGACGAAGACGAGCACCGGGCTGCGCCTCGAGGACGAGTACGAACCACCGCATTCCGACAGGCGGCTGTCCGATATTTTCGGCGAACTCCCCTGCAACGGCTTGGCGTATCCGGATGCGTCGATCAGGATTATTGTCGAACCAGGCCGCGTCCCCGTGCGTGGCCACCTCTGCGATGCGGTCGTCGATCGAGCGGGGTGTACTGATCATCATGAGGTCCTGACATGCGCCATTGCGGGGCGGCCTGTAGCGGGCCTGGTCACATTGGCAAATGGCGGGATGCGCACACGGCTTCGGCTCAGGCACCGCGATGCTCGCCTTCGATGCTGTCCAATGCCGAGACGGGGCGCCCCCTTCGGAACGCCCCGCTTTTTAGAGCCAGCAAAGCAGAGCGGATTACGCCGACGCGACCTTGGCACGCGTCGATGTGTGACCGCCGGAGCGATACAGCACATCGGCTGCATCCTCGGGAGCGACCCCTGCCCCGGCTGTATCGACCGACACGAATACGCCACCTTCGTTGATGCGCCCCTCATAATAGCTGGCATCGACCCGGCTGACGCCATGGTCCGTCATGACTTTTTCCAGCCCCCCGACGGCGCCACCGAGCGCCGCACCGACGACGGCTGCACCGGGGATCGCTGCCGACGCGATCGCGCCCGCTGCAACGAGAGGGCCGACGCCGGGTATTGCGAGCGCCGCGATACCGAGCAGGGTCCCGATACCAGCGCCGGCTGCGACCTTGCCGACAAACTCCTGCGTGTCGCCGTTGCCGTCTGTGGTCGTGTTCTTGCCATTGTGCTGCGCCACGACCGAAATCGCGCTGTCGCTAATGCCCGCAGCGCGCAGCTCTGAAACGGCGCGCTCTGCATCGGCGTGATTGTCGAAAACGGCTGATACGAGGGTCGTGCTCATGATGATTCCTGTCGACAGTTCGGTTGCTCACGGATCTAGAAGCCGTGTCGAAGGATGATCGTTCCGGATATTGAGGGTTAGCGAAGCGGTAACCATGAATAGCAGCGTCGCGACACAGGACGCTGTGAGCGGGATAGACCATGCCCGTAGGCAGCTGCAACTTAAGTGTCGCTTTTTCCCTTTCGCCATTGTCGCATCGCGGCGTCATATCGTTGACGCTCGGCTTCGACTGCAGCCTCTGCCGCGCCGACGTCTGCGCGGTGTTGCTCTTCAAGCTCACGTCGATCGCGGGCCAGCTTGGCCTCCCGGTCCGCCAACCCCTTCATCCTGCCGTCGTAGTCGGCCGTCACCGTTTCAAGCGCAGCTTCCGCCGCCTCGAGCTTCGCGCTGCTCGGCTTCGGTTTCGGTTTCGGTGCAGGCTTCGGTTTTTGCGGCTGTTTGGGCTCTTCGGGACGACCCGAAACATCTCGCCGCGCTGTCCGCGGTTCGGGGGACGGCATTGCCTTGATCTGCTCCGCAGTCGTGCCCCGAGAATGCTTCACGACAACGCCTGGCGAGGCCAAAGGCTCTGCGGTCAGCGCGGGGTCTGTGACGAGCTCAGCTATGCCTCGCGCGAACAGGTCTCGCTCGCTGCCCCAAGCCTCGAGGGCAGCCTTCTGACTCGTTGCAGCGACATAGGCATCATTGAAGCCAGCGACCGTCCTGTAAACCTTCAGCTTTTGCGCACGAGCCATGCAGAATGATACCGCGCTATGTGCTGAAATAGAAGTTGGCACCGGTCGCCCATCCGGTACCGACGCCAATGCCCACCTCCAGGCTTACCGAACATTGAGTCTCGCTCGGCTATTCGCGCCATCGTCGGTCCGGTCACGACCCGCCTGGACACTCCTAAGCGGTAAGCGAAGGCGGCACGTTAATGTGCCTCGTCTTAAGCGTGGTTCTGCCGTCAAAGCTTGCATTGGGTCACATTGCTTCAAGCAGCATGGGCGTCCTAGATATATTGAGGAGAAGCGAGGCCATGGCTACGCATTCCATCGATATTGAAGTTAGCAGGTAACTGTATCGGCTTGCGTCGAGAAGCGGCTGGAACTGCCATAAAGATCATTTTTTGGGCTCAAGTTATAGACGAAGCTTGCGATCACCGAGCGTTTTACTGTTGAGACGTGAATCACACTCCCTGCGATGGACGCGAGATGTTCGCCGATCGGCTGAGGATGGCATCGGCGCGATAAATCACGATGTCGATCACGCGAGCCCGCTAGCAATTCGGAGGACCCGCTGTACCCGCCCTTGACCTAACGGTGCCCGGCGACCGACAACCGCCGAATGATCAAGCCTCTCGTCGCCACCGTCGCGCTGTTCGCGCTCGCTACCGGAACCGCAGCGCAGACCGTGCCGACGCAGCAGGTCGGCAGCGCCACGCTCTCTGGCGTGCCCAGTATCCCCGTTGAGGTGCGCGAGGCGGTGCAGCGCTATCAGAATAGCCGGGCGGCGCAATTCGAGGATTGGCTGCCGGACGGCTCGATGCTGATCGCCACGCGCTTTGGCGCGACGCAGCAATTGCATCACGTCGCAACCCCTGGTGGCGCACGCACACAGATCACGTTTGGTGCCGAGCCGATTGCCGCCGCGACGACGATCCCCCGCAGCGATCGTTTCGTGATGACGCACGACACGGGCGGGGACGAGTGGTTTCAACTTTATACGCGCGGCCTCACCGGTGTAGCCACGCCGGTGACCGAAGCCGGCACCCGCAACCAGTCGCCGGTTTTCAGCAAGGATGGCGCGCTGATGGCATGGGCGCGGGCGACCAAGGGAAGCGCCGGTTATGCAATCCTGGGGGTCGACCCAAAGGCGGGCGGCAACCCGCGCTCGCTTTACCAGTCCGACGGCGCGGTGGCGCCCGCCGATATCGCGCCCGACTCCGCACGGTTGATATTTGTGCGCAGCCTTTCCAACCGTGAGGACCAGTTGTTCGAGCTGGATCTCAAGACTGGCAAGGCGGGCCGCATCGCGCCGAAGGCTGACGCTGCCGTCTATGCCGACCCACGCTATCTGCCGGGCGGACGAAAGCTGATCGCCATCTCCGATTCCGGCAGCGACACGCGCCGACTGGTCGAGATCGATATCGCCAGCGGCGCGCAGACGGTCCTGACGCCGGACCTGAAATGGGACGTCGAGAGCTTTGACCTGACGGATGACGGGCGCGTGCTCGCCTATTCCGTGAACGAGGACGGCTTCTCGCGCGTGGTGGTGCAGGATCGGGTCACCCGCCGCGCGCTACCGCAGCCGGTGCTGCCGCGCGGTGTCCTGACCGCGCTCAGATTTTCGCCCGACGGCAGGAATCTGGCGATTGGCCTGACCTCGGCCACTTCTGCCGGTGACGTCTGGAGCTGGGGCGTGACCGGAGGCGGCCTGACACGCTGGACCGTGTCGGAGCTGGGCGAACTCGATCCCGCCACGCTTGCCGAGCCCGAGCTCGTACGCTTCAAGTCCTTCGACGGCCTGTCTGTCCCGGCTTTCGTCTATCGGCCCAAGGGCTTGCCGGCAGGCACGCGGACGCCGGTAATTATCGACATCCATGGGGGCCCGGAGGCGCAGACGCGCCCGATCTGGAACTATGGCGCGCAATATTTTGCCGATGTGTTGAAGGCGACGGTGATCCTTCCCAACGTCCGCGGCAGCGACGGCTATGGCAAGCGCTACCTCAACCTCGACAATGGCGTGAAGCGCGAGGACTCGGTAAAGGATATCGGCGCCCTGCTCGACTGGATCGACACGCAGCCGGGCCTCGATGCAGGTCGTGTCGCGGTTTATGGTCAGTCCTATGGCGGCTATATGAGCCTTGCCGTCATGACGGATTATTCGGACCGGCTGGTCGGCGGGGTCGAGCGCTACGGGATCAGCAACTGGAACACGTTCCTCCAGAACACCGAGGCCTATCGTCGCGACAATCGCCGCGCAGAATATGGCGACGAGCGCGATCCGGCGATGCGCGCGGTACTAACGCGGGTGTCACCGTTCACGAATGTCGCGCGGATCACAAAGCCGATGCTGGTGATGCAGGGCGCCAATGACCCGCGTGTGCCCCAATCAGAATCGGACCAGATCGTGGCGCGCCTGCGCGCAAACGGCAACGACACTTGGTATGTGGTGTTCGCCGACGAAGGGCACGGCTTTCTGAAAAAGCCGAACAACGATCTGCGGCGCGAGGTGGAAACCGTATTCTTGAGGCGTCTGTTTGAGCGGTAGCGTTGGGGGGAATAGGCCTGGGCGGAATTTGCCGCGCGCCTTTGCGATGTTGACCCACAGGCAGACTTTGATGCCGCTGCTTCAGCTGCTTGCGCTCAGACATCGGTTTAGGTTGGCGCCACGTGCTCCTTCGTCGCTTGCCGTACGAACACCGAGAACGCCAGCGTGACGCCTGCGATCATAAGGATGCCTTGGAACGTCAGGGGCTAGCCGTGCGCTTGCCCTGCCCGGCTCGTCACTGCGCTTGCCGCCGACCCCTGGTCCACGAGCATCTGCTAAATCTGTTGCAGCGCCCCAGCGTGTCCGCGAGCGAGGCTGGCATTGGGCACGGTGCCTAGCACCGCCGCCCCAAGCGTGCTGTCTAGATTTCGGGCAAACAAGCTGGAGGCCGTCGTGGCCCCGCTTTGCCAAACCCACGCTGCCCTGGATCAGCTTGAGGCGCTGAAGATCCGCGGCGGGCGGGTTCTGCGCCGCAATCTTCACATAACGCCGCGTAGGCATCCCCAAGGGCGGGTGCGCAGATCAGACGGCCTGCTCTGTTTCGCATGGCGCCGGCCGAACCTCGCTATCGGCGATGGAGCCAAATTTGGAGCAGGCTTCACAACCGATTGAAAATACACCAGTCCTTATGATCCGTTAACCGTCGCCTCCTACATTTTGCGCATGAACCGAATAGCCCACCGTGTAACCGAGCTCACACGTTTTGCAGCGCTACCGATCGCCACAGGCGTTGGTTACTATCTGGCGGCCTTCGCGTCCCTCTACCTTACCCGCGGTGCTGACGGGATCGCGATGCTGTGGCCGCCCAGCGGCATTCTGTTCGCAGCCTTACTGGTCGAACCTCGGAATCGCATCGTGTGGCACATAGGCGCCGCAGCAATGGCCAGTCTCGCTGCCAACCTCGGCGGCGGGAATGGCGTCCTGCTTTCGATCGGTTTCACGCTCGCTAACGTGTCCGAGTCCGGATTTGCGGCATGGCTTTTACGAAACCGAACGCGGCGTCGTGATTCATTCACCGATCCAAAGGGCTTGGTCTGGTTCTGCATCGCCGCAGCGGCCGCGGCAGCGTTGAGCGCGACGATCGCCGCCTGCGCGACAACGGCTGTCGGGATCAGCTTCTGGCTTTCGTGGTTCACGACTGATCTGCTGGGAATTCTAATCGTTGCCCCGCTCATCCTGATCTCGGGCCGAGCCTTCTATCGCAAAAGGTTTCGCGATGGCCTGGCAGCAGCCCCGCAAGCCATCGCGATATTTCTGCTCGTGGCCAGCGTGTCGATAATCGCTTTCTCTCAGGTCAACTACTCGCTGCTTTTCCTGCCGATGCTTGCAGTCCTTCTGGCAGCGTTGCGAATGGGTCCGTTTGGCGCCGCCGGAAGTGTGCTGATCGTTGCCACGGCCAGCTCATTGGCCCATATTTTCGGCTCTGATCCGCAGGCAATCGCTGATGGTCAGGCGTATGCACGTAGCATCTTTCTGCAATTCTATCTGCTGGCCCTGTTCGCGGCTGCCCTGCCGATTGCCGCCTTGCTTGCGACTAGACAACAGCTGATCGATAGCAACGCGAACAAGCTGCGGTTGCTCGAGCTTGCCGAAGGTGCGGCGCACGTGGGTCATTGGCACCTGGATTTGTTGACCCAGCTTATAACATGGTCGGACGAAGTCTTTCGCATTCACGGTGTGGAGAACCGCGTTCCGCCGTCACTCGACACCGCGATAGACGCCTATCACCCTGACGATAGGGATGCGGTTTCGGCACATATCGGGCGCTCCCTCGAACACTGCGTAGGTTTCGAATTCACCGCTCGCATCGTCCGCCCCGACGGGGAGGTACGCCATGTGTTTTCGAAGGGTGAGATTGACCGAAACGGCGTCAATGAGTCGGTTGGCCTGTTCGGCATTATCCAGGACATAACGACCCAGGTTGCGCACGAAGCCGAGATGGAACGGGCCCGCATTCGTGCTGAGACTGCCGCCCGCAACGCGATAATTCTGGCCGAGACGGACCAGCTTACCGGAATTGCAAACCGGCGCCGTACCAGCTTCGTTCTTGAGCAGACGTTGCTGCTCGCCCGCGAAACCGGGCACCCAATGTCCGTCGCGATGTTCGATATTGATCACTTCAAGCGCATCAATGACACCTACGGGCATCAAACAGGCGACGAGGTGCTAAAGAGGGTGGCTGCAGGCGCTGCTGCGGAACTGCGCAGCGGCGATACGATCGGCCGCTTCGGCGGCGAAGAATTCGTGATCGTGTTACCGGATGCCGCAGCGGATGCGGCAAGCAAGGTCGCCGAACGGGTGCGTCATGCGATCGGAACGGACAGCGGTACGCCGGGCGTCACGGTGAGCATTGGCGTGGCTGAAATGGCGCCTGGGGAGACGTGCGACGCGCTGCTGAGGCGAGCCGATGATGCGCTGTATCTCGCAAAGAACGAGGGCCGCAACAGGATGCGGCTGGCAGCCTAGCGAAGTCGTCCGTAGACGCAGCCGTACTTCCAATGTCTGTCTCAATTGCGCATTCGCGAATGGCCTGTCGGCGACAAGAAACGGGAGAGATGGCGCTTAACGAATGGCCGTTATGGGTTGCCCGTATAGCCACTCTGAACGTCCGGCACTGGGCGCTAGCTACCGGTCCGCTTTGCAGGTGGTAAGACCCAATAGATGACACTCAGATCGGCCTACCCGCTTCCCACAAATCGCTGCTAATTCATGTTCTAAGTTTGACCGCTTCTCGGTTTTCATGGCGCATGCTGGTAGGTGACTGCTCACCCTCGTAGCGAGCAGCCGGACCAGTTCCGGCTGCATAAATTGAAAACTGTTTATTACGTCAAACAAAATCGCGCGCTTGCCTGCCAGAGCCGCCCGGATTTGAAGCTGGAGCTTGCTCCGTTGCGCCTTCGACCCGGCTGACCATTTCAGCCGTGAGCGAGTTCTCAGCGTCATGGTTAGGACGCGCGTCGGGTACGAATGCGGTGGCGGCTATCCCACTAATTGGTCCAGCGACTTCTAGAAACGGCTTGAGCTTGCGTCTCTCCCCGATCGGAACGCCCGGCCCGTCCGTCGGAAGCACAGCAAGGCACCCTCACGGTAAGTTAGCGCGGCGTCATTCAGCACCTCGGTGATGAGTTCGGTCCTGTCCTGATCGAGGCAGAGATCGGCGGTCTGATCGGATCTCGCAATCATGCTGATGAAGGTAGCTAAGACCTCTATCTTGGTCGACCTCGCGACGACTACGACAGCGGTGCCCCAGACCCGGACATTCGCAGTGGTTCCGGCTTACCAACACCGGTCGTTCGTTCATCTCGGACGCAGGCGCTCGGAGCCGTCGCCATTCGTCACGCAAGTGCGCGGATCAGCTGGCCATCCGTGCCCTTTCCGATGTCTGCCCGCGTGATCGGGATTGCTATGTCCGGCTTAACACCCCGGTCGGGTTGCGGGGTCGTCGGAAACCGGCCGATCAGCGGCAGGTCGGCTTCCAGCCCGGTCGCAGGCAGTCGCACGAAGTAGAAGCAGCCACCGTTGATCCCGCGCCGGTTGCCGCCGGTCGTCTCACCGATCAGCGTTGCCAAGCGATTACGGCGGACGAAATCGGCGAACTGGAACGTCGCCGAACTGTTTTGCGGGCCGATCAGAACGCGCACGTCGCCCTCATAGCGTGTACCGCGCGGTCTGATCGGGTCCACCCGGTCGCCTTGCGCATCGAGCCGGAGGAACCGGTCGCTGATCCTGGTCGCATTCTCTCCCAGATGGTCGAAACTGCGGTCCCACGTGTCGAGCACAGGCTGCAGGTCCTCGGGCACGGTGCGGTAGCGGACGAGCCTCTGGACCTCCTCGAACGGCGTCTCGCGGTTCACCAACCGTTCGGCGAGCGCGTTACCGCAGTCGAGCCCCCCCTCGTTCGCACGCAGATCGACGACCAATCGCGGCACCCGCTCGGCGACCAGCCGGTCGACCGCCTGATCGAGCCAGCCGCGCCAATCCCACTTACTGTCGTAGAGACCCCAGCTCGGCATCGACAGAAGCGCGGCGTCGCCGCGCCGCTCGATCGTCCAGACCGGCGTGTCGCCGCTCGCATCGACGCCGGCGTGCGCGGTGGTACGGCGCTGCGCGAGCGAGACGCCGGCAACGGTCGCGATACGTCGCCGTCCGGAGGGGTCTTCCACCGTCAGCTGATAGCGCTCCTGCCCGAACAGCATCGAGAAGAAGATGTCGAAGGTCTCGTAGCGGTCGTCGCCCTGGACCGAGAGAAGGCGGCGACGCTTGGCATCATTGTGCCCATCCGCACGCGCGAGCGGCATGAGCGCGGCGAGAATGGCGCTCGCGGATCGGCCGTTGACCGCCAGGATGCGGCTTCCCGGCGAGATCCCCGTGGCGAATGGATCGGCCGTGACGACCATCGCATCGCCGATCCAGAGGAAGTTGAACGGCAACCGATCCGGTGCTTCGAACAACGCGACGGCGATCTCGCGTCGCTGGTTGTAGAAATTGGCATAGCTATGGCCGCAGCGCACGGTCGCGAGAAAGCGCGACAGCGTGAGGTAGAACGCCCGTAGCGTCATGGGGATGGCCGCCGCCTGGTCCAGCGCTGCGAAGCGGGCATCGATCTCCCGGGGCGTATTGTAACGGTGGATGCCGGGGTGGAGCTCGGTATATGCCCTGCGCAGTAACGCGACGTCCTCGCGCATCGCCGCGGCGCGGAGGAGCGTCGGACTGGATGAGGTCCGGGCGAGCAGCGGCGAGGCGGCAAAGGTGGCGCCGAGGCCACCGAGCACGGCGCGGCGGGACGGTGGCGATGCGATCATGTCAGCTCCGACGTTGTGGATACCCCGTTCAAGCATGGCTGAGCGCGTACGCGTCGCCTCATCATCGCCCATGCCATGCGGTTTATCGTTTGTGAGACGCCCGATACGCACTCGGCGAGCGACCATAGCGCCGCTGGAAGGCGCGGTTGAAGCTCGCCTTCGACGCGAAGCCGGCGTCGAGCGCGATCGCCAAGACCGGCCGGGAATCGTCCGCCGCCAGTGCCGCGGCCACATCCTCGCAGCGCAGACTGTTGACGAAGTCCGAAAAGCCGACGCCCAGCCCCTCATTGGGTGCGCGCGACACATAGGTCTCGTTGGTCCCAAGCAGGCTCGCCAGCCGCCGCAGCGTCAGCGCGTCGTCGCGATACCACCCGTTATCGCGGATCCGCGTCGCCCATTCCTCCCCTTGCGCCTGCCAGTTTCGAACGGCGGGTGATCGCCCCTCCGGATGCTCCAGTGCGTCGAGCGCCGGAAACGGCAACGCGAGATACCGCCATCCTGCAATCCCGAGATACAATGCGAACCCCGCGATCGCGGCGTAGAGCGGCATCAGTCCCCTATAGCCGAGCGGCGTCACCGCATCGACCAGCAGCCAGCCCGCCCAGACGATCGCCAGCAGCGGATAGGCGACGGCGGTGCGGCTGAGCCACGCCGTCGCGAACCGGGCGTCGTCGCTGCGCTTTTGCGACAGAGCGTCGCGGTAGTCGTGCAACAGCCGGATCGTCCACGCGCCATAGACGACGAAGCTGATCGCGAGCAGCGATGCGACGATCGCATTGCCGGTCGTGAAAGCAAGATCCGCCCAGTGACGCTTCAGTGGCGTCGGCAGGAGGAACGCGGCAGTCTGATAGGCGAACTGGATCGCGCCCGGAAGCAGATGCCGCCCGACCGCGGGCGACCAGCGGCCGGTGACTAGAGCATAAGCGTGAAGATAGAGGAGCGGCGGGACCAGCAGCGCGTTCGAGAAGGGCGCGAAGGTCAGCCACCACCAGCGATCATAAAAGCCGGCGAACCCGATCAGCCAGGGCACGAAGACGCCGGTCATGACGATCAGCAGCGCAGCAAGCGCGCGCGCGGACAGCCGGTTGTGAAACGACGCCGACAAGCCGACCGCCAGCGGAAGCAAAATTGCCGCTGCCACCGTGAGGACAGCCGTGCGCCAGCCAAAAACCAGATCCATGACGGTCAGCGTAGCTTCATCGACACCCAAAGCTAGAGATCACATTTCGGAGGGAGGCCAGTCGCCTCACCTACGCGCATTCGAGCACCCCCTCAGCGCTTGCACAGCTGGAAACTTGCAGCTCACTCCCGCTCGAAAGACGGCATCGCAAAGACCCAGAGCCACTCCCGCAGCAGTGTCTTTGAGCAGGCCGAAAGCGGACGTCCTTTCACCTCTGCCGCTCGTGCGCGAATGTCAGGACGCAGTGTGCGTGGCGGCAAATCCCGCGGGCCCCACTCCTGAGTAAAGGTCGTGCGAACAGCTTTACAGTATTCGGGTTGTTGCTGGCGTGCACCGCCGTCGACGCCCATGTCTCGCTTGGCGGCGGTGTGCCCCTCCTCGTCGCCCGTTGCAAGACGGGGTGGGTCATGAGCACCCCCCGCCGCATCCCCCGCCGCACCCGCCATCGCCGCTACCGCATCCGTCTGACCCGCAAGCGCCACCGTCGAAGTTCAGATCGAAACGACGACCAGCTCTGCCGGCCTTTAGTCGCGCACCTTGGATCCATGTGACGATCGCAACGGCAAGCAGGAAAACGGCAACCAGCGCCACCATATCTTGAACGATCAGGACAACCAAGCCTGCGCAACTGAACCCGACCAACGTCGTCTCTTCCGCGCCCAGAAGTACCTTTCTGGTCCGGTCGATCCGCTGGAAATTTCCCGAGAATCGTTCGGTGGGATCGGGCCAAACATCTTCGGGCGGCGCAGCACCGAAGGTGTCTCGGTATAAATTGAGCGTATGCGCGTAGCGGTTACGATAGTGCTCGCATTGCTCGGGGCCACCCGATGTCGGCTCGTGATGAATATCGCGCGCGACGATATCGCGGCAGAGGCCGTGCCAATAATCGCGAGTATAGGCCAGATGCAGATGCCACGCCTGATCAACTGCGTCCGACGGCGTAAGCTGCTCATCGCTGATCGCGACCAGCGCAAGGAAGCGACGATATTCCGTCGCGACCCGGTCTGCAAACGACCCGGTCCATCCGTTCTCTGCGGCCAGCCTCCCTTCGAAGCTGAGGGCTGCACCGGGCTGGCCGATGCTCAGGGTCTCGATCCTCCCAATGAGAATCCTTCGCGCCATATGCGCGGGGCTGTTCGGTTCCATACCCCATTAGATTAGTATGATATTGTTGCAGGATTGTGACGCCGATGGCGACCAAGCGATCGGATGCCGCCGCCCGCACCTCGATCGTTGCGTGATGCTCCGAGGTAGACAATGTCCGACCGCCACTCGGCCTCGACACTGCCGTTGCAGGCTGAGCGATCGCAAGCGCGGCGCCGATATCCTGCATCAACATGGTCTATATCAGCCTGTGGTCGACGACGCTCGAGCTGCTCGCTGCGGCGGCCCGCCTGTTGCGAGCGGGCGATCCATTGTTCCTGCACGCCCCCTTTCACCGTGCAGATCAGCCGACCGGGCCGTCCCACGAAACGTTCGAGGCTTCCCTGAAGACACGCAACTCGCTCTGGGGCTTACGCGACGGCGTGACGGTGATCGTAGCAGCTGACGGGTCCACGCTGACTCGCGTCGTCCAAATGCCGGCGAATATCCCTTGGGTTGTTCTGCAACGCAATTCGCTTCAGACCTGGCCCATGGCAGTCCGAGGGACTGCCGCCAGGCACGACCTTTTTTGCCCTACGACCCACAAGCTGACGTTGCAGGGCATTCCCCCCGCCGAGCTGCGGACACTCATTCAATGAAGTTTCCGGCTAAGCCACTGCATGCCGCCATTTAGGCGGTTGTCGGCACTGGCGTACATGAAGTGGGGGCGACCTTGTCGGTGCGGTGCGGGCTGTGCGCCGACGCCTTCGAATCACGGAACGCCTGTCCGAGACTTCACGCCTCCGCGTGACGGACGATGGCCTCGCAAATTTCATGCGTAGCGAGAATAGCGGCTGCATCGACCGGCCTTCGCTCACGCGCCGCAAGCAGGAAGTCGTCGCACATTGCCGCAAAGCCGCGCTGCTGTCCTACCGAGACCCAATCGCCTCGTCGATGTAAGCGCTGTGTCCCGCTCGTCTCGACGCGATCAGCGAGGTTCAGCACGGTATGACGGGCCCCGCCACCAATGAGGTCCAGGCGTTCCTCGTCGAGCCCACTCTTACGATGCATCGTGCCGATGGCGGTGAACCCGTCGCCTGCCAGCGTGAGGGTGATCGTATGGAGCATGCCGTCGACGACATGGGTTTCGATGTTGCGTCGGCGGACCGGTCCTGGGGCCAGGAACAGCAGCGTATCGACGACATGGATGAAGTCATCGAAGACGACCTTCCGCGGTTCGTTGGGTTGCCGGTACCGGTGCTTTTCGAGGGTGATGAGGTTCGCGTCGATGCCTCGCAATGCGACATAGTCTGGCGCAAACCGCCGGTTGAAGCCGACCATGAGCGGAACGACACGGTCCGTGGCCAAGGCAACAAGCGCTTCGACCTCGCCGAGATTATCGGCGAGCGGCTTGTCGACGAAGGTCGGGACGCCTCTCTCGATAAGCAGCCTGACGAGCTCGCCGTGTGCCTGCGTCGACGCGTGGACGAAGGCGGCGTCGAACGATGTGGTGGAAAGCGCATCTGCAGCGCTGGTGTGCCGATGCCCGATACGAAACGAGCGGCCGACCTCGTCGAGGACGCCCGCATCGCGCGTCGCCAGGTGAATGTCGAGATCAGCTCGCGTCGACAGAACCGGAAGATATGCTTTGCGAGCGATGTCACCCAGCCCGATGAGAAGCACGCGCATATCTATTCCCCGGTCCGGCACGATCGCCGCGTCTGCCGGGCCGCAATAGCTTCACGATTGCGCTCCCCGCAACCAATCGTCGGGGATGACTGTGACCGCAACTGGGGCAAAGATGTCGCGGTGCGCAGCAAAAATGCATCGCCGTCGATCGTGTCTCTTGCCGCACGTTGCAGTGATGTTACCGGTCGGGGTCGGATCCGGGTCACACGGATCGACGCAGGAGGATGTTCGAAGCCCAAGGGGGGACCATCCATGATTCGCTTGCCCGTTCGTACGTCTGCCATCGCCCGGCTGCTGGCCGCCAGCGCGCCGTTATTCGTCTGTGCCACACCCGCCGTCGCGCAGGACCAGGCGCCGACGGGGCAAGCCGTCGGCGATCCGGCCGGCGAACAGGGCGTCGGCGACATCGTCGTCACGGCGACCCGCCGTCGGGAATCGTCGAAGGACGTGCCGCTCGCGGTCACCGCGATCAGCGGTGAGAAACTCGACGTGCTCAACTCGAGCGGCCTCGATATCCGGTTCCTCGCCGGTCGCACGCCGAGCCTTCAGGTGGAATCCTCGTTCGGCCGCACCTTCCCGCGTTTCTACATCCGCGGGCTCGGCAATACCGATTTCGATCCGAACGCCGCACAGCCGGTGTCGGTGGTGTATGACGACGTCGCACTCGAAAATCCGATGCTGAAATCCTTCCCGGTGTTCGACCTGCAAAGCGTCGAAGTGCTGCGCGGGCCGCAGGGCACGCTGTTCGGGCGCAACACGCCAGCCGGCGTCGTGAAGATCAATTCCGCCAAGCCGGATCCGGACAAGGCCTCGGGCTATGCGACCGGATCCTGGGCGACCTACAACACGATCAACGGCGAGGCGGCGCTGAACCTGCCGATCGGCAACGGCTTCGCATTCCGTGCATCGGGCCTGATCCAGTCGCGCGACGATTGGGTCACCAACGATTCCACGACGGGCAATGCCGATCGCAAGCTCGAAGGGTATCGCGATGTCGCCGGCCGCTTCCAGCTCGGCTATACCAGCAGTGACTTCAACGCCTTGCTGAACGTCCACGTCCGTGATCTCACGGGCTCGCCGCGCATTTTCCGCGCCGGGCTGTTCAAACCCGGCACCAACGATTTCAACACCGGCTTCGACCCGAAGCACGTCACGCTCGACGGCTATACCAGCCAGAGCCTGACGCAATGGGGCACGAACCTGCGGCTCGACTATCACCTCGACGGCATCGGCACCTTCTATTCGGTCACCGGCTATGAACAGGCCAAGGTCGAGAGCACCGGCGACGTCGACGGCGGCAACAGCTACCCGTTCACGGGCGGCACGATCGGCGCGATCGGCGTCGGGCTGTTCCCGTCGAACACCGGCGGCCTCACCAAGCCCAAGGAGTTCAGCCAGGAACTGCGCTACGCCAGCGAGGACATGAACGGCATCCGCTTGCAGGGCGGGCTGTATTATTTCTACCAGACGCTGCGCTATCATCAATATGACTATGCGTTCGGCGGTACCGGATCGCGTGCGACCGACCTGACGCAGGACATCTTCCACGACAATCGCAACGAGAATTACGGTGCGTTTGCATCGATCGAGGCGAAGCCGACCGAGTTGCTGACGTTGCGCGCGGGCGTCCGCTATTCCCACGACTATCGCAACGACCTCGTGACCGCACCGATCCCCGGGACCGGGATCAGCGACACACTGCCCGCGCGTGCGGTCGTCCGTGGCTCGAACGTGACCTGGGACGCGAGCGCGACCTATGAGCTGACCCCCGCGATCAACGTGTATTCGCGGCTTGCGACCGGCTATCAGGGGCCGGCGATCCAGGACCGCGTGACGTTCGGCAGCGTCCAGAGCACCGCACCGAAGCAGACGACCTTCTCGGGCGAGAGCGGCTTCAAGGGGACGCTGCTCGACCGGAAGGTGAACTTCTCGATCGACGCCTATTGGTACAGCACCAAGGACCTGCAGATTACCGCGGTCGGCGGCAGCAGCAACTCGGCCCGTCTGATCAGCGCGGACAAGGCGATCGGCTACGGCGTCGAGGGCGAGTTCGAGGCACGGCCAGTGCCCGAATTGTCGCTGACCGCAAGCGGCAGCTACAATTTCACCGAGATCCGCGATCGCTCGATCGGCGTGGGGGTCTGCGCGACCTGCACCGTGCTCGATCCGATCGTGAACGGGTTTGCGATGATCGACGGCAACGACCTGCCGCAGGCGCCACGCTGGATCGCAAACTGGACCGCGCGCTACGGCATCCCGCTCGCCAATGGCGGCGAGGTCTATGCCTATACCGACTGGGTGTATCGCAGCCGTATAAACTTCTTCCTGTATGAAGCGGTGGAGTTCACCGGCAAGTCTTCGCTCGAAGGCGGGCTCAAGGTCGGCTATAAATCGCCGCAGGGGTATGAGGTCGGCGCGTTCGTACGCAACATCACCAACCAGTATCGCAGCATCAGCGCGATCGATTTCAACAACCTGACGGGGATGATCAACGAGCCGCGGATCATCGGCGGCCAGTTCAAGGTCGCGTTTTAAGTTAAGACGCCGAACTGGGCACCTTGCGCGCAATCCTGGTGTGAAAGTGAGCGTCGCGACCTCGAACTCCTCGACAAGGGCCGTCGCAAGCGCGGCGGCCTGATCCAACGCTGCCGTCGAACCACCGGCAACGGCCGCCAGCCAGACGGAGATGGCTTAGAGCACGTCATTACAGGTAGCACGGTCGGTGTCGGCGTGGGCGAGGAGCGCCAACGCAGGCGCGGCTTCGTCAGGAAGGGTATCATTCTCATCGACCAAGCCAACATGCATCAGATCTTGCGGGTGCCCAACTGCCATCGAAGAGGGTGAGCACTGCTCTATCATTCGGATCGTTACTTCGACGATGCGTGACGCTCTTGGTCATGGCCGACCGAACGCTGCTTTTCGTCTGGATGACCCTTCTCAGGAGCTGGAACTGCGTTTTGCGGCGCACTCCCTTTGCGTCTGTAGTCTTGCGAAGGGGCGGTTGGGCGCTACCAATGCGGTCAGGACAGATTGGGGAGGACCAACATGACCACCAGCTTCGACCGCCGCGCCCTCTTGGTTGGCGGCCTCGCAGCCTCAGCTGCTACCGTGGTGCCGCTTAGCCAGGCCTTTGCCCAGCGCCGCGGCCGGGTGTCGGCGAACGACAAGGTCCAGGTGGGTCTGATAGGTTGCAAGGGCATGGGCTGGTCGGATCTATCGGCCATGTGCAAGCGGGCCGACGTGGCGCCCGTAGCCCTGTGCGACGTCGACGCTACGGTCCTTGCGGCACGCGGTGCCGAATTGAAGAAGGTCTCAGGCCGCACGCCGAAGCTCTACGACGACTATCGTCGGATGCTGGACGACAAGTCGATAGACGCGGTGATCATTGCTACGCCCGACCATTGGCACGCACTTCAGCTGGTCGATGCCATGTCCGCGGGCAAGGACGCATATTGCGAAAAGCCGCTCGGAAACTCCATTGCCGAATGCCGTGCCATGGTCGCCGCCAAACAGCGTCACAATCGTGTGGTTCAGGTTGGTCAGTGGCAACGCAGCAACCAGCATTGGGCAGACGCAATCGCGCATGTTCAGTCCGGCGGCATCGGTCGGGTCCGAAAGGTCAAGGCTTGGGCGTACATGGGATGGATGAAGCGCGTCGTTCCCCAATCGGATCAGGCCCCACCCGCCGGCGTCGATTATGATAGCTGGCTGGGCCCCGCACCGCTGCGCCCCTTCAATCCCAATCGCTTCCACTTCAGCTGGCGCTGGTACTGGGACTATGCGGGCGGCCTGATGACCGACTGGGGCGTCCATCTGATGGACATCGCGCTGTTGGGCATGAAGGCCGAGGCACCTCGTTCGGTCAGCGCGCTTGGCGGCGCCTATGGCTATCCGGGCTCTGCGATGGAAACCCCGGACACGCAGACCGCCATCTACGACTTTGGCGACTATTCCGTTGAATGGGAGCATGCGGTCGGCATCAGTCAAGGCCCCTATGGCGGCCGCGACCACGGCGTCGCCTTCGTCGGCGAGACCGGCACCCTTGTCGTCGATCGTGGCCAGTGGCGTGTCACGCCAGAAACAAGCGATGGCAAAGCCATGACTCGGGAGATCCCGGTCACGAAAGCCAAGGACGAGGGGCTCGACCGGCACACAGCCGACTTCATTGCCTGCGTTAAAGATCGCGCGCGCACGCCAGCGTGTACGATTGAGGCGGCGTCCAACACCGCGATCGTGTGCCAGATGGGAAACATCGCGTTGCGCACAGGCCGCAAGGTGAATTGGGATGCTGTAACAGGTCAGTTCAGGGATGACGCAGAAGCGAACGGACTAATCACGCCCCGCTACCGTGCACCCTATCGGCTGCCAGCTACATAAGCCGGCTGGCCGCCTATGCCGACAAGGTGGAACCGCTGCGCCGCGCGCTCGACAGCGGCTCTTGCCAATCGCTGCCATGGGATGACCGAGGTCGGCCATTCGGTAACCAGTCCCAGATCCCCAACTTTGGTCGCACTTACATGTTAGCTGGACAGCTACTTTCGATGATTAAGCGCTGTCAGTATCTATCTCTATATCAAGGCGCTGAACCAGTTGACGCCACCCAGCTGGCACATTTGACGCAGGAATGCCGCGAAGTCGGCGCAGGTCAATCATCAGCGGGCAGACATCGCGGATTGACGACGGTTGCGGCTTGCGCTCGACTGGCCCGGACGGCTTTGCGAGGGCATCATGGCATATCCAATTGATCGACGTTCGTTGCTCGCAGGTGCCGCTATGGGCGGCGTGGCGCTTGCAACTGGCGAGGCTGAGGCTCAGCCCCGCGAAGCGGCAGCAAAGCTGGAGATCTACGAGCTGCGGACCTATCGGCTGGTAAACGGCCCCATGAAGGAGCGTCTGGACGCATATCTGAGGAACGCCTTTATACCAGCAGCACGACGCGCGGGTTGCGGGCCGGTGGGGGTATTTACGGTGGCGATCGGGTCCGCAAGTCCAAGCGTCCATGTTCTCGTCCCCTATCCCTCGATCGAGGATTTCGTGGCTTTGCCCGGCAGGCTTTCCGCCGATCCGAGCTACACCACGGCTGCCGGGTCGTTTTTGAAGGCGACGCCAGACGCGCCGCCATACACGTCATTCGAGGTGAAGCTGATGCGCGCCTTCCCTCACTTTCTTCGTCTCGAGTTGACCGACGCCTCGAGCAGCAACACGCCCCGCATATTCGAACTCAGGACGTATTTCAGCCATAGCGAAGCGGCAGGAATGACCAAGATCGGGATGTTCGACACGGGCGGTGAGATCGAGATATTCCGTCGGACTGGCCTAACGCCGGTCTTTTTCGCCCAGGACCTTACCGGAGCTCGCCTGCCGAGCCTGACCTACCTGCTGACGTTTCCCGACCTTGCGACCCGTGAACGAAACTGGCGTACCTTCGGGTCGGATCCCGCTTGGCGCCGGCTTATCTCGACGCCAGGGCTTACCGACCGCGAAATCACCATCGGGATAGATAACCAGATCCTAAGTCCGGCGTCGTTTTCGCAGATTTGACCGACAAGCGGGCGTTCGCGCCCTATGTGCTCCCCAAACTTCGGTCGTCCGTTCGTTTAGATTCCCGGCCGCTTTTCGGGCGGCATTGCGGCAGAGCTGTTCATCTCGGCAATGCCACCCTGAACCGACCACCAACCGCCTCGGCTGCGATGCAGCGCACCTCACCTCCGTGTTGGCGTGCAATCTGACGGACGAGGCTGAGACCGAGGCCATGTCCGCCATCACCCTCGTTCGCGCCCCGTGCTCTGTAGAACGGCGCGAAGATGGCCTCACACTCGCTCGGCGGGACGCCTGCGCCACCATCGTGGACCTCAAGCGCGATCTCCGTTGCAGAGGCTGTCAGCATGACGAGGATCGCCGTCCCTCCGCCGTAACGTTGCGCGTTGTCGAGGAGATTGCGGAGCATCCGCCGGAGGAGGATCGCATCGCCGCAGATCTCTACTCGCTCTCCAGTGAACTGCGCGGTAGCCCGCGCACATTCTTCGGCAACGAGCGCGGTCAGGTCCAAAACGGTTGGCCGGTGCTCACGCTTTGACATCCCGTCGAGCCGGCTTGCGAGCAAAACCTCCTCGACCAGCTGGTCGAGCTCCATCACATTGCGCGCTAGCTCCGCACGTACTGCGACGGACGGTGCCTCGGACAGCAACTCGATCGCCATGCGGATACGCGCAAGCGGCGATCGCAGTTCGTGGGAGGCATTGGCTAGCAGGATCCGCTGCGCGCTCATCAACGCTTCGATCCGCCCGGCCGATTGGTTGAATCTCATTGCCAGCCGCGCAATTTCGTCGCGCCCCTCGACGGCAACCCGGCTCGACAGATCGCCCGTTCCCCAGGCATCGACGCTGGCCTGGAGCCGCTCAAGCCGGCGGGTGAGCCGGCGAACGACGGGTAATGCAGCGACCGCCACGACCACCGCAATCGCCAGCAGTAGCGCCAGCATGGCGAGATGGCCATGGAAGCCCTGCATGGCCGCCGGCGCCGCGCCGTAGCGGAGGTGCGCCAATCCAAAGAGAGTTGCCGCCGCGGTTAGGCTCGCCAGCAATGCGAGATAGATCCGCCAATACAGGCGCTGCATCAGGCGGGGTCGGCCGCTGTCACCGTCCAGCACGTCAGGCTCAGCCATCCTGCACCCGTGCGAACACGTAGCCCGATCCGCGTACTGTGATGATGCGCCGAGGCTGCCTGGGATCGTCTTCGATTGCGGCACGCAGGCGTCCGATATGAACGTCAATCGATCGGTCGAATGGCTCGTGGCTTCCGCCCCTCAACGCGTCAATCAGCTGGTCGCGCGACAGCACGCGACCGGCGCGCTCGGCGAGCACCACGAGCAGTTCGAACTGATAAGCGGTCAGCGGGCAACCCTGCCCGCCCAGCTGTGCCACGCGCGCATCGCGGTCAATCTCCAGCCGCCCGAACCGCAACCGCGGCAGGCTGTCCGCCGCCGCCAGGGCCGGTCGGCGCAGCACGGCGCGCAGCCTGGCCAGCAGCTCGCGGGGCTCGAATGGTTTGGGGAGATAGTCGTCAGCGCCCAACTCTAGGCCGATTATGCGGTCGATCGGGTCACCTTTTGCCGTGAGCATCACGATCGGCACCGCGCCTGCGGGCGACGGCAGTGCGCGGATGCGCCGGCAGATGTCGAGCCCGTCGCTGTCGGGGAGCATCAGGTCGAGCAGCACGGCGGCGAACCCCGCACGCTCGTGGTCGTGCAACGCGGCTAGGCCCTCCTCGCCGGTCGTGGCGTGCGCGATGTGATAGCCGTGCTGGGCCAGATAGGTCTTCACCATCGCCGCCAGGCGGCAATCGTCTTCAATCATCAGGATATGCTGAATGATGGCCTTAGCCTTCGGAAGATGATGCAGGGACGTCCAGCAGACCATACAGGCTTCGCTCAATGCACAAAGCCTGTAGGCCAGGTCCGACGATCGCGTGCCGTCAGCGACCTGTGTCGACCACGAATGCCGCGATCTCGACCGCTTCTGCCGCATGGGCGGCAGCAATCTGGTCAAGTTGAGCCGAAGCACGGGCTATGGCAGTTCGAGTACAGCGCATCTCGCTCAGGTTCATCGCCAATGGCAAAACACCCTGGGTGGCGCATACCCGACGCGCTGCTCCATGGATGCGCCTCTGAAGGGTTGCCCGGCCGGCTTCGCCGCGTAGATCGAGATCGGCAACGCTGACGCGTTCTATCAGGGTCTGGCTTGACGGCGACGTCAGCGGCGCGGCGTCGCCTGAGACGGCCAGTATGCATATGCCAACCAAAAAGGGGCTCACAGCCCTGCTCCCTTGTGATGGACCGCTTTGAGATGAGCAGCCAATCGGACGCGCTGTGATGGTGTCAGCACCTCGGCCGCGTCGGCCAGCCCTTGGACGATCCGCCGCGAGGCCCGGTCCGCCTGCTGCACCTGCTTGACACGCAATGGCTCCAACCCGGCGCGATCGATCGACGGCTGCAACAGCAGGATGTATGTACGTTGGTGCGCGGTCAGGAACTCTGCGTGAAAGGCATCCAGATCGGTATGGACCGAATTGGCGATTAGCTTCAGCTGGGCCCTTTGCTTGGGTGTGCCGTTAGGCAGAAGTTGCGTTAGCATTTTGTTGAAGTGCGCGTCGTTGATCGCAGGATCCGCTGTTGCCGAATGGCCAGGCGGCCCGTGTAGGGGCGGTACCGCCGAGGCTAGGCCAGCACCGGCGATCGCTGCGGTCCCGGCCACGACGGCCAGCAGCCCGGCAACCGTCCGGCGTCGTTGAAAATATCGGTTCATTGCACAGCGCTCCATCCAATTCAGCCGACGAACTATTCGTTGGCCGGTCTGCAATGGCAGCGCGCCTTGGCTTCAAGATGTGTACCGAGTAAAGTTTTGCAAACGTCGGCCAATTGGTGGCGACACACCTTTATCGAACTCACTGACCGCCCTGTAGCTCTTCTTTGGGCTCGACCCATATGCGACGATATCGTCGCGGCATTCCTTGCAGGGTATGAGGTGGAGACGCAGCGCCTGGAGACCGAGACGGTCAGCATCCGCCCGGATCGTGAAGTCGGACTCGCGAATCTCGACCGGCAGATCGGCCTTGCGAAGATGGAGAAGATGGTCCGCTTCACGGTCGTGCTCCGCCCTCACGCGGCCCAGCTCGTTGCCTGGTATTCGGAACGGAAGGATCCCGACGTGCCGATCGATCCGACAATCGATCTGTCGAGCATCGCTACGGCGTCGCATCGACCACGGTGAACGAATGCCAAATTTGGGCAGGCACGTTCCAGCGCTCCGGCTTTGACCAGACCTGATTCCACCATCTTAGCTATGGGGCGAGTTGGTCTTAATATTCGCACTACGCGCTGGCATAATAACGACGACAACCCCAAAGCTTTGGCTTCGGGGTTGTCGTAGGATTTGGTTGCGGGGACGTGCAGCCACTTTGATTTGTTAACCCACGGTCGTTGCTGACGCCATTTTCGGCTCAATTTATAATGTACGCCATCATCACTTTAGGCCGACTCATAATACTGGCATAGTTAGCAGCTTCGCCGGTGCCGTAGCATAACGTGGGACTTTGAGTCAGCGCGTGGATCATCCGCTGGTACTGAATCGATTGGACTAGGTGCTGCGCATCTTCCGCAAGCCTGCTCCCGCAGCAGCATTTAGAAGCGCGTTCACCGCGACAGGCATCACCAGCGTACCGCCGCTGGTGCATCGACTACGTATCTCGTGATTGCCCTCCAAATGTATAGGCTGAGCAAGCGATTCACGCGGGTACGGCAGACACATCTCTAATGTGTTCAATCTCGCGGTTGCCGACCCTACTTGAACGGGATTTTTGTTCCAAACCACGTGCTCAATCAGGGTACATCCGGATTGACGATAGGCGTGACTTCCCGCCCTTTTGGTAGGTGACGGAAAACCTCAAGATTTTGGTTTCCGCACAGTCGAACGAAGCGACAGGGTTTGTCGCATGTGCCACGCGTAGGCTTGGGCAATCCTGGGCGCCTGACCTTCCGCCTGACGACAATCATGTGTTTTCCGACAGGGCGTGGGGTAAAAGCTGCCCGGCCGCTCACGCCCACTTGCAGTCATTCAATCGTTACGAGACAGTGGTGCATGCGATGGACCGACCTGCCTACTGCCCTAGTAATTTCGTTATGGGGCTACCTATTGTATGCGGGCATCGGCGGCTTGTGCGATATTAAAGCGCAGCATGTTCCCGGCTATCCAGCTTCCGGTCAAATGATCTTATATGCTGGCGTGCCGGTGCTGGCGCTCCTTTTTTTAATGGGAGCAGTCGTCCTTTCCCGTAAGGCACGCTGGTTTTATGATCTCTATCCATTTACAGTGGGTTTAGTCGCGTTCCTGATTTTTCCTGTTTTAATGTTTTGGGGTGGTGGCGTCTAAGCGGCAGAGGGTGTGGACGGCAGCTTTCCACCAATCGCGGACATCGGTTTGATCGTCCACCTTTACGCAGATGCTGCTACGAAGCGATCAGACATGAGCTACCAGACCGACCGTCGAAGCCGAACACGAGCCATCACCGTATACGGGATCGGTTTGGCTAGGGGCGAAATGACACCCTAAGCGGTGGTGCTCTTGGGCCAGAGGTATTCGCCGGTGAACAGAATGTGCGCCCAACCCGCTGTCGGGCTGCCTGTCGGTAGTCGCGATGTGCGGCATGACCTTCGAGGTCGATACGCCGCACGGCCGGATGATGGCAACGATGCTGGCTGGCATCGCGCAGTTCAAGCGCGACATGCTGAGCGAGCGAGTTCGCTCGGGACTCGCCGCGGCACGGGCGCGGGGCCGGAAGCTTGGGTGGCAGGTTGGCTACCGCCCTAAGTCCGATCGCTTGGCACCCAAGGTGCTGGCGCTCATTCCCGAGAGCCGCGGTTATCGCTGGATCGCCCGCGATCTCAGTCTCAGCAAGAACGCCGTCGCTGCGATCGTCGGGCGGGCGCGGATGGAGACGGCTCCCGATATCGAAACGGCGGAATAAGCGGTACCCTCCGGATATCATTGAGAGCGGCATTAAGACACTTCTCGCTCTTTGAACTGACCCGAAGCTTGGCCAAAGGAGTCCTTTGATTGACCTATCAGCAGGGGCTTCGAGCAGGGGCCGGTCGAGACAAACTGATGCCGACTAGACGTGCGTTGGAAGACGATCCATCTTCGGCATCGGGATTATGAGGAGCAGCCGAATGAGAGTGGCTATAGGGCTGGCAATCGTCTTTGCTACGCCGCTTTGGGCGCAAGTGCCCCAGCCCGGTGGCCCGGTGGTTACTGCAATGGCTGCGTACGACAATGGTCGCTATTTAGAAGCAACCGACAAACTCGCCGCTGCCGCGTTCGATACGGACGGTAAAGCTACTGACGAATACGCGTTCCAGATGTGGGAGCAGGTCAGCTCGGCGGTCACCAACGAGCTTGATCTGGCAACGCTCGACAAGTCTCGGCCGCCTAGACCCGCTGACACCGATTGGGACAAGGCAATCGCGGGTTCAGTCGGGCGTGACGCGATCGCGGAGATTGTTCGCCGCGCGCGAGACACGGGCATCGTGATCCTCAATGAAGCGCATAGCCACCCGCGCGATCGTGCCTTTGCCTGGCGGGTCGCGCAGGCGCTGCGCCCGTTGGGCTATTCGGTGCTTGCGGCGGAGACGTTCGACAACGAACCCCCTTATGCTGGTAAGCCGACCCTTGTGGAACGGCTCGCCAACGATCGCTTCGTCCGGATCAGCACCGGCTTCTATACCCGTGACCCGGTATATGCCGCGTTTCTGCGCAACGCACTCGCTATCGGTTACGAGCCGGTGTCATATGAACAGAACAGCCTACAGCGGCCCAAGGGACGTCTCCCACGACGCCAAAGCATCGAAGCGCGAGAACAGGCCGAGGCGGATAATCTAACCGCAATCCACCGGCGCCTGCCTACAGCCAAGCTTCTGATCTATGTAGGCCACAGCCACGTTGCCGAGGCAGCGCTTGATGAAGATAACGGTGGCAAGATCGAGTGGATGGCCGCACGGCTAAAGCGAATGACCGGCATTAACCCGCTGACAATCGACCAGACCACCGTGACCGAGGTGCAAGCCTCTACTCGCCAGTCTTATTATATGGCAGCCGCGCGCGTGAAAAATAGCGACGGTATCCTGTTCGAGGGCGACCGGCCGTTGGTGCTCGGGCAATATGCCGGGGCGGTTGACCTGCAAGTCGTCCACCCTCGACGCACCTATCGCTATGGCCGTCCTTCCTGGTTAGGCGATCTTGGTGGCGAACCGTTGTCCATTCCCAAGACGCTTATTCCAACCGATGGACACCGGCTCGTCCAAGTTTTTGCTGCAACCGCACCTACCGATGCGGTTCCGCTAGATCAGTTTGTCGTCCGCGCCGGATCGCCCCCCGCCATGCTAATTGCCCCCCGGGGGCCGGTCCGTTTCGTCAACCAACCATGACAGCGACGGATCCATTCACGTGTCTAGACGGGCTCGACCGGCCTACCATTCGGCTTAGGGTGTCATTTTGCCCTTAGCCGGGACCGCCCCCTATACGTGGCCCTTCTTTGCGTTGGCGCGGCGCTAGGCTTCCTTGTCAGGCTCGACGTGATTACTGACCATATCCTCTGGTAGCAGCGGCCGACGGCCGTTCGAAGGTCCGCAATCCACCAAGTCGTGCCGTTCTGAGGCTCCTGGGCCGACCCACTCACTCCGAAGTCGACCGACTGCGA
Organism: Sphingomonas sp. PvP018; assembly: GCF_017876865.1. NCBI lineage: Bacteria > Pseudomonadati > Pseudomonadota > Alphaproteobacteria > Sphingomonadales > Sphingomonadaceae > Sphingomonas > Sphingomonas sp. PvP018. The sequence continues at coordinate 3,874,251 of NZ_JAGIOU010000001.1, read as the reverse complement.
TCCGACGTCTGACAAGCATGCTCGGCAGCCTCAGCCGCTAGCACGAACAACGCGTCGCCAAGACGTCCTCAAGCGTGAGCCCCTGCCAAGGTTATCGGTTTCAGAGCGCCTTAACTTGATAGAACAATGCTTGACGCAAATCCCCATGCATCCGATGGTGATTGAAATTGCAGGGAGAGCGCACCGATGAAGCTGCTTGTTACGGGCATTGCCCTGATCGTGCTCGCCGGATGCAGCCGCGCCCCGGAGGGCAGCGCAGGTGAGCCCGACGTCGCCGGCAACGCGATCGCTGGCGTGGCATTCGACTACAGCTATTCCTTGGTCTTGCCCTCGACGCGCATAGGGGATCTGCAGGAGGACCATGCCCGCGCGTGCGAAAGCCTCGGTACCGCGCGCTGTCGCATAACAGGGTTACGTTATAGCGTTGACCGCCAAGGCGACGTGAACGCCAGCTTGGCGGTCAAGGTCGCGGCGTCGATCGCCCGGACCTTTGGCCGCGACGGCGTCAAGCGTGCCGAGAGCATGGGCGCGACACTAACCGGCGCCGACATCAGCGGTACCGACGTTGCCTCCGAGGCGGCCGTCACGACCCTTCAACAGGCCGATCTGGACAGCGACCGTGCGCGCATCATGCGGGAACTCGCCCGCCTTGACCTCTCGCCACGCGAGCGCACCGAACTTCTCCGTCAGCAGGCGGCGCTTGCAGAACCCGTTCGTGCCGCCGCGGCCCAAGCGGCGACGCAGCGCGAGAGCCTGGCCAACACGCCGATGACCTTCGCGTATCGGACCGGCCGGGGAACGGGGTTGATCGACCGGTTCCGCGATGCCGGCGATACCGCGCTGGGCTCGATCGGCCTGACGCTCGCCGCTCTGCTCTGGGTCGTAGCCGGACTTGGGCCGCCATTCCTCGTGCTAGCGCTTGTATTCCTGTTGTGGCGTCGATGGGGCCGTCGTAGGTGGGGTGCGCTAGTCGAGCGCGCCGACCCTTCATGACGGTCTTGACCGTCAGGTTGCTCCCCTAACGTCTCGGTCCTTCTGCAAGGGGCCGGGCCGCTTCCCGCCGATTCCGGGCATTCGACTTTCGCCCAAACCCGGACGTTCAGGCTGGCGATCCGGGCGCCCAATAATAACGGCCATTCGTTCAGCGCGATCTTTCCCGTTTCTCCGTCTCCGATTGGCTATTTCGGGAAAGAGAAATTGGGAACAGATTTTGGGAAAGCGAAACCCGCAGGCGTTCGTCAGCGCGATCGAGGCGGCGAGACTCCCCGATCTACGTTCGCTTTCGGGAAAGCCGGCTCGACCGCTATCGCTAAAACCGGCCGATCAATAGATCGTCGATCGTCAGAATCGCTGGCACAGAAGCTTCAAACCAATCAGGATACACCCAACCACAACAAAAAGGCTGGTGGATGCTCCTTCCTATTCTCGCGATGATGTTAGCTTCTACGAGCCCTTCGGAGCCATCTTCGTCGTTGCCAATCTGCAACGGAGTTGAACCGACTGCTGGAACTCAACCTCCCTCAATTGTTTCCGCGCTACGGATGTCTGAAGCTTGGTTCCAAGCTTCTAAAACGGCGAATGACGCCGATTACATCGCCTTAATCAATGATCGAGGACCAAAGATTCCTGGCGGCCCGGCCGAGTGGTTGGAAATGAGGAGTTTTCTCGGCAACCTTCAACTCTGCGGTGTAAAGTCCGTTGATAGCAACAACCTATACAATTGGGTCTTTGATAAGAACGCAGATTCATTCGCAGTTACACAGTTCAGAATTAATGCAACTATCTCGGAAAACCCTGAATTCGTCGGCGTATTTCTAACTGACGAAGCACCACTTGGCTACGTGAGACCAGAACCGCTCACGTCTCGTATGCTTGTCAAAGCTGTGGAAGAGCGTGTGGGCGGCAAAGCGGCTAAAGACCATTTTTCGGGCGCAGTGCTGATTTCTCATTCGGGACGCATACTTTTTCAAATGGCGTATGGTTTAGCGGATAAAACGAACCACAAACCAAACACTCTCGATACGCAGTTCCGCTTCGGTTCGATGGGTAAGATGTTCACGGCCGTAGCCATAATGCAACTGGTTCAAGACAATAAGATTGACTTGGATGCTCCCATTGGTCGCTACTTGACCGGTTATCTAAACCGGAACGTTGCCACGAAGGTCACTGTTGCTCACCTCCTTACACACACGGGCGGAACCGGTGACATCTTTGGGCCGGAATTTGATAGACGAAAAGGTTCACTGCGCAATCTGAAGGATTACGTCGCGCTGTATGGTTCGCGTGCATTAGAGTTCGATCCCGGCAGTCGCTCCTCGTATAGCAACTATGGCTTCATCCTGCTGGGCCGAATCGTTGAGACCGTTTCTGGGCTGAGCTACGATGACTACACCCGACGATATGTATTCGCGCCAGCCGGAATGACGTCGACGGGTAATGATCCTGAGCGTTCAATCTTACCTCGTCGGGCCATGAGTTATATGGGGTCTGGTACTAAAATCTCGCGAGCGGATGATACCCTTCCGTTCAGTGGTACGTCCGCTGGAGGAGGCTATTCGACAGTAGGTGATTTCAATAGGTTTGTTAACGGTCTGACTTCCTACCAGCTACTGCGACGTGAAACGTTTCAGAGGTTAAAAGACGGTGGATTGAAAACTAGCGGCGGGCATTTTACCCATTTTGATTTCGGTGGATCAGTGGCAGGGATCGGCCCGTATATTGGTCACGGTGGCGGAGCACCCGGCATGAGCGGTTCGTTATTCCACTTCTTGCAGAACGGCTACACGATCGTCGTACTGGCCAACCGCGATCCCGGCACTGCCAAAAGCATCTCTAATTTTACGGCGCACCGCTTGCCCGCTAATTAAGCCGCCGAACCGCAAGGAGCGTCTGATTCCAGTCAACCCGGACATTCCCGAAATCCGCCCCTTTTTGGGAAGGGCGGCAGCTGCCTAAGGTCGGCTATCGCTACCCGCCCTCCCGAAAGCAGCCGGTCCGTTGACCACCATTTATCGTCATTCATCGTTTGGGTGTGCGGAAAACCCGGTCGTAATCACGACTATGCGACAAACAGGTGATTTCGGACAGCGTACCAAGCACTCCGACCATTCCGGAGTGCCGCAAACTTACCGTTTTCCGACACCCTGCAGATCACCAGAGTTCTTGCTTTACCCCGAGGTCCCTGCCGCTGCTCAGTAGCTTTGTCGGAAAGGTTGTGTTTTTCGACAGGGTGCAGGCCAAAAGCTGCCCGGCCGCTCACGCCCATTCCTTGCCATTCCCGGCCGCCAGCGCGCTTACTTATTGCGGACGTTCGCTCAGCAAGACACGATGATATTGCCGCCCCTTCTAGCCGAAGGCGTCATCGGTCATCTCACGGCAGCGCTACCGATCGCGATACGAAGGCCACGGCGCGATGCGGACGGTAGTTCGATCACGCCCAGCACAGCCGGCTGGTCGACCAACAAACGCGCACGCGATTTTAAGCCCCAGGACACAATGCCCACCCGATCTCGCCGTAGCTCGGGCTGCTACCCGAACGCTGTATTCGTTCAATAATGTAGGTCAGTGGCTTGATACGCTCGAGTGTAGATGGTGACAGGCCAACATGTGCCCTTATCGATAATGTAGACCCGCAGCTCCCTCGGGGGGGTAGGGGAATATGACAATAATTCTAGTCTAGACTTAACGAGGTGCGTACATTCTCCAGGGCCTGCTCCCCTCTAATCAGAAAGTTTTGGTAGCTAAACCTTTCAGCCACAAAATCATGCGCAGCGCTTCCTATCCGTGCGGCCTTTTCCGGATTGCTGAATATCTCGAATATGCGCTCAGCAAGCGAGCTAGGATTATTTTTCTCGGCTATCCAACCCGTCTTATCGGGGATAACACTATTTTTTAGTTCACCGACGGGCGTAGTAAGAACCGGCAGTCCAGCGTGCATCGCTTCGTGGGCAGCTATGCAAAGTCCCTCGTTTCGCGAGGGCTGAATGTAGCCGTGCAACTGTGCAAGGAATTCAAATGGGTCGCTACGATACCCGGAGAATTTCATGTTGGCGACGCCACGGTCCTTCGCCAGCTTTTCTAGCGAAGCTCGTTGTTTTCCATTGCCGGCAATTTCGAATGAGACTCGCGATGCCACCTCGGGATAGCGCTCAGACAATATCGCCAACGCTTCGATTAATACGTCGTACCTCTTATTCTTATGGAGCCGTCCCAGGCTCCCAAAACGAAATATACCGTTCCCGTCCCACATTCTAGCGCGAGGTTGCTCAGAATCAGCGTAGAACAGTGGCCATATGTCAACGTCTCTTGGCTCCAGGCTCAGCGACGATACCGCAAAGTCAGCAGCGGCCGTTGAGTCCGCGACCCACCGCTTCGTAAACCGTTTTGTAACACGTAGAATACGTCGATTAGACGGTTTCAAAAAAGCGTTGTGCTGCCAGGCGACAACTGGTGTTCCCGTGATTACGCCGGCAATTTTCCCGTAAACAGTAGCTTGGATCATGGAAGTCCAGATCACGTCAGGCTTTTCCTGCCGGCACAGACTGAGCAGTCCACGCATTGGCTTAGCATGCTGATGTAACCGGTCACCGATGAAACGGTAACGGATGCCAGCTTCGCTAAGCCGATTGCAAGCCGCAATGCCTTTACCAATGACCGCTACCACCTCGACAATATGACCTAAGTCTTGCATTGCCTTTACAACCTCCGCAATTGGCAGCGCAGCTCCAAACCCATCAAGCATTGTAACTAAGTATATAATTTTGATAAGCGAGCGCCCTGACAAATTCTGATCTGAACTGCGATTCCGAGCACAGTCCAAGGCGAGGGGCTCGCATCACTCAGCGTAGGGACCTGCGGCTATGGCATCGACCCAGGAGGGCGCAGCATAGCCCGGCACGTACCGCTCTCCGAAATCGCGGATAAAGGTGTCGTAAGTGGTTTCCGGTTTGGTTTCTGCCAGATGCAGCGCGCAAGCGGCGAAGGCGCGTTTCATGTCGAGCCGTGGGACCGCCGAGACGACCGCGGCGATCTCGGTCGGGCCAAGTATCGCGTAATCGGCGGTGCCGAAATCGACGCCGATCCCGCGCGACGACAGCGCAACCTCGGTCTCCTTGAACAGGCTGATCGAGTGGGTGGCGTGCAGCGCGATGCCGTCCCACACCAATTGCGCACGGCGATCGTCGAACCCCAGGTCGCGGACGAAGGCGCGAGCGAGGTTGGCGCCGTTGACCTCGAAGCGATGCGGGCCCTCGCCGTGCGGCGTGAAACCCATGTCGTGCAGCAGGGTCGTGACCGCCACGATCTCCGCATCGAAGGGTTCGGCGCGCCGCGCACCGATCTTGGCCGCGAAGATCCAGGAACGTGTGGCGTGGTTGAACAGGACCGGGGACATGCGCGCGCGGGCAAAGTCGAACGCCTTGAGGATGGCCGGGGTCTCGGCAAGCTCGGCGAAGCGCTCGCGCAATTGCCCGTGCGACAGGGTGATGACGGTGGACATGACAGGTCTCCCGCGCGCGCAAGAGGCGGCGCCGTGGTGGAAAGGACGGTCGTCGGAAAGCGGGCGGGATACGACTCCCGCCCGCCGCCAAAGCTCACTGCCGGATGAACGCCAGAATATCGGCGTTGATGACGTCGGCGTGCGTCGTCGCCATGCCATGCGGATAGCCCGGATAGCTCTTGAGCGTGCCACGGCGCAGCAGTTTGACCGCGCGTGCCGCAGTGCCGGCGATCGGCGCGATCTGGTCGTCCTCGCCGTGCAGCACCAGCACAGGCTGCTCGATCGCTTTCAGGTCGGCGGTGAAGTCGGTTTCCGAGAAGGCGGTGATGCAGTCATACTGCGCCTTGATGTCGCCCGTCATTCCCTGGCGGAACCAGTTGTCGATCACCGCCTGCGACGGCACCGCGCCAGGCCGGTTGTAGCCATAGAAAGGGCCGCTCGGAAAATCGCGGTAGAATTGCGCGCGATTGCCCGCGACCGCGGCACGGATGCCGTCGATCACCGCGGCCGGGACGCCGTCGGGATTGGCCGCGGTCTTCATCAGCACCGGCGGGATCGCGCCGATCAGCACCGCCTTCGCCACGCGACCGTTGCCGCCGTATCGCGCAACATAGCGCGCCACTTCGCCGCCGCCGGTCGAATGACCAACATGGACCGCGTTCTCCAGGCCTAGCTGCGCGGCGACCGCGGCAACATCGGCGGCATAGCTATCCATGTCATTGCCGGTCGCGCTGGGGCTCGACCGACCGTGGCCACGACGGTCGTGCGCGACGACGCGGAAGCCCTCAGCCGCGAAGAACATCATCTGCGTGTCCCAATCGTCGCCGCTCAACGGCCAGCCGTGATGGAACATGATTGGCTGCCCCTCGCCCCAGCTCTTGTAGAAGATGCTCGTGCCGTCCTTGACCGTAATCGTGCCCATCGTCTTTTCTCCGTCAGTGTTCAGGGTTGCGCGGCGAACGGCGCCGTCACTCGAAGCGGCGAGCGCCACGCCGGCGGCAACCGCGCCACCGACGAGAAGCGCGCGCCGCGTCGGCACCGCAAAGGTCAGGCCGTTCGTGTTGGCTTCAGAGATTGTCATGGGTGCCCCCCCTTGGTCGAGCGCGCGCTAGCGCGGTTTGGTCACGGCTATTCGACCTGACCGGTCTTGTTGACGACTTCGATGTCGTGGCCGTCCGGATCGAGGATCCAGGTGGCGAAATAGCCGGGGAAATAGTGGAGCTGCGGGCCCGGCGCCGTCCTCACCCCAGCACCCGCCGCGACGGCGGCAGCGTGGAATGCGCGGACTTTGTCCTGACTGGAGGCGACCAGGCCGACGTGCACGGCGTCCGGCTGCGCCGCGCCCTCCTTCAGCCACAGGAACCACGATCCGTTGGTGCCGAAACCCTTCAGCTGCGGGTGGCCTTCCTGGGCTGGGAAATCGGTCACATCGGTGAGGCCGAGCGGCTTCAGTGCTGCCTCGTAGAACGGCACGGACCGTTCGAAACTGGAAACGGTCAGGATCACATGGTCAATCATCGCGGGTCACTCCGGAAGCGGTATCGGGTGACCTCCAGATAGTCGCACCCCCTGACAGATTGTGTCAGGAGCGACGTGCGCGGGGCGCTGCTTTCCAAGAATTCAGCTATCAGTGACTATCATCGCCACCGTCGGCGAATTGGCGTGCGGCATCGTCATCGATCTGGCTTCGCCACCTGCGCAGCAGGGCATTGCGGCGTTCCGGATAGCGTTCCTGCAACGGCTCGGCCGCGGAGATGCGATCGGTGCGGAAGGTGCGAAAGGCCTGGCGTGTTTCGCACCAGGCCACGACGACGCGCGCTTCCTGCATGAACCCCAGCGCGATCGGCCAGACGATCCGATTGCTCTCCGCACCCTGTGCGTCGCGATAGGCGATGCGCAGTTTCAGCCGCTTGTCGATGCTCGACCGAAGCACGGCATAATCCACGAGATTCTCGGGAAATGCCGGACCAACCGGCCCTGGCAGCGAAATCGGCTCTTGCAGCGTCTCCCGCGCAGCGACCGAGAGCACGGACGCGATCTTGGCCGCTGCATCGCGCGCCGCCGCCTTCAGCACTTCGTCGCCGAATTGATTCACATACTTCAGACCGAGCACCACCGCCTCGGTCTCTTCGTTGCTGAACATGAGCGGCGGGAGAAACATCCCTTCTCGCAGGACATATCCGACGCCCGCCTCGCCAAATATTGGGGCTCCTTGAGCGGTAAGCTCTGCAAGATCACGATAGAGGGTACGTTCCGATACCCCCATTTCCTGCGAAAGAGACAGCGCGGTGACGGGCTGTTTCTTGCTACGAAGAATTTGCAACAGTTCGAAGAGTCGGCCGGTTCTCGCCAAGATCGCAGCCCCCTTCATTGTGCTCGAGAATGCCGAGACAATCATGATGGATAAAGACGGCTCGTGACAGAATGCGGCAGGAGCGTCGAGCCGCGGATACTGCCTTCGCAATCGGGGTACGCAATGCGGTTCGAAGCGAAGGTTGACCGGCACCACCTAACGGCGCTCGAAAGTGTCGACTCTGGTCACTGCATGGCTTTGAACAGTTGCCCGCTTTCGGGGTCGCTCCTGATTAGCATGAACGTCATGAAGCGACCATGCCGCCGATGGCCTCCTGCGTGCAACCTGATTGGCCGTCTTCGGCACGGCCGGACGTCAGCCCATACTAACATGTACGACCGGTTCTGTTCGCTAGCCACCACCCCGTCTCCGTTGATGAACGGCAGTTATCGCTTCTGCCTAACCGAAGGAGGTCAGGCAGAAGTCCACCAATGTCCGACATTCAGCGAGCCGGATCAACGAATGACCGCTAACGACCAAAGTCGGTCATTCGAGGCTTGTCCCGCCGATCCCGAAAGCCGCCGTTCGTGATGCGAAAATCAAAAGTTTTGCATCAGCCGGCTTGGGTAAAGATCAATCATTTTCAATCTCAGCTGCACCAGCGAGCGGCATAGGTTGAGGGCCGGGTGGAGGTGAGACGAGCAATAACCCGTCATCATCGGGACGACGTGGGCGTCGACGCAGCAAATTCCGTAGACGTTGAGCGATCTCTTTCCCGAGCGCCCTTTGAGTCGTCGCACGTGTAGCGGGCCCATTAAGATCTTTGAACGGCATCACTGTCCTCGTTCAGGTTCGTGTTCTATAAATTAAGTCCCACCAATCCCTACTTGGCCAAGCAGCGCGAGCGAGTGGGTGGGGGCAACGCAGCATTTGTATTAGCGACCTCAAAGCCCATACCGGTCCCGTAGCGTCGCAATAGGTCTGCATGGCCCGCCCCGAACACCGCAACTGTGCGATCGCCCGGTTCACCTGCGATGCGCCGTAGGTTACCAGCGATCCGGAGATTACGCGCATGCCACGCACCGACCCACGCTGCGCCGGGATTGTTCACAGCGTCGCCAAAATTCGCAATACGAAAGTAAAGGCTGTCGTCCCATGCGACATATGCCGGCGAATTTAGGTCGCGCAGCCAGTCTGCGATTGGTCGGCAGCGGTTCAGCGCGTCCCGCGCATCTGTGCGTTGCTGTCCGTCGGCGGTGAGCTTGGCTAACTCGTCGGACCGGCCGTGCGCGGTAAGCCATTTGCCGAAATCATAGTCGTCGTCCGTGCCTGGCGCCTCTTCCAGCCAGTTGACTGCATCAACCCGAGGTAGGTTCAACATCACGGCAAGTCGCAATCCTATCTGGTCTACCTCGTCGGAACTGAGGACGTATCGGCCAGCGCGATAGGCGGCGTAGCGCTCGTCGAGGGAAGCTTGTTTGGTGGTGGACCACTCAACCGCGACATGGTTCGGTCGTGTTGCCGCCAGTGCGGTAACCAGTCGCTCTATCTCGCGCTGCCGCGCGGGCGTGAGCACGTCCTCTACATTGGCGTTCACAATATCGCGGTGATGGTTCGCGAAATGCGGGACTCCTAACACTAGTAGGTACGGCTGGGCCGATGTCGCAGTTGCCGAAGATAGCATGGTGGTAAGAAGCCAGCGGACCAACATGGCAAGTCTTCTCGTGCATCGCTGTGCTATATCAGCAATACACAAGGTGCAACGGCGATTGATGCAAAACTCATGGATTGCGCATCAGCCGAAGAACTGCAGCAAACCGCGGGATCCGGCGATGCAAAACACTGATGCATCCGGGATACCCGTTCGGCCGGTTTCCTGGGGTCCGGCTTCCAAAACGGAAGGTCCGCTTTCCACCAGAAACGGCCATTCCGCTTGCGCCCAATCTTTGACATACGGCTTGATTTCCCGACTTCCTGGAAGCCGCCATTCGTGTTGCCTAAGCGCTCATCATATTATGTCGAGTACATGAAGTTCATCACTCTCAATCGCGCGTGCGCCTTCCCGCTCATTTAAGCGGGCCGGTTTCGGCTCACTTGGCGGCTTTCGCTGCCCGATGACCCACGCCTTTTTGTGAGAAGTTATGTGAAAACATTCAGATCCTGTGCTTAGCGCAGATGATATCACCTCTTTCATGCGCGACGGCTTGGTCCGTATCGATGAGGCCTTTAGCGAGCATATCGCAGAGCAGGCCCGCGCGATCCTGTGGGAAGCCACCGGTTGCGACCCAGATGATCGTTCATCATGGACCCGACCGGTCGTGCGCCTAAACCAGTTCAGTCAAGCTCCGTTCCAGGAGGCAGCGAATACGCCAAAGCTGCGCACGGCGTTCGATCAGCTTGTCGGCACTGGCCGCTGGTTTCCTCGTGACCGCCTTGGAACCTTTCCGGTCCGCTTCCCCTCCGAGGGCTCACCCGGCGACGATGGCTGGCACATTGACGTCAGTTTCGGGGACGAACACCCCGACTTTATGGAGTGGCGCGCCAATATAAGCAGCAAGGGACGAACTCTGCTGATGCTGTTCCTATTTTCGGACGTTGGTGTCGATGATGCCCCAACCCGTATTCGTCTCGGCTCGCATGCCGACGTTGCAAGGCAACTCGCGCCGGCAGGCGAGGCTGGCCTGACCCTTCGCGAGCGCCGCCGATGGGTTTGCCGGGTCGGCGAATCGGCGGGAAGCATTAGCTGTGGGCAAGGCTGGCACGGTATATCTGGGCCACCCGTTTCTCGTGCACGCCGCGCAACAGCATCGTGGAACAGAACCGCGATTCATGGCTCAACCGCCCCTGATGCCGCGTGAGCCCATCTCCCTATGTCGGCTCGACGGAAACTATTCTCCAGTGGAACAGGCAATCCTGAACGCGATCTCGCCCCGATAGGAGATTTGAGCGGCCCGTCTGCTTCAAGCTCGCGAGGGGGAGAAGCGGACAGTCTGCTAACCACCACCTATTGCCGTTCAGACCCTTCGTGGGCGTCCATCGTGCCTAAAAGCCGACCGGCAGCTATCGGGCGGGAAAGCTGCCAGTCCGCAAGCGCCCAATAGCGGTCATCGAACGGCTCGTATCAAGTCTTCAGAACTTTGGCTGCGTCTGGGCTGCGGTCTTGTGCGGCTGAGGGCATCAGAGACATGGCTTGGGCGATGAAATTTCGCTCGTGCTCGCGAGTAGCGAAGAAGCGACGCGGCAGCACCATCGCGCTGCTCTGAACTAGGAACACCCAATATTTCCGCGTCAGATAGAGGTCCGTGACGCAGGACCAGCGCGCAATCGTTGTAAGGTCTGCCAAATCATAGACTATGGCTTCGGGCGTGAGCCGGAGGGTGAGTTGCTGTTCGTAGGTCTGACCCCGCTCGGTGAGCGCTCTGCGCATTAAAGGCGCCGACGCGAGGCGGACTATGAGCCCTCCTACCATGAGACCGACGATGGCGAATTCCACCGGCAACACGGCGACCAGCCATGAACCGGACGTCCATGCCCCCACCGAGACGCCTAAGGCGCACATCCAGATTACGAGGATTAACATGGTCTGTCGTGGCGACAAGCCTCGCCGAGCCTTGATATAGGCCATTGCGGCGGAGCTTTCCCCGGCAGCCAAAACGCCCGTAGTTTCCACCCTGCTCTCCCCAACGCGGCTCTGCAGCGAACGCGATAAGCCGTTTGCCACGTCGACCTAAATTTGCATCAAAGTCGCTTCATGACAACGTCCGCTTGCCACCAGGTCGCGACAATCGCGATCAGCAAGGCGGACCCTGAAAGCGGCTGGTCCGCAGTCGCCCAATAGCGGACGTTCCAGCCAGGTCCTGACCCGCACGCTAGCGCCCATCCGGATCGGCGCGTAAACTGCGGCCATGGAAACCGCTTATGTCTTGCACCACGTCCGCTCTGACGATGAGCACGGCGACGACGCCAAGCTGATCGGCGTTTATAGTTCGCCGTCCCGAGCGGAGGCGGCGGCGAAAAGGCTGCGGCAAGCGCCGGGGTATTGTGACCACCCCGCTGGCTTCACAATCGATCCCTATCCGATAGACGAGGATCACTGGCGCGACGGCTTTGTCTGCTGACGCCCAATTTAGGACGTTCGCGATGATCCCCGTAACCGGCACGGAAGCTGCTTATTGTGCTGCCCGAGCGTAGATGATGGCACCGCTGTCGCTATCCTCGACCGTGCCAATTTCGGTTGAAAAGAAGGAGTATTTTCCGGCGTCAGCGCTCAAGCCAACGCCTCCGACTGTCGCGTAGTGATCCCACTCAACCGCAGAGGGAAGATCGGCGATCTCAACCCGCCGCACCCTCATGGGCTCGCCATCAACGGTAGTGATACACGTTCTGCTGCCGTTGCGAGAAAGCAGCATGCGAACGAGATCTGCCTCGGCCGTGGAATGATCAATAAGCCTCATAAGGCATCATAAGCCTGTCCGCTTGCGGCTGTATGTCCGTTTTCCACCAATATGAGCAGCGACAGACCGGCCAATACCAGCTTTAGCGATGCGGCCTGGCAACCATGTGGGAAGGTCGGAGTCGGAGTGACGCCGCGCGCCCCAGATGGCGTGGATGCCGTCGCAGCCGCCCTCCCCGCTCCACGATCTCGCGCTGGACCTCGCGCGTCTGCTGGCGCGGCAGCAGACGTCACCGAAAAAACAGGTCGCCCTGAAATCGGGTAAGCGACCATCATGACGACCTTCCTTGCGAATGCAGGAAGCACGAATGGAGGAAAGATGAAGCGGTGTGCGATATATGCGCGGTATTCGACGGACAAACAGGACGTGCAGTCGATCGAGACGCAGCTGATGATGTGTCGGCGTGAGGTCGCGCGTGCGGGCTGGCATGAGGTGTTGTGCTTCACAGACGCAGCGGAGTCGGCGGCTACGATGCACCGCCCCGGTATGAAGGCGCTGCTGGCGGCCGTTGCCGCAGGCGGCGTCGACATCGTCTACGCCGACGCCATGCACCGGCTGTCGCGCAGTCAGGCCGATATCGCGACGCTGTTCGACCTTCTCAACTTTCGCGGCATAGTCCTGGCGACGCGCAAGGAAGGCATAGTCACGCCGCTGCACATCGGCATGATCGGTACGATCAACGCCGAGCAGCTGAGCGCCACCAGCGACAAGACCCGCGATGCGCTGGTGCGTCGTCACGCGATGGGAAAGAACCCCGGTGGTTCTGCGTACGGCTATGAGAAGCGCATCGAGCACGACGGCAATGGCGAACGCATCCGCGGCCTGCAGCAGATCGTGCCCGCCGAGGCCGCGGTGGTGGTCCGGATCTTCGAGGACTATGCGGCCGGCCTGTCGCCCATCGCCATCACGCGGCGCCTCAATGCCGACGGCGTACCTCCCCCGCGTAGCGGCAAAGCCAGCAGACATCCGCTCGGCAAGGCCGCGGCCTGGACGCCGAACACGCTGACCGGCAATGCCGCACGCGGCACCGGCATCCTCAACAACCCGCTGTATGTCGGCCGACGGCCGTACGGCAAACAGACGTATCGCAAGAACCCGGAAACGGGCAAACGCCATGCCTTTGTCAACACGGAGGACAAACGATCCGATGACGTCGAGTCCCCGGCCCTCGGCATCGTGCCCATCGAGCTATGGGATCGGGTCAAATTCCGCCAGGCTACGCTATCGCGCGGGCCGAAACAGCGTACCGAGATGGCTGGCCTGCCCTTCTTCGCGCAACAGCGCCCGCGATATCTGCTGACCGGCAAGATGACCGGCGGCAGCTGCGGTGCGAGCTATGCGAAATCTGGCAAGACCCGGTTCGGCTGCCAGGGCGCCGCCAAGAAGGGCCCCACCTGGTGCAACAACCGGCTGACGATCCGCCAGGACGAACTCGACGCACGCGTGCTGGCGGGCTTGTCGAGCGAGATGCTACGTGACGACGTGGTTGCAGCGTTCCTCTTGGAATATGAGGCAGAGACCCGTCGACTGACGGCGGAAACGGTCAGCGCCCGCCCCGAGCGGGAAGCCGAACTGGCCAATCTCGATCACCAGCTCGGGTACGCCAAGGCGGCTATCCTCAAAGGCGTGGACGCGACGGTGTTCGTCGACGAGATGAGGATATGGACCGAGCGACGCAAGGCCCTGCTCGCCGAACTGGAACTTACCGAACAGGAGACCGCACAGATGGTTTCCCCGGAACCCGAGCTGCTTAACCCGGACCTGGGCCGCTTGTACCGCGAGAAGGTCGAACAGCTCACCGCTGCCTTCGAGGACGACGCGCTGAAGGCGCAGGCGTTCGAACGGTTGCGCGCGCTCATCGAGGCTGAGGTGCTGACTCCGAAAGACGGAGATCTCGCCATCGACTTACGCGGCGAGCTGGCGTCGATGCTGTCGCTGTGCGCTGAGCCAGAAACGCAAAAAGCCTCCGCGGGGATTCCCTCAAAGGCGTTGCAAATGAAGATGGTTGCGGGGACAGGATTTGAACCTGTGACCTTCAGGTTATGAGCCTGACGAGCTACCGGGCTGCTCCACCCCGCGACGGTCCGGTTAGGGACGTAAGGGTAGATGAGATTGTGAATGGGTTTTGATATCGTGTGATGCATGTCGCACGGGCTTCAATGCCTGGCGACGACCTACTCTTCCATCGCTTGAGCGATAGTACCATTGGCGCAGGCGGGTTTCACGGCCGAGTTCGGAATGGGATCGGGTGGGACACCGACGCTATAGCCACCAGGCAATGGAGCCGGTGCGACATACGTCACTGTGATATCTGGGTTTTAAAATCGATACCGTGCAAGGTTTGTATTGTGGTGACCAATCCCTCGACGGCGAGGGGATTGGCGATCTGGCGTCGTCTTAATCATCCGCACCGTCTCTGACGCTGGGTTACCCAGTGTTGTCATTGATGGTGTGAGACTCTCAAGCGCGAATAGAGCAATTAGTATCGGTTAGCTCCATGCGTTACCGCACTTCTACATCCGATCTATCAACGTCGTGGTCTCCGACGGCTCTATGAAATCTTATCTCGAGGGAGGCTTCCCGCTTAGATGCTTTCAGCGGTTATCCCGTCCATACATAGCTACCCAGCTGCGCTCTTGGCAGAACGACTGGTACACCAGAGGTATGTTCAACCCGGTCCTCTCGTACTAGGGTCAACTCCTCTCAAATTTCGACGCCCACGGCAGATAGGGACCAAACTGTCTCGCGACGTTCTGAACCCAGCTCACGTACCACTTTAATTGGCGAACAGCCAAACCCTTGGGACCTGCTCCAGCCCCAGGATGTGATGAGCCGACATCGAGGTGCCAAACAACCCCGTCGATATGAGCTCTTGGGGGTTATCAGCCTGTTATCCCCGGCGTACCTTTTATCCGTTGAGCGATGGCCCTTCCACGAGGGACCACCGGATCACTATGACCGACTTTCGTCTCTGCTCGACTTGTCAGTCTCGCAGTCAGGCGGGCTTATGCCATTGCACTCTAACAGACGGTTTCCGACCGTCCTGAGCCCACCATTGCGCGCCTCCGTTACTCTTTAGGAGGCGACCGCCCCAGTCAAACTACCCGCCACAGAGGGTCCCTGTTCCGGCTTACGGAACGAGGTTAGACATCAGAAACAAACAGGGTGGTATTTCACCTATGGCTCCACATCAGCTGGCGCCGATGCTTCAAAGCCTCCCACCTATGCTACACAGTTTCTTCCTAATGCCACTCTGAAGCTGCAGTAAAGGTGCACGGGGTCTTTCCGTCTAACCGCGGGTACTCCGCATCTTCACGGAGAATTCAATTTCGCTGAGCATGTCCTGGAGACAGTGGGGAAGTCGTTACGCCATTCGTGCAGGTCGGAACTTACCCGACAAGGAATTTCGCTACCTTAGGACCGTTATAGTTACGGCCGCCGTTTACCTGGGCTTCATTTCAGAGCTTGCACCCCTCCACTTAACCTTCAGGCACCGGGCAGGCGTCAGGCCCTATACGTCGTCTTGAAGCCGACTTAGCAGAGCCCTGTGTTTTTGCTAAACAGTCGCTACCCCCTGGCCTGTGCCCCCTCAAAGTGCTTGCGCATAGTGAGGGCCTCCTTCTTCCGAAGGTACGGAGGCAATTTGCCGAGTTCCTTCAGGACACTTCTCTCAAGCGCCTTGGTATACTCTACCTGACCACCTGTGTCGGTTTCGGGTACGGTCTATACGGTGGGGCTATTTCCTGGAACCATTTCGAAGCCATCCCAATCCGATAAGGGATGACAACACACATGATCCGTCACACACCACCAGGCCCACGAATATTAACGTGGTTCCCATCGACTACCCCCTTCGGGCTCGTCTTAGGGGCCGGCTCACCCTGCGCGGATTAGCCTTGCGCAGGAACCCTTGGTCTTTCGGCGAGAGGGCATCTCACCCTCTTTATCGCTACTCATGTCTGCATTCGCACTTCCGATACCTCCACGACCCATTACCAGATCGCTTCACAGGCTTACGGAACGCTCCGCTACCGCGTACCACATAAGTGGCACACCCTAAGCTTCGGCACGTATCTTGAGCCCCGTTACATCTTCGCCGCAGGACCTCTTGTTTAGACCAGTGAGCTGTTACGCTTTCTTTAAAGGATGGCTGCTTCTAAGCCAACCTCCTGGTTGTTTTGGAAGTCCCACATGCTTTCCCACTTAGATACGATTTGGGGGCCTTAGCTGTAGGTCAGGGCTGTTTCCCTTTTGACGACGGACCTTAGCACCCGCCGTCTGTCTCCCGCATATCACTCTTAGGTATTCGGAGTTTGGTTAGGTTTGGTAGATCTCGCGACCCCCTAGCCCATCCAGTGCTCTACCCCCTAAGGTGTTCGTGCGAGGCACTACCTCAATAGTTTTCGCGGAGAACCAGCTATTTCCCGGCTTGATTGGCCTTTCACCCCTAAACACAACTCATCCGGTAACTTTTCAACGTTAATCGGTTCGGACCTCCAGTGCATGT
>NZ_JAGIOU010000001.1:2165000-3852500 GCF_017876865.1 Sphingomonas sp. PvP018 | reverse complement strand
GCCCGACGCGTCGGTCGAGGAGGTCGTGCTGTCCTGATAGGTATAATTCGCCTGGAGCCCGAACCCGCCCCAGATCTCGCTCTGCCCGGACACGAGGATGCCGTTCACCTTCGCCTTGCCGCCGTTGATCGGCTGCGAAACGCTGTAATTGTTCTCCAGCCGCCCGGTCAGCGAATTGAACAGCGTCACCCCCTCGGTCCGGGTCGTGATGATGTAGTTGCTGATGTCGCGACGGAAGGCCTCGACCGCGAGCAGGCTGCCCGGACGCGGGTAGAATTCCGCGGTCAGCTCGTAATTGGTCGACTCATACGGCTTCAGATTGGGATTGCCGCCACCCGCATCGCGCGTCGTATCGTTTTGCGAGATCGATGCCGCCAGATCCTGATAGCGTGGCCGCGAGATCACCTTGGCGACCGCACCGCGGAAGATGAGCGACGAACTCGCCTCATAGGCGATATTGAAGCTCGGCAGGAACTTCAGATAGTCGGTCGATGTCGTCGTCGGGGTCGGCACGGGGTTGGGGTTGGCCGCGGTCGACAGCGTCAGCGCATAGTCCGACACGTCCTTGGTATAGACCAGCCGGCCGCCGATATTGCCGCGAAAGCCGCTCTGCTCGAAATTGAGCTGCGCATAGCTCGCCGCGACGGTTTCCTTGACCCGGGTTGACGCGCCGATCTTGCGGATCAGCGGCGAATTGATCGCATTCGCCAGGATGTCGATCACCGACTGTTCGGACAGGTTCAGATACTGAGTCGCGTTGCCCAACCCGCCGCTGCCGCTGAATGTGCCGTCCGGGGTCGACGCAGTCGGCACGTTGAGCTGCGATGCGAGCTGGGACGTGGTGAGATAGGTGTTGATGCCGCGGCCGTCGATGCGGTTGACATGGTCGGTGACGCGCGCGCCGAGCATCAGCTGCGTGAACGGCCCGAACGAAACCGGGATCGTCGCATCATAGCCGCCGAAGATGTCGCGATCGGTCGTCACGCTATAATCGAGTCCGCCGATCTGCGCGGCGTTCAACTGCGTGCCGCCGACCAGCACCGGGCTGCCCTCGATCTGTGCGGGATTGTTGTTCGGGTTGGTGAAGTAGTTTGCAGGGTTGGTCGGGTCGCCGGTGAAGTTGACCGTCGCCGTATCGTTGGTGAAGGCATAGCTGAACGGCAGTCTGGTCTGCACGTTGAACAGATATTCGGGATTGCGCCCGCCCCTCGCCCGGCTCCAGCCACCCGCGAACGACACCTTGGCGCCGTCATCGCCTTCCCAATCCGCGAACAGGTTCAGATTATCGGTTGTCAGCTTGGTCTTGCGGACGAGCGTGTCGAGCTGTGCACTCTGACTCGTGGCAGCACCGAAGGTCGCGGCGTTGACGACCCCGTTGCTGATATTGGCCGACTGCAGCACGTTACCCGTCCAGGCCCCGGGAATGGTGTACATCGACTGGCTGTAATTGTCGTAATTGCCGTTGATGTGCAGGCCGTTGAGCGTCAGCGTCAGCTCCGAGCTGGGGCGGTACTGAACGGTACCCGATACGCTCTTGCGCTCGCGCGTCTGCTGGAAATAGGCGTAGTTGATGCCGAACGGCGACGCGGCCTTGTAGAGATCCGCAATCGTTCCGCCAGTGATGGTCGCACCCGGACTCTTCAGGCTAAGCGTGCCGTCCTGCGCGCGGTTGACGAACGGGCTGTTATAGGTGCCGTCCGCATTCGCCGCGGCATTGTCATAGCCGAAGAATTCCACGCCGGCGCGCGTCAGGCTCTGCTTGTCATAGGTCGCGGCGACCAGCACACCGAACGTCTCCGCATCATTCTTCCAGCTGTACAGCCCCGAGCCGCGGACATTGCCCTTGTCCGAACGGTCGTTGTACGAATAGCCGCCCGACGCGAAGATCGAATTGGCCTTGAGCTCGAGCGGCCGGCGGGTGCGGACGATGACCGTGCCCCCGAGGCTCCCCTCCTCGATCCGCGGTTCGGGCGACTTGTACACCTCGAGCCGGTCGACGAGTTCGGGCGCAAGCAACGAATAGTTGAAGGTGCGGCTCGACGGGTCATTGTCGTTACCGCCCCAATCCGCCGATGCGAGCGCATGACCGTCGAGCAGCATCCGGTTGAGCGCGGGATCGGTACCAAGGATGGCGACCTTCTCGCCCTCGCCGAAGCGCCGATCGATGCTCACGCCGGGGATGTGCGACAGCGATTCGGCGACGTTGCGGTCAGGAAACTTGCCGATCGCTTCGGCGCTGATCACGTCGACCACGGCATTGGCCTCGCGCTTGACCGCGATCGCGCTGCGCAGGCTGCCGCGGATACCGGTGACGACGATGTCGCTGTCCGCGTCCCCCGAGGGGGCGGCCTGCGTGGGAGGTGTCTGAGCGGATACGGGCTGCTCGGCGGCGGCTGGCGGGGCGGATGACGGCGCGGTTTGTGCGCCCGCAGGCGCGATCAGCCCGGCGATCGCGCTGGCGACCACGGCGGTGGATGCGAGCAACATCTGCTTAGGAAAAACCATTGGTCAAAGCCCCTTTTCATAGGCGCCATCGCGCCATCCCGATGCAGCCCATGCCTGCACCCGTAAATCCCGCGAATCGCCCGGTATTCTTTTGGTAGCCAGGTCGATGTCTAGGCGCCGCTACCTATATCAAATTCATTTTCCGAATCTAATGCGAAAATTACCTTTTTATTACCAATTCTGGGAGGGACGCATTCCAGTCCGGCGGTTGCCCCGTGGCTGCGGACCTGACGCCAGCAAGGCCCGGGCCGAGTTCGTTCCACAAGGCAAGACGCGTCAGCGCATCAATTTGCCAAGGTACTCCACGTTTCGGAAGATGGTGTCAGTCGCGAGCCGAAGACACATTCCTTTGCCCGTCGAGGGACTTGCCCACGCTTACTGACAGGCGCTAGCGCATCATGACCCCGGCAGCTGACGCCAAGATCGACCGCAGCGGATCTAATACTCGCTTAGGCTCGCGAGGCATCCGTTGGCGAACCCCGAATAAGGGCAACACTCCGTACCAATATAGGATGTTTGCGGCGTCCACTGAGCCATGCGGTTTGTGCGCGGCGGGTGTCGCTACCAGCCCCAGCGAAAGCGCTGATCAGGCGAGCGCAAAATATCCTCGTAGCGCAATGCTGCGCGCGGCAGCGCCCTGTCCATGGCGCCGGAGCCCCTGCCCATGGCATAGGGCCTGACCAACCCCATGGTCGCGCAATTCCTCCGTGCGGGGGGCGTGCCTACGATTCCCCCGTACCTGCGCCACTCGCGGGGCAGATCGCTCGCCCTATCGCAGGATCGGCAGTGTTGCGGGCTTCCCGGGGAACCGCTCGCATGACAAGGGGTTTCTGAAATTGGCCGTTTTGGCCGTATCCCGGGAGACGATACACAATGACTGATTTTGCCGATCTTGTAGATGGATACCAGCGGTTTCGGACGTCCGACTGGCGCCGCCAGCATGACCGTTGGGAGAAATTGAAAGTCGGACAGGAACCGCGCGTCATGGTGATCGCCTGTTCGGACAGCCGGGTCGAACCCGCGCAGATCTTCGACACGTTGCCTGGTGAGATGTTCGTCGTCCGCAACGTCGCCAACCTCGTTCCGCCGTTCGAGACGGGCGGCGGCTATCACGGCGTTTCTGCCGCGGTGGAATTTGCGGTCACGCAGCTCAAGGTCGGCGAGATCGTCGTACTCGGCCATGGCCAGTGCGGCGGCTGCAAGGCGGCGCTCGCAGGCACGTTCGACAAGGCAGAGCGCGGCCAGGGTGGCTTCATCAGTGACTGGGTGCATCTGCTCGATGGCGCACGCGAGTCCGTCGCCAAGGATCATGCCGATCTGAAGTCTGAAGAGGCTCGCGAGGCGATGGAGCAGGCTGCCGTTCGGACGTCGATTGAAAATCTGCGGACCTTCCCGTTCGTCCGCGATGCAGAGGCTGCCGGCGATCTCGAGATCCGCGGCGCGGTGTTTGCGATCGACGACGGCATTCTGCGCGTGATGGACGAGGATGGCGGGTTCACGCCGGCTCAGCCCCGCGCGGACTGATGCCGAGGCCGGGCCGGCGAAAGTCTCGTCGGCCCGGCGCATCTTTACTTCAAACCTTATCTGCTGGCCGCTGCGAGCTCTCGCAAATGGTCAGGGGAAACCGAGACTGTAGGCGGGTTGCGGCCCGTCAGATTAGGGCGCTATGTTGCTGGCTTCTGACTGGAGGTCCTATGACGCGCCTTGCCTTGGTTATCGCTGCCGGCCTGTCGGCCGCCACAGCGGCGTATGCCGCACCCGATCCCGCGCCGAGCGCCGCTCTCGTCGCGGCGACCAAAGCCGGGACGCGAACGCCCGCGACGATCGCGCGCGACGCTTTCCGCCACCCCGCCCAGACGCTGGCGTTTTTCGATGTGAAGCCTGGTGACACGGTCGTCGAGATCTGGCCCAGCGGCGGCTGGTATACCGAGATCCTTGCGCCCTATCTCGCGGCCCGCGGCACGCTTTATGCCGCTGCGCCGAGCGAGAAGGGTCTCGCAGCTGTCCGGGCCAAGCGCCAGGCGATGCCCGAAGCCTATCGCGCGCTGCGCTATGCCATGTTCCCGGCAGTCGCCGGCCAGCCGACCGTTCCCGCAGGCTCGGCGGACGTCGTGCTGACCTTCCGCAACGTGCACAACTGGCGGTTCGGGGCCGCCGATCAGACCCAGGCCGCGTTCGACCAGATGTTCGCGATGCTCAAGCCCGGCGGCACGCTTGGCCTTGTCGAACACCATCTGCCCGAAGCGTCGGGCAAGATCGAGGAAGGCAAGAGCGGCTATATGAAGCGGTCTTCGGTCATCGCCTATGCCACCAAGGCAGGATTCAAGCTGGCAGGCGAGAGCGCGGTGAATGCGAACCCGAAGGATACGCATGACTATCCCAAGGGCGTGTGGACCCTGCCGCCCAATTACGCCGAGGGCGATGTTGGCCGCCCGCGCTATGCCGCGATCGGCGAAAGCGACCGGATGACGCTCAAGTTCGTCAAACCCCGTTGATCGCCGCGCAGAGTGTCACCCGCCGCATCCAAGGTTTGGAAGCGGCGGGCTACACTGTTACGACACCCGTGTGACCGCCACCCCACTCCGTTTCCTCGAACGTCTGCCGCTGCTATGGGATCGCCGCGCCATCGCGTACGGCGTTGCGGTCGCCCTCTCCATCGCTGCCTGCGCGATCCGGATCGGCGTCGATCACCTGCTGCCGCCCGGTTTTCCGTTCCTGACCTTCTTCCCGGCGGTCATCATCTCGTCCTTCCTGCTCGGGCGCGGTCCCGGTTCAGCGGCTGCACTGCTGTGCGGCGTGCTGGCCTGGTATTATTTCATCGCGCCGCGCCAAGGGTTCACGCTCGGCGTCGATACCGCGGTGGCGCTGCTCTTCTATGCCGCAGTCGCTGCCGTCGACATCGCGCTGGTCCACTGGATGCAGCAGGCCAATCACCGGCTGCGCGACGAGCGTGAACGCAACGCCGACCTCGCGCTGCGCAGCGGGCTGCTTGCTGATCGGACAGAGGTGCTGTTCCGCGAATTGCAGCACCGCGTATCGAATAATCTCCAGATGATCGGGGCCGTCCTCGCGTTGCAGAAGCGCGGTATCGCCGACCCCGCCGCGGCCCTCGCGCTCGACAATGCAGCGACCAAGATCACGCTGATCGGCCGGATCCAGCGGCAGCTCTACGATACCAGCGGATCGCTGATCGCGCTCGACCAGTTCCTGCACCAACTGACTGCCGACGTGATCGAGGCGGGCGGCAATCCCGGTATCGTCCACTCGGTTTCCGCACCGCCCGGCGTCATGCTCCCCCCCGACGCGCTGATCCCCGTTGCGCTGATCATGGCGGAGGCGATCGCCAACGCGATCGAGCATGGGCTGGTGGGACGCGATCATGGCAGCATCCGGGTCGATCTCGTCCAGACCGCCACCGGGTTGCAGCTTTGCGTGACCGACGACGGCGCCGGACTGCCCGAGGGATTCGACACGCGCGGCTCGACGAGTCTCGGCCTGAAGATCGCCACTACGCTAGCGCGCCAGCTCGGTGGCAGCTTCGACGTCAGAAGCGCCGATCCGGTCGGCGCACAGAGCGTTCTGACCATCCCCCATTCCCCCGCAGGACAGCCCCCTACCCCATGATCATCCGCAGCGACGAATTCATCGATATCCCTCGCATCGCCAGCGGCACTCCTTCGGATGATGCCATGCCGTCACCAGGCGGCGTCATGCGCACGCACCTGTTCCGCCCCGCGGTCGAGGGACGCTATCCCGGCGTTCTACTGTTCTCGGAAATTTACCAGGTCACGGATCCGATCCGCCGACTCGCCGCCTATGTCGCCGGCCACGGCTTCTGTGTCGCGGTGCCCGAGGTCTATCATGAGTATGAGCGACCCGGGACGGTGCTGCGCTACGACGTGGCCGGCACCGATCGCGGCAACGCGCTGAAGGTCACGAAACCGGTTCACGCCTTCGACGCGGATGCGGTCGCGGCGCTCGACGGCCTCGCCATGCACCCCGCCTGTACCGGGCGGCTCGCGACGATGGGCGTCTGCCTGGGGGGACATCTTGCCTACCGCGCCGCACTCGATCCCCGCGTCGCAGCAGCGGCGTGCTTTTACGCGACCGACATCCACAGCGGCACGCTGGGTGAAGGCAAGCAGGATGACAGTCTGGCGCGCATGGAGGAGCTGAAGGCGGAAACGCTGTTCATCTGGGGGCGGCAGGACCCGCATGTCCCGTTTGCCGCGCGCGAGACGATCCGCGCACGGCTGGAGGCGGTCGGCGCCAATTATGGCTGGCTCGAGGTCAACGGCCAGCACGCGTTTCTGCGTGACGAGGGACCACGCTATGATCCCGCCCTGTTCACCCAGACGCTGAACGCGGTCATCGCTCTATTTAACCGCACCCCAGCCGGATGACGGCGCACCGCCGGTGAGCCGGCTAGGCGCCTCGCGGGCTCCGACGCAGGAGGCTCAGCGCGGCCACAACCGCGCTGCGCCGCGCACGCCCGAGGAATCACCCCAACGGGCCGGCACCACCTGCCCCTTCCAGTCGCCACCGAAGCTGTAGCGATCGATCACCGCGGGAAGCCGGGCGTAGATCGCCTCGACATTCGACATGCCGCCGCCGAACACGAAGACGTCCGGGTCGACGATATTGGCGATCATCGCCAGCGCGCGTCCGAGCCGATCGACATAGGTGTCGAGCGATGCGACCGCGTCGGCTTCGCCGTGTCGCGCGGCCTCGACGATCGCGGCGCCGTCGAGCATCTGCCCGGACCGGGCGGCATGATCCTGCCGGAAACCGGTCCCCGATATCAGCATGTCGAGGCACCCGCTTTGTCCGCACCAGCAGGACGGACCGGGATATTCCGCCGCGGTCATCCATGGAAGCGGAACATGGCCCCATTCGCCGCCCATGCCGTTCGCGCCCTCGACGATGTGCCCGTCGACGACCAGTCCGCCTCCGACGCCGGTCCCGACGATCACCGCAAAGGCGGACCGCGCCCCCGCTGCCGCCCCGTCGACCGCCTCGGACAGCGCCATGCAATTCGCGTCATTGGCCATCCGGACCTGACGGCCGAGCGCAGTCTCCAGATCCTCGCGAAAGGCGCGGCCGTTGAGGAAGGTGGCGTTCGAGTTGCGCATCAGCCCGTCGCGCGGACTGATCGATCCGGGCGTACCGACCCCGATCGAGCCCATGGCACCCGCCTCGCGCTCGGCGCGAGCGATCAGGTCACCGATCGTCCGGATGGCGCCGTCGTAATTGCCCGGGTTCGGGCTGCGCACGCGGGCAAGAAACTGACCGTCGGCGTCGAGGGCCGCTGCCTCGATCTTCGTGCCGCCGACGTCGATACCGATCTGGATCACTGCATCTCTCTCTGACTTTGATTTTGCGGCACCCTGCCCGTGAGAAAGATAAAGTCAATTTGCTTTAACAATCAGCCCTTGATCAGGATAGCGTCCGACGGCAGGATCCGGTCGAGAAACGGCAAGATCGCAGCGCCCACGGCGGGCGCATCGCGCGACAGTGTGGCGCGCCGGATCGGTGCACGCGCCGGGATCGTCGGCGCTGCCGCGAGCAGCTTGCGGGCCGTTTCCTCGGCCAGTCGGTCGAGTACCGTATCGGGGAGGCGTCCGCCGATCAGCACCGCGGCGGGGTTGATCAGGCAGTTGACGGCGGTCAGCGCGGGCACGAGCGCGCTTGCGCACTCGTCGACCCATGCATCAAGTGTCGCACCGAACTGTTCGGCAACGTCCAGCGCCGGGTCGAACGGCGTGGTCAAGCCAGCCTGTTCAAGCCGCGCGGCGAGCGCGGACAAGGACACCACGTCCTGAAGCACCTGTCCCGGCATACCCGTCAGCGGCAGAAAGCCGAGTTCGCCGCTCCGCGCGTCGGCGCCGCGGTAATAGGAGCCGTCGATGACGACCCCGCCCCCGAGCCCTGCGCTGACCAGAATGTAGAAGAAGCTCGCATGGTCGAGCCCGCCGCCGAACTGCGCCTCGCCGATCGCCGCCGCCGCCGCGTCATTGTCGATATGCACCGACCATGGAACGACACCGGCGAGCAATGCCTGGAGGTCGACCGCGCCCCAGCATTCATAGCCCGCCGGACGATGCGGCAACGCGACCTGCCCCAGATCGTCGGGCAACGCCACGCCGACGCCGAGGATACGGTCGGCGCGCAGCACGTCTGATCGCCGGATCTCAACAATCTCCTTGCCGACGATACCAATGATGTCGTCGGGCATCGCGAACGCGATCTGCTGTGTGAACCGGGACCGAACCTGCCCCGCCAGATCGAGCGATACGAGCGTGACGTGATCACGGTCGATGTTCAGCCCGATCGCGAAGCATCCATCGGGGTTGATCCGCAACCGCACCGCCGGCTGGCCGCGTCCGCCCTTGCGGCGCCCGGCATCGACGATGAGATCAGCCTCGAACAGGCGTCCCGTGATATTCGCGATCGTCGGCGCGGTGAGGTTGGTCATCGTCGCGATCTCGGTCCGGGTGATGTCCGGATTTCGACGGATGACCTGGAGCACGACGCGCTGGTTATAGTCGCCGGCCCGTTCGAGATTGGTGCCCGACAGGCTTGGGCCGAGCCGGACCGCGCGTTCCTCCGCAGTCACCCCGCCACCGGCGTGCGGCTCGAAATCCGAGAAATCCACGGCTTGCTCCCTCCCTGGAACGTCGAGGCGCACGTCGATGTGACTTCGCGCGCCGCCCCGTCAGTCGCGCGGCCGACGGCCCCAAACGCGATCCTATAGTCCGACATCCACCCCAGCCGGTCAATTGAATATGCCAAGTTGGTTATATCTCCGCATCGGGAGCCTCACCGGTCCGGCACGGCGGCGCGCTTCCGGCGGCGAACAAGCCACGTCGCGCAGTTGCAAAGCCTGTGGTATCGCGCCGCAATTCAACCATTTGGAAAGATCGACATCGATGATTACACGGCTCGAAGATCTGGAGCGGGTCCGCGCCGAAAGCCGGTCGCTTGTCACCCGGCGATCCTTGATGTCGGCGGGCGCCGCGGTCGTACCGATCCCGGGCGTCGACCTGGTCGCCGATGTCGGCCTGTTGACAACCCTGCTGCCGAAGATCAGCGAAATGTTCCAGCTCGATCACGAACAGGTGCAAAGGCTCGAGCCGCATCTCGCGCAGCAGGTGCTGGTGATGGCGTCGAGCATGGGTAACAACGTGATCGGCCGCATGGTCACCAAACGGGTGGTCGCCGCGCTGCTGCGGCGCGTCGGCACGCGGATGGCGGCGGGATCGCTTGCCAAATACGTACCGTTCGTCGGTTCTGCCTTCGCAGCCACGATCAGCTTCGGGGCGATGAAGCTGGTCGGCAACGCGCATATCGAGGATTGCTACAAGACGGCGCTGGCCTTGCTGCCCGCGTCGGGGCAAATCGCTCCGGTCTCGACCCCGGCGGGCGGTATCGCACGCTGACCCGGCGCACGCAGCGCCCCACGAAGAGGACCGACACATGGCGAAACAATATTGGGCACAGTTGATCGACTTCGAAGAGGAGATGCAGTCCGCGTGCATCTCCGGCGCGACCGATCACGAGGATGCCGCCGAGACGCTCATCTCCGACTTCGTCGGGCAGATGGGTGGAGAAATCACCAAGGGCGCTGTGCGCGTCTGGGTGCAGGGCGAAAACCGCGAGAAGATCTATGACTGGACCGTCGACCTGATCATCCCAGAGGATGACGGCACGCACGGCGGCGAGGATGAAGAGATCGAGGTCGAGGCCGAGATCGAGTTGATCGAACGCACCTGACGCCCCCGCGCCAATCAGGCACCCCGTGCACCGTGGCGTACGGGGTGCCCTGGCTTGAGCCGCAACAGATTAGCTCGGGGCGCCCTCGCCGCCGTTGAACCCGCGCTCGAGAATCTGCGCGACCAGCCGATCGCGTGAGCGTGCGGTTCGCTCGCCCAGGACGACGGCGATCAGTCGGCGGTTGCCGCGCTTGGCCGATGCCGCCAGATTGAACCCGGCCTCGACCGTATAGCCCGTCTTGATGCCGTCGAGCCCGTCGAAGGCGCCGAGCATGTGATTATGGTTCTGCAACTGCCGTCCCGCCCAGCGAAACGACCGGGTGCTGAAATAGGCATAGCGATCCGCATGCTGGTCGATCAGCGCCTTGGACAACATGGCCATGTCGGTGGCGGTCGTGAGATTGGCGCCGGGCAATCCAGTGACGTTGGTGAACGACGTCCGCCGCATGCCGAGCGTCCGCGCCTTTGCGGTCATCCGCCGCGCGAAGCCGGCTTCGCTGCCACCCAGTTTTTCGGAAAGTGCCACCGCCACGTCATTGGCCGAACTCACCGCGATCGCCCGGATCGCTTCGCCGACGGTCAGCCCGGCACCGGGTCGCAGACCGAGCCGTGACGGCGGCTGGTTTGCCGCAGCGCGTGAGAATTTGACGGTGTCGGACAGCTGCAGCTTGTTCGCGTCGAGCGCGTCGAACGCGAGGAACAGCGTCATCATCTTGGTCAGCGACGCGGGTCGACGGACCAGATTGGCCCCTTGCGCATATAATACCCGGCCGTCGCGCGCGTCGATCAGGATGGCCGACACGGTCCGCGCCGCCGCGGGCGATGGCGCGGCGAGCACCGGTTCCGCCAAAGCCGGAACCGCCATTGCCGTCCCGGGAATCGCCGCCAGCGGCACCGGCGCGGCGCGGCTCGCCACCCCGGCGGGCGACGCCGTCGATACCGCAGACGACATGGGCAGAACCAGCGTGGCCAGCGCCGCCAGCACGGCCGGGATACGGCGCTGATAGGCGCCGGTCGGCATCGGCCTCACTGCGGCTCCATCTCGTTCGTGGCGGGCACGTCATCAGCGGGTTCGCTCGCGCTGCTGCCGTCGCGGCGGACGCGCGCAGTCATGCCCGTCG
This sequence comes from Sphingomonas sp. PvP018, assembly GCF_017876865.1. NCBI lineage: Bacteria > Pseudomonadati > Pseudomonadota > Alphaproteobacteria > Sphingomonadales > Sphingomonadaceae > Sphingomonas > Sphingomonas sp. PvP018. The sequence goes on along the minus strand of NZ_JAGIOU010000001.1, from coordinate 3,841,102 downwards.
CATCGGCATCGTCCTGCATCTGAACGTCCGGCGCGATTTCCGGAGCGGGAGGGGCTTCGGCCTTGACCTCCGCAGGGGCGGGTGCAGGCGCTTCCTCGACCACCGCCGGCGCCTCGGCCTCGGCGGGGGCCTCTTCCTCATACGCGCTGTTTTCGGTCACGGTTGCGGTGTCCGGCTCGGACGGGGAACAGCCGCCGAGCGCGGTCACCAACAGGCTCGCGCCGAGCGCGAAGCGGATCGCATATGCCTTGGTCGTCATGGTCATGTCCCTTATCGTGCTGCCATCGCCTGCGCCGCCGACCGTGCTTCGATCTTGGAGGCAAGTGTCGAATCCCAGCTATAGGGATCCGCGCGGAAGTTCATCTGGCCGTTACCACTGGCGAATGCCGTCCAATAGAGCAGATAGACCGACACGGGCTTGCTGAGCCGCGCCCGCACCGTCGCGCCCTTGTCGACCGTCGCCGCGACCATCTCGGGGGTCCATTGCGGATCACCCGCGAGCAGGAGGTTGGCAAGCTCGGCGGGCTTTTCGAGCCGGACGCACCCGTGGCTCGCCAGACGGCTGAAGCTCGCAAACTTCGCGCGTGACGGGGTGTCGTGCAGATACACCGAATAGGGATTGTCGAAATCGAACTTGTACCGCCCCAGCGCGCTCTGCGTGCCTGCGGCCTGCTGCAGCCGCGTGCCGCCGATCACCTTGAAGCCGTTGCGCTTCAGGTATCCCGGATTGGCCTTTTCCTTCGGCCATAGTTCGCGTGTCGCGATCGAGGTCGGCACATTCCAGGGCGGATTGATCACGACGCTGTGGATCGTCGAGGTCAGCATCGGCGTCTCGTCGCCCGGCCGCCCGGTAACCGCGCGCATCGAGGTAATCGGCCGGTCGCCATCGAATACCGTCAGGACCGCGGCGGCGATGTTCACCTGGATGCGATCCTTGGGCAGTTCCTGCGGCAGCCAGCGCCAGCGTTCCATGTTCGCCATGATCTGGCGGACGCGATCGGTCGCCGAGACGTTCAGCGCACCCAGCGTCTGCCCCGACACGATCCCGCTCGGATTGAGCCCGTAGCGCCGCTGCGCGCGACGTACCCCCTCGAGCAGCGCAGCGTCGAACCGGTCACCACCGGTCGATACGTCCTTGTCCTCGACCGCGAGGCGCTGGCGGAGCGCAGTCACACGCGGGCCCGTCGCGCCGATCGTCATGTCCGGCCCACTCGCCAGCACCGACCAACCGCCCGCCGCCGCGATCGCGCGATAGCGCTCGAGCCCGGCCTTGAGCCCGTCATACCCTGAATAGGGCGGCGGCAACGCGGCGAACCACGCGGCGATCCGGTCACGCTTCACCGCATCGGCAAAGCCCGGCAGCGGATCGAAGGCGGGCGGGCGCATGCCCCAGTCACGCTGGAAGTCTGCCTCGGACAAACGCCCGGCATGCACCGCGCGGGCATGGTCGAGCGCTTCGCGGACCAATGTGTCGTTGTCGACGTCGAGCACCAGCGCCGGCCGCGCGAGGGCAAGCCCCTGCCCCATCGTGTCCGACGCAAGCAGCTTCTGCAGCTGTTTGACCTGGGCAAGGGACAGCACCGGCATGCGAACGGTAGGCACCACCGGCGGCACCGCCATGCGCGGCGTCATCGCTTGGGCCGGAAGCGCAGGCTGGCTGGCCGGCGGGTTCGATGGGGAGACAGGCCTTTGCGGCTGGGTCTGGAACAGTTGCGGCGGCACCAGCTGCTCCTGCGGCGCTCGGGCCGAAACGGCGTCGACCGGGAGCAACAGGGCCACCAACGCGGCACCGCTCAGCATCGTGCCGAACCAGGGGGCGTTCGTCTTTGTCTTTGAAAGGCTTTGCATAGCGTCCCTATAGCGATCGCGTCCTGCGTCGCACGGGCAATATCGCCCTAGCCTGAATAAAGCCCGGACGACGCGATATTTCCCGCCGCCTTGCCGACTATCACAGGGCTCAACGCCCCCTTCGGCCCGGGCGCGGCCGTGCCCGTCATTTGCGCGCCGCCCGAGTCGTGTCGCGCGCCGCTGCGAACGGCTCGGACGAGTTCCAGACCGGCCATGCCGTCCCCTCGGCGACCTCGCGGCCCAGCGCATAGGCGACGCTGCCCTCCTGCGCGGCGCCGGTCATGTCCCAGCGTGCGTCGAATTCGTCGCAGGTCTGGTGATAGCATCGTGCGTTGAACCGATCGCGCATCGCCTCGCCCGTCTTCGCCCCGCCCGTCACCAGATCGCGGCCCGCGCGGAAATACACCCCCGGCACGCCCTTCTGCGCCAGCGCATAATGGTCCGAGCGGTAATACCAGCCCGCCTCGGTATTCTCCTCGGGCACGATCCGCAGGCCCTGCGCCGCCGCAACCCGCTCGAGATCGCGCTCCATCGGCGTTCGCCCGACGCCGATCAGTTCGAGATCGCGCGTCCGCCCCAGTACGACATGTGGATCGAGATTGAACTGTGCGGCGGTCGTCGCGAGCGGCAGGACGGGGTGGTCGGCATACCAGCTTGCACCGAGCAGCCCCTTTTCTTCCGCAGTCCACAGCGCGAACACGACCGAACGCCGCGGGCGTGCGGCGCCGGCATAGGCGTGCGCGATCTCGAGCAGCGTTGCGGTGCCGGTCCCGTTGTCAATTGCGCCGTTGCGGATCCGGTCCGCGGGCGGATCGAACGCGTTCTCCCCATAGGCATCCCAATGCGCGCCATAGAGAATGCTGCCCGCCGCGGGATCGGTGCCCGGAAGAACGCCGACGACATTGTGGCTCGCAACATGTTCCATCCGCGTTTCGACGCGCGCCGACAGGGTCGCCCCCTTCAAAGTGATCGCGGCAAAGTCTGCGCGCTGAGCAGCAACCTTTGCCGCGGCATAATCCAGGCTCGCCTGCCGCAGCAGACGGATTCCGATGTCGTTGCGCAGGTTTCCGCGCAGTCCGAACGCCGCAGGCACCGTCCCGGTGTCGAGCGCATAGCCCGGTACCGCGTCGCCGTTCGCGATCTGCAGCCAGGGATAGCTGGCTGGGAACGTCTCGTGGATCGTCAGGAACGCCGCAGCGCCGCGCTTCTGCGCCTCGTTCAGCTTGGTCCGTGCGGCTGGGCTCGAGGCGCGTCCGCCAAATCCCAGGTCCCGCCCCGCCTCGACATCGGGATCGCCGGCCAGGGCGACGACGATCTTGCCGCGCACATCGACCCCGCGATACGGATCATAGCCGAGCTTTGGCTCGACCACGCCATAGCCGACAAAGACGATATCGGCATGATCGAGCGCGGTCGTGCCGACGATCCGCGACGATGCCGCGATCTCGATTCCGGGCCGCAACGCCACGGACTGATCGCCGAGATGCAGCGTGAAGGTTGCGGCATCGCGGGTCCAGCGCAGCAGGGGCACACGCTGCCGATAGCTGGCGCCGACAATGGGTTTCAGCCCGAGTTGCTTGAAGCGTCGCTCGAGAAATTCGAGCGTGACCGCCTCGCCCGCCTGGGTGGGTCCACGCCCGTGAAACGCATCCGCGCTCAGCGTCTGGACGTCCGCCTTGATCCGGTCCGGCGACAGGATGGGCGGCCGTGGATCAGCGGCGATGGCGGCGGTAGTGGCCGAGACGGTGAGCAGCAGCAGCGGCAGGAGGCGTTTCATCGGCTCAACCTGCCCGTGATGCGTCGCACGCACAAGCGACCGAATGAGATTGCGCGCTATTCCCGTGCCTTAGGGTGCGACGTTCAGCCAGGCAAACGAACCTGGACGCGGCGAAAGCGCGCTTCGACAAAGCTGTAGACGCCGAACAATCCCAGCCCGACGCCCGTCGCGGCCAACAGCCATTTGCCCCCCGGCTGGTCCTGCAGCATCGCCAGCGCGTCGGCCATGCCGCCGGCTTCGGTGGCGTGCGCCTGCCATGCCGCGACCGCAAAGAAGCCGGCGATGATCGTGAAGACGACTGCGCGGGCGCCATAACCCAGCCGCCCCATCGTGCAGACATAGGAAGGCAGCGAGCCGTCATTGTGCAGGTCCTTGACGAAATCGCCCTTCCAGGCCTTCCTCGCCTGCATCACAGCCGCGGTGAGGATACCGATTGCGACCACGGCAACCAGCACGCGGCCGAACGGGACCGAAAGCAGCCAGCCTGTCCAGTCGCGGGCGCTCTCGTCACCCGGGGACTGCCCGCCGCCGCCCGTCCTTGGTTGCCAGGCGAGACGTGCCGCACTCCAGGCAAGGATGAGGTGGGCTATCCCGCTGACGACGTGCCCGATCCGGGTCAGGGCACCCTTGGCGTCGCGCATGATCCGCTCCGGATCGGCGATCGCTTCGGTCAGCCGCCACACCGCATAGCCGAGCAGACCCGCGGCAATGACGGCCAGCAGGACGGCACCGAGCTGCTCGTCCGCCAGCGATCCGATCGCACCCTGATTGTCGGCGATCGTTCCGCCGCGCATTGCGGCATCGACCGCAAACCAGGCAACCAGACAATACACCAGCCCGCGCGCGGCGAAGCCGAGACGTGCGAGTTGCGTCGCACGGACATCCGAGATGGTCACCGCAAATCCCCCTGGATCATATTGATCGTTACGCCGGCTAAACCCGCCGTGCGCAGCGACGTTCCGCCGGCGGTCACGACATCGCCGCGGCGACGCGGATCGGCGCAGCCCGGTACCGCGCCCGGGCCGCACCGGACCGTCAGGCGTGGATCACCTCTGCGGCGTCCGCGAAGGGGACCGGAAGGCGTGCAATCGCGGGACGCGCGATCAGGTAGCCCTGGCACAACCGTACCCCGAGCGCGCGCAACGCCGCCAGTTCGCCCGAAGTCTCGATCCCCTCGGCGATCGGGATGATGCCAAGTTCGTCGCACAATGCGATGACCGCGGCGACGATCGACCGCTTCACGGCGGACCCGTCGATCCCGCGGATCAATGCCATGTCGATCTTGATGACATCGGGATTGAGTTCGGCGAGCAGCCCCAGCCCCGCATAGCCCGCGCCGAAATCGTCGATCGCGGTCACGAACCCTTGCGCACGGTACGCCTCGATGATCCGCCGTACATGCGGCACGTCGCGCATGCGTTCGTTCTCGGTGAATTCGAACATCAGGTTGCGCTTGTCGAAGCCGACCCGCGCCGCTGCCCCCAGCGTCGCCCGGATACAGGCATTGGGTTCATAGACCGCGTTAGGCATGAAATTGATCGACAGCTTCACGTCCTCGCCCGGCGTGAACAGCGCGCCAGCCATCTCCACCGCGCGCACACGGCAGGCCTGATCGAACCCGTAGATCATGTCCCCCGACACCCTGTCGAGGATCGCCCCCGCGCCCGCACCGTCGGTACCGCGAACCAGCGCTTCATAGGCCCAGACCCGCTCCGTCGCGATGTTGACGATCGGCTGGAACGCCATCGTGAAATCGAACGGGAGCATGCTGCCGGTGCCACAGGCACCGCACGTCACACGGGTCGCCGTCTCGACTGGTGCAATCGCGTCTGCTGGAGCGCGGGATGCAGCCCGGAATGGGGCGGGGTCGATAAATGTCACTGTCGCTCCTTACCGCGCTCTGTCGGGGCCGGACGGGCATGAGAACCGGCGCGACGCCACCTCACTCCAAACTCGGTGAGGTCATTGTTAATCTACAACAATTAACGGAATGATTAGTACTAGCTTATTATCATAGATCAAGTATCTTGTAGAGGTCCAAACATGCGTCAATTAGTTGGCGGACGGCGGCGATAGCTCAGCGCTTCCGCGACATGGATCCGCGCCACATGATCGGCGCCGGCCAGATCCGCGATCGTCCGCGCGACGCGCAGTATCCGGGTATAACCCCGCGCGGTCAGCCGCATCGCCTCCGCCGCCTGCACCAGCAGACGCTGTCCCTGCGCATCGGGGGTAGCGACCGACTCGAGCAACGGGCCGTCCGCCTCGGCATTCGTCCGCACGAAATGTTCGCGATAACGCTCGGTCTGCACTCGGCGCGCCACCGCCACTCGAGCCGCCACCGCTGCCGATCCCTCGCCGGCCTGGGGCAGGACGAGATCCGCCGCCGTGACCGCTGCCACATCGATGTGCAGGTCGATTCGGTCGAGCAGCGGCCCGGACACCTTCGCTTGATAGTCCGCGGCACAGCGCGGTGCCCGCGCACAGGCGAGGCCGGCATCGCCGAGATGACCGCAACGACACGGATTCATCGCCGCGATCAGCTGGACGCGGGCGGGGAAGGTCACATGCGCATTGGCGCGGGCGACGCTGATCGTTCCCGTCTCGAGCGGCTGGCGCAGCGAATCGAGCACCGCCCGCTGGAACTCGGGCAATTCGTCGAGGAACAGCACACCCAGATGCGCCAGGCTGACCTCCCCGGGCTTCACCTTCAGCCCTCCCCCGGTCAGCGCGGCCATCGACGCCGAATGATGCGGGCTGCGGAACGGGCGGGTTCGAGTCAGCCGTCCCCCCGACAACGCGCCTGCCACTGACTGGACCATCGACACTTCGAGCGCCTCGGCGGGGTCGAGCGGCGGCAGGATCCCCGGCAGGCACGCCGCCATCAGCGATTTGCCCGACCCCGGCGGACCACACATCAACAGATTGTGCCCACCCGCCGCAGCGACCTCCAGTGCGCGCTTGGCGGTCTCCTGCCCGCGAACCTGCGCAAGGTCAGGCCCGGCCGGCGCGACATCGACCTCGCCAGGCTGGGGCGCGCGCAGCAGGCCATGGCCTTTGAAATGGTTGATCAGCGCGAGCAGGTCGGGCGCGGCAACCACCTCGATCGACCCGGCCCAGGCCGCTTCCGATCCTTGCGAGGCCGGGCAGATCAGCCCCTTGCCCTCGTTCGACGCATGCAGCGCGGCGAGCAGGACACCGGGCGACGCGGTGATCCGCGCATCGAGGCCGAGCTCGCCGACGACGACATAATCGGCAAGCATTTCGGCATCGATCACCCCCATCGCCGCCAGCAATGCGAGCGCGACAGGAAGATCGAAATGCGATCCTTCTTTCGGCAGATCGGCCGGCGACAGGTTCACCGCGATCCGTTTCGGCGGCAATGCCAGCCCCATCCCCGCAATCGCGCCGCGGACCCGCTCGCGGCTCTCGCCGACCGCCTTGTCCGCCAGCCCGACGAGGTTGAACGCAGGAAGCCCCGGAATCAGCTGGACTTGTACTTCGACGGCGCGCGCTTCCAGCCCGAGATACGCCACTGTCGACACGATCGCCGCCATGAAAATCCCCCGCCGCGTCGCTCGTCATGGCGGATCGCCACCGTCACGCCCTATTCATACCGGATTTGGCCTTTGGGCAATGGCAGGCGGCACGGTGCCGTCTTGCCAACCTAACACACCGGTCCCAAATGCCTCGCGTGAACGCCGTCCGCTCCTCGACCTATCGTCTCGTCCAGCTGTTGTGCGGCGGGATGATGATCCTTGCCGCCCCCCTGCTGACACCGGTGCCCGGGCCGGCGGGGGTCTTCGTGTTTGCCGGCGGCATGGTCCTGGTGCTGCGCAATTCGCCAAGGGCACGGCGACGCTGGGGCCGGCTGAAGCGCCGCTGGCCGCGGGGTGGCCATTTCGTCGACCGGATGATGCGCCGCCGCAGCGCGTTGCGACGGCACGCGCGCGATCGTGCCGCCGCGGTTTCGCAGCGAGGCGATTCAGCGAAGACGGAGCGGGTGAATTGACTTGTCCCCCTAGTTTGCCTAAGCGCCCACCCATCAAGGCCGTCCCCGTGGCGGCCGTTTTCTATTTGATGACCTAGGGAATGACCAATGAAGCGGACCTTTCAGCCGAGCAACCTGGTACGTGCACGCCGTCACGGCTTCCGCGCACGGATGGCCACGGTCGGCGGCCGGGCAGTGATCCACGCCCGCCGCGCCCGCGGTCGCAAGAAGCTGTCGGCCTGAACGTCGCGGCCGGCGATGCCGGCCTGACGATCATGTCGAAACGCCGCGATTTTCTCGCGGCGAATTCGGGGAAGCGCGCACCGATGCCGGGATTCGTCCTGCTCATGCGCCCCCGCGATGACGGTGACGAGACGATGCGAATCGGCTTCACCGTCACGAAGAAGATTGGCAACGCCGTCGTCCGTAACCGCATGAAACGGCGGTTGCGGGCTTTGGCGCGTGAGCTGTTGGCGGAACGCGGTGTCGCTGGCGCCGATCATGTACTGATCGGCCGCAATGGCGGCATCGAGCGCGATTACGCGCTGTTGCGGACCGAACTTGGCAAGGCTTTTCGCAAGGTAACGCCGCAAGCAGCAGCTGCTGCTTCAGTGGATACCACCACCCCGGCGAAGGCCGTGGCCCAGGTGGGGAAGCCCCTTTAATGCACCGCAGCCGCTCGTCACTAGCGTCCCCCAACTGGGCGCCGGCCTACGCCGGGGTGGTCCGCAGTCTGGAGTGGCGCGGTGCCGAAGGCGCGATCTTGCACCGCTTTTTGTTCTCACGCGCAGGCGGGAGTCCAGTCTCGATCCCCGCCTTCGCGGGGAAACAGTTTTGGGGTGCACTGGTCCCGGCCGCATCGTGCTAGCCCGCCTCCTCATCCTCGTCGCACGCGGCTGGCAACTCGGTCCTTCACTGGTCCTGCCGTCGAGCTGTCGCTACGATCCTTCCTGTTCCGCCTATGCAATCGAGGCCGTTGGGCGCTATGGCGCGCGCAAGGGGGGCTGGTTGGCGGCGAAGCGCATCGCGCGCTGCCATCCTTGGGGCGGGTACGGACCCGACCCAGTCCCAGAGCTGAAGCCTGAGAAATTGAAAGACGCCGCCCTGTGAAAGACGACAAGCAGAATTTCGTGCTGTTCGCGGTTATCGCGGCGCTCATCCTGTTCGGATGGCCGATGATCCAGGGCAAGTTCTTCCCGACGGCCAATCCACCGGTGACGAAAATCGAAGGCGGCAAGACGAAGGCCGTCGCGAACCCCGCCGCCGATCCGGCCGCCGACGGGGCCGCCGCAGTGCGCGATCGCGCCGCGGTCATCGCCGAGACGCCGCGCGTCCGTATTGAAACCCCGCGGGTCTCCGGCTCGATCAACCTGAAGGGTGCGCGGATCGATGATCTCGTTCTCAAGGGCTATGACGAGACCGTCGCGAAGGATTCTCCGCCGATCCGTCTGCTTTCACCGGCCGGTGCACCCGACGCCTATTTCGCGAGCTTCGGCTGGCGCGCGCAGGGGCTTGCTCCGCCTGCCGCTGACGCCGTCTGGACTGCGTCGGGCGCGACGACGCTGACGCCGACGACTCCGGTCACGCTCGATGCGACCAACGCCACGGGCCAGCGCTTCCGCATCCAGATCGCGGTCGACGGCGATTACATGTTCACGGTCCGCCAGACCGTGCTCAACGCTGGCACCGCGCCCGTCCCCGTTGCCACCTATGGCCTCGTCAACCGTGTCGGCATCTCCAAGGATCCGTCGTCGATGACGATCCACGTTGGGCCGATGTCGGTCGACAATGGCGGCGCGCATTACCGTCCGAACTACAAGGACATCGACGAGGCTCCGCAAAAATTTTCGACCACCGGCGGCTGGCTCGGCTTCACCGACAAATACTGGCTGACCGCGCTCGTTCCCGACCAGGGCCAGGCGTTTGACGGCCAGTTCCGCGCGGGCGCCAACAAGGCCTATCAGGCGGATTACGCGCTGCAGCCCAAGCTCATCGCCCCCGGCCAGGCGGTGACCCAGACGTCGCGCTTCTTTGCGGGCGCGAAGGAGGTCAGGCTGCTCGATCGCTATACCGATCAGGCGGGCGGCGTCGCCAAGCTCGATTATGCAATCGACTGGGGCTGGTTCCGGATCGTCGAGAAGCCGATCTTCTATTATCTCGACTGGCTGTACCGCACGGTCGGTAATTTCGGCGTCGCGATCATTTTGCTGACGGTGACGATCCGCGGCCTGCTCTTCCCGATCGCGCAGCGCCAGTTCAAGTCGATGGCCGCAATGCGCGCCGTCCAGCCCAAGACGAAGGCGCTGCAGGAGAAGTACAAGGACGACAAGGTCCGCATGCAGCAGGAGGTCATGGCGCTGTACAAGGCGGAGAAGGTCAACCCGCTCGCGGGTTGCGCGCCGACGCTGCTCCAGATCCCGATCATGTACGCGCTGTACAAGGTGCTGATGCTGACGATTGAAATGCGTCACCAGCCGTTCGTCGCGTGGATCAAGGATCTGTCCGCGCCCGATCCGCTGACGCCGCTTAACCTGTTCGGTCTGTTGCCGTTCACCCCGCCGCACATGATCGCGATCGGCATCGTCCCGATCATCCTCGGCATCAGCATGTACTTCCAGTTCAAGCTGAACCCGACGCCGATGGATGACACGCAGAAGCAGGTCTTCAAGCTGCTGCCCTGGGTGCTGATGTTCGTGATGGCGCCGTTCGCCGTCGGTCTTCAGGTCTACTGGATCACGTCCAACTGCCTGACGATCCTTCAGCAGAAGCTCCTCTACGCCCGACATCCGGGCCTGCAAGCACCGGTGACCAAGTGAACGACCTTCCGAATGCCGGCTCGAACCTCGGTCCCGATCTCGAGCAGACCGACGCGCCGTTCACCGCGGAGCAGCTCGAGAATGCGCGCAAGCTGTTCGCCGGCCATGTCGGCTTCCTGAAGTCGGCGCCAACGCTCGAATTCCTGCCCGATGCTTCGGTGCCGGAGGTGGCGTTTGCCGGGCGGTCGAACGTCGGCAAGTCGTCGCTGCTCAATGCGCTGACTGGGCGCAATTCGATGGCGCGTACATCGAACACGCCTGGACGCACGCAGGAACTGAACTTCTTCGAGGTCGGCGCGCCGCTCGCTTTCCGCCTCGTCGACATGCCCGGCTATGGCTTCGCCAAGGCGCCCAAGGATGTCGTCAAGAAGTGGCGCTTCCTGATCAACGACTTCCTTCGCGGCCGCGACGTGCTCAAGCGCGCGCTCGTGCTGATCGACTCGCGCCACGGCATCAAGGACGTCGATCGCGAGATCCTCGAGATGCTCGACAAGGCTGCGGTCAGCTATCGCATGGTGCTGACCAAGGCGGACAAGATCAAGGCGTCGGAACTCGTCGAGGTCACCGAGCGCACCGCGGTCGAGGCCCGCAAGCGCCCCGCCGCGCATCCCGACATCCTCGTGACGTCGAGTGAATACGGCATGGGCATCCCCGAACTGCGCGCGGCGGTCGTCGAAGCCGTCAGCTGACGCCCGTGCATCCGGCGAGGGCGGCAGAGATTGCCCTCGCCGCTCCCGCCCGCTAGTCCCCGGGCCATGAAACTCGTCATCGGCAACAAGGCCTATTCCTCCTGGTCGCTTCGCGGCTGGCTCGCGTGCAAGCAGTCCGGGCTGCCCTTCGACGAGGTCGTCGTCCCGCTCTACGATGCGGAATGGGAAAAGCGACGCCAAGGCGATGAGTTCGCCCCCTCGTCGGGCAAGGTGCCGATCCTCTGGGATGGTGAGGCGGTCGTATGGGACAGCTTGGCGATCGTCGACTATCTCGCGGACAAGGTAGGTCGCGACCGCTTCTGGCCCGAAGACGAGGCAGCACGCGCGATGGCTCGCTCGATGGCGGCCGAAATGCATTCCAGCTTTGCCGCGCTGCGCAAGAAGCACAGCATGAACGTCCGTCAGATCTTCCCGGCGCAGCGCCCCGACGACGATGTCCTGGTCGATCTCCAGAGGATCATGGAGCTCTGGGCTCAGGCGCGCGCGCGCTTTGGCGGTGGCGGCGATTTCCTGTTCGGTACGTTCGGCGCGGCCGACATCATGTACGCGCCCGTCGTCACGCGGATCGTCACCTATCAGCTGCCGATCGCCCGGTTCGCGCAGGGCTATATGCAGGCAATGTTCGACCACCCCTTCATGCAGGACTGGATCGCCGGCGCGCAGGAAGAGGATTGGGTAATCGAGCAATATGAGCAGCCGGCGCCGAGCGCGCTGCGGTGATCGATCCCTTGGCGCTGGCGCAGGCGCTGCTGGCCGAAGACAGCGTCACGCCGGCGCAGGGCCGCGTGTTCGACGTGCTGGAGGCGGCGCTGACTCCGATCGGCTTTGACGTCGACCGCTTCACGATCGGCGAAGCGCCCGACGGTCCGGTGGAAAACATGCTCGCGGTCCGGACCGGATCGGGGCCGCATCTGGCATTTGCAGGGCATCTCGACGTCGTACCCCCGGGCGAGGGGTGGCAGGGCTCGCCCTGGTCGGCCGAGGTCCGCGACGGCCTGCTCTACGGGCGCGGCGCTGTCGACATGAAGGGCGCGATCGCCGCCTTTGCCGCTGCCGCCAGCCGGACCGACGCGGGCACCGTGTCGCTGATCATCACCGGGGACGAGGAAGGTCCTGCAACGTTCGGGACGCGCGCGCTGATCGACCGGATGGCGTCACGGGGCATCCGTCCCGACCAGTGCATCGTCGGCGAACCGACCTCCACCGCCGCGCTCGGCGACACGATCAAGATCGGTCGGCGCGGCTCGGTCAATATCTGGATCAGCGTCCCCGGGCGGCAGGGTCACGTCGCCTATCCGCATCTCGCCGACAACCCCATCCCCCGGCTGGTGGCGATCCTCGCCGAGATCGAGACCGTCGCGCTCGACCAGGGCAATGCCTGGTTCCAGCCGTCGAACATCGAGGTCACCGATATCGCGGTCGGCAATCCCGCGCATAACGTCATCCCCGCCGCAGCGTCGGCGCGGCTCAGCATCCGGTTCAACGACATGCATAGCGGCGACGCGCTGATCGCCCGGATCGCCGCACTGGCGGCTCGGCATGATCCCGCAGCAGTCGTCACCGGCCGCGTATCGGGTGAAGCCTTTCTGACGAAACCCGGGCCGTTGTCGACTCTGATGTCCGACGCGATCACTGCGGTGACGGGCGTCGTCCCAGACCTGTCGACGACGGGCGGCACATCCGACGCGCGGTTTTTGGCGAAGCTGTGCCCGGTGGTCGAATTCGGGTTGATCAATGCTACGATGCACAAGGTGGACGAGGCGGTTGCGGTCGAAGACCTGTACCGCCTGACCGACATCTATGCCGATGTCATCGTGCGTGCGATCGAGCGCGGATAACCCATCGTGTCAGCCGCCCAGTTCGCGGCTGCGACGCAGGATGATGTAGAGCGCCCCTGCCCCGCCGTGCCGGGGATGCGCGCCGCGGACCGCGACGATACCGCCGGCGTGACGCGAGATCGACAGCCAGTCGATGACTGCTGCACGGATCGCGCCGCGGGCGTGCGGCCGTTCGCTTTCGGGGCGCGGCGGCTTGCCCGTCACCAGCAACAGCACGCGGTCGCCACGGGCGATCGCGCGGGACAGGCCGGTGTCGAGGATCGCGTGCGCGGAGGCGAGCGTGTGCCCGTGAAGATCGATCGAGCTGTCGGGGCTGACCGCGCCACGCAACAGCCTTTTGTCCCAGCCCCCGTCTAGCGTGTTGGCCGGCGACAGGGTGCGCGCCGCCGCCTTCAACGGCGCTGCGCCGGGTGGGGGCGGAAGCGTTGGCAGGCGAATGCCCTTGGTCGGCTTCACCTTGCGCGTCGTCGCGACGGGCGCGGCTAACGGCACGACCGGGGGCACGAGCTTGGGGACCGCGCGCATTGGTCGCACGGTCTGCATCACGCGCGCCCAGAGATGCGCCTCGTCAGGGTTGAGCGGACGACCCGTCATAGCGCGCCCCGTTCGCAGTTGCGGCGTTCAGCCGTGCGGCGGTGCCGATCGGGAGCAGAAGGAACGCGGTGCCGCGCCCCGCCATGCCGCCAGCCGTCGCCTCGGCAGCGGCGCCGGCGCCCCAGAAGGTGTCGAACCGGTTGCTGCCCTTGATCGCGCCACCGGTATCCTGGACGATCCACAGCCCGGTCGCATCCTGCCGGTCGAGCGACAGGATCACGGGCGCGCCGAGCGGCACGAACTTTACGTCCGCCGCCGCGCTGACCTGCCCGGTCACGGGATAGCCCATCGCACCCTGCGGCGCGCCGTCGAGTTCGCGGAAGAACACGAAGCTCTTGTTCTCGCGCATGATCGCCTGCGCCTCGACGGGGTGATCGTGGAGCCACCGCACGATGCCCTGCATCGAGGTCTGGCCGGGCTGCAACAGCCCGCGCGTCTTCATCAGCGCGCCGATGCCGGTATAGTCGCGGCCGTTCTGTGTGTCGTAGCCGATCCGCAGGATCGACCCGTCGGGCAGACGAAGACGTCCCGACCCCTGGATCTGCAGGAAGAAGAGTTCGACCGGATCCTTCGCCCAGGCGAGGATCGGCGCGGTGTCGGCAAGCGCACCCTGCTCGATCGCGGTGCGGTCATAATAGGGAATGAAGTTCGAGCCCGACACGCGGCCGCGGATCTTCTTGCCCTTGAGCGATGTCGAAAAGGCGCCGAGATCGACGTCGATCAGATCGCGCGGGCGACCATAGACCGGGGCATAGCCGTCGCGGCGTTCGAGCGAGCCGGCGATCTCGGGCTCGTAATAGCCCGTTGCGAAGGCCTTGCCGTCACCGACCTGGACCGCCTCGAACCACTGGGTGAAGAATGCGCGCGCGCCACCGGGCCCGGTCGCCTGTGCCGCGGCGCAGGCGGGTTGCCAATCGGGACCGCGGGTCAGCCCCGACTGGTCGGAACGACGCTGCAAGCCGGGGCAGCTCGTGACGAAGGCCAGACGTGCGGCCTCGGCCTGCGCATCGCTGATCGGCAGCGTTGCGAGCGACGGCCCCAGCGTTACGCCGGCCGTGACCGCGCTGACCGGGGCGAGCGCACCGGGCAGAGGCGGTGCGACGGGAACGGCAGCCAGCGGTACCGCCCCAACAATGCGGGCGGGTATCTGGATGCCGCGAATGTTGCGAATGTTGTCACTGTTTGGGGTAAATTGACCCCGTGACGGCTTTCCGGCGGTGGCCGCCGGCGATGCGGTGCCCGGCGAGGACGGGCGGTCGGTCGGTGCCGCGACACCGCCGACGCACCCGCTGAGTGCCAGGGCCAGCGCGAACGAACCGCCAATCCCCCTGATCGCGCGCGTCACGCCTCGTCGGTGTCCGCGAGCTTCCAGTTCGGGCCGGCGCTCTTGAGCGTCCGGACGAACGTCCAGATGTCATGCGTCTCGACCGCGTCGGTGAGCGACCCGGCGATGACTTCGCCCGCCTCGTTGCGCGTGATCGCGGCGATGTCCGCATCGAAGCGCACCGAGATCCGGGCTTCGCGGCCCGAAACCGACGCGTCGGCGATCACCGCACGTTCGATCGTCACCAGACGATTGTCGAGCGTCTCGCCGGCCGCCTCGCGCGCCGCGATCGCCTCCACGAAGGCGGTGCGGACATCGTCCTCCGCCAGATCGGCGAGCGTATCGGCATCACCCTTCCAAAAGGCCTCCAGCGTCATGCGATAGGCCGCCTGCGCACCTTCGAGGAACTGGTTGACGTCGAAGCCGGGCTCGACGGCGATGATCGAGCGCAGGCCGGGTTCGGCGCGCGCGTCGATGTTGCGGTTCGCGATCGTCCGCTGTTCGGCGGCCGCATCGATCGTGCGCGGGATCGTGACGGGTATGGACCGCTCCTCTGCCGCACGCGGCAGGGGCTGCTGTTCATGACCGGTCCGCTTTCCGAGCACGCTATAAAGACGCATCGCCAGGAACCCTGCGACCATCGCGAGAAGTACTACGTAAAACAACCGTGCCTCCGATCTTCGTCCCAACATAGGGCAACGGCGTCTCTTTTCAAACCCGCCTAGGATTCCGTGGGATCCGTAGCCGTTGAAACACCCGTCGGGCACTGCTACGCGCACTGCCTCAAGACACGAACGCGCGACCCGTCCGCTTCGGTCCCACCTCATTTATACGAAGGATTCGCAGATCATGGACGACCAGAACGGCATGTCGATCGCGGATCAGCCGCTTGCCAATGGTGCCGACGAAGCGCCCGCCGCCGGCCTGATCTCGCAGTACGTCAAGGATCTCTCGTTCGAGAACCCCAACGCGCCCGCAGTCTATCAGAACCAGACCCCGCCCGCGATCGACGTCCAGTTCAACATCGGCGCGGCGCAGGTCGGCGACGAGGTGCACGAGGTCGTGCTGAAGATCGACGTCCGCGCCGAGACCGACGGCCAGGTCGCCTTCATCGTCGACCTGTCCTTTGCGGGCCTGTTCGGGCTGCGCAACATCCCGGCCGAGCATGTCCAGCCCTTCCTGCTGGGCGAGGCCCCGCGCCTGCTGTTCCCGTTCGCACGCCGCGTGCTGTCGGATGCGGTGCGTGACGGCGGCTTCCCGCCGCTGCTGCTCGAGCCGATCGATTTCGCGCAGCTCTATCTCCAGCAGTCGGAACAGCAGGGCAT
Organism: Sphingomonas sp. PvP018; assembly: GCF_017876865.1. Classification (NCBI taxonomy): domain Bacteria; kingdom Pseudomonadati; phylum Pseudomonadota; class Alphaproteobacteria; order Sphingomonadales; family Sphingomonadaceae; genus Sphingomonas; species Sphingomonas sp. PvP018. Next base: position 3,824,879 of record NZ_JAGIOU010000001.1, on the reverse strand, counting down.
CCAGCCGAACGTCGGCGATTTCGGCCAGGCGTGAAGCCCGGACCGGAGGGCGCATAGGTGAACCTGACCAAGGCGCTGGGATCGGTTGGCGGGCTGACGCTCGCCAGTCGGATCCTGGGGCTGGTGCGCGATTCGCTGTTCGCGCGGTTCGTCGGCGCGGGGTTCGCATCGGATGCTTATCTGATCGCGTTTCGCCTCCCGAACATGTTCCGCGCGCTGTTCGCGGAAGGCGCGTTCTCGGCCGCATTCATCCCGATGTTCAACCGCAAGGTCGGCGACAAGGATGGCCGCGGCCTGCCCGACGGCATCGCCTTTGCCGAGGACGCGCTGTCGGTGCTGCTGCCGGTGCTGATCGGCATGACGGTGCTGCTCGAGCTCGCCGCCTGGCCCGTCACCTGGCTGCTGACCTTCGGGTTCAACGGGGCGAGCGCGGAGCGCTTCGCCTATGTCGTCCACCTGTCGCGGATCATGTTGCCCTATCTGCTGCTGATCAGCCTCGTCTCGCTGCTCGGCGGCATCCTCAATTCACTGCATAAATTCTGGATCAACGCCGCGGCGCCGATCCTGCTCAATGCGACGCTGATCGCCGCACTGCTGCTGTTCCACGAGCGGCTGCCGCTGATGACCGCGCGCAACCAGGCGATTGCGGTCACGGTGTCGGGCGCGCTCCAGCTTCTCTGGCTGATCTACGCCTGCCGCAGATCGGGCGTCGTGCTCCGGCTGAAGCGGCCCCAGCTCAACCCCGAGGTGAAGCGGCTGATGTCGCTGATCTGGCCCGCCGCCGCGGGTGCGGGTGCGGTGCAGATCAACCTCGTCGTCTCGACCGCGCTCGCCGCCGCGCTCCTGCCCGCGGGCTCGGTCTCGTACATTTATTTCGCGGACCGGCTGAACCAGCTGCCGCTCGGGCTGATCGGCATCGGTCTCGGCACCGTCCTGCTCCCCACCATCTCGCGCCAGCTCGGTCGCGGCGAGGAGACGGAGGCGATGGCGACGCAGAACCGCGGCATGGAGCTGGCGCTGTTCCTGACCCTGCCCGCGACGGTGGCGCTGATCGTCTGCGGCGTGCCGATCGTCGGCGCGCTGTTCCAGCACGGCAAGTTCGCGCTCGACGACAGCATCCTGACCGCGCAGGCGCTCGCCGCCTTCTCGATCGGGCTGCCGTCCTACATCCTCGTGAAGGTGCTGACGCCCGGCTATTATGCGCGGTCCGACACGAAGACGCCGGTGCGCTATGCGACGATGTCGATGGTCGTGAACCTCGTCCTCAACCTCGCCTTCATCAAGCCGCTCGGCCATATGGGCCCGCCGCTTGCCACCGCGATCGCGAGCACGGTCAACGTCGCGATGCTATACCGCACGCTCGTCCGTCGCGGGCATTTCGTCCCCGATGCCCGGTTGGTACGGCGGACGTGGCGGCTGCTGGTCGCCGCGCTGATCATGGGCGGCGTGATGTATTTCCTCAACGACCTGTTCCAGCCGTTCGTCACGGGCAGCGGGACCGAGCGCTGGGGGGCGATGCTCGTGCTGGTCGCGACCGGCGGGGTCGTCTATGCGATCGCCACCCTGCTCACCGGCGCGTTCCGGCTGGGCGACATCTCCACGCTCCTGCGTCGTTCCAAATAAGGTTTTCCCATGCGCGTCGTCTCCGGCATCAAGCCCACCGGTAATCTCCATCTCGGCAATTACCTGGGGGCGGTGAAGCAATGGGTGACGTTGCAGGACGACGTCGTCGCGCAGGGCGGGGAGTCGATGTTCTTCATCGCCGACCTGCATGCGCCGACCGAATGGATCGCGCCCGCCGAACTCTCGTCACACACCCTCGAGGTCGCCGCGACGATGATCGCGGCGGGTGTCGATCCGGCCAAGTCGATCCTGTTCAACCAGGCGCGCGTGCCCGCGCACAGCGAGATGGCGTGGCTGCTCAACACCGTCGCGCGCGTCGGCTGGCTGAACCGCATGACGCAGTTCAAGGATAAGGCGGGCAAGAACCGCGAGGGCGCGAGCGTCGGGCTGTATGACTATCCGGTGCTGATGGCGGCGGACGTGCTGCTCTACAATGCGACCCACGTGCCGGTGGGCGAGGACCAGAAGCAGCATCTCGAGCTTGCGCGCGACATCGCGACCAAGTTCAACGGCGATTACGGCGTCGACCTGTTCACGCTCCCCGCGCCGCTGATCAGCAAGGCGGCGCCGCGGATCATGAGCTTGCGCGATGCGTCGGCGAAGATGTCCAAGTCGAACCCGTCCGAACAGTCGGTGGTCAAGCTGATCGACAGCGACGACACGATCGCGGACAAATTCCGCAAGGCGAAGACCGATCCCGACCTGCTGCCCGCGACCGTCGACGAGCTCGGCGACCGGGCGGAGGCACGCAACCTGCTGACCATCTATGCCGCGCTGGCGGACAGCGATGTCGCGACCGTGCTCAGCGAATATGGCGGCAAGGGGTTCGGCGCGTTCAAGCCGGCGCTCGCGGATCTCGCAGTGGCCAAGCTCGGGCCGATTCGCGACGAGATGGTGCGGCTGCTCGACGATCGCAGCGCGGTGACCGCGGTGCTGCGCGACGGCGCGGAGAAGGCGCGCGCGCTCGCGGCACCGGTGCTGAAGCGCACGCAGGATGCGATGGGGTTGCAGGTCTAGGCTGCCTTGCACCCGTGACCCCGACGCCCCCTCCCGTCATCGGGATGAGGGGCGCGAGGGCCTCAGCCCTCCAGTTCGCGCATCAGCACACGGACCGCGGCGTCGATGTCGCGGTCCTGGTCGCGGAGTTCGGTGATCTTGCGGACCGCGTGGATCACCGTCGAGTGATCGCGGCCGCCGAACTTGCGTCCGATCTCGGGCAGCGACCGCGTCGTCAGGCGCTTGGCGAGATACATTGCGATCTGCCGCGGCCGCGCGACCGCACGCGCGCGGCGTGCCGAGATCATGTCGAGCGGCTTGAGCTCGAAATGCGCCGTCACCAGCTTCTGGATCTCGTCGATCGTCACGCGCTTCTGCGCGCCGCGCAGCACTTCGCCGAGCGTCGCGATCGCGAACTCGAGGTCGATCGTCTCGCCGGTCAGCTGCGCATAGGCGATGACGCGGTTGAGCGCGCCCTCGAGCTCGCGGATATTGGCGTGGATCCGGCTGGCGATCAGGTCGAGCACGTCGGTCGGTACGCGCAGGTCGGGCAGGTCGACGAGCTTGCGGTCGAGGATCGTCCGGCGCAGCAGCAGGTCGGGCGCCTTGATGTCCGCGACCAGCCCGACCGCCATGCGGCTGATGATCCGCGATTCGACACCCTCGAGCGCCTGCGGGCAGCGATCGGCGGAGATCACCAGCCGCTTGCCGGCGGTCATGATCTCGTTGATCGTGTGGAAGAATTCCTCCTGCGTCGCGTCCTTGCCGGCAATGAACTGGAGATCGTCGATCAGCAGCAGGTCGGCGCCGCGCAGCCGGCGCTTGAACGCATGCGTGTCGCGCGCGCGCATCGCCGCGACGAAATCATACATGAACCGCTCGGCCGACATGCACAGCACGACCGCGTGCGGGTTGGCGGCGAGGAACGTGTGGCCGATCGCATGCATCAGATGCGTCTTGCCCTGCCCCGTGTTGCTGTGGAGGAACAGCGGGCTGAACCGTACGGGTCCGGGCTCGGCGAGCACCTTGGCGGCGTTGAACGCGACCTTGTTCGACGCATCGACGACGAAGCGATCGAACGTATAGCGCGGATCGAGCGGCGGGCGCTCGGGGATGACCGTGTCGTAGGCCGGTACGGGCTGTGCCGCGGGGGCGGGGGCGGGCTTCAGCGACGGGTCGACGCCGAATTTGACCGGGACCTGAGCGGGTTCCACGGCCGCGGCTGCGGTGTCGCGGTCCAGGGTCTCCGCGGGGGTCGGCATCACCAGCAGCACCGGCTTCGGGCCGGGCCTGCGCGTCTCGATCTGGACGGTGCGGACCTGCGGCAGGATCTGCCGGAATTCGAGCGCGAGCCGGTCCGCATAATGGTTGCGGACCCAGTTGGTCATGAAGGCGGACGGCAAGGCGAGGCGGATCGACTCCTCGTCGTCGCTCGGGATCAGCTCGATCGGCTTCAGCCACTGCTCGAACAGGCGCGCGCCGGCAGACTCGCGCAGGGACGAGCGCACGCGATCCCAGGCCTTTTCGGCCTCCGAAGCGTGCACGGTCGATCCTTGCCAATTCGTCACGCGCACACTTCTCCGACCCCGCGCGACAGCCGCGCTGGTGATATAGTCCCGACAGAAAATGATCCCCCGTGACGACCCATAGGGTCGCCCGGCATCTTCGCCCTGTTGCTTGCGCAGTGGTGATTCACGTCCGTGATTCACCGCCGCCGTTCGCTCAGTTATGAAGCGATCGGCGAGTCTAGCAAGGCCCGAGCACGTCACATTTTCGAAATAAAGCGGGTTGACTTGATCAAGCCCCGGAAATGCGTCGATATTTTTATAAGTGGCTGTGTTTGGCCAATTTTTACGATTTCGGAGCCGGTGCGGCATGATCCGGCGTCACTCGAATCGCGGGGAATCCGTGGGTTGCGCGAGCGCGCCTTCCGTTCCCTTTGCAGACGCAAAAAACCCGCCGGGAAGATCCCGGCGGGCAATCCGCTCCGGCAATGTCGGGTCGCTTAGGCGAGCCCGGTCACGGCCTTGGTCAGACGCGCGAACTTGCGGCTCGCGGTGTTCTTGTGCAGCACGCCCTTGGCGACGCCACGCTGCAGCTCAGGCTGTGCCGCGGCCAGTGCGGTGGTCGCTGCGCCCTTGTCGCCCGAAGCCAGTGCGGCTTCGACCTTCTTGATGAAGGTACGGATACGGCCAACGCGGTTGCCGTTCACTTCCGCGCGACGGTCGTTGCGACGGATACGCTTTTTCGCCTGCGGCGTGTTCGCCATGAAGCCCTCTGGATGTTCGAATGATAAAAAGGGGCGCCGGATTGCTCCTACGCCCTCTCGAAGCGCGGCTCCTACCCACTCCGCACCGAATCGTCAACCGCGTTCCGTCATGCCTTTTGGCAACGCGCACACCAGAAGGTCGAACGCCCGCCCTCCGTCCTGCGGCGGACCAGCGCGCCGCACGCACAGGGCTCGCCCTCGCGACCATAGACGCGCCATTGTTTCGAGAAATAGCCGAGCTCGCCGTCGGGTCGCGCATAGTCGCGCAGACTCGATCCGCCCGCGAGGATCGCGGCGGTCAGCACCGCGCGGATCGCCTCGACCAGCCGCTCGAGTCGCGGCAGCGCGATCCGCCCCGCCGCCCGGCTCGGCGCGATCTTCGCCATGTGCAGCGCCTCGCACACATAGATGTTGCCGAGGCCTGCGACGATCCGCTGGTCGAGCAGCATCGCCTTGATCGACGCGCCCCGCCCTTCGAGCGCCGCGAGGAGATAGGCCGCGGTCAGATCGGGGCCGAGCGGTTCGGGCCCCATGGCGAGGAACGGCGGATATTGCGCGATCGCGTCGCTGGACCAGAGATCGAGAAAGCCGAAGCGCCGCGGGTCGTTGAGCGCGACCGTCCGACCTGCCGCGGTGCCGATGAGCAGATGGTCGTGCGGCAGGATCGCGCTGGGATCCACCCGCCAGCGTCCCGACATGCCGAGATGGAAGACGAGCGTATCGCCGCGATCGGTGTCGATCAGGCCGTATTTGGCGCGCCGCGACAGCCGCGTGACGGTCGCGCCGGTCATGCGCTGCCGCAGGTCGACGGGAATCGCCTTGCGCAGGTCCGCACGGCGCGGTTCGACCGAGGCCAGGCGCTGGCCGAGCAGCACGGGTTCGAGCCCGCGCACGGTGGTTTCGACTTCGGGAAGTTCTGGCACGTTTTCCAGCTAGGTTGCGTTTGCCCGCGCCACAAGGCGCCGCTAGAGCACGGAGCATGAATGACATCGCGCCCGCCCCCGCTCTCATCCCCGACACCGCCCCGAAGGCCGACACCGTCTCGTTCGGTTACGAGGACATTCCCGCCACCGAGAAGACCGCGCGCGTCGGCGGCGTGTTTTCGAACGTCGCGAGCAAATATGACCTGATGAACGACGCGATGTCGGGCGGCATGCACCGGCTGTGGAAGGACCGCTTCGTGCGCCGCGTGAAGCCGCGCGAGGGCGAGCAGATTCTCGACATGGCGGGCGGCACCGGCGACATCGCGTTCCGCATGGAGCCGTCGGGCGCGTCGATCACGGTTGCGGACATCAATCCGCAGATGCTCGAAGTCGGCATGGAACGCGCGCACAAGCGCGGGCTCGACGGGCTGGTCTGGACCGAGGCGAATGCTGAGACGCTGGCCTTCCCCGACAGGTTCTTCGACGCGTACACGATCGCGTTCGGAATCCGGAACGTGACCGACATCCCCAAGGCGCTGCGCGAGGCACACCGCGTGCTGCGGCGCGGCGGGCGCTTCTATTGCCTCGAATTCTCGACCACCGTCTGGCCGGGCTTTGCCGAGGTGTACGATGCCTATTCGCACAAGATGGTCCCGAAGCTCGGGCAACTGCTCGCGCAGGATGCCGACAGCTATCGCTATCTGATCGAGTCGATCCGTCGGTTCCCGGACATGCCCAAGTTCAAGGGCATGATCGCGGATGCTGGTTTCGTGCAGACGAAGGTCGAGCCGCTACTGGGTGGGCTGGTTGCGATTCATTCGGGTTGGAAGATTTAGTGATCACGCGAAGGCGCGAAGGCGCGAAGAGGGGTTCACGCGGAGACGCGGAGACGCGGAGAGTCAGAGCCGCATTCGCGCGACAGCGCATAATCAACTCTTCGCCGATGATAAAAAGCCGCAGTCGCGGCAGGGTGCACACTCTCCGCGCCTCCGCGCCTCCGCGCGAACAAAATTTTTCTCTTCGCGCCTTCGCGCCTTTGCGTGAACAAATCTCGCTTTCTGCTGTGAACGGCCTGTGACCGCCTCGACCACCCATGTCTGGCGGCTTCTCAAATGGGGTCGCATTCTCGCCCGGCACGGCGCGCTGCGCGGGATCGAGCGGGATCCCAATACGCCGGCCGCGGTGCGTCGCCTCGCGCGGATCGCCCGGTTCGGTGCGCGCGTGCCGAAGGTGCCGCGCTATGCCGATGCGTTCCAGGCGATCGGCCCCGCCGCGATCAAGCTCGGCCAGACGCTTGCCACCCGCCCAGACCTGGTCGGCGAGGATGCCGCGCAGGATCTGCTGCGGCTGCAGGACCAGCTGTCGCCCGTCCCTTACGAGACGATCGAGGCGGCGATGCTGGCAAGTTTCGGCAAGCCGCTCGAAACGCTGTTCTCGCGGATCGAGCAGGTCCCGGTCGGTGCCGCGTCGATCGCGCAGGTCCACCGCGCGACGACCACCGATGGCCGCCAGGTCGCGGTCAAGGTGCTGCGCCCCGGCGTCGAGGATGATTTCGCGCGGGCGATCGACACCTATAGCTGGGCGGCGGCGCAGCTCGAGGCGTTGAGCCCCGAGGCGATGCGTCTGCGGCCGCGCCTGACGATCGAGACCTTCAAGCGCTGGACGCTGCGCGAGTTGAACTTCCGCCGCGAGGCCGCCTCGGCGTCCGAGCTCGCGGACGGCATGACCGCCGAGCCCGACTTCGTCATCCCCGCGATCGACTGGGCCCGATCGACCGCCAAGGTCATGACGATCGAGTGGATCAACGGCATCAAGCTGTCGGATCGTCCCGCGCTGGTCGCGGCCGGCTACGACCTGCCCGGCCTCGCGCAGACGCTGGTGCGTGCCTTCCTGCGCCAGGCGATCGCCGACGGGTTCTTCCACGCCGACATGCATCAGGGCAATCTGTTCGCGATGCCGGGCAACCGGATCGCGGCGATCGATTTCGGCATCATGGGCCGGATCGACCGGCGCGCCCGCGTCTGGCTCGCCGAGATCCTCTACGGGCTGATCACCGGCAACTATAAACGCGTCGCCGAGATCCATTTCGAGGCGGGCTATGTCCCCGCGCATCACGACGTCGCCGAATTCGCGACCGCCTTGCGCGCGGTCGGCGAGCCGATGCGCGGGTTGCCGGTCAAGGACATGTCGATCGGCATGATGCTCGACAGCCTGTTCTCGATCACGCGCGATTTCGACATGGTGACGCAGCCGCATTTGCTGCTGCTGCAGAAGACGATGGTGATGGTCGAGGGCGTGGCGACCAGCCTCGATCCCGACATCAACCTGTGGGAGAGCGCGGAGCCGTTCGTGCGCGACTGGATCCGCGGCGAACTCGGCCCCGAGGCGGCGATCGCCGACCGGATCATCGAGGACGTGCGCACGCTGACCCGGCTGCCCGAACTGGTCCGCCGGATCGAGGCGCATTACCCGGCACCCGGCGGCGCGCCACCGACGATGCCGCTGCGCGAGATCGAGGTCATCCGGATCGGCGGCGGCTGGCGCTATGGCCTCGTCGCGGTGATCGCGGCGATGGCCGGGGTTGCTGCCACGCTGGTCTTCGGATGAGCCTGCACGTCGGATGAGGACGCGGCGGGGCGCCCCCCTGTGGCTGGTCGGCCCGAGCCGGTTTGCCGGCCTGTCCCGGTCGCAGGCGCGGCTGGGGCTCGCGCTGTTCGCGATGCTGCTGCTCGCGTGCCTGACCGCGGTCAGCGCGCCCGGACCACGCCCGGGCGAGGCGGGCGTGGCGTCCGCGCCGTTGGGCCAGACCGAGCTGCTGCTCTATCAGAGCGTCGTCGCGAACGTGCGCAGCGGCACGCCCTATTATGTCGCGGCGGCAGAGGCGCACCGCGTCGCGCACGCCCCGCTCAAGCCCTATACGACGGTCCGCCTGCCGACGCTGGCGGTGGTGCAGGCCGCGATGCCGCCGCTGCTCGTCACCGCGCTGTTGCCGCTCCTCTGCATTGGCGCGATGGGCGCGTGGATCGTCCGGTTGCGCCCCGCGATGACCGGGCCGATCCCCGTGGGGATCGCGGGGCTGCTGATCCTGACGGGGCTCTACGTGCATCTCGAGCCGCCGCTGGTGGTCTTCCCCGAAGTCTGGGCGGGGGCTCTGATCGCGCTCTCGCTCGCCTTGCGGCGCCCCGGTGAGTGGATCCCCGCGGTCGCGCTCGGCCTGTCGGCAATGCTGATCCGCGAGACCGCGCTGATCTATGTCGTGATCATGGCGGTGATCGCCTGGATCGAGGGCGAGCGCCGCGAGGCCGCCGCATGGGTCGGCGCGACGCTCGTCTTCTTCGTCGCGCTCGCCGCGCATGCGCATGCGGTGACGCTGGTCACCGGTCCGCTCGACCGCAGCGCGCAGGGGCTGAGCGGTCTTGAGGGGTTCGGCTTCTATGTGCAGCTCGTGACGCTGTCGTCGGGCCTCGCGCTGCTGCCGGACTGGCTGGCGGCGGTCCTGATCGCGACCGCGCTGTTCGGGTGGCTGGCGTGGCGCGATCCTGCCGCCGTCCGTGCGCTCGCCACGCTGCTGGGCTATGCGGCGGTGATCGCGCTGGGCGTGCGCAGCGACGACTTCCCCTGGGCGCTGATCACCACCCCCGTCCTGCTGGTCGGGATCGTCTTCGCGGTCGATGGCCTGCGCGACATGATCATCGCAGCGCGCGATACACGACGGATTACGGTGACGCGCGTGATCCGCTAGGACTCGCGGCATGAAGCGTATTCTCCTGATCGTCGGGGGCGGCATCGCCGCCTACAAGGCGAGCGAACTCGTCCGCCTCCTGCGCAAGCGGGGCCATGCGGTCCGTTGCGTGCTGACCGAGGCGGGGCAGCAATTCGTCACGCCGATGACGCTCGCCGCACTCAGCGAGGACAAGGTCTACACCACCCTGTGGGACCTGAAGGACGAGGCGGAGATGGGACATATCCAGCTCAGCCGTCAGGCCGACCTGATCGTCGTTGCGCCCGCGACCGCGGACCTGATCGCGCGGATGGCGGGCGGGCTCGCCAACGACCTCGCGACGACGTTGCTGCTCGCGACCGACAAGCCGGTGCTCGCGGCGCCGGCGATGAACGTGCGGATGTGGCTGCACCCCGCGACGATGCGCAACGTCGCGCAGCTGCGTGCGGACGGCATCACCGTGATGGCGCCCGACGAGGGGCCGATGGCGTGCGGCGAATTCGGACCGGGGCGGCTGCCCGAGCCCGACCGGATCGCCGACGCGATCGATGCGGCGCTCGAGGCCGAGCCGCAGCGTCTCGCGGGCCGGCACATTCTCGTGACCGCAGGGCCGACGCACGAGCCGATCGACCCCGTCCGCTATATCGCCAACCGGTCGTCGGGGCGGCAGGGTTTCGCGATCGCGGGCGCGCTGGCGGCACTTGGCGCACGGGTGACGCTGGTGGCGGGGCCGGTGACGCTGCCGACCCCCGCCGGCGTAACGCGCATCGACGTCGAGACGGCGCGCGAGATGGCCGATGCGGTGGACCGCGCCCTGCCCGTCGATGCCGCGATCATGGTCGCAGCGGTCGCCGACTGGCACGTCGACGCCGCGGTGCAGAAGATCAAGAAGGGCGACGCGACGCCGACGCTCGCGCTGTCCGAGAACCCCGACATCCTCGCGACACTCGCGCGCAGCCCGCAGCGCCCTGCGCTGCTGATCGGCTTCGCGGCCGAGACCGAACGCGTCGTCGAGCATGCGACCGCCAAGCGCGCGCGCAAGGACGTCGACTGGATCGTCGCCAACGACGTGTCGGGCGACGTGATGGGCGGCGACAGCAACAGCGTCCACATCGTCACGAAGGACGGCGTCGAGAGCTGGCCGCGGCAGGGCAAGGATGCAGTCGCGGCGCAGCTGGCACGGCGCGTCGCCGATGCGCTGGAACACGCACAGCCGATGCGCTAAACCGCGCCGCATGACGATCCGTATAGACCTCAAGAGATTGCCGCATGGCGACGGCCTCCCCCTGCCCGCCTATGCAACCGCAGGTGCCGCGGGCATGGACGTGGTGGCGGCCGAGCCGCTGACGCTCGCACCGGGCGCCCGCGCGGCGGTCGCGACCGGCTTTGCGATCGCGATTCCCGAAGGCTACGAGGTGCAGGTGCGCCCGCGCTCGGGGCTGGCGCTCAAGCACGGCGTCACCTGCCTCAACACGCCCGGGACGATCGATTCGGACTATCGCGGCGAGGTGAAGGTCATCCTCGCCAATCTCGGCGATGCCCCCTTCGACATCGCCCGCGGCGACCGGATCGCGCAGCTCGTTCCCGCAGCGGTGGTGCGCGCGAGTATGGGCGAGGTCGAGACGCTCGACGACACGATGCGCGGGCATGGAGGATTCGGGTCGACCGGACGATGATCGCGCTGCTTCTTCTGGCAGCGTCGCTGAGCGCCGTGCAGGCCCCGGCCGCCGACGTGCAGACCGCACCGGCGCTGCCCGTGCCGCGAATCATCCCCCCGCCCGTCGTTCCGACCCTGCCCGCCGCGCCTACGCCGTCCGCGCCGCCGCAGGTGACGGGTGGCGTCCCGCTGCCGCCACAGGACTGGAGCGCGCTGCCGGTGTTGCGGCTGCGGCGCGCGGTTGCCCCGTCGCTGGATGCCAGCACGTTCGTCCAGCGCGAGGTGCTGGCCGGGCGGTGCGGCGGCGCTACGCGAACGCCGCAGGGCTGGGTCCTGAACCTCGACCTCGCACTGCTCGCCGCGGCGGATGGCCGGGTGCGGCGGGTCACGCCGCGCGCGATCGACTGCCCGACGGTCGAGCAGTTCGCCGCCGGCCTGCTGCTCGGCGCGGCGCGCAACAATGTCGATCTGCGCGGCGCCGCCACCGACAGCTGGTACCGCACGACGATGGTGTTCGCGTGGAAGGCATGACGCTCTCCGACGACGAACTCGCGCGCTATGCCCGGCACATCGTTCTTCGCGAGTTCGGCGGCACCGGTCAGCTGCGGCTCAAGGCCGCGACGGCGGTGGTGATCGGCGCCGGCGGCATCGGCTCGCCGGCGATCCAGTATCTCGCGGCCGCCGGGATCGGGCGCTTGGTGCTGATCGACGACGACGCGGTCGAGACGTCGAACCTGCAGCGTCAGACGATCTTCCGCACCGAAGACCAGGGTCTTGCCAAGGTCGAGGCCGCCGCCGCCGCGCTACGCCGGATCAATCCGAACGTCGCGGTCGACACGCACCGCCTGAGGGTCGACCAGGGCAATATCGGCGCGCTGATCGCGGGCGCGGACGTGGTGCTCGACGGCTGCGACAATTTCGCGACGCGGTTCGTCGTCGCCGATGCGGCGCATGCGGCGCGGATCCCGCTGGTCTCGGCCGCGGTCGGGCAGTTCGAAGGCCAGCTCGGCGTCTATCGCGGCTGGGAGCCGGACCGGCCCTGCTATCGCTGTTTCGTCGGCGAGAATCCCGAGCGTGCCGAGACGAGCTGTGCGGAGGACGGCATCCTGGGCCCCGTCACGGGCGTGGTCGGCAGCCTTGCCGCCCTGGAAGTGATCCGCGCGGTCGCGCCGTTCGGCGACGATGTGGCGGGCCAGCTGTTGCTGATCGACCTGCTGTCGCTCCGCTTCCGGACGATCCGGCTGCCCAAGGACCCCGGCTGCCCCTGCTGCGGCGGCGGCTGATCCGAAAACGAGCGGGGCGGATGGGCGAACCCCACCCGCCCCGCAACGTGCGGGCCGTTCAGCCCAGCAGCGTCTTGGCGAACGCGCGGACGACCGGACCGATATCGTCGCGTGCGAGCGCGAGCGCGAGATTGGCCTGGATGTAGCCCGCCTTGTCGCCGCAGTCGTAGCGCTGGCCATCGAAGGTGAAGCCGTGGAACGGCTGGTTGCCGATCAGCTGCGCCATCGCGTCGGTCAGCTGGATCTCGCCGCCGGCGCCCTTTTCCTGCCCTTCGAGGATGCGCATCACTTCGGGCTGGAGGATGTAGCGGCCCGGGATCATCAGGTTCGACGGCGAGGCGCCCTTGGCGGGCTTCTCGATCAGCGCGGTGACCTCGGTCAGGCGACCGTCGGTCGCGCCGGGCGAGATGATGCCGTATTTGTCGGTTTCCGAATCGGCGACCTCGAGCGCGCCGATGACGTTGCCGCCGACCTTGTTATACGCCTCGACCATCTGCTTCATGAAGCCGGGCTTGCCGACCATCAGCTCGTCGGGGAGCAGCACCGCGAACGGCTCGTCGCCGACGATCTCGCGCGCACACCAGACCGCATGGCCGAGCCCCAGCGGCTCCTGCTGACGGACATAGACGGGCGAGCCGGGCTGCTGGCGGATGCCGTCGAGCACGGTCAGCGACTTGCCGCGCGCGCGCATCGTCGCCTCGAGCTCGTAGGAAATGTCGAAATGATCCTCGAGCGCGCCCTTGCCGCGTCCGGTGACGAAGATGATCTGCTCGATCCCCGCTTCCAGCGCCTCTTCGACGGCATATTGGATCAGCGGCTTGTCGACGACGGTCAGCATCTCCTTGGGCATCGACTTGGTCGCCGGAAGGAATCGCGTGCCAAGCCCAGCAACGGGGAATACGGCCTTGCGCAGCGGTTTGATCGTCATTCAGTAGTCCCTTGTATCGTTGCGGGTGCAGATCGTTGCGGGTGCATAAAGCCGCCGAACGGACTCGGCAAATCAACTGCGGCGGTTAGCGCGTCATTAAAGACGTGGGGTGTAGGCGGGTTCCATGTCAAAAATACTCGTCATCTTCGGGACGCGCCCCGAAGCGATCAAACTCTTCCCGGTCATCCGGGCGTTGAAGACGCAGCCGGGGCTGGTCGTCAGGACCTGCGTGACCGCACAGCATCGCGGGCTGCTCGACCAGGTGCTCGCGATCGCGGGGCTGTCCCCCGATATCGATCTCGACCTGATGGAGCCGGGGCAGACGCTCGACCGGCTGACCGCGCGGCTGCTGGTCGGGCTGGGCGACGTGATGGACGCCGAGCAGCCCGACATGGTCGTCGTCCAGGGCGACACCGCGACCGCGATGACCGGCGCGCTGGCCGCCTATTACCGCAAGGTCCCGGTCGCGCATGTCGAGGCGGGGCTGCGCTCGGGCGACATCCATCATCCCTGGCCCGAGGAAGTGAACCGGCGGATCGTCGCGCCGATCGCCGCGCTCCACTTCGCGCCGACCCAAACTGCGGCGGACGCGTTGCTGCGCGAGAATATCGCCCCCTCGACGATCCACGTCACGGGCAACACGGTGATCGACGCGCTGCACTGGACCCATGCGCGGGTGGCGGCGGATCCGGCGCTCGGCGCCGCGCTCGACCCGGTCGTGGCGGATACTGCGGGCAAGCGGATCATCCTCGTCACGACGCACCGGCGCGAGAATTTCGGCGACGCGATGGCCGGGATCGCGCGGGCGATCGCGCGGATCGCGGCGCGCGATGACGTCGCGGTGGTCTTTCCCGTGCATCCCAACCCGAATGTCGTCTCGGTAATGGACCGCATTCTCGGCGATCAGCCCGATATCGCGCGGATCGCGCCGCTCGATTATCCGAGCTTCGTCCGCGCGCTGGGGCTTGCCGAGATCGTGCTGACCGATTCGGGCGGCGTGCAGGAGGAAGCGCCCGCGCTCGGCAAGCCGGTGCTGGTGATGCGCGAGACGACCGAGCGCCCCGAGGGCGTCGAGGCGGGTACCGCAAAGCTGGTCGGGACGTCGGAGGACCGCATCGTTTCCGAAATCTTCACGCTGCTCGACGACAAAGCCGCCTATTCCGCGATGGCGCGCGCGCACAATCCGTTCGGCGACGGCCACGCCGCAGCCCGGATCGCCGAAACCATCGCGCAGACCATGGCCCAGGCGGTCGCCAGCGCACCGGCCCATCGTTGAGGATCATCCGTCATGCTTTCCGATACTGAACTGAACGTCGTCGTCATGGGGCTTGGCTATATCGGCCTGCCCACTGCGGCGATCATCGCGCGGACCGGCGCGCGCGTGCTCGGCGTCGACGTGACCGAACGCGTCGTCGAGACGATCAATTCGGGGCGCGTGCATATCGAGGAGGTCGATCTCGACGGTCTGGTCTCGGGCGTGGTCGCGCGCGGCACGCTGCGCGCGGCGATGACGGTCGAGCCCGCCGACGTCTTCGTGATCGCGGTGCCGACCCCGTTCGACGCCGCGCATGCGCCCGACATCAGCTATGTCCTGGGTGCCGCGACGACGATCGCGCCGGTGCTGAAACCCGGCGATACCGTCATCCTCGAATCGACCTCGCCCGTCGGGACAACCGAGAAGGTCCGCGACCTGCTGGCGACCTTGCGGCCCGATCTGCGCGTGCCCGGGCGGACCCGGGACCAGGCCGATATTGCGATCGCCTATTGCCCCGAACGCGTGCTGCCGGGACGGATCCTGGTCGAGCTGATCGACAATGACCGCGTCATCGGCGGGATCACGCCGCGCTGTGCACGCAAGGCGCTGACCTTCTACCGCCGGTTCGTGCGCGGCGCGTGCGTCACGACGACCGCGCGCGCCGCGGAGATGACGAAGCTGACCGAGAATGCGTTTCGCGACGTCAACATCGCGTTCGCCAACGAGCTGTCGCTGATCGCCGACACGATGAACGTCGATGTCTGGGAGGTGATCCGGCTCGCCAATCGCCACCCGCGCGTCAACATCCTGCAGCCCGGACCCGGCGTCGGCGGGCATTGCATCGCGGTCGACCCCTGGTTTCTCGTCCATGCCGCGCCCGACCAGACGCCGCTGATCCGCACCGCGCGCGAGGTCAATGACGGCAAGACCGATCACGTCATCGCGCAGGTCGCCGCGATGATCGCGGCGGATCCGGCCGCGCCGGTCGCGTGCCTGGGCCTCGCGTTCAAGGCCAATATCGACGATTTCCGCGAGAGCCCGGCGATGAAGGTCGCGCTGGCGGTCGCGAATCGCTTCGGGGATCGCGTCCGGATCGTCGAGCCCTATGCCAGCACGCTGCCACCCGGCTTTGCCGGCACCGGTGCGACCCTGATCGACGTCGACACCGCGATCGCGACCTGCCCGATCATGGTCGTGCTGGTCGATCACGACGTCTTCCGCTCGATCCCGCTCGAGGAGCGCAGCGAGAAGACGGTGCTCGATACGCGCGGGATCTGGCCCGACCAGCCGCGCAGCCCCGCACAGCCGGCGGCGCGGATCGCCAACTAGCGAAGCGGCTGGGTCCGCAGCGCGAGGACGTCGGCGGGCAGGATCGGCCGTTCGGGGCGGCGGGCAATGTCCTGAACGACGGCGTCGAGCGCGGTCGCCCGTGCCTTGGACGAGGCGTGGGTGCGGCTGCGGAACAGGCCGCCGTCGATCGTGCCCCCCTTCTCGCGCCAGAATTGCGGCGCCGAGCGCGGATCATAGCCGGCATTGGCGAGCAGATAGACGCTGAGCCGGTCCGCCTCGTCCTCGGTCTGGCGGATCAGCCGGCCGTTGCGGCCGAGTTCCGCCATCAGCCCGCGGCTGATCTTCGCGGCGTCGAGCCGGTCGCGGTGGCGCAGGATGTTGTGCGCCAGCTCGTGCGCGACGATCACTGCGATCTCCGCGTCGCTATAGCCTTCGAAATATTTCTCGCCGATCTGAACGACCGCGCCGTCCGCGCTCGCATCGAGGCCGTTGCCGAGCAGGATCTCGAATCGCGAGCGGCACCCCGCCACGGCCGGGATCGAGACGCTGACCGCGCGCCCGTCGCGCAGGACCGTCATCGCGATCGGTGCGCCGGGCGGCTGCGCGGCGATCAGCGCCTCGGCGGCGTCGCGGTCGGCGGGGGTTTCCGCGGCGTCCGTCGCACCGATCCCGGGTTGCCGCTTGCCCGCGAGCAGCTGGATCGAATCGCCCGACCGGACGCCGGCGCGCGCGGCAGGCCCGTCGGCGACCACCGCCTCGACCCCCAGCCGCGTTTCGAACCCGAACACGCCGATCGCATTCGGCCTGGCCTCCGCACTATATTGGTTGAGCGCATGGATCGGCATGCCGATCTGCGGCTGAAGACGATCGCACAGCGCCGCATTGGCGGAGGTCAGCCGGTATCCGATCGTCGCAAGCCGCAGATCCGCGGCGCGCAACGCTTCGAAGAATGCCCTGGGCGGGGCCTCCGCGGGTGCCGCAGCCGGAGCGGCGATAGTGCCGGCGAGGGAGACGGAAACGGACGGCGGCGGAACCGCGGAGGCCGCACCAGCGCTTAGCAGGACTGCGGGCAGGAGACGCATGACGATCGACATGCGGCCCTGATAGACGGCTTTCAGCCGCACGCCATCCACCCTCGCGCAGGAGTCGACGAACCGCGCCGCGTTGCGACGGCGCGCCCCAGCCTCTATGTGCGGTGCCAACGGATATAGGCTTTATGATTTCAAGATTCTTTCGTCCCAAGGCACCGCGACCCGCGGAGCGGTCCTCGTCGATTTCCGACGGCCGGCGCGTCTATGCGGTCGGCGATATCCATGGCTGTGCCGATCTGCTCGACGACCTGATCGCGCAGATCGACGCGGACGATGCGGCGCGCGGCGCGGCGGAGACGACGGTCATCTTCCTCGGCGATATCGTCGATCGGGGTCCGGGCTCGGCCGCGGTGATCGATCGGCTGATCGGCTATGCCGCGACGCGCTCCGACGTGCGGTTCCTGCAGGGCAATCACGAGGAGATCTTCCTCGGCGCGCTCGACGGCGAGCCCAAGGCGCTACGCCTCTTCTGCCGGATCGGCGGTCGCGAGACGGTGCTGAGCTATGGCATGGACGCGGCGGAATATGAGCGGCTCGATTACGAGGAACTGGTGCAGCGGCTCGCGCAGCTCGTGCCCGAGGCGCATCGCACGTTCCTGGCGGGCTTCGAGGATCTGATCACGATCGGCGACTATGCGTTCGTGCATGCGGGCGTCCGTCCGGGAACGCCGCTTGAGGACCAGCGCGGTTCGGATCTGCGCTGGATCCGCGACCCGTTTCTCGATCATCGCAGCCCGCTCGACAAGATGATCGTCCATGGCCACACGGTGATCGAAGAGGTCCAGACGATGGCGCATCGTATCGGCATAGATACGGGCGCCTATGCGACCGGTCGGCTGACGGCGTTGGGAATCGAGGGCGATCGCACATGGACGTTGCAGACGGCACCCCGCCCCGGCTCGTCGGAAAATTATTCCGAATCCTGAAAACTTTGCCTTCTCGTCCTACTACAATAGGGTATACCCCCAGGGCGATCAGGGCATGTTGCCCGCTCGCAACAGTATGGAACTCTTCCGTACCGTTCCAGTTACCTCGGTTGCGCAAGGTCAGGTTTCGTGCCAAAGACCTACGCGACGAGCACAAAGGGAGTTCATCATGCGTCTTGGGAAGTATCTCCTGACCGCAGCAGCAGCCACGATGGCAGTTGCTCCGGCCATGGCAGCACCGGTTAATTCGGCAGCAAGCCTTTCGGTTTCGAAGTCGGCTCGCGCCGGTTCGGTTACCGCGAAGAAGAACAAGGTTGCAGGCGGCGGCGTTATCGTTGCAGTCCTCGCAGCAGCAGCCGTTGTCGGCGGCATCGTTATCGTTGCCGATAACGACGACGACAGCGACAGCAACTAAGCCTAGGCTCAGTTCTGGAAAATAGCGGTCTTCGGGCCGCTATTTTTTTGCCTGCCGCAGATCGGTCCGGGGCGGATGCGGCGAAACTCCAGCGCCCCTCCCCGTCTTGCACCGCTGCGCAAGCCACCGCGTGCCACCGGGATCGACGATAGATTGCGACGATCCGCGGGACTGAGGCCTGCACAGGAATTCCGGCGGTCGAGCATGATCCACCATGCCGCTCTAATGCCGGATGGTGTTTGACCCCTGACGCGGCGCACCCACCCTTGGCCAAGGCAGGCGGGCGCGAGATGACCCGAGGCGTCACCGGGCGCGTCGGCCGAACCCTGCATGATCCGCGTCACGCCGACATAACAAGGCCGCCCGCGACGATCAGTCACGGACGGCCCTGTATCATGATGCCGAGTCCGGCAAGTCGGGCGGCGCACCGCCCGGCGAGGCGATCAGCGCGGCTGCGGTACCGCGCCGCCGGCGCCGGGTGCACCCTGCTGCATCTGCATCTGCTGCTGCGCCTGCATCTGCTGGACGACGCTCTGCGGCAGGAAGTCGAGCAGTTCGACGTCGAACACGAGCGTCGAGTTGGCCGGGATCGGTCCGCTGGCCTTGTCGCCATAGCCGAGCGAGGGCTTCAGCCAGAAACGGTACTTGCCGCCCTTTGGCATCAGCTTGAGCGCTTCGGAGAAGCCGGGAACGACGCCCGTGACGGGCAGCGGCGTCGGCTGCTGCGACTTGTCGAAGGTGGTGCCGTTGAGGAGCTTGCCCTCGTAATTCACCAGCGCGACGTCGGCATCGGTCGGCTTGGCGGCACCGGGCTTGCCCGGCGTCAGAATCTTGTACTGGAGGCCCGACGCGGTCGTGACGACGCCCTTGGCACGCCCGTTGCGGGTCAGCGGATCGTCACCCTGGCGCGCAAGCGCAACGGCGCCGATCAGCGCGAGCGCGATGCCCAGCCACAGATAGATGAGATAGCTGCGCTTGGTCGGCTGCAGCGGAACGGCGGTGACGGTCGACATCGGACAAACCCCGGGTCATCTGGTCACGCCGGAGCGCCGCGCGTGCCGTAGAATTCGTAATCGGAGCCGCGGTGACGCGGCCCCCAAAACCCTGGCTGCGCGTGCAGCCTAGGGTTCCTACTGCAGTCGAAGCTTAGCGTGCGCCGTCGCGCTCGGCGCGCTTGCGCTCGAGCTTGCGCGAACGACGGATCGCAGCCGCACGCTCGCGAGCGCGCTTTTCCGACGGCTTCTCGTAGTGGCGGCGCAACTTCATCTCGCGATACACGCCTTCACGCTGCAGCTTCTTCTTGAGCGCGCGAAGGGCCTGGTCGACGTTGTTGTCGCGGACGATGATTTGCATAAACCCGTTAAGCTCCGGTCGAATAGATACGAATGGATAGTGCCGTCGCGAACAAGTCCGCGCCGCATGAACGGGAGCCCCTAACAGCGTGTGCCCGCTCTTTCAAGCCAAACCCGCCCTATCCGTGTCGGGATCGACGTCGGGCACCGGTTTACGCGCCTGCCAAGCGAGCGCTAAGAGCCGCGCATGACCACGCACGCCCTGACCCTGTATAACAGCCTGACGCGCCGGCTCGAGCCGTTTGCGCCGATCGATCCCGCCAATGTCGGGCTCTATTCCTGCGGACCGACCGTCTACAACTATGCGCATATCGGCAATTTGCGCGCCTATGTCTTTACCGACACGCTGTCGCGAACGCTGACGTGGAAGGGCTTTGGCCTCACGCATATCGTCAACATCACCGATGTCGGCCACCTGACGTCAGATGCCGATGCGGGCGACGACAAGATGGAGGCCGCCGCGCGCGCCAGCGGGCAGGATATCTGGGCGATCGCAAGACATTACACCGAAGCCTTCAAACGCAACCTGATAGACCTGCACATCCGCACGCCGACGCGCTTCCCGCTCGCGACCGACCATATCGCGGAGATGATCGCCTTCGCCGAGGCCATCGCCGAGCAGCATTGCTACGTGCTCGAGGACGGCCTGTATTTCGATACCAGCACGGTCCCGGATTATGGCCGGCTTGCCCGGTCGAACGACGATGCCGGCGAGAGCCGGATCGATCCGGTCGCGGGCAAGCGCCACCCGCAGGATTTCGCGATCTGGCGGACATCTGCCCCGGGCGAGATGCGCCAGATGGAATGGGACTCGCCCTGGGGACGCGGTGCACCCGGCTGGCATCTCGAATGCTCGGTGATGAGCCAGAAATATCTGGGGGCGCAGTTCGACATCCACACCGGCGGCATCGACCACCGCGAGATCCACCACCCGAACGAGATTGCGCAGAATCAGGCGCGTTGCGGCTGCGCGGATACCGGCGCGAACCTGTGGATGCACAACAACTTCCTGGTCGAACGCTCGGGAAAGATGTCGAAATCCGGCGGGGAGTTCACGACGCTCCAGACGCTTATCGATCGCGGTTTCCACCCGCTCGCCTATCGGCTGATGTGCCTGCAGGCGCAGTATCGCAGCGAGCTGGAATTCTCCTGGGGCAATCTGGCGGCGGCGACGACGCGGCTGAAGCGGCTGGCACTCACCGTGCAGGCGTTGCGCGACCGGGCGGCCCCAGGCAATTCGGCGAGCGATCCCGCCAAGCCCGCGACCGACGCCGTCCGCGCGCTGCTCGCCGGCTACCGCGACCGACTGGACATCGCGGTCTGCGACGACCTCGCAACGCCGCGCGCCCTGCCGATCCTCGACGAACTGCTCGCGGACAAGCAACTGTCGCCCGCCGACCGACTCGCCGCGCTGGCCGATTTCGATGCGGTGCTGGGACTCGATCTCGCAGCCCTGCGCCGCGAGGATCTGCGCGTCCGTCCGGCCTCGGCGACGGTCGACGCCGCAGCCGTCGACGAACGCCTTGCCGAGCGCCGCGCCGCGCGCGCCGCCAAGGACTTCCCCCGCTCCGATGCGATCCGCGACGACCTCGCCAGCGCCGGGGTCGAGGTGATGGACGGCGATCCGCTCGGCTGGGACTGGCGGATCGGCTGATCAGCGGCGGAGACGACTCCGCGCTTTGGCGTCGCACCCGAAGCGCGGTACAGAGGCGGGGATGAAAGCCGTCCTCCCCGCCGCCGCCCGCCCGCTGCTCGAACCGCATCTGCCGTCCGATCTCGACGTCGAATGGTTTGCAACGCCCGGCGAGGCGAATGCGGCGATCGCCGATGCGGACATCGCCTGGGTCGACATGCAGCCGACTCACCTGGTGGCGGACGCGATTCGCGCCGCCGGGCCGCAGCTGAAATGGGTGTCGACCATCTATGCGGGACTCGACGCCTTCCCGCTTGCATGGCTGCACGACCGGGGCGTGATCCTGACCAACGGTGCGGGCATCAACGCCGTCGCGGTCGCGGAATATGCGGTGATGGGGATACTCGTCGCCGCCAAGCGCCTCGACACCGTCCTCCGCGCGCAGGCCGAACATGTCTGGCTGAAGGACGCGCCGGGCAAGATCGAGCTTGCCGACACGCGCGCGCTGGTCATTGGCTATGGCACGATCGGCGCGAAGATCGGCGATCGGCTCGCGGCCTTTGGCGTCGACGTGACCGGCGTGACCCGGACCGGGCGCGACGGGACGCTCACGCCCGATGCCTGGCGCGCCCGTCTCGGGGAGTTCGACTGGGTGGTGCTTGCCGCGCCCTCGACCGATGCGACCAAGACGCTGATCGGCAGCGGCGAGCTGGCCGCGATGAAGGACAGCGCATGGCTGATCAACATCGCGCGCGGCGACATGATCGATGACGAGGCGTTGCTCGCCGCCCTGCGTTCGGGACAGATTGGCGGGGCGTTCCTTGATCCGACGCACCCCGAACCGTTGCCGGCCGATCACCCCTTATGGTCCGCGCCGAACACGATCCTGACGATGCATCTGTCGGGTCGCAGCCAGACCAGGATGTTCCAACGCGGCGCGGCGATGTTCCTCGACAATCTCGCGGCGTTCCGCGCGGGGTCTACGATGCGAAACGTCGCCGATCTCGGCGCGGGCTATTGAACGAGACCGTCGGTGGCAGGCACCGGCGGTCGCACGATCAGCTGCGCGCGGTGCCGTTGTTCGGGCTGTTATAGTCCTTGATCCCGCGACGGCGGCGCTTGTCGCGACGGCGGCGCTTCATCGTCATGATCAGGACGGGCACGCCGATCGCGACACCGACGCCAACGATCGAAAATGCAATGATAATTCGCAAGGGAAGATCCATCGTCGCCCTGTGCCAAACCTGCCCGACATTGAGAAGCGCTTTCTCTACAATCTCGGGCAACCCCTGACCGACCGGATCGCTGCGATCAGCCAAGCCCTGGATCCGGTACTCGTCCGCCTGCAAGCTTTACTTGATTGCGCCAAAAGCCGATTCGGCGCATGGCCGCGCCTCGAATTCACCAATCGGACGAACAATTATGGCCGCGAACTGGGCCCCCGACAGCTGGACCACGCACGAAGCCCGCCAGCTCCCCTCGTATCCCGACGCCGGCGCGCTCGACGCCGCGACCGCACAGCTTGCGACGTTTCCGCCGCTCGTCTTCGCGGGCGAGGCGCGCAACCTGACCGCGAGTCTCGCCGAGGTTGCGGCGGGCAAGGCGTTCCTGCTCCAGGGCGGCGACTGCGCCGAGAGCTTTGCCGAGCACAGCGCGAACAACATCCGCGATACCTTCCGCGTCATCCTGCAGATGGCGGTCGTGCTGACCTTCGCGTCCAAGCTGCCGGTCGTGAAGCTCGGCCGCATGGCGGGCCAGTTCGCCAAGCCGCGCTCGGCCAATACCGAGACGATCGGCGGCGTCGAGCTGCCGAGCTATCGCGGCGACAACGTCAACGACATCGCCTTCACGGCCGAGTCGCGCGCCCCCGATCCGCAGCGGATGATCCGCGCCTATTCGCAGTCGGCGGCGACGCTCAACCTGCTCCGCGCCTTCGCGCAGGGTGGCTATGCGAATCTGCATCAGGTGCATCGCTGGACGCACGACTTCATGGGCCGCAGCCCCTGGTCGAAGAAATATGCCGAGACCGCGGACCGGATCGGCGAGGCGCTCGAGTTCATGGCGGCCTGCGGGATCGATCCGGAAACCGTGCCGCAGCTCGCCCAGACCAATTTCTACACCAGCCACGAAGCGTTGCTGCTGCAATATGAGCAGGCGCTGACCCGGCAGGATTCGCTGACCGGCGACTGGTACGACACGAGCGCACATTTCCTGTGGATCGGCGACCGGACGCGATTCGAGGGGTCGAGCCATGTCGAATATCTGCGCGGCATCGGCAATCCGATCGGCATCAAATGCGGTCCGAGCCTCGAGCCGGACGCACTGTTGCGGATGCTCGACACGCTCAATCCTGCGCGCATTCCCGGCCGGATGACGCTGATCACGCGCTATGGCTATGATTCGATCGAGGCGGCGCTGCCCAAGCTCGTTCGTGCGGTGACCCGCGCGGGGCATCCCGTCGTCTGGTCGTGCGACCCGATGCACGGGAACGTCGTGAAGGCGGCCAATGGCTACAAGACACGGCCGTTCGAGCGCATCCTCGCCGAGGTCCGCGGCTTCTTCGCAGTGCACCGCGCCGAGGGCACGCATGCCGGCGGCATCCATATCGAGATGACCGGTCAGAACGTCACCGAATGCACCGGCGGCGCGGTCGACGTCACCGAGCAGAGCCTGGCGGACCGGTATCACACGCATTGCGATCCGCGCTTGAACGCCAGCCAAAGCCTTGAGATGGCGTTTCTTCTGGCCGAAATGCTCAACGCCGAAATGGCCGAGCGCAAGAAGGTCGCCGCCTGACGACACCGACCGTCAAGGCGGTCCGCCGGCAAAACGTGCACATCGCGCGATTTTGCCGCCGCACCGCCTTGACGCCCGCGCCCCGCTTCCGTAGGAGCGCGGCTCGACTACACGGCCCCTTCGTCTAGCGGTTAGGACGACGCCCTCTCACGGCGTAAGCACGAGTTCGATTCTCGTAGGGGTCACCAAGTCTATCCATTCTGACATCGCTGGGACGTAGTACGCTGCGGCATTCGTGTGCGCGGCAACCGTGTCGCTACGTGTTTCCCGACGGTGCAGCGACGGGCGAGCGGGCGCTACCCGGGGCCGTCCTCATTTTCGAGGCGTGCACCCCGTGGAAGGATGCCAGCATGGCCGATGCCGCCCGCAACACCGATTCGCCAGATACCGTCCCGGCCCCGGCCACCGACTGGAGCGCGGATCTGACGACCCGGACCGGATATGCCTTTCACGTCCGCCCGATCACGCCGGATGACGAGGCGGCGCTGGCTGACTTCTTCACGCATGTCGGCAAGGAGGATCTGCGCTTCCGCTTCCTCAGCGCGATCAACCATGTCGGGCACGAGCAGCTGCTCGCGCTGCTGCGCGTCGATCACGAGCATAGCGAGCATTTCCTTGCCTGCGAGATCGGCAGCGGCAAAATCCTTGCGACCGCGATGCTGGTCGGCGATGACGATGGTCTGCGCGCGGAGGTCGCGGTCGCGATCCGCAGCGATTTCAAGCGACGCGGGATCAGCTGGGTCCTGCTCGATCACGTCGCGATGTTCGCGCGTGCCAAGGGCCTCCGCACGCTCGAATCGATCGAGAGCCGCGACAATCACCAGGCGATCGACATGGAACGCGAGCGCGGCTGGACGGCCGCCCCCTGCCCTGGCGATCCCTCCGCGATGATCCTGCGACTGACGCTGGCATCGCCGCCCGCCTGACCCGTTCTGGTCACAGCGGCATGCGATCGGCCGGCGGTGGCCGGTGCGGCGGTTCTGGTCTATCATGCAGGCCGGCTCCGTACCGGCGACCAGGATCTTGGCCGCCGGCGTATCGGACCCGACTGCCGGACAAGGCCCAGAGCCCGATGAACCGCACGCGCCCAGCCCGACCGGCCGCCTCGCCCGCATGATCGCGCATCCGTCCGACATGGGCGACGCGGCTGCCGGACGTCCTGCCGTGCTGGCGGAGGAACTCGGCCTGCTGATCGATGCGGCGACGACTTATGCGATCTACATGCTCGACCCGCAGGGGCGGGTGACGATCTGGAACCGGGGCGCCGAGCGGATCAAGGGATGGACCGAGGCCGAGATCATCGGCCGCGATGCCGCGATCTTCTACCCGGCCGAAGACGTCGCGGCGGGCAAGCCGCGCGCCGATCTCGAGCGCGCGCATGCCGGTGGCCGGATCGAGGAGGAAAACTGGCGGGTCCGCAAGGACGGATCGGAATTTCTCGCGAGCGTGACGATCACCGCGCTGCATGACGACGCGGGCGCGCTGCGCGGCTTTGGCAAGGTGATCCGCGACATCACCGACGAGAAGGCGGCGGAGGCCGCGATCCTGCGCCGCGAACATCATCTCCGCTCGATCCTGAACACCGTCCCCGATGCGATGATCGTGATGAACGAATACGGCGTCATCGTATCGTTCAGCGCCGCCGCCGCGCTCGTCTTCGGCTATGAGACGGACGAGGTGATCGGTCGCAACGTCGCGATGCTGATGCCGCCCGCGAATGCCGCTGCGCATGACGCGCATCTGCACACCTACCGGCGGACCGGGGTGCGGCACGTCATCGGCAATGTCCGGCTCGAACACGCGCTGCGCAAGAATGGCGAGGTCTTTCCGATCGAGCTCGCGGTCGGCGAGGCGTCGATCGCGGGCGAGCGGATCTTCACCGGCTTCATCCGCGACATCAGCCAGCGCCAGGCGACCGAGCGCCGGCTGAAGGATCTGCAGGCCGAGCTGGTCCACGTCTCGCGGGTCAGCGCGATGGGCACGATGGCATCGACGCTCGCGCATGAGATCAACCAGCCGCTGACCGCGATCGCCAACTATCTGGAGGCGACGCGGGACATGATCGGCGACGCGCCGTCCCCGCTGCTGGCGGAGATCGCCGAGGCGCTCGAGCTCGCGGCGGCGCAGTCGCTGCGCGCCGGCACGATCGTCCGGCGGCTGCGCGCGTTCGTCGAGGGCGGCGACACCGCGCTGCGGGTGGAGCCGCTCGCCGCACTCGTCGAGGAGGCAATCAGCCTGGGCCTGCTGGGCGCGCACGAGGCGGGGATCACGGTCACCACCGATATCCGCCAAGGCGCCGATCTGGTGCGGGTCGACCGCATCCAGATCCAGCAGGTCCTGGTCAACCTGATCCGCAACGCCATCCAGTCGATGGCCTGCGCGCCCGACAAGCGGCTGACGATCGCGACGCTGGCGGATCGCGACGGCTGGGTGCGGATCAGCGTGGCCGATACCGGTGCGGGCATCGATCCGGCGATCCGCGAGCGCCTGTTCGACGCGTTCGCGACGACCAAGAGCGACGGCATGGGCCTTGGCCTTTCGATCTGTCGGACGATCGTCGAGGCGCATGGCGGCCGAATCTGGGTCGAACCGACATGCCCCGCCGGTACCGCCTTCCACTTCACGATACCGCTCGCCACACAGGATGTTGCCGATGGATGAGACCAGCCGAGTCGTGCACGTCGTCGACGACGATCCCGCGATCCGCCAGTCGGTCGGCTTCCTGCTGCGCAAGGCGGGCTATGCGGTCGAGACGCATGTGTCGGGCACGCAGTTCCTGAAACACGTCACGCGCGAGGCGCGTGGCTGCGTCCTGCTCGACTTGCGGATGCCCGATATCGACGGGCTTGAGGTCCAGGCGACGCTGGCGCAGCGGGGCATAGCCCTGCCCGTGATCATGCTGACCGGGCACGGCGACGTCGCGCTCGCGGTGCGTGCGATCAAGGCGGGGGCGATCGAGTTTCTGGAAAAGCCGTTCGAACGCGCGACGTTGCTCGCGGCGATCGAGACCGCGCTCGCCAAGGCCGCGCGGATCGGTCGCGACCAGCTCGCCGCGGCCGAGGCCCGCGTCCTGCTCGCAGCGCTGACCCCGCGCGAGCGCGACGTGCTCGACGGGATGGTGCTGGGTCGACCGAACAAGCTGATCGCGTTCGATCTCGACATCGCGACGCGGACGGTCGAGGTCCACCGCGCCAATCTGATGGAAAAGCTGATGGCGCGCAGCCTGTCGGACGTGCTGCGCATCGCCTTTGCCGCGGGTGTGGGCGAGACGGCCGACCCGGCCTGAGCGGCCCCCCGTGATCTACGTACAGACCGGGTCCGCGGGTCCTGTCATCGAAGGTCCGACAAGGATTGACGATGACCCCACCGGCCCCGTTTCTGCCTACCAGCCCGGGCATCTCGCTGGTCGACAGCAATCCCGCGCGACGCCGTGCGCGGCAGATCCTGCTGCTCTCCGAACGCTATCGGGTACGGTCCTATGCAAGCTGTGCGGCCCTGGTGTCCGATCCGGCATCGCGCGATCCTGCGTGCATCATCCTCGACCTCTCCGATCCCCGGCTGGCGGGGCAGGATGACGACGGGATGGCGGCGCTCGCGACGATGCGGGGCCTGGGCTGGGCTGGGCGGGCGATCCTGCTCGACGGGCGGGCACCGTCGCCGGAGCTGCTCGCCGCGGCGGCCCGTCAGGGTGACCGGATCCTCGACCGCGCGACCACCGACGGTGCGCTGCTCGCGGCGATCGCGGCCGCCATGTTGACGCTCGCCGGGTAAGGACGCCGCGCGGGCCGAAGCGGTCAGCGTGAGGGTCGGACGCCCCCCGCCTAGCTCAGCCGGGCGGCATGACGGGCGATCTCGTCGTCCTCGCGCGAGGCGACGATCTGGATCTCCAAGCCCGGCAGCCATGCCAGGCCGGTACCGATCGCCTGCTGGGTCGCGCGGTCATGTTCGCCGATCCCGCCGGTCAGCACCAGCAGGTCGAGCCCCCCGAGCGTCGCGGCCATCGCCGCGATCTGCTTGCAGACCGATCGCTCGAACATCCGGATCGCGAGGTCGGCGTCGGGGTTGCTCCCGGCCGCCGCGCGCAACACGCGCATGTCCCCCGACAGTCCCGAGATCCCCGCCATTCCCGAATCGTGATCGATCATCGTCGCCAGCGCCGCGGCGTCGAGCCCGGTCTCGCGCAGCAGGTACAGCAGGATACCAGGGTCGATATCCCCCGTCCGCGTCGCCATCGTCACCCCGCCCGACGGCGTCAGCCCCATGCTGGTATCGACCGATCGCCCGTCGCGCACCGCGGTGACGCTCGCCCCGTTGCCGAGATGCGCGATGACGAGGCGCGACGGGACACCGTCGCCGAGCTGCGCCAGGATCGATTCGCACGACAGGCCGTGAAAGCCGTACCGCCGCACCCCGCTCGCACGGTATCGGCGCGGGATCGGCAGGACCTGCGCGACATCGGGCAGATCGGCATGGAACGCGGTGTCGAAACAGGCGACCTGCGGCAGCCCGGGATAGCGCGCGCGCGCGGCCTCGATCAGCGCGAGCGCCGCCGGACCATGCAGCGGTGCGAACGCACAGGCCGCGACCAGATCCGCGGTCACCGCATCGTCGATCAGGCAATGCGCGGTACGGTGCGGGCCGCCATGGACGATCCGGTGGCCGATCGCGGTCGGCGCCGGGCTGTCCCGCAACGCGGCGTCGAGCGCGTCCAGGACCGAAACGTGACCGTCGGCGGTCTCGATCGTCCCACCGATCAGCAGCGTGGGGTCCGGGTCGACGGCGTAGAGCCCGTATTTCACCGTCGACGACCCGCTGTTCAGCGCGAGAATCAGCGCGCCCATTGCCAGTCGCGCACCTCCGGCAGATCGTCGCCCTGTTCGGCGATGTAGAGCTTGTGCCGTTCCATCGTCGTCCAGTAGCGCGCGGTTTCGCGCGGGACGCGGTCGCGAAGCCGCGGGATGCGTTCGATCGCGTCGAGCGCGAGCCGGTACCGGTCGAGATCGTTCAGCACCACCATGTCGAACGGCGTCGTCGTTGTGCCCATTTCCTTGTAGCCGCGGACATGGATGTTGGCATGGTTCGCGCGGCGGTAGGTCAGCTTGTGGATCATCGCCGGATAGCCGTGGAACGCGAAGATCACCGGTGTGTCGCGCGTGAACAGCGCATCGAACTCGCGCTCGTCGAGGCCGTGCGTATGTTCGGATCGCGGCTGCAGCACCATCAGGTCGACGACATTGACCACCCGGATCCGGATATCGGGGACATAGGCGCGCAGCAGCGTGACCGCGGCCAGCGTCTCGAGCGTCGGCACGTCACCCGCACACGCCATCACGACATCGGGCACGGCATCGTCACCCGCCCAGTCCCAGATCCCGGCGCCCGCGGTGCAGTGCCGCACCGCCGCGTCGATCCCCAGCCATTGCCATTCGGGCTGCTTGCCCGCGACGATCACGTTCACATAGCCGCGGCTGCGCAGGCAATGGTCGCCGACCGACAACAGGCAATTGGCGTCGGGGGGCAGATAGATCCGCGTGACCTCCGCGGTCTTGTTGGCGACGTGATCGATGAACCCCGGGTCCTGATGCGACAGGCCGTTGTGGTCCTGCCGCCAGACATGCGACGTCAGCAGATAGTTGAGCGACGCGATCGGCCGCCGCCACGGGATGCCGCGCGTCACCTTCAGCCATTTGGCATGCTGGTTGACCATCGAATCGACGATGTGGACGAACGCCTCGTAACAGGAAAACAACCCGTGGCGCCCGGTGAGCAGATATCCCTCGAGCCAGCCCTGGCACAGATGCTCGCTCAGCACCTCCATCACGCGGCCGTCGGACGTCAGATGCTCGTCGACCGCCTCGACCTGCGCCATCCAGACCTTGCCCGACACGTCATAGACATCGGCGAGACGGTTCGACGCGGTCTCGTCGGGCCCGAACAGGCGGAAGTTCACGCTCGGCATGTTGAGCTTCATCACGTCGCGCAGATAGCGACCGAACACCCGCGTCGCCTCGGCCATGACCATGCCCGGCGCGTCGACGGGCACGGCATGCCCGCGGAAGTCGGGCAGCGACAGCGGCACCATCGTCTCGCCGCCATTGGCGTGCGGGTTCGACCCCATCCGCCGATGCCCGGTCGGGGCGAGCGAGGCGTAGATGTCGAGGAACTTGCCCGTCGCGTCGAACAGCTCCTCGGGACGGTAGCTTCGCATCCACTCTTCGAGCAGCCGCAGATGCTCGGGGTCCTTGAACTCCGCGATCGGGACCTGATGCGCGCGCCACGTGCCTTCGACCGGCTTGCCGTCGACGGTCTTCGGGCCGGTCCACCCCTTGGGCGTGCGGAACACGATCATCGGCCAGCGCGGGCGTTCGGGCGTCGCGCCGGGGATGCGTGCCGCGGCCTGGATCGCCTGGATCTTCGCCAGCGCGGTGTCGAGCGCGGCGGCGAGCTGCTGGTGGACGAGCGCGGGGTCGCTGCCGCCAACATAGAGCGGCTCATGCCCATAGCCGCGGAGCAGCGCGTCGAGCTCGTCCTCGTCGATCCGCGCGAGGATCGTAGGGTTGGCGATCTTGAACCCGTTGAGGTGCAGGATCGGCAGGACCGCGCCGTCGCGCGCGGGGTTGAGGAACTTGTTCGAATGCCAGCTCGCCGCCAGCGCCCCCGTCTCCGCCTCGCCGTCGCCGATCACGCACGCGACCAGCAGGTCCGGATTGTCGAACGCCGCGCCGTAAGCATGCGCCAGCGAATAGCCGAGCTCGCCGCCCTCGTGGATCGATCCCGGCGTCTCGGGCGCGACGTGGCTGGGGATGCCGCCCGGCCAGGAGAATTGCCGGAACAGCCGGTGCATACCCGACCGGCTGCGCTCGATCGCGGGATAACGCTCGGTATAGGAGCCCTCGAGATAGGTGTGGGCCACCAGCCCCGGCCCGCCATGCCCCGGCCCGATGATGTTGATCATGTCGAGGTCGTGCGCGACGATCAGCCGGTTGAGATGGACGTAGAGGAAGTTGAGCCCCGGCGTCGTGCCCCAGTGGCCGAGCAGCCGCGGCTTGACGTCGGCGATCGTCAGCGGACGTTCGAGCAGCGCGTTGTCACGCAGATAGATCTGACCGACCGACAGATAATTGGCGGCGCGCCAATAGGCGTCCATCCGGTGCAGTTCATCGGGCGACAATGGATCGGCGGGTGCCACGACATGCGGCGGTGCCTTGTGGGCCAGACCGGTCAAGAGTGCGGCGCCCATGAACGAGCGGCGGGGATCGCGGGCAGTATGGGGCGCATGTCGATAATCCTTTGATGGGGGCGCATCAGCCGGCGAGCCGGCTGGTCAGCGAAGGGTCGCGCAGCAGCGCTTCGTCGCCGAACGCCAGTTGTGCGCAGGTGCGGTTTGCCTGCGCGGTGACGGCGTTCAGATGCTGGCCGGCGACCTGCGGATCGAGATGTCTGGTGATGTTGGCAAATCGGCGCTGTTCCTGCGACCGCATGCCGAAGGCGTGGACCAGATACTGGTCGACCATGGTCGTCAGCCCCGCCCCGAGCCCCTGATCGTCGAGCCAGACCCGGCTGCCCGCCGCGGTCGTGAAGGTCAGCAGCCGCTTGCCGCCGAGCAGCAGGCTGCGCGCACGCTGCTGGACCGCGACAGGCTCGATCCCTGCGCCGAACACGCGCTCGATATAGCCCTTCATCATCGCCGGAGGGGATCCGAACCAGAGCGGGTACACGAGGACGAACACGTCGCAGCCCGCGATCGCCGCGCGTTCGTCCTGCACGTCCTGCGCGAGAACCGCCGCGTCCCGCGTCGGCAATTCCGCCGGTTTGAGCACCGGATCGAAGCCCAGCGCATAGAGGTCGCGCAGTACGACGTGCTGGCCGTTCGCGCGCACCGCATCGGCATAGCGGTGCGCGATCGCGTGGTTGAAGCTCGCAGGATCCGGATGGCACAGGATCACGGCATGCCGAGGCTGGGCCGCACCGGGCTCGTCATCCATCATCGCGCCGACTCCATCCTGCGCCGACCCTCATCCGATCGCGCGCCGCGCCGGAGACGGTCAGGGAGTCGAGGAGTACGGGATCGCCCCGTGCGATCTCAGCCTCGGAAACTACGCACTAGGCAGCGCGCTGTAAGCCTGCGCGCGGCCATCGGCCCGGAGGCGGACAAGTCGGAATGCCGCTCGAGCACGGACACGACGCGACCGGGACCTTATTGGCCTTAACGGCTTTGATGGTGCTGAATAACGGCCTGCCGCCTGGGCGTGCCATGATCATGCGGTGCATGATGGTCGGGAAGAGAGGATTCGAACCTCCGGCCCCTGCCTCCCGAAGACAGTGCTCTACCAGGCTGAGCTACTCCCCGACGGAGTCCGATCGTTACGCCCTTGGGGGACCGACCGGTGACTGGAGGGGCGCCTATACCCAGCACTTCGCGGCTGTGCAAGCGGCCGCGGCAAGAAGTTTTCGGAGGATGACGAAAAGCACGGGGGCATTGCGTGATGCGACGGGACAG
The DNA here is from genome assembly GCF_017876865.1 of Sphingomonas sp. PvP018. Classification (NCBI taxonomy): domain Bacteria; kingdom Pseudomonadati; phylum Pseudomonadota; class Alphaproteobacteria; order Sphingomonadales; family Sphingomonadaceae; genus Sphingomonas; species Sphingomonas sp. PvP018. Next base: position 3,792,221 of record NZ_JAGIOU010000001.1, on the reverse strand, counting down.
TTGCGTCGCGACGTCGATGCAGTGCGGATATGATGGGAAGTAGTCGCTGGCGGCATCGAGCCGTGGCAGGTTGTGGACGATGGTGCACCCAGAGCGATTCGAACGCCCGACCCTCAGATTCGTAGTCTGATGCTCTATCCAGCTGAGCTATGGGTGCATCGCCATGCCGTTTACGGCCGGCCCGTGTCTGGCCGTCTGGCCCCGCCGCGAGGCAGGAAATCCTGGTGCACCCAGAGCGATTCGAACGCCCGACCCTCAGATTCGTAGTCTGATGCTCTATCCAGCTGAGCTATGGGTGCACTGGAGGGGCGCTGATAGCAGGCATTTTTCGCGGCGCAAGGGTGTTGCGCGATAAAGTTGTGTACGCCGCGTCGGCGGCATAGAGCGGCGGGCATGAAACAGCCTTCCCGCCCCGCGCTGATCGCCCTTCTTCTCGCACCCGCCCTGGCGGTCGGCGCCTGCAGCAAGGATACCGCCGGCTATCCCTCGCTCGGGATCCGCCCGACCGAATCGATCGGCTTTGGCGAACCCGCGGGCAAGCCGGTGGTGGTCCAGCCCGATCCGACGCTCGACACCGACATCGCGGCGTTCCGGACGCAGCTCGACCGGATCAGGACAGGTTTTGCGAAGGATGCGGCGAGCACCCAGGCCGCCGCCCGTGCCGCACGCGGCGGTGCGGTCGGCAGCGAGCCGTGGCTGACGGCCCAGACCGCGCTGGCGGGTCTCGACGACTGGCGGGCGCAGACGTCGCTGCTGGTCACCGATATCGAGCGTCGCGCGACCGATCGCGCGGCGACGCTCGCGCCGGCCTATCCCGCGCTCGATGCGGTACGCGACGCGGCGCAGGCCGAAGCCGAGAAGCAGGGAACGACCATCGCGCAGATCCAGGCGAGCCTGCCCGCCGCCTGACGCCGCCCCCCGCAGCCTACCAGAGCCCCTTGAGCAGCGGCAGGATCGTCGAATAATCGTCGGTCCAGGCGGCCATGCCCTCGCGTGCGACGATCGGCTCCCAGCCCGAATTGCGTTGCCGGAGCAGCGCGATCGCCCGCGGGTCCCGCGACAGCGCGATCCAGTCCGATGGCGAGGGGTGATCGGCGTCGAGCGGCGAGGGACGGTAGAGCAGGTGAACGGCGTGCCACCCCGCCTCGCGCGCGGCAGCGGCGACCACGGGTTCGAGGTCGATATAGCGGTTCGAGATATGCACGAGCAGCAGCCCGTTGCGTGACACCACGCGGCCATAGGTCGCAAACGCCTCGCGCGTCATCAGGTGCATCGGCACCGTATCCGACGAGAAGGCATCGAGCGCGAGCAGGTCGAGGCTTGCGGTCCGCTCCCCCGCCAGCGCGATCCGCGCGTCGCCGATCCGGATCACCGGATCAGGCAGGCAGCGCGACAGATAGCTGAACTGGCCGGTATCGCGCGCGATCCGCACGACCGCCGGGTCGATCTCGTAGAAACGCCACTGCTCGCCCGGACGCGCGTAGCAGGACAGGGTGCCCGTCCCCAGCCCTACGACACCGACCCGCGCTGCCGGGCCATAGAGCGGGCCGAGCGCCAGCATCGCCTGCCCCACACCCGATCCGGCGACATAATAGGTGGTCGGCGTCCGCTCGCGCGCGGGCGAACCGCGTAGCTGGATGCCGTGGACGGTGGTGCCGTGATCGAGCTCGCGGACCCCCTCGCCGTCGCGGACGGTGTAGACGCCGAAATAGCTGCGCTCGCGTGCACCCCGCTCGGCGCTGAGTTCCAGCGCGCGATAGCCTCCGAACATCACCAGCGTGCTGGCGAGCACGACGACATAGGGCAGCCGTGCGCCGAGCGTGGCGAGGCCGATCGCGGCGACGATCAGGAAGGCCGCGCCCTGATGCTGGTCGCCCAATATGCCGTCGGGGTTGGTGATCCTGAGCCCGGCCGCCACCGCCATGACGAGGATGATGACCGCGAGCCCGAGATGGCGCCGTACCGCCGGCCCCGACCAGACCGCGCGGAACGTCGCCATCAGGTACATCTGCGGCACCAGCACGCCCGCGGCGAGGATCAGCAGCGGATATTCATAGGTCCAGTCGAAGATCACGGGGGCGAGCAACGCCGCGAACACCCCGCCCAGCACGCCGCCGACCGACATCGCCAGATAGAAGCCCGTCAGCCGGTCGGGCGCCGGGCGCCGGCGATACATGGCGGTGTGGAGCGCGACCGAGACCATGAACAACAAGGTCAGCGCGATCGTCGCGCTGAACACCGGCTTGTCGTTGAACCCGCCCATGATCACCCCGCCGAACAGCAGGATCGTCACCGGCGCGATCCGGGTCAGCAGATCGGCGAGCGTGCGGTCCTGCGCGAAGGCGATGGTGAAGCTGAGCAGATAGAGCCCGAGCGGCAGCACCCAGAGCAGCGGCATCGCGACGATATCGGTGGTGATATAGGTCGAGGTGGCGAGCATCAGCCCCGACGGCACCAGCGCGAGCGCGATCCAGTGGAGGATCCGCGCCGCGCCCGGCGCCGGGCTGGTCACGGCGACATGCTCGGCCGACGCGGTGCGCGGCAGCCGCGTCGCGCAGAGCGCCACCAGCAGGACGAGCACCGCGTACCCTGCGGTCCACAACAGGCTCTGCCCGTGGATCGCCAGCAGCGGCTCGACGACCAGCGGATAGGCGATCAGCCCGGCGAAGCTGCCGAGATTGGACGCAGCATAGAGCGCATAGGGATCCGCGCCGCCGCTCGACGCGCTGAACCAGCGCTGGATCAGCGGCGCCTGTGCCGAGACCGCGAAGAACAGCGGCCCGATCGACAGGCCGAGCAGCCAGGGCACCCACACCGCAGGCTGCGCATCGGCGGGCAGATCGAGCGCGAACAGCCCGATCGGCAGCCACAAAGCCGCGACCGCGAGTACGCCGAGATGGATGACCGCCTGCGCGCGCGGCTTCACCCGTCCGAGCCAGTGCGCATAGGCATAGCCGCCGAGCAGCAGCGCCTGATAGACGAGCATCGCCGAGTTCCACACCGCGGGCGCGCCGCCGAGCCGCGGCAGCGCCATGCGCGCGACCATCGGCTGGACGAGGAACAGGAGGAACGACCCTGCCAGGATCGTCGCGACGAACAGGACGCGGCACCACCGTGCCATCGGGGAAGGATCAGACATTGGTGGGGCGATGGATCCGATAGAGGACGTGCCGGCGCAGCGGGTCGGTGGCGGCGAGATCGGGATGGTCGAAATCGCCGTTCTCGACATGGGTCATACCCAGCCGCTCCATCAGCGCGCGGCTCCGCATGTTGGCGGGGACCGTGATGGCGACGATATGCGCGACGGGCAGATTGGCCCAGCCCCAGGCGAGGCTCGCCGCCGCGGCTTCGGACGCATAGCCCTGCCCCCAGGCATGACGCGCGAGACGCCAGCCGATCTCGATCGCGCCGTCGATCGGCGGCTTGCCCGGTACCAGACCGCAAAAGCCGAGAAATGCGGCATCCGCCCTGCGTTCGATCGCCCAGAAGCAATGCCCCGACGTGCGCTGCCGCTCGACCATCCGGCCGACCGCCGCCTGCGTCTCGGCGAGCGTCGCCGGCGGCCTGAGAAAGCGCATCACATCGGGGTCACGCCCCATCGCCGCAAAGGGCTCGACGTCGGCGTCCCGCCACGCGCGCAGGATGAGACGCTCGGTCTCGAGCCTGAACTCATCCATTCAGGAGCCGGGCCGCGTGCGCCGCATGATAGGTCAGCACGCCCGAACAGCCGGCGCGCTTGAACGCCATCAGCGTCTCGAGCACCAGCGCATCGCGGTCGCCCGCGCCCGCTGCGGCCGACGCCTCAATCATCGCATATTCGCCCGACACCTGATAGGCGAAGACCGGCACCTCGAACGCCTGACGGACGCGAACGATGATGTCGAGATAGGGCAGGCCCGGCTTGACCATCACCGTGTCCGCGCCCTCGGCGAGATCCATCGCGACCTCGCGCAGCGCCTCCTCGGCATTGGCGTTGTCCATCTGGTACGTCTTCTTGTCGCCCTTCAGCAGCCCGCGGCTGCCGACCGCATCGCGGAACGGGCCGTAAAAGGCGCTCGCATATTTGGCGGCATAGGACATGATCTGGACATTGTGATGCGACTCCGCCTCGAGCGCGGTGCGGATCATGCCGATCCGGCCGTCCATCATGTCGCTGGGTGCGATGATGTCCGCGCCCGCCGCCGCCTGGTTCAGCGCCTGCGCGACGAGCATCTCCGCGGTGGTGTCGTTGACGACATAGCCCGCCGCGTCGACCAGCCCGTCATGGCCGTGGCTGGTATAGGGGTCGAGCGCGACGTCGGTCAGCACGCCGACCTCGGGCACCGCATCCTTGAGCGCACGGATCGCCTGGCACATCAAATTGTCGGGGTTGAGCGCCTCGCGGCCATCCTCGGTGCGACGCTCGGGCTGGGTGTAGGGGAACAGCGCGATGCACGGGATGCCGAGGTCACGCGCCTCGCGGCCGCGGGCGACGATCTGGTCGACCGACCAGCGCGAAACGCCCGGCAGGCTGGCGATCGGTTGCTCGACGCCCTCCCCCTCGACGACGAACAGCGGCCAGATCAGATCGGCCGGCGTGAGGACGGTCTCGGCATGGAGCCGGCGGCTCCAGTCGGACGAGCGGGTGCGGCGCAGGCGCAGCGCGGGATAGCTTGCGGACATGGCGCGGCTTTTGCGGGATGGACGCCGCGCAGGCAAGCGTTACGGTCGGCGCGAACGAAACCGATCGCTGCCGATTCGGCCTCGGGGACGCATTTCCCTTTCGCGCGTTGGGCCTCGCATGACCGCCACCACCACAGACACGACCCAGGCGCCCGATACCGGGCCGGCGCGCGACCGGCCGATCCGCTCCGCCGCGCTCGTGGTGAACGCGAAATCGCGCAAAGGACAGGCGCTGTTCAAGCGCGCCTGTGCGGCGATGTCGGGGCTTCCCTATGAGGTCGACGCGCATGCGGTCGAGAACCCCGAGGATCTGGAACCCACCGTCCGCCGTGCGCTCGCCGCCAAGCCCGATCTGCTGATCCTGGGCGGCGGCGACGGCACGATCAGCGGGCTGGTCGACCTGATGGTCGGGCACGACGTCATCCTCGGCGTGCTCCCGCTCGGGACCGCGAACAGCTTTGCGCGGACGCTGGGCATTCCGCTGACGATCGAGGGCGCGGTCGAGGTCATCCGGACGGGTGCGCCGCGGCGGATCGATCTCGGCATGATCGACGGCGATTATTTCGCCAATTGCGCGGCGATGGGGATCAGTCCGAAGATCGCCGAGACGGTGCCGCACGGCCTCAAGAAGATACTCGGCCGGGTCGGCTATCTCGGCTGGGCGGCGTATCAGTTCATGCGCTTCCGCCCGTTCACGCTGATCGTCGGCGAGGGCCCGGACGCGGTGCGGATGCGCGTCGTCGAGGTGCGTATCTCGAACGGTCCCTATCATGGCGGGACCGAGCTGGTCGACGCGGCGGCGGTCGATTCGGGCGAGATCGTCGTGCAGGCGGTGATGGGCAAGATGAAGCGGCGGCTGGTGCAGAACTGGGTTGCCAGCGTCTTCCGTCACGAATCGCGGCACGAGGAGGTCCGCGACTTCCGCGGCAAGAGCATGCGCGTCGACACGATCCCCAAGCTGCCGATCTCGATCGATGGCGAGGTGCTCGCCAAGACCCCGGTGACCGCCAGGATCGCCGCCGGGATCATCCAGGTCATGGCCCCGGTGACGCCGCCCCAAACCTAGGGCGGCGCTCAGCCGACCGGCATGGACCGGCTGGCGGGCTCGCAATCCGCCTTGGCTGCCTCGCCCGCGTCGTGTGCGGCGGGCTCGGTGACGATCCGGCCCTTGCGCCAGCCGCCATGCAGATAATAGCCGATCGTCAGCAGCATCGAGGCGAGCGAGCCCGCGGGAAAGCTCCACCAGATCGCATCCGCGCCGATCATCGGCTCTAGCGCATAGGCGAGCCCGAACCGTACCGGCCCCATCGCGACCGCTAGGATCAGCAAGGGACCGACCACCGCGCCGTTCGCGCGGACCGTCGCCGACAGGACCATCGACACGCCGAACAGGATGAAGCTCCACCCCGCGATCAGGTTGATCCGCGTGGCGATGCCGATCGCGCCGGTATCCTGCCCGAGGAACAGCCACAGCACGTGCCGGTCGAGCAGCGTCAGCAGCGCCACGAGCCCGCCGGTCAGCGCGAGGTTCATCATCAGCCCGGCGCGCGTGATCCGGTCGACCCGGTCCCAGCGCCCCGCACCGATATTCTGCGCCGCCATCGCGCTGACCGCCGCACCGACCGCCATCGCGGGCATCTGCACATAGGTCCATAGCTGGTTGGCGGCGCCATAGGCGGCGGTCGTGGTGGTGCCGTGCCGGTTGACCAGCCCGATCATCGCCAGCGCGGAGGTCGAGACGACGAGCATCTGCAGTCCCATCGGCACGCCCTTCACGACGATGGTCTTCAGCAGCGTACGATCGGGCAGGATATAGCGCAGCTCCGCACCGCGCAGCCGGATCGGCAGGTCCTTCGCATAGATATAGGCGAGCAGTGCGACGAACGAGACCGTGTTGGCGATCAGTGTCGCGAGCGCGGATCCCTCGATCCCGAGCGCGGGGATCGGTCCCCAGCCGCGGATCAGCAGCGGGTTGAGCGCGACGTCGACGACCGAGCCGAGCGCCATGAACTTCAGCGGCGTCAGCGAATCGCCGGTGCCGCGCAGCGCCATCGTCAGCAGCACGGTCAGGAACCCCGCGGGCATCGCGACGAAGATCACGCGCAGATAGGCGAGCGCGAGCGGATAGACCTCGACAGGCGTCGCCAGCAGGCGCAGGATCGCCGGTGCGACCAGCCAGCCGATCGCCACCGTCAGCACCGAGATGATCGTGAACAGCCCGAACGACGTGCCGAGCACGCGGCGCACCGCATCGATGTCGCGCCGCCCCATATTCTGGCCGATCAGGATGGTCGACGCCATGCCGAAGCCGAACACCGCGGCGACCAGCAGGAACATGATGATGTTCGCGTTGGTCGTCGCCGCCAGCGCGCGCTCGCCGAGAAACTGGCCGATCCACACCGCGTTGATCGAGCCGTTGAGCGATTGCAGGATCGACGATCCGAGCGTCGGCAGTGCGAAGGCGAGCAGCGTCTTGCCGATTGGCCCGGCGGTCAGGTCGCGCTGGCCGGCCCTTGGTGCAGGCGTGTCCGTCGCATCAGGCATCGCAGTCGGGTTCCCTCCCCTTTGCAGGCGGGGTCAGGACCATCCCCGACCCCGCATGCTCGCAGCACGCGTACGCACACCCCGGCCCCGTGCCGCACATCGGACGGGGTCAGGTCAGCCCAGCCGTCCCAGTGCCGCCTGCAATCGCGCAGCTTCGGCGGCCTTGTCGGCGTGGTCCGCCTTGGCCTTCTCGACCGCTTCGGGCTTGGCGCGCTCGACGAAGCTCGCATTGCCGAGCCTCCCTGCGAGCGCGTCGCGCTCCTTCTCCGCCGCCGCGATCGCCTTGGTCAGGCGGGTGCGCTCGGCGTCGAGATCGATGACGCCCTCGAGCGGCAGGACGAAGGTCGCCTCGTCGACCACGACCTGCGCCGCGCCGCCGGTGGCTTCGCCCTCGGCATGCGTGACGCGCGCGAGGCGTGCGAGCGCGGGCGCCTGGCGTTCGAGCCGTGCGAGCGTCGCCGCACTCGCGTCACGAACGTGCAGCGGCAGACGCGCGCCCGGCGGCACGTTCAGCTCGTTGCGCGCGGTGCGGATCTCGCCGACGAGCCGGATCAGCCAGTCGACCTCCCTGCTCGCCTCGGGATCGAGCGAGCGCGCATCCGCCATCGGCCACTGCGCGACGATCAGGTCGTGCTCACGCGCGCCCATCGCGTGCCACAGCTCCTCGGTGATGAACGGCATGAACGGGTGGAGCAGCACCAGGATCTGGTCGAGCACCCAGCCCGCGACCGCCTTGGATTCCTCGTCGATCTGGCCGCGGACGTCATCGACCATCTGCGGCTTGATGAGTTCGAGATACCAGTCGCAGAAGCGGCTCCACGCGAACTGGTAGATCGCGTTGGCGGCGCCGTCGAAGCGGTAGTCGGCGAGCGCGAGGTCGACCTGCTGCACGGTCGCGATCGTCTCGGCGATGATCCACTTGTTGACCGCGAGCTCCGCGCGCGGCGCCTCCAGCGTGGTGCTCGCGACGATGCCGTTGGCCTGCGCGAAGCGGGCGGCGTTCCACAGCTTGGTCGCGAAGTTGCGATAGCCCTCGACGCGCTTCTCATCCATCTTGATGTCGCGGCCCTGGCTTTCCATCGCCGCCATGAAGAAGCGCAGCGCATCGGCGCCATACTGGTCGATCAGCCCGAGCGGGTTGACGACATTGCCCTTCGACTTCGACATCTTCGCGCCGTCCGCCGCGCGGACGAGGCCGTGCAGGTAGAGCGTGCGGAACGGCACGTCCTTCATGAAGTGCAGCCCCTGCATCATCATCCGAGCGTTCCAGAAGAACAGGATGTCGAAGCCGGAGATGAGCACGTCGTTGGGATAGCGGCCGCCGAGTTGCGATCCGGAGGCAAGCCCCTCCCCTTCAGGGGAGGGGTTGGGGTGGGGAGCCGCCCCGCGCGCGTCGGTCTCGATGAGATGGGACGGCCCCACCCCTTGCCCCTCCCCTGAAGGGGAGGGGTAAGAAGTGCCGTCCCAGCCTAGCGTTGCGAAGGGCCAGAGTGCGGAGGAGAACCACGTGTCGAGCACGTCCGGATCGCGCACCAGCGTCACGCCCGCGCCGGCGAGCGCCTGCGCTTCGGCCTCGGTTTCAGCCACGTACGGCGTACCGTCCGGCCCGAACCAGGCCGGGATCTGATGCCCCCACCACAGCTGGCGCGACACGCACCAGGGCTGGATGTTCTCCATCCAGTTGAAGAACGTCTTCTCCCAGGTCTTGGGCACGATATCGATCGCGCCGACGCGGACCGCCTCGATCGCGGGCTGCGCGAGCGTCTTGGCGTCGACATACCATTGGTCGGTCAGCCACGGCTCGATCACCACGCCCGAGCGATCGCCGTACGGCGTCTGGATCGTGCGCGGCTCGGCGTCGTGCTCGACGCCGTCCTTGTCGACATGCGCGATCAGGAAGCCCTCGGCCTTCAGCTGCGCGACGACGGCTTTCCGCGCCTCCGCGGTCGTCAGCCCGAGCAGCTCGGCGGGGATCAGCCCGTCGGACACCTGCACGACGCGCGCCTTGGCATCGAGCATGTTGAGCATCGCGCCCGCGGCCATCCCTGCCCGCTTGCCGACCTCGAAATCGTTGAAGTCATGCCCCGGCGTGATCTTCACCGCGCCCGATCCGAGCTCGGGATCGGCATGGTCGTCGGCGATGATCGGGATCAGCCGCCCGGTGATCGGCAGCTTCACCTGCTTGCCGATCAGCGCGGTGTAGCGCGCGTCCGCGCCGTTCACCGCGACCGCCATGTCGGCGAGCATCGTCTCGGGCCGCGTCGTCGCGACCTCGATGAAGCCGGATCCGTCGGCGAGCGGATAGCGCAAGTGCCAGAAGCTGCCCTTGATCTCGCGCGTCTCGACCTCGAGGTCGCTGATCGCGGTGCCGAGGCCCGGATCCCAGTTCACCAGCCGCTTGTCGCGGTAGAGCAGCCCCTGTTTGTGCAGGTCGACGAACACTTTCAGGACGGCCTTCGAAAAGCCCTCGTCCATCGTGAAGCGTTCGTTCGCCCAGTCCATCGAACAGCCCAAGCGGCGGAGCTGCTGCGTGATCTCGCCGCCGCTCTCTTCCTTCCACGCCCAGACCTTGGCGATGAAGTCCTCGCGCGAGAGGTCGGTGCGCTTCTGCGGCGGGGACATTGCGCCCATCTGGCGCTCGACCACCATCTGCGTCGCGATGCCCGCGTGATCGGTGCCGACCACCCAGAGCGCGTCCTTGCCCTTGAGGCGGGCGTGGCGCGTCAGGATGTCCTGCAGCGTGTTGTCGAGCGCATGGCCGATATGCAGGCTGCCCGTGACGTTGGGCGGCGGGTTGACGATCGTCCAGGGTTCCGCGTTCGGGCGGTCGGGGCGGAACTGGCCGCTGGCCTCCCAATGCGCATACCAGCGCGATTCGATGGAGGCGGGGTCGAAGGTTTTGGGAAGCTCGCTCATACCCCGTGCCTTAGCGAGCGTGTCCGGGCTAGACCAGCCTCACGTCCGCGCCCCCGGCTTGTCGAGCACCGCCCGGATGCGGTCGTTCAACTCATTCCGCCGATAGGGTTTGCGGATCAGTTCGAACGACCGGCTGCCCTCGTCGATCGCCTCGTCGGCAAAGCCCGTCGTCAGCAGCACCGCGGTGTGCGGATAGTCGCGCCGCACCGACTGGGCCAGGGTGACGCCGTTCATGCCGCCGGGCATCAGGATATCGGTGAACAGCAGGCGGAATTCGGAGTCCTGACGGAGCGTGTCCAGCGCGGCGCGCGCGCTGTTGACCAGGACGACGTCATAGCCGAGATCCTCGAGGATCGTCCGCCCCAGCTCGCCCACTTCGCGCTGATCCTCGACCATAAGCACGCGCTCGGCACCGCCCGCATGCGGTGCGATCGGCCCCGCGGTCTTGCGCTCGACCGCACCGCTCGCACGCGGGAAGTAGAGCGAGAATTCGGCACCGCCCCCGCTGAGGTTGCGCACCGTCGCAAGGCCGCCCGACTGGCGCACGAATCCGTAGACCATCGCGAGACCCAGCCCGGCGCCCTTGCCCATCTCCTTCGTCGTGAAAAAGGGTTCGAAGATCTTATCGACGGTCCCGGGATCGATCCCCGGCCCGTTGTCGCGAATGCTCAGGACGACATATTCGCCGGGCTCCAGCCTCGCGACACCGCCATCCTCGGGAAGGACGGCGTTGCGCGTCGTGATCGTAATCTCGCCCGTGCCGTCGAGCGCGTCGCGGGCATTGGCGATGATGTTGAGCAGCGCCATCTCGGCCTGCACCGGATCGACGCGGCAATTCCACAGATCGGTCGCCAGGTCGCGCTTCAGCGTGATTCCACTGCCGATGCTGCGGTCGAGAATTGGCCGAAAATCGCCCAGCAGCTGGTTGAGATTCATCAACCGGTCGCGCAATTCCTGCTTGCGCGCAAAGGCGAGCAGCTGTTGCGTGAGTGTCGCCGCGCGCGAGGCCGAGGTCGAGATCGCATCGACCGCCCGCCGCGCCGATCGATCGCTCGCGTCGATCCGCGCGTCGAGGATGTCGGCATAGCCCTGGATGACCTGCAGCAGATTGTTGAAGTCGTGCGCGATGCCCCCGGTCAGCTTGCCGACCGCCTCCATCCGCTGCGCCTCGTGCAGCGCCTCCTCCGCCTCGCGGCGGCGCGAGATGTCCAGCTGGCTCGCGAAGAAATAGCGGAGCTCGCCGTCGTCGCCGAACACGGGCGAGACGTAGAGCGCATTCCAGAAGGTCGAGCCGTTCTTGCGGTAGTTGAGCATCTCGACCGAGACTTCTTCACGCTTGGCGATCGCGGCGCGTAATTCGCCGACGACCGTGCGGTCGGTCTCGGGGCCCTGCAGGAAGCGGCAGTTGTAGCCGAGGATCTCGTCCTGCGAGTAACCGGTCATGAACGAGAAGGCGTCGTTGCAGAAGATGATCGGGTTGTCGGGCCGATGCGGGTCGGTCACCACCATCGGCATCCGCGTGGTCCGCACCGCCGCGAAGAAGATGTCGCTGCTGGCATCGGCCGGCGCGATATCGCCCCAGACGCCTTGAGCGGCGAGACGGGCGGGGATTTCAGGCGCGGACACACTGTGATCGGACATTTGCCAACAACCATAGCGGAACCGTCACGGTTCCGCTCGTCGTGACATTACAGTCGTTTGGACCAGAACCCGGCGAGCAGTGTCCGATCGTCGCCGGCCGGCCAGGTCCCGATACAGTCCCCAGCGCGAAACGCTGCGGCCTGCCCGGTCAGGGCTGCTGGTTCATGATCTTGGCGATCTCGCGCGCGACCATGTCCTCGACCATGTCGGGCAGGTTCGCGTCGATCCATTCGCGCAGCATCGGGCGCAGCATCTCGCGGACCAGACCCTCGAGCGTGCCGTCGCTGCTTCCCTCAGGCTTGACCATCATCCGCGTCAGCGCCTCGAGAGGCGCACGCGTCGCTGCCGCGGTTTCGCGCGACATGATCGGCTGGGCCGGCTCTTCTGCAGGCTGCGGAGCATGCTGCTGGGGCGCATGCGAGGCTGTGGGCGCGACATGCGGTGCGACATGAGGCTGGGGCTGGCTGCGCGGCGGCGCCTGGCGTGGTTCCGGCGCGGCGTCGACCGAGGTCAGCACCGGCGATTTCGGCGGGCGGGGGGTGCGGTCAACCATCGGCATCGGGTCGCTCAGTTCGAGGATTTCATCGTCGTCGATCGCGTCGTCGTCGTAATCGGCCGCGTAATCTGTGGCCGCCGATGCGGGCATCGCCCGCTGGTGGCGCCGCTGGCGGCTCGGCATGCCGTCGCCTTCTTCGGCAATGATGCGTTTGATCGACGAGAGGATTTCCTCCATCGACGGCTCCGCGCTGATATCCCCCATACGGACCATTCCAAACCCCGTCGCCCCACGCGCCCCTATTGGCGGCTCGGCGCATCCTTACCTGTCGTCAATGCCGGGTTCCTGTCAACCGGGCTGTCGAGCAACGGGTCAAGTTCACGGCGCACGGCGGCGTCCTGCGTGGGCGACTGGACGGTACGCGTCGCGACCGGCACCGGCTCGCCATCGCCGCCCCAGTCCCAGATCTTCTTGTGGACGCGGTCGTAATTGGCGACCGGATCGTACAGCACGCCGCCGTCGAGGCCGAGGTCGCGCGCCTCCGCCTGCCCCATCGCCGCGAGCAGCGCGAAACCCGCGACATAGGCGTCGCGCCGCGCCGTCACGAGCGTGACCTGACTGTTGAGCAGTTCCTGCTCGGCGTTGAGGATGTCGAGGATCGTGCGTGTGCCGACGCTGTTCTCCGCCCGGACACCCTCGAGGCTGAGCTTGTTCGCGTTGACCGCGGTCTCGGACGACTGGATCACCTGTTCCGACGAACGCCAGACGGCATAGGCCGAACGCGCCTGCGCGATCACATTGCGCTCGGCGGCGGTCACATTCTCGATCGCGCGGCTTTGAAACGCCTCGGCCTGGCGGACCTGCGCGGCGGGACGACCGCCCTGGAACAGCGGCATCGTCAGCGACAGGCCCGCCTGCACCGCCTTGTTCGCATTGGGAAAGGTGTTGATGCTGCCGTCGGTCGTCGACGCCGATCCGAGATAGTTGGTGTAGCTGGCGCCGCCGGTAGCACTGATCTGCGGCAGGCGGCTCGCCCGCGCGACACCGACATCGTACCGCGTCGCGTCGCGTTCCTTCGCCGCCGCGATCAGCACGGGATTATTGTCGATCGCCACCGTCACCGCCAGGGCGGGGCTGTCGGGCAGATGCGGGAGGGTCGGCGGCGTTTCGAGCGTGCCGGCGGGCGTCCCGACAAAGCGGATATAGTTTTCCCGGCTGGTGATCAGCTGCGCCTCGGCCGACTGGAGCTGCGCCCGCGCGAGCGCGAGCCGTGCCTCGGACTGGGCGACGTCGGTGCGGGTCAGGTCGCCGACCTGGAACCGGTCGCGGCTGGCCTGGAGATTGATGTCGAGTACGCGAACATTCTGCGTGTTCAGGCCGACGATCGCCTCGTCGCGGATCACGTCCATATAGGCGCCGACGACGTTGGTGAAGAGATCGGCCTCGGTACCGCGCAGCGTCGCGCGGCCCGCCTCGACCCGAGTCTTCGCCGCGGCGACCGAGTTGCGCACCTGCCCGCCCTGATAGAGCGGCACGGAGACGTTCGCGCGTGCCACGACCTGACGTGGCAAGGCGATGAAGCTGTTCGCGGCGGTCACGACGAACTCGGTGTAATCGCCGGTGGCATTCGCCGAGGGCAACCCTGAGGCACGCGCGATCGGGACATTCTCGTCGGTCGCGCGCAGCGTCGCACGCTGCGCGGTGATCGTCGGGTTGGTCGTATAGGCCTTGACCAGCGCCTCGCGGAGCGTCTCCGCATGGACCGGTGCAGCGCTGTATAGCAGCGCAACACCCGAGAGCAGACGGCGAACTTGAGCGGCGCGCGGCATGATGTGCCTCAGAACTTGAAGGGTTTGGGTGTTTCGAAACCCGGCAGCGTCACGCACTCGACATCGACGAACGCCGCCAGTGCAAAGCCGCCATCGGTCTTTCGTCCCGATGCGAGCCGGGTCACGCCGCGATCCGCGATCCCGGCGACGATGCGGCCGCCCGACCGGATCTGCGCCACCAGCGTGTCGGGGATCGCCTCGACCGCGCCGTCGATGACGAGCACGTCATAGGGCGCGCCCGCGGCATGGCCCTGTGCCATCGGCCCCTCGACCAGTTCGACCGTCGGCGTGGCGTCCAGCGCATCGCGTGCGGTGCCGAGCAAGGCCGCATCGCTGTCGACCGCGACCACCGTACCGACGATCTCGGCGAGAACCGCAGCGGTGTAGCCCGTCGCGGCACCGATCAGCAGGACACGGTCGGTGGCGGTCAGATAGGCCTCGGTCAGCAACCGGCCGGTCGCCATCGGCAGGTTGGCGTAACGACCGCCGCCGAGCGGGATCGGTGCGTCGCGATAGGCGATCGACCGGACATCGTCAGGCACGAACGCCTCGCGCGGCACCCGCGCCATCGCCGCGACGACGCGCTGGTCACTGACCGCGTTGGTGCGCAGCTGGCTGGCCACCATGGCGTGACGCATGACCGCGAAATCGGGACCGCCGTCGGACGTGCCGACAGCCGCACGCGTGCGGGTAGTGGAGTTCGTATCGAGGCTGATCGTCGTCATGGTCCATCCTGTCGCACAGCTGTTTTAGTTGCGCAATACACTTGTTCGCTTGCGTCAATCTCTACCGTGCCGCCAGCGTCGCGCCAAGCGACCTGTCGCGAATCGCGCCAGACGGCGCGGCTCGGAACGGCACAGAGGTCGGAATGGCACAGGGGCCGGATGCCGGGACTAGGGCGCCCCGCCCGCCCGTGTGACACCGAAATGCCGCGGGCGGGACGCCGAGGGCGCACGCAGAATGCGGCAACACCTCGCTCAGGCGCCTAGCACGGGCGCGCCCTGATCGGGCATCGGAATTTCCGCCGGGTCGATGACGGGGGTGGGCGTGGGATCGGGGGCGGTATCGATCTTCGGCGCCCGGCGGGCCGGCACCGCGCTGATGATCCGCTCACTGGTCTCGGCGGGAACCTGCAACGCCTGCGTCGGCGCGCCGAGCACGGCGGCGCGCGCGCGGACGCTCGCGTCGAGAAACGGCGTGCTCATCGCCATGAACCGCCGCGGCGTCATCCCGAGAAACGTGCCGGCGTCGCGCAGGAAATGCGACACGTCGAAATAGCTCGGGTCGATCGCCGAATAGTCGGTGCCGCCGGGCTTCCGGAACACGCGCAGGAACGAGCGCAGGAACCGTGCGCGCCGCAACAGCATCTTGGGGGTGAAGCCGAAATGCCGCACCGCCAGCCGCCGCAGCGTGTCGGGGCTGATCGCCAGCTTGGCCGCGACCGCAGCGACGTCATCGCCGCCGTCCTGCCCGATCAGCCGGGTGAGCTGCCGGATCGTCGCGGATTCGCGGTGCGGCGGCCCGAGCAGGTCGCACAGGATGGCATCGAGGATCGGCGCGACCTGGTCGTCGCGCTCGGCCGCCCGTAGTGCAGTCGTCAGCCGCTGGGTCGCGACCGGCCCGAGCGCCTCGGCAAGCGGCACGATCCGGTCGCGATAATCTGCCGCCGACCGAGTGAACAGCCGGCTCCAGGCCAGCGCGCTGACCCCGAACCCGATCATGACGCCGCCATTGGTCGTCGCCTTCAGCGCGGTCCCCGTCGGGCCGTACAGCGTCGCCGCCGGCAGGGGCCCGAACGTCCGCCGGCCGATCGCCACGCTGATCGGTCCCGCCTCGAACGCGAACCGGACATTGGCCGTCCCCGGCAGGAAGCGGTTGACCTGGCCGATGCTGGCCGGACCGGTCGCGCGATAGACATGGTAGCCGGTGATGAGGTCGGTGAGCGCGTCGCAGGGCTGGTCATATCGGATCGCCATGCCCGCGGGCATCGCGAAGATATCGGGCGCCAGCCCTGCGCGGTTCGTTCCCCCGGACACCTGCATCACGTCCAAAAGAAACTCCATATGAAGCCAGGGATTGGACCGTATCGTGCCCAATCCATCGCCGGCGTGCAAGCCGTCCCCCAACCCGGCACCGCACCGCCGTGGCACACCCCACGACTATTTTAGCCCTCAAACGCGATCGCCCGGTTGACCCGCCGCACAAAAGCCCGCATTTGCGCGCTCCGCATCGAGGCCCGATGGCGGAGTGGTGACGTAGAGGACTGCAAATCCTCGCACCCGGGTTCGATTCCCGGTCGGGCCTCCAATCTCATATCCTATCGTTGCCACATGGCGCGACGCACTGCGGCGATCGAGCGCAGTGACTTGATGCGCGGACCGCGCTTTCCCAGGCATGAGCGCGGTCTTGAGACAAGTCCCCGCGACGACGGGCCCTAGACCGCGGTCCCTGATCGACGTCAGGCATCCCGACATTCGATGATAGGGAGGCGGATCCGAAGCGCGACCGATTCGCTTTCACCCTTATTCGCCAGGTACATGTCATGACCCGACCATCGATCGCCGCCGGCCTTGTCGGCCTTGCCATCGCCGCCGCCGGACTGGGCTGTCCGGCCTCGGCCGCGCCCTCCCCGCAGCGCATGCCCCCACCCCCCGCACCTCAAAAAGCAAACGCGCCCGTCAGGTCCAGCGCGAGCGCCAACGTTCGTATCAGGGGCCCCGTCTTCGGCGTGAACATTGCCGGGTGCAGCTTTGTCGCCGACGGTACGCTCTGCCCGACGCCCGCGTCGGTCCGCGCCTATCTCGACAAGGGATTCACGATGGTCCGCCTGCCGTTCAAGGGACCGCAGATGGCGGACCCTGCGATCCGCAGGAAGTTGGTGGCAGCGACGCGCGCCGCGCTCGACCGCGGCGCCTATGTCGTGCTCGATCGTCACGACTATAGCTGGCCATCGGTATCCGAACAGGTCGCGTTCTGGACATCGCTGATGGCGAGCATGCCGCGGTCCGACCGGATCATCATCGACCCGATGAACGAGCCCAAGCATTTCGACGACCCGGTGCTGACCAACGACTGGGATCAATGGGCGCGCGATACCAACCAGATCATCGCGGGCCTGCGCGCCGCGGGAATCCGCAATGTCATCGCGCCGGAATATCCCGGGTCCTCCGCCACCTTCCGGCTGCGCAAGCGCGAGGACGCCGCCAAGCCGTCCGAAAGCGCGCTGGTCGCACTCGACCGCGCGGGCGGGCTGAAGGATCCGCTCGGCCTGACCATCATCAACGGGCACCGCTATTTCGACAAGGGGTCGAGCGGAACCCAGCCGAGCTGCACGGGGACGCCGGGCTATGACAATTTCGCGTCCGAGCTGCGGGCGCGCGGGTTGAAGGGGATCATCACCGAATCGGCGTTCGGACGCGCTGGGGCGATACCGCCGAGCTGCGAGGCGGCAGGCGCAGCGGCGATCGCCTATCTCAAGAGCAATGCCGATACGGTCGTCGGCGTGACCTGGTGGGGCGGTGGCGCGGCCTGGAACGAGCGGTATCTGTTCAAGATCGAGCCGAAAAAGGGCAGTTTCGGCCCCAAGCACAAGGACGCCTATCTCGACCGCCTGCTCGGCCGCTGACCCCGCGCGGTTGAGGCCGGGCGGGATAAGGTCGGACTTACGATACCCAATTTCGGGACGGCAGCATCAACGCTGGTGCGGCCGTCTCCCGAAGGAAAAGCGCGATTGGGAGTATGCGCACTTCTTGCATTGCCGCACCCAAGTCTCGCCACCGGCCTCATCCACTGAAACAACGCGCCATTCGCCGAGGCGATGCCAGCAGATGAGCATCAGGACACCGCTTCCGCCACGCGTACCGGCTCCGTCGCCGGAACGATGCCCGCTAGCGTGAACGCAATCTGCTCGAGTCTGGTATCGAGCTCCCTATTGTCGAATTCGCGCTCAATCTTGGCGCGTGCCGCCACCCGCATGCTCGCCAGATCCACCTCCCCCGATTCGATTGTCGTTATGATGTCGGCGATCTGTCCGGCATTGCGCTCTTCGACCAGAAAGCCCTCGACGCCGTCGTCGATGAGTTCCGGGATGCCGCTATGCCAGGTGGAGACGGTGATGACGCCGAGCGCCATGGCCTCCATCAGCGACACGGGAATCCCTTCCATGTCGCCATTGTCGGCGACGACGGACGGCAGCAGGAACACGTCGGACCGCTTGAGTTCCGCAAGCACCTCGCGGTGCGGGATCTTGCCGAGGAACGTCACGCGCGCAGGACAGGCCGCAGCGGCCTCGCGCAGTTCCTTCTCCAGTGGCCCGTAGCCGATGATCGACAGATGCGAGTCGCCCGGCGCCGCGCACATGGCATTGATCGCGTAGATCAGCCCCTTTTTCTGGACGAAGCGCGCCGTCGTCAGCAGCCGCAATGGCCCGGCAGCGCCGCGACGTGGCTGCGGCATCGGAAAGTCGCTGACGTCGACCCCCATCCGGTGAACCGTGATCATCGCCGGGTCAGCCCCCCAGCCGATCAGCTTCTTCTTCCACAATTCACTGATCGGAAGCAGTGATTCGGTCTGAGTGAAGAGGCGGCGGTAATGCGGCAGGAATTTTTTGACGAGACTATGCTCGGTCACGTCAAGACCATGAAAGACTGTGGCGATCGGGCCCGAGATCAGACCGGCGTCGCGCAGATACATCGCCCGCACGCCCGCGGGACCGAAATGCGCGATGATGGCATCGAAATGACCAAGTCCCTGTTCGCCGACACTGAGAATATCGACGATCGGCGCGACGATTCCATCGCGCAAGCCAGTAAGTCCTGCGCGAATTCGCCGCCGACTCTTGCCGGATTGCGCGCCAAGCAGAAGTCGAGCCGACTTTTTCAGCAATTGCGCAATCGGCGATGAGTCCCCTGTATTCGCGCGTACGGAGAGGATGCGCGCGGCACCGGATAGTGGATCATCGACAGAAAGATCATGCTGGCCGGTAATGATCGTAACCTGATGCCCGAGGTCGATCATACCCCTAATCTGACGAACGACGAACGTTTCCGAAAGAACGGGATAGTTCGAAAGAAAGAAAGCAATCTTCATGACGTGCCGCCCGGTATATTCAACGAATGATGTAACCGGACTGGCGACGCCACTGGGCAATGCAGCATTGCTTACGAGCGCCGTCGATGCGGTTCACGCCGAGCCAGCACATAGGCGAGTTCAAGCAATTTAACGCCTAGGCGGATACAGAAGAATTTCTCCACGAAAAATTGCGGGTCTATCGGCGATCCCTGTACTTTATCGGGACTTGTTGCCGTCGGGCCACGCTTCCGGCGTTGCTTTGGCGATACCGGGCCGCACGTCCGGTCTACGCGCGCTGGATCAGGTGCAGGACGACACGCCAGAACGGATAGGACGCGCATTGCGGCCAGGTGTGCGGGCACAGGCCTTCGACGTGCCAGCGCACGGCGAGGATCGCCAGCGTCGTCGCGATCGCGGTGGCGAGCGCGGTCAGCCAGCGTGCTTTCAGACCGATCCGCGGTTTGACGCCCCATTCGAGCAGTGCCGCCAGCAGCCAGAACGCCGCGATCTGCCAGCGGGAATAGGTGTCGAGCAGCATGAACCGCGAAAGGATGGCCAGGGCCACCAGCCCGACCGCCAGCAGGATGTTCAGAAGGAACGTACGCATCGCGGTCTCGATCTGGAGGGGGCCTTGGCCGGGACGGGCATGGGAGACAACGCACCCCTCCCCGACTCTCGTCCCGCGCCTGCTACTCTGAGCACATGAATGCGCTGTCCACAGCAGCGGATCATCGGACGATAGCTATAGAGAAGTGCGCGGCCCCGGCGCGGGGGCCAGGGGTCTCTGTGACCCACATGGCGCAAGGTAAATGGCGGAGAGGGTGGGATTCGAACCCACGGTACCCTCGCGGGTACGCCGCATTTCGAGTGCGGTACGTTCGACCACTCTGCCACCTCTCCGCAAGGTCATCCGAAGTGCTGCGAGCAGCGCCTCCGATCGGTCGAGGGCGGGCCTCTAAATCAGACCTTGCCGCAGTGCAAGAGGGTTTTTGCAATCACGAGCGGCCCGGCTTGTGCGTCGCGAAACAGCGCTTAAATTGTCGCCATGCCCCGCCACGACATCCCCATCGACCCCGCCACCCCTGACATCGCCGCGTCCGATGCCCTCTCGTCCGAGCCGGCACCGGCGGCGGCGGTCGAGGTCGTCGCCCCGCCGATCGTCCATGCGAATTTCTCGATCGGCGATATCGTCCGGCACCGCCTGTTCGATTTCCGCGGGGTCGTGTTCGACGTGGATCCTGTCTTTGCCAATACCGATGAATGGTATGAGGCGATTCCCGAACAGATGCGGCCGAAGAAGGACCAGCCCTTCTACCATCTGCTCGCCGAGAATCGCGAGTCGAGCTACGTCGCCTATGTCAGTCAGCAGAATCTGGTGTCCGACACGGGCGACGAGCCGGTCGATCATCCGGGCATCGCCGGATTGTTCACCGACTTTGCCGATGGTCGCTACACGCTGCGCGCCGTCCACCGGCACTGATCGCCTGCCGGGCGCGGCGCCCTGACGCGGCTCCGGCCAGGGCCTGCGATGTTTTAGCCCCCCGCAATGGCCCTTCTTGGTTGACATCGTCACGCCCCTCGCTTAGCTCCCCGGCTTCTCCCGGCGGACCCTGCGTTCGTGGGGCACATGTATTTGGAAAGTGACAAGGGCCATGTTCGCAGTCGTGCGCACGGGCGGCAAGCAGTATCGCGTCGCCGCCGGAGATAAGATCGTCGTCGAAAAGATCGAGGGCGATGCAGGTGCGTCGGTGACGCTGGGTGATGTGCTGTTGGCGGGCGAAGGCTCGGAACTGCGCTCGGTCGAGGGTTTCACCGTCGCTGCAGAGATCATCGCTCAGGCGAAGGCGGACAAGGTCATCGTCTTCAAGAAGCGTCGTCGTCACAACTATCGTCGCAAGAACGGCCATCGCCAGCAGCACACGATCCTGAAGATCGTGTCCGTCGGCGGCCAGACCGCCAAGCAGACCGAGGCTGACGCCCCGGCCGCTCAGGCATAAGGAGTAGCTTCAGATGGCACATAAGAAAGCAGGCGGCTCTTCGCGCAACGGTCGCGATTCAGCCGGTCGTCGTCTCGGCGTGAAGAAGTTCGGTGGCCAGGCATGCGTTGCCGGCAACATCCTCGTGCGCCAGCGCGGGACGAAGTTCTATCCGGGCACCAATGTCGGCATCGGCACGGACCACACGCTGTTCGCGCTGGTCGATGGCCGCGTCGTGTTCAGCCAGGGCAAACTTGGTCGCAAGTTCTGCTCGGTCGAGCTGGCAGCGAATGATGCCGCCGACATGGCAGTTGCAGCCGAATAATATCGGGTAACCATCCGGGTTGCCCACCAGGGTGACCCGGGTCGCGAAAGCGAACCTGAACAAGGGAGACGGGTCACCCCGGCTCCCTTTTTTATTGCTCCCTCCCCTTGGCTGTCGCCGTCCCGTCATCCTGACGTGGCATGCGCGCAGCCGACGACGCGAGAGGAAAAGAGCAATGTTCGCGCGCACGAAGAGACTGACCTTGCGGCCTGGCTGGCCCGAGGATGCGCCTGCGCTGACGCAGGCGATCGGGCACGAAGCCGTGATCGCCAAGCTGACGCGGGCACCCTGGCCCTATTCACTTGGCGACGCGGCGGCCTTTCTGGCGCAACCGCGCGGCGAGCATCAGCCGCGCTTCCTGATCGATGCGCTCGACCCCGGCGCGCCGCGGCTGGTTGGCGGCATCGATATCCATGCATCGCCGGACGGGTACGGCCACGAACTCGGCTATTGGGTGACGCCCGATGCCTGGGGACGCGGCTATGCGACCGAGGCTGGCGAGGCGGTGATCGCGATCGCCCGCCATGCGCTCGGGCTCCGGCGGCTCGAGGCGTTCCATTTCGTCGACAATCCCGCCTCCGGCCGCGTGCTGGCCAAGCTTGGCTTCCGGCCAACCGGGCGGGTCGAGCCGCGAACGTCGCGCGGGCGTGGCGGCGAGGCTCAGGCCGTGCTGTTCGAGCTGGTGCTCGATGAGGACCGATGTGCGCCGATGCCGATGGCGGCGTGATTCGCGCATCCCGACCTTGAAATTGCACCACCCCGGCGAAGGTCGGGGCCCAGTTGGGGGACGTCGCTGACTGCGGTCATCGCGTCGTTACTACGACCTTTCCAACTGGGCCCCGGCCTCCGCCGGGGTGAAATGTTGGGCGACGATTCGCCCTACTCCCCGTTTCCCCGCAAAGGCGGGGGTCAAGGAGTCGCGGGCGGTGCCGTTTGGGACTCTGGGCTCCCGCCTTCGCGGGAGAACGCGGCAGAAGAGTGGCCGCAACCGTAGCTCAGGCCACCGCCGCCCGCCTCTCGACCGGCAGCACCGCCGCCTCATAATCACTCTCGGCCAGCGCGATCAGCGCGCGGTCGTCGTGTTTCCAGGGATGGAAACCGGGCAGGAAATAGGCAGCCCAGACACCCGCGATCTTGCGCGCCATCCCCGGATTGCCGAACGCATACCATGCCATCCGCGCCCAGATCCGCGGGCCCGTGAGCCCGTCCTGCCGCAGCAATTCGGTCATGCCCCGCGCCCGCCCCGTGAAGAAGCGCCACGTGGTGATCAGCATCACCAGCGACTTGACCCGCCAGCGCGTGAACCGCGGCCAGTCGCGCGTTGCATGCAGCCAGGTGTCATAGGCGACGCCCTTGTGCTCGATCTCCTCGGCGGCGTGCCATTGCCACAGCGCCGCCGCCTGCTGGTCGCCGCCGGCGAGGTGCCGGGGGTTCGCGATCAGTTCATGCGCGAGCATCGCGGTGAAATGCTCGAGCGCGGTCGTCGCGGCGAGACTCGCGATCGGCGGGCGCCCCTTGGTCAGTGCGAGCGCGGCGTCGACATCGGCGATCAGCGGCGCGACGTCATACCCCTGGTCGGTGACGTGCCGGTTGAACGCGACATGCTCGCGGGTGTGGATCACCTCCTGCTTGATGAACGCGTTGATCTCGGCGGTCAGCTTGGGCGGCGTACCGTCGCGAAACCGGCGAACGCTGTCGACGAAATAGCCCTCGCCCTTGGGGAAGGTGACCGACAAGGCGTTGTAAAAGGCCGTCGCGATCGGATCGTCGTTCAGCCACCACCGGCGAATCGGCGAGCCCCGGCCAAAACGGCGATCGCGCGGGGTGATCGTCAGATCGACGGGTGTGGTTGCTTTCGCCACGGAAACCTCCAAACAGAGACAGATCGTCATTACTGACACAGTTGTAAGTAGGTTTTTCATTTCGTGACGTCAACACCCCGCAAACGCCTCTCCCCGACCGAATCGCGTGATGCCGCAGTCGAGGCCGCGCGCGCGCTCCTGGTCGAAAGCGGTCCCGGCGCGGTCACGTTGAAGGCGGTTGCGGGCCGGATCGGGCGGACGCACGCCAATCTGCTCCACCATTTCGGTTCGGCCGAGGCGCTGCAGACGGCGCTGATCACGCGGATGGCGGCGGACATCGTCGGCACGATCGGCGCCGCAGTGCTGCGCGTGCGCGCGGGCGAGCTGGATCCGCGCGAAGTAGTCGAGATGACGTTCGACGCATTCGGCAAGGGTGGCGCGGGCGCGCTGGCGAGCTGGATGATCCTGTCGGGCAACACCGACGCGCTCGACCCGATTCTCACCGCGATCCACGATCTGGTCGACGAACTTGCCGAGGGCGACATGCCCGGCGACCAGCCGATCCAGGACCAGACGCTGACGCTGGTCCTGATGGCGCTGGGCGACGCGTTGATGGGCGCGCCGATGGCCCGCGCGCTCGGCCTGCCCGCGACCAGGGCGCGCGAACTCGCGCTCGACGCGCTGCTCGCGAGCAAGGACGCCGCCGCCTGCCCGTCGGCCTGAGCAACGCCGACCAGGGCCCGAGTCGCAGAGGCTGGCGATTTTCGCCAATTTCGCTATGGGGCGGCGATGCATTTTCTAGACCAAGCCAAGATCTACGTACGTTCGGGTGAGGGCGGCCCCGGTGCCGTCAGCTTCCGCCGCGAGAAATTCATCGAATATGGCGGCCCCGATGGCGGCAATGGCGGCAAGGGCGGCGACATCGTGTTCGAATGCATCGCCGGCCTGAACACGCTGATCGACTTTCGCTACACACAGCATTTCCGTGCCCCGCGCGGCTCGGGCGGGTCGGGCTCGAACCGCACCGGCGCGGGCGGCGAGGACCTCGTGATCCGCGTCCCGCTCGGCACGCAGGTGCTGTCGGAGGACAAGGAAGAGGTGCTGATCGACTTCACGCAGGTCGGCCAGCGCGAAGTGCTGTTCCGCGGCGGCGATGGCGGGCGTGGTAACGCCAGCTACAAGACATCGACCAACCGCGCCCCGCGCCAGCACGGCACCGGCTGGCCGTTCGGCGAGGCCTGGGTCTGGCTGCGACTGAAGCTGCTCGCCGATGCGGGTCTCGTCGGCCTGCCGAATGCGGGCAAGTCGACCTTCATCAACCAGGTCACGAACGCGCAGGCCAAGGTCGGCGAATATGCCTTTACCACCACCCGGCCGCAGCTGGGCGTGGTTCGCCACAAGCAGCGCGAATTCGTGGTCGCGGACATTCCCGGGCTGATCCAGGGTGCGGCCGAGGGCGCAGGCATCGGCGACCGGTTCCTCGGGCATATCGAACGGTGCCGCGTGCTGCTGCATCTGGTCGATGCGAACGACGCGGATGTCGGCGAATCCTACCGGATCGTCCGCGACGAGCTGGCCAATTACGGCGAGGGCCTCACCGACAAGAAGGTGATCGTCGCGCTGAACAAGACCGACATGCTCGACGCCGAGCTGATCGCAGCGCTGTCGGCCGAACTGGCCGAGGCCAGCGGCGCCGAGGTGATGGCGATGTCCGGCGCGAGTGGCGCCGGCGTAGAGGCAGTCCTCGACAAGCTGATCGGCGAGATCGGCCCGGCACCGGGTGCGCCGAAGGAGCTGGCGGAGGGCGAAGAGCCGGTCGCATGGTCGCCGCTGTAGCGTTCAAAACCGCGCCGTAGCCCGATCATGTACGCCATCGTCATCCCCGCGCAGGCGGGGATCCATAGCCTCAGGGGTATGCGATTCGGTGGTGAGGCCAGCCAATATGGGTTCCCGCCTTCGCGGGAATGACGATAGGGTGTTGCAGGCTATGACGACCTACGGGGAGGACCTACGGGGTCGACCAATGATGTTTCTGCCGTCCTCCTGTCCCCGCCTGATCGTAAAGATCGGTTCGGCACTGCTCGTCGATCCCGACGGCAGCGTCCGGCGCGACTGGCTCGCCGGGCTCGTCGCCGACATCGCCGCGCGCACCAGTGCCGGGCAGCAGGTCGCGATCGTGTCGTCCGGGGCGATCGCGCTCGGCGCGCGGCGACTTGGCCTCGCCAAGGGCGGCCGCGCGAGTCTCGAGGATGCGCAGGCCGCCGCCGCCACCGGGCAGATCGCGCTGAGCCAGGTCTGGGCCGAACTGCTCGCCGCGCAGGGGCTGAACGCGGCGCAGATGCTGGTGACGCTCGACGATCTCGAGGACCGCCGCCGCTATCTCAACGCCGCCGCGACGCTCAACCGGCTCCTGTCGCTCGGCGTCGTGCCGGTGATCAACGAGAATGACAGCGTCGCGACCGCCGAAATCCGCTTCGGCGACAATGACCGGCTCGCGGCGCGGGTCGCGCAGGCCGCGGGCGCGCAGGGGGTGATCCTGCTCTCCGACGTCGACGGGCTCTATACCGCCAATCCGCATGTCGACCCTTCGGCCACCCATATCGCCGATGTCCCGCGGATCGACACGGTCGCCGCGATGGCGGACGACGGGTCGGGGTCCGGCATGGGATCGGGCGGCATGGCATCGAAGATCGCCGCCGCGCGAATCGCCACGGCGGCAGGCATTCCACTCGTGATCGCCTCGGGCCGGATCGACCATCCGCTCTCCACCCCTGCCCGCCACACGATCTTCAGCGCCGAACGCACCGCGTCCGCGCGGAAAGCCTGGCTGGCGGGGGGGCTGACCGCGAAGGGCACGATCCGTGTCGACGCGGGGGCCGCCGCCGCGCTCGGCCAGGGGCGCAGCCTGCTGGCCGCGGGCGCGACGGGGCTCGACGGGGGCTTCGTGCGTGGCGATCTGGTGACGATCGAGGGGCCGGCCGGAATCGTTGCGCGCGGGCTCGCCGAATATGACGCGGCGGACACCGCGCGTCTGCTCGGCCGCCACAGCGACGATCACGCTGCGATCCTCGGCTATGCGCCGCGCTCGGCGCTCGTCCATCGCAATCATCTGGCGCTCGTATGACTGCCGCGCATACGTCGATCTGGAGCGAGCCGTCATGATCCTGGCCATCACCGGCGGCACCGGGTTCGTCGGCAGCCACCTGATCGACCATGCGCTGGAGACGGGTCACACGATCCGCGCGCTTGCCCGCAAGCCACAGGCCAAGCGCATCGGCGTGACCTGGATCGAAGGCGCGCTCGATCGGCCGAAGAGCCTGGCGACGCTGGTCGAGGGCGCGGACGTGGTCATCCACGTCGCCGGCGTGGTCAATGCCGCCGATCGCGCGGGCTTTGCCGAGGGCAATATCGCGGGCACCCAGGCGATCGTCGACGCGACGCGGTCGGCGGGGATCCGCCGCTTCGTCCAGGTCTCGTCGCTCGCCGCGCGCGCGCCGGCGCTTTCCAACTATGGCTGGTCGAAGGCCGAGGCGGAGACGTGCGTTGCCGCGTCGGGGCTCGACTGGACGATCGTCCGCCCGCCCGCGATCTTCGGCCCGCGCGATCACGACCTGCTCGACGTGTTCAAGGCGGCGCGATCGGGATATGTGCCGATGCCCCCTGCCGGCACGCGCGTCTCGCTGCTCTATGTCGAGGACCTGACCGCACTGCTGCTCGCGCTGGCCGAGATCCCGGTCGCACCGGCGATCATGGAACCCGACGACGGTACGCCCAAGGGCTGGGACAATCGCGACTTCGCGCGCGCGATCGGCGTCGCGGTCGGCAAATCGGTGAGGCCGCTGTCGATGCCGCGTGTCGTCCTGTCGCTGGCGTCGGCCGCCGACCGTCTCGTCCGGCGCGGCAAGGCCAAGCTGACGCGCGACCGGGTCCGCTATTTCTGCCATCCCGACTGGGTCTCGCACACGCCGCCGCCGGCCACGCTCTGGACGCCCTCGGTCCCGACCCCGCAGGCGCTGGCGCAAACCGCGGCGTGGTATCGCGCGGCGGGGCTGCTATAGCGCCGAAAAGCCGCCGCAATTCGCTGTCAGGATTGCGTCGACACCCGGAAGGAAGAGCATGAGCGACCGTCAGCAGATCTACGACACCGTCACCGCGCAGATCGAGCCGTTCAACAAGAAGGGCGTCGCGCTGAGCGATGCGACGACCTTCCAGGGCGATCTCGAATGGGACAGCCTGACCGTCATGGATTTCGTCGCCGCGATCGAGGATGAATTCGACATCATCATCACGATGAACATGCAGGCCGAGATCGAGACCGTCGGCCAGCTGGTCGATGCGGTCGCGAAGCTGAAGGCCGCCTGAGTCAATGCCCGCCCCTGCCCCTCGCCCATAACCCCCGTTCGTGCTGAGCGTAGTCGAAGCACATGAGACACAGGCCCTTCGACTTCGCTCAGGGCGAACGGCAAGGGGCGATACCGTCCTGATCTGGAACCGAACATGACCGAAGCCGCCACTACCGCCCACGCCCTCCCCGTCGATCCCCCCGAGGTCGCGCCCGAACGCGATCTGATGAGCAAGTTCGACGGGCTGATCGCCGAACGCGAGGCGCTGGTGAAGTCCGGCGTGCGCAATCCGTTCACGATCGTGATGGACGAGGTCAAGTCGCCGACCCAGGCGGTGATCCGCGGTAAGGACACGATCCTGCTCGGCACCTACAACTATATGGGGATGACGTTCGACCCCGACGTCATCCAGGCGGGCAAGGACGCGCTCGAGAAATTCGGGTCGGGCACCAATGGCAGCCGGATGCTCAACGGCACGTTCCACGATCATATCGACGTCGAGCAGGCACTGCGCGACTTTTACGACATGAGCGGCGCGATCGTGTTCTCGACCGGCTACATGGCCAATCTCGGGATCATCTCGACGCTCGCCGGCAAGGGCGAGTACGTCATCCTCGACGCGGACAGCCATGCGTCGATCTATGACGGCTGCAAGCAGGGCAATGCCGAGATCGTCCGCTTCCGCCACAACGACGTGGCCGATCTGGACAAGCGGCTCGGTCGCCTGCCGAAGGAGGCCGGCAAGCTGGTGGTGCTCGAAGGCGTCTATTCGATGCTCGGCGACATCGCCCCGCTGAAGGAGATGGTTGCGGTCGCCAAGAAGCATGGTTGCATGGTGCTGGTCGACGAGGCGCATTCGATGGGCTTTTTCGGCCCCAATGGCCGCGGCGTGTACGAGGAGATGGGGCTGACCGACCAGGTCGATTTCGTCGTCGGCACCTTCTCGAAATCGGTCGGCACCGTCGGCGGGTTCGTCGTGTCGAACCATCCGAAGTTCGAGATGGTCCGCTTCGCCTGCCGCCCGTACATCTTCACCGCATCGCTTCCCCCCTCGGTCGTCGCGACTGCCGCGACGTCGATCCGCAAGCTCATGACCGCGCATGACAAGCGCGCGCAGCTCTGGAAGAATGCACGGGCGATGCATGCGGGGCTCAAGGCGATGGGCTTCAAGCTCGGCACCGAGACGTCGGATTCGGCGATCATCGCGATCATCCTGACCGACCAGGAACAGGCGATCGCAATCTGGCAGTCGCTGCTCGAGGGCGGGCTGTACGTGAACATGGCGCGCCCGCCGGCGACGCCTGCGGGCACGTTCCTGCTGCGTTGTTCGCTGTGCGCCGAACATACCGACGCGCAGGTCGAGACGATCCTCTCCATGTTCCGCGACGCGGGTCGCGCCGTCGGCGTGATCGGCTAGCAGCCGGCCGCTGTCATTGCGTCGGGAGCAATACGCACGCTATCGTCGCGGGGTGACGCAGGACGAGGCCGACGCGGCAGCCCTTGGGGGCGGTGCGACCTGGCGGACCATCACGCTCATCGTGATGGCGCTGCTGGGCGCCGCCGTTCTGGTCGGGCTCATCGCCACGCTGAGCAGCGCGAACCGGCAGCGCGACAGTGCGTTGCGGCTGCAGGCGCACAGCTATGACGTGATGATCCTCGCGCGCACGCTGTCGAGCACGATCGCCCGGTCCGAAGCGTCGCTCGGCCGCTATGTGATCAGCGGCGACCGACAGCTGGGCCGGCTCTATTTCGAGGAATGGGTCCTGGCCGGGACGCAGCTCAACCGGCTCGAGCGGCTGACCTACGACAATGGCGAACAGCGCGGGCACATCGCCGAACTGCGCCAGGCCTATGAAGACCGCGGCCGCGAGCTGTCGATGACCGCGCTCAGCACCAATTACGGCAAGAATTCGCAGGCGTTCGCTCGCTATTACCAGGGCCGCAACGCCCCGACGCTGATCGCGATCAACCGGACGCTCGACCGGCTCATCGCGCGCGAGCGGGCGCTGCTCGACAACCGGACGTCGCGGGCGATGGCATCGGTCGAACGCTCGAGCTCGATCGCGGGCGTGCTGGCGGTGTTCGGGATGCTGATCGTACTCGGCGCGATCGGGCTTGGCTGGTTCACGATCCGCGCGGTCAGCGACCGGGCGGTCGCGCAGGCGGACGCGGACATGGAGCGCAGCCGCGCCGAGGAACTGTCCGCCGCGGTCGAACAGGCGACGGCCGAGTTGCGCGTACAGGACGCCAAGCTGCGCCAGGTCCAGAAGATGGACGCGGTCGGCAGGCTGACCGGTGGCATTGCGCATGATTTCAACAACATGCTTGCCGTCATTCTGGGCGGGCTGGAACTGGCGCTGCGCAACATCGCGCGCGATCCGGCGACCGCACGGCGGCACATCGAGAGCGCGACCGACGGCGCCACCCGCGCCGCCGCGCTGACCCGCCGGCTGCTGGCGTTCAGCCGTGAGGATTCGCTGAAACCCGAGACGATGGGGGTTGCGGGGCTGGTCGAGGGCATGTCCGACCTGCTCGACCGCACGCTCGGCGATGCGATCACGCTGCACGTGGTCGACGCCTCCGAAGGCTGGCGGGTCCGCGCGGATCGCGTCCAGCTCGAAAATGCGGTGCTCAACCTTGCGGTCAACGCGCGCGACGCGATGAACGGCCGCGGCACGATGATCGTGACCACCGGCGCCGCGGTGCTGACCGCGGGCGCGATCGGCGACTGCCCGGCCGGCGACTTTGCCACCATCACGGTCGCAGACGATGGCAGCGGCATGTCGCCGGACGTCGCCGAGCGCGTGTTCGAGCCGTTCTTTACCACCAAGGAAACCGGCAAGGGCACGGGCCTTGGCCTCAGCCAGATCTTCGGCCTGGTCCGGCAGCTGGGCGGCGAGATCGCGATCGCCAGCGTGGTCGGCGAAGGGACGACGGTGACGCTCTATCTGCCGCGCGACACCAGCGATCCCGCGATCGAGCCGCAACCCGTTCTGCCGTTTGCGGACCTGCCAGAGCCGGTGCAGCCCGTCGCGCCGACAGGGCTGAACGTGCTGGTGGTCGAGGATGATCCGCGCGTGCTCGCCGCGACGATCGGTGCACTCGAGGAGCTTGGCCATCATCCGGTCGCCTGTGACGACCCGACCCATGCGGCGGCGATGCTCGCGCGTCACGGCGCGATCGACCTGATCATTTCCGACGTCCTGATGCCGCGCCAGACGGGGCCCGAGATGATCGCGGCATTGCGGCCGCTGTTCCCCGACATCGCGATCCTGTTCGTCACCGGCTTTGCGGGCGAGGCCGCGACGAGCGAGTTCGGCGAGCATGAGGTGTTGCGCAAACCCTTCACGCTGAGCGGCCTGGAACGCGCGGTCGCGGCGGCGATGGGCACCGACCGCCCTACCCCGCCCCGCCAGATGGCGGCCGAATAGACCGTGACAGGCCCGCCCCGTCCGCCCTATATCCCTGACCCTATATCCCGCGCGAAAAGCTGATATAGACCCGCCCCACGCCTCGCGTTCGAGGCGCTCGCAGAGCCCCCGCTTCATGAAATCCATCGATCGCTACATGGCCCGGCTGATCGCGGTCCCGCTCTTTTCGACGCTGATCATCGCGGCGATGCTGCTCGTGCTCGACCGGATGCGCCGGCTGTTCGATTTCGTCGCGACCGAGGGCGGGCCGATCAGCGTCGTCTGGCGGATGCTCGCCAATCTGCTGCCCGAATATCTCGGCCTCGGGATTCCGATCGGGCTGCTGCTCGGTATCCTGCTCGCGTTCCGCAAGCTCGCGACGACGTCGGAACTCGACGTCCTGCGCAGCGTCGGGATGAGCTATACCCGGCTGCTGCGGGTGCCCTATATGTTCGCCATCGTGCTGGCGATCGCGAACCTGCTGATTGTCGGCTATCTCCAGCCGATCGCCCGCTATTATTACGAGGGGCTCCGCTTCGAGCTGCGCACCGGCGCGCTCGGCGCGTCGATCAAGGTCGGTGAATTCACGCATCTGGGCGACCGGATGACGCTGCGGATCGAGCAGAGCCGCGACAAGGGGCGCGAGCTGTCGGGCATCTTCGTCCATGCGCAGACGCCGAAGAACGACTGGATCGGCGTCACCGCGGAGAAGGGACGCTTCCTCGCGACCGACGATCCCAACGTCATCATCTTCCGTCTCGCCAACGGGACGCTGATCCACGAACGGCCCGAATTCAAGACGCCGCGCGTGCTGACCTTCAGCAGCCATGACCTGCCGATCAACCTGCCCAAGTTCGAGAGCTTCCGCGTCCGCGGCGGGCGCAACCTGGAATTCACGCTGCCCGAACTTGCGCGTGCGGGGCATGAGGCGGCGACGCCCGAGCTGCGCGATGCAAGCCGGTCCGAATTCCACTTCCGCCTGGCGGAGGTGGCGATGATGTTCCTGCTGCCGATGCTGGCGGTGGCGCTCGGCGTGCCGGCGAAACGGTCGACGTCCGGTCTCGGCGTCTTCCTGTCGATCGTGATGATCGTCACCTATCACAAGGTGAACCAATATGCGGCGGACGTCGGCGAGCTTGGCCGGATCGACCCGCTGATCGCGCTCTGGGTGCCGTTCACGGTGTTCGCAGGGCTGATCCTGTGGATGTACTATACCATCGCCTATGTGCCCGGCGGCGAGCCGATCGGTGCGCTCGAGCGCGGCGTCGGCCGGATCGGCAAGGCGATCACCAGCCGGCTGCCCGGGCGCCGCAAAGAGAAGACGGCATGAGCAGGATCACGATCTTTCCGTCGCGCACGGTCGCGGTCTATATGGGCCGGCTGTTCATGACGCGGACGTTCAGCATCCTCGCGGCGCTGGTGCTCGTGCTCCAGGCGCTCGATCTGCTGAGCGAGTCGGGCAACATCCTGGCGCAGGCGGGGAATGGCGACGCGCAGGTCTGGCAATATGTCAGCCTGCGCGCACCGCAAATCATCGCCTTCGCCCTGCCCTTCTCGGTCCTGCTCGGCACCATCCTGACGCTGATCACGATGAACCAGAACAGCGAGATCATCGCGCTCAAGGCGTCGGGCCTCTCCGCGCATCAGGTGCTCGCCCCGCTGCTCATCGCCAGCCTCGTCGTCGCGATCGTCAGCTTCAGCTTCAACGACCGCGTCGTGTCGCGCGCCACCGCCACCCTGTCGCAGTGGCAGAAGGTCAATTACGGCGCGATGCCGATCGACCGTGGCGACCGTGCCAATGTCTGGGTCCGCGACGGCGACGACCTGATCCAGGTGAACCAGACGCGCGGCAAGGGCGCGGGCACGCGGCTCGGCGGGGTGACGCTCTATGATCGTGCTGGTGGAAGCCTCGTCTCGATCATCCGCGCCCCCAATGGCAAGCGCGTCGCCGGGGGCTGGGAGATCGGCCCCGCGACGCGGTTCGACGTCGCCAGCGGCACGCTGACCACGCTCGGGTCGGTGGTCGTCGGGCGCGATGTCCGGCCCGACCAGTTCACGCTCGCGAGCGTCGACGCCGACAGCCTGTCCTTCGGCGCGCTGAAGGCGGCGATCGGCGATCTGGCCGACGCGGGGCGCCCGACCAAGGCACTCGAGGGATCGCTCTGGCACAAGCTGTCGGGACCGCTGTCCTCGGTGCTGATGCCGCTGCTCGGCGCGGTCGCGGCGTTCGGCATCGCTCGCTCGGGCAAGCTCTTCGTCCGCGCGGTGATCGGCATGGGGCTGGGCTTCGCCTATTTCGTCGCGGACAATTTCGCGCTCGCGATGGGCAATCTCGGCGCCTATCCGCCGTTCCTCGCCGCCTGGGCGCCCTTCCTCCTGTTCTTCCTGATCGGCGAGGCGGTGCTGTTCCGGACCGAGGAATAGCCGCTGTACGAACCGCGTGATCGTCGATATCCGCAGCGGCTGACGACGAAGCGCTGAGGGGCGAGCCAATGGCCGGTACGATAACGATCCGCAAGGTCGAGACGAAGCGTGATCGCAAGGTCTTTGTCGATGTGCCCTTCGGCCTCTATCGCGACGATCCGCACTGGGTCCCGCCGCTCAAGACCGAAGCGCTCGGGCTGATCACGCCCGAGAAGAATGGCTGGTTCAGCCATGCCAAGGCGCAACTGTTCCTCGCCGAGGAGAATGGCCGGGTCGTCGGTCGCATCTCCGCGCATATCGACACGCTCGCGCTCACCATGCCCGCCGAACAGGGCTTTGGCCCCGGCGTCGGCCAATGGGGGCTGATGGAGGCGGAGAGCGAGCCGGTGTTCCAGGCTTTGCTCGCCGCCGCCGAGGATTGGCTGCGCGCACAGGGCATGGCGCGGATGCTCGGCCCGATCAGCATGTCGATCTGGGAGGAGCCCGGTCTCCTCGTCGAGGGCTATGATCACGCGCCGACGATCATGATGGGGCATGCACGCCCCGAATATCGTGACTGGGTCGAGCGGTCGGGCCAGGTCCCGGTCAAGCGGCTGATGACCTATGAGGTCGACGTCACGCGGCAATTCCCGCCGATCGTCCAGCGGATCATCAAGTCGGGCGAGAAGAATCCGCGGATCGTCATCCGCGAGGTCGACAAGTCGCGGTTCGAGGACGAGGCCGCGATCATCCTAGCCATCCTCAACGATGCCTGGTCGAGCAACTGGGGGTTCGTGCCCCTGACGCCGCCCGAGATCAAGGATGTCGGGGTCAAGCTCAAGCCGATCGTCTTCAACGACCTGATCCGGATCGCCGAGGTCGACGGCAAGCCCGTCGCGTTCATGATCACGCTGCCCGACCTGAACGAGGCGATCAAACCGCTGCGCGGGTCGCTCCTGCCGTTTGGCTGGGCCAAGCTGTTGCTGTGGCTGCGCAAACCAAAGGTGAAGACGGTCCGCGTGCCGCTGATGGGAGTCGTCCGGGAGCTGCAGTCGTCACGCATGGCAAGCCAGCTCGCCTTCATGATGATCGAATATATCCGGCGTTCCGCCTCGCAGGATTACGGCGCGACCCGCGCCGAGATCGGCTGGATCCTCGACGACAATCAGGGGATGCGCTCGATCGCCGAGACGATCGAGAGCCGCATGAACAAGGTCTATCAGGTCTACGAAAAGACGCTCTAGCGGGCGTATGACCGGCCTGTGATCAGCCGATCAGCCCGTCGCCCTGTGCCTCACGCGCGAGGATCCGGCCGATCGCGTCGAACAGCGAATCCATCGCGACCGGCTTGAAGATCACGTCGTCGGCGCCCGCGGAAAGGCAGCGCTGGCGAAGGTCGGGGGCGACGTCCGCGGTCACGACGATGATCGGGACCATGCCCTTGGCGTCGGACCGCGCGCGAATGTGACGGATCGCGGTGATCCCGTCCATGCCCGGCATGCGCAGGTCGACCAGCACCATCTCGAAATCCTGCTCGTCGAGGATCTCGAGGCCACGCTCGGCGCTTTCCGCCTCGACCATCGTCGCGCCGGCCACGTCGAGCATGTCGCCCACCACGCGGCGGTTCATCCGATCGTCCTCGATGAACAATATGTTCAACATATCCTCCGTGACGGGTCGACCGGGAGAGGCGCGCTGTCCGTCATTGATAGGCGTTTACGCATCAAGCCGCCCGCGAGACAAGATCGGGAATTGCGTTGTTTTTAACTACCGGCGACGCGAAGATCGCTTCGACCAGATCCGCACCCGATACCGGCTTCGCAACGATGCGTGTAATGGCAGTCGTGAGCAGCGCCGGATCGTCGAGCCGATCGGCGGGCCACAACAGCGTCGTCGCGGCATCACCTGCCGCCCGCGTCAGCTGCTCCAGCGCCGGCCCCGGATCGCCACCGGCGCGCAACGTCGCATCGTCGATCACGATGTTCGCGACGACCGTCTGCGCCAGCAGTGTAACAGCCTCGTCGATCGAGGCGGCGGTCAGGACGATGTCGCAATGCGGCGTCACCAGTGTCCGGAACATGCTGCGCATGATCGGATTGCGGTCGACGATCAGCGTCGCCGCGCCGGTTCCCTGATCGGCCCCCAGGTCGCCGAGCGCGATCGCCTCCGCATGGACCAGCGGCAGGCTGAGCGTGAACGTGGCGCCCTGCCCTTCGCGGCTGGTGACCGTGACGTCGCCGTTCATCGCGCGCGCGAGGTTGCGACAGATCGACAGGCCGAGCCCGGTGCCGCCGAACTGCCGCGTCGTTCCGGCATCCGCCTGGCGGAAGGATTCGAAAATCTCGTCGAGCTTGTTCGCGGGAATGCCGATGCCCGAATCGGATACGTCGAGCCACAGCCGGTCTTCACCGGTCCGCAACGCCACCGTCACCGCGCCCACGCGGGTGAATTTCAGCGCATTCGACAACAGGTTGAACACGATCTGCCGCACCCGCGCGGCGTCGCCCATGATCCGGGCGGGGCAGTCGGCCATGTCGAGCGTGAATGACAGCCCCTTCGACCGGGCCTGCTCCTCCCACATCTGCGCAGCATCGGTCACCGTGGCGCACAGATCGAACGGCGCGAACTCGATCGTCAGATTGCCGGTTTCCATCTTGGCGATGTCGAGAATGTCGTCGACCAGCGCGCGCATCGTCGCCCCCGCGCCGCGCACGATGCCGAGGCGATCGCGCAGGTCGGGGGTCAGGCGCGAGTCAGCGAGCATGACCTCGGTCATGCCCAATATCCCGTTCAGCGGCGTGCGGATCTCGTGGCTGGTCGTGGCCAGGAACTCGGTCTTTGCCGCAAGCGCCTTGCCGAGCGCCGCGTTGGTGATCGCGAGGTCGTCATTCGCGGCGCGCACCTTATCGCGACTGCGGCGAATCGTCACGAGTCCCAGCGCGAGCAGGCCGATGATGATCGAAACCGCCGCGATCGCGCCGATGAACATCAGCCGCTGCGTCTTTGCCCGGTCCTTCTCGTACCGCACGCTGCGCTCGAGCTCATCGGCGCGCAGTTTGGAAATTTTGAGTTCCTGGTTCGCGAAGTCGAATCGCGCCGCCAGCAAGGCCGTGCTCATATTCGTGGCGAGTGTTGTCGCCTGATCATCCAGACGCTTCTGCGCCTCGAGATGGACGAGCGCGTCGAGGGGCCGGTCGAGGGCCTTATAGATCGCATAGGCAACCTGATGCCCCTCCCGATACGACAGGTTGGTCTTCGTCAGATCGACGCCCGCAAAACGCTGCGTGATGAGCGCGAGCGCGCGCGGCAAATTCCCCTGTTGGAGGGCGACTTCGGCGGCGATCGGCAGCAGCTGAACCCGCCAGACTGCGGCCTCCGACTGCATGGCAAGGCGCTGGCTGGCAGCGATCGCCTTTGCCGCGGCTGCGGTTTTGCCCGCCTTTAGCAATACATGCGCGATATTCCCCTGGATGCGGGACTGCAGCAGCGGGCTCTTCATCTGCTCGGCGAGCGCCAGTGCCTTGCGATACTGTGCGACAGACTGGTCGTAACGGCCAAGATCCTGATAGCAGGAGCCCCGGTTATTGTAGATCGCCACGAGCAGGCCCGGGTCGCCATGGTAGACGTCGAGCGCCTGGCTGAGATATTTGAGGGCGGACTCGCTGTCATTGCCATCGCCGTACAGCGTGGCGATCAGCATGAGCGCCTTGGCACGGTTGCGCATGTCCCCAAGCGTGCGGAAGATATTGTGCGCGGCCTGATAGTCCGCCAGCGCGGACGCCAACTCCGCGCGAGTCGCATGAACGCCCCCGCGGGATAGAAGGATCTCGGCATTCAGCGCCGAACCGGGATCCAGCCTAACCACCGTTGCCAGAGCGTCGTGGATCAGCACGGCGGCGCGATCGTCGCGATCGATCCGCAGCGCCGCTTCCCCCTGCAGCCAGCGCGCGGTCGCGACGGCCAGCTGCCGCCTTTCGGGATCCGCTATGGCGGCGGCGGCCTGTTCGGCGGTCGATGCCCTGCGGATGGCCTCGCCTGGATCGGTCTGCACCAGCGACTTGGCATTCCCGATGGCGATATCGAACCGGACCTGCGGCAGCGGCTCTGCCCCGGCTGCCGCGGGCACTGCGCTGACGGCGAGAAGGATCGCTGGCAGCCCATGCCAAAGGCTTAGCCGCCGCCGACCCAGCTGGTTCACTCAGCCGGTCTTCCGGACAGCCGCGATCCGCGTGAGCGGTGACCGCACGTCGCGGGCGATTGCCAGATGACGCTCTTCCGCGAGGAACGGCAGCAGAGCGTCGATACCGATCGGCCGACTCACCAGAAATCCCTGAATCATGTCGCACCCCATGACCGACAATAGCGCCATCGCCGAGGGCGTTTCGACCCCTTCTGCAACGACTTCCATTTCAAGTGCGTGCGCGAGGTCGATCGTCGACCGGACGATCAGCGGATCGCGGTTCGAACTGGTGAGTTGCGTGACGAAGAGCTTGTCGATTTTGAGCTCGCTGGCGGGAAGCTGCTTGAGATAAGCGAGCGACGACAGGCCGGCACCATAATCGTCGATTGCGATCACGATGCCAATATCCGCGAAGATCTGCAAATTCCGGATCGCGCTTTCCGGATCGCGAATCACCGACGTCTCGGTGATCTCGAAGCCCAGACGCGCGCCGCTAGACGTAATCATCTCGCACGCCTGCCGTACGAATCGCGCATCGGCGAGCAAGACGCCGGCGATATTGATGAAGATCGGCAGTTCATGACCATGCGCCGCCAGGATCCGCTGGTCGCCGATCACCTGCTCGATCGTCCACAGCGTGAGCGCAACGATGTCGCGGCTCTCCTCCGCGATCGGGATGAAGTCGCTCGGCAGTACGAGGCCGCGCTGCGGATGGCGCCAGCGGACCAGCGCCTCGACACTGACGATCTCCTGCCGGCGCAGATGGACCTTGGGTTGATATTGGAGGAACAGCTGGTCGCCGCCGATCGCCTTGTGCAGCTCGCGCGCCAACATCAGCCGGTCGAGCGACGCGCTGGCCGCCGATACGTCGCGCGCGATCGGTCCGCGCTCGACCCGGGCATCGGCAAGCGCGAGCTCGGCTTCCTCGATCAGGCGGACCTCGTCGTGCTGCGGTGCGCGGACCGATGCGCCGCCCAGCGTCAGCTCGACGTGATAAAGTTCGCCGTCGATGTCGAACGGCGTGGTGAAGGCATGTGCGATCAGCTCGAGCGCGAGGTCGAGCTCGTTCTGCTGATCCGCCAGAAGCGCGATGTCGATCAGATCACGCGCTGCTATTTCTGTACGCGATTGCGGCAGAACCGCCGCGATCCGCAGCGCGATATCGCCGACCAGCGTGTCCGCGCGCGCGCGTCCGACATGGCGGCGAAGCATTGCGAAATTCGCGACCTCGGCGAGGATGACGAATTGCCAGCCATGAAAGGCCACGGGCAGGCACGACATAGTCGCGGGATCCGACACGTCAGTCATGCGACAGCCTCGCAGACGCATAACCGCCGCGATGCGAGTCGCACGTGCAGCCGAAAGGAATATGCGAGAGGTCGATCATCCCTAAACGCTAGCTGCCGATACTGAAGATAGCGTTAAGCCTCCCATGCTGGCACGTAAACGTGGTTAACGATTAATAAACCATGTTGAATTCAAGTTAACGCCCGGTTAACTTCCCCTTGCGTCCTAACGGGCGTGAACAAGGGAGAAAAAAGTGCTGAAGCTCATTCTTTCGCTCATCTACGGCGACCACATGCGCCCCTGGTAAACAGGTGCCGGCCCGGCGTTTTTGGAAAAACCCGCGTATCGCGGGCAAGCTTCCATTGGCGCCGGGCCACTTTGAATGCCATTCAACTATAGTGTTTTAAGACCCGTTCTGGCCTGAAGCCGACGGGTAGCCGCCGACGGGCCATCCCCATGGCCGTCCGGATATGTGACCGGTCGCTACCGCTGCAGCGTGCGTGGCGCGGCCCTGCTTCACCATGCCGACAAGATGGGCGGCGCATCCGCACCAGGGCGCAGGGCGAGCAGCCCGCCTGCAAAATCAGCAACACAGTATATGGATCGGCGTAGCGCGCCCGCGTCCGCATCGGGCAGACCTGTGTCTGGCTGCGAGGATCGCCCGGCGAGCTTTACGTGCCGCGCCTCGCGTGTGGGAATATCCCGTAGCGGGCGCGATCCGCGCCGCCACGGGATGAGGCGATCAATAGTCCTTGGAGTATTTCACGCTGGCGTTGGTCCCACCCTGCGCGCCGGCCGACGAGAGCAGGCTGAGCGCCTTGGTCAGGGCAATTTCGAGCTGGGTCGAGGTGAAGCCCTTCGCGTCGGTCACGATCTCCACATAGATGTTGTCGGTCAGGTACTTGCCTGCCGCAAGGCTGGTGCCACGCCCGCTGGCCTCGTCGGCGCCAAGGACGCGCAGACGATCGAAGCCGGTCGCCGAACGCAGCTTGCCGAGCGGGTTCAGCCCGCCACCCGATCCGCGCAGCGAATTGAGCGCGGACGCCAGCTGGATCGCCTCGGTTGCCGAGAGATTCTCGGGGTTGGTCCCGAACAACAGCCGGCTCAGCACCTCGTCCTGCGGCAGCGCCGGGGTCGAGGTGAAGGCGATCTGCGGGCGCTGGCCGGTGCCCGTGACGTTGATCACGACGGTGATGTTGTTCGTGGTCGTCGTCGCCTGGATGTTGATATCCGGATCGGTCAGTGCCCCGCCACGGAAGCGGATCGTGCCGCGATTGACCTCGAACCGCTTGCCCGCGAACGAATAGGTCCCGCGGACGATGTCGAGCCCACCGGTGACGACCGGCGCGGTCGACGTGCCGGTGATCCGCATGTCCATCTCCCATTCCGATTCGAGACCCATGCCAGACACGAACAGCTGGTTCGGCGCCCGCACCCGCAGGTCGAGCTTGATCAGGCTCGGCGGCGCGGGCCGTGCCGGACGATCGGTCGGCAGCGCGGGCCGGATCTCGCTCTTGCGGCGGATACCGGTCAGTTCGGCCACCTCCGCCTGACCCTGGCGGATGATCTCGTAGCGCGCCTCCGGGATCTGCAGGTCACCCTTGAGCAGTCCGCCATCGCGGCCATAGGTGAACCGCACCGACCCGGTCGTCGTCGCACTCAGCGCGTCGCTCTTGGCGAGCTGTGCATTGTCGAGCGTCGCGCGCAGATCGATCGGGAAGCCGCTGTCCGCGGCAAGCCCGACACTGCCCTGGGCCTGGACGCTGCCATTGCCGGCCCGGGCCCGCAGCTGCGTCAGTTCAAGCCGGTCGTTGTTGAACCGCGCGTTGATCGCCATCTGCGACAGCCGCGTGCCGTAGACCTCATTGTCATAGGTCAGCGAATCGGCCCGCACGATGCCGTTCAGACGCGGCGCCTGGACACGCCCGGAGAAGTCCGCCGCGATCGCGATCGGCCCGGACAGCTGCTGGTTGGGCAGCGCGGCCAGGCTGAACAGCACTGCCGATGGCCCGTTATACCGGATGCCTCCCGACAGCGGTGCCGCCATGAGCCGTTCGGACCAGGACGCGCCAGCGCCCAGCGGCCGGAGATTGGCGACCATGCGCCCCACCACCGTCGGCCCGCGCCGAACCAGCGCGCGGCCGGTCCCGCCATCGGCATTCAGCGTGCCGGCGAACACGATGTCGACCGCATCAGACACCGCCGCGATTCCCGTGCGGGTGAAGTTGCTCACCGTCGCACGGACGTTCGCCGTCGGCACCGCAGTGCTGTTGGCCTGGGCGAAGTCGAGGCTGCCGGTCGCGGTGCCGCCGATCCCGAGATTCGGCATCAGCGCGCTCAGCACCGACAGGTCGAGCTTGTCGAGCCGCGCCTGTGCGTTCAACCCGCGGCCATAGCTGCCCGCAAGACGCGCTGCACCGGCCGCCGTCCCCTGACCGAAGTCGATCCGGGTCGGCGAAAGGCGATAGACGCCCTGCGTCGCCTGGATCCGCGCAGGATTGGCCGTGCGGAAGTCGATGCCGTTCGCCTGCCCCTTCAGCGCAACGAGATAGTTCTCGGGGCTCAGCTTGGCGTTCATCGCGAGGCGGAACGGCACGCCGCTCGACCCCGTCGCCAGCGCCTGAGCGGTGCCCTTGCCACCGACGTAATTCACCTTTGCGCGCGCGGCGGACAACACGACCTCGCCGTAGCGCATGTCGGCGATCTGGACGTCGGCGATCACCTCGGGCGCCTTGGGATACAGCACGGCGCTGGCATCGA
The DNA here is from genome assembly GCF_017876865.1 of Sphingomonas sp. PvP018. Lineage (NCBI taxonomy): Bacteria > Pseudomonadati > Pseudomonadota > Alphaproteobacteria > Sphingomonadales > Sphingomonadaceae > Sphingomonas > Sphingomonas sp. PvP018. Next base: position 3,750,577 of record NZ_JAGIOU010000001.1, on the reverse strand, counting down.
CGATCGCGCGGCCGATCGTGAAATCGACCATGCCCGGAATCTTTGCGCCATAGGCCCGCGCAGCGACATCGGCGCGCTGATACCCGCCCTGGTTGGCGAGACGGACATTGCCCGTCAGTCCCTGCCCCGCGAACTGCAGCGCACCGGCGAACGGCCCCACCGCACTCTGCACGATCCGGCCGCGTGCAACGATGCCCGCGAAGACCGCACGGCGCACGTCGACCGCAAGCTGCGTGCCCGGGGTAACCAGCACATCGGCGGTGAAGGGGCCGTAATCGGTGCCGCCGCTCGCGACGACGGCATAGGCCCCGTTACGCCCGACGACCCTCGCCTGGAGGTTAACCAGCCCGACGCCGACGCCCGGACGCGGTGCGCGCAGGACGACGACCGGCGCCGTCGCACTGCCCGTGACCCGCGCCGACAGCGGCCCGTAGACGGTCGAATAGGCATCCGCGTTGACGAGGACCGCGCCGGTGGCCGGATCGAACCGCCCCTCGCCGCGCGTCACGCGGAATTGCGGCGCGTTCATGCGGAGGTTGCGGAAGGTCACGATCCCCTCGGGGCTGTACCCGATGTCCGACCGGACGATCGCGTTGCCGCCGAGGAAGCTGCGCGCGCCCTCGTTGAAGATCTGTGCGGTCTGCGCGACGACGCGACCGGTTATGCCGAACCCGCCATTAGGGCCCGGCACCAGCTTGGCATCGGTCGTCAGGTTGACGATGCCGATCCCGTCGACGCGGTAGTTGTTGACCCGCCCCTTGAGCGCACCGGTATAGCGTCCGGTCGACATGTTCGCGACGACGACCGCGGTCGCGTCGATCTTGTCCGAACGAATCTTCAGATTGTCCGACAGGACGTTGACGCCGGAGATCGCGAAGTCCCCGTCGATCGCGACGTTGGTCGCGAGGCCGCCAACCGCCGCATTGAGCCCGGTCACGCGACGTGCGCGCGCCTTGATCGGCAGGAGGATGCGGTCGGCATTCACGCGGGCGAGACCCTCGGCATAGAGGTTCTCGACACCCATGTCGCCAAAGGCGATCGTTGCCGCCCGCACCTTATAGTCGACCGTCGGGGTCGCGAACGCCCCGTCGAGGACGACGCGCGCGGTGACATCGCGACCGCGCAGATTGGGCAGGATCGCTCCCGGGGTCAGAAGCTTGGCATCGACCGCAAAGTTGGCGAACCGGCTGTTGGCGAGATCGATCAGGCCACCGGCATCGACCGCGAGCGCATCCGACTTCAGCGTCATGCGCGTGTCGGCCTTGCGGTCGTTGAGCGTCGTGTCGATCGACACGTCGAGCTGTGGCGCGGTCAGGCGCTCGACCGGTCCTTCGAGATACAGGCCGGGGCGGGTTGCGCCGCGCACCTCGATATGGCCGTTCTTCGCGGTCAGGCCGAGATTGGCAAGCTCGCCGCCGCCCAGCGTCGCGACCGCACGGCCGCGCCAGGCGGCCCAGCTTCCGCGTCCGTCCACCGTCGCGGTCAACGGTGCCTTGAGCGACCCCATCGTCGCGACCACGCCGCCGACGGGCGCGGTCAGCTTGAGGTTGACGTCGAGCTTGTTCTGTTCAGGCACCGCGTCGAGCTTGAGGATCAGCCGGTCGCCGCCGGCAATGCCGGGGCCCGTCAGCGCGGCGGCGTTGGTCGTCAGCTGTGCACGTTTGTCGGCGATATGGACCGCGCCGTCGATCTTGAGGATATGCGTCTGGCCCGTCACCGGCTTGCCGATCACGAACCGGTCGATCACCAGCCGGTTCACGTCGATATCGAGATCGGGCAGCAGCGGCGCGTTGGGATCGGTCGGGGTTGCCTTAAGCAGCGGACGGCGTTGCAGCGTGACGAGCGGCGTGGTCAGCGACCGGACGTCGACATGGTTGCTGGCAAAGGCGAACGGGCGCCAGTCGACGCGCAGCTTCGGGCTGGTGAGGAACACACCGGTCGGGTCCGACACGCGGACGTCGCTGAGCGTCATCGCGCCATAGATCGATCCGTCAATCCGGCCGACCTTGATGTTGAGGCCCGACGCGGTCGTGTAGCCACCGATCTGATCCGCGACGAGGCGGCGACCAGGATCGGTGTTGATTCCGAACAGCACGATCAGCACGAGTGCGATCAGCGCGACGACCAGAATCACGATCCCCTTGAGGATCCGCTGCCAGAGCGGCCGCCGGGCTACGACGCTGTCGTCAGCCTGATCGATAGGACCCTGGTCGGCAGGGGGTGCGCCGTTTTCGGCCATCAGAATGCCTGCCCGATCGAGATGTAGAGCGCGACCTTGCCGTCGCCCTCGCGTGGGTTCAGCGGCGTCGCGACGTCGATGCGCATCGGACCGAAGCTGGTGTAGAAGCGACCGCCGATACCCGCGCCGTAGCGCAGGCTCGACAGGTTCGGCGTGCTGCTCTCATAGCTGTTGCCGGCATCGATGAACGGCACGATGCCGAAATCGCCGAACCGGTAGCGCGCCTCGAGCGCAAACTCGTTGAGCGAACGACCGCCGACCGGATCGCCATTGGGATCGAACGGCCCGAGCCGCTGATAGCCATAGCCGCGGACCGATCCGCCGCCGCCGCCATAATAACGCCGCGAGGGCGCCAGGTCGTCGCGCGCGACGCCCTGAATCGTCCCCGCCTTGGCACGGCCGGCGATCACGATGCTGCTCGACACGGGATAGTAGAAGGTCCCTTCGACCATCGCGCGGACATAGGGTTTGACCGAGCCCTGCACCGATGTTTCGGGGCTGGCGTTCAAACGCAGGCGGAAGCCCTTGGTCGGGTTGAGCAGGCTGTCGGAGCGATCGAACAGCAGCTGTCCGGGCAGCGCGACGATGCCGTAGGTGCGCCGGACGTTTCGCCCCTGCGCGAAGTCATACACGCTCTCGTTGGTGCCGACGAGTTCGCCGCCATAATAATAGGTGATCGGCTTCTGCCAGATCGGTGTCGAATCATAGCTCCAGCGGATGCCGACGCTCGTCGTGAACGCCTCGTAGGCGTCGTAGTTCGAATGATTGGCCCCCGCCGTCAGGCTGAAGGTGCGGTCGCGACGCCCGGCATTGGCGCGGCGGAACGTGCCCGCAAGCCCTTGTTCCTGCGTCCCCGCGATCACCGACGCGAGCAGGCCACCCTCATAGGGGAACAGGTTGCGATGCTGCCAGGTGCCCTCGGCGCGGAAGCCCTGCCCGGTCGAGAAGCCGACATTGCCGCCCAGCGTGCGCGCCGGGCCCTTTTCCTGCCGGACCAGCAGGTCGACCTGCTCGGTGCCGTCGGGGTTGGTGCGGCCAGTCCGCTGCGGGACCACCGAAACGCTCTGGAACAGGCTGGTCGCGACGAGCGCGTCGCGCAGGTCGTCGGTCATCCGGTTGTCGTAGAGCTGCCCTTCCTCGAACCGCGGAAAGACGTTCAGATGCTCGATATCGAACACTGCGTCGCCTTCGGTGCGCAACTGCCCGAACGAGGCGCGCGGCCCAGTATCGACGGGCAGCGTATAGGCACCGGTCGGGACCTGCGCCTCGTCGTCGAGCAGGATGTCGCGCTCGCCGACCTTGACGAAGGGATAGCCCATCTGCGGCAGCATCAGCGAGACATTGGCCTCCGCCCCCTGGATCCGGTCCGCCTGGATCGGATCGCCGACCTTCAGCGGCAACTGGCTGCGCACCAGATCCGGCGGAATGGTCTGCGCGGTCTTCACGTCGATCGAGCCGAGCGTGTAGAGCCGCCCCGGCTGCGCGCTGACGATTGCCTTCAGCCGGCCGGGCTTTTCGGGCACGGTTTCGATCGTCGAGACTGCGGTCGCGTCATAATAGCCGAGCGACTTCAGCAGCCGGACGACCAGCGCCTCGTCTTCCTTCGCGCGCGCCGAAACCTGCGTCGTGTTGGCCGCCTTGCCGCCACCCTTCAGCGCGGACAGGGCCTTGTAGCGCGCCTCGAGCCCGTCGCCCGCATCGGCCAGACCCTTGATCTCCGCATCATAGCGAATCTCGGGCGCATCCTTGTCCTTGATGTCCGCAGCGGTCGCCAGCGGCGCCGTGTCGTAGCTCGCGAGCGCGGGAAGCGGCACGACCAGCTGCGGATCTTCGGGACCGGTGGGGGGCAAGACGGCGCCCGACGCGGTCGTCGCGGGGGTCACATCCGTCGCGGGTGTCACGGGCGCGGTCTCGCTCGCCATCGGTTCGAGCGGTGCGTTGATGTCATTCGAAAGCGGCGGCAGCGCCTGGTTGAATTCCGCGTCGGGAACGATCGGCGCATTGCCCTTGGGATCGGCGACGCCTGTGTCGGATCGCTGCTCGGCGGTGGGCGCGTCGGGCCCCTTCGCTGGCGCGGTACCGGGCTTTGCCAGCTGGGCTTCGCCGGGAGCAGCCACACTCGCCGCCAGAGCGATCGCGAGCCAATAGTGCCGTCTTGTCGAACTCGTCACAGGAAACACGATCCCCTTTCGAAGGGCGACCGCGTTCGATTCATCCCCGTTAATCCCTCGCAACGCACGAAACTTGGGTTGGTTTCCGTCATCCGGCGATTCACACGCAGCCGATCATGCCGGCCACCGGAAGGACGATGGTGTCGCGGCCCGGCCGCTCAAGCCGTAGCGTCGCATTGGGTACCATCGCGCCGGACGCCAGATCCTCGCGCGTGACGATCGTCATGTCGAGCGCGACGGTCAGGTCGCCCCCGCGATAGGTCGTCACCCCGGCAAAGCCGTAGCCACCCGGCCCGGCCTCGTCGACTCGCGCATAATCGACCGGCTTGCCGTCGACCGCGAGACGCAGCCGAGCCGAGTCGGCGGTCGCCATCGCCACCAGCGCGCGGTCGCCCGTCGACCAGAGATACGCTGCGCATCCCCGTGCGGGCATCGCCTGCTTGCCGATCGGACCGAGCGTCGCGGGAGCCTTGGTGGTGTCGCCGGGCACCGTCTTGGCGGGCGTGGCGGCCTGCACGGCCGCGGCGATAAGCAATAGCATCATCCGCCCGACGCTATCATGAAGAGCCAGGCCGGATAAGCCGCGATCGCCAGCAATGCGCCGAACGGCATCGCGGTCTGCCCGGTCACGGGTTTGCCGCCGACGCGCATCGTCAGCACCGCGCCGAGCCCGACCATGCTGGCGATCAGCAACACGGCGGGCAGCATCTGCCAGCCGAGCCACAGCCCGATCGCACCGAACAGCTTGGGATCGCCGCCGCCCATCCCGTCATGTCCGCGGATCCGGCGATAGCCCGCCGCGATCGCCCAAAGGAGGGCGAACCCCGCGACCCCGCCGATAAGCCGGTCGACTCCGTCGGGCGCCAGTCCGGCGACACCGCCCGCCGCACCGCCGAGCGCGAGCAAGAGGGTCAGGCGGTCGGGCAGCCAGAAGGCGACGAGGTCGAGCGCGGCGAGCGCCAGCAACAGCCAGCCAAAGACCGCGCCCCACAAGGCCGCCTGCCCCGGCGCGACGAGCCCCGCAGCGATACCGATCGCCAGCCCGCACGCCTCGATCCGCCAGTGCAACGGATCGATCTGCGCACCGCAAGACCGACACCGGCCGCGCAGCAGCAGTGCACTGACGAGCGGGACGAGATCGATCACGGTCAGCGTCCGCCCGCACGCATCGCACGCCGACCGCCCGTGAACGACCGACCGGTCCTGCGGCCAGCGAATCACCAGCGCGGCGATGAAGCTGCCGACGATCGCCCCGAGCACGCCCAGCGCCGCCGCGGCGATCATCGGGCTCGGCACGGGCATGGCGTCGATCATCCGCCGCGCGTGCCGGGCACGTCCCGCGCCGTCAAGCCGATCCCGGCGAGCGCTGCCACCGTCAGAGATCCAGCGTGTAATATCGGCTGAACCGCGAGGGCGGATAAGATCCGAACCGCTTACAGCGGACAAAGCCCGCGCGTTCGTAGAGCGCGCGCGCCGCGGCATAGGCGGCGTTGCTTCCGGTCTCGAGGCTGATCCGGGTCGCGCCCATGTCTCTGGCATGGCGGGTCGCATGATCGAGCAGCGCCGCGCCAACGCCGCGGCGTACATGATCGGGATGCGTCCGCATCGATTTCAGCTCGCAATGCCCCGCGTCGAGCCGCTTCACCGCGACGATCCCGAGCAGCGTCGAATCGCCCCCCGCCTCGTCCCAGGCCGACCACACCACCACCGACGGATCGCGCAGGCCGGCGAGGTCGAGGGCAAAGACACAGTCCGGCGGCGAGTTGGCATGCGCGGCGCGCTGGTGCAGCGCGACCAGATCGACGACCGCCTGGCGCGTCAGATCGTCGCGCTCTATCCGCATGACGCGATCCGGGTGCGATGGCCCGTCATCGTTCAGGGCAGCGCTTCGTCCGCATCGATTCCCCACAGCGCGTCGACGCGCACGAAACCGGCCTGCCCCTTGATGTCCATCTTGCACCAGCCATTGCCGCACTGGCTCAGCCGACCGACCACGCCCGGGGCCGCGCGCCATTGCAGGCGTCCGCTTTCGCTCGGGCGGTCGAGGATCGCGATCGGGGTCGTGCCGCGTACGATCGCGGTGCGCGTGCTGCTCATCAGATTGGCCTGCATCCAGCCTTCGGTGCCGTCCGGATCGGCGATCTTGCGCCATTCCTTGTGGATCGCGATCACGCGCACCGGCAGGTCGGCACGCTGATACAGCCAGCTGGCGGGATAGGCGCGGGCCGGGCCGGTCCGCAACCGCGCGCGCCCCGCCGAGATCGAGGCATAATAAGGAAGCTTGCGCACCGGATCCGCGGCGGCGGCAGGCTCGGTGCCCAGCGCCGCCGTGACGAGGGCGGCGAGCCCGAAGGCGAGAATGCGCATGCTGATGTCCTGTTGCCGACGCGGTTCGTGTCCGGCCAAGCTCTATCGCCACCGCGGCGGCGGTTTCAACTGCTAAGCGCGCCCGCCGCCGTTCCACGGATCGCAGCGCGGTTTTGCCGCTCCATCGTTGACGCCGTGGATGACGTTCGCCAAGCCACCGTCATGCCCGATCCACGCCCCGATAGCTGGCCCGACACCCGGCGCTGCCCCAACCCCAAGGTGGTCGTCACGCGCGAACTCGCCGATGCGGTCATGGACCGTATGGCGGCGCTGTTCGACACGACCAACAACCACGGCGATGCCAAGCTCAGCCGCGATCAGCTGGCCGCGGCGATGGCCGATTGCGACGTGCTGGTCCCGACCGTGACCGACGATATCGACGCCGCGCTGATCGCCGGCGCGGGCGATCGCCTTCGCCTGATCGCCAATTACGGCGCGGGCGTGAACCATATCGACCTGAAAGCGGCGCGTGCGCGCGGGATCATCGTCACCAACACGCCGGGGGTGCTGACCGAAGACACTGCGGACATGACGATGGCGCTGATCCTGTCGGTGCCGCGGCGGCTGGCGGAGGGCGAGAAGCTCGTTCGTTCGGGCGCATGGACCGGCTGGAGCCCCGGCGGGATGCTCGGCCACCGGATCGGCGGCAAGGCACTCGGCATCGTCGGGATGGGCCGGATCGGACAGGCGGTCGCGCGCCGCGCCGCCGCGTTCGGCCTCTCGATCCACTATCACAATCGCCGCCGCCTTCCCGTCGCGCTCGAACAGGCGCTCGGGGCGACGTGGCACGCCTCGCTCGACGAGCTGCTTGGCGCGGTCGACATCGTGACGATCCACACCCCGCTCAACGCCGACAGCCGGGACATGATCGACGCGCGCCGGATCGCGCTGATGCGCCCGCATGTGTTCCTCATCAACGCCTCGCGCGGCGGGGTGGTCGACGAGACCGCGCTGGTCGACGCGCTTGAGGCGGGCCGGCTCGCCGGCGCCGGGCTCGACGTCTGGCGTCACGAGCCGCAGATCGATCCGCGGCTGCTCGCGCTCGATAACGTCGTGATGCTCCCACACATGGGATCGGCGACATTCGAGGGGCGGATCGCGACGGGCGAGAAGGTGATCCAGAACATCCGGATGTGGGCGGATGGCCATCGTCCGCCCGATCAGGTGCTCGAAGGCTGGGCCTGACGGCCCCTCACCCGTCCCCGCGCCTGTGCCCGGAACCGATTCCGCAGTGCGGCATTTGTTGGATACCCCCGGAGAGAAAGAGGAGTATCCCATGAAGAAGATTGCTGTTTCCGCGCTGCTGATCGCGTCCGCCGTCTCGATGAGCGCCTGCTCGACGCTCAAGGGCGCAGGCATTGGTGCAGCCGGCGGTGCGGGTGTCGCCGCGGCGACGGGCGGTAGTGTCGAAAAGGGCGCAGCGGTCGGTGGTGCCGGCGGCGCGGTGGTCGGCACGGTCGCCGACTGAAACGTCTGGCGCGCGCGGGCCTGACGGTCCGCGCGTCGCCCCTTAGATCACCGTGCGCGGATCCAGCCGGTCCGCTGGACCGTGCCCGTCAGGACCTTCGACCCGAACGCCTTGGCGACGGTCGCGGCATCCGCAATGTTCATCAGGACGATCCGTGTTCCGCCCGACGGCAGCGATTCGATCGCGCTGATCTCGGCCTTGTGCTTGGCGCACATCGCGACGGCCTGAGCCTCGGTGACGCGTACATTCATCGCACGCGAAATGGGCGCAACATCGGCGCTGGGCGTGGTGGTCATCTGATAATCCCGGCAGGGAGCGGGAGCGCGATACGTCTCTCAGTCGTGGCTTGCCCGAATGAAGCGCCGCAATGCGCCCGGTATGCGCGCTATCCCGCCGATCGGCAACCTCGGCCGCCGCGTCAGACGCGCGTTCCGAGCAGTGCGAGCCCGAAGCCGACGAACACCGCCCCCGTCGCCCGGTCGAACGCGCGCCGCAGTGCCGGTCGCGTCAGATGCCGCGCGAGCGTCCGCCCGCTCATCGCATAGACCGCATACCAGAGGCTTTCGACCACCGCGAAGGTGACGACGAGGATCGCGAACTGCGGCCCCTGCGGCGCGGCGCGGTTGACGAACTGCGGCAGGAAGGCGGCGGCGAACAGCAGCAGCTTGGGATTGCTGATGCCGATCACGAACCCACCGCGGAACAGCCGTGCGGCCGACATCGTGCGCGGCAGCGTGTCGGCACCCAGATCGACCGGCCCGCCGGCACCGCGCCACGCCTTGATCCCCAGCACGATCAGATAGGCGACACCGGCATAACGCAGCGCATCGAACACCCGCGGCCAGGCGGTCAGCAGCGCCGCGACCCCCGCCGCCGACGCGGCGAGGACGAAGACCAGCGCGGTCAGGCACCCCGCCATCGCCGCCAGGCTGCGCCGCGCGCCGAAGGTCATGCTTCGCGTCATGACGTGCAGCATGTTCGGCCCCGGCGTCCCGCACAACAGGATCACCGCGACCAGGAACACCGTCCACGCATGCAGCGTCATGCCTTTGCCCCCTACCCTGACCGACTCAGTCGCCGGTCAGGATCCGATCGACCAGCTGCCCGACGCTCGGCACGAACCCGTTGGAATAGAACGGGTCCTTCTTGAAGTTATACGCCGCATGGCCGGCGAACATCAGGTTCTGGTCGATGTCGCCGCCATGCGCGATATCCTGCAGCGTCTTCTGGATGCAGAAGCTGCGCGGGTCGGCGAGCCGCCCCGTCGAGTTGGTCTCGGTATCCGCCCAGCTCGAGAAGGAGCATTGCGACAGGCAGCCCATGCAGTCCGCCTGGTCCTTGCGGATCATGCCCTTTTCCTCAGGGCCGACGAAGACGAGCGTGTTGTCCGGGGTCTTGAGCGCGTCGGTGAAGCCTTCGCCGAACCACTGGCGTGCGCGCAGCAGGTCGTTGCGCGTCACCCAGAAATTCTTGCCCTTCACGCCGACGTCGAGCTGGAAGATGTGGTCGCCGGCCTCCTGCGTCGAGAACGCGATCTGGCGCTCGGACCGCGCCTCGAGGCTGCGCAGGAACGGGTTGCGCACCGCCGAGGAATAGAAACCGGTCGGGGAGAATTTGTGCAGCAGCACGTCGCCTTCCTCGATCTTCGTCAGCGCGTCCTTCCACCCCTGCGGGATCGGGCTTTCGCGCGTCAGCAGCGGGCGGGTACCGAACTGGAACGCGATCGTGCCGAGCTCGGGATTGTCGATCCAGTCGTTCCAGTCGCGAAGGTACCAGACGCCGCCCGCCATCACGATCGGCACGTCGTCCGAAATCCCGCCCTCGCGCATCACGTCGCGCAGTTCCTTGACGCGCGGATAGGGATCCTGCGGCTTCAGCGGATCCTCGGCATTCGACAGGCCGTTATGCCCGCCCGCGAGCCAGGGATCCTCGTACACGACTGCCGCCAGCCACTGTGCCGCCTTCGAATAGGCGCGCTTCCACAGCGCACGGAAGGCGCGGCCCGAACTGACGATCGGCAGGTAGCTGACGCCGTAAGACGCGGTGATCTCGCTGAGCTTGTACGGCATGCCCGCGCCACAGGTGACGCCCGCCACCTTGCCGCGCGTCCGCTCGAGCACGCCGTGCAGGATCCGCTGCGCGCCGCCCATTTCCCACAGCACGTTGATGTTGATCGCACCCTTGCCGTCGGCGATCTCATAGGCGCGCTCGACCTGCTGGACCGCACCGTCGATCGCATACTGGACCAGCTCCTCGTGCCGGTCACGCCGCGTCAGTGCGGCATAGACCTGCGGGATGATCTTGCCCTCTGGATCGTAACTATCGGCATTCACGGCGGAAACCGTGCCGATGCCACCCGCGGCGGCCCAGGCTCCGGCCGACGCATGGTTGGTCGCCGCGACTCCCTTGCCGCCTTCCACCAGCGGCCACACTTCGCGACCGTTATAGACGATAGGCTTCAGGCCCTTGAACACGACGTCACCTCTCCCGGAAAATACGGCCCCCTATATCGCAAGGACGCAGCGTGCGAGCAAATTAAGACCTAGGTTAGCGAGCCGGGTCTGCCGAGCGCCTCTTCGTACAGCGCGCTGTAGCGCGCGATCATCACCGATTCGTCAAATTCAGCCCGCGCCCGCCGCTGATTCGCCGCCCCGATCGACGCGCGCAGCGCGGGATCCGCGACCAGCGCCTGCAACGCATCGCGCAGCCGCACCTCGCTCGGCGCTTCGGTGATGAACGGCAGGTTTTCGGGCGCGACCATCCGCGCGACGTCGCCGACCGGATAGCTCGCGATCGGCAGGCCGGCGGCCATCGCCTCGACCACCGAGATCGGAAACTGCTCGCTGCGCGACGACAGAGCGAGGATGTCGAAATGCCCGATATAGCGATAGGGCCGGTCGAGAAATCCCGGCAGAACCAGCGTGTCGGCCATCCCCATCGCGGCCGCCGCCTGGGCGATCCGCGCGCGCTCGGGCCCCTCGCCGACGATCACAAGCCGCACCCGCCCCGACACGCCGCCGACCGCACGCACCAGTGCGGTCAGGTCCTTCACCTCGCGCAGACCCGCCAGCGCGCCGATGACGACCTCCTTCGCCTTCGGCACGAACCCCGGGATCGCCTTGGGTTCGGGCTTCTGCGCGTAATAGGCGGTGCCGATTCCATTCACGATCCGGTGCACCCGCTCGCGCGGCTGCTTCCAGGTCTTCAGCGCGATCGCCTCGAGCACTTCGGACGGTACCGCCAGCGCATGTGCCGCACCCAGCGCGAGCCGACGATAGATGTTGCGCTCGATCTTCAGCCCGCCCGCCTCGTCGGCGTTGAAACCGTCCTCGTGATGGACCAGCGGCGGCGCGCCCTTGCCGAACGCGCGGCGCGCCATCGCCCCGTCGATCGCCCCCCAGTTATAGCTCAGCACCAGATCGAACCGCCGCATATACTGCGCGATCGCCTCGTAGCGCGCGACCGACGGCTTGCCCGTCAGCGGCGGCGGGTTCTGCGCGATCTCGTAGCGGATCCCCTTGGCGATCGACGCCTGCGCGCCCAGCGCATCGGCCACGCCCGACACGATGGTGTGCTTGGCGCGATCGCCGAACGCATTCATCAACCGCACCGCCCGCGCCTCCTTCCCGCCAAGGTCGAACGAGGAATGGAGATGCAGGATGTTGACGGGTGCGGCCATGCCCGACGCGATGCCGATTTCTCGCCGGGGTTTCAAGGGAGCAGGCACGCCAGATCGCTGTCCGGTTGCGCCCACTTGCGGACACTAGAAGCATAATTTCATGCCGTGCTATGATGCCGACAACGGAGGGGGGCGGACGGTGAAAACACTGGATGACTTGATCGAATGGGCGAACGAGCAGCGCGAAGAATCTCTGCGACAGGTCGATCTCTTCAGTAACGGCGGAGTGAAGGCACAGCTTGTCATGCCGGATGGCACTACGCAGGATATTACTGCCGGGGTGCTTTCGCATCAGAAAGCGAACGTAGATGCTTTCACCAGTCTTGTGTCAGCCTTGAAGAGGTAACGTCCGCTCCCCACCAAAATACGCCGCAAACCGCATCAAACGGGCGGGTCGAACGCAGTCTTCGCGATGTGGGTGATCCGGCACGCCAGATCCGCCTCGCCGCTCGCGACCACGTAGAAGTCGCCCGCGTTCGCGATGCCCGTCGTGAAGACGACATTGTCGACGTACATCTGGTCCTTCAGCGGCTCGGTCAGCGCGGGGTTCGCCTCGAGCAGCGGCGCGTGCTGGGTCGCGATCGTGATCGACGGGTCGTCCTTGTCGAGGATCGACCAATAGGTGCGGTAGATGCCGACCACGCCCGACGGCTCGACGCCGTGCCACAGGCTCAGCCAGCCGCGATCGGTCAGGATCGGTGGCGTCCCCCCGCCCATCCGCGCGGTCGAGACCGTGGCGGCGTGCGGGCGGATGCCGGGCTTGTCATGCGGCTTCCAGTGGAGCGCGTCGGGTGAGCGCGACAGGTTGATCGACGGCCCGGCGCGCCATTCGCTGCCCGGCGGATAGGCGAAATACAGGTCACCGAGCGGCCGCGTCTGCGCCCAATATTGCCCGCCGATCAGCCCTTCGAAGATCAGCATGTCCTTGTTCTGGTGATCGAGCACGATCCCCTCGAGCTGCCAGTCGAGCGCGTCGGCGGAGGAATAAAGCGTGGTCGAATGCCGTTCCGGGCTGACCGAACAGGTGGTCATCAGATAGCGGTCGCCGACCTTCGAGATGCGGGCATCCTCGACGCCATAGCATTGGTAGGGCGTGCGCGGCGCGATCGCATTGTCGTAATGGACCGCGACGACCGAACGGCCCTCCGCGTCGAGCTCGACCGGCAGGAGCCAGGACAGCGAGGTGAGCGCCATCACCTTCCACCCGCCGCCGGGGATCAGGAATTTGCGCGGATCCTTGGTGTCGACCATCTGCAACGGCCACGCATCACGCAGATAGGCGCCGTCCTGCCAGCGGATCGCATGGACGTTGCCGCCCTTGACCGGCTCGCGCAACGCCTCGGCCACGCGCACCATCAGCAGAAGGTTGCCGTTCGCCAGCCGCGTCATCCCCGGATTGAAGGCGCCGAGCACATAGGTCTCGGCCCCGACCTTGCCCGCCAGCGGCGAGCGCGACAGGTCGATGTCCGCAGGGGTGAAGACGAGCTGATCGAACATGCTATTCTCCTAAAATTCTGGTTGTTTGGACGCCCCGCCGCCACGCCCGCCCCCTCCCGTTCGCCCTGAGCGAAGTCGAAGGGCATGCCCCGAGCGCAGGTGCTTCGACTTCGCTCAGCTCGAACGGGACGGGTGAGCGGTGTCGCTATTCCCCCTCCAGCGCGCGGGGCACGATCACGAGCTGCTGGATCACACTGCGCGTCGGCTGCGTCAGCAGGAACTCGACCCCCGCGGCGATGTCCTCGCCGCGCAGCATCTGCTCCGCTGCGATCATCTGCCGCTGCTTCTCGTCGGGCACGTCGGGATATTGCATGTTCGAGCCGACCTTGCCCGGCTCGATCAGCGACACCCGGATCCCCTTGGGGCCCAGCTCGCGACGCAGCGCCTCGGCGAAACCGGCGATACCCGATTTGATGCCCGCATAGACGGTCGAGCTCGGCCCGAGGATATGCGCGCTGAGCGAACCGATGAGGATCAGGTCGCCGATCGGCGTCATCCGGTGCGCGGCGTGATGCGCGCTGAGCAGATAGGCGGTAAAATTGACCGCGATCGCGTAGCGCAGCGCGTCCTCGTCCATCTGCGTCAGCCCGCCCGCGGCGATCGAGGCGTTGACGACGGTGATGTCGAACCCGCCCAGATACGCCTCGCCCGCATCGAAAAAGGCACGGACCTTGTCGGGATCGGCAAGCTCGGTGACCATCCCGTCGCCGTCGCCGACCTCGCGGATGCAGGCGAGCGCGTCCTCGAGATGACCCGCATCGTGACCGCAGATATAGACTTTGGCGCCCCCCGCCGCGAGCAGCACCGCGATCGCCCGGCCGATCCCTGTCGTCCCCCCCGTGATGATCGCGCGTCGACCCTCGAGGGAGCGATGATTAACATGAAGGTCGGCAGGTGCGGTCATAAGCGGTTCCGGTCATCGAGCAGGCGGGACGAGGCACAGGTGCGACGCCTCGTCCCCGTCCCCTAGGCGCGGACAGCATCCCCCTCAAGCACCTGCGCCAGCAGGTCGTCGATCGGCGCCTGGACGATCGGCTCGCTCAGCGTCGGGGCATGGCCGACCCCGGGCACGGTGACGAGCGTCGCGCGGTCGAGCGATGCGACCATTCGATCCGCGATCGCGGCGGACAACAGGTCGGACCGACCACCGCGCACGATCAGCGTCGGGATTTCGCGCAGGCCCGCCAGCGCCTGCCACATGTCCGGCCCAGCCTCGCTGCCCGGCACGCGGAACGGTTCGGCGATCTTCAAGTCGTAATCGAGTACGATCCGGCCCGAGCTGTTCAGCCGGTAGATGCGCTTGGCCATCGCCAGCCAGTCCTCGATCGTCCAGTCGGGATAGACGTCGGCATTGCTCTCCGACACGCAGCGCGCGGCATGCATCCAGGTCGGAAAGACGCTCGCCTTGCCGACATAGCCGCGGATCCGCGACAGGCCCTGCGCGTCGATCTCGGGTCCGACATCGTTGAGCAGCGCGGCCGCGATTCGCCCGCGCGCCGGCCCCGCCATCAGCATCGTGACGATCCCGCCGAGCGACGTTCCGAACGCGACGAACCGGTCGATGCCGTGCTCGGCCAGTAACGCCTCGACATCCTGCACATAGGTCAGCGGGACATAGGACATCGGATCCTTGGCATAGGCGCTCTCGCCGCGCCCGCGGAAATCGATCGCGATCAGCCGCCAGCGTCCCGCCAGCCGCGCCGCCAGCGCATCGAAATCGCGCGCGTTCCGCGTCAGCCCGGGCAGGCACAGGATCGGCGGACGGCCATCGCCGCCGCCCGGATAGTCGCGTGCATGCAGCCGCAGCCCGTCCCTGGACCACCAATAGAGGTTTTCGTAAGCGGCCATGGTTGCGTCCTTCGGGTAGCGGCCACCATATCGCCGCATGCCCATCGACCCGCAAGCCTTCCCCGCCTATCGCCCCGAAACCACGTTGCTCGACCTGGGCGACCCGTTCTTCGATCCGGTCGCGGCAGCCGATTTTCCTCGCACCCAGCTCCGCTTCCGCAACGATCGCGCCGCCGCGCAGGTCGGTCTGGCGACGCTCGACGACGACGAATGGACCCGCCATTTCGGCCGGTTCGCGCCGTTGCCGGACACGCTGCCCGGGCCGCTCGCCTTGCGCTATCACGGTCATCAGTTCCGCAATTACAATCCCGATCTGGGTGACGGGCGCGGCTTCACCTTTGCCCAGATGCGCGACGATCGCGGCCGCCTGATGGATCTCGGCACCAAGGGGTCGGGGCAGACGCCGTGGAGCCGCGCGGGCGATGGCCGGCTCACGCTGAAAGGCGGCGTGCGCGAGATCCTTGCGACCGAGATGCTCGAGGCGCTGAACGTCCCGACCTCGCGCACGCTCTCGCTTATCGAGACGGGCGAAGACCTGCAGCGCGGCGACGAGCCGAGCCCGACCCGCTCCGCGGTCATGGTCCGGCTCAGCCACAGCCATGTCCGGATCGGCACGTTCCAGCGCCTTGCCTATCATCGCGACGAGGATGCCCTGCGCCGGCTTGTTGCATATACGCTGCGCAACCTGTTCGACGAAAATGGCGACGATCCGGTCCGCCTCCTCGCGCTCGTCGTCGCACGGACCGCGCGGCTCGCGGCGCGCTACATGGCCGCGGGCTTCGTCCACGGCGTGCTCAATTCGGACAACATCAACGTCACCGGCGAAAGCTTCGACTATGGCCCGTGGCGGTTCGCGCCGACCTGGGACCCGGGTTTCACTGCCGCCTATTTCGATCATCAGGGGCTGTACGCCTTTGGTCGCCAGCCCGAAGCGATCCACTGGGACGTGATGCAACTCGCGGTATCGCTGCGCACGATCGCCGAGAGCGATCCGCTGATCGCCGCGCTCGACGGCTTCGGCCCCGGCTATCAGGCGGAGGTTGGCGCGGCGATCCTGTGGCGGCTGGGCGTCCGCCCGCGCGATCCGGACAGTGACCGCGCGCTCGTCCAGGCGACCGAACGCGCGCTGCGGACCAGCGGGACGGGTATCGACCGGTTCTTCTTCGATGCGTTCGGCGGCGAGCTGCCCGCAAGCTACGGTCCCGAATGGGACGAGGTCCGCGCCGCGCTCGGCGGCTATGCCGCGCGCAAGGATCGCAGCCATCCCTATTGGTCGGGCACGCCGTGCAGCCTGCTGATCGACGAGGTGGAATCGATCTGGGCGCCGATCGCCGACGCCGACGACTGGAGCCGTCTTACCGCGAAGGTCGCCGCGATCCGGGCGATGGGCGAGGCGCTCGCCTGATCGCGGGTGCCGCGGCCGACGGTGCGGCGGATGGTGGAAACTCTTCTAAAATTGGGGCAAGAGCCCGATATGGCCGATGAGATCCTCTCCTACGAACCCGCAACCGGTACGCTGTTGTGGCGTCACCCGATCGGGGATGTCGATACCGAAGTGGCGACCGCGCGCTCGGGCTGGGCCGGCTGGGCCTCCAAGCCGCTCGCGTTCCGGATCGAGACGATGCGCCGGTTCGCCAATGTCGTCCGCCAGCGCAACGACGCGTTCACCGACCTGATCGCGCGCGAGACGGGCAAGCCGATCTGGGAAGCGCGCGGCGAGGTCGAGACGGTGATCGCCAAGGTCGACATCTCGGTCAGCGCCTATGCCGAACGCACCGCGCAGCGCCGGATGGAGGCTCCGATGAACAGCCGCGTCGCGCTGCGCCACAAGCCGCACGGCGTGCTCGCGGTGCTCGGCCCCTACAACTTTCCGGCACACCTCCCCAATGGCCACATCGTCCCCGCGCTGATCGCCGGCAATGCGGTCGTCTTCAAACCGTCCGAAAAGACCCCCGCATCGGGCGCGTTCCTCGTCGAATGCTACCGCGCCGCGGGTGTGCCCGAGGATTGCATCCGGTTGCTCGTCGGCGGCCCCGCGGAGGGCAAGGCGCTGGCCGCGCATCCCGATATCGACGGCCTGCTCTTCACCGGTTCGGCCCAGACCGGCCTCGCGCTCAACCGCGCCTTTGCCGAGAAGCCCGAGAAGATCCTCGCGCTCGAAATGGGTGGCAACAACCCGATCATGGTCTGGGACACGCCCGACCTGCACACCGCGGCGGTGCTCGTCGTCCAGTCCGCCTTCACCACCGCCGGCCAGCGCTGCACCGCTGCGCGCCGGCTGATCGTCCAGGAAAGGCTCGCCCAGCCGCTGCTCGACACGATCGAGCGGATGATCGCGCGGATCATCGTCGACGAGCCGCATGCGAACCCGGCGCCGTTCATGGGCCCGGTGATCGACAATCAGGCGGCGGACCAGCTGACCGAGAGCTTTCTCGAGCTGCTGATGCGCGGCGGCCGGCCGATCCGGCATCTCGAACGCCCGGTCGATACGCTGCCCTTCCTCCGCCCGGCGATGATCGACGTCACCGACATGGCGGAGCGCCCCGATCTCGAGCTGTTCGGCCCGATCCTGCAGGTCTTCCGCACCGATGATTTCGACGCCGCGATCGCCGAGGCTAACAACACCCGCTATGGCCTGTCCGCCGCGCTGATCAGCCAGACGCCCGCGCTCTACGACCGGTTCTGGGCCAATATCCGCGCCGGGATCGTCAACTGGAACAAGCCCACCAACGGCGCCTCGTCGGGCGCGCCGTTCGGCGGCGTCGGCTGGTCGGGCAACCACCGCCCCAGCGCCTATTACGCCGCCGACTATTGCGCCTATCCGGTCGTCAGCAGCGAATCCGAAAGCGCGAGGGCGAGCATCGGCATCGGCCTTCGCGACGGCTGAGGCAGGTAGCGGCCCCCAAAGCTGAACTGAAATCCTCCCCCGCCAGGGGGAGGATCATGGGGTTTACTTCGCCCCGCCCAACCAGTCGTCGATCTTCTTCTCCAGCACCGGCATCGGCAGTGCGCCCGTATCGAGCACCTGCGCATGGAACGCGCGCGGATCGAACGCGGCACCCTGCGCCGCCTGCGCCTTGGCCTTCATCCTGAGGATCGTCAGCTGGCCGATCTTGTACGCCAGCGCCTGCCCGGGAATCGAGATGTACCGCTCGACCTCGGCGGTCGCGTCGGTCCGCCCCATCGGCGAATTGGCGAGCATGTATGCGATCGCCTGGTCGCGGCTCCATCCCTTGGCGTGGATGCCGGTATCGACGACCAGCCGCATCGCGCGCAGCATCTCGTCGTTCAGGCCGCCCATCCGCTGATAGGGATCGCTTTCGACGCCCAGTTCCTTCCACAAGGTCTCGGCATAGAGCGCCCACCCCTCGACATAGGCGGTGTTGCCGCCGAACCGGATGAACGCGGGGAGCGCGACATTCTCCTGCGCGAGGCTGATCTGGTAATGATGGCCCGGCACCGCCTCGTGCAGGTAGAGCGTCTCCATCCCCCACAGATACCGCGTCGGCAGGTCATAGGTGTTGTAGTAGAAGATCCCCGGCCGCGTGCCGTCGGGGGTCCCCTGCTGATACGACCCCGCCGCATCGGTCTTCGCCCGGAAATCGGGCACCGCGCGGATCTCGAGCGGACTTTTGGGCACCAGCGAGAATTGCGTCGCGATGCGCGCGTTGACCCGTTTGCCGATCTCCTCATAGCCCTCGCGCACCGCCGCCGCCGACTTGGGCTGGAAGCGAGGATCGGTGCGCAGATGGTCGAAGAAGGCGGCGAGCGTGCCCTTGAACCCGACCGCGGCCTTCTGCGCCTCCATCGCCTGCGTGATCCGCGCGACCTCGGACAGGCCGAGCTGATGCACCGCCTCGGGCTCGAGCGGCAGCGTCGTGCTGTCCTCGATCCGCTGCGCATAGAGCGCGGCGCCGCCCGGCAGCGCCGACAGCCCGACCGTGTCGCGCGCCTTGGCGAGATATTCATTCGCGAGGAAGTCACGCATCCGGACATGCGCGGGATTGATCACCTCGCGCACCTGCCTGGCATAGGCCGCGGTCAGCCGTGTGCGGTCGGCCGCCGGGATCGACGCGGGGAACATCGTCACCGGCGCGTAGAAGGTCGATTTCTCGACACCCTCGGCGATCAGATTGTCGAACTGGCCGATCATGTTGCGCACGACCAGCTTGGGCTGGGTCACGCCCTTCGCCATCCCCTCGCGGAACCGCGCGATCGCCCGGTCATAGACCGCGGCATAGCCCGCATTGCGCCGCAGGTTATTCTCGTAATCCGCGACCGACTTGAACGGCGCGCCGCCCTTGCCCGACGCGAAATCGGGATAAAAGGTCTGGAACCCGCCGAAATGGCTGAGCGGCAGCAACCGGTCGATCGCGACCAGGTTCGGCGCGAACCCGCGCAGCGCGACCTCGCGGCCGTTGCGGAACACGTCATAGGCGATCTGGTCGACCCGCGTCAGCTTCGCCCGGTCGATCGCGGCGATCGCAGACAGGTCCTGCTCGACGTTGCGCTTGTCCTGCGCGGTGCGCGCATCGGTCAGATATTCGCCGAAGCGATCGGCATAGCGCATGTCGCCGCGGAAGATGGCCTGCAGCGGATCGTTCTTCAGATCGCGCTCGTCGCTTGCATAGAAAAGCTGCTTGAGCTTTGCATCCTCTGGGCCGTCGCCGGCGATCGGCGCGGGCGGCGGCAGCGCCTGGCTCGACACCGGCACCGCGCCGATGAAGGTGGTCGCCAGCAACATGGCGGCAAGGCAGGTCAGGCGCATTATCGAAGTTCCCCATCGCGTCCGGGTTACCCGGTTCGTCGCGCCTTCCTATCGCGCGGATTCCGCCGCCACCAGCCCGTGACCAAGGCCTGCGAACGTTTCCGGCGTTGGCACCCGCGCCGCGTGGGAAAGCAGGACTAGCCCCGGGGCAAATAATGCTGGGCTCGCCAATCGCCCGCCCAGCGCCCATCTTCCTGACATGGTAAGCTTGCTAGACCCCGGTGCCCGCGGGCGCGTCATCCTCGTCGGGGCGGGGCCCGGCGATCCCGGACTGCTGACCGTACGTGCGGTCGCCGCGCTAAAGATCGCCGACGTCGTCGTCCATGACGGGCTGATCGATCCGCGCGTGCTCGACATCGCGCCGCCTGCCGCCCAGCGCATCTCGGTCGCCAAGCAGCGCGCGCGCCACACGCTGCCGCAGGAGGCGATCAACGCGCTGATCATCGCGCATGTGAAGACCGGCGCGATCGTCGTCCGGCTGAAGGGCGGCGATCCGTTCGTGTTCGGTCGCGGCGGCGAGGAGGTCGAGGCGGTACGTGCGGCGGGCCTGCCGGTCGAGGTGATCCCCGGCGTCTCCGCAGCACTGGGTTGCGCGGCCGAGGCGATGCTCCCGCTCACTCACCGCGATCATTCGAGCGCGGTCAGCTTCGTCGCGGGCCAGTGCAAGGGTCTGACCGAACAGGACTGGTCGGGGCTCGCCGGCCAGGGCCGTACGCTCGTCATCTACATGGGGATCGCGACCGCGACCGATATCGCCGACAAGCTGATGGCCGATGGCGTCGCGCCCGACATGCCGGTTGCGGTGCTCGAGCGCGGCACGCTATCGGGCAGCCGTGCGATGCGGACCCTGCTCGCCGATCTCGGCCCGATGGTGCAGCGCGAGGCGGTAAAGAGCCCCGCGATCATCGTCGTCGGCGAGGTCGTCGAACTGTCCGACGCGCAGGACAAGCTCGCCCGCTGGGCACGAATTGCAGAGGCCGCCGCATGAAGCTCCTGACCGGAAACGACCTTCCCACCGGCGACGTGATCTGGTGGACCGGCGATGGCTGGTCGCGCCATATCGAGGATGCGGCCGATGTCGGCGTCGCGGGTGAATCGATCCTCCAGGCGGAGGAAGGCGCACGCCGCGTCAACGTCCCCTATCTGATCGAGGCGACCGCGACCGCAGACGGCCCCCGCCCCGCGCACATCAAGGACCGCATTCGCGCCTTGGGTCCGACTATGCGGCCCGACCTTACGCTCAAACCGGCCGATCCGGCTGCGGGGAGTTGGGTGATATGAGTCTCGCGAAGGCGCGATGGCGCGAAGAGAGCAGTGAGAAGGTGGTTCGCGCGGAGGCGCGGAGGCGCGGAGGTGTCTCCCTTGCCGCGCAGCGGCCCTCACACTCGCTGATTGAGGCAGATTCGATGCCCGCTGGCGCGGGAGTTCCTTCCTCGTCTTTCTCCTCCGCGCCTCCGCGCCTCCGCGTGAACCCAATCTTCTTCGCGCCATCGCCTCCCTTCGGCTTCGCTCAGGACAGGCTCCGCGTGAACCAAATTCTACCGGGAACCCCCCATGTATAAGTACGACGAATACGACCAGGCCATCGTCGACCAGCGCGTCGACGAGTTCCGCGACCAGGTCCGCCGCCGCCTCTCGGGCGAGCTGACCGAGGACCAGTTCAAGCCGCTGCGCCTGATGAACGGCCTGTATCTCCAGCTGCATGCCTATATGCTGCGCGTCGCCGTGCCCTATGGCACGCTCGACGGACGGCAGATGCGGATGCTCGGCCACATCGCGCGCAAATATGATCGCGGCTACGGGCATTTCACGACGCGGCAGAACATCCAGTTCAACTGGATCCAGCTCGACCAGACCCCGGACATCCTCCAGGAGCTGTCGACGGTCGAGATGCATGCCATCCAGACGTCGGGCAACTGCATCCGCAACATCAGTTCCGACCAGTTCGCCGGCGCCGCCGCGGACGAGGTCGCCGATCCGCGCCCCTGGGCCGAACTGATCCGCCAGTGGTCGACGTTCCACCCCGAATTCACCTACCTCCCGCGCAAGTTCAAGATCTGCGTGATCGCGGCGGACGAGGATCGCGCGGCGATGCGGCTGCACGATATCGGCATCGGTCTGCACGTCCGCGACGGTGAACTCGGCGCGAAGATCTATGTCGGTGGCGGCATGGGCCGCACGCCGATGATCAGCCACGAGATCCGCGATTTCGTCCCCGCCGACGACCTGATGAGCTATCTCGAGGCGTGCCTGCGCGTCTATAATCGCTACGGCCGCCGCGACAATATCTACAAGGCCCGGATCAAGATCCTGCTGCACGAGATCGGCCCCGACGAATATCGTCGCCAGGTCGAGGAGGAATTCGCCGCGGTGAAGGGCCTCGGCCTCGATCCGCCGCGCGCCGAACTCGAGCGGATCACGAGCCATTTCGGCGCGCCCGCATTCGAGGAAAACGCGTCCACCGAGATCGACCGCAGCGATCCCGACTTCGCGGTCTGGCTCGACCAGAACGTCAAGGCGCACAAGCAGCCGGGCTATGCGATCGTCAACATCAGCCTGAAGCCCGTCGGCGGCATCCCCGGCGACGCGTCGGCGGACCAGATCGACGTGATGGCCGATCTCGGCACGCGCTACAGCTTCGACGAACTGCGCGTCACGCATGCGCAGAACATCGTCCTCCCGCACGTCCGCATGGCCGATCTGCACGCCGTGTGGTCGACGCTGAACGAGGCGGGTCTGGCCGAGGCCAATCTTGACCTGATCAGCGACATCATCGCCTGCCCCGGCCTCGATTATTGCAGCCTCGCCAATGCGCGCTCGATCCCGCTCGCGCAGAAGATCGCGACCCGCTTCGGCAGTCTCGATCGCCAGCGCGAGCTGGGTGAGCTCAAGCTCAAGATCAGCGGCTGCATCAACGCCTGCGGGCATCATCATGCCGGCCACATCGGCATCCTCGGCGTCGACAAGAAGGGTACCGAGAATTACCAGCTCTCGCTCGGCGGATCGGGCGCGGAGGATGTGAGCCTCGCCAAGATCACCGGCCCGGGCTTCTCGGAGGACGGCGTGGTCGACGCGATCGAACGCGTCACCGACCGCTATCTCCAGGTCCGCGACCCCGGCGAGCGCTTCCTCGACACCTACCGCCGCGTCGGCTTCGAGACGTTCAAGGAGGCGATCTATGGTTGAGTATCCGGACCAGACGCTGCTCCGCTTCCGCGACGACGAGCCGCATGACGAGCCTGCGGTGACGCTCGATTCGTTCATCGGCCAGAGCAACGCCGCCGCGGTGCGGCTGGAGGCGGGCGACGATGCGCGCGCGCTGCTGCCGCAGATCGACCAGCTCGCGCTGATCGAGGTGAGCTTTCCAGGCTATCGCGACGGCCGCGGCTATTCCGCGGCGCGGATCCTGCGCGAGGCGGGTTATACCGGCGAACTGCGTGCGGCGGGCGACGTGCTCGTCGACCAGATTCCGCTGATGCGCCGCTGCGGCTTCGACAGCTTCGCACCCGAGGCCCCGATCGATATCGACGTGCTCCGCGCCAGCCTCGCGCGCTACGACACGCCCTATCAGAAGGCGGCCGACGGCGCCGTGCCGGTCTGGAAGCTGCGCCATGGGTGAAGCGCTCCGCCGGATCGACACGATCGACGTCACCCCCGCCTTCACCAGGGCGGACGCACAGGCGATGCAGGACCGGTTCGCCGGCGTTCCTGCGGCGCAGATGCTGCGCGAGCTGCTGACCGGCGAACTCGCTGGGCGGATCGCGTCGGTTTCGTCCTTCGGTGCCGAATCTGCGGTGCTGCTGCACATGGTCGCGCAGGTCGATGTCGATGTGCCGGTGGTCTTCACCAACACGCAGAAGATGTTCGGCGAGACCCTCGCCTATCGTGATGCGCTGGCCGAACGGCTCGGGCTCACCGATCTGCGCGTGTTCAGACCCGATCCGCGGCTGCTCGCGATCAAGGATCGTGCGGGCGAACGCTGGTCCTATGATCCCGATGGCTGCTGCGACCTGCGCAAGGTCGAGCCGCTCCGCCGCGCGCTCGCGCCGTTCGACGCGTGGATCTCGGGGCGCAAGGGCTTCCAGTCGGGCACGCGCACCGCGCTGCCGCGGTTCGAGGAGGATGAGGGCCGGTTGAAGATCAACCCGCTCGCCGACTGGGACAAGGCGCGGCTCGACGCCTATTTCGCCGCGCATGACCTGCCGCGGCATCCGCTCGAAGCGCAGGGCTATCTCTCGATCGGCTGCGCGCCCTGCACGACCAAGGTCGCCCCCGGCGAGGATCCGCGCGCGGGCCGGTGGCGTAGCTTCGACAAGGTCGAATGCGGCATCCACGCCCCCGGGGGTTACGACCCGATCATCTGATCCGTGTCCCTCTCCCCGTGGGGGAGAGGGACACCAGAGTTTCAATACTCGGCCAGATCCGAGAACTTCGTGATCGTCGGGTCGAACTTCATCCGCACCTTGCCGGTCGCACCGTGGCGCTGCTTGGCGATGATCAGCTCGGCAAGACCGTAGACCCGCTCCATCTCGGCCGCCCAGGACGCGTGATCCTCGAAGATCTTCGCGCTGTCGCCTTCGGCCGGGCGCTTGGGCTCCTTCGACGCGACGTAATAGTCCTCGCGGTATACGAACCAGACCATGTCCGCGTCCTGCTCGATCGACCCCGATTCGCGAAGATCTGACAGCATCGGCGTCTTGTCCTCGCGGCTTTCGACCGCGCGGCTCAGCTGCGACAGTGCCAGCACCGGCACGTTCAGATCCTTCGCCAGCGTTTTCAGCCCGCGCGAAATCTCCGAGATTTCCTGGACGCGGTTGCCATCCTTGCTCTTGCCCGACCCCGAGAGAAGCTGGAGATAGTCGACCACCACCAGCCCGATCTCGTTATTGTGGCGGCGCTGCAACCGGCGGACACGCGTGTGCAGCGCGCCGATCGACAGACCGCCGGTATCGTCGATGAACAGCGGCAGATTCTCGAGCTCGGCTGCCGCGGCCGCGAGCTGCGCGAACTCGGTCCGGCTGATCTTGCCCATGCGGAGCGATTCGGATGAAATCTGCGACTGCTCGGCGAGAATACGCGTCGCCAGCTGATCCGCGGACATTTCGAGGCTGAAAAACGCGACCTTCGCGCCGACCGAATCCTTCGGCGCGATCCCGTCGGCCATGTCGCGCATCCAGCGCCGCGCGGCGTTGAACGCGATGTTGGTGGCAAGCGACGTCTTGCCCATGCCCGGACGCCCGGCGAGGATCATGAGATCGCTGTGATGCATGCCGCCGATCTTGGCGTTGATCGAATCGATCCCCGTCGTCACGCCCGACAGGTTGCCGCCCGAGTTGAGCGCCCGCTCGGCCATCTTGACTGCCGCGGTCGTCGCCTGCGCGAACGTCTTTACCGAATTCTCCGCGCCGCCATCAGCGGCGACCTTGAACAATTCCTCCTCGGCCAGCTCGATCTGCGCGCGCGGATTGACCTCCTCGGACGTATCCATCGCGCGGTCGACCAGGGTGCGGCCGACCGAGACGAGCGCACGCAGCATCGCCAGGTCATAGATCTGCTGCGCGAACTGGCGCGCACCGATCAGCCCTGCGCCGCTGCCCGTGAGGCCGGCCAGATAGGCGGGGCCGCCCAGCTCGCGCATGCCCTCGTCCGCGTCGAACATCGGCCGCAGCGTGACCGGCGTCACCAGCATGTCGTTGCCGCGCAGCGTCTTGATCGCGGCGAAGATGCGCCCGTGCACGGGTTCGAAGAAATGCGTGGGTTCGAGCTTGTCGACCAGATCGTCGGCGAGCCGGTTGTCGATCATCATCGCGCCGAGCATCGCGGCTTCGGCCTCGACGTTGCGGGGAAGCTGCTGTGGTTCGGCCACGGCGGGGACGGGGAATGCGAGGGTTGCCATACTGCGTTCTACGCACTGCACGCGATCGCTCCAAGCCAACTGCGCCAGAATGATGGGGATAAGTCGACCAGCCCGCCGCGATCGGCGG
The DNA here is from genome assembly GCF_017876865.1 of Sphingomonas sp. PvP018. Classification (NCBI taxonomy): domain Bacteria; kingdom Pseudomonadati; phylum Pseudomonadota; class Alphaproteobacteria; order Sphingomonadales; family Sphingomonadaceae; genus Sphingomonas; species Sphingomonas sp. PvP018. The sequence goes on along the minus strand of NZ_JAGIOU010000001.1, from coordinate 3,724,556 downwards.
CCGCCGGTGCAGGCGACAAGTGACACGCGTTACGACCATCGCTATCGCACATGGCATGGCCGACCCGCGGATCATCGACATACAGCTCGACGAGCGCACGATTGCGTGGCGTTCCGCGGATATCGAGCAGGAACGCCGGATCGCGATCTTCGACCTGATCGAGGGCAATTATTTCGCGCCGCAGCGCCAGCATGCCGATGGCTATGCCGGCCCGTACCGCATCAGGCTCGAGACGGAGGAAGGCCGGCTCGGCATTCACATCCATCGTGAGGACGACACGCATCTTGAGACACTGGTGCTCGCGCTCGGCCGTTTCCGCCGACCGATCAAGGACTATTTCGCGATCTGCGACAGCTATTACCAGGCGATTCGCCAGTCCTCGCCTGCGCAGATCGAAACCGTCGACATGGCCCGGCGCGGCGTCCACAACGAGGCCGCCGAGCTGCTCAAGGACCGACTGTCGGGCAAGATCGAGGTCGATTTCGACACCGCCCGCCGCTTGTTCACGCTCATCTGCGTCCTGCATCTGCGTGGCTGAGCAGCGCTGATGGCCACGACATTGCTGAAGCTTGCGACCGTGCTGTTCGGCACGGGCGGCATCGCGATTGGCGGCTGGGCCTATGCGACGCAGTGGCATCCCGCGATCGAGACCTATCCGCTGCAAGGCGTCGACCTTGGCGAAAATCCCGCGCCGGTCGAATGGGGAACGGTGCGCGCGCGCGGCGTCGACTTCGCCTATATCGTCGCGACCTCTGGCAAGGATCGCCGCGATCCCGCGTTCGAGGCGAACTGGGCGGCGCTTCCCGAAGCCGGGCTGCGGCGCGGCGCGGTGCATATCTATTCGTTGTGCCAGCCCGCGGTCGAACAGGCCAATGCGTTCAATACCTTCGTACCCGCCGCCGCCGATGCGCTGCCCGTCGCCGTCGATGTGCAGTTCCGTGATGATTGCGTCGCCCGCCCCGAAAAGGCCGCGCTGGTCGCCGATCTGACGCGCTTCGTGACGATGGTCGAGACGCATACCGGCAAGCCCGTCCTGCTGCGGATCGGCAAGTCGGTCGAGGGCAGCTATGCGTTGTCGGCGGCGCTGCCGCGGCCGGTCTGGGCGATGGCCAATCTGCTCAAGCCCGATTATGCGGCACGGCCTTGGCGAATGTGGCGCGCGAGCAATTTTCGGCGCGTCGAGGGAATCGAGGGACCGGTGAATTGGGACGTGGTGGCAGGATGAGCGATGGTTTCGATACCGATCAGGCAACCCGCCTGATCGCCGCGGCGCGCGACGCCGCGCGTCACGCGCATGCGCCCTATTCGCGATTCGCGGTCGGCGCCGCGGTGCTGCTCGACGACGGCAGCGTGATCACCGGCGCCAATTTCGAGAATGCGAGCTATGGCCTGTCGCTCTGTGCGGAAACCGTCGCGCTGGCGACCGCAAGCGCGCGGGGCCGCCTGCGTGACGTCGTTGCGATCGGCGTGATCGGCGGCGCTATGGACTCAGAAGGTCGCGCGACCGGCAACGCTCCCGTGAGCCCGTGCGGCCGCTGCCGCCAGGTGATCAACGAGGCGGCGCAGATGGGCGGGCGCGATCTCCCCGTGCATTGCGGCGCGGCGCAGGGCGACGCGGTCCGCAGCTACCGCCTGTCGGACCTTCTCCCCGATGCGTTCGGCCCGGCGGACCTCGGGATCAGCTGATCCCCGGTCAGTAGTTGAACTGCAACTGCGTGCGGATCAGATCGCCTTCCGCCCGGCCCTCGCGGCGTTCGTCGGCCTCGCGCCGCGTCATCCGCGCATAGGCGACGGTCAGCTCGATCGGCGGGGTCGGCTGGAATTCGATCCCCAGCTCGAACTCGTCGGTCTCGAGCCGCGGCGCGTTGGGCAGCGCCTTCCACCCGCCGCGATAATATTGCCGGCGCGCATAGGGCATGAACGGGCCGAGCGGCGACGACCGCACGCGCGCCATCGCCTGGACATAGCCGCCGTTGAGCCGCTTGGTCGTAATCGACTGCGACACGTCGTCATATTCGGGGCCGCGCCCCCAGTTCCACTCCGCCTGAAACCCGAAGGGCTGCGGATAAAGGATCGCGTGGACCCCGAACCGCTCATCGGCAAAGCTCGTGTCGCTGACCCCGCCGCTGCGCAGTTCGGGCTGGACGCGATTACGGATGGCCGCCGCGCCGACCTCCAACACCTGTCCGCTGAACGCCCCGCCAAGCCCGTCGAGCGCGAACGGCCACGTCGCCATCGCCACGGTCATCATGCCGTCATTGGTCTCGGCACGGCTGATCCCCTGGCCGTTATAGACGCCAAGAGCGAACGCACCGTAATTGCCGAACAGTTTCTGGCCGTCCTCCTCGAGGCGATCCCAGATCCGTTGCACGCCGGTGGGCGTGTAATAGGCGACGATGCCCAGATCGCGCTCACCGGGGACCGCGCTGTTGATCCCGTCGCTGCGATCGATCGTGATGCGATTCGACGAGGACTGCATATTCTCCCAGCCGAATGGCACCTTCGACTGCCCGAACCGCAGCCGGAAGCGGCGATCCGCGTCGAGGAACGTGTCGACATAGGCGTCGCGCAGCTGGGCAAAGCCCTCGCGTCGCTCGCCGCCCGACTGGTTGCTGACGTTCACCGCGAAGTCGGGCTGGAGATAGAAGGACACCCGGTCGGTCAGATCGCCCTGCAGGACCAGCCGGACGCGGCGGAGCGAAAAGCCGGTATTGTCGCCGATGCTGCCGTCATGCACCGACCGCAACCGCGACTGGCCGTCGGGCGCGGTGCGATCGCCCGACACGATCTCGTTGAACCGCATCTGCGTATAGCCGCGGATCGCGATGCGATCATACCAGGCGCGCTTCGGCTCGGGCGTTGCCGCGGCCAATTGCGTCGATGGCGCGACCGCGGTTGCCGGCTTCGGAGCGGGCGCGGGCGTTGCTGCAACCGCGACCGGCGCGGTAACGGGCGCAGGGACTGGCGCCGTTTGGGCAATCGGTCCGTTCTGCGCGGCTTTGAGCTCGGCGATCGTCGCCTTCAGTTCGTCGATCTGGCGTTGCAGGTCCTGCACCGACTGCGCCTGCGCCGCCGTACCCGACAGCGCGATCGATCCTACCAGCGCAATCCGCGCATGGCGGCTGGCGCGGCGCGCGCGGATCGCGGCGCGGTCCCGCTCGTCATCATGGTCCGGAAGCTGTGGCTCGACGGACGTACCGCGCGGAAAAGGCTGCCGAATCTGGTTCATGCCGCGCCCCATGACCGCCCGACACGCCGGCTGCAACGGCAAAAACGCTCTCCGCGTGCACGCGCTCTTGCCGCCATCGACCATCCGCGCGAAAGCAGCGGCGAAAAGGGGAATGTCTCATGTCCGTCATGTCCGACCGCTGGATCCGCGAACGCGCGCTGGGCGATGCGATGATCGAGCCATTTCACGAGGCGCAGCGCCGCGATGGCTGTATCAGCTACGGGCTGTCCTCCTATGGCTATGACGCGCGCGTCGCCGACGAGTTCAAGATCTTCACCAATGTCGACAGTGCGATCGTCGATCCGAAGAATTTCGATGCGAACAGCTTCGTCGACCGCAAGACCGATGTGTGCATCATCCCGCCGAACAGCTTTGCGCTGGCGCGGACGGTCGAATATTTCCGCATCCCGCGCGACACGCTGGTGATCTGTCTGGGCAAATCGACCTATGCGCGCTGCGGAATCATCGTCAACGTCACCCCGCTCGAACCCGAATGGGAGGGCCATGTGACGCTCGAATTCTCCAACACCACGCCGCTGCCCGCGAAGATCTACGCGAACGAGGGCGCCTGCCAGTTCCTGTTCCTGCGCGGCAACGAGCCGTGCGAGATCAGCTATGCCGACCGCGCGGGCAAATATATGGGCCAGCGCGGGGTCACCCTGCCCCGGCTCTGACCGCCTCAGGCGTCGACCGCGCGAGGTCGACGCCTCTGCCTCACTACCGGAACCACAGGACCGGCGCCGGGCGAGCGCGACGGCCTTAGCTTAGCGCGTGGCGATCTGCACCGGGGCCACGCCGAGCGCGCGCCGTGCCAGATCATGCGACGAGGCCACCGCACCCGACGGCAGGTCCATCGCGATGTCGCGGCGTTCAAGCACGCGCTTGTACAGCGCCCGTGCGTCCGCCTCGCGGCCGGTCCGCCGGTAAACCGCGGCAAGGTTGAGCATCAGTTCGGGGCGACCCGGATAGACCGCCTGTTCCGCCAGGATATGGCGTTCGGCCGCGGCCAGATCACCCGACACGATCGCCTGATAGCCATTCTGATCCGCCGCGAGCGCCGGTGCTGCCGCGCCGACAAGGGCAAGAACTACAAAGCCGAATTTGCGCATCATCCCGTCTCCATCGCCCTTCTGAGTCGAAAGGTTTCACTTTTGTGACACTGTTGTGTCACTTCGATGACTGGAGCGCAATATGGCATTTTTACGGATATCGCCCTGGTAAGGCCGTGAGGTGCGCGCGCGGCATGCCGGCGCTCTTTCCGCCCCCGGTGTCATGGACGTCGGACATGCAAAAGGGGCGGCCCTTGCGGACCGCCCCTGGCATCGTATCGATCGTGTCGCGTGACTTAGAAGTCGTTGCGATACTGCTCGTTACCAATGAAGCCGAGCTTCGTGATCGAAGACCGCTTCACGACGGCCAGCGTGCGATCGACGACTTCGTACCGCGCCTGCGGGTCCGGCTGGAAGTGAAGTTCCGGCTCGGGGTTCATGCCCGCGGTCTGGTCCAGATACTGGCGCAGCGTCACCTCGTCGACCGGCGACCCGTTCCAGGCCACCGTGCCCGATGCGTCGATCGAGATCTTGTTCTTCTCGGGGTCGATCGGGTTCTGCGGCGGGTTCTTGCTGTTGACCGGAAGGTCGACCTTGACCGCGTGCGTCTGGATCGGGATCGTGATGATGAACATGATGAGGAGAACGAGCAGGACGTCGATCAACGGCGTCATGTTCATTTCCATCATCGGCCCGTCATCTTCTTTGCCGCCGCCCATTGCCATTCTATACTACTCCTAAATACGTCCGAGCGATCGTCAGCGTTCGGTGGTGCCGCCGGGGGGCGGCTCGGAGATGAAGCCGACGCGGGCGAAGCCGGCGCGCTGCATCGTGTAGATCGTGCCGCCGATGCACTTGTACGGCGTGTTCACGTCGCCGCGAATATGCGCCTCGGGCAGCTCAAGACCTGCGGCATTCACGCCACCCTGACGGTCGATCTCGGTCTTCAGCTTGGCGACCGCGCGATCGAGCAGCTCGGTCGAGGTGACCGGGGTCATGTTCCAATACACAGCACAGCTGCCATCGCCATTTGTCGTCACCGACAGCGAGACATTTTCGGGCTTGGTCGTGGTCGGATCAAATTTGACCTCGGGGAGCTTCAGCTGCACCGCCTGGACCGCGACGGTCGTCGTCACCAGAAAGATGATCAGGAGCACGAGCATGACGTCGACCAGCGGCGTCGTATTGATGTCCGATATCGATTTCTCGGTGGAATCGCCACCAACACTCATCGCCATGTGCGAACTATCCTATTCTTTTATCGCCACCGGCACCGCCGGCGGGAAGGAAGCGGGGCTGCTGCGAACACCAGCCCCGCCTTTCTCGCGTCTTAGTTAGCGCGCGGCACGCCACCGGTCTGACCGGCAGTCGTGGTCGCCGTGGCAGGCTTGGCCACAACCGGCTTGACGCCCGAAGCGGTGATCGGACGCACGGCACCGTTCGATGCCAGGAAGCCGAGCACGTCGTTCGAGAAGGCCGACAGGTCCTCTGCGATCGACTTGTTGCGACGCTGCAGCCAGTTGTACGACAGCACGGCGGGAACTGCGACGACGAGACCCAGTGCGGTCATGATCAGTGCTTCACCGACCGGCCCTGCGACCTTGTCGATCGATGCCTGACCCGATGCACCGATCTTCACGAGTGCGCGGTAGATGCCGATAACCGTACCGAACAGACCGATGAACGGCGAAACCGAACCGACCGTTGCGAGGAAGGCGAGACCGCCACCCAGCTTCGAGTTGATCGCAGCTTCCGAACGCGCGAGCGAACCGTGCAGCCAGTCATGCGCCTCGACCGGATCGGTCAGCTTCGAATGCTGCTCCTGAGCGGCCAGGCCGTCGTCGACGATCTGCTTGTAGGCCGAGTTCTTCTCGAGCTTGGCCGAACCTTCGCGAAGGCTGTTCGACGACCAGAAGGCCTGACGGACGCGCTTGCCCTGGCCGATGATCTTCTGCTGCTCGAACAGCTTGGAGAACAGGATGTAGAACGAAACCACCGACATCAGCACCAGAATGCCGAACACGGTCTGGGAGATGAGACCGCCTTCGCGAAGTGCCGCTTCGAGGCCGTACGGGTTGGCTTCGGCTGCTGCGGGCGCCGCCGCGGCAAGGATAGTGGTGAACATGGTCGGATGATCCTCTTAAGATTCGTTGGTCTAAGTGCGCCGAGACGCAGATTAATTTTCCGGCAACGTCCACCGGATACGCTGCGTCGCACTCGAACGCATCGGGTTCCCGGCCTGATCGAGCGCTGGCGAGTAGCGACCACGTCGCGTCATCGCAGCACAGGCTGCCCGATCGAGAGCAGGCGAACCGCTCGACGACGTCACGGTGCAGTTCTCGACACGACCCTGGGCATTAATGTCCCAGCGCATCGCGACCGCACCCTGTTCGCCGGCACGGATCGCGCTCGGCGGATAGTCGTCCTGGCTCACCCACGTCGCCGGATTACCCTTGGCGCCCGCGGCCTTGCTGACCGTCGGTGCTGCTGGCGGGGCCGGCGGCGCTGGCGGCGCGGGAGGCGCCGGCGGTGCCGTTGGCTGGCTCAGCGGGATGATGTTCGACGTCGTGATCGCCGGAGCGGGCGACGGCGTAACAACGACCGGCGGCGGCACGACGACGGTGGTCGGCGGCGGCGGCAGGTTGGGCTGGTCAGGCGGCGGCGGCGGGGGCTCGTCGGGCGGAGGCGGCGGTGGCGGCGGCTCCACGTCGAACGTGTTTAACTTTTCGGTGGCCTTTTTCACGTATTGAAACGCGAGGCCGGTGACGAAAGCATAGCCCAAGGCAGCATGAATCAGCGCGACGATGACGATCGCGACGATTTTGCCTGAGGACATCTTCTGGTCAACATAGGCCATTCAGCAACGACACTCCCTTATTCTGTCTGCCTTCACGCAGTCGCGCATGGGGGCAGGCGCAACGCAAACGTGTGCCGTGAAGCAAAAATTCCACGCGGCAGTGCGCAATGTCTATCGCCACGCCATGCGACACGCAAACGCTTTGTCGGACGCAACAAACGTACAAGCGTATGATGGCAATTTTATTTCTGTAACGTTCATGCGCCATCGCGTAGCCCATGGCGATGATATCCCCACGTTCCATCCCACCGCTCATGACCCTGTTCGCCGTCATCGCGGCAGCCCCGATCGTTGCGCAGACGGCCCCCCCGCCGCAATCCGTGCCGACCGCGCCGCAGCAAAACAGCGCCGGCGACTCGACGACGCTGACCCCCGAACAGCTTGATCGGCAATGGGAAGGCGCGCGCGATGCAGAGCCCGCTGGAGCGGCTGGCACGGGTCCGGCGCAGCCCGCGGCGCCCGACCAGGGCGCGGGCTATGCGGACCTCGCGGATCTCGTTCTCGCCGCGCCGGTGATCGCCGACGCGACGATTCGCTCGACCGCGCGGATCAAGGGCGCAGAGGCGGCGGATGTCGCACCCGGGCTCGTCCGGTTCTATGTCGAGGCCGACGTGACCGCGCTGATTCGCGGCAGTGGTGGCGTGGCCCCAAGACTCGGCTATCTGCTTGATGTTGCACCGGATTCCAACGGTCGACTGCCAAAGCTGAAAAAGGCGCGCGTGCTGCTGTTTGCACGTACCGCCGGAACATCGACCGCCCAGATCCAACTCGTCGCGCGCGACGCGCAACGCGACTGGACGCCGGCCCTCGACGCGCAGGTCCGCCGCATCGCCCGCGAGGTGCTCGCCGCCGACGCGCCGCCCGTCATCACCGGGATCGGCAACGCCTTTCACGTGCCGGGCGCCCTGCCCGGCGAAGGCGAAACGCAGATCTTCCTGACCACTTCGGATCAGCGTCCCGTCTCGCTGTCGATCCTGCGGCGGCCCGGCGAGCAACCCCGCTGGGCGGTCGCGCTGAGCGAGATCGTCGACGAGGCCGCGGCCCCTCCGCCGCGTGGTTCGCTGTTGTGGTACCGGCTAGCCTGCGCGCTTCCCGCCGCGATGCCGGATCGCAGCGTCGCGTCAATGGCAGCCACCGACGCGGTGATCGCGCGTGAGGATTATCAGTTCGTTCTTCGTGCGCTCGGCCCATGTGGACGCAGCCCGCGGCGCTGACCGGACCGCCGAGCGAGGGTCCGCTCAGCGGATCTCAATGATCTGCCCGGTCGTCGACAGGGCGGTCTCGAGGTAGCTGATCGCCGCTTCGACATCGATGGCCCGCGCCCCATTATGGGACAGGACGGCGTTGATTCGCGTCACCGGCGCCGCCTCGATCGCGAGCGGCGCGATCGCGGCGCGGGCCTGGGCGGCAAAAAGCGAATCGCTGCTTTCGCGAATCACCACGACCAGGCTGTCGTCGGTGCCCAGTCGCGCGCGCGCGTCGCGCACGCACGCCGCGATGTCGTCACGCTCGCCCACGATCAGCCGCATGATCTCACCGCCGATGTCGCACGAGCGTCACGCCGATCGCCTCGCCCGCTTCGGCGATCGCCAGCTTGACGATCTTCACCGCAACCCGCTGAACACGCGCGTCCTGCAGGAACAGCGTCTCGCAGATATGGTCGGCAACGGCCTCGATCAGCGTGAAATGCACGCCCGCCGGCAGGGCCGTGGTCGCGGCATGTTTCAGATCGAGATAGTTTTTCGACGCCGACAAGGGCGTGTCGGGATCGAACCGGCTCGGGCAGGTGAGATCGACGGTGAGCGAAATCCGCAGCGGCTGGGGCAGATGCGTCTCCTCCGAATAGATTCCGGTGAGCACCTGCACTTCCATGTCGTGCACTTCGAGCTGAAGACTGTCTTGCATCGCCGCGCTCTAGCAGAGCCGCGACCGTAGGGAAGGCCCGGGGCGGACGCGGCGCTACGCCGGTTCCGCTTGCGTTCGGCGACGTGCTGCGTAAAGCGCGCGGCCCCGGACGTTCCTGCGCCGGCGCTGGAGAAGCCGGTGTTCGAACTCGTCCCCTTGAACGCCGTCCCGGATGCCGAGGTCGAGGCGCTGCTCGACCGCGCGTTCGGGCAGGATCGTCATGGCCGGACCGCCTATATGATCCGCGGCGATGGAACCGCGATCCCGACGCTCAGCTTTGCCGCAGTGTCGGGCGACATGCTGCTGGGCTCGATCCAGTGCTGGCCGATCGCGCTCATGACCGCAAATGCGGCGTTGCCGCTGGTGATGGTCGGCCCGGTCGCGGTCGCGCCGGGCCATCAGGGCGACGGCATCGGCCGGGCGTTGGTGGCGCGCGCACTCGAGGTCGCTGCGGCGAGCGATCTGGGCGACGCGCTGATGCTGATCGGCGATCCGGACTATTATGGCCGGTTCTTCGGCTTTTCCGCCGAGCGCACAGCCGCGTGGGAGGCACCGGGTCCGGTCGAACGTCACCGGCTTCTTGCACTAGGGGGGGCCGTACCCGACGACGCTGGAATGCTCGGCCCGCGCCCAGGCGCAGCCGGCTGACGACGCCGCAGCGCGGCCTGGCGCTTCGCCTGCCGCGAGACTTTACGAGAGGCCATGCGCACCCTACCTCGCGCTCATGCCTATGGACCCCCTCCCCGATCTTGCCTCGCTGAGCCTCGCCGAAATCGCCCGGCTCGCCGACGAGCAGAAACTGCCGCCGGTCGACAAATGGAATCCGTCGCATTGTGGCGACAGCGAAATGCGGATCGCGCGCGACGGGACCTGGTATCATCAGGGCACGCCGATCGGTCGCGAGGCGATGGTCCGGCTCTTCTCGACGATCCTCAGGCGCGAGCCATCGGGCGGCTATGTCCTGGTTACCCCGGTCGAGAAGCTCGACATCGTCGTCGAGGACGTGCCGTTCGTCGCGGTCGAGGTGAAGATCGATGGCGAGGGTCCAGCGACCAGGCTGACCTTCCGGCTCAACACCGGTGACCTCGTCACCGCGGGTGCCGCGCACCCGATCCGCTTCGTTGAGGATGAAGACGGCCCGCGACCCTATCTGATGGTCCGTGGCGGGATGGAGGCGGTGGTGGCACGCCCGGTCTATTACGAGCTCGCCGACCGCGCGATTGCCGGCGGCGAATCGCCGGTCGGACTATGGAGCGACGGCCAGTTCTTCCCGCTCGAACCTGCCATGCCGTCGCCCGAAGACATCGCCGCGTGACGCTCGCCGATCGGCTGCGCAGCGCGCTGTCGCGGGGTGTCGAGCCGGGCATGATCCTGCTGACGGGCGACCGTGACGATATCGATCTGCCGCCCGGCGATACGCTGCTGCCCGCGGCAGTGCTGATCGCGGTGACCGATCGTGCCGAACCCGGGGTGATCCTGACCCAGCGTACCGAGACGATGCGCAAGCATGCGGGCCAGATCGCGTTTCCCGGCGGCCGGATCGATCCCGGCGAGGATATCGTCACCGCCGCGCTGCGCGAGGCCGAGGAAGAGATCGCGTTGCCGCGCGACCGCGTGACCGTCATCGGCCAGGCCGATACCTATCGCACCGTCACCGGCTTCCAGGTGACGCCGGTGATCGGCGTCATCCCCCCGGACCTCGTGCTTCACCCGAGCGAGGCCGAGGTTGCAAACGTGTTCGAGGTTCCGCTCGAATTCCTGCTCGATTCGGGCAATCATGTCGAAGCCAGCGTCGAGTGGCAGGGTCATGAGCGGCATTATTACGAGATCATCTGGAACGACCGCCGCATCTGGGGCGCGACCGCGGCGATGATCGTCAATCTGAGGCGACGACTGCAATGGGCATGAGCCTTCCCGATGCCGCCTGGCGGACGCGCCCCGGCCTCGCTGCGCTGACCGCCGTGCTGGGCGGGGCGTCGGCGCAGTCGCGCTTCGTCGGCGGGGCGGTGCGCGACACGCTGCTCGGCCTGGCACCGGCCGATACCGGCGCGATCGACATCGACATCGCGACGAGCCTGCCCCCGCAGGAGGTCCTGGAACGGCTCGAGGATGCGCGGATCCGCGCGGTGCCGACCGGGCTCGCGCATGGCACGATCACCGCGGTGACCGAGGGGGGAACCGTCGAGATTACGACGCTGCGCCGCGACGTCGCGACCGACGGGCGGCATGCGACGATCGCCTATACCGATGACTGGCGCGAGGATGCGGCGCGCCGCGATTTCACGATCAACGCGCTCTATGCCGATCCCGTCAGCGGCGAGATCTTCGACTATTTCGGTGGCCTTGACGATCTGTCCGCAGGGCGCGTGCGCTTCATCGGTGATCCCCTGCAGCGGATTGCGGAGGATCATCTGCGGATCCTGCGCTTCTTCCGCTTTCACGCGCGGTTCGGGACCCAGATCGACGCCGCCGGGCTGGAGGCGTGCGCCGCCCGCGCGAACGACCTGATGGCGCTGTCCCGCGAACGGATCGCCGCCGAACTGCTCAAGCTGCTCGTCGCGGCGCGCGCCGTTGCGGTGATCGCACTGATGGTCGAGCGCGGCATCTGGCGTGCGGTGCTGCCCGAGATCGACGCCGACGGGGTCGCGCGGCTGGCCGCGCTGGTCGATCACGAACATGCCGCCGGCATTGCGCCCGATCCGATCCGGCGTCTGGCCGCACTGATCCCCGCCCGCGACGGCGATGTGGTCGCTGCACGGCTGAAACTGTCGAACACCAATCGCAAACGCGTCGTCGCGGCGACGCAGGGGATTGGCGACGAAGGCCCGCGCGCACTCGCCTATCGCCACGGCCTTGCTGGCGCGATCGACCGGTTGCTGATCGCAGGTGCGGACGTCGCGCCGATTGCCGACTGGTCGCCGCCCGCCTTACCGATCAGCGGCGGCGCGCTGGTCGAACGCGGCCTGCGCAAGGGACCCGACGTCGCGGCGATGCGCCGGCGGATCGAGACTCAGTGGATCGCGGAGGGTTTCCCAGATCAGGCCCGGGTCGATGCGATCGCGGACAAGGCGGTCACCGAAACGCTCGCCTAAGCCTTCAGGCCAGGATCGGGACCCGGTTGAAGATCGACTCGAACGCCTGAGCCGCCTCGAGCGGCCGAGCGAAGACATAGCCCTGGCCATAGGTGCATCCGAGCGCCGCGAGCGTCTGGGCCAAGTCGCCCGTCTCGATCCCCTCCGCGGTCGTCTGCATGTTGAGCGCCTGTGCGAGACTGAGGATCGCGCGGACGATCGACACCTTGTCGCGGTCCGCCAGCATCCCCGTCACGAAGCTCCGGTCGATCTTCAGCACATCGATCGGCAGTTTCTGGAGATAGGCGAGATTGGAATAGCCGGTCCCGAAATCGTCCATGGCGAGTGTCGTGCCGAGATCCTTCAGCGCATGCATCGCCTGCGCGATCCGGTCCGGGTCGGACACGATCGCGCTTTCGGTCAATTCGAGTGTGAACCGATCGCCGCCGAGCCGCGAGCGAGACAGCGCCGACTCGACCACCGGCGCGATCGCGTCGCGCTGCAGCTGGATCGCGGACAGGTTCACCGCGACGCGAACGCCGCAATGCCCGCCGGCACGTACGTCCCACGCCGCCAGCGTCCGCGCCGCCGCATCGATCGCCCAGCGCCCCAGTGGAACGATCAGCCCCGATTCCTCGGCAACCGGAATGAACTGTGTCGGCGGGATCTCGCGACCATCCTCGTCGGTCCACCGCGCCAGCGCCTCGAACGCGACGATACGCCCGGTCGCAAGATCGCAGATCGGCTGATAGGCGAGCCGCAGCCGGTCATTCTCGATCGCGCGACGCAGCGCGGTCTCCATGCCGAACTGTTCGCGCGCGATCACGAATTCCTGGCGCTGATAGCATTCGGTCCGCCCCGTCGCCTTGCCGCGCTTTACCGCGAACTGCGCGTGGCGGATCATCTCGGCGGTGTCGCCGGTCTCGTCCCGGCCATAGGCGATGCCGATCGAGCATTCGACCCGGATCTCGTAATCGGTCAGGCGGAACGGCGCGATCAGCGCGCGCTGGATCCGGTCGGCGAGACGCAGTGCCTCTGCGGGATCCTCGTCGATCGTCATCAGCACTGCAAACTGCCCGCCGCCGACCCGCGCCAGCGTATCGCGCACCCGCAGCGCGCCCTTGATCCGCCGCGCGACGGTGATCAGCATCTCGTCGCCGACCAGCGATCCCAGGCACGCGTTCAGCCGCCCGAACCGGTCGATATCGATCGCCAGGACCGCGCGCGCGGCGTGATCCTCGACCGCCTCGACCAGATCCTCGAACCCTTCGCGGTTGAGCAGCCCGGTCAGGCTGTCGGTCGTCATCTCGCGTCGCATGCTGCGTTCGGTATGGATCTGCGAGGTCCGGTCGACGAAGCTTAGCGTGCACCGGTCGTGGATCGCTGCGCTGCTCCGCGCGATCGTCACGCGGTAATGCCGGCAATCGATCGTGTCACCAAAGGCCCAGTCGAAGTCGAGTCGGGTCTGCGACGTCAGCAGAAAGGCGATGATCCGATCGCCCAGATCGGCGATCATGGGCGACCGCGTCGCGACGACGCCCAGCCCGGCCAGGCGATAGGCCCGGTTCATCGCGAACAGCTCGAGCCCACCGTTCTCGAGCGTCAGGTGGACCATCGGAATCGGGCTCAGCTCGAGGCCGCGCGCGACGAGTTCAGCCGAGACGGTTGCCGGTTGTTCGGCCTCGTGAAGAACCCATTCCATAGTCCTGCCTAACCCGGCTTCGTTAAGACCGCGTGAAATTTACAAAAGACCCAAAACGAGTACGATTATTTCAACGCCGGTTCAGACAGCCCGGCCCCAGTCCGCAACGACCCGGCCGCTGGCCCCCGATTTACCTTGGAGTCAGATCGCGATGGTCAGCACGCATCGCCTTAGCATAGACGAATTTCAGCCGAATCGGTTGTCGCGGGGAAAACCTGTGGGGGGCATCCGCCCGGCCGCGCCGCGCGCCGTACGCCACGGCCCCAGATCCGCCTCGGTCCGCGTGCGTTTGGTTTCGCCGCCCATCGCCCAGCTCAAGCCGTTGGCGAAGACGAAGGTGATTGCATCCGCCAGCCCGCCGTCGCGGTAACGCTGGAGCTGCACCCCCTGCCCGCGATTCATCTCGACCAGCTCGTTGATCGGGAACACCAGCAGCTTGCGGTTGTCGCCGATCGCCGCGACATAATCATCCGCGGGGTCGACCGGACGGACCAGCTTCACCTTCTCGCCGATCCGCGGCGTCATCACCGTCTTGCCCTTGCGCGTCTCCGCGATCACGTCCGCCGCGGTCGCGATGAACGCGCGGCCATCGGTCGCCGCGACCATCAGCTTGGCTTGCCGCGCCGCGGGCAAGAGCGCGACGATCCCGACGCTGCCGTCCAGGTCGATCATCGCGCGCACCGGCTCGCCAAAGCCGCGCCCGCCCGGCAGCTTGTCCGCCGCCAGCGTGAAGAACCGCCCATTCTCGGCCGCGAGCAGCAGCTTGTCGGTCGTCTGCGCATGGAAGGCGAAGGCCGGGCCGTCGCCCTCCTTGAACTTCAACGCCTCGGGGCTCGCGAGGTCGTTGTGCCCGCGCATCGCGCGGATCCAGCCGCGCTGCGACAGGATGACGGTGATCGGCTCACGCTCGATCATCGCCTCGAGCGGAATGTCGCGGGTCGGCGCGGCCTCCTCGATCGTCGTGCGCCGTTTGCCGAGCAGCGTCTCGGCGCCATAGCGGTCGCGGATCTTGCGCAGGTCCGCCTTCATCCGCTTCTTCTGCAGCTTGGGATCGGCGAGCAACGCGGTCAGCGTCGCCTGTTCCTTGTCGAGCTTGTCGCGCTCGGTCTTGATCTCGAACTCTTCGAGCCGGCGAAGCGACCGCAGCCGCATGTTCAGGATCGCCTCCGCCTGACGATCGGTCAGGTTGAACTCGGCGATCATCACCTTTTTCGGCTCGTCCTCGGTGCGGATGATCTCGATCACGCGGTCGAGGTTGAGATAGGCGATCAGATAGCCGTCGAGCAGCTCGATCCGGTCCGCGATCTTCTCCAGCCGGTGCTGCGTCCGCCGGGTCAGCACGACGAACTGATGTTCGACCCAGGCCGCCAGCGCCTCGCGCAGCGACATCACGCGCGGCGTGCGGTCCTTGTCGAGCACGTTGAGGTTGAGGCTCACCCGCGTCTCGAGATCGGTCAGCCGGAACAGCCCGTCCATCAGCACCTGCGGATCGACCGTCCGGCTCCGCGGCTCCAGCACGATGCGGATCTCGGCATCCGATTCGTCGCGCACGTCCGCCAGGATCGGCAGCCGCTTGGCGTTGATCAGGTCGGCGATCTGTTCGATCAGCTTGCCCTTCTGGACGCCATACGGGATCTCGGACACGATCAGCGTCCACATCCCGCCCTTTTCGCGCTCGATCTCCCAGCGCGCGCGCACCCGGAACCCGCCGCGCCCGGTGGCATAGGATTCGCGGATCACCGCGGGCGGATCGACGACCAGCCCGCCGGTCGGAAAGTCCGGCCCCGTCACATGCGCCAGGATCGCGTCATTGTCGGCATCGGGCTGATCGACCAGCAGGATCGCCGCCTCGATCAGCTCGGCGGCGTTGTGCGGCGGGATGCTGGTAGCCATCCCGACCGCGATCCCGCTCGCGCCATTGGCGAGTAGGTTGGGAAACATGCCGGGGAACAGCTCGGGCTCCTCGTCCTCGCCATTGTAGGTCGGGCGAAGATTGGCCGCATCCTCGTCGAGACCGTCCATCAGGTCGACCGCAACCTGCGTCAGCCGCGCCTCGGTATAGCGGTAGGCAGCGGCGTTATCCCCGTCGATATTGCCGAAATTGCCCTGCCCGTCGACGAGGGGATAGCGCAGCGAGAAGGTCTGCGCGAGCCGGACCATCGCGTCATAGACCGACTGGTCGCCATGCGGATGATATTTGCCGATCACGTCGCCGACGACGCGCGCGCATTTTTTGTAGCCCTGGCTCGGATCGAGCTTCAGCAGCCGCATCGCCCAGAGCAGCCGCCGGTGCACCGGCTTCATCCCGTCGCGCACATCGGGCAACGACCGCGCGGTGATCGTCGAGAGCGCATAGACGAGGTACCGCTCGCTCAGCGCGCTGTCGAACGGAGCGTCGACGATGGAATCGAAGGGATCTTTGAAATCGGTGACCATAGTTGCCTTGTGGATAGCAAGCGCGGCCCAAAGGTTCCACTGTTGTTCTCAACACCCCGACCAGGCCGCCCTGTCCTCATCCCCTGCCCGTCACCCTGACGAACATCAGGACCCACGAGCCAAGCCTCCCACCGATATTGCGTCCACCCGCAACGTCCGCCACCGTCAGAGCATGACCGCTGCTGCGTTCGTCACCTGCTCCCCGAAAGGCCACGCAACCCCATGATCCGCCTTGCCTTTCTCGCACTCGCCGCCATCTCCACACCAGTGATCGCCGAACCGCCCGCATCCAAGCTCCTGACCTGGCCCGACCTCGTCAAACGGCCGAAGCCGAGCCCCGACGCGACCATCGCCTATGGTCCCGACCAGATGCAGAAGGTCGATGTCTGGCGCCCGAAGGGCAAAGGCCCCTTCCCGGTCGTGGTGATGGTCCATGGCGGCTGCTGGACGACGAGCATCGCCGATCGCAGCCTGATGAACTGGGTCGCGGACGATCTGCGCAAGGACGGCATCGCCGTCTGGAACATCGATTATCGCGGCGTCGACCGCGCCGGCGGGGGTTATCCGGGGACCTTCGAGGACGCGGCGAAGGCGACCGACGCGCTCACTGCGAACGCGGCGACCTTCAGTCTCGACACGCGCCGCATCGTCGCGATCGGCCATTCCGCCGGTGGCCATCTCGCGCTCTGGCTCGCCGCCCGCGCAAAGATTCCTGCTGCCAGCCCGCTCCACAGCAGCGCGCCGCTCCGCATCGACCATGTCATCAGCCTCGGCGGCCTGCCCGATCTTGAGGCGACGGCGGCCACCCCCGCCAATGGCTGCGGCACGGAGGTCGTTGCCAAGCTCGTCGGTACACCCAGCGCGGCCCGCGCGGATGTGTACGCCGACACCTCGGTGCTGCGCCTTCTTCCTCTCGGCATAGCGCAGGACCTCGTCAACGGCCGCGAGGACCGGATCATCCCCTTCCCCTTCGCCACCGATTATGTCGCCAGGGCAAAAACCGCAGGCGACACCGCCGTCCTCCACACCATCCCGGCAACCGGCCATGTCGAACTCGTCGCACCCGAGACTCCCGCTTGGGCGGAAGCGAAACGGCTGATCGCGGCTGCCCTGAAATGACCCTGAACCCGCCCGTATCTACAAAGGCCCGACCATGACCCTCGACGAAGTCCGCGCGCTTGACGCCGCCGATCCTCTGGCGGCGTACCGGGAGCAGTTCGCGCTGCCGGAAGGCGTGATCTATCTCGACGGCAATTCGCTCGGCGCGCTTCCCAAGGCGACGCCCGCCGCGCTCGCCGACGTCGCGACCCGGCAATGGGGCGACCGGCTGATCCGCAGCTGGAACGAGGGCTGGATCGACGCACCGCAGCGGATCGGCGCGAAGATCGCCCCGCTGATCGGCGCCGCCGCGGACGAGGTCATCATCGGCGACACGACCTCGACGCATCTGTTCAAGGCGCTGGTCGCGGCGTTGCGCGCCAACCCCGACCGCCACACGGTGCTGAGCGAGGCCGGCAATTTCCCGACCGACCTCCACATCGCCGAGGGCGCGGTCGCCTGCGTCCCCGGCGCCCGGCTGAAGGTGGTCGCGCGTGCGGATCTCGCAGAGGCGCTGGACGAGGGCACCGCGGTGCTGCTGCTCACCCATGTCCACTACAAGACCGGCGAGCGCTTCGACATGACCGCGTGGACCGCCCGCGCCCACGATGCCGGCGCGCTGATGCTCTGGGACCTCAGCCACAGCGTCGGCGCGGTGCCGATCGACCTGAACTGCGCCGACGCCGATCTGGCGGTCGGCTGCACGTATAAATATCTCAACGGCGGCCCCGGCGCGCCCGCCTTTATCTACGTCGCCAAGCGCTGGCAGGACAGGCTCGCCAGCCCGCTTTCCGGCTGGATGGGCCACGCCGCTCCCTTCGCGTTCGAGGACGCTTATCGCCCCGCGCCGGGGATGAAGCGCTGGCTCGCAGGCACCCCCGCGATGCTGTCGACCACCGCGCTCGAAACCGCGCTCGATCTCTGGGCCGACATCGACCAGCACGCTGTCGCCGCCAAAAGCGCGCGTCTGTTCGACATCCTCGCCGCCGCCGGCGACGCGCTCGGCCTCGACTGCGTCACTCCGCGCGATCCCGCCCAGCGCGGCAGCCATATCAGCTTCCGCCACCCCCACGCGCATGCGATCACGCAGGCGCTCATCGCGCACGGCGTCATCGGCGACTTCCGCGACCCCGACATCCTCCGCCTCGGCCTGACCCCGCTCTATCTCAGTCATGAAGACGTCTGGTGCGCGGGCGAGATGCTGAAAAAGATCGTCGAAACCGGAGAGTGGCAGAATCCACAGTATTCGGAACGACTTGCCGTTACCTGAGAATAGTAGCCTTCGCTGACGGCCAAGAGTTGTAAAATAGCGCCACTTTGCATCCGACGAACCAACCCTGACTTTCACTGTACGATCTGTTAGCCGATAGGCGCGACGCATGGGGAGCGTCGCGCCGCGGGGGCGTAACAGTGACAATCAAACAGTCGGATCATGTCGAATTATACGGCATACAGATGCTGCGTGCGATCGCGGCGCTGGCCGTCGTCGTCCATCACACGCTGGAGGAATCGGGGGGTGCGATCGGGAAGTTCAGTCCCGATTGGCTGACGACATCGGGCGCGTCCGGCGTCGACATATTCTTCGTCATCAGCGGCTTCATCATGTTCCACGTCACGTTCAGGGATCGCCGCGGCCGGCCGACACCCGGGACCTTCCTGTTCCGCCGCGCAACCCGCATCTACCCCTTCTACTGGTTGTGCTGCCTCGCCGTCCTGACGATCTCGGCGATGGGATTCCTTGCTTCCAACCATTATCCCGCACGGACGATCGCCGGCGCGCTGATCCTGCTGCCGGGCAATGCGCTGCTCGGAACCGCGTGGACGCTCGTCTTTGAAATGTATTTCTACCTTCTCTTCGCGGCCACGCTCTGGGCGCGCTCGGCAACGCTATCAGTGATCGCGACGATCGCGGCGATCCTGTGCCTGCAGGTCGCGGGCTCGCTGATGCCTGCGACCGCCACCGCCAGGTTTCTGGCGAGCCCGCTATCGCTCGAATTCTGCTTCGGCCTCGTCCTGGGATATGGCTATGCCGCGTGGATGCGCCGCGACCGGGCCTGGCCCGTGCCGCCCGTCATGGCACTTGTCGCGATGGCGGTCATGGCCGTCGTGCCGCTGTTCGTCGCGCACGACGCCACCACCAGCCTGCCCGAACTGCCGCGCATCGCGGCCTGGGGCCTTCCCGCAGTCGTCGTCGTCGCCAGCGTCTTGACGATCGGTGCACCACGCACCGCGGTTGCGCGGTTCCTCGTCCTGCTCGGTGATGCCTCCTATGCGCTGTATCTCACCCATGCCTTCGTGATGATGGGCTATGGATGGCTGGTGAAAATTCCCGCGGTCAGCCGACTGCCGCAGCAACCCGTCGTGGTCCTGATCGTCATCATCGCGATTATCATCGGCCTGCTCGCCCATCTGCTGGTAGAGAAACCGCTGCTCGGTCTCGTTCGCCGACTGACCCCGGCCCGTCCCGCCCGGGCGGCGCCGGTGGACCAGCCGCTTCCTGAAGTCGCCGGATAGCATCGACAGCCCTGCATTCCGTTCACACCGGCACGCCGATCCGATTGCACCGCCCGCGCCCTTCGCCTATAGGCGCGGCCTATTCCGGCCTCGGCTCCGCGAAGATTATCGTTGGGGTCGGGGCCGCTCAATTTTCAGGGGACCGCGCATGGCTCGCCGCCGCCAGATCTACGAAGGCAAGGCCAAGATCCTCTACGAGGGTCCCGAACCCGGCACGCTGATCCAGTATTTCAAGGACGACGCGACCGCGTTCAATGCCCAGAAAAAGGGCACGATCAACGGCAAGGGCGTGCTGAACAACCGGATTTCCGAGCACATCTTCACGCTGCTCGATCATATCGGCGTGCCGACGCACTTCATCCGCCGGCTCAACATGCGCGAGCAGCTGATCCGCCAGGTCGAGATCGTCCCGATCGAAGTCGTCGTGCGCAACGTCGCCGCGGGTTCGATCTCGAAGCGTCTCGGGATCGAGGAGGGCACCAAGCTGCCCCGCACGATCATCGAATATTACTACAAGGACGATGCGCTCGGCGATCCGATGATCTCCGACGAGCATATCGCCGCGTTCGGCTGGGCGAGCCAGGAGGAGATGCATGACATCGCCGACCTCGCGATCCGCGTGAACGATTTCCTGTGTGGGCTGTTCGCCGGCGTCGGCATCCGCCTCGTCGACTTCAAGCTCGAATTCGGCCGCATCTTCGACAACGACTATGGCCGCATCATCCTCGCGGACGAGATCAGCCCCGATGGCTGCCGTCTGTGGGACATGGAAACCAACGAGAAGATGGACAAGGACCGCTTCCGCCGCGATCTCGGCGGCGAAGTCGAGGCCTATCAGGAGGTTGCACGCCGTCTTGGCCTGTTGCCCGAAGGCGGCGACAATTCGGTCCTCGACCTCGAAAAGCATCGCAAGAACCGGGGCAAGTAAATGAAACTCAAGGTTTTCGTGACACTCAAGCCCGGCGTGCTCGACCCGCAGGGCCGCGCCATCCACCACGCGCTCGGCAGCCTCGGCTTCGACGGCGTGCAGGACGTTCGCCAAGGCAAGCTGATCGAACTGGAGGTCGCCGACGATACCGACGACGCGACGATCGACGGCATGTGCCGCAAGCTGCTCGCCAATACGGTGATCGAGAATTACCGGGTCGAGAAGGCATGAAGGTGGTAAAATCATGAAGACTGCGGTCATCGTCTTTCCCGGCTCCAACTGCGACCGCGACATCGCCGTCGCGCTGGAAACGGTGACCGGCGTCAAGCCGACCATGGTCTGGCACGGCGACGCCGACCTGCCGGGCGATGTCGGGCTGGTCGCGGTGCCCGGCGGCTTCTCCTACGGCGATTACCTGCGCTCGGGCGCGATCGCCGCACGCTCGCCGATCATGCGCGCGGTCGTCGAGCAGGCTGGCAAGGGCCTGCCCGTGCTCGGCATCTGCAACGGCTTCCAGGTCCTGACCGAGGCAGGGCTCCTGCCCGGCGCACTGATGCGCAACCAGGGGCTGAACTTCGTCTGCCGTGACGTCGCGCTGACCGTCGAGACGTCCTCGAGCCGCTTCACGTCTGGCTATAGCGCTGGCGAACGCGTCTCCTTCCCGGTCGCGCATCACGACGGCAATTACTTCGCCGACACCGAGACGCTCGACCGCCTCGAAGGCGAAGGCCGCGTCGCGTTCCGCTATGCCGAGAGCGTTAACGGATCGGCGCGCAACATCGCGGGTCTGCTCAACGACAAGGGCAACGTACTTGGCATGATGCCACACCCCGAACGCCGGATCGAAGCGGCGCATGGCGGCACGGATGGCCGGCGCCTGTTCGAAGGCCTGATGGAAGCCGTCAGCGCTTAATCGGGTTCGTCACCCACCCCACCCCATCCGTTCGCCCTGAGCGAAGTCGAAGGGCCTGAGACCCAGGTGCTTCGACTTCGCTCAGCACGAACGGGGGACGATGTGTGTCACACGTGTGTCCGGAACGGCGAGAAGTCCGTCCCCTCGTCATACACATCCACCCCCTCGCGCCGCTTGAGCCACCCCACCGCGACATAGGTTAGCGGCGTCAGCAGCACCTCCCACGACACCTTCAGCGCGAACTGGCTGACCATCACCATCAGCATCGCCTCGACCGGCCAGTCGGGCGCGCCGTAAAAGGCCAGTGGATAGAAGATCAGGCTGTCGAACGCCTGCCCCACCACCGTGCTGCCGATCGTCCGCGTCCACAGCATGCGCCCCTTGGTCCAGATCTTCATCCGCGCGAGCACGAAGCTGTTGGCGAACTCGCCCACCCAGAACGCGCAGATCGAGGCGAGCACGATACGCGGCACCTGTCCGAACACCGACTCATACGCCGCCTGCCCCGTCCATCCCGCATCCGGCGGCAGCGCGACGACGACGCTCGACATGAACACCATGAAGAGCATCGCGCCAAACCCGGCCCAGATACAGCGGCGCGCGCGCGCATAGCCGTAGACTTCGGTCAGCACGTCGCCGATCACATAGCTGACCGGGAAGAACAGGATCCCCGCGCCGAACGGCCAGGCACCGATGAACGGCAGGTCGATCACCGCCCGCTTGCCCGCGCCGATGACGTTGGACAGCAGCAGGATCGTGACGAATGCCGCCATCACGAAATCGAAATAGCGGAACTGTTCGCTGCGCATGGCAGTGGCCGCCACCGGCTCGGGCGCGTCGGGATCCACGATATTCATCGCGTCGTTATGATGACGGTTCCAAGCTCGTGCAATGCACGCTAATCGGAACGCGTGCGCGCCCGTAGCTCAGTTGGATAGAGCAAGGAGCTTCTACCTCCTCGGTCGGGGGTTCGACTCCCTCCGGGCGCGCCAACTTTCCTAACGGTCTCGGCGATAGGTCGCGAGATAGGCGATCACGTCGGCGCGCTGCTGCGCATCGGACAGACCGGCAAAGCGCATCGTCGTCCCCGGCACCAGGCCCTGCGGTGCCCGAAGCCACGCATCGAGCCGCGCTGCATCCCAGCGCCCGCCCATCGCCTGCAACGCCGCGGTATAGGCAAATCGCGGCCGGCGTTGCGCGACCGGGCCGTCGACCACGTCGTAGAGATTAGGACCGTCGGTATCGGGAGCGTCCGCACCGATCGTGTGGCAGGCCTTGCACTGAACGAACACGCGCGCACCAGCCACGGGGTCACCCGTCAGCGTCCCGACCGCCACGCGGCGTTCCACGGCGGCGGCATCCCGGCCATCGCCCGTCTGCTGGCATGCGCCGACGAGCATCAGCCCAAGTGTCACCCCGATCCTCCGCATGCCTTCGCTCCGATACCACCGGCCCGTCCGAACGGCCGCGTCCCCCGCCTAGCGCAGATTTTCGGGCGAAACGAGGCAGCGGCGTGACGAGCGGTGCTGTCACTTTTTGCCGCCGGTGCTAGCTTGTTGTCAGCGACGCAGTGCCGATACGGCATCGCGTCCTCGGCGCCCCGCCCGGATACGAGAGTGTCGCACGGACGGGCGGGGCGCCCCGTTCATTTTCAATTCACGACTGCTTGGCATAAGCCATGGGCAGAGGCGTTGCCGAGTATCGCGTAACCTTCAGCGCCCCGCCAGTTTTCAGTCACACGGGCCGGCGGGGCGCGCAGCACCATCCCTCCCCGCTTTGTCGGCATCGTTCGGTGCAGACCACACACAGCGCAATCGGGATCGCCGACTCGCATCTCGATCTCCAGGTCGGCCCCGCGATCGGTCAGCACAACTTCCTTTCAAAAGTCTTGATACATCGCGGCATTCCGCCCATATCCGATCAGTCCGACGCGCTTCCCCAAGACAGCAGCGTCGGCGCTGGACTGCGGCCCGCACGAGTTATCCCCTTTTCTCGAGCGGGCCGATTCCTACTGAAATCGACAGAAGACGCGGACGCCAGACGCTCGAACTATGTGCGCAAGCGGCTGCGCGGCGTGCCTCAGCGCCGTTCGGGGCCTGCTGCCACGGCGTCGGCGGCCCCCTGTACCGCGTCCAGCCGGGCCTTGAGCGGATCCACGCCGTTGATCGCACTCGCATCGGCCTGCAGCAGCTGCAGTGCGCCCCGGCGGGCGTCGAAGGCCGGCCAGCGCGGTAGTCCGGGCGCGTTGGGATCGCCCTTCCGCACGAAATTGACGACATAGCGGTTGGCGAGCTGCGCGGCGCGGGCATCCTGCGGGGTCAGCGCCGCGCCGTATTTCGCGGCAACCGTGTCGAAGAAATACGGGATGTCCGTGGCATGCGGTGCGCCCGACCAGTCCTTGCGCATCGACTGCGCGACATAGCCGAAGCGATAGAGATAGGCGGGCTGGCCCACGCGCTGCGTCTGCTGCGCGACGAGCCGCGCGGGTTCGTGCATCAGGCGGTCGCGTCCCACCTCGGGACCGATCGCGGCAAGCTCCTGCGTGCCCGCGGGATCATAGGCGGCGCGGGCGGCGTCGGCCTGCGCACCGAAGCTGGCGAACAGCCCCTCCTTGGACGTCTCGCCAAAGCCCGCGATATCCGCATCGGTGGTCCCGACCATCATCGGTACCGCCATCGCGGTCCCCCGCCGCATCGCCCCGTCGGTCGTGCCGACCACGACGCGGCCATCGACGATCGGTCCGCCGGCATAGGTCGGCACATCCACCGGGCCCCGATAGGCAAGGTTCAACTCGCCGCGCACCTGATCGGCGGGCAAGGCGCGAAGCGCCGCGAGCGTTTCCGCCGCAGACTGTCCCGCAATGCCCTGGGTTGTCGCAAAGTTGACGCCGATCGTCTCGGCCGAAGGCCTGCCGCCCGCCTCACCGCGAAGCGGCACGCCACCGATCAGCGTGCGCCCGCCGCCCGACATCACGATCGCCCGCGCGAACAAGCCTTTTGCCCTCGGCGATGCCATCAGGTTCAACACCGAAGCGCCCCCTGCCGATTCACCCATCAGCGTGACCTGCGCCGGATCGCCCCCAAATTTCGCGATGTTCGCCCGCACCCATTGCAACGCCGCGATCTGGTCGAGCAGTGCATAGTTGCCGAGCGGTCCCTCGTTCGCCGCGCTCAGCGCGGGGTGCGCGAAAAAGCCGAACCGTCCGAGCCGGTAGTTGAAGCTGACGAACACGACGTCCTGCCGTGCGAACGCCGACCCGTCATATACCGCAGGTGACGATCCGCCATTCACGAACCCGCCGCCATAGATCCAGACCAGCACGGGTTTCGGCGCCGGTGACGCCACCGGACGCCAGACGTTGAGAACGAGACAATCCTCCGCCGGCGTCGTGCCGAGCGGCGCCGCATCGCTCGGAAAGGGCAGTTGCATGCAGTCATGCCCGAAACGGTCCGCGGCGCGCACGCCCGACCATTTCTGCACCGGCTGCGGCGCCCGCCAGCGCAAGGGGCCGACCGGCGGCGCTGCAAAGGGTATGCCCTTGAAGACCGCAACGCCTGCGCCCGTCGTGCCGGTCACCGACCCCCCCTCGACCTTGACCGGGGGCGTCACGCCCTGCGCCGCGCCTGTGCCCGGGACCATCGCGGCAACACACATCATCGCGATCGCCAGCGCCTTCGACGCCCTCTGCATGCTCATCACCGCTCTCCCCCGGTCCTGCTTGTCTACGAAGGAATGGAACACCCGCGCCCATCCCGCAATCGGGGAAACCGCTCAGGCGAAGAGGCGCACGCCGCCCATGGGGCTCACTCCCACTCGATCGTGCCGGGCGGCTTCGACGTATAGTCGTAGGTGACGCGGTTGATGCCCTTGACCTCGTTGATGATCCGGGTCGCCACGCGCGGCAGGAAGTCGCCGGGGAACTGGAACGCCTGCGCGGTCATCCCGTCGGTCGACGTCACCGCGCGCAGGGCGAGGACGTTGTCGTAGGTGCGGCCGTCGCCCATCACGCCGACACTGCGCACGGGCAGCAGCACCGCGAACGCCTGCCAGATCGTGTCGTAGAGCCCCGCCGCGCGGATCTCCTCGAGATAGATCGCATCCGCCTTGCGCAGGATGTCGCAGCGTTCCTTGGTGACTTCGCCGGGGATGCGGATCGCGAGGCCGGGTCCGGGGAACGGGTGACGCCCGACGAAGATCTCGGGCAGACCCAATTCGCGACCAAGCGCGCGGACCTCGTCCTTGAACAGTTCGCGCAAGGGCTCGACGAGCTTCATGTTCATCCGCTCGGGCAGACCGCCGACATTGTGGTGGCTCTTGATCGTCACCGACGGACCGCCGGTGAAGCTGACGCTCTCGATCACGTCGGGATAGAGCGTACCCTGAGCCAGGAACTCCGCCCCGCCCAGTTTCTTCGCCTCGGCATCGAACACGTCGATGAAGGTCTTGCCGATGAACTTGCGCTTCAGCTCGGGGTCGGTGATGCCCGCGAGACCGCTGAGGAACAGCTCCTCGACGTTCACATGGATCAGCGGGATGTTGTACGCGCCGCGGAACAGGCTGACGACCTGCTCGCTCTCGCCTGCGCGCATCAGCCCGTGGTCGACATAGACGCAGGTGAGCTGCTCGCCGATCGCCTCATGGATCAGAACTGCCGCCACCGCCGAATCGACGCCGCCCGACAGGCCGCAGATAACCCGGCCGCTACCGACCTGCGCGCGGATCTCGGCGATCTTGGTCTCGCGGAACTCGGCCATCGTCCAGTCGCCGCTGAGACCGCAGACGTGCCGCGCGAAATTGGCGATCAGCTTCCCGCCATCAGGCGTGTGGACGACTTCGGGGTGGAACTGCACGCCATAGAAGCGCCGCGCCTCGTCGGCGACGATCGCATAGGGGGCGCCGGTCGACACCGCGACGGGGGTGAAGCCCGGCGGGATCGCGTCGACCTTGTCGCCATGGCTCATCCAGACCTGGTGCCGCTCGCCCTCGGCCCACAGCCCGTCGAACAGCGCGCAAGGCGACTTTACCTCGACGAATGCGCTGCCGAATTCGCCACCATCACCCGAGACGATCACGTTGCCGCCGAGCTGCGCGGACATGACCTGCTGGCCGTAGCAGATGCCGAGGATCGGGATCCCCGCCTCGAAGAAATGCTGCGGCACGCGGGGGCTGTTCTCGGTCGTGACCGAGGCGGGGCCACCCGACAGGATGATCCCCTTTGGCTGCATCCGTTCGAACGCGGCCGCGGCGGACTGGAAGGGGGCGATCTCGCTATAGACGCCCGCCTCGCGCACGCGGCGGGCGATCAGCTGGGTTACCTGGCTGCCGAAATCGACGATGAGAATGCTGTCTGGGTGCTCCATGTCGGGCGCATAGCCGGATGGGACCCGTAACGAAAGAGGCCGCGCCTCCCGGATGGGAAACGCGGCCTGCAATTCGACTAACGAGAGGCGGGGATTATGCCGCTTCGTTGTAATCCTCGTCCGACATCACCGGACCCGAATCCTGGCCCTTCGCCGAGACGTCGCGGTCGACGAACTCGATGACGGCCATCGGCGAGGCGTCCGACATGCGGATGCCAGCCTTGATGACGCGAGTGTAGCCGCCGTTGCGATCCGCATAGCGGGTCGCCAGAACGTCGAACAGCTTCACCAGCTGGGCGTCGTCGAGCAGCTTGCCGTGCGCGAGGCGACGGTTGGACAGGCCACCCTTCTTCGCGAGCGTGATCAGCTTCTCGATGTAAGGACGCAGTTCCTTCGCCTTGGCGACGGTGGTGGTGATCTGCTCGTGCTTGATGAGCGCGGCGCTCATGTTGCGGAACAGAGCAAGACGGTGGGCCGAGGTCCGCTGAAGCTTACGGCCGCCTACGCGATGGCGCATGTTTAATACCTTTTCGTTCGTTCAGGGGCCGTATGAGGTACCCGGGAGCTGGTGGGGACGGCGGCCCACCCGATTATCCGTCATCCCGGCGAAGGCTGGGATCCAGGGTAAAATACGGTGCCGTTCGTTATCCTGCCTTGAGTTAGGATAACGGACGGCTTCGCATTCAGCCCATGATTTCCTGCTCGAGCTTCTTGGCCATCTCTTCGATGTTCTCAGGCGGCCAGCCTGGGATTTCCATGCCCAGGCGAAGACCCATCGACGACAGCACTTCCTTGATCTCGTTCAAGGACTTGCGGCCGAAGTTAGGCGTGCGCAGCATCTCGGCTTCGGTCTTGCCGACCAGATCGCCGATATAGATGATGTTGTCGTTCTTGAGGCAGTTCGCCGAACGCACCGACAGCTCGAGCTCGTCGACCTTCTTGAGAAGGTAACGGTTGATCTGCTGCGTGTCGCCTGCGGGCTCCGCACCACCGGCAGCGGGTGCTGCCTGGCCGATCGGGGCCGACGAACGCGTGACCGACGAATCGTCGAAGTGCACGAACAGCGCGAGCTGGTCCTGGAGAATGCGACCGGCATAGCCGACTGCGTCTTCCGGAGTGATCGTGCCGTCGGTTTCGATCGTCAGCGTCAGCTTGTCGTAATCCAGGTCCTGACCGACGCGGGTCGGGTCGACCTTGTACGACACCTGACGTACCGGCGAGTAGAGCGCATCGACCGGGATCAGACCGATCGGCGCGTCGGCCGGGCGGTTTGCGGTCGCGGGCACGTAACCCTTACCGATGTCGGCGGTCAGCTCCATGTTGAGCGTCGCACCCTCATCGAGGTGGCAGATCACGAGATCCTTGTTCATGATCTCGATGTCGCCCGAGACGGCGATGTCGCCGGCCTTGACTTCACCCGGACCCGTTGCCGAGAGCTGGAGGCGCTTGGGCCCCTCGCCCTGCATGCGGATCGCGATCTGCTTCACGTTGAGGACGATGTCGGTCACGTCCTCGCGGACGCCGGCCAGAGACGAGAACTCATGCAGCACGTTCTCGATCTTGATCGAGGTCACGGCCGCGCCCTGCAGCGACGAAAGCAACACGCGACGCAGCGCGTTGCCGAGCGTCAGGCCGAAGCCACGCTCGAGCGGCTCGGCGATGAAGGTCGCCTTGCGCTTGGTGTCGCCACCGGCCTTTTTCTCCAGGCCGCTGGGCTTCTTGAGTTCCTGCCAGTTCTTTGCGTTGACAGACACTTGCTTCCCCTAATTTGGGGGCCGGCGGACAGGACGTCCACCGGCCATGAATATGCACCCGTGCCGCGCGATCAACCGCGCACGGGCAACGTCGGAGAAATCAGACGCGACGACGCTTCGAAGGACGAACGCCGTTGTGCGGGATCGAGGTCACGTCGCGGATCGACGTGATCTGGAAACCGACTGCCTGCAGCGCGCGCAGTGCCGACTCGCGGCCCGAACCGGGGCCCTTCACTTCGACTTCGATCGTCCGGACGCCGTGCTCGGCGGCCTTCTTGCCCGCGTCTTCCGCTGCGACCTGCGCCGCGTACGGGGTCGACTTGCGCGAGCCCTTGAAGCCCATTGCGCCGGCCGACGACCACGAGATCGCGTTGCCCTGGGCATCGGTGATCGTGATCATGGTGTTGTTGAAGCTGGCATTCACGTGTGCGACGCCAGAGGTGATGTTCTTGCGCTCGCGCCGCTTAATGCGCTGAGGTTCGCGTGCCATGGTGTATTTCCTGACCTGTATCTGCGTGACGCCGGGCGGTCCCTCGGGACCAGCGCCGGCGGAGTAATCCGGTGTTGAGCCGGATTACTTCTTCTTGCCGGCGATCGGCTTAGCCTTGCCCTTGCGGGTGCGCGCATTGGTGTGCGTGCGCTGGCCGCGGACCGGCAGGCCCTTGCGGTGACGAAGACCACGATAGCAGGCGAGATCCATCAGGCGCTTGATGTTCATCGACACCTGGCGACGCAGATCGCCTTCGACGGTGTAGTCGGCGTCGATCGCCTCACGGATGTGCAGCACTTCCTGGTCGGTCAGGTCCTGGACACGTGCGGTGTCGGCGATGCCGAGCTTCGCGACGATTTCCTTGGCCTTGGTCGAACCGATGCCGTGAATATAGGTCAGCGCGATCACCACGCGCTTGTTGGTCGGGATATTAACACCCGCGATACGTGCCATGAACTTGGTTCTCCTGCTCCACGAGGTCCGGCATGGCTGCACGGCCCTCATCTCCTAGCGATGATCCGAAACGCACGATAACGGCGAACGCAAAAGAGCGCCGCCGGGAACCGTCGTATCGGGGAGGCCGAATTAGGCGCGCGCTAACGAACTGTCAAGCCGCGGGTTCCGCCGCCCGCGTGATGCGCCCCTGCGATGCGTGAAGTGCGACCCCGTCATCGCCGGGGCTCGGCCACCCGTCGCATCACGATCCAGCGCCTCAGGGCGACGACGAACCAGATCAGCTCGACCAGCCCGAACGGCCATGCCCCCTGCAGGAAGCCATAGGCCGATCCGAACAGGCATCCAACGGCGAAGCCGAACGTCCACCAGTGCGATCCCGATTCCCTGGCATAGCACAGCAGCGTGAAGGAAACCGCGGCAAGCCCGAAAAGCGAAAGTGCGTCCATCGCCAATCCCTTGGCGCGTCCGGCCGCACAAAGCCATCCCCGCTCGCAGTCAGACTGGCAGGACGATCCGCGCAACGAGGCCGGGTGCATTGTCCCCCAGTTCGAACCGCCCGTCATGCAGCCGCGCGACCGCCTCGACCAGCGCCATGCCCAGCCCCGCCCCCGGGGTCGTGCGTGCGCTGTCGAGCCGCCCGAACCGCTTGAGCGCCTGCGCGCGGTCCGCCACCGCGATTCCGGGCCCGCGATCCTCGACCTGGATCGCGACGCCGTCACCGCGCTCGAGCAGGCGAAGCGTCACCGTGCCGCCGCTGGCCCCGTGCCGCAGCGCGTTGTCGATCATGTTGGTGATCGCCTGGCTTAGCAGTTCGCGGTGCAACGCCATGGCCGGTGGCCGATCGTCGATCGCCACGACGAAGCTCAGGCCGGCATCCTCGGCGACCGGGGCATAGAGCTCACCGATCTCCTCGAGCAGGTTCGCAGGCGACACCTGGATGAACCGGTCGCGCGATACCGAGCCCGACCGGCTGATCTCGATCACCATCGTCAACATCCGCATGACGAGATCGGTCTCGGTCAGCAGCCCGCCCAATGCCACTTCACGCGCGTCGGGGTCCGCGATCAGCACCGCCTGCTCGGTCTTGGTCCGCAGGCGCGCCAACGGCGAGCGCAGGTCGTGCGCCAGGCTGTCGGTCACGACGCGCAGCTCGGCCATCACCCCCTCGAGCTTGCTGAGCATGACGTTCAGCCGCGCGGCCAGCCGGTCGAACGCGTCACCGCCACCCGCGACCACGGCCACACGGCGTGACAGGTCACCCTCGCCCGCAGCCTCGACGACGCTCGCTATCCCGTCGAGACGCCGACCGACATAACGCGCGAGAACGAGTCCCCCGACGATGCCGAGCGCGAGCGAGAGGGTGATGGCGAAGGCCAGCGCGCGCTCCATCGCACGTTCCTCCGCCGCGATCAGATCGAGGTTGCGGCCGGTCAGCAGCCATTGCCGGCCGATCGGGTACAGGGCGTACCCCGTCTCGCGCGCGTTCCACAACGCGTCGTCGCCAAGCCGGGCGATCCTGAAGCGGGTCATCCGCAGCGGCACGGTCAGCCTCGCAGGCGCGACTCCCTGGACGGTTCGTCCGTCCGCGTCGACGAGCGCGAGTACCAGCGAGACGTCGCCGGGGCTCACCGCCTCGCCGATCGCCTGGCGCAGTTCGGGAATACCGCCAACTTGCCAGACGGTGCGCAGCGCATCGGACTGTTCGGTGGTCTCGCGCCGGATCGCATCGATTGCATCGGCGCTGGTCTGTTTCCAGACGAAGCCGATCAGCGCGAGGTTGGACACCAGCGACAGCATGATCGCGAGCAGCGCGATCCGCGCGGTGACCGACAGGCGCATCGCGGTTCAGCCCTCCACGGCGAGCCGGTATCCTGCCCCGCGTACCGTATGGAGGATCGGCGTCGGGAACCCGTCCTCGAGCTTGCGCCGCAACCGCCCGATATGGACGTCGACGACGTTCGATCCCGGATCGAAGTGATAGTTCCAGATCTTCTCGAGCATCATCGTCCGCGTCACGACCTGCCCCGCATGCCGGGCGAGGAATTCGAGCAGGTTGAATTCACGCGCGCCCAGCGGGATCGTGTGCCCACCGCGCGACACGACGCGTGAAAGCAGGTCGATCTCGAGATCGCCGACCGACAGCTTGGTTTTTTGCGGATCGCTCGCGAGGCGGTCCGACCGGCGCACCAGTGCCTCGACGCGCGCCGACAGTTCCGCGAACGAGAAGGGTTTGCACAGATAGTCGTCGGCCCCGGCCTTCAGCCCGTCGACGCGGTGGTCGACCGCCGCGAGCGCGGAGAGGATGAGAACCGGGGTGACGATGCCGGCCGCGCGGACCGCGCTGACCATGGCGAGGCCGTCCAGCCCCGGCAGCATCCGGTCGGCGATGATCAGGTCGAAGATCCCCTCGCTCGCGAGGAACAGTCCGTCACGCCCATCGCCACAGGTCTCGACGGCATAACCCGCTTCGGTCAGCCCCTTGGCAAGATAGCTCGCGGTCGAGACATCATCTTCGACAATCAGGATCTTGCGGTTCACGGCGTCATCGCTTTCCCCTGTCCCATAACGGAAAGGCCGGCGGAAATCACTTCCCGCCGGCCCCCACGGTACCCCCGGGAGTGACGGGCACCGATCTCTGGAAACTCGTGCCGCTCTTTCGGGCGACACGCGTCTCTTAGGATCGGGCACTCGACAGGGGGATGACCCGAACATGACAAACCTGTCATGTTCGGGTCGGTGAACGTCTAATCAGCGGTCGTCGAGGATCGCCGCGATCGCGACACCGACATGGCCGATGTCCGCCATCCCGTCGACGCGGCGTACAAGCCCGCGCGCATCGTAGATCGGCAGGATCGGCGCGGTCTTGGCGCGATATTCGGCCATCCGCGTCTTGACGGTTTCGGCATTGTCGTCGGGACGGCGCTTGAACTCGGTCGAGCCACACACGTCGCAGACCCCGGCAACCGCCGGCTGCTTGAACCGATCGTGATAACCGGCGCCGCAGTTCGCGCAGGTGTACCGCCCAACCACACGGTCGATCAGCGCGGCTTCGTCAACGCCAAGCTCGATCACGTAGTCGAGCGTGCGACCGCGAGCCGCAAGCAGCCCGTCGAGCGCCTCGGCCTGGGCCGCGGTGCGCGGATAGCCGTCGAAGATCACGCCGTTTGCGGTATCGGGCTGGTCGAGCCGCTCACCGATGATGCCCGACACGATGTCGTCGCTGACCAGGCCCCCGGCGGCCATCACGGCTTTCGCCTGAAGGCCGACGGGCGATTCCGCTGCGACCGCAGCACGCAGCATGTCACCGGTGGACAGCTGGACCATGCCGCGTTCGGCCACGAGCGTCGCGGCCTGCGTGCCCTTGCCCGCGCCTGGCGGGCCAAGAAGGATGATATTCACGAAACGCACTCCCCTCGTTCGTGCAGGATTATAAACCGGTAACCCCGCAACTTAGCGAAGTCGACCGCCCTTCAGCTTCGCCTTCTTGATCAGGTCGCCATATTGATGCGCGAGCAGATGGCTCTGGATCTGTGTCACCGTATCCATCGTCACGTTGACGACGATCAGCAGGCTGGTCCCGCCGAGATAGAAGGGGATCGACAGCGCCGTGACCAGATATTCGGGCAGCAGGCAGATGATCGTCAGATAGGCGGCACCGATGACGGTGATGCGCGTCAGAACATAATCGAAGTAATTCTCGGTGTTCTTGCCCGGACGGATGCCGGGGATGAACCCGCCATGCCGCTTCAGATTGTCCGCGGTCTCTTCGGGATTGAAGACGATCGCGGTGTAGAAGAACGAGAAGAAGATGATGCCGGCACCGTAGAGCAGCATGTACACGGGGCTGCCGTGTTGCAGATACTGGTTCAGGGTGATGATGAAATCGCCCCACTGCGACTCACCCGCAACGCGCTGGCCCGCGAACTGCGAGATCGTCAGCGGCATCAGCAGCAGCGACGAGGCGAAGATCGGCGGGATGACACCCGCGGTGTTGATCTTCAGCGGCAGATGGCTGCGATCGGCCTGCATCCCGCGCTGCGTCTGGCGCTTGGGATACTGGATCAGGATGCGGCGCTGGGCGCGCTCCATGAAGCAGATGAACAGGACGAGCAGGACGACCGCGACGATGATGCCGATCAGCTTGATCGGGTCGAGGCTGCCCGAACGGCCGCCCTCGAGCAGGTTGACCAGCGTCGTCGGCAGATGCGCGACGATGCCCGCCATGATGATCAGCGAGACGCCGTTGCCGATGCCGCGGCTGGTGATCTGCTCACCCAGCCACATCAGGAACATCGTCCCGCCGATCAGCGAGATGACCGCCGCGATGCGGAAGGTCATGCCCGGCTCGATCACCGCGGCGATGCCCTGGTTCGCGCCGAGCGTCTCGAGTCCGACGGCGATGAAATAGCCCTGCACCGCGGTCAGGCCGACCGTGCCGTAGCGGGTATACTGGTTCAGGCGCTTGCGGCCCGATTCGCCGTCCTTCTTGATCGCGGCGAGCGTGGGGCTCAGCGAGGTCGCGAGCTGCACCACGATCGAGGCAGTGATGTAGGGCATCACGCCGAGCGCGATCAGCGACATGCGGCTAAGCGAACCACCCGAGAAGGTATTGAAGAAGTCGAGCACGCCGCCCTGCGTCTGCTGCGACAACAGCCCCAGCGCGGTCGGGTCGACACCCGGCAACGGGACATAGCTGAGCAGGCGGAAGACGATCAGGGCGCCGATCGTGAACCACAACCGCTTCTTGAGATCGGTCGCCTTGGCGAATTTGGACAGGCTGACGCTTTGCGCCATCTGGTCGGCTGCGGATGCCATACGTGTGATCGTCCTGGAAACAAAGAAGGCGGGAAGCGTTGTGACCGCCCCCGCCGCTCATATAGGCGCAGGAGCGCGCTTGTCTAATGCCTAGGTGCGTTATGCGAGCCCGAGGGGCGCTCGGTCGCCCCCTGCCCCGTTCGTCCTGAGCGAAGTCGAAGGACGTTGCCCCAGGTGACGTACCCTTCGACTACGCTCAGGGCGAACGGAGGAAGGGTGGTCCCGAAAAACGGGCGGGTCGGAAGCGGGCGACAGGAAGCCGCCAGGTCAGGCAAATAAAAAAAGGGGCCGGCGCTCTCGCACCCGCCCCCTTTCTCGTTCGGCTCAGGCCTTGAACGACGCCTTGTGCGCCGCACGCTCCTTGTACTTCACGCCCTTCTTGGCGGCAGCCTTCTCGGCTGCGGGGACGAAGTGGATCACCTCGACCTTGCCGCCGATCTTCTCGACCGCTTCGATCGCGCCCTTCGACGCGCCGTCGACGGTGAACGAAAGGACCGTGGTCAGCTCGCCCTTGGCGAGGAGGCGGACGCCGTCCTTGCCGCCGCGTGCCAGGCCAGCGGCCTTGAGCGCGTTGTGGTCGAGCGTGGCGTTCGCCTCGATCTTGCCGGCATCGACCGCGAGCTGGATCGCGCCGAGGTTGACCTCTGCGAAGTCCTTGCGGAAGATGTTGTTGAAGCCGCGCTTCGGCAGACGCATGTGGAGCGGCATCTGGCCGCCTTCGAAGCCGGCGATGGACACGCCCTCACGGCTCTTCTGGCCCTTCTGGCCGCGGCCGCCGGTCTTGCCCTTGCCCGAGCCGATGCCGCGTCCGACGCGCATCTTGGACTTACGGGCACCTTCGTTATCGCGGAGTTCGTTGAGCTTCATGGTAATGCACTCGCTTTCGCTTGTTACGCGCTGGTTGAAAAACCGGGTTGGATTCTGGAATAAGAAAGGGGGCCGTTAGCCCCCTTTCCCGTACTTGTCACGTGGGTCGTGAAGGCTCAGCCTTCGACCGACACCATGTGCTGCACCTTGCGGATCATGCCGCGGACCTCTGGGCTGTCTTCCAGCTCGCGGGTCTTGTGCATCTTGTTCAGGCCGAGACCGACCAGCGTTGCGCGCTGATCCTTCTCGCGGCGGATCGGCGAACCGGTCTGCGTGATCTTGATGGTAGCCATGATCGCTTACTCCGTGATCGCAGCTGCATCGGCCTCGGCGGTCTTCGAACCACCATGGCCGAGCAGGTCGGCGATCTTCTTGCCGCGACGCTGTGCGACGGCCTTGGGCGAGGTCTGCTCGCCAAGGGCTTCGAACGTTGCGCGGATCATGTTGTAGGGGTTCGACGTGCCGACCGACTTGGTCACGACGTCTGCAACGCCCAGCGACTCGAAGACGGCGCGCATCGGGCCACCGGCGATGATGCCCGTACCCTGAGGCGCCGACCGCAGCGTGACCTTGCCGGCACCGAAGTGACCGTTGCCGTCATGATGCAGCGTGCGACCGTCCTTGAGCGGAACGCGAACCATCTTCTTCTTGGCAGCTGCCGTCGCCTTCGAGATGGCTTCCGGCACTTCGCGTGCCTTGCCATGGCCGAAGCCTGCACGGCCCTTGCCGTCGCCGACGACGACGAGTGCTGCAAAGCCGAAGCGCTTGCCGCCCTTGACCGTCTTCGAGACGCGGTTGATGTGCACCAGCTTCTCGATCAGCTCTTCGCCGCCATCGTCCGAACCCGGACGACCGCCACGATTGTCACGACCGCCACGACCGCCATCGCGACCACCACGGTTGCCACCGGGGCCACCGCCGCGATTGCCGCCGGGGCCACCACGACCGCCACCGCCGCCGCCACCGGGACGACCACGGCCACCGCCGCTGTTGCCCTGGTACCCGGTGCTCTGGGGCACGTTCTGAGCCGTGACGTCCTGTGCGGTCGTCTCGGGTGCGATTACCGCTGGCGTGTTGTTTTCGTCAGCCATGTCTTAGAACTCCAATCCGGCTTCGCGCGCGGCATCGGCAAGAGCCTTCACGCGACCGTGGTAGAGGAAGCCGCCGCGATCGAACACGACCTGGGTCACGCCCGCTGCCTTGGCAGCCTCGGCGACGCGCTTGCCGACCGAAGTCGCCGCGTCGATGTTGGCGCCGGACGTGCCGCGCACGTCCTTCTCCAGCGTCGAGGCCGAAGCGACCGTCGTGCCGGCGGCATCGTCGATCACCTGGGCATAGATGTGCTTGCCCGAGCGATGCACGGACAGGCGCGGACGGGTGCCGGCGCGTGCGCGCAGCGCGGTACGGTTGCGGCGACGCCGCTTGGCGAAAAGAGAAAGTCCCTTGGTCATTACTTCTTCTTCCCTTCCTTGCGGAAGATGAACTCGCCGTCGTACTTGATGCCCTTGCCCTTGTACGGCTCGGGCTTGCGCCACTGACGAATCTCCGCGGCCAGCTGGCCAACCATCTGCTTGTCCGAACCCGAGATCTCGATCGTCGTGTTGTCCGGCGTCTTCACCTCGATGCCCTCGGGCACGTCGATGTTGACGTCATGGCTGTAGCCGAGCTGCAGCTTGAGGTTGCGACCCTGGGCTGCGGCACGATAGCCGACGCCGCTGATCAGCAGCTTCTTGGTGAAGCCTTCCGACACGCCGGTGACCAGGTTCTGCACCATGGTCCGCTGCATGCCCCAGAACGCGCGGGCGCGCTTGGTGTCGTTGGCCGGCTGCACCGAAATGCCGCCGTCTTCGATCGTGTAGCTGATCTCGTCGCGCAGCGGCATCTTCAGGGTCCCCTTGGGGCCCTTCATCGTCAGCTGCTTACCCTCGATCGTCGGCGTGATGCCCGCCGGTACGGTGACCGGCTTCTTACCAATACGGCTCATCAGAACACCTCCGCGAGGACTTCGCCGCCGACGTTCTGCTCACGTGCTTCGGAATCCGAAAGCACGCCGCGGGGCGTCGAGACGATGGTGATGCCGAGGCCGTTACGGACGCGGGGAAGTTCCTGCGAGCCGGAATAGACGCGACGGCCGGGCTTCGAGACGCGCGCGACATGCTTGATCGCAGGCTGGCCCTCGAAATACTTCAGCTCGATGCGAAGGCCGGCCGCAGGGCCCATCTGCTCTTCGCTATAGCCACGGATATAACCTTCACGCTGCAGAACGTCGAGCACGCGGACGCGCAGCTTCGACGCCGGAGTCAGGACGGAGTCCTTCTTCGCGCGCTGGCCATTACGGATACGGGTGAGCAAATCACCCAGGGGATCGGTCACTGCCATGATGTAGTCCTTACCAGCTCGACTTCGTGACGCCGGGGATCAGGCCCTTGTTGGCCAGATCGCGCAGCTGAATACGGCAGAGCCGGAACTTGCGGTAATAGGCGCGCGGGCGACCGGTCAGCTCGCACCGGTTACGGATACGGGTCGGGTTCGCGTTGCGCGGGATTGCCGCCATCTTGAGGCGAGCGATCAGACGCTCACCATCGTCGAGCGTCTTGTCCGCTGCGATTGCCTTCAGTGCCGCGTACTTCGGGGCATACTGCTTGACCATGCGCTTGCGGCGCTCGTTCTTGTTGACTGAACTCAGTTTCGCCATCGACTTAAGTTCTTTCTTTCCTGAAGCGCCGCCCGTGACACGAGGTCAGGGGCGGCGGTTGGTAGTTAAGCTGCCTTCTTCTCGTCGGCAGCGTCGTCTTCGATCGGGAACGGGAAGCCGAAGAGACGGAGAAGCTCGCGAGCCTCGTCGTCGGTCTTGGCGGTCGTCGTCACGATCACATCCATGCCGCGGACCTTGTCGACCCGGTCATAGCTGATTTCTGGGAACACGATCTGCTCCTTGATACCGCAGGCATAGTTGCCACGGCCATCGAAGCTCTTCGGGTTGAGACCGCGGAAATCGCGGACGCGAGGAAGAGCGATCGTGATGAAACGGTCGAGAAACTCGTACATGCGCTCGCGGCGAAGGGTAACCTTCACGCCGATCGGCATGCCCTCACGCAGCTTGAACTGCGCGATCGACTTCTTGGCCTTGGTCACGACGGGCTTCTGGCCGGCGATCAGCTCCATTTCCTGGGCTGCCTGGTCGACCTTCTTCTTGTCCTGCGTCGCTTCGCCGACACCCATGTTCAGCACGATCTTGTCGATCCGGGGGATCTCCATGACGTTCTTGTAGCCGAACTTCTCGGTCATCGCCTTGATGATCGTCTCATCATACATCTTCCGCATGCGCGGCGTGTAGGCAGCCTCGGTGCCAGCGGCGGTGTTCTGATCAACCATTGATCTTCTCCCCGGTCTTGACGGCCACGCGGACCTTCTTGCCGTCCTGCTCCTCGAAGCGGACGCGGGTCGGCTTGCCGTCGGCGGTCACGTGAGCGACCTTCGAGACGTGCATCGGTGCTTCCTTGCGAACCAGGCCACCCTGAGGGTCACCCTGGGTCGGCTTGGTGTGGCGCACGGCGATGTTCACGCCCGAGACGACGACCTTGTCGGTCTTCGGCATCGACATCGTGACTTCGCCGGTCTTGCCCTTGTCCTTGCCCGACAGGATTATGACCTTGTCACCCTTCTTGATACGCTGGCTCGCCATTACAGCACCTCCGGCGCAAGGCTGATGATCTTCATGTGCTTCTTGCCACGCAGCTCGCGAACGACTGGGCCAAAGATACGGGTGCCGATCGGCTCCTCGTTCTTGTTGACCAGCACCGCGGCGTTGCCGTCGAAG
Organism: Sphingomonas sp. PvP018; assembly: GCF_017876865.1. Lineage (NCBI taxonomy): Bacteria > Pseudomonadati > Pseudomonadota > Alphaproteobacteria > Sphingomonadales > Sphingomonadaceae > Sphingomonas > Sphingomonas sp. PvP018. The sequence continues at coordinate 3,685,292 of NZ_JAGIOU010000001.1, read as the reverse complement.
CGGATGACCGTACCGTCTGCACGGCGGATATCCTTGGCGGTACGAACGATCACCGCGCGGTGAACGTCGCCCTTCTTCACGCGGCCCCGTGGCTGCGCTTCCTTGATGCTGACGACGATGATGTCGCCAACGCCTGCAACACGACGCTTGGAACCCCCAAGCACCTTGATGCACTGCACCCGCTTCGCGCCGCTGTTGTCAGCGACGTCGAGATTGGACTGCATCTGGATCATGGATCCGTATCCCTTCTCTGTCTCTGGGGTCGATACCGACCGAACCCCGCCTAAAAAATCACCCCGCCGCGGACGAATCCGCAACGGGGAGGAGCGGCCGCTTAGCCGTTCCCGTTTACGAAAACAAGAGCGCAGGGAGTTGCCCCCCTGCCCTCATGTTTGATTCAGCCCTCGGCCGAAGCCCGCTCCGGCGTCGCGTGGGTGTTGACCCGCTCGATCACCTTCCAGGTCTTCAGCTTGGAGATCGGTGCGGTCTCTTCGATCCGCACGGTCTCGCCCTGCTTGAATTCGTTGCTCTCGTCATGAGCATGATACTTCTTCGAGCGACGGATGATCTTCCCGTAGAGCGGGTGCTTCACCTTACGCTCGACGTTCACGACCACCGTCTTGTCGCCCTTGTCGGACACGACCAGACCGGTCAGCACGCGCTTCGGCATGATGTGTTCCTTACTTCGCGGCGTCAGCGCTGGTGCGCTGAGCCTGCAGGGTCTTGATGCGAGCGATGTCGCGGCGGACCTCACGAACGCGGCTCGGCTTTTCGAGCTGGTTCGTGGCGGCCTGGAAGCGCAGGTTGAATTGCTCGCGCTTCAGTTCGCCAAGCGACTCCGACAGCTGGTCGTCGCTCTTGGCCTTCATGTCGTCGATACGAGCCATGATCTTACTCGCCTCCCAGATGCGAGGTGTCGCCCAGGCGGGCAACGACCTTTACCTTGATCGGCAGCTTCATGGCCGCCCGCTCGAATGCCTCGGCGGCGATCTTGCCGTCGACGCCGTCGAGCTCGAACAGGATCCGACCCGGCTTGACTCGAGCGGCCCAATATTCCGGCGCGCCCTTGCCCTTACCCATGCGGACTTCGGCTGGCTTTCCCGAGACCGGAAGGTCTGGGAAAATGCGGATCCACAAACGCCCCTGGCGCTTCATGTGACGCGTGATCGCGCGGCGTGCCGCCTCGATCTGGCGTGCGGTGATCCGGTCGGGCTCCATGGCCTTCAGGCCGTAGGAACCGAAATTGAGCGAGAAGCCACTCTTGGCGTCGCCCGAAATCTTGCCCTTGAAGGCCTTCCGGAACTTGGTCTTTTTTGGTTGCAGCATGTCTGTTCCTGCCCCTTAGCGACGATCGTCGCGCTGCGGCCGCACGCCGGAGGTCTGAGCCTCCATCATGATGCGGTCGTACGACGTCGGATCGTTGCCGAGAATCTCGCCCTTGAAGACCCAGACCTTCACGCCGCAAACGCCGTAAGACGTGTGCGCCGTAGCCTCGGCATAATCGATGTTCGCGCGCAGCGTGTGCAACGGAACCCGACCCTCACGATAGCTCTCCGACCGTGCGATCTCGGCGCCGCCAAGACGGCCGCCGCAGTTCACGCGGATGCCCTCGGCCCCGAGACGCATCGCCGACTGAACCGCACGCTTCATGGCGCGACGGAAAGCGATACGACGCTCGAGCTGATCGGCGATGCCCTGTGCAACGAGACGTGCATCGACTTCCGGCTTACGGATCTCGACGATGTTCAGCGACACGGTCGACGACGTCATCTTGCCGATCGTCGAACGCAGCTTCTCGATGTCCGCACCCTTCTTGCCGATGATCACGCCGGGGCGTGCAGCAAAGATGGAGATGCGGGCCAGCTTGGCCGGACGCTCGATCACAACCTTGGAGATCGCGGCCTGCGGCAGCGTCTTCATGATATATGCGCGGATCTTGAGATCCTCGAGCAGGAGCCGACCATAGTCGGCGCCTTCGGCGTACCAGCGGCTATCCCAGGTACGGTTGATCTGCAGACGCAGACCGATGGGGTTGCTCTTCTGACCCATTATGCTTCTTCCTGCTCGCGCACGACGATGCGCAGACGGCTGAATGGCTTGAGGATGCGGGTCGACTTGCCGCGGCCGCGGGTCGCGAAGCGCTTCATCGTGATCGACTTGCCAACCGATGCCTCGGCGACGACCAGCGAGTCGACGTCGAGGTTGTGGTTGTTCTCCGCATTGGCGATGGCCGAGGCCAACACCTTGCGGGCTTCGATCGCCATGCCCTTGGTCGAGAAGGCGAGGATGTTCATCGCATCGCCGACCTTCTTGCCACGGATGAGCGCAGCGACGAGGCCGAGCTTCTGCGCGGAACCGCGGATCTGCGTACCGACCGAAAGCGCCTCGTTGTCCGCGACCTTGCGCGGGCTGACTTGCTTAGACATCAGCGCTTGCCCTTCTTGTCGGCGGAGTGGCCGGGGAAGTAGCGCGTGGGCGCGAACTCGCCCAGCTTCATCCCGACCATGTCCTCGTTGACCGAGACCGGCACGAACTTGCGGCCGTTATAGACGTTGAACGTGAGGCCCACGAACGACGGCAGGATCGTCGAGCGACGCGACCAGGTCTTGATCGGCGAACGCGCGTTGGTGTCCTGGGCGGTTTCTGCCTTCTTGAGCAGATGAAGGTCCACGAACGGACCCTTCCAGACTGAACGAGCCATGTTAGCCCTTCCTCTTCGTCGAATGACGCGACCGGATGATCATCTTGTCGGTCGATTTGTTGTGACGCGTGCGCGCACCCTTCGTCGGCTTGCCCCACGGCGTGACCGGATGACGGCCACCCGAGGTGCGGCCTTCACCACCGCCGTGCGGATGGTCGACCGGGTTCTTGGCGACGCCGCGCGTCAGCGGACGAATACCAAGCCAGCGCGAACGCCCTGCCTTGCCCAGGTTCTGGTTCTGGTTGTCGGGGTTCGAAACCGCGCCAACCGTCGCCATGCAATCACTGCGGATGTAGCGCTGCTCGCCCGAGTTCAGGCGGACCATCACCATGCCCTTGTCGCGACCGACGACCTGCACATACGTGCCGGCCGAACGGGCGATCTGGCCACCCTTCATCGGCTTCATCTCCACATTGTGGACGATGGTGCCGACCGGCATCTGACCGAGTTCCATGGCATTGCCTGGCTTCACGTCGGTCTTCTTGGCCGCGAGAACCTTGTCGCCAACGGCCAGACGCTGCGGCGCCAGGATGTAGGCGAGCTCTTCGTCCGGGTACTTGACCAGGGCGATGAACGCGGTGCGGTTGGGATCATACTCGATCCGCTCGACAGTGCCTTCGACGTCCCACTTGCGACGCTTGAAGTCGATGTAGCGGTACTTCTGCTTGTGACCACCGGCGATGCCGCGCGAGGTCACATGGCCCTTGTTGTTACGACCGCCGGTCTTGTGCTTGCCTTCGGTCAGCGCCTTGACGGGCTTGCCCTTCCAGAGCGACGACTTGTCGACCAGGATGAGACCGCGGCGTGCCGGCGATGTCGGATTATAATGCTTGAGTGCCATGGCCTCAGATCCCCGTCGTCACGTCGATGGACTGACCGTCCTTCAACGTCACGATTGCCTTTTTCATGTCCGAGCGCGAGTAGTTCGTGCCCTTCCACTTCTTGGTCTTGCCCTTCTGGACGAGCGTGTTCACGCCGACGACGTTCACGTCGAACAGCGCCTCTACGGCCGCCTTGATCTCGGGCTTCGTGGCGTCGTTGGACACCTTGAACACCACCGCGTTGTGCTCCGACAGGGTCGTCGTCTTCTCGGTGATGTGCGGGGCGAGGATAACGTCGTAATGACGATTATCGATGCCCGCCTTCTGCTTCTTAGCCATGGAAGCGCGCCTCCAGCTTTTCGACAGCGGCGCGCGTCAGCACCAGCGTGTCATGCTTCAGGATGTCGTAAACGTTGGCGCCGGCTGCCGGCATCACGTTCACTTCGTACAGGTTGCCCGCAGCGAATGCGAAGCTGGTGTCGACCATGTCGCCGTCGATGACGAGCGCACGCTTGCCGAAGCCGAGCTTGGCGAGATCGCCCTGCAACGTCTTGGTCTTGCCACCCTCGACAGCCAGGCTGTCCATGATGACCAGCGAACCCGCCTTGGCGTGGCTGCTGAGCGCCATGCGCAGGCCGAGCGCGCGAACCTTCTTGTTCAGCGACGGGTTGAAGTCACGGACGCGAGCGCCGTGAGCCTTACCACCACCGATGAACACGGGCGCGCGGCGATCGCCGTGACGTGCCGTACCGCCGCCCTTCTGGCGACCGAACTTCTTGCCGGTGCGAGCGACGTCTGCGCGCTCACGGGTGCCACGAGCCGTCTCGCGACGCTTCTCGAGCTGCCAGGTGACCACACGGTGCAGGATGTCGGCGCGCGGATCGAGACCGAAGATCTCGTCGTTGAGCTCGATGTCCGCGCCCTCGGTGCCGGCGAAAGATGAAAGCTTGATCTTCACGCTCAGCCCTCCTGGCCGTCGGCTGCAGGTGCGTCGGTCGTTTCGGCCGGCGTGTCTGCTGCGGTGTTGCTGTTGACGGTCTTGAGACCGGCGGGGAACGGTGCGTCGGCGTGGCGCGCGACCTTGACCGAGTCCTTGACGAAGAGCCAGCCGCCCTTGGAGCCAGGAACCGAACCCTTGACGAACAGGAGACCACGCTCGACGTCCGTCGATACGATCTCGAGGTTCTGCTGGGTGCGATACTTGTCGCCCATGTGGCCGGCCATCTTCTTGTTCTTGAAGACCTTGCCCGGATCCTGGCGCTGACCGGTCGAACCGAGCGAACGGTGCGAGACCGACACGCCGTGGGTTGCCCGCAGACCGCCGAAGCCCCAACGCTTCATGCCGCCCTGGAAGCCCTTACCCTGGGTCTTGCCCTGGATATCGACGATCTGGCCTGCGACATAATGGTCGGCCGAGATCTCGGCGCCAACGTCGAGCAGGCCGTCTGCGTTCACACGGAACTCATGGACGACAGCCTTGGGCTCCACTTCGGCCTTGCCGAAATGGCCGCGCTGCGGCTTTGCGACATTCTTCGACTTGGCAACGCCTGCACCAAGCTGGACGGCGGTGTAGCCGTCACGATCCATTTCGCGAACGGAAATGACCTGATTGCCTTCAAGTGCCAGAACGGTGACCGGCACATGCCGACCATCTTCCTGGAACAGGCGGGTCATCCCCATCTTCTTCGCGATCACGCCAGTACGCATGATCTTGTCCCTTCCTAGACAGAGGCCCCGTCGGACTATTCCTCGGGGGCTTGCGGACCATGTCCGGAGCAAGCTCCATGATGCATCCACCTGACCCCATCCCCGGCAAAAGCCCTGAATGGAGTCGGATCAACCCGGTAAATACGAAACGCGCCCCGTCCCGGGCTGGTGTTCCTGCGAACGCAGGAACGTGACGGGGGACGCTGCCCCGTCGGTTTGCACCGACGGCGGTATCCCAATGTCGAACGGCGCGGGACCGTTACCGGTCGACCGCGCCGCGCTCGCCCTTAGGCGAGCTTGATCTCGACGTCAACGCCAGCGGCGAGGTCCAGCTTCATCAGCGCATCGACCGTCTGCGGCGTCGGCTGGACGATATCCAGCATACGCTTGTACGTGCGCACCTCGAACTGCTCGCGCGACTTCTTGTCGATGTGCGGGCCGCGGTTCACGGTGAATTTTTCGATGCGCGTCGGAAGGGGAATCGGACCGCGGATGAGCGCGCCGGTGCGGCGTGCGGTGTCGGCGATGTCGCCAGTGGCCTGATCGAGCACACGGTGATCGAACGCCTTCAGACGAATGCGGATATTGCTGTCCATAGTCCCTACCGATGCGAAAGAGCGGGCCCGTTTCCGGGCTCTTGCTGGTTGATGTTTAAACCGAAGGCGGGCCATTACGGGAGAGTCGCCGAAAAGGCAACTAGCGCGACGACGATTTTAGGCCGCCCCCTCGCGGCGGCGATAGGCTCCATGACTACCCTCACCCAACCCCTTTGACGCTACCTCGGCCTAGGGCGGGCGCCCGATCAGCCGGATAACCGACGCCTACACGCGTCCTTTGGCGAAATGCTGTACTTCACCTGGCAAGGTCACCCAGTGATGCATCGATTCCTCCCAGACAGAGCGAACGGGAGCTGGGAAAGCAGGATCGGCAATCGCGCCCACGGCGACCCCGATCATCGACGGGTGCTTGGCGGTCCTCGCATAGACCGTTGATCCGCACTCTGGGCAGAAGACCGTCTCGAAGCGATTGCCTTCGTCCGTCGCCCGCTCAAACCGTTTGCCCTCACCGGCGACAGTGAGCAGGTCCTCGGGATAATAGGCGAGAACACCAAAGGGCGATCCGCTTCGGCGCTGACAGGCGATGCAGTGACATGCCACCACGGCAGGCGATGGCCCCGGAAGCTCGACCGTGAGTTGGCCGCACTGACATTGCGCACGCATGAGCCCCGCCCCCCTGTGACGTGCCTAATCCAGCCGATCGCCGGACCCTGGCAATTGCATGCTTGCCGCCCAACGCTCTGGCGACGCTGTGGCCGCCCCCGAACACGAAAAAGCCCGGCCTCTCTCGCGAAAGGCCGGGCTCTTCGATCATCTCCCGAAGGAGAGGATGCTTACTTGTCGATCTGGCTGACGACGCCTGCACCGACGGTACGGCCGCCTTCGCGGATCGTGAAGCGCTGGCCCACGTCCATGGCGATCGGTGCGATCAGCTTGATGCCGAGCGACACGTTGTCGCCTGGCATCACCATCTCGGTGCCCTCAGGCAGCTCGACGGTGCCGGTCACGTCCGTCGTACGGAAGTAGAACTGCGGGCGGTAGTTGGCGAAGAACGGCGTGTGACGGCCACCCTCTTCCTTCGACAGCACGTAGACTTCCGAGTTGAAGTCGGTGTGCGGCTTGATCGTGCCTGGCTTGCAGAGCACCTGGCCACGCTCGACTTCGTCGCGTGCAACGCCGCGGATCAGCGCGCCGACGTTATCGCCAGCCTGGCCCTGGTCGAGCAGCTTGCGGAACATCTCGACGCCCGTGACCGTGGTCTTGCGAACGGTCGGGTGGATACCGACGATCTCGACTTCCTCGCCAACCTTGACGATGCCGGTCTCGACGCGGCCGGTGACGACCGTACCACGACCCGAGATCGAGAACACGTCCTCGATCGGCATCATGAACGGCTTGTCGAGCGGACGCTCAGGCTGCGGGATGTAGTCGTCGACAGCCTGCATCAGCTCGGTGACGGCGTCGGCGCCGAGCTTCTGGTTCGAACCCGACAGCGCGCAAGTTGCCGAACCCTTGATGACGGGGATGTCGTCGCCCGGGAAGTCGTACGAGCTGAGCAGCTCGCGGATTTCCATTTCGACCAGCTCGAGGATTTCCTCGTCGTCGACCAGATCGACCTTGTTCATGAACACGACCATGGCAGGCACGCCGACCTGGCGTGCGAGCAGGATGTGCTCACGGGTCTGCGGCATCGGGCCATCAGTCGCCGAAACCACGAGGATCGCGCCGTCCATCTGGGCTGCGCCGGTGATCATGTTCTTCACATAATCGGCGTGGCCCGGGCAATCGACGTGTGCGTAGTGACGGTTGGCCGTCTCGTACTCGACGTGTGCGGTCGAGATCGTGATGCCGCGCTCGCGCTCCTCAGGAGCCTTGTCGATGTTTGCGAAGTCGACAGCGGTACCGCCGGTCGTCTCTGCCAGAACCTTCGTGATCGCAGCGGTGAGCGACGTCTTGCCATGATCGACGTGACCGATGGTGCCGATGTTAAGATGCGGCTTGTTCCGCTCAAATTTTGCCTTGGCCATTGTTTCCTACCTTCTGATTCGTATTCCGGTGCCACACCGGGAACCGCGCGAACGCGGCCCCATAGCGGCTGTTAAAGCCTGACGCTAGCCCTACCCCCTTAAAGGGTTAGGCCAGTTTCGCCTTCACCTCGTCAGCGACGTTCTGCGGCACTTCATCATAATGCGAGAACTGCATCGAGTATTGCGCGCGACCCTGCGTGAACGAGCGGAGCGAGTTCACATAGCCGAACATGTTGGCCAGCGGCACCATCGCCTCGACCGTCTGCGCGTTGCCGCGGCTGTCGGTGCCCTGGATCTGGCCGCGACGGCTGTTCATGTCGCCGATGACGTCGCCCAGATAGTCCTCCGGGGTAACCACCTCAACCTTCATGACCGGCTCGAGCAGCGTGATGCCCGACTTCTGCGCCACTTCGCGCATTGCGCCACGGGCACAGATTTCGAACGCCAGAGCCGACGAGTCGACGTCGTGATACGCGCCGTCATACAGCACGATCTCGAAATCGATGATCGGGAAGCCGACCAGCGAACCCGAAGCGGCGGTCTCGCGGAAGCCCTTCTCGATCGCAGGCAGATATTCCTTCGGAATGTTGCCGCCCTTGATCTCGTCCTTGAACGTGATGCCCGAACCACGCTCGCCCGGCGTGACCTTGACCTTCACGCGACCGAACTGACCGGTGCCGCCCGACTGCTTCTTGTGCGTGTAGTCGACGTCGACCGGCTTCTTCAGATATTCGCGATAGGCGACCTGAGGAGCGCCGACATTGGCCTCGACCTTGAACTCACGCTTCATGCGGTCGACCAGGATCTCGAGATGGAGCTCGCCCATGCCCTTGATGATGGTCTGGCCCGACTCGGGGTCCGACGACACGCGGAACGACGGATCCTCGCGTGCGAGACGATTGAGCGCGACGCCCATCTTCTCCTGGTCGGCCTTGGTCTTCGGCTCCACCGACAGCTCGATCACGGGCTCGGGGAATTCCATCCGCTCGAGGATGATCGGTGCGTTCATCGCGCAGAGCGTGTCGCCCGTCGTGGTGTCCTTGAGGCCTGCGAGAGCGACGATGTCGCCCGCGAACGCTTCCTGGATGTCCTCACGGCTGTTCGCATGCATGAGCAGCATGCGGCCGACCTTTTCCTTCTTGTCCTTGACCGAGTTGGTGACCTGCGACGCGGTCTCCAGCTTGCCCGAATAGATGCGGGCGAAGGTGAGCGTGCCGACGAACGGATCGTTCATGATCTTGAACGCCAGCGCCGAGAAGGGAACCTCGTCCGACGAAGGACGCTCGTCCGGCGTCACGCCGTCGAGCTTCAGACCCTGAATCGCGGGAACGTCGAGCGGCGAAGGCAGATAGTCCACCACGGCGTCGAGCAGGGGCTGGACGCCCTTGTTCTTGAACGCCGAACCGCAGACCACCGGCACGAACGCCATGCTGAGCGTACCCTTGCGGATCAGCTTCTTAAGATCGGCGACGCTCGGCTCGTTACCCTCAAGATAGGCTTCCATCAGAGCATCGTCCTGCTCGACGGCCATCTCGATCAGATCGCTGCGATACTTGGCGGCCTTGTCGGCCATGTCAGCCGGGATGTCCTGATATTCGAACTTCGCACCCAGGCTCTCTTCGAGCCAGATGATCGCGCGGTTCTCGACGAGGTCGACCAGGCCCTTGAAGCCGCCTTCCATGCCGATCGGCAGGTACAGGACCGCCGGGCGCGCGCCGAGACGCTCGATGATCGAGTCGACGCAGAAATAGAAGTCGGCACCGGTGCGGTCGAGCTTGTTGACGAAGCACATGCGCGGCACGCCGTACTTGTCGGCCTGGCGCCACACGGTCTCGGACTGCGGCTCAACGCCGGCAACGCCGTCGAAGCACGCGACCGCGCCGTCAAGGACGCGCAGCGAACGCTCGACTTCGATCGTAAAATCGACGTGGCCCGGGGTGTCGATGATGTTGATAAGGTGCTCTTCACCCTTACCTTCTTCGGCGCGCCACTTGCAGGTGGTTGCAGCCGACGTGATCGTGATCCCGCGCTCCTGCTCCTGCTCCATCCAGTCCATCGTCGCGGTGCCTTCATGCACTTCGCCGATCTTGTAGGACTTGCCGGTGTAATAGAGGATGCGCTCGGTCGTCGTCGTCTTGCCGGCGTCGATGTGCGCCATGATGCCGATGTTGCGGTAACGGTCGAGCGGATGGCTGCGGGCCATGATCGTGCTTCCTTAAGGATATGGGGAGCCGAACGTGCCGGCTCCCCAATATATAGGTGTTTGCGTTACGGGCGAAAGACCGCCCGTGACACGGTTACCAATGCTAGGCTTCGAAGCCCGCTGTTACCAGCGGTAGTGCGAGAATGCACGGTTGGCTTCTGCCATCCGGTGCGTGTCTTCGCGCTTCTTGACCGCGTTGCCGCGGTTATTCGCGGCGTCCATCAGCTCGCCCGACAGCCGTGCGGCCATCGTGTTCTCGCTGCGCGAACGTGCCGCACCGATCAGCCAGCGGATCGCCAGCGCCTGTGCACGCTCGGGACGCACTTCGACGGGAACCTGGTAGGTTGCACCACCGACGCGACGCGAACGGACTTCGATGCCCGGCTTCACGTTGTTCAGCGCATCATGAAACACGCCGATCGGGTCGCGCTTGGCGCGGCTCTCGACGGTTTCGAATGCACCGTACACGATCAGCTCTGCGACGGACTTCTTGCCGTCCAGCATGACGCTGTTCATGAACTTCGACAGAACCTCATCCCCGAACTTGGGATCAGGCAGGATGACCCGCTTTTCGGGACGACGACGACGTGCCATTTTATATTCCTTCTAAACTTCAGCCTTAGTGATCAAACATACCAGTGCCGACTTGCGTCGGTTGGCATTGATCGGCTTACTTCGGACGCTTGGCGCCGTACTTGGAACGCGACTGACGCCGGTCCTTCACACCCTGTGTATCGAGCACGCCGCGCAGGACGTGATAGCGAACACCGGGAAGATCGCGGACACGACCGCCACGGATCAGGACAACCGAATGCTCCTGAAGATTGTGCCCCTCGCCCGGGATGTAGCTGATGACTTCGCGCTGGTTGGTCAGGCGAACCTTGGCCACCTTGCGCAGAGCCGAGTTCGGCTTCTTCGGGGTCGTCGTGTAGACGCGGGTGCAAACGCCGCGCTTCTGCGGGTTGGCTTCCATCGCAGGGACCTTCGACTTGGCCTTCTGCGGATCGCGGCCCTTGCGGACCAGCTGGTTGATCGTCGGCATTGAAGCCTTCACCTTTCAAATGGTTACTTTGCTGGAGCCATTGAGGCGCCTGAGAATACAAAAAGGACCCTAGGAAGCGCAAAACGCTCCTCAGGCCCTGGAATGCATCCAGCAATGTTCAAGCATGCCCGGCGGGAAAGACTCCCGAAGAACAGGGCGCGCCTATAGGTCAGGAGTCAGCCGCGGTCAACACGGGGATCACCCCCCCTGCCCTGAGGCCGACGCCAGATTGGTTGCACGTTCGACAATCGTGCATCGGGCATGAACAGGTGCTTGCCCTGCCGCGGACATGGCGCTAGAGCCCGCCACCGCACAGGAGTGTAGCTCAGTTGGTTAGAGCGTCGGTCTCCAAAACCGAAGGCCCTCGGTTCGAATCCGAGCACTCCTGCCATATCTTCTCACATCGCCGTCGATATGCATCTCTGACCACCGGGTCAGTGATCAGCAAAGCCGCGTCCGTTGCGATTGCACAAAACGCATTTCATAATGCAATTTGTGCAGTTGTGGAATTCGCTGCTGCGATGCACAAAGACTGTGCCTTTCAGGCATCCTCTCCTAAAACTTTTACGGCCGGTCTTTGACCGGCCTTTTTTTTGGTCTGCGCGCTGATATACCGATGACGGTCCGTCACGCCGGCAAACATAACAGAAACGCAGGAGAGGCGCCGCCGGCAAGACCGGCACCGGTTGACGGCCGGCGGGGGAGAGGGCGCAAACGCCCGCCCCCGCGCCTTTCGGTCCCGCCTCCCACGCATCCCCTTATGCTTTCAATCATGCGCGAAAGGCTGGTGCAGCGCGCCTCATGCGCTGCCGAGTCGGGTCATAACGGGGCCGCCCGGCGGGCGCTGCCGCCCCACCCCTTGCGTTCCGTCGGCGCGGAAGCTATTTGCGCCGCCATCCGACAGCGAGACGGACGCATGCCCGACCCCTTTGACGGGGCCCTATTGACGGGGCGACCCTTCACAGGGAGCGGGTTATGGGTCTATGCCTCGCTTCTTTTCATGTCTCCATCAGGCGGGTTCGAACAGCACCGTGGCTAAAACGTCCCCACTCGAATTCATCCGGCAGGTCCGCACCGAAACCTCCAAGGTTACGTGGCCGACGCGTCGCGAGACGATCATGACCGGGGTGATGGTCGTCATCATGACGACGATCCTCGCGCTCTTCTTCTTCGGCGTCGACTCGATCCTTCAGGCGATCGTCACCGCCCTTCTGAAACTCGCTCAATAAGGTCCGCACATGGCGCGCTGGTACATCATTCACGCCTATTCGGGCTTCGAGGGCAAGGTCCGCGACTCGATCATGGCAGAGGCGACCCGCATGGGTCTCGAACAGCTCGTCGAGCAGATCGAAGTCCCCACCGAGACGATCACCGAGGCCCGCCGCGGCAAGAAGATCGCGGTCGAGCGCAAGTTCATGCCGGGCTATGTTCTCGCCAAGCTGAACATGAACGACGACGTCTATCACCTCGTCAAGAACACCCCCAAGGTGACCGGCTTCCTCGGCAGCATGGGCAAGCCGCAGGCGATCAGCGAGGCGGAAGCCACGCGGATGCTCAACAGCAAGGAAGAGGCCGCGGCCGCTCCCAAGCAGAAGGTCAAGGTCGACTACGAGATCGGCGATCAGGTCAAGGTGCTCGACGGTCCGTTCGCGAGCTTCAACGGCCTTGTCGAGGAACTCGATTTCGATCGCAGCCGCGTCAAGGTGTCGGTGTCGATCTTCGGTCGCGCCACCCCGGTCGAGCTCGAGTTCGAGCAGGTCGAACGCTCGAAGTAATTACTGCCTGAGCCTGCGGGCTCAGTCGATACGAATAATGAGGGGCCTGATGCTGCGACGCCGCGGCATCAGGCCTTTTCGTGTGTGGGTGAAAGCCGTACCCGCGCTGTAAGTTCAGCGCCCGCATAAGCGAGAAAGCCGCGCAGCATGTGGCGCAGGCGGAACCTGTGAAACCGCCGGATATACGGAAACGGCCGCGTCCCCGCGCGGATCTCGCCGAACGCGTCGCCAAGGTCGCGGCGGATCGCCTCCAGGATCCGCCGGTCGGTCAGGATATGCTTGGCGTAGAGCGCGCCGTCGCCATAGCCATAGCCCGCGAGCAGCGCGATCACCTGATCGGGCCGGCAGCGCCCGTGATGATGCTCGACGACGAAATACGGGTCATAGGCGACGACCACCCCGGCCGCGATCGCGCGGAACAGGAAATCCGTATCCTCCGCCGCCACGAACCGCGCGCCCGCGCCGAACCGCGTATCGAACGGCCCCGTCCGCGCGATGACGTCGTGCGTGAAGGCAAGGTTCGCGCCCATCACGAACCCGCCGGGAAACGCGCCCGGCACCGGCTCCATCGGATGATCCTCAAGCTTCAGCGTCACCGGCAGGTCGGCGGCATCGCCCGGCAGGATCCGCCCGCCGACGATCGTCGGCATCGCGACCCCGGCAAACCGGCGGACCAGCGCGAGCAGATAGTCCGGCTTGAGCACGCAATCGTCGTCGGTCATCGCGACGATCCGCCCCCGGACATGCGCCAGCCCCAGATTGCGCGCCCGCGCCAGCCCCGCGCGCGGCTCGGCCAGCAGCATCACGGGAAACGCCTGCTCTTCCTTCCAGGCCGCCAGACGCGCCGCGGTATCGTCGCGCGACCCGTTGTCGACGACGACCATCTCGACCGCCACGTCCCCCGCAACGCCGACCGCGCGCGTCACCGAGTCGAGCGTGCGCGACAGCGACGCCCCCCGGTCGCGCGTGCAGATCAGCACACTGACGTCGATCATTCGCGCAGCAGCAGCGGCGACGGCGCGGTCCAGGCGGCCATATAGGCGGACAGCTTGCCATAATCATTGTCGAGCGCGACGTGCGGGATGCCCAGCAGCAGCGCGAGAATATGCGCGTGCAGCCGGTCGGTGACGACCTGCCGCCCGCGCGACAGGAGCGTCAGCCCGCGCGCGACCCGCGCACGGGCCAGTCGCTCATAATGCGCAGCACGCGGCACCCCCGCCTCCCAAGCCGGCAGCACGCCATCCTCGAGCCAGTCGAGCACCACCGCCCCCTCCGGCACCGGCCCGCGATCCCCCGCCACGCGCTCGTCATCGGTCCGCATCAGCATCAGCAGGTCGCAATCCGCCGGCCCACGCGACTGCGCCCCCAGCGCGAACGCAGAATCGGGCGCCAGCGCGACCGGGCAGGACAGAGGCCGCGCAAGGTCGAGGCTCTGCGCATCGCGAACATAAAGGTGGAAATCGGGATGCCCCGCGACGCAGGCGGCGAAGCGGTCGAGCCCCTCGCGAGCGCGGAAATGGATCGACTGGGGCAGCTGGACGATCGTCCGGTCGCGAAACTCCGCCAGCATTGCCTCGCGAAACCGCTGATGATGCGGCCAGATATCGCCCAGATTGCCGCCGCCGTGCAGGAACACGACCCCCGCCGGGCTGTCGCGGCGAAACGCGTCCGCGTCGAACGCGTCCCAGGTACAGACATGATCGGGATCCCGCCCGGTGATCGCGCGGAGCATCGCGATCTCGCCCAGCCAGATCGCGCTGTCGCCGACATTGGCGTGATCGGGAAAGTCGAGCAGCGCATAGCGGTCGCCGGACCCGACATGCTGCCGGTACAGCGCCGCCAGCGCCTCCTGCTGCGCCGCGATGACGTCGTCGCCCCGTATCCGTGCAGATACCGTCACGCGACCATCTCCGCCTTGGCCGCGCATACCTCCGCATACAGCGCCTCGCACCGGTCGAGCCAGCGGTCGCGGGTGAACAGCCGTTCGACCCGAGCGCGCGGCACATCGCGCGGAATCGCCATCGCCGCAGGGATCGCCGCCGCCAGCCCCTCGACGTCGCCCGGCCCAGCGAGACATCCTGCCTCGCCCACAACCTCGCGCGCCGCGCCCATGTCGAACGCGGCAACCGGCAGGCCGCACGCCATCGCCTCCGCCGCGACCAGCCCGAACGGCTCGTCCCAGCACGGCGTGAACAGGAACACCGACGCCTGCCCGAGCGCCGACGCCAGGGCCGCGCCGTCCAGATGTCCGCCATACCGAACGTCGGGTCCCAGATGCGGCGCGACCTCGGCCGCCCAATAGTCCGGATCCTCGATCTGCCCGTACAGCGTGATCGCCACACCCGCGCGCCGTGCCGCCTGTACCGCCAGATGCGGCCCCTTGTTCGGCGTCATCCGTCCCGACCAGATCGCGCTGCCGTCCCCTGCGGGCGAGAACCGCCACGCTGCGGGGTCGATGCCGTTGTGCAGCACCGACGCCTCGGCAGGCGCGCCGTCCGGCCACCAGGCGCTCAGCTGCGACTGCGACGTCACCGTCAGCCGGTGCGTCGGCGACGGGCTCGCCTTCACGAACCAGTGCAGCGCGTCATAGGGCGGCACGTGGAGCGAGGTGACGGTCGGCACGATCGCGGTCCGCTGCGGCTCGATGGGGAAGCGGCTCAGGCTGTTGTTGTGCACCACGTCGAACCGGCCCGCCGCGATCCTCTCGCACGCCGCGATATAGCCCTGGTCGACGTGCGCGATCAGCGGCGCCGACCCGCGATGCTCGGCCCAGGGAAACACGCGCTCGTAATGCTGGGGCAGCACCGGATCGATTGCGAAACGGGGATCGCTGTCGCCGCTCGCGAACAGCACGACGTCATGACCGCGTGCCTGCAGCCCTTCCGCCAGATACCAGCTGTGCGATTCCATCCCGCCCATGAACGGCTGCGCGATCCGCTGGCGGACGTGCGAGAGCAAAGCGATCCTCACGCCGCCGCAGCACTCGCAGCGACACGTTCTTCCAGCAGGCGGATGACGCTTGCGGTATTGGCATAGGGCTGGTGGCTCTGCTGCCCGGTCAATGCGAAATCCGCGTCATCGGGGCGGCGGAGCACGCGGATCGGCTGGCCGGGCCGGTCGTCGATCAGCCCCATCAGCCGGAATGCGTGCAGCCAGTGCCCCATTGTCCGATAGCCCCAGCGCGCCTCGAACAGCTCGGCATTGCGGATCACACTGTCGAGATGATGGACCGGCGGCATGTGGTGCGGGTGATATTGATGATGCGCCAACCCGCCCTTGATCCACGCGATCGGCACGCCTGCGGTGTCGAGCACCTTGCCGAAATCGGTATCCTCGCCGCCATAGCCGTTATAGCCCTCGTGGAACCCGCCGACCGCGAGGAAGGTCGCGCGCCGCATCGCGAAGTTGAGCGACCAGAAACAGCGATAGTCGTTGCACGCCTCGATCCCCTCGGCGGGTGGTCCGCGCCGGTCCGAATGCCGCACCGCGACGTCCGCAAAATCTTCGCTGCGCCAGTCCCCCTTCGTCGCGCCGCCCGGCAGGTACATCACCTCGCCCATCAGCAACCCGTCATAGGTTGCAAGGTGCCCGGCATAGTCCGCCACCAGGTCCGGCGCCGGGATGCAGTCCATGTCGAGGAAGATCAGCCCCTCCCCCGTCGCGGTCCGCGCCGCCAGGTTGCGCGCAGCGGCCAGCGGCAACGCCTCGCCCGCGATCATCAGCTGGCGGACCGGAAAGTCCGTCTCGGGCAGGACATAGGGCTCGTCCTGCATCACCGCGACGATCAGCTCCCTCGGCTGGGTCGTCTGTCGCGTGAGCCCCAAAACCAGATTGTAGAGATGCTCCGCCCGCCCCTTGGCCAGCGTGACGATCGAGATAGCGGACATGGGCAGGGCTCCAATGGAATCGGGGGACAAGGCAGAATACGGTGAACGACGGGTGGAGAACGGATCAGGCCGGGTGCGGTGCCGTGCCCCAGAGCCGCGCCGCCAGCGCCTCGAGCCAGCGCGCGGCATCGTCGGCGGGGGCCTCGGCGATCATCGCGCGCTGCCGCTCGGGGCGGTGCTGCGCATAGGCGGCGTCGATCGCCTGCGTCCACGCGTCCGCCGACGACGGCAGATGCGGGCGGATGCACGCCACCCCCGCTGCGCCAAGCGCGTCGGCCTTGCGGTGCTGCTCGTCGAAATAGCGCCACTCGGGTACCGCGATCCACGGCCGCGCCGCCGCCAGGATCTGCTGGCAGGTCGTGTTGCCCGTCGACGCGATCACCAGATCCGCCGCCGCGACATAGCCCGCCGCATTCTCCACCCAGCCGCGATGTTCGATATTGGCGGGCTCGGTCGCATGCCAGTCGCGCACGACCGGCCCGATCGTGATCCAGCGCGCGGCAGGCCGGCTGCGCGCGCCGACGCCCAGCGGCGCCTGCCCGAACCCGCTGCCGCCGCCGCCGGCCATGACGAGGATCATCTCCTCGCGCTCGCCGATCCCCAGCCGCTCCCGCGCCGCGCTCCGGTCGGGGCCCTGCGTATCGACCCCCAGCCCGCCCGCGAAACAGGTCTTTTCGACCATCGCCGCGTCCCAGTCGGGCTGGGCGAGATCGCGGTGGAACGCGGCGAGCAGCCCGGCGGCGCCGTCATAGGCCGCGCGGTGCCCCGCATCGCCGCGGTCGCCATGCTGCAGCACCTTCACGTGCGGCACGCTGCAGATCCGCGCCAGCTGTGCGATCTCCGCCGACACGTCGCAGATCATCAGCGCGGGGTCCGCTTGCGCGAACCAGTCGGCGATCGTCGCCATCGCGCTTCGGATCCCCGGCCAGCCGAGCGGCGCGCAGTGCAGCGTCGCGGGCGTCGCGACCCAGTCCATCGCCACCTCCGCCCCGGTCGGCTCGAACAGCGACGGGATCATCACGATCCGCGCCTGCGCCGGCAGCGCGGGGAAGATGTCGTCGCGCGCGCAGAAGATCGTCACGGGACGCGACGGCGGCAGCGCCTGCAGGATCGCGGCACAGCGTTCCGCATGCCCGCGACCCTGATGGTGGACGAAATAGCCGAACGGACGCGTCATGCCGCGACTTGCACGGCCGGCGTGGTCAATCCGAGCCGCGCCAGCCCCTCGATCACCCCGGCGGCATGGTTGCGCGTGGCGCGATGCAGCCCGGGACGCGCGGCAAGTGTCGCCAGTTCATCACTCGCATTGGCAACAACAATCGCGAACCCGCACGCGTCGAGCATGTCGAGGTCATTGCCGCTGTCGCCCGCTGCAATGCAGTCGTCCAGCGTCAGCCCCAACCCGGCCGCATAGGCCGCGATCGCCGCCGCCTTGCCGCCGCCGGGGGACAGCACGTCGATCAGCCGGCCGTGCGAGAACACGACCCGCGCTGCAAGCCCCGCCTGCGCCAGAGCCGCGCGGATCGCTGCGGCGTCGGCGGCGTCGCCAAAGAAGCTGAGCTTGTGCGCGCCCTCGGTAACGACCGGCTGGGCGCAGATGCCGAGCGGGGCAAGCGCCGCGCGTACCGCCGCCCGGTCCCAGTCCTTATCGAGCGCGGCAGTGAACCCGGCGCAGGACTGCCACCCGCCATGCGCAGCCGGACGGAGGATCCGCGTCCCGACGTCGACGATGAATGCATCCGGCTCGGGCAAATGCCACTGCGCCAGCACCGCGCGCGCCTCGGCGAAGCTGCGCCCCGTCGCGACCACGAACGGCAGGCTGCTGCCATGCCGCCAGCGTGCGAAGGCCGCCGCGCCATCGACCGACCCGGTCAGCGTGTTGTCGATGTCGCAGGCCAGCAGAGCGGGTTGGCGCCGTAATGCCGCATAGATCCCGACAGCCGCCCCGGCATAACGTCGCCAGTCATATGCCGCGCTTCCGACACGTGCCGCCCGACTCAACCGTGCGTGAAGGCCCGCGTCCTCGATCACCGCACGACACGCTGCGGTGATCCCGCGCTCGTCGCGCGGATCGACCAGCAGCCCGTGACCGATCTGCGCGACGATCTCCGCCGGCCCTCCGTTGCGGGTGGCGACGACCGGCACGCCGGCTGCCGCCGCCTCGATCAGGGTCAGCCCGAACGGCTCGTGCAGCGCCGGGTTGACGAACACGCCGCCTGCCGCCGCTCGCCGGTACAGCGCAGTGACGTCCGAAGCATCGTGCCGCGGCGGCAAGGCGAATCGCCCGCGCAGTGCAGGACTAGCGGCAAGCGCCTGCAGTTCGCCCAGCACCGCCCGTTCCTCACTCGACGACTGGCCCCCATGTTGCCCGGCGAGGATCACCAGATTCGCACGCTCGTGCAGAACCGGATCCGCCGCGAACGCACGTACGAGGGCCGCGAGGTTCTTCTTCGCCACCGGTCGCGCGATCGCCAGCAGGATCGGGAGATCAGGCCGATCGAGCCAGTCCCCCAGGCGATCGACAAGCGTCACCGTGTTTCCGGCGTCGGGACGGCGGGGTACGCCGGGTGGCACGCAGTGGATCCGGCCCGCGACCCCGACGCCATAGGCCGGGACCTGCCGTTCGGCCTCGTCCCGCGTCGATACGATCAGCGCGTCTGCCGCAGCGATCGCGGTGGTTTCCGCCGCAATCCGCGTGCCGAGTTCGGCTCCGCCAAGGCCCTGACGGCGTTTGTCGATCGCCAGCGCATGCGGCGTGTACACGAACGGAATGCCGAACCGGCGGCGTGCCTCGATCGCGACCGCTGCGGCATCGGCGAAATGCGCATGGATGACGTTGGGCATGACCGCCAGTCCGGCAATGTGACGGCAAAACGCCTCGGTGAATGCGGGCAGGTCGGCGGCGAGCGCCTCCTTCTCGAGATAGCGGTCTTCGCCACTATCGACCCGGTCGATCGTCAACCTGTCGGTGACGTACTCCGATCGCAGGCCATGCACGGATGGAAGATCCGCAGACCGGAACAACCGGGTAACGATCGAGACCCGGTCCACGCCGGGAAGCTTTGCCTGAACCAGCGCTGCGTCGACCACATACGCAAGATGCCCCCCGGAGTCGGCCGTAATGCCGAAGTCGATGGGCGGCGCTTTCAGGCAGCCCCCGAGGGCCAAATGGAGAATGAACAAGGCGACCCCGTATCGTTAGTATGGCGAAACGACACGCCACGACATTCGATCCCGGGGTGCGCGGTTATCGCGTTGCGCTATGTTAACCCTGTTGCAATCTGACGTTTTCTGCCGCTGCCGGGCAGAGCCGCCCCGGCATGTCTGCATGCCCGGGGCGCCCGTTCATGTCACCGCGCGGGGTCGAATGCGAACAAAGCGGTCGGCAGCGATGCCGGCGCACCCGGCTTGAACCAGCTGGTGTCTTGGATATGGCTCGCTGTCACATAGATCCGGCCATCGGGCCCTTCCGAAAACGTATCGGGCCAGCGCAGCCGCTTGTCAGTCAGCACCGGCTCGACATGATCGCCGACCAGCCGCGTGATGCTGTCGTTGGTCGGCGACGTGATGTACAGCACCCCCGCCTTGCTCATCCACAGCCCATCCGCGACATGCGTCTCGGCGATGGTCTTCACCCCCGCCGCCTGCTGCGCCGCGCTCACGCCCTCGCGGAGCAGCCCGGTATCGATCGCGTAGAGCGTCTTGCCGGTCAGCGCCTGATAATACAGCGTCTTGCCGTCGTTCGAGATCGCGATCCCGTCCGCGGAGAAGGCCGGCTGACGGCCATCGGGGCGGACCAGCGGCTTGCCGTCGGTCATGACCGTCACGCTCTTGTCGATCTGCGTCGAGCCATGCCCGTTGAGCGCGCGCATACCCTTGCCGCTCTCCAGGTCGATCACGATGATCGCGCCGCGCGTGCCCGAATCGGTGATGTAGCCGGTCTTGCCGTCGGGCGAGAAGCGGATGTCGTTGAGGTACGTACCCTGCAACGCGACATCGGGCGCGACCTTGATCACCTTGGTCACGCGGTTCGTCGCCAGGTCGATCCTGACCAGCTTCGGCGCACCCTCGAGCGGCTTCTCGTTACCGGGCGCGCCGGGATCGAGCACCCACAGATTGCCGTGCCCGTCGGGCACGATCGACTGGACGCAGACGAAATAGTCGCCGACCGGCAATTCGCTGGCGCGGGCGTTGCGCCAGCTGTTCCACGTGTCGTCGGGATAGGCCTTGAGCTTGCCGTCCGGCAGCACCTCGGCGACCGAGATCGGCGCATCGTCGGTCCAGCGCGGAAAGTTGACGAACCGTCGTCCGTCTGCGGTCACCGCGACGCCGGTCACCTGGTGGTCGAACGTCGCCACCTGAGTCAGCGGGCTCGCCGCGGTCTTGGCCTGTGCGACGCCGGCCGCGGTTGCGGCGGCGGCGAGTGCGAACAGCGCGGCGCCTGCGAGAAGGGGTTTGAACGTGGACATGTCTTGGCTCCGGTAAATCGTGTCGGACAAGGTGGCGGGATCGCCGGTGAAGAGCGTGACGAGCAAGTCGGCGACCGCCTCGGGGCGCTCACGCTGTGGAAAATGGCCGACGCCCGGCAAGGTGACGAAGGCGAAGGGTCCCGAGAATTTCTCCGGTACCGCGGTGGTCGCGCTCGGCGGGTTCACCCCGTCCTCCGCACCCTGAATGTACAGCGCGGGCAGCGACAGCGTCTCGCTCGCCTTCACCGCATCCTCGAGCCAGACGCTGGCAGGATCGGGCGCCGCCTCGTCCCAGCGTGCGCGGTAGCTGTGCAGCGTGACGTCGACCCAGTCCGGATTCCCGAACGCGCGCGCCACTCGCGCAAAGGTCGCCTCGTCGAACCAGCCCGGCGGCGACCAGTTGGTCCAGTGGACATGCGCGAACCCCCGGGGATCGTCGCGCACCGCCTGCGCGCCGCGCGCGGTGGCCATGAACCAGTGATACCATTGCCGCTGCGTCTGTTCGAACGGCGGCGTCGGCATGCCACCCAGTCGCGGCGGCGTCGCGAGCATCGCGATCCGCTGCACCCGCTCGGGCCAACCGACCGCCAGCGCCTCGGCGATGTTCGAGCCCCAGTCATGCCCCGCGACCATGAAACGCGCGATCCCCAGCCCGTCCATCAGCGCAATCGCGTCCATCGCCAGGACCGCGCTGTTGCCGGTGCGCGACGTATCGCCTTCGAGGAACCGCGTTTCGCCGAACCCGCGCAGGCTCGGCACGATCGTCCGCAGCCCCGCGGCATGAAGCGCGGGCAGGACGTCGTCCCAGGTCGAGGAATCATCCGGCCAGCCGTGCAGCAACAACACCGCATCGCCCTCACGCGGGCCCGTATCGGTATAGGCGATTGCCAGCGTCGGCGTGGTCATCACGGGCATCTCAGCGCTCCGCCATCGGCAGGGCCGCGACCCGCGCGCGGGCGCGATAGCGGGGCGAAGAGGCGTGGGTCGTCGACGTCATGGCGATACTCGCTGCAGGATCGGGAGGGGGAAACTATCCCCCTCCCAACGCGTCAGCGCTTCGCAGGAGCCATGGCGAACGCCGCCTTCAGCCGTGCGACCGCGAGATCGTTCGCATCCTTGGCGCCGCGCACGATCGTGCCCATGCCGAAGAATTCATGCGTCACGCCCGGGAAAGTGCGCTGCTCGACCTTGTCGCCCGCCGCACGCATCGCCGCGGCCAGCGTCTCGCCGTCCGACCGCAGCGGATCGATCTGCGCGTTGATGATCGTCGTCGGCGGCAGCCCGCGCAGGTTCGCCCCGACCAGGTTCAGCCGCGGATCCTGCGCATCCGCCTTGCTGGTCTGGTAGTAATAACCGAACCACGGCAGCATCGCGCCGTTGAGCGGCTTGGCGTTCGCGGAATCCCTGCGCGACGGCAGCGTCTTGCTGCTGTTGGCGATCGGATAGACCGAGACGATGTGCAGCGGCGCGGTCAGGCGATTGTCGCGGGCATAGATTGCCGTCGCGACCGCCAGATTGCCGCCGGCGCTCTCGCCTGCAACCGCGATCTTCGCCGGGTTGCCACCCCATGCCGCGGCATTGGCCAGTGTCCAGCGATAGGCCGCCGCCGCGTCGTCATGCTGCGCGGGGAACTTGAATTCTGGCGCATGGCGATATTCGACCGACACGACGATCGCATTCAGCGCCTTGGCCATCGCGCGCGGTGCCGCGTCATAGGTCGCGACGTCCGCGATCACCCAGCCGCCACCGTGATAATAGACCAGGATCGGCAGGCCCTTGGCATTGGCGGCGCTCGCCGGCTTGTACACGCGGGCAAACTGCTTGGCGTCGCTGCCGTAAGGAATGTCCTGCGTCGTCACCGATGCGTCGGGCGTCGTCGGCATCCCCTTCTGTGCCATCACCGCCTTGGCACCATCCGCAGCGGACGGCTGCTGGCGTGCTTCGGCGGGCGTCAGCGTCTCGATCGGCTTGCCGCCGAGGCCGGCCAGCGCGTCGAGCACGGCCTGCATGTCGGGCGCAGCCTTGGCCGGCGCCATCTTCGTGGCGGGCGGCGGGGGCGGCGGGGGCGCGGTGTCGCTGCGCGCCGACTGGGCGAGCGCGGCGCCCGGGATGATTACGAGCATCGATGCAAACACGCCGGCGAGCAGCGTCCGTCGAATGGAATGTGTCAAAATTGCCTCCTGTAATATTGAAAGGCGCAACCCCGGCGGCGGCGTGGGAGTTGCTGTACGAAACCGGACAAAGACCGGGTCGTATTGAATTCGTGCAGTGTTTCAGGGGGCATGATGGTGAGCGACAATCGACTGGAGACCATCGATTGGGATGGGGCTGGCGACGCGTCGTCGGCACGCGGCACAGGAAACCGGCTCCTCCAGCGCCTGAGCCCCGACGACTTCGCATTGATCGCCCCGCATCTCGACCGCGTTTCCTTCGCGGTCGGCGAGTCGCTGACGCGTGCGGGCGACCGGATCGAGACGCTCTGCTTTCCCGAGGAGGGGATCGCCGGCGTGCTCGACGCGCTCGAGGGCGATCATCGCTTTGCGGTCGGGCTGATCGGCGCGGAGGGCTTTGTCGGCTGGTCCGCGCTGCTCGGCGACAACCGCTCGCCCTATGACGTCGTGATGCGCGCCGAACAGGGCGTCGCGCTGCAGCTCCCGCTCGACCGCTTCCACGCCGCCGCCGCGCAGAGCGACACGCTGCGGCTCGCGCTGCTCCGTTTCGTCCAGGTGTTCATGACCCAGATGGGCCGCACGATCGTATCGTCGCTCGCGCATTCGATCGAGCGACGCATGGCGCGGTGGATCCTGCTGTATCACGACCGCATCCGCGACGACGCGATCTGCATGACGCATGAGGAGTTCCGCCTGATGCTCGGCGTCCGGCGCAGCAGCGTGACCGAAGCGCTCCACCGGCTCGAGGAGGAGCATGCGATTCGCTCGGTCCGCGGCCGCGTGCTGGTCCGCGACCGCGACGTGCTGATGCGGATGGCGGGCGACACCTATGGCCATGCCGAATCCGAGTATCGCCGCCTGCTCGGCTGAGCCGGTCGGAACATTTCGTGCACGGATCACGGAACGAGCCGGTCCGCATACCGTTCATTCAATGGGCGCCAACGGCCCGACCGGAGGGGCCATGCTGAAGCGTACCGACCATATCGACCTGCCGGGCGACACGCGCGCCGCACCGGCAACCCTGCCCGCGGCGATGGTCGTTGCCGAGCTGCTGACCGCCGGGATCGACCGTGCCATTCTAGTGGTCGAGGACGAGGCGCGCGCCGAGGCGATCGCTTGTCTCGCGGAGGGGTTCGCCCCGACGATGACCGTCGTCCATCTCGTCGCGAGCGATGCGCTCCCCGGCGACTCCGCGCCGCCCAGCGCCGCCAATGTCGGCCGTCGGGTCGAGGCGCTGCGCCGTCTGCGCGCCGCGACCGCTACAGCCTCGACCGGCCCGATCCTCCTCGTCCTGTCAGCCGAGGCGAGCGCGGTCCGCTATCCCGCCCCTGCCGCATTCGACGAGGCGCCACCGGTGTTCCGCGTCGGCGACACGATCGACATCGCCGCGCTGCCCGCGCTCGCCGAAACGATCGGCTACACGATCGACGACCGCGTCGACGAACCCGGCGAGATCGCGATCCGCGGCAGCGTCGTCGACCTGTTTCCGGCCGACCGCGCGAACCCCGCCCGGATCGAATTCGACGACAATTCGGTCATCACCGAAACTCGCAGCTATGACCCGGTGTCGCAGCGCAGCCTTGAAACGCTCGACGCGGTAATCGTCGGTCGCGCCTGCGAGCCCGATCTGGGTGACGGCGTCGCGATTACCGAGCATTTGCCCGACGCCTCGCTCCATTTCGACCCTCTGGTCGACGACCGCCGCACGCGCTTCCTCGCGCTTGCCGCCGACGGCACTGCGGCGCGTCAGGTCAAGGCCGCGCTGGTCGACACGCGCGCCTGGAACAAGGCGACCGCCGGCCGCCAGATCCTTGCCACCGACGCCCCGGTCGAACGCACCCCGCGCTTCATCGAGCGGCGCGATCCGGTCCGCGCGTTCCGTCGATTCGCCCGTTCGGTGATCGCCGACGGCCGGCTCGCGATCGCCGGGTCCGCGCGTGACCTTCGTTTCCTCGCATCGCGGCTCGGCGTCGACGCCGAACACGTCGACAGCCTTGCCGAGGCGGCAGCCGCACCCGTCGGTTCGGTGTCACTGCTCTGCGCTCCGCTCGACCAGGGCTTTGTCCATGCCGATCTCACCATCGTCGCTGCCGCCGATCTGCTCGGCAGCCGTGCACGACTGGACGACGGTCCCGGTGCCGGCGTTGCGGCCTTCGCCGAAGGCGCGACGCTGCAGACCGGCGACATCGTCGTGCATGAGGATCACGGCATCGGTCGCGTTCTTGGGGTCGAGGCGCTGCCCGACCTCGATGGCGTCGCGGCCGACGCGATCGTGCTCGACTATGCCAAGGGCGCGCGCCGCCTCGTCCCCGTGCATGAGGCCGATCGCATCTGGCGGTATGGCGCGGACGCGGACGCAGTGACGCTCGACACGCTCGATGGCGGAAGCTGGACCAAGCGTCGCGCCGCGATCGACACGGCGATCGCGGAAAGCGCACGTGCGCTTCAGGCGGTCGCCGCCGAACGCGACGCGCGGACGACACCACCGATCGTCCCCGATGTCGCGCTCTACGAACGGTTCGCTGCGGGCTTCCCCTTCGCCGAGACCCCCGACCAGGCGCGCGCGATCGCCGCGGTCCGCAGCGACCTCGCCAGCGGCAAGCCGATGGACCGGCTGATCGTCGGCGATGTCGGCTATGGCAAGACCGAGGTCGCACTTCGCGCCGCCGCGCTCGTCGCGCTGGCTGGTCGCCAGGTCGCGATCGTCGCGCCCACCACGGTGCTGATCCGCCAGCATCTCGAAACGTTCCGCACGCGCTTTGTCGGCACCGGGCTGGAGGTCGCTGCGTTGTCTCGGCTGTCGACGCCTGCCGAGCGCAAGCGCGTCTGCGCCGGGCTCGCCGACGGGTCTATCGCGGTCGTCGTCGGCACCAGCGCTGTCGGCGGCAAGGGCGTCGCCTTTGCCGATCTCGCGCTGGTCGTGATCGACGAGGAACAGCGGTTCGGCGCGAAGGCCAAGGCGTCGCTGCGCGACATGGGCGCGGGCCATGTCCTCACGCTCAGCGCCACGCCGATCCCGCGCACGCTCCAGTCGGCGATGGTCGGCATCCAGGCGATCTCGGTCATCGCGACGCCACCCGCGCGTCGCCAGCCGATCCGCACCATCGTCGCGCCGTTCGATGACGCCGCGGTCCGCAAGGCGCTCCGCCGCGAACGCGCGCGCGGCGGCCAGAGCTTCGTCGTCGTGCCGCGAATCGAGGACATCGCCCCGCTCGCGAAAACGCTCGCGCGGCTCGTCCCCGAGCTCGGCCTCGTCATCGCGCACGGCAAGATGGACGCGGCCGAGCTCGACGACGCGATGGCGGGCTTTGCCGCGGGTGACGGCGACGTGCTGCTCGCGACCAACATCATCGAGGCGGGGCTCGACGTGCCGCGCGCCAACACGATGATCGTCCATCACGCCGACCGGTTCGGCCTGTCGCAGCTCCACCAGCTGCGCGGCCGGGTCGGGCGCGGCGGCCGGCGCGGTCAGATCCTGCTGTCGACCGACGGTGAGGCCATGATCGCCGAGGCGACGATGAAGCGCCTCCGCACGCTCCAGGCGTTCGACCAGCTCGGCGCGGGCTTCGCGATCAGCGCGCGTGATCTCGACATGCGTGGCGCGGGCGATCTGGTCGGCGAGGATCAGGCCGGCCACATGAAGCTGATCGGCATCGACCTCTACCAGCATCTGCTGGGTCGCGCGCTGAAGGCCGCGCGCGGCGAGCCCGTCGATCAGTGCCAGCCGGTGCTCAATCTCGGCGTCGGCGGCATGCTTCCCGAGGAGTGGATCCCCGAAACCGACCTGCGGCTTACGCTCTACGGCCAGCTCGCGCATCTGACCGACATCGCCGCGCTCGATGCGTTCCAGGCCGAGCTCGAGGACCGGTTCGGCGCACTTCCCGACAATGCCGTCCGCCTGCTCGAATGCGCGCGGATCCGGGCGCTCGCCGCCGCCGCCGATATTCGCCAGATCGATGTCGGGCCGGGCGCGATTGCCTTTACCCCGGGCGACCCGACCGCCGCCCTGCCCTCGCCGTTCGAGCAGGTGAAGCGCCGCTGGTTGGTCCGCGAGCGGATCGAGGATCCGCTCGCCCGTCTCGACCGTGTCCGCGAGCTGCTGAGTGACCTGTCGGAGTGACGCTCAGCCGCCCGTGCGGCGCAGGAGATACACGTCCATGATCCAGCCGTGCCGGGCGCGCAGTCCGGCACGGCACGTGACGATCTCCGCCCCGACTGTGGCGAGCGGCCCGGCGACCAGCGCCTCCTGCGCCATCCCCAAATACGCCCCCCACCAGATCGTGATTCCCTCGGGTGCGAGCGTCTCGAACGCGCACGCCCCGTCTAGCATCACCGCCAGCGTCTCGACCCCCGCTGGCCACCCCTCCGCGCGCAGCCGCCGACCGGTGGTGATCGTCACGGGCGCAGCGAGCGTGTTGAGCGGGATCGCATGCGCCGCAGTCAGCGCCTGCAGGCTGGTGATCCCCGGCACCACGCTCACCCGGATCGACCGCCCCCCGGCACGCAGCCGTTCGGCGATCCGCAGGCTGCTGTCGTAGAGCGACGGATCCCCCCAGACGAGGAACGCGACCCGCCCCCCGCCCGGCAGATGCTCGGCGATCTGCGCCGCCCACACCGCCGCGATCTCGTCATGCCACGCATCGACCGCGGCACGGTACGGCGCGTCCGCATCGCGCTCGGGCAGATCGAACTCCACCACTCTGGCCGGCCCGGTCAGCAACGCGGTGCAGATCGTCCGGCGCAAATCGACCAGGTCGGATTTCCCCGCGCCTTTCCGCGGCAGCAGGATCAGGTCGGCGGCGTTCATCGCCGTGACCGCCGCGCGCGTCACATGATCGGGATTGCCCGTGCCGATCCCGATCAGCGATATCGCGATGTCGGCCCCGCTCATGGTGCCATCAGCGAGCCGTAGAGGATCAGCGCGGGCTTGTCGGACACGCCCCCCGCCAGCCGCGCCGCAAGTCCTGCGATCGTCGACCAGGTCAGGCTCTGGTCGGGATGCCCGACATTTTCCGCGAGCAGCGCGGTCGTGTCGCCCGACAGACCATGTGCGACGAGCGACTCAACCAGAGCCGGGAACGTCCGCTGCGGCATGAACACGACCGTCGTCGCCTCCGGATCGGCGAGCGCGGCCATGTTGCGCTGCTGGGGTAGTTTCCCGGTCACGTCATGGCCGGTGACATATTGCACCCGCCGCGCGGACAGCCGGCGTGTCAGCGGTATCGCCGCGGCGGCGGCGGCGGCGCTCGCTGCGCTGATCCCGGGGACGATCTCGAACGTCACGCCTGCCTCGCGCAGCGCGACGATCTCCTCCTCGAGCCGCCCGAACATCCCCGCATCGCCCGATTTCAGCCGGACGACGCGCGCGCCGGTCAGCGCATGGTCGACCAGCAGCTGCGAGACATGCGACTGGCGCGGCGACGGCCGCCCCGCGCGCTTGCCGACCGCGACCAGTTCGGCACCGACGCGCGCATGGCCCAGCACCGCGCCCGACGACAGATCGTCGAACAGCACGACGTCGGCGCGCTGCAACCGCGTCACCGCCTTCAGCGTCAGCAATTCGGGGTCGCCGGGGCCGGAACCGACGAACGAAACGAAACCGGTCATGCAGCCGGTGGGCCAAGGGGGGCGATCATGTGGAAGAAACTACCCGTCACGCCGCCGCGATGCGAGCCGGTTTCGGGCACGGCTTGCCCATTCGCGTCGATCACCTGCGCCAGCGGCGCGTCGGGCTGGTCGAGGATCGTCGAATAATGGAATTCATGCCCCGCCAGCATCGCCCCCGCCGCGATCCCGCCGATCGGCGCGTGCAGCGTCGCCCGCCGATAGCCCAGATGCATCCGCCGCTTCTCGTAACTCGTCACCAGCCCGAGCAACCCGGCCATCCGGTGCCGTGTCCCGTCCGCATCGATCAGCCCTTCGCCCAGTGCCATGTACCCGCCGCACTCACCGTGCACCGGTCGCGTCCGGGCATGCAGCGCCAATGCCACCCGGAACCGGTCCGCCGCCGCCAGCGCACCCGCATGCAGCTCGGGATAGCCCCCCGGCAGCCAGACCAGATCCGCGTCCTTCGCCGGCGCCTCGTCCGCCAGCGGCGAAAAGGGCAGGATCTCCACCCCTGCGCTGCGCCACCCGTCGAGCACATGCGCATAGGTGAATGAAAAGGCGGCATCCTGCGCCAGCGCGATCCGCTGTGCCGGCGGGGTCGGCACGACCGTCCCCTGCGCGACCGGCCGCGGCGTGGCGGCGGCCGCCTCGCGCAGTGCGGCGATATCGACATGCGCGCGCAGGAACGTCGCATAGGCCGCAATCTGCGCGTCGAGCGCAGGGTGCTCGATCGCCTGCACCAGCCCCAGATGTCGCTCGGGCAACGTCAGATCGCCGCGCCGCGGCAGCGCGCCGAACACGCGGATCCCGACCGCTTCCATCCCGCTGCGCGCCAGCCGCTCGTGCCGCTCGCTCGCCACGCGGTTGAGGATCACGCCTGCGACCCTTACGCCTGGATCATAGCGCGCGAACCCCAAGGCGGTCGCCGCCGCGGACTGCGCCTGGCCCGACACGTCGATCACCAGCACGACCGGCCAGCCCATCCGCCGCGCGACGTCCGCGCTCGCGCCATTGCCCGTCGCGCCCGGACGCGCCACCCCGTCGAACAGCCCCATCGACCCTTCGGCCAGCGTCATGTCCGCATCGTCGCCGCGCGCCGCGATCCCGTCGAGCCGCGGCCCCGTCATCGCCCAGCTGTCGAGGTTGAACGACGCGCGCCCGCTCGCCGCGCGGTGGAACGCCGGGTCGATATAGTCGGGCCCGCATTTGAACGGCTGCACCGCGAGCCCGTCATCGCGCAGTGCGCGCAACAACCCGAGCATCACCGTCGTCTTCCCCGTTCCCGACGCAGGCGCAGCGACCAGCAGGCCCGGGGTCATGCCGTGCGTCATGGCGTGTCTCCTGCGAACCGGGACTCCGCCGATTGCGGCCGGAACCGCCGATCATAGCCTTGTGCGTACAGGCTGCTCGTCGCGAAATCGCCCGGCGCCAGCACGCGCCCGACCAGGATCAGCGCGGTCCGCTCGGGCCGCCCCGTCACCGCCTCCTCGATCGTCGAGAGCGTCGCGCGGACGATCTGCTCGTCGGGCCAGCTCGCGCGCCACACCACCGCGACCGGGCAGTCGCCACCATAAGCCGGCAGCAGATCCGCGACGACCTGCGGCAGATTGTGCACCGACAGGTGGATCGCCAGCGTCGCCTGTGTCGCGGCGAACGCGGCGAGCGTCTCGGCCGACGGCATCGAGCTTGCCCGTCCCGGCGTCCGCGTCAGCACCACCGATTGCGCCAGCTCGGGCAAGGTCAATTCGACCTCGAGCGCGGCGGCGGCGGCGGCAAAGGCGGGGACGCCGGGGGTGATCGTCACCGGTATGTCCAGGGCGCGCAGCCGCCGCAGTTGCTCGCCCATCGCCGACCAGATCGACAGGTCCCCCGAATGCAGCCGCGCGACGTCCTGTCCCCCTGCGTGCGCGGCGATGATCTCGGCGATGATCTGGTCGAGGTCCATCGGCGCGGTGTTGACGATCCGCGCACCGGGCGGACAATGCTCGAGCAGCGCCTTAGGGATCAGCGACCCGGCATAGAGGCACACCGGCGACATCGCGATCCGGTCGCGCCCCCGCAACGTCAGCAAGTCGGGCGCACCCGGCCCTGCACCGATGAAATGCACGGTCATGGTCGAAATCCTTGGGCAATGGCGCAGGTCGCGCGTCGGCACGGCGAAATATGGCGAAGGGTCAGCAGCCGCGCGCCTTGCCCCGCGGCGGCGAGCGCGGCGGCCTCGGCAACGCTGCCGGTCCCCCGCACGGCAAGGCTCACAGGGGACCGGGTGACGGGACTGGCCGCAATCAGCGCGGCGGGATCGACCGTGATCAGCGGCAGACCCAGCAGCGCCGCGATCTCGCCGGGCAGCCCCTGCTTGTCATCGGGCGCCGCCAGCGCCTCGACCCGCGGCAGCCCCTGCTGCGCGGCGGCCAGCGCGGCGCGCAACGCGGCGGCATCCGCGGCGGTATTGAAGCCGAAACCCGCGACGATCATGCCGGATACGCCCATTGCACCACCGGGAACTGCGCGCGCCACCCACGTCGCGTCCCGATCGGCACCGCCTGCGCCACCTCGATCCGCATCAGGCTCCCCCCCTGCGCCGCCTGCCACTGCGTCAGCAGCGCCTCCGATTCGAGCGTCACCGCATTCGCGACGATCCGCGCGCCCTGCTCGACCCGCGGCCACAGCGCGCGCAACAGCGCCTCGGACAGGCCGCCTCCGACAAACACCGCATCCGGGCACGCTCGCTCGCCAAGACAGTCGGGCGCCCGCCCCTCGACCACCATCAGCCGGTCGACGCCTAGAGTTGCCGCATTGTCGACGATGCGCCGCGCGCGGACCGGATCCGCCTCGAACGCGGTCGCGCGCGTCGACGGATGTGCCAGCAGCCACGAGATCCCGATCGATCCCGATCCCGCGCCGATATCCCACAGGCTCTCGCCCGGTTTCGGTGCGAGCGCGGCCAGCGTCACCGCGCGGATCGGCGACTTGGTGATCTGCCCATCATGCGCGAACCAGGCGTCGGACAGCCCGGCCTGCGGCATGACCGCGCCCGCGCCCTCGAAGACGATGCCGACCGCGACCGGATGCGCGATGTCGTCAAACGCGAACGTCGCGGCGGTCGTGTGGCGGATCCGTTCGCGCGGCCCGCCCAGCGCCTCAAGCACGTGCAGCGCCGACGCGCCGAACCCCGCGGCATCCAGATACGCCGCCAGTCCACCGACCGCCGCCCCGTCGCGCACCAGCACGATCGCGCGCCGCCCCCGCGCGATATGCGGCCGCAACCGGCCAAACGGCGCGGCATGCAACCCCAGGCACGAACAGTCCTCGAGTCCCCAGCCGAGCCGCGCCGCCGCCAGCGCGAAGCTCGACGGTGCGGGATGCGCGGTCCATTCGCCCGGGCTCAGATGCCGCGTCACCGACGTGCCCGCGCCGAACCAGAACGGATCCCCCGATGCCAGCATCACCACCCGCCGGCCGCGATGCGCGATCAGCCGCGCGATCCCGTCCTCGAACGGCACTGGCCAAGCCTCGAGCGCCCCCCTAAGCTCGCCGGCAAGCGCCAGATGGCGGGTCGCGGCCGTCACGATCTCGGCATCGGCCAGCGCCGCGCGCGCCGCGGCGGACAGCCCGGCCACGCCGTCCTCGCCGATCCCGACTATCGTCAGCCACGGAGCCTCAGTCATTCCGACCATCCTGCTTCTCGGCGGCACCACCGAAGCCAGCGCGCTCGCCGCACGGCTCGCGGCGCGCGGCGATCCGACCGTGCTGAGCTATGCCGGCCGCGTCGCCAGCCCGCGCGCGCAGCCGGTGCCCGTCCGCATCGGCGGCTTTGGCGGCGTCGGAGGGCTCGTTACCTATCTCAAAGAGCACCGTGTCACGCACCTGATCGACGCGACGCACCCCTTCGCCGCGCAGATGCACCGGCATGCGGTCGAGGCCGCGGCACAGGCGGGCGTCGCGCATGTCGCGCTCGCCCGCCCCGCCTGGACCCCGGTCGCGGGCGATCGCTGGCACCGCGTCGCCGACATCGCCGCCGCCGTTGCGGCGCTCGCCGGCCCGGCGCGGCGTGTGATGCTCGCGCTGGGCCGGATGCATGTCGATGCTTTCGCGCGGCAGCCGCAACACGACTATCTGCTGCGTTTCGTCGATACGCCCGACGATCCGCCGCCGCTGCCCCGCCACCGCCTGGTCGTAAACCGTGGCCCGTTCGACGCCGCCGGCGACACCCGATTGATGCGCGACCACGCCACCGAACTGGTCGTCTGCAAGAATGCGGGCGGCAGCGGCGCGGCGGCCAAGCTCGTCGCCGCGCGCACGCTCGGCCTGCCGGTGATCATGATCGACCGCCCGCCGCTGCCCGCGCGGCACGCGGTCGATTCGGTCGACGCGGTGCTCGACTGGCTCGATCATGGCGCCGACCGCGGCGTATAGAGGATCGGCCCCTGCGCCCGCGCGATGATCCGCGTCAGGCTCGATCCGACGATCACCATCGTCCGCATGTCCGCCATCTCCGCCCGCGCCTCGCCCAGCGGCACGATCGACAGCACTTCCTCGGGCGTCGACACCGCCCGCGCGAACAGCACCGGGCGATCGTCGCCGCACGTCGCGCGAAGGATCTCGAACGCGCGGACCAGCCCGTCGGGCCGCGCCTTCGACCGCGGATTGTAGAAGGCGATCGCGAAATCCGCCTCCGCCGCCAGCCGAACGCGCCGCTCGATCAGCGCCTGGGGCTTCAGATTGTCCGAGAGGTTGATCGCGCAGAAATCATGCCCCAGCGGAGCCCCCGCGCGCGCGCTCGCCGCCAGCATCGCGGTGATCCCCGGCAGCACGCGGATGTCGACCGTCCCCCACGCCCCCGGTCCCGCCTCGAGCGCCTCGAACACCGCGGCCGCCATCGCGAACACACCCGGATCCCCCGACGAGACCACCACGACGCGCGCGCCCTTCGCGGCCAATTCGAGCGCATGGCGCGCGCGGTCGATCTCGACCCGGTTGTCGCTCGCATGCAGTATCAGACCGTCGCGCGCCGGAACCCTCGCGACATAGGGGATGTAGCCGATCACGTCGGTCGCCTCGGCCAGCGCCGCGCTGACCTCGGGCGTCACCAGCGCAGCATCCCCCGGCCCCAGCCCGGCGATCGCCAGCCAGCCAATCCCTGCGCTCAGGGTCATGGCCGCCGCCCCTGCCCATGGATCAGCAGGATCGCGAAATAGGGCGTGACCGCATCCGCCTCGCACAGCCGCGTGACGCGCTGCTCCGCCATCGCCGCATATTCGACCAGCCACGCCGCCTCCTCGCGCCCCGCGGCGGCGACCGCGCGGCGCAGCTTGGCGAGGTGGCGACCGATCTTCATCACCACCAGCGCATCGGTGTCGCGGATCCGCCGGACCAGGTCCGCCTCGGGCAGCGTCCCCATCACCACCGTCAGCACGTCGTCGCCCCAGGTGATCGGCGCGCCGCTCGCGGTCCAGGCGCCCGACATGCCGGTGATGCCGGGGACGACCGCGACCGGCGCGACCCCCTGCAACCGCGTATAGAGGTGCATGAACGATCCGTAGAAGAACGGGTCGCCCTCGCACAGCACCACCACGTCCTCGCCGCCCAGCGCCAGCGCCGCGAGGTGATCGATGCACCCCGCGTAGAAGCCCGACAGCCGGTCGTTGTAGCGCGGATCGGTCAGCGCGATCTCGGTGGTGACGGGATATTCCATCGGATATTCGATCACGTCGTCGCGCAGCATCCCCTCGACGATCCGCCGCGCCTGCCCCGGCCGCCCCGCCTTGCGGAAATAGGCGATATGCCGCGCGCCGCGCACCAGACGGTCCGCGCGCACGCTCATCAGGTCGCACGCGCCCGGCCCCAACCCGACGCCGTGGATCGTGCCCGTCACCACCGCCTGCCCCGGCGGCGGCACCAAAGTCGGCACGGGCGCCACCACGCTGATCATTCCGCGGCGCTCGCCAGCGCGTTGATCGCCGCGACGGTGATCGCGCTGCCGCCCAGCCGCCCCTCGACGATCACGCACGGCACCGGCTGCGCCGCCCACAGCGCATCCTTCGATTCGACAGCACCGACGAAACCCACCGGACACCCGATGATCGCCGCGGGCCGCGGACAATCGGGATCTTCCAGCATATTGAGCAGGTGGAACAGCGCGGTCGGCGCATTGCCGATCGCCACCACCGCACCCGCCAGATGCGGCCGCCAGAACTCCAGCGCCGCGGCCGAGCGCGTCGTTGCCATTTCTCTCGCCAGCGCGACCGTCTCGGGCGTGTGCAGCGTACAGATCACCGCATTGTCCGCCGGCAGGCGCGCGCGCGTGATCCCCTCGGTCACCATCCGCGCATCGCACAGGATCGGCGCGCCCGCCCGCAACGCCGCACGCGCGGTCCGTGCGAAGCCCGGCGAAAAGCGGATATCCTTGGCCAGCGCGACCAGCCCCGCAGCGTGGATCATCCGCACCGCGACCGGCTCCTCCTCGGCGTCAAACCGCGCGAGATCCGCCTCGGCTCGGATCATCGCGAACGACTGGCGATAGATCGCGGCCCCGTCGGTCTCATAGGCATAGGGCATCAGGCGGCTCCGGACGGCTGGGAGAAATGGGCGATAATCTGAGCGGGTTCGAGCGCGCCGAGCAGCGGCGGCGCGCCCGCGCGCGTGTGCAGGGAAAGGTCGAACCGCCCGTCGCGCCCGGTCAGCGTCACGTCCGCAGGCCGCGCCCGCGCACACCCCTTGGCGCATCCCGACACGTGCAGGCTGCCAGCGACCAACGGAGCCAGCCGCCGCGCGAGGTCGCGCGTCTCGACGCTCGCCTGCGGGCAGGCGGGCGCACCGACACAGGCGTCGACCCCGGCGCGCACGCTGCTCTGGTCACGCGCGCTATCCGGCACACCGCCTTCGAGGATCAGCATCCGCCACGGCGTCACGCGGATCGCCGTGACCGGGTCTGCGGCGATCCGGTCGCGCAACTCTACTGCCGCGATCCGCCCGAAGCCGAGCGCGATCGCCGCGCCCAGCGGATGCGCCCCGGCTTCGGGCGGTGGCGCGGTGGGCGCGGGAACCAAGGTCGCGGGCTCCGGCACGGCCGCTGCGTGGCGCGCCATCCGCCCCGCCGCCGCACCGCCGCTGTCGACGAACCACCGCGCCAGCGCGATCAGCGCGTCGACCGCGGTGTCGCGCGTCACGTCCACCCCCGCCGCACGCCCCTCGCCGCGCACCAGCAACCTGCCGTCCACCGCGCGCTCGACCCGAAAGTCAGCGGGCGCGCGGGTCAGCAGCGGTGCAGCGCCCGCATCAATCGCAAAACCAACCTTGCCAGGCAGCACCGGCAGGTCGGACAGCCGCTCGCGCAAAGCGGTGGCGATATGCTGCGTATCGTCCCCGTCCCGCCAGTCGGGCGCGACCAGCATCGCGCCGCGCGCCTCGCGCTCCGGATCGGCGTCGATCAGCCCGACCGCCAGCAACGCCTCGACCAGCTCCCGCCAGCCCGCCTCGGTCACACCGCGGATCTGCAAATTCGCGCGGCTTGTCACGTCGATCTCGCCATTTCCCCACGCCATTGCCGCATCGCACAGCGCGAGTGTCTGCGCGCGCGTCAGCCGCCCGAGCGGCGGGCGGATCCGCACCAGCAACCCGTCGCCCGCCGCCATCGGCCGCCACGCATCGGGGCACCAACCCTTGACGACGAACGCGCTCATGCCGGCAGGTCGAGCTGTGCGAGGATCGAATTGCGCCGCGTCGGCCACAGCCCCGCCGCGTGCAGCGCCGCGAACCGCGCGGTCATCGCCGCCAGCGCCGCGGGGTTTGCGCTCTCCAGAAACGCACGCACCGCGTCGCGCCCCAATGTCGCATCATAATAGAGGTCGATCAGCTCGGGCGACACCACCCGCGCCAGCTGCGCGAACATCGCCATATGGTCGAGCGTCGCGGCGATCTCCGCGCCGCCGCGAAACCCGTGCCGCATCATCCCCTCGACCCAGGCCGGGTTCGCCGCGCGTGCATGGACGACACGCGCAATCTCCTCGTCCAGCGACCGCGCGCGCGGCCGTTCCGGATCGCACGCATCGAGATGATACAGCGCCGCGCTCTTACCCCCGGCAACCGCCTGCGCCGCCGCGAACCCCGCCTCGTGCGCGGCATAATCCGCGGCGAGCAACAGGTCGGTCTCGGGCAAATCCTGGACATGGACGAACCCGTCGGCGGCGACGACCCGGTCGCGGATCCCCGCCGGGTCGAACCGCGTCGCATTGTCATCGCCCGCCCCGTCCAGCGCATGGCTCGACGCCGCCAGCCACGCGGCGCCCGCCGCCGCCCGCGCCGCCTCGCCATAGGCCTCGCCCGCATCACCCAGCCCGAGCCCGTAGCGACCCGGCTCGGGCCCATAGACGCGCGCACCGACGGCAGCGCCGACGAACGGGTTCCAGTCACCGGGCTCGTCGCGCAGCGCCAGCGCGCGCACCGCCTGCCCGAACATCTGGCCGAGCGCGGGAAACGCATCGCGGAACAGCCCCGACACGCGCAGCGTCACGTCGATCCGCGGCCGGTCGAGCCTTGCCAGCGGCAGGATCTCGACCCCCGTGACGCGGTCCGACGCATGATCCCAGACCGGCTCCGCGCCGAGCAGGTGGAGCGCCATCGCGAACTCCTCGCCCGCGGTCCGCATCGTCGCCGACGCCCACAGGTCGACGACCAGCGCGCGCGGATAGTCGCCCTCATCCTGCAGATGCCGGCGGACCAGCTCGTCGGCCAGCCGCACGCCCTGCGCATGCGCGGCGCGCGACGGCACCGCGCGCGCGTCGGTCGCATACAGGTTGCGCCCGGTCGGCAGGACGTCGCTGCGTCCGCGCCACGGCGACCCCGACGGCCCCGCCGCGATCCGCCTGCCCCGCAGCGCGCTCAGCAGCCCGTCGCGCTCGGCCTCCCCCTGTTCGCCACGACCGTAAACGTGCAGCCCGTCGCCGAACTGGCTCTCCTTCACGTCGCACACGAACGTGTCGATCCGGGTGATCGCCTCCGCCTGGCTGGCCGCCTCGTCGAGCCGCAGCGTCGCCGCCAGTCCGGTCGCGCGCGCCTCGTCGGCGATGTCGCGCCGCAGTCGGTCGCGGCGCGCGGGGTCGAGCCCGTCGGCGGTGGAAAACTCGTCGAGCAAAGATTCGAGCCGCCCCAGCCCCGCGCCTGCTCCCGCGGTCGCAGCCGGCGGCGGGACATGGCCGATCGTCACCGCGCCGATCCGCCGCCGCGCCTGCGCCGCCTCGCCCGGATCGTTGACGATGAACGGATAGAGCACCGGCATCGCCCCGGTCAGCGCCTCGGGCCAGCATTCCCCCGACAGCGCGACGGCCTTGCCCGGCAGCCATTCGAGCGTCCCGTGCGCGCCGATATGGATCAGCGCATCGCTCCCCCGCGCGCGCAGCCACAGATAGAAGGCGACATAGGCGTGACGGGGACAGCGCGACAGGTCGTGATACTCGCCGACCCGCGCCGCGCTCCGTCCACGTTCGGGCTGGAGCGCGATCACCACGCCCCCGCGCTCGACTCCCGCGAACTGGAACGCGCCGTCCACACAGCCCGGATCGTCCTCGGGCGCCCCCCAGCTTTCCTCGAGTGCATCGCGCAACACGGCCGGCAAGCCCCCAAGCGCCGCGCGATACGCCGCGACCGGCCACCCGATCCGCCCCGTCGCCAGCGCCTCGGCCAGGCCTCCGGATGCAGTCTCCCCGGTCGCATAACCCGCGGCCGCCAGGTCCTCGACGATCGCCTCGGCAGACGCCAGCGCGTCAAGCCCGACCGCATGCGCCATCTGATAATCCTTGCCCGGATAGGTCGACAGCACGACCGCGGGCCGCTGCTCCGCGACCGGCCGCTCCGCCAGAAGCACCCAGGCCGCGACGCGCGCGACGATCGCGGCGATCCGGGCGGGCTCGGCCCGGTGCTCGCGCCGCGCATAGCCGAGAGCGTCGTCGCGGACGCCGTCCTCCTTGAAGCTCGCGACGCCCGCGAACAGCCGTCCGTCGACCTCGGGCAGGACGACGTGCATCGCCAGGTCAGCGGGGGACAACCCGCGCGTCGACCCCCCCCAGGCGGCGCGGTCCGACGTCGCCAGCGCGACCTGGAACACCGGCACCCCCGCCCCGTCGAGCGGCGAGCTGTCGTCCGCGCCGCGGCCGGAAAAGGCGGTCGCGTTGACGATCGCCGCCGGGGCGAGCGCGACGACCCAGCGCCTGAGCCACCCCGCGACGCCCGGCGCCTTCAGCGACGGCGCGAACAGCCCGACGACGTCGAACCCCGCCCCACTCAGCCCGGCATGCAGCGCCTCGACCGGGTCGAGATCGGCAGCGGTCAGGTAGGAGCGATAGAAGATCAGCAGGATCCGCGGCCGCGTCGCGGTCATCGCGAACGCCGCCGGGCACGTCACCCCGTCGCGCGGCTGCCAGCCACCGACCTCGGGGACCGTCTTCACCCCCGCGACCGGCCCGGCATAGAGCCCCGCCGCCAGCGCCATCTGCGCCAGCGCCGCCTGCGCCGCGACCGCGCCGCCATCGTCACACAGGGCGGCGAGCCGGCGCAGCGTCGACACCGGCACCGTCGACGCCGCATCGAGCCGCGCATCGATCCGCCCGTCCGCGGGCAGCACCGCCAGCGCGATCCCCCGCGCCCGCGCCAGCGCCTCGACCTGCTGCAACCCATAGGACCAGTAGGACCGCCCGCCGATCAGCCGGATCACGATCCCCTTCGCGCCTTCCCCCCCCGCCAGCGTCCGCTCGACATAGGTATCGACCGACAGCGGATGGGTGAGCGCGGACAGGTTGGCGAGCCGAAGCGACGGCAGCGGCCTCCCGTTCGCCGCCGCACGTCGCCACCCGGCCGCGAACGCGCCGAGATCCCCGTCCGAAAAGGACAGGACGACAAGATCCGCCGGGCTCTGCGCGAGGTCCTGCGGGACCGCACTCTCCTCCAGCCCGTGGCTTTCGCGGAAGACGACGTGCATCGCCGTCAGCCCTGAAGCGCGGCCCGGATCCTTGCGGGGTCGATCCGGTCATGCTCGGCGATCACCACCAGCCGAGTCTGTCGCGCCTCGTCGGCACGCCACGGCCGGTCATATTGCGTCCGCACCCGCGCACCGACCGCCTGCACCAGCAGCCGCATCGGCTTGCCCGTTACCGCGGCATAGCCCTTCACGCGCAGGATGTCGGCGTCGCGCGCCAACGTCTCGATCTGCGCGGCGAGCGCCGCCGGGTCCGCGATCTCGCCAAGTTCGACTATCATGCTGTCGAAATCGTCATGCTCGTGATCGTCCGCGCCATCATGGTGCGACGGCCGCGCCGCGATGTCGTCCTCCGCCGCCGCGTTCAGCCCCAGCACGACGCGCGGATCGATCACCCCGTCGGTCAGCGCGATCACCGGCAACGCACGCGCGGATTCCGCCGCGATCACCGCGCGCGCCGCAGCCACCCCCGCCTCGCCCGCCAGATCCGCCTTGGTCAGCAGCACCAGATCCGCACAGGCGAGCTGGTCCTCGAACACCTCGGCAAGCGGCGTCTCGTGATCGACGCTCGGATCCGCACGCCGCTGTGCCTCGATCGCGGCGAGGTCGGGCGCGAACCGTCCCGCGGCGACCGCTTCCGCATCGGCAAGCGCGATCACCCCGTCGACCGTGATCCGCGACCGGATCGCGGGCCAGTCAAACGCCTTGAGCAAAGGCTTGGGCAGGGCGAGCCCCGACGTCTCGATCAGGATATGGTCGGGCCGCGGGTCGAGCGCGAGCAACGTCTCGACGGTCGGGATGAAATCGTCCGCGACGGTGCAGCAGATACAGCCATTGGCGAGCTCGACGACATTTTCGGCCGGGCAATCGGGGATTGCGCACCCCTTCAAGATATCGCCGTCGATGCCGAGCGTGCCGAATTCGTTGACGATCACCGCGAGCCGCCGGCCCCCGGCGTTGCGGATTAGGTGGCTGATCAGCGTGGTCTTGCCCGCGCCGAGAAACCCGGTGACGATGGTAACGGGAATCTTGGCCAGGGTCGGCTGGGGGTCGGTCATGCGATACTCTCCGGGCGTCGGAACGACAGCCACGGACGGACGGACGCCCGCAGCCACACGCGCGCACGACCTGACGGCCGCACGCGTTCGTCGCTCAGACGGAGTACCGTGCCGCGACCATCCCCTGGATCAAGGCAAGAGCGACCATGACGCTGGCAGGTCTCCTGGCTCGCGGGTCGAAGCTCGATGCACGCCTTCCCAGGTCCTGCGACCCAGTGGCTGCCCCCGCATCGGGGGCCTGTGCGTCTCGCTCACCGCTTACAGTTGCAGGGACAGCCGCGGCATTGGGAGGCAAAGCTCCCGCACCGCATTCCCATTCAAGCCCCGAAGGGCACCGGCGCGATCTGTTGAGGTTCGGTAGAACCAAACCTCGGGGTTGGGTTTAGAGGAGTTTGGGGACTGTGCCAATGCACCTGACCTCCGTCATCCTGACGAAAGTCAGGACCCAGGGCCGTGCATGATCCGGTGTCTGGCTCCAGGTTCCGGGTCGAGCCCGGGATGACGACGCTGCCTGTTACCCCCGCACCACCTCGATCTCGTCGAACCGCTTCCACCGGTAGATCGCGAAACTCAGCACCCAGCACGCCACGAACAGCGCGATGATCGCAAAGCCCAGCCCGTTGAAATTCTCGCCCAGCGTCGCGGCGACGTCCCAAACGCCCCCGCTCAGGCCCAGCTTCGACGCCAGCAGCGCGAGCGTCTCGATCCCGCCGATCGCGATCGCGACGATCGCCGAGATCAGCGTGATCGTGATGTTGTAATACAGCTTGCGGATCGGCTTCACGAACGCCCATTCATACGCGCCGAGCATCACCACCCCGTCGGCACTGTCGACCAGCGCCATGCCCGTCGCGAACAGCACCGGCAGCACCAGCACCGTGCCGATCGACAGCCCGTCCGCTGCCTGGCTCGCCGACAGGCCGAGAATCGCGACTTCGGTCGCGGTGTCGAACCCCAGCCCGAACAGGAAGCCGAGCGGCGCCATGTGCCAGCTGCGCGTGACCAGCCGGAACATCGGCCGGAACAGCCGCGCGAGCAGCCCGCGATTGCCGAGCAGCAGGTCGA
Source organism: Sphingomonas sp. PvP018 (assembly GCF_017876865.1). NCBI lineage: Bacteria > Pseudomonadati > Pseudomonadota > Alphaproteobacteria > Sphingomonadales > Sphingomonadaceae > Sphingomonas > Sphingomonas sp. PvP018. The sequence continues at coordinate 3,643,233 of NZ_JAGIOU010000001.1, read as the reverse complement.
GATCCTCCTCGACATAACGCCCGCCGCCGCGGACATGGCCGAAGGTCCGCCACACCGATCGCAGGATGATCAGGTTCATCGCCGCGATCGTGAACAGGAACAGCGCGGAGACCAGCGTCGCGATCACCCCGCCCGCCTGCTTGAACGCCTCGAACTGCGCCAGCGCGCTCGCGGTCAGCGCGATTCCGACCGCGGCGATCAGGACGATCGCCGAATGACCGACCGCGAACCAGAAGCCGACCCCGATCGGCCGTTGCCCGTCCTGCATCAGCTTGCGCGTCACATTGTCGATCGCCGCGATATGATCCGCGTCGACCGCATGCCGCAGCCCCAGCCCCCAGGCGAGCATCGCGGTGCCCAGCATCAGCGGCTGCGCCTGGAACAGCGCGAACGCCCATCCCCAAGCGGCGATATTGGCCGCCACCAGCATCGCGAACATCCAGCCGATCCGGTGTCGCGTCGAACGACCGGCAGTCCGCCCGGTCATGATCTTGGTCATTGGCACATCCCCGGCGTCCGACGAGGACGGGGGCCTGCCGCGAACGACCGGGACGCGCGCCGACCGGACGCCTTGAGCGGCCGGCATGCGTCGCCGATGCGGCCCCCGCCGCATGGTCGTCGCTCAGACGGCGTTCACCGTGCCTCGGCCACCCCCTGGACCGGGACAAGAGCGACCAGACGCCGGCAGGTCTCCTGGCTCGCGGGTCAAGGCTCGACGCACACCTTCCCAGGCCATCAGCCCAGTGGCTGCCCCCGTCGCCGGGGGCGCGTGCGTGTCGCTCGCCGCTTACAGTTGCAGGGACAGCTGCGGTCTTGGGGCGAACCCCGCACCGCATTCCCATTCAAGCCCCGAAGGGCACCGACGCGATCTGTGCGGATCCGGCTTGCGTCGGACCTGCGCCACAGGGCTAGCGCGTTTTGCCCGCGCTGACGACAGGATTTGCGTGCGGCGCAACGCCGGCCATGTCGTCCCATCTTACCGCAACGTCTGCCGCACCTCGTACGTTGATCACATAACCGACCGGCCTCCTGCCGGTCGCGGCGTTGCCCGCTTTCCGCCCCCCGGCATTCGTGCGAGCAGCGCAGACCCTCATCGCCCCGCTGAACGGAGCCCGCATGCGCCCTCTCGTCCCCGTCGCCGAAGCCCAGTCCCGACTCTTCGCCATGGCATCGCGCGTGCCGGCCGAAACCGTGCCGCTGCGCTCGGCGATGGGTCGCTGGGCGGCGGAGGACATTCTCGCCCGCCGCACCCAGCCCGCGACCGACCTCTCGGCGATGGACGGCTATGCGATCCGCTATGCAGATCTGCCCGGGCCGTGGACGGTCATCGGCGAGAGCGCGGCCGGCCGCCCCTTCACCGGTTCAGTCGGCGCGGGACAGGCGACGCGCATCTTCACCGGCGCGGCGATGCCGCCCGGCGCCGATACCGTCCTTGTCCAGGAAGAGGCCGCACGCGACGGCGACCGGCTGATACTCGACGGCGAAGGCCCCGCCTTTGAAGGCCGCAACACGCGCCGCAAGGGGCTCGACTTCGCGACCGGCACGCGGCTGATCGCGGCCGGCGATCGGCTGACGCCCGCGCGCATTGCGGTCGCTGCGACCGGCGGACACGGCACGCTGTCGGTCGGCCGCCGGCTGCGTGTCGCGGTCGCCGCGACGGGGGACGAGCTCGTTCCGCCCGGCTCGACCAGCGACCCCGTCCCGCTACCGGAATCAAACGGCATCATGCTCGCCGCGATGCTCGCCGACCTGCCCGTCGACATTATCGATCTCGGAATCCTCCCCGACCGGCTCGACACGCTGCGTGACGCCTTTGCCGGGGTCGATGCCGATCTGCTCGTGACCACGGGGGGCGCGTCGGTCGGCGATCACGACCTCGTCCGCCCCGCGATCGAGGCGGCTGGCGGGGCAATCGACTTCTGGCGGATCGCGCTGCGCCCGGGCAAGCCGATGATGGCGGGCGCGCTCGGGCGGACGATGCTGCTCGGCCTACCTGGCAACCCGGTCTCCGCCTTCGTCACCGCCATCCTCTTCGTCCGCCCCGTGGTCGCGCACATGCTCGGCGCGCGCGATCCCTTGCCGCAGACGACGCACGCGCTGCTCGGCGAGGATCTTCCGCCCAACCAGTCGCGGACCGACTATATGCGCGCCGAACTGCGCGACGGTCGCGCCTATGCCTCGACCATCCAGGACAGCTCGATGCTGCTGACGCTCGCCCGCTCGTCCTGCCTGATCGTCCGCGACGGCGACGCGCCGGCGGCAAGGGCGGGCGACTCGGCGGAAATCCTCGTCATCGCGTGACGTCACCGCTTGACGAAGCTGCAAGTGTTCCATAGAAGTTCCTCGTCTGTTCCGGACGGAGAACCGTTATGCTCACGCGCAAGCAGCACGAGCTTGTCTGCTTCATCAACGACCGCCTTGCCGAGACGGGCGTGTCGCCCTCGTTCGAGGAGATGAAGGACGCGCTCGACCTGAAATCGAAATCGGGCGTGCACCGTCTGATCAGCGCGCTTGAAGAGCGCAACTTCATCCGGCGCCTGCCCAACCGGGCGCGCGCGCTCGAAGTGCTGCGGATGCCCGAGCGTCCCGAGGCTGCAATCGCACAGACTGCGGCGAAGTCGGGGCCGAAGGCGGCTGCGGCATCGGCCGGCACCGTATCTGCGCCGGACACGGCCAGCGCCACGCCCGCGTCGCCCGCCCGCATCGCGGCGAACGACGTCGTCGAGATCCCGCTGCACGGCCGGATCGCCGCCGGCGTCCCGATCGAAGCCTTTGAAGGCAGTTCGATGCTCGCCGTTCCGGCCGCATTGCTCGGCACCGGCGAGCATTATGCGCTGGAGGTTTCGGGGGACTCGATGGTCGAAGCCGGCATCCTCGACGGCGATTATGCGCTGATCCGCCGTACCGAGATCGCCCGCGACGGCGAAATCGTGGTCGCGCTGATCGAGGACAGCGAAGCGACGCTGAAATATTTCCGCCGCGAAGGCGCAATGGTCCGGCTCGACCCGGCCAACCGCGCCTATGACCCGCAGCGTTATGCGCCCGCACAGGTCCGGGTTCAGGGCAAGCTGTCGGGTATCCTGCGCCGCTACGACTGACGAATGCCGGGTGGCGCTGGCGGTCATCACCGCCACGCAACCGGCAGTGGCGTTCGTGACCAACGGCCCCAGGCACCATCGTCCGCGTTTCGGAATTGCGGCCCTCCCAATCGGAGGCCCCACTTTCGCAGGATCATGACCCGACATACCCAATCGCGACCTATCGCTCTGACCACCCCCGAGCCGGCACCCGAAACCGGACCGACGCCGCCCCCCCGGCCAGCCCATGCTGATCGCCCGCCGCCCCGAACCGTCGCATTGGCCGCGCCAGCGTCGGTGGATCGCGCCACGGGTGCCGGTCCCCCGGATTGAGCACCGTCACCATCCGCCCCGTGGTCAACGTCAACGCGATCCCCCCGGTCCGCGCGAGCATCGACCGGTCGAGCTTCAGCCATCGCGGCGTACAACCGCGCGGCAGCCCGCGCTCGCTGATGACGATGTCCGCGCGCCGGCAGGCGGCAACCATCTCCGCGATCGGCACCCGGTAAACGCTGCGCGTGGCCAGCACGCGCCAAGCCCGGCCGTGGGCGACGACATCGGTCAGGCACAGGTCGCGGCTGCACCGCGCGTCGGGCTGATCCGCGAGCAGCAGCGGCTCACCATCGACCCCGCCATTCTCCGCCAGTGTATCGCGGACATAATCCCCCGCCCGATCGCGAAGCAGCGCGAGCCCGGCGGCGGTCCGGACCGCGACATGGCGACCATCGCCCGTGACCAGTATATCGGGTGACGGCGTCGTCAGCGCCCAGATCGCGCCAATCGCCAAGGGCAGCATTCCGATCCGTCGCCACCGCGTCCGCCACAGCGCGATCCACACCCCGCCGCCGACCATCAGCGCAAACGCCCCATCGGGAACCGCCGGCAGCGCGCGGACCGCGCCCGGTGCATGCGCCACGCCGCGCGCGAGCCACAGCAGCGCGTCGAGCGCATGCTGGACCAGCCACCAGGCGGGCGCGCCAATCCCGATCGTGTCGAGCAGCAGCGCCAGCGCCTCGAACGGCATCACGACAAACGTGGTCAGCGGGATCGCGACGATATTGGCGACCGCGCCGTACAGCCCGGCCTTGTGGAAATGATAGACTGCGATCGGCATCAGCGCCGCCTCGACGACGAGCCCGGTCAGCAGCAGCGACGCGGCGCCGCGCAAGAGGCGCCTGCCGCGGCCCTCGTCATGCGGCGCGAACGTGGCACGGACGACGGGATGCTCGTGCAACGCGATGATCGCGGTGATTGCGGCGAACGACAATTGGAAGCTCGGCCCGGCGAGCGATTCGGGCAGCGCGAGCATCACCGCGATCGCCCCCGTCGCGACCAGCCGCAACGTCATCGCCTCGCGCCCCATCGCCAGCGCGACCAGCACCAGCAACGCCGCGACGCACGAGCGGATTGTCGGCACCTGGCTGCCCGTCAGCACGGTGTAGCCGATCGCCGCCGCCGCACCGGCAAGCGCGGCGATCAACGGCAGTCGCGTGTGGAGGGCGAGCCACGGGCTGAGCGCGAGCAGCCGCAGCACGATCAGCATCGTCGCCGCGACCGCGGCGGTGATGTGGAGGCCGCTCACCGACAGGAGATGCGCCAGCCCGGCGCGCCGCATCGCCTCCGCATCCGCGTCGCTGATCGCGCCGACGTCGCCGGTCGCCAGCGCTGCGGCGATCCCGCCCGCGCTCCCGTCGAGTTGCGCGACGATGTGCCGCGACAACGCCACCCGGACCCCCGCGCCACCGCGGCCCGGCTCTGCTACCACCACAGGCGAAAAGCCCCGCCCCGTCGCGCCGATCGCGCCGAACCAGGCGACGCGCGCAAAGTCATAGGCGCCGGGCACCGCGGGCAAGGGCGGCGGCATGAGTCGCGCGCGCAGCCTTATCGTCGCGCCGATCCCCAGCGTCGCCGGCGCATCCGCCTCTGCCAGGTTGATGCGGACGCGGCCGGGCAACGCAACCGGCGCGCCATCGGCGTCCTGCCCCGGCCCGACCGGCCGCACCGTCAACCGCACAAGCCGGCGCGCGACGAGCGGTTCGATCGTCTCGACCCGCGCCGACAGCTGCACGAATGTCGGCCCCGCGAGCACCGGTGCCGCCACGCGGTCCGATCGCACCCAGATCAGCCCGATGCCGAGCGCCGCCGCAATCGCGCCGATCGCGAGCATTCGCGCCGCGCGCCCGCCGCGCCCCGCCGCAAGTCCGGCCAAACCGCCGGCAGCCAGCAAAAGGATCGCGGTGCCCCATGCCACGGGATCGGGCAGCACGAACCACAGTGCGATGCCGCCGCCAAGCCCGACCGGCAGCCATGTTATGAGCTGGTCGCGCTCCGCCTCCAGCCAGCGTTCGATCGCCCGGCCCGGCTCCGCCATCCAGGGCGGCACGCCCATTTGTCGCCGCCGGGGACGCATGCTAGAGGCGGCGACGGCTGATCCGGCCATCGTTTCTACAGTCTGGGAGCACCCGCGGTTGGGCGCAATATCTGATACGGATGCCGTCGTTTCGGCCGCACCCGTGGTTACTCGTTTCGCTCCGTCGCCGACGGGGTTCCTGCATCTTGGCGGCGCGCGCACTGCGTTGTTCAACTGGCTGTTCGCCAAGGCGAACGGCGGCAAATTCCTGCTGCGTATCGAGGATACCGACCGCGTGCGGTCGACCCAGCCGGCGATCGACGCGATCATCGACGGCATGCGCTGGCTGGGGATCGACTGGGACGGCGACGTCGTCATGCAGTTCGCCGGCGCCGATCGCCACGCCCGCGTCGCGCACCAGATGGTCGAGGCCGGTCACGCCTATCGCTGCTACATGACCAATGACGAGATCGCGGCGATGCGCGCCGAGGCGCAGGCGGCCAAGAAGCCGCTTCGCATTCGCAGCCCGTGGCGCGATCGTCCAGCGAGCGAGGCCCCCGATCTTCCCCATGTCGTCCGCCTGCGCGCGCCGCAGGAGGGTGCGGTCACGATCGAGGATCGCGTCCAGGGATCGGTGACGGTCCGCAACGAGGAAATCGACGATCTCGTCCTCCTCCGCTCCGATGGCACGCCGACCTATATGCTCGCGGTCGTCGTCGACGATCACGACATGGGTGTTACCCACGTCATCCGCGGTGACGATCACCTCAACAACGCGTTCCGCCAGCTGCCGATCTACCGCGCGATGGACGCGATCGAGGGCGGCTGGCCCGATCCGATCTATGCGCACATCCCGCTGATCCACGGCCCCGATGGTGCCAAGCTGTCCAAGCGGCACGGCGCGGTCGGCATCGAGGCCTATCGCGACGAGATGGGCATCCTGCCCGAGGCGTTCGACAATTACCTGCTGCGGCTCGGCTGGGGGCACGGTGACGACGAGATCATCAGCCGCGAACAGGCGGTCGAGTGGTTCGACCTGTCGGGCGTCGGCAAGTCGCCCTCGCGCTTCGACCTGAAGAAGCTCGAGAATCTGAACGGCCACTATATTCGCGAGGCCGATGATGCGCGTCTGGCCCAGCTCGCCGCCGATCGGCTCGGCCATGCCCTGCCCGATGGCGGACTCGACCTTCTGACTCGCGCCATGCCGGTCCTGAAGCCACGTGCAGCGAACCTGAACGAACTCGCCGAAGGTTCGAATTTCCTGTTCAGCCAGCGACCTTTGGCGATGGATGACGCCGCAGCGAGCCTTTTGCAGGGTGAAGCGAGTGCGATTCTGACGAACGCGCATGCTGAACTTGACGCGCTCGACAAGTGGGATACGGAAGCGCTCGAAGGCGCGGTACGGCGCGTGGCCGAAGCGCGAAGCCTAAAGCTCGGGCAGGTTGCACAACCCCTTCGCGCCGCGCTGACCGGTCGCAAGACGTCGCCGGGAATATTCGATGTGCTCGACCTGCTCGGGCGTGACGAGAGCCTCGGTCGGATCGCCGACCGGATGGCAGACTGATAAGATTTCGAGGAAGGATACAAGCATGAGCGAGACCGCAAACCTCAAGGTCGACGGCAAGGAATTCGATTATCCGGTCATGTCCGGTACGGTCGGCCCCGATGTCATCGATATCCGCAAGCTGTACGCGCAGACCGACAATTTCACCTATGATCCGGGCTTCACTTCGACCGCCTCGTGCCAGTCGAAGCTGACCTATATCGACGGCGATGCGGGCACGCTGCTCCACCGCGGCTACACGATCGGCGAGCTCGCCGAACAGTCGAACTTCATGGAAGTCGCCTATCTGCTGCTGAACGGCGAACTGCCCAGCGAAGAAGAGCTGTCGACCTTCTCGAACACGATCACGCGCCACACGATGGTGCATGAGCAGCTCGCGCAGTTCTTCCGTGGCTTCCGTCGCGACGCGCATCCGATGGCGATCCTGTGCGGCGTCGTCGGCGCGCTCTCGGCCTTCTACCACGATTCGACCGACATTCATGATCCGGCACAGCGCGTCATCGCGTCGCACCGCCTGATCGCCAAGATGCCGACGATCGCCGCGATGGCGTACAAGTACAGTGTCGGCCAGCCGTTCGTCTATCCGGACAACACGCTGAGCTACACCGGCAACTTCCTGAAGATGACGTTCGCCGTCCCGGCCGAGAAGTACGTCGTGAATCCGATCGTCGAAAAGGCGATGGACCGCATCTTCATCCTCCACGCCGATCACGAGCAGAACGCGTCGACCTCGACCGTCCGTCTCGCCGGCTCGTCGGGTGCCAACCCGTTTGCGTGCATCGCGGCCGGCATCGCCTGCCTGTGGGGCCCCGCGCATGGCGGCGCGAACGAAGCCGCGCTCAACATGCTGCACGAGATCGGCACGGTCGACCGGATCCCCGAGTTCATCGCCCGCGCGAAGGACAAGAACGATCCGTTCCGCCTGATGGGCTTCGGTCACCGCGTCTACAAGAACTACGATCCGCGCGCGGCGGTCATGCAGACGACCGTCAAGGAAGTGCTCGGCGAGCTGGGCGTCACCGACCCCGTGTTCGACGTCGCGATCGAGCTCGAGCGTCTGGCGCTGAGCGATCCCTACTTCATCGAGAAGAAGCTGTTCCCGAACGTCGACTTCTATTCGGGCGTCATCCTCTCGGCGATCGGCTTCCCGACCTCGATGTTCACCGTGCTCTTCGCGCTCGCCCGCACCGTCGGCTGGGTCGCGCAGTGGAACGAGATGATCACCGATCCCGACCAGAAGATCGGCCGTCCGCGCCAGCTCTACAGCGGCCCGACGCAGCGCGACTATACGCCGATGGCGTCGCGCTGAGATGAAGCTGCGGCCGATCCTGATGGTCATCGGCGTGCTATGCGCGCTGATGGGGTTCCTGTGGATCGGCCAGGGGCTTGGCTATGTCCATTGGCCGCGATCGAGCTTCATGCTCGATCAGCGGCCTTGGGCGGACCGCGGCGCCGCGCTCGCGGTATTAGGCCTGGTACTGATCCTGGCCGCGCGCCGCCTGCGTCGGTAACGACAACACGAACCGCGCCCCCTCGCCGATCGCGCTGTCGATCGTCAGGTCGCCGCCCATCGCCCGTGCCAGCCGCCGCGCGATATAGAGGCCGAGGCCGTTGCCGCCCGGCTCGGACGCGTCGACCCGCTCGAACTTCTCGAAAATCCGAGCATGATCCGCAGGCGCCACGCCCTTGCCGGTATCCGCGACGACGACGGTGACCTGATCGCTCCCCGCATGCGCCGTCACCAGCACCGCGCCACCCGACTGCGAATAGCGCACCGCGTTGCCGATCAGATTGACCAGGATCTGCAACACGCGCCGGAAATCGCCGCGCGCGACGACGCGGGCTTCCGCGGCGGGACGGGTGATCGTCACATTCGCGTTGCCCGCTCGCACCGCCAGCAGCCCGGCAGCACGCCGCGCAATATCGGCCATATCGATCGTCTCGAGAAGCAGCGCGAAGTCGGGCCGCTCGACCGCCTGAAGATCGACCAGATCGTCGACCAGCGCCAACAGATGGCGGCCGGCATTGGCGATATCCGCGGCATAATCGGCATAATCGGGCTGCACCAGGCCATCGGTCTGCGCATGGATACTGTCGGCGTTCGCGACGATGCGCGCGAGCGGTGTCCGCAACGCCCGGTCGAGCCCGGCGGTGAAGGTCGGCGACAGCTGGTCCGCCCCCGCCGGCCGGGGCTTGGCGGGCGGCGATGGTACGTCCGCGGGATCGTCGATCAGTTGCCCGCTGCCGATGAACCCTGCAAACGCCCGCTCCGCGTCACGGCGAACCACGGCGCTCAGCATGATCGCGCGGCCCGACCCCCGCAGCCGCGCGGGCTGTGCGTCGAGCGGCTGGCGGCGCGCGACCGCGTCGAGGATCGGCAGCGCGCCGTCATCGCCGCTGTCGAGCATGACGAGGCTCGTCAGCGGCTTGCCGAGCAACGCGAGCGGGTCGACGCCCATGCGGGGCCCTGCGTCGGGCGATACGAATGTCAGGCGAAGTGCTGCGTCGGTTTCCCAGCGCCAATCGGCACCACTCGACAGGAAATCGACGCCTGCACCGGGGTTCGGTGCCGCTGGACGCCATGGCTGGAGTTCACGCCAGCCGCTCACCGCAAGGCCGACCGTATCGCCCTCGGGCTGCGCACGGACCCACAGATCGAGATCGACGTCGTCATCGGCGATCACCACGCTGCGCGAAACCGCGATTCCCAGCCGGCGCGCCAGGCGGGCGATCATCGCGAGCTGCGGCACCGCGATCGGCGCGCCGATCACCCCCCCGGCGCGGCTGTTGAGCGCAAGCAGGATCGGATCCGCCGACAGCAACACGCCGTCCCCTGCCACTTCCGCCAGTGCGACCGCAGTGTCGCCTGTCATATATCCCGTCATCGTCGGTCTGCCCCGGCCAGCGCCCGCAACGCCGCGCGAAACTCGCGGTGCATCGCCAGCGGTGCGATCGCCGCGCGCGCATCGTCGACCCCGACGCTCGCGATGCTGTCGAGCGCGTCGGCGAAACTTTCGATATCACGGCGTGGATCGGCATCGGCCAGCGCCAGCCCGATCCGCGCGATCGTTTCCCGGTCGAGATCCGCCGCCCGCAGCGCCAGCCACAGTTGCTCTCCGTCGGGATCGAGTACGATCACCCGGACCTGTTCGGCATCGATCCCGATCGCATGGGCCAGCACCGCGACGAACAGGGTCAGACGCCGGTCGCCGAGCGCCTCGACCAGCAGCGCCGGCAGTTCGTCGCGACGGGCATCGATCGCCGCGGCGAGGCGGATCGCGACCGCCTCGGGGCGCTCCGCGTCGTCATGCGCGGCAAGGCTGCGCAGGGCCGCTTCGGTGATCGCCTGATCGCTCTGTCCGCGCCCCTGCATCGCGACCATTTCGCCGGCGTCCTTCAAGGCATCGTCAAGCCCGTCGCGCACCGCCGCGGCAACCCACCAGACGAGGCGGCGATGCAGGTCGGCGGGCACGTCGCTTCCCGCGATCGTTCCCGACTCATTGGCCGCGCGACGCCGGCTTTCCGCCGCGAGCAGCGCGCCGGCCGCGGTGGCGACGGTCGTATCCGACACCCCCGTCAGGCGGATCAACAGGCTCGGCTCCTCGGGACCGGCGATCGCGGCAGGAAGGGCATCGGCGATCAGGTCATGCCGGACGCGTGCGATCAGGTCCTTCATGAGATCGCGATCGCGCAACACCCCCGATCGCGTCAGCCGCAGCAAGGCGCCGCCCTGCGTCAGGATCGCCTCCGCCCGCGTCGTCTCCCCCAGCCCGGCGAGAACGCGGGCGGCATGGCGGCGGATATCCGCCTCGATCGCCCCGATGATTCCGCGCAGGACATGCGCCAGCATCAACCTCGTACGTTCCTCCAGCCGCGCATCGGCGGTCAGGAAAAAGTCGGTGATCGTGGTTTCCAGCCGGTCGTCGGCCCGCTGACGCGCACGCGCGGCGCGCGCGATCGCACTCGCGCGTGACAGCGCGGGATCAGGCAAGGGTTCAGAGCCAACCGACATGCGCCGTGCCTACCCGCTTATTGTTAAGGCGGTACTAAGGCTGAAGACGAAGATGCTCGATTGCCGCGGCCAGCGTGACCGTCGCGTACAGCCCGGCGATCGCAAGCCCCAACAACGGAAATCCGAGGATCGCGACGATCGTGACAATCAGCAGATAGGCCGGCGCACTGCCCCACCACATGCGACGAGCGCGCTCGACGATCGCGCGTTCGCCCAGCGCTGCGATCGCGAGCAGCGCCGCCGCCATGACCAGCGCGCTGTTGTCGGCCGAATAACCCGCCCATAGGAAGGCAAACAGCAGAACGGCGAGCGCGCTGACGACGCCGATCCCGCGCGTCTGCATCGTCGCGACCGACTCATCGTCGCGCAGCCCGCTCAGCACCGAGCCGATCGCCAGACCGACACAGGCCGTGCTGGCAAGCACCAGTCCGGTCGCCAGCCAGCCGAACAGCATCGCGCCAAGCCCGGCGGCGGCAATACCCAGCGACGTCGCGCCGACGGTCGAACCGGCAACGCTCTTATCGACCAGGAACGGCAGGCCGAGTCTGGCGATCGGCGCCAGCACGAAACGGTCGAACCAGCCGCTGCGCCCCGACACGATGGTCGCCAGCACGGCACGGCCGCGTTCTTCCAGCGTCCGCGCCTCGCGCTCAATGCCGTGCCCGCTGCGAATTGCATCGGTCGGCAACAGGATCTGCACCGCGCGCGCCTGCACCGCGATCCGCAGCAGCGTCGATTGCAGGTCGTAATCATTGGGCAGGCCCGCGACTTCGGCGATCCGTGCGGGCTCCAGCCGGGCGACACCCGCCCATGCCATCTGGCCGCCGACGCGTTCGAACCCGGGTCCGGCATCGTCCTCAGGAACGACGAGCAGCGCATCGCCACCCTCGTTCGCCATCGCCGCGACGATGCTCTCGGTCGTGACCAGCCCGTCGCCGAGCATCAAGACGCGCGCCAGCGGATGGAGCTTCTCCATCGCCTCGGCCGCAGTCCGGACGGTATCAACCGCGACACCGCGGCGGTTGATGCGATTGATCGCGCCCAGCAACTCGGGCGTCAGCCGCGCGACGACCACGATGACCTGACGCACGCCGGCTGCGATCAGCAACCGCGCCTGATACTCGATCAGCGTGACGCCGCTGAACGGCAGAGTGGCAGCCAGGCGATCGGGACGATCGTCGGCATCGTGAATAGCAAAGAGAAGCCCGGCAAGCATCTGCGGCTGTTAGGCGTCGAAACGGCGGATGCAAAGCCCGCGCGTCGGAAGCGCGTGCAGATCGACGCCCTGCATGCGCATCAAAGCTGCTCGACCGCGTCGCGCAGCCGGCGCAGCATGTCGTCGTCGCCGGGCGGGGTGTCGGCAGCCGCGCGCGCCAGCGTCATCAGCGGCATCGCGCCAAAGCTCGCCGCCAGCCCCTTCAGCCGCCATGCCGCGGCGCGCCACGCCTCGGCGCCGGATGCGTCCACCATAGCGTCCAGCGCGTCAGCCGCGCTGTGGGTGAAGGCGAGGTGCAGGTCGGCGATCAGCAGCGGATCGTCCCCGACCGCGGCTGCCAGGGCGGCGTCGATTGCTCCGGGATCATAGGCCATGAGATGGGGCGTACACGCGACCGACTTAACGGGAGGTTGCGCTATTCGCTTTGTCAAAGCCGATTTCATGGTAAAACCCGGGCATGAACGGGGGTTCTTCCATCATCGGCCTGCGCGCGGACCCTGCCCGGGATCCGGACCTTGGCGACGTCCCACCACCGCCTTTGAAGGAACGCGCACCCGTGTTTATCGACGACTATATCCTGCCGGCGGACGACGACGGCGCCGATCGCGGGCGGATCTTTGCGGGCGCCGCAATCGCCGCGGTCCTGCTCTGGCTCGCCGTCATGCTCTGGCTCGTCCGCGGCGAGATCGGTGCGATCGGACCGGTCGCGCTGGTCCAGCTCCTCGCAGCGCTGTGCGTCGTGCCGGCGCTGATCGGCATCATCTGGTTGCTCGCGATGCGGACGAGCCGGGCCGAGGCGGCGCGGTTCGGGGTCACGGCGCGCGCGATGCAGGCGGAGTCCGCCCGGCTCGAACAGGCGGTCGCCGCGACCGCGCAGACGATCGACCGCAATCGCCGTCATCTGGCGGACCAGGTCGACACGCTGATGACGATGGGCGAGACCGCGCATCAGTTTCTCGGCGCGATCGGCGAAGGCTTCGCGACCGAGATCGAACGCGCCGACGCGCACACGCGCAGCCTCGTTGCCGCGGCCGACGCGACGCAGACGTCGCTCGGTGTCCTGCTTGCCTCGCTGCCGCGCGCGCATGCCGAGACCGAAGCGATGGCGGACCAGCTCGAGCGCGCCGGCCTTTCCGCCAGCGAGCATGCCGGTGCCCTCGATGCGCAGATCGGCGCGCTGGCGGCCCGTGGCCGGGAGGCCGATGCGGTGGCGAGCGGCGCGGCGCAGCGGCTGGCCGCACATATCATCCGGATGGAGGCGACCAGCGAAACCGCGGGCGCGCGGCTCGAGGCCGTCACCGAGACGATGTCCGCAGCGGTCGACGCGCTGCTCGGGCGCACCGCCGATGCGGTCGACGAGGCACGCAAGGGCATCGCCGCGCAGGGTGACGCGGTGCTGGCGATGGTCAGTGCCAATCAGGCTGCACTTGACGGCGCGACGCGCGCGAGCGCCGAGGCGATTGCCGACCGGATCGCCGGCGTCGATTCGGCGATCGCCCAGGTTGCCCGCCGCCTCGAGGATCAGCGCGCATCCGGGGAGGATATCCTCGGCTCGCTCGGTTCAGGCCTCGACCAGGTCGAGATGCGGATCGAAACGCTCCACCATCATGGTGTCGAGCGGACCCAGTTGCTCGCTGCGTCGATCAGCGCGCTGGGCGGCTCGGCGGACGCGATGACCGAGGCGCTCCGCTCGGGCGAGGCGATGGCGGGGCGGACGATCGGCACGACCGAATCGCTGCTGATCGCCCTCGACGCCGCGGCGCGCGAGATCGACGAAACCCTGCCCGACGCGCTGTCCCGGCTCGACCGGCGCGTCGCCGACAGCAAGGCGATCGTGGTGGCGGTAAAGCCCGAACTGCTTGCGCTCGTCACTGCGGCCGAAAGCACGCACGACGCGATCGAGGCGATTGCCGGGGTCATCGCCGAACAGCGCACCGTTCTCGATCGCCTGTCGAACACCCTGCTCGACACGCTGGCCTCGGGACGCGCCAAGGCGGACGCACTCGGCCAGATGGTCGACGAGACGATCGATCGCACCAACAGCTTCTCCGAAGAGGCCGCACCCCGTCTCGTCGAGGCGTTGCTACGCGTCCGCGAGACCGCGACCGCGGCGGCGGATACGGCACGCCACACGCTGGCTCAGGTCATTCCCGACGCCGCGCAGGCGCTCGAACTCGCCAGCAGTGCTGCGCTGCGCCGCGCGACCGGCGACACCGTCGATCGGCAGATTCAGGCGATCGGCGACGCGACCGACGCCGCAGTCGACGCGACGACGCGCGCGACCGAGCGGCTGGCGGCACAGGTCGAGGCGATCGCACAGCAGACCGCGGTCGTCGAAACCCGGCTCGAGGAGGCGCGCAACGACCGCGAAACCGCCGACCGCGACACGTTCGCGCGGCGGGTCTCGCTGCTCATCGAGTCGCTGAATTCGGCCTCGATCGATATCGCCAAGGCGTTCGCGCCCGAAGTCGCCGACAGCGCCTGGGCCGCCTATCTCAAGGGCGATCGCGGCGTCTTCACCCGCCGTGCGGTGCGCATCTTGGATGCGAACGACGCCCGGTCGATTGCGAACCTGTATGACGACGATGCGGGCTTCCGCGAGATGGTGAACCGCTACATCCACGACTTCGAATCGATGTTGCGTGCGATCCTGGCACAGCGCGACGGCTCACCGCTCGGTGTCACCCTGCTCTCGTCGGATATGGGCAAGCTCTACGTGGCTCTCGCACAGGCGATCGAACGCCTCCGCTGAAGGGGGCGCCCGCTCCGGTCGCGCTAGCGGCGGACCATGTCGCGTGTGTTGAACAGGTCGAACATCTGCGGCGTGATCCAGCCGTAAGCGTAATTCAGCTGGAACAGCACGAACAGCGTCGTCGCGACGATCGTCACGCGCCAGGCCACGCGGCCGGCGTGGAAATCATGCGGCGCGCTCTCGGACTGGCCGGGGACGGTTTCGCCCCCGACCTCACGCGTCGTCCGAACACCGAATGGCAGGACCAGGAACACCGAGAAGGCCCAGAACAGGACGTAGATCGCGAGTGCCGAAGTCCAGCGCATCGGCTCAGCCTTCGATCAGCAGAACGTCGACGATCGGCTTCTTGCCCGTCCAGCGCGTCGAGACCTTGCGGACTGCAAGCCGGACCTGCTCGCGCATCTTGTCGATATCGCGCTTGCCGCCCCGCACGGTGTCGGCAACCGCCTGGACCGCATCCGCGACGAACGCGGCACGATCTTCCTCCACCGGCACGCCTTGGACGCGGACCTGCGGCTGGCCGAGCATCCGCCCGTCCTTGCCGATCGCCACCGCGACCGAAATCTGGCCGTTGATCGCCAGCTTGCGACGCTCGTTCAACGTCGTGCCGTCCGCCGGCAGGATCACGTCACCGTCGAGGACCAGGCGGCCGACCGTCGCATTGCCGATCTTGACCGGCCCCTTGGGCGCCAGCCGGACGATGTCGCCGTTGCTCTGCACCAACGCACGGGGAATCCCCTGCTCCAGCCCGAAGCGCGCATGCTCCATCATGTGGCGCATCTCGCCATGCGTCGGGATGAGCGTGTCGGGACGCAGCCACTCGTACATCTGCGCGAGTTCCGGCTGGCCGGGATGGCCCGAGACGTGGACGTGCGCCTGGCGCTCGGTCACCATCCGGATGCCCTTGGCCGCCAGCGTGTTCTGGATGCGGCCGATCTGAACCTCGTTGCCGGGGATCTGCTTCGACGAGAAGATCACCGTGTCATCGGCCTCGAGCGTGATCGTGTGGCTGCCATTGGCAACCCGCGCGAGCGCGGCGCGCTCCTCGCCCTGCCCGCCGGTGGCGATGATCAGAACCTTGTTCTTGGGCAGACGCATCGCGGTGTCAGGATCGATCGTCTCGGGGAAGTCCTTCAGATACCCCGTCGCACGCGCGACCTTGATAATCCGGTCGAGCGACCGTCCGGTGACGCACAGCTTGCGGCCGGTTTCCTTCGCCACTTCGCCGAACGTGTGGAGCCGTGCGGCGTTCGACGCGAAGCTGGTGATCATCACCCGGCCCTTGGCCTTGCTGACTTCCTCGAACAGACCCTTGCGGACCGTGCTCTCGCTGCCCGACGCGGTGGTGTTGAAGATGTTCGTCGAATCGCAGACCAGGACGTCGACGCCCTTGTCGCCGATCGCCATGAAGCCTTCGGGCTTGGTCGGATTGCCGATCACCGGGTTCTTGTCGAGCTTCCAGTCGCCGGTGTGAAACACGCGACCATAGGGCGTGTCGATCAGCAGCGCGTTCGCCTCGGGGATCGAATGCGACATTTCTACGAAGGTGAAGCCGAACGGCCCGAGCTGGAAGTTGCCGCCCATCGGGATCATCTTGAGCTTCACGCGGTTGGCGATCCCCTCTTCCTCGAGCTTGCCGCGGACCAGGCCCATCGTGAACGGCGTCGCATAGATCGGCACGCCAAGGTCTTCGGCGAGATAGGGCAGCGATCCGATATGGTCCTCATGACCATGCGTGATCACGATGCCGAGCAGATCGTCGATCCGCTCCTCGATGAAGGACAGGTCGGGCAGGATGACGTCGACGCCGGGATATTGCGGATCGGCAAAGGTGATGCCGAGATCGACCATCACCCATTTGCCCTGGCAGCCATACAGGTTGACGTTCATGCCGATTTCGCCGGAGCCGCCAAGGCCACAGAAAAGGAGTTCGTTCTTCGGAGTCATTGATTACTTTCAGGATTACAGGGGAATGTGGCCCGCAGGCCGGTTGGCGCGAGCCCAATGGCCCTAGATATGGTGACGGTCCCACATCATCGCCAGCCCCTGGATCGTCAGGTCGGCCTCGATGACGTCGAACACGTCGGTCTGTTTTTCGAAGAGGGTAGCAAGTCCGCCGGTCGCGATGACCTTGACCGGACGCCCGACCTCGGCCTTCATCCGCGCCACGAGTCCCTCGATCATCGCGACATAGCCCCAATAGATGCCGATGTGCATCTGCGAGACCGTGTTCAGCCCGATCACGCTGGTATCGGCGGGCGCCTCGATCGCGATACGCGGCAATTTGGCGGCAGCGGTGACCAGTGCGTCGAGCGACAGATTGATCCCCGGCGCGATGATACCGCCCTTGTACGCGCCGCGATAGTCGACGAGGTCGAACGTCGTCGCGGTGCCGAAATCGATGACGATCAGGTCGCCGTCGTGCAGCGCATGCGCGGCGATCGTGTTGACCGCACGGTCAGCACCGAGCGATGCCGGCTCGTCGACGTCGATCGCGATCCCCCATTCGACCGGTGCACGGCCGGCAATCAGCGCCTCGGTCGCGAAATATTTCGACGCCAGCACCTGCAGGTTGTGCAGCGCGCGCGGCACGACCGTCGCGATGATCACGCCGTCGACCGCGCCCCGGTCGTGCCCGCCAAGCTGCATCAGCTGGCTCAGCCACACCGCATACTCGTCCGCGGTGCGACGTGGATCGGTCGCGATCCGCCACCGCGCGACGATGACGCCCTTCTCGACGAGAGCGAACACGACATTGGTATTGCCGGCATCGATGGCGAGCAGCATGCGGGGACCTTCAACCTTTCCGTGCGGATAGTGCATAGTCGAGACCCACGGCGATGGCGATGACGCGCCGCATCACAGCAGGAATATGTCGGCGGCGTGGATGACACGGCGCTCGCCAGACGCGGTGCGCAGGATCAACGCGCCATCGCTATCGAGCCCCACGAACAGTCCCTCGACCGCGTCGCCGTCCGCGAGCCGCGCGGTCAGCGCGGTACCCGCCGGATGCGCGCAATCGACCCAGCGCGCACGGACCGGCGCCAGCCCCTCGGTCCGCCAGCGCGCGACCCAGCGCGCAAACCCGTCGGCAAGGATGTCGAGGAACGACGCGGGCTCAATGACGACGCCATGCACCGTGAGATCGGTCGTCTTGCGATCGGCCAACTCGGGATGGTGCGCAATGTTGACCCCAAAGCCAACCACGACCGCATCGTCGGCCCGCTCGAGCAGGATCCCCGACAGCTTGGCACCGGCAAGTAACAGGTCGTTCGGCCATTTGAGCAGCAACGTCGCGCTCGAGTCCGTCGTCCCTTGGCGGATACCGGCGACGAGGAAGGTCGACACGGCCTCATACAACGCGACCGCCGCGACGAGCGCAAGGCTGGCGGCGGGCGGATCGCCCGGACGCAGCCGCACCAGCGTGCTCGCATAGAGATTACCGTCGGGGGACGACCATTCCCGCCCCTGCCGGCCGCGCCCCGCAGTCTGCCGGACCGCCCTCAGCCAGAGGCCGTCATCGGCACCGGTGCGGGCCAGCGCCAGCAGGTCGGCATTGGTCGATCCTGTCTCCGCAACGGTACGGATGATGCTCAGAACAACGCCCGCGCTGCCGCCATCGTCCATGCTCCAAGCACGGGGATGAGCAGATAGCCGGCCGGCGAGACGAACACCGCTGCCAGCGCGATCAACCCGCCCTCGACCTTGTTCTCCATCGGCGCAAAGGCGGGTGCGGGATCGTCGAAGTACATCGTCTTGACGACGCGCAGGTAATAATAGGCGCCGATCACCGATGCCGCGATGCCGACCACGGCGAGCGGGAAGAGGCCTGCATCAACTGCCGCACTGAACACCGCGAACTTCGCATAGAAGCCGAACAGCGGCGGAATACCGGCAAGGCTGAACATGAAGATCGCGAGTGCTGCAGCGAGCCCCGGTCGCGTCCGCGACATGCCCGCCAGGCTCGCGATCGTCTCGACCGGCTGCCCGTCGTCGCCGCGCATCTGCAGCACGACCAGGAACGAGCCCAAGGTCATCGCGACATAGATGGTCAGATACATCAGCACGCCCGACACACCTTCCGGCGTCCCTGCAGCGAGACCGATAAGCGCGAAGCCGACATTATTGATCGACGAATAGGCCAGCAGGCGCTTGACGTTGGTCTGGCCGATGGCGGCGACCGCGCCGAGGATGATCGAGGCGAGCGCCGCGAAGATCACGATCTGACGCCACTGGTCCGTCGCCGGCCCCATCGCCTCGATCGCGACGCGTACCGCCATCGCCATTGCCGCGACCTTGGGAGCCGAGGCGAAAAAGGCGGTGACGGGCGTCGGTGCACCCTCATAGACGTCGGGCGTCCACATGTGGAACGGCACTGCGCTGATCTTGAATGCAAGCCCTGCGAACACGAACACCAGACCGAACAGCAAGCCAAGCGACTTGGTCCCGGCATAGGCGTCGGCGATGCCCGAGAACAATGTCGTGCCGCTGAAACCGTAGACCAGCGAGATGCCGTACAACAGGATGCCGCTGGCGAGCGCGCCGAGCACGAAATACTTCAGACCCGCCTCGGCCGAACGCCCGTCGCGCCGCATGAAACTGGCGAGGACGTACGCCGCAAGGCTCTGCAGCTCGAGACCGACATAGAGCGTCAGCATGTCGCTGGCCGAGAC
The DNA here is from genome assembly GCF_017876865.1 of Sphingomonas sp. PvP018. Lineage (NCBI taxonomy): Bacteria > Pseudomonadati > Pseudomonadota > Alphaproteobacteria > Sphingomonadales > Sphingomonadaceae > Sphingomonas > Sphingomonas sp. PvP018. Next base: position 3,623,589 of record NZ_JAGIOU010000001.1, on the reverse strand, counting down.
CATGATGCCCATGCCACAGGCCGACAGCAGGATCAGCACCGGATATTCGGGACGAAGATCCTCGCCCTGTGACCGCGCGAAGAAGCTCGGCGCCATCATGATCGCGACGGCAGAGGCGATGTAGATCAGCACCTTGGCAAAGGCACCGAACGCATCGGCACGGTAGAGGCCGTCGAACGCATAGCCGCCCGACGATGCCGGGCCGACCAGCGCGATCCCGGCGCCGACCAGAACGAACACGGAGGCGATCGACACGGCGCGCGTCGACGTGTCCCCGCCCCAGGCCGAGACGAGCATCAGCGCGATCGCGCCCAGTGCCAGCACCAGCTCGGGCAGCGTCATTGCGATATTAGCGGCGTATTCCATCAGTGTGCCTCCCCGTGCGCGGCTTCATGCACGGTGGCGGGCTTCCCCGCAGTTGGGTTCGAATCGCTGGCCGGCTTGGCGCGGTCGACGCGCGCGAGCAGGACGCTGACATCCTTGCGCATCGGCGCGAGGAAGCTCTCGGGATAGACGCCCATCCACAGCACAACGGCTGCGATCGGCGCGAGCAACCAGAATTCGCGCGCCGACAGGTCGACCATGCCGCGAACGTCGTCCGACTTGATCTGGCCAAAGACCACGCGACGATACAGATACAGCATGTACGCCGCGCCCAAGATGATGCTGGTCGTGCAGAGCAGCGCCGTCCAGGTCGAGACCTGATAGGTGCCCATCAGCGACAGGAACTCGGCGACGAAGCCGCTGGTGCCCGGCAGGCCGATCGACGCCATGGTGAAGAACAGGAAGAAGATCGCATAGCGCGGCATGTTGATCGCCAGGCCGCCATAGCGCGAGATCTCGCGGGTATGGAGCTGGTCGTAGATCACGCCGACGCACAGGAACAACGCACCCGACACCAGCCCGTGGCTCAGCATCATGATCATCGCGCCTTCGATGCCCTGCCGGTTGAACGCGAACAGACCGATCGTGACGATCGCCATATGCGCGACCGACGAATAGGCGATCAGCTTCTTCATGTCCGACTGCACGAGCGCGACCAGCGACGTGTAGATCACCGCGACCGCCGACAGGCCGAAGATCAGCCAAGTCAGCTGACCCGAAGCTTCGGGGAACATTGGCAACAGGAAGCGCAGGAAGCCGTATCCGCCGAGCTTGAGCAGCACGCCCGCCAGGATCACCGAGCCTGCGGTCGGCGCCTGCACGTGCGCGTCGGGCAACCAGGTGTGGACCGGCCACATCGGCATCTTGACCGCAAACGACGCGAAGAACGCCAGCCACAGCCACGTCTGTACATGCGCCGGGAAGTCGTAGTTCAGCAGCGCCGGGATGCTCGTCGTACCCGCGGTCTTCGCCATGTACAGCATCGCGATGAACATCAGGACCGAGCCGAGCAGCGTGTACAGGAAGAACTTGTACGACGCGTAGATCCGGTTCGCGCCGCCCCAGATGCCGATGATCAGGTACATCGGGATCAGGCCGGCTTCGAAGAACACGTAGAACAGGAACAGGTCCTGTGCCGCGAACGTGCCGATCATCAGCACTTCGGTGAACAGGAACGCCGCCATGTATTCAGGCACGCGGGTCGTGATCGAGCGCCAGCTGGCGCCGATGCAGATCGGCATCAGGAACACGCTGAGCATGATCAGCATCAGCGCGAAGCCGTCGATCCCGAGCGACCAGCCGAACGGCCCGAAGATGCCGGGGGCGTGCTCGACGAACTGCCACTGCGCACCGCCGATGTCGAAGTTCATCCACAGCATGATGCCGAGCACGAAGTCGATCAGCGTTGCCGCCAGCGCGAGCATCCGTGCCGTGTTCGCCGAAACGAACAGGCACGCTACGGCCGCGATCATCGGGACCGCGATCAGGACGGAAAGGATAGGAAAGCCGGTCATCAATAGAGTCCGATCGCCCAGGTTACGGCGGCTGTCAGGCCGATCAGCATGACGAAGGCATAGGTGTAGAGATATCCCGTCTGGAAGCGGCCGGCGACGCGCGCGCCGACCTGGACCAGCCAAGCCGACCCGTCGGGGCCGAACCGGTTGATCGTCTTCTCGTCACCGCGGTGCCACAGGAAGCGGCCGATCGCGAAGGCGGGGCGGACGAAGATCAGGTCGTACAGCTCGTCGAAATACCACTTATGCAGCAGGAAGTCGTAGAGCACGCCGAACTGTTCGATCACCTTGCCCGGGAAGGACGGGTTCTTGATATAGGCGTACCAGGCGGTCAGCAGGCCGAGCAACATCGCGATCGTCGCCGACAGCTTGATGAACAACGGCACGCCGTGCATCTCGTGCATCAGATGTTCGCGGAACGCGAGTGCGCCCTTCCAGAACTCTTCGCCTGCACTCGGCTCGATGAAGTAACCGTGGAACACGAAGCCTGCGAGCACCGCACCGATCGACAGGACGATCAGCGGGATCAGCATCGGCAGTGGGCTCTCATGCGGGTGATACCCGCCATCGCCTTCCGCCGGCGCATGCACGGCATCGTGATGATCATGCGGCGCATGGCCCGCGTCCTCGGCTTTGGCCGGGTTCGCGTGGTGATCGTCGACATGATGCGCGTCGTGCGCATGGTTGTCGTGACCATGGGCGTCGTGGAGCGCATGCTGGATGTGCTCCGATGCGGCCCAGCGCGGCTTGCCCCAGAAGGTGAGGAACATCACGCGCCACGAATAGAAGCTGGTGAGCAGCGCGACGAGCACACCGACGAACCACACGCCCGGCTGACCCGCAGCCCAGCTCGCCTCGATGATCGCATCCTTCGAATGGAAGCCAGCGAACCCGAATGCGGTGTTGCCGAAGATGCCGGGGATGCCGACGCCGGTGATCGCGAGCGTACCCGCCATCATGCCCCAGAACGTCACCGGGATCTTCTTACGCAGGCCGCCATAATAGCGCATGTCCTGCTCGTGGTGCATCGCATGGATCACTGAACCCGCACCCAGGAACAGCAAAGCCTTGAAGAAGGCATGCGTGAACAGGTGGAACATCGCCGCGCCGTAGGCGCCGACGCCGGCTGCGAAGAACATGTAGCCGAGCTGCGAACAGGTCGAATAGGCGATGACGCGCTTGATGTCGGTCTGGACGAGGCCGCAGGTCGCGGCGAAAAGGCAGGTCGCGGCACCGACCGAGGTGACCACGGTCAGCGCGACCGGGCTCATCTCGAACATCGGCGACAGGCGGCACACCATGAACACGCCTGCGGTAACCATCGTCGCCGCGTGGATCAGCGCCGACACGGGCGTCGGCCCCTCCATCGCGTCCGGCAGCCACGTGTGCAGGCCGAGCTGTGCCGACTTGCCCATCGCGCCGATGAACAACAGCAGGCAGAGCACCGTCATCGTATCGAGGCGGTAGCCGAGGAAGCCGATCGTCGAACCGGCCATACCGGGTGCAGCCGCCAAGATCTCGGGGATCGAGACGGTGCCGAATACCAGGAACGTGCCAAAGATGCCGAGCATGAAGCCAAGATCGCCGACGCGGTTGACGACGAACGCCTTGATCGCGGCGGCGCTGGCCGAGGGCTTGCGGAACCAGAACCCGATCAAGAGGTAGGATGCGAGGCCCACCCCTTCCCAGCCGAAGAACATCTGGACGAGGTTGTTCGCGGTCACCAGCATCAGCATCGCAAAGGTGAACAGCGACAGATACGCAAAGAAGCGCGGCTGGTCGGGATCCTCCTCCATATAGCCCCAGCTATACAGATGGACGAGCGCCGACACTGACGTGACGACGACGAGCATCACCGCGGTCAGCGCATCGACGCGCAGCGACCACGCAACGTTCATGTCGCCCGACTGGATGAAGTTGAGCAACGGCTCGACGGTCGCGCTGCTGGTGCCCGCCATGAAACCGAGGAAGATCGGCCAGGATAACAGGCACGACGCGAACAACGCGGCCGTGGTGACGATTTTCGCCGGCACGTTGCCGATCGCGCGATTGCCGAACCCGGCAACGATCGCGGCCAGTAACGGCAGGAAGACGATAAGCTGGATCAACCGTATTACCCCTTCATCCGGTTGACGTCGTCGACCGCAATGGTGCCGCGACCGCGGAAATAGATGACCAGAATGGCCAGGCCGATCGCGGCCTCGCCCGCTGCAACCGTCAGCACGAACATCGCGAACACCTGTCCGACGAGATCGTTGAGGAAGGCCGAAAAGGCGACGAGATTGATGTTCACCGCGAGCAGGATCAGCTCGATCGCCATCAGGATGACGATGAGGTTCTTGCGGTTCAGGAAGATGCCGAGCACCCCCATGGTGAACAGGATCGCCGCGACGACGAGGTAGTGGACGAGACCGATCGTCACAGTTCGACTCCCTGCCCGACGACCGGGCGCGTGTTGCGCGTTGCATCCTGCGGACGGCGTGCGTTCTGACGGCTGATGTTCTGCGCCTTCACGCCGCCACGCTGGCGATGCGTCAGCACGATCGCACCGATCATCGCGACGAGCAGGACGAGCCCGGCCGCCTCGAACACGAACAGATAGCGCGTGTAGAGCAGGTTGCCGATCGCCTGGATGTTGGGGACGCGGGCATCGATCGGCGCCGCGCGCCGGGCGAGCTGGATCGGCCCCGTGCTCCACGCGCCGATCGCAATCATCACCTCGGCAGCAAGTGCGACCGCGAGCGCCAGCCCGATACCGAAGTACCGTGCCACGCCGGCACGCATCTCGGCGAAATCGATGTCGAGCATCATGACGACGAACAGGAACAGCACCGCGACCGCGCCGACATAGACGATGACGAGCAGCATCGCGATGAACTCGGCCCCGACGAGGATCATCAGACCTGCCGCGTTGAAGAAGGCAAGGATCAGCCACATCACCGAATGGACCGGATTGCGCGACGCAATCGTCATGGCGCCCGACAGGACGACGACGAAGGCGAAGAGATAAAAGGCTAAGGCCTGGATCATGAGGTCCTCGTCACCCCAGCGAAAGCCGGGGTCTCACGCCGCGCGGGCGCGCTCGGAAACGGGGAGATCCCAGCCTGCGCTGGGATGACGGAGTTAATCTGTGTCATCGCGGCGCTCGCTTAACGGTACGGCGCATCGGCGGCAAGGTTCGCCGCGATCGCGCTTTCCCAGCGATCGCCGTTATCGAGCAGCTTCGACTTGTCGTAGATCAGCTCTTCGCGCGTCTCGGTCGAGAATTCATAATTCGGACCCTCGACGATCGCATCGACCGGGCACGCCTCGGCGCACAGGCCGCAATAGATGCACTTGGTCATGTCGATGTCGTAGCGCGTCGTGCGGCGCGAGCCGTCGTCGCGCGGCTCGGCCTCGATCGTGATCGCCTGGGCGGGGCACACGGCCTCGCACAGCTTGCACGCGATGCACCGCTCTTCGCCATTGGGATAACGACGCAGCGCATGCTCGCCGCGGAACCGCGGGGACACCGGGTTACGCTCGTACGGATAGTTGATCGTCGCCTTTTCCTTGAAGAAATAGCGAAGCGTCAACGCGTGCGCCTTCACGAATTCCCACAGGGTGAACGACTTGATGATCTGAGCAACGCTCATGAACCCACTCCAACGCGCGTCAGCATCAACACGCCCGACACGAGGAAAACCCAGAACAGCGAGACGGGCAGGAAAATCTTCCAGCCGAGCCGCATCAGCTGATCATAGCGATAGCGCGGCACGGTCGCCTTCACCCAGCTGAACAGGAAGAAGAAGAACAGGATCTTGGCGAACAGCCAGATGATCCCCGGCACGTAATAGAGCGGCGCCCAGTCGACCGGCGGCAGCCACCCGCCCCAGAAGAGCGTCGCGTTGAGCGCGCACATCAGGATGACGTTGGCGTACTCGCCCAGCCAGAACAGCGCGAACGCCATCGACGAATATTCGGTCTGGTAACCGGCGACGAGCTCGCTCTCCGCCTCGGTCAGATCGAACGGTGCACGCTGCGTTTCCGCCAGGCTCGAGATGAAGAACATCACCGCCATCGGGAACAGCAGCGGATTGACGATGTAGCCGTTGATATGAAGCCCGAACATGTTCTGCTGCGCGGTCACGATGCCCGACAGGTTGAACGTGCCCGACCACAACACGACCGAGATCAGGATGAACCCAATCGCGACTTCGTAGCTGACCATCTGCGCGGCCGCACGCAGCGCCGAGTAGAACGGATATTTCGAGTTCGACGCCCACCCCGCGAGGATGATCCCGTACACGCCGAGCGACGACGCCGCGAGTACGTAGAGCAAGCCGACATTGATGTCCGCGAGCACGACGCCGGGCTGGAACGGGATCACCGCCCAGACGATCAGCGCGACCGTGAAGGTGATGATCGGCGCCAGCAGGAACAGCGCGCGGTTGGCGGCTGCGGGGACGATCGTCTCCTGCAGGAACACCTTCAGGCCGTCGGCAAAGCTCTGCAGCAGGCCGAAGGGACCCACCACGTTCGGACCACGCCGCAATGCCATCGCCGCCCAGATCTTGCGATCGGCATAGATGATCATCGCGACCGCCAGCATCACCGGCAGCGCGATCGCGAGAATGTCGATGATCGTCGCGAGGAAGAACGCCCAGTCGTAACCGAGCGAGGATTCGAACCAGGAGATCATTCGGCTGCCTCCGCAAAGTCTTCCCCGTGGAGAAGTTCAGCCGAGCAGCGCTGCATCGTCGGCGATGCGCGGCAGATCGCGTTGGTCAGATAGAAGTCCTTGATCGGATAGCCGGCCAGGACCCCCTCACCCGCACCGCCGAGCGATGGCGGGTTCCATTCGAACGTCGCGAGCGCCTGATGACGCAGCGCGGGAACGGCAGCGAACATTTCTTCGCGCAGCCCCTCGAAGCTGTCGAACGGCAGCGTGTGGCCAAGCGTATCGGACAGCGCGCGGAAGATCGACCAGTCGTCGCGGGCATCGCCGGGAGCGAACACTGCACGCTCGCCGCGCTGGACGCGACCTTCGAGATTGACCCAGGTTCCCGACTTCTCGGCATAGGTCACGCCCGGCAGGATGACGTCGGCAGCCGCCGCACCCTTGTCGCCGTGATGACCCACGAATACCTTGAAGCCTGCGAACTGGCTGAAGTCGACCTCGTCCGCGCCGAGGAAGAAGCCGAGCTTGGCCCCCATCACGTCGGCGATGCCGCCCGTCTGCGCATAGCCGAGCATCAGCCCGCCCATCCGCGACGCCGCCATATGGACCACGTTGAAGCCGTTCCAGCCGTCCTTGACGAGCCCCAGCGTGTCGACGAGCTTCAGTGCGGCGCCATGGCCACCCTTCAGCGCCGCGCCACCGACGATCACCATCGGACGCTCAGCCTTGCCGAACGCCTCGGTCACTGCGTCGGGCAGATTGCCGAGCAGCGCCAGATCGTCGCCGAGCCACTCGACCTTGTAGGTCAGCTCGGTCTCAGGCCCGATCGCGAAGACCTTTGCACCCTTCTTGATCGCCTTGCGGATCCGCGTGTTCACCAGCGGCGCTTCCCAGCGCAGGTTGGTACCTACCAGCAGGATCGCGTCGGCACGCTCGGTGCCGGCGATCGTCGTGTTGAAATTGACCGCGGCGATGTTCGACGCGTCATAGGCCATGCCGGTCTGGCGGCCCTCGAGCATCGTCGAGCCCATCTTCGCGAGCAGCGCCTTGGCGGCGTACATCGTCTCGCAGTCGACCAGGTCGCCTGCGACCGCGGCCACGCTCGACCCGGCGTCAATCGCCTTGATCGCCGCGAAGGCCTCATCCCAGGTCGCGGGCTGGAGCTTGCCGTTCACGCGGACATAGGGCTTGTCGAGACGACGACGCACGAGACCGTCGATCGCGTGGCGCGTCTTGTCGGTCGCCCACTCCTCGTTCACGTCCTCGTTGATCCGCGGCACGCAGCGCAGCACCTGGCGACCACGGCTGTCGAGCCGGATGTTGGTGCCGACCGCGTCCATGACGTCGATCGTCAGCGTCTTGCGCAATTCCCACGGACGCGCCTCGAACGCGTAGGGCTTCGAGGTCAGCGCGCCGACCGGGCACAGATCGACGACGTTGCCCGACAGCTCGCTCTTGACCGCATTCTCGAGATACGAGGTGATCTGCATGTCCTCGCCGCGGAAGATCGCACCGATCTCCTCGACGCCGGACACTTCCTCGGCAAAGCGGATGCAGCGCGTGCACTGGATGCAGCGGGTCATGACCGTCTTCACGATCGGACCCATATATTTCTCGGTGACCGCGCGCTTGTTCTCGTCATAGCGCGAATGGCCGCGGCCATAGGCGACCGACTGGTCCTGCAGATCGCACTCGCCGCCCTGATCGCAGATCGGGCAATCGAGCGGATGGTTGATAAGCAGGAATTCCATGATGCCCTCGCGGGCATTCTTAACCATCGGCGAGTTGGTGAAGATCTCCTGCTTGTCCGCCGCCGGCAGCGCGCACGACGCCTGCGGCTTGGGGGGACCAGGCTTCACCTCGACCAGGCACATCCGGCAATTGCCGGCGATGCTCAGCCGCTCGTGGTAACAGAAACGCGGGATCTCCTTGCCGGCAAGCTCGCACGCCTGCAGCACGGTGGCGCCCTGCGGCACCTCGATCTCTACGCCATCGACTTTGACTAAGGGCATATCAGTGTTCCGTGTCCATCAGACCGAGACGCTTTTCGATGCGGTCGACCCGCATCTTCAAGTCGGCAACGTCCGATTGAATGCCATAAATTGTGCCGACCAGGCCGCGCACATGATCCTCGAGCGACAGCAGCCGGATACCCTGCGATGTCTGCTCGCGCTTGATAGCCGAGACATCGCTTTGGATCGTCTTCAGGATTTCCAGCATGATATCAGCCCGCTCGTCGGTCATTCCGCCGCTTCCATCATCGGCGCGGTGTCACCACCACGTTCGCGGATACGGCGTTCCATCTCTGGGCGGAAATGCTTGATCAGGCCCTGGATCGGCCAGGCTGCGGCGTCGCCGAGCGCACAGATCGAGTGACCCTCGACCTGCTTGGTGACCTGCTGCAACATGTCGATCTCGGACAGCTCGGCGTCGCCGGTGCGCATCCGCTCCATCACACGCCACATCCACCCGGTGCCTTCGCGGCACGGCGTGCACTGGCCGCAGCTCTCATGCTTGTAGAAGTAGGAGATGCGGCTGATCGCGCGGACGATGTCGGTCGACTTGTCCATGACGATGATCGCCGCGGTGCCGAGGCCCGAACCGACTGCCTTCAGGCCATCGAAGTCCATCGCGCAGTCCATGATCTGCGCGGCGGGCACCAGCGGCACAGAGGAGCCGCCCGGGATCACCGCGAGCAGATTGTCCCAGCCGCCACGAATACCGCCGCAATGCGTCTCGATCAGGTCGCGGAACGAGATGCTCATCTCTTCCTCGACGACGCAGGGCTTGTTCACATGCCCGCTGATCTGGAACAGCTTGGTACCGCGGTTGTTCTCTGCGCCGAAGCTCGAGAACCAGGCCGCACCGCGCCGAAGGATCGTCGGTGCAACCGCGATCGATTCGACGTTGTTGACGGTCGTCGGGCAGCCATAGAGGCCTGCGCCCGCCGGAAATGGCGGCTTGAGGCGCGGCTGGCCCTTCTTGCCCTCGAGGCTCTCGAGCATCGCGGTCTCTTCGCCGCAGATATAGGCGCCGGCGCCGCGATGGACGAACACGTCGAAGTCGTAGCCCGACCCGCACGCATTCTTGCCGATGAAGCCGCGATCATAGGCCTCGGCGACGGCAGCGAACAGCGTCTCCGCCTCGCGGATATATTCGCCGCGGATGTAGATGTAGGCGGCGCGCGCGCGCATCGCAAACCCGGCGATCAGCGCGCCCTCGATCAGCTTGTGCGGATCGTGACGAATGATCTCGCGATCCTTGCAGCTGCCCGGTTCGGATTCATCGGCATTGATGACGAGGAAGTTCGGCCGGTCGGGCTTCGGCTCCTTGGGCATGAACGACCATTTGGTGCCGGTCGGGAACCCTGCCCCGCCGCGGCCACGCAGACCCGACGCTTTCATCACGTCGATGATCGCGTCCTGGCCGAGCGCCATCAGGTCCTTTGTATTGTCCCAATCGCCGCGCATGATCGCGGCGTCGATGTTCCACGGCTGGAAGCCGTAGACGTTGGTGAAGATGCGGTCCTTGTCGGCGAGCATCAGGCCCACTCCCCCCGGTAATCGTGGTTCGCGTCGACCATCGCCTTGAGCGAGGTCGGGCCGCCTTCGGGGCAGCTCGCGCGGCGACCGAATTGCGGCCCCGGCGTCGGCGTGCCGCCACTGGCAAGCGCCTCGAGGATCTCGGTCGTCTTGTCGTAGTCGAGATCTTCAAAGTTATCGTCGTTGATCTGAACCATCGGCGCGTTCGCGCAGGTGCCCAGGCACTCGACCTCGGTCAGCGTGAACATGCCGTCCGGCGTCGTGCCGCCCTTGACGAGACCACGGTTCTTGCACGCCGCCAGTACGTCGTCCGACCCACGCAGCATGCACGGCGTCGTGCCGCAGACCTGCACGTGATAGCGACCGACCGGTGCGAGATTGAACATCGTGTAGAAGGTCACGACTTCGTAGACACGCATGTACGGCACGCCAATCTGACGCGCGACGAACTCGATCACCGGCACCGGCAACCAGCCCTGCGTCTGCGTTTCCGCACCAACCTGGCGCTGGGCAAGATCGAGGAACGGGATCGACGCCGACTGCTCGCGGCCCTTCGGGTAGCGCCCGAGGATCTCGTTCGCCTTCACCTGGTTCTCGTCCGTCCAGGCGAACGAGCCCCAGCGTGCGCGGGTCTCTGCCTCGTCGGGAATTTTCGGAGCTTCAGCCATCAGCGGTCACATTCACCAAAAACGATATCCATCGCGCCGAGGATCGCGGTCGTATCCGCCAGCATGTGACCCTTCGCCATGAAGTCGAAGGCCTGGAGATGCGAAAACGCGGTCGGGCGGATCTTGCAGCGATACGGCTTGTTGCTGCCGTCGGCGACCAGATACACGCCGAACTCGCCCTTGGGGCTTTCGGTCGCGACATAGACGTCGCCGGCGGGCACATGGAAGCCCTCGGTATAGAGCTTGAAGTGATGGATCAGCGCTTCCATCGACTGCTTCATCTCGGCGCGCTTGGGCGGCACGACCTTGCGGTCGAGCGAGGCGATCGGCCCCTCGGGCATGTCGCGCAGGCACTGCTTCATGATCCGTGCCGACTGACGCACTTCTTCAACGCGCACCATGAACCGGTCATAGCAGTCGCCACGCGTGCCGACCGGCACGTCGAAGTCCATCTTGGCATAGACGTCATAGGGCTGCGACTTGCGCAGATCCCAGGCAATGCCCGAGCCGCGGATCATCGGGCCCGAAAAGCCCCATTTGATCGCATCGTCACGGCTGACGATCGCGATGTCGACGTTGCGCTGCTTGAAGATGCGGTTGTCCGCGACGAGCGAAATCGCATCCTCGAACAGCCGCGGCAGGCGCGTGTCGAGCCAGTCGCCGATATCGGCGAGCAGCTTGAGCGGTGCATCCTGGTGCACGCCACCCGGACGGAAATAGTTGGAATGCATGCGCGCGCCGCTGACGCGCTCGAAGAAGTTCATGCAGTCTTCGCGGATCTCGAACAGCCACAGGTTCGGCGTCATCGCGCCGACGTCCATGACGTGGCTGCCGAGGTTGAGCATGTGGTTCGAAATGCGCGTCAGTTCGGCGAAGAACACGCGCAGATACTGCGCACGCTCAGGGACTTCGAGGTCGAGCAGCTTCTCGACCGCCAGCACCCAGCTATGCTCCATGCACAGCGGCGAGCAGTAATCGAGACGATCGAAATACGGGAGCGCCTGCGTGTAGGTCTTGTACTCGATCAGCTTCTCGGTGCCGCGGTGAAGCAGCCCGACATGCGGATCGACGCGCTCGACGATCTCGCCGTCGAGCTCCATGACCAGGCGGAGCACGCCGTGCGCCGCCGGATGCTGCGGACCGAAGTTGATCGTGTAGTTCTGGATCGTGACGTCGCCGGTCGTGGGATCGGCCGCATCGCCCTCGCCCAGAAGCTCCTCTACATAGAGACTCACTGGTTCTGTCCTCCGCCCTTGGTCGGAATCACGTCCGACTCCACGGGCTTGTCCTGCTTCTGGTTGCCCGGATCGGGCTCGCCCGCACCGCTCTGCGAGGTGTTCTGGACGTCCTTCTTCGCATAGGGCTCGCTCGGCGCGTCGGGCGCCTTGGTCGCGCTCTGCGCCGCATCCGCCTTGACGATCGTATCGGCCGACAGCGGCGTCTGCGCGCCCTTGGCCTGTGGTAGCGCGCCCTTCTCGTCACCCGGAAGGACGTATTCGGCGCCCTCCCAGGGGCTCATGAAGTCGAACGTGCGGAAATCCTGAGCAAGCTGCACCGGCTCGTACACGACGCGCTTCGCCTCTTCCGAATAACGCAGCTCGACATACCCCGTCAGCGGGAAGTCCTTGCGCTGCGGATGGCCGCGAAAACCGTAATCGGTCAGGATGCGGCGCAGGTCCGGGTTGCCGCTGAACAGCACGCCGTACATGTCGTACACTTCGCGCTCGAGCCAGCCGGCGACCGGCCAGATGTCGGTCACCGACGGCACCGGCTTGTCCTCGTCGGTCGCGACATGGACGCGCAGGCGGTGGTTCCGCGTCAGCGACAGCATGCAGTAGACGACCTCGAACCGCTCGGCACGATCGGGATAGTCGACGCCGGCGATTTCCATGAGCTGCTGATAGGCAAGCCCCGGCGTATCACGTAGCGCGATCATCGCGTCGTACAGATCTTCACGACGGACGTGCAGAGCGACCTCGCCGACCTTGTCGACCGCGTCGAGCAGCATGCCGCCGAGCGCGGCGCGAGCCGCGTCGATCACGCCGTCATTGGCGGCATAGGCTGGTGCGGGCGCCCTCACCGTTCGATGCTCCCGGACCGCCGGATCTTCCGCTGCAACTGCATGATGCCGTACAACAGCGCTTCCGCAGTCGGCGGGCAACCCGGGACGTAGATGTCGACGGGGACGATCCGGTCACAACCGCGCACGACGCTGTAGCTATAATGATAATAGCCGCCGCCGTTCGCGCACGATCCCATCGAGATCACGTATTTCGGCTCCGACATCTGGTCGTAGACCTTGCGGAGTGCGGGCGCCATCTTGTTGCACAGCGTGCCGGCGACGATCATCACGTCCGACTGACGCGGCGACGCGCGCGGTGCGGCACCGAAGCGCTCCAGATCGTAGCGCGGCATGTTGACGTGGATCATCTCGACCGCGCAGCAGGCGAGCCCGAACGTCATCCACCACAGCGAGCCGGTACGGGCCCACTGGAACAGCTCCTCGGTCGAGGTGACCAGGAAACCCTTGTCGGTCAGTTCACCGTTCAGGCCGTCGAAAAAGCCCTGGTCGGGCGGCACGATCGCGCCACCGCCGGCGGGTGCCAGCAGACCGGAACCGGGCTGCGATGTGAGCTCTACTCCCAATCGAGTGCTCCCTTCTTCCATGCATAGGCGAGGCCGAGGGCCAGTTCGCCGATAAAGATCATCATCGAGATCCACGCGGTCCAGCCGAGCGTGAAGACCGAGACGGCCCAGGGAAACAGAAACGCCGCTTCGAGATCGAAGATGATGAAGAGGATGGCGATCAGGTAGAAGCGCACGTCGAACTGGCTGCGCGGATCCTCGAATGCGGGAAAGCCGCACTCATATTCGCTCAGCTTCTCGGGCGTAGGCTTGTGCGACCCGGTGAGCCTGGAGACAGCCATCGGCAGGAACACGAACGTGCTCGACAATGCGATGGCGACCCCGAGGAACAGGAGGATCGGAAGATAGTGCGACAGGTCGACCAAATGGCTTCTCGCAGATGCGAACAGATGGGGAGCCTTTAGGCCGATGGGCCCCGTGGGGCAAGGCTGGCGGCCCGTGAGAATCACTCGCAAGAGCTGTATGAGCCCCGCGGGAAACCTGCGTTACCTGCATGGTTCTGCAAGCAACGGCAGCCGCCGGGCGCCGGTCGTATCCCCCAGCAAGACCGTCACCCCAGCAAACGCTGGGGTAACGGACAATTGGCAGGCCGGCCCGGCCTACCGACCCCAACGCATCAGCGCAGCGCGCCGGCCACCAGCTTATGCAGCCGCGAATGCAGCGCATCATTCGCCGCGAGGAACTCGTTGCGCTCCATCGCGCGGTCGCCACCGCGGAAGTCGGTCACGTAGCCGCCGGCTTCCTTGACCAGCAGCATTCCGGCCGCGACGTCCCACGGCTTCAGGTTCGATTCCCAAAAGCCGTCGAACCGCCCCGCTGCCAGCCAGGCGAGATCGAGCGCCGCCGCGCCGAGACGGCGGATCCCCGCCACCTCGGGTGCGACCGCGCCGAAGATCCGGCTCCACTGCGCGAAATCGCCATGACCGAGGAACGGAATACCCGTCGCGATCAGCGAATCGGCCAGATCGCGCCGCGACGACACGCGCAGGCGCTGGTCGGTCAGCCACGCGCCGCGGCCTCGCTCAGCCCAGAAGCTCTCGTCGGTGAGCGGCTGATACACGAGCGCAGTCGTGACCTCGCGCTTGCCGTTCGGCATCGGCTCCTCGACCGCGATCGAGATGCAGAAATGCGGGATGCCGTGGAGGAAGTTCGACGTGCCATCGAGCGGGTCGACGATGAAGCGCGGCTTGTTGGGATCGCCCGCGACCTCGCCGCGCTCCTCCATCAACATGCCCCAGTCGGGGCGTGCGTGGCTCAGTTCTTCGAAGATCGTCTGCTCGGCGCGCTGGTCGGCCTGGCTGACAAAGTCGGCGGGGCCCTTGCGGCTGACCTGCAGCTGCTGGACCTCGTTGAAATCGCGGCGCAGGCGCGGCGCGGCCTTGCGGGCGGCGCGCTCGATGACGGTCATGATGCCGGAATGGCTGGGCATTGTCTTCTATCTCCCCCCTCCCGCATGCGGGAGGGGCCGGGGGTGGGCGCGCGCTATCATCGTCGCGCAACGTCAGTCGATCACGCCACTATCGGTGCGTGCCGTGGAGGGCGGGCGCCCACCCCCCGGCCCCCTCCCGCATGCGGGAGGGGGAGCAGTTCAGTCCGCACGCCTTACATAGGTCTGCTCATACACGTCGACCACGATCCGCGTGCCGGCACCGATGTGCGGCGGCACCATCACGCGCACGCCGTTCTCGAGCACCGCGGGCTTGTACGACGACGAGGCGGTCTGCCCCTTCACGACCGCATCCGCCTCGACGATCAGCGCCTCGATCGTGTCGGGCAGCTGGACCGAAATCGGCCGCTCTTCCCAGAGCTCCATCACGACATCCATACCGTCCTGCAGGAACGCCGCGGCGTCGCCCAGGATGTCGGCATCGAGCGTGATCTGCTCGTAATTGACCTTATCCATGAAGGTCAGCGCGTCGCCGTCGCGGAACAGATACTGGAAGTCGACCGTGTCGAGCCGCACCTTCTCGACGCTCTCGGCGGAGCGGAAGCGCGTGTTGCTCTTGCGGCCGTCGATGAGGTTCTTCATCTCGACCTGCATATAGGCGCCGCCCTTGCCAGGCTGGGTGTGCTGAATCTTTACGGCGCGCCAGATGCCGCCTTCATATTCAAGGATGTTGCCGGGACGAATCTCGACCGCGTTGATCTTCATGACCGATTCCTGCTGGAAAGAGCTAGGGGCCGTCCGCCAGGCAAGGCCGTGCGGAAACCCGAAGCCGCGCGCTTTAGCGGGATGGTCGCGCGCGAGCAAGCAGCGGGTAGGGATTGACCTCCTCGCCCTGCCACCAGCGCTGGCCCGGCTGCATCCGGCTCACCCCGAAATGCAGGTGATAGTTGCCTGCGCCCGCGTCACCGGTGTCGCCGACATAGCCAAGGCGGTCCCCCGCCGCGACCGCCATCCCTTCGCGCACGCCCGGCGCATAGCCCGCGAGGTGCGCGTAATAATAGGTCCAGCGCCGGTCGGGTGACCGGACATAGACGGTGATCCCGCCAAGCGCGCTCTGGAACAGCTTCTCGATTCGTCCCGGTGCCGCGGCGACGACCGGCGTGCCGCCCGCCGCCATGATGTCGGTGCCATGATGCCCGCGCAGCCCGCCGCCGCGCGGATCGTTCCAGCTGTTGCCGACCGCGGTGCGCTTCACGCCGAGCACCGGCATCGTCAATGCGCGCGGCGCATCAGCATCCTGGACATCTGCCTCGGCCTTCGGAGAGGCCGGCGACGATGTGTGCCACGCCACCGCCTGCCGCCCACCGTCGCCGAACGACAGCATCGATACGAACGCGCCGACCACCAGGACGATCAGCGCGAGAATAACCCAGAACGTCCGCGTCATGCGATCAGGCCTGGAAGACCGCCTTGGTCCCCGGCTTGATCATCATCGACAGTCGCGCCGCATCCCAGTTCGTCAGGCGGATACAGCCATGGCTTTCGGCGCGCCCGATCGTCTCGGGGTTAGGCGTGCCGTGAATGCCGTAGTGATCCTTCGACAGGTCCATCCAGACGACGCCGACCGGACCGTTCGGCCCCGGCGGCAGCATCTCCTTCTTCTGTCCCTTCTTCGCATCCCAGAACAGCGCCGGGTTGAAGTGGAATTTCGGGTTATAGTCGGAGCCCTTGATCGTCCACGTCCCCAGCGGCAGCGGGTCGTGACTCGACCCCATCGTCGCGGAGAACTGCGCGATCAGCTTGTCGTTCGCGTCGAGCACCCGGAGAACGCCGTCGGACTTGTCGACGACGACGTGATCCGCCTGAGGCTGCTTCGCATCGACGTTCAGCATGTTGAGCGTCGCGCGCCAGTCAGGACGGAACTTGGGATCATAGTCGCGCGACGTAGGCAGAGCGTTGGGGAACACCACCTTTGTCCCCGCAGACAGTTTGGTCGACGGCGAGTTGAGGGCCATGATGACCGCAGGCGTGGTGTGGAACATCTCACCTAGCTTCTCCATGACCGTCCGGTAGCCGATCGTCTGGAGCTCGGCCTGCTTCGCCGGGTCCTTGGGCAGCGGATTGACGAACGGCCCCGCGAGCATCTCGGGCGTCAGCGCAACCATGACGGTCGGCCGTGCCGCGCGATAGGGATACAGCGCACGCATCGTCTGCGTATCGGACTTGCCCGTGATCGGCAGCCCCTTCGCCTCCTGAAACCCCTTGAGCGCGGCCACGAGCGACTGACCACCGCGCCCGTCGAGTACGCCCGGACCGAAACCCAGATGATCGAGGATCACCTGGACGTGCAGTACGTTGCGGTCGATCGGTACCGGCTTGGCAGGGACAGGCTGCGCCACCGCCGGCAGGGCTGCGAGCAGGCAACCTGCAAGAACCGAAGCTTTCGTCACAAATGCCGTCATGCTCGTCATCCCAACCGTTACGCTACTGCATCAAACGGTTGGAACGACGGTTGTTTCCGTGACGCCAGCCAACACCCCTCCCGTCATCCTGACGAAAGTCAGGATCCAGAGCCAAGCAGCGCGCCGCCCGAAGCATCCGGCGACGGACAACCTAATCAACGCTTGGCGAGCACCTCGCCAAATGCCTTGACCGCAGCGACCTCGTCACCATTCCAGACGGCGCCCGACACCGCGACGAAATCGGCCCCCGCCGCTGCCAGCGCCGCAGCATTGTCGGGCGTGATCCCGCCGATCGCGACACACGGCATTTCGAACAGAGTCGACCACCAGGACAGGAGCACGGGCTCGGCCAGATGCTCGACGGTCTTGGTCGTGGTCGGATGAAAGGCCCCGAACGCGACATAGTCCGCACCGGCCTCGCCCGCTTCCATCGCCAGATGCCGGCTGCCGTGACAGGTCACGCCGATCTGCGCATTGGGGCCGAGCTGCGCGCGCGCCTCGCGCGGATCGCCATCGCTCTGCCCGAGATGCACGCCGTCCGCGTCGAGCCGCTTCGCCAGCCCGATATCGTCGTTGACGATGAACGCGACGTCGCGCTCGGCACAGATCGCGCGCAGCGGCGCGCCGAGTGCGGCGGCGGCGTGCTGGTCGATGTCCTTCACGCGAAACTGGAACGCCGCCACCGGCCCGGCGTCGAGCGCGCGTGCCAGCCGCTCGGGAAAGTCACCGCCGACGTCGAGCGGCGAGACGAGATAGAGCTGACATGGCGGCCGCCGCATGTCGCGGCGAAAATTCTCGGCGAATGTCGGGTCGAGCGGGCCCAGCGGATCTTCTTCGGTCATGCCCGCGGCCCTAGCCGTTTAAGCGCATCAGCGAAACCGGCAGGATCATCAAGACGGTGCGCAATCGTCAATATCTGCCGCCGACCCACCGCGACGGGCGCCACAAGATCTATAACGGTATTGGGGTAGGCGATCAGCGCGAGGTTCAGCACGTGGCGCTGCTTCAAAGTCGCGGCATCACAGGATGATCGTAGCCCTGCAATCTGCTTTGTCGCTACGCTGACCGAACGCAATCGGCCTGTCCGCATTAGGAGCCGGTCAGCCTCTAGAACTACCGGCATGGTTCGAAATGCCCGGACGACCGTTACAAGCCACACTATCGTCCCGAGCGTCACCGTTGCGACGGCGATGGCGATACGCGGCCACCAATGCGCCAGCAGCAGATGGACCACGACCAGTTCGACGGACGACAGCCCGATCAGGACCCAGATCATCGGGGCGATCGCCTTGTGATAGGAGAACGCCCCGATCACAAAGCCTATTCCTCGTTCTTGTAGATCCGGATGATCCGGTCGAGCATCGCCAGCGCCTCGTCGCGCGGACGCTGGAAGGTGTTGCGGCCGATGATCGAGCCGTTGCCACCGCCGTCACGAATGTCGCGTGCATCCTGGAAGACCGCATCGGCACCCTTGGACGCGCCGCCCGAGAACACGTTGATGCGACGCCCGGCAAAGCTCGACTGGACGACGTGACGGACGCGATCGGCCTGCTTGGACCAGTCGGTGCCGGCATAAAGCGGCTTGGCTTCCTTCTGCTCGATATGATCGGTCGGCAGCTTGGTCTTGATGATGTGCGCGCCGAGCAGCGCGGCCATGTGCGCGGCATAGGCGCCGACGTCGAGCGCGAGCTCGCCGTCCTTGGTCAGCTCGCCGCCACGCGGATAGGACCAGATCACGGTTGCGATGCCGACCGACTTGGCCTCTTCGCTCAGCTCGCGGATTTCCTCGACCAGGTCGAAGAACTGGTCCGCACCCGGGTAGATGGTGAAGCCAATCGCCGCCGAGCCGAGCCGCACCGCGTCCGCCACGGTCGCGGTGACCGCCTGGTCGATCGACGTCGCCCAGCTGTTCGAGCTGTTGCACTTCAGGATCGTCGGGATCTGCCCGGCGAACGTGTCAGCGCCCGCCTCGAGCATGCCGAGCGGCGCTGCATAGGCGCTGAGCCCGGCGTCGATCGCGAGCTGATAATGGTAATGCGGGTCATAGGCCGCCGGATTGACCGAGAAGCTGCGCGCCGGGCCATGCTCGAAACCCTGGTCGACGGGCAGGATCACCAGCTTGCCGGTACCGCCGAGCTTGCCCTGCATCAGGATGCGCGCAAGGTTCGCCTTTACGGCCGAACTGGTAGCCTCGTACTTGTCGAGGATAGTCTTGATTTGCGGTGTGATCGTCGAGGTCATGGTCATTCCTGTCTTAGAGTTCGAGCCAGCGGCGCAGCGCGTCGTCGACCCGGGTCATGGTGGTGATGGGTATCGTACCGATAATCTTGACGATGGCGTTGCGGTCGAGCGTGTCGAGCCTGTCGACCTGAATCTCGCTGTCGCAGAGAAGACCCGTCTCGGGCGACGCCTCGAGCGACACGCGAAAGAGGCTGGTGCCGGTGATGACGCTGGTGAGTGGGCACAGCGAGACCGTGCCATGATCAGCGAACAGGTCTGACTGAACGACGAGGAACGGTCGTGGCTTCCGGGAAGACTCCCCTTTGCCAGCCCCGATCACGACCATGCCCCGTGTAATTTTCACGTCAGGGACTCCGCGAACATGGCATCCCAGTCTTCGTCCTTCGCGTGTCGATCATGTGCGGCAGCGAGGAGCGATTGCCGCTTTGCCTCCGCAAGGAACGCTTCATCGTGGCGTTCGACGTAGCGGCGCACGGCTTCACGTGCGATATCGCTCTTGCTGCGCCCTTGCGTGCGGGCGACCGCCGCGAGTCGTTCTTCGAGGTCGCTATCGAGCCTGACGCCGAGCATCCGAGTCTCCGTTTAACATGTTAAACATAGGCAAGGGGCGGCGCTTGATCAACCCCTGCTCGACTGTACTCGAACGCGCGCCAGGGACGGATTGACGCACCATCCCCGGACGCCGAGGTTGGCGTCGGGAAAACCTCCGGGGGGAGAGCGGGCAATGACGGTTTCGATAAAGGGCGTGATCGCGAGCGCTCTGGCGCTGGCGATCGCGATGACGCCGTCTCACGCGTCAGCGACGATCAAGGTCGGCGACCGGGCGCCAAAATTCGAGCTGACGCTGATCGACGGCAGCAGGATCAGCAGCACCGACCTGCACGGACAGGTCGTCATCCTCAATTTCTGGGCGACATGGTGCGGGCCGTGCAAGGCGGAATTACCGCTGCTCGATACCTATTACCGGCTGCGCAAGGACAATGGCCTGCGCGTCTTCGCGGTCGCTACCGAAGACTCGCTCCCGGCGTACAAGCTGAAACCGGTCTTCGCGGCGCTGGCGATACCATCGGCGCGGCGGATCAAGGGGGCGTTCGGCGTCATGGGCGCGCTGCCGACCAACTACATCATCGATCGCGCGGGGGTCGTCCGCTATGCGAAACCCGGCGCGTTCGACCTGGCCGACCTGAACACGCTGCTCGTGCCCCTGCTCAACGAGCCGGCGCCGACGCCTTAACGGGTCAGCGCGGCGACGCCGGGCAGGTCCTTGCCCTCCATCCATTCCAGGAACGCACCGCCCGCGGTCGACACGAAGGTAAACGCATCCGCGACGCCGGCATGGTTGAGCGCCGCGACCGTATCGCCACCGCCTGCGACCGAGACCAGCGAACCACCCTCGGTGAGCGCCGCCGCGGTCCTGGCGAGCGCGACCGTGGCGGTATCGAACGGCGGCGTCTCGAACGCGCCGAGCGGACCGTTCCAGACCAGGGTCCGGCAATTCTTCAGGACGTCACCAAGCGATTCGACCGCAGCCGGCCCGACGTCGAGGATCATCTCATCCGCTGCGACCTCGTGCACGTTGATCGTGCGCGTGGCGGGGTTCGGCTTGAACTCCTTCGCAACGACGACGTCATAGGGCAGATGGACGGTGCAGTTCGCCTTGTCGGCAGCCTCCATGATCTGTTCGCAGGTCGCAGCGAGTTCATGCTCGCACAGGCTCTTGCCGACATCGACGCCGCGCGCCGCGAGGAAGGTGTTGGCCATACCGCCGCCGATGATCAGGTGATCGACGCGCGTGACCAGGTGCCGCAGCACGTCGAGCTTCGACGATACCTTCGCGCCGCCAACGACTGCTGCCACGGGATGCTCCGGCGCACCCAGCGCCTTCTGGAGCGCGTCGAGTTCGGCCTCCATCGCGCGGCCGGCAAAGGCGGGCAGGACATGCGCCAGCCCCTCGGTCGACGCGTGCGCGCGGTGCGCGGCGGAGAAGGCGTCGTTGACGTAGAGATCGCCCAGGCTCGCGAAACGCGCGACCACCGCCGGATCGTTCGTCTCCTCGCCGCCGAAGAAGCGCGTGTTCTCCAGAACCGCGATATTGCCGGGTTCGAGCATCGCGACCGCGTCGTCCGCGCCCTCCCAGTCGACATAGCGAACCTCGCGGCCCAGCACGTCGCTATACGGCCGGACGACCTGCGAGAGCGAGAATTCCGGGCTCGGATTGCCCTTGGGGCGGCCGAAATGGGCGAGGATCAGGACGATCGCGCCCTTGTCGGCCAGCTCGCCGACCGTCGCGACGGTCGCCCGCAAGCGCGTGTCGTCGGTGACGGCCCCTTCGGCCATCGGCACGTTGAGGTCTTCGCGGACAAGCACGCGCTTGCCCTGCACATCGCCCATGTCGTCGAGTGTCTTGAATGGCTTGCTCATGATTCTTCGATCCTGATCTCGTCACCGACGGCGATTCTGCCGCCCATCAAAACGCGGGTACACGCCCCGCCCCGCCAGTCGGGCGTGAGCGCGGCGAACAATCCTGGCGCCAGGGCTTCCATCCGTTCGCACGGATCGGTGTGGCGCGTCACCTCCAGCACCACGTCCGCGCCGATGCGAAGCCGCGTGCCGGGTATCTGGGGAAGGTCGAAGCCGTCGACGAGAAGGTTCGCGCGGCGTTCGTACCAGGGAATATCGCGGCCGACCTCGGCCATCGCGGCGTTCCAGTCGCCGCGTTCGAGCAACGTGACCTGACGCCGGCCCCTGCCGCCGGGCTTTACATAGCCGCGAAAGTCACCGTGCAGGCCAGCCTCGATGGTGATCTCGACATGGTCGATGATCTCCATCGGGGCTTTCGCGCGAGCGTGACGCGCGATGCCGGCGATCGTGCCTGCCCTATTCAAGGTTGAGGCCACCGCCCCCTGCCCGTTCGTGTCGAGCGCAGTCGAGACACCATCTGTCACGCGAGGCGGCTTCTCGACTGCGCTCGAAGCGAACGGAAGAGGGGGTACATAGGTCGTGAGTTCAGATGAACTTCGCCATCGCCGTGGCCGTGTCGACCATGCGGTTCGAGAAGCCCCATTCATTGTCGTACCAGCTGACGACGCGGACCAGCTTGCCGTCGATCACCGCGGTCTCCAGGCTGTCGATCGTCGACGAGGCCGGGGTATGCTGGAGATCGATCGAGACGAGCGGCTCGTCCGACCAGTCGAGCACGCCGACCAGCGGGCCGCTCTCGGATGCCGCCTTCAGCACCGCGTTCACTTCGTCGCGCGTCGTGTCGCGCGACGGGGTGAAGGTCAGGTCGATCAGCGAGACGTCCGGCACGGGCACGCGGATTGCCGACCCGTCGAGCTTGCCCTTCAGTTCGGGCAGGACTTCGGACACGGCGCGCGCGGCGCCCGTCGTGGTCGGGATCATCGACATCGCCGCAGCGCGTGCGCGACGCAGGTCCGGGTGGATCTGGTCGAGGATCTTCTGGTCGTTGGTATAGGCATGGATCGTCGTCATCAGGCCGCGCTCGATCCCGATCGCGTCGTTCAGCACCTTGGCGACGGGGGCCAGGCAGTTGGTCGTGCACGACGCGTTCGACACGATCGTGTGCTCGGCTGTCAGCTTGTCGTGGTTGACGCCGTAGACGACCGTCAGGTCGACATTCTTGCCCGGTGCCGAGATCAGCACCTTCTTGGCGCCGGCGTCGAGATGCTTCTGGCAGCTTGCCTTGTCGGTGAAGAAGCCGGTGCATTCGAGCACGATGTCGACGCCCAGTTCGGCGTGCGGCAGGTTGGCGGGGTCGCGCTCGGCGGTGACGCGGATTCGCTTGCCGTCGACAACGAGTTCGTTGCCCTCGGCCGACACGTCGCCCGGATATTTGCCGTGAACGCTGTCGCGCTTGAACAGCCAGGCGTTCGACTTGGCGTCGCCGAGATCGTTGATCGCGACAAGTTCGAGTGCGCCGTTCGACTGCTCGAGAACCGCGCGGGCAACGAGCCGGCCGATCCGCCCGAAACCGTTGATCGCAACCTTGACCGTCATTGCTGTATCTCCGCTACGCCCGTGAGTCCGTTCCGGGCGCGCTGCCTTTGCGGGGCGGTGGGGCGCCCTGTCAACACCATGGACGGTGTGCGGCACGGGCGAAAGCCGCTTGCCGCGCCCCCCGGCCATGCTATCTCGCAATCTATGCCAGATACTCTTCCCGACGCGCCGACGGCCGTCGACAGGCCTCCCGACGGTCCAACCGCGGTCGACAGGATCGACGCCGCTATCGGCCGGATCGAAGCCGCGATCCACGCACGCGCCGAAAGCGGCGACGCACTCGCCAGGCGGCATGCCGCGCTGAAGGCGCGCATGGCGGAGGCGGTCGCCGCGCTCGACGACGTCATCACCCGCGGGAGCCCCAACTGATGGCGCAGGTCATGTTAGATATCGGTGGCCGGCCGCATGCGGTAGCGTGTCGCGACGGCGAGGAATCGCGCGTCCGTCTGCTCGGCGCGATGCTCGCCGAACGCTGGCCGGTCGCGGACCGCGCCGCCGGGGGGCTCAGCGCCGAACGCGCAATGCTGTTCGTCGCACTGATGCTAGCCGACGATCTCGACGAAGCCGCGCATCGTCCGCCCGAGGGATCGGCGGTCAGCGAAATCGCATTGACGCGTATCGCCGATCGTCTCGAAGGACTCGCACAGGCCCTTGAGCAAAGCCCGCCGAGCGCCTAGATTGGCCTTGGCGGGTTCTGCCCGGTACGAGCCTTTATTATCCCTGAGGCTATTCATCATCCATAGGGGGCTGTCCCTGTTAGGACCCTGGTCCGAAGCATATGGTCCCCACCTGACGTACCGTGCGTCAGTGGATAACCCGGCACACGGCCATGGTGGGCCCGCCACATCACCATTCCCGTCATCGGACGATACCCGCATGATCGATCCGCACCCGTGAGCGACAAGGCCGCGCTCCGCACCGCATTGCGGGCCGCCCGTGCGGCCGCCGCGCCGGTCGAGATCCGCGTCCCGGACGCGTTCCTGGCCCAACTTTCGCCCGGCCTGACCGTCGCCTCCTATGTTCCGATGGCTGGTGAGGCGGATCCCTCCCCCTTCGCACGCGCCGCAGTCGAAGCAGGGTGCGTCATTGCGCTTCCGCACGTCGTGCGCCGCGACCAGCCGATGCGGTTTCTCGCCTGGGAGACCGAGGCGGCGCTGATCGCCGGCCCCTTCGGGCTTCACCAGCCCCCGGCCGATGCCGCCGCGCTCGCCCCCGACATCATCCTGACCCCACTGGTGGGGTTCGATCGCCACGGCAATCGCATCGGCCAGGGCGCAGGCTATTACGACCGCGCATTTCTCGCGCATCCCGACGCATGGCGAATCGGCATCGCGCTGGCGATCCAGGAGGTCGACGCGCTGACGCCCGACGCCTGGGACGTGCCGCTTCACGCCATCGCCACAGACAAGGACTGGATCACGCCATGACACCTAGCTGGCGCAAACCCGCCGGGATGCTCGGCATCCTGTTGCTGATCACCCTGTGGTGCGTCGCGATCGTCAGCCTGTCGACGATCGTCGGCAGCTGGCACTGGCTGGGCCAGCTGGCATTCTATCTCGTCACAGGGCTGATCTGGATAGCGCCGCTGAAACCCGTGCTGCGATGGATGGAGACGGGGCGCTGATCCCGGTCGCTAAGCGGACGGCATCTCGGGGCGGCTGATAATTTAATGGGGGTCTCGGCCACCCCTTAAGGGTGGCGCGAGTGACGGGACTCGAACCCGCGACCTCCGGCGTGACAGGCCGGCGCTCTAACCAACTGAGCTACACCCGCATTCCCAATGACGACCTCTGCACACTACCCGCAAACGGGTGTGGCGGTCGTCACCGTCGTAGACACTATCTCACACCATCGACGAACGATGGCGCGAGTGACGGGACTCGAACCCGCGACCTCCGGCGTGACAGGCCGGCGCTCTAACCAACTGAGCTACACCCGCTGAAACAGCGTGGAGGCGGCAACTAGGCGAGGGTTGGGATAGCGTCAACCCCCATTCAGCCGCCTGTTTCACGTTGGTCGTCGGACGCGTCCCCCCGGCGACGATTCCGCCCGCTTTTCTGCTGCACGAGCGTGCCGTGCTCGAACAGGAACCCCGCGATATCGGGCTTGCCCGCCGCGCCCAGCACGGTCTGAATGATGATCAGCAGCGGCACCGCCAGCAACGCGCCGAGCGTGCCCCAGACCCAGCCCCAGAAGCTCAGAGAGATCAGGATCAGCAGCGGGCTGATCGTCAGCCGGTGGCCGACGATGAACGGCGTGATCGCATTCGCCTCGACCAGATGCAGCCCGTACATCAATGCCGGGGGAAGCAGCGCCATCCAGATATCCGAAAAGGTCATCAACCCGCCCAGGCCGAGCAGGAAAGCGCCGATCACGGGTCCGAAATAGGGGATGTAGTTCAGCAGGGCGACGATCCCGCCCCACATCGCCGGATAGGGCATGCCGATCGCCCACAAGGCGGTGCCGGTCACGATCCCGAGCAGGACATTGATGACCGTGATCGTGCCGAGATAGGCCGAGACGTCGTCGACCACGTCCTGAATCACGCGTGCGGTCGCCATCGCCCCGTCGAAGCTCGTGCGGCCCGTGATCGTCTGCCGTCGCATGCCCGTCCAGCCGGACAGGAAGAAGAACACGATCAGGATCCCGAACAGCAGCTGGACGATCACCGCCGGCGCGGATGTCGCGGCGAATTCCAGGATCGAACTTGGCGCCGCGACGCCCGCGGTTGCAGGCTGCTTGATCGGCGTCGACGCGACCTGCCGCAGCGTCTTGTTCACATATTTCTCGAGGCTCGAATAGAGATCGAGCAGCGGCGCGAGATTGCTCTGGATCCGATCGAGCCGTGTCGGCAGCAGCCGAAAAAAGTCGGTTGCCGGCACGAGGATCGCGGCGATCGCGACATTGGCCGCGACCAGGAACACCAGAATGCACGCGAGCGCCGCGATCGGCGACGGCACGCCCCGCCGTTCGAGCCATTCGAGCACTGGAATCAGTGCGACGGCGATCACCAGCGCGGTCGTCAGCGGCAGGAAGAACTCCGCCCCTGCCTTCAACGCGAACGGCAACGCGATGACCAGCCCGATTCCGGCGGTCAGCGTCAGCGCGGCGAGCAGGCGATCGCGTCGCTGCGCGATCCGCATCGCATCCTCGACACCAACGCCGATCGGGGGTTCGAACACCCCTTCCGCGCTGGTTTCCGTGGTTGCCCCGCCCCTAGCGGGCGGCGGCCCTCCCTCATGGACGTCCGCCGTACCCGCCTGGGCCGTATAATCGTCGTTCGCCATGCCGTTACCCCTCGCTTGCCCTTCCCCTTGTCACAATCGGGGCGGCATTCAAGCGGTGTTGACACTCCGCCTGCGCGATGCAGGACGAATCGCCCTGAACTATGATGCCGTGGCCGGAATCCGATCCGCAAAAAGCGATTGCAGGTCCTTTTTCAGGATCTTGCCGTTCGCGTTGCGGGGCAAGGTCTCGGGCACGAAGCGGATGGCAACGGGCGTCTTGAACGCCGCGAGCCGTTCGCGCACCCAGGCCTGCAGTTCCGCCTCGCTTGCCCGCGCACCGGGGGCAAGGTGGACGACGGCGACCGGCTCCTCGCCCAGCGTGCGGTGCGGCAGTCCGATCAGCGCACAGTCGGTGACCGCGGGATGCGCATAGAGGACGTTCTCCACCTCCGACGAATAGATGTTTTCGCCACCCCGGATGATCATGTCCTTGGCGCGGTCGACGATGTAGCAGAAACCCTCCTCGTCGAGCCGCGCGAGATCGCCCGTCCGCACCCAGCCGTCGATGAACGTCGTCGCGGTCGCCTCCGGCTTGTTCCAATAGCCCTTCACGATCATCGGCCCGCGCGCCCAGAGCTCGCCGACCTCGCCGATCGGAAGCGCGGTGACGCCGTCCTCCGCGACGATCTTCAGGTCGACGACCGGCGCGGGGGGCCCCGCACTGCTCGGCCGGTTGAGATAATCCTCCGCGCCGTGATGCGTAACCGTCGCCATCGTCTCGGTCATGCCCCAGCCATTGCCGGGCAGCGCGCCGAGCTCGCTATGGATGCGCCTGACCAGCTCGGGGGCCGAGGGCGCGCCGCCATAGGCGATCGATTCGAGCGACGAGAGATCATAGTTGCCGCGGTCGGGATGCTCGATCAGCTGCCACGCGATCGTCGGCACGCCGCCGGTCACGTTCACCTTTTCGCGTTCTATGATCTCCATCGCACGGACGGTGTCCCACTTGCGCATGAAGATCATCGTGCTCCCCGTCGCGATCACGCCCATCATGCCCGCCGAGCAGGCGGTGACGTGGAAGAGCGGGATGACCGTCAGCGTCACGCGCGGGGTCGGCTCGGGCGGCGCCTCGCCGCGCCGCAAGGCCGAGCGCGCGCCCGAATAGCCCCCGGTCAGGATGTTCGACATCATGTTGCGATGCGTCCCCAGCGCCCCCTTGGGGGCACCGGTCGTGCCGCTCGTATAGAAGATTGTCGCATCGTCGTCGGGCGCGATCACCGCGTCGGGCAGCGGCTGATCGGGCAGCGCCGCCCAGTGCGAGGACGTCCCGATCACGCCCTCCAGCGGCCCTGCGATACCCGTCAGCGGCGCGACCGCGCGGCTGACCAGCACCTGCTCCAGCGACGGGATCGTCGCGTAGATATCCTCGAGCCGGTGATGGCGTTCATCGTCGGTGATCAGAACCCGGGCACCCGAATCGGCGAGACCATAGGCCATCTCCGCACCCGTCCACCACGCGTTCAACGGCACCATCACCGCGCCGATCGCGGTCGCTGCGAAGAACGCGACCGGCCATTCGGGCAGGTTGCGCATCGCCAGCGCGACGCGGTCGCCCGGCCCGATGCCGAGCGCCCGCAGATGCGCCGCCAGCGTCGTCACCGCGCGCCACGTCGCTTCATAGGTCACACGCTCGTCTTCATAGATGGTGAAGACCCGCTCGCCATGACCGCGCGCGGCCTCGATCAGGTAACGCAGCGACGGCGGCGCATTCTTCCACACGCGCGTCGCGACCCCGCCGATCGTCACGGTCTCCATCTCGAACTTGCCGCCCGGCGCGGTCAGACGCCGTTCGGTTTCCGCCATCGACATGACCGGCCAGTTGGGGTCCAGGGCGATGATTGGTTCATGAGCCAAGGCCAGCCTACTCCAAATATGAATTTCGGGTTTGGCTTATCCGCCAACCAGATGCACGTTTAGAGTTGATTTGCACGCCACTCAAGGCAATAGGAGTGCCCATGTTCGAACCGGGGGTATGGTGCATGCGGGGAAGCTGGCGATGACCGCCGCGTTCGCTGGGGCGGCTGAACGGAATGGCTTCGATCCAGCACGGCTCGCCGCGATCGATAGGCTGTTGAAAGACCGCTATATCGTCACCGGCAAGCTCCCCAATGCGCAGCTGCTGATCACGCGCGACGGCGAAACCGTGCATTTCTCGCATCAGGGCCTAGCCCGCGAGGGCGGCGCGCCAATCGACGAAACGTCGCTGTTCCGGATCGCGTCGATGACGAAACCGATCACCTCGGTCGCGTTCATGATGCTGGTCGAGCAGGGCCTCGTCGCGCTCGACACGCCGGTCCATCACGTCCTGCCCGCGTTCAAGGGGATCGGCGTCTATAATGGCGGCGGTGCGGGGGTCCCCTTTGCGGTGAAACCGACCGCCGAGCCGATGCGGATGATCGACCTGCTCCGCCACACTTCGGGGCTGACCTACGGCTTCCAGAACCGGTCGAACGTCGACGCCGCCTATCGCGAAGGCAAGATCGAGAACTGGCACGGCAATCTCGATCTCGACGGGTTCGTCGCCGCGCTGGGCGCGCTGCCGCTCGAATTCTCGCCGGGGACCGCGTGGAATTATTCCGTGGCAACCGACGTGCTCGGCGCGATCGTCGAGCGCGTGTCGGGCGTCACGCTCGACACCTTCTTCACGACACGCATCTTCGTGCCGCTCAAGATGGACGATACGGGATTCCAGGTTCCTGCCGACAAGACGGATCGCCTGACCGATTGCTACACGGTCGCGCCGGGCAAGGGGCGCACGATGCTCGATCGCGGCGAGAAAAGCGCGTGGAGCCGTCCGCCGACGCTGTTGTCGGGTGGGGGCGGGCTCGTCTCGACCGCGCTCGACTATCAGCGCTTCTGCCAGATGTGCCTCAACGGCGGCGAACTCGACGGTGCGCGGATCCTTGGCCGCAAGACGCTCGAACTCATGACGCAGAACCATCTGCCCGGCGGCGCCGATCTGACGACGATGTCCCGGTCGATATTCAGCGAGGCGACCAATGCCGGCACCGGTTTCAGTCTCGGCTTCGCGGTGACCATCGATCCCGTCCGATCGATGATGCCGGGGTCGAAGGGCGAATATTACTGGGGCGGGATGTTCTCGACCGCCTTCTTCATCGATCCGGTCGAGCGCCTGTCGATGGTCTTCATGACCCAGGTCTCGCCCAGCAGCCTCTACCCCATCCGCCGCGAGCTCAAGACGATGATCTACGCCGCCATGACCTGACCCGTCAGCGGCCGTCACCAGGAGAGAATAATGACCACCCCGATCCGCACCGAACGCCATGACGACGTTCTCGTCATCATCTCGAACAACCCGCCGGTCAACGCACTCGGCGCCGCAGTTCGCCAAGGACTCGAAGCCGCGATCAAGGACGGCGTCGCCGACGCGAGCATCACCGCGATGGTGATCCGCTGCGACGGCCGCACGTTCTTCGCGGGCGCCGACATCACCGAATTCGGCAAGCCGATGGTCGAGCCCGGCCTGCCGACCGTCGTCGACATGATCGAGGCGTCGTCCAAGCCCGTCGTCGCCGCGATCCACGGCACCGCGCTAGGCGGCGGCTGCGAAGTCACGCTCGGCTGCCATTACCGCGTCGCCGTTCCCTCGGCCAAGATCGGTACGCCCGAGGTCAAGCTCGGGCTCCTCCCCGGCGCGGGTGGCACGCAGCGCATCCCGCGCATCGCCGGCGTCAAGCTTGCGCTCGAGATGACCGCCAAGGGCGATCCGATCTCGGCGAAGACGGCGCTCGACGCCGGCCTGATCGACAAGATCGTCGGCGAGGACAGCCTCGAAGCCGACGCGATCGCCTTCGCGCGCGAGATCGCGGCGAAGCGCCCCCTGCCCCGCGCGTCCGAGAAGACCGCGCAGGCCGATCCCGACGCGGTCGCCGCATTCAAGAAGGAGAACGCGCGCCGCTTCCGCAATTTCGACGCGCCCGCCGCCAACATCGCCTGCGTCGAAAAGGCCGCCGACGGGTCGAGCTTCGCCGACGGCATCGCGTTCGAGCGCGAACAGTTCATGGCGCTCATGATGGGCGTCCAGTCCGCCGCGCAGCGCCACATCTTCTTCGCCGAGCGCCAGGCCGCCAAGATCGACGACGTCCCCGCGGACACGAAACTGCGCGAGATCAAACGCGTCGGCGTGATCGGCGCGGGTACGATGGGCGGCGGCATCGCGATGAACTTCCTGTCCGCCGGCATCCCCGTCACGATCGTCGAGATGCAGCAGGAGGCGCTCGACCGTGGCACCGGCGTCGTCCGCAAGAACTACGAGGCGACCGCCGCCAAGGGCCGGATGAAGCCCGAACAGGTCGAACAGGCGATGGGCGCGCTGAATCCCACGCTCGACTTCGCCGATCTCGCCGAATGCGACCTGATTATCGAGGCGGTGTACGAGACGATGGAGGTGAAGAAGGACATCTTCACCAAGCTAGACGCAATCGCCAAGCCCGGCGCGATCCTCGCCTCGAACACTTCCTATCTGAACATCGACGAGATCGCCGCGTGCACGAAGCGTCCCGAGGATGTCGTGGGCATGCACTTCTTCTCGCCCGCCAACGTCATGAAGCTGCTCGAGGTGGTCCGCGGCGACAAGACAGCTGATGATGTGCTCGCGACCGTCATGGCGCTCGCCAAGAAAATCAGGAAGGTCGCGGTCGTCGCGGGCGTCACCTATGGCTTCATCGGCAACCGCATGCTGATGCCGCGCCAGGTCGAGGCGACCAAGCTGCTGCTCGAAGGCGCGAGCCCCGAGCAGATCGACCGCGTCCACGTCGCGTTCGGCATGCCGATGGGCCCGTTCCAGATGAGCGACCTCGCGGGCGTCGACATCGGCTGGCACCGCGACCCGAGCCGGATCGAGAATATCCGCGATGCGCTGGCGGCGGAAAACCGCTGGGGCCAGAAGACCAAGGCGGGCTTCTACGACTATGACGAGAAGCGCACGCCGTCCAACTCCCCCCGCGTCGCCGAGATCATCGACGATTTCCGCGCCAAGTCGGGCGTCACCCCGCGCGAGATCAGCGACGAGGAGATCGTCGCGCGCACGCTCTACACGATGGTCAACGAAGGCGCGCTGATCCTCGAAGAGGGCAAGGCGCAGCGGGCGTCCGACGTCGATGTGGTGTGGATCTACGGTTACGGCTGGCCGGTCTATCGCGGCGGGCCGATGTTCTGGGCGCAGTCGGAAGGCTTGCCAAAGGTCGTCGCCGGGCTCGAGAAATACGGCTTCCCGGTTGCCAAGTCGCTGAAGGACGCCGCCGCGAGCGGTGGAAAGATAAAGTAAATTCTACGCCCTCTCCCCTCGCAGGAGAGGGCCGGGGTGAGGGGCAGCCAAGCCGTGCTCCGCCCCTGGCAGCCCCTCACCCCACCCTCTCCCCGCAGGGGAAAGGGAGAAAGGAAGACGCGATGACCGACCTCGACACCTTTCGCACCGAAACCCGCGCCTGGCTCGCAGAAAACTGCCCGCCCGAGATGCGCAAGCCCGTCCGCTCGGAGGACGATGTCTGCTGGGGCGGCCGCCAGTTCAAGCCATCGAGCCCCGCGCAGAAGGACTGGCTCGACCGGATGGCGGCCAAGGGATGGACCGTCCCCGACTGGCCCAAGGCCTATGGCGGCGGTGGCCTGTCGCCTGCCGAGACCAAGATCCTCCGTGAGGAGATGGCGGCGATCAAGGCGCGCAACCCGCTCAACAGCTTCGGCATCTCGATGCTCGGGCCGGCGCTGCTCAAATATGGCACCGAGGAGCAGAAGCTCGATCACCTGACCAAGATCGCGCGCGGCGAAATCCGATGGTGCCAGGGCTATTCCGAACCCAATGCGGGCTCCGATCTCGCCGGGCTCGCCACCTCGGCCGAGGACAAGGGCGACCATTATCTCGTCAACGGCCAGAAGGTCTGGACCAGCTACGCCGACAAGGCGGACTGGATCTTCTGCCTCGTGCGCACCGACAAGACGTCAAAGCAGGGCGGGATCAGCTTCGTGCTGTTCGACATGGCCACCCCCGGCGTCTCGACCAAGCCGATCCTGCTGATCAGCGGCAATTCGCCGTTCTGCGAGACCTTCTTCGACAATGTCGAGGTGCCCAAGGTCAACCGCGTCTACGAGGAGAACAAGGGCTGGGACGTCGCCAAATATCTGCTCGGCCACGAACGCGAGATGATCTCGGGCATGGGGCTCGCCTCGTCGGGTGGCAACCCGCTGATCGACGGGGCGATCGCCACGGTCGGGCTCGGCCATGACGGCCGCCTCGCCGACCCGCTGCTCCGCGCGTCGATCGCGTTGTTCGAGGTGCGCGCCAAGGCGTTCGGGGCGATGTCCGAACGCTTCATCGATGAACTGAAGGCGGGCAAGGCCCACCCCGCGCAGCCGAGCATGATGAAATATTACGGCACTGAGCTGAACAAGTCGCGCTACGAACTGATGATGGCGGCGGGCGGCTCCGACGCGCTCGAATGGGACAGCGACCGCTCGCGCGGCGGTGCGATCCCGCGCTCGTGGCTGCGCACCAAGGCGAACTCGATCGAGGGCGGGACGAGCGAGATCCAGCTCAACATCATCGCCAAGCGGATTCTCGAACTGCCGGCCTGAGCTCTACCGTTCTCCCGCGAAAGCGGGAGCCCAGAATCACGAACGCTGCGCGCGGGGCTCCTGGGCCCCCGCCTCCGCGGGGGAACAGAAATGCCACTCTATCTCGACGACGACCAGACCGTCCTTCAGGACACGATCCGCGACTTTGTGGCGGAACACGCCCCCGTCAGCCATATGCGCGCGCTGCGCGATGCGGAGGACGCCACGGGCTTTTCGCGCGACCTGTGGAAGCAGTTCGCCGAGATGGGCTTCACCGGCATCCTGATCGGCGATGACCAGGGCGGACTCGGCCTCGGCCATATCGAGGCGGGCGTCGTGCTCGAACAGATCGGTCGCAACCTGTCGCCCTCCCCGTTCCTGACCACCGCCGTTGCCGCGGTCGAGGCGCTCAAGGGCACCGGCCAGGCCGAGCGCTGGTTCCCCGGCATCATCGCCGGCGAAACGGTAGCAGCGCTGGCGATCGACGAGGCCGCCAAGCACCGCGACAGCATCGCGATGACCGCCGAACGCGCCGGCAACGGTTTTAAACTGACCGGCGCAAAGCGCTTCGTCGCGCATGGCCACACCGCCGACCTGATCATCGTCGCCGCGCGTACCGCAGGCGGCGCGGACGATGCCGACGGCATCACCCTGTTCGCCGTGCCGAAGGACGCCGCCGGGCTCAGCGCGAATGCCGAACGCCTCGCCGATGCGAGCCTCGCCGCACGGCTCGACTTCGACGGGGTGGAGGTCGATGCCGATGCGGTGATCGGTGAGGTCGACGCCGGCCGCGCGCCGCTCGACCGCCTGCTCCGCGCGGGTCGCACCGGCGCGTCCGCCGAGCTGCTCGGCGTCGGCGGCGGCGCGATGGACATGACGATCGGCTATATGAAGCAGCGCAAACAGTTCGGCACGCTGATCGGCAGCTTCCAGGCGCTCCAGCACCGCGCGGCGCATCTCTATTCGGAGATGGAGGTCGCGCGCGCCGCGGTCCTGAAGGCCCAGCAGCTGCTCGATCTGGGCCACGACAAGGCCGACGAGGCCGTTTCGGTCGCCAAGGCGATGACCGCGCTCGCCACGACGCTCAGCGTGCAGGAAAGCGTGCAGATGCACGGTGGCATCGGCATGACCGACGAATATGACATCGGTTTCTACATGAAGCGCGCGCGCGTGCTGGCCGAACTGTTCGGCGACGCTAACTTCCATGCCGACAGGCTGGCCATCGCCGCGGGCTATTGACCCGAACTTGTACCCCCGCGAAGGCGGGGGCCCAGACTGGGCTCCCGCCGTTGCGGGAGACCAAGGAGGTCAAATGCCTGACGAAACTGCCGAAGTAACACCCCAAGCGCTCGCCCAGGGCCTCGTCGACCTGCTCGAGATCGACGAGGTCGACACCGACCTCTATGTCGGCAAGCGCCAGCCCGGCGGTGTCGGCCGCGTATTCGGCGGCCAGGTGATCGCGCAGGCGCTCCAGGCCGCGCAGCGCTCGACCGAGGCGCCCAAGGCGGCGCATTCGCTCCACGCCTATTTCATGCGGCCGGGCAACGAGGACTACCCGATCGTCTACCGCGTCGTCCGCGATTTCGAGGGCCGCAGCTTTGCCACGCGCCGGGTCATCGCGATGCAGAAGGGCCAGCCGATCCTCAACATGGCGGCGTCGTTCCAGACCCCCGAGGACGGGCTCCACCATCAAGACGCGATGCCCGACGTCGCGCCGCCCGAGGAGCTGCGCTCCGATCGTGACCTGCGGCTGGAGAATATCGACGGCATTCCCGAGAAGTTTCGTGCACACATGCTGCGCTGGCGCCCGATCGAGGTCCGCCCGGTCAACCCGCGCAGTTGGATCGATCCGCCCACGCAGGCACCGAACCATGCCAACTGGTTTCGCATCGTCGCGCCGATCGGCGATGACCCGGCGATGCACCGCGCGGTCCTGTCCTATGCCTCGGACATGGCGTTGCTGGGAACCGCGCTGCTGCCGCACGCGATCAACTGGATCACGCCGGGTCTGCAGACCGCCAGCCTCGATCATTCGCTATGGCTGCACGAGGATTTCCGCGCGGACGACTGGCTGCTCTATGCCTGCGATGCCCCCTGGTCGGGCCATGCGCGCGGTTTTAACCGCGGCAAGATCTTCTCCCGCGACGGACGGCTGGTCGCGAGCGTCGCGCAGGAGGGGCTGATCCGGATGCGAAAATAGCCTTGGTTTACGCGGGTTAACCCGGTCTTCGTAAACTCCCGTTAGTCCCGCGCGATCATTCTCCGGGATCATCGGCATGCAGCGCCTTCTCTATATCAGCACGTCGCGTAGCCGTGTGACACAGCCAGTCATCGACGAGATCCTGCGGGTCTCGCGTCGCAACAATGCCGCCGCGGGCGTGACCGGTCTGCTCATCGCTGGCGGCAACAGGTTTCTCCAGGTGCTCGAAGGCGATGATCTCGCCGTGTCGCGCACCTTCGATCGCATCCAGCGCGACGACCGGCATTTCGCGATGGTGCAGCTCGCGAAACAGACGATCACCGAGCGCAGCTTCGGCAGCTGGTCGATGGGATTTGCCAGCGGCGCCGCGCCTGGTGGTGGCGCGGCGTCGCCGGCCGCCACGATCGCGGCGCTGATCGCACCGATCGAGGACCCGACGCTACGCGGCTATTTCACCGGTTTCGCCGACCTCCATCTCTCAGCCGCCTGAGCGGACCGCCTCAGGCTGCGGTCTTGCCGTAATCCTGTCGCGTCACGGGATGGCTCGACGACAATCCGCCATCGACCACGATCGCCTGACCATTGACGTAGCTTGCGTCATCGGAGGCGAGGAACACCGCGACCCGGGCAAGCTCCTCGGGCTGCGCGCCGCGGTGGAGCGGGTTGAGGCGGCCGACGCGGTCCATCTTGTTGGCCTCGCGCGCGTAATCGAACACCGGCTTGGTCATCCCCGTCTCGGTCAGCCCGGGGCAGATCGCATTGACCCGGACGTTCGCACCCGACAGCTGCTGCGCTGACACCGCCGCGAGGTTGATCACTCCCGCCTTGGACGCGGAATAGGCCGGCGACCCTGCGCCCGACCGTAACCCGGCGACACTCGCGGTCAGAACGATCGCGCCGCCCCTGCCCGTCTCGGCCGCGTGCGCGACGATCCGTGGTGCCGCGTGCTTGATGGCGAGGAACGGACCGATCAGATTGACCCGCAGCACCTCGGTGATCAGCGCGACGTCGGTGTCGAAGAGATTGGCCATGCCGCCCGAAATTCCGGCATTGGCGAACAGCACGTCGAGCCCGCCATAGGTATCACAGGCGAGCGCGACCATGCGGATCACATCCTCCTCCTCCCCCGCGTCGACGCGGATCGGGGTGGCGATGCCGCCGGCCTGGCTGATCAGATGCGCGGTCTCGTCCGCACCCTCGGTACGGTCCGCGACGACGACACGCCCGCCCTCCGCCGCGAACAGCAATGCCGCCGCGCGGCCGATGCCGGATCCTGCGCCGGTGACGATGATCGACCTGTTCTCGAACCGCATGATGCCCTCCCCTTTAGATCGTGACGCCGCCGTCGATGACCAGCGTCTGCCCGGTCATGAAACGGCTCGCGGATGCAGCGAGAAACACCACCGCGCCCGCGATTTCCTCAGGTTCACCGATGCGTCGCAGCGGCACGCGGGTATTCGCCGCCGCGATCCGCTCGGGATCCTCCCACAGCACGCGCGCGAAGTCGGTGCGGATCAGTCCGGGGGCGATGCAGTTCACGCGGACACCCGACGGGCCGAACTCGACCGCGAGATTGCGTGCCAACTGCATGTCGGCGGCCTTGCTGATGCAATAGGCGCCAATGACCGGCGATCCGCGAAGCCCGCCGATCGAGGAGATGATGATGATGCTGCCGTCGCGCTGCTCCGTCATGCCGGGGGCGACCATCTGGACCAGCCAGTGGTTGGACACGATGTTGTTGTCGAGGATCTTGCGGAACTGGTCGTCGCCGATCCCCGCCTGGGGCCCGTAATAGGGGTTGGAGGCGGCGTTGCAGACCAGCACGTCGATGCGGCCGAACGCGCTGCGAGTCGTGTCGACGAGATGCTGGAGCGCCGCCTTGTCGGCGATGTTCGCCGCGACCGCGATCGCGCGGTCCTCGCCGTAGCGCGCGTTGATCTCCGCCGCGACGGCATCGCACGCCTCCTGTTTCCGGCTGGAGATCACCACCCTCGCGCCATGTGCCGCCAGCTCGAAAGCGCTCGCCCTGCCGATCCCGCGCGACGATCCGGTGATGATCGCGACCTTTCCGGTCAGGTCGAATTGCGTCATGCCCTGCCTCTCCCCTTCCGCCTGCGGGACATGCGTCACGCGCCCGCCTTCACCGCAAACCCCCACGCCGCATCTGCCAGCGCGTGCACCTTGGCGACCGTCGCTTCGGCCTGCGCGCTCGACGCGGTGCCGTCGATGATCCGCTTCTTGATTCCCTGGACGATCCCAGTGAGACGGAAGAGGTTATAGGCGAAATACCAGTTCAGATCCGGCACGCCGTCTCGCCCGGTCGCGGCGCAATAGCGCGCGACGACCTGCTCGATCGTCGGAATCCCGGTCTCCGGACCGGTCAGGCCGAGCACCCCCGACCGGCCTTCGGGCTCGGTCACCCAGCTCATCAGCATGTAGGAAAAGTCGGCGAGCGGATCGCCGAGCGTCGACAATTCCCAGTCGAGCACCGCGATCACCTTCGCGCCCGCGCCGTCCGTTGCATTGGCGAAGATCATGTTGTCGATGCGATAGTCACCGTGGACGATCGACGTCCGCGTCTGGTCGGGCAAGGTGCGCGGCAACCAGTCGATCAGCCGCTCGACCGACTCCATCCGCTCGGTCTCCGCCGCGCGATATTGCTTGGTCCAGCGCCCCACCTGCCGCTCGAAATAATTGCCGGGCTTGCCATAGGATGCGAGCCCCGCCGCCGCGTAATCGGTGTTGTGGAGCGCGGCGAGCGCGTCGATCATCCCGTCATAATGCGCGCGGCGCTCGGCGGGCGTCGCACCCGGCATCGCGCCGTCCCAGATCGTCCGCCCTTCGACCATCTCCATCACATAGAATGGCGCGCCGATGACGTCGGGATCCTCGCACAGCCCGTACGGCCGGGGCACCGGAAAGCCCGTCGGATGAAGCCCGGCGATCACCGCATATTCGCGCTCGACCGCATGCGCCGAGGGCAGGATCGGCCCGAACGGCTTGCGGCGCAGGACATAGGCGCGCGCCGGCGTGTCGAGCCGATAGGTCGGATTCGACTGGCCGCCGGCGAACTTGGCGTAGCGCAGTGGCCCGGCAAAGCCTTCGACCGACTCCGTCATCCATGCCGTCAGACGGTCGAGATCGAGCCGGTCCCGCTCGCCGACCGGGATCGTACCGACCATCGTGCTGGCTGCGTCGCCGCTCATGAAAAGGTAATCACGCTGCGCGTCGTGTCGCCGCGGCGCAATTCGTCGAACGCGTCGTTGATCCGTTCGAGCGGCATGCGGTCCGCGATGATCGTGTCGAGATCGAGCAGCCCGCGCATGTAGAAGTCGACGAGCCGCGGGATGTCGACCGGGAACCGGTTCGACCCCATGAACCCACCCTGGAGCCGCTTGCCCGACAACAGGTCCATCGCCGACAGCCCGACTTTCTCGCCCAGCGGCATCATCCCCAGGATCGTCGCTGTCCCACCGCGCCGCAGCACCTTGACCGCGGTCGCCGCCGACTGCGTCCGGCCGACCGCCTCGATCGCATGATGGACGCCGCCCCTGGTCAGCGCGACGACCTCGTCCGCGGCAGTCTCGGACAGCGCGTCGAAGCTGTGCGTGGCCCCCAGCTTCTCCGCCATCGCGCGCTTCTCGGGCACCGGATCGAGCGCGATGATCTTTCCCGCACCCGCGATCTTCGCAGCGTTCACCGCCGCCAGCCCGATCCCGCCGCACCCGACCACGCACACCGTCTCGCCCGGCGTCACGTCGGTCGTGTTGAACACCGCGCCCGCCCCGGTCGTGATCGCGCAGCCGAGCAGCGCCGCACGGTCCATCGGCATGTCGCGGTCGATCGCGACACAGGCATGTTCGTGCACCAGCATCATCTCGGCATAGGCACTCAGGTTCAGCATCTGCGCGATCGGCCGGTCACCCAGCATCAGCCGCGGCGGCGCGCCCTTCGGACGCCGCACCGAGCTGTCGACGCAGAGCGCCATGCGGCCAGTCACGCAGAACTCACAGTGGCCGCAAAACGCCGACAGGCAGGTGACGACATGGTCGCCCACCTTGACCATGGCGACCTCGTCACCGACCGCCTCGACGACGCCGCACGCCTCGTGCCCCGGAATGGTCGGCATCGCATGCGGATAGGCGCCGTCGACGAAGTGCAGGTCGGAGCGACATACCCCGACCGCGACGGTACGGATCAACACCTCGCGCGGACCCGGCTTCGAGACGGTGACGTCCTCGATGCTGAGCGGCGTATTCGCTTCGAAAAGGACTGCGGCTTTCATGGGTGGTCTGGCTCCAGATTTGGCGGGCGCGCAATCAAAAATGCCGTTCGTCCTGAGCGAAGTCGAAGGACTGGCTCGTTCGGGGCATGTCCTTCGACTGCGCTCAGGACGAACGGGACAGGGTCAGCGGCTCACGCCGACATCCCCGCTCGACACGCCGCCTTTGCGAAAATCACCGTATTTGCCGAACTCGTTGCGTGCGATCGACCGGTTGTGGACCTCGTCGGGACCATCGGCGAAGCGCAGCGTCCGCATTGCCGCCCAGTCGTGCGCGAGCCGGAAGTCGTCCGACACGCCACCACCACCATGCGCCTGGATCGCATCGTCGAGGATCCTCAGCGCCATGTTCGGCGCGGCGACCTTGATCATCGAGATCTCGATCTGTGCGGATTTGTTGCCCGCCTTGTCCATCATGTCCGCGGCCTTGAGGCAGAGCAGCCGCGTCATCTCGATATCAATCCGCGCGGTCGCGATCCGCTCCTCCCAGACCGAGAAGTCGGCGATCCGCTTGCCGAACGCGACACGGCTCAGCAGCCGCTTCGCCATCGCCTCGATCGCGGTCTCCGCGACGCCGATCGTCC
Organism: Sphingomonas sp. PvP018; assembly: GCF_017876865.1. NCBI lineage: Bacteria > Pseudomonadati > Pseudomonadota > Alphaproteobacteria > Sphingomonadales > Sphingomonadaceae > Sphingomonas > Sphingomonas sp. PvP018. The sequence continues at coordinate 3,583,145 of NZ_JAGIOU010000001.1, read as the reverse complement.
GCATGCAATGGTGGATACGGCCCGGCCCGAGCCGCCCCTGCGCGATCTCGAACCCGCGCCCTTCGCCCAGCAGCACGTTCTCGACCGGCACGCGGACATTCTCGAGCACGACCTCGCCATGCCCGTGCGGCGCGTGGTCATAGCCATAGACGGACAGCATCCGCTTGATCGTCACGCCGGGCGTGTCCATCGGCACCAGGATCTGGCTCTGCTGCTGATGCCGCGATCCCTCGAAGCTCGTCTTGCCCATGACGATCGCGATCTTGCAGCGCGGATCGCCGACCCCCGACGACCACCATTTCGTCCCGTTGATCACGTAGTGATCGCCGTCGCGGACCATCGACGTCTCGATATTGGTCGCATCCGACGACGCCACCGCAGGCTCGGTCATCAAAAAGGCGGACCTGACCTCGCCGCGCATCAGCGGGCCGAGCCACGCCTCCTTCTGCTCGCGGGTTCCATAGCGATGGAATACCTCCATATTGCCTGTATCGGGCGCCGAGCAGTTGAAACATTCGCTCGCCCAGCTGACCTTGCCCATCTCCTCGGCGCATAACGCATATTCAAGATTGGTCAGCTGCGTCCCCTCGAACACGAAGCTGTCATCGACGTGAGTCTGCCCGGAATGGGGGGGCATGAAGAAATTCCACAGCCCTGCGGCTTTGGCCTTTTCCTTCATCTCCTCGATCACCGGAATCACCTTCCAACGCTCGCCATGGTGGGCCTGCGCGTCGTAATCGGCCTGACGCGGGCGGATATTCTGATCGATGAAGTCGCGCACGCGATCTCGGAAATAGGTCTCTCGGTCGCTGAAGCTGAAATCCATGCGGGCTCTCCATCGGTCCACGGTCTGGCGGTCGATTAGACCATACCGCGTATTCGGTAAAGCATCCCGGAGCGCGCCGAAAGCCGGTTTTCCGCTCGGCCACGAAAGCGCCTAAAAAGCACTGTAACTTCAAATCGAAGCTGTTAGGGTATTTTGATGAAGGTTCCGGCAGAGGCGATCGAAGACGGCGAACAGGGCACGAAGCGCTTCCGTGCCAAGCGTGACGCCATCCTCGCCGCAGCCGCAGAGGCGATCAACGAGCAAAGCGCCAAGGGCATGACCTTCGCGGACGTTGCGCGGCGGGTCGGGCTCAACACGACGAGCGTTACCTATTACTTCAAGCGCAAGGAAGACCTTGCCGCCGCCGCGTTCGAGAACACGCTCGATTATCTGCTGCGGATGCTCGACGAGGCGATGGTCGAGGCGACCCCGCAGGCGCGCGTCGCCCGCTATCTTGCGCTCAACATGGCGCGGCTCGGCCGGATCCACCGCGGCGAGGAAAAGGCGTTCGCGGTCCTGTCCGATCTGCGCGCCACCGAAGATCCGATCCGCAGCCGGCTGATGAACGGCTGGCGCGAGGTTTTCCGCCGCACCCGCCTCCTCTGGGGCCCGTCGACCGGCCGCGCACAGACCGACATTCAGAGCGCGCGCGCGCACGTCCTGCTCGAAAATACCTTCTGGTTGCCGATCTGGCTGACGCGGTACGAGCCGGACCAATATGCCCGTGTCGAGGCGCGGTTGATGGACGTGTTCGCGCACGGCATCGCCGGGCCGGGCGCGCGCTGGGCGCCGACGCTGCTCGATCTCAGCCATGACGATGCCGAGCCGGGGCGCGAGGCGTTCCTGCTGGCGGCGACGCGGCTTATCAACGAACTCGGCTATCGCGGCGCGTCGGTGCAGAAGATCGCGTCCGAACTGAACGTCACCAAGGGCAGCTTCTACCACCATCTCGATGCCAAGGACGATCTGGTCATCGCCTGCTATCGCCGCAGCTTCGATACGATCGCCGATGCGCAGGGCCGCGGTGAGGCCGAGGGCGGTAGCTATTGGCACAAGCTGTCGAGCACCGTCGCGACTTTGCTCGACGTCCAGTTCGCCGAGCGCGGTCCGCTGCTCCGCACGACCGCGCTCAGCGGCCTGCCGCCGAGCGTCCGCGACGCGATGGTCGAGCGGTCGAACGGGATCGCGCGGCGCTATGCGGGGATGATGATGGACGGGATCGGCGAAGGCTCGATCCGCGCGGTCGATGCGCTGATCGCCGCACAGGCGCTGATGGCGGTCCAGAATGCCGCCTTCGACATGCGCAAATGGGCGTCGACCATGCCGCGCGAGCGGGCTGTGGCGATGTATGCCTCGACGCTGATGTACGGCCTGTTCGACGATTGATCGGCAGAGGATCGGCGGGGACCGGCACAGGCTGACTGCCGCGCCGCTCCCCGCCCCCGACGTCTCAGGCCGCCGCGAGCGCCGCCTGATCCTCGGCGCGCTTGAGCAGCACGCCCGCACGCCAATAATGATAGAGCGCCCAGGGCGTCATCATCACGATGATGACCAGCGCATAGCGTAGTGATTCCTCGCCAAAGGTCGGCTTCAAGAGGTCGCTCAGCCACCCGACCATCGTCGGACCAAGGCCGAGGCCGACGAGGTTGATGACCAGCAACGTGATCGCCGCCCACATCGCACGGGTCTTCAGCGGCGCGAGATGCTGGATGAGCGCGAAGCTCGGCCCCAGGTACGAATTGGCGAAGATCAGATAGACGAAATAGCTGCCGATCGCGATTGCGGGCACGTCGATCAGGTAGAAGGCCAGCGCGAAGGGCAGTGACAGCCCCTTCATGACGAGCACGACCCAGCTCTGCACGTGAAGGCCGTGGCGCTTGGCCAGGACGTCGGCGATCTTGCCGCCGGCGAGCGCCGAGATTGCCCCGAACAGCGCCCCCGGCAGCGCGATGTAGCGCGACACGTCGAGCATCGAGATGCCCAGCGATCGCTGCATGAAGCTCGGCCCCCACCCCGTCAGCGCGTACCCGATCATCGAGGTCAGGGTCACGCCGACGACAAGGTGCCGCGCGGGCGCGCTCGCCCACATCGAGGCAAAGCCCTGCGCGACGCTCGGCATCGGCGCCGGCGCGGCGACCGGGCCGGCGTCGGACAGGCCGCGACGCGGTTCGACCATGAACAGCCGGACGAGCACCGCCAGCGCGATACCGGGCAGCCCGACGGTCATCATCGCCACCCGCCAGCCATAGCTGTGTGCGACGACGCCACCGATCAGCGTCCCGAACCCCGCCCCCAGCACCACGCCGAGCGAATAGACCGCCATCGCACCCGCGCGCTTTTCGGGGGGATAGAGATCGGCGATGATCGAATGGCTGGGCGGGCTGGATCCGGCCTCGCCGATCCCGACGCCGATGCGGAACAGCATGAGTTGGGTGAAGTTTTGCGCCAGACCGCACATCGCGGTCATCGCGCTCCAGATCGTCAGGCTCACCGCGATGATGTTGCGGCGGCTCGTCCGATCGGCCAGTCGCGCGACCGGGATGCCGAGCGTGGCGTAGAAGATCGCGAACACCAGTCCCGAAAGCAGCCCGAGCTGCGTGTCGGTCAGCACGAGGTCCGCCTTGATGCGTTCGAGCAGGATCGCGAGGATCTGCCGATCCATATAGCTGAAGAAATAGGTGAGCGTGAGCAGGGTGAGCGTCAGGCCGCGGCGCTTCATGGCCAGGGAATCGGCGATGTCGGAATGCGTCTTCAACGCTGTCGCCATGGTCATCCTCTCGTATCGTTGCTGGCCTTGCGACCCTGTTGGGACCGTACCCAATCGTTGAAAGCAAGGCCAGCGCCGAGAGCAATCAGAATTTTTGCGACAAACCGAGTTTTGCGGTGAACCCGAGCGGCGAGGCGGTGAACGGATCGTAATTCTGATCCAGCCGCGCGAAGGGCGGCGCGCGGTCGAAGATGTTGAGCGCGGACAGCGACACCGTCGATCCTGTCGGCAGCGCGATCCTCAACGTGGCATCCATCGTCTTGAACGCGCCGATCTCCTTGCCGCCCGTCACCGATCCGCCGGCCAGTGCACCGAAGTTCGGCCCGAAGATCGCCGCGCCGCGCTGATCGGTATAGCCATCGATATAGTTGAACTGCACGCGCAGGCTGGCGACGTCGTAATCACCCTGCACATACCAGTTGCCCTTGATCTCGGGCACCGGATAGGCGGTCGTCTGGTAGTTGAGCAGGCCGACACCGTCGAATGCGGGCTGCACGACGATCCCCTCGACCGTCACGTCCTTGGTCTTGTAGTCGATGACATAGGTGCCGGTCGCACCAACGGTGACGGTCGCCAGCCCGAGCTCGCCTCGGAAGCTCGCCTGGACGTCGAGACCGGAAGTCGTGACATTGGCGCTGTTGACATAGACGGTGCGCAACCGCTGGACATTGCCGACACCGCAGCCCGCACCGGTGAAGGTGAAGCGCTGCTGGAGCGCGGCAAAGGCGGCATTGCCGCAATTCGCCGCGCCGCTCGCACCGAACAATGCGTTGACGATGCCCTGTGTCGGCTCCTGCTCGATCGGCCCCTTCAGGTCGTACCGGAAATAATCGACGCTCGCGTTGAACCCGCCCGCGTCGAGGATCACGCCCCCGCTATAGGTCGTCGCCTTTTCAGGCTCAAGGTCCGGATTGCCGTTGATGTCGACCGCGCGGAACGAGGTGCCGATGATCTGCAGCGCGGTCAGATTGCCTTCGAGCTGCTGCGCGGGCGGTCCACGAAACGTCGTTCCGGCCCCGCCGCGCAGCGCCAGCCACGGCGCCACCTGGATGCGCAACCGTCCCTGCGGATTGAAGGTCGACCCGACATTGCCGCCATAATCCTCATACCGCGCGGACAGCTGGGCGTTGATCGCCTCGAGGATCGGCAATTGCAACTCGGCGAACAGCGCCTTCACGTCGCCCACCGAGGACGCGTTCCGGTTGGTGCCGAGGAAGCCCAGCGCACCCGTCTGCGGCGTACAGGTCGCACGCGGATTGAGCGGGGTCCCCGGGCAGGGATTCACCGCCAGATTGCTGTCGGCATTATAGTTCACGGCATAGTAATTGCGCCGATACTGGCCGCCGATCGCAAAACCGACATCGCCACCGGGCAGTCGCAGCCCGGTCCGCCCACCGAGCACGAGGTCGCCGACGAACAATTGCGTGTTGTAGACGGTGCGCGTCGTGCGGAAGAAATTGTCGACCGTCGCAATGTCGTTGACCAGCCCCGCACCGGGCGCGGTGCTGAGCCCGTTGGTGCCGCGCGACCCGGCATAATTGGGGTTCACCTGACCCGTGACCGGATTGGCCGCCACCGCGGTCGAGAACGGGTTGAAGAAGGTGCAGCCATTCGTTCCGGCAAGCGAAGCGACCTGCGCGGCGGTCAGCCCGGCGCGCGACGCGGTGGTCGCATAGGCGCAATTGGGGCCACCAAAGCCCGCGATCGCGTTCTGCAGCAGGTCACCGAACGTGTCGGTCCCCTCATTCTCGCGGACATATTGCGAATAGGTCCCGCTCGCGGTCAGGTTGATCCGATCGGTGACCTCCCACGACAGGTCCGCGGTGAAGCGCATTTCCTCGGACTGGCGCTTGGAGAATGCCGATCCGCGGTCATTGTCCCCGCCCCGCATGACCGGATTGCCACCGAGCAGTGCCGGACGGAAGAGCACGGGGAAGGCGAGCGCGGGTGCGAGCGGCGTGCCGTTCGCGGTCAGGCAGCCCGCCGCCGCACCATAGACCTGGCAATAGTCGCGCAGTGCCGGTGCATAGGTCGGCACCTGGAAGAAGCCCGCACCGCCGCCCGCCGCATTCGCCGATGGCGGCAACGTCGGCAGATAGGTCGGCGACGTCGTGATCCGGGTCGAGGTCGCTCCATAAAGCGCGGTCGCGGTGAACTGCAGCGAACTGGTGAGGTCGATCGCGACCTCGGCATAGGCCTGATACCGGTCCTCCGGCTCGACGAGATTGCCGAACTGACCGTAATTGTTGAAGCATCGATCGGTCGGCACCGCGATCGTCCCGACCGCGGTCGGCGTCGGTGTCGTCGAGCCCGCGACGCTGCGGAATCCGCCGAGCGATTCACACCCCAGATCGCGAACGAAATTCACCCCGTTCGACACGCCGTTCGCGCCATAGCCGGTGAACAGACGCCCGCTGACCGGGTCGAGAAAGGGGACGGTCGCGTTGAAATCGAGGTTGCCGGGATTGCCGCCGCCGGTCCAGCCGCCTTGCGGGTTATTGGCATAGGGCTGGATCGTGAAGTCCCGATCGGTCGTTCGGAGCTCCGACCGATGCTGATAGCCGAACGACGCCAGCATCCGCACGCCGTTGCCGCTGTGGCCATAGCTCATGGCCGTGCCGTAATCGCCCTTCGACCCGTCGATATAGCGGTAGTCGCCCGACACCAGGAAACCCTGCTGGTCGGTACGCGTGATGAAATTGACCACGCCCGCGATCGCGTCCGAGCCATAGGTCGCGGCGGCGCCGTCCTTGAGCACCTCGACACGGCCGATCGCGGCCGAGGGGATCAGGTTGATGTCGACGATCGGAATACCGCCCCCGACCGGGACCAGCCGCTTGCCGTTGAGCAGCACGAGCGTGCGTTGCGGCCCCAGCCCGCGCAGATTAACCGACGCGACACCCTCATTGCCCTGACTGCGGCTGTCGAACTGGTTCGCGTCGCCGGTCACGCCGTTCGAGGTCGGCAGGTTCTTGAGCAGTTCGACCGCGGTCGGCGCGCCCTGCTTCGCGAGTTCGTCGCCCGAAATCACGTCGACGGGTGCGGCGGCATCCTCGGACGACCCGCGGATCAGCGAGCCGGTGACGATGATGTCGGCATTCTCGGACTGGGCGGCGGCAGACTGCGCGGGGGTCGCTGTGACCTGCCCCGCTCCCGTCGTTCCCAATGGTTGTGGATCACCCCCGATCTGCGCTGCCGCCGGAACGGCAAGGGCCCATGCAAGTACGAAAAACGCGGACGCGACGAAATAGCGCTGCTTGGCCACATCACTCTCCCCTGTTCGGCCGAAGCACTTTGGCCCGTACCGCATCATCGAATAGATTCTTCTACGCCTTACGCGTCAAGCAAGAAAATCGTAGCATATTGCTACTAATCCCTGCCAATACTGTCATGTAGACGGCTTTCGCCAGTTCCGGATCGGCCAGAACCATTTTTCGATCTTGCGATAATGACCCCGGGGAGAGGGCCTTTGCTGCAGCGGTCCGACCCTAAGGAAACCAGCCGCCGCCGGCCTTCAAGCGCCGCAATCAGATCACGCCAGATGATGACGCAAAACGGGCCAGCGCACGCGACGTCAGGTCAGGTCGCACAATGCTCGCTGATGCTGGGGTTTCAGGAAGGACGGCGGAAGGTACGGCCTCGCCGTCCTTCCGCCTTATCCCCTCTCCAAACTCGTCGAGGCGGCGACCTGTTGGACTGCCTGCCTGATGATGCCGAGCACTGCGCGAGTGCTTCGAGGCACAGCCACCCTAAGTCCGTCTCTTTCCGAAACTGAACATCAGGTATGGGCAGCTATTGGCATGATTCGCCGGGGGATGCAAAGGGAAGTTCGGGCGCCGTCGCGGATGGCGGACTAAAGTCGGGGATGCCGGCCTGAGAGCCCTCCGACCACGTCCGGCCGGTCCGGGGCACGCGCCTGGCGCCTTGGCTTGGGGCTAGGACCTGGGACGCCAGCGGCGCTAGGCCTGCGCGCTGGGGCGGCCTGACGCACGATCGTGCCAGGCCCTGAGATGCCCCAGCTCGTCCGGGATGGGAATGCCGACGAACGCGGCGAAATCGATCGTCGTCAGCAGAACGATGTCGGCAATGGTATAGCGCACCCCGTCGAGCCATTCGGTGTGCGCCAGCGCAGCGTCGAACTCGGCCATGGCCGCCCGGACACGCGGCCGCTGGGTTTCGCCAAATTCGGTATATTGCGGCTTCACGATCCGCGCCGTCCAGGGATGCGTATGCTGCCACACCAGCGACAGCGGCGTCATCAGCCGCAATTCGACCCGCCGCGTCCACATGTCCACCTCGGCGATATTGTGCGCGCCGTGCCCGAACAGCGGGGGCTCCGGATGCAGCGCCTCGAAATATCGACAGATCGCGACGCTTTCGGTCAGCACGCGACCATCGTCGAACGCCAGCGCAGGCGTCTGGCCATAGGGATTCACCGCGAGGAACGGCGCCGCCTTGTGCTCCGCCTTGGGTATCGACACCTGCACCATCGGGATGCGCACCTGCTTTTCGGCGAGGAAGATCCGAACGCGGCGCGGGTTGGGCGCCGGCGAGGCACTGTCGTAGAACAACATCGGCTGATCCTTTCGCGAGTCGTCTTTTCGAATATCGCGTATGGCATTCGCCGCACACTTCGCCTAGCCACGCGGATATGACGATCGCCTCCGATTTGCTCGCTACCGGCTTCGCGACTCTGCCGGATCTCATCCGCGCCCATGCCCAAGAACGCGGATCATCGACCGCCATCGCGGATTCGCAGGGCAATATCGACTATGCGAGGCTCGATCGGACGATGGACCGCGTCGCGGCGGCGCTGCAACGAGACGGCATCGCCGCGGGACAGGCGATCGCGATCGTCGCCGCGCCGTCGACCAGCTATCTTTCTGTTTTCCTTGGCGCGGTACGGGCCGGCTGTGTCGCGACGCCAATCGCGCCGTCGGCAACCCCCGCGGCGATCGCGGCGATGATCGCGGACAGCGGCGCGCCGATCGTCGTTCTCGACGAGGCCATGGCGCAGGCTCTGGCGGACGAACGCATCACCGCGCGGACCCTGCTGATATCGGATGCCCACCTGCCGCCCCAGGGGCCGTCCGGCGACGCCGAGCTGTTGGAGCGCTGGCTCGCGCCCGATGGCGCACGCCCCACGCCCGTGGCGATCGCGCCTGGCGATGCGTTCAACATCATCTACTCGTCGGGCACGACCGGCACGCCCAAGGGGATCGTCCAGAGCCATGCGATGCGCTGGGCGCATATCGCCCGCAACAGCGCCGCGGGGTTCGACACCGCCATCACGATGATCGCGACGCCGCTTTATTCGAACACCACGCTGGTCAGCGTCCTGCCGACGCTCGGCTGGGGCGGCAGCGTCGTGCTGATGGGCAAGTTCGATGCGCCCGGCTATCTGACGCTCGCAGAGCGCTACCGCGTAACGCACACGATGCTCGTCCCGGTCCAGTATCAGCGGATCATGGCGCTCCCCGATTTCGACGCGTTCGACCTGTCCGCCTTCCGCTTCAAGACGAGCACAAGCGCGCCCTTCTCCGCCGCGCTGAAGGCCGACGTCGTCGCACGCTGGCCAGGGCTGCTCGTCGAGTTCTACGGCATGACCGAAGGCGGAGCGAGCTGCGCGCTCAACGCGACCGCGCATCCGACCAAGCTGCACAGCGTGGGTCAGCCGATGCCGGGGCACGAGATCCGGCTGATCGACGATGAAGGTGTCGAGGTGCCGCCGGGCGAAATGGGCGAGGTTGTCGGCCGCTCGCCTGCGATGATGAACGGCTATCACGGCCGCAGCGCTGCGACGCGCGACGCCGAATGGTATGATGCCGAGGGCAACCGCTATATCCGCCACGGCGATGTCGGGCGGTTCGACGAGGACGGCTTTCTTATCCTGATGGACCGCAAGAAGGACCTGATCATCTCGGGCGGGTTCAACATCTACCCGTCCGATCTCGAGGCGGTGCTTGCCACACATCCCGACGTCGCCGATTGCGCGGTCATCGGCATGCCGTCCGAGGCATGGGGCGAGACTCCGGTCGCGGTCATCGTCCCGCGCTCGCCCGAGGCTAACCCGGCGGATATCATGGCGTGGACCAACGCGCAGCTCGGCAAGACCCAGCGCCTGTCGGGCATCCATTCGACCAGCGAACTCCCCCGCAGCGCGATCGGCAAGGTGCTCAAACGCGAACTGCGCGATTCCCTGACGGGGACGGCGGCATGACCAGTCTGCGACAGGCGATCGAGGCGCTGCAGCCGATCGAGGGCGGCTGGCGCGGGACCGTGCCGGACAATTGGCTGCAGGGGCGCACCGCCTATGGCGGGTTCTCGGCCGCGCTCGCGCTGCATGCCGCGCAAATGTCGGACACCGACCTGCCACCGCTCCGCTCGGCGCAGGTCGCGTTCATCGGCCCGCTCTCGGGCGACATAACGATCCGCGCGACGCGGTTGCGGCGCGGCCGCAATGCCGCGTTCGTCCAGGCGGACGTCGAAAGCGCGGCGGGGCTCGGGCTGCGCGCGACCTTCGTCTTCATGGGGCCGATCGCCTCGCGCGTCGACCACCACACCGGCACCGCGCCCGCCTTCGCGGTACCCGACGCCGACACCGCGACCTATCGCGGCCACAGCGCGGTCGCCTTCTCGCGCAATTTCGATCTGCTCGACCGCCGCGACGACAGCGTCGGCCCCGCCGAATGGCTGCGCTGGGTCCGGCTGGCGGATCGCGACGGGCTCGATCCGATGGTCGAGCTGATCGCGGTCGCCGACTGCCTGCCTCCCTCCGCGCTCAAGCTGCTCGGCGGGCCGGCACCGCTCAGTTCGATGACCTGGCTGCTCAACATTCTCGGCCCGCAACCGGTGACGCAGGATGGCTGGTGGCTGCTGCGCGCGACGACCGACTATGTCCGCGACGGCAGTTCGAGCCAGACGATGGCGATCTGGAACGCGCAAGGCCTGCCGATCGCCGAACAGATGCAGAGCGTCGCGATCTTCGCCTGACGGCCACGTCAGGTCGGCCGCGCGCGAATGTGACGTGCACGATACAGATTGCGACAGTTTATCCGTCACCTGACAAAGCGTCGCGACAGCCGATCGTCATAACCGGGACATTCGATGGGGATCAGCCCCGTCCGACCGGAGATACGCGATGCGCAAGACCCTGCTCACGCTGGCGCTGACTGCCAGCAGCTTTGCCGCCACGGCATGCGGCGCACAGTCCGCCCCCGCCGACCGCGCCGACGCCGCCGCCACCAGCGCCGCCAACCGCGCCGCGCTGCAGACGACCATCGCCGGCCAGACGCAGGCGGCGCCCGAATCTCGCCCGCGCGGTCCCGGCCCGCAGCGCGCAGGCCGGATGCGCGGCGGGCCGATGATGCAGGCTGACACCGATCGCGACGGTGTCCTCACCCGCGCCGAAGTCGTCGCGCAGGCCGAGACCCAGTTCGCCCGGTTGGACGCCGACGGCGACGGCATCGTGACCGCGGCCGAACGTCAGGCGGCACGCGAAGCGATGCGCGACCGTCGCGAGGCCCGGATGGCGGCACGCGGCAAGACGCTCCCGCCCGAGCGTGCCGGCATGGCGGACGGCAGGAAGGGCCAGATGATGCGCGGCAAGCGCGGCGGCGGTGACGGCGTGCTCACGCGGGCCGAATTCATCGACCGTGCCGGGCAGCGTTTCGACCGGATGGACGCCAATCGTGACGGACGGCTCGACGCGAGCGAGCGGCCGGATCGCCGTGCGATGCGCCATGGTCGCGGGCACCGGATGGACCGGCCGGGCGGCGATACCGATCAGTAATCCGCCCCCCTGCCCCTGCGTGCCGGACGGTCTGCGATCGTCCGGCGCTTCCTTTGGACACGCACCATGCTAGACGTCGCCCCCATGGGAGACATGCCGCATCTGTTGCTCGTCGATGACGAGCGTTCGATCCGCGAGCCGCTGGCCGCCTATCTGACCAAGCAGGGATTTCGCGTCACGCAGGCGGGCGACGCGGAGGCCGCGCGGACGCGGCTGACCGCCTATGCGATTGACCTCGTCATTCTCGACATCATGATGCCGGGCGAGGACGGGCTGAGCCTGTGCCGCCACATCGCCGCGACCAGCGACGTGCCGGTCATCCTGCTGACCGCGCGCGCCGAGGAAACCGACCGGATCGTCGGGCTGGAAATGGGCGCGGACGACTATGTCGTGAAGCCCTTCTCGCCGCGCGAACTCGCGACGCGCGTGAAGGTCGTCCTGCGCCGCGCCACCGCGGGCGGCGCACGTCAGCATGCGCCCGAGGCCAATTCCTACGCCTTTGCCGGCTGGGTGCTGAAATCGGGCGAACGCGCGCTGGTCGACCGTGAAGGCGTGTCGGTGCCGTTGTCGACCGGCGAGTACAACCTGCTGCTCGCGCTCGTCACGCGACCGCGCCAGGTCCTGACCCGCGACCAGCTGCTCGATCTGACCCAGGGGCGCGAGGCCGCCGCGTTCGATCGCGCGATCGACAATCAGGTCAGCCGGCTGCGCCGCAAGATCGAGGCGGATGCGAAGACGCCCGAACTGATCAAGACGGTCTGGGGCGGCGGCTATACGCTGGCGGCAGAGGTCATCCGCCTGTGATCACGCACCCGTGACGGCGTCCCGACCCTGGCCGCGCAGTCTGGCAGGGCAGATGGCGCTGCTGATCGCACTCGCTCTGTTCGTCGCGCAGGCGATCAATTTCGGGCTCATCCTTCGCGACAGGACCGAATTTCGTCTCGCCCAGGCGACGCGACCGGTGGCGACGCGGATTGCCGATGCGCTCGAACGCGAGGCGCATGCCGGGCGACCGCTGACCGCCGACCGCGGCCGGGTCCGTCGACTGGCGACCAACCCGATCGCCCCGTTCGCCTATCAACGGCATCCGGAGGTCGCGGCGGAACTCCGTCGCCAGCTTGCCGACCAAGGGCTGACGGTGGGCCGGATCGATACCGGTCTGCGCCCGGTTTCCGACGACGATGCAGAGCCCCGGCGGCGGAAGGGTCTTCGCAACACCAACCGGCAGGGTGATCGACAGGGCGACCGGCAGGGCGGAACGCTGGTGATCGCGGTCGAACAGCCGGGCCGCGGGTGGCTGGCGATCACCGCGCCGTGGCCGCAGCCGGGCTGGCGGCTGCTGTTCGCACTGTTGAGCCAGACCGCGATCCTGTACGTCATCGTGCTATTGCCAGTGCTGTGGATCGTCCGGCGGATGTCGCGCCCGTTGCGCGATCTGCGCGCTGCGGCGGAGGCGTTCCGGCCGGGTGAGCCGGGCATCGCGCTGTCGGTTCGCGGCCCCGACGACGTCGCCGCGCTGGTCGCCGCATTCAACGCGCTGCGGCTGCGCGTCACCGCGATGCTCGACGAGAAGGATCGGATGCTCGGTGCGATCGGCCATGACCTGCGCACGCCGCTGGCAGCACTGCGTGTCCGCATCGAGTCTGTCGAGGACGACACCGATCGCACCCGGATGGCAGACACGATTGCCGAGATGAACCGCACGCTCGACGACATCCTTTCGCTCGCCCGGCTCGGCCGCCCGAGCGAGCCACCGACCGATGTCGATCTGGCGGCGCTGGTCGACGCGGTGGTCGAGGATTTCCGCGATATCGGTGACAACGTGACGTTCGTCGAGGCGGGCCGACTGCGGATGCACCTGCGGCCCTCGCTGATCCGGCGTGCGGTTCGCAATCTGATCGAGAATGCGGTCAAATATGGCGTGTCGGCGGAGGTCCGCGTCGAGGCGGACGCGCGTCGCGTCGCGATCATCGTCGCCGATCAGGGACCCGGGATCCCCGAGGATCGCATGGGCGACGTCTTCGACGCGTTCACCCGGCTTGAAACGTCACGCAATCGCGAAACCGGTGGTATCGGACTGGGCCTTGCGCTCGCCCGCGCCATCATCCGCGAGGCCGGCGGCGAGATCCGCCTCGTCAACCGCACGGGCGGCGGCCTGGACGCGATCATCGAACTCCCGCGCTGACCGGTCTTCCCCCTCCCCACCGGAGAGGGGGACAATGCTCGCCTAGTCCTCGACGATCTGGCTGTTGGTCCGCGTATCCTTCATCCGCAGATACACGATCAGCGACACCGCGATCATCCCGGTCACATACCAGTAGAAGCCGCGCTCGAACCCGGAATCCTTGAACTTGAGCGCGACATATTCGGCGGTCCCGCCGAACAGCGTGTTCGCGAGCGCATAGGGCAACGCGACGCCCAGCGCACGGATATGCGCAGGGAACAGCTCGGCCTTCACGACCGCGTTGATCGAGGTGTAGCCCGTCACGATCAGCAGCGCCGCCATGACGAGCAACCCGGCATAGACCGGGTTGGTCGCGGTCTCGAGCGCGGTGAAGATCGGATAGGTGAACAGCACGCCCGCAATGCCGAACGCGATCATCAGCGGCTTGCGCCCGACCCGGTCCGAAAGACCACCCGCAATCGGCTGCAGCAGCATGAACACGAACAGCGTCGCGGCATTGATCTGGCTCGCCACCTCACGGCTGAAGCCGCTCGTGTTCACCAGGAACTTCTGCATGTAGATCGAGTAGGCATAGAAGGCGAGCGTACCGCCTGCGGTCAGCAGCATCACCGTCATCGTCTCGCGCGGATGCTTGGTGATCAGCTGGAGGAAGCCCGACTTGGGCTTGCCGTCGCCCGCCTCGGACTTGGCATTCTCGAAGCTCTGCGTTTCGGCCAGCCCGCGACGAATATAGAACACGACCACGGCCAGGACCGCACCGATCGCGAACGGAATGCGCCAGCCCCAGGAATCGAGTGCCGCCTCGCTCATCGTCGACTGCAGCACCAGCAGCACGCAGATCGCGAGCAACTGTCCGGAGATCAGCGTGACATACTGGAACGACGAGAAGAAGCCGCGGCGATCCTTGCCTGCCATTTCGGTCAGATACGTCGCCGACGCGCCATATTCACCGCCGACTGACAGCCCCTGCATCAGGCGTGCGATCACCAGCATGATCGGCGCGAACACGCCGATCGTCTCGTATCCCGGCGTGCAGGCTATGATCAGCGAGCCTGCGCACATCAGCGTGACCGCGACGGTCAGCCCCGCCTTGCGGCCGTGGCGATCCGAATAGACCCCCATGATCCACGCGCCGATCGGCCGCATCAGGAAGCCGACGGCGAAGATCGCCGCCGCGCTCAGCAGCTGCGCGGTGCGATCCGTCGACGGGAAGAAATGCGGTGCGAAGTAGAGCGTGAAGGCGGAATAGACGTACCAGTCGAACCACTCGACGAGATTGCCGGTCGATCCGCCGATGATCGCTTTCAGGCGAGTTTTCTGATCGGGGGCCATTATTTCGCGTCCTGTGCGGCTTGAGTTGGGGCAAAGCCGCGCTTCTTGAGCAACGCGTTCACATCCGGGTCGCGACCGCGAAAGGCGCGATACGCCTCGGCACGATCGGTCTCGTTACCCGTCGACAGCAGCAGCCTGGCGAACTTGTCCGCGGTCGGCCTGTCCCAGGGGCTGCCCGCC
The DNA here is from genome assembly GCF_017876865.1 of Sphingomonas sp. PvP018. Taxonomy (NCBI): domain Bacteria; kingdom Pseudomonadati; phylum Pseudomonadota; class Alphaproteobacteria; order Sphingomonadales; family Sphingomonadaceae; genus Sphingomonas; species Sphingomonas sp. PvP018. The sequence goes on along the minus strand of NZ_JAGIOU010000001.1, from coordinate 3,568,063 downwards.
TCCTCGAACGCAGCGAACGTGTCCGCGTCCATCGTCTCGGACCAGAGATAGCTGTAATAGCCCGCCGAATAGCTGTCGGACGAGAACAGATGCTGGAACTGCGGCACGCGGTGCCGCATCACCAGCTGCTTCGGCATGCCGATCTCGGCGAGCGTCGCAGCCTCGAATTTGTCCGGGTCGATCACGCCATTGGCCACGGTGTGGATCTTCATGTCGACGATTGCCGACGACAGATATTCCGCGGTGGCAAAGCCCTGGTTGAACGTCCGGGACTTCTCGATCTTGTCGAGCAGGTCCTGCGGCATCGCCGCCTTGGTCTGGTAATGCCGCGCATATTTGTCGAGCACGTCGCGAGTGAGCAGCCAATGCTCGTTCACCTGGCTCGGATATTCGACGAAGTCGCGCGGCGTCCCTGCAAGGCCCGGATACTGGACGTTCTGCAGCATCGCATGGATCGCATGGCCGAATTCGTGGAACAGCGTCTGCGCATCGTCAAGGCTGATCAGGATCGGCTCGCCAGGTGCGCCCTTGGCGAAATTGTTGTTGTTCGACGACAGCACCAGCTGCGCCGGGGCCAGCCCGCGCTGCCCGCGATAGGTGTTCGCCCAGGCGCCCGAGCGCTTGCCGGTCCGCGCGAAATCGTCGCGGTAGAACAGCCCGACATCCTTGCCGGCCTTGTCCGTCACGCTCCACACGCGCATGTTCGGCTCGAACACCGGAACGGTACCGGTGATCTCCTTGAAGTTCAGCCCGTACAGCCGGTTGGCGGCGTAGAGCGATCCCTGGATGATGTTGCCGAGCTCGAAATACGGCTTGAGCTGCGCCTGGTCGAGATCGTAGCGGCTCTTGCGGACCTTCTCCTGATAGAAGCGGTAATCCCAAGGCTCGATCGTCAGCGACGCGCCGGCGACCTTCTGCATGTCGGCGACCTCTTCGGCGACGCGCCCCTTGGCGGCGGGCCAGACACGCATCATCAGGTCCATCGCCGCGGCGGGCGTCTTGGCCATCGTGTCCTGCATCCGCCAGTCGGCATGCGTCTTGAACCCGAGCAGATGCGCGCGGTCGGCACGCAGCTTGACGATCTGCGCGATCGTCGCGTTCGTGTCGTTGGCATCGCCGTTATCGCCGCGATTGACGAACGCGCGCCACACCTTCTCGCGCAGGGCGCGGTCGGTGGCGTAGGTCAACACCGGATCGACCGCCGAGCGCGTGTTGACGATCGCGAAGCCCGGCAGCTTGCGCTCGGCCGCCGCGGCCTTGGCGACCGCCTTCACGCTGTCGGGAAGCCCGGCCAGCTGCGCCTCGTCGGTGACCGAGATCGCCTTGCTCTCGTCGGCAAGCAACTTCTCGCCAAAGGTTGAGAACTGCGTCGCGAGCTGCTGGTTATACTGAGAAAGCTGCGCCTTCTGGGCATCGTTCAGTTTCGCGCCCTGGCGCACATAGCTGTCATAGATCCGCGTCACGAGCCGGATCTGCTGCGCGTCCAGCCCACTCGAGTTGCGCGCGTCGTAGATCGACTGGATCCGCGCAAACAGCGGCTTGTCGAACGTGATGGCATCCGACGCGGCGGAGAATTTGGGCGACCATTCGCGGTCGAGCTTCTGATAGGCGGGCGTGTTCATGTTGCCCGTCATCACGCCGAACAGCGTCATCACCTGCCCGTAGCGCTTGCCCGCAAGCTGCATCGGCACGATCGTGTTCGCGAAGGTCGGCTTGGCCGGGTTATCGGCGATCTTGCGATATTCGGCGGTGCGCTCGGCGAGCGTCGTCTCGAACGCCTGCGGGAACAGTTCGGGGCGGACCTTGTCCCAGGGCGGTACCCCGCCGGCGGGGCCGGTCCAGTCGGCAAGCAGCGGATTGGCGGAGGGCGCGACCGCGGTCTGCGCCATGGTAGATGCTGACGCCATCAATGCGGCTGCACTGATTGCGAGGGGTAGAAAATGCACATGGTTCTCCCGGACGATGTTGACGCCATCATAGAGACAATGTGCAGATGCGGAACCCCGCGTGCCGCGGCGGCACCCCCCGGCCCGCGCTGGCAGGCCGTGTCCAAGGCGCCGAAGGACCGGTCAGGCTGCCCGGGACTAGACGTCGTCAGACGCCTCTGAATGCCCATCCATAGCGTTTGAAGGCGGGGTCTGCTGTTCAGCCAAACGTGCCGCCTCGATCAGCCGGCGGCCCGTTTCGGCCGCCGCCGCGGGCGTCATCGCGATCGCCAGGCCATTGGGACCATCGAGCGTCACCTGCCCCTGCTCGGCCGCCGCTACGCCCGGCTCATCCTCCGGCTTCAACCTGTCGTTCATGCAAAGGCTCCGGCGGGGGTGGCGCTCGTCCCGTAAAGATAGTCGGGCTGAAATTCACCAACACTCGCCAGCCCGGCTGGATCCATGATCTCGACGGTATTTGCCCGGAATGTCACCAGCTTGCGCTCTCGCAGCAAGCGCAGCACGCGATTGACATGGACGCCGGTGATGCCGCAGGCCTCCGCCAGATCGGGCTGGGTCATCGGCAGCGTGTAGCAGCCGTCCTTCGCCAAGCCGACCATCGCCAGTCGTGCGTAGATCTCGCAGAACAGATGCGCCACGCGGCCCTCGGCGCCGAGCCGCCCCATCCGGAAAATCCATTCGCGGTGCATCGCTGCATCCAGCAGCGTGCTGAACCAGAGCCGCTGCGTCAGATGCGGATGCCGTTCCGTAATCGTCTTCAGCGTCGCATGGTCGAACGTCGCGACCTTTACCGGCCCCAATGTGGCGACGTCATGATCCAGCCGCTTCATCGGGAAGGCGTGAAGATCGACAAAATCCCCCGGGATATGGACGGCGACGAGCTGCCGCAGACCATCCCGATCATCCATGTAACGGCAGATGAACCCTTCGAGCAGCAGGGTGCTCGTCTGGACGGGCTGGCCGGCACGCACGAGGCGATGGCGCGGCGGCAGCGACCTTACCTCGGCGACGCTGTCCTCCAGGATCTGCTTTTCCTGTGCGCTCAGGTCCTCGCGGCCTCGGCCCAGCAAAAATTTTTCCGTCAGCATGCCTGTTTCCCCACCGCAATACCGCGCACGTGACGCGCTCATCAGCGGATTCATATTGATCGAGATGAGTCAATCGCGTCGAAGGCGAAACAAAGCCGCCGGCCATCTGTTCCTCGTCGACCATGTATCAGCCGCAATCCCAAAACGACCATCCGCTCGCACGCGCGTTCATCGCGACGATCAAGGACACGGCCTTCCCGTGTGTCGGCGCCAAGTCGGCGCTGGCGAAGGGGCAGATGGACATCATCGTCGCGCGCGACCTTCGATCGGCATGGGACGACCTGCGCATCCTGCCGATGCTGGGCGACACGGTCCGCAAGTATCACCAGGATCGCGCGATCTTCCGGACGCTCGTGGTGTTGTTCGAAGGCCCGGCCGACAGTGCCACGCACCTGAGCGAAGAGGAATTTGAAGCGCACCTCTGGGCTCGTGCCCAGTCGCTGAGCGACAAGGATGCGTGGCTTGGTCATCGTCCCGATCCCTCGGTCAGCGCCGATCCCGATGATCCGCATTTTTCGCTGAGCTTTTCCGGCGAGGCGTTTTTCGTCGTCGGCCTGCATCCGCAGGCCAGCCGCCCCGCGCGTCGTTTCGAGGCGCCGGCGATGGTGTTCAACCTCCACGATCAGTTCGAGGTGCTGCGGACGCAACAGCGTTATGACAAGTTGCGCACGTCGATCCTGGCGCGCGATCTCGAGCTGGCGGGGTCGATGAACCCGATGCTTGCGCGGCACGGCGAATCGAGCGAGGCACGCCAGTATAGCGGGCGGGCCGTCGACGATTCTTGGAAATGTCCGTTCAAGCGGAGCAGTGCGCATGGTTGAGACGATCAGTCCCCGGTCCGGGACCGCCTTCACGCTCGATCGTGGCCAGACGCTGACCGTGATCGATCCCGAGGGTCGGCAGGTCGCCGATCTTCTGGCTTATAGCCGCGCCGACACGCGCGAGGTGATTTCGTCGGGGCGGACGCTGGACTATGCCAGCCGGCTGTATCTCACCACCGGCGACCGGCTCTATTCGAACCGCAGCACCGTGATGCTCGACATCATCGCCGATGATGTCGGCCGGCATGATTTCCTGCTCACGCCGTGTTCGAAGGAAACCTTCGCCATCATCTACGGCGACACCGATCCACACCGGGGATGCTTCGGCAACCTTGCAGCGGCGCTCGCGCCCTATGGTATCGAGCCGGATGCGATCCCGGTCGCGTTCAACTGCTTCATGAACGTGCCGATCGATGGCACGACGGGAGCGTTCACGGTCGAACCACCGCTCAGCCGCGCCGGCGACACCGTCACGTTCCGCGCGGAGATGGACCTGATCATCGGCTTGACCGCCTGTTCCGCGCTCCAGTCCAATGGCGGCGCGTTCAAGCCGATCCAGTACCGGATCGACTGACGCAATGTGCCCTTTGGCGCCGAAACGCCGAGGGTGCGCTTACAGCAAGGCGTCGAGCAGTCCGATCAACGGCCGGTCGGCAGGTGGCATCGGCAGGTCGTGCATGTCCGCCGGGCGGACCCAGCGCAACGCAGATGCCTCGAGCGCGCGCGGCACGCCGGTCCATTTGCGCGTGATATAGAGCAGCAGGAGCAGATGCCGGTCGTCGAGCGGCGCGCTGGCAAACGCGGCGGGGGCAAGGCAGGCCTGCGGCACGGTGATCGCCAGTTCCTCTTCAAGCTCGCGGATCAAGGCGGCTTCGGGTGTTTCGCCTGGTTCGACCTTGCCGCCCGGAAACTCCCACAGCCCGGCCAGCGAGCGGCCCTCGGGGCGCTGCTGCAGCAGGACGCGGCCATCCGCATCGACCAGCGCCGCGGCGACGACCGGCAATAAGTAAGCGGCTTTGGTCATTCGTTAATCTCCGCGCTGTATAGGGCACGCCATGAGGCCGAAGCTGATCGTCGTAAAGACCATGCGTCGCAAGATCCGCGCCGCTGCGGCCGCGCTCATCACCGACCGGCGCGGCGCTACCGCAGTTGAATACGGGCTTATTCTTGCGCTCGTCGTTCTCGGCATGATTGCCGGACTCGTCTATCTTGCTGATGGCACTACCGCGCTTTGGGGCATGCTGCACAACCGAGTGGCTAACGCGCGCTAACCATAGCAAAAATCCGCCCGTTTAAGCTTTTCTCAATGGGTCACGTCTAGTCACGGAATTGCTGATCCGGTGTAGCCCCGGGCGGCCGGGTGACTGATGCTTTTAACGATGGAGACCGGAATGCAGACGCTTCGGAAGATTTTCAAGAACACCAAGGGCGCAACCGCAATCGAGTACGGCCTGATCGCCGCGCTGATCGCCGTCGCAGCCATCGCCGCGATGCAGGGCCTGGGTGGCAGCCTGAACAAGACGTTCAACAACGTCTCGACCAAGCTGAACGCTTCGAGCTGATCTCGACGATCCTCGGATCGAAACGGTCGGCACAGGGCGGCGAACCTCCGGGTTCGCCGCCCTTTTGCTATGGGGGTCAGAGACGACCCATCTTGAGGAACTTGGCCTGGCGTTCCTTGCGCAGCTCGACCGGCGACAACGGAATGAGCGAGTCTAGTGCATCCGTCAGCGCGTCGCCCAACGCGTCGATCGCCACCGCGCGGTCACGGTGCGCGCCACCCAGCGGTTCGGGGACGATCGTGTCGATCACGCCGAACGCCTTCAGATCCTGCGCGGTGATGCGCATTGCCTCCGCCGCCTCGGCCGCCTTGTCCGCGGTACGCCACAGGATCGACGCACAGCCTTCGGGGCTGATCACCGAATAGATGGCATGTTCGAACATCAGCACGCGGTTGCCCGCTGCCAGCGCGACCGCGCCGCCCGATCCGCCCTCGCCGACGATCGCCGAGACGATCGGCACGCCTGCGTTCAGGCAGGCTTCGGTCGACCGGGCGATCGCCTCCGCCTGTCCGCGCTCTTCAGCCTGGATGCCGGGAAACGCCCCCGATGTGTCGACCAGCGTCACGATCGGCAGGCCGAAGCGGTCGGCCAGCTCGACGAGGCGGATCGCCTTGCGATAGCCCTCGGGCTTGCCCATGCCGAAATTGTGCCGCAGCCGGCTCGCAGTATCGTCGCCCTTCTCATGGCCGAGCACCATGATCTTGCGGCCGCGGAACGTCGCAAAGCCTCCCAGGATCGCCTGGTCGTCGCCGAACGCCCGGTCACCGGCGAGCGGCACGAATTCCTCGAACAGCGCGGCCGCATAATCCTTGAAGTGCGGCCGCTCGGGATGGCGCGCGACCTGCGTCTTCTGCCACGGCGTCAACCGGGCGAATGTGTCCTTCAGCAGCTTGTCGGATTTCGCCTGCAACCGCATGATATCGGCGGACAGATCGAGATTGCCATCGCTGGCGGTCTCACGAAGTTCGTCGATCCGCCCCTGCAGTTCGGCGATGGGTTTCTCAAAGTCGAGGAAGCTTGGCATCCGCGTCGGTTACGGGGCGCGCGGCGGAACGTCAACGTGAGGTCGCGTGCTCCGGATCGGTGAGGGGGTGGCGGGTGTTGACGAGCTCGATCAGTTTGCTCGCCTCGACATGCGTATAGATCTCCGTCGTCGCGATATCAGCATGCCCGAGCATCGCCTGCAACGCCCTCAGATCGGCGCCCCCCGCGAGCAGATGCGTCGCGAAGGCGTGGCGCAGCACATGCGGGCTGACGCGGTCGGGGGGCACCCCCGCCTCTGCGGCCAGCGCCTTGACGATCTGGTACAGGCGAATCCGTGACAAATGCCCCTTGCCGGAGGGGAACAGCCAGGGCTGATCCGCCGCGACATGCGTGCGCCACAGCGCGACGGCGGCACGCGCCCGGTCGGAAATCGGCACGAGCCGCTCGCGCCCGCCCTTGCCGCGCAGGATCAGGAACGGCCGGTCGGGATGCACCGCGGCCCGTGGCAGGCTGACGAGCTCGGTCGCGCGCAGCCCCGATCCGTAAAGAAGTTCGATCAGCGCGGAGAGCCGCAGGTCGACCGGATCCATCGGATCGCGCGCGACGCGCTCGACGATCGCGGCGAACAACCGGTCGACATCGGCGTGGCTGAGGATCTTCGGCAAGGGCCGTGCCGTGCCCGGCCGCGGCAGTGCCTTGCCCGGATCGTCACTGCGATGCCCTTCGTCGGCGAGAAATCCGAAGAACCGGCGCAAGGCCGCAGACTTGCGGCCGACCGTCGCGCGCGACAGGCTGCTCCAGCTGTCCGCCAGCCGCCCCAGCGCATCGCCGTCCGCGCGGGCCAGCGCGCCCTCGGCAACGCGTGATGCGAGCATGAGATCGCTGCGATACGCCGCAATCGTGTTCGGCGCAGCGCCCGATTCCGCCGCCATCATCTCGAGGAACCGCTCGATCAGCGCCCGGTCGCTCGCCGCCGGCGGCGCGCGCTCGACCGCATCCGCCCCGGCGACCACATCGGTCATGATCGCGACCGCGTCACGCGCGCGCGATCGCCTCGGCCGCGATCATCCGCGCTTCGCCCTCGAGACCCACGGCGCGCAGGGCCGCGACGATCCGGTACAAGGCCTCGGGCGGCATGCCGTGCCAGCTGGCGGTCTGCATGCCCGTCGCCGCGAGCAGCGCGACCGTCCCCGGCTGGCCCGCTCGCGCTGCCTTGTCGAGCGCACGCGTCCAGCCATTTTCGGTGCCGATCGGAACCGCCAGCGCCTGCGCGGCCCGTTCGATATCGCCCGCGCTCAGGCGGCCGAGACCCGCCAGTCCGGCGAACAGCAGGCGCTGCTTCAGGGCTGAATCGCCGCGGCCACCGCTATAGGCAGCCAGATCGCCATAGCTCAGGCGACCGGTCGCATCGGGATCCGTCAGCGCGATCATCGCCCAGCCATCGCCACCCTTGGCAACCGTGCCGCGCCAGCGGGCCGCGGTCCGGTCGAGCCCCGCGGACAGCATCGCGGCGACCATCCGGTCGGCATCGCGCTCGCCATTTGCAGGCGGGATCCGTGCCGCCGCCCGCGCGGTCAGCACCATCCGGGCATAGGACGGCCAAGCATCGTCCGCCTTGCCCCAGATCGATCGCAGCGCGGTCATCCGGCCTTCGGCATTGCGGTCGGCATAGGCGGTACGCAGATCCTGCACGGTCGCGGCCTCCGCGCTCTGCACGCTGTCGTCCGCCTCCGCCGCCGCATAGAGATCGACCAGTGCTGCGCTCGACAGCACGCCTTGCGCCGCGGCGGCGTCCGCGGCGGGCAGGCGGTCGGCGATCGTCATCGCAGGCGACAGCGCCCGCCAATAGGTCGCCTGCACGCCGACGGTCCGGTACAGCGCATCGGGAACGGCGACGCCGGTCGCCATCGCCAGGCCGAACCGCCACGAGGTCAGCTGGTCGACCGAATCCCATTCGATCGTGACCGCCTGACGCCCCTGCCCGCCCGCGCCGACGACCTTCTGCGCGAGCAGCATGTCGACGCCCGACGCGACGTTGCGGCGCCGTGCCGCGGTGATCAGCGTGCCGGCCTGGGTCGGCGATCCCGACAGCCCCGCGCACATCGCCTGCGCCATCGTCCAACCACGCGCCGGTGCGCGTTGCATCGCGCCCTCGACGAGCGGGCACAGCGCGCCTGGATCGCCCGCGGCGAGACCGGCGTTCATCGCTATCTGATAGAGTTTGGGTGTGTAATTGCCGGTATCGACGCCCTGCACCACCGCACGCGCGGCGACGGACTCGCCCATGCGCAGCAACAGCCAGGCGCGCTCGGCGGCGAAATCCGCGCCGTTGACGCCGACCGGGGTCTCGACCCGCGACACAAGCGCCCGTCGCAACAGGATCGACATCCAACGTGACGGGAGCGGCGCGCTCAACCGCCGCATCAGCGTCTCGAGATACGGGCCCTCGGCATCGCCAAACGCGTCGGCCGCAAGACCGCCCTCGCCGGGGCCGATCGGCCCCACACGGTCGAGCGAACGGCGGGCCGAGGCCGGCATTTCATATTGCGCGAGCACCGCCGGATCGATCGGTGGCGGCGTGTCAGCGGCAGGCGTCGCCGTTAGTGGCGGAATGCTGCCATCGGGTGCGGGCAGCGGCTGGATCGTCGCCATCCCGGCCGGCGGCGCCGGAACGGGAGCGCCGGGGGACGCGGTCGGGCCCGAAGACGGGGTCGACGGTGCGGACCGGGCTGGTGCCTGTCCGGGCGGCTGGGACTGCGTCGGGTTGGCGGACGGGGGAGTCCGCCGCGGTGCAGGCGCCGGTGTTGGCGTCGTGTCACCGAAACCGGGCGGCAGGAGTGATTCCGGTCGGTCCTGCCCGATTGCCGGCGCAAGCGCGGCCAAGCTGCAGGCGGCGGCGAGCGCCGCCAGCGTGACCTTAGGACAGGTTCGCAAGCGTCACGGCCTTCTCGACTTGCGTCTGCGGGCGCTCGGTTGCGCGACCGGCGAGCAGGAACAACCCACCGACGACGACGACCAGGATAACGACGACCGAGACTATCAGGCGGGACATACGCAAAACCTTGTAATGACTGATAGGACATTGCTGACGGATGCGAATAGGCATGCGGATGCCGTTTCCCCCCGCGCAGTGCCGCTGTATAGCGCGGACCGCGATGTTGCAAAGCCACAACCCGATTGCCCCCTGGAGCGGCCCCCCGATCGTGCTCGTCGGCCTGATGGGCGTGGGCAAGACCACCGTCGGCCGCCGCCTCGCGCACCGCTTGCGGCTGCCCTTTGTCGACGCCGATCACGAGATCGAGGCGGCGTCCGGCATGAGCGTGAGCGAGATCTTCGCCAAATATGGCGAGGCCTATTTCCGCGATGGCGAGCGCCGCGTGATCGCGCGGCTGATTGACGGCACGCCGAAGGTCATCGCGACCGGCGGCGGCGCGTTCATCAACGACGAGACGCGCAGCCTGATCCTCGCCGAAGCCACCGCGATCTGGCTCAGCGCACCGCCCGAGATCCTCGTCGAACGCGTCGGGCGTCGCAACACCCGCCCCCTGCTGCGCAACCGCGACGCGGGCCAGGTACTTGCCGAGCTCGCGCGTGTCCGCAACCCGATCTACGCCAAGGCGCATATCCATATCGCCAGCAACAAGGCGCCGCACGAGGCGACCGTCGCCTCCATCCTGAAAGCCATCGGCCTATGACCGTCATCACCGTGAATCTGGGCGCACGGACCTATCCGATCCACATCCAGGCAGGGCTGCTCGAGAAGGCCGGCGACCATCTGGCGCCGCTCGCGCGCGGTCGGACGATGGCGATCGTCACCGACGAGAATCTGAGCGGCCATCTGGCGACACTACAGGCGTCACTCACGGCGCACGGCGTCGCCAGCGAGGCGATCGTGCTTTCGCCCGGCGAGGGATCGAAGAGCTGGGCGACGCTGGAACGGCTGTGCGACCGGCTGCTCGACATCGGCATCGAGCGCGGCGATCACGTCGTCGCGCTTGGCGGCGGCGTGATCGGCGATCTTGTCGGCTTTGCCTGCGCCATCCTCAAGCGCGGCTGCCGCTTCGTCCAGATCCCGACCACATTGCTCGCACAGGTCGACAGTTCGGTCGGCGGCAAGACCGCGATCAACACGCGTGCGGGCAAGAACCTGATCGGCGCCTTCCACCAACCGGCGATGGTCCTGATCGACCCGCAGGTGCTCGACACGCTGCCGATCCGCGAGTTACGCGCCGGCTATGCCGAGGTGGTGAAATACGGGCTGATCGACGACCCCGCCTTCTTCGCCTGGTGCGAGACGAACGGTGCGGCGTTGCTCGCCGGCGACATCGCGCTGCGCGAATACGCCATCATCCACAGCGTCTCGGCCAAGGCCCGAATCGTCGCGGCGGACGAGCATGAGACGACCGGCACGCGCGCGCTGCTCAATCTTGGGCACACCTTCGGCCATGCACTCGAGGCCGAGACCGGGTTCTCGCAGACGCTGATCCACGGCGAGGGCGTCGCCGCGGGCTGTGCGCTGGCGTTCCGCTATTCGGCGGCCCACGGGCTCTGTTCGCGCGACGAGGCCGATCGGGTGGCGGCCCATTGGCGTGCGGTTCAGCTCCCCGACGGACTGGCCGGCGCGCATGTCGCCGCGGATGGCGCGACGCTCGTCGATCACATGCGCCACGACAAGAAGATGGCGGCGGGCACCCTGCCCTTCCTGCTCGCCCGCGGGATCGGCCGGACCTATCTCGACACGACCGTCGACCTCGCCGACGTCGCCGCCTTCCTCGACGCGGAGCCCCGCTAATGCCCAATGGCGTCGCCAAGCAGAACCTGCCGACGAAGATTTGCCCCGCCTGCGAACGGCCCTTCACCTGGCGCAAGAAATGGGCGCGAGACTGGGATTCGGTGATCTACTGCTCGGACGCGTGCCGCAAGAAACGCTAGCCCAGCAGCACCGTCAGCTGCGCGCTGCGCTCCACGCCAGCCACAGCCAGCCGCCAATCAGCAACGCGCCGCCGATCGGCGTGATCGCACCGAACCAGCGCGGCGCCCCGAGCGACATGGCGTAGAGCGTCAGCGCGAAGATCGCCGCGCCGATGACGAACAGCCAGGCAGGCCCCCGCGCCTCCATCCGCACCGCGACCAGCGCCGCGACGACATGGATAAGCTGGTACTGCGCGCCCGTCTTCAGCCACTCCACCGCGGGACCGCTTGCGCCATGCGCACCGAACGCCCCCGCCGCGACCGCGATGGCGCCCGACAACGCCGCCAGAACCACGAGCATCATTGTGGATCATTCCCCCATGGAAAGCGCTGCGCGGTTTCGGTGCGCGCCGCACGAATGTCGCCGGCGGCGATCTGGATGCGCAACCGCTCCTTGTCGCGCGCCCGGTACGCTTCCTCCGCGCGATCGATCTCGGCCGGCGCAACGCCGAGCCCGCGCAGCGCAAGCCGCGCCATCTTGACCGCCGATTCGAGAACCTCGCGAACGACATAGGTCGCCGGGCCGTTCTTCAGCTTGACGAGCGTGCGGCGATCGAACGCGCGGACATAGATCTCGGCCTTGGGAAACGCCTCGTGGATCGCCGCGATCGTCTCGGGTTCGATCTGATCGCCGTCGATGCACATGCAGATGAGTTCGGCGTCCGCCGCCCCCGCCTGGCGCAACAGGTCAAGCCGGGTGCCGTCGCCGTAATAGACCTTGGCCCCGAACTCGCCTGCAATGTCGATCATCTCGATATCGGTATCGATCAGCGTGACCGGGATGCCCTGTGCCAGCAGCATCTGACCAACCGTCTGCCCGAACCGGCCATAGCCGACGATGATCGCATTGGCGCCATCGGCGACCGGGCCCTCGCGATCGGTGCCCGGTGCAATCGGCTCGGTCCGGAACCGGCGGGTGATCCCCATCAGGAACGGCGTCGTCGCCATCGACAGCGTGATGATCGCGCCGAACAGGCTCGCCGCTTCCGGATCGATCAGCAGCCCCGCCTGCGCCTGTGCGAACAGCACGAACCCGAATTCGCCGCCCTGGCTCAGCAACAGGCCGAGCGCGAAGGCCTGCCGCCAGGTCATCTTGAACGCCATGCCGATCGCCATGATCACGCCGGTCTTCGTCGCGATCAGCGCCGCGGCCATCGCCAGCACGAACAGCGGCCGTTCGGCGATCGCGCCGAGATCGAGCAGCATGCCGACCGCGAGGAAGAACAGTCCGAGCAGGATCGACCGGAACGGCTCGACATCCGCCTCCAGCTCATGCCGATACGGACTGTCCGCGAGCATCACGCCGGCGATGAACGCGCCGAGCGCCGTCGACAGGCCGAGCCATTCCATCACTGCGGCGCTGGCGATGACCGTGAACAGGCCGGCGAACACAAACATCTCGCGCTCGCCCATATTGCCGATCAGCCGGAAGAACGGCCGCAACAGAAACCGCCCGGCGATGATCAGCCCGACGACCGCGGCGACCGTGTAGAGCGCGAGCAGCCATCCGGGGGGCGCATTCGCATCGGCGGGATTACGGCTCATCGCCGCGACGATCGTGATCAGCGGGACGATCGACAGATCCTGGAACAGCAGGATCGAGAAGGCACGCTCGCCAAAGGGCGTCCGCATCCGCCCCGAGGATTGCAGCATCGGCAACACCTGCGCAGTCGACGACAGCGCGAGCGGCAGCCCCAACGCGAGCGCGGCGGGGAGCGAGAAGCGCGCACCGAGCCACACGATCGCGGTGATCGCGAGACCGCAGGCGACCACCTGCATCAGGCCCAGCCCGAAGATTTCATGCTTCATCCGCCACAGTCGGGTCGGGTTGAGTTCGAGCCCGACGATGAACAGCAGCAACGTGATACCGAGTTCCGCAAACCCGAGCTTGGCCTCCGCGTCACCCACCAGCCCCAGGACATGCGGCCCGACGACCGCCCCTGCGACGAGATAGCCCAGCGTCGCGCCGAGGCCGATCCTTCGGAACAGCAGTACGAACACCAGCCCGAAGCCGAGCAGGACCACCCCGTCCCGCAACAGCGACGTCGGCGTGCCGTCATGCATCAGACATCGGTCCCGGCAGCTGCGCTCGCGGGGGCCGTGACCGACACCTCCGCATGACCCGACGCGCTGTTCGCCGCGGCCTCGGCCGCCTCCGCCGCCGCTTCGAAAGCGAGACGGATCGACGGATGCCGCGCGGTATAGTCGAGTGCGGGTGCGAAGACATCCATCCCGGGCCAGTCGGGTGCGTCGCCGGTGCGCGCGAGCCAGGCGGTGATCGCATCGCGTGCCGCCGCCAGCTCCGCAGGCGTCCGCCCGACGATGCTCGAGGCGAGCAACGACGAGGACGCCTGACCCAGCGCACAGGCGCGCACCAGCAGCCCAACCGCGGCGACGCGCCCATCCGCGCCCATATCGACGTCCACCGTCACGCGGCTGCCACAGATCGGCGAGCGGCGTTCCGCAGTCGCCATCGGCGCGGTCAGGCGCTCATGATACGGGATCGACGCGGCAAGACGCAGGATCTCGGCATTGTAGAGGGGGGCGTTCATGGGGTCGGCTCACTTGCGGTATCGGATCGGGAAACGTTCGGCTTCGTGCCGAACACCGGTTTGCCGCGACGGCGGCGATCGACGAAATCGGCGATGCTCGCGCTTGTCGCATTGAGCAGCGGATAGGTGCGCGAGCGGGTCATCCATTCGGGCCGCCGCGCCGCACCGCCGCTCATCGTGTCGATCACCAGCGTCGCCAGCAGGAAGACGAGGCTTGCGAGGATCAGTCCCTTCAGCGCCCCGAACCCGAATCCGAGCGCGCGGTCGACCGGTCCCAGGATCGACGTCCGCGTCCGCGCACCGATCGCGTTGGCGACGAGCCTCCCGCCGATATAGGTAAGCCCGGTGATGAGCGCGAAGGCGAGCACGGCCGCACCGCTGACGGTCCCGATGACCGGCGTCAGCGCCGCCGCGACGGGGATGTGAAACAACTTGAGCATCGCGACCATCGCGACCCAGGCGAACATCGAGAGCACCTCGGTCACGAATCCGCGAATCAAGCCGAGCACGGCGGCGCCGGCAACCGCGAGCAGGACGATGACATCGAGGGCGGTGAGGTTCATGATGTCTGGAATAGGGACGAGTGCCGCGAACCGCTAGTGCAGCCGCGCGAACCGCCCGTTCATCGCCACCCCGTGGTCGCCGGCCCCGACGCCGGACGCCTCGGCCCGACTCATCCCCGCCCGAGCATGTGGTCCACGAACGCGGCGAGCGTCTTGAACCCCGACAGCCGCATGCCGCTCTTCTCGTCGCTCATCGACGCGGGGACCAGCGCGCGCTCGAACCCCAGCTTGCTCGCTTCCTTCAGACGCAGCGGACCGTGCGCGACCGGCCGGATCTCGCCCGACAAGGCGACCTCGCCGAACGCGACCGCGTCGACCGGTACGGGACGCTCCGCCATCGCCGATATCAGCGCCGCAGCGACCGCGAGATCGGCGGCCGGATCCTGCACGCGGTACCCGCCGGCAATGTTCAGATAGACCTCGGCCGACGAGAAGCTCAGCCCGCACCGCGCCTCTAGCACTGCGAGGATCATCGCCAGCCGCCCCGAATCCCATCCGACCACCGCGCGCCTCGGCGTAGCGCCGCTCGCCAGCCGCACCGTCAGCGCCTGGATCTCGACCAGCACCGGTCGCGTCCCCTCCAGCGCCGGGAACACCGTCGCGCCGGTCATCGCGTCGTCGCGCGTCGTCAGGAAGAGCGACGACGGGTTGCCCACCTCCGCCAGCCCCTCGGTCTGCATCGAGAAGACGCCGATCTCGTCGGTGCCGCCGAAGCGGTTCTTGATCGCGCGCAGGATCCGGTACTGGTGACTACGCTCGCCTTCAAAGCTCAGTACCGTGTCGACCATATGCTCGAGCACGCGCGGCCCCGCGATGCTGCCGTCCTTGGTCACATGGCCGACCAGCACGACCGCGGTCCCGCGCTCCTTGGCGAACCGGATCAGCTCCTGCGCCGATGCCCGTACCTGGCTGACCGTACCGGGCGCGCCTTCGATCAGGTCGGAATGCATCGTCTGGATCGAATCGATCACCAGCATCGCCGGTGGACTTGCCTGGAGCGTCGTCAGGATGTCGCGCGTCGAGGTTGCCGCCGCGAGCTGCACCGGCGCGTTGCCAAGCCCCAGCCGCCGCGCGCGCAGCCGGACCTGGTCCGCCGCCTCCTCGCCCGAGACATAGGCCACCGACTGGCCCGCAAGCGCCATCTTCGCCGCCGCTTGCAACAGCAAGGTCGACTTGCCGATCCCGGGATCGCCGCCGATCAGCGTGGCCGACCCCTCGACGAAGCCCCCGCCCAGTGCGCGGTCGAGCTCGGCGATACCGGTCGCCATCCGGTCGGGCAGCTTGATCTCCGCATCCAGCCCGACGAGCTGGATCGCGCGGCCGCCGGTCTGCAGATTGTGTTTCGAATGAAACGGCGTCGCGGCGGTATTCGCCTCCTCGACCAGCGTGTTCCATTCGTGGCAGTCGGCGCATTGCCCGGCCCAGCGCGATGCGACCGAACCGCACGCCTGACACACATACCGTTTCTGAATTTTCGCCATCGCCGCGGTGTAGCCAGATAGGAACGATAAGGGAACAGCGATCGCCCGCGCCGCGAAACGCCACCGCCTCGGCGACAGAGGATTGTCTGGCGCTAACCGACGGGCAACGCTATCCGCCCGAGCGATGCAGCCGACCGACCTCCGCGTGGCCCTGTTTAGCGGCAACTATAATTACGTCCGCGATGGTGCGAACCAGTCGCTGAACCTGCTCGTCGGCCATTTGCTGTCGCGCGGCGTCAAGGTGCGGGTCTATTCGCCGACGGTAGCGGAGCCCGCCTTCCCCGCGATCGGTGATCTGGTCGACGTGCCCGCGATCCCGCTGGTCGGCGGACGCGGTGAATATCGCGCCGCACTCGGGATCACGCCGCGCGTCCGCCGCGACATTGACGCGTTCGCCCCCAATATCGTCCATGTCTCGGCACCCGAATTCCTCGGCCATGCTGCGGTCGCCTATGCGCGCAAACGCGACATCGCGACCGTCGCCTCCTTCCACACCCGGTTCGAGACCTATTTCCGCTATTACCGGCTCGGCTTCCTCGAGCCGATCGCGAAGAAGCGGCTGACGCGCTTCTACAACCGTGTGGAAGAGGTCCTGGTGCCCGGGCCCAGCATGGCCGAGCTGCTCCGCGGCTGGGGCGTGAAGTCGTCGATTGGCATCTGGTCGCGCGGTATCGATCACGCGCGGTTCAACCCGGCGCGTCGCGACACGGCCTGGCGCCGGTCGCTCGGCATCGCGGACGAAGAGATGGTGGTCGGGTTTCTCGGCCGGCTGGTGAAGGAAAAGGGCCTCGACGTCTTTGCGGACGTGGTCACTGAATTGCGCCGCCGCGGCGTGCCGCACCGTGTCGTCGTCGTCGGCCAGGGTCCTGCGCGCGACTGGTTCGCGGGCCATGTCCCCGAAGCCGTGTTCGCCGGCTTCCAGTCGGGCGACGCGCTCGGTCGCGCGGTCGCGTCGATGGACGTGTTCTTCAACCCGAGCATCACCGAGACCTTTGGCAACGTGACGCTTGAGGCGATGGCGGCGGGCGTGCCCGTGGTCGCCGCGCGCGCGACCGGCGCGGTCGACCTGATCGAGGACGGCACGACCGGCTTCCTCGTGCCGCCCACCGATATCAGCGCCTATGCGGATGCGATCGGTCGGATCGTGTCGGATCCCGCGCTCCGGCAGTCGATGGGCGAAGCCGGGCACGCCAATGCCGCGGGCTATCGCTGGGATACGATCAACCAGACGGTACTCGACACCTATCTGGCGGTGACGGCGCGCCGGCACCGGTGATTGAATGCGACGCGCGACCGTCCGGTTACGCGTCCACCCAATCGAACGTCAGCGGCGCCTCGCGAAATGCGAACCGGTCGAGATGGCTCGACACCACGTCGCGCATCCGTTCGACATCCCCGCCCTCGGGCATCGTCAGCGCGACGTCGAGCGTCTGGCTGTCCGCGCGCAGCTCGAGCACCGCGCCACCCGGAAACGCGATACGCCCCTCCTGTTCGGTGAAGCGCACCTCCATCTTGTGGCTCCAGTGCTTGGCGAGCTGCTGAAGATACCGGCTCGCTGATTGCGTCGGCACGCGTGCGACCGACACGCTCACTTCACGCGCTCGATCTTCTGGACGACCTCGTCGATCAGCGCCGCCACCTGGTGCGCCGCCTCTTCCGAAAAGCCGTCGCCGAGCAACCGGTCCTGCACTGCATGGCGCAGATTGCCCATCGCGCGCCGGATCGGAGCCCGATCCGCGCGTTCGCGGTGCTCGCCGACCGCCGCCAGCCGCGCCATCAAACCCGCGACCTGTTCTGCATTCTCGTCGAGATGCGCGGTGCCGGCCGGCGTGATCGCAAAGCGCTTCTTGGCGCCTTCGGACTGCTGCTCCTCGATCAGCCCCATCTCGTCGAGCAGCGTGATCGTCGGATAGACCACCCCCGGACTCGGCGCATAGGCGCCCCCGGTAAGCTCCTCGATCGCGCGGATCAGGTCATAGCCGTGGCGCGGCGAATCCGCGATCAGCCTGAGCAGGACGAGGCGCAGTTCGCCCCCGTCGAACATCCGTCGCTGCCGCCCGCCGCCCGGCCGCTCACCCTCACCCGGTCCCCACGCGAACGCAAAGCGTCCGCCGCCCCGGCCGCCGCCATAACCACCGCCCATCGCGGCATGGTGTCCGTCACGATGACCGCATCCGCGGCCGTGCATGTGCATGAACATTCGAATCTCCTGTCGAGCGCATCCCGATACGTACAAGATATATCTTTAGCCGCGCGTCGCAAGATCCCTCAAGATATATCTTTTGCATGTCTTGGGCAGGAGACGCGTCCTCATACGGCGGAACGCGAGGCTAGGCCCAGGGTGGCACAGTCGTCCGTATCGACTACATTGCGAGCATGGCCGACCTTTTCGCGGGTTTCGAACCCGCCCCCCCGCCCGACGCGCATCCTGAAAACGCACCGCTTGCCGATCGCCTGCGCCCGCGGACGCTCGACGAGGTCGTCGGGCAGGATCACATCACCGGCGCAGGCGGCGCGATCGGGCGGATGGTGGCGGCGGGACGGCTGTCGTCGATCATCCTCTGGGGACCGCCCGGCACCGGCAAGACGACGATCGCGCGCCTGCTTGCTGACGCAGTCGATCTGCGGTTCGTCGCGATCTCCGCGGTGTTCTCGGGCGTGGCCGATCTGAAAAAGGCGTTTGCCGAAGCCCGCGACCATGCGCGCCTGGGAAAGCGTACGCTGCTGTTCGTCGACGAGATCCACCGCTTCAATCGCGCGCAGCAGGACGGGTTTCTTCCCTATGTGGAAGACGGCACGGTGACGCTCGTCGGCGCGACGACGGAGAACCCGTCCTTCGAGCTCAACGCGGCACTGCTCAGCCGTGCGCAGGTCCTGATCCTCGAGCGACTGGGACGCGGCGCGCTCGAGCTGCTGCTGACCCGCGCGGCGACGCTGATGGACCGTCCGCTCCCGCTCACGCCCGAGGCGACCGATGCGCTGATCGCCAGCGCAGACGGCGATGGCCGGTTCCTGCTCAATCAGGCCGAGACATTGTTCTCGGTCGACTTGCCTGAACCGCTCGATCCGGCGGGGCTGTCGAACTTTCTCCAGCGCCGCGTCGCGGTGTACGACAAGGATCGCGAAGGGCATTACAACCTCATCAGCGCGCTGCACAAATCGATCCGCGGCAGCGATCCGCAGGCGGCGCTCTATTATCTCGGGCGGATGCTCACCGCGGGCGAGGAACCGCTGTTCCTGCTGCGCCGCCTGACGCGCGCCGCGGTCGAGGATATCGGCCTCGCCGATCCCCAGGCGCTGGTCCAGTGCATCGCCGCCAAGGACACCTATGATTTCCTCGGCAGTCCCGAAGGCGAACTCGCGATCGCCCAGGCCTGCGTCTATCTCGCCACCGCGCCTAAATCGAACGCGGTCTACAAGGCGCAGAAGGCGGCCTGGAAATCGGCGCGCGAGACGGGGTCGCTGATGCCGCCGGCCGCGATCCGCAACGCCCCCACCAAGCTCATGCGCGATATCGGCTATGGCAAGGGCTATGCCTATGACCATGATGCCGAGAACGCCTTTTCGGGGTCGGACTATTGGCCCGACGAGATGACGCCGCAGACCTTCTACGCGCCGACCGACCGCGGGTTCGAGAAGCGTATTGCCGAGCGGCTCGCCTGGTGGGACGAACGCCGGCAGGCCAAGGACGCCTAGCCGCGCATGAACGCCTGTGAGACGACTGGACGGCCCGCGCCCCGCCGGGTCAATGTGTGCTGCGTGCGTCTTCGATGACCCCCGATCACTTCGCGCAGTTCGTCGCGATCGACTGGTCCGGCGCGAAAGGACAGCGGCACAAAGGGATCGCCGTTGCGATCTGTGGCCGTGATCACGCTGCCCCGACGCTTGTCCCCGCACCGGACGGGATCTGGTCACGCCAGGCGGTGCTCGACTGGTTGGTCGCTCGCCGCGACCTGCCATTGCTTGCCGGCTTCGACTTCAGCTTTTCCGCCCCCTTCGTGACCCGTGGTGCGCATCTGCCCGGCGAACCGCCGACCGCCGATGCCCGCGCGCTCTGGGCAATGGTCGACGCGCAGAGCGACGATCCCGATCTCGGCGCCGCGTCGTTCATCGAGCGCCGCCGCGGCACGCAGTTCTATCTCGGCGCGGCGGACGGGGCCAAGGCCGATTTCCTGCATTGGCGTCGGTGCGAGATGCCGGACGACGGCAGCCGCAAACCCTCGACCGTGTATGACGCGATCGGCGCGGCGCAGGTCGCCAAGGCGAGCTTTGCCGGGATGCGCCTGCTGCACCGTCTCGACGGGCGGATCCCGGTCTGGCCGTTCGACGCGCCGCCGCGATCCGGCGCCGCGATCGTCGAAATCTATACGAGCATCGCCGCGCGCGCCGCGGGGCGCCCCGTCGGCCGCAGCAAGATGCGCGACGGCGTGACGCTCGACGCCGCGCTCGCCGCGCTCGGCTCCGCACCGCACCGCCCCCTCACGCGCTATGACGACCATGCGACCGACGCGATCCTGACCGCGGCCTGGCTCCGCGCCAATGCGAAGAACGCCGATTTCTGGTGTCCTCGGGCGATGACTTCGCTTATTGCTGCAACCGAAGGCTGGACGTTCGGCGTCACCTGACGCATGAGGCGCCCGCTGCCGGTTTAGCTCAGTTGGTAGAGCGCCAGTTTTGTAAACTGGATGTCGCGGGTTCGATTCCTGCAACCGGCACCACTCCTCCACCCGACCGCACCACCGCGCACGTCCTCAGATCGCGGTGGCGTACAGCGCATGGTGGGTGAGGATGAAGAGCGTGTGGTTGTCGGGGCCGCCGATCACCAGCTGCAGCGGACGGTCGGGCACGTCGATCCGCCGGACCAGCGCCCCCCCGGCATCATAGACGAACACCTGCCCATTGGCGACGTAGAGCCGGCCCGCGGCATCGCGCGCGACGCTTTCCCCGCCGCGATCGGCCACCGGCTTCAGGTCGGTGACCCTGCCCTGCGCCCCGACCAGACCGCTATAGGTGCGATTCTCCGACGCGTTGGTCAGGACGACGCGCTCGCCGGGCCGCGCGGCGACGAAGCCGTTCGCGTTCAGCGTATCCGACCAGCGCCATCCCTGATGATCGTCCGGCCCCTGATTCCACACGCGAAAGGCGGGCAGCGCGAGCGAACCGTCGGGCGACACATATTGCGCCGCCTTGGCCTCGCCCATTTTCGCCGCGAACAGGTCCGCCATCGTCGGATACTGATAGCTGACGGGATCGATCCGGTCCGCGAATTCACCGTTTTCCCAGACGTTGACCGGCAGCACGATGGCGGCATCCTTGTTCGCCGGGCCGGATTCGGCGATCGCGGTCGGTGCGATGACCTGGACGTCGGCGGGCTTTGCCGGATCGATGCTGTAGACCGTGGCATCGCGTCCTGCCGACGACAGGACCAACAGCCGCCCCGATCGATCGACCATCAGATTGACCGGATCGAGTGGTGCCTCCGCGACGATCGACAGACCTTCGCGCTTCGACCAGCCATGGATGCGCTGGAAATGGCGGTCGATGAAGTAAAGCTTGCCGTTCGCGTCGACCGCACCGCCAGCGATCGAATAAAAGCCGTCGGCGAGCTTCTCGACCGCCGCGGTAACCGGGGTCTTGGGCGCAGGCGCCGCGGGCACGTCGAGCCGGGCGAACTCACGCTCGCGGACCTCCTGCCCGCCGGTGATGTCCTTGATCGCGTTCTCGAAGGGATATTTGCTCGCCCGCAGGAAGGTGCCGCAGCCTTTTGCATCGCAACTCGCAAACCCGCTTTCGGCGTTCACATGGACATTGCGGAAGCGGATATCGCCCGACTCGTAGAGCTTGATCGCCGCATCCATCGGCTTGATCGAGCGGGTGACGCGGTAGCCGTGATAATTGGCGAACAGGATGTTGCGCGAATGGCGGATCTCGGTCGAGATCGCGTCGACGCCGTCGCGAACCTCCTGCTCGGTCTGCGGCGCGAGGAACTCCCAGTTCGCGACATGATCGAGGACGATTTCGGCGCGATAATGATGCTCGGCCGACAATTGGTAGACATGGCCCGGCGTGCTGGTGTTCGACACGTGAAACCCCGCCGATGCCAGCGTGTTGGGGGACCACAAGGCGGCGAAGGTGCCGCCGCCGCCGTCCGTCACCCAGATGCTGGGATATTGCCCGTCGAAGCGCGCACGCGGATCACCGAAGCCGATCGGGCTTCCCTTGGTCAGCGCAGTGCCGCCGCCGCCCTGGATCTTGACGTCATTGACCATCGACGCCTCGCCCGCCTTCCACAGCAATGCGGTCGCGCGCGGATTGACGCCGCCGGTCCACAGCCCCAGCCCGGACACGATCGCATCGCCCCCCTTGGCGCTTTCGATCAGCGCCTTGGGGCCCCCGACCCCCATGAAAGCCGGTGTCAAATCGGCCAGATAGAGATGCGTGAGCCCGGGATGCAACGCGATCAGCACGGTGTCGGGCCGGAGGCGGATCGTGTCGGTGACGCGGTAGCGCCCGGTCGGGAAATACAGCACGCGGTGCGTGTCGACCGCGCGCTGCAATGCGGCGGTATCGTCGGTCTCGTCGTCGCCCCTGACGCCGAGATCATGGACATTGGCCCAGTCCTGAACCGGCGGCATGGCCCGGATCGCGCGCGCGGGCCGCGCGGGCGTGCGGGTGAGCGGCGTCATCGCGACGTCGGTCGCATAGTCGCCGATCGCACCCAGCGCCGGCAGCTTCAGGCCATAGGAGAAGTCGCTGACCCGGTAGCGCGCGCCCGATCCCGCCACCGTCTTGCCGCTGTCGCGAAACCGCACGAAGGTCGGGGTGTCGACCGCCACCGCATTGTCGAACCCGATCTGCGTGAAGACGCTGCCCTCGTTCGAAACGACGACGCCGGCGCGCGTGACCTTCTCGAACCGGACGTCCTTCCCCCACAGCGAATCCGAATAGCCGCGATCGATCTCGATACCGACCGGCGTGTCGCGGATGACGACGTTGACCAGAGTCAGATCGACCTCATGCTCGCGGATCGCGGCATCGCGCTGCCCGGAAAACTCGGAGTCGAGCAGCGTGAACTGCCATGCGGGCGACGTCTTTTCCGACATTATGCCATAGCGCCCACCGAAGAAGCGCAGATTCTCGAAAGCATTGCCCGCCTGATAGACGCCCGCCAGCCCCGATCCGATGTGAAAGTCGGCATGCCGCAGATAGCCATGCTGCGCGACGCGGAAGCGCACCGCGACCGCGCCCGCATTGCCCGCGCCGATCCGGAAGTCGATGTTCGACAGCGCCGAATAGAAGGTGCTCGACGTCGCGTCGAAGATGCTCGGATCGAACGGCACGCTGGTCCGCGGCGGCACCGGCGCCTTGCCGACCCGGTATTGATCCTCGCCGGTGAAGCTGACCATCACGGCCACCCCGGATGCGAAGCCCGCACTGTTATCGGCGAGCAGGATCTCGGGCCGGGTCGCCCCTACCCCGAACAGGCGGACCGCGGAGCGGACGAAGATCGTCCGGCTGATCCGGTACCGGCCCGATGGCAGGAAGACGACGCCGCCCTTGCCGCCCGCCGCCGCCGCGTCGATCGCCTGCTGGATCGCGGCGCTGTCATCGGCGCGACCATCGCCGACGCCGCGGACCGTGATCGCCCGCGGATCGGCCGGCGCGGTGCGATAGACCGACGTCGTCCCGGCGAACGCCGGGGTCGCGAGCAGCAACAGCGCCGTGCCCGCCAGCCATTTCACGTCCATCATTCATCTCTCCGTGAGTGCCGCCCGGCTGCCGGCCTAACGAAGGCCGCTGATCGCTTCAGGCGCGACAAAGGTCGTAGCCGGGTCAGGCCGCCTGCAGCATGAGCGTATGCGCGAGCACCGCGACCTGCGTGCGGTTGCGCACGTTGAGCTTGCGCATCAACGCGGTCATGTGCGCCTTCACGGTCGCTTCCGCGATGCCGAGATCGAAGGCGATCTGCTTGTTGAGCAATCCCGAATGCACGCCGCGCAGGACCTTGATCTGCGTCGGCGTCAGCCGCGGCAGCGGAGCGCGCATGGCAAGCGCCTGGCCCGCGTTCGTAGTCGCGTTCGAGATTGCGTTCGAAGTCGCGGGGGCGTGCTGGATTTGCCGTGCGGTCTGGGCAGTCCCGTCCATGGTCATCCTCCTCTGCTGTCGGCTTTTCACGCCCCGGTCGATCGCCGCGGTCAAAGGCTTCTCAGTGCCCGTCCACCCATCTCTCTTGCGGAGTCGGTTGGACAGGTCTTCACTATGCCTCCGCATTTTCGCGGTGATCAAGCCTTTTCGGTGTCGTCAGACAGAAACCTGTCCTACAGCTGTTATAAAACCGGCAGGCGAACGCGTCGTCGGATCATTGGGAGTGATGTCGATGATGCAGTCACAGCGCGGTCGCATGCGAACGAACGGCACCCATCCGTGATCGGCGGCGACCTGAGGCTCGTGATCGCGGCGCTGGCGGGCATCGCGCTGGCCGTCGTGATGATCGTCCGCGGCCGGCTGCATCCCTTTATCGGCCTGTTGTGCGGTGCGTTCACCGTCGGGCTGCTGGCCGGCCTGCCGCTGCCCGACGTCGCCAAGGCGGTGCAGAAGGGTGTCGGCGACATCATCGGCGGGACCGGGCTGGTCGTCGCGCTCGGCCTGTCGCTTGGCGCGATGCTGCATCTGTCGGGGGCCGCGGCGTCGCTCGCCCGCGGCGCGCTGCAGATGACCGGCGCACGCGCCGCCCCCTGGGCAACGCTGGGCATTGCGATCGTCGTCGGCCTGCCGCTGTTCTTCGAAACCGGGCTCGTCCTGCTGCTGCCGATCGTCGTCGCCGCCGCGGAGGAAATGACGGGCGAGGACGGCCCGGCGCGCGATGCCGCCAAACTCCGGCTGATCATGCCGGCGCTGGCCGGGCTCGGCGTCGTCCATGCGCTCGTCCCGCCGCATCCGGGTCCGTTGCTCGCGGTCGAGGCGCTGGGCGCGGATCTGGGGCGGACGATGCTGTACGGCATTCTGATCGCCATCCCCACCGCGGTGATCGCGGGTCCGCTGCTGGCGAAGATCACGACGCGCGGCGTCCGGCTGGCGTCACCGGTCGCGACCGACGCCGGGCTCGCTATAGCACCGCCGCCGCGGCTCTGGTCGCTGCTGATCGTGCTGCTGCCGGTGCTGATGATCGCGACAGGCGAACTGGGGCAGATGATGCCCGCGCTCAAGGGAGCGGGCTGGCTCGTCGCGGCGAGCAACCCGGTCGTCGCGCTGCTGCTGACCAACCTCGTCGCGCTGCCGCTGCTGTTCGGGCGACGGCTGCGCGAGGCGGCGATCCAGGACGCGGTGTGGCATGAAACGATGGGCGCGGCGGGGGCGATCCTGCTGGCGATCGGCGCGGGCGGCGCACTGAAACAGGTGCTGGTGACCGCCGGGCTGTCCGACCTGCTCGCCCGGACGGTGCTGATGTATGCGATCTCCCCGCTGCTGCTGGGCTGGCTCGTCGCGGTCGCGATCCGGCTCGCGGCGGGGTCGGCGACGGTCGCGACGATCACCGCGGTCGGGATCATGCCCGGCGTCGTTGCGAATTCGGGCGTATCCCCCGAACTCGTCGTGCTCGCGATCGGCGCCGGCTCGGTCTTCTTCAGCCATGTCAACGATCCCGGCTTCTGGCTGGTCAAGAGCTATGTCGGCACGAGTACTGCCGACACCTTCCGCACCTGGTCGCTACTCGAGACCGCGATCTCGGTGGTCGGCCTCGTCCTCGTCCTGGCGCTGAGCTATGTCGTCTGAGATGGGACAGGATGCGGTGACGAGAGGGGGCGGGTGCCCGTGAGCGAGGGGCGGCTGGCGGATCGCGCCTATACCGCGATCGTGCGGATCATCACCGACGAGGAACTCGCGATCGGCGATCGGCTGCCATCGGAGGCGAAGCTCGCGGCGATGTTCGGCATGTCGCGGACGATCGTTCGCGAGGCGCTGGCCCGGCTCGCCTCGGACGGCATCACCCAGGCGCGGCTTGGCGCGGGCTCCTATGTCAAGCGGCGGCCGTCCGCGCGGCTCGGCACGCATATGCCAATGGATGCGCTTGCCGCGACGCTCGGCACCTATGAGGTCCGCTTCGTGCTCGAGGCGGAGGCGGCACGGCTCGCGGCGCAGCGACGCTCGGACGAACAGCTCGCGGCGATCGAGCAGGCGCTCGAGGCGTTGCGCGCGGCGCTGCTCTCGAACGCCCCCGCCCATGACGAGGACTGGCTGCTCCACCGCGCAATCGTCGAGGCGACCGCCAACGCGGCGTTCCTGCCGGTGTTCGAGCATCTCCAGGATGCGGTGATGCGGATCCTGCGCGCCGGCGTGGACATATCGCGGTCGCGCGCGCCGGAGGTGATCGGCGCGATGATGGACGAGCATGACGCGATCGTCGAGGCGATCCGGGCGCAGGATGCCGACGGCGCCGCGCTGGCGATGCGCTGGCATTTGTCGCAGGGCCGCAAACGCCTCATGCCCTGATTGCACCTCGAACGTTGCGACGATGGTCGTAGATGTTCCCCCCGCCGGTCCACGATAGGATCGCCGCATAACGGATTGCGGACCCGGACCGGACAGACGGCCTGGGCCATGACCGAAAGGGGATGGGATCATGGCGAAGGCCAGGCACGACCGAGATTTTGCCGCACGCATCGGCGGCACCGCGACCGGGATGATGGTGTCGGCGATCGCGCTGATCGGGACACCCGTTCTCGCCCAGACCGCCCCCCCGGCCCCGCCCCCGACCGTGACGCCGGCGACGCCGCTCGCCGAGGACAGCCCGCCACCGCCGTCCGCGGCCGACATCGTCGTCACCGGCACGCGCATCACCACCAGCGGGTTCAACGCGCCGACGCCGACGACCGTGATCGGCGAGGAACAGATCCTCAAAAATGCCCAGCCGAACATCTTCAACGCGATCGCGCAATTGCCGTCGCTGCAAGGCTCGACCGGCGCGGCGACCGGCACGTTCAGCACGTCGAGCGGCACGCAGGGGCTCAGCTCGTTTTCGCTGCGGGGCCTCGGGCCGATCCGGACGCTGACCCTGCTCGACGGGCAACGCGTCGTCGGCGCGAACGTGACGGGCGTTCCGGACATCAGCATGTTCCCGCAACTGCTCGTCAAGCGCGTCGACGTGGTCACGGGCGGTGCGTCCGCTTCTTACGGCTCGGACGCAGTCGGCGGCGTGGTCAACTTCATCACCGACACGCGGTTCACCGGGTTCAAGGGCAATATCCAGGGCGGCATCACCAATTACGGCGACGATCAGCAGGCACTGGTCCAGGCGGCGTTCGGCAAATCGCTGTTCAATGACCGGCTGCACCTGATCGTCAGCGCCGAATATGATCATGAGGACGGCGTCGGGCCCGGCGATTTCGGCACCGATCTCGCCAAGGGGCGCGACTGGTACCGCGCGACGACTTTGGTCAATACCGGCCAGGCGAATAACGGCCTGCCGCAGTTCAACTATCGCGACTATGCCCAGCCCTATCAATATGCGCGGTTCGGGCTGATCAACAACGGCCCGCTACAGGGGATCGCGTTCGACCAGAATGGCGCGCCGTTCAACTTCAACTATGGATCGAACGGGCGCCCGACCGGGACGGGTGGCGTGACCGGCTGCTTCCCCGGCAACAGCTTCTGCGTCGGCGGCGACCTGTCGGGTGCGCCGGGGTCGGGCGCGTCGCTCAAATCCTCGCTCGAACGCCTCAACGGCTTCACCCGCGTCGGCTTCGACTTTGCCGAGAACAACGAAGCCTATGTCACCGTCAACCTCGCGCAGGTGAAGACCAGCAACCAGCCGAGCCCAGGCTATAATCGCCCCAGTCTGACCGTACAGTGCGCCAATCCGTATCTGCCGCAGCTGATCCGCGATCGGTGTGCGACCGCCGGGATCACGCAGTTCGGCTTCGGCACGAGCAACGGCAATTTCCCCGATCCGCTGGTGCAGACCGACCGCCGCCAATACCGGTTCGTGGGCGGGCTTAAGGGGCGGTTCGATCTGGCCGGCACCGACTGGAATTATGACGGCTATTACGAACATGGCATCACGATCGCGCATATCGATGTCGAGAACACCGTGTTGCAGAACCGCTATGTCGCGGCTGCCAACGCGATCACGCTGAACGGCGCGATCGTCTGCGCCGACGCCGCCGCGCGCGCTGCAGGGTGTCAGCCGATCAACATCTTCGGCGGGTCGCCCCCCTCCGCCGCAGCGCTTGCCTATGTCACGCCGGTCAACGGACCGTTGCAGCGGACCAAGCTGACGCAGGACGTCGCCAGCCTCAACTTCTCGGGCGAGCCGCTCGGCCTCTGGGCAGGGCCGCTCGCGGTCGCGTTCGGCGGCGAATATCGGCGGGAATATTACCGCGTCCACGGCGATCCCTATGGCGCCGGCGTCACTGCGCTCAGCCCCAACAGCGCCGACTATCCCGCGGACCCGCTGCTGAATTCGACGCTCGGCAGCAACTGGGCGGCGGGCAACTACAAGAACGGTGGCGGCAAATACGAGGTCTATGAAGGCTTTCTCGAGCTGAACCTGCCGCTGTTCAAGGGCGATGCGATCGGTCGCGCGAACCTGAACGGTGCGGGCCGCGTCACGCATTACAGCACGTCGGGGACAATCTGGGCGTGGAAGATCGGCGGCACCTGGGAGACGCCGCTCGACGGCATCCGCCTGCGCGCGGTGACGTCGCGCGACGTCCGCGCGCCCAATTTGTCCGAATTGTTCGCCGCACCGACCGTCACGACGCTGCCCAACTTCACCAACCCCTTCCCCCCCGGCGGCGGCGTCCAGGCGTTCCAGAACACCATCGGCAATCCGGACCTGAAGCCCGAGATCGCGCGCAATACCGAAGCCGGCATCGTCCTGTCGCACCCGTCCTGGCTGCCCGGGCTCGGCCTGTCGTTCGACTATTACAGCATCAAGCTCGACGGCGTGATCTCGACGCTGTCGGCCGACCAGATCGTGCGCTTCTGCTTCGAGGGCAATCAGGCGTTCTGCGGCGGCTTCGTGCTGAACAGCCCGACCCAGGGCGGCAATTTCATCAACGTCCAGCCATTCAACCTCGCCTCGTGGAAGACCAGCGGGTTCGACATCGAAGCGAGCTACCAGTGGAAGCGGCCGCTCGGCCTGCCGGGCAATTTCACCCTCCGCGCGCTCGGCACCAATGTCCGCGAGTTCCTTGTGAAGGCGGGCATCGCCGGCGTCGCGACGGTCGACCAGGCGGGCGCCAACAATGGGGCGACGCCCGACTGGAAATGGCTCGCCACGCAGAGCTACGACAATGACCTCTTCAGCCTGACGTTGCAGGAACGCTGGTTCTCCGACGGCAATTTCGGCAGCCAGTATGTCGTGTGCACGACCGCCTGCCCCGCTTCGACCGCCAATAACCCGACGATCGATTACAACACGATGAAGGGCGCCTTCTATGTCGATCTCGGCGGGTCGGTGAACCTGTCCAAGCAGGTCAGCCTGTTCTTCAAGGTCGACAACCTGTTCGATCACGATCCCGAACCCGCGCCGCAGACCAATACCGGCCTCGACGTGAACCCCGCGCTCTACGACACGCTCGGCCGCATCTACCGGCTCGGCATGCGCGCCCGCTTCTAGACCAGGACCCGCACCCGACCCGGCTGGTCAGTCCTACCAGCTCGGCCGGGTCAGCGCGGTGATCGCGGAGGCGGGCAGCCGCCGGGTATCGCTCGCCAGCGTATAATGGTCGCGTTCGCCCGTTGCCGGCTGCGCCGCCGAGGCCGGTGCCGCCTGCCGGACCCCGCCGCCATCGACGACGAAGCGTTGCGCGTGCTGTGCGAGCAGCTGGACCTCCTGCGCGAGCTGCCGCGCCGCGGCGGACGTCTGCTCGACCATTGCCGCGTTCTTCTGCGTCGCCTGGTCCATGCTGCCGACCGCGGCGCTCACCTCGGTGATCGCGAGGGCCTGCGCCTGGTTGTCGGTCGCGATCTGCCGCGAAATATCCGCCGCTTCACGCCCCGAGGCGACGATCCCCGACAGCGCCTGATCGACCAGTTGCACCGCGTCGACCGCCGCACCGATATCGACCTGCGTCACGGTCAGCTGGTTGCGCGCGCGCTTGGCCTCTTCCTCCGCGCGCATCGCCAGCGCGGACACCAGATCGGCGACCACCGCAAAGCCACGTCCGGCATCGCCCGCGCGTCCCGCCTCGACCGCCGCGTTCATCGCCAGGACGCGGGTCTGGAACGCGATCTTGTCGAGTCCCTCGATGACGCTGTCGATCCCCTTTGCGCTATCGCTGACGCGCTCCATCGCCTGGACCGCCGTGTCGGTCTTGTGGCGTCCATGATCGAGCGCGCTCAGCGCCTGCTCGGACGTCGCCACCGACCGCGTCGCGCCCTGCGCGGTATCCTTCAGGCGATTGTCCATCTGATGGATCGCCGCCGACGTCTCCTCCAGGCTCGCCGCGGTGCTCTCGGTTCGCCGCGCCAGATCCTCGGACGCCTGCGCAATCTCGCCCGAGCCGATCTGGATCCTGGAGGCGCCCTGCGCGACCGAGCGGATCAGGTCGCGCAAGCTGGCAAGCGCGATATTGAAGTTCGCTTTCAGGTCCTCGTAGATCGCCGGATAGTCCTCGGTGATGTCGACAGTCAGATTGCCCTCGGCCACCTGCTTGAAATTCTGCGCCATGCGGTTGACCACATCGGCGTTGCGTGACGCCTCGACGTTCAGCGCAATCTGCACCCGCGCATTCTCCTGGAACGTTCCCATCGCCTTGGTCATGCGGCCGACGCAGTCGCGAAAGTTCGTGAACTCGATCGGGCTCTCGAGATCACCCGCGGCCAGCGCCTCCATGCGAACGACGGTGGTGACATAGGGCACCGCGATCATTTCGCGATACGTATAGCCAAGCCCAACCGCAATCAGCGTTGCCGCGACGCCCGCGCCGATCAGCGCGGTGCCCTTAAGGACCAATCCCGCAATTGCGGTGCAGGCGACCAGAATGACGAAACTGGAAAAGGCGATCAACAGTTTCAGGCGGATAGGCGCGTCGGCTTTGAACCATAGCATTCGGGTTATCCTTTGGGAGAGATCGAGCGGGAAAATGGCGCGCGGGACGGCGGCGTCACGGAGCCCCTGGGATGGATGGCGCGGTCGTCGCACACGGTGTTGCGGCCGGCTTCCTTGGCCCGGTAGAGCGCACGGTCCGCGCGCTCGACGAGATCATCGGCGAGGACGTCGGCGCTGCGGTGATCCCGGCTAAGCGATGCGTGACCCACGCTGACGGTCAGCACCGGGCGTGTTCCGTCCTGATGGTCGACGCGCAACGTCTCGACCGCCGCACGGATCGTTTCCGCCGCGGTCGCCGCAACATCGGCACCGGCACTGGGCAGCAGCACCGCGAATTCCTCGCCGCCGAAACGCGCGACCAGATCATTGGCGCGCCGCACCGCTGACCGGATGGCGGTCGCGACGATCCGCAGGCACGCATCGCCCTGCTGATGACCATGATTATCGTTGAACCGCTTGAAATGATCGATGTCGATGAGGATCAGCGACAGGTCGTCACCCGACCGGATCGCGCGGCGTACCTCCTCCGCCAGCGTCCGGTTGAACCGTCGCCGATTGGCGAGCTGGGTCAGCGCGTCGCTGAACGCGTGATGCGCGTTTTCGAGGCGCAGCTCGACCGATTCGGTGATGTCGGTCGCGATCTTGACGATCCGTGTCGGCTTGCCGCACGCGTCAAGGATGGGGTTGTAGCTGGCCTGCAGCCAGATCGGCCGCCCGTCCCGCCCGATCCGGCGGAATTCGGAGCGTATGAACTCCCCCTCGCGCAGCCGTTCCCAGAACCGCTCATAACTGGGATCACAGGCGTCCTCGGGGGTCACGAACATGCGGTGATGCCGACCGCGAATGTCGGTCTCGGTATAGCCGGTAATTGCGAGATAGAGCGGATTGGCGGACAGGATCGTCCCGTCGAGCGCGAATTCGATCATCGCGGTCGATCGCGAGATCGCCTCGAGCATCTTGATTTTGTCCGCGGCGTGCTGATGCTCATGCGTGATATCGTTGGCGAGCTTGAACACGCGCTGCGGGACGCCGTTGCTGTCCAGCACGGGCATATAGGTCGCCTGCAACCAGACTTCGCGACCATCCTTGGCGACGCTGCCGAACTCGGTCTGGATCAGACGCCCCTTGCGCAGCGTGTTCCAGACGGTCGCATAGTCCGCCGTCCCCGCCGCGGTCAGCCGGACGAAGCTGCTGTGATGGCCGCCGATCAGGTCCTGCGCCTCGCGACCGAAGATGCGCAGATAGCGATCATTGACCGCCAGCACCTCGCCTTCCATCGAGAATTGCACCGTCGGGATCGACCGCGCCAGCGCGTCGACGACGAACGGGGCGTTCGCCATATCCCATCTGCCGCCGTCGTCCGCGACGTTGATCATCGTATCCATGCCGAAACTCTCGGAGTGACGGGCGTGCAACGACACGTCCGGCCTCCATTATAGGCCGGCACCATAGTGCCCCGGGCGCATCGGCGCTTTTTTGGCGCGGTCCGGACGACGAACCGCGCGGCCTAGCGCGAGACGGCGCGCCCGGCGATCAGGTACAGGATACAGCCAGACCCGACGAGCATGCCGGGCAGGAACAGCATCGCCGCGGCGATATGCGGCATATCCCGGTAGAGAAGATAATGCGGCCGGTCGGACACATAGATGCTCAACCCGCAGACGATCAGCGCGGTCGCGAGGCAGATCATGGCAAGCGAAACCTTGGGACCAGCGTCCCCGACATGCTCCTCGTCATGCTTCGACGGCCGCATCAGGATCACTGACAGGGCATAGGTTGCGGATATTCCAACGATAATTCCGACGACAAGTATCGTCACCGGTCGGTCAAGTATAAGCGAGCATGCCAATATGAATCCAAGCGGGATCATTAGACCAAGCGCAAGCCCGAGCG
The DNA here is from genome assembly GCF_017876865.1 of Sphingomonas sp. PvP018. NCBI lineage: Bacteria > Pseudomonadati > Pseudomonadota > Alphaproteobacteria > Sphingomonadales > Sphingomonadaceae > Sphingomonas > Sphingomonas sp. PvP018. The sequence goes on along the minus strand of NZ_JAGIOU010000001.1, from coordinate 3,535,150 downwards.
CCATTGTAAGGAATCTCAATGTTCCGCTTTCATGATCAAAGGCCGCTCTCATGGCTGTCCTAATCTCTCCTTGCGCAGGACTTGCCACATTTGCCGTCTTTTCGCTCATGATTTAGATCATCTTGTACGAATAACTTGAAATTTGCTGATCTGGATCATTGCGGTGAAGGTGAAGACTTTCGGACTGCAATCGGTTGCATACTCAGCGCCAGCCGTTGCTGTGACCGGTCGGGCGATCCCGACGCCGGGACATGGCCGGCGCCTGCGCCGCGATCGCCAATGGTCAGTGCACAGGCTTGCACCAGCGGCACGCCTCGGCTATGCGCGCCAGCTTCCAACATCTGATGATGGAACCTGCGGGAGACGCGCGTCGAGCGTGCGTCGTTCGTACCGCTAGACTCGAAACCGGGCCGTACGCGCTTATGCGGGCGGCCCCTATCAAGAGAGTGACATGGCTAAAAAGATTACCGGATACATCAAGCTGCAGGTCCCTGCAGGCGAGGCAAAGCCCGCGCCGCCGATCGGGCCTGCGCTGGGTCAGCGCGGCGTGAACATCATGGAGTTCTGCAAGGCGTTCAACGCCGGCACGAGCGAACTGAAGAAGGGCATGCCGATCCCGACCGTCATCACGGTCTATGCGGATCGCTCGTTCTCGTTCGAGACGAAGACCCCGCCGGCATCGTACCTGATCAAGGAGGCCGCCGGTCTCAAGTCGGGTTCGAAGGAGCCGGGCAAGGTCGTCGCTGGCAAGATCAAGCGCTCGCAGCTGAGCGAGATCGCCACGACGAAGATGAAGGACCTCAACGCCAACGATATCGACGCTGCGACGAAGATCATCGAAGGCAGCGCCCGCGCAATGGGCCTCGAAGTGGTGGAGGGCTGATATCATGGCAAAGCTGACCAAGAAGCAGAAGGCCGTCACGGTCGACACCGTCAAGCTGCACGCAATTGACGAGGCGATCGCGCTCGCACGCTCCGGCGCCACGTCGAAGTTCGACGAGACGATCGAAGTCGCGCTGAACCTGGGCGTTGATCCGCGTCACGCAGACCAGATGGTCCGCGGCGTGGTGACGCTGCCCAAGGGCACCGGCAAGACCGTTCGCGTCGGCGTGTTCGCCCGCGGCGCGAAGGCTGAAGAGGCTCTCGCAGCAGGCGCAGACGTCGTCGGTGCGGAAGACCTGATGGAGACCATCCAGGGTGGCACGATCGATTTCGATCGCTGCATCGCGACCCCGGACATGATGGGCATCGTCGGTCGTCTCGGTAAGGTTCTGGGCCCCAAGGGCCTGATGCCGAACCCGAAGCTCGGCACGGTGACGATGAACGTCGCGCAGGCGGTCAAGGACGCCAAGGGCGGCCAGATCGAATACCGCGTCGAGAAGGCCGGCATCATCCATTCGGGCATCGGCAAGGCGTCGTTCCCGGCAGAAGACCTGCGCGCGAACTTCGACGCGCTGGTTGACGCCGTGGTCAAGGCCAAGCCGTCGGGCGCGAAGGGCAAGTATGTCCGCAAGATCGCGGTTTCGAGCACCATGGGTGCCGGGATCAAGGTCGACACGACGGAAGTCGCCGGCGCCTGATCGGCGTTCGCGCTTTCGAGTGTTAGGAAAAGGGCCGGGAGAGCGATCTCCCGGCCCTATTTTGCATCAGGGCCGCCTGGTGCGCTCAGGTCGCATCGGCTGGAAAGTCCGCACCCAGGCTGATGTCGCGCGCCGCCTCAATCGCGGCCAGCCGTTCGCGCAGCTTTGCGGTCACGGCTTCATAGCCGAATGCGCCGAGCACCAGATGGCGCGGCGGCACGTCCTCGCCGACCGCGGCGATGATCGCCTCGCCCGCCCGGACCGGATCCCCGGCCTGCGTCCCGCTGACGTCCTTCGTCCCCGCCATCCGCGCGCCCGCGGTATCGGCATAATCGGCAATCTGGCTCGGCGTCTGGCGGAGTGATCGCCCCGCCCAGTCGGTGCGGAACGGGCCCGGTTCGACACAGGTCACGCCGATGCCGAGTGGCCCCACCTCGGCAAGCAGTGCGTCGGACCAGCCCTCGACCGCATGCTTCGATGCCGCATAATAGCCCGATCCCGGAAACCCGATGAGCCCGGCGACCGAGGTGAAGTTGACGATGTTGCCGCTGCCCTGTGCGCGCATGATCGGCAGGACCGCGCGGGTGATCGCGAACAGCCCGAACACATTGGTGTCGAACTGGGCACGAATCTCGGCCTCGCCCCCCTCTTCGGCGGTCGCCTGATAGCCATAGCCAGCATTGTTCACGAGCACGTCGATCTGGCCGAACTTCGCCTTGGCCACCGCGACCGCCGCCGCGACCTGCGCCTGATCGTTGACGTCGAGCGCGAGGGCGAGCGCGGTGTCGTCATGCCCCTCGACAAGGTCGGCGACCCGGTCTGCATTCCGCGCGGTGACGACGGCGCGCCACCCGCGATCCAGGACCAGCCTGGCGAGATCGCGGCCGAAGCCGGTGGAGCAACCCGTGATGAACCAGACGGGCGATGCGGGGAGAGTCATGGACGAACCTTTCCGGATACGCTGGATATGCGTTCGCAGGAGGTAACGCCGAAAGCCGGGGACGGGTCCGTTATGCGACCCGCCCCCTGCCCTGCTTACAGCCCGATGATACCGCCATCGTTCTTGGTGATGACGATCGTCGACGAACGCGGACGCGACGGGGTCGCAACCGCGCCGGCCTGGTTCGCGGGCCAGCTGCTGGTGATGTTGGTGGGACCACCATTCTCGCCGGGATGCTGGATGTTGACGAACAGCGAGCGGCCATCCGGGGTCGAATGGATGCCGGTGATCTCGCATTCTTTCGGTCCGACCAGGAAGCGCCGGAGCGTCGTGGCCGGTGCCTTGCCGATCCGCGTCGTGACCGTGTTGCTGGTCCCGCCGAGCGTGCTCGTTACGGCGCGCGTGCCGCCGTCGCCGACCCGGCCCGGGATTGCCGCGAGCAGCATGCAGTTGGTGACGTCGGTATAGGCGCCGTCATCGGTCTCGATCCACATCACCGGGGTGACATTGCCGGTCGGATTGCTCGGCAGGCCGAACCACAGGCCATCGGGCGACGAGAAGTCGTTCGTCGCGTCGAGCCCCGACAGGTTGATGTTGGTCGCATCGAGATCGCTACCCGCACCGAATGCGTAGATGTCCCACGTAAAGGCGGTCGCCTCCGACGTGTCGCCGGTCTCGCGCAGACGGATGACATGGCCGTTGGCGTTGCCCGTGGTCTGGCCACCGGTGGTCTTGGGATCGGTATAGGCCCGCGGGTTCGACGCATCGACATTCGCCGCGGTGCGCGACGAGTTGTTGGTCAGCGTGCAGTACATCTCGCCCGTCGCCGGGTTCACCGCGGTCCATTCGGGACGATCCATCTTGGTCGCCCCGAGCACATCGCCCGCCAGACGCGCGTTGATCAGCACATCAGCCTGGTCCGCAAACGGATAGGTCGTGTTGGCACTGGTCAGCGGCCCCTGCCCGAACACCAGCGGCAGCCACTGGCCCGAACCGTCGGCGTTGAGCTTGGCGACATAGAGCGTGCCCGAGTCGAGATATTTGTCGCCGATCGCGAGCCGGTTGGTCGCGGTCGCGTCTGCAGCCGACCAGGGCGTGGCGGACACGAACTTGTAGATATATTCGTTCTGCGCATCGTCGCCCATGTAGAAGGCCGGCTTGACGCCCGCGATCGTGCGGCCGATCTCGCAACCCTCATGGTTCATGCGGCCGAGCGCGGTGCGCTTGCGCGGCGTCGAGGCGGGATCGAACGGATCGATCTCGACCACCCAGCCATATTGGAACGCCTCGTTGCGGAAATCGCCGGTGGCATCGGCCGCGGCGGTCGTGGTGACGTTCCAGCGCGCATAGAGCGTGTTGGCGGCGTCAGCGGGCACAACCGACGCCCAGCCGTAATTGCCGTTGAAGGTGGTGGCGTTGGCGGTCTCGCGGATGCCATAGCGGGCGAGCGAGACATTCTGCTTGGCGGTCGACCCGCCGCGTGCGGCGACGTCACCGAACTGGCGGCGGAAATAGCCCGCCCAATTCTCTTCGTTGGTCAGATAGGTGTGCCACGGCATCGTGCCGTTCGCGCAATTGTTGATCGTCCCGCGGCCCGCCGTGCCGTCGGTCGAATAGCGCGTCCTGAGCAGCGCATTGCCGCGGACCGGACCACTGAAGCTCATCGGCGTCAGCGGCGTGATACGGCGGTTGAGCGCCGAGGCCGGGACATAACTCCAGGCGGTGGCCGACCGGCTGATCTCGATCACCGAGACGCCGTGGCATTCCATCTCCTTCAGCGCCTCGGACTCGGGGCGGACACCGCCCGCACCGATCGCGCCGCCAGTGCTGGTCGCGCCGTTGGGGTGCAGATAGGCCTGGGTGATATTCTCGTGGTTGAGCACGAGCAGGCCGCGGGTGTTGCCGTTGGCGTCGGGGGTGCTGCCGGTCGCGGCCAGCCCGAAATAGCTCATGCCGTCATGATGATCGCCCGCACGGCGTGCGAAGTTCGTGTCGCTGCCGTCATTGGCATAGGCGCCGACGCCGCTCGCGATCGGATCGCCCAGGCGATAGAGCACGGTGACGCTGTAGCCGGCCGGCACCGAGACGACGTCGGCAAGACTCTTGGGGACCGCGGTGAAGTCGAGCCGCGCCGGGCTGACCGTGACGCTGGTCGAGGTCTCGCTGCGGATGCCGTCGGTGCTGGTGCCGGTGAAGGTGAAGGTGAGCGTGGTGTCGGCAGCGACGCTGGGTGCGGTGAAGGTCGCGGTCGCGGTGTTCGCGTTGGCGAGCGTCACGGCCGGGCCGCCGGTCTGGGCCCAGGCGACGCCCGTCGCGCTGCCCGACGCTACCGTGCCCGTCAGCGTGACCGTCTTGCCTGCCGAGGTCGCGCCCGATGCACCGGCCTGCACGGTGACCGCACGCCGCGGGTCATCCTCGTCGCACCCTGCGAGCAGCATGCCGCCGAACACCGCGGCGGTCGCGGCGGACAGGCCGCCCATCAGCGTCTGGCGACGCGAATAGCGCACCGCGATCAGATCGTTCAGATGCGGATTGGCGCTGGTGTTCGTGTCGATATCGCCGTCGTGATAGGCCATCGTCATGTTCGTCGGAATTTTCATACGTCCCCCCGGGATCGGCCGATCTGACCGCTGGACTGAGCTTTGGCCGGGTAAAGCGGCAGTGCGGTGAAGGAACGGAGACACCTTCGCGTCAGTAGCGTGACGGTTCCGCGACACGCACCGGACCGCATCTGGGCGGTTGACTTCGCGACCGATTCGGCTATGCGGCGGCTTCGTTCGGCGGGTCCGCCTGCCGAACTCCGTCCGAGACAGTGGGTGCACCGGGTTTGCCGGCGCTTAATCTCCCACCTAGACGGGGAATGAGATTTTGCGGAGCGCTTCCGGCGCCTGCCCTCTCCCATGCCCCATCGACGAGACACCCGGAAGCGCGGGCTTGTCTGCGCCTCCGGTTAGTAACCGGGTCCACCGTGCAAATGGTGAACCTGAAAACGTGGAGAATGGCATGGATCGTGATCAAAAGACCGCGGCCGTAGCCGAGCTGAACCGCACCTTCTCCGAGGTCGGCGTCGTCGTTGTGACGCGCAACCTCGGCCTGACCGTCGCACAGTCCACTGTGCTGCGGAACAAGATGCGCGACGCCGGCGCGACCTACAAGGTCTCGAAGAACAAGCTTGCCAAGATCGCCATGGACGGCACCGACTACAGCTCGCTGGGCGACATGCTCACGGGTCCGGTCGGTCTGGCCAGCTCCATCGATCCCGTCGCGGCCGCCAAGGTGGCCGTGGAATTCGCGAAGACGAACGACAAGTTCGAAATCGTGGGTGGGGCGATGGGCGCGACGACCCTCGACGTCGACGGTGTGAAGGCGCTCGCAACGCTGCCCTCGCTGGATGAACTGCGTGCCAAGATCCTCGGCCTCATCGTGGCACCTGCCACGAAGCTGGCGACGATCACGCAGGCTCCGGCAGCGCAGCTCGCGCGCGTGCTTTCCGCCTACGCGGAGAAGGAAGCCGCCTGATCTTGCAGGCTCTTTCGTTACTTTTTGAACTGATGGGGCACATGCCCCGAGATGGAGATTTATCATGGCAGACCTGAACGCGCTCGTTGAGAGCCTGAGCGAACTGACCGTTCTCGAAGCAGCTGAGCTTTCGAAGCTGCTCGAAGAGAAGTGGGGCGTTTCGGCCGCAGCAGCGGTCGCAGCACCGGCAGCTGGCGGCGGCGCAGCCGCACCGGCCGCTGAAGAGCAGACCGAATTCGACGTCATCCTGACCGGCGACGGTGGCAAGAAGATCAACGTCATCAAGGAAGTCCGCGCGATCACGTCGCTCGGCCTGACCGAAGCAAAGACGCTGGTCGAGTCGGCTCCCAAGGCCGTCAAGGAAGGCGTGTCGAAGGACGAAGCCGCCAAGATCAAGGCACAGCTCGAAGCAGCTGGCGCGACCGTCGAGGTCAAGTAAGCCGCAGCGGGAGAGACGCTTCAGCCACGCTGAGGCGCACTCCCCGCAAGGCCGGCCGGCGGTGCTTGCACCGACCGACGAAGCAGGGGCTTTCGCCTGCTGGCCGCAGCTAAAGAAAGGGCGGCCCCAGCGATGGGGTCGCCCTTTTTTTGTGCCTGATAGAAAACGACGGGGCCGGATCGATGATACCCGGCCCCTCGCCTAAGCCCGCCTAGACTTCGATCGCGGGCGCATGGGGACGCGCGGCGATCCCGTCATACATGCGCGCGGGGATATCGAGCCAGAACGGCGCAAGCTTGGCCGAATCGACCCGCTCGACACCGATCGCCCAGGCACGCGCGGTCTGACCGGCAATCGCCCCGCTGGCATAGCGGATGTTGACCGCGACGATCGGCACGAACATCGGCCGGTCGGCCGCGGTCATGCTATGGATTGCCTCGCGCGACATGGCCGAGACCGTCCGGATCGTGCGTGACTCGCCCGGCGCGAGCGTGAACGGCGCGGTCGCCGGACGCGGGACCTGACCCGCATTCACGGCCGTCAGATCGGCGTCCTGACCGGCATGCGCGCTCAGCAAGACCGCCTGGACGCGGATCGCCTCCGCGACGCCCGCGCCGACGTTCGTCACCACGAGCTCACATTCAGCCGTCGCGCTGAGCAGGTTCAGTCCAGCACGAAGCGGGCGCAGCTCGACCGACAGACGCGCCCGCTCCGGCTCGCGCGCGCGCCGGTCGAGAAATTGCGGGGTTGCCGCCGTCGCGGGCTCAGGCGGGGACGGCGGTGCGATCGCCGGGGTCGGCGTCACCACCCGCGCGGGGCTCGGCGGGACCGGCGCCGGCGTGGGTAGCGGGGGAAGCGGTCTTGCCGGCGGTGCCTCGGCGTCAATCAACGGTTCGGGCTCGTGATAGTCCAGCCGATCATGCCGTTTACGCGGCCCCCTGCGCAGCAACCACAGCGCGATGACGACGATCGGAATGACCGCCAGCCAGAGCCAGAACGGCATCGCCCTGCCCTGCTCGGGCGCGGCGATCGTGCGTTCGACGGGGGCGGAGGACGGCGCGACGGCGGGGGCGACTTCGGGGCTCGCGGTGGTTGCCGGAACGGCTGATGCCGGAGCAGTCGGCACGGTGGTGGCGGTCGATGCGGGCGCCGGATCCGGCCGAACGTCCGCCGCGTCGCGCGGTGCGGCGGACGGCACGGCCTCCGCTGCACGTCGGGACGTCGTCCCGGCGTCGACCCGGCCGGCCCTCGGCGTATCCGGGTCTGCAGTGCGCGTCGCTGGCGCCCGAGCGGGGGTACGGCTGCGCGGCGGCGCCTCTGCAGTCGTCGGAGCCGGCAGAACCAGTCGCGGCGTATCGGGTACGGGAACCGCTGCCGTCCCCGTGTCGCGGGCCTGAAGCGGCTCGAGCCCGCGAACCGTCCCGGCGGGCGCCGGTGGGGTCGACTGCTGCGACGCGGCGTCCGACGTCTGGCCCGCCTCCTGCGCGACCACGGGCGGCGCCAGCGCCAGGCCAGCCGGCACGATCAGAAGCGCGCGGCGCCATTGTATGCTCATCGTCGAAAATTCCCTCCTGCAACGCTAGCGCGGGGAGGCCGAACGGGTCGCGGCGGCAAGCCGCCATGCGATGAGCCGCGCCGCGAGGGCGACCAGATGATCGTCCGCATCGCGAACTGCTGGCCTTCAGATCACGCGGACGTGCGCGAAGCTCCCCGCCGCCATCGGCCGGCCCCAGTAGAAGCCCTGTGCACAGCGAGCGCCCAGGTCACGGGCGATCGCGAGATGCTCTTCGGTCTCGACCCCCTCGACGACCGTGCTCAGCCCCCGCGCGTGGCAGGACCGGACGACCTCGCGCAGGATGCCGAGTTCGTGCACGTGCCGTGCGCAATGGCCGAAAAAGTCCTTGTCGATCTTCAGCTCGGCGATCGGCAACGTGAAGACGCGATCGAAATTCGTCGCCCCCTTGCCGAAATCGTCGAGCGAGAACACCACGCCCAGATCGCGCAACCCGTTCATGTCGCGGACCAGCCGCTGGGTATCGACCGGCCGGGCATCCTCGGTGATCTCGATGATCAGGACGCCCCGTCCCGGCCCGTTCGACGCGACGCCGCGTCGGCGCAGTTCATCGCCCAGCGCCGCCTGGAACAGCGGATCGGCCAGCACCGCCTGGCTGCAGTTGATCGCGACCGGCGCGGACCGTTGCTCGACGCTCAGCGCAAGCCAGAGGTCGAGCGCGGCGGTGACCGCCTTCATCGTCGCTGCCGCCTCGATCCCCGCATCGGTCATCGCGGCGAACAGCCATTCGGGATTCACCCCCGGAATGTTGCGCAGCCGGGCGAGCGCTTCATAGCCAACAACCTGATCGGTGGTCAGGTCAATTTTGGGCAGGAACTCGTAATGCAGGTTGGGCAGCAGCCGCGATCCTGCAAGCAGCGCCGCGATCATGCGCCGGTCGCCCGCAGCGTCTTCCGACCGGCCCGTTCCGGTCGCGAGCGACGCGAGGATCGCGGTGAGTGCGCCGATCTTGTAGGTCCGCTCGAGCGACCCGACGAGCGGATGCTCGCCGATCATCGCCTCGCCGAGGACGGCGGACGGATATTCGCCCGGCGGCCGCAACTCGATCACCGGGCAGATCCGGCCCTCGTGCCCGATCTGATCGAGCACGGTGATCAGATCGTCGCCCCGCGATTGCGCGTCGGCGATCACGACGTCGGGCGCGAACGCGGTCCCCGCCGCGATCTCCGCCGCATGGCCGATCCAGGCGACGGAGTAGCCCCGCGATCGAAGCTCGGCATGCGCCTGGCACGATGCCGCGTCGGCGGCATGGACGAACAGCAGTCGCGGCAGAACCGCGCGTGCCTCCCCCGCCACAGGCAGACAAGCGCCCGCCACAGGCAGACAAGCAGAGGCCGGGCTTGCCAGCCCCAGGCCGAAACCTGCTGCCGCACCCGGTGGGGGCGCCAGACTGGGATCGGCGCTCACGCGGACGGGTCCGACCGGGCGGCTATCGACATGGGCGTGAACTCGGCAATAGGGTGGACGCTGACGAATGACGGCTGAACGACACCGGCAAGGCCCCGCCGTGCGGCGGATTCAATCCCGGTAGCCAATTGGTATCTACTAATCCTGATCAGGACTGTCATCCCCGCGAACAGCGCCGCACCCGCACCAGGTCGCTCGTCGCCCAATAAGCCGTTGCGTGGCATTGTGATTTTATTACAAATATTTTTCCACGGGCCGCTGCGCCGCGCTCGCCTGGCCGCGAGGGCATCCCGTCTTCGACATTTACCGCGCGAGACCGGACCGCTTTGACAAGCGCCGGCCACCGTCCTATATGAGCCACTCACCACAGCATCCGGGAAATGACAGGCCGTCGCGCAGCATGTCGATCGTATTGGATGCCGGGGTTTCATTCGCCGAAAGCCGCCGCATGTGATTGCGCGCGGCCTTTTTGCGTTACTGCACGCCCCGTCCGGGGGTTCCCGGGCACGCATTTACGGCTGACCCGTCAGTTTATTGAGGGCAAATAACCTATGGCTTCCAAGGCGATCAACGAGGGCGCTGCCAAGCAGCGTCGCGACGGCGGCACCGCAAAGCGTCGCATCCGCAAGGTCTTCGGCAACATCCACGAAGTCGTGCAGATGCCGAACCTGATCGAAGTCCAGCGCGAGAGCTACGAGCAGTTCCTGCGCTCCGACAAGTCGATCGGCCATGTCTCGGGTCTCGAGAAGACGCTGCGCAGCGTGTTCCCGATCCAGGATTTCGCCGGCACGGCCTATCTCGATTTCGACGATTACGTTCTTGAGCCGCCGAAATTCGACGTCGAGGAATGCCGCCAGCGCGGGATCACCTATGCCGCGCCAATGCGCGTCACGCTGCGTCTGACCGCGTTCGAGGTCGATCCCGATACCGAGGCCAAGTCGGTCATCGATATCAAGGAGCAGGACGTGTACATGGGCGACATGCCGCTCATGACCGAGAACGGCACGTTCTTCATCAATGGCACCGAGCGCGTCATCGTCAGCCAGATGCACCGTTCGCCGGGCGTCCTGTTCGACCACGATCGCGGCAAGACGCACGCATCGGGCAAGTATCTGTTCGCTGCCCGCGTCATTCCGTATCGCGGCTCGTGGCTCGATTTCGAGTTCGACGCGAAGGACATCGTCAACGTCCGCATCGATCGCAAGCGCAAGCTGCCCGTCACGGCGCTGCTCTACGCGCTCGGCATGACGTCGGAAGAGATCCTCAACTATTTCTACAACCGCGTGACGTTCGTCCGCGGCCAGGGTGGCTGGATCGTTCCGTTCCAGGTCGAGAACTGGCGTGGCCAGAAGCCGATGTTCGACATCGTCGATGCGAAGACCGGCGAAGTCGTGTTCCCGAACGGCCAGAAGATCAGCCCCCGCGCTGCGAACAAGGCGTTCAAGGACGGTCTGACCGACCTGCTGATCCCGACCGAGGAAATCTTCGGCCGCTATTCGGCATACGACCTGATCGACGAGTCGACCGGCCGCATCTACATCGAAGCCGGTGACGAAGTGACCGCCGAGAACCTCGAGCTGCTCGACCAGGCAGGGATCGAGCGTCTCGACCTGCTCGACATCGATCACGTCGCAACGGGTCCTTGGATCCGCAACACGCTCAAGGTCGACAAGGCCGAAGAGCGCGAGCAGGCGCTGTCCGACATCTACCGCGTGATGCGCCCCGGCGAGCCGCCGACGCTGGAGACGGCCGAGGCGCTGTTCTCGGGTCTGTTCTTCGATCCGGATCGCTACGACCTGTCGGCCGTGGGCCGTGTGAAGCTCAACATGCGTCTCGACCTCGACGTCGAGGACACCGTCACGACGCTGCGCACCGAGGACATTCTCGAGGTCATCAAGACGCTCGTGAACCTCAAGGACGGCAAGGGCGAGATCGACGATATCGACAACCTCGGTAACCGTCGTGTCCGTTCGGTCGGCGAGCTGCTCGAGAACCAGTATCGCGTCGGCCTGCTCCGCATGGAGCGCGCCGTGAAGGAGCGCATGTCGTCGGTCGACGTCTCGACCGTCATGCCGAACGACCTGATCAACGCGAAGCCTGCGGTTGCCGCGGTCCGCGAATTCTTCGGCTCGTCGCAGCTGTCGCAGTTCATGGATCAGACCAACCCGCTGTCGGAAGTCACCCACAAGCGTCGCGTGTCGGCACTTGGACCAGGTGGTCTGACGCGCGAGCGCGCAGGCTTCGAAGTCCGCGACGTTCACCCGACGCATTACGGCCGCATCTGCCCGATCGAGACGCCGGAAGGCCCGAACATCGGTCTGATCAACTCGCTCGCCAGCTTCTCGCGGGTGAATAAGTACGGCTTCATCGAGACCCCGTACCGCAAGGTCGTCGACCACAAGGTTACCGACGACGTCGTGTACCTGTCGGCGATGGAAGAGGCCAAGCACACGATCGCGCAGGCCAACGCCGATCTGACCGGCGACGGCGGCTTTACCGAGGAGCTCGTCTCGTCGCGTCAGGCGGGCGAATTCCTGATGGCGCTGCCCGACAACATCACTTTGATGGACGTCAGCCCGAAGCAGCTCGTCTCGGTCGCCGCATCGCTCATTCCGTTCCTGGAAAACGATGACGCCAACCGCGCGCTGATGGGCTCGAACATGCAGCGTCAGGCCGTGCCGCTCGTCCAGGCCGAGGCGCCGTTCGTCGGCACCGGCATGGAAGAGACGGTCGCGCGTGACTCTGGCGCCGCCATCTCGGCAAAGCGTGCGGGCATCGTCGATCAGGTCGACGCGGCGCGTATCGTGATCCGTGCAACCGGCGAGATCGATGCCGGCAAGTCGGGCGTCGACATCTACACGCTGATGAAGTTCCAGCGCTCGAACCAGTCGACCTGCATCAACCAGCGTCCGCTGGTGAAGGTGGGCGATGTGGTCCGTGCCGGCGACGTGCTTGCCGACGGCCCGTCGACCGAGTTCGGCGAGCTGGCGCTGGGTCGCAACAGCCTCGTCGCGTTCATGCCGTGGAACGGTTACAACTACGAGGATTCGATCCTGATCTCCGAGCGGATCGTGAAGGACGACGTGTTCACGTCGATCCATATCGACGAGTTCGAGGTGATGGCACGCGACACGAAGCTCGGGCCTGAGGACATCACGCGCGACATCCCGAACGTCGGCGAGGAAGCGCTGCGCAACCTCGACGAAGCGGGCATCGTCTACATCGGTGCAGAGGTCGAGCCGGGCGATATTCTCGCCGGCAAGATCACGCCCAAGGGTGAATCGCCGATGACGCCGGAGGAGAAGCTTCTCCGCGCGATCTTCGGCGAGAAGGCCAGCGACGTGCGCGACACCTCGCTTCGCCTGCCGCCGGGCGTGTCGGGTACGGTCGTCGACGTTCGCGTCTTCAACCGTCACGGCATCGACAAGGACGAGCGCGCGATGGCGATCGAGCGCGAGGAGATCGAGCGCTTGAAGAAGGATTCGGACGACGAGCGTTCGATCCTGAACCGTGCGACCTGGTCGCGTCTTCGCGAGATGCTGCTCGACCAGACGGCCACCTCGGCGCCCAAGGGCGTCAAGAAGGGCGTCGTGATCGATATGGATCTGCTCGACAGCGTCGACCGCCACGAGTGGTGGAAGTTCGCGGTCGCTGACGACAAGATCCAGAGCGATCTGGAAGCGGTCAAGATCCAGTATGACGATGCCGCCAAGCTGATCACCGACAAGTTCCACGATCGTCGCGAGAAGCTGGAGCGTGGTGACGAGCTGTCGCCGGGCGTGCTGAAGATGGTCAAGGTGTTCGTCGCGGTGAAGCGTAAGCTGCAGCCGGGCGACAAGATGGCCGGCCGTCACGGGAACAAGGGCGTCATCAGCCGCATCCTGCCGGCGGAGGACATGCCGTTCCTCGCCGACGGGACGCCGGTCGATATCGTGCTCAACCCACTGGGCGTGCCGTCGCGCATGAACGTCGGGCAGATCTTCGAGACGCATCTGGGCTGGGCCGCACGCGGTCTGGGTCAGCAGATCACTCACGCGCTCGAAACCTGGCGCGAAGAGAATCCGGAGGCCAAGGCCGGAGCGATGCCGGAGGCGGTCCGCGATCGTCTCAAGACGGTCTATGGCGAGCAGTATCACGACGAGATCGACGCCCGTTCGGGTGACGAGATCATCGAGCTGGCCAAGAACCTGAAGGGCGGCGTGCCGATGGCGACGCCGGTGTTCGATGGTGCGCGCGAGGCGGACGTGTCGGCGATGCTGGAGCTGGCGGGTCTCGACCCGTCGGGCCAGTCGGACCTGTTCGACGGACGTACCGGCGACAAGTTCGATCGCAAGGTGACGGTTGGGTACATCTATATGCTCAAGCTTCACCATCTGGTCGACGACAAGATCCACGCACGGTCGATCGGACCATACTCGCTCGTCACGCAGCAGCCGCTGGGTGGTAAGGCGCAGTTCGGTGGTCAGCGCTTCGGCGAGATGGAGGTCTGGGCACTCCAGGCCTACGGCGCGGCGTACACCTTGCAGGAAATGCTCACGGTGAAGTCGGATGACGTGGTCGGCCGCACCAAGGTCTACGAGGCGATCGTCAAGGGTGACGACACGTTCGAGGCGGGCATTCCGGAGAGCTTCAACGTGCTCGTCAAGGAAATGCGCTCGCTGGGCCTGAATGTGGACCTGAAGCAGTCGGAGCCCGGCTTCGACAGCGACGGCATCCAGATCGCGGCGGAGTAACGCGGTTGAACTAGCTCCCCTCCCGCGACGGGTTCCCATCAAAGTAATACTTTGATGGGGCCCTTCCGGGAGGGGCCGGGGGTGGGCTCCCGGCCGGTGATGGAGCGCCAAGATCGAACCGGGTGCCCACCCCTTCCCAAGCAAGAGCTTGGGCCCCTTCCCCTCCCGCTCGCGGGAGGGGAGTTGGAAGGATCAATATATGAACGAAATGACCCCCTTCGCCAATCCGGTCGCCAAGGCCGAGACGTTCGACCAGATCCAGATCGGCATCGCATCGCCGGACAAGATCCGCAGCTGGTCGTTCGGCGAGATCAAGAAGCCCGAGACCATCAACTATCGCACGTTCAAGCCCGAGCGTGACGGCCTGTTCTGCGCGCGCATCTTCGGTCCGATCAAGGATTACGAGTGCCTGTGCGGCAAGTACAAGCGCATGAAGTATAAGGGCATCGTCTGCGAGAAGTGCGGCGTCGAGGTCACCGTCTCGAAGGTCCGCCGCGAGCGCATGGGCCATATCGAGCTGGCCGCCCCGGTCGCGCATATCTGGTTCCTGAAGTCGCTGCCGTCGCGCATCGGCCTGCTGCTCGACATGCAGCTGAAGCAGCTCGAGCGCGTGCTGTACTTCGAGGCGTACATCGTCATCGAGCCGGGCCTGACCCCGCTCGAGAAGTATCAGCTGATGACCGAGGACGAGCTCCTCGACGCGCAGGACCAGTATGGCGAGGACGCGTTCTCGGCCGGCATCGGTGCCGAGGCGGTCCGCATCATGCTGGAGTCGCTCGATCTCGAGGGTGAGCGTACCACGCTGCTCGAAGAGCTCGCGGTCACCAAGTCCGAGCTGAAGCCCAAGAAGATCATCAAGCGGCTGAAGGTCGTCGAGAGCTTCATCGATTCGGGCAACCGCCCCGAATGGATGATCCTCGAGGTCGTGCCGGTCATCCCGCCCGAGCTGCGCCCGCTGGTGCCGCTGGACGGTGGTCGTTTCGCGACGTCGGATCTGAACGATCTGTATCGCCGCGTGATCAACCGCAACAACCGCCTGAAGCGCCTGATGGAGCTCCGCGCGCCGGACATCATCGTCCGCAACGAGAAGCGCATGCTGCAGGAGGCCGTCGACGCATTGTTCGACAATGGTCGCCGCGGTCGCACGATCACGGGCGCCAACAAGCGTCCGCTCAAGTCGCTGTCCGACATGCTCAAGGGCAAGCAGGGCCGCTTCCGCCAGAACCTTCTCGGCAAGCGCGTCGATTACTCGGGTCGTTCGGTCATCGTGACCGGGCCTGAGCTCAAGCTGCACCAGTGCGGCCTGCCGAAGAAGATGGCGCTCGAGCTGTTCAAGCCGTTCATCTACGCACGCCTCGACGCCAAGGGCCTCAGCATGACGCTGAAGCAGGCGAAGAAGTGGGTCGAGAAGGAGCGCAAGGAAGTCTGGGACATCCTGGACGAGGTGATCCGCGAGCATCCGGTCATGCTGAACCGTGCGCCGACGCTTCACCGTCTGGGCATCCAGGC
The DNA here is from genome assembly GCF_017876865.1 of Sphingomonas sp. PvP018. Taxonomy (NCBI): domain Bacteria; kingdom Pseudomonadati; phylum Pseudomonadota; class Alphaproteobacteria; order Sphingomonadales; family Sphingomonadaceae; genus Sphingomonas; species Sphingomonas sp. PvP018. The sequence continues at coordinate 3,519,450 of NZ_JAGIOU010000001.1, read as the reverse complement.
GTTCGAGCCGGTGCTGATCGAGGGCAAGGCGATCCAGCTTCACCCGCTGGTCTGCTCCGCGTTCAACGCCGATTTCGATGGCGATCAGATGGCCGTGCACGTCCCGCTGTCGCTCGAAGCGCAGCTCGAAGCGCGCGTCCTGATGATGTCGACGAACAACATCCTGTCGCCTGCCAACGGCAAGCCGATCATCGTGCCGTCGCAGGACATGGTGCTGGGTCTCTATTATCTGTCGATGATGAAGGAGAACGAGCCGGGCCAGGGCATGCTGCTCGGCGACATGGCTGAAGTGCATCAGGCACTGAACGCCCAGGCTGTGACGCTGCACAGCAAGATCATCAGCCGCGTTCCGCAGACCGATGAGAACGGCAAGCAGTATCTCAAGCGCTACGAGACGACGCCGGGCCGCATGCTGCTCGGCGAGTGCCTGCCGCACAGCCACAAGGTGCCGTTCGACACCGTCAACCGCCTGCTCACCAAGAAGGACGTGGGCGACGTGATCGACGAGGTCTATCGTCACACCGGCCAGAAGGAGACCGTGCTGTTCGCAGACGCGATCATGACGCTCGGCTTCCGCCACGCGTTCCGCGCCGGCATCTCGTTCGGCAAGGACGACATGATCATTCCGGACGCCAAGGTCGGTCTGGTCGACGACACCAAGGCACTCGTGAAGGACTTTGAGCAGCAGTATCAGGATGGTCTGATCACGCAGCAGGAGAAGTACAACAAGGTGATCGACGCCTGGAGCCGTTGCGGTGACCAGGTCGCGAACGCCATGATGGACGAGATCCGTGCGGTGAAGGTCGATACGGAGACCGGCCGTGAAAAGCCGATCAACTCGATCTACATGATGGCCCATTCGGGTGCTCGTGGTTCGCAGGCGCAGATCAAGCAGCTTGCCGGTATGCGTGGCCTTATGGCCAAGCCGTCGGGCGAGATCATCGAGACGCCGATCATCTCGAACTTCAAGGAAGGCCTGACCGTCCTTGAGTACTTCAACTCGACCCACGGCGCTCGTAAGGGCCTCGCGGATACGGCGTTGAAGACGGCGAACTCGGGGTACCTCACGCGTCGTCTGGTCGACGTGTCGCAGGACTGCGTCATCATCGAACCCGATTGCGGCACCACGCGCGCACTCGAAATGAAGGCGATCCTTCAGGGTGGTTCGACGATCGCAAGCCTCGGCGAGCGCATCCTCGGTCGTACGACCGCGGAGGACATCACCGATCCGAAGACCGGCAAGGTCATCATCCCGTCGGGCACGCTGCTCGACGAGCCGATGATCACGACGATCGAAGGCCTCGGCACGCAGTCGTGCAAGATCCGCAGCCCGCTGGTCTGCGAGTCCAAGATCGGCGTCTGCGGCAAGTGCTACGGGCGTGATCTCGCCCGCGGTACGCCGGTGAACATCGGTGAAGCTGTCGGCGTCATTGCCGCGCAGTCGATCGGTGAGCCGGGCACGCAGCTGACGATGCGTACGTTCCACATCGGTGGTGCAGCGCAGCTCAACGAAACGTCGAACCTTGAGGCGCATGCGGACGGTACGGTGCAGTTCCGCGATCTGCGTATCATCGTCGACCAGCGTGGCCGTCGCGTGGTGCTCAGCCGCTCGGGTGAAATCGCGATCGTCGACATGGACGGCCGCGAGCTCTCGGTCGATCGTATCCCTTACGGTGCGTATGTGCTGTTCGACGATGGCCACATCGTGTCGCGCGGCGACCGGATGGCCGAATGGGATCCGTTCACCATGCCGGTGATCACGGAGAACCCGGGCACGATCAAGTATGTCGACCTGATCGAGGGCAAGACGCTCACCGAGCAGACCGACGAAGCCACGGGCATCGCCCAGCGCGTCGTGATCGAATATCGTGCGGCGACCAAGTCGAAGGAGGATCTGCGTCCGCGCATGACCCTGCTCGACGAGACGTCGGGCGAGACCGGCCGCTACATGCTGGCGATCGGTGCGACCCTGTCGGTCGAGGATGGCGCACAGGTGTTCGGCGGCGACGTCGTGGCCCGCGTCAGCCGCGAGAGCGCCAAGACGCGCGACATCACCGGTGGTCTGCCGCGCGTTGCCGAGCTGTTCGAGGCGCGTATCCCCAAGGACTCGGCGATCATCGCCAAGATCTCGGGCCGCGTCGTGTTCGGCAAGGATTACAAGGCGAAGCGCAAGATCGGCATCCAGCCCGAGGATGGCGGCGACGTCGTCGAGTACCTGGTGCCGAAGTCGAAGGTCATCGACGTGCAGGAAGGCGATTACGTCAAGCGCGGCGACAACCTGATCGGCGGCTCGCCCGATCCGCATGACATCCTCGAGACGATGGGTATCGAACCCCTCGCCGAGTATCTCGTGTCGGAAATCCAGGAGGTCTATCGACTCCAGGGCGTGAAGATCAACGACAAGCACATCGAGACGATCGTTCGTCAGATGCTGCAGAAGGTCGAGATCACCGACGGCGGCGACACCACGCTGCTGAAGGGCGAGCAGGTCGATCGCGAGGAAATGGACGCGACCAACGAGAAGCTCGACAAGAAGCAGACCCGTGCACAGGGCAAGCCCATCCTGCTCGGTATCACCAAGGCGTCGCTGCAGACCCGCAGCTTCATCTCGGCGGCATCGTTCCAGGAGACCACCCGCGTCCTCACCGAGGCCGCGGTCCAGGGTAAGCAGGACATGCTGATGGGTCTGAAGGAGAACGTGATCGTCGGCCGGCTCATCCCGGCAGGCACCGGCGCAGGCCTCAACCGCCTGCGGGTCGTGGCGAACAGCCGCGATGCCTCGATGCGCGTCGCCCAGCGCAAGATGGCCGAAGCCTCGATCATCGCGCCGAAGTCGGCAAAGGAAGAGCATGACGCCGAACTCGCCCGCTCGCCGCGCGATTCCGGCGGCACGGGGGACGACGCGCTTGGCGAAGTCGTGACCTCGGGCACCGGCACCGATGCGGATGCCGGCGAGTATCTGAACAAGCCCGAGTAATCGGGCGCATCAGACGCCAATGAAAAGGCCGCCGTCCGGATATCCGGGCGGCGGCCTTTGTCGTTTCTGGCGACTGGCGGGGCGAACGGGTCGAACCGCGCGCCTCGGTGGGTCAGCCGGTGCCTTCGCCCATCGTTCGCGGGATCGTCCGGAGCTGCTGGCCGGTGACGCGCAGCTCGTTGAACGCGGGCGGACTGCCGCGCGTCCGCTTGGACAGGGTGCCGGCACCGATCATGCGGATCTCCCGGCCGCTGCGTTCGACGGGAATGTCGAAGGGATCGTGGACATGACCTGACAGCACGGCATGCGCTCCCGCATCGGCCAGTGCGGTCAATGCGCTGTCGCCATGGCGGGTCTTTGCTGTCCCGGTCGTGCCGCCTTCGATCAGCGGATGATGCGCCGCGACGAAGACCAGGTGATCCTTCGGTACATCCTCGATCATCGCCAGCGCGCGCGTCAGCGACCCCGGGCTGACCCTCCCCTTCGACCAGTTCCAGCGCCACTGCGCGCGGGCCGTCGTCTTGAGCGGGACGATCGTGATCCCGGGCAGTTCCAGGGGTTTCTCGATCATCGACTCGACCGCGGCATAACGCTGATAGGGCGAGAAGAACCGGCGGAACGGGTCCCAGTAATAGGGGATGTCGTGATTGCCGACCTCGAGCGTGACAGGCACGCCAAGGCTGCGCAACCAGTCGCCGCCACGCTGGAACTCCTCCTTCGTGGCGCGCATTGTCAGATCGCCGGTCATGATCACCGCATCGGGCCGCTCCGCCGCGACACAGGCGGAGAACCAGGCGAGCGCTGCCGGATCCTCCGCCCCGAAATGAACGTCGCTGACGTGAAACAGCGTGTGCGAGCGTCCTGAAACATCTGCCATGTCAGGCAAGTTCGGCCAGCGTCTTGGGCTGGTGCATCGGACACCCGTTGAACGTCCCGCGGAATCCCGCCGAGAGCTCATAGGTCTCCTTGCGGACGCGATTGACGCCGCCCAGCGGCTGATGGTCGACCACGCCGTGCCACACGCTGTAAGACAGCGCATCGTCGGTATGATCGGTCACGCCGTGCTCCCAGGAGATCTGTGGCGCCACCTCGAGCGTGGCGACCGTGACGAACGGGCTCACCTGCTGATCCCATTCGACGGTCGCGTCCTCGATCGGCATCGCGTCGAGATCGGTGTTCAACTGGACGCGCAATTCCCAGACGCCGCCATGCTCGATCAGCTCCTCGCGCACGACCTCTCGCAGCGCATCGGGGCGCGCGGTGATGTCGACCGTGTCGCCGGTCAGGCGCGTCAGTGCCGGTGAGACCGGGAACAGCGCGACCTTGGCGATATAGTCGCCATAGCGCAGCGGCGTCTGCGAGAAATAGGTCTCGCCAAGCGGGTGAACGGGTTTTGCGCCGCCGAGCGTCTTGAGCGTCGCGGACTCCGCCCCCACCGCTTCCAGTGCGGATTCGACGACGCGGAAGGTCGCCGACATCGCCTTCTTCACACCGTCGAACCGGTCGGTCGTCTTGGCGAGCAGCTTCAGGTTCTTCGAGAAGGCCTTGGGATCGGGTGCCGCAAAGACCGGCGCGTTGACCATGATAAAGTCTTGTGTCGTCTCGCCTTCCGATCCCGGCAGGCGATCGCCCTGCACGTCGAGGATCTTCAGCGCGACGCCCCGCGGCAGGCTGACGCTGTCATCGAGAATGTCGCCCGCGTTCGTCGAGATGCGCAGCACCGCTTCATGACGCCCCGGCTGTGCGAAAATGCCCTGCGCGAGTGTTTCGGGCAGGCCGTCGGCGATCGTCAGCGTGCCGCGCGCGATGCCATGCGCCTTGGCATGAACCGCGCGCACGGCATGCGCATAGTCCTGCGATGTGGTCTCGAGGATCTCGCGAAAGCTGTCCTTGAGCGACGCCAGCGTCTCGGCCTCGTCGTCGGCGATGGTCTCGACCGAGGGGGCGAATCGTACGGGCTGGGTGGACATGCGGATCTCCTGTCGTTTCCGATCCAAACCCGCCGAACTCCGCGACGTTCCCGCTGCATGGGCGATCGGTACGATCCCGCACGCTGTTGCAAAGCGCCGCGCCCCGGTCCACGCGGTCGGCGCCCATCGAAGGAGAAACCGATGCAGATTCCCGTCGTCACCGCCCCCACGATCGCGATCGTCGGATCCGCGGCGCGGTTTCCGGTCCGCCGGATCTTCTGCGTCGGGCAGAATTACGCCGACCACGCGCGCGAAATGGGGTCGGATCCCGATCGGCAGCAGCCCTTCTTCTTCACCAAGCCCGCGGATGCCGTCGTGCCCGGTGGCGGCACCCTGCCCTATCCGAGCATGACGCAGGATCTGCATCACGAGGTCGAACTGGTCGTCGCGCTGGGCGCAGGCGGACGGGACATCGATGCCACGGAGGCCACGGCGAAGATCTTCGGTCATGCGGTCGGTATCGACCTGACGCGGCGCGACCTGCAGGCGGCGGCCAAGGCGGCCGGGCGGCCATGGGACATGGCCAAGGGGTTCGACCGGTCCGCCCCGATCGCCGCGCTCACTCCCGGCGTGCCGCCTGCGACGGGTGCGATCGGACTGACGATCGACGGCGAACCGCGCCAGTCGGGCGACCTGTCGATGATGATCTGGTCCGTCGCCGAAGTCATCGCCGCGCTGTCGCGTCAGGTCGAACTCGCCCCCGGCGATCTGATCTTCACCGGCACCCCCGCGGGCGTCGGGCCGATCCTGCCCGGGGTACAGGTCCGCGCGACGATCACCGATCTCGAGCCGCTCGAGATCCTGTTCGACGCCTGATCGACCCCTGATCGACGTGGCGGGGACGATGTTTTTGTATAAATATAGTCGTCCCCGACCTTAGTCGGCTTTCCTTTGTCGCCGCCCGCCCGCATGCATCCCCTTCATAAAAAGGGGATGATGATGGCGGATGGATCAACCGGCGGGCTGCTCGACCGGGCACGGACGGTAGCAGGGCCGGGCTTTGATCGCTGGCTGGTGCCGCCCTGCGCGCTCGCCATCCATCTGTGCATCGGCATGGCCTATGGCTTTAGCGTGTTCTGGTTGCCGCTGTCGCGCGCGATCGGAATCACCGATCCGGTGGTCTGCGAAAGCATGACGCTGGCCCAGGCGCTGACAACCACGACCTGCGACTGGCGGGTCAGCGACCTCGTCTGGACCTACACCCTCTTCTTCGTCGTGCTCGGCGCCGCCGCGGCGATCTGGGGCGGCTGGCTCGAACGCGCCGGCCCGCGCAAAGCCGGCGTCGTCGCCGCCTTCTGCTGGTGCGGCGGGATGGGGATCGGCGCGATCGGCGTGTCGATGCACCAGTTGTGGCTCATCTGGCTCGGTTCGGGCGTGATCGGCGGCATCGGTCTGGGTCTCGGCTATATCTCGCCCGTCTCGACGCTCATCAAATGGTTTCCCGACCGGCGCGGCATGGCGACGGGCATGGCGATCATGGGCTTTGGCGGCGGCGCGATGATCGGCAGCCCGCTCGCCAACTCCTTGATGAAGCACTTCTCCGGCCCGACCGGCGTCGGCGTCTGGCAGACGTTCCTCGTCCTCGCGGTCATCTACTTCGTGTTCATGATGGCCGGCGCGCTCGGCTACCGCGTCCCTGCCGAGGGCTGGAAGCCCGCCGGCTGGACCCCGCCGACCGATGCCAAGGCAACGATCAGCCGGTTCAACGTCGATCTGAAGGATGCGCACAAGACGCCGCAATTCTGGCTCATCTGGATCGTCCTGTTGCTCAACGTGTCCGCGTCGATCGGCATCATCGGTGTCGCCTCGCCGATGCTCCAGGAGATCTTCGGCGGTCGCCTGATCGACGCGCCGGGCGTGCTCTTCACCGCATTCAGCGACAGTCAGAAGGTCGCCGCGGCCGCGGTCGGCGCCGGGTTCGTCGGCGCGATCAGCCTGTTCAACATCGGTGGCCGCTTCTTCTGGGCGTGGTTCTCCGACCGGCTGGGGCGCAAGCCGCTCTACGCGGTGATCCTGGCGATCAGCGCAGTGCTCTATGGTATCGCCGCCCCCGCACTCGCCGGCAGCAGCCTTGGTCTCTTCATCCTCGTCTTCTGCATCCTCGCCTCCACCTATGGCGGCGGCTTCGCGACCGTGCCCGCCTATCTGGCGGACATATTCGGGACGAAGTTCGTCGGTGCGATCCACGGCCGGCTGCTGACCGCCTGGTCGACCGCGGGCGTTGTCGGGCCGCTGCTCGTCGCCAACATGCGCGACGGCCGGATCGCCGCAGGGATCCCGCGCGATCAGGTCTATCAGCCGATCTTCCTGATGCTCGCGGCGATGCTCGTGGTCGGCTTCGTCGCCAACCTGTTCGTCAAGCCGGTGGCAAGTCGCTTCCACATGCCGGTCACCGAGGGCGTGGCCTCGACGACTGCCGTTGACGCCACGACGGCCGCCACCACCGCACAGCATGGCGGTGGATCGCGGTCGACCGTCATCCTCGCCTGGCTGGCGGTCGGCGTGCCGATCCTCTGGGGGATCTACATGACGCTGTCGAAGGCGGTCATTCTGATCAAGTGACAGAGCGCGACACCGCGGTCGCATCGCCGGACAGGCGATCGCGACCCGGTGGTCGGCGTGAAAAAGGATTTGAGTTGGCGCCGACGGTGTCGGCGTGGAGCGGGTGAAGGGAATCGAACCCTCGTCACTTGCTTGGGAAGCAAAAGCTCTACCATTGAGCTACACCCGCATATCGACTGTACGTCCGTGCGGCGGATGAGCGCCGGCGGTCGCGATGCGATGGCGAGCGTCTATCGGCTCGGCGTTGGCGACGCAAGATGCTTCTCGACGCGGAATGGCGCGCCGTGTCGAGGGACGCGGGGCACGACGTAATGAAACTGTCACCCCCGTGTCACCACGCTGCCATTGGTCTGCAATAGGCACCCCGGCAAGCCAGCCCATAGCTGGACCAATCGGGGAACCATCATGATCATCGGCCTGTCACACCGCGCACGCGGCCCTGCTGTCTTGCGCGCGCTTCTTATCGGCAGCGCGATGATCCCGCTCGCGATCGGGATCGCCCGTGCCGAGCCGGTCGATGGCCCCGCCGCAGCCGCAGCCCCCGCCCCGCGTGGCAATGCCAGCATCACCGGGACGATCTCGCAGGCCGGCAGCGGCGACTATCTCGACGGCGCGTCGGTTTCGATTCCCGCTCTCGGCCTCGCCACCGCAGCGGATCGCGCGGGCCGGTTCACGCTGGCCGGGATCCCCGCCGGGACGCATGACGTCGTCGTCCGCTATGTCGGCTTTCCCGATGCCCGGCGCAGCGTCACGGTCACCGACGCGGCGGTCGTGCTCGATGTCGCGATGACGATCGAGACAAGTGCCGACGGCGACGAGATCGTCGTTTCGGGGTCGCGCCCGATCGCCGAGTCCGAAGCGGCAGCGCTGCAGATCCAGCGGACCAGCCCCTCGCTTGTCTCGGTGATCGCGTCGGATTCGATCGGGCGCCTGCCCGACCAGAATGTTGCGCAGGCGGTCAGCCGCCTGCCCGGCGTCGGCGTCCAGCGCGACCAGGGCCAGGCCCGCTACATCACGCTGCGCGGCAGCCCGATCAACTGGACGACGCTGTCGTTCGACGGGATCAACGTGGTCAGCCCGGAAGGTCGCGACGCACGGTTCGATTCGATCCCCTCGGCGATCGCATCGCAGATCATCGTGCGGAAAGCGGTGACCCCCGACATGACCGGCGAGACGATCGCGGGCAATGTCGACATCATCACCCGCTCGGCGTTCGACTATCCGGGACTGAAGGTTCAGGCCAAGGGCGGCCTCGGCCATGTCGAGCTCGGCAAAAAGACCGAATATGAAGGCTCACTCGTCGTGTCCGACCGGTTCGACACGGGGATCGGCGAATTCGGCATCGTCTCGTCCGCCAGCCTCTATCGCCGCGGCATGGTCACCGACAATTTCGAGACCGATTTCGAAGCGGTCGACCGCGACCTGCGCCCCGGGTACGAGACACGCAACTGGGCGCGCGAGACCGAAAACAAGCTCTACCGGCTGACGCGCAAGAACTATTCGCTGTCGAGCCGGCTCGACTGGCGCCCCGCCCCCGGCCACAAGCTGTTCGCCGAGACGATCTACTCCGCGTTCGAGGATGACGAGCAGCGCAACAATTACATCTTCGATCTCGACGACCAGCAGTCGCGCACCCCGAACGGCACCGCGGCCTGCGCGGTCAATGCGCGACCCGCCTCGGGCACCACGGGCTATGCCGATGTCTGCACCGGCAACACCCCCCTGCTCGGCACGGTGTACGGGATCGATCTCAATTCGAACTTCACGGTGCGCAAGTACAAGCAGTCGGTGTTCACCAACACGCTGGGCGGCGATCACGAACTCGGCGACTGGAAGGTCGCGTGGCGCGGCAACTACACCCGCTCGATCGACGACCGGTCGCAGCCTGCACAGCTCAACTATGACAGCCCCTCGTTCGGCACCAACGGCGCGAATGCCGCCAACCGCCTGACCGTCGGCTATGACCTGACCGACCCGCAGCTCGCCAAGGTGCAGCTGTACCGGACGATCCGCAACGCCGATGGCAGCTTTTCGCGCGGCGACCGGGTCACGGCGATCGAGGATTTCCCGCGCACCCTGTCGCGCCTGCGCTCGCTCAAGGCGCAGGACGTGACCGAGGCCTATACCGCCAAGCTCGACATCAGCCGCGAGGCGTCGGTGTTCGGCGCCTCGACGATCCTCGCCGCCGGCGTGCGCTATGACGACCGCACCAAGACGTCGAACGAATATCTGCTCGATCTGTCTACGCCCGCGCAGTTCGCCGCGGCGGGTATCGCGACGAACTATTCGGCGATCGCCAAGCCCGGCGGGTTCCAGGGCGAGATCCCGCTCGGCTACACCTTCCAGTATTTCGACCGCGACAAGGTTCTCGGACTGGTCGATCAGGCCAAGGCGGTCGGCAGCTATGTTCGCAGCGACGCCAATTTCTACGACGTCGGCGAGAAGGTCTATTCGGCCTATGCGATGGCGACCGCGACGACCGGCTGGGGCAGCATCATCGGCGGCGCCCGCGTCGAGCATATCCGCAACGACGCACGCGCCTTCTCGATCGGCACGGTCGGCACCGGCAGCGCGGCGACGACGGTCACAACACCGATCGACGTGAAGTCGAGCCAGACGCTGGTCTATCCGAGCCTCCACCTCAACTGGGACGTCGACGACCGGATGAAGGCACGGCTGTCGTTCAACACCGGCGCCGCACGCCCCGATTACGATCAGCTGCGCCCCAATCTCAGCTATAACGATGCGAACGCCACCATTTCCGGCGGCAATCCCGATGCGAAGCCCGAAAAGGCGAAGGGCGTCGATCTCTATGTCGAATATTACACGATGCCGCGCGGCTTCCTGTCGATCGGTGCCTATTACAAGGACGTCACCGACGTCCTGTTCGATTCGACGCAGACGTTCGGGCGGACCACGCTGAATACCGGCGGCGTCGATCGATCGGGCTATCTCTATTCGACGATCGTCAACGGCGGCAGCGGCTATATCATGGGCATCGAGGGTGCGATCCAGCAGCAGCTCGAGCCCTTCACCGCCGATCTCGGGCTGCCCGAATGGATGGGTGGCTTCGGCGTCCAGCTCAACGCGACGATCAACAAGAGCCGCGCCGAGACGCCGGGGACCGCGGCCCTGCCCTCGCGCAAGGTGCCGCTGCCCGGCGCGTCGGACGCGATCTACAATCTGATCGCCTATTACGAGAAATACGGTTTTTCGGCGCGGGTGTCCTATCAGAACCGCTCGGCATGGCTCGATGCGATCGGCGGCACCGACACGATCGGCGGCGTCGTCCGCGGGATCGATGGCGGCGATTTCTACTGGGCGAAGGACAATGAGCTCGACGCCAGCGTGCGGTACGCAATCAACAACAATGTCGAGATCTACGGCGATTTTGCTAACCTCCTGAACGGCCCGGGCCGCCGCTATGCCGGCTCGTCCGCCTATACGATCGAGCATGAAACGTTCGGGCGGCGCTATACCGGCGGCGTGCGGGTGACCTTCTGATGCGCGGACTGCCGCTCGTCGCGCTGATCCTCGCCGGGTGCGCGACCACGAGCGTGCCCCAGACGGCCACCGCGCCGCTGGTCGCGGCGACCGCGGAAACCGATCCGGTCGATACCGCGGCGGATGCGGCGGACGATCCCGCGATCTGGCGCAACCCCGCGGACCCGGCGAAGAGCCTGGTCATCGGGACGGACAAGAAGGCGGGGATTCACGTCTACAGCCTGGCGGGCAAGCGGCTGAGCTTCACGCCCGCCGACCGGCTGAACAATGTCGACCTGCGCACGGTCGGCACGCGCGTGATCGCGGCGGCAAGCGACCGCGCCGATGTCGACGCCGCACACGTTTCGCTGTTCACGCTCGACACCGCGGCGGCGAGGCTCGTGCCGCTCGGTCGGTTCCCAGTCGGCCCAGGCGAGGCTTACGGCATGTGCCTGTGGACGCGCGCGCGCGATCACGCGCTGTTCGGCTTCGTCGTGCTGAAGGACGGGCGGATCGATCAGGTTGCCATCGACGTCTCGGGCGGCCTCCCCAAGGTCACGACCGTCCGATCGATGAAGCTGGCGAGCCAGGCCGAGGGCTGCGTCGTCGACGACCGGACCGGGCTGCTCTACGTCGCGGAAGAAGATGTCGGGCTCTGGCGGTTCAACGCGGATCCGGCGGCACCGGCGACCGCGACGCCGATCGCGCAGGTCGACGGCAAGACGCTCGTCGCCGATGCGGAAGGCCTCGCGCTCGCGCCCTCGGGTCGCCGCGGCGGCTATCTGGTTGTCTCGAGCCAGGGCGACAACGCCTACACGCTCTACCGCCTGCCCGGCGTCACCTATGCGGGACGGTTCCGGATCGGCGGCGGGGCGATCGACGGGACCAGCGATACCGACGGCATCGACCTGATGCTCGGCGATTTCGGCCCGGCCTATCCGGGCGGCCTGTTCGTCGCGCAGGACGGCGACAACGCCCCCGACACGCAAAACTTCAAGTTCGTCAGCTGGACCGCCGTGCGCCGCGCCCTGCGCCGCTAGTCGCGACGTCCGGAGGGAACGTCTGGGGCCATCCCGCGCTATAGGATCTGGCATCGATCGGCGTATCGAGAGGCCGCAGATCCGAGGACGATGATGACCCAGACCCGTACCGCGACGCTGCACCGGATGGTGCTGCCCGATCACACCTGCCCGTTCGGCGTCCGCGCCAAGCAGCTGCTTCAGGCCGAAGGCTATGACGTCGATGACCAGATCCTCCGCGATCGGGACACGGTCGAGGCGTTCAAGACCGAGCACGGCATCGCGACGACCCCGCTGATCGTCATCGATGGCGAGACGATCGGTGGCTGTGACGATCTCGAACGCTATCTGGCGGAGCGCTGAACGATGGCCCATCCTGATCACCATCCGGTCGCGTCGCCCGTTCCGGCGCATGCGCCACCGCCAGCACTGTCGCGGACCGCTGCCGCGCTGATCGTCGTGTCGGTCCTCGGCGTCAGCGCCGCAATCGGTCGCCGCAATGCGCCCGACCCCTCTCACCCGCGGACCCGCCGCTGGTACAAGCGGCTCGACAAGCCCAGCTATACGCCGCCCGATGCCGTGTTCGGCGCGGTGTGGCCGGTGCTCGAGACCGGGCTTGCCGTCGGTGGATATCGCCTGCTCCGCCAGCCCGCGGGGCCACGTCGCACGAGTGCGGTCGGGCTGTGGCTGCTCAATACCGCGATGGTCGGCGGCTGGACCGAGATCTTCTTCCGCAAGCGGGCGCTGCGATCCGGTGCAGTCGTCGCAGGCACGATGGTCGCAACCGGCGGCGCATATGTCGCAGCGGCGGCGAAGGTCGATCGTCCCGCGGCACTGCTGGGCGTGCCGTTCGTGGGCTGGCTCGGCTTTGCGACATTGCTCGCCACGCGCATCAGCGCGCGCAATCCCGACTCCGACGCGGCGGACGCCCGGTGACCGATCTGGTCGTCTGGCATGATGGCAACTGCCCGCTATGCCGGCGCGAGATCGCGCTCATGCGGCGGCTCGACCGGCGCGGCGCGATCACCTTCGTCGATGCCACGGATCCCGATGCGAGTTGCCCGATTGACCGGCGGGACCTGCTCGCGCGGTTTCACGCGCGCGAGGACGGAACGATGTTGTCGGGCGCGGCGGCGTTCGCCGCGATGTGGCGCGCGATCCCGATGCTGCGGCCACTCGGCCTGCTCGCGCGTAATGCCACCGCGCTCCGCCTGCTCGAGCGTGCCTATCTCGGCTTCCTCGTGGTCCGACCCCGCCTGCAGTCCGCACTGCGCGGCCGACAGGCGGGTGAGCGGCGGCGTTAAAGCCCGGCGTTGCGCCGGACGGCTGCGCCCACCGCCGACCAGTCGACATCCTCCCCCTCCTGCGCGATCGCGGCGCGCAGATGATCGCGCACCACGCCGAGCAGCGGCATCGGCGTACGCAGTCGTCCTGCTACGGTGTCGACGAGGTTCATGTCCTTCAGCCCCAGTGGCGCGGCAAAACCTGCGGGCGTGAACCGCTGTTCGACCAGCATCTCGCCGTACGTCTTGTAGACCGGCGCGTTGAACAGCGTACCCGTCAGCACCTCGAGCAGCAGCGCCGGTTCGACCCCGCCCTTTTCCGCCAGCGTCATCGCCTCCGCCATCGCCTCGACCGCCGCCATGATCATGAAATTGCCGCTGAGCTTCACCAGATTGGCGGCGGACGGCGTCTCGCCGACACGGAACACACGCTGGCTGATGGCATCCAGTGCGGGCCCGCACCGGGCGATCAGATCGTCGCGTCCCGCCGCAACGACGAACAGCATCGCCGCCGCCGCCGCGGGCGGACGACCGAAGACGGGGGCCGCGACATAGCCTCCGGCCCCGTCCTGATCCGCCGTCAGCCGCTCCGCCAGCGCGACGCTGATCGTGCTGTGCGATACATGGACCGCCGGCGCACCGAGGATCCCGTCATCGCCGTAGACCACCGCCTCCAGTGCGGCATCGTCCGCCAGCATCGTCATCACCACGTCGCCCTGCGCCGCTTCGGCGGGCGTCGCGGCCCGAGTCGCGCCGCGTTCGACCAGCGCATCGGCCTTGTCCGGCGAGCGGTTCCACACCGTCACCTCATGACCCGCCTCGACCAAATTGGCAGCCATCGCATGCCCCATCTGGCCCAGACCGATAAACCCGATTCTCATGATCATAATCCCTTGTCCGACCGCAGCAGGATCACCCGCCGGTCCTGCCCCGTCCAACGCGCGGGCGGCGCGGATGTTCGACGCGCGCATGCCGGTCGATCGGTCCCGGAACGTCCGGGATACTGGACGTTTTTCCACTTGTGCCTATATACCGACTGGTATGAATAGCTTGTGCACTCTCACCGCCCCCAAGGGCCGCCCCCGCGAGTTCGATCTCGAGGAAGCGCTCGCGGCCGCGCTGCGCGTTTTCTGGCGAAACGGGTATGAGGCGGCGTCGATGGCCGAGCTCACGGCCGAGATGAAGATCACCAAGCCGAGCCTCTATGCCGCGTTCGGCAACAAGGAAGCGTTGTTTCACAAGGCGCTCGACCTCTACGAACGCGAAAAGCTCGCCTATATGACCTCCGCGCTCGATGCGCCGACCGCCAAGGCCGTGGCCGAGCGGCTGCTGCGCGGGGCGCTTCAGATGCAGACGAGCACCTGCGATCCCAAGGGGTGCCTGAGCATCATCAGCAGCGTCGCTTGCGGCGTCGAGGCCGAACCGATCAAGGCCGAGGTCGCCAAACGCCGCGAGTCGTCACAGGCTGCGCTGATCCGCCGGTTCGACGAGGCCAAGGCTGCGGGCGAGTTCCCCGACGGTCTCGAGTCGCCCGCTCTTGCGCGCTATCTGTTCGCGGTCATGCAGGGGCTGGCGATCCAGGGCGGATCGGGCGCCACCTGTGGCGAGCTCAATCAGCTTGTCGACACCTGCATGATGGTCTGGCCGACGCGCTAGGCGCTGGGACACGCACGCCTCCGTCGCGCGCTCCCCCCCCCCCCCCGGCACGGTCGCTGCCGGTCAGGATTACCCTCTGGTCTGTCCGTCTGACGCGATCTGCATCAGCACAGGTCCTTCGGCCGCAGTCTCAGCCGGCGCTGGCCTGTCGATCGCCGCCTTGGACGCCGCCCTGACGACAGCCGAGCGAAGTGCCTCGACGCCATAGGGCTTCGGCAGCAGGATCGCCTGGGGATCCCACGGTACGAGCGCGACCTCGCTGTCGCCGGTTGCGAACACCACCCCGATGCCCGGCCGACGCATGCGGACCGCTTCGGCAAGCTCCGGGCCGGACAGCCCCGGCAGGTTGACGTCGCTGACCAGCACATCGACCGGGCGGGCCTGCAGCGTCGCGAGCGCCGCTTCGGCGCTGACCGCCTCGATCACCGCCATGCCCAGATCGCGCAGCATTTCGGCGGCGCCTGCACGTATCGCCGCGTCATCCTCGACAAGCAGGACGCGGATTGGGACGTCTCCATCCGACCGCGGCGCATCATCGTGACCCTCCGCCGCGCGCCGCCGCGCGCGCTGGCCGGCGAGAACCTGTTCGAACTTCCGGGCGAGCGCCTCGCGCGTATAGGGCTTGGACAACAGCTCGACACCGACGTCGAGCCGGCCGCCATGCACGATCGAATTCTCCGTATAGCCCGACGTGAACAGCACCGCGAGATCGGGGATCCGCTCGCGCGCACGACGGGCGAGTTCGGGGCTCTTCAGCGTCCCCGGCATCACCACGTCGGTGAACAGCATGTCGATCGGCACGCCGCTTTCGATGACGTTCAGCGCACTGCCCGCGTCGACCGCTTTCAGCACGCCATAGCCGAGGTCGCCGAGCATCTCGACGACGGTCGCACGAACCTCGTCATCATCCTCGACCACCAGCACGGTCTCGGTCCCGCCGATGATCGGCCCACCGCTGGTCGCGACCTCAACGTCTTCGGGGCCCATCGCGCGCGGCAGATAGAGCTTGATCGTCGTGCCTTCGCCGACCTCGCTGTAGATCTTCACATGGCCGCCCGATTGCTTGACGAAGCCATAGACCATCGACAGGCCGAGCCCGGATCCCTTGCCCTCGCTCTTGGTCGAGAAGAAGGGCTCGAACACCTTGTCGATGATGTCGGGCGCCATGCCGCTGCCCGTGTCGGTGACCGCCAGCATGACATATTGACCCGCCGCGACCTCCAGATGGCCGCGCGCATAGGCGTCGTCGAGGCTGGCATTGCCGAGCTCGATCGTGAGCTTGCCGCGCCCCTCCATCGCGTCGCGCGCATTGATCGCGAGGTTGAGCAACGCATTCTCGATCTGTGTCGGGTCGATGAACGTGTTCCACAGCCCGCCGCCGACGACCGTCTCCACCTCGATCGCCTCGCCGATCGCACGCCGCAGCATGTCGTCCATCCCGCGCACGAACCGCGTGACGTTGACGACCTTGGGTTCGAGCGCCTGGCGTCGGCCGAAGGCGAGCAGCTGCGCCGCGAGCTTGGCGCCGCGTTCGATCCCCGCCATCGCGTTGCTGACCCGCCGCTCGGCACGCGCATTCCCGGCAATGTCCTTGCCGAGCAACTGCAGATTGCCCGAGACGACCTGGAGCAAATTGTTGAAGTCGTGCGCGACACCGCCGGTCAGCTTGCCGATCGTCTCCATCTTCTGCGCCTGGGCGAGCCCCGCTTCGGCAAGCCGACGCTCCTCGATCTCGCGGATGACGCGCGCTTCGAGCGTCTCGTTGAGGACGCGCAGCTGACGCTCGGCGCGTTCACGGTGGCTGATCTGTCGTTCGAGCTGCAGCGTGCGATTGACGCGCTCCTCGACGTCGAAGACCAACACGTAGAAGCCGTTGATCGCCCCATCGGGTTCGATCCGCGGGATATAGCGCAGCTCGGACGCGCGGTCGCCGCCGTCGCGGTGCGGCAGCCGCGCATCGGCGGTTACCGTCTCGCCAGCCAGAGCCCGGTCCATCATCGGCTGGCGTACGGCAAAGGCGGGCTGACCGATGACGTCGCGGACATGCCGTCCGACGACCTGCGCGGGTGTCAGCCCGACCCAGTCCTCGTAAAAGCTGTTGGCGAACCGGTAGACATAGTCACGATCGATATAGGAAATCAGCACGGGCAGCGCGTCGGTGACGATCCGCAGCTCCGATTCGCTCCGCGCCAGCTGCCGTTCCGCCGCTACCCGCTCGCTATTGTCGATCACGGTACCCAGCACGCCGCCGACGCTGCCGTCGAAATCATGCACCGGGGTGTAGAAGAGGTCGAGCGCCACCGCGTGCGCCGCGCCGTCATGGTGGAGAGTCATCGGCTGGTCGCGAAACAGCATGACCTCGCCGCGCATTACCTCGCCCAGCACGTGGCGGTTGAAGTCCGCCTGCTCGGGCCAGACGTCGACGGCGCGCGCACCGATCGCGGCCGGGTGCTTGCCGCCCGCGATCCTGGCATAGCCGTCATTATACAGCATAAGGCCGTCGGCGCCCCACATCAGCACCTTGGCGACGGGCGAGTTGACCACCGTATTGACGGTCGAGCGAAGCTGCGGGGACCAGGTGTCGATCGCGCCGAGCGGCGTCGCGCTCCAGTCGTGCGCTCGTATCGCTGCGCCACACGCCCCGCCGGCGATCGGCCAGGCCACCGGGGTGGCGGCGCCGGATCGCCCCAGCCGGTCGCGCAGCAGCGTCAGGGTCTCAGCGGCAACCGCATCAGCGCTCACGCCGGTGCCGGCAATTACCTGGGCATCGATGAAGCGGTCGAGTTCGGACGCGAGCACCGGGTTGCGGGTCTGTCGGGTAACCATGCCACCGGGGTAGCTCTCCGACCGCGCCTGTCAATCACGCTTGGCATCGGCACCGGACTTGGCAGACGGAGCGAGCCGCGCGCACGACCGACGTGCACGCGGCGCAACGCCCCTCAGTCGAGGGGCTTGGTCACCGGCCGCCACATCACGAAGGCGAGCGCCACGAGTGGCAACACCGCCATACAGCCCACGATCATCAGCATCAGATTGCTTGCAGTCATCCAGCCTCTCCTTCGTATTTTTACGAAGGCTGACGGGTATTGCCGTGCTTTGCAAGCGGCTTGGCCCAATGGCCCGTCCACCAGCGTGGAGTACGCCCGCGGCGTCAGATGCCTTCGGGTGTCACCACGCGCCCGGTCGCCTCGAGCGCGCCGACCAGATCGGCGATGCAGCGATCGACCAGCGCGGCATCCGCACTGCGCACGACGAAATTCGCGCCCGTCCGGCCGTCGCGGAAAAACGGGTAGCTGCCGACCGCGACGCCGTCATGCGCCTTCTCGGCATCGCGCAGCAGGTCGGCGACTTCGCTCTCCGCCACCCAGCAGCCGATCGTCTTCGACACGACCGGGCGTCCGCCCTCGAGCGTGCCGGTGAGCGCGTCGAGCATGCCGGCGGTGATGTGCGGCACGCCCGCCATGATGAAGATGTTGCCGATCCTGATCCCCGGCGCGCCCGACACCTTGTTGTCGATCAGGTCGGCACCGACCGGCACGCGCGCCATCCGCGCACGCGCTTCGGTCAGCCCGCCGCGGGTCGCATAATAGGCCTCAAGCACCGCCATCGCGCGCGGATGATGCTCGACCGCGACACCCAGCGCCTCGGCGATCGAATCAACGGTGATGTCGTCATGCGTCGGGCCGATCCCGCCCGTGGTGAACAGATAGTCGTTGCGTGCGCGCAGGATGTTCACCGCCTCGACGATCGCCTCGGTCCGGTCGGCGACGACGCGCACTTCGGCCAGCCGGATGCCCTGCACATTGAGCCAGGCCGCGATCTGCGCGACGTTCTTGTCCTGCGTGCGGCCCGACAGGATCTCGTCGCCGATGATCGTCAGTGCGGCCGTCCAGATGCGTTCCTGTGTCATGGCCCTTCGCATAGCCTCGCAAAAGGTGCGCCGCCACGCTATATCGCTCGCCATGACCGAATATGTAACCGTCACGTCCGACGCGCCGGACGCGCGCACCGGCGCCATCAAGCTCCACGGCCCCGCCGCCTTTGAAGGCATGATGAAGGCCGGGCGGCTCGCCGCCGAAACGCTCGACATGATCGTGCCGCACATGGTGCCGGGCGTGACGACTGCCGAGATCGACCGGCTGATCTACGACTTCGTCACAGCCGCCGGCGCAGTGCCGGCGACGCTCGGCTATCGTGGCTATACGCACAGCGTCTGCATCTCGATCAACCATGTCGTCTGCCACGGCATCCCGAGCGAGAAGACGCTGAAGTCGGGCGATATTGTCAATGTCGACGTCACGCCGCTGCTCGACGGCTGGCACGGCGACACGAGCCGGATGTACCTGATCGGCGACGTGCCGATCAAGGCGCGGCGCCTCGTCGAGGTGACCTATGAATGCCTGATGCTCGGCATTGAACAGGCGAAGCCCGGCAACCGCATGGGCGACGTCGCCCACGCGATCCAGCGCCATGCGGAAAAGCACCGCTACGGCGTGGTCCGCGACTTCTGCGGCCACGGCGTCGGCCGCCTGTTCCATGATGCGCCCGAAGTCGTCCATGTCGGCAAGCCCGGCACCGGCCCCGAACTGCGTCCCGGCATGATCTTCACGATCGAACCGATGATCAACATCGGCCGCCCCGACGTGAAGCTGCTCGACGACGGCTGGACCGCGGTGACGCGCGACCGCTCACTGTCGGCGCAGTTCGAACATTCGATCGGCATCACCGAAACCGGCTGCGACATCTTCACGCTCAGCCCCAAGGGCTACACGCAGCCGCCGTACGGGTGATACGCACGGGAGGGGGGCGCAATCGCCCCCTCCCGTCATCCTGACGAAAGTCAGGATCCAGAGCCGCAAGGCGCGTACCTCGTTACCCTAGATCCTGACGTCCGTCAGGATGACGACGCAGAGTGGGATGACGACTACAGGTCGCGGCAGAGGATCGCAGCCTTCCGCAACTCCACCTCGGCGCTTTCACCGGCGGCCGCATCGCCCTTCGCTTCGCCACCCTTGGTCTGCACCGTCAGCTCGGCCGGCCCCTCGATCCGGCACACGATACCCTCGGGCGACTGGCTGCAGGCCTTCGTCGCCTTGTCATAGGCCGCCTGGGTCTGCTCGCCCGACGGCCGGACCATGAACGACACCATCGACGACCCGCCGAACAGATGCGATCCGAGACCCATCGTATTGACGCGCCATTCGGTGGCCCGCGCGGGCTTCGATCCGGCCTGTTTCATGTTGAGTTTGGGAGCAAGCCGCTCGCAGAAACTCGTCGGTGCCTGCGCGGGCAGTTGCATCGCCGTGCTCCCCAGCGCCGCAATCGCCAGTATGGACGCGATCTTCATTTACACCCCCCCGAATGACGACCGCCCTTCCATATACCGGGCGGTATCGACGGGAAGTCTGACGCCGTTTCATGACATGGCAATTGCACGTCGCCAGTCGCTCGCGCTTCGAGCAGGATCGACGCTGGCAAGTCGCCCCCCACCCCGCTAAAGCCCGCCCCATGACCGAGATCACACCGCAGATCGTCGCCGACCACGGCCTGTCCCCCGAAGAATATGAGCGCGTGCTCCACGCGATCGGCCGCGAGCCCAATCTCGTCGAGCTTGGCATCTTCTCGGTGATGTGGTCCGAGCATTGCAGCTACAAGTCGAGCAAGATCCACCTGATGAAGCTGCCCACCAAGGGCGAACGCGTCATCTGCGGTCCGGGCGAGAATGCCGGCGTCGTCGATATCGGCGACAACCAGGCGGCCATCTTCAAGATGGAGAGCCACAACCACCCGTCCTACATCGAGCCCTATCAGGGCGCGGCGACCGGCGTCGGCGGTATCCTGCGCGACGTCTTTACGATGGGCGCGCGGCCGATCGCCAACATGAACGCGCTGCGCTTCGGCCGGCCCGATCACCCCAAGATGCGCCACCTGATCTCGGGCGTTGTTCACGGCATCGGCGGCTATGGCAATTGCGTCGGCGTGCCGACGGTCGGCGGCGAGGTGAACTTCCACGCGGCGTATGACGGCAACATCCTGGTCAACGCGATGACCGTCGGGATCGCCGATCAGGACAAGATCTTCTATTCGGCCGCCAGCGGCATCGGCAATCCGATCGTCTATGTCGGCTCCAAGACCGGTCGCGACGGCATCCACGGCGCGACGATGGCGAGCGCGGACTTTGGCGAGGATTCGGATGCCAAGCGCCCGACCGTCCAGGTCGGCGATCCCTTTACCGAAAAGCTGCTGATCGAGGCCTGCCTCGAACTGATGGCGACCGACGTCATCGTCGCGATCCAGGACATGGGCGCCGCCGGCCTCACCTCCTCGTCGGTCGAGATGGCGTCGAAGGGCGGGGTCGGTATCGAACTCGTCATGGACGACGTGCCGCAGCGCGAAACGGGCATGACGCCGTACGAGATGATGCTGAGCGAAAGCCAGGAGCGGATGCTCATGGTGCTGAAGCCCGGCCGCGAGGCCGAGGCCGAGGCGATCTTCAAGAAGTGGGAGCTCGATTTCGCGGTGATCGGCCGCGTCACCGACACCGGCCGCATGGTGCTGACGTTCAAGGGCGAGACGGTCTGCGACATTCCGCTCGGACCACTCGCCGACGAGGCACCGCTCTACGATCGCCCGCACGTGGCGACGCCCAAGCCCGCGCCGCTCGAAAACGTGCCGCACAGCAACGACATTGCTGCCGATCTGGTGACGCTGATGGGCTCGCCCGACATCGCCTCGCGCCGCTGGATCTGGGAGCAGTATGACCACATGGTCGGCGCCGACACCGTCCAGCGCCCCGGTGGCGACGCCGCGGTCGTCCGCGTCCACGGCACGCAGAAGGCGCTGGCGATGACCACCGACTGCACGCCGCGCTATTGCTTCGCCGATCCTGTCGAGGGCGGCAAGCAGGCGGTCGCCGAGGCATGGCGCAACCTCACCGCGGTCGGCGCGCTGCCCCTCGCGGTGACGAACTGCCTCAACTTCGCCAACCCGCAGCGGCCCGAGATCATGGGCCAGATCGTCGGCTGCCTCGAGGGGATGAGCGACGCGTGCATCGTGCTCGACTTCCCGATCGTCTCGGGCAACGTCTCGCTCTACAATGAATCCAAGGCCACCGGCGGCGGCTCGGCGATCCTGCCGACGCCGGCGATCGGTGCGATCGGCCTGCTTGCCGACTGGCAGAAGAATGCGACGATCGCGTTCAAGGGGTCAGGCGACATCATCCTCGCGGTCGGCACGCGACACGGCCATCTCGGCCAGTCGCTGTGGCTGCGCGAATGCCATGGCCGCGAGGAAGGCCCCCCGCCCGCGGTCGATCTGGCGGCGGAGCGTCGCGTCGGCGACCTCATCCGCAACGCGATCGCCGAGGGCCAGCTGTCGGCGGTCCACGACGTCTCGGACGGCGGCATCGCCGTGACCCTGGCCGAAATGGCGCTCGCAGGCGGCATCGGCGCGATGATCGATCGCAAGCAGCCCTTCGACTGCGCCCGCGCGTTCTTCGCGGAGGACCAGGGCGTCTATATCGTCACCGTCGAGGACCACGCACTGCTCGACTTCCTCGGCGCTGCGCATGCCGCCGATGTCGAGGCCGAACCGCTCGGCCGTACCGGCGGCAAGCGCCTGATCTTCGAACGCCCCGATCGCGACGACGTGATCGCGCTCGACACGCTGCGCGCCGCGCATGAAGGTTTCTTCCCGACCTTGATGGGGGCCGACGCAGCGCTGGCCTAAGCCACGCACGACGTTAGTTGCGAATCAGACGCAAAAGCGCTTGCGACTGGTTCTCATTATCGCTAATTGGAAGCTCTCACGAGGGAGCTTCCATGGTCGTCTGCGTCTGCAATGCCATTCGAGAATCCGACGTTCGCAGCTGCGCGCGGGGCGGGTGCACGACGCCCTGTCAGGCGTTCCGTTCGCTGGGTCGCCAGCCGAAATGCGGTCAGTGCACGTCGGTCGCCCGGGCGATCATCAACGAGGAACGCGCCGCAGCCTGACCTGGCGCGGCTCCACATGGCGCGATCCCGTTGCCCTTGCCGCCACGAACGTAAAACCGCTACATGCCGCTCAGAGGTGACGGAGTTATGGCAATGCGCGGCGATCCCACGGTAATCGATTTCCTGAACGAGGCGCTCAAGAACGAGTTGACCGCGGTCAACCAATATTGGCTCCACTATCGGATGCTCGAGCATTGGGGCGTCTACAAGCTCGCCCAGTATGAGCGCATGGAGTCGATCGACGAGATGAAGCATGCCGACTGGTTGTCGGAGCGCATCCTGTTTCTCGACGGCCTGCCCAATTTCCAGCTGCTCGGCCGCCTGCGCATCGGCGAAACCGTCGAGGAGGTTCTGAAGTCGGACCTCGCGCTAGAAGTCGAGGCGACGATCCAGCTGAAGAGCGCGATCGCCTATTGCGAAGAAGTGAAGGACTATATCAGCCGCGACCTGTTCGCGCGTATCCTTGCCAGCGAGGAAGAGCATGTCGACACGATCGAACGCCAGTTCGAGATGATCGCGCGGATGGGCATCCACAACTACATCCAGCTCAACTCGATCTCCGAGCATGATTCGCCCAAGGCCGGCGCAGCACCCTATCTGAAGGGCTGAACCCGTCTGCCGGTCGTCGTCCACGGCGACCGGCAGCGCGCGCCGCCGGCGTGCTTATTCGGCGCCAAACCCCGATGGGACGGCACGCCGCCCGAACCCGCCCGCCGCGGGACGGCGAGGGACCAGCGGATTGGCCTCGCGCTCCAGAAGCGTCAGCGTCTCGCCGAACAGTGGCCGCAACCGCGCAACATGCTCGAGCGCGGCATCCGGGGTATCGTGAAGCTCAACACAGTCGCGTGCGATCGTCTCGATCGTTTCCGCGAGATCGGCCAGCGGCTCAGCGCCGAACTGGCGCGCCTCGCCCTTAAGGGTGTGGGCTGGAATGATCAGCGCCGCGGCGCTGCCGGCGCGCATCGCCGCTTCGATCGTGGCGACCGATTTCACGCCGTCTTCACGGAAATAGCCGAGGATGCGGATGAACCCGCCGCCGAGCTCGCTGCGGGCCTGTTGAAACGCCGGCCAGTCGACCAGGGTGTTTCCTTCGAATGACACTGACGCCTACTCCCGTTTGGCCGGCCCGCCATGAACGTCGACGGTCAGCCTATCGCTATTCCGTAAAGACATTGTTGCTGTCGGACCCGCGTGTCACGACAAATATTGGCGCGACTGGATCGGAAATGATCGCCATGTCCGCGCCCGCCGCCGCGGCGACCGCCGCCAGCTCGGCAGGCGCACGCGGATCATCGGCGCGGACCTCGATCCGAACACTGTCCGACATTCCGTCCGAGCCTGATCCCTCGCCCGCCTGACGCAGCGTTCTGGCCAGCCGCATCGCGGGCCAAGGGCACCGCATGCCTCGCGCGTCGATCCGGACCACCCCGGACGCCACCGTCTAGTAGCCGCCGCCGCCGCCGCGATTATCGTCGTACGGGTTCTTCGGTGCGCGGAACATCAGCCGGACCGGCACCGCGCCGAAGCCCAGATCCTTGCGCATCGAATTGACCAGATAGCGCTCGTAGCTCGCCGGCAGCTGATCGACGCGCGTGCCGAAGATCACGAAGCTCGGCGGACGCGTCTTGACCTGCGTGACATAGCGCATCTTGATCCGCTTGCCGCCCGGAGCCGGCGGCGGCGTCGCCTCGATCGCGCGTTCGAACCAGCGATTGAGCTCGCCGGTGCCGACGCGCTTCGACCAGGCGTCGCGCGTGTCGAAACACGCCTGGAGCAGCTGGTCGATACCCTTGCCGGTCGCGCCCGACACGGTCATCACGGTCACGCCCTTGACCTGGCTGAGGCCGTCCTCGAGCGCGCGCTTGACGCCGTTGAACAGCGACGACGCGCTTTCCGCGATATCCCATTTGTTCAACGCGATGACGAGCGCACGGCCCTCCTGCAACACCTTGTCGGCAATCCGCAGATCCTGCGCCTCGAGCCCCAATGTCGCGTCGAGCAGCAGCACGACGACCTCGGCGAAGTCGACCGCGTGGAGCGCGTCCTCGACCGACATCTTCTCGAGCTTGTCCTGGACCTTGGCACGCTTGCGCATGCCCGCCGTATCGATCAGCCGGACCTTGCGCGATTCGCCGCCGGTCGGATGCCAGTCGTAATCGACGCTGATCGAATCGCGCGTGATGCCAGCCTCGGGACCGGTGATCATCCGGTCCTCACCGAGGATGCGGTTGACCAGCGTCGACTTGCCCGCGTTCGGCCGTCCGACGATCGCGAGCTTCAGCGGCCCCTCATATTCATTGTCGGGCTGTTCCTCCGGAACCTCGTCCTTGCCTTCGAGCAGCGGGAGCAACGCCTCGAACAGGTCACCCATGCCCTCGCCATGCTCGGCGGACAGCTCGACCGGATCGCCGAAGCCGAGCGCCAGCGACTCGAGCACGCCGTCATTGCCCGCGCGGCCCTCGGCCTTGTTGGCGACGAGCACGACCGGCACGTCGGCGGTGCGCAGCCAGCGGGCGATCTCCTCGTCGAGCGGCACGATGCCGGCGCGCGCGTCGAACAGGAACAATGCGACATCGGCCTGGCCGACCGCAGCCTCGGTCTGCTGACGCATCCGCCCGGGCAGCGTCTGTGCGTCGTGATCCTCGTATCCGGCGGTATCGATGATGCGGAAATCGAGCCCGATCAGCGACGCATCGCCCTCGCGGCGATCGCGCGTGACGCCGGGCCGGTCGTCGACCAGCGCGAGCTTCTTGCCGACGAGGCGGTTGAACAGGGTCGACTTGCCGACATTGGGGCGGCCGACGATTGCGACCACAGGGAGTTTGGACATGCCGTGCCCTTAGCGCGGGAACGCTCCGTCGTCACCTGTTACCCCTCTCCCACCGGGAGAGGGGTGATGGCTTACCGATAGGCGGTGATCTTGCCCTTCTGGTCGAGCGTGTAGAGCGTCGAGTTCGCGACGATCGGCGGCAGCGTGAACGGCGTCTTGGTCTCGATCGTGCTGCCGACCGCGCCATCGCCCGGATTGACCGAGACGATCTCGCCGCGCGAATTGGTCAGGATCAGGCGTCCGCCCGCCAGGATCGGGCCATACCAGGTCACCGGCCCCTTCTTCTTCTTCTCATTGTCGAACCGCTGCAGCTGCGCGATCCAGCGCGCCTTGCCGTTCGACCGCGACAGGCAAACCAGCCGCGCATCGTCGGTGACCACGAACAGCCATTCGCCCGCGATCCAGGGGGTCGAGATGCCCGCGAAATTCTGTTCCCACAGACGCTGGCCGGTCGAGAGCTCGAGCGCGACCATGCGCCCGCCCTGCCCGACGGCGTAGACACGGCCGCCATCGATGACCGGGGCGGCGTCGATATCCGACAGGCTCGACACCGATGTGGTGATCGACGTGCGCGACAACGCGTCCTGCCACAGGATACGGCCATTCTCGTAGCGATAGGCGCTGAGCTCGCCGCTCGAGAAGCCCGACACGACGGTACCCTGGCTGACCGCGGGTGCCGCGACGCCGAACACGCCCTGCGTCTCGAGCGTGCCCGACTGCACCCACTGGACCTTGCCGTCACCCTGGTTGAGCGAGAAGATCTGGTTGTCCTGCGTCAGGACATAGACCGCACCGTTCGACACGGTCGGCGAGCCACGCAGCGGGCCGCCGGGCTTGGCCCGCCACAGGATCGCGCCATCCGACGCGTTCATCGCGACCACGTCGCCGACGCCGTCGGTCGCATAGACCTTGCCGTCGTCATAGCTCACGCCGCCGCCGAACCGCGCAGACTGGTTGATCTTGCCCTCGGTGATCGGCGTGGTCCACAACGCCCCGCCGGTGTCGGACTTGAACGCATGCGCGACGCCGTGGACGTCCATCACGAACAGCTTGTTCTCACCGACGACAGGCGGCGCGGCCATGCGTTCGCGGTTGGAGCCACCGTCGATCGAGGCCTGCCATGCCTTGGTGGGCTGCGCGGCGAGCGCAAGCTGGCCCATCGACTTGGCGGGATTGCCGCCCGGCTGTGCCCAGGCGTCGTTGACCGAGGGGGCCGGCAGGAGGACCTGGACATCGGCGATCGTCGCGTCGGTCTCGACCCCGTTTTCGGAGGTCAGGATCGATACCCGGTTCCCGACCGTCGGGGTCTTCTTGACGCCACCCTTGAAGATGCCGCAGCCGCTCAAGGCCATGAGCGCAGCCACCGCGACCGTCACCCGATAAGACTTCGTCATTGCGCGTTGGTATCCTCGTTTGATGCAGCAGCAGCGGCGGTCCCGGCCGTCCCGGTGCTGGCAACGGCGTCGACGCCCAGTACACCGGCCATCTGAACAGCGCGTTGACGAATCGTCTCGGGCACGCCGGGATCAGCCGCGATCTGGCCGAAAAGCGTCCCCGCCTGCTTGGTCTGGTTCATCCGGACATAGGCGACCGCGACCATCTCGCCCGCGCTGCCGAGCCAGGGATTGCCCGTGACCGCGAGCGGACGCAGCCGCTCAACCACGACCTGCGGCTTGAGCGTGTCATATTCCGCCGACGTCTGCCGGACCAGCGCCAGGTCGCGGAACGGCTTGGCGACCGACGTGTCAGCGGCGATCGCCGCCAGCTTGGCCGCAGCGCCCTTCATATCCTCTTTCTGGAGAAGGATATCCGCTTCCGTGAACCGCGCGAGCGCGCTGTACCCGGCGCGGTCGGACGCGGCGAGCTTGGTCAGCGTCGTGTTCGCCTCGGCGACCTTGTCCGCGGCGAGCGCGTCATAGGCGGCCTGGAGCTGCTCGCCCTCGACACCCGCCTGGGTTTCGGTGCGATGCTGATAATAGAGGAATCCGGCCAGCGCGACGAGTGCTGCGACCACCCCGAGCGCGACCCATTTGCCCCAGGTCGTCCAGAAACCCGCGAGCTGATCGCGGCGCAGTTCTTCGTCGACCTCGCGGAGGAACGCTTCATCGGTTTTCGGCGGCAGGGCCAAGGGTGACTCCGGAGACAAAGGGAGGAAAGGAAATCGGGGGATGGTGGAATGGCGCGGACCTTAGCCGCCACGCGTCCGAAACAAAAGCCGGATCAATCCACCGTGCCGGCGCGCGGCGCATAGCTCTGATCGGGTCCCGGAAAGGCACGACTGCGAACCTCGTCGGCATAGGTCTCCGCCGCGCCCGAGATCTTGGCGGCGAGATCCTCGAACCGCTTCACGAACTTGGCGGTACGGTCGAACAGGCCGAGCATGTCCTCGGCAACAAGCACTTGGCCGTCGCACTCGACCGATGCGCCGATGCCGATCGTCGGACAGGCGACCGCGCGCGTGATCTCGATCGCGATCGGCTCGACCACGCCCTCGATCACCAGCGCGAATGCGCCCGCCTCAGCGACCGCCTTGGCATCCGCGACGATCTTCGCCGCCTCCTCGGGCGTACGGCCGCGCGCGCCATAGCCGCCCAGGACGTTGACCGCCTGCGGGGTGAGGCCGACATGTCCCATCACCGGAATCCCGCGCTCGACCAGGAACCGTACGGTCGGCGCCATCGCGGTGCCGCCCTCGAGCTTCACCGCCGCCGCGCCGGTCTGCTTCAGCAGCCACGCGGCGCTTTCGAACGCCTTTTCGGGCGATGCCTCATAGCTGCCAAACGGCATGTCGATGACCACCACCGCATGATAGCTGCCGCGCACCACCGCCGCGCCGTGCGCCGCCATCATCTCGAGCGTGACCGGCACGGTCGAGGGCAGGCCGTAGATCACCTGCCCCAGGCTGTCGCCGACCAGCAGCATGTCGCAATGCGGATCGAGCAGCTGCGCGTTGCGCACCGTATAGGCGGTGAGCATGACGAGCGGCACCTGCCCCTTCTGCCGGCGGATCGCGGGGATCGTCAGCCGCTTGAGCGGGGCGGGCGTCGGGTTGGCGCGACTCGTCGCGGTGTCGAGCGTGTAGGTCGTGGACATGGGCGCGCGTTCTAGCGAAGCCGATGCCGCTCGCCCAGCCCGTCCCGTCGCGCCCGCCCGAGCCCGCCCTGGCCCCCCGCGAGGTTCAGCCGACCGTCACGCCCTTCCAGAATGCATAGCGGTCCTTGATCTCGGCCGCGGCGGATTTGGGATCGGGATAGTACCAGACCGCATCGACGTTGCGCTTGCCGTCGACGACCAGCGCCTTGTAGCGCGCCGTACCCTTCCACGGACAATTCGACTGCGTCGCGCTGTCTTCGAGCAGCGCCGGATCGACGCTGTCCGCGAGAAAATAGTGATTGCCCTCGACGACGACGGTATCGTCGGACCGGGCGATCTCTTGGCCGTTCCATGTAGCGACAGGCATGCTCGTCTCCTTCAGGCGTTCCCCAGCTCCGCCGCCTCATACCGCTCGGGCTTGAACCCGACCAGCAGCGTCTCGCGGGTATCGAGCACCGGGCGCTTGATCATCGATGGCTGCGCAAGCATCAGCGCGACCGCCTTGTCCGCGTCCAGATCGGCGCGGTCAGACTCGGGCAATTTCCGGAACGTAGTGCCGGCGCGGTTCAGCAACGCCTCCCACCCGACCCGGCCGATCCAGTCGCGCAGCCGTGCGTCATCGATCCCGGCAGTCTTGTAGTCATGAAACACATAGGCGACGTCGTGCGCGTCGAGCCACGCGCGTGCCTTCTTCATCGTGTCGCAGTTCCTGATCCCGAACAGCGTGATCGTCAAAATCGCTTCCCCATAAAACCACCCTGCCACGCATCCCGCGCGCGATCGCCTGTCAGTCCCGATAGCAGATCTGCCTGCCGATCGCGCAACAGCCGCAGTGCGGATTTTTGCCATGGACGGTGGAACCTCGGCGCCGCGAAATGGCTGTACGATGTACGGAATGACCAAGACAAGTTGCGGACATAGAAGGTTTTTCGGCGGGATGCCGTGAAAGACCTGTCGGGTCCGATGACGGCAGGCGATGGGAGCGGGATGATGACGGACAAGGCTGCAGAAGCGCGACAACTGAACCTCCTCACCCTCTTATTCGCGATCCTCGCATTTGGCGGCATTCTCGCGCTGGGCAGTGTCGACGCGAAGACGAAGCAGCAGCGGTACCGGATTGCGAAGACCTACCAGATCTCCGAACGGCAGAAGCTCGAACGCCGGCGCGCCCGTGCCGTGCAGGGGGTCATTGCCTCCACGTCTGCGCAGAGCGCCCCCTGACAGCAGCCTCCGCATATCCGGCCGGTGAAGCCGGTAGCATGAACCCGCCCGCGCGTTTAACGATGGAGCCATGACGCATTCATTCTACGCGATCCACACGCACGGCCTGATCCGGGTTGCCGCAGCGACCCCGCGGGCATCGGTCGGGGATACCGCCGCCAATGCCGCGGCGACGATCGCGCTGGCGACACAGGCGGATGCGCAGCATGTCGACCTCGTCGTCTTTCCCGAGCTCAACCTCACCTCCTATGCGCTCGACGACCTGCATCTGCAGACCGCGCAGCAGCGTGCGACGCTGGCGGCGATCGATAGCGTCGTCGCGGCGAGTGTGACGCTCCGGCCGGTGCTGCTGGTGGGCGCGGCGCTGGTGCGCGCGGGGCGGCTGTATAATTGCGCCGTTGTGATTGCGCGCGGTCGCGTGCTCGGGGTCGTGCCGAAGACCTTCCTGCCCAACTACCGCGAATTCTACGAAAAGCGCTGGTTCGCGAGCGGTGCGGGACTGACGGGGCTGTCGATCGATCTCGGCGGCGAGTCCGTGCCGTTCGGCACCGACCTGATCTTTGCGGCGCGCGACCTGCCGGGCTTCGTGGTCCATGCGGAGATCTGTGAGGATTACTGGGCCCCCACCCCGCCATCGACCGCGGGCGCGCTGGCCGGCGCGCTGATCTGCTGCAACCTGTCCGCATCGAACATCGTCATCGGCAAGGCGCGCGAGCGCGAGATGCTGGCGGCGGCGCAGTCGGCGCGCGCGGTCTGCGCCTATGTCTATTCCGCGGCGGGCCCGGGCGAGAGCACGACCGAGGTCGCATGGGACGGCCAGGGGCTGATCCACGAGCTCGGCGAACAGCTCGCGCAATCGCGCCGCTTCGCGACCGAGCCGGATCTGGTCGTCGCGGACGTCGATTGCGAGCGGATCGCGCAGGAGCGGCTGCGGACAGGCACGTTCAACGACGCGGCGGCGTTTGCGGGCCATCCCGAGACGCGGGTCCGGCGGATCGCATTCGATCACCTGGCCGATCCTGCCGTCGCGGACGTCGGGTTCGAACGCGTCGTGCCCCGCTTTCCGTTCGTCCCCAATGATCCCGCCCGCCGCGACGAGGATTGTTACGAAGCGTTCAATATCCAGGTGGAGGCGCTGGCGAAGCGACTCGAGGCGGCGCGGGCGCGAACGCTGGTGATCGGCGTGTCGGGCGGGCTCGACTCGACGCACGCGCTGATCGTCGCGGCCAAGGCGATGGACCGGCTCGGCCGCCCGCGTGCCGACATTCTCGGCTTCACCATGCCCGGCTTCGCGACGGGCGAGGGCACGAAGGCGAATGCCTGGGCGCTGATGCGCGCGCTGGGCATCACCGCGGAGGAAATCGACATCCGCCCCGCGGCGCGGCGGATGCTCGAGGATATGCGGCATCCCTTTGCCGATGGCGCCCCGGCCTATGACATTACCTTCGAGAACGTCCAGGCGGGGTTGCGGACCGATTATCTGTTCCGTCTCGCCAACCAGCGCGGCGGGATCGTGGTCGGCACGGGCGACCTGAGCGAGATGGCGCTGGGCTGGTGCACCTACGGGGTCGGCGACCAGATGAGCCATTATGCGGTCAACGCGGGCGTGCCCAAGACGCTGATACAGTTCCTGATCCGCTGGTGCATTCGGACCGGCCAATATGACGCGGCGACCGATGCGATCCTGTCGACGATCGTCGCGCAGGAAATCTCTCCCGAACTCGTCCCCGCGGGGGTGGACGGCGCGCTGCAAAGCACCGAATCGATGATCGGGCCCTATGCCCTGAACGATTTCTTCGCGCATTACGTGATCCGCTACGGCCTCGCGCCGTCGAAGATCGCGTTTCTCGCCTGGCATGCCTGGCGCGATGCGGAGAGCGGGGCATGGCCCGCGGACCTGCCGGCAACTGCGCGCGTCGCCTATGACCTGCCGACGATAACCGCATGGCTCGAAAGGTTTCTTCAGCGCTTTTTCGCGACGAGCCAGTTCAAGCGATCCGCATTGCCGAACGGACCGAAGGTCTCGGCGGGCGGCGCATTGTCGCCGCGCGGCGACTGGCGCGCACCGTCGGATGGAACCGCGCAGGTCTGGATCGACGAATTGCGCTCAGCCGTTCCGCAGGCCGAGCCGGGCGACCTTGCATAAATCGCGTGCCGCGCGCATTATGAAAATCCTATGACAGTGGCTCCACCGGATGGATCGCGCGATCGCCGGATCGAGATCCCATCTAACCTTTGGCTGATTCACCCGGCAGGCCGCGCGCTTTTGCCCCTCGCACTCGCGCGTCGCATCTCGGCGAACACGGTGTCGGTGGCGGGACTGGTCCTGGGGGGCGCTGCTGCGCTGGCCTATACGCATTGGGGCAATCCCGCTTTGGCACTGGTCGGCCTGGCCCTGTCGATCGGGTGGCTGATCGCCGATGGTCTGGACGGCATGGTCGCCCGCGCGACCAAGACCGCGAGCCCGCTCGGGCGGATGCTCGACGGTCTATGCGATCACGGCGTATTCGCGCTGATCTATATCTCGCTGGCCCTCACCATCGACACGCCCGAGGCCTGGATCCTCGCGGTTGCGGCCGGTGGCGCGCACGCGGTGCAGTCGAACATGTACGAGGGTGAGCGCTCGCGCTTCCATCGCCGGATCCGCGGTGTCGCACTCGACGCGCCGCCCGTGCCGACCGGCAACGCGCTCGTCCGCTTCTATGACGGGGTGGCCGGCAGCATCGACCGGATCGCGATGCCGTTCGAACGCACGCTCGGTCAGGCCAGCGATCCTGTGGTGCTTGGCCAGAGCTATGCCGCGCGCGCCGTCGCGCCATTGCGCTTCATGGCCTTGCTAACCGCGAATGTCAGAGTATGGGCGATCTTCGTCGCCTGCTTTGCGGGCAACCCGCGCATCTTCTGGTGGTTCGAGATCGTCCCTCTGACGCTCGTCGCCATCGTCGGGCTCGTCTGGCACCGTCGTGTCGAACGGGCTTTCGTCCGTAATACCACACCGCCGCGATCGAAGACCGCGTCGCGCATGCATCTTTCGTAAGGAACAGGGTCAGTAATGAATAGCATTCGGATCGCCGTGGTCGGCATCGGCAACTGCGCGAGCTCGCTCGTCCAGGGTCTCGAGCATTATCGCGAGGGGGCAAACGACCAGGTCGGCCTGATGCATTTCGATATGGGTGGCTACAAGCCAAGCGACATCAAGGTCGTCGCGGCGTGGGACGTCGATCGTCGCAAGGTCGGCAAGGACGTCGCCGAGGCGATCTTCGCCAAGCCCAACTGCACCGCGGTGTTCGCCCCCAATGTCGGCAACACCGGCACCATCGTGAAGATGGGCAAGACGCTCGACGGCGTCGCCGATCACATGTCCGACTTCAAGGACGACCGCACCTTCCTCCTCGCTGACGCCGCAGAGCCGACGCGCGAGCAGGTCATCGCGGATCTGAAGGCGTCGGGCGCCGACGTGCTGATGAACTACCTGCCCGTCGGTTCGCAGGAAGCGACCGAATTTTATGCCGATTGCGCGATCGAAGCTGGCGTGGCGTTCGTCAACAACATCCCCGTCTTCATCGCATCGAACCCCGTCTGGGCGAAGAAGTTCGAAGACGCCGGCGTCGCGATCATCGGTGACGACATCAAGGCGCAGCTCGGCGCGACGATCGTCCACCGCGTGCTGACCGACCTGTTCGCCAAGCGCGGCGTGAAGCTGGATCGCACCTACCAGCTCAACACCGGCGGCAACACCGACTTCCTCAACATGTCGAACCATCGCCGTCTCGAATCGAAGAAGATCTCGAAGACCGAAGCCGTCCAGTCGGTCGCGGCCGAGCGCATGGATGACGACAATGTCCATATCGGCCCGTCGGACTATGTTCCCTGGCAGAACGACAACAAGGTCTGCTTCCTGCGCATGGAAGGCCAGCTGTTCGGCGGCGTGCCGATGAATCTGGAGCTGCGTCTGTCGGTCGAGGATTCGCCCAACTCGGCGGGTGTCGCGATCGACATGATCCGCTGCGCCAAGATCGCCAAGGATCGCGGCATCGCCGGCGTGATCGACCCTGCATCGGCCTATTTCTGCAAGCATCCCCGCACGCAGATGACCGACGATCTCGCGCAGATCGAGGTCGAGCGGTTCATCAAGGCCGCCTGACATGATCGAGACGGCTGTCATCCTCGCCGCCGGGGAGGGCAGCCGTCTTCGCGCCTCGGCGCCTTATAAACCCCTCTGCCCGGTCGCTGGCCGCCCGCTCATCGCGCATGCGCTTGAGGGCCTTGCGGAAGCAGGGCTCAAGCGTGCGATCGTCACGCTGAGCTATGGCCGCGATGCGATCGAGGCCTATCTCGCCAGCCGCAGCTGGCCGCTCCATGTCGAAACCGTCCTTGCGGATCACCGCGAGCCCAATGGCGTATCGGTGCTTGCCGCGACCGAGGCGCTGGCCGGTGAGGACGCGGTTCTTGCGATGTGCGACCACCTCGTTCTCCCCGCGCTCTATCGCCGCATGGCCACCGCCGGATCGGGTAACGGGCTTCGGCTCGGCATCGACCGCCGGCTCGGCCATCCCTGGGTCGACCCCGAAGACGTCACGTGTGTCGCGACCGACGGGTCGGCGATCGTGGCGATCGGCAAGGGCCTCGAACCGCATGACGCCTATGATACGGGCGTTTTCGCGATCTCGCCGCGCCTCGGCGCCGCGCTCGCCACGCTGGCGAGTCCCTCGCTGACCGAAGGCGTCCGCATGCTCGCCGCGGAGAACCGTGCCGACGTGGTCGACTGCAGCGACATCGACTGGATCGACGTCGACGACGCAGCTGCCCTCGCGCATGCCGAGCGCTGGATGAGCCGGGCCGCCTGAGCAGGCCCCGGGCTCGTCAGCCCAGCGGTCGGTCGAGCGACGTGGGGGGCACGCTGAACCAGCTCGGCCCCGCTTCGGTCATGTGGAAGCAATCCTCGATCCGGATGCCATAGCGCCCGGGGATGTAGATGCCGGGCTCGTCGCTGAAACACATGCCCGCCGCGAGTTTCGTCGTCTCGCCCCGCACCAGATTGACCGGCTCGTGCCCGTCCAT
Organism: Sphingomonas sp. PvP018; assembly: GCF_017876865.1. Taxonomy (NCBI): domain Bacteria; kingdom Pseudomonadati; phylum Pseudomonadota; class Alphaproteobacteria; order Sphingomonadales; family Sphingomonadaceae; genus Sphingomonas; species Sphingomonas sp. PvP018. The sequence goes on along the minus strand of NZ_JAGIOU010000001.1, from coordinate 3,484,304 downwards.
GCCGATCCCGTGCCCCGTCCGGTGCGACAGCCCGGGCAGCTTATAGCCCGGACCATAGCCCAGCGCCTGGTAATGCTCCCGCACCGCATCGTCGACGCTGCCCGCGGTCGCGCCGATCCGCGCGGCGGCAAACGCGATCTGCTGGCCGCGTATCGCCTGGTCCCAGGTCTTGCGCTGGTCGGCGGTGGCGGATCCGTGAACCCAGGTGCGCGAGACGTCGGACTGATAGCCCTGCACGGTGCACCCGCAATCCATCAGCACGACCTGCCCGTTCGCAACGCGGTGGATCTCTCGGCTGCCATGCGGATAGGCCGAGGCTTCGCCAACCAGCGCCATCGAGAATTCGGGCGCCCCGCCGAGCTTGCGGGTCGCGGCCGTCATCAGCGCGCCGATCTCGGGACCGGTCATCCCCGTCTCGACCCGCGCATGTGTCCATCGATAGGCAGCGAGCGTGACGTCCGTCGCCGTCAGCATCAGCGCGATCTCGGCAGGCGTCTTGATCATCCGACAGCCGCGTACGACCGGGTTGGCGGATACGATCCGCGCCTCCGGCACCAGCCGGCGCAGCGCGTCGATGGCGAAGAAGCGCATCGTCTCCTCGATCGCGATCGGCCGCGCGATCAACCGGCGATCGCGCAGGAAGCCCGCCACCACCGCGAGCGGGTTCTGATCCTCCTGCCAGACGCGGACCTCCGCCGGCACCGCGAGCGTCTCGCGCACCGACGGCTCCTCGAAAAACGGCGTGACGATACAGGGCTGCCCCTCGACCGGCAGAATTGCGGCGGTCAGCCGCTCGCTCCGGCTCCAGCGGACACCGGTGAAGTAGAGCATCGACGATCCCGGCTCGATCAGGACCGCGCCGATCCCCGCCGCCTTCATCAGCGTCTGGGCGCGCACCAGTCGGGCGGCGCGCTCGTCCGCATCGATCGGCTTGGCACTCCCCGTGAGATCGGACAGCGCCGACAGGTCGGGCTCGGCCGCGCGCAGGACCGCGCCGATCGACAGCAGCGGGAGCGCGGCGGCGGCACCGAGGAGCATGCGCCTGGTGGGTAATTCGGGAGAGATTGCCATGCCGGGACGATAGGGTCCTTGACCCGGGCGCCGCAATCCCCTTCCCTCCTGCGCGAGTTTCGGGAGCGTTTAATGGCCAAGCGGCTAACCTATTATATCCTGTTCGGGCTGGTCGCCGGCATGGCCGTCGGCTGGATCCTCAACGCGTCGATCGACGACGGCAGCGCGCAATCCGCCGCGCAGCTGAAGGACATTGCCGGCTATTTCTCGATCGTCACGTCGCTGTTCCTGCGGCTGATCAAGATGATCATCGCGCCCTTGGTCTTCTCGACGCTGGTCGTCGGCATCGCGCATATGGGCGATACCGGGGCGCTCGGCCGCGTCGGCCTGCGCAGTCTTGGCTGGTTCATCTGTGCAAGCCTGTTGTCGCTGACGCTCGGCATGATCCTGGTGAACGTCCTGCACCCCGGCGTCGGCCTCGAGCTTGCCATCCCGCCGGCGACCGCGTCGAGCGGCGTCGACCGAGCCGCCTTCGATCTCGCCAAGTTCATCACCCATATCGTTCCCGACTCGATGATCTCGGCCATGGCGAGCAACGAGATCCTTCAGATCGTCGTCTTCTCGGTGTTCGTCGGCGTCGCGATCACCGCGGTCGGCGAAAAGGCCGCCCCGCTCGTCAAGGCGATCGAGGCGCTCGTCGCGGTGATGCTGCAGATCACGCATTACGTCATGCGGTTCGCGCCGTTCGCGGTGTTCGCCGCGGTGACCGCGACGCTCGCGGAACGGGGCCCCAGCATCCTCGGCGATCTCGGCTATTTCATGCTGACCTTCTATCTCGGGCTGGCGCTGCTCTGGCTGATGCTGATCGGCATCGCCTTCCTGCTCATCGGCCCGCGGACGCGGCTGCTGGTGCGCTATATCCGCGACCCGCTGATCCTCGCCTTCTCGGCCGCGTCGTCGGAGGCGGCCTATCCGCGTACGCTCGAGGCGCTCGACCGGTTCGGCGTGCCGCCGCGGATCGCCAGCTTCGTATTGCCGCTCGGCTATTCGTTCAACCTCGACGGGTCGATGATGTACATGACGTTCGCGTCGCTGTTCATCGCGCAGGCCTACGGCATCGACATGCCGATCGGGCAGCAGATCGCCATGCTACTGGTGCTGATGGTCACGTCGAAGGGCATTGCCGGCGTGCCGCGTGCTTCGCTCGTCGTGATCGCCGGGACGCTGTCGATGTTCAAGATCCCGGAAGCCGGCATCCTGCTGATCCTCGCCGTCGATCACTTCCTCGACATGGGTCGGTCGGCCACCAACGTCATCGGCAATGCGGTCGCCGCGACCGTGGTCGCGAAATGGGAAGGCGGGCTCGACGAGCGTGAACCCGCCGACCGCGACCCGCCGCACGCACCGACCGGGCATGGCCCGAAGGTGAATGTCGACAGCTATGAGAAGATCAAGCCCGGCCAGGCCTGAACGGCACGGGACGTCAGGAGACGATCGGCCCGCCCGCCTGTTGGCGTGCGCCCGGATCAGGCATAGGCATAGGGGCCGCCCTTCTCGAGCCCCGCCTGATAGGCCGGGCGGGCGTGAACCTTGCCGAGCCAGGCGATCGTCGCGGGGCGCGATTCGTCGAGCCCCGCACGGCTGCGCGCCGCCTCGAGCGGAAAGCTCATCATGATGTCCGCCGCGGTCATCTGGTCGCCCGCAAACCAGGGGCGCTTGGACAGTTCGGCCTCAACATAATCGAGATGGACATCGATCATCGGCTGAATGCGCTTCAGCGCGATCTTCCCCATCACCGGGATCCTCGCGAGCACCAGCTTGAGCAACAGCGGCGGCATCATCGAGCCTTCGGCATAATGCAGCCAGAAGCGATAGCGCAACGCATCCGCGCGCTTGGCGGGGGCCCCGAGCCGACCGTCCGCCTTGTCGACGAGATACTCGACGATCGCGCCGGTCTCTGCCACGACCCGGCCACCTTCGACGTCGCGGTCCTCGATCACCGGCGACTTGCCAAGCGGATGAACCGCCTTCAGTTCCGGGGGTGCGAGCATCGTCTTCGGATCGCGCGCATAGCGCTTGATCTCATAGGGCAGCCCGAGTTCCTCGAGCATCCACAGGATCCGCTGCGACCGCGAGTTTTCGAGATGGTGGACCGTGATCATGGCAGGCTCCCTTGGCTGTCGCGCGCCGCGTGCGCCGTCCATATCCAGGCGGCGGCCGGATATTGGACCGCTTCCCCGGCCAGACGATCGACACAGGCGCTGGTCAGACGCGCCAGCGCCTGTTCGCGTTCCGCGCCGTGCGTGTCGCGGATCCGCGACGCCGCGGGGCCGATCCGGCTGAGATAGTCGACCGCGTCCGCCACCGGATCCGAGCCGCCTCCCGCGCGATAGCCGAATTCGACACGCTGTGGTGTCGTCGCGCGCCACCCGGCCTGCTTCAGCATCTCCGCGACATAGGCCGGATCGGCAAAGGCAAAGGGCCCCGGCGCGATCGTCGCGGCCGTCGGCGCGGATGCATCATCCGAACCCGCGACAGTTTCCACCGCCCAGCAATTGGCGGCACGCTCGGCAAAGCACGAGAAGACGAGCGCGGCGCCGGGCGCGGCGGCCTCAGCGAGCTGGGCAAAGACGGCCACCGGATCGGCGAAAAACATGACCCCGTGCCGCGAGACGTAGAGGTCGATCGGCGCATGCGTCTCGACGCCCGCCGCGACGTCGGCGCAGTGGAACGCGACATTCGTCAGGTGCCCCGCGCGGTGCTTCGCCACTGCGATCAGGTTCGGGGATAGGTCGATGCCGATTACCTGCCCGTCCGGCAGAGCCTGCGCACTCGCTAACGACGTGGCGCCGGCGCCGCAACCGATATCGACGATAGTGCGAGTCTGCGGTCCTGCCGCCGCAAGGATCGCGGCGTTCAGTACGGGCGCGAGCCCCTCAAAGCTGCGGTCGGTACGGCGCCATTCCGCGGCCCAGATGTCGCCAACGCGTCCGGTCCAGTCTCGATCACTGGTCATGATTGGCCATATTGCATGGTTGAACTTCCGTCTGTGCGCACAAAATCAGCTCTTGTGGCGCGTTTGACGCAAGACGTGAAGCATATGCCCGCTAGGGCTCACTGGATTTCCGGACGATCGCCCAACACGCGTCCCGCTGCGGCTCATCAGCTCAACCAGGCGAGACGAAACTCGCCCGACCCATCAGCCCTGGACGCTGCCTCGCCCTGTCACAGGACGCGGAGCCCTTCCCTGCGAGGAAAAGGGCTCCGCCCCTTACTCAGGCGTCGTCTTCGGCGTCGGGACCGACCATCATTTCCTCGGCAACCTTGTCGGTGCGCGCGCGGATCTGCTTTTCGAGACGATCGGCGGTCTCGGGATTGTCCTTGAGGAAGGTCTTCGAATTCTCGCGACCCTGACCGAGCCGTACGCTGTCATAGCTGAACCACGCACCCGATTTCTCGACGAGCCCGGCCTTCACGCCGAGATCGAGGATCTCGCCGAGCTTGGAGACGCCCTGCCCGTACATGATGTCGAATTCGACCTGCTTGAACGGCGGCGCAACCTTGTTCTTGACAACCTTCACGCGCGTCTGGTTGCCGGTGACCTCGTCGCCCGCCTTGACCGCACCGATGCGGCGAATGTCGAGACGGACCGAAGCGTAGAACTTCAGCGCGTTGCCACCCGTCGTCGTCTCCGGGTTGCCGTACATGACGCCGATCTTCATGCGGAGCTGGTTGATGAAGATCACCATGCAACGCGACCGGCTGATCGAACCGGTCAGCTTGCGAAGGCTCTGCGACATCAGACGCGCCTGAAGCCCGACATGGCTGTCGCCCATCTCGCCCTCGATTTCGGCGCGCGGCACGAGCGCTGCGACCGAATCGACGACGAGCACGTCGATCGCGTTCGAACGGACCAGCGTGTCGACGATCTCGAGCGCCTGCTCACCGGTGTCGGGTTGCGACACGATCAGCTCGTCGATGTTGACGCCGAGCTTCTTGGCATAGACCGGATCGAGTGCATGCTCGGCGTCGACGAACGCGGCGGTGCCGCCATTCTTCTGCGCTTCGGCAATGACGTGGAGCGCGAGCGTGGTCTTGCCCGAACTTTCCGGACCGTAGATCTCGATCACGCGGCCGCGCGGCAGGCCGCCGACGCCGAGCGCAATGTCGAGCCCGAGCGAGCCGGTCGAGATCACCTCGACCTGCATCGTCTCCTTCGAGCCCAGACGCATCGCCGAGCCCTTGCCGAACGCGCGGTCGATCTGCGCGAGTGCGGCATCGAGCGCCTTTTGCCGGTCGTTGGTTGCTGTTGCCATGCCGGTGTCGATCACTTTCAGATTAGCGGCCATCGATAAGCTCCCATCGCTAAAGCAAGCGCGCGTGCCATTCAACGCGTCAAACGCCATGTATCCCTTCTGTTCTCTGAGAACAAGTGCGGAACATCGGGGAATGTGAAAAAGGGCGGCCGCCTTTCGGTGACCGCCCTCCCATCATGGGTCCGCTTCGGCGTCTTGGGAGAAACCTTGGGCCGGTCGGCAAACCATGGCGCCGATCCGGTAGTGGACAGCCCGATTTGACGCTTCCGACCGGTGCGATGCAATCGATTTTACAGCGTCCGGAGTCCCAAAGCCGAACAGTTTCAACGCGGCATTTAACCCGCGTTCAGCGCAGCGTGCACGCCAGCGTCCACCAGCCCTGCGCAGCGGCATCCGTCGCCGCGGAATCGCGGGCCGCGATGCTGTCGAACAGCGCAAAGCAGGTCGCCCCCGACCCCGACATGCGCGCGAGCAGCACGCCCGGCGCCGCGTCGAGGAGTGCGCTGACCCGGGCAATCTCCGGCGCGATCGCGCAGGCCGGCGCCTCGAGGTCGTTCCGCCCGGCGATCGCGCGTTCGAGCAGCAGCCCCGCGCCGAGCGGCCCGCGGTCGATCCCGTCCCACGCGCCGAATACCGCCGCGGTCGACACCGCCACGCCCGGATTGACGCAGAGCAACGGCGTTCCCGCCAGCCCGTCGACCTCGACGAGCATGTCGCCGCGTCCGGTCCCGAACGTCGTCCGGTTGACAAGGCACGCGGGCACGTCCGCACCCAGTCGTGCGGCAATGTCGTGGAGAGCCGGATCCTGCACCGCGACGCCGTGCAACCGCGCCAGCGCGCGCAGCGTCGCCGCGGCATCGGCGGAGCCGCCACCGATCCCCGATGCGATCGGCAGCCGCTTGTCGAGCGTGATCGCGTGGTGCGCGGCGATCCCGAACGTCGCGACGAACGCGTCCGCCGCGGCCGTCACGAGGTTGCCGTCCCATGGCGCGGCGTCGGTGCCCCCCGCCGCCGGACGCAATGCCGCGGCGAACGGCCCGATGATGGCAAAGCTGTCAGCGTCCGCCGTGCGCACCGTGACGACGTCGCCATGCTCGGCAAAGGCAAACAGCGTCTCGAGTTCATGATAGCCATCCGCGCGACGGTGACGCACATGCAGCGCGAGATTGATCTTGGCAGGTGCGGTTTCGGTCGTCGTCGGCATCGGGGTCTCGGGATCAGGGGTCAGCGGCGCGCAGCGATCGGCAGGCCGGTGTCGATCTTCGCGGCGATGCGCGCGCGCTCCTCGGCATCGCCGGTGACGATCGCGGCCTGCCACGCATAGCGCGCCTCGTAGCGTCGGCCCATGCTCCAATAGGCATCACCCAGATGATCGCCGATTTCGGCATTGGTCGGCTCCGCCTGCGCGGCACGCTCGAGCAACGGCAGCGCGCGTCGCGTATCGCCGGCGCGGTGATAGGCCCAGCCGAGCGAGTCGGTGACGGACGGGTTGGCGGGATCGAGCCGGCTCGCCCGTTCGAGCAGGCGAATCGAGCCCGCGATGTCGTCGCCATGCTCGACCTGTGCGAATCCCAGATAATTGAGCGCGAGCGGTTGCGTCGGGGCGAGGGCAACCGCCTTGCGGAGCGCGACGCGGGCCTCGGGCCAGCGGCCCGCCTGATCGAGCGCCCCGCCATATTGCAGCCACGCCCCCCAGCTTCCGCGCGCGGCCGCCGGCGCGCTGCGGTCCGCCGCCAGAACCCGGCCATACCACTGCGCCGCCGCCGCCGCATCGCCGGTCGTCAGCAACAGGTCAGCGTAACGCTGCCAGTCACCGGCGACCGCCTCCTGCCGCTCGGCGCGTGTCCTCGCGATGGCCAGCGCCGCCTCGTCACGGCCGGCAACCGACAGGATTTCGAGACGCTTGGCGATCGCCGCCTCTGCGGACGGCGACGTGCCATCGACCCTGTCGAGCACCGCCATTGCGCGGTCGACCCGGTCGCTATGCGCAAGCGCGTCGGCAAGGACGATTCGCGCGGGGGCATAATCGGGATCGGCCTCCACCGCCGCCTGAGCTAGCGCGATTGCCAGCGGCGACGGCGCCCCTGCGACAAGGTCCCCCGCCAAACCCGCGAGTGTCTGTGCAACGGCAAGGCCGAGTGGCTGGCGCGCGGGGGCGGCAGCGATGCGCTTACGCGTCTCGGCAGCGAAGCGGCGCGCGACCGGATCCTCGCCCGCGGTTGCCAGCGCCGCGCCCGGGTCACGATGCTCGGCACGCGCCACCCACGCGTTCAGCGATGGTGCGAGCACCACCAGCGGGCCCTTGCCGAGCGTGGCGATCGCCGTCCGGGTCGCCCTGGTGTCGCCCTTGCGCGCGGCGGCGGCGAGCGGGAACAGTGCAGCGTCCGCGGGCGCGACCCCGGCTTTCGCCAGCACCCCCGCCGCGCGCGCGACGAGCGGCATGTCGCCCGCCTCGATTCCCTCCCGGTAGGCGCGGATCGCAACGACCGGATCGTCGGGTGCCGCCGCCAGTGCCCGAGCATACTGGTCCGCGGCAATCATCACCCTCCCGTCCGCATCCGCGGCGCGCGCCTTGAGATAGGCAGAGAGACCACCGGTGTCGGCCAGCGCCGCCGTCGGGGCGGTCAGCAGGCCGATCGCCAGCAGCACAGACTTACATGTTGGGATAGTTGGGGCCTCCACCGCCCTCGGGCACGACCCAGTTGATGTTCTGTGTCGGGTCCTTGATGTCGCAGGTCTTGCAGTGGACGCAGTTCTGCGCGTTGATCACGAACTTCGGATCGCCCGTCTCTTCGCCCACCACCTCGTAAACGCCGGCCGGGCAATAGCGTTGCGCGGGCTCGTCGTACATCGGCAGGTTGTAGGCGATCGGCACCGCCGGGTCCTTCAGCGTCAGGTGGACCGGCTGGTCCTCCTCGTGATTGGTGTTCGAGATGAACACCGACGACAGCCGGTCGAACGTCAGCACGCCGTCCGCCTTGGGATAGACGATCGGCTTGACCAGATCCTTGCGCCACAGGCTTTCGTGATCGGGATGATGGTGCAGCGTGAACGGCACCTTCAGACCCCAATGCTCGAGCCACATCGTCACACCGGCAAGGCCGGACCCGAGCATGTCGCCGAACTTCTTGACCAGCGGCACGACGTTGCGGACGACCGACAGCTCCTTCTTCACCCAGCTGCGCTCGAACGCCTCCGGATAGGCGGCGAGTTCGTCATGCCCGCGCTGCGACACGATCGCCTCGACCGCGGCCTCGGCCGCCATCATGCCGGACTTCATCGCGGTGTGCGTCCCCTTGATCCGCGGCACGTTGAGGAAGCCAGCGCTGTCGCCGATCAGCGCGGCACCCGGCATCACCAGTTTCGGAATCGACTGCAGCCCGCCATCGCTGATCGCGCGTGCGCCGTAGCTGACACGCTTGGCGCCCTTCAGCAGCGCCGCGATCTCGGGATGCGTCTTCCAGCGCTGCATCTCGTGGAACGGCGAGAGATGCGGATTGGTGTAGTTCAGCCAGGTGACGAAGCCGATCGAGACCTGGCCATTGGCCTGGTGATAGATCCAGCCGCCGCCGTTCGACCCGTCGGTCTCGCTGAGCGGCCAGCCCTGCGTATGGATGACGCGGCCAGGCGAATGGAGCGCGGGATCGATGTCCCACAGTTCCTTGATGCCCAGGCCGTAGACCTGCGGGTCGCTGTCCTTGGCGAGATCGAACTTCGCGATCAGCTGCTTGGTCAGGTGACCGCGGCAGCCTTCGGAAAAGAAGGTGTATTTGGCGTGGAGTTCGAGCCCCGGGGTATAGTCGCCCTTGTGCGTGCCGTCGCGCGCGACGCCCATGTCACCGGTCGCGACGCCCTTCACCGACCCGTCGTCGTTGAACAGGATCTCGGCAGCCGCGAAGCCGGGGAAGATCTCGACGCCGAGCTCCTCCGCCTTGCCCGCCATCCAGCGGCACAGATTGCCGAGGCTGCCGGTATAGGTGCCCTTGTTGTGCATGAACGACGGCGTGACGAAGTGCGGCATCTCGCTCTTCTTCGTCTTGCTGAGGATCCAGTGGTGATTCTCCGTCACCGGCACTTCCGCCAGCGGGCAGCCATCCTCGCGCCAGTCGGGCAGCAGCTCGTCGAGGCTCTTGGGATCGATGACCGCGCCCGACAGGATGTGCGCGCCGACCTCGGATCCCTTTTCGAGCACGCAGACCGAGATGTCCGCGTCCTTCTCGGCCGCCAGCTGTTTCAGCCGGATCGCTGCCGAAAGCCCCGCCGGACCTGCGCCGACGATCACTACGTCGTAGGGCATCGATTCACGTGTCGTCATCATCGTCTCCCGGGGGATGGTCCCTGTCTGCCCGGCTTCCCGCCCCTCCCGTTCGTTCGGGCTCGGGCCGGCACCGTCTTGTCCGTGTCGCGTCTATTTAGGCGATTGCGCGAGTTGACCGCCACGTCAACCACGCAGCATAGGAGACATATGGGGGCGGATCAGACCATCGACTGGCGCAACGCCGCGGTCAGCGTGCTCGACTGGTGGCACGATGCCGGTGTCGACATGCTCGTCGACGACGCCCCGCGCGACTGGTTCGCGGCACCCGAACCGCTGGTTATCGCGCCGCCGGCGCCCGCCGGCGTGCCCGTCGCACCGCCGGTGGCGGTCGCCACGATGCCGCTGTCGCTGACCGAATTCCTGGCCTGGCGCACCGGCGCGGACGTGCCCGAGGCGGGATGGAACGGCATTTCGCTGGCGGCCGAAGGGCCGGCTGACGCTACGGTCATGGTGCTTGCGGACTGCCCCGATCGTGACGACGGCACGGACAATGGCGGCGCCGGTCAATTGCTGAGCGGCGCATCGGGTCGCCTGCTCGACCGCATGCTCGCGGCCATCGGGCTGACCCGGTCGGAGGTTCATGTCGCGGCGGTCTGCGCCAAGCGCCCGACCGCGGGTCGCATCCAGCGCGAGGTCGAGGACCGGCTGGCGGAGATCGCCAAGCATCACATCGAACTTGTTGCGCCCAAGCGGTTGCTTCTGCTCGGCAATGCGGCGAGCCGTGCCATCCTCGGGATGGAATTGCAGGCCGCGCGGGGACGTTTACATGGAATTAGCCATAAGGTCGGAGAAGCAGGCGTGGTCGCCAGCTTTCACCCGCGCTTTCTGATCGAGAAGCCGGCGGCCAAGGCAGAAGCCTGGAAGGATTTGCAGATGTTGATGGGGGGCCAGATGTCTCAGGAGACGCGGGCATGACCCGCACGCTCGCAATCCTGCTCGGTTGTGCGGCATTGCCGCTGCCCGCTCTGGCGGCACCGATCGCCGACAGCGGTACGGGCGATGCCCGACTCGTTGCCGGTGCACCGACCGCCGAACAGATTCCCGATCAGCTCGATCCGGCGCAGCGTGACGCCTATCGCGCGGTCTTCGGCGCGATCCGCGACGGCAAATGGACCGATGCGCAGATCCAGCTCGATACCATGAAGCCCGGCCCGCTCCACGCAATCGCGCGCGCCGAGATGTACATCGCCAAGGGATCGCCGAGGATCGAGATGGCGCCGCTCGTCGCGCTGCTGAACGAGGCCCCCGAGCTCCCCGAAGCAGAACAGATTGCACGCCTCGCCGCGGTCCGCGGCGCGGTCGATCTGCCTCCCCTGCCCGTCGCGCAGCGTTTGATCTGGCAGGACGGCGCACCGCGTCGGGTACGCGCGAAGAGCCTCAAAGGCGATATGATCGCCGCCGACCTCGCGCTGAAGATGCAGCCTTACGTCAAGGCGGACATGGGCCGCGAGGCACAGTCGCTGCTCGACAGCACGCCCGGTCTCACGCCCGAGACGCTGACCGAATGGCAGCAGAAGATCGCGTGGATCTATTTCCTCCAAGGTGACGACGCCAATGCGCGCGTGATGGCCGCCAAGGGCCAGGACGGCATCGGTGAATGGGCGGTCCAGGCGCGCTGGGTCGGCGCGCTGGCTGCGTGGCGGCAGAATGATTGTGCCAACGCCGGTACCGGGTTCGAAGGCGTCGCGGCACGCGCGGGCGATGTCGATCTGCGCGCCGCAGCGCTCTACTGGGCGTCGCGCGCCGACATGGTCTGCGCGCGTCCCGACAAGATCCAGGGTCGGCTGAAGGCCGCGGCGCAGTTCGGCGAAAGCTTCTACGGCCAGCTCGCACGACAGCAGCTCGCGATGGCCGATCCCGCGCGGGTCGGCGGCAGCGGTCCCGGCGGCGTCGTCGCGCGCGACTGGAAGGTCGTCGAGAAGCGCCCCAATGTCCGCGTCGCAGCTGCGCTCGTCGAGGTCGGCGAGACCGAACTGGCCGATACCGTCATCCGCCAGCAGGCGAAGATCGGCGATCCCCGCGAATTCCGCAATCTCGTCCGGGTCGCAGAGGCGCTCAGCCTGCCCGCGACGACCGTCTGGCTCGCCCACAACTGTCCGCAAGGGATCACCACCGCGGCCGAGGCGCGCTATCCGACGCCGAACTGGACGCCCGACAGCGGCTGGCACATCGACAAGGCGCTGGTCTACGCGCACACGCTCGAGGAGTCCCGCTTCCGCAACACGGTACGCAGCCCCGCGGGCGCTTACGGCCTGATGCAGATCATGCCCGCCGCGGCGACCGACTTTGCGCGCGAACGCGGCACGTCGATCGACCTCAAAGCGCTGACCAAGCCGTCGACCAACATGGACATCGGCCAGCGGCATCTCGAACGGCTGCGCGACATGGCCGGCGTTACCGGCGGGCTGCTGCCCAAGGTGATCGCAGCCTATAATGCGGGCCCGCGCCCGGTCGGCGACTGGAACGCGATCGTCCACGATAATGGCGATCCGCTGCTGTATATCGAGAGCATTCCCTATTGGGAGACGCGCGGCTACGTCACCACCGTGCTGCGCAACTACTGGATGTACGAGGCGCAGGGTGGCCGGAAGGCCTCGACCAGCCGCAACGCACTGGCGCAGGGCATGTGGCCGCGTTTCCCCGGCCTGCCCGGCGCGACCGCGATCCGCATGAACGCCCGGCCCAATGCGCGCGCGAGCGCGAGCCTCACCGCGCATCAGCCGATGATCGCGGTCAACGCCAGCATCGGTGCGCAATCCTCCACCGTCACACGCGCGGACTGATCTTTTATGCCAATCGACGAAAGCCGGACCTTCCTGCCGGTCCGAATCGCCGTGCTGACGGTGTCCGACACGCGCGGGCTGGCCGAGGATCGCTCGGGCGATACGCTCGTCGCGCGGCTGGCAGAGGCAGGGCATGTGCTCGCCGACCGCCGGATCGAGAAGGATGACGTCGAGACGATCGTCGCCCGCCTCCACGCCTGGATCGATGATCCGGAAGTCGACTGCGTCATCACCACGGGCGGCACCGGCGTCACCGGCCGCGACGTGACGCCCGAGGCGGTCGAGCGCGTCGCCGAAAAGATGATCCCCGGGTTCGGCGAGCTGTTCCGGATGCTCAGCTACAAGACGATCGGCACGTCGACGGTGCAGTCGCGGGCCTGCGCCTGTGTCGCGCACGGCACCTATATCTTCGCGCTGCCGGGTTCGACCGGCGCTGTGAAGGACGGGTGGGACGGGATCCTGCGCGACCAGCTCGACAGCCGTCACCGGCCCTGCAACTTCGTCGAACTGATGCCGCGCCTGCTCGAGCGCTGAGCGCGCACGTCGACGGGCCATGTTTCGGCATCGATTCCCAACTGATGGCGTGATTTCCGCTGGGCGTAGTTCGCGCTGATCGCCGCTGCGGGCAAAAAGACGAGGTTTTAGAGCGCAGAAGCGAAGTGTCTTAGTGTAGTAGTCAACTGGCACGCCAGATGCATTGGTCTTCATGCCGCCCCCGGGCGGCTCGACCTCATCTTCTGGAAGGACACACCGTCATGCCCGCTCTGCCAACCACGCGCACGCTCGGCCGCACCGTCACCCTCATCACGATCGCCATCGCCACGGCCGCCAGCCCGACGATCGCGAACGCCGCTCCGCGGGGAAGCGCGACACAGGCCCAGATGACGACGCTGAAATATGATGCGAAGTCGCGCAAATATTGCCTGACCGAACCCGCGGTCACCGGCACCCGCATCGACCGGATCACCTGCCGCACCGCATCCGCCTGGGCCGCGTCGGGCCTCGACATGCCGAAGGAGTTGATCCTCGCCCAGAAATGATCGTGGCGTTCAGCCTCTCGCGGCGTGGATCAGATCGACGAGCTGCTTGTTGATCGCCGCGCCGTGGAGGTGGAGATGCACCGCGTCATACCCCTCGCGGCGCAATCGCTGGCGCAGGCCGTTGACCGAATCGCACTCGCCGGACCGCGCAAGTTCGAAGGCCCGCTCCACCGTCGTCAGATTCTCTGCCATACCCCGTTCTACGCGCAAAACCGCCGCGCGACCATCCGTGGCGCCTTACCCGGCCTGCCGCGCTTCCGGTTAACGTCCTGTCAGCATTCCCGCGCGATACCAGGCCAGTACCGCCCGTCGACGACGACGGCGGCAAGGGGGAAGTATCAGTATGCGTAACATCTACCTGCTCGCGCTCGTCGCAGCCGGGACCGCCACCACGCCTGTCGTGGCGCAGTCGTCCGACGGCCGGACCTATGACGGTCGCGCCTATGACCGATTCGACCGCGATTCGCGCGGCAATCCGGCGAGCCAGGTGTCGGGCCTGCGGGTCGAACCGCGGATCGGCTATGAACGCGTCATTTCGGAGCTGAACGTCGACACGGCGAACGACTCGGCAAGTGTCCGCGTCGGCAAGAGCGGCGTCACCTATGGCGGCGAGGTCGGCTATGACGCGCAGGTCAATGTCAGCGCGGTGCTCGGCGTCTATGCCGGTCTCGAAGGGTCGAGCGCGAAGGAGTGCGAGAACGACATCGTGAGCGTGGGCGATCGCACCTGCATCGCCGCGAACCGCAACATCACCGTCGGCGCCCGCGGCGGCTATCTCCTGTCCCCGACCACGCTTCTGTATGTGAAGGGCGGCTTTTCGAGTGGCCGGTTGCGCCTGAGCAACCGCAACGCGACGGTTGAGGAAAACAACGTCGCGGGGTCCGACTCGCTCAGCGGCTTCCACGCGGGGGCCGGTATCCAGACCGCGTTCTCATCGCGCTTCTATGGCAAGCTCGAGTACGTCTACACCGATTATAACGGCTATGAGGTGAACGACGGCACGACCAAGACCAGCCTCGATTTCAGTCGCCACCAGGCGATCGCGGGGTTCGGCGTCAGGTTCTGAACGCGCATGACGACACCCGGGCGGCGTCGGGGATGCCGCCCGTTTGTTCTTTCTTCGTTCCTCACCCGATGTTAGTATCGGGCATGACCAGACCCCGCCCGGTACGCGGCGCGACGCTGAACGGCGAAAGCACGCGCTTCAACCTGCCGCAGACCGAAGCGGACGGCGACTGGCTTGATGCACGCGATGCGATTGACGGCGCCGCACCCCGGCTGCGGACGACCGTCACGGTCGAGCGCGCCAGGACGATCATCAGTCGCAATGCGTCACCCGACATCCCCTTCGACCGCTCGATCAACCCCTATCGCGGTTGTGAGCATGGCTGCATCTACTGCTTTGCCAGGCCGAGCCACGCGTTTCACGATCTGTCGCCCGGGCTCGATTTCGAAAGCCGGCTGTTCGCCAAGCCCGACGCCGCCGCGCTGCTCCGGTCCGAACTGGCGAAACCGGGGTACAGCGCGCGGCCGATGGCGCTGGGAACCAACACCGATCCCTACCAACCGATCGAAGCCGACTGGCGGATCACTCGCGGCATCATCGAGGTGCTGGCCGAGACCAACCACCCGCTGACGATCACGACCAAGTCGGATCGCGTCATCCGCGATCTCGATCTGCTCGCCCCGATGGCGGCAAAGGGGCTGGCCGCGGTCGCGATGTCAATCATCTCGCTCGATCCGAAAATCGCGGCAACGCTCGAACCCCGCGCGCCGCATCCCGAGCGACGGCTTGCGGCGGTCAGCGCGCTCGCGGCGGCGGGCGTGCCGGTCTATGTCTCGATCGCGCCGGTGATCCCCGCGATCACCGATCACGAGATCGAACATCTGATCGCGCGCGCCGCGCAGGCCGGTGCGCGTTTTGCGTTCTTCATCCCGGTCCGCCTGCCCTGGGAGGTCGCGCCGCTGTTCCGTGCGTGGCTGGACGCGCATTTTCCCGATCGCGCCGGCAAGGTCATGGCGACGATCCAGTCGATCCGCGGCGGTCGCGACAATGATCCGGGGTTCGGCAGCCGGATGAAGGGGCAAGGCCCCTGGGCGGACCTGCTGAAGACGAGGTTCGACATTGCCGTGCGCAAGCAAGGACTTAACGCGGAACGGGTCGGACTGCGCTGCGACCTGTTCCGCGCACCACAGGGCCCGCAGGGCGAATTATTCTGATCCAGGCCCCGGCTGGTTGCGGCCCCCGTGATCAGATCAGGCGCAGCGCCTGATCCAGCTGCTCGCGATAATATCGTTCGAGGTCGCGGTGCATCTGCGCGACCGCGGGGTTCGGTGCGATGCGCGCGAGTACGGCCTGATCGTCCATGAAGCGTTCGAGCTTGGCTGGTCGCACCGGAAATTCCATCCGCCGATCCTGCGCTCAACTCATTACCAGTGTATATCCATAATGCGTCGAAAACAGATCAATCTCGGATAGTTACCCGTCATGCGGCCGGATCGACGATGTCATGATCCAGCCCTTATTCGCGGCCAAGCCGCCAGCGATCCGGGCCGTCGGCCGTAAGCTCAACACCGTCATAATCCACAATCGCATGCCGCGCTGCGTCCACGCGGTGGTCGCGGCCATGGGTTGCCGTGATGACGACGACATCGGATCCCGCGGCATCGGCTGCCGCAATACCTGCCGGTGCATCCTCGAAGACAAGACAGTCGGATGCCGGTACACCCAGACGCTCGGCGGCCAGCAGGAAACAGTCGGGCGCGGGCTTGCCTTTTGCGACGTCCTCGGCCGCGATGAACTGCGCCGGGATCGCCAGACCCGCGGCGGCAAGACGCCGCTCGGCCAGCGCGCGCGGTGCCGAGGTCACGATCGTCCAGCGCCCGGCCGGCAGTGTCGCGAGGAAATCAGCCGCACCACGGATCGGGGTAATGTCCCCGACATCCTCCATCTCGGCGGCGGTGATCGCAGCCGCTTCGACGACCGGGTCGACGCCGGGCAGACCCAGCCGCCGAACCGTCTCGACCGACTGAACGCCGTGGATCGTTGGCAGAAACGTCGCGACGTCCAGCCCATGCGCGATCGCCCATGCGGTCCAGGTGCGCTCGGCCGACGCGATCGACGTCAGGATCGTCCCGTCCATGTCGAACAGGAAAGCGGCGTAGCTGCGGGTCGGCAGGGTCATGGAGTATCTCGCTTGGTCATTTGGATGTCCTGATCGGCAGCGACGCCATTATCAGGTCCCGCGCAGCGCGCGATGGCGACGTCAAAGAAAAAGCCGCTCCGGTTTCCCGAAGCGGCCATATTTCTGTCATCAAGCCTAAGCTTAGATGTCGTCGCCGAGCGCGCCCTTGACGCTGCCCTTGACGTTCTGCGCAGTACCCTTGGCCTGCTGTGCTTCGCCTTCTGCGACCATACGGTCGTTATCGGTTGCCTTGCCTACGGCTTCCTTGACGTTGCCTGCAACCTTGTTGCCTGCGGCTGCGACCTTATCGGTGAATTCGCCCATGAGAGCCTCCACTATGTTGTGCGATACGCCAATCGTACCGCTCTGAACTTGTGAGACTATAACGGCCGTCTTTATCGAGGGTTCCGTGACGTTTGCGTCATGGTGTCAGATCAGGCCGGCAAGCGGGCTCGAGGGATCGGCATAACGCCGCTGCCCCATCCGCCCTGCGCGATAGGCGAGACGCCCCGATTCGACCGCGGCCTTCATCGCCGCGGCCATCATCAGCGGATCCTTCGCCTCCGCGATCGCGGTGTTCATCAGCACGCCGTCGCAGCCAAGCTCCATCGCCACCGCCGCATCCGATGCCGTGCCGACGCCCGCATCGACGAGCACAGGCACCCCTGCCCCCTCGACGATCAGCCTGATCGTCACGCGGTTCTGGATACCCAGACCCGAGCCGATCGGCGCACCCAGCGGCATGATCGCAACCGCGCCCGCATTCTCCAGCCGCTTGGTTGCGATCGGATCGTCGACGCAATAGACCATCGGCTTGAAGCCCTCGTTCGCCAGGATCTCGGTTGCGCGCAGCGTCTCGACCATGTCGGGATAAAGCGTCTTCGCCTCCCCCAGCACCTCGAGCTTCACCAGCTCCCAGCCGCCCGCCTCGCGCGCCAGCCGCAGCGTGCGGATCGCCGATTCGGCGTCGAAACAGCCCGCAGTGTTGGGGAGGTAGGTGATCTTTTTCGGGTCGATGAAGTCGGTCAGCATCGGCGCATTGCGATCCGACACGTTGACGCGGCGCACCGCGACGGTGACGATCTCTGCCCCCGAGGCCTCGACCGCGGCGGCGTTCTGCGCGAAATCCTTGTACTTGCCGGTGCCGACGATCAGTCGCGAGCGGAAGGTGCGGCCGGCGACCGTCCAGCTGTCGGTGTCGATCGCCGCGGCATGATCACCGCCGCCGACGAAGTGCACGATCTCGAGGTCGTCGCCATCCTCGACCATCACGTCCGCCAGCGTCGAACGCGGCACCACCTCCATATTGCGTTCGACCGCGATCTTTTCGGGGATGAGGCCCAGCTCGGTCGCGAGCCCTGCAAGGCTGAGGCCGGTGGAGACACGCTTGTGCTCGCCGTTCACGGTGATCGAGACGGTGCCGTCGGAGTGGGGCATGCAGAGTTTTCCGTTCGTTTCGACCGAAGTCGGGAAACCACCCGTCCGCTGCCGGTCTCATGTCTCGACTTCGCTCGACACGAACGGGTAAGGGGGGTGCATATAGAGGGTGGTTTGCCGCCCCTGCAACCAGGAGCAGCCTTTGCCCGCGACAGTCCCTGCCACCGTCCCTGCGACAATCTTCGTCCTGAACGGCCCCAACCTCAACTTGCTGGGGACGCGCGAGCCGGAGATTTACGGCGACGAGACGCTCGACGACATCGCCGGCCAGCTCGAGGACCGCGCGCGAGAACTCGACCTGACGATCGACATGCGCCAGTCGAATCACGAAGGGCACCTCGTCGACTGGATCCAGGAGGCGCAGGCGCGCGGCGCGAAGGCCGTCATCCTCAATGCCGGCGCGTTCACGCATACCTCGGTCGCGGTCCATGACGCGATCAAGGGCGTGAAGACGCCGGTGATCGAAGTCCATCTTTCCAATCCCCACGCCCGCGAATCGTTCAGGCACGTCAGCCTGGTCGGACAGGCGGCGAAGGGAACGATCGCGGGTTTCGGCGCGCTTTCGTATCTGCTCGCGCTTGAAGCCGTCGCACGGTTCTGACAGGAGGCCCCGCCATGACCGATACACCAGAAACAACAGGCGCAATGCAGGTCGATGTGACCCTGGTGCGCCAGCTCGCCGAACTGCTCGACACCACGCAGCTGACCGAGATCGAAGTTGAGGACGGCTCGCGCCGGATCCGCGTCGCACGCAAGGCGGCGCAGGCCGCGCCCGTCGCGCACTATGCCCCCGCCCCTGCGGCGCCCGCCGTCTCCGCACCGCTGGCGATCCCGCAGGCCGAGGTCGGCGCGTCCGCCCCGGCGATCAGCGCGAGCGCGGTCAAGTCGCCGATGGTCGGCACCGTCTATCTCGCTGCCAACCCCGAGGCGAAGCCGTTCTCGACCGTCGGCCAGAAGGTCAATGCGGGCGACACGCTGCTGATCATCGAGGCGATGAAGGTGATGAACACGATCGTCGCGCCCTCGGCCGGCACCGTCACCGCGATCCTCGTCGAAAACGGCCAGCCGGTCGAATTCGACCAGCCGCTGGTCGTGGTCGAATAATGAAGCAAATCAAGAAGCTGCTCATTGCGAACCGCGGCGAGATCGCGCTGCGGATCCACCGTGCCTGCCATGAGATGGGCATCAAGACGGTGGCGGTCCATTCGACCGCCGACGCCGACGCGATGCACGTAAGGCTCGCGGACGAGGCGATCTGCATCGGACCGCCGTCGGCGACCGACAGCTATCTGAACATCCCCAACATCATCTCCGCCGCCGAGATCAGCGGCGCGGATGCGATCCATCCGGGCTACGGCTTTCTGAGCGAGAACGCGCAGTTCGCCGAGATCGTCGAGCTGCACAACATCCTGTTCGTCGGCCCAAAGCCCGAGCACATCCGCACGATGGGCGACAAGGTCCAGGCCAAGCGCACCGCAGGCGCGCTCGGGCTGCCGCTCGTCCCCGGCTCGGACGGTGCGATCAGCGACATCGCCGAGGCCAAGCGGATCGCCGACGAGATCGGCTATCCGGTGATCATCAAGGCGGCATCCGGCGGCGGCGGTCGCGGGATGAAGGTCGTCACCGACGCCGAAGACCTCGAAACGCAGATGCAGCAGGCCGGCAGCGAGGCGAAGGCCGCGTTCGGCGACGCCACCGTCTACATGGAAAAATACCTCGGCAATCCGCGGCATATCGAATTCCAGATCTTCGGCGATGGCGAGGGCAACGCGATCCATCTCGGCGAGCGCGACTGCTCGCTCCAGCGCCGCCACCAGAAGGTGCTTGAGGAAGCCCCCTCGCCGATCATCACCGCGGAAGAGCGTGAGCGGATGGGCGGCATCGTCGCCAAGGCGATGGCCGACATGGGCTATCGCGGCGCGGGGACGATCGAGTTCCTGTGGGAAGCGGGTGAGTTCTACTTCATCGAGATGAACACCCGGCTCCAGGTCGAGCATCCGGTGACCGAGATGATCACCGGCCTCGATCTCGTGCGTGAACAGATCCGCATCGCCGAGGGGCATCCGCTGACGCTGCGCCAGGAAGACGTGCAGTTCCGCGGCCATGCGATCGAATGCCGCATCAATGCCGAGGATCCGCGCACCTTCGCGCCGTCGCCGGGGCTGGTGAAGCTCTATCATGCGCCGGGCGGGATGCATGTTCGCGTCGATAGCGGGCTCTATGCCGGCTACCGCGTGCCGCCTTATTACGATTCGATGGTCGCCAAGCTGATCGTCTACGGCGCGACGCGTCAGGGCGCACTGCGACGGTTGCGGCGTGCGCTTGAGGAGATGGTGATCGAGGGCGTCACGACGACGATTCCCCTGCACCGTGCACTGCTCGACGATCCTGAGTTCCAGGAAGGCGCGTACACGATCAAGTGGCTGGAAGAGTGGCTCGCCAAGCAGGGGGCGTAAGCGCTCCTGCCACTTAGAATGTTCTCCCGCGAAGGCGGGAGCCCAGACTGGGCTCCCGCCTTCGCGGGAGAACAAGAACCGGGCGGGACACATGGTCCGGCCGAGGCCAGTCCAATGACGACGGAGCATTCGTGAAGGCGACGATCTACCACAACTCGAAATGCTCCAAGTCGCGCGAGGCGCTCGCGCTGTTGCAAGAGGCCGGTGCGGACGTCACGATCGTCGAATATCTGAAGACTCCCCCGTCGCGCGCCGAACTCGTCCGTCTCTACGACCGCGCAGGCATGACGCCGCGCCAGGGCCTGCGCATGGCAGAGGACGGCGCGAAGGCGGTCAAGCATGGCGACACCGAAGCGATCCTCGACGCGATGATGATCGATCCGCTGCTGATCGAGCGTCCGCTGGTCGAGACCGACAAAGGCGTCCGCCTCGGACGGCCCATCGCGCGGCTGCACGAAATTCTGTGATCGCTGCCCCCGCATCGTGCACATCCGTTCCGGATGCTGTATTTTCGGGCAGGGTTTACGGGTGAATCGGTCGTTGCCCAAGGTGGCGACAACTGGCACGTTTGGTGCAAGGCGCCCTGTAGGGCGTTGGTTTCAACGACAATCGGGGGCGTACCTGTGAAAAAGATCGAAGCCATCATCAAGCCGTTCAAGCTTGATGAGGTGAAGGAAGCGCTGCACGAGATCGGCGTAAGCGGCATCACCGTGACCGAGGCCAAGGGCTTTGGCCGGCAGAAAGGCCATACCGAGCTGTATCGTGGCGCCGAATATGTCGTTGACTTCCTGCCCAAGGTGAAACTCGAGGTCGTCGTCGCGGATGGTCTGGCACAGCGCGTCGTCGAGGCGATTGCAGCAGCCGCGCAGACCGGCCGGATCGGCGACGGCAAGATCTTCGTCATTCCCGTCGAAAGCGCGCTGCGCATCCGTACCGGCGAGCGCGACGACGACGCGATTTAACGGCTTTACTGACACCGACTTCATTTGACGCGGCGCAACAATCTGTGGAATTAGCGCGCTGCGCCGCACTATCATTTCCGGCATATCTGCCGACCTATCGAGCAAAGAGGGCTTAGCATCATGGCAAATTCGGCCAACGACGTCCTGAAGATGATCAAGGACCAGGAGATCGAGTGGGTCGATCTGCGCTTCACCGATCCCAAGGGAAAGTGGCAGCATCTGACGATGGTCGCCAGCCTGATCGGTGAAGACGAGCTGACCGACGGCCTGATGTTCGACGGCTCGTCGATCGAGGGCTGGAAGGCGATTAACGAGAGCGACATGACGCTCAAGCCCGATCTCGACGCGGTCTATGTCGATCCGTTCTCGGCGACGCCGATGATGATCCTGATCTGCGACATCGCCGATCCGTCGACCGGCGAGCTCTACGCCCGCGATCCGCGCTCGACCGCCAAGCGCGCCGAGGCGTATCTGCTGACGACCGGCGTCGGCGACACCGTCTATGTCGGTCCCGAAGCCGAATTCTTCATGTTCGACGACGTCCGGTTCGAGAACAGCTATTCGACCAGCTATTACAAGATCGACGACATCGAACTGCCGGGCAATTCGGGCCGTGAATATGAGGGCGGCAATCTCGGCCACCGTCCGCGCGCCAAGGGCGGCTATTTCCCGGTCGCGCCGGTCGACAGCGCCGTCGACATCCGCGGCGAGATGGTCTCGACGATGATCGAGATGGGCCTTCCCTGCGACAAGCATCACCACGAGGTCGCGGCTGCACAGCATGAGCTGGGCCTAACCTTCGGCACGCTGACGCAGACCGCGGATCGCATGCAGATCTACAAGTACGTCGTCCACCAGGTCGCGCACGCATACGGCAAGACGGCGACGTTCATGCCCAAGCCGATCAAGGAGGACAACGGCTCGGGGATGCACACGCACTTCTCGATCTGGGATGGCAAGACCCCGCTGTTCGCCGGCAACGGCTATGCGGGCCTCAGCGACATGTGCCTGTATTTCATCGGCGGCATCATCAAGCATGCCAAGGCGGTCAACGCGTTCACCAACCCGACGACCAACAGCTACAAGCGCCTCGTCCCCGGCTACGAAGCGCCCGTGCTGCTCGCCTATTCGGCGCGCAACCGCTCGGCCTCGTGCCGCATTCCGTACGGCACCGGCCCCAAGGCGAAGCGCGTCGAAGTGCGCTTCCCCGATGCGCTCGCCAACCCGTATCTCGCTTATGCGGCGCTGATGATGGCCGGCATGGACGGCATCCTGAACAAGATCCATCCGGGCGAAGCGATGGACAAGAACCTGTACGACCTGCCGCCCGCAGAACTCGCCCAGGTCCCGACCGTCGCGGGTTCGCTCCGCGAGGCACTCGACTGCCTGCTCGCGGATCACGACTTCCTGCTCAAGGGTGACGTGTTCTCGAAGGATCAGATCGAGAGCTACGTCGAGATCAAGCGTGCTGAAGTTGCGCGTTGGGAGATGACGCCGAGCCCGGTCGAGTATGACATGTACTACAGCGGCTAATCTGCCGTGCCGGCAGCTTAGCCGCTGTCGGCCGGCGTCGCCTATGGCGACGACCGACGACGTGGCTTCGCCACGGCGCTGACAGAGAAAAGGGCGCCCGGAGCAATCCGGGCGTCCTTTTTCCGTTGAGGTGCTCTGCAAACTCCACCGACCGGGGAGGCTCAAACTGCACGATACATCCAGACCCTGTGTCCCCGCGGAGGCGGCGCCCCAGTCTGGCCTCCCGCCTTCGCGGGAGAACATGGCTGCGGCGCGCTCAGGCCAGCAGCACGCTACTCCCGAACGTCTCCCCCGCCTCGAGCGCCCGGTGCGCATCCGCCGCATCCTCCAGCGCAAAGGTCTGGCCGATCTCGGGCTTGAACGCGCCCTGCTCGAGCATCGCGAACACTCGGTCGACCATCGCCTGCCGGTGCTCGGCATAATCGAACAGCGTCGGGCGCGTCACGAACAGCGACCCCTTGGCCGCCAGCACGCCGAGATTGACACCATCGACCACGCCGCCTGCATTGCCGAAGCTGACGATAAGACCCCGCTTCGCCGCACTGTCGAGTGACGCCTGCCATGTCGCGCCGCCGACACCGTCGAGCACCACGGGCACGCCCTTCCCGCCGGTGATCTCGCGCACCCGCGCCGCGATATCCTCGGACCGGTGGAGAATGACGTGATCGGCCCCCGCCTTGTGCGTCCGTTCGGCCTTTGCTTCGCTGCCGACGCTGGCGATCACGGTCGCGCCGATCGCCTTCAGCCAGCCGACGAGGATATGCCCGACCCCGCCCGCGGCGGCATGGACAAGCACCGTCTGCCCCGCCTCGACGCGCGCACAGCGTTCGATCAGGAACTCCGCAGTGCAGCCTTTGAGCAGGATCGCCGCGGCGGTGCGGTCGTCGAGCGTGTCGGGCAAATGGAAGAGCTCACCCGCGGGCACGTTGCGCTCGGTGGCGTAGGCCCCGCGCGCCGGGCCGAAGGTGCCGACGCGGTCGCCCGGGGCAAAGCCCTTGACCCCCTCGCCCACCTTCATCACCACGCCGACCGCCTCGCTACCGAGCCCTGAGGGCAACGCTACCGGATAGACGCCGCTGCGGTGATAGGTGTCGATATAGTTCAGCCCGACCGCGGTGTTGCGCATCCACACCTCGCCCTTGCCCGGCGCGGGCAGGTCGACGTCGTCCCACTGGATCACCTCGGGGCCACCGGTCGTCCTGATTGTCGCTACGCGTGCCATGCCCGTCTCCTGTTGGTCATGACCCTAACTAGGCTCCGCGTTTCGGGTTGCAACCGATCCGCCCGACGCCCATTCCTCTGCAAAACACGATGCGGAGAGGCATGATGAAGAGCTATCTGAAGCAGTATATCGACGGCGCCTGGGTCGACAGCGACGGCGGCCGGATCCACCAGGTCATCGACCCCTCGACCGAACAGCCCTGTACCGAGATCACGCTCGGCACCGCGGCCGATGTCGACAAGGCGGTCGCCGCCGCCCGCGCCGCGTTCGAAAGCTGGAGCCAGACGAGCGTGCAGGAGCGGCTCGAAATGCTCGGCCGGATCATGACCGAGTACAAGGCGCGCATGCCCGATCTGGCCAAGGCGATGTCGCAGGAAATGGGCGCGCCGATGGCGCTCGCGTCGATGGCGCAGGCCCCGACCGGCCTCGCCCATTTCTCCGGGACCGCCAAGGCGCTGGCGGCGTTCGAATTTTCCGAAGTCATCGGCAAGGCGACCGTCGTGCACGAACCGCTCGGCGTCGTCGCGATGATCACGCCCTGGAACTGGCCGCTCAACCAGATCTGCGCGAAGGTCGCGCCAGCGCTGGCGGCAGGCGACACGATGATCCTGAAGCCGTCCGAGGAGGCGCCCTCCTGCGCAATCATCCTCGCCGAGATCATGGATGCCGCGGGCGTCCCGGCGGGAGTGTTCAACCTCGTCAACGGCGACGGCCCCGGCGTCGGCGCGGCGCTGTCGAGCCACCGCGACGTCGACATGGTCAGCTTCACCGGGTCGACCCGCGCGGGGATCGCAGTCGCGCAGGCCGCCGCTCCGACGGTCAAGCGCGTTCATCAGGAGTTGGGCGGCAAGGCGGCCAACCTCGTGCTCGAGGGGGCGGACCTTGCCAAAGTCCTGCCGCCGACGGTGGCGGGCGTGCTCGCCAATTCGGGGCAGAGCTGCATCGCGCCGACCCGGCTGCTAGTTCATGCCAGCCAGGTTGCCGAGGCCACCGCGATCGTCAAGACGATGATGGAGCAGACCAAAGTGGGCGACCCTGCCGAAATGGGCCAGCATATCGGCCCCGTCGTCAACAAGGCGCAGTTCGACAAGATCCAGGGGCTGATCCAGTCGGCGATCGACGAGGGTGCGACGCTGGTCACGGGCGGCGTGGGGCGTCCCGACGGGCGCAACGCGGGCTATTATATCCAGCCGACCTTGTTCACCGATGTCCGCCCCGACATGCGGATCGCGCAGGAGGAGACTTTCGGCCCGGTCGCGACGATCACCGCCTACGCCAACCAGGAGGAGGGCATCCGCATCGCCAACGCGACCGAATACGGGCTGTCTGCAACGATCTCGGGCGACCCGGCCGCCGCAGCGAAAGTGGCGCCAAAGCTGCGCGCTGGGCTGGTCACGATCAATTCGTGGAGCCCCGACATCGGCGCGCCGTTCGGCGGCTACAAGCAATCGGGCAATGGCCGCGAGAATGGCCGCTACGGGCTGACCGACTTCATGGAAGTGAAGACGGTGGTGGGCCTGCCCGGCTGATGCCGCCGACGCCCCCTCCCCCGCGGGAGGGGGCTCAGTGCATCGGCCAGACCGCGACGATCAGCGGCGTGCCGACCAGCAGCACCAGCAGCGACAGTGGCGCGCCGAGCCGGGCGTAATCGCTGAACTTGTAGCCGCCCGGCCCCATGACCAGCGTGTTGCACTGATGACCGATCGGCGTGAGGAAGTCGCACCCCGCGCCGACCGCGGTCGCCATCAGAAACGCCTCCGGCCGATAGCCGAGATCTCCCGCAAACGTCGCTGCGATCGGCGCCATCACCAGCACGGTCGCGGCATTGTTCAGGAACGGCGTGACCGCCATCGCCGCTGCCAGGATCAGCGCGACCGCCCCCCAGGGCGGCAGCGTCGATGCGGTCGCGGACAGCCAGGTCGCGATGACATCCGATGCCCCGGTGGTGCGAAGCGAATCGCTGACCGGAATCAACGCGCCGAGCATGATCAGGATTGGCCATTCGACATGGTCATAGGCCTCGCGCACCGGCAGCACGCCGGTCGCCATGATCAGCCCCGCCGCCGCGAAGAACGCCACCGCCACGGGCACGAACCCCATCGCCGTCGCCCCCATCGCGACGCCGAGAATCCCGATCGGCAGCCAGCTACGCTTCGACACGCCGAGTCGCATCTCGCGCTGTGCCAGCGGCAGGCAGCCCAGGTCGCGCAACTTGCCGGGTAGCTGTTCGAGCGGCCCCTGCAGCACCAGCACGTCACCCGCGCGCAGCTCGATATTCGCCAGCCTGCGCGACAGATGCTCGCCCTGTCGCGAGATCGCGATAAGGTTGACCCCGAACCGCGCCTGCAGCGCAAGCCGCGCCGCGGTCCGGCCCGCCAGCGGCGAACCGACATTGACGACCGCCTCGATCACGCCGACTTCATCGTCGTCCGCCTGATCCGCCTTTTCGCGGTCCTCGCCTTCCAGCTTCAGCCGGTCGCGCGCAATGACGCGTTCGAGCGCATCGGGTTCGCCGCCGAGGATCAGTACGTCGCCCGCCCTCAGGTGTGTATGCTCGTTCGGCGCGCTGCGCATGCCCGCGCGCAGGATCCGCGTGATCGACACCTCGCCGTCGTGCCGTGCGAGAAAATCCTCGACCGACTCGTCGACCGCGGGGGACGTCTCGGGGATCGCCGCTTCGGTGATATACCCCTTGATGTCGAGCGCCTCGCCCATCGTCGGCGCAGCCCGCCGGTCGCGCGGCAGCAGGCGATAGGCGAAGCGCAGATAGATCAGCCCCATTACCGTCAGCCCGAGCCCGACCGGCGCATAGTCGAACATGCCGAAGGGATGTCCGGTCATCTGCTCGCGGACGCGGCTGACGATGATGTTGGGCGAGGTACCGACAAGCGTGATGAGACCGCCGAGCAGCGACGCGGTCGCCATCGGCATAAGGAACACCGATGGCGAGGTGTTGTTCTTCTTCGCCATCTGGAACGCGGCGGGCATCAGCATCGCCAGCGCGCCGATATTCTTGACCAGCGCGGACGAGAACCCCACCGACGCGGTCAGCACGACAAGCTGCGACCGCACCCGCGTGACCCGCTTTGCAAGCTTCGCCAGCGCCAGTTCGATAACCCCCGAGCGCTGGACCGCCGCCGAGATGACGAGCGCCGAACCGACGATGATCACGATGTCGTCGGAAAAGCCCTTGAAAGCGTCCTTCGGACTGACGATCCCGAGCGCGATACTCGCTAGCAACGCCAGGATAGCTGTGACGTCGTAGCGAAACCGTCCCCAGATGAAGAGCATCATCATGCCGATGAGCGTGGCGATCGAAAGGGATTGGGGAAGGGTCATCTGGCCTCGATATGTGACTGCCGATCAACCAAACCCGAGGAGGCTGGTTCCCACGGAGCAGGGAATCGCCGGGCGATGGCCGGCGGGTTCAATAGTCTTTGGAAATGCGGACGTTCGCACTCTGCCTGCCAAGCGTGGAGATGCTCGACAGCAGCGACAGCCAGCGGGTGACCTGGAACTCGACCTGCGTCGCGCTATAGCCCTGGCCGTCGGTGACGATCTCCGCATAGAGCCGCCGCGTCACATATTTGCCTGCGGCGATCGACGTGCCCTGCCCCGTCTGCGGATCGGCGGGCAGGATGCGCAGCCGGTCGAGACCCGCCGCACGCCGCACCGCGTTGATCGGATTGATCCCGTTGCCGCCGTCCTGCAACGCCGCCACCGCCGCCGCGAGCTGCAGGGCTTCGGGCGCGGACAGGTTGGTGATCGACGTCCCGAACAGCAGGCGCGACAGCAGCTCGTCCTGCGGCAGCGCGGGCGTGCTCGTGAACCCGATCTCCGGCTTGAGCGCATAGCCCGTGACGCGGATCGAAGCGTTGAGCCCGGTCGAATCGGCATTCGCCTCGATATCGAGCGCCGGGTTCGCGGGTACGCCGCCATCGAACCGGATGACGCCGCGCGCCAGCTCGAACTCGCGCCCGGCAAATTCGTAATCGCCGCGGATCAGCGTCGCACGGCCCGTGATCGCGGGATTCTGCGGCTCGCCGGCGATCTGGAGATTGGCGGACCATTCGCTTGTCAGCCCCAGCCCGCTGACCATGACCTGGTTCGGCGCGCGGGCCTTGATCGCCAGCGTCCAGGGGCGCGTCGGCGCGGCCTTTTCCTCGCCGCCCTCGGGCAGGTTGATTTCCCGGATGTTGAGCTGCGGCACTGCGCTTGCCGCGGTCGCCTGACCTAGCCGGTAGCGGCTCTTGTTCATCACCACGTCGCCCGCGATCACGCCGCCTATCCCGTCCGACGTGAACGTCAGCGGCCCCGTCACGGTCGCGCCGATATCATCGCGATTGATCATCACAGCGTTTGCAGCCTGCAACCGCAGGTCGATGCCGAGCCCGTTTCTGGCCGCGAAATCAAACTGGCCGACGCCGGTCACGCGGCCGCCCTTGCCCGCGTCCGCGGCAAAGCGGTCGATCACCAGCCGCGAACCGCCGAACCGGCCGCTGGCCTGGACGTTCGACAGGATCGTGCCCGTCGTGCCGCTTTCGATGCGGGCGTTGGTCGCCCGGACGACGCCGCGGATTACCGGCGCTTCGAGCGTACCGACGACGTCCGCCCCGATCGCCACCGGTCCCGACAGGTCGAACAGCTCGACCCCCGTCAGCCGCCACAGCGTGTCCGCGGGCCCGCTGTAGCGCAGCTGTCCGAACAGCCGCGCGCGCGCGATCCGCGTGGCGAGGTCGCCCTCACCAAGCGGCGCAAGCTGCGCCTGTGCGCGACCGATCGTCTTGCCGCCCGAGGCGATCACCGCACGCAGGCCGAGCTTGTCAGGCGACAGAAGCGCCGCGACCCCGACGTCGATCGGCCGCGACGACAGCACGAGCCCCGCACGGCTGAGGCCACGGATCGTCACGTCCGCCTTGCCCGTCGGCGGGTTCCCGCCGCTCGTCGCGACGCTGAACGTACCCGATGCCAGACCGCCGAGCCCGAGTCCCGGATAGCCGATGTCGAGGATGGCCAGCGGCATCCGCGTCATGCTCGCGTCGATCGCGCTGGTCGATCCGGTGAAGCGTCCGCCGATCTGCGCCTCGCCCCCCGAAAAGCTCAGACGCGTCGGTGCGAGCCGCCAGCCATCGCCGTCGCGGGTCACGATCGCGGGGCTCAGCAGCCGGAGCGGCCGCCGGTCGAGCGTCCCTTGCGCGGCGATGCGATAACTGTCGGCGGTCACGTCGGTCACGCTCTCGATATCAAATGCGCGTCCGCGCGACCCGGCAATCGACGCCTTGATCTGCCCCACCCCGCCGCGCAGCGACGCGCTGCCCGTCAGCCGCCCGATGCTGAGCGCCCCGCGTTGCAAGCCTGCGCCGGTCGCGGTCGCCTCGATCGAGGTGCCCGCAGGGTCGAGAATCGTGACGAGGTCCATATGGCCACGCCGCAACGTCCAGCCGGCGAGCGTCCCCGCGCGCGCATCGAGGTGCGCCTCGACGCGCTGATTCTCGCCGACCGGTCGGAAGAGCAGCTCGCCTCCCAGACCGCCGCCCGCCACCGCGAGCCGCCCGTTGAAGCCGCCATCGACGATCGCGAGCGTCCCCGTCGCGCGGGTCCCGCTGACGTCCAGCGCGGCGATCGCGATCGTGGCACCGGCGCCGCGCGGCAGGAGGAGCGTACCCGCCGCGGTGAAGGGGCCAAGCCGCGAGCCACCCGCAGCGGCAAAGGCATAGCCCTGCGCCGTCGGATCGAGATGCGCCCGCACGTTCGTCAGCCCCAGCACCGGACTGGGGCTGGCAAGGACGAGGTCGAGCGTCGGCCGCTCGATCCTGCCGTCCAGCGTCAGCGTGACCGGCCCGTAGTTCTGCTGACGGCCACCGCCCTCGAACCGGAAGCTGCCGTCGCGCCGTCTGTAGCCGTTGCCGCTCAACCGGATCTGCGGCGCGACAAGGACGAGGTTGCTGAAATGCAGGACTCCGTCCGTCGTTCGTTCGAGATTGGCGGTGAGCCGCGGCAGACCGCCTGCGAGACTGCGGAAGAAGGCGTTGTCGAGTCGCAGCACCTGTGCCGCGCCCTGCCCGATCACGCGCGTCCCCTTGCCGTTCGGCCCCGGAACGACGCGCAGCGTCGACGTGACGTCGACGATCCCCAGCCCCGGGATCAGATAGCGACCGAGCCGGCCATTCACCCCGACGTCGAACCGCCCGGTGCGCAGATCGACCCGGATGCCGATCCGTCCGTTGAGCTTGTCGGAGCGCAGCACGAGGTCGTCACCGGTCAGCAGCGCAGGCGTGATCCGCAGCCGCCCATCGACCGACAGGTTGCGCAGGATCCCCCCGGCGACATCGCCGACCCCGGTCACGCGGGCGGCGGTGACGCGGATCGGGACGGTGACCGGCGCCGCCGACAGACGCCCCTTGCCGGCGATCCGCACGCGATCGAAGCCGGTCTTGTCGAAGGTCAGTCGTGCCGCGTCGAGGCGGTAGTCGAAGCTTGCGGTCGCGAAGGCACCGTCGAGAATGGCGCGCAGTTCGATGCCGCTGCCCCCCATCGTCCCGATCAGCGCCGTCGGCCGCAGCAGCCGCGCCTTCACGCGAAGATCACGAAACGCGTTCGCGCCGAGATCGACGATACCCGTCGTGTCGAGCGAGAGCGCCGGCGACCGCAGCGACAGCCGCCCGTCGAGCCGGCGTTCGACGAACGTCGCGGCGCCATTGACCAGAACCCGCGGCGTGGTGAGCCGCGCGAGCCGTCCGCTGAGCAGCCCCGAGGGGGCGAGCGTTCCCGACAGCGTATAGCGTCCGCTCGCCTGTGAAAGCGCGAGATCGACCGCGCGTGACGCGCCGACATTACCCTGTGCGCGGCCCGTCCAGCGCGCCCAGCGGCCGTCACCGGTGACGACGAGCGCGACGTTGCTCCGGGCACCGACCATCCGCGCGAGCACCCCGTTCGCCTCACCGCGCGCCGCGACGTCCAGATCGAACCGGTCGCGCGCGGGCTCCGCATCGATCCGCAGCTTGAGCCGATCGCTGCCCGCGACCAGCGCGTTCACGTCGACGAGCGCGCGTCCCGAGCGGATATCGGCACGGCCGTCGAGCCGCGCGACGCGTGCGGTGCCGAGCACGCGGGGGTCGAGCAGCAGGCGTCCGACCGTGAGCCGCCCGATTCGGATGTCGAAATCGGGCAGGATCGGCGTGCGCCTCTTTGACGGTCGCGTGCGCGGGACGTGGAACAGCGTCGCGCGATCGATCGCGAGCCGGCGGATTTCGAGCCGGTTCGAAAACCAGCGGATGGGCGACCAGTCGAGCGCGACGCGCGGTGCCTGGAACACGAGCCCGTCGAGATCATAGACGCGCAGATCAGTCAGCCGCGTATCGCCATAGAGCGACCCGTCGATCCGCCCGATCGTGAAGCGCAGCCCATTGGCCGCACGGATCGCGCCGACCCGATTGGCGACATAGCGGTGGCCGATATCGGTATCGACGATCAGCAGCGCGGCACCGAGGATCGCCACCAGGGCCAGGAACGCTGCCGCAAGCCAGCGCCACCAGCGGCGCCGTGGCACAGGCCGGCCCGGCTCCGTCGTCTCGGTCGCGGCGTCGGTCAAAACGCTTGTCCCAGCGATACATAGACCGCGATCCGGCTGTCGCCCGGTTGCGGGTTGATCGGCGTCCCGACATCGAATCGGATCGGGCCGAAGTTCGAATAATAGCGCACCCCGATCCCCGTGCCATATTGCAGACCGGTGAATTTGGGCAGCGGCGACGTGTAGATGTTGCCCGCATCGAGGAACGGCACGACCCCGAAATTGCCGAACGCCTTGATCCGCGCCTCAATCGAGAATTCGGTCAGGCTGCGGCCGCCGATCGGGTCGTTGTTCGGATCGCGCGGACCGATCGACTGATAGCCATAGCCGCGTATCGACGCGCCGCCGCCGGCATAGAAACGCCGCGACGGTGCCACCTGGTCGCGCGGCGCGCCGACGATCGTACCGAGCCGGGTCCGCCCCGCCAGCACGATCCCGTCGCTGACCGTCCGGTACACGCTCGCGTCGATCTGCGTCCGGGCATAGCCGAACACCGATCCCTGGAACGACGCCTCCGGGCTCAACCGCCCACCGAGCCGGAACCCGCGCGTCGGGTTGAGCAGGTCATCCGATCCGTCATAATTCAGCGTGGTCGGCAGCGCGCCGATGAAGAAGGTGCGGCGTCGCGGGTCGCCGGTCGACACGATCACGTCGCGTTCGTCCGACGCGATCAGCTCCGCGCCGAGCGACCAGGTCCAGGTCTTCTGGAAGAAGATGTTCGTCTGGCGTTCGATGCTGCCGGCCAGCGTGAAGGTCTTGGCCTCATAGGCATCGCGGTTGATATGCACCGCGGAGACCTGCGCGGTCAGCACGCGGTCGCGCGCATGAAAGTTGTTGCGGCGATAGACGATCGCGCCAAGCTGCTCCTGCGTCCCGATGACGCTGCGCAGCGTGAGCGCGCCTTCGGGCGGAAACAGGTTGCGATGCGTCCAGCTGACCTCGGCGCGTGCGCCCTCGCCCGTGCCATAACCAAGCTCGCCCGCGACCGTGCGCGGCGGCGCGCGGTCGAGCTTTACGCCGATATCGACGCTGTCGGCGGTGCTGCCGGGAATCGGCCTGACCTCGACCGACGACACCAGGCTGGTCTGGACGAGCGCCCGGCGCAGATCGTCCAGCTCGCCCGCATCATAGGGCTGACCGGGGGAAAACCGCGCGATTTCCTGCACATGGTCTGCATCGAACACGCGGTTACCGGGCAGCGCGACGATCCGGCCAAAGCGCTTCTGGCCGCCCGGGACGATCGACAGGTCGAGCGTGGCGGTGCGTGTCGCATGGTCCACCACGATCGCCGGATCGCCGACCTTGGCGAACGGAAAACCCTCGCGCCCGATCTGAGTCGTCAGCTTCGCCTCGCCCGCGACGATCGCGTCCGAATTGACCGGGTCGGCAGGCTTGATGCCGAAGGCCTGGGCCAGCGCGGGCGCCTTGTCCCCCGCCGCCGCAAGACCGTCGATCGTCACGCCCGTGAAGGTGTAGCGCGTGCCGGGCTCGGCCGAGACGATCACCAGCGGCTTCTGCCCCGGCTCGACCCGGGTGGTGACGCGCGCGTCATAATAGCCCTCGGCGCGCAAAAGGCTGTTGAGCAGGTCGCCGTCCTCGCGCGCACGGCGATCGAGCTGCGCTGCGTTGGCGACCTCGCCGTCGTTCGCGTTGAGCGTCGAGAGCTGGTCAAACCGCTGTTTCAGCAGCGCGTTCTCGATCGAGTCGATCCCTTCCAGCCGCCACGAATAGCGCGTCTCGGTCGTCGCATCGGTGTTGGTCGCGACGGTGACCGGATCATCGGTGGCGGCGGCAAGATCGGGCCAGGCGACGCCGATATCCGGCAGCGGCGCGAGCGGCGACATCGGATCGAGCGACACCGGCGCGTCCGCAGCCGCAGCGCCCTCCTGCGGCGTGGATACGCGTGTCTGGGCGGCGGCGCGGGGGGGCGCCGTCAGCATCGGCACGACAAGGACGGCGGCGGCCGTACCGATCCCGACCCACCCGAAGCGGTACACCATGCTCGCCTCCTAGCCGGGCTTGGCCCCCCGCGACAGTCGTTCGTGACGCATTTTCGCCACGTTTCGTCATGACATCGAAATATCCTGCCGGACAATCAGCGCGTTGCGCGGTGCATCGTCCACGTCGACGGCCAGCACTGGCGTCCGCGCGCGCGACGTGGCAGGTGCGGGACATGGCTGACAAACGTCCGACCGCTGCTGGCGGCTTCCTGATCGCACTCGGCATCCTTGGCGGTGCCGGGGTCGGATTTGCGATCGGCCAGGCCACGCCCGGCCTCCTGATCGGCACCGCGATCGGCGTCGCCGCCGCGCTCCTCGTCTGGATTCGCGACCGCCGCTAGGCGGGTTCGCGCATCTGCCAGACGACGCGGCCGACAATGTCGACCGGGCCGTCGGGTACCGGCGGCGCGGCAGGATTGTCGCTCGACACGCTGAGCGTCCCGTCCCGCAGCGCGACGCGCTTGACCATCGTCAGGCCATCGACCCGGATGACGTAGAGCCGCCCGCGCGCGCCCGGCACCGTGGTCGCCATATTGACGATGATGTGATCGCCGTCCTGCAGGCCGGGCTCCATCGATGTTCCCCGGACCCGGATGATCGCCGCCTGCCCGTCGCGCAGCCCGAGCCGCCGCGCCAGTGCCGGGTCGATCACGTCGGTGCCCAGCAACACCTCGTCATCGACCAGCGCACCCGGCCCGGCCGACGCCTGCACCGCCAGCCGGGCGATCTGGAATCCGGTGGGACTCTTCCCCGTCTTCCCCCCGCTCCCACCGAGCACATGGTCCTCGACGCCGAGATACTGCGCGAGCAGCCGGCGATCGTCCTCCGCCAATCGTCGTGGCGACCCGCGCTTCACATACTGCTGCAGATAGGCCGCGTTGCGTCCCAGCATTGCCGACAGGGCCGCCAGACTGTCCCCGCGCGCAGCCGCAAGCCGTGCCAGCACTGCTCGGGGATCGGGATCGGACATGGTGAGACCATAGCGCAGGAAAAATCCTAGACAAGTTGGATTTCAAGGAACAGATCGTGAACGGACGCAGGGAATCACGAGGAGCAAACGATGTCCGTACTGGTCAAGATCAACCGATATCTGCGGCAGACCGACATGGGGGCGGCGACCTTCGGACGGCGCGCGGTGAATGATTCCCGGCTCGTCGCGGATCTCAGACGCGGTCGTCAGCCACGCGCGGGACTGGTCGCGCGAATCGAGGCGTTCATCGCGAACACGTCCGGGCGCGGCCGGTCGTGAGGATGGACCCCCTGCGCGGCCCCGATGTCGCGACGCGGTTGATCCGCGCACTTCACGCCAGTGTCGCCGCATCGGGCACGGCATTCGAGGTGATCGAGACGGTTTCCCGCCCATGGGCGAGCGCCACCTTCTCGGGCGAGCAACATCATCTGGTCATCCTGGCGGATCCCATACCCGGCTTTCGATCGTGGCTTGCCGCCCTGCCCGATGCCGAGCTGCCGCTGCGGGGACACATCCTCGCCGATCTCGCGATCGACATGGTGGAGCAGGTCGGGTTGCGGCTGCGTGTCACCATCGCGGCGTTGACGCTGATCGACGCATAGCCGTGCCTTGGGGCTGGACTTTCGGCCCTGGAAACACGAAGTCGGCGGCCAATGAAGGAGATGACGATGGCAGGCACCGGCGCCGGAATGGGCAAGTTCGAATGGGCGGATCCGTTCCTGCTCGACGACCAGCTGAGCGAAGACGAACGCATGATCCGCGATACCGCGCGCGCCTATGCCGAGGACAAGCTCGCGCCGCGGATCATCGACGCGTTCCAGCACGAACATACCGATCCCGCGATTTTCCGTGAGATGGGTGATCTCGGCCTGCTCGGTCCGACTATCCCAGAGGAATATGGCGGCGTCGGCGCCTCCTATGTCGCGTACGGCCTGGTCGCGCGCGAGGTCGAGCGGATCGACTCGGGCTATCGCTCGATGATGTCGGTCCAGTCGAGCCTGGTGATGTACCCGATCAATGCGTTCGGCTCCGAAGCACAGAAGCGCAAATATCTGCCGAAGCTCGCGACCGGCGAGATCATCGGCTGTTTCGGACTGACCGAGCCCGATGCGGGTTCGGACCCCGGCGGCATGACGACGCGCGCGAAGAAGACCGCGAACGGCTATGTCATCTCGGGCGCCAAGACCTGGATCTCCAACTCGCCGATCGCCGACGTGTTCGTGGTCTGGGCCAAGTCCGACGAGCATGGCGGCGGTATCCGCGGCTTCATCCTGGAACGCGGGATGAAGGGGCTCGAGACGCCCAAGATCGAGGGCAAGCTGTCGCTGCGTGCGTCGATCACCGGCATGATCCTGATGGACGAGGTCGAGGTCGGCGAGGACGCGCTGCTCCCCGACGTCCAGGGGCTGAAGGGGCCGTTCGGCTGTCTCAACCGTGCGCGCTACGGGATTTCGTGGGGGGCGCTCGGTGCCGCCGAATTCTGCTTCCACGCCGCGCGGCAATATGGCCTCGATCGCAACCAGTTCGGCACCCCGCTCGCCGGGCGGCAGCTCTATCAGAAGAAGCTCGCCGACATGGAGACCGAGATCGCGCTCGGGCTCCAGGCGTCACTGCGCGTCGGGCGGCTGATGGACGAGGGGCGGTTCGCGCCTGAGATGGTCTCGATCGTCAAGCGCAACAATGTTGGCAAGGCGCTCGACATCGCACGGATGAGCCGGGACATGCACGGCGGCAACGGCATTTCGGGGGAATATCAGGTGATGCGTCACATGATGAACCTCGAAACGGTCAACACCTATGAGGGCGCACACGACGTCCACGCGCTGATCCTCGGTCGCGCGATCACGGGTATTGCGGCGTTCTAGTGATAGGCCACGTGCTTGCTTACCACCCCGGCGAAGGCCGGGGCCCA
Organism: Sphingomonas sp. PvP018; assembly: GCF_017876865.1. NCBI lineage: Bacteria > Pseudomonadati > Pseudomonadota > Alphaproteobacteria > Sphingomonadales > Sphingomonadaceae > Sphingomonas > Sphingomonas sp. PvP018. The sequence goes on along the minus strand of NZ_JAGIOU010000001.1, from coordinate 3,447,589 downwards.
GTTGGGGGACGCGCCTTGGCTGATCCTGCGTGTCGTCACTGCAATCTTTCCAACTGGGCCCCGGCCTCCGCCGGGGTGGTGATTTAATCGTGGAAGGCAAACCCACACCCCTCGCCGGCCTAAAGGTCGTCGAACTCGCCCGCATCCTCGCCGGCCCCTGGGCAGGCCAGGTGCTCGCCGACCTCGGCGCCGACGTCGTCAAGGTCGAGAGCCCGGCGGGCGACGACACCCGGACATGGGGCCCGCCGTTCATCGACAACCCCGACGGCACCAGCGATGCAGCCTATTTCCACGCCGCCAACCGCGGCAAGCGCTCGGTCGTCGCGGACTTCACGACACCCGAGGGACAGGCCGCAGTCCGTGCGCTGATCGCCGACGCCGATGTCGTGATCGAGAATTTCAAGGTCGGCGGGCTCGCCAGATACGGCCTCGACTATCCGACGCTCGCCGCGATCAATCCACAGCTCGTCTATTGCTCGATCACCGGCTTCGGACAGGACGGACCCTACGCACCGCGCGCGGGCTATGACTTCATCGTCCAGGGCATGAGCGGGATCATGGATCTCACCGGCGAGCCTGATGGCGCGCCGCAGAAGATCGGCGTCGCGTTCGCCGACATCATGACCGGGCTGTATTCGGTGATCGCGATCCAGGCGGCGCTGGCGATGCGCGAGCGAACCGGCCGGGGGCAGCAGATCGACATGGCGCTGCTCGACACGATGACCGGGGTGCTCGCCAATCAGGCGATGAACTGGTTTGCGAGCGGCGTCTCGCCGACGCGGGTCGGCAACGCGCACATGAACGTATGCCCCTATGCCGTCTTTCCAACCAGCGACGGGTGGTTCATCCTCGCGGTCGGAAATGACGGCCAGTTCCGACGGTTCTGCGATGCGATGGGCTTACCCGAAATGCGCGACGATCCGCGGTTCGCGACCAATGCCGGGCGGCTCGCCTTCAAGGATATCTTGTTTGTAGGGATCGAGGCGGCGACCTCGCTGGTGCCTAAACTCGAGCTGCTCGCGCGGCTGGAGGCGGTCGGCGTCCCCGCCGGACCGATCAACACCGTCGCGCAGGCGTTCGACGATCCACAGGTGATCGCGCGCGGCATGGCGATCGACGTCGTGCGTCCGGATGGATCGAGCGTGCCGGGTTTGCGCACGCCGATCCGCTTCTCAGATGCCGATCTCGCGACCGGGCGCGCGGCACCAATGCTGCCAAAACACCCGTCATCCTGACGAAAGTCAGGATCCAGAGCCACGGACGGTAGCGGTCGTGGCTCTGGATCCTGGGTCTAGCCCAGGATGACGACGAGGATTAGGCGACGGCCGTCACCGGCTTGCGCGCATACACCCCGTACGCAAGGATCAGCGCGTAGCAGATCGCCGGGAGCAGCAACGCGAAGTGCAGGCTGCCCGACGAATCCGCGAGCACGCCCGTGAAATAGGGGATGATCGCCCCGCCGACGATCGCCGTGGCGATCACGCCCGATCCCTCGGCCGCACGCTTGCCAAGGCCTTCGGATGCCAAGGCGAAGATCGTCGGGAACATCACCGAATTCATCAGCCCGATCGACAGCAAGGCCCAACCCGACACGGCACCCTCGGTATTCGCCGAGATCAGGATCAGCGCCAGCGTTCCCGTCGCGACACCGGCCAGGACCTTGCCCGGCGACACCTTGTTGAGGACATAGGCCCCGATGAACCGCCCGATCAACGCGCCGCCCCAGTAGAAGGGCACGTGCTGACCGGCAGCGACATCGCTCAGGCCCATCACGCTCGGCTGCATCAGGTAGTTGACGATCAGCGAGCCGACCGCGACCTCGGCGCCGACATAAAGGAAGATGCACGCCGTCCCCATCGCAAAGCGCGGGCGCTTGAGCAGCGTGAAGGCGTGGAGGATGCTGCCCGTCTGCTCCTGCTCCTCGTTCAGCCGGTTCCGCCGCGTCCAGACGACGGCGGCGACGATCAGCAGCGCGATCGCGAGGCCGATATAGGTGTGCACGACGGTCCGCGACGATTCGGTCCGGTAGGCGTCAAGCGCGGCGCCGGTCAGCGTCGAGGAATCCACCGTCGCGAGACCACCAAGGATGACCGCGGAACCGACATAAGGGAAGATCGTCGTGCCGAGCGAGTTGAACGCCTGCGCGAAGGTCAGCCGGCTCGATGCCGATTTCGGCGCGCCGAGCGCCGAGATCAGCGGGTTGGCGACGACCTGGACGACCGTGATGCCCGCGCCCAGCACGAAAAGCGCGAACAGGAACATCTCGAAGCTGGCCTTGCCCGCCGCCGGGATGAACAACAGGCACCCGACGGTCATCGTCACCAGCCCGATCGAGGCGGTGCGCATATAACCGGCCTTGCGCACGATCGCCGCGGCAGGAATCGAGAACAGCGCATAGGCGAGGAAGAAGGCCGACTGGACCAGCATCGCGGTCGCATGGTCGAGCGTGAACAGCTCCTTCATCTTCGGAATGATGATGTCGTTCAGCGAGGTGATGCCACCGAAGATGAAGAACAGGGCGAAGACGAAGACGCGCAGGTCGGGGGCGTCGTAACCGTGATTGGCATCGCCCTCTGCGGCGGCGCCTCCCGCGGCGGCGGTGTGATGGGTGTCGACATGCATGATAAATTGCGCCCTCTCGCGGTCTTGTTGGGCGGCGGCATAGGCCGGGGCGACCGCGCGTGGCAATGGTTAGAGGCGCGTTCGCGTCCGGCCGCGGCGTGCCACCCGTCGATTGCCGCGCTTTCGGGCATCGGGTATGCCGTTTGCAAACGCGACAAGGGAGAGCATGAGATGGCGACCGCAGCGCTGCGCAATTCGACGGTTTCACCCGCGGAATGGGAGGCCCGCCAACAGCTTGCCGCCTGCTACCGGGTCTTCGACATGCTCGGCTGGTCCGAGATGATCTACAACCACATCACGTTGAAGATCCCCGGCGAGGACGGCGCGTTTCTGATCAACCCGTTCGGGCTGCATTTCAGCGAGGTGACCGCGTCGAGCCTCGTCAAGATCGACATCGACGGCAACAAGCTCGACCAGAACCCCTATCCGGTCAATCTCGCGGGCTTCACGCAGCACGCGCTGTTCCACAAGAACCTGCCCGACGCGTATTGCATCATGCACACGCACACCACTGCGGGGATGGCGGTCAGCGCGGTCGAGGGCGGGCTGCAGCCGACCAATTTCTATGCCTGCAATTTCATCGGCCAGATCGCCTATCATGATTTCGAGGGCGTCACCGTCCGGTCGGAAGAGGGCGAACGGCTGATCGAGCATCTCGGCGACAAGCGCGTGATGCTGCTGCGCAATCACGGCATCCTGGTCATGGGTCGGACGCTGCCCGAGGCGTTCATCAAGCACTGGTCGCTGCAGCGCGCCTGCGAGATCCAGGTCGCGACGGCGTCGATGGGCACGCCGATCCTGATCCCCGACGATGTCGTCAAGGTCCACCAGCGCGATCTCGGCAAGGTCTCGCTGCCCGGTGGTGCGGGCAAGGCGGATTTCGAGGCGATGGTCCGGCTGGTCGACAAGCGCGACACGAGCTGGCGGCAATAGCCCCCTCCCCTCCGCCCGGGGGATCGGCTAGCGCGCGGGGATGACCCGCTTCACCGTCAACAACCAGGCGATCGAATATCGGCTCGATCCCGCGACGCCGCTGCTCTGGGCGCTGCGCGACGCGTCGAACCTGACGGGGACCAAATATGGCTGCGGCACCGGCCATTGCGGCGCCTGCACGGTCGATATCGACGGCCGTGCGGTGCGCAGCTGCCGTGTGCCGATCGGGTCGATCGAGGGGCGCTATGTCACCACGATCGAGGGGCTGTCGCACGAACGCAACCACCCGCTGCAGCTCGCCTTCATTGCCGAAGCGGTGCCGCAATGCGGCTTCTGCATCCCCGGCATGATCATGGCCGCCGCCGCACTGCTGAAACGCGATGCAAACCCGAGCGAGGCGCTGATCCGCGAACAGATCACCAATCTGTGCCGCTGCGGCGTCTATCCGCGCGTCGTCGAGGCGATCCAGCGCGCGGGCCGCGCGACCCGCGGCGAGGAGGTCCTGCCCGCCGGCCCGCGCCCCGGGATCGACCCGGCGGATTCCGCACGGCTTGTCCCCGCGCTCGTCCCGCCGCCCGCGCGCTAGGCCGCCCGCGCACGAATCCTGTCGGATCGCTGACCAAGCCATTCAGCGTCGCCTCACGCCCGTAAGGCTAGACGGGGTGCACCATAGGAGCCGGCTCGTGCGCCGGCAGTCGAGGACGACGGCAATGACGCGGAGTTTCCTGAAGATCTTGCTCGTGGCATCCGCACTGGTGCCGGTGGCCGCACAGGCGCAGCGGTTCGGTGCCGAGGCGCCGGGGAATGGCGAGGTGCGTGGCGATCGGGGTGAGCGGGGCGATCGTCCGCATCGTGCGGACCAGGGCACGGTCGTGCAGGGCCAGGCGCGCGGTGACGGCGGCTATGGGCGCAACGGCCGACCGGACGGCCCCCGCCAGGACTGGAATGCGCGCGTGGCGTCGGACCGGCAGGCCGACCAGGTTCGCGAAAACTGGGTCCGCGGCAATGCGCAACGCGATGCCGCCCGCCAGGACGTCCGAAACGACCGCCGCGGTCAGCCCGATCGCGCGCGCTTTGACGGGCGCCCCGGCGAGGACCGCGGCTATCGCGACGATCCACGCGGGCGCGCCGACTGGCGCGGCCGCCCGGACCCCCGCGGCCGCGACGACTGGCGCGGACGTGACGGCGATCGGGATCGGGATCGGGGCGGCTATCGCAACGGCCAGCATTTCGGCGGCTACGGCACCGTCCAGGGCTATGGCCGCGGCGGATATGGCCAGCGCGGCGCATGGAACCGCGGCTGGCGAAGCGACACTCGTTATGGCTGGAGCGACTATCGCGCGAGCAACCGCGGCGCCTACCGCCTGCCGCGCTATTATGCGCCGAACGGATGGGGCTCGGGCTATCGCCGCTTCGGCATCGGCTTTTCGCTGAACAGCAATCTGTACAACCAGAATTACTGGATCCAGGATCCCTACACCTATCGCCTGCCCGAGGCCTATGGGCCGTATCGCTGGGTCCGCTATTACAACGATGCGCTGCTCGTCGATCTCGACAGCGGGCGGGTGGTCGACACGGTCTACGACATCTTCTGGTAGGCACATTGCGGCACGACGGGCCACCCCGCCCGTCGTGCCGTACCCATTGCGCCCCCTTGCGTTTCGCGGACGGCTGCGCAAATTCGGGTCCATGGGTTTATTCACCAAAGCCAAGCCGCAGGATCCGATGGCGCCGACACGGCAGGCGGCTGGCGCCAGCGTCGCCGCGCGGCTCGACGCCAATCCGAAGGTCCAGCGCGTCGCGATCGACGGGGTGCAATTCTATCACCACGCCAACTTCCTCGACGCCGCGACCTGTCGTGCGCTCATCGCGCTGATCGATTCGAAGCGGCGGCCGTCGACGCTGCTGTCCGACCGCCCGAACAGCAGTTTCCGCACGTCGGAAAGCTGCGACATGGATCGCTGGTCCCCCGATGTGCAACCCACCGACGAGGCGATCGCCGCGCTGCTCGGCATCGACCTGCCGCATGGCGAGACGATGCAGGGTCAGCGTTACGCCCCCGGCCAGCAATTTCGCGCGCATCACGATTATTTCCATGCGAGCGAAAGCTATTGGGACAAGATGCAGGAACAGGGCGGCCAGCGCACCTGGACCGCGATGGTCTATCTGAACGACGTGCCCGAGGGTGGCGCCACGTGGTTCCCGCAGGCGGGCGTCAAGGTCGCGCCCAAGCGCGGGCTGCTGCTCGCGTGGAACAATATGAGCCCCGACGGCAGCCCCAATGGCCTGACGCTCCACGAAGGCATGCCGGTGGTCGAGGGCGTCAAATATATCGTCACAAAATGGTTTCGCGAACGCCCCTGGATCAAGTGACGCCCCTCCCCCGTCGGGGGAGGATCGCCTGCCCGCGTCGGTGAAGCCGCTCGACAATCCCCCCGCAGCCACTACCTCCGGCGCATGACAGTTCTCGGCGTAACCTCCTCGATCCTCGGCCAGCCCTGGCGCTGGCGCTCGCTCGCCGCCGACGCGCGCGACGGGTTCGGCGGCGACGATCTGGTGACCCAACTCCTTCTCGCACGCGGCTGCCCGCGCGAGGCGCTCGACGCGCACCGCACGCCGTCGATCCGCGCGTTCATGCCCGACCCGTCGATCTTCCGCGACATGGACCGCGCCGCCGACCGGCTCGCCGATGCGGTGCAGGCGGGCGAACAGGTCGCGATCTTCGGCGATTACGACGTCGACGGCGCGACCTCCGCCGCGCTGATGATCCTCGTGCTCCGCGATCTGGGGATCGAGGCACGCGCCTATATCCCCGACCGCCTGCTCGAGGGCTATGGCCCGTCGGGCGAGGCCATGGTCAGGCTCGCAGGCGAAGGCGCCTCGCTGATCGTCACGGTGGACTGCGGCGCGCAGGCGTTCGACGCGCTCGATGCCGCGCGCGATGCGAAGGTCGACGTGATCGTGATCGATCACCACAAATGCTCGACCGCACTCCCGCACGCGCTGGCGCTCGTCAATCCTAACCGGCTCGACGAGGACGAGGGCGCCGCACACGGCCATCTCGCTGCGGTCGGCATGTGCTTCCTCGCTGCCGCCGCGCTCGTCCGCACACTGCGCACGCGCGGCTACTTCGCGGATCGCGCCGAGCCCAAGCTCATCGACCTGCTCGACATCGTCGCGCTCGGCACCGTCGCCGACGTCGCGCAGTTGCGCGGGCTCAACCGTGCGTTCGTCGCGCAGGGGCTGAAGGTCATGGGCGCGCGCCGCAACATCGGCGTCGCCGCGTTGATCGCGGCGTCGCGGCTGACGCGCAACCCGACCTGCACCGATCTCGGCTTCGCGCTCGGCCCGCGGATCAACGCCGGCGGGCGCGTCGGCCGCGCCGATCTCGGCGTCCGCCTGCTGACGACGCAGGACCCTGACGAGGCGCGCGGGATTGCCGAGGAGCTCGACCGTCTCAACGAGGAACGCCGCGCGATCGAGACCGCGGTGCAGGAGGCCGCCGACCTGCTCGCCAGTCGCGAGCGCAGCGTCTCGGTCGTCGCCGGACAGGGCTGGCATCCCGGCGTCATCGGCATCGTCGCGGGCCGCCTGAAGGAAAAGCTTGGTCGGCCCGCGATCGTCATCGCGATCGACGAACACGGCATCGGGAAAGGATCGGGCCGGTCGATCCCGGGCGTGGACCTCGGCGCGGCGGTGATGGCGGCGCGTGAGCAGGGCCTGCTCGTTTCAGGGGGCGGCCACGCGATGGCGGCCGGACTGACGATTGCCGAAGCGGCGATCCCGGCTTTCGCCGACTTCCTCGAGGACCGGCTCGCCGCAGCGGTCTCGCAGTCCAATGACGGCCGTACGCTTTTGCTCGATGCGGTCCTGGCCGCGGGCGGGGTCAATCCTGCGCTGGTCGAGTCGATGGACGCAGGGGGACCTTATGGGATGGGCTGGCCCGCACCGCGCGTCGCGATGGGGCCGGTCCGCGTGATCAAGGCGGATGTGGTGGGCAATGGCCATGTCCGCACGATCGTCGCGGGCGACGACGGCCGCAGCGTCAAGGCGATGGCGTTCCGCGCCGCCGAGACGCCGCTCGGTCAGGCGCTGCTCGGCGCGGCCCCGCACCGCAAGCTCTGGCTCGCCGGTCGCGCCAAGATCGACGACTGGGCATCGCGCCCCGCAGCAGAATTGCACGTCGAAGATGCCGCCTGGGCCGATTGAAGGGTTGACGGGCCAGCGACTTGGCCTTAGGCGCCTCCAACCACGCAGGCCCCTTCGTCTAGCGGTTAGGACGCGGCCCTTTCACGGCTGAAGCACGGGTTCGATTCCCGTAGGGGTCACCATCTCATCGCCAAGCGGCTGAGATTGGCAAAATATCAATAGAATCAACGCCTCGCGAGGCGCCCAGTGCTACAGACGGCGTCCCATACCGCATTCCGTCGAGCGCGGCAGATCGCGTTTCTCGCAGTTTCGAATGATCGTTGCGGAGGGTGTCCGAGGGGTCATCGGCAATACGGCGTGGACAGGGTGTTTGAAAGAACCAACCCGTTCCTGGCGCGTAGGAAGCGCGCCGTGCTGGTTATCGGATGCCTGCCGAGATCAGGCAGCGCGAGACGGGATCACCACCTGATAAATGGTCGCTGAGCGCACCAAGGCCGTCTTGCATTGAGACGGCTGTTCCGCGACTGCGGCGCATGCCTCACGCCAGCAACATCGTCTATTGCGACGGTCCAGACAGCCCCCACGCCTTCGACATCGTTCCGATCCAGCCCCGTAAGGGGAGCTTGGATGCCATGTGCCCATTGTGCAAAGGCCGGGGCCAATGGAATACCGAGATCGATCTCGTAAGCTTCCGCTGCAAGCGTACCGCCTGCGATCGGTGCCATGGCGCTGGATGGGTAGAAACCGGCTCGGACCCGGTCGGCCTGCCCGACATCGAGATTTCACCGGAAGGCTACCCCCGGTGGACCCTGCGCTTCGAACCTGCCGACGAAGTCACGCCGATTGACCCGGAAAAACCAGGCCTATCGCAGATCTAGGAAGTTATTGGTTTGGTCAGGCGCACCGAGTTTGGCCGCGACCCACGCAACGTCCTCGTCGCTTGGCTCCTTCGGCGGGTCCTCGCCAGGCGAGAGCACGCCATCGGGGAGGTCTTGCGGGATGCCGGTAATCGGCTCGTCGATGGCGCGCTCGTTGGAACTGTCCGTGATCTTCTCTCTGTTCGGCATGTCATTCTCGGCGGCGGCGGCTCCTGGTCGGCGAACAGCCCTCGCTCAGGTCATCCGCCGGGCGTGGCGGAAGCGCGCATACCGGTTGAGGAGATCGTTGATGAGCTGTTCGTCGCTCAGGCCGGTCACATCATGCGCCGGCTCTCCCTCCGAGGAATGCGCCACCGCCCGGTAGTGGAGACGCTCCTGTTCGTTCGCCTTGCGCGATGCAGCCCAGGCGAAGCTTGCCTGGCGGAAGCCGCGCGCACGAACCCCGTAGCGGAACTCCCCACGCTCGCCGTGCGGGATGCGAAGCTCGACCTGGTTTTCGTCCTGAACGAGGGTTGGCGAGAGGCCGCTGTCGCGCATTTGTGCCGCTACCGCGTCGAGCGCCGGGCTTGCCGTATCGGTGAGGAACGCCGCAACCTCACGCTTGTCGTGGAAGCGCGTGATGGTCGCGAGGCGCTGCTGCCAGCTCAACGGCGTTTCGGCGATCGGATCGGAACCCCCGGCGGAAAGGTCCATCGCTTCCTGGCCCTCGGTCTGCAGGGCGCGCAGCAGCCCATAGCAGATGAACACCATCACCACCGCGAATGGCAGTGCACTGGCGATCGCGGCCGTCTGAAGGGCCTGGAGCCCCCCGGCGACCAGCAGCACAGCACCGACGCCGCCCGCGGATACCGCCCAGAACACACGCTGCCAAACCGGCGGGTTCTCCGCCGCGCCCGACGTGATCATGTCGATGACCAATGCCCCGGAATCCGCCGACGTGACGAAGAAGGTGATGATCAGCAACGTCGCGACACCCGAGACGATCGTGGCAAGCGGCAGCTGCTCCAGTGTCTCGAACAACGCCACCGGCAGATTGTTGGCGACGGTGTCGGCGATGGCGGCCGTACCCGCCATGTCCAGCGCGATCGCGGTGTTGCCGAACACCGTCATCCACAGGAAGGTGAAAAGGGTCGGCACCAGCAGCACGCCGCCGATGAATTCGCGGATCGTGCGCCCACGCGAGATGCGGGCGATGAACATGCCGACGAAGGGCGACCAGGCGATCCACCAACCCCAATAGAACAAGGTCCAATTGCCCAGCCACGGGTTGGGTTCATAGGCGTAGAGGCGGAAGGTGCGCGGCACGACTTCGCCGAGATAGGTGCCGATGTTCTGCACAAAGGCCTGGAGCAGGAACACCGTCGACCCGGTGACGAGGACGAAGGCGAGCAGCAGTCCGGCCAGGATGATATTGAGTTCGGACAGGCGCTTCACCCCCTTGTCCAGTCCGGCGACGACAGACAGCGTGGCCATGCCGGTGATGGCGGCGATCAGGACGAGCTGAACGGGGATGCTCGTCGGCAGGCCGAATAGGTGATTGAACCCGGCATTCACCTGGAGCACGCCGAGGCCAAGCGACGTCGCAACGCCGAACATCGTACCCAGCACCGCGAAGATGTCGACGGCGTGGCCGATCGGGCCATAGATCCGCTTGCCGATCAGCGGGTAAAGTGCCGAGCGGATGGTGAGCGGTAGTCCACGGCGAAACGCGAAATAGGCAAGCGCCAGCCCGACCACGATGTAGATCGCCCAAGCGTGCAGGCCCCAGTGGAAGAAGGTGAGGACCATCGCTTCGCGCGCGGCCGCGATCGTCTTCCCCTCACCCACGGGTGGCGATGCGTAATGCTGGATCGGCTCGGCCACGCCGAAGAAGATCAGGCCGATGCCCATCCCCGCACTGAACAGCATCGCGAACCAGGACAGGTAGCTGTAATCCGGTTCGCTGTCGTCGGGCCCGAGCTTCACATCGCCATAGCGACTGAACATCAGGAAGATGGCGAAGATCAGGAACCCCGCGACGGCGGCGATGTAGAACCAGCCGAAATCCGCGACGATCAGCGCCTGCACGGTCGTGAACACCCGGTTCGCGGTCTCCGGGGCGAGTGCACCGAAGAGGGCGAAGGCCAGGATCAGGCCTGCCGAAACGAAGAATACAGGCGGATTGATCTCCGCCTTGCGTCCCGCGGCTGGCTGTGGCGCGTCACTCGGTACCGGCTTGGTCAATGTACCCCCTATTCATGGTTAATGTCCTGTCCAGTGAATGGAACGACGCTGGGCCTTGTCAGTTGCGAACGAGTGTTACGATGCGGGAACGATTGACCTAGCCTCTCGCTTGCGGCCTCGCCCTGTCGGTGGTGCTGTCGTCGGCGGCAGCGCAGGACGCCCGGTTAAGCAAAGCGATGAGCGTCTGACCGAGACGATGCTGCCGGCCGAGAAGAAGGCCAGTGTGCTTGCCGGAACATGGAACAGTATCCAGGGGTCGAAGCCCGGGCTCGGCCAGCCGAACGATGGCGCCCTGCCGGGCTGGTACGAAACCGACCTCTATGCCGGCGCGTCGATCGAGCTCGACAAGCGATGGACGGTGTCGGAAGCCTGTTATCGATACGTCTCGCCCTCGGCAGGCGTAATCGAGCGGAAAGCGAAGCGCGGTCGTCTCGGACGAAAGCCGTATTTCTCCCTGTCTTGGCTCGGCAGGAATCTCGAGCCTGAACGCTGTGCCCTGATCATAGGCCCGCAGGCGCAGCAGATGTGCCCGTTTACCGCCATTGAGCTCACGCGCCCTGACCAGCAATTCCCCGTGTCGCGCGTCACCGTTGTTGGACGACGCAACAGCCTCCGAGCTTTCGATGATCATGGGGCCGTACGCATCGCCCTCTGGCCGCAAACCGACGTCCGAGGGGGCAACGACATCGCGATCATCATGCCGGATCCGAACGGCCAATCCGCCGTTTTTCAGCCGACCGGCGACGATTTCGGTTCGGCCGTCAAGCGATCGAAACGAGGCCTCGCCCTATCTTGATGAAGAACGCCATGGATCCGGTAGACGAGGTGCCCCCGCAAAAAACGGCGCTGGCCGGACATTTGGTGGTAAATTAGCGCCGGGGGACAACCTCAACGATAATATCACCCGCTTCCAGACGGGCGGCCTCGGGTTCCCAGAAGCAAAAGTCCTGATGCCCACGATAGATGCGGTGGCCGAGTCCGGTGGCGATGGCGGCAAGCGGTTTGCCGACCTCTTCTGCAGCGACCTCGCGTTCCCGCAGGACTACACGCCCGCCCGACGCGGCAAGATCGGCCATGTATTCGGCGGTGTGGGCGCCGTGCGTGGACCCAGCGAGCAAAAGGCCGGCGAAGCTGGCCGGGTTGATGACCACGTTTGCGCCCGCCTGATGCGCAATCGCTTCATTGTCCTCCGACCGGATCACCACGCTGATCGGCAGATCGGGCGCGATCCGCCGCGCTGTCAGCACGATAAGGATCGAGGTATCGTCGCGACCGGCGGAAACGATGAGCGCGCGAGCCTTGGAGAGACGGGCTGCCTCGAGCGCGGCGTTGCGCGTGGCGTTTCCCTCCATCACCGTCGTGCCGCAACTCTCCGCCGTGCGTAACGCCGCAGCGCGCTCGTCGACGACCACGATCATGCCCGGATCGGCACCGCGACGGATGAGTTCGCTGACGGCCTCAGACCCGCTCGTGCCGAAACCGGCGACCACCACATGGTCTTCGAGGTGTCGCTGGATCACCGACATACGCCATTTCTCCCAGACGCCCTTGAGCAGAAAATCATATGCGGTACCTAAAAAGATGAGCCATACGAAGAGCCGGATGGGCGTCACGACGAAGGTATCGAACATCCGCGCCTGCTGGGTCACAGGCACGATGTCGCCGTAGCCGACGGTCGTGACGGTAATCATCGTGAAATACAGGATGTCGGCGAACGTTACGGGCTCGCCCGAATTCTGCCGCAGGCCGCCGCGATCGAACCAGTGCACCGCGAGCGCAATGCCGATCAGCGCCAACGCGACCAGCGCCCGCCAGGACAGGGCCAGCCACGCCGGCGTTCGGCTCTGGCGGCGCAGGCGATAGTGCACCGTGTCTGCATCGTCAGTGTGCATGCCGTCTCTTGCCTCTCCGCTGTGCCGCTGTGAAGTCTTTCGGTGATCCGCTCGATTGGTTGGCATTTGGGGAGGTTACAGACTCTCGACAGCGCCTGTCTGCAATCGCTTACGGTGGATCGACATGAGGATCCCGAACAGGATCAGGGCCGTACGCCGCGGAGCAGTGCCCCGCTTTATCGAACGGGCGCCCTGATCACTGCGGCAGTGGCCTAGGTCGGGGGCGTTTGCTCGCCTGATGTAGAGTGAAAACGGAGATCGCGCTGAGGCACCGGGATGGTGACGCCGTGTTCCTTGAACAGGTCCCAGATGCGAAAGAACACGTCGCTTGTGACGTTCCCAACCCCCGCCTCGGGGCTGTCGATCCAGATCCGCAGGTCGAATTCCACCCCATTGTCGCCGAATTCCTTGATCCAGCAGACAGGGGCGGGTTCGGTCAGCACACGTGGCGAGACGGACGCGGCCTCGACGGCAAGCCTCTGCGCCAGTCGCAGATCGCAATCGAACGACACCCGAAACCCGACATGAACCCTGACGTCCCGGCTTGAGAAAGACCAGTTTTCGACTTCGTCGGTCATCAGCCGTTCGTTCGGGATCAGATGCTCCTTGCCGTCACGGGTCAGCACCGAGACTGCGCGAACGCCGATCTTGTTGACCCAGCCGAAGGTATCGCCGACCGCGATGACGTCGCCGGGCTTGATCGATCGGTCGAGCAGCAGGATGAGCCCTGCGATCAGATTGCCGAGCGTCTTCTGCAAGCCGAAACCGATCGCGAGCCCGAACGCGCCGGAGAACACGGCCAGCGCCGTGAGATCGATGCCGAGAAGATCGATACCGACGAAGATCGCGACGGTGACGACCGCAATCTGAGCGAGTTTCTGGAACAGCACGCGTTGCGCCGCGTCGAGCAGCCGGGCCTGCCCGATCCAGCGCAGGATCAGCCCGAGCAGCGCGCGCGCGGCGAGGAACAGCAGGAGCGACAAGCCGACCGCGTTGACGATGTCGAGCAGCGAAATACGCCGGGTGCCGACCCCCATGCTGGCGCGGTCCAGTCCGGCGATCAACGGAGCGAGGCCCCCCAGTCGACTTGCCAGCACGATGAGGAACAAGGTGGCGGCGATCAGCGACGCCGGTCGGCTCCGAAGACCGAGCGCACGGCCGAACTGATAGGCCAGCGCCGCGACCGCGATGCCGAGACCCGCTGCAAGCAGAAGATCGGCGCCGGGGTTAAACCCCCGAACGCCAAGGAATGCCGTCAGGACCAGCGCCGTCACGCCGGCACGGGTAATCGCCATCAGGCGCGGCGCGACCACGTCGGCGTGGCGCGGCGTCAAGGCCGGCAGGAGGTATCTACAGGCAAGGCGCGCTGCAACGATACCCAGAAGAAGGGCCGTGCTCAGGATCGCGACAGCCGCGATCAGATCATGAAACGGGAGCGCCGTCCATTGATCCAGATAGGTCTGCCACCAGGCATCATGTTCCAACCGGTTCTCCAATGCCATCTCGTCGGCGTCGGTCACCCGACAATCACAGCGTCATTCCCATCTGGTCGCCAGATCCCTGTTAAACGGACTTGGCACCCCGGTCAGCCCTTGTACGTCATGCGCGTTACCGCCGTGCCGTTTGCGCCATTCCGGGCAAGGGATCGCTGGTGAAGCAGCGCGAAGGACGGGCGAGTTGCTCGGCACCACCTCTGTGCCCCCTGCCCTGTCATGCGACGCCAAAGCCGTTCGTCAGATACCAGTGTCTCGAGCGGGTCGTCCTGCAACGGCTCTGCCCCTATCATGTACGTCAAGTCCGTGAGCTTGGCTTACCGCTCGCGCCGGTCCTCGTGATACTCCTCAAGGACCTCCTTAACGTCCTTGCGGTCTTCGTTCGACACTGCGTCAGGCGCCTTGTTGGCGCCGGACCGGCCGGTCAGGCAAAGACGCGAATGTATCGGGAGATGGTCTGAACCCACATCTTCCAGCACCTCCAGGCTATGCACCTTGAATTCGGGTGTGACGAACATGTGGTCGAGCGGCCAACCGAGCAGCGGCGTGCGCGCGGGGAAGGTTGCGAACGTGCCCCGACCGATCCGAGCGTCGAGATAGCCTCCGACGCGTTTGAACAGCTGCGAGGTGTGCGACCATGCGACATCGTTGAAGTCGCCGATCGCCAATACCGGCAACTTCGTACGGGCGGCGCGACTCGCCGCGATCGCGATCTCGGCGTCCCGTGCCTCGGTATCCTGTCCGGGAACGGGCGGGCGCGGGTGAAGCGCTATCACGCGAAATCGATCACCGGCCGTCAGCTCCCCATGCACCGACGGCGTATCCTTTTGTGCGATCGTTTCGATCCGCCCATCGCGCATCGGCAGCCGCGTCGCGAAGATCATACCGTAGGTATTGCCGATCGGTTGTTCGAGCCGGTGTGGATAGCGCGCAAGCTGCTTGGCCAATGCATCGGCCCAGCGCTGGTCGGTTTCCATCAATAGCAGGATATCGGGCCGAACCCGATCGATCAGCCGCGCCGTTCGCCCATAGTCTCGATTGGACTCCAACACGTTCAGCGAAAGGACGCCGAAACACCGGCTCTGCGCGGTTGCGGCATCATCCGCAAAGGCCAGCTCCGTCTTCGCAAGCGGTGTATACGGATAGATGCGATAGAGTTGCCACCCGGCTGCGACGGCGCACCCCACTGCGATCCATCGTCCTGCCTGCCGATCCAGCCACAGCGCCAGGCCTCCGCTCAGCAGCAGGAGGCCGAGTATCTGAACCCGGGGAAAGTCCCAGATCCTGATCCACCATTCATTGGACTCGATGATGCTGAGCCCGGTTACGAGCATCAATACGCCTGTGAGGGCACGGATCGGAAATGTAGCTAGCCGCATTCCTGATGCCTAGGAGCGGCCTTGCCTTCGACCAAGCCCTATAACCCTCAGGCCGAGATATCACCGGCGCTGCTGCCGAAGCCGGAGCCGTATCGAGGCCATGTTCGGTCGTTCTAGAGACGGGCGCGGCGTCGTCAGTCGCGACGATCGATGCCCGAAGGCCTTCCTCTCCGCAATCGACCTCGCCACCACGGGCCTGGTGTAACACTGATTAACGAGTCGTCACCCTAGTAACGGGAGTTCCACCGATTCGTCGGCCAAAACGCTCTGTTCAACGAATATTGGATCCCGACTCGGTTTTAGTAGATTGCCATATTAACCACGACCGGGCAGGACGGTCTTGCCGCGGGGCGGCAGCATAATCCATTTAACTCAAAGGAAATTTTATGCGTTATTGGCAGAACGGCAAGCCTTTCAAGGGTTAAGTCGAACATAAAGGACGACTCGCTATCTGATAGTGGGTCGTCCTTTGTTTTTGCATGCTATGGCATTGATAAAATTGTTACAGTTTTTTTACGTTATGGTGAATCGACTGGAAAAGATTCATTCTTGCGACAAGCGACGGCTTTTGAGTTCTTATCCCGAATAATTTTTGGATCGGAATAGCCTGTCTGCCGGTTTTCAGCCGCCTTAGGGTTGCTGTGATCATACCGAAGATGTTGGCGCCAGGCATGAGACATGCTGTGCCGACCATAATCTAAATCATCTTTACGTCCTGCTGCCCACATTGCGCGGTAACCGGTAGTAATTCAGCGCCGAATGACGGCGCCGATGGCTCTTCAGGGCCCTTTCACCCAGCGCCAATTCGCGGATCTTATCAGGTGGCGGACGCCGCTCGACAGAGTGAACGCCGTACTTGAACTCGGCTTGATACACACCGAGAATAAGTACTCGCTGCTTTCCAGCGCGTAGGCAGGATCGCACGCAAAGGCGGCGAGGCACTCTTGGTCCGCATCGGCGCGACCTTACCGAACCGCAAAGCGGTCAGTTCACCAGACCTTGGGCGATACCCAGTCATCATGGTACGTATTACGATCGCGCCCCGGGGTGATGCGGCGGCGTGAACGACGGCCTGATCGCACCGAAACGTCCGCTGGCAAACGGTGCAACCCGCGATACATCTGCCGGTCCTATCCAAGCCGGCGACGCTTGCCTGACATAGAGTCGACACGGCATCGCGGCCGCGCCCGCATACGTCCGCGACGCTGCTGCCCTCAGACGAGACTTCACCCAGCGGCATGTCAGATCCGCAGAGTCCCCTCTGTCGCGGACGTCAGCGGCACGTCCTTGCCCGTTGTAGCGGAGGCTGACGCACTCCGCGCCAACGGGCGCCGATCGAAAGAGCCTTCAATAGGAATTACTGAGAAGCCTTCGCCTTGGGATCGAGGGGTTTGGCATACTCGATCTTCGCCGCGTTCCGCAGCGCCGCCTGATGCTGAACGATGCCTGCCTGGATGCGGTCACGTGCTATCCCCTGCTTGGCGAGTTCATTGATAGCAGCAGAGCTCGCTTCGGCTGGACGGACGCTTATGACATGATTGGCGATCGCCGTTGCACCTTCGAGAATAACCAGAGGCTCACCGTTCACCGTCGTCATCAATCGACCGAGTGCGTTACGATCCAGACTTGCGCTGTCGAGCTCCACCGTTGCCCGCTGATAGCTCACGCCCCGGCTATCCAGAACTGCTGTCAATTCCGCCAATGTCTTTGCCGGCTTCATAGCCGCGATCAGGCTCGGATTATTTGGTGCTGGAAAACGAATCTGTTCCACCGACAATGTCCGGCGCTCCCTACTCAGTTCGGGATGCTTCGCTAGATACGTCTCGACGTCGCGCGTCGTGACCGGTTGAGGCACACCCGCTGCGACCGATTGCAGCGCAAGGTTCGCCATCACGATATTTTTGGCACGCTCCACGGCAAGAACGGCGTTCGGCTTCTTGTAAAGACCATCGCGCTCGCCGGCCTGGATAACCAGCTTTCGATCGATAAGGGCCTGCAAGGCCTTTGGCTGAAGGTCTTTCGAGTTTCGCGCGTTGGCTCCGCTCAACCCCAGCTCGAAATTGAGTTCGCTTTGCGTGATGGCTTCGCCATTGACCGTAGCAACCGTCTGACCGCTCGGTCCGGTTTTATTACAGGCCGCTGCCGCCAGCGTGAGTGCGAGGGCTGCGGCAGACAGGGTTTGCCGCTTGGTGATGAGGAACCTGGAGGATGCTGACATAAGCAATTACCTTAGACAAAATGCAGAAGGAAACGAAATTGGAACCGTATAGAACTGGTTAAGCGTCGTGATTTTTGCGGGGCTTGCGCGTTTTATACCTGCGGCGATCGATGAATGAAAAGCCGGTTGATACGGTGTGGCGCTATTTGCTGTGCGCGCTTAGCAAGTGACGTGGCAATGAGGGCGCTGCCGCTCCCACCATATTATGGTCGCGGCGAGACTTGACGATATATTCAGCGCCTTGCGACCCTCATCGCCTATGCGTTGATCGGGCCAGCGAGAAGTGCGCGGCCGGAGGGGCCGCAGGACTCGAACAATGTTTTCGCAAAGCCCATCATGGTTGCCTCTGCAGCGTTGGCATCCGGATCGATGATCGAAAATCGTATCAACGCCCCATCTGGGATTAGGCCGGCCAGGTTCTGCTTTGCGATGGACCGTCGCTGATCATCCCACGACACCGGGAAACGATTCCCCAGGCGAGTCCAATAAAGAACCTGCTCTGTACGGGTATCGCGCACTGTCGTTAGGAAGCGCCCTGGTGCACTGATGCCTTTGCCCAGTGGAATATCCACGTCTCGTATATCGGTGATCGTAAAACCGGATCCGGGGTAGCAGGACTCAGGACGATGCACCATCAACATGCCGCTCTGCCGATACGCATAGGCGATCAGAAGCATGATGGGCGGAGCGCCATCGGCACCGTAACTGCGCATCAGCTGCTTCTCATAGACGGCTGCCGCTTTTGCTTCATCCTCGGGGGGTAGAACAAAGCTGACATCCGGCACCATCGCCCAAGGGGCTGCTTGCTTTGGAATGGCGTCGTTCAGGTTTCCGGAAGGAATGGCAACGACGAGCTCGGTAGGACGTCGAGCATAGGTGACGCCTGCGGTTATGCCGAAGGCGAGACCCAGGGCAGCTTCTCGTCGGGTAAATCGAGCGATGGTCATGTCGTTACTTTCGGCCCCGACGTGAAACAATAGGATGCAGCACCGCATCCAGTCCCAGCAGCATAAGCAATGCCAGGATAAACATGCCCATGCCAACCAGCTCGTGCGCCAAGCCCTGCGCGGCCTCCTCGGATATGTAATAGGTCATGAGAACCAGTATGATGATCCGTAAAAAGTTTGCCGCGATGGCAAGCGGTATCATCAGCGATATCAGCAATATCGCGTAGCGTGGTGCATTGCCATGCCGAAGATAGACGTAGAAAACACCCAACGCACAAATGCCGATCAGGGAGTTTATCCCGGAACAAGCCGTCGCGACCAGCAACTGATATCCACCAATCTGAATAACCGTTCCGGTACTCCCGATGGGGAGACCAAATGCAGCCAGCAAGTTTACGGAAGCATCGGAGATCAAGTCCTTGATGGGACGCGTGGCGACAAAAACCCAGTTCTCCGGCGGCGTGATGATGAACAGCAGGTACACCAGGGGGAACCACAGCCTCTTGAGTGCCTCCTTACCGAGATAAGTCCATAATAGGACTACGATCACGGTGTAGAGGGACAGGGCCTCGATCGCCAAGATGCTGGTAATACGCCCTACGGAATAGAGAAGCAGCGCGGGGACCAACAGCAAGCCGACAGGAAGGAAGGATTGGCGCTTGGCGACCTCCCACGGCCGCGCCCGCCAGATCAGCCACAGCGCGGAAATGAAGATAATGGGCCCGTGCGCGCCCTGTTCGGTAGACCAGCTGACGGTCGCCAGCCGGCTCACTGTCGGCAGGATGAGGCAGGCCAATCCTATCAGAAGCGGCCACCACCGCGCTGTCCAGCGCGCCAGGCCGCTACCGACGTCAGTCCACGACCCGCTTGGCTGCGGCCGCGCCTCTACCCGTATCACGCATTTCTCCCGACGACCTATGAGCGGTAAAGCTAGCGTCTTTTACCCAATATTCAAAGCCATCGCCACGATCGCCGAGAATGCCATCGCCCGCACCATTGATAGGCCACCCGTATCGCCCCGGGACAAGGCGAGGCCATACCGCCCCTATCAAGCAGCGCGCGCCCATGCGCCGAAACCGCGCTTTCCGGCTGCCTGGGGGCCGGCCCCCAGGAGAGCATAAGGCCTAGCGGTGCTCGAAGCGGAACGTGCCTTCCGGCCCCGTCTGCGACGTAGGAAGGCCGATTGTCCCAAACTTGGACATTATTGAGATCATGGGGAAATCTCAGCGTTATATCGGTTTGCGAATCGCCATGCCCCCCGGTAACAGCTTGTTAAGTATCAAATAGAGGGAACCATCATGAAGCGTCTACTACTCTCGACCATGGCATTCGCATCGGCTTTCGCGATGGCCCCTGCAGCTCACGCAGCGGATTTCGTTCCGGGCAACCCCGAGTTCACCGTAAGCGGTGACATCACGGACGGTACTGTTTCGGCAGACTTCGGTCGTTCGGGCATTGCGTCGGGCATGTTCACGGATACCTTCAACTTCATCATCGATCAGACTGGTCTGGCCAGCGGCACGCTGAGCACGAACACCACGCGTCTGACGAGCTCGACCGATCTCGACATCCTGTCGGTGTTCATCAACGGCTTCGCAGCCACGAAGACCATCGTCGGCAACGCCGAGTTCTTCGAGATCAACAACGTCGCGATCACGTCGGGTGCGACGAACAAGATCGTCGTGAACGGCATGTCGCGTGGCAACGGCTCCTATGCCGGCACCGCAACCTTCGAGCCGACGGCAGCAGTTCCCGAGGCTGGTACCTGGGCGATCATGCTGTTCGGTATAGGCGGCATCGGTGCATCGATGCGCGTTCGTCGTCGCCAGGCGAAGATCGCATTCGCCTAAGCGCATTTCACAGCTGGTCCCAGTGCCCATCTGTGTGAAGGCAGCCGTCAACCTTTCGAGGTTGGCGGCTGTTTTTGTTTAGTCTACGGCGCGGACGGGTCGACGAAAGGATCCATGCGGCGCGACCAGCGCCGTTGATCGTTACTTGGGCAGGCGGGATGGTCCATGCTGCGCCCAAAGGCACAAACCCCGAGATCGCGAACCTGCCTGAATGGATGCCGCCAGTTACTAAGCACAAGGCCTGGTATCGGCACCCATCGGTCGACAACCGCTCCCAGCCACAGAGGCGGCTGCGATTGGCAATGAGCACCCGTGTGCGCCGTTCTGCGATCTCTAGATCCTCAAGTACAGGCGGAGAGCTGTAACATGAGTTTACGGTTGGAGCATGTTACCAAACTTGCGCACAGCAAAGAAGGCCTGAGAGCGGCCTACGCCGCGGGTGTTGATCATCAGCAGAATGGCTGGCTGAGATATCCCCCATGCAAATGGGATCATCCCGCAATTCTGGCTTTTGACGAAAGCGGAACGTGCGTTGGCGGTATCAATTGGGGCGAGGACCATGATGATCGAACGCTCACGATCACGTTCGCGTGGGGTTCGCCTACCGCTCCCGCAGCCTTTGCTGCCGTGCTATCGCGATTTCGGAAAACTCATCTGAACGGTTGGTTCACCGAAATCCACTTCACGATATCGACGCATAACGAAGCCATGCAAAAGGCTGTAAAAGTACTTGGGCTTGTTCCTCGGGCCTTCACCTTTGAGATGCCGGTAAAGGCTATGGCCAGGTCTTGATGGCAAAAAAATGCCCGGCTTGGAAAGCCGGGCATTTTCGAGTTCAGCCGTTATAGGGCTTCACGGTATTCCAATATCGCAAATTGGCTCATGATTTTATTCATGACAGTATTTGCCAGTCATCACTCCTGTGCGTCTTACTATTTCTTGAGTAACACATTGCATTGTGCCGTGCAGAATGCGTCAATTAAAAGAATATAAGAGCACAGGCTGTTGACTGTTTAGCCCCTGATGGGCTTGCCGATTGGCCAGTAGCGCATGTGAATCCCCCTCATTGAAAAAGTGTCTGTCTTTCGACAAGGGGACATATGCAGCAAATTCATTTCGTAATTGCGACTGCAAGCGGTTTAAAGTGCATTAACCGCAAATTGTGAATTTCAATTTGCTGCGCGTATGATGATGCACTGACGCTCTCAGAGCCTTCACCCGTGACAGGGCGCCCTAGCCTCGCCGCCAAAATGGGAGGCGGCAACCGCTTGCGCGCGGAAGTCACCAGGCCATGGTGATCGACAGGGTCGCCAACGGCACGACATCGGCGGTCGTGCCACCGGGAGCGTCGAGCCGGGCCAGATGATGGTCACGGACCACGGCGAGGATTTCGCCCTGCAACGATGCCGCGGCGCCGGCGATCTTGACGGGCTGCGCGACCGCCACCCCGGCGCTGCCATATACCCTGTCGCCGCTGTCCGCTGCATAGAAGCCCCGCCAGCCGACACCGGCCGACACCGGCACCGTGAGCGTCGGACCGTCTTTTGCGCGTGTCAGGGCAAAGGCGGGGGCGATGCCGGCGATCGTGTAAAAACCCCCCTCGCCTTTGCTCCGCTTCGTCACGGCGAAACGCGGCGCGAGAAATCCCACTGCATTATCGCCGGTGTAGAGGATCGTCAGGCTGGCCTCGTGGGTCGTGTTCGCCACCCCGTTGGGGCTGGCCTTGATGGCATAGGCCGCAGCGGTGGAGAGCCCATCGACAGGCCGCCATGCAAGACCGACGATCGTGTTGCTTTCATACCAGCTGCGCGGGCGCGACCGCTCATCGGCGCGCGCCGCGTGAAAGCCGTTCGAGCTTTGCCCGACCAGGAACAGGGCGCCCTGCCCGTCCGCGCGGCGCGTCAGCACGGCGGCACCGCCGACCGAGAGATGGACCGGGACTCTGCCAAGGCCAGCATCATCGTCGTCATAGGCGCCGCGCGCATAATCGCCGTTGCGGACGTCGAGCGTGACGATCGGATGGACCGTCCCATCGCCGACATCGACCTCCGACAGCGTCGCGTCTTCGGTATCGATGAACGGTACGGTCTGCGCCGACACCCGGGACGCGTCCAAACACGCACACATCGCCGCCAGAACGATCAGCGCCTTGGCGGTCACGCGGTGCGTCGCACCAGCCAGACGGTATCCCCGGCATCGTCGACGACGAAGATCGCGCCATCGTCGCGCGTCTGCACGCTCACCGGTCGACCATAGACTTCGCCCGACTTTTCGTTCGCGACGAACCCCGTCAGGAATGGCTGCGGCGCGGCGGTCGGCCTGCCATTGGCAAAGGGGACCGCGAGGACGTCATAGCCGATGAACGCGGACCGGTTCCACGATCCGTGCCGCGCAACATAGGCGACCTGTTGCGCGGCGGACGTTCCCTTGGCGAACGCCACGCCCAGCGCTGCGGCATGGGGCCCCACGGCAACGTCGGGAAGCAACGTCGTCGCCAGCAACTCGCGCTTGGTATTGGCGTGACGCGGATCCTGCTTGCCGTAATAGCTGTAAGGCCATCCATAGAACCCGCCATCGCGAACGCCGACGAGATAGTCGGGCGCGATATCGTCGCCGAGCTGGTCGCGTTCGTTGACCGCAGCCCATAAAGTGTTCGTACCAAGCGCCCAGGCCATGCCGACCGGGTTTCGGAGCCCCGACGCGTAGAGACGCTCGCGCCCGGTACGCAGATCGATCGCGAGGATGGCCGCTCGTCGCTTCTCCTCGTCCATGCCATGCTCGCCGACATTCGAGGCGGAACCGACCGATACGTACAGCGTCCGCGCATCGGGGCTCAGCAACAGGTTGCGCGTCCAGTGATTGTTGTAGCCCCCCGCGGGCAGCGACACGAGCGGCTGCGGGGTTGCGGTCACGCGCGTCTGGCCGGGCGAGAACGGAACGCTGACGACGCCGTCGGTATTGGCGACGTACAGCCGCCCGTTCGCATATTGCATCCCGAACGGCTGGTTGAGCCCCTCGATCAGCACGAAACGCTGTTCCGCGACGCCGTCGCGGTCCGCGTCGCGCAACAGGGTGATACGGTTGGCGCTGAAGCCCGTCGTCTTCGACAGCGCCTGACCGCGTTGAACGTCGGGTTCGGCATCCAGTTTGGGCTTCGTGCGCGCCTCCGCGACCAGCATGTCGCCATTGGGCAGCAGCAGCGCCTGGCGCGGATAGTCCAGACCGCCCGCAAACTTGATGACCTCATACCCCCGCGGCGCCACGGGTTTGCGCCCGTCGGGCCAGCCGATCGTCTTGGGATGGTTGACCACGGACGCAGTCGCATAGGGCTCGGCCTGCGTCTTCAGACCCAGCACCGGCGGTGGGGTCTGGGCCATCGCGCCAGCTGCCAAACCCAATACGCTGACGGCGGCAAGGATCATCCTCATAATGTCTCCCGGAACATGACAAGAGTGTAACCCTCTCACAATCAACGATATCCATGAGGCTGCCAGCGCCGCGGATTATTTTGGCGATGTCGCGACCAATCCCCTCGGCAACAGCCTTGGTCACCACCACGAAGACACCGAACCGCCGCCGGAACGAGCTGCCGCCGACATGACAAAATTTTCATCTGCGTCGTGGCACCATATAGCGCCCGAGCGTTGTCGCCGTTCGTCAGCGAATGGGATATCATGCCGAAAACATTGACTATTATCGGCATGGGGGCCTGTGGCGTTGCCGCCTTCGCCGAAGCCGTCACGCGATTATGCTATGACCCGGGCGACGGATGGATCCTCCATCTGGTCGAGCGGGACGACGAGCTTGCGCGCGGTCTGGCGTTCGGCACGGAACAGCCGGGGCATCGCCTGAACACCGAATCGCGTCTCATGGGGCTCTATGACCGCGAGCCGGGTCATTTCCGGACCTGGCTCGAGGCACGGCGCGCGGCAGCCGGGACTCCGCTCGATCCCGATGGCGTCGAATATCCCGAGCGCCGGGAATATCGCCTCTACATGCAGGAGGTCCTCGACCGGGCGCTCGACCAGGCCCGGCGCGCGGGGATCGACGTCCGGATCCACCATCAGGAAGCGGTCAGCATTGAGGGCGACCATGATGCGGCGACCATCACGTTCTTGGACGGATCGACGATCGTGACAGACGTCGTTCTTCTGACGATCGGCACGCCCGATCCCGACCGGTTCGGCACCCTGAACGGCAAGCCCGGCTATTTCGACTCGCCCTACCCCGCCGATCGCATGACCAGGGGGATCGACAGCGATCAGTCCGTCGTCATCCTCGGCAGCGGTCTTAGCGCGATCGACGCGGTGATGACGCTGCTCGACGAAGGGCACCGCGGACATATCCATCTGATTTCGAAGGAAGGCCTGCTGCCGCGGGTCGAAATTCCCGCACCCGAGACGGGGTATGACCGCCAGCATCTCACGCTTGAAAACGTCCACCGGCATATCCGCGAACGCGGCGCCGCCTTCTCGGTCGTGGACCTGTTCCGCCTCTTCCGCATGGAGGCCGAGACCGCCGCAGGACGCGCGATCGACTGGCAGGCCGAGGATCGCGCCGACGGTGACGCCCGAGCCGCCCTGCTGCACGACATCGCCGCGGCGGACGCCGGCGACGAACCTTTCCAGCGCATATTGACCGCCGCCCGCCATGATTCCACCGCGATCTGGAACCTGTTGCGACCCGCCGACCAGAAACGGTTTGGGCAATGGCTGGCGCCGCATTTCGCCGCGGCGCGCTTCGTCACGCCGATGGTGAACGCGCGGCGCCTCGCCGATGCGATGACGCGCGGGCAGCTCAGCGTCCGCGGGCGGGTCGATGAAACCGTCGCCAGCCCGACCGGCACCGGCTTCGTCGTCCGGTTCACGACAGGCGACACGCTCGAGACGCCGGTCGTCGTCAACGCCACCGGCCAGGCGACCACGCTCGCCGAGATGAAGGAAACTTTGGTCAAGGATCTGCTCGCCAAGGACTGGCTGCAACCACACCCCGTCGGTGGTGCCATCGCACACCGCGCGACCTGCCGGACCATCTCGGCCTCGCGTGACGCACCACGCATTTACGCGCTCGGCCAGTTGCTCAACGGCGAGTTGCGCGACACCAACGCGGTCTGGTTCAACGTCGAGTGCGCAGGCCGCGCGATCGACGATATCCTGCGCCAGCAATGAGCGCGCTCGGCAACATCTCGGCGGCACTGCTGCCGCTTTATGGCGTAATCCTGCTCGCTTGGGGCGTCGGGGCGCGTGTGCCCTGGGCGGCGAAGCTGTTCTCGACCATCCTCGTATTCGGCCTCATCCCGTTGCTGGTTATCGACAAAGTGCTCGGCGCGGAAACGCAGCAGTTGCTGGTGATCCCCCCGCTGATGTTCGCGGTCGCGGCGCTGATGAGCATCCCTGCCTACCGGTTGGCCAAGCGGCTCGGCGACGATTTCGATCCCAAATTGCTGTCGGCGTCCTTCTCGTTCTTCAACGTCGCGTTCTTCGGCGTACCCGTCAGCCAGGCGCTCTTCGGAGAGGTCGGCGTCTCGACGGTGATCTGCGCCTATATCGGCAGCGCGCTGTACGGCGACACGATCGGCTATTTCCTGATCGCGCGGACCAAGGAGGGTACGCGCAAGGCCGCGACCAAGGCGCTGCGCGTGCCCGTCGTCTATGTGATCGTCGGCGCGATCATTGCAAAGTCGGCGGGTGTCACGATGCCCGAGGCGGCGTCGCCCATCCTGTCGGTCGCCGGTACGCTGGTGTCGGTTCTCGGCATGGCGGTCATCGGCCTCAATCTCGCCGAGACCGGTCGCGACGACTGGCGGCCCCGCCTGATGACGCGGATCCTCGGCGTCAGGCAGGCCAGCGGACTCGTGCTGATCGCCACCGCACTTGCGCTCGAGGCCGCGTTCATCGGCATCCTCGCGCCCCGCGACCGCGTCATCGTCGGGCTGATCGCGCTGTTCCCGATCGCGAGCAACGTGACGCTGTTCGCGACCCTGCTCGACACGAACCGCAAGGCCGCAGCCGTCCTCGTCGCACTGTCGAGTGTTGTCTCGCTGGTGCTCGTCCTGCTGGTCGTCGGCCTGTTTCACTCGGCGATACCGACTTAAGAAATGCGCAAAGCACCGCGGTGCGCCCCCTGAAACAATCGCGATAGGATCCGGAACAGACACAGTCACTTGGCGCTTTGGATGTCACGCATCCCGGGAGCTGAACCATGACCGATCCAACACGCCGCACCTTCGTGTCGGGCGCCGCCGTCACCGCGAGCGCGCTCGCCGCGACCACCGTCGCCGCTGCGGCTCAGGGTGGGGGCAAGCCCGCCGCCGCACCGACGCCGGCCGCTGCCGCCTATCCCAAGCCGCCCTACCCCGTCCAGCGTCAGCCCTGGCCGGGTCTTGCGTCGAAGATGACGCCACGGCCCGATCATGGCGAGACGAGCTACAAGGGGTCGGGCAAGCTGACCGGCAAGCGAGCGCTAATCACCGGCGGCGATAGCGGGATCGGGCGTGCCGCGGCGATCGCCTATGCACGCGAGGGCGCGGACGTCGCGATCAACTACCTGCCGGCCGAAGAACCTGACGCGCGCGAGGTCGTTGCGCTGATCCGGGCCGAGGGACGCAAGGCGGTCGCGATTCCCGGCGACCTGCGTGACGAACGCTTCTGCCGCAAGCTGGTGCAACAGGCCGCCGAACAGCTTGGCGGGCTCGACATCCTCGTCAACAATGCCGCGCGCCAGCAGACCCGCCCGGGCATCGCCGATATTTCGAGTCAGGATTTCGACGACACGATGAAGACCAATGTTTACGCGCCATTCTGGCTGACCAAGGCTGCGCTCGAGCGGATGGGTGCGGGCGCGGTGATCGTGAACACCTCGTCGGAACAGGCCGGCAACCCGTCGCCCGACATCGTCGATTATGCACTCACCCGCGCGGCGGTGCTAAACTTCACCAAGAGCATGGCAAAGCAGGTCGCCAGCCGCGGTATCCGCGTCAATGCGGTCGCGCCGGGCCCGTTTTGGACGCCGTTGCAGGTCAGCGGCGGCGCCACGCCTGAAAAGCTGCGCAGCTTCGGCGGCGATTCGCCGATGGCGCGTGCGGGCCAGCCGGCCGAAATCGCCGCGCTCTATGTCGCAGCGGCTGATCCGTCGCTGAGCTATTCTACCGGGCAGATCTTCGGGTCGACCGGCGGCAATGGCCAGCCTGCCTGACGAGTGTTGTCGCGCTGGGGGCTCGAAGCATCAGCCTCGAGCCCCCAGCGCGACGCCCCTTACTCGACCAGGGCGACGCCATAGCCCGCGAGGTCGAGCGCGCCGGGCAGCTTCCGCCCCGTGAGGACGTCGCGGGCCGTACCCGACTTCGCGCCGGGCATCGCCACGCTCAGCGCACCGGGCGTGGTATTAACGTAGAGCGTCCGCCCCTCGACCGTGCGCGCAACCACACCGTCGGGGGTTGCCGGTCCCGTCCGGATCTTCAGCCTGGCGTAGAGCGACCGGATCAGCGGGTCGATCAACCCCGGTTGCGCCGCGGTCGCGAGATAGATCGCCTGCCCCTTGCCGAATGTGTTGACGGTGATCGCCGGGCTCTTGTCGGGCGTGTTCTCGAACCGCGCCAGGACCTTTGCCGTGCTCGGCTCGAGCACCTCGTAATAGGGGTCGGTGCCACTAAGTTCGCGGCCCTCGAAGCGGACGCGCAGCGGCTGTTCGGACCGGTAGAAGGCGTTGGTCCGCAGCCCGAACACGTCGGTCATGCCGCCCGGCAGGGGCGTGCCGAACCATTTCCCCGTCGCATCCACCTTCGCCGAATAGCCCGTCATGACGACCGTGCCGCCGCGCTCGACGTAACCCCGTAGCGCCGCCGCGATCTTCGCATCGACCAGATACGCGCTCGACACGATGACGAGCTTGTAGCTGTCGATCGGGTCGTGGCCGATATCGATCACCGCCGCGTCGATATTGTCCCGGTAGAGCGGCGCAAAGGCCGCCTTCACCGCCGTCGTGTAGTCGGTCTTGAAATATTCGGGTGTGGTGTTCGGCCCCGGCGGCGGGCTGGTCAACCACATCGTGTCGAACGAATAATGCACCGCGACCTGTGGCGGGTCGTAGCGGGGGAAACCCATTTTCTGGAGCTGACGGAACTCGCGCGCGATCTGCGCGAATTCGCCCACCTTCCACGACGGCCGGTCGTCATGGTCGACCAGCCCGAACAACGCCTGCTCCTCTCCGCCGAGATGAGAATTGAAGGTCCAGGCGAGAACCGTCTGTGCATAATGCAGCAGCCCGAAATACGCCCACATCCGCGACCGCCCGGGCGTGCCATAATAGCCCCCGCCACCCGCGGTGAACTCGTTGAACCAGACCGGCGTCTGGTGCCCGGCCCGGTTCATCATGACCTCGAACCCCGCACCGAGCGGGTCGCCGGGATAGAATCCCTGCGCGCCATAGGTCGAGACATCTTCCCAGGAGCGAAGATAATCAAACCCCTTGGTCCCTGCGGTCGGCCAGAAGTTCGACGCGACCGGCAGGTTCGGGGCAAAGCGCTTGCGGATGGATTCGAGGTCCTTCAGCGCGCCGATCGTGTCGTCCGACCAGAAGCGGCGCAGGTCGAGATAGCGCTCATTGGGCCCCGGACCCCGGCCATAGGGCAGGTCGACATGATCCCAGTCACCGATCCGGCGGGACCAGCGCTGCGTCGCCCATGCGGTGTTGAGCGCATCGACCGTCCCGTATTTCTGCTTCAGCCAGACGACGAACCGATCCCGGTCCGCCGCCGAATAGGACATCTGGCCATTGCCGATCTCATTGTCATAGCCCAACGCGATCACCGCGGGATGCTTGGCATAACGCTGCATCATCCGTTCGGCGAGACGACCGGCGAGGCGGCGATAATCGGGGTCGCTGATATTGTCCCAGTAGCGCGAGGCGGCGTTGACCCGCACCCCGTCCTGCGTGACGATATCGACGCCGGGATAGCGCTTGTGCAGCCAGATCGGTGCCGGCTGGCCCGGAATGTCGACGATGACCCGGATGCCCGCCGCCTGCATCTGACGCAGCACATCGTCGAAGCGCTCGAAGGTGAACCGCCCCTCTTCGGGTTCGAAATAGTCCCAGGCCAGATCCCCCATCCGGACCATGTTGAACCCGGCCGCCTTCATCACCGCGATATCGCTGGTGATCTGCGCCGGGCTGCGGTCGACGGGCTGATAACAGGTGCCGACGAACAGCTGCCCCTTGCCGGGCCAGCCGGGATGGCCGGCGGCGCTCTGCGCACCCGCTGGGGCCGCGAGCAGCGCCGGCGCCGCCGTTGCAAGGGTCAACATCAGGGCAATGGATTGCGCGCGGCGGCGTAACATGGAGATGGTCGTCCTTATCGAAGCGGTGGCCCCCGTCTGGGGGCGCCGGTACTGGGCCAAGCTGGCGAATGGGTGGATTGGTGACGCGGGGACCTGACGCTCAGGCAAAGTCGATCCGGAACGCGCTGGCGTGGCGGGTCGGGAGTGTCGCGGGCACGTCGATCACCAGCGCCTGCCCGGTCTGACGAAAGCGGATCGGCCCGCGATGGCCGAGCAGGCGGACCGCCCGCACCGCGCGCGGCTCGTTCGGGTTGCCAAGCGCCAGCGCGGCGATCGCCACGGTCCCCGCAGGCTCCCCGAGCGTGATCGCGAACAGTTGGTCCTTCTTGGTCGTGAACCGGATATCGCGCGGCGTGTAATCCGCTTTTTCCGAGAACATGCCCGCGGCGGTTTCGGTCGGCCCCTCTCCGAAGATCTTCCAGGGCCGCGTGCCGTGGATCGCCGGCGCGTTGACCGCCATCCACGGCGCCAGTTCGGCGAGCAACGTCTCCGACTCCGGCGGCAGGCTGCCATCGGGGTACATCACGACGTTGAGCAACATGTTGCCGTTCTTGCTCACAATATCGGCGAGCATCGTGACGATCTGGCTGGTCGTCTTGTAGGGGTGGCGGTCATTGAAGAACCAGTCGCCATTCGACGTATCGGTCTGCCACGGCAGCGCGTTGATGCCCTTGAGCACCCCGCGCTCGACATCCTCGACCGACGCCTCGCGATGGAATTCCCCCGACCCCGAATTCTTGCAGGTATAGACCGCGTCGAGCCGGCCGCGCCGCGCGATGCTGCCATTGTAGAGATGCGCGACAAGGGCGCGGCCTACGGCCCCGAACGGCAGCCCGCCATCCGAGTAGAGCAGGTCGGGCTGATAGTTGTCGACCAGATCGACGATCCGGTCGAACCAGTGCCGCTGATAGGCGGCGTTCGTGGTGTACCAGGAGGCCGGCGTGTTGCGGTAGGGCTCGTTACGATTGCCGTGATAGAGATCCGCGTTGGCGGGATCGGCACCGTCATAGTCCAGCCCGAGCTTCGGCCAGAACTGATCGTACATCTGGTTCGGATACCACCAGGTATAGCTCGCAGCGAGATGTTCGGACACGCCGAAGCGCAACCCGCGCCGGGTGGCCGCGGCCTTCCATTCCCCCACCACGTCGCGCTTCGGCCCCATCGCCACCGCATTCCAGCGCTGATGCTTGGAACGCCAGAGGTCGAAATTGTCGTGATGCACCGCCATCGAGACGAAGTATTTGGCGCCCGCGGCGGCATATTTGTCCATCAGCGCGTCCGGATCGAACCGGTCCGCGGTCCATAACGGCAGCAGGTCCTTATAGCCGTGCTCCGACGGATGGCCGTAGGTCTTGAGATGATGCTCGTAATGCGGGTGGCCGGGGACATACATGAAGCGGGCGTACCAGTCGCCTTGGCGGGGTACGGCCTGCGGGCCCCAATGCGCCCAGATCCCGAACTTCGCGTCACGAAACCAGTCGGGCGTCTGATAGGTCTTGAGCGAGGCCACCGACGCATCGAAGCGTCCCGCGGGGATTGCCGGGCCGCCGCGTGCTGCGCCTGCCGGAGCCGCCGCAGCCCCCAGCCGCGCCGCGCCGACCCCCAAGGCGCCGAGCAGCGGTGCGGCCAGCACGTCGCGCTTGCTAAATCCCGCCATGTCTTCTCCCCTTTTGCCCGATTATTGTTCGATGCCCGCGGTGCCTGCGGGTTCCAGCGTGACGAGCGCGATGTCGTTGCTGCGCATCGGTACCGTGACGCGCGTCGATCCGCTGCGACCGACCCGGACGGTCCGCGCCTGTTCGGGCAGGTCCTGCGTGGCCTGCTCGAGCCCCTTGCGCTGCGCGGCATCGAGCGACGCGGGCATGCCCATGTCGATATAGAGCGAGAGCGGGTCGTTCCGGCGATAACCGGTCCGGCGGATGGTCAGCCGGTACGTCCCCGCGGGCACGTGATCGAAGGTCAGCGCGATCGGCCGGGCCGCGACCGCGGGCACCTGCCGGGTGTAGAAGGGCTTGTTGCTCAGCGTCTGGACCGGCTGTTGCCAGTCCCAGACCACGGCCGCGATCCGCTGACCATCGGCGGCGGCGAGCACCGTGTCATCCGCCACGGGTATCGCGCGGCCCTTCAACGCGTTCAGATATTTATACGCGAACCAGGCCGGCTTGCGGATACCTTCGCGGTTCATCAACCCGAACCCGCCATGAAAGGGCGTCGGGGGCGGCCCCGGCTCCTCGAACAGGTCGGTATAGGTCCAGTAGCTCATACCCTGCGCATAGGCCCGCGACTGCTTCAGCTTGGTCAGGATGTACGGCGCGCTGATATAGCTGTCGTGGACGAAGTCGCGCGGCGTGTAGCTCGTGCTCCATTCGGTGAAGTAGAGCGGCAGCCCCGGATAGGCCGACGCCTCGATCTGCTCGCGAACGCGGCGCACGTCGCCGACCACCGCGTCGGGCGACGCCGACAGCTTGGTGTCCTGCTTGCCCTCCTCGTCGAGGAATCCGCCCTCGACGCCATAGGTGTGTGTCGTCACGAAATCGATCGGCACGGCGTTCCGCTTTGTAAAGGCGAGCAGCTCGGGCACCCAGGCCGCGCCCGCGGTCGATGGCCCGCCGACCCGCAACGCCGGATCGATCGCCTTGATCGTCCGCGCGGTGTCCGCATAGAGATCGAAATAGGCTTTCTGATCGGCCTTTTCCCAGAACCCGTCGAGATTGGGCTCGTTCCAGACCTCGAAATACCAGCGGCGAACCTCGTCGGCGCCATAACGCTGCCGAACATGGCGGACATAGGCATCGATCAGCCCGCGCCACAAAGCCGGATCGGGATGCGAGGTATTGCCCTTCCAGTAGAAGATCGTCTGCTCCGACGTCCGCATCGCATTGGGCGTGAAGCCGAGCTCGACGAAAGGCCGGATCTTCTTCGCCAGCAGCGCATCATAGAGCTGGTCGATCTTCGTCCAGTCATAGACGATCCCCGCATCCGTCTTGCGCACCGTGCCGAGGACATCGTGGAAGATGTCGTGGAAGCGGATGTAGCGGAAGCCGAGCTCGTCGACCGCGGTCTTGAGCTGCGCCTGGCTGTCGCTGCGGATCAGCGTGCCCGGGAAATCCGAGCCGATCGACAGGTCGAAGGATCGATCGACCGGACCTGCCGCCTTGGCGGCATCGATGACGACGCGGCGTTCGCCCCCACGGGCAACGGGTGCCGCTGCAGCCGGCAGAGTGCTCAACGCTACGACTATTGACGCAGTCATTCCCGCGCTCGACGCCCACCGCATACCCGCTCCCGTTCTTATACGAATTGCCATGATGGTAGCGCGATCAGGCGGAAGGGCAAGCTTTGTCCGACAAATAAGCTTTTTAGAGGGCGCCGATGCGTGCGGATCTCGTCATGCCGCGGTCCGCAGCGGTGCCGCACAATGTCGGGCGATGAAGTCGGCGTGGCGCGGCATCGCCTCGGCGGTCTTGGCGACCATTTCCCGCACATGGTCGAGGAACAGGGCGCTCTCCGCCACCGGCAGTCCCGCGGTCAGCGGATCGACCGACGCCGGCCAGATGCCCTGCCCGAGCAGGACCGCAATCCAGCTGTCGGGGGTGAACAATTCGCCCTGTTCGCGAAAGATCCGCGCCCGGCCCGCCCAGAGATCGAGCTTGGCCTGCAGCGACGGCGGCAGCGTCATGCTCTGGCAATGCCGCCAGAACGCCGAATCCGTCCGCGTCGTCGCATGGTAGTGAAGGATGATGAAGTCGCGGACCTGATCATACTCCCTGAGCATCTGCCGGTTATATTCGGCGATCTCGACCGCGCTGAATCCGGTATCGGGAAACAGGCTCATCAGCCGCGCGATGCCCGACTGGATCAGATGGATGCTCGTCGATTCCAGCGGCTCGAGAAAGCCGCCGGCGAGCCCGATCGCGACGCAATTGCGCTCCCACAGCCGGTCGCGCCGCCCCGCGACGAACCGCAACTGGCGCGGATCGGCGAGCGGCGGGCCGTCCAGTCCGCCCAGCAGCACGCGCAGCGCGGTCTCGTCGTCGACATGGT
Organism: Sphingomonas sp. PvP018; assembly: GCF_017876865.1. NCBI lineage: Bacteria > Pseudomonadati > Pseudomonadota > Alphaproteobacteria > Sphingomonadales > Sphingomonadaceae > Sphingomonas > Sphingomonas sp. PvP018. The sequence goes on along the minus strand of NZ_JAGIOU010000001.1, from coordinate 3,413,626 downwards.
CGCTGGCATAGACATGGCCGTTGCCGACGCGGTGCTGGAGCGGGATCCGCCAGCGCCAGCCGGCGGCTTCGGCGGTCGCGCGCGTATGCGGCGCCGGCGCATCGCGGGGCGCACTCGGCACCGCCCAGGCACGATCGCATGGCAACCAGTGCTGCCAGCTCGTAAACCCGACGTCCATCGCGTCGCCGAGCAGCAGCGATCGAAACCCGCTGCAATCGATGAACAGGTCCCCGTTGATCGCACGCCCGTCCGCGAGCCGGACCGCTTCGATGAAGCCGGTCCCGGCCCGCCGATCGACCGCCACCACGCGCCCCTCGATCCGCACCACCCCCGCCGCCTCGGCACGGTCGCGCAGATATCTGGCATAGAGCGCGGCATCGAAGTGGAAGGCATAGGACAGCGTCGACAGGACCGATTGCGGATTGGCCGATGGTCGCGTGAAACGCTCATTGCGCGCCGCGACCGTGGACAGGCAATAGTCGCCGATAGGCCCCGGCATGCCGGGTTGCGCGAGGCCGGCCTGACGCAGCCAAAGCTGATGGAAAGCCACCCCCTCGACGTCGCGGCCATGCGTGCCGAACGGATGGAAATACGCGTCGCCCAGCCGCCCCCAGTCGCGAAACTCGATCCCCAGCTTGAACGTCGCCCCCGTCGCGCGGACGAACTCGTCCTCGTCGATGCCGAGCATCCGGTTATAGTCGAGCAGCGAGGGGATCGTCGCCTCGCCGACGCCGACCGTGCCGATCTCCTCGGATTCAACCAGCGTCACCGCGACGCCGCTCTCGACCAGCCGCGCCATCGCGGCGGCGGTCATCCATCCCGCCGTTCCCCCGCCGACGATGACGATCCGGGTGATGCGGGCCGGGCCGGGATCCGTCACGCCGCCGCTCGCGCACCGAAATGATGGTGCTGCGCATAGGCGACCAGATCGCGGTTCGACGGCAGGTTGCGGACCGCATAGTCGGCCTGACGCCGGACCTCGGCAAACGCACGCCGCGCATCCTCGGCATAGCGCAGCGCGCCGGCCTTTGCGCTCAGGTCGGTTTTCCAGCCCATGCCGTACAGGACATATTGCCAGCTGGCGTCGGTGAAGATGTCGACCTGCCCGTCGATGTCGAGCTCGTTGGGTGGCCGGAACCGCCACCGGTCGAGCAGCTCGAGCAGGCTGTCGGGGATCGAGGCGTCGGCCACGTTGTCGCGCCAGAACGCCGTGTCGCGCCGTTCCGAAATGCAGTAGTGCAGCTTGATGAAATCGAGCGCGCGCTCGTAGCGGCGCAGCATGTTGGCGTTGAACTGGCGCGCCGACGTCTCGTAGTCGCCGCCCCAGGGGAACAGGTTCGCGATCATCCCCGCCGAAACCTCTGCAAAGGCGATCCCCGTTGCCTCGAGCGGCTCGAAAAACCCGCTCGACAACCCCACCGCGACGCAGTTCTTGACCCAGTTGACCTCGCGGTACCCCGCATCGAACTTGAAATGGCGCACCTCGGCCTTGTCGCCGCCCGCGCCCAGATAGCCGCGGAGCACGCGTTCGGCGGTCTCGTCGTCGCTATGGTCGGATGAGTAGACGTGCCCGATGCCACGCCTGCGATCGAGCCCGATGTCCCAGATCCAGCCCGACTCCTGCGCGGTCGAAATCGTATAGGACGCGATCGGATCGCCGGGCTTTGCATAGGGCAGCTGCGCGGCGATCGCGCGGTTGCAGAACAGCACGTCGCGGCACGACCGGAACGGCACCTTCATCGCCTTGCCGATCAGCTCTGCGCGAAAGCCCGTGCAATCGATATAGAGATCGGCGTCGAGTATCCCGTTCCGCTCGGTGCGCACCCCGCCGATCGCACCATCTTCCGCGAGCAGCACCTCGGAGACGGTGTCGGTCAGATGCCGGACACCGTTCCTGACCGCATGCTCGCGCAACAGCCCGGCGAGCGCCACCGCATCGAAGTGAAACGCATAGTTGAGCGGGCCGACATAATCGGGGTTGGTCGCCAGCTTGGGCGCGCGCATCGCATCCGCGGCCTTTTTCTGCGGATTGGAGACCTCGTCCCAATTCTCCGCGCCGCCATGCCCCAGCAGCCAATAGGGCAGCAGGTCGAGGCCGTCGCTCGCATCGGCGACCTGGAACGGGTGTGAGTAATGATCGGGGCGGCCCTGCCCGGGCGCGTGGCGCCAATGGACGAACTTCGCCCCCTGCTTGAACGTCGCGCCGCATCGCCGGATCAGCTCGGCCTCGTCGATGCCGATCGTCGCCAACGTCCGCCGGATCGTCGGGAAGGTCCCTTCCCCCACGCCGAGGATGCCGATGTCCTGCGATTCGACCAGTGTGATCGAGACCCCGCCCGCCAGATCGGCGCCGAGCCGTTTCGCCAGATAACCCGCGGTCAGCCAGCCGGCGGTACCGCCGCCAACGATCAGGATCCTCTTCCGCATCACGCGCTCCGCTCCGTCCCCTGCCGACAGCGCGTCGACAGGGGACGCATCATCGTCAGAAGGCGAGGTTTATGCCAGTGCTGATACGGCGATCGGCCTGGAACCAGCTGCGCCCGACCAGCTTGCCGCCAGGATAGCCGCCCATCAGCGTCCGCTGAGTCGCGGCGGTCAGGTTGGTCCCCTGCACGCCGAACGAGAACTGGTCGTTCACCTTGAACCGCACACCCGCATCGACCGAGCCATAATTGCCGCCATAGATCGGCAAGGCGATCTGCGTCGACGCATCGAGGCCGCCATCCTGATTGGTCACGACACCCGGCGCGCTGTAATAGGTATAGGTGCCGTTCGTGCCGTTGCTGTTCGTCGACAGCAGATAGCGCGAGCGCCAGGAATAGGCGACGCGCAACGAGATCGGGCTGCGCTCGTACAGCAGCGTCGCGTTCAGATTGTGCTTCGACAACCCGACCAGCGGCGCGTCGTTGCGAGCGGCGCCGGTGATGTCGCGATAGACATCGCCTGGATTGCTGCTCTTGATGAAGGTGTAGTTGCCCTCGAACCCGATCCCGGCAAGCGCACCGGGCAGCATGTCGAGGAAGAAGCGGCCACCGGCCTCGACGCCCTTGACGGTCGCCGCCTTGGTCGAATTGACATAGTCGGTCGCCGATGCCGCCACATTCTCGGTCGTCCCGTCGGTGAACTGGATCGTGACCTGCCGGCTGGTCAGCGCATAGATCGGCAGGTTGGTCAGCCGTTTGTAGAACGGGGCCAGATGGAAGGACGTGCCCGCCCGCCCGTAATATTCGAGCGAGAGGTCGACATTGTTCGACAGCGTCGGCTTCAGCAACGGATTGCCCGTGTCCGCGGTGAAGTTGTTGAACGTCCCGATCCCGCCGGGTGTCTGGCTGGGGGTCGTCGCGACGCCGATCGAACCCGATGCGCGCAGTGCGTTGAAGCTCGGCAGATCCATCGTGATGTTGTAGCCGCCGCGAACCTTGATCCGGTCGGTCGGCGAATATTCGAGATTGATCGACGGCAGCACGCGCGTGAAGTCCGCCTTGCCGCCGCGGGCGAGGAACGTGTTCGCCAGCGTCACCTGCGCGCCGTCGCGGATGAAGACGGTCCCGCCATTCTGCTGGATGAACCCGCTGCCTTCATTCTCGATATGCACGACACGCACGCCGACGTTACCGGAAATGCCGCGTGCGCCTTCCTCGGGCCCGAAGCGGAGCAGTGCATAGCCCGCGATATTCTCGGTACGATTGTTGACCTGATCGCCCGGCAGGACGAACCCGACAGGGCGGATCGCCAGCGTGCCGTCGGGGTTAAACTGGCCGCCATAGCCGGTGACCGGGAGCTGCCCCTTGGACGAGCAATTGCTATAGAGAGGGCTGGCCACGTTCGGTGTCGCGGGGTTGTTGTCGTCGTCAACGGTCGCAGGGCCGCAGAAGCCGGCGGGCGGTGCAGTCACCAGCCCGGTGCGATTTTCGTTGAAGCGCGACGCCAGATCCTCCGACGCGAACATCAGGTTGCCCGGCAGCGTCGTGTTGCCGCGGAAGAAGTCCTTGAATGCGTGGCTGGCGACGTCGCCCGACGCTGCATTGGCATAGGTCAGCTGCGGATCACCGTTCCAGCCGCGACCCAGCGCGGTCCAGTTATAGCCGTTCGACAGATCGCGCTCGGTCCGCTTGGCATAGCGGCCGCCGACCTTGACCGACCGGAAGAAGCTGTTGTCGAACGTATATTCGGCATCGAGCTGCCCTGAATCGAGCCGCCCCTTGTTCCGTTCGTTGTGCGGCATCGACGCCGTCCAGAAATAATTGGCCGGATCGGCGAACGACGCCTGCGTCGCAGGACTGACGGTGATCTGCGGCAGGTCGCCCGTCAGGTCCATGCCGAAGCTCTGGCCGAAACCGACGTCGCGGAAGATGTCGAGGCGATCATAGATCTGCCGCGAATCGACGCGCTGCAGCGATCCCTTCAGCGACACATGGCTGTCTGTCGGCGCCCAGACGAACGACAGCGAATAATCGCGCGTCCGCGTGTTGCTCTCGACGAACCCCTTGTTGCCGCTGCTGTTGACCGCCCCACCCGTCGGGGCAAACGTCGCCGTGTCGCGGTTGAACAGCGCGCTCGTCTTGGTGAGCAGGCCGTTGCTGTCGAACGAGCTGCTCGCCGGATCGACCGCCAGAGTCTGCGAATCCAGCTGCGTGCCGTAATCGCTCGACTGGCTCTTGTAGCGCGACTGGAAGAAGCTGCCGGTGAAGGTCAGCGATTCGGCCGGCTGCCACTGCGCCGCGCCATAGATGCCGTAGCGCTTGTACTGAAACGCCTCGTCGCCATAGGCGAAGCCGCTGGGGACGTACCGCTCGTTGCCATCGCTGAGCTTGGTCTTGAAATACGGGCTGACGCGGATGAACTGCGACAGCGAGCTGAACTGGCTGAACGCGACGTCGCCGAGCAGGCCGATCCGGCCGATCGGCGTATCGAACGAATCGGTGATCAGCACCGACCCCGACGGATCCGCCTTGTTCGCCATGTCGCCGAGCGCGAGTTCGCCGGTGCCAGCAATGTGGAACTTGCCGTTGAAGTCGAACGGCATCTTTGTGCGCAGGTCGATCTGGCCGCCGGTGCCGCCCTCGATCAGGTCGGCCGTCGATGCCTTGTAGACGTCGACCGCCGCCATCAGTTCGGGCGTGACGTCGCTCCACAGGATTGCGCGGCCGTTGTTCGCGCTGAAGATCTCGCGGCCGTTCAGGCGTGACGCGACGCCCGTCAGGCCACGGACCTGAACGCCCGACCCCTGCACCGAATAATGGTCGGGATCGCCGAGTGCGGCAAAACGGACGATCGAGACGCCCGAGACGCGCTGCAGGACTTCGGTGATCGAGTTGTCGGGCAGCTTGCCGGCATCATCGGCGACGACCGAGTCGACGATCGTCTCGCTGCGACGCTTGCGCTCGTCGGCAGCCTCGAGCGCGGCGCGACGGCCGGTGATGACGATATCACCGTCCCCGGCCGCATCGGCCGCGGGTTGACCGACCTCCTGTCCCGGCGTCGCGGCCTGGGTCGTGTCGGGCGACACGGTCTGCGTTTCCGCCTGCGCCCATGCAGCGCTGCCCGCGCCTGCTGCCAGCAGCGCCGCAAGCGACACACCGACCCGCATCGCGATCGCTACACGCCCACGTGGCCCCGAATTCAGAACGACCGCCTTCATAACCCCTCCCCATGCCGCAGCGCATCAGACGCACCACATCAGCAACGGCGCATCTGTAAACGAATGCTACCGCTACCGCCGTTAGGCTGATCTGATTTAGAAGACAATAGAGACAAAGCGAGGATGTGAGACTTAAACGAAAGCAATCAAATCATAAATTGATTTTGTTAAATTTAAGCAAACCGGTAGCTGCGAGCCGACTGTTGCGACACGAGTGCTTACCTTTGTTGCTGAGCGCCCGCCGGCCCGTCAGGCATGCCCGGTCCCGTATCCACTGGCCTCGTCGGGCGCAACGGCCTTCGGGTCGCAGTCGGCCGCTATCTCGGATAGCGATATCACGGCCGGGTCGCGCGTGGTGCGCACAAGACAATCGGGGCGTGTGGCTGGCCACACGCCCCGCGAGATGTCACCAGATATGGACGCGGTCGCCGGGCGCTAGATACAGCGCGTCACCGGGCTTGACCCCGAACGCCATATACCAGGCATCGACGTTACGGACGATCCCGTTGACGCGGTAGAAGGGCGGCGAGTGCGGATCGGTGAGCAGCCGCGCGCGCGCTGCGCCCTCACGCAGCTTCGCCTGCCACGCTTGCGCATAAGCGAGGAAGAAGCGCTGGTCGCCGGTCAGCCCGTCGATCACGGGCGCCTTGCCATGCTCCGCCTGGTACTTCTGATACGCGGCGTAGGCAGTCTCGACGCCGCCCAGATCGCCAATATTCTCGCCCAGCGTCAACGCACCCTTCACGCGGACACCCGGGATCGGCTCATAGGCATCAAACTGCTTCGACAGCGCAGCGGTGCGCTGCGTGAAGGCGGTGCGAGCCGCCGGCGTCCACCAATTCTCGAACTTGCCCGTCGCGCTGAACTGGCTGCCCTGGTCGTCGAAACCATGCCCCATCTCATGCCCGATGATCGCGCCGATCGCGCCGTAATTGACCGCCGCATCCGCCTTGGGATCGAAATAGGGTGGCTGCAGGATCGCCGCGGGGAAGGTGATCTGGTTATTGAGCGGGTCGTAATAGGCGTTCACCGTCTGCGGCGTCATGCCCCAGAGCGTGCGATCGACGGGCTTGCCGAGCCGCGAGAGGTCGAGCTGATGCTGGAATTCGCCCGCACGCATCGCATTGCCGACCGGATCGCCGCGGACGACGTTGAGCGATGAATAGTCGATATATTTGACCGGATGGCCGATCCGCGGATCGAACGCGGCGAGCTTGGCCAGCGCCTGGGTCTTGGTCGCGCCATCCATCCAGCTGTTCGCGGTGATGCGCTCCTTGTACGCCGCGCGCAGGTTGGCGATCAGCTCGCCCATCTTCGCTTCGCTCTCGGGCGGGTAATGCCGCTTCACATAGACTTCGCCGACGGCCTCACCCATGGTGCCGTTGACCAGCGCGATGCCGCGCTTCCACCGCGCGCGTTGCTCCGGCTGATCGGCCAGCGTCTTGCCGTAGAAATCGAACGTCGCCTGATCGAACGCCTTGGGCAGCGCACCGGCGCTTGCCGAGGCGAGGCGGAACTTCATCCAGTCCTGCCACGTCGACACGGGCGTCGCGGCAAAGATCTTGCCGAGCTCGGTCAGCGCGGTTGAGTTGGTCATGTAGACGACCGGGAATTGGGCATAGCCCGCGGTCGACAGCAGCAGCGGCCAGTCGAAATCGGGGGCCAGCGCCTTGCGGCCCGCCGCATCCATCGGCTTCAGCATCGCCTGCAGGTCGCGCGACTGGACCGGCGACCACTGGACCTTGGCCATCGCGGTTTCGAGCGCGACGATCCGGTCCGCCCTGGCCGACGCATCCGTCACCCCCGACAGCGTAAGCATCTTCTCGACATAGGCGCGATACGCCGTGCGGAAGGTGTCGTATTTGGCGCCCTGCTCGAGATAATAGTCGCGGCCGCCCATGCCGAGCGACCCCTGCCCTGCGGCCACCGCGTAGCGCTTCGGATCGGCGGGATCGGGCAGCTGCCCGACCTCGACCGGCGACGCATAGCCGACCGTCGAGAACAAGGTCTGGAGCTTCTGCTTGTCGGTCGCGGCGTCGATCTTGGCGAAATAGGGCTTGAGCGGTGCGGCGCCGGCGCGCTCGATCGCGGCCTCGTCCATGAAACTCGCATAGAGATCACCGAACTGCTTCGCCCCGGCGCCGACCGCGGCGGGATCGCGCGCGGCATCGTCGAGAATCGCGCGGACCTGCTGCTCGGCCTGATCCGCCAGGATCACGCTGCCGCCCGCAGACGTGCGATCCGGTGCAATGGTGGTGCGCTTGTCCCAGGCGCCATTGGCGTGCGTCCAGAAATCGTCACCAGGCTTCACGGCCTTGTCGGCAGCGGTCAGGTCGATCCCGAAGCTGCCATAGCGTGCGCCGGCCGGTGTGCCGGTCTGGGCCAGACCAGGTGCGGACAGGGCAAGCAGCGCCACCCCCAGCGACAGACGCGAAATACGATTGAACGGCATCATAGCTCCTCCAGAAAACCGGGGTTGGATCCCCGAAATGATATGAACGGTACGCATGCGTCAGGCGGGCGTACGCTGCATCAACCGGGCCAGTGCGGCGAGGTTGGGCTTCTGCCCCGCATTGAGCAGGCTGGCGCGAAATACGCGCGCGAGCAAGACGAACTCGATGCCGATGAACACCGCCAGCAGCGCGCCGCTGCCGACGATCTCCATGGTCGAAACCCCGCTGCCGAGCCGCGCCAGCATCGTGAACGGCGTGTAGATCGGGATCCAGGTCAGTATCTTGATCGCGGTCGCGCCGCTGTTCGACAGGACGCCTTGCGCGACGACCGTGAACGGCATCGCGATGACCAGCAGCACGGGCGTCAGATAGCTCTGCGCATCACGCATCGAATCGCTCATCGCGCCGATCGCCAGCAGGATCATCGACACCATCAGATAGCCTGCGAGGAAGAAGTACAGCATCACCAGGATGATCCAGGGCGAGGCGAGCGGCGCGAGTGCGACGTGCAGGAACGCGCCCACCGCCCCTTGCGTCGCCACCGCGGCACCGGTCGCGCAAAGCCCCCAGACCAGGACCATCGTCAGCCCGACCGCGACCGTCCCCGCGAGCTTGCCATAGAGCAGCTCGTCGGGGCTGATGCAGGCGAGCACCGTCTCGATCAGCTTGTTCGACCGCTCCTCGACCAGCCCCTGGAGGATCCAGTTGCCTGACAACAGCAGTGACATCAGCAGGATATAGGCGCTGAGCAACGGCACCACCGATCGCACGAGCATCCGTTCGCGCCCGCCCCCAGGCGCCGGGGTCGAGACCGCGATCGCCGGGACCAGACTGGTCGCGGTACGCGCCTGATCGCGCGCAAGCCCGGTCGACTCGAGATAGCCGGTGCGCAGGTCCTGCGTGAGCACGGTCTGCAAGGGCTGGACGAAATTCGCGCCGGGCTGCTCGCTCGACCACAGTCGCACGTCGGCGGTCTGCACGCCGAAGCCGCGCGGGATATAGACTGCATAGTCGAGCGGGCTGGCCGTCTTGTCGCCGAACTCGCGCGGCTGGAGCAGCGGCTTGAGCTGCGCATCGAGCGCGCCGGGCGCCGCGCGCGCGATGGCGGGCGGCGTCGGCAGGACCACGAAATCGGCGTCGGGCGCGTCGAACTTCGGCGTTTCCGAGGTCGTCGCCGGCCGCATCGCCGCCAGCGCGGCAGGCAGGCCGCCCGCCTTGGCGAACGTCGCGACGTCGGCATCACCGAACAGCCGGTCATGCTGCGCCCACAGCGCGCCCGGATCGGCGCGATCGAGCCCGTATCGCTGCGCGTAACGCGACAGCGCGGTCAGGACCCGCCGCTGGTGATCGGTATCGAGCCGCGCGCGGATCGCCGCCGCGGCACGGCCATCGGCATCGATCAGCATGACGCGCTGGGTCTTTTCGGACTGCGTCAGGCGGCTCGCGATCGGCCCGACCGCCAGTGCCAGCGGCAGGATCAGCAGCGTCAGCCAGAAGCTGCGCATGCCCGTGATCTGTCGGAACTCGCGCATCGCGACGAGAAGGATATTGTGGGTCATGCTGCATGCTCCGCCATAGCCGGGTCGGCAGGCCCGGCTGGAGGGCTGCCGACAAGATGGAGAAAGACGTCGTGCAGGCTGACGCGGTGCTGGTCGAACCGCCGCAGCGTCACGCCTTGCTCGGTCAGGCATTGCAGCACGTCGGCAGGATCGATCCCCTCGGCCAGCGTCACGTCATAGTCGCGCCAGCCCTGTGCGTCGGCCGCGCCGGGCTCCGCGCGCTCGACGCCGGGACACCGCATCGGCGTATCGCGCGCGACGATCGTCAGGCGGGCCGGCAACCGCCCGCGGGCCTCTGCCTGCGTACCCTCGAACACCTTGCGCCCTTGCGACAGCAGCAACAGCCGGTCGCACAGCCGCTCGGCATGCTGCATCACATGCGTCGAGAACACCACGGTCGCCCCGCCCCTCGCGGCCTCCAGGATCTCATGTTCCAGCAGCCCCTGGTTCACCGGGTCGAGGCCGGAAAAGGGTTCGTCGAGCAGCAGCAGTTTCGGGCCGTTGACCAGCGTCGCAGCGAGCTGGACCTTCTGCGCCATACCCTTGGACAGCTTGTCGATCTGCATCTTGGCGGATGCCGCAAGGCCGAACCGGTCGAGCAGCGCATGGCCCTTCGCGCGCGCCGCGGCCGCCGACATGCCCTTCAGCCGCCCGAAATAGGTGACGGTGTCGATCGCGGTCATCCCGCGGTACAGCCCGCGCTCCTCGGGCATGAAGCCCAGATCGGCGGCATTCTCGCGCCCGGGCGGACAGCCGAGTACCGAGATCCGTCCCGCCGTCGGCCGCACGATATCGAGCACCATCCGCAGCGACGTCGTCTTGCCCGCGCCATTCCCGCCGAGAAAGCCGAAGATCTCCCCCGGCCGTACCGCAAAACTCAGCGCGTCAACCGCGGTCCGCTCGCCGAACCGTTTCGTCACCCCGTCCAGAACCAGTGCGTCCATCGGACCATCCCCCCGTTTAAATTCCGTCTTCGCCCCGTTCATCCTCGTCGACGACCCGCAGCAGGTCGCCCGGCTGGCAGTCGAGCACGCGGCAGATCGCCTCCAGCGTCGTGAAGCGGATCGCCTTGGCCTTCCCCGTCTTCAGGATCGACAGATTGGCGAGCGTGATGCCGACCGCCTCCGACAACTCGGTCAGCGTCATCCGCCGCGCATGCAGCATGGCGTCCAGGCTGACCGCGACCGGCATCAGACCGTCATCGCCAGGTCGTCGCGCATCCGCGCGCCGATCCGGAAGACGCGCGCAAGCACGAAGATCATCACGACCGCGATCCACCCGCCCAGCGACGGCGTCCATCCGGTCACGTCGAGCTTGAGCAGCGAGATCCAGCGGACCACGCCGCCAAAGGCGAGATCGAGGCATTGCAGCGCCAGCAGCGCCCAGCCAATCCGCGCGAGCCGCGTGGCATTGTCGTCGACGAACGGATCCCCCGCCTCGACGGTCGCAACGATGCGGAGCAGATTCGAGAAGATCGGATGCAGCGCGACGCCCCCGGCGATGCCGACGAACAGCATCATGCGGATCGCCAGCACCGCCTGGTCCAGATCGAGCATCGCGCCGTATTTATGCGCCAGCCGCGCGCTCAGCATGTCCTGCATCGGCCAGGACAGCAGCAACGCCAGCGCGAACACCGCGGCGCAGACGATATTGAGGACGAGCATCAGCCGAAGCAGCCCCGTCGCCCCCCAAAGAACCCGATCCCTGCTCATCGCCGCCCCCGCCTGCATATTGCAAAACGATATGGGGCCTATCGATAAACGGCAAGTCGATTCATTGGTCCATTTTGGTCGGGACGCCCATCGCTTCGTGGCGACGGCAAAACGGCGCACGATCGGTCTGATCGCGCGCCGCATCGTAAACGGTGCCGCCACCCGCCGCGCCGAAGCGGGGGTGACGTCACGCGGTCGGGCTCAGTAGTGGATCGAGCGGCCGTAGGCGCCCAGCACGCTCTCGTGCATCATCTCGCTGAGCGTCGGGTGCGCGAACACGGTTTCCATCAGCTCGGCCTCGGTCGTCTCGAGCTGGCGTGCGACGACATAGCCCTGGATCAGCTCGGTGACTTCCGCGCCGACCATGTGCGCGCCGAGCAGCTCGCCGGTCTTCGCGTCGAACACCGTTTTCACGAAACCCTCGGCCTCGCCGAGCGCGATCGCCTTGCCGTTGCCGATGAACGGGAATTTGCCGACCTTCAGCTCATAGCCGGCTTCCTTGGCCTTCGCCTCGGTCATGCCGACGCTCGCGACCTGCGGGCGCGAATAGGTGCAGCCGGGGATGTTGGCCTTGTTCATCTGGTGCGGCGACCCGCCCGCGATCTTCTCGACCGCGATGATGCCCTCATGGCTGGCCTTGTGCGCGAGCCACGGCGCGCCGGTGACGTCGCCGATCGCCCAGATGCCGTCGACATTGGTGCGACCATAGCCGTCGGTCTTGATGTGCCCGCGGTCGGTCTCGACGCCGAGCGCTTCCAGCCCGATATTCTCGGTGTTGGGGACGATGCCGATCGCGACGATCGCGTGGCTGAACGTCTCCTCGACGACCTTGCCGTCCTTGTGCTTGATCTTCGCGGTGACGCCGTTGCCCGATGGCGCCAGGCCTTCGAGGCCGGTGCCGGTCAGGAGCTTTATCCCCTGCTTGGTCAGCGCCTTGTCCATGAACGCGGAGACCTCCTCGTCCTCGACCGGCAGGATCCGCGGGAGCATCTCGACGATCGTCACATCGGCGCCCATGTCGTTGTAGAAGCTGGCGAACTCGACACCGATCGCGCCCGATCCGATGACCAGCAGCTTGGTCGGCATCTCGGTCGGCACCATCGCGTGACGATAGGTCCAGATCGTCTTCCCGTCGGCCTTGGCGAATGGCAGGTCGCGTGCGCGCGCGCCGGTGGCGACGATGATGTTCTTCGCATCGAGCTCGACGGTCTTGTCGCCCTGCTTGACGCTCAGCTTGCCCTTTGCGGTCACGGTGCCGACGCCTTCGACGACGGTCACCTTGTTCTTCTTCATCAGGCCCTTCACGCCCGCGTTCAGCTGGCCCGCAACCTTGCGGCTGCGGTCGACGACCTTGGCGAGGTCGAAGCCGACATTGTCCGCCTTCAGACCATAGCTCTCGGCATTCTGCATGTAATGATAGATTTCCGACGTGCGCAGCAGCGCCTTGGTCGGGATGCAGCCCCAGTTGAGGCAGATGCCGCCCAGGCGCTCGCGCTCGACGATCGCGACCTTGAGGCCGAGCTGGCTCGCGCGGATTGCCGCGACATAGCCGCCGGGGCCCGAACCAAGGATGACCAGATCATAGGTGTCAGCCACGTGGAGAGTCCTTCAAGTGAATCAGTTGGAAGCGGGCGGCACGGGCCGCGGTTTGCGGTCGTCGCCGACCGCGACGAAGATGAAGCGCGCCTGTGTCACCTTGCAGCTGTCGTTGCTGTGCCGCGCGCGGCGCCATGCCTCGACCTCGATCGTCATCGACGTGCGGCCGACCGCGATCAGCTCGGCATAGACCGACACCTCGTCGCCGACGACGACGGGCATGTGGAATTTCATGGCGTCCGCCGCAATGGTCACCGCACGCCCGCCGCTGCGGCGCGAGGCGACCGAACCGGCGGCCAGATCCATCTGCCCCATCAGCCATCCGCCGAAGATGTCGCCGTAAGGGTTCGCATCAGCGGGCATCGCGGTGACGCGGATCGTCGGCGCCTTGTCGGGGGGCAGGTCGGTCACGCGTGGCTCCTGCTGGTCTGTCGGTCGAGGATGCGGGCCTGCCGCAGCGGCCCGATCCCCATGATCACGGTCACGACCATCGCCGCCGCCCCGCACCACCAGATCACGTCCTGCCCGAGCGGATAGGACCAGGCCGCCGCCCAGGTGATCGCGACCGCGACGCCGAGCCCGACGAGGATATGCAGGATCTCGATGAGCGTCCTGGTCATGACGCGCGCCGGTCCAACCCCGTTCGTGCCGAGCGAAGTCGAGGCACATGGGACTCATGCCCTTCGACTTCGCTCAGGGCGAACGGGAGAGGGGCCACAGCGGTCACGGTCTTACGCCAGCATGCCCAGCGGGTTTTCAACGAGCTGCTTGAACGCCTTCATGAACTGCGCGCCGTCCGCGCCGTCGATCGCGCGGTGGTCGAAGCTGCCGGTCGCCGACATCACGGTCGCCACGGTGAGCTCGTCGCCGATCACATAGGGACGCTTCTCGCCCGCACCGATCGCGAGGATCATAGCCTGGGGCGGGTTGATAACTGCATCGAACTGCGTGATGCCGAACATGCCCATGTTGCTGATCGAGGCGGTACCGCCCTGATATTCCTCGGGCTTCAGCTTGCCGTCGCGGGCGCGGGCAGCAAGGTCCTTCATCTGAGTCGAGATCGACGACAGCGAGGCGGTGTCCGCACCAACGATGATCGGCGTGATCAGACCCGAGGGCGTGCTCACCGCGACCGAGATGTCGGCGCGCTGGAAGCTGATCAGCTGGTCGGGCGTGAACATCACGTTGCAGGTCGGGACCTGCATCAGCGCGACGGCCTGCGCCTTGATCAGCAGATCGTTGACCGAGAGCTTCACGCCGCGCGCTTCGAGGCTCTTGTTCAGCTCGCCGCGCAGTTTGAGCAGCGCGTCGAGACGCACGTCCACGGTCAGGTAGATGTGCGGAACGGTCTGCTTCGACTCGGTAAGGCGGCGCGCGATCGTCTTGCGCACGTTGCTGAGCTTGGTCGACTCGTGCGGGATATCCGGCACTACGGCAGGCTTGGCCGCGGGTGCTGGCGCGGCAGCGGAGGCGGCCGGTGCGGCGGCTTCGGTCGCGGCGGCAGGTGCGGCCCCGGGCTTCGCGCTGTCGACATCAGCCTTGACGATGCGACCCTTAGGCCCCGAACCCGACACCGAACCAAGGTCGATCCCCTTGTCGGCGGCGAGGCGGCGGGCGAGCGGGCTCGCCTTCACACGGTCACCGCTGGCGGGCTTCGACTCGGGCTTGGATTCAGGCTTGGACTCCGACGCGGCGCCCGCATCGGCGGGACGACCATGATCCTCGGCCGACGTCTCGGTCCGGGCGACGGGCTTGGCCTCGCTGCCCGTGTCGTTGGGATCCATGGGATCGGGCTTGGCCTCCGATTCCTTGGCCGCGGGGACGGGCGTCTCGCTCTTGGTCGGCGCGGAAACCGAGGACGCATCCTCGCCTTCCTCGGCCAGGATCGCGATGACGGTGCCGACCTTCACATTGTCGGTCGCCTCGGCCACCAGGATCTTGGCGATCACGCCTTCGTCGACCGCTTCGAATTCCATCGTCGCCTTGTCGGTCTCGATCTCGGCCATGATGTCGCCGGACTTCACCGTATCGCCTTCCTTCACCAGCCATTTGGCGAGGGTGCCCTCCTCCATGGTCGGCGACAGGGCAGGCATTTTGATCTCGATCGACATGGAGGTCCCCAGGGCGTTACGTAACGGCATGCCTACTCGCGCCCTCGCCCGCCCGGGTCAACCCCGCGAAGCCGCCTTCCCCTTGCGCGAACCGCATCTGCACGGCACCTAAGCCCGATAAACAGGGGAATATGATGCGTGTCTATCTGGTGGTCATCGACGAGTCGCCCGAGGCGGGTATCGCGTTGCGCTTTGCGGCGCGGCGCGCGGTGAAGACCGGCGGCGGCGTCGAGATCCTCACGCTGATTCCGCCGCAGGAATTCATCGCGTTCGGCGGTGTCCAGGCAACGATCGAGGAAGAGGCGCGGCTGCATGCCGAGGGCCTCGTCGCGGCCGCGGCCGGCACGCTGATCGAGGAATCGGATCTGCGCCCGTCGATCACCGTGCGCGAGGGCGAAGGCCCCAAGATCATCCGCGAGATGATCGCCGCCAACCCCAATATCGCCGCGCTGGTGCTCGGCGCCGCGGCGAGCGGTGCGCCGGGTGCGCTGATCGCGCATTTCTCCGGCACCGATGCGGGTGCGCTGCCCGTGCCGGTCATGATCATCCCGGGGTCGCTGACCAGCGAGGCGATCGACCGGCTGAGCTGACGGCGGCTTCTTGCCGCCCCCCCGTCATCCTGACGAAAGTCAGGATCCAGAGCCACAGGCGCCGCCCTCGGAACCCTGGATCCTGACTTTCGTCAGGATGACGGAGGTGGGTGATGACGTCGGCTGGGAATGACGGGCTAAACCGAGCGAATCCAACACTCCCCGCTTGAGCTCCCCGGCCGAAGCCGCCACGGTGACGCCGATGCCGATCCTCGCCCTTCCGCTGCTCGCCGCAGCCGCCGCCGCGCTTCCCGCGCCCTCCGCCACCCGCCTCAAGGCCGATGTGACCGCGATGGTCGGGTTCGGCACGCGCCACACCGCATCGACCACCACCGATCCGAAGCGCGGCATCGGTGCCGCCCGCAACTGGGCTGCGGCGCGCTTCACCGAGATCGGCCGCGCCTGTGGCGGCTGCGTCACCGTCGAGCGGATCGGCCGCACCGTGTCGGGTCCGCGCGCACCGACCGGCGTCTATGTCGAGGACGTGCTGGGCATCCAGAAGGGGCGCGACCCGAATCGCGTCGTGATCGTCGGCGCGCATATCGACAGCCGTGTGACCGACGTCATGAACGTGACAAGCGACGCGCCGGGCGCGAACGACAATGCCTCGGGCGTCGCGCTGGTGCTCGAAGCCGCCCGCGCGCTGTCAAAGCGGCAGTTCGACGCGACCATCGTCTATGCGGTGTTTTCGGGTGAGGAACAGGGGCTGTGGGGCGCCGAGCTGCTCGCCGACACCGCCAAGGCGCGCGGCTGGACCGTCACCGCGATGCTCAACAACGACATTGTCGGCAACACGATCGGCCAGGGCGGCGTCCGCATGGCGTCGAGCGTCCGCGTCTTTTCCGAGGGCATTCGCGCATCCGAAGACCTTGCCGCGCAGATCGGTCGTCGCGCGGAGGGTGGCGAGGACGATGGCCCCAGCCGCGCGCTCGCCAAGACGATCGACGGCGTCGCGGGCACGATTCCCGGCGGGCTCGACGTGATGCTCGACCGTCGCCCCGACCGGTTCGGCCGCGGCGGCGATCACGAACCCTTTCTGAAGCTCGGCTATCCCGCCGTCCGCTTCTCGGTCGCGGCGGAGAATTGGGATCGCCAGCACCAGGACCTGCGCACCGAAAACGGGGTCGACTATGGCGACACGATCGCCGGGATGGACTTCCCCTATCTGGCCAAGGTGACCGCGATCAACATCGCCACGCTCGCCCGCCTCGCCGCCGCGCCCGCGGCACCGGGAGACGTGTCGATCGCGGGTGCCCTGTCGCGCGACACCCAGGTCAAATGGGCCGCGGTGCCCGGTGCGGCAGGCTACCGCGTCCGCTGGCGGCGCAACGACACGCAGGACTGGAAGGACGTGCGCGACGTGAACGGCACCGAGACGCTGCTCGCCCAGACTCCGGTCGACGACCATTTCGTCGGCGTGTCCGCACTCGGCGCGGATGGCAGCGAGAGTGTCGTCAGTTTCGCGGGCCGCGAACGCCGCCGCTGAGCGCTATCGCGCCGACCCCAGGGTGCCGCCCCGCGTCCGGCCCGGTCCGCGACGCGGGGTCGTCCGCCGATAGGTTACGGGTTCGGTGATATATTCGGTCGTCGTCGTCGTCGTCGTGACCGGCACCGACTGGACGGTGACCGTCGTCGTCCCGTCGCCGGCATAGGCGTCGCTGCCGGGATAGCCGCCGCCGGTGGTCGTCACGGTGGTCATCCCGTCGGGCGACACCCATGTCCCGCCACGCTGCTGGACGGGCGGCAATGGCTGGTCGCGATAGGCGGCCCCCGCAAAGTCCGGCGCCGCCTCGACGCGCGTCGTCACATAGGTCCGCCGCGATACCGGCCGCGGCTGGCGGCGGGCATAGACCCGGTCGTCCGCCCGGCCGTCAAAGCTTTGCACGTCATAGCGCGGAGCGGCATCGCCTCCATTGGCGCCGTCCCATTCGGCTCCGGCACGCGTATCGAAGATCGATCCCCGCGCATCGATCAGCACGGCATCGTCATAATAGCGCGTCCAGCGATAGCCCGCCGGCGGCGGTGCCAACCCATAACCGCGCCAGTCGACAATCCCGAACCGCGGCGCGACCCAATAGGCCGGCAGCGCCCAGCCGCGGTACGGCCGACGATAGCCGCTCCAGCCGCCCGGCGCGTTCGCCCCGGCCGACCAGCGACCATCGACGCTGCTGCCCCGGCGCGCGTCGCTGGACGCGGCGGGCTCCGGGCTTACGCTGACCGCGCTGCGGGCAGGAACGGGATAAGTCGCACCGGGCCGCGATGCCCCGTCCGGACGCCGCTGCGCCTCGGCCGTCGTGCCCGCCACCGCCATGATCAGTGCGAGACCGACGATCACCTTCATGCGCATGACATCTTCTCCCCTGACGCACCGCACGCTTCAGGGCCGCGTCCTATGCTGATGCAATGCGTACCAAAGCCGCCCTGGCACGGCCAGCCGCAACCCGGTCCCGATTCGGAGCAGGCGTCAGGTCGGGGCGTCAGCCGATCCGCGACGCCAGCAACGCGACCAGCGCTTCGCACCCGGCCGCATCCTCGGCATCGAACCGTGCCGGCTCGGGGCTGTCGAGATCGAGCACGCCGATCAACCGCCCGTCGCTGACGACCGGCACGACGAGCTCGGACCGGCTCGCCGCGTCACAAGCGATATGCCCGGGAAACGCATGGACGTCCTCGACCAGCTGCGTCGTCCGCTCCGCCGCCGCAGTGCCGCACACGCCCTTGCCCATCGCGATCCGGATACAGGCGACCTTGCCCTGGAACGGCCCCAGGACCAGCTCGCCCTCGACCGCACGATAGAAGCCCGCCCAGTTGAGATCGGGCAGATATTCCCAGACCAGCGCGGCCGCATTCGCCATGTTCGCGATCGGATCGCGCTCGTCCACGGTCAGCGCGTCGAGCGCCGCGAGCAGGTCGCGGTACAGATCGGCCTTCGAACCGCCGGAAATATCGAACTGGTACATCGTCGCCTCTTGTCTGCGGTTAGTCTTCGCGAACCCGCCCGCGCCCGGCCTTGACCGAACTGCGGACCTTCTTCGTATCCACCCGCCGTGCCTTGGCGGCCCTGGACGGCTTGGTCTTGACCCGGTGCGCGTCGCGGTGCTGCGCCTGCGCGATCAGTTCGAGCACGCGGTCGCGCGCATCGGCGCGATTGGCCTCCTGCGTGCGAAACCGACGCGCTGTGATGACAAGCACCCCCGCCGCGGTCATCCGGCTGCCCGCGACCAGCTTCAGCCGGCGATAGGTTTCGGGGTGCAGGCCCAGCGCGAATATGTCGACGCGCAACTGGCACGCGGTCGCCACCTTGTTGACGTTCTGCCCGCCCGGCCCCGAGGCCGCGAGGAACTTCTCCTCGATCGCCCCCTCAAGCAGGGAGGCGTCGATCACGTCAGCCATTATCGGGTTCGGGACGCGGATCCGGCGCGGACGCGTCCTGCGGGGACGGCGTCGCCTCGACGCCCGGTTCCTCGCCGAAGCCCGCGGTCGCGAACCGTTCTGGCAGCGGCGCGATACCGACGACATCGGCCTTGCCCGGCCGCGGCACGACCAGCCGCTGCGCGTGGAGCATCATCCCCAGGCGATCCTTCTGGCCATAGACCGGATCCCCGACGACCGCTGCGCCGAGGCCCAGCGCGGCATGGACGCGGATCTGGTGCGTCCGCCCGGTCTGGGGGATGAATTCGACCAGCGAGCGTCCGTCGCGCGTCGCAAGCACGCGCCACCCGGTGCGCGCCGCCTTGCCCTTGGCGTCCTCGACCATCCGCCAGCCCTCTTCGGCGCTGCTGATCTTGCCGAGCGGCATGTCGATCGTTCCGGTTTCCTCGGCCGGGACACCGTCGAGCACCGCGAGATAGCGCTTCGAGACCAGGCCCTGCTCGAACGCCTGCTGCAACCGCGCATGCGCCTTGGGATTGCGTGACAGCAACAGGCAGCCGCTCGTGTCGCGATCGAGCCGGTGCACCGGCATCGGCCAGCGCTGGAATCCAAATTTGAGACTTTCGAGATGATTCTCGAGGCTCAGCGAGCCGTCACGAGGAGGATCGACCGGCAGCCCAGCGGGCTTGTCGATGATCAGGGCCTCGCCGTCGAGGAAAAGTACGCGTTCACCATGCATGTGCCGCCCTTGCCAGCATCTGCGCCCGCATGCCAGAGCCCGCACGATGTTGCGTAGCCCCCTAGTTCTTTCATTGCTGCTGATCCCGGCCGCCGCCAATGCGCAACTCTGTGCCGGACAGAGCGCGGCGATCGCCGCCGATGGTCGCGCGTTCGGGCATCTGCCTTACGGCGACGCCGCCCCGTCCGAGCTCGTCGCCGCCCCGTCCGACTTCGGCGTCCGTCAGACCTGCGTGGTCCGCCGCGACATGCTGCCCGACCTGCTCCGCCTGCTCGCGGCGGCCAAAGCGGACCCGGCGGTGATGGGGGAATTGCGCGGCCTGTCGTGCCAGCGTTCGATCGCGCAGCAGCGCAGCGTGTTCTGCCGCGAGTCGGAAACATCGGCGGCCGAGCGGGCGATCTCGGTCGCGCCGCCGGGCTATAGCGAACATTCGACCGGCTATGTCGTTGACTTCGCCATCCGTCCTGCCAATGGCTGTCGCGATGCCGAGGCGTGCATGGCAGCGACCCCCGCCGCGCGCTGGCTGCGCGCGAACGCGACGCGGTTCGGATTCGAACAATCCTTCCCCGGCGGGAACAAGCAGAACGTCAAATGGGAGCCCTGGCACTGGCGCTGGGTCGGCGTGACCGCCGCTGCACCCGGCGCGGCAAAGGCGCGGTTCGTATTCGCCAGGGCGCGGCGGCTTTATCCCGCCGACCCGGCGATCCTGCCGCCCGCGCCCCCGCCCGTCGTCGCGCCCGTGGTGCCGGCCGCGCCCGTCCCGGCGCTTCCGTCCGAAAAGGGCAAACGCCGCAGGCGCTGATCCCCCCGGTCGCCCGGAGGGATCACTCGCGCTTACTTCAGCTTCGCGGCCGTCTCGGCGATCCGCTTGCCCTGGTAGCGCGCACCGTCGAGTTCGACGCTGCTCGGCATCCGGCTGCCATCGCCATCGGAGATCGTCGTCGCGCCGTAGGGCGAGCCGCCCTTGACCGCGTCGACGCCCATCTGCCCCTGGAAGCCATAGTCCAGACCGACGATCGTCATGCCGTGATGGAGCAGGTTGGTCAGGATCGAGAACAGCGTCGTCTCCTGCCCGCCATGCTGGCTCGCGGTCGAGGTGAACGCACCGCCGACCTTGCCGACCAGCGCGCCGGAGAACCACAGGCCGCCGGTCGTGTCCCAGAAGGACGCCATCTGCGCAGGCATCCGCCCGAACCGGGTCGGCGCACCGACGATGATCGCGTCATAGTCCTTCAGTGCATCGGGGCCCTCGATCTCGGCATGCGCGCTGTCGGTCTTGAAATGCGCCGACTCGACGACCGCCTGCGGTGCGGTCTCGGCGACCCGGCGGATGTCGACTTCCGCGCCGCCCGCGCGCGCGCCTTCGGCAACGGCGTCCGCCATCTGCTCGATATGGCCGTAGGACGAATAATAGAGAACCAGAACCTTGGTCATGTCAGTCTCCTCAAAGGCAGACCATCCCGGCACAGGCCGGAATGGTCACAGGATGATCGGTAAAATTACTCGGAGTCCACCAGAACGATCTCGGCCTCGTCGAGTGCCGTGATCCGCACCGTCCGGCCGCCCGAAAGTGCCGCACCGTCGCGTGTGTTGATGGCCTCGTCGTCGATCGTGATCGCGCCGGTTGCCGGGACGAGATAGGCGTGACGCCCCTCGCCCACCGCATAGTCGACGCTGTCGCCCGCCTTCAACGTCGCGGCCAGCACTCGGGCGTTCGCCCGAATCGGCAGCGCGTCGCCGTCATCGGCAAAGCCGCTTGCCAGCGTCACGAACTGCCCCGAGCGCTCGCCCTTGGGGAACGGCTTTGCACCCCAGCTCGGCGAACCACCCTTGCGGCTGGGCTCGATCCAGATCTGGAAGATCGTCGTCGTCTCGGGCTCCAGATTATACTCGGCATGGCGGACGCCCGAACCGGCGCTCATCACCTGAACGTCGCCAGCCTCGGTGCGGCCCTTGTTGCCGAGCGAGTCCTGATGCGTGATCGCGCCGCTGCGGACATAGGTGATGATCTCCATGTCCTGGTGGGGATGCGGCGGGAAACCCGAATTGGCGGCGATCTGGTCGTCGTTCCAAACGCGGATCGCGCCCCAGCCCATCCGCGCAGGGTCATAATAGCTCGCGAACGAAAAATGATGCCGCGCATTCAGCCAGCCATGATCGGCATGGCCCAGGCTGTCGAAGGGGCGGCGGTCTACGGTGTTGAGAGTCGTGGTCGTCATGAGAGGTCTCCACTGGTTGCCACCAAGATAGACACTGGCATCGCACCGTAAATAGAAACGCTGGAAACCGATCGTTTCGATTGCTAGCAAACGTGACCGCTGCGGAGAGTGAATGATGCGCCTTCCCGACCTCGAAGCCTGGGCGATCTTTGCCAGCGTCGTCGAACATCGGTCGTTCAGCGCCGCCGCCGACGCGATCGGACTGAGCAAGGCGACCGTATCGAAGGCGATCACCCGGCTCGAGGCGCATCTCGGCCAGTCGCTGTTTCATCGCACCTCGCGTCGGCTCGCGCTGACCGAGGCGGGCAAGCCGCTCGCCGAACATGCCGCGCGGATCCTGGGCGAAGCGCGGCTGGCGGAGGAGTCGGCGAACGATGCCGCAAGCGCACCGACGGGTCGCGTGCGGCTGGCGGCGCCGATGAGCTTCGGGATCACCAATGTCGCGCCGCTGCTGGCCGAGTTCCTGGCCGCGCATCCCGGCATCGAGATCGACCTGCATCTGTCGGACGCGCGAGTCGACATCGTCGCGGAAGGGTTCGACGTGGCGTTGCGCATCGCCGAGCTGCCCGACAGTTCGCTGCGCGCGCGACGGCTGTGCAGCATCCAGGCGCACACCGTCGCCGCGCCTGCCTATCTGGCGGCGCACGGAACGCCGACGCATCCCGCGCAGCTCGGCGAACACCGCCTGATCGGCTATTCGAACGTCGTCGGGCCCTGGCGGTTTCAGCGCCCCGGCGAAAGCGACGTTTCGGTGCGGTTGCAGGGTCAGCTCACCGCCAATAGCGGCGAGGCGGTCGTCCCGGCGCTCGTCGCCGGTCTCGGCATCGCGCGGCTGCCCCATTTCATCATCGAGGCGCAGCTCGCGTCCGGTGCGCTGGTGACGCTGCTCGATGACTGGGCGCCCGCACCGATCGGCCTCCACCTGCTCACCCCGCCCAGTCCGCTCCGCCCGGCCCGGGTCGAGGCGCTCATCGCGTTCCTCGGCGCACGGCTTCGCGACCCCGGCTGAACCGCGCTGGCTGGACCCCGACGGAACCCCCGACGGAACCCCCGACGGAACAATGCCCGTCGCCAGGCTATTGCTCTGCGTCACCACGGAAGGATGTCGATGCTCCCCTACCAGACCGCGCCCCGGACCCGCCGCGCATGACCGGCGCGATCCATCCCGCCCCGCCGACCACACTCGTCATCTTCGGTGCGATGGGCGACCTGACCCGCCGCTTGCTGATGCCCGCGCTGACCAACATGACCCGGCTCGGCATGATCGGTGACGATTTTTCGGTCCTCGGGATCGGCATCGAACCCGGCGACGACGAGACGCTGCGCACCGCGCTTGCCACCTTTCGCGCCAGCGCTCCCGCGGCGCATGCCTCGCCCGAGCAGGAGGCCGCCTGGGACCGGTTGCAGGCGCGCGTCCAGTACATGCAGGGCGATTTCACACAGGACGACGTCTATGCACGGCTGAGCGACCGGCTATCGGGCAACGCCGCCTTTTATCTCGCCGTGCCCGCGCGATTCTTCGGCGACATCGTCGATCGGCTCGCGGCAAACGGGCTGACGCATGAGAGCAAATCCGCGTTTCGCCGGATCGCGATCGAGAAGCCGTTCGGCCACGACCTCGCCTCCGCGCAGGCGCTGAACGCGCGCATCCTGTCGCACGTCGCCGAGACGCAGATCTACCGCATCGACCATTTCCTCGGCAAGGAAACCGTCCAGAACATCATGACCGCGCGCTTTGCGAACATGATGATCGAACGGGTCTGGAATGCCGACTGCATCGCGCATGTCCAGATCACCGCCGCCGAGACCGTCGACGTCGGCACGCGCGGTGCGTTCTACGATGCGACGGGTGCGTTACGCGACATGGTCCCGAACCATCTGTTCCAGTTGCTGGCGATGGTCGCGATGGAGCCCCCTGCGAGTTTCGACGCGGAGGCCATCCGCAACGAAAAGGGCAAGGTGCTGAAAGCCGTTCGGGCTTATTCGCCCGCCAAGGCACGTCGCAACGGCGTCCGCGGCGCCTATGGTGCGGGGACGATCGGCGAGCGCGCCGTCCCCGCCTTCACGGCATCGCCCGACATTGCCCCCGACAGCACCACCGAGACCTATGTCGCGCTGAAGCTGATGGTCGACACGTGGCGCTGGGCGGGCGTGCCCTTCTACCTTCGCACCGGCAAGGCAATGGAGATACGCGATACCGAGGTCGTGATCACCTTCAAGCCCGTGCCGTTCGCACAGTTTCACGCGACCGCCGCCGAGAAGCTGCCGCCCAACCGCCTGATCATCCAGATCCAGCCCGATGAGGGGCTCAGCATGGATATCAATATCAAGCGCCCCGGGCTCGAGGTCGACACCGCGCCGATCGCGCTCGATTTCCGCTACGCCGACTCGTTCGATATCGGCGCGATGACCGGGTATGAGTCGCTGATCCACGATCTGTTCGCTGGCGACCAGACGCTGTTCCAGCGCGCCGACGCGATCGAGGCGGGATGGGCCGCGGTCCAGCCGTTTCTCGACGCATGGGCAAGCGAAGGCGCACCCGACACTTACGCCGCGGGTACGACAGGACCGGCGGCGGCAGACGAACTGCTCGCGCGCGACGGGTTTGCCTGGCACACGCTCGACCCGGCGAAGACGTGAGCCCGCGCCGCGACTCGGTTGCCGGGCTCTGATCACGGAGTTTTGGTCGGTTCCGTACCAAGAGTTCGTATAACGCTCTCATTTAAGACGGAATTAACCTTTTGCTTTCAGATGTTCTTTGGTTAATGAATCAACGGCGGATCGCTTAGCAGGGGCTGGCGTTTTCGCTAAACGGGGGACAACCCATGCGCGTGCTGCTGATCGAGGATGAGCCTACCACCGCCAAGGCCATTGAGCTTATGCTCACGACCGAGGGCTTCAACGTGTACATCACCGATCTGGGCGAAGAGGGCCTCGATCTTGGCAAGCTGTATGATTACGACATCATCCTGCTCGATCTGAACTTGCCCGACATGCACGGCTATGATGTCCTGAAGCGTCTTCGTGTCGCCCGTGTTGCGACGCCGGTGCTGATCCTGTCAGGCGTCAACGAAATGGACTCGAAGGTTCGCAGCTTCGGGTTCGGTGCGGACGATTACGTCACCAAGCCGTTCCACCGCGAGGAGCTCGTCGCGCGGATCCACGCCGTCGTGCGCCGTTCGAAGGGCCATTCGCAGTCGGTCATCCGCACCGGCAAGCTCGCCGTGAACCTCGATGCCAAGACGGTAGAAGTCGATGGCAGCCGCGTTCACCTGACCGGCAAGGAATATGCGATGCTTGAGCTGCTCTCGCTGCGCAAGGGCACCACGCTGACCAAGGAAATGTTCCTCAACCACCTCTATGGCGGGATGGACGAGCCTGAACTCAAGATCATCGACGTCTTCATCTGCAAGCTGCGCAAAAAGCTCAGCTTGGCGTGCGATGGCGAAAACTACATCGAGACCGTCTGGGGCCGCGGCTATGTCCTGCGCGAACCCGACGAGATGGTCGAAGCGCAGGTCGCCTGATCTGCTCGGCTGCGCGACCCAAAGGCCAAGGTCGCGTCGCTTCTCCTCAGAAGTTCAAGCTTGCAACCTTGCCTGATGGTGTCAGTTTAGTCTTCATCGGAGGTGTTCCATGAAGACTATCCTGCTCGCTGTCGGACTGATTGCCTGTCCCGCGGCTGCTTCTGCGCAACTTGGCGTTCCTGGCCCCAGCGGCTTGATAGGTACCAGCGCGCCGTTTCCCGGAAATCCCGGCTGGACGCCGCGCACGAACATTTTGCCCCCGTCGATCACGCCGACGATGCGACGCGAGCGCGAGGCGCGGTTGCAGCTCGTCCTGGCGACGTTCCCCGACCTGCCGACCACTCTCGCAGCGGCACCGCCCCGCCAGCGGGCTGCGCTCTACGCGAAGGCCGAACACAAGGCGGTCTGGGCGCGGATCAACGCGCGCGCATCGAAGGACGCCAGCGGCGACCTTTGAGGCTACCGGCCGGCTATTTCCGAACCCAGACCTTCTCGCCCCCAACCCAGGTCTCGGCAACCTTGATGGCGCGCAGTTCGGTCGGCGAAGCGATCATCGGATCGCGGTCGACGACGATGAAGTCTGCGCGCTGTCCGGCGGCGAGCGCACCGAACTTCGTTTCCGCAAACCCCGCATAGGCGGCGGCGCCGGTCATCGCCCACCACGCCTGTTCGCGCGAGATGAGCTCCTGTGGCTGCCACCCGCCCTGCGGCTGGCCGCTTGCATCCTGCCGGGTGAACGCAGCGGCCCAGGTGGCGAACGGATCGGGCTTCTCAACCGGGAAATCGGTACCAAAGGCAAGCTTCGATCCGTTCGCCAGCATCGACTTCCACGCATAGGCGCCGGTCAGCCGCCCCGGTCCGAGCCGCGCTTCCGCCATCGTCCGGTCGCTGGTCTGGTGGGTGGGCTGCATCGAGGCGATCGTACCGAATTTGCCGAAGCGCGGCAGGTCGGCGGGATCGACGATCTGCGCATGCTCGACACGCCAGCGCCGGTCGCCCTTGTAGGTCTCGCTCTCGACCTGGATCGCGTCGAGCACCTGCTGGTCCGCACGGTCGCCGATCGCATGCACCGCGACCTGAAACCCGTCCATCGCCGCGCGGCTCATCTGGTTCTGGAGCTGCGCATCGGTCAGGAAGCCCAGCCCGGTCTGCCCCGGCGCATCGGCATAAGGCTTCAGCAGCCAGGCGCCACGCGATCCGAGTGCGCCATCGGCATAGAGCTTCACCCCGCCCATCCGCAGATGGTCGTCATACAGCCACGGCGTCGGCCCCTTGCCGCCGATCCGCCCCGCGGTCTCGACGCCGAGCGCATAGCTCATGATCCGGACGCGCAACCCACCGATATCCGCCATCCGCCGATAGGTCAGCCAGTCGTCGAGCGTGGTGCCCATGTCGGCGACCGCGGTCACGCCGTACCCCAGCAGGATCCGCTGCGCGGTCAGGAACGCCGCGTCGCGCTCCTTGGGCAAAGGCTGCGGCACGACCTTCTCCACCAGCGATTGCGCGGCATCGACGAACACGCCCGACGGCGCGCCGCCGCTCTTCTCGATCCGCCCGCCCGCCGGGGCGACCGTGGCGCCGGTGATTCCCGCCTCGCGCATCGCGACACTGTTCGCCCAGCCGGCATGGCCGTCCGCGCGCGACAGCCAGATCGGATGGCCGCCCGACACCGAGTCGAGATCCGCAGCGGTCGGGAACCGCCCGAGCCCCCAGGCTTCCTGGTTCCAGCCGCGGCCGAGCACCCATTTGCGATCGGGATTGGCCGCGACATAGGCCGCGATCCGCGACTTTGCGTCGTCGAGCGAGGTCGCTGCCGACAAATCGAGCGACAGCGCGCCGAAGCCGAGCTCGATCACATGGCCATGCGCATCGACGAAGCCGGGCAGTACGGTCTTGCCGCCCATGTCGGTGCGCCAGTCATAGAGCGGCTTGCCCGCGTTCTTCTTCAATTCCTTGCGGCTGAGCTTGGGGGGCTCCTCCCCCGGCGGCACCAGCCGGGTCACGCGGCCGTCCTTGTCGACCAGGATCGCCTTGAACCGGACGATCTTGCCGCCTTCGGTGATGGTCAGGCCGTTGACGTTGTCGACGATCCCGTCGGCCAGCGCCGGGGTGGCGAACAGCGACAGGGCGGCACTTGCGAACAGGACAGGCTTCACTTCGGCAATCTCCGCACCAACGCACTCGTATCCTGCCGCGCGCCGCCCATGGCCTGCACATCGGCATAGAATTGATCGACCAGCGCCGCGACCGGCAGGACCGCGCCGTTGCGCCGCGCCTCGTCGAGCGCGAGCCCCAGATCCTTGCGCATCCAGTCGACCGCAAAGCCGAAGTCGAAGTCTTCCTTCGCCATCGTCGGCCAGCGATTGACCATCTGCCAGCTCTGCGCCGCGCCGCCCGAAATTGCCTCGAACACCTTGTCGAGGTCGAGCCCGGCATTCTGCGCGAAGCGGATCGATTCGGACACGCCCTGGATCACCCCGGCGATCGCGATCTGGTTGCACATCTTGGTTGTCTGGCCAGCGCCCGCGTCGCCAACATGGACGATGCGCGCGGCATAGGCCTGCATATACGGCTCGGCCTTCGCCATGGCGTCGGCGGAACCGCCGCACATGATCGACAATTTGCCGTTCTCGGCCCCCGCCTGCCCGCCCGACACCGGCGCATCGACCACGAGCGCGCGCGCCTCCGCCAGGCGGCGCGCGATCGCGGCGGAGACGGTGGTATGGTCGACGAATACCGCGTCGTCGCGCATTGCCGCGAACACACCGTCTTCAGCCAATGTCACCGCGGCAAGATCATCGTCATTGCCGACACAGGTGAACACCGCATCCGCATCGCGCGCCGCCAGAGCAGGCGTGTCCGCGACCGATCCGCCATATTTATCGGCCCATGCCAAAGCCTTGGCCTGGGAGCGATTATAGACGGTGACGTCGTGCCCTGCCGCGACGAGATGCCCCGCCATCGGCGCGCCCATCACGCCAGTCCCGATGAATGCCAGTTTTGCCATGGATCAAGCGCATAAGCGGTGTTTCCCCTGCGCGCCAGATGGTCTAGCGCAACGCCTATGGCTACCCTCGCTGCCGTAGCGGCACCCACCCTTCCCGTGTCCATCGACGACGTCCGCGCCGCGCATGACCGGATCCGCGCCTCGATCGTCCGCACGCCGACGCTGATCAGCCGCACGCTGAGCCAAATGACCGGCGCGACCGTCTATCTGAAGTTCGAGAATCTTCAGTTCACCGCGGCCTACAAGGAACGCGGCGCGCTCAACACGCTGTTGCAGCTGTCGCCCGAAGCGTGCGCGAAGGGCGTGATCGCCGCGTCGGCAGGCAATCACGCACAGGGTCTTGCCTATCACGCCAACCGGCTCGGCATCCCCGCGACGATCGTCATGCCGACCAACACACCGACCGTGAAGGTCACGCAGACCGAAGGGCATGGCGCCAAGGTCGTGCTGTTCGGCGACACCTTCGACGCCGCCTATGCGCATGCCCGCATTCTCGAGGGCGAATGCGGCTTCACCTTCGTCCATCCGTTCGACGACGCCCGCGTCATCGCCGGCCAGGGCACGACCGCGATCGAGATGCTCGAGGACGTGCCCGAGATCGACATGATGGTCGTCCCGATCGGCGGCGGCGGTCTTATCTCGGGCGTCGCGACCGTGACGCGGGCGAACGCCGCGCAGGGCGGTCATGCGATCGAGGTGGTCGGTGTCGAGGCCGAGCTGTTCCCGTCGATGTACAACCGCATCAACGGGACGACGATGCCTTGCGCCGGCGACACGCTGGCCGAGGGGATCGCGGTCAAGGAACCCGGCGGCATCACCTCCAAGATGGTTGCCGAACTCGTCGACGACATCGTCCTGGTCAGCGAACGCAGCCTGGAGATGGCGGTCAGCCTGCTGCTCCAGATCGAGAAGACGGTCGTCGAGGGCGCCGGTGCCGCCGGCCTCGCCGCGCTGCTCCAGCATCCCGAGCGCTTCAAGGGGCGGACCGTCGGGATCATCCTGTGCGGCGGCAATATCGACACGCGGCTGCTCGCCAACGTCCTGCTGCGCGATCTCGCACGCTCGGGCCGCCTCGCAAGGCTGCGCATCCGCCTGCAGGATCAGCCCGGCGCGCTGTACAACGTCGCCCGGATCTTCGATCAGGAGCGGGTGAACATCATCGAGGTGTATCATCAGCGCGTCTTCACCACGCTGCCGGCAAAGGGGCTGATCACCGATATCGAATGCGAGGCGCGCGATCGTGCGCATCTCGATCGGCTGGTCACCGCGCTGAAGGCGGCGGGCTATGAGACGAGCACCGTCGAACTGGCCTGATCCCCGGCGCCACCGGGAATTTCTTTTACCACCGCGGGCCGCCCCACTTTCCAGCGGCCCGCACAGGAATCATATACCGCCCGCGCCTTGAGAGCGCTGAAGCCGAGAGAGGGGCACTTCGCGATGACTGCGCCTTTTCGGTTTCCCCGGTTCTTCGTGACCAGTCCCGGCCCCTGCCCCTATCTGCCCGGTCGGGAGGAGCGGAAGGTGTTCACCGAGCTGAACGGGCCGCACGCAGTCGAGCTCAACGACGCGCTGAGCCGGATCGGGTTTCGACGGAGCCAGGGCGTCGCCTATCGGCCGAGCTGCACCGGCTGCAGCGCCTGCGTGTCGGTCCGTGTCGTGACGCCGGACTTCACACCCAATGCGACGCAGCGCAAATTGCTCAAGCGGCACGGCGACATCACCGCGACCGTCTGTCGCGCATGGGCGACCGACGAACAGTTCCAGCTGTTGCGCCGCTATCTGTCGGCGCGTCATCCGGACGGCGGCATGGCCGGGATGGACGAGGACGACTATGCCGACATGGTCGAGCATTCGCCCGTCGACTCGCTGATCGTCGAGTATCGCGAACCGGGCATCGGCAGTGCCCCGGGCCGGCTGGTCGGCGCCTGCCTCACCGATCGCCAGGCCGACGGGCTGTCGATGATCTACAGCTTCTTCGCAGCGGATGACGCATCGCGGCCGGGCTTCGGCAACTACATCATCATCGACCACATCCTGCGCGCACGCGGTGCGGGGCTACCCTATGTCTATCTGGGCTATTGGGTGAAGGGATCGGGCCGGATGGAATACAAGATCCGGTACCGCCCGATCGAAGCGCTCGGCCCGGGCGGATGGAGCCGCCTGAGCGAGGAGGACCTGCCGGCGGCCGCCCCAGGGCAGGGGAAGGACTAGCCGCCGACGGTCACTGGCCGTCCCGCGACACGACGACATCGACCTCCAGCCGCTCGCCGCCTTCGCCGAGCCGCGATCCTGCCACCGGCGCGGCCCCTGCGGCATCGAGCGCGACCGCGACCCGGACGTGATGCTCCTCGGGACAGTCCCCGGTGAACGGGTCGAAACCGATCCAGCCCAGCCCGTCAACATGCGCCTCGGCCCAGCCATGCGGCGTCGGACGGTGATCGTCCTCGCGTTCGGTCAGAAGATAGCCCGACACATAGCGCGCCGGCGCCCCGAGCGAACGCGCGGCGACGATGAACATCTGCGCAAAGTCGCGCGAGGTGGCGCTGTCGAGCCGGAACGCCGCCGCCGCGCCGAGGTTTGGCTCGGGACGGCCGGGATTGGCGGTAAAGCGTTCGTGCAAGGCCTCGTTCACCCGGTGCAGCGCGCCGATCCGGCCCTGCGCAAGGGTCGCGACGCGTGCGGCGAAATCGGCAATGGCCTTGTCCTGTGCGGTGGTCTCGGTCGGCCGGAGGAATAACGCCGGCGGCAACACTTCATAGGCGCCGTGGACGACGCCGTCGGAATGGCTGGTCAGCACCTCGCCCGTGACGTCGATCTCGATCCCGTCGATAGGCCCGTCGATATAGAGCATCGTGATGGCATTGCCGAACCCGTCGCGCCCCTGCCGCAGCCGGGCATCGCAGTCGATATCGATCCGCCACTGCGCGACCGTCTGGTCATGCGTGTTCTGCGGGGTCATGCGAAGCATCTGGACGAGTCGGCTCTGCGGCTCGGTGAAGCGATAGATCGTGCGGTGATCGACCGACAACCGCATCAAAGGAACTTGAACTGCCGGCCGATCGCACCGTGAAGCAGCGCATTTTCCTGGATGAAGGCCTGCAGATACTGGTGCAAGCCCGATGCGATCACCTCGCCGGATCGGGTTCGCCCCAGCCGCGAGGCACGGAGCCGCGCCATCCGGTCCGCCTCGCCATGCTGGCCGGTGCGTTTCGCAAGCAGATTGAGCACGTCCACCGTCTCCTCGACCGAGGCTGCAAGACTACGCGGCAACTCCGCGCGCGCCAGCAACAAATCGATCACGTCGGCCGGCCGAAGGCCGTCATTGTACATCCAGCGATAGGCGGTCACCGCCGACACCGTCTGCAATATGGTCGTCCACTGGTCGCGATCGATCGCGCCGCCCAGCTTCTGTCCCTCCGGCAGCAGAATATGATATTTGACGTCGAGCAGCCGCGCGGTGTTGTCCGCGCGCTCGACCGCCTGGCCGAGCCGGATGAACCAAGTCGTCTGATTGCGCAGCATGCGGTGGATCGCACCTTCGAACCCGCGCGTCTCGGTCTTGACCGCCTCGACCAGGTTGAGCTGCGCGGTCGTGCTGCCGGGGGTCGCGCGGTTTTCGAACAACAGCCACGCACGGTTGATCGCGGTCCATGATTCCCGCGTCAGCGCGGTCCGCACCGCCTTGGCATTGTTGCGCGCCATGTCGAGGCAGCGGACGATCGATCCCGGATGGCTGGCGTCGAGCGTGAGAAAGCGCACCACGTCGCGCTGCCCGACCGGCACCCCTGTCTTGGCAAAGGCCTCGTCGGTCTCGGTGACCGCCAGCGCCGATGCCCAGGCCGCCTCGCCCGCAGGCTGCGACGACAGCACGTCGAGGCGCACCGTCGCCTCGACCAACCGCGCGATGAAATCGGCACGTTCGAAATAGCGTCCCAGCCAATAGAGGGACGAGGCGGTCCTCGACAGCATCAGGACTGTGCCTCCGGCCCGGGCATGCCTTCGCCGAGGGTCTGCGTCATCCCGCCCAGCGTCTGCGTCATG
The DNA here is from genome assembly GCF_017876865.1 of Sphingomonas sp. PvP018. NCBI lineage: Bacteria > Pseudomonadati > Pseudomonadota > Alphaproteobacteria > Sphingomonadales > Sphingomonadaceae > Sphingomonas > Sphingomonas sp. PvP018. The sequence goes on along the minus strand of NZ_JAGIOU010000001.1, from coordinate 3,381,059 downwards.
CCGCCCCCCCCCATGCGCTGCGATTGATCCGCCATCAGGACGAAGCTGTCCTTCGTGCCGCCACCCTGGCTTGAATTCACAACCAGCGATCCCTGCTTCAGCGCGACGCGGGTCAGCCCGCCAGGCACGACCTGGACGCCCTTCGACCCGGTCAGCACAAACGGCCGGAAATCGACATGCCGCGGGCACAGCCCGGATTCGGCCATCGTCGGTACGGTCGACAGCGCGAGCGTCGGTTGCGCGATATAGCGATGCGGTTCGGCGATCAGCGCAGCACGGAAATCCTCGATCTCCTGCTTCGTCGCGGTCGGTCCGACCAGCATGCCATAGCCGCCCGAACCGTCGACCAGCTTGACGACGACGTCCTCAAGATTGTCGAGGACATATTTCAGCGCCTGGGGCTCGCGGCACCGCCACGTCTCGACATTGGGCAGCTTGCAGTCGCCGCCTGAATAGAATTTCACGATGTCGGGCATGTAGCTGTAGATCGCCTTGTCGTCGGCGATGCCGTTGCCCGGCGCGTTGATGATCGCGACATTGCCCGCGGCATAGGCGGCGATCAGCCCCGGCACGCCGAGCGCGCTGTCGGGACGGAACACGAGGGGGTCGAGATAGTCGTCATCGATCCGGCGATAGATCACGTCGACCTTCACGCGCCCCGCGATCGTCCTCATCCATACGACATCATCGTCGACGACCAGATCGGCCGCCTCCACCAGTTCGACGCCCATCGTATCGGCGAGGAAGCTGTGCTCGTAATAGGCCGAGTTATAATGCCCCGGCGTCAGCACGACGCAGGTCGGTGCGCTGACGCCGTGCGGCGCAACCGACTTCATCGTCTCGAGCAGCCGGTCGGGATAGCTGTCGACCGCCGCGACGCGGAACTCGCGGAACAGCTCGGGGCAGAGCCGCAGCATCGCCTCGCGATTCTCGAGCATGTAGCTGACCCCCGAGGGCGTCCGCGCATTGTCCTCGAGCACGAAAAAGTCGTCGGGTCCGGTACGTACCAGATCGATCCCGCAGATATGCGCCCAGACCCCGTGCGGCGGGCGCATCCCGGCGATTTCGGGACGGAACTGCGCATTGCCCATGACGAGATCCTCGGGAAGGATCCCCTCCTTCAGGATGCGGCGTTCGCCATAGATATCCTCGAGGAACGCATTGATCGCCTCGACACGCTGGACGAGCCCTTCGGATAGCCGCGTCCATTCGTCATGCAGGAACACCCGCGGGACGATGTCGAACGGGATGATCCGCTCGGCCGCCTCGTTCTCACCATAGACGGCAAAGGTAATGCCGAGCTGCCGAAACGTCGTTTCAGCCGCCTGCTGGCGGCGCCGCAACTCGGCGTCGGGCGTCTCCTCGATCCAGCGGCCCAGAGCGGCCAGTTCGGGACGGACGCGGGTATCACCCGGTGCCCCCATGATTTCGTCGAACGCTTGTTTCCCCATCGAAATGGTAAATTCCCCATCAAGCGTTGCGGTTCCATGCTGCAACGCTTCACCGCGCTGCACAAGCCGGATTAGACGCCCAGCCCCGCCAGCAGCGCCGGGGTGAGCACCTGCGGCAGGACGGTCGGCTCGGCCGCTCCCGGCGCATAATAGAGATAGAGCGGCACGCCGGCGCGGTTATGCGCCTCGATGAAGCGGCCCATGACGGGGTCGCCATCGGTCCAGTCGCCGATCAGCACCGCGACCTTGTTCTTGGCGAACGCGTCGCGAACCGTGGCGGTCTCGATCGCCGCCTTCTCGTTGACCTTGCACGTCAGGCACCAGTCGGCGGTGAAATAGACGAACACGCCGCGCTTCTCGGCGCGCAGCGCGGCAAGCTTCGCCTCGCTGAACGCCTCGTCGCCGGCGACCGCCGTCCTGGCCGCGGCGGGCGGCGCGCGGGCGATGACGACCGCACTGCCGACGAACACGACCGCGAGCGCGGCGAGGGTCGCTGCGCCGAACGCCTTGCCCTTGCGCTGCCGCGTGCCGCCGACCCACAGCACCGCGCCGATCGCCAGCACTGCGACGAGCGCGAGCGTCAGGCTGTCGACGCCGGTCTGGCGGCCCAGCACCCAGGCGAGTGCGATCGCGGTCAGGAACATCGGCACCGACAGGACATGCCGGAACGTCTCCATCCACGCGCCGGGCTTGGGCAGCCAGCGCCGCCACGCCGGCACGAAGCCGATCGCGAGAAACGGCAGCGACAGCCCGAGTCCCAGCCCGGCGAACACAGCCATCGCCGCGGGCCAGGGCAGCACGAGCGCAGCGCCCAGCGCTGCACCCATGAACGGCCCGGTGCACGGCGTCGCGATGAATGCGGCCAGCGCGCCAGTCGCAAACGCACCGCTCGCACCGCTTTCGCCCGCGAACCGCGGCGTCGGCACCTCGAACAGCCCGGCCAGGTTGAACGCGATCGCGGTGCTCAGCAGCAGCAGCACGATGATCGCCGCGGGATGCTGCAACTGGAACGCCCAGCCGACCGCCGACCCGCCCGCACGCAGCGCGAGGATCGCCGCGCCAAGGCCGAGGCACACCAGCACGACGCCCGCGGTATAGGCGAGCGCCTCGTGCCGCGCCTCGCGCTTACTTGCGCCACCGCGCGCGAGGCTGAGCGCCTTCAGGCTCAGGATCGGGAAGACGCAGGGCATGATGTTGAGGATCAGCCCGCCGAGCACCGCGCCCGCAAACGCCGCCAGTGCGGTCGCCCATAGCCCGCCCGCATCATCCGATGGCCCCGCCGCAACGACCCCGGGCGCGGCGCTGACCGCAAGCCCCTGCGCGTCGCCGATCCGCAGCACACCCTCGATCGGCGCCTTGGCCTTGCCATTGGCCGCCAGTCGCGTCGCGATCGTCAGCGTATCGCCCGACCGCGTCGCAGTCTGGCGCGCGCCATTGTCGATCACGCCGGTGGTGAGGGGGAAGAAATAGGCGTCCTTTGCCCTGGCCCCGGCGGGGAACGGCACCGCGACGCGCAGCACGCCCTTGTCGACCGAATAGGTCGCGCCCGCATCGAGCGGCTTGGGGATCGCCCGCCGCCAGCCGGCAAAGGCGCTCGCCTGCGACGGCGCGCCGTCACCAATCGTCAGGTCGAGCGAGAGCGCCTGCTCCTCGGGCACGCAGATCGTCGCCGAACAGACAAGATAAGACGTCTTCAGCCGGATCGGCAGCTTGGCGCCCGCCGCCAGCCCCGCCGGCACCTGGATCGTCACGAGCGGCGCATAGGGCGCCTCGTAGACATAGTTCATCAGCCCCGCGATCAGCAGCGTCGTCGGGACGGGCCATTCAGGCTGCCCCGCCGTCGCCCCGCGCGGGAGTGTCCAGTCGAACGTCGCGGGGAATCCCGCATCGCCTGGATTGGCCCAGTAGCCGTGCCAGCCCATATCGGGAGTCGTTGCAATCGCGATGGTCAGCGGTGCGCCCGCTTTCGGATGGTCACTCTCGGCAACCAGCCGCATGCTCAGATGCCGGCTCGAGCCGTCGAGCGAGTCCGCCAGCGCCGGCGTCGCCACGAGGCCATACAGCGCGAGCAGCATCGTCATCAGGACGCAACGTAAACTGCGCATGGCCATCCTTGTTTCGTTCATCGGCCACAGCCATAGCGAGGACGACACCGCATTACATCCGAAAGCAGTCATGCCGCTGCTCGTCAAAGGACTGTCCGTGAAAGCACTTATCGCCGCGTTGCTCTTGACCCCGGCCGCGTCCGTGACCGCGTCCGCGCAGACCGCTCCGGCCCCAGCCCCGGCCCCCGCGGTTGCGGCACCGACCCCCGCCACGCCGCCCAAGCTGATCGTGGCGATCTCGGTCGACCAGTTCGCCGCCGACCTGTTCCAGCAATATCGCAACCACTTCACCGGAGGCTTCACCCGCCTGCTGAACGGGGTGGTGTTTCCGAGCGGCTATCAGAGCCATGCCGCGACCGAGACCTGCCCCGGCCACTCGACCATCCTGACGGGCATGCGGCCCGCGCATACCGGGATCATCGCGAACAACTGGGTCGACCAGCGCGCCGGCCGCCCCGACAAGATCGTCTATTGCTCGGAGGACGAACGCGTCGCCGGCAGCACGCATGACAGCTACACCGTGTCCGACATGCACCTGAAAGTGCCGACGCTCGGCGAGATGATGAAGGCGCGCGATCCGCGCACCCGCTCGGTCTCGGTCGCGGGCAAGGATCGCGCGGCGGTGATGATGGGCGGCCACAAGGTCGACGAGCTCTGGTGGTGGGACGGCAAGACCTATGTCTCCTATGCGGGCCGCGCGGTACCGCCGGCGGTGCAGCGCACGCGCACCGCGGTCGCCGGGCTGATCGCGCTGCCCCAGGCCGCGCTGCCGCTGCCCGGCTATTGCACGGGCGTGAACCACCCGATCGTGATCGCGGGCAAGACCTATGGCCAGGGCCGCTTCGAGCGCGAGGCGGGCGACGCCAAGGGCTTCCGCGTGTCGCCCGCGTCCGATGCCGCAGTGTTCGCGATGGCAGCGGCGCTGGTGCAGGACATGAAGCTCGGCCAAGGGCCGCAGACCGACATCATCGACATCGGCGCGTCGGCGACCGATTATATCGGCCACACCTACGGCACGCAGGGGTCCGAGATGTGCATCCAGATGGCCGAGCTCGACAAGACGCTTGGCGGCTTCTTCGCGGTGCTGGACGAGACCGGCGTGGATTACGAGGTCGTGCTGACCGCGGATCACGGCGCGCACGACGCGACCGAGCGGCAGCAGCAGCGCGCGATGCCGATGGAGGCGCATATGGACGAGAATGTGCTCGCCAAGCAGGTCGGCACCGCGATCGCCAAGGATCTGGGCCTGCCCGGCAGCGTCCTGCTCGGGACCGAGGGCGACGTCTATATCGACGATGCGCTGCCCGCCAAGACACGCGCCAAGGTGCTGACCGAGGCGCTGCGCCGCTATCGCGCGCTGCCGCAGGTCGCCGCTGCCTTCTCGGCTGCCGAGATCATGGCGACGCCGATGCCGACCACCCCGCCCGAGACCTGGACGCTGATCGAACGCGCGCGCGCTTCCTATGCCGAGGGCCGCTCGGGCCAGTTGGTCACGCTCCTGAAGCCGCGCGTGACGACGATCGTCTCGCCCGCCGGCGGCTATGTCGAAACACACGGCAGCCCGTGGGACTATGATCGCCGCGTGCCGATCCTGTTCTGGCGCAAGGGGATCGCCGCGTTCGAACAGCCGCTGTCGGTGGAGACTGTCGACATCGTCCCGACGCTCGCAGCAACGATCGGCCTGCCAGTATCGGGGCTCGACGGCCGCTGCCTCGACCTCGACGCGGGCGCGGCGAGCACCTGCCCGAATTGAGGGGGCTCGCCACCCCGCCCCTTCCGTCATCCCAGCGAAAGCTGGGATGACGGGGGGTGTGGACGCGGTGCTACCGGCCCACTTTTCCCGACGGCTCTGCCAAAAACTACCGCGTCTCGAACGCCCGCAACCCCGGCCCCAGCCGGTTCGCCCCCAGCGCCAGCCGGTCATGGCTGTAATCCGCCAGGAATGCGGGGCTGGTCGCATCGCCCGGTGCCAGCCGCGCGTCATTGTCCTCGACGCGCAACCCGGTCGAGCGATAGGTCTTCGCTTCCGCCGCGAGGACGATCAGCCCGGTATGGTTCTCCTTCTGCCGCCCCTGCACGAAGGTGTTGCGCGCGATCAACCCGGTCGCGCCGTCGGGCAGGTCGATCATGTAGCTGGTCTTGCGCCCCGCGCTGTCGTCGAAGCTGTTGTCGGTGATCGAGACGGTCGGCACGCGCAGCTTGACGTAATGCCCGCCGGTCCCGCGCTCGAACCGCGAGCGGGTGATCGTCACGCTGCCCTGGTTCGCGAGATACACGGCATGCGAACAACTCGGCGACTGGTCGCACTGGCCTAGCCCCGAAAAGGTCGACCGGTCGATCGTGATCCGCTGCCCGCTCGGCTCGCCGCCGAGTATGCCCTCCTGGCTGTCGAGGAACATCGCGTTGACGACATTGAGGTCCCCCATCTCGGTGCGGATCCCCGCGCCATTGCCGTCGGGGACGCTGTAGCCACGAAAGACCAGGCCATCGACGACCGATCCCTGCCCGCGCAGCACCAGCGCCGCCTTCTCCTCGCAGGCGACGCCCTCGAAGATCGCGGTACCCGGCTCCACCGCCTTGAAGGTGATCCGCCCGCCCGCCTGCACCGCGCATTGCCGGTAGGTGCCCGGCGCGATCAGGATCGTCGCAGTGCCGAGCCGGATCGACGAGACCGCCTCCTGCAGTGTCGCAAAGCCTTGCCCATCGACGGTAAAGGGCGCGGCGCGCCGCACCGGCGCCTGGGCCGAGGCGGACGCGGCGACCAGCACGAGCAATAAAAGCGATCGGTTCAAGCAGGGCACTCCCTCATCGGCCAGCCACGATTGCGCCGCCACGCCCCGTCCTTAGCGCGGATGCGTCCCGGCTGCCGATAGCGGGGGCCCGCCCTGCGTCCCGCAATGGCGCAGCCTGCAAACGGATCGACACCGGTTCGACCGTAGCGAAGCATATTGCCGCCGCCTGCCTGGCCGCATACCACCCCGCAGCATAAAGCCGGCGGGGGGCCCCCGACCGCGCGAGAGGGGGAATGCATGCACGCCATGACACCGACGGAGGTCTTCCTCCTTGCGATGCTCATCATCTTCAGCGTCCCCTATCTGGTCTGGCGGCTGGGCCGGACCGATTACTGGGCACCGTTGGTCGTGGTGCAGATCGTCGGCGGCATCCTGCTCGGACCGGGCGTGCTCGGCGCGCTCTTCCCCGATTATTATGCGACGGTCTTCACGCCTGCGACAATCGGCTCGCTGAACGGCGTCGCGTGGTGGGCGGTGATGATGTTCGTGTGGGTCGCAGGGATCGAGCTCGATCTCGGCGCGGCATGGCGACATCGCGGCGAGACCGCGGTTACCGCCGGCCTTGCGCTGGCGGTGCCGCTCGCGACCGGCAGCATTGCTGCCGTGCTGATGCTGCGCTATCCAGGCTGGGCGGGCGTGTCGGGCGCGCAGTGGCAGGTCATTCTCGGCATCGGCATGGCCTGCGCGGTCACCGCGCTACCGATCCTCGTGCTGTTCCTCGAAAAGCTCGAGGTCCTGCGTGAGCCGATCGGCCAGCGCATCCTGCGCTATGCCAGCCTCGACGATATCGCGATCTGGGGCGTGCTCGCGCTGATCCTGCTCGATTGGGAGCGGGTTGGCCGGCAGGCGGGCTTTCTGATCGGCTTCGCGGTCGCCACCCTGCTGATCCGCCGACTGATGGCGCGGATCCCTGAGCGCGATCGCTGGTATGTCAGCCTGATCTGGCTCGCCGGCTGCGGGTTCGCCGCGGACTGGGCGGGGCTGCATTTCATGGTCGGCGCGTTCCTGTCGGGCGCGGTGCTCGACGCGAAATGGTTCGACCAGGTCCGAATGGACGACTTCCGCCGCTTCGTGCTGCTCGCGGTGATGCCGGTGTTCTTCCTGTCGACGGGCCTGAAGACGCAGTGGGCGGTCGGCGGGATCGCGGTGTTCGCCGCCGCGGCCTTGCTGCTGTTCGCCTCGGTCGGCGGCAAGCTGGCGGGCGTCCACGCCGCCGGGCGGATCCTCAAATGGCTCCCGGGCGAGGCGTCCGCGATCGGCTGGCTGCTTCAGACCAAGGCGCTGATCATGATCATCTTCGTCAACATCCTGCTCGACAAGGCGATCATCACCAACGAGACCTTCACCGCACTGCTGCTGATGGCGCTGGCCAGCACGATGCTGACCGTGCCGATGGTCGCGCCGAAATTGAAGAAGCTGGCATCGTTGGTCGGGCGTAGCGCCTGACAGCCATAAGCACGGCGTCACCCCGGCGAAGGCCGGGGTGACGTCACGGTTCGGGGTTCAGTCCAGGTTCGGCCGCAGCCAGCGCTCCGCGATCGGCAGGTCGACGCCGCGGCGCGCCGCATAGTCTTCCAGCTGGTCGCGACCGACGCGGGCGACACCGAAATACTCCGCCTGCGGGTGGCCGAAATAGAAGCCCGAGACGGCCGCAGTCGGGAACATCGCGAAGCTCTCGGTCAGTTCAAGCCCGGTCGCGGTCTCGGCATCGAGTAGGTCGAACAGAATCGGCTTGAGGCTGTGATCGGGGCATGCGGGATAGCCCGGCGCGGGGCGGATGCCGCGATACTGTTCCTTGATCAGCGCATCGTTGGTCAGCTGTTCCTCGGGTGCATAGCCCCACAGCTCCTGACGGACATGCTTGTGCAGCCGTTCGGCAAACGCCTCGGCAAAGCGATCGGCGAGCGCCTTCAGCAGGATGTCGTTGTAATCATCATGCCCCGCCTTGAACCGCGCGATATGCTCGTCGATTCCGTGAATGCCGACTGCGAACCCACCGAACCAGTCGCCTGCGGGATCGACGAAATCGGCGAGGCACATGTTGGCGCGCCCCTCGCGCTTCGAAATCTGCTGGCGCAGCATCGGCAGGCGGACGTCCTCGTGCGGCATGTCGTGGCCGCGCGTGTGCGAGACGACCACATCGTCCCCCTCGCGCCGCGCCGGCCACAGCCCCACAACCCCGCGCGGCGTCAGCCATTTCTCCGCGACGATCGTGTCGAGCATCGCCTGCGCATCCGCATAGAGCGAACTCGCGCTCTCGCCGACGACCTCGTCGGTCAGGATCACCGGGAAGTTGCCCGCCAGCTCCCAGGCGCGGAAGAACGGCGTCCAGTCGATATAGTCGCGCAGATCGGTCAAATCCCAGTCCGCGAACACATGGACGCCGGGCTTCGCGGGCGCACCGGGCTTCAACGCGAAGTCCGCGACGAACCCACGCTCGCGCGCCGTCTCGATCGGGATAAGCTCGCTCTGGCCCTTGTTGGCCCGCGCCACCCTCACCGCTTCATATTCGTCCGCGGTCTTGGTCACGAACTCGTCCCGGATCGTGTCGCTGACGAGCGTCGACGCGACACCCACCGCGCGGCTCGCATCGAGCACATGCACGACCGGGCCGTCATAGGCGGGCGCGATACGCAGCGCGGTGTGGACCTTGGAGGTGGTCGCCCCGCCGATCAGCAGCGGCATCGTCATGCCCGCGCGCTTCATCTCCTCGGCGACCGTCACCATCTCGTCGAGGCTCGGGGTGATGAGGCCCGACAGCCCGATCATGTCCGCGTCATTCTCGTTCGCGGCCTCGAGGATCTTCGACCAGGGCACCATGACGCCCAGATCGACCACGTCGAAGCCGTTGCACTGGAGCACCACGCCGACGATGTTCTTGCCGATGTCATGCACGTCGCCCTTGACGGTCGCCATGATGATCTTGCCCTTGCCGCGCGCGCCGGGCTCCTTCGCCGCCTCGATGTAAGGCAGCAAATGCGCGACCGCCTTCTTCATCACGCGCGCCGATTTCACGACCTGCGGGAGGAACATCTTGCCGCTGCCGAACAGGTCGCCGACGACGTTCATCCCGTCCATCAGCGGGCCCTCGATCACCTCGATCGGGCGACCGCCATTGCCGTCGATGATCAGCCGCGCTTCCTCGGTATCCTCGACGACGTGCAGGTCGATGCCCTTTACCAGCGCATATTCGAGCCGCTTGTTGACGCCGAGCGAACGCCATTCGGCCGCCGCCTTCTCGGCCACGACATCGGTGCCGCGATAGCGTTCGGCGAGCTGGACGAGCCGCTCACCCGCCTCGGGATCCTTGTTGAGCACGACGTCCTCGACCGCCTGACGCAGCTCGGGATCGATATCGTCATAGATGTCGAGCTGGCCGGCGTTGACGATCGCCATGTCCATGCCCGCGGGGATCGCGTAATACAGGAACACGCTGTGCATCGCGCGGCGCACGGGCTCATTGCCGCGGAACGAGAAGCTGAAGTTCGACAGCCCGCCCGAGATATGGACGTGCGGGCAGCGCGCCTTGATCTCGCGGCACGCCTCGATGAAGTCGACGCCGTAATTGTCATGCTCCTCGATCCCCGTCGCGACCGCGAAGACGTTGGGGTCGAAGATAATATCCTCGGGCGGAAAACCGATGCCGACGAGCAGCTTGTAGGCGCGCTCGCAGATCTCGACCTTGCGGTCCTTGGTGTCAGCCTGTCCGACCTCGTCGAACGCCATCACGACGACCGCGGCGCCGTATGCCATGCACTTGCGCGCTTGGGCAAGGAACTGCTCCTCGCCCTCCTTCATGCTGATCGAATTGACGATCGGCTTGCCGCTGACGCACTTCAGCCCCGCCTCGATCACGCTCCATTTCGAGCTGTCGACCATGAACGGGATGCGCGCGATGTCCGGTTCGGCGGCGATCAGCTTCAGGAACGTCGTCATCGCGTGGTGCGCGTCGAGCAGCCCCTCGTCCATGTTGACGTCGAGCACCTGCGCGCCGCTCTCGACCTGCTGGCGTGCGACCTCGACCGCGGCGGGATAGTCGCCCGCCATGATCAGCTTCTTGAAGCGGGCCGAGCCGGTGACGTTGGTGCGCTCGCCGATGTTGACGAAGGACGTGGAGGAGGGAGTGGTCATTGTCTGTTCTTCAAAAAGCCCTCTCCCCTCCGGGGAGAGGGTTGGCAGAGGGGCTGTGTCTCACCGAGAGCGGCACTGCTGGGCAGCCCCTCTCCCCGACCCTCTCCCCGCAGGGGAGAGGGAGCAGCGGCCTCAGGCCGCCATCGTGAACGGTTCGAGCCCGGCGAGCTTGGTCCGCACCTCGGGCCGCGAGACCGCGCGCGGTTCCAGCCCGCGCACCCCGTCCGCCATCGCTTTGATATGCGCCGGCGTCGAGCCGCAGCAGCCACCGAGTACGTTGACCTGCTTGGCCACCGCCCATTCGCCGACCAGCCCGGCGGTCGTCGCCGGCATCTCGTCATATTCGCCGAGTTCGTTGGGCAGCCCGGCGTTCGGGTAGATCATGATCAGCGTGTCGGCGATGCCAGACAGGGTCTTCACATGCGGCCGCAGCTGCTCCGCACCGAACGAGCAGTTGAGCCCGATCGTGATCGGCTTGGCATGCCGCACCGCGTGCCAGAACGCCTCGACCGTATGCCCCGACAGGTTACGCCCCGACAGATCGGTCAGCGTCATCGACAGCATGATCGGCACGTCGCGCCCCAGATCGTCGCCCGCCTCGATCGCGGCCATGATCCCGGCCTTGGCGTTGAGCGTATCGAACACCGTCTCGATCAGGATGAAGTCGACGCCGACCCCCTCGCCGCCTTCGAGCAGCGCGTCGATCTGTTCGCGGTAGACGCCCTTCAGATAATCGAACTCGATCTCGCGATAGCCCGGATCGTTGACGTCGGGGGACAGCGACAGCGTCTTGTTGGTCGGCCCGATCGCGCCCGCCACGAACCGCGGCCGGCCGTCCTTCGCCTCATATTCGGTCGCAAGCGCCCGTGCGATCTTCGCGCTTTCGACGTTGATCGCGCGGACCAGATGCTCGGCGCCGTAATCCGCCTGGCTGATGATGTTCGCGCTGAAAGTATTGGTCGACACGATGTCCGACCCCGCGTCGAGATATTCGCGCGTGATCGTCTGGGGCACGTCCGGCCTGGTGATCGCCAGAATGTCGTTGTTGCCCTTCTGGTCGTGGCTGAGCCCGAGGTCGCCCGCATAGGCAGCCTCGTCGAGCTTCCAGTTCTGGATCTCGGTGCCGAACGCGCCGTCGGTGATCAGGATGCGCTTGGCGGCTTCCGCGTTGAAACGTTCACGTGGTGTCATCGATTGGACTCCCCCCTCCCGCAAGCGGAAGGGGTCGGGGGTGGGCGCCCGCTATCCTCGGGCGGTATCGTTGGGGGCGAACGCGAGCCCACCCCCGGCCCCTCCCGGCTGCGGGAGGGGTGATGAATTATGCCGCGGCGACCTTTTCGCTCGGCTTCGCGCGGACGCCGAGCATGTGACAGATAGCATAGGCGAGTTCGGCGCGGTTGAGTGTGTAGAAGTGAAAATCCTTCACGCCCCCCGCATAGAGCCGTCGGCACATCTCGGCTGCGATCGTCGCCGCGACCAGCTGTCGGGCCGCCGGATGATCGTCGAGCCCCTCGAACAGCCGGTCCATCCAGGCCGGGATCTCCGCCCCGCAAGCGCTCGCGAACTTGCGCGTCTGCGCGACGTTCGAGACCGGGAGGATACCGGGCAGGATCTGCGCGGTGATTCCCGCTGCGGCCACCCGGTCGCGGAACCGGAAATAGGCTTCCGGCGAGAAGAAGAACTGCGTGATCGCCCGCGTCGCGCCCGCGTCGAGCTTGCGCTTGAGGTTGTCGAGATCGACGTCATGCCCGCCGGATTCGGGGTGGCATTCCGGATAGGCCGCGACCGAAATCTCGAACGGATGCAGCCGTGCCAGTCCGGCGACCAGCGCGGCCGCATTCTCATACCCGCCGGGATGCGCCTGATAGGGCTGACCCAGCGTCGGCATGTCGCCGCGCAGCGCGACGATGTGCCGTACGCCTGCCGCCCAATATTCCTCGGCAACCTGATCGATCTCGGCCTTGGTCGCCTCGACGCATGTCAGGTGCGCGGCGGCGTTCATCGACGTTTCGCGCTGAATCCGCGCAACGGTCGCGTGCGTCCGCTCGCGCGTCGACCCGCCCGCGCCATAGGTTACCGACACGAAATCGGGACCGAGCGGCTCGAGCGTACGGATCGCGTCCCAAAGCTGGGCGTCCATCTTGTCGCTCTTGGGCGGGAAGAATTCGAAGCTGATCCCCACGTCGCCTGCGAGGTCGGCAAAGAGCGGTTCTTCGAGCGCACGACGCGCCTCGGCCAGTTGGGGAATAGTGATTGTCGTCATGCCGCCTTCACCTCACGCAAACTCAGGCCAATCCTGCGGCCGAGCCATAATTTCACCGTCAGCTCACCGCCCTCGAGCGTCTCGACCCGCGCGGTCTGCAAACCGGCCGCGTCGAACCAAGCCGTCATCTGATCGTCGGCAAAGCCGAGGCGCGTATGCGCATCGCTCAGCCGCAATTCCTCGCGGTCGTGGCTCGCGAAATCCGCGATCAGCAACCGCCCGCCCGGCGCCAGCACGCGCGCCGCCTCGCGAACCGCGGCGCCTGGCTGCTGCGCGAAATGGAGCACGTGATGCAGGATCGCGACGTCCGCCGCCCCGTCGTCGAGCGGCAGAGCGTACAAATCCGCCTGCCGCAATTCGGCATGCGCCATGTCGTGGAGCTTGGCGCGCGCCAGACGCAGCATCTCCGAACTGCGATCGATCCCCAGCGCCAGTCGGGCATGGCCGCCGAACAGCTCGAGCATCCGACCCGTCCCCGTGCCGATGTCGATCAGCGTACCGACCCGCGCATCGCCGAGCATCGCCGCCATCGCCGCCTCGACCTCGCTTTCGGCGACGTGCAGCGAACGGATCGCATCCCATTCGTCGGCATGCCCCTCGAACCATGCCGCCGCGCTCGCCGCCCGATCGGCGCGTACTGCAGCAAGCCGCGCCGCGTCGGCAACCGCCCAGTGATCGGGTTCTGCCTTGGCCCAGCTATCGAGAGCAGCAGCGACCGGATCGACGACATCGCTGCGCCCCACGCCGACGAATACCCAGCTACCCTCCTTGCGACGCTCCGCCAGACCGGCATCGCACAGGATCTTCACATGGCGCGACACGCGCGGCTGGCTCTGTCCGAGCACCTGCGCGAGTTCGCCAACCGACAGCTCCATGCGACGCAGAAGCGCGAGAATACGCAATCGGGTCGCATCCGCCATCGCACGGAAGATTTCGAGCGCCATCGTCATGGGAAGTCATATAAAGAATTCTTTATATGAGGTCAACGCAGGCCGTAGCGTGTCGCTGGAGGAATGCTGGCCCCAGGGTCGTCCCAACGTCGACGGATCGGAAACGCTTGGTCCGCGTTCGAACACGCGATGAACTGGAAAGCATCCGGCTCACAAGCGCCAGGTCCGTCCGGATCGACGCCGAATTTGATGATGGGAGTGTTATTCATGAAGAAGTTTCTGATCCCCGCGCTGGTCCTGACGGCCGGCCTCGCAGCGTGCAGCAACAATGCGCAGAACGAGACCGCGGAAGCGGCTAACGCCATCGCTGCCGACGCAAGCGCGACGACCCAGAACGCGGTCGCCGATGTCGATGCCGCCAGCGATCGTGCGCTCGGCTCGGCTGAGGCGTCGCTCGACAATGCCGGTGCGCGCATGGACAACGCCGCTGACCGCCTTGACGCCAGCGCCGACCGCGCCGGCGAGCGCGCAGAGGCCAATGCAGACCGTGCGGGTGCCGCGATCAACAACAGCGCCGACCGCGCAGCAGACGCCACGGGTAACGCACTGACCCGCGCCGGCAACGCGATCAAGGACTGATCCCCGTCACGGATCGCCCCGCACCGCGTCGTCCGACCGCGATCCGGTCGATGGTCCTGCGCTCCCGGCCTGTCTGGTCGGGACGCGAACTATCAACGGGATTCGCGTCTGGCGGCCGGCTCGGGGCGGTTCTGTCTCTGGTCCTGCTAGGCGCCTGTTCCCCGACTCCGGAACAACCCGGCGCGGTCACGCGGGACGAGGCAGCGCAACTTAACGATGCTGCGACTATGCTCGACGCGAACAGCATGCGCCCCGACGGCCTACCCCCTGTTGGCGACTCGACCGCTGACGGCACGACACCGTCCCTCTCCCCCTCGCAAAGCGACCAGCCCCAATGATGAACCGCCGCCTCGGCTCGACCGATCTCAAGATCGCCCCCCTCGTTCTCGGGGGGAATGTGTTCGGATGGACAGCGGACAAGACCGCGAGCTTTGCGGTCCTCGACGCGTTCGTCGCGGGTGGCGGGACGATGATCGACACTGCCGACATGTATTCGTCATGGGTGGACGGTCATGAGGGTGGCGAATCCGAAACGATGATCGGCGACTGGCTGCGGACGAGCGGCAGGCGCGATGACGTGCTGATCGCGACCAAGGTCGGCATGTTGTCGGGTGAAGGTGGCGAAAAACTCCAGCCGGCGCGTATCGCGGCGGCGGCCGAAGCGTCGCTCAAGCGTCTCGGCACGGATCGCATCGATCTCTATTATGCGCATCAGGATGACGACACGGTGCCGCAGGAGGCTGTCCTCGAGGCCTTCGGCAAGCTCGTCGATGCCGGAAAGGTGCGCGTCATCGGCGCGTCGAACTTCCATGCCGCACGCCTGAAATCCGCGGTGGATGCCGCAAAGGCCAGCGACCTGCCGCGCTATCATGTGCTGCAGCCCGAATATAATCTTGTCAGCCGCGAGAAGTTCGAAGGCGAATTGCAGGACTATTGCGTGACCGAGAATATCGGCGTTCTTCCCTATTACGGTCTCGCGTCGGGCTTCCTAACCGGCAAGTACCGCACGCCCGACGATCTGGGGGCAAGCGTTCGCGGCGGTGGCATGCACGACCTTCTCGAAGGACGGGGCAAGGCGGTCCTCGAGGCGATGGATGCGGTCGTCTCTGACACGGCCGCCAGCCACGCGCAGGTCGCGCTCGCGTGGCTCCTGGCGCAGCCTGGGATCACCGCACCGATCGCGAGTGCGACCAGCGCGCGTCAGATCGAGGATCTGCTGCCCGCGATGACGCTCGAGCTTTCGGATGCGCAGCTTTCGGCGTTGACTCTGGCGGGGGCGTGATGCGTCCCGCGCCCGGGTGACCGGGCGCGGTCTATGCCTCAGCGGAAATGGTTCACCAGGTTCGAATAGTCGTAGGGTTTCTGGAAGAAGGCGACGCCATCGGGCAAGCCTGCGGCTTTGCTCGGCCGCTGGCCGGACGTGACGACGACCTGGATCTGCGGCCAGCGCCGGCGGATGATCGTTGCGAGGGCCAGCCCGTCCATCGAGCCCGGCATGTCGATATCGGTAAAGACCGCCGCGACATCGTCACGCGACGTGAGGATCGCCATCGCCTCGTCCGCATCGTCGGCGACGAGCGTCGACAGTCCGGCATCCTCGATCCGCGCCGTTGCGGTAATTTGGACAAGCAGATGATCTTCGACAATCAGAACGATCCCCGCAGCGGGGCGTCTGATCAATGGCGGTGCGAACAATGGAAACCCCATACACAAATTCAGGGTCGGCTCACGATCGGTCCGCCTGAGGCAGGTCGGGACGCGTGAGGCGCGAACCCGCTATGAACGGTCGGCGGCGAATTCGGACGCATCGCCGACGCGGATTTTCGTCGCATCACATGCGTCCTGTCGCATTCCTGGCGCGTCCAGCCGTATCGGCGTTCAGTCGCCGACGAACGTCAGTGCCGAGGTGCGACGCTCGCGTTCGTTGACGATCAACGCGCGGCCTGCGGGGGCTGTAGAACGCTGCGGGCAATCCGCGCGGAAGCATCCGCGACAGCCGATGCCGATCGGCATAGCCGCGCCCGTCAGATCGATACCGCTCGCAGCGACCAGCCCGCGCGCGAGTGCCGCCTCGACCCCCAGTCCGATCGCAAATTCGGCGCGTACCGCCCCGAAGCGGCGCCCCTGCGGACGCACCGTCCGCGCCATCGTCAGCCAGCGCGCGCCGTCCTCCATCTCGACCAGCTGCACGACCAGGTCCCCCGGACGATCGAACGCGTGATGGAGCTGCCACAGCGGGCACCGGCCTTCCGCCTCGACCAGTGCCGCGCCGCTCGCGCCGGGATAGCGCTTCGACGCCTGCCCGGCGCGGTCGATGCGGATCATGAAGAAGGGGAGCCCCCGCGCGCCCACCCGCTGCAACGTCGTCAGCCGATGCGCGACCTGTTCGAACCCCGCGCCGAACCGTCGCTGGAGCAGTTCGATATCGTAGCCGGTCGCCTCGCAACCGCGCAGGAACCGCGCATAGGGCATCATCACCGCCGCCGCGAAATAGCTCAGCAGATGGCGCCGATACAGCCGTTCGGCAGCGCGGTCGGTGAAGCCCGCGGCCTTGGCCAGCGCATCGACCTCCGCCTGCGCCTCGATCTGGCCAAGCTGGAACGCGACCGCGAACGTCCGTGATGCGGGGTCGAGCACTTCGCTCAATTGAAGCTGCCGGGCATGGAGATCGAGCCGCCGCAACGTGTCGGGCAGCACGTCGGCAGGCAGGACGCGGATCGTGATACCATGCTTGGCGCGCAGACGCTCGGTGATCGCCCCGTAAAGGTCGCCAGCACCCAGCCGCAGCTCGTCCGCCAGCGCTTCGGCGGCGGCGTCGAGATCGGCAAAGTGATTCCGCCACCGCTCGATCTCGCGGCGCACCAGCGCGACCGGATCGTCGGACGGCACGATCGCACCACCCCCCTCCCCCATCCGGTCGAACACGCGGGCAAAGGCCTCGGCACCACCGGGCGCGCTGGCCAGCCATTCCTCGACCTCGTTGCGGTCGATCGCCAGGTCGGCGAACATGGGATGCGCCAGACGACGGCGGATCGCCTCCGAACCGCCGCCCGGTTCGGCCGCCGCCAGGGTCCGCGGATCGAAGTCGAAGCTTTCCGCCAGTTTGATCAATAGCGTTGCGGAGATCGGCCGCTGGTTGCGCTCGACCAGATTAAGGTAGCTGGGGCTGATCGAAAGCATCTCCGCCATCGCGGCCTGGGTCAGTCCGGCACCGCGTCGCAGCCGCCTGATCGCGTGCCCTGCCAGTAATTTGCGCTCGGCCATTCCGCCTCCCCGTCCTTGTCACGATAGTTACAGAGACACAGGGTCCGCGCAACGCCCAACGACAGCACAACCCGGCCATTCGCGCGCTCCCGCTTCCAAACCCCAACAACCTCAGGCTTTATGATGTCATCGCCGCCCCGGTTGCTTGAGTTTGTAAACGGGGAGACACATTCGCCATGAAGGAGATGGGCATGACGACCGAACCAATGCGCGCCCGCGCCGTTTTCTCGACCGCAGATTTCGAATTGCTCAAGGAAGCGATTGGCGAATTGATCACCAAGGTCTCGGTCGACGACGTCAAGCTGAGCCGCCTCAGCGCGCTGTATCACCGGCTCGGCCGGCTCGGCTGACCGCCACCGTTCGACGGGCAGTTCGCTGAGAAGTGCGCGCGTCGGATCGATCGATTTCCTGGGGAGGAAAAGGGCCCATTGATGCACAGACATCGATGGGCCTTCCCGCGTCTGGCCGACGCCGCCGTCCTCGCCTAGGAGGCGGTATGGCCGATGGAATTCTCAACAAGATCAAGGACGACATCGTCCTTTACGGGGCGCTTGCCGCCAATCTCGGCATTGCCGTCGCAAAGTTCGTCGCCGCGGGGCTGACCGGGTCGTCGTCGATGCTGACCGAGGGTGTCCATTCGCTGGTCGACAGCGGCAATCAGATCCTGTTGCTGTACGGACAATCGCGGGCGAAGCAGCCGGCGGATGCGGCCCACCCGTTCGGCTATGGCCGGGAGCTCTATTTCTGGGCGTTCGTCGTCGCGATCCTGATCTTCGCAGTCGGTGCCGGCGTGTCGATCTATGAAGGGTATCGGCACATGCTGCGGCCTGAGCCGCTCTCCGACCCTCTCATCGCCTATATCGTTCTGGCCGTCGCTGTCCTGCTCGAGGGTACGAGCTGGACGATCGCGGTCCGGGAATTCGCCAAGTCCAAGGGGGATTCGGGCTGGTGGACCGCGATCCATCGCTCGAAGGACCCGGCAGGCTTCATCGTCCTGTTCGAGGATTCGGCGGCGCTGGCGGGGCTGCTGATCGCCGGGCTCGGCATCTGGGCCAGCCACGCCTTCGCCGACCCCCGGATCGACGGCGTTGCGTCGATCCTGATCGGCCTGATCCTCGCGCTCGTCGCGGTGATCCTAGCCCGCGAGTCGAAGGGGCTGCTGATCGGCGAGCGCGCGGACTCTGCCGTGATCGCGACGATCCGCGGCATCGTCGCGGCGCACCCCGGAATCGCCGCGGTGAACCATGTCCGGACGATTCACACCGCACCCGACAGCATCTTCGCCGCGATCAGCGCGGACTTCGTCGACACGCTGACGATGGGCGAAGGCGAGACGATGATCGAGGCGATGGAAGGCGAGCTCCGCGCTGCGGTGCCCATGCTCGCCTCGATCTATATCCGTCCCGAAAAGCGCGAGAACGCCGTCGTGGTTCACGAGGGCGTCCCGGAGGATCAATAGGCGCGGGCGATCAGGATCCGCTCGACCGCGGGCTGACCGGTGAAGATGCAGGCGCCATCGTCGCATCCGGTCTGGCCGATCGGCGCGTTGCGGATCGTCAGTTTCAGCGCCTTCAACCGCTCGACGACCAAGTCGAGCGCCGCGCCCGTCGGTTTCGCCCAGCGCACATCGACCCAGCCGGGATTCTTCACACCATCGGCAAAATGCGTCTCAAGCGCCGCAAAGTCGTCGATCGGCACGATGTTGGCGCGCAGCCGCTCCATCGACTCGACGTGCAACGCCCCCTGCACGTCCGCCAGCATGCCCGACACCGTTTCGACAAAGGCATCGCGCGGGGTCGCGACGCTGTCGAGCTTGCCGTCCTCGCGGTAGAGCCGGTCGCGGCGGATGACCGAGACGTTGCCACCCGCCATGTCGCGGCCACCGACCTCGATCACGATCGGTGCGCCCTTCTTGACCCAGCCCCAGCGCTTCGTCGCCGCCTTGGCGGGTTTCAGATCGAGCAGCGCGCGGACCGGCTCGCCGAGCGCGGACTGCTTGGCGAGTTCGGCCTGAAGCGACTTGCAATAGTCGACGATCGCCGCGTCGTCGGGATTGTCGCGCAGCATCGGCACGATCACCACCTGCCACGGCGCGATCATCGGCGGCACGCGCAGGCCGTCGTCGTCGCCGTGAACCATGATGACGCCGCCGATCATCCGCGTCGACACGCCCCAGCTGGTGGTGTTGGCGAACTCGAACTCGCCGGCTGCGTTCTGGAAGCGGATATTCTGCGCCGAGGCGAAATTGGTGCCGAGGAAATGCGAGGTGCCCGCCTGGAGCGCCTTGCCGTCCTGCATCATCGCCTCGATCGAATAGGTCGCGACCGCGCCCGGGAAGCGCTCATTCTCGGGCTTCTCGCCCGCGATCACGTGGAGGCCGAGGCACTCCTCGGCGAAGTCGCGGTAGACTTCGAGCATCTTGAGCGTCTCGTCGCGCGCCTCGTCGACGGTCGCGTGCGCGGTATGCCCCTCCTGCCAGAGGAACTCGCTGGTGCGCAGGAACATGCGCGTGCGCATTTCCCAGCGGACGACATTGGCCCATTGGTTGATCAGCACGGGCAGGTCGCGCCACGACTGGACCCAGCGCGCAAACGCGGCGCCGATGACCATCTCGGAGGTAGGACGCACGACCAGCGGCTCTTCGAGCTTGGCGTCGGGATCGGGCACAAGCCGGCCATAGCCATCCGCCTTCAACCGGTGATGCGTGACGACCGCCATTTCCTTGGCGAATCCGTCGACATGCTCGGCCTCCTTCTCGAAATAGGAGAGCGGGATGAAGAGCGGGAAATAGCAATTCTCATGCCCCGTCGCCTTGATCCGGTCGTCGAGCAGACGCTGGATCCGCTCCCAGATGCCATAGCCCCAGGGGCGGATGACCATGCAGCCGCGGACGCCGGATTCCTCGGCGAGATCGGCCTCGGTGATGACGGCCTGGTACCAGGCGGAGAAATCCGCCTCGCGGGTGACGGGGAGTGCGCGCTTTATCATGGCGTCGCGGATAGCGGGTGCGACTGGGTTCGTCACTATGCGTTGCGGCGTGGATCCCACGCTCCGCCGTCATCCTGACGAAAGTCAGGATCCAGGATACCACCCGTAGCGCTTCTGGCTCTGGATCCTGACTTTCGTCAGGATGACCGATGTTTCGGGTGGGATCGCGGGCGCGGTTTGCGTAGGTGCAGGCAATGCCTTCAGACCGCATCCTTCCCGCCATCGGCATGCGGTTGCTGTCGGTCGTGATCTTCGCGCTGATGAACACCGCGATCAAGCTGGCCGAACGCCACGGCGCGAGCGTGTCGGAGATCCTGTTCTTCCGCCAGTTCGGCGCATGCCTGCTGGTGTCGGCCGTCATCGCCGCAGGACCCGGCATGCCCTCGATCGCGACGAAGCGCCTGCCCGCGCACGTCATCCGCGCGGTCGTCGGGTTGTCGGCGATGGCGTTCACCTTCAACGGGATCGTCGCGCTGCCGCTGGCGGAGGCAACGACGATCGGCTTCACCGTGCCGATCTTCGCCACGATCCTCGGCGCGCTGGTGCTGCGCGAGCCGACCGGCTGGCATCGCTGGGCGGCGGTGGCGGCGGGGTTTGCCGGCGTGCTGATCGTCGCGCAGCCCGGCAGCGGCGATCATTTTCCGTTATGGGGCGCGGGCTGTGCGTTGGCGGGCGCGTTCGGGACGGCGAGCGTGTCGATCCTGCTCCGGCAGATCGGCAAGACCGAGAGCGCGCTGACGACGGTCTTCTGGTTCTCCGCGCTGTCGCTGGTGCCGCTGTCGGTGATCTACGCGCGCGCGGCGGAGTCGCATGATCTCGTGACCTGGGCATGCCTCGCGAGCGTCGGAATCTTCGGCGGCCTCGCGCAGATCGCGATGACGACGTCGTTGCGGCTCGGGCCGGTGTCGGTGGTGGTGCCGATGGATTATTCGAGCCTGTTATGGGCGACATTGCTCGGCTGGCTGGTGTTCGACACGCTGCCCGCCGAGGCGACCTGGTTCGGCGCCCCCGTCATCGTCGCGAGCGGACTGTACATCGTCTGGCGCGAACATGTCCGCCGGCAGGACGAAACCGACCGCGCGATCGCCTGACGGACCTCATCTCCGTCATCCTGACGAAAGTCAGGACCCGGAGTCACAAACGGTAGCGCTCGGTTACCCTGGGTCCTGACTTTCGTCAGGATGACGGGAGCGGATGGGATGACGGAGCGCATGGACCGCGCTCCGTCTCCGCCATGCTCCGGGGGGCCGGAGCGTTGCTGGTTCGGACGGTTACTCCGCCGCCTGCGCGAGCGGGGCCGGATCCTTCCAGACCAGTACGGGTTTGCGCGCCGCGAGCGTCTCGTCGAGGCGCGCGCGGGGGGCGAAGTGGGGGGCGGTCTTGAGGCTGGGGTCGCCCGCCTTGGCGCGTTCGGCCACCGAACGGAGCGCGGCGATAAACTGGTCGAGCGCCGCCTTCGATTCGGTTTCGGTCGGCTCGACCAGCATCGCGCCGTGGACGACGAGCGGGAAGTACATCGTCATCGGGTGGAAGCCCTCGTCGATCAGCCCCTTGGCGACGTCGATCGTCGAGAAGCCCTCGGCGAGCCCCGAGTCGGAGAACAGCGCCTCGTGCATGCACGGACCCGACGGGCCGAACGGCGCGTCGAGCGTCTCGTCGAGGCTGCGCAGGATGTAGTTCGCGTTGAGCACCGCATCCTCGGACACCTGGCGCAGGCCATCCGCGCCGTGGCTCAGGATGTAGGTCAGCGCGCGCGTGAACATGCCCATCTGGCCGTGGAACGCGACCATGCGGCCGAAGCTGCCGGCATGATGCTCGCCCGCGGTTTCTTCCTCGACGAGGACGAATTGCCCATCCTGCTTTTCGACGAACGGCAGCGGGGCGTAGGGCGTGAGCGCCGCCGAGAACACCACCGGACCCGAACCCGGACCGCCGCCGCCATGCGGGGTCGAGAAGGTCTTGTGCAGGTTGATGTGCATCGCGTCGATGCCGAGATCGCCTGGGCGGACGCGACCGACGATCGCGTTGAAGTTCGCGCCGTCACAATAGACGAAGCCGCCGGCCGCATGCACCGCGTCCGAAATCTCGCGCATGTCGCGCTCGAACAGCCCGCAGGTGTTGGGGTTGGTGATCATCACGCCCGCGACGTCGGGGCCGAGCCGAGCCTTCAGCGCGGCGGTGTCGACGCGGCCTTCGGCGGTGGCGGGGATATCCTCGACGCCATAGCCCGCGAATGCCGCTGTGGCAGGATTGGTACCGTGCGCGCTCTCGGGGACGAGGATGACCTTACGGTGCCCCTCACCCTTGGCTTCGAGCGCGGCGCGGATCGCGAGGATCCCGCACAGCTCGCCATGCGCGCCCGCCTTGGGGCTCATCGCGACGCTGGTCATGCCGGTGAGCGTGACGAGCCAGTGCGCGAGCTGGTGGATGACCTCGAGCGCGCCCTGCACGGTATCGACCGGCTGGAGCGGGTGGACGTCGGAGAAACCGGGCAGCCGCGCCATCTTCTCGTTGAGGCGCGGGTTGTGCTTCATCGTGCAACTGCCGAGCGGGAAGAAGCCGAGATCGATGCCGTAATTCTGGCGCGACAGGCGCGTGTAGTGGCGGACGGTCTCGGGCTCCGAAAGACCGGGGAGGCCGATCGGGGCCTTGCGTGCCAGCGCGCCGAGCTTGCTGGTCGTCGCACGTGCGGGCGCGGTCGCGAAGTCGACGCCGGTGGTGTGGCTGTCGCCGATCTCGAAGATCAGCGCTTCCTCCAGCATCAGCGCCTTATTGCCGGTGACGCTGGCGGGGACGTTGCCCTTGCCCTGCTCGGGCGCGGTCGGGCGCCAGCCGCTCTGGTTGATGCTCATGCCAGTATCTCCTGGAGTGCGGACGCAAGCGTTTCGACGTCCTCCGCGGTGGTCGTTTCGGTCACGGCAACGACGAGGCCGTTCGCGAGATCGTCCTTGCCGGGATAGAGGCGCCCGAGCGAGACGCCCGCAAGTATGCCGCGATCGGCGAGCGTGCGGACGACGGGACGCGCCTCGACCGGCAGCTTCAGCGTGAATTCGTTAAAGAAGCTGTCGTTGATCAGTTCGACGCCGGGGATCTGCGACAGGCGCTCGGCCGCGGCCACGGCGCCGGCATGGTTCACCTCGGCAAGCTGGCGGAGGCCCGCCTCACCCAGCAGAGTCATGTGGATCGAGAAGGCCAGCGCGCAGAGCCCCGAGTTGGTGCAGATGTTCGACGTCGCCTTTTCACGGCGGATATGCTGCTCGCGCGTCGACAGCGTCAGTACGAAGCCGCGTCGGCCATCGGCATCGACGGTTTCGCCGCAAAGCCGGCCGGGCATCTGGCGGACATATTTGTCCTTGCACCCGAACAGCCCGACATAGGGCCCGCCGAACTGGAGGCCGACGCCAAGCGACTGGCCTTCGCCGACGACGATGTCCGCGTCCATCTCGCCGGGCGAGGTGATCGCGCCGAGCGCGACGGGCTCGGTGACGACGGCGATCAGCAGCGCCTTCTTGGCATGGCACGCATCCGCGAGCGGACGCAGATCGGCGATGCGGCCGAGGATGTCGGGATACTGGACGACCACGCACGACGTGTCGTCGTCGATCTTCGCGATCAGCCGGTTGATGTCCATCTCGGGCACCAGCCGCGGGTCGGTCGTATCGAGCACGTCGCCGGTGAACTTGGCCATCGTGTTCGACACCGAGACGTAATGCGGGTGCAGGCCCGCCGAAAGGATCGCCTTGCCGCGCTTGGTGATGCGACGCGCCATCACGATCGCTTCCCAGCACGCGGTCGAGCCGTCGTACATCGACGCATTGGCGACGTCGGTGCCGAGCAGCCGCGCGACCTGCGTCTGAAACTCGAACAGCATCTGCAGCGTGCCCTGCGCGATCTCGGGCTGGTAGGGCGTGTAGGCGGTCAGGAACTCACCGCGCTGGATCAGGTGATCGACGCTGGCGGGAACATGATGCTTGTACGCGCCGCAGCCGAGGAAGAACGGGGCTTCCCCCGCGGTGAGATTCTTCTTGGCGAGCGCCGACATATGGCGTTCGACTGCCATTTCGGAGGCATGCATCGGCAGGTCGCGGACGGGGCCGTCGAGGCGGGCGGCTTCGGGCACGTCGACGAAGAGGTCGTCGATCGTCGCGGCACCGATGACGGCGAGCATCGCCTCGCGGTCGGGCTGGGTCAGGGGAAGGTAGCGCATGGAACTCTCCTTGCCCCTCCCCTTCAGGGGAGGGGTTGGGGGTGGGGCGTTTCCACAGGCGGCGCGTCTGTCGCACTGCCCCACCCCAACCCCTCCCCTGAAGGGGAGGGGCTTTGACGAATTAAAGCCCTTCGACGAACGCCGCATAGGCAGCTTCGTCCATCAGGCTGTCGAGTTCGGCGGGATCGCTGAGCGTCAGCTTGAAGAACCAGCCGGCGGCTTCGGCGTCCGAATTCACCAGGCTCGAATCGTCGGCGAGCGCGGCGTTGCCCTCGATGACAATGCCCGACACCGGCGAATAGACGTCCGACGCGGCCTTGACCGATTCGACGACTGCGGCATCGGCGCCCTTGGTCAGCTGCTTGCCGGCCTCGGGAACCTCGACGAACACGACGTCGCCGAGCTGGCTCTGCGCATATTCGCTGATGCCGACCGTGCCGACGTCACCGTCGACATCGACCCACTCATGATCCTGCGTAAAATAACGGCTCATATCACTTGGCTCCTGCGCGGACGTAGCGGTGGGGAATGAAGGGCATCGCGGTGACGGTCGCGCTATGGACCTTGCCGCGCTGTGCGATCTCGATGCGGGTGCCCGGCGTCGCCAGCGCGAGCGGCACATAGGCCATCGCGATCGGCTTCCCGAGCGTCGGTGCGAAGCCGCCGCTGGTGAGGCGGCCGATCGTCGCGCCGGTGTCGTCGATCACCTCGGACCCCTCGCGCGCGGGCTGGCGGCCCTCGACGATCAGGCCGACGCGCTTGGTGGCGGGGCCATTCTCGCGCTGCGAGAGGATACGTTGGGCGCCGGGGAAGTCGGCAGCCTCACGGCGGCGCTTCGACAGCGCGAAACCAAGGTCCGCCATGACCGGCGTGGTCTCGGGATCGAGATCGTGGCCGTAGAGCGGCAAACCGGCTTCGAGGCGCAGCGAATCGCGTGCGCCAAGGCCGATCGGCTTGATCTCGGGCAGTGCGAGCAGCGCGTCGGCGAACGCGACGGCATGCTCGGCGGGGATCGAGATCTCGACGCCGTCCTCACCGGTATAGCCCGATCGGCTGATCCAGAGCGGTACGTCGTTCCAGTGGAACGCGCCCGCGGTCATGAACACGAGGCTGTCGATGCCGGGGACGATCCGCGCGACCGCGTCAACCGCCTTGGGGCCCTGTACCGCGAGCAGCGCCTGGTCCTCGAGGATGTTGATCGTGACGTCGTCGGGCAGATGCTCGATCAGATAGCTGACATCATCGTACTTGGTCGCGCCGTTGACGACGACGTAGAAGCTGCCGCTCGCGGTCGGCGACGGGTGCAGCGGGTCGTACGCCTCGGGCTCGACGTCCTGCGCCGAGAAGGGCGAGGGCTGATCGTCGGGCAGGCGCGTCGCCATCAGGTCGTCGAGGATGCCGCCATCCTGCGCGAGCAGCAGCGAATAGCGCATCTTGCCCTCGCCAAGCCCTGCGATGTCGCCCGGCAGCACGGTTTCGAGCGCGCTCGCGACGCCTTCGCCCGAGAAGACGAGCTGGCCCATGTGGCTGACGTCGAACAGGCCGGCCGATTCACGCGTCCAGGCGTGTTCGGCCATGATGCCGTCATACTGGATCGGCATCTGATAGCCGGCGAATTCGACCATCCGTGCGCCGTTCGCGCGGTGCCACGCGTCGAGCGGCAATGGCAGCACCTCGGGCTCGACGTAATCGTCGGCCTCGTCGATGATGCTCGCATAGTCTCGAATGTCGGCGTCGCTCATGTCGGTCTCCGTCGAAGGGGCGCGCGGCACCCTGTGGTGCTGCGATCCGACCCCCTCTGTCACGGAACCTGAGAGCTTTCACCGCCTGATTGGCGGCTTACCCCTTCGGTGGCCCTCGGCACGGAGCCAGGACGCTTTCCAGAGTGTCGATCAGCCCCGCGCGGTCTCTGGTGCCTGAGAGATTCCGGGGTGGTTGCTCCTTCGGCGGCCCCCTGCCCCTTTCAGGGCCGATCCTCAAAGGACCAGGAAACGCTCTCCCGCGCGGTGCCATGCCGGTTGCCCGGCATCGACGCGTCAAGCTGTGCCGCGCCGCACAATCTTAGTCAATCGGGCTTGGTCGATCGGGCCCCTGCGAGACGTGAAATTCGTGACTGACGCCAAGTTGCGAGCCGAACGACGCCCGTACCCGCCGTCATCCCCGCGGAGGCGGGGACCCATATGCTATACCGTCAACGCTCCATCATCGGCGGTCGCCAATATGGATCCCCGCCTGCGCTGGGATGACATGGAAGGTTGTCACCCCATCACCGGATGCCCGCCCCGGTTTCAGAAGGCGACTCAGCGGGTCGCGTTGTACTTCAGCTGCTCCGCGGTCAGCTGGAAGCCCACCAGCGTCTCGAAGCTGGCACGCAGTACCGCCTGCCGCACCTCGGGCGTGCTCAGCGGATCGACCGCCGCATCCTCGTCGCCCGCCTTGCGCTTGCGGGTCAGCTTCTCGCGCACGTCCGCCGACAGCGTTGCCGCCGCACGCGTGATCGTTGCCGTACCCTGCGCATTCGCCTCCGCCCGCAGTTGGCCTGCGTCGAAGTGCAGCGTCACACGGCCGACGCGCTTGGCGACGACCGCGCTGCCGCCGCGCACCACGGTCACGAAATAGGGCAGCACGACGTCGCGCGCCGCATCGGCCCGCGCACGCCGCGCCTGAACGGTGAACGTCACGTTCGTCAGGATCGGGTCGTTCGCGTCGACGCAGGTCGAACGGACATTGGTCATCAGCGCGGTGACGTCGATCGCCGACTGGTCTCGGCTGGTGACGGGGTCGAACACGGTGATGTCCCCGGTCGCGGCCGGCACCGCGACGGTCGGGCACGCGGTGCGGATCGCGGAGATGCCGCCGGTCGCGTCGATCTCTCCCTTGGAAGCGCAACCGCCCAGGGCGAGCGCGAGGATCGAAGCGGCAAGGATGGGGGCTTTCACGGGGACGCGTACCTTCTCGAACGAGCGAAAGGGCCTGCGCAACCGCACCGGCCCCTGTCACCGCGCACCATAGGAACCGGCTTTCGTCCAGGCAAGCAATCGCGTAGAGCCCGACGACTATGAGCATCCCCCCAGAGCCCATCGCAACCCCCGCAACCACGCTCGCAGAGCCGGCCGTGCGCGGCGACAAACCCGCGCTCGAACTGCTGATCGCGGCGCCGCGCGGCTTCTGCGCCGGCGTCGACCGCGCGATCCGCATCGTCGAGCTGGCGATCGAGAAGCACGGCGCGCCGGTCTATGTCCGTCACGAGATCGTCCACAACAAATTCGTCGTCGACACGCTGAAGGCGCAGGGCGCGGTGTTCGTCGAGGATCTGAGCGAGGTGCCCGACGATGCACCGGTGGTGTTCTCCGCGCACGGCGTCCCCAAGTCGGTGCCGCTCGACGCGCAGGCACGCGGGCTCGAATATCTCGATGCGACCTGCCCGCTGGTCTCGAAGGTCCACCGCCAGGCCGAGCGGCTGGTCGCGCAGGGGCGGCACATCGTGTTCATCGGCCATGCCGGCCATCCCGAGGTCATCGGCACCTTCGGCCAGGTGCCTGAGGGCGCGATGTCGCTGATCGAAACCGTCGAGGATGCGGAAGTCTTCGCGCCGGTCGACCCCGCCAATCTCGCCTTCCTGACGCAGACTACGTTGTCGGTCGACGACACCGCGGCGGTCGTCGCGACGCTGCAGCGACGCTTCCCCGAGATGCTGCCGCCGCGTGGCGAGGACATCTGCTACGCGACCTCGAACCGCCAGGCTGCGGTCAAGGCGATCGCGCATGGGTGTGACGCGATGCTGGTGATCGGCGCGCCCAATTCGTCCAATTCGGTGCGGCTGGTCGAAGTCGCGCAGCGCGAGGGCACGCCGGCGATGCTGATCCAGCGCGCCAGCGAACTCGACTGGGACTTTCTCGCCGGAGTCGGCACGCTCGGCATCACCGCAGGCGCGTCCGCGCCCGAGCTGCTCGTCCGCGAACTCGTCACGCGCCTCGCCGAGCGGTTCGAGGTGTCCGAGCGCGAGGTCGAGACGACGCGCGAGACGATCGCCTTCAAGCTGCCCCGCGGGCTCGAAGCCGCCGCCTAGCATGGCGGTCTATACGCAGGTCTCGGCCGAGGCGCTCGGAACGTTCCTCGCGCGGTACGACCAGGGCGCGCTGGTCTCTGCCAAGGGGATCGCCGAGGGGGTGCAGAACAGCAACTACCTCGTCGAGACCACCGCGGACCGGTTCATCCTGACGCTGTACGAGGAATGGACGTCGACCGATGACCTGCCCTTCTTCCTCGCTATGCTCGATCATCTGGCCGCGGCGGGCAATCCGGTGCCGCGCGCGCTGCCCGATCGCGACGGTCTTGCGATCCAGCAACTCGCCGGGCGCTCGGCCTGTCTGATCGAATTCCTGACCGGCGTGTCGGTGTCGCACCCGACCCCCGCACAGGCGCGGGCGGCCGGTGCGGCGATGGGCGAGCTCCATGCCGGGCTGGCGGACTTTGCACCGACCCGCGCCAACCCGCTGGGTGCCGACACCTGGCGCCCGCTGCTCGAGCGGTGCGGCGCGGGGATCGACACGATCGCGCCCGGGCTGTTCGCGCGGATCGAGGCAGCGCTGGCGCGGGTGCTCGCGCAGTGGCCGCGCGACCTGCCGGTGGCGGCGATCCATACGGACCTGTTCCCCGACAATGTGCTGATGCTCGGCGACCGTGTGACCGGGGTGATCGACTTCTACTTCGCCTGCACCGACATCCGCGCCTATGACCTGGCGGTGATGCACAGCGCCTGGGCATTCGACCCGACTGGCGAGCGTTACGACCCCGCAATCGGCGCGGCGCTGATCGCGGGCTATGAAAGCCGGTTCGCGCTGTCCGAGGCGGAGCGTGCCGCGCTGCCGATCCTCGCGCAGGGCGCCTGCCTGCGCTTCCTGCTGACGCGCGCCTGGGACTGGGTCAACACGCCGGCCGATGCGCTGGTGACGCGCAAGGATCCGCTCGCCTATTGGCGGCGGCTCGAAGCCTATCTCAAGGACGACCTGTTCGCATGACCGACGACGCTACCGCGACAACGATGACCAAGGTCGAGATCTATACTGATGGCGCGTGCAAGGGGAATCCGGGACCGGGCGGCTGGGGCGCGGTGATCCGGATGGGCGCGCACGAGAAGGAATTGTCGGGCGGCGAGCCGCAGACGACGAACAACCGGATGGAGATGACCGCGGCGATCGAGGCGCTCAACATCCTCACCCGGCCCTGCGCGGTGACGCTGTACACCGACAGCAAATATGTGATGGATGGCCTGACCAAATGGGTGAAGGGCTGGCAGCGCAACGGCTGGAGGACCGCGGACAAGAAGCCGGTGAAGAATGCCGAGCTGTGGCACGCGCTGCTCGCCGCGGTCGCGCGGCACAAGATCGAATGGCAATGGGTCAAGGGCCATGCCGGCCACCCCGAGAACGAACGCGCCGACACGCTGGCCAGCAACGCCGCGATTGCGGCGATGACGCCTGGCCGCCGCTAGGCTGACACGAAACGGCGTTAGAAACGACGGGGCGAATAGCGGTGCGGATCGATCCCCGCCACCGCAGGATCAGGCGGCGTCCCGAGCAGCAACGCGGCCGCAAGGCGCGCTGCCGCCGGTGCGGTCTGGATGCCGAAGCCGCCCTGCCCCGCGCACCAGAAGAAGCCGGGTTCGGCGGCGTCGAAGCCGTAAACCGGCAGCCGGTCGGGCGCGAAGGTCCGCAGGCCTGCCCAGCGACGTTCGACCTGTGTGACCTGCCAGTCGACCGCCTGTTCGAGCCGGTCGATCGCGATCGCGACGTCGATCTCCTCGGGCGCGGCATCGCAGGGGTCGGTCGGCGTCTCATCATGCGGACTGAGCCACAGCCGCCCGCCGGGCTCGGGCTTGAAATAGAAGCCGCCTGAAATGTCGGCAACATGCGGCATGCCCGCCGCGGCTGCGGGATCGGTCCGCAGCTGGACCATCGTCCGCCGGTAGGGCTGAAGTCCGATTGGTGCAACGCCCGCGCGCTGCGCGACGGTATCGGCCCAGGCCCCCGCCGCATTGACCAGCACGGCGGCGCGAAACGTCCCCGCGGACGTCTCGATGCTCCACTGCCCCGAGTCGCGGCGCGCCGCGTTCAGCGCGGCCCCAGTGACGAGATCGGCGCCGCCCCGCCGCGCGGTCACCAGGTCGTGCGCATGCAACCCGGCGACATCGATATAGGCGCAACTCGGCTCGCGCACGCCGAGCGTCCAGTCGGGGCGCAGCCCCGGAAGGAACGCCGCCGGATCGACCCGGTCGAGCTGCACGTCGCTATCGCTGAATTCGGCGAGGAACCGGTCGATCGCGGGCGCGTCCTGCGCACGGCCGATATGAAGCGAGCCCAGCGGCTGGAGATGCCCGCCGGCCGTGAGCACCGGGCCCGATGCGGTCGTCAGCGGCTGGATGTCGGGGCCACCATAGGTTTCCGACCAGAAGGCCGCGGACCGCCCCGTCGCGTGGTAGCCCGGCATGTCCTCCGCCTCGAGCAGCAGTACGCGCGCATGCGGCGCTAGTAGCGCGGCGAGGCTGACCCCGGCCATTCCCGCGCCGACGATCGCGACGTCGTAGACGCTCATCGGCGCGGCACCGTGTCATCCAGGAACGCGTCGAGTGCGGCGAGCGCGCGGTCACGCACAGCATCCGATTCGCGCAGGATCTCATGCGCCGATTCAGGTCCGAACCGCACCAGCCGCGCGTCGCGCAACCGCTCGACGATTCGGACCGCCGCATGCGGATCGACCAGCTTGTCGGCATCCGCGAGCAGCATCAGCACCGGCGTAGCGATCGTCTCGACGCGCGGATCACAGGCGAGCGCAGCGGACCCGGCGAATGCTTCGGACAGCCAGGTCCAGCTCGGCGGACCGAGCTGCAGGTCGGGCTGCGCCTCGTGCCACCAGCGTTCGTCGTGATAGCGGTCGGCGTCGTGAGTGAGCAGACGCTGACGCGAGGCGACGGGCCCGGGCCGTTCGTTCTGGCGCCAGGCCGCGCGGATCGGCGCACGCCGCGCCATGTAGCGCGCGATCCGGCCGCTCAGCCGCGCGCCGAGTGGAGAGCGAAGGCCCAGCATCGGTGCGACGAGGATCGCCGCCGCGGGATCGATCGTCCCCGCCGTCAGCGCGCGCATCACCATCAGCCCACCCATCGAATGGCCAAGGATCGCCGTCGGGATGCCGCCATCGCCTTCGCCGCGCCACTGCCGCCAGAAGCCGGCGAGATCGGCATCGTAGGTCGCGAAGTCGTCGACATGGCCGACATAGGGGTCGGGGGACAGCCGCCCCGACCCGCCCTGCCCGCGCCAGTCGAGCGAGGTCACCGACCAGCCGACGCTGCGCAGATGCGCGATCGTCTCGAGATATTTCTCGAAACTGTCGCCGCGACCGGCCTGGAAGAGAAAGCGTCCGCGCGCGTTCGGTGCCGGCCAGTCGAACCGCCTCAGGCTCCAGCCGTCGGGCGCGACCCAGCGACTGACGCGGGCATCGCCGGGAATCGCGCGCCGACTCGCGGCTGGCACGATCGGTGCGACGGTGGTGCGGGCATGCGGACGGGCCGGACCGGAGGCGGGCCCGGAGGTCGGATCAGAATCGAACATCGGCGACACAGTTACTTTTTCGAAAGCCATACCCGCTAAATGTAGTGCATGGGGTCGACGTTTACTCTTCCAATTCTACTTTTTCTGCTCGCCGGGCTGCTTGTCCTCGCTGCGATCGAGGACGCGCGGACGCGGGAGATCGCCAATGCGAAGACCGCCGCGATCGTGCTGCTCGCGCCCTTGTGGTGGTGGGCCAACGGCCTGTCGCCCTGGCCCGACATGGCAATCCAGATCGGCATCGCCGCGGCAGTCTTCGCACTGTTCTGCATCGCGTTTCATTTCGGGCTGATGGGCGGCGGCGACGTCAAGCTGATCGTCGCGTTGTCGCTGTGGCTGCCGTTCGGCGCGTTCATGGCGATGCTGATGGTGATGTCGATCGCGGGCGGCGTGCTGACCGCGGGGATGCTGATCGCCCGAAAGCTGGCCACGCGGCGTGCCGATTCGGGCGTCGAAAGCACCCCGATCGAGGTGCCCTACGGCATCGCGATCGCCTTTGCAGGGCTCGTCGCGGTTCACGAACCACTCCTTAACTCCCTGCGGTAGATACTTAATGTTCGATCAATCACACGGCGCCCGAAAGGCACGATGAGTCATGGATAGTCGCAAGCTCATATTGCTGGTCGGGGCGTTGATCGTGGCGGCGGTCACGGCCTTCTTCGCCCGCACGCTGATCGCGGGCAGCGCAGCCCCGCAGGCGACCGCGGTGGCGATGCAGCCCGCCGTGATCGACGGCCCGGAAGTGCTGGTCGCGACCCGCGCGCTCCCGGTCGGCACGATCCTCGATGCGACCGCATTGAAGTTCCAGCCCTGGCCCAAGGAGCTCGTCGACAACGCCTATTACCTGAAGGACAAGACCGACCTGAAGGCGCTGCAGGGCACCGTGGTGCGCAACATGATCACCGCGGGTCAGCCGGTGACGCAGGGCGCGCTGGTCAAGCCCGGCGACCGCGGCTTCCTGGCGGCCGCGCTCGGGCCCGGCATGCGCGCGGTGACCGTCCCCGTCTCGGAACAGGCCTCGGTCGCGGGCTTCGTGTTCCCGGGCGATCGGATCGATCTGGTCCTGACCCAGGCGGTGGCGGGCGGCGGCGACGGTGATCCGCTGAAGGTGTCGGAGACGATCATGCGCAATGTGCGCGTGCTCGCAACCGACCAGCGCACCGACAACAAGGTCGGCGACGACGGCAAGACCGTCGTCAGCACCTTCTCAACGGTCACGGTCGAGACGACGCCCAAGATGGCCGAGGAGATCGCAGTCGCGCAGACGGTGGGCACGCTGTCGCTGTCGCTCCGCTCGATCGCGGACAATGCGGGCGAGCTCGAGGATGCGATCGCGTCGGGCAGCGTGAGCGTGCCCGCAGGCTCGGATCCCAAGGCGGAGCGCGCGATGCTGCTGCGTCTCGCGAGCCAGCCCTCGTCGGGTGCGAGCAGCTACGTCACCGGCGCGGACGTGTCGCGCTACCAGCGCAGCACCGTGCCGGGCAAGGCGGTCGCATCCGGCGGTCCGGGCGGCTCGGCACAGATGATGATGCCGGCTGGCGTACCCGGCGGCGCGCCGGCGGGAGCCCCTTCGGGCGCGATCGCGTCGGGCCCGGTCGTCCGGGTCGCACGCGGCAACAGCATGACCATCGTTCCGGTGGGGGGAAAGTAAGATGCGTACGAGCTTGACAGGGATGCGGGCATCGCTCGGCTGGTCGTTCGCCGCGGTGCTCGCCGCGGCAGGTACCGCGCCCTCCGCGCCGGCCATCGCGCAGGCGCAGGTCTCGGCCGCTCCCGCCGGGCTGGTTCAGGTCAATACCGGGCGAGGCCGGCTGGTGACGCTGTCGCGGCCGATGAGCGACCTCTTCGTCGCCGACGACACGATCGCCGACGTCCAGGTCCGCTCGCCGACCCAGCTCTACATCTTCGGCAAGAAGACCGGCGAGACGACGATCTCGGCGACGGCCAAGGGCGGCGCGATCGTCTACAGCTCGACCGTCCGGGTCGGCAACAATCTCGATTCGATCCAGCAGATGCTCGGGCTGGCGATGCCAGAGGCGCAGGTCGTCGCGACGCCGATGAACGGGCTGGTCCTGCTCACCGGCACGGTCGCCGCGCCCGAGGATGCAGCGGAGGCAGAACGGCTGGTCCAGGCGTTCGTCGGCGATGCGACCAAAGTCCTGTCGCGGCTCAAGACCGCGACGCCGCTCCAGGTCAATCTGCAGGTCCGCGTCGCCGAGGTTTCGCGCAGCTTCGTCAAGACGATCGGCGTCAACCTGACCAGCCGCGGATCGGGCAATTTCCTGTTCAACATCGCGCAGGGGCGGCAGGGCACGATCACGACGGTCCCCGGAGTCGTCGGGGTGCCCGGCACGGCGATCGACGCGAATGGCGCGCTGCCCGGCAACACGCTGTTCGGCTTCCCCGCCAAATCCACCACCGGCTCAACGATCGGGATGGCCGGGCGCCTGCTGGGGCTCGACCTGCTCGCGGCGATCGATCTTGGCGAACAGACCGGACAGGTCTCCACGCTCGCCAACCCGAACCTCACCGCGCTGTCGGGGGAAACGGGAACGTTCCTCGCGGGCGGCGAAGTGCCGATCCCGATCGCGCAGGCGCTGGGCACGGTGTCGGTCGAGTATAAGCAATATGGCGTCAGCCTCGCCTACACCCCGACCGTGCTCTCGGACGGTCGCATCTCGCTTCGCGTGCGCCCCGAAGTGTCGCAGCTCGATTACTCCAACGCGGTCACGCTGAACGGCACGCGGGTGCCGGGGCTGACGACGCGGCGGACCGAGACGACGGTCGAGCTCGGCTCGGGCCAGAGCATGATGATCAGCGGGCTGCTGTCGAACAACCACAACAACACCTATGACAAGACGCCGGGGCTCGCGAGCCTGCCGATCATCGGCGCGCTGTTCCGGTCGAACAGCTTCCAGCGCAACGAGACCGAGCTGGTGGTGATCATCACCCCCTATCTGGTCAAGCCGGTCAACAACCCGGCGGACATCGCGCTGCCCACCGACGGCTACAAGGCACCGACCGATGCCGGCCGGGTCCTGCTCGGCGATCTCGGTGGCGGAACGACGGGCGGGCGCCGACCGGTGCCGAGCGTCGCGCCGATGGGCTATGCGAACCCCGCGATCGGCGCTGCCGCCCCGGTCGGCCCGGTGCCGACCCGCGACCCGCAGCAGCCGGCCATCAAGACGGCCACCAAGCCGAAGACGAGCAAGGGCGCCGCACCGATGCCCGGCTTCTCCAACTGATCCCGCGCCGCGCCATGTTTCAAGGACTTCGCACGATGACGAAACACCCGATCCTGCTGCTATCGCTCGGATCCGCGCTGCTGCTCGGCGGCTGTATGGGAACCGAGAATCGCGGTCTCGAATCGGTCCACCAGCCGGTCGTGAGCCGCGCCAACTATGCGCTCGACCTCGGGACCGCCGGCGGCACGCTGGCGCAGGGCGAGGCGCGGCGGCTGGCGGGATGGATGACGACGATGCGGGTCGGCTATGGCGACCGCGTCGCGATCGACGATCCTGCGGGTGAAGCACCGATGGCGCGCGCCGAGATCGCCGACGTCGTCGCTGGCTATGGCCTGTTGCTGTCCCCCGACACCCCGGTCACGCAGGCGCCGGTCAGCCCCGGCGCGATCCGGATCGTCGTCACGCGGATGCGCGCCGACGTCCCCGGCTGCCCCGACTGGTCGCGCGACGCGAGCATCGACATCGCCAGCCATACGTCGTCCAACTATGGGTGCGCGATGAACCGCAACCTCGCGGCGATGGTCGCGCGGCCCGAGGATCTGGTCCGCGGTTCCGGCGACGCCGAGACCTATGACCCGGCCTCCTCGTTCAAGGCGATCGATGTGTATCGCCGCGCGGTACCGACCGGCGCAAACAACGCGCTGCGGTCCGAAACCACAGGGGGCAAGTGATGAACGCACCCTGGAAGCCCGCTGGCATCGCGCACCGCGAACCCTTCGCCGCCTATGTCTGCGACGAGGCGACCGCCGAGGCGCTGCGCCCGATCGCGGCCGAACTCGGCTGGTCGGTCGACAAGGTCAGCAAGGGCGGTCTGCGCAACGCGATCCAGTCGCTGTCGGTGTCCGCGAGCCCGCAGATCCTGTTCGTCGATCTCGCCGAATCGGGCGATCCGCTCAACGACATCAACGCACTCGCCGAAGTGTGCGAGCCCGGCACGGTGGTGATCGCGGCGGGCCAGGTGAACGATGTCCGGCTCTACCGCGATCTCGTCGCCAGCGGGATCCAGGACTATCTGCTCAAGCCGCTGCATCCCGACATGCTGCGCGAGGCGTTCGGCCACGCGCAGGCGATGCTCAGCGCGCCCAAGCATGTCGAACATGCCCCCGCGCGGCCGCAATGCTCGATCGCGATCATCGGCACGCGCGGCGGCGTCGGCGCATCGACGATCGCGACGTCGGTCGCCTGGCTGATCGCGGAGAAGGAACAGCGCGCGACCGCGCTGCTCGATCTCGACGTGCATTTCGGCACCGGCGCCCTGTCGCTCGATCTCGAGCCGGGCCGCGGGCTGACCGATGCGATCGAGAATCCGAGCCGGATCGACGGGCTGTTCATCGAGCGCGCGATGGTCAAGGCGTCGGAAAAGCTGTCGGTGCTGAGCGCGGAGGCGCCGATCAACGCGCCGCTGATGACCGACGGCGCCGCCTTCTACCAGCTGCAGGAGGAGATGTGTGCGGCGTTCGACTGCACCATCGTCGACCTGCCGCGCGGCATGCTGGTCCAGCATCCGCATCTGATCAGCGAGGTCCACCTCGCGGTGCTCGTCACCGATCTGACGCTGGCGGCGGCGCGCGACACGATCCGCCTGCTGTCGTGGATGAAGTCCAACGCGCCGAAGACCCGGGTGCTCGTGCTCGCCAACCGGATGCATGCCGGCGGCCAGCTCGAGATCAGCCGCAAGGATTTCGAGGGCTCGATCGAGCGCCGGATCGATCATGTCGTGGTGTTCGACCAGAAGCTCGCGGCGCAGGCCGCCAAGCTTGGCAAGCCGATCGTCGAGGCCGGCAAGACGTCGAAGACGATCGTGCCGATCGTCGCGCTCGTCACCGAACTGATGGTCGCGGTCGATGCCACCGGTACGGAGGCTGCGAGCGCCAAGACGCCCCGCCGGTCGGGCGGCGTCTCGCTGCTCGGCAAGTTCAGCGACCTGAAGGGGCTGATGGCCAAGCGGGCGACCAAGTCGTGACGCCGCACGGGTCGCGGATGCGCGCCGATCGGGCGCAGAGGGCCTAGGCGACGATGGACATCCTTCCCGTCATCATGGTCGCGCTGGGCGGCTGCACCGTGCTCGGCCTGCTGCTGTACGCCTTTGCCGGCCCCTCCGCGGGACGCGCGCAGACGCGCCGGGTCGCGTCGCTGCGCATGCGCCACGGCGACGGCGTCGCCATGCCCGAGGCGCAGATGCGCCGGATCGCGATGGCAGGCGACACGCGGATGGATCTGGCGGTCGGGCGGTTCCTGCCCAACCGTGCCGAGCTTGCCAAGCGGCTGGCGATGACCGGCAAGGACTGGACTGTCGGCCAATATGGCATGGCGACCGCGGGGCTGACGCTGGTCGTTGCGTTCCTGATGCTGGTGCGTGGCATGCCGATCTTCCTCGCGCTGTTCGTCGGCCTGTTCGTCGGCATCGGGATCCCGCATCTGGTGGTCGGCAAGGTCCTCAAGCGCCGGGTAGCCAAGTTCACGCAGAAGTTTCCCGACGCGATCGAGCTGCTGGTGCGCGGCTTGCGCTCCGGTCTGCCGATCAGCGAGACGATCGGCGTCGTCGGCGCCGAGGTCGACGGTCCGGTCGGCGAGGAATTCCGATCGGTCAGCGACAAGATGAAGATCGGCCGGACGATGGACGTCGCGCTGCAGGAGACCGCGGACCGGCTCGGCACGCCCGAATTCCAGTTCTTCGTCATCACCATCGCGATCCAGCGCGAGACCGGCGGCAATCTGGCCGAGACGCTCGCCAACCTCGCCCACGTATTGCGGATGCGCGCGCAGATGAAGCTGAAGATCAAGGCGATGTCGTCCGAGTCCAAGGCATCGGCCTATATCATCGGCGCGCTGCCGTTCATCGTGTTCGGGCTGATCTGGTTCATCAACGGGACGTACATGCAGAAGTTCTTCATCGACGAGCGGCTGATGGTGATCGGCATGGGCGGGCTGTGCTGGATGGCGATCGGGTCGTTCATCATGTCCAAGATGATCAGCTTCGAGATTTAGGAGCAGGATGATGGGTGAGACCGCCGGACCTATGCTGCTCGGATTCGACGTCCTGTGGGTCGCGACGATCCTGTCGGGCGTCGCCGCCTTCGCGGTGATGGTGGCGATCTATGCCGCCACCACGGTCAGCGATCCGATGGCCAAGCGGGTCAAGGCGCTCAACGATCGTCGTGAACAGCTGAAAGCTGGCATCACAGCGTCGACCAAGCGGCGTGCCAAGCTCGTGCAGCGCCATGATGCCGCGGACCGTATGCGCGGCTGGCTGTCGTCGATGAAGGTCCTGCAGGACAGCCAGGTCAAGGCGGTCCAGGTCAAGCTGGCGCAGGCGGGGATCCGGTCGAAGGAATGGGCGCCCGCGGTGATCTTCGGCCGGCTCGTCCTGCCGATCGTGATCGGCGGCGCGATGGTCATCTGGGTCTATGGCACGGACGGTTTCGCGACATGGAGCCCGCTCAAGAAATACGGTCTCGTCGCGGTCAGCTTCATCCTCAGCTACAAGGCCCCCGACCTGTATCTCGACAACAAGATCACCAAGCGCACCGATGCGATCCGCAAGGGCCTGCCCGACGCGCTCGACCTGCTGGTGATCTGTGCGGAGGCGGGGCTGACGATCGATGCGGCGTTCCACCGCGTGGCGCGCGAACTCGGCCGCGCCTATCCCGAACTGGGCGAGGAGTTCACGCTGACCGCGATCGAACTGGGCTTTCTGACCGACCGGCGCAGCGCGTTCGAGAATCTCGCCGGCCGTGTGAAGCTCGACGCGGTGAAGGGCGTCGTCACGACGATGGTCCAGACCGAGAAATACGGCACGCCGCTCGCCTCCGCGCTGCGCGTGCTGTCGAACGAGTTTCGCAACGAACGGATGATGCGCGCCGAGGAAAAGGCCGCGCGGCTGCCGGCGATCATGACCGTGCCGCTGATCCTGTTCATCCTGCCCGTGCTGTTCGTCGTCATCCTCGGGCCGGCGGCCTGTTCGATCTCGGATGCGTTGCTCAAGAGCTGAGGCAACCCCAGCCGCAGCGGTTCGTTGAGCCCCCGTAACAGGAGGGTTTTCACGATGCCGTTGTTTTCCACACCGACGCAGTTCGCCGCACTGGGGCTGGTCCTGATCGCGGGCTGGCTGCTGGGCCTCGCCAGCCATCCCGGCGGCAAGAAGTGGAAGGCGCGCTATCTTGCGGAGCGCGATGCGCATGGCGCGACCCGCAAGGAGACTGACCTGCGCGCGAGTGCCGCCGAACAGCGTGCGGTCGAGGCCGAGCATGAGAATGCACGGCTGGTGAAGGCGGCAGCGGCAGCGCCGGTGGCGGCACCGGTGGCAGCGCCCGTCGCACGGACGACGGCGGCGCCCGTCTCGCGGGACCGGGATGTGGCCTATTCGGACGGCTATGCAACGGGCCGACCGGGCTATGCGACCGACGGCACCAAGCGCGGCTGGTTCGACTTCAACCAACGTCGGTGAGGGTTCGGGAGGCGTTGTTCCCCCAAAACCTTGTTCTTCCGAGAAGGCGGAAGCCCAGTTTGGATCCCCGCCTTCGCGGGGAAACAGGGTCTTTTGCACTACCCCGGCGGAGGCCGGGGCCCAGTTGGGGATGTTAGGTAACTGTGGACGGTCCCTAGTTACTCTCGACATTCCACCTGGGCCCCGGCCTTCGCCGGGGTGGTGTGACGTTTCGGGTTGGCGTTACTTCTTTTCGAGCGCCGCCTGCGCCGCCGCGAGCCGCGCGATCGGCACGCGGTACGGGCTCGCCGA
Organism: Sphingomonas sp. PvP018; assembly: GCF_017876865.1. Taxonomy (NCBI): domain Bacteria; kingdom Pseudomonadati; phylum Pseudomonadota; class Alphaproteobacteria; order Sphingomonadales; family Sphingomonadaceae; genus Sphingomonas; species Sphingomonas sp. PvP018. Next base: position 3,340,742 of record NZ_JAGIOU010000001.1, on the reverse strand, counting down.
CACGTAATCGAGCCCGACTTTCTCGCAGAACGCGATGCTCGCCGGATCACCGCCATGCTCGCCGCAGATGCCGAGCTTGATGCCCGAACGCGTCTTGCGACCACGCTCTGCGGCAATCTCGATCAGCTCACCCACACCCTCGACGTCGATGCTGACGAACGGGTCCTTCGCATAGATGCCCTGTTCGACATAAGCGCCGAGGAACCGCGCCGCATCGTCGCGGCTGACGCCCAGAGTCGTCTGCGTCAGGTCGTTTGTGCCGAACGAGAAGAATTCGCCGACTTCCGCGATTTCCCCTGCGCGCAGCGCGGCGCGGGGCAGCTCGATCATCGTGCCGACCAGATATTCGATCGTCCGGCCCTTGTCGGCGAACACCGCCTGCGCCGCCTTGTCGACGACCGCCTTCATCAGCTCCAGCTCGCGGCGGGTCGCCACCAGCGGGATCATGACCTCGGGGATGGGTGCCGCGCCGGACTTCTCCGCGACGTCGACCGCCGCCTCGAAGATCGCACGCGCCTGCATCTCGTAGATCTCGGGATAGGTCACGCCGAGACGGCAGCCGCGATGGCCGAGCATCGGGTTGAACTCGTGCAACTCGGCGGCGCGACGCTTCAGCGTGTCGACGTCGATCCCCGCCGCGGTCGCGACTTCGGCGAATTCGGACTCCTCGTGCGGCAGGAATTCGTGGAGCGGCGGATCGAGCAGACGGATCGTCACCGGCAGCCCGGCCATCACCTCGAGGATCTCGGTGAAGTCCTTGCGCTGTTCTGGAAGCAGCTTCTCGAGCGCGGCGCGACGGCCCTTCTCGTCGCTCGCCAGGATCATCTGGCGGACGTTGGTGATGCGGCTGCTCTCGAAGAACATGTGCTCGGTGCGGCACAGCCCGACGCCTTCCGCGCCGAACTCGCGCGCGACGCGGCAATCCTCGGGCGTCTCGGCATTGGCACGGACCTTGAGGCGACGAACCTCGTCCGCCCAGGTCATCAGCGTGCCGAAATCACCCGACAGCTCGGGCTGCACAGTCGCAACCGCGCCGATCATCACCTCGCCGGTGCTGCCGTCGATCGTGAGCAGGTCGCCCTCCTTCACCTCACGGCCGCCGCAGCGCATGATCTTCGCCTTGGTGTCGATCGACAGCGTGCCCGCGCCCGAAACGCACGGGCGCCCCATGCCGCGCGCGACGACAGCCGCATGGCTGGTCATCCCGCCGCGTGCGGTCAAGATGCCGCGCGCGGCGTGCATCCCATGAATGTCGTCGGGCGAGGTCTCGGTCCGGACGAGGATCACCGCGACGCCGTCGGCAGCCTTCTTCTCCGCCGCATCCGCATCGAACACCACCGCGCCCGAGGCCGCGCCCGGTGAGGCGGGAAGCCCCTTGGTCAGCACGTCGCGCTTGGCATTGGGATCGAGCGTCGGGTGGAGCAACTGGTCGAGCGCCATCGGCTCGACGCGCAGGATCGCTTCCTCGCGCGTGATCAGGCCCTCATTCGCCATGTCGACCGCGATCTTGAGCGCGGCCTTGGCGGTCCGCTTGCCCGCGCGCGTCTGGAGCATCCAGAGCTTGGTCTTCTCGACCGTGAACTCGATGTCCTGCATGTCGCGGTAATGGTTTTCGAGCGTGTCGAACACGCCCGCGAGCTGGCCGTACACCTCGGGCATCGCCTCTTCCATCGAGGCGGCCTTGGCGCCGGCGTCCTCGCGCGCGACCTTGGTCAGATATTGCGGGGTGCGGATGCCCGCGACGACGTCCTCGCCCTGCGCATTGATCAGGAACTCGCCGTAATAGGCGCGGTCGCCCTTCGACGGATCGCGCGTGAACGCGACGCCGGTCGCCGACGTGTCGCCCATGTTGCCGAACACCATCGCCTGGATGTTGACCGCGGTGCCCCAGCTGGCAGGAATGTCGTTGAGCCGGCGGTAGACCTTTGCACGCTCCGACTGCCACGAGCCGAACACCGCGCCGACCGCGCCCCATAGCTGGTCGTGGACGTCCTGCGGGAAGGGCTTGCCCCAAAGCTTCTCAACGAGGCCCTTATATTCGGTCACCAGCGCGCGCAGGTCGTCCGCGCTCAGCTCGGTGTCGAGCGTGAAGCCCTGGTCTTCCTTGGCGATCTCGAGCGCTTCCTCGAACGCGCCGTGATCGAGCTCGAGGACGACGTCGGCATACATCTGGATGAAGCGGCGATAGCTGTCCCAGGCGAAGCGCGCGTCCTCGGACTTGGCGGCGAGGCCCTCGACCGTCTCGTCGTTGAGCCCGAGGTTGAGGACGGTGTCCATCATCCCCGGCATCGAGGCGCGGGCGCCCGAGCGGACCGAAACGAGCAGCGGGTCGGCAGCGTCGCCGAACACCTTGCCGGTCACACCCTCGATATGCGCGAGGCCGGTGGCGACCTCGTCGCGCAGGCCCTGTGGGAACTGGCCGCCCTCGTCATAATAGACCGCGCAGAAATCGGTCGAGATCGTGAAGCCCGGCGGCACCGGCAGGCCGATCGACGCCATCTCGGCGAGGTTCGCGCCCTTGCCACCGAGCAGGTTCTTGTCGCCCTTGCCGCCGTCCGAAACACCGCCGCCGAAACGGTACACATATTGGGTCATCGCAGGTCCTCTAGGTGTTGTTGCGCGCAAGGCGGCAGAGATTGTCTTTGCAGGCGGGGCGGGTCAGCCCTCGATCTTCGAAAAGTCCGCGACGTTGTGCACTGCGGCGCGAATACGCTCAAGTAGCGCGAGACGGGCGGAGCGCTTGGCGGGATCAGGGTCGTTGACGATAACGCTATCAAAGAACGCATCGATCGGCGCCCGCAGCGACGCAAGCGCGGCCATCGCCGCGGCGAAGTCCTCGGCGGCGATTGCTGCAGTTGCGCGAGGCTCGGCGGAGTCGAGTGCAGACTGCAGCGCGGCTTCTGCGGGGTCGGGCGTGTAGGACAGCGGGTTTTGCACGCCCTCGCCGTCCGTTCCCCCGCGAAGGCGGGGGTCCAGGCCCGCACCATCCCGGACTTCCGCGCCGCTGAGTTCCTGAGCCCCCGCCTTCGCGGGGGAAGTGGCAGGGGCTTCCTTCTTCAGGATATTGGCGGCGCGCTTGTAGCCGGCGAGCAGGTTCTTCCCGTCCTCGGTGGTCACGAACGCCTGAAGCGCGTGGACGCGCGCGAGGAGGCGGACGAGATCATCCTCGCCGCCCAGCGCGAACACCGCGTCGATCAGGTCGTGGCGGACACCAGCTTCGCGTTGCTGGACTTTGAGACGGTCGGCGAGAAAATCAACTAGACTCTGCCGTGCGGTCGTTCGCTCGATACTGCCCATCACAGTACGCGACATCTTGAAAACACTAGAGATCGGCAAGCGCAAATCGTTTGCCAAAATCGTAGCAATCACACCGAGGGCAGCCCTGCGCAGCGCGAACGGATCCTTCGACCCGGTTGGCGACATATCAAACGCAAAGAATTCGATCAACGTATCCAGCTTGTCAGCCAAACTCACCGCGACCGTCACTGGGGCGGTGGGGACATCATCGCCCTGCCCGACCGGCTTGTAATGGTCGCGGATCGCGGCCGCGACGGCGGGGTGCTCGCCTTGGGCTGCGGCGTAGTAGCCGCCCATCAGGCCCTGCAACTCGGGGAACTCGCCGACCATGCCGGTGACGAGATCCGCCTTGGCGAGACGCGCGGCGCGTTCGGCGAGGGTGGCAAGTTCCGCCCGGTCCTCGGGCGCTTCTTCTGTTCCCCGGCGGAGGCCGGGGTCCAGGTGGGAAGGCTGTTGTGACGACGCGCCGGCCTCAGCCAAGGCGCCGTCCCCAATTGGGCCCCGGCCTTCGCCGGGGAACGAAGAGGTAGTGGAGGACGGACCCGCGCCTCCGACGATTCCCTCTTCGACCAGCCAGCGTGCGAGCTTGGCGACGCGGTCGACCTTGTCCGCCACCGTACCGAGCTTCTCGTGAAAGACGATCTTCTCGAGCTTATCCGCCTGCTCTTCAAGCGGCATCTTCAGGTCGGTGTCGTAGAAGAACTTCGCATCCGACAGACGCGCGGCGAGGACCTTGCGGTTGCCCTCGACGATCTTCGCGCCACCGTCGTGCGCAGCGATGTTAGCGGTACAGACGAACGCGTTCGCTAGGGTCCCGTCGGCGCTGCGGCAGACGAAATATTTCTGGTTCACGCGCGCGGTGAGCTGGATCACCTCGGGCGGCACGTCGAGAAACGCGGGATCGAACCGGCCGAGCAGCGGGATCGGCCATTCGGTGAGCCCGGCATTCTCGGCGACGAGGCCCTCGTCCTCGATCAGTTCGAGCCCGGCCTGCATCGCCGCCTCGCGCGCGTGATCGCGGATCAGCGTCGCGCGCTCGTCCTGGTCGACGATGACGTGGCAGGCGCGCAGCTTCTCGACATAGTCGTGCGCGCCGCCGATCGTGATCTGGTACGGATGGTGGAAGCGGTGGCCGAGCGTGGCAGCGCCGCTTGCGATGCCGGCGATCTCGAACGGCACGATCGTCTCGCCGAGCAGCGCGACGATGCCCTGCAGCGGGCGGACCCAGCGCAGCGATTCGGTGCTGGCGGAGGCATCGCCCCAGCGCATCGACTTGGGCCAGGGAAACGCGCGGACGATCGCGGGGATCGCCTCGGCAAGCACGTCCGCGGTGGCGCGGCCGGGCTTTTCGGTGACCGCGAAGAACGTGCCGCCGCGATCGACCAGCTGCTCGCGCGTGAGGCCGGTCTTGCGCAGGAACCCTTCGAGCGCCTGCGGGGGTGCCGACGTCTTGGGGCCCTTCACCTCTTCGGAGACGGCGGCGGTCTCGATCGGCAGGTCGCGTGCGATCAGCGCCAGGCGGCGCGGCGTCGCGTAAGTGACGATATCGCTGGTGGCGATCCCGGCCTTGGCGAGCTCGGCGCTGAACAGCCTGGCAAGGTCTTCACGCGCCTTCGCCTGCATGCGGGCGGGAATTTCTTCGGAGCGGAGCTCCAGGAGGAAGTCGGTCATTCGGGCTCACCGGTCGGAGCAAAAACACTCTGCGCTCTCTGCGCCTCTGCGCGAGATTCTGTTCGCGCAGAGGCGCAGAGGACGCGGAGAGAAGAAGAGATACAGCCTGCGGCACGAGGACGGGTCATGCCGCCCATCCGTGCTTGTCCATCCACGCAGCGCAGGCGCCTTTGGCGAGGTCGCGGACGCGGCCCATATAGGCCTGGCGTTCGGCGACCGAGATCACACCGCGCGCCTGCAGCAGGTTGAAGATGTGGCTGGCCTTGATCGCCTGCTCATAGGCCGGGATCGGCAGCTTGTGGCTCAAGCTGTTCTCGCATTCGGCGACATGCTTGCGGAACTGGTCGAACAGCGAGTCCGTGTCGGCGACCTCGAAGTTCCACTTCGACATCTCCTGCTCATTCTCCAGGAACACCTCGCCATACGTCACCCCGGCGTCGTTGAACGCGAGGTCGTAGACGCTGTCCTTGTCCTGGATATACATCGCGAGCCGTTCGAGCCCGTAGGTCAGCTCGCCCGCGACGGGCTTCATGTCGAAGCCGCCCATCTGCTGGAAATAGGTGAACTGCGTCACCTCCATGCCGTCGCACCAGACCTCCCAGCCGAGCCCCCAGGCACCGAGCGTCGGGCTTTCCCAATCGTCCTCGACGAAGCGGATGTCGTGCTTCAGCATGTCGATGCCGATCGCAGCGAGCGAGCCCAGATAGAGTTCCTGGAGGTTCGCCGGCGATGGCTTCAGGATCACCTGATACTGGTAATAATGCTGGAGCCGGTTCGGATTTTCGCCGTAGCGGCCATCCGTGGGACGGCGACAGGGCTGGACGAACGCGGCGTTCCACGGTTTCGGACCGAGCGCGCGCAGCGTCGTCGCGGTGTGGAACGTGCCCGCACCCATTTCCATGTCATAGGGCTGCAGGATCAGGCACCCGTGATCACTCCAATAGTCATGGAGCGTGAGGATCATGCGCTGGAAGCTAAGAGGCTTTTTCAGGGGCTGGGTCACGCGCGGGCTTTGGCGGATGGGGGTGCGCGAGGCAAGTGGTGCGTTGCGATCGCGCATCCTACATGGGGCCGACCAACGATGAGGATGCCCTGGCCTTGAAGCTGTTTTCCCGACTCGCGTCGCTTCGATCCGCCCCGCTGCGCTCGACGCTGTCCGCCATCGCGATGGCGTTCGCGCTGCCCGCCTGCGCGCAGGTCGCGCCCAAGCCCGTGGAGGCAGCGAACGATGCCGATCCCGCCCTGTGGGTGGTGAAGGACAAGGACACGACGATCTACCTGTTCGGGACGATCCATGTGCTGAAACCCGGCATGACGTGGTTCGACGAGGCGGTGAAGACCGCGTTCGACCGCTCGCAGCAGGTCGTGCTCGAGCTGGTGATGCCCGATCCCGCCAAGATGCAGACCCTGGTCATGGCAACCGGCGTGACGAAGGACGGGCCGACGCTGACCGAGCAGATCCCGGCGGACAAGCGTGCGGCCTATGCCAAGGCGGTGACCGATCTGGGGCTGCCGGCGAACGCGTTCGACCGGTTCCGGCCCTGGCTCGCGGCGACGAACCTGTCGATCGCGCCGCTGTCGAAGCTTGGCTATGACGCCGCGAACGGGCCCGAGCAGGTCATCACTGCCGCGGCCAAGGCGGCGGGCAAGCCGGTGACGGGGCTGGAGACGGCGGAGCAGCAGCTGGGCTATTTCGGCGGGCTGTCGCAACAGGCCCAGCTGCAGTTCCTCGGCAGCACGATCGACGAACTGCCCAAGCTCGAGACGACGATGGCGACGATGGTCGACGAATGGGCGAAGGGCGATCCCGAGGCGCTCGCGCGCGAAATGAACGAAAGCCTGAAGGATTCGCCGGAGGTGGCAAAGGCCCTGCTGGTCGATCGCAACGCCCGATGGGCGGAGTGGGTCGCGAACCGGATGAAGTCGCCGGGGACGGTATTCGTCGCGGTCGGCGCCGGGCATCTTGCGGGGCAGGACAGCGTTCAGGCGCAACTGGCGAAGCTCGGTGTGAAGGCGGAGCGGGTGCAGTATTGAGCGACCGAATCCCTCTCCCCTCGGGGGAGAGGGAGGGAGGAGCCGCAGGCGACGGAAGGGTGAGGGCACGCGTTTCGGGCACACCGTGCCCTCACCCTCCCACGTGCAAGAGCACGCGGGCCCCTCCCTCTCCCCCGGGGGGAGAGGGTGTAGTTGATTAAAACGTGCACTTCCGCTATGCGCCCGCGCTTCCGGTCCATGGTCATCCCTGGAGGCGTGGGCGGGAAGAACAAACAACGAGTTTCGGAGAATATCGATGAGCGACCAGTTGACGCTCGCAGCCGAGACGCGTGACCGGGTTGGCAAGGGAGCCTCCCGGGCGCTGCGTCGTGATGGCCGCGTGCCTGCCGTGATCTACGGCCTGAACAAGGAACCCACCTCGGTTCACCTCGAGGAAAAGGCGCTGATGAAGGCGCTGATGACCGGCCACTTCATGAATTCGGTCGTGATGGTCAACGGCGTGCGCACGCTGCCGAAGGACGTTGCGTTCCACCCGGTCACGGATCGCCCGATCCATGTCGATTTCCTGCGCATCGGCGAGCATTCGACCGTCACCGTCGCGGTGCCGATCGTGTTCACGGACGAAGACGATGCCCCCGGCATCAAGAAGGGCAAGGGCGTCCTCAACATCACGCGTCATGAGATCGAGCTGGTCGTCGACGCATCGGACATCCCGAGCGAGATCACGATTTCGCTCGCCGGCATGGAGATCGGTGATTCGATCCACATCAGCGACGTGACGCTGCCCAAGGGCGCGACGCCCGCGATCGACGACCGCGACTTCGCGATCGCCACGATCGTGCCGCCGACCGTCCCGACCGTCGAGGACGAAGAGCTCGAGGCTGAGGTCGCTGAGGCGCAGGCTGCTGAGGCTGCTTCGGACGAAGAGCCCGTGGTCGAGCCTAACGACGATCACAATGACGACGACAAGATCACGCCGCAGAAGAAGGACTAATCTCCTTCGTCTTCGGACGATCTGGCGGGCGGGAAAGCTAGGGCTTTCCCGCCCGTTTCGTTTTGCAAGCCATTCCGCCCACCCAAAAAAGCCGTCATCCCCGCGCAGGCGGGGACCCAGACCCTCGGACCTTCCTATGGAATCGAGAGGTTTGCCACTATGGGTTCCCGCCTCCGCAGGAATGACGGTTTAGGGCGCGGGGAACGATCGTTTTTGGAGAATCACACGTGCAGATCTGGGCGGGACTCGGCAATCCGGGGGCGCAATATGCGATGCACCGGCACAATGTCGGGTTCATGGTCGCCGACGCGATCGCCGCGGTGCACGGCTTCGGGCCGGTCAAGAAGCAGTTCCAGGGCTGGACGCAGGAAGGCCGAATCGGATCGGAAAAGATCCTGCTGCTGAAGCCCGCGACCTTCATGAACGAGAGCGGCCGCGCGATCGGCGAGGCGCTGCGCTTCTACAAGCTGGACGTCGACGCATTGACGGTGTTCCACGACGAGCTCGACATCGCGCCCTTCCGCGTGAAGGTGAAGACCGGCGGTGGGACCGCGGGGCATAACGGGCTGCGCTCGACCGACCAGCATCTGGGCCCGGATTTCCGCCGCGTGCGGCTCGGGATCGGGCACCCGGGGCACAAGGACCGGGTCACCGGCTATGTGCTCGGCAATTACGCCAAGACCGAGATCGAGCCGCTGTCCGACATGCTCGGCGCGATCGCCGCGGAGGCGGCGTGGCTGGCGGCGGGCGACGACGTCCGCTTCATGAATGATGTCGCTGTGAGGATGCAACCATGACCACCCGCTCGCTGTTCGCCACGCGGTTCTACGAGGCCGATCTCGGCGATGACGATCTGGTCGAGGAGCTCGAAGACGCTGCGCTCGAACTGTCCAAGGCCGACCGCGCAGGCGTCGCCTGGTCGAAGGCGCATGGCTATCGCGGGTACACGTCCTACGCGTCGCTCAACGACCTGCCGTTGCGCGATCCGCGGTTCGGCGATCTGGTGCGGTTGCTCAACAAGCATGTCGCGGCGTTCGCGAAGGACTGCGCGTTCGATCTGGGCGGGCGGAAGCTGAAGCTCGACAGCCTGTGGGTGAACGTCCTGAAGCCAGGCGGCGCGCATTCGGGGCATATCCATCCGCACAGCGTCGTGTCGGGGACGATGTACGTGACGATACCCGAAGGCGCGGGCGCGCTGAAGCTGGAGGATCCGCGGCTGCCGATGATGATGGCCGCGCCGACCCGGCTCGAGGACGCGCCGGAGGATCTGCGGACGTTCGTCTATGCGGTGCCGAAGCCGGGGAGCGTGTTCCTGTGGGAGAGCTGGCTGCGCCACGAGGTCGTGCCGAATGCCGCCAAGGGCGAGCGGATCAGCATCAGTTTCAATTATCGGTGGTAAGGTAGGACACCCCCGACCGCCTAGCCATCCTGACTTTCGTCAGGATGACGGGAAAAGGGTGGCGCAACCCCTCTCGTCATTCCCGCGGAGGCGGGAATCCAGAATGGCTGGCGTTGACGATTACCCGCGAAGGCCAGCCCGTATGGATCCCCGCATGCGCGGGGGTGACGAAAAGTGGTTATCAGGCCGTCTTCATCGACGCCATGTCGATGACGAAGCGGTACTTCACGTCGCTCTTGACCATGCGGTCATAGGCCGGCTCGATCTCGTCCATCTTGATCATCTCGATGTCCGAGACCAGACCATGCTCGTTGCAGAAATCGAGCATTTCCTGCGTCTCCGCGATCCCGCCGATCAGCGAGCCCGCCAGCTGGCGACGGCGGAAGATCAGGTTGCCGACCGACGGCGACGGATGCGGCTCGGCGGGCACGCCGACGAGAGTCATCGTGCCGTCACGCTTAAGCAGCTCGAGGAACGGGTCGAGATTGTGCGGTGCGGCAACGGTGTTCAGGATGAAGTCGAAGCTGTTCGCATGCTCCGCCATCGCATCGGCATCCTTCGACACGATCAGGTCCTTCGCGCCGAGACGCTTGGCATCCTCGCGCTTGTTCGGCGAGGTCGAGAAGACATAGACCTCGGCGCCCATCGCGTTGGCGATCTTGACGCCCATGTGGCCGAGACCACCGAGACCGACGATGCCGACCTTCTGCCCGGGGCCGACCTTCCAGTGCTTCAGCGGCGAATAGGTGGTGATGCCCGCGCACAGCAGCGGCGCGACCGCAGCGAGATCGGCCTCGGGATGCGTGACCTTCAGCACGAAGCCCTCGTCGACGACGATATGGTCCGAATAGCCGCCGAAGGTGTGGCCGCCGAGCACGGGATCGGGGCCGTTATACGTGCCGACGAACCCGGTCGTTTCGCAATATTGCTCCTCGCCATCGGTGCAGGACGGGCACTGGCCGCAGCTGTCGACCATGCAGCCGACGCCAGCGATGTCGCCGACCTTGAACTTGGTGACGTCGTCACCGACCGCAGTGACGCGGCCGACGATCTCATGGCCCGGAACGCACGGATACAGTGTGCCTTCCCACTCGCCCTTGGCGGTGTGGAGGTCCGAATGGCAGACGCCGCAGAACGCGATGTCGATCGCGACGTCGGTCTTGCCCGGCGCGCGGCGTTCGAAGCTGAACGGTGCGAGCGGCGTCTCGGGCGACTGGGCGGCGTAGCCCTTGGCGGTGGTGGTCATGCTATTCCTAAATCTGACTGGCAGAGCGCGATATACGCACGGGACTCGTAATATCTACCGAGCGGTACGATAATTTTGCTGCATTGCGGCAATCGTTTAGGTCGATCAGTAGAATGTTGAAATCAGCGACCACCCCGGCGAAGGCTGGGGCCCAGTTGGAAAGGTCGCAGTAACGGCGTGCCGACCTTCATGAGCAACGTCCCCCAACTGGGCCCCGGCCTTCGCCGGGGTGGGAGAGATAAGGAGAGTCGCGCCCGGTCGTGTGCGTAGGCGTCCTTGCTGGCGTTCCTCCTCGCCCTGCCCTAAAGCGCCCGCACAATCTTATACCAAGGGCATATCATGGGTTTTCGCTGCGGCATCGTGGGGCTGCCGAACGTCGGCAAGTCCACCCTCTTCAACGCGCTGACCGAGACGGCCGCGGCGCAGGCGGCGAATTATCCGTTCTGCACGATCGAGCCGAACGTCGGCAATGTCGGCGTGCCCGACAAGCGGCTCGACGCGCTGGCGAAGATCGCCGGCTCGCAGAAGATCATCGAGACTCAGCTCGGCTTCGTCGACATCGCCGGCCTCGTGCGCGGCGCGTCGAAGGGCGAAGGCCTTGGCAACCAGTTCCTCGGCAACATCCGCGAGGTCGACGCGATCGTCCATGTGCTGCGCTGTTTCGAGAATGGCGACGTGACGCATGTCGACAACAAGGTCGATCCGATCGCCGATGCCGAGACCGTCGAGACCGAGCTGATGCTGAGCGATCTCGAAAGCCTGGAGAAGCGCGTCCCCAATCTCGCCAAGAAGGGCATGCAGGGCGACAAGGAGGCCAAGATCGGCGCCGCCGTGCTCGGCCAGGCGCTCGAGCTGCTCCGCGAGGGCAAGCCCGCACGGCTGACGGTGCCCAAGGACGAGGACGAGGCGCGCGTGTTCGCACAGGCGCAGCTGCTGACCGCCAAGCCCGTGCTGTACGTGTGCAACGTCGACGAGGGCGATGCCGCGAACGGCAATGCGCTGTCGGCGCGGGTGTTCGAGAAGGCCGCGGCCGAGGGCGCCGAGGCGGTCGTCGTGTCGGCGGCGATCGAGGCGGAGATCGCGACGATGCCCGCCGAGGATCGCGGCGAATTCCTGGGCGAGCTGGGGCTGGAAGAGACCGGCCTCGCTCGCGTCATCACCGCAGGCTACAAGCTGCTCCACCTGCTGACCTTCTTCACGGTCGGCCCGAAGGAGGCACGCGCCTGGACCGTCCATGCGGGCGCGACCGCGCCGCAGGCGGCAGGCGAGATCCACGGCGATTTCGAAAAGGGCTTCATCCGCGCCGAGACGATCGCGTTCGACGACTTCATCGCGCTCGGCGGGGAATCGAAGGCGCGCGAGGCGGGCAAGCTGCGCGCCGAGGGCAAGGCCTATGTCGTCCATGACGGCGACGTGATGCACTTCCTGCACAGCTGATCCCAACAATGTTGCGCCCCCTGCGTGTGTAGTCACGCGCCGGGGGCGGGCGTAGCGAGCAGAACAGACGGCATGAGACACGCGACGTTTTCAGCTCTGGCACTCGCGCTCGGGGGTTGTGCCTATCCGGCCACGCCCCCTGCCCTGGCGCCGGTAACCCAGGCTGCCCCCGCGACCGCCACCGCCGCTCCTCAGGGCCCGCAGCCGCTGGCGGTCCGGGCACCGGTGACGATCCTCGTGTCGATCGATGGCTTCCGCCCCGATTATCTCGACCGGGGCGTCACGCCGAACCTGAACCGGTTGCGCGCCGGCGGCGTCTTTGCGGCGATGCGCCCCTCCTTCCCGAGCGTCACCTTCCCCAATCACTGGACCCTGGTGACCGGGCTCAGACCCGATCGCAGCGGCATCGTCGGCAACACGATGGAGGATCCCGCGCGGCCCGGTGAGAAATTCACCATGGCGAGCGACGATCCCTTCTGGTGGAGCCAAAGCTCGCCGATCTGGGTCGACGCCGAAAAGGCGGGGATCCGGACCGCGACGATGTTCTGGCCGGGTGCCAATGTCGCGGTCGGCGGCACGCTGAAACCCAACAGCCACGGCGCGATCGACGGCGGCACCCGGCCGCAGGACTGGCAGCAGTTCAACCAGCAGATCAGCGCCAAGCAGCGCGTCAACGCGGTGCTCGACTGGATGCGGCGACCGGCCACGATCCGGCCAAAGCTGGTGACGCTGTATTTCGATACCGTCGACGTGGCCGCGCACGACAATGGCCCCGACTCCCCCCTGACAACGCAGGCAGCCGCCGAGGTGGATGGCAGCATCGGCAGCCTCGTCGACGGGCTCGCGACGCTCGGCCAGCCGGCCAATCTGGTCATCGTGTCGGACCACGGCATGGCGGCGACCAGCAGCACACGCGTCGTCGCGATGGACCGGATTGCGGCACCGGCCGACTATCGCCTCGTCGAAACGGGCGCCTATGCGACGCTGTTCGCGGTGCCCGGGCATGAGGACGCGCTCGAGGCCAGACTGCTTCGGAAGCACGACCACCTGCAATGCTGGCGCAAGGCGGAGATCCCGGCACGCTTCCATTATGGCCGCAATCCGCGCGTCCCGAGCTATCTGTGCCTCGCCGATGTCGGATGGCGCATCGATCGGACGACGCCCACCAAGGTCTCGGCCGGCGGCTCGCACGGCTATGACAATGCCGCCCCCGAAATGCGCGCGCTGTTCATCGCCAACGGTCCTGCGTTCATCGGTGGCAAGACCATCGCGAGCTTCGACAATGTCGCGGTCGAGCCGCTGCTCCGCGACCTGATCGGGCTGCCCGCGGAACCGGGGCTGGACGGCAACGACGCGCCCTTCCAAAAGGTGCTGCGACGATAGGAGGAGCAGCGGGCGTGCAGTATTTCGAAGATATCGCAGTCGGGGCAACCGCGGCGTTCGGCCACTATCCAGTGACGCGCGACGAGGTGATCGCCTTTGCCGAGAAATACGACCCGCAGCCCTTTCATCTGTCCGACGAGGCCGCGGCAAAGACCCATTTCGGTCGGCTGTCGGCAAGCGGATGGCATAGCTGCGCGATGACGATGGCGATGCTGGTCGAGCATATCGGCGAGCATCGCCAGGCGAGTCTCGGATCGCCCGGGATCGATGAACTCAAATGGCTGAAGCCCGTCTCTCCGGGGGACACGCTGCGCTGCGTGACCGAGGTGCTCGACAAACGGGTTTCCGCCAGCCGCCCCGAAATGGGGATCGTGAAAAGCCGGATGCAGGTGTTCAATCAGGACGATGTCATGGTGATGACGTTCGTGTCGAACGCGCTGATGCAGACGCGCCCGACCGGCGCGCCTGCATCCTGATCCGTCACTTCGGGACGGGGACGTTCATATAGGCGCCGCCCCGGCCGCCGCCGCCGCCGCCACGACCGCGGAACCCGCCGCCATTGCCGCGCTCCTGACGATATTCACGCCGGTCCTGACGTGCCTCGCCACGATAGCTCTGCCGCGCCTCGCGCCGTTCGCCGCGATATTGCTCGCGCGTGATCTGGCCGTCGCGCAGCTGGTTGCGGTCCTCGCGCCGACCCTGACGGAAGTCGCGGTTCGCGCCACGCCGGTCCTGGCGATAGTCGCGCGCGGCGGGGCTGTTGCCGCGGGCGAAATTGCCCCAGTTGCCGGCACCGCGATAATTGCCGCGACGCCCCTGCCAGTAGCGCTGCTGCGCGCCGTTCCAGCGGTGCGGACGACGGTTGCGATCATAGACGTATCCGCCGGTACCCGGATAATAATAGTCGCCATACCAGCCATAATAGGAGCCGAGGCCGACGCCAGCATAACCGGCCCCGTATCCGCCGCCATAGCCGTCATAATAGCCGTTGCCGTAGCCGCCGCCATAATAGGGATCGCTCGCATAGCCGATCCCGCCGCCGCCATAGCCATACCCATCGGTGCAACCGGCCACGCCGAGGCCGACACCAATGGCGAGACTGACCAGTCCTAGTCGCTTGAAAAACATCGAAAATCTCCCGTACCTGGAGAGCGGACCCAACGCGCCGCCATTGGTCGCACAACAATACCGACCTACCGCAGGTTCCATGAACGACGGCTGACGCGCGCCGGGACCGTAGGTGGGCCATGGGCGCGCGGCGCCGGGACACAGGCACGGACACGGGCAGCCAGCGGGTCGCCAAACGCGAAACGGCGGACCGGGTTGCCCCGATCCGCCGTCGTTCACACCCTGATGCCGCGGTAGCCGCGGCGCGGGATCAATGCTTCACGTCGCGCCAGACGTTCTGATAGGCGCCCCAGGCAAGGCCGCAGAAGACGAGGATGAAGAGGATCGACGCGACGCCGACGGCGTGGCGCGACTCCAGGTTCGGCTCTGCCGTCCAGGTCAGGAAGGCCGAGACGTCTGCCGACATCTGTTCCTTCGTCGCCTTGGTCCCGTCCGCATAGGCCACCTGATCGTCCGCGGTGATCGGCGGTGGCATCGCGATATTGAGGTTCGCGAAATACGGGTTGTAGTAGAGACCGTCGGGCGTCTTGATGTCCGGGAACTGCTTGATCAGCGCGGCAGGCTGATCGGTGTAGCCCGTCAGCAGCGAATGGACATAGGCGGTGCCCTCCTCGCGCGCCTTGGTGATCAGCGAGAGATCGGGCGGCAGTGCGTTGTTGTTGGCGGCGCGGGCGGCGACCTCGTTGGCGAACGGCGACGGGAAGCGATCCGAAGGGATGTTCTTGCGGGTCGCGGCCTCGCCGGTTTCGGGGTTGATCGTCGGCTGTTCGATCACCCACTGGTTGGCGATCGCCTTAACCTCGGGCTCAGAATAGCCGATCTTCTGGAGATCGCGGAACGACACCAGCCGCAGCGAGTGGCAGGCCGAGCATACTTCCTTGTAGACCTGGAACCCGCGCTGGAGCTGACGGCGGTCGAACTTGCCGAAGACGCCGTTCGAGGCGAGCTCGAGCTCCTTGGGATGCTTGTGCGCGACGCTCTCGGCGGACGGCGCGACGGGGTCGGTGATGACGCCCGACACGCTGCCGAAGAGCGCGATGCCGAGCACCAGCACAAAGGCGGCGCCGACCAGGGATGCGATGAGACGAACCATATATGTATCCTCTAGTCCGTATCAGTGCGCGGGCTTGGGGGAGAGCGCGGTGTGCGCCGGGCTCGTCCCGCCACGCTTGGCCAGCACCGCCTCGGTGATCGAATTGGGCAGCGGCCGGGGCCGTTCGGACCGCGAGATCAGCGGCAGGATGATCAGGAAATGCGCGAAATAATAGGCAGCGCAGATCTGGCTGAGGATCACATAGGTCGCCGTCGCCGGTGCACCGCCGCAATAGCCCAGGATCAGGATGTCGGCGACCAGCACCCAGAACGCGATCCGCGCCTTGGGACGGTAGTTCATCGAGCGCACCGGCGAATTATCGAGCCACGGCAGGAAAAACAGCAGCAGGATCGAGCCGAACATCGCCAGCACGCCCCAGAGCTTGGCGGGCAGGATGAAGTCCGCGGTGAAGGCGCGCAGGATCGCGTAGAACGGCCAGAAATACCATTCGGGGACGATGTGCGCGGGCGTCGAGAGCGGGTTCGCCGGGATGTAATTGTCCGGATGGCCGAGATAGTTCGGGAAGAAGAACAGCAGGCCGGCGAACACCAGCAGGAAGATGCCGAGCCCGAAGCCGTCCTTCGCGGTGTAATAGGGGTGGAACGGCACGGTATCCTGCTTGCCCTTCACGTCGACGCCGGTCGGGTTGTTCGACCCCGGGATGTGCAGCGCCCAGATGTGCAGGATGATGACGCCCGCAATCACGAACGGCAGCAGATAATGCAGCGAGAAGAAGCGGTTGAGCGCGGCGTTGTCCGGCGCGAATCCGCCGAGCAGCCAGATGCGGATGGTGTCGCCGACCAGCGGGATCGCCGAGAAGAAGCCGGTGATGACCTGCGCGCCCCAGAAGCTCATCTGCCCCCAGGGGAGGACATAGCCCATGAACGCGGTCGCCATCATCAGCAGGAAGATCGTCACGCCGAGCAGCCAGACCATCTCGCGCGGCGCCTTGTACGAGCCGTAATAGAGCCCGCGGAAGATGTGCGTGTAGACGACGATGAAGAACATCGACGCGCCGTTGGCGTGCGCATAGCGCAGGAACCAGCCCGCATTGACGTCGCGCATGATGTGTTCGACCGAGTCGAACGCGACCGCGCCGTTCGCGGCGTAATGCATCGCCAGCGTGATGCCGGTGATGATCTGGATCGCCAGCGCGGCACCGGCAAGGACGCCGAAATTCCAGAAATAATTGAGGTTGCGCGGGACCGGGTAACCGGCGCCGACCGCGTTGTAGACGAGCCGGGGAACGGGAAGCCGTTCATCCAGCCACCGCGTCAGCGGCAGCTTCGGTTCGTATTGCTTGGCCCAGGGAAAGCTCATGGTTGTTTCCTCAGCCTACCGTGACGACGGTGTCGGAGTTGAAGGCATAGTCCGGAACCTGGAGATTGGTCGGTGCGGGGCCCTTGCGGATGCGCGCGGCGGTATCGTAGGCCGAGCCGTGGCACGGGCAGAAATAGCCGCCAAACGGGCCCTTGTTCTCCCCCTCGCCAGCGCCGAGCGGGACGCAACCGAGATGCGTGCAGACGCCCAGCGTGATCAGCCAGTTCTTCTTGCCCGCCTTGGTCCGCTCCTCGAGCGTCTGGGGGTCGCGCAGCGTCGATACGTCGACCGCGTCGGCCTCGCTGATTTCCTTCGGCGTCAGGTTGCGCACGAACAGCGGCTGCTTGCGGAAGCTCGTCTTGATCGCCTGGCCCGGCAGGATCTTCGACAGGTCGATCTCGGTGGTCGACTGCGCCAGCACGTCGGCCGACGGGTTCATCTGGTTGATCAGCGGCAGGACGATCGCGACGGCGCCGACCCCGGCGAAGGATACGGCGGCGATATTGATGAAATCGCGGCGGCGCGGGTCGTGCGCCTCTTCGTGAAACGGTTCAGGCGACTCGCCGGGTGGAACCATGTCGTCGACTATCGCCATTCATCTCGCCCTTGCAGTTTATCTTTATTCTCGTGGCCCGATGCGCATGCCGGTTCGCCGCACCGCACGCCCATCCTGCCCGACCGTCCCCACGGAGGCCCATAGGTGATAGACGGCGCAAGCCCGCTTTGCCAACAGCATTTTGACTGCAGCGCGTTCCGGATTAGAGGCAGCGGTATGCGTATCGCCCTCTACCAACCTGATATCGCCGGCAATGTCGGCGCCATTTTGCGGACCGCCGCCTGTCTCGGACTCGCGGTCGATCTGATCGAGCCGATGGGGTTCACCTGGAACGAAAAGGCGGTCGCGCGCTCCGGGATGGACTATGTCGGCGCGGTCGAGATCGTCCGGCATGTCGACTGGGCGGCGTTTCGCGACCAGGTCCGCGGGCGCATCGTCCTGCTGACGACGAAGGGCGCGGTCCGGCTCGACGCGGCGACGTTCCAGACCGACGACGTGCTGCTTATGGGCAGCGAGGGCGCGGGCGTGCCCGACGACGTCCATGCCCGCGCCGACCTGCGCGTGCTGATCCCGATGCGGCCCGGCCTGCGGTCGATGAACATCTCGGTCGCGACCGCGATCGTCGCGGCAGAGGCGTTGCGGCAGACGGACGGCTGGCCCGCCTGACCTACCAAGGGAAGTCTCGGGCGAACGCGCCCCTTCCCCGCCCCGACCAGGATTTGTAGGACGGTGCCATGACCGAGCTCGACCCCCAGCAAGCCGCCGCCCGCATTTGGTTCGAATCGCTGCGCGACCGGATCTGCGCGGAGTTCGAGACGATCGAGCGCGAAGCCGGGTCGGATGCCGTGTTCGACTATACCCCCTGGGACCGGATCGATCCGTCGGGTGAACCCGGCGGTGGCGGCGTGCGCGGCGTCATGAAGGGCAAGGTGTTCGAAAAGGTCGGCGTCAACGTCTCGACCGTGGGCGGCATTTTCGAGGGCGAGTTCGCCAAGTCGATCCACGGCGCGGGCGAGGATCCACGGTTCTTCGCGACCGGGATCAGCCTGGTCGCGCACATGGCCAACCCGCACGTCCCCGCGGTGCACATGAACTGCCGCTTCCTCAACACGACCAAGCGCTGGTTCGGCGGCGGCGGCGATCTCAACCCGCCGCTGCCGATCGCCGAGGACACCGCCGATTTCCATGCAACGATGAAGGCCGCCTGCGACGCGCACGACCCGGCCTATTACCCGCGCTTCCGCGACTGGGCGGAGGCCTATTTCCAGATTCCCCACCGCAAGGTGAACCGCGGCGTCGGCGGGATCTTCTTCGATCATCTCGACGGCGATTTCGACGCCAATTTCGCGTTCACGCGCGACGTCGGCGAAGCGTTTCTCGACGCCTATCCGCGGATCGTCCGGCGGCGGATGGACACGCCGTTCACACCGCAGGACGAGGCCGCGATGCTCGAATGGCGCGGTCGTTATGCCGAGTTCAACCTCGTCTATGACCGCGGCACGCTGTTCGGGCTGAAGACCGGGGGCAATATCGAGGCGATCCTGATGAGCCTGCCGCCCCGCGCGACCTGGTCGTGAGCGGGGCCCGGTGGCGCTGATCCCCGTCGCGGACGACGTGCTCGCCACGATCGTGACCACGCTCGAAATGCCGCGCAAGCCGCCGCTCAGGCCGATGCCGACGTCGCGGCTGCGGTTGCTGCGCTGGGAGCAGCCGACGCTGGAGGGGTATCGTGCGCTGTTCGCCCGGGTCGGATCGCGCTGGCTGTGGTTCTCGCGCCTGGCGATGGACGATGCCGCGCTTGCCGCGATCCTGGCCGATCCCGGCATTGCCGTCCATGCGGTGGTCGACCCGGCGGGGATCGAGGTGGGGATGCTCGAACTCGACCTGCGCCGGGCGGGGGCTTGCGAGATCTCCTATTTCGGGTTGATCCCCGAACTCGCCGGCCAGGGACATGGTCGGTGGTTGATGGCGGAGACGCTTGCGCGGGCCTGGACCAGGGGTGTCGAGCGGGTCTGGCTGCACACCTGTACGCTCGACCATCCAAACGCGCTCGGCTTCTACCGCGCGCAGGGCTTCGTCGCGACGCGGCGGACGATCGAGACCTTTCCCGATCCGCGCGCCACCGGGATGCTGCCCGCCGATGTCGCGCCGCAGATCCCGTTTCTGGGCGGACGCCGCTAGACCAGCGGGCGGATCACGACGGTCCGCGACCGCCTAGCGCGCCAGCCGCCGATAGACCGACACCGCGATCAGCGCCATCGCGACCCCCGAGGCGGTGGCAGCCGCCGCCGCGCCGGCATCGACGAGCGCGATCGCCACCGGATTGCCCTGTCCACCATCGCGCATCGCGCCATCGAGCGCCATGAACGGCATGCCGAGCAGCCAGCCGCTCATATAGCCGAACGCGGCGAGCGACATGAGCGGCAGACCGGCGCCGCGCGTCAGCGACAGGCTGCGCCGGATCGCGGCGAACGCGCCGATCGGTCCTTCGGCGACGATCACCGGCCCGGTCATCATCGTCCGGCCGAGAATGTAGAGACCGGGAATCGCATAGAGCAGCAGCCCCGCCCCCGCTGGCAGCGACACCAGGATCATCGCGAGCAGATAACGCGGCAGAAGCGTCGCAGAACGCCTGAGCGCGGTGCCGATATCGACCCGATCACGGTCGAGATACAGCGTATAGACCGCCGCCATGCCGAAGAAGCTGAGCGCATAGGCCAGGCAGTACCAGCCGCCATTCGCCCCCGCCCAGTCGGTGACCGCCTGCGCCCAGACCAGCGCCTGCGCCTCGTCGCCGCGCGTCGCCGCATCGGGCATCGGCGGGTCGGGTACGACGAGCGCGAGCGCGAAGGCGGGCAGGAACAGGAAGGGCCCGGCGATCCGGAGAAGTAGATCGCGGTCGCGCTTAAACAGGGCCCAGGCGTCTTTCAACACGCCCGTAAAGTCGATTTTCATTCGGTGATCGGTTTCTCTCGGGTGGCAACATAGAGCTGTGCCGTGAAGACATAGGCGAGCGCCATCAGCGCCGCACTGGCAAGCGCGCCGGCGATCCCGGCAAGGAACATCGCGGTCGGGATCTGGTCCCCGCCGAGGATCAGGCGAAAGACGAGCCCGACAACGGCCTGGGCGGCGAAGGTGGCGATCGCGAACACGATCCCGAATAGCAGAAGCACGCCGATCAGCTTCCAGGTCAGCCCGCGGGTCAGCGCGATCGACCGGCGGATCGCGCCGAGCCCGAGCCGTTCGTTGAGCACGACCGCGGTCAGCAGCATCAGCCGCGCACTGGCCCAGATGGCGAGCACGCCCAGCGCAAGGCTATACAGCACGACGAACATCGCCGTCGCACGCGGCAGCTGCGGCATTCGCGCGGGCGCGCTGGCGGCAGCGGACGCGGCGGCAAAGTCGAAATGCGACGCGATCAGCGCGATGAAGACCGGCGCCATCAGAACCAGCGCGATCAGCCCGACGACGAGCGACACGCCGAGCGCGGGCAGCAGTCGCGCCCGCGCCTGACGATAGGCGTCGGTGCGGTCGGTCGAGGGTTGCGTCGCCAGTGCCAGGATCGCGAGCGACCCCAGGATCGCGAGCAACGCGGACGCCACGGCGACGATGCCGGCGACGAGCTGCACCGCCGGCTGCGGCGGAACGAGCAGGACGAGCGCATTGTTGACGACCGGCGGGAGGACGAGGGTCGGCAACGCCACCGCCGCGATCTGGCCGCTACGCCCCGACAGCACCTCGGTGGTACGATCCCAGACCGTGCCGATTTTCACGCCTCTTCCCATCCGCCTGTTCCCCGTTCGCCGCCTGGCACGCATGCCCGATACCGCCGCGACGTAGCCCAAGCCCCAGGCCTTGACCACTCCCGCGACGGTTGGGCCAGCCGGCATCGCAGGCCCCCGCCCGCTTGCATCACCGGCGGCGAGTGCGCAGATGGGTCGCGTGACCGCTTCCCCCTTCCCGACCTCCGGCCGCCACGCGCCCGCCGATCCGCCGTCGCGCCTCGACGGGCTCGAATGGCGGACCGATACCGGCCTGACCCCCTATGCCGCCGCGCTCGCCGAAATGGAGGCGCGCGCCGCCGCGGTGACCGCAGGCGATGCGCGCGAGCTGATCTGGCTGCTCGAGCACCCGCCGGTCTATACCGCGGGGACGAGCGCGGATCCGGTCGACCTGGTCGATCCGCGTTTCCCCGTGTTCGATACCGGGCGAGGCGGCAAATACACCTATCACGGACCGGGGCAGCGGATCGGCTATCTGGTGCTCGACCTTGGGCGACGCGGGCGCGACGTCCGGCGGTTCGTCCACGCGGTCGAGGACTGGGTGATCGCGGCGCTCGGCGAAGTCGGCGTCGCTGCGTTTTCGGTCGAGGGCCGTGTCGGCATCTGGACGCGCGATCCCAATCTCGGCGGCCGCGAGGCGAAGATCGGTGCGATCGGCGTGCGCGTGAAGCGCTGGGTGACGCTGCACGGCTTTGCGGTCAATATCGATCCGGACCTGACGCATTTCGGCGGAATCGTGCCGTGCGGCCTTGCGGAATACCCCGTTACCAGCCTGAAATCGCTTGGCACGAAGGTCGACATGGCAACTTTTGACGCTGCCCTGACGTTGACGAGCGGCGTGTTCCTTGAAACACTTTCTTTGGCTCAAGAAAACGAGGCTTGAGGGCCAGGCCTTTACAGATTAATGTCCACTACGATTTGGGTATATACCTGGCCTCCAGGCCTACCAAATCCTCTATCTAGGGAGCTTCCAAATGCGTTCACTCATCTCCAAGGTTCTGACCGGTTCGCTGATCGCCAGCGCAGCGCTTGCCGTTTCGGCATGCGGTCCGAAGACCGAGACCACGACCGACAACACGATGGTCACCGACATGAATGCCACCGAAGGCATGGACACGATGACCGACAACATGACCGCCGTTGACGGCGCGATGAACGACGGCATGATGGCGAACGACACGATGATGTCGAACGACACCATGATGACCAACAACATGATGTAATTTTCCGGTTTCGGAAGATTATGTGATGCGGGGGGCCGTCCGGGAAACCGGGCGGCCCCTTGTCGTTGGGGCCAAGTCGACCGCGCGGCGGCGGGATGCGCGATGCCACCTCGAACCCGGTCGACCACCCGCGATGCGCGATCTCGTTTCGGCTGCGACGGAAATCTGCAGCCCGCACCATGCCCGGAGCCACGATCGCCTGCAGGGCCCCTCAAAACAGTTGGGAGTTGGCAAGAAACGCTTTAGAAATCTCGGGATGGAATGCCCGGGGAGTTGGGAATGAAGATGGTGCGTACTGCGCTGGCGCTCTGCGCGGCGAGCGGCTCGATGGCGTTGGCTCAGCCCGCCTCAGCCCAGTTTTTTCTGCAATCACGCGATTTCTCCGCGCCGGCGGTGACCGGGGACGAGGCCGATCTCGGCCAGGCGATGCCCGACGCCACCAGCGCGGAGAAGCGCGCGGCGATGGTCTGGCACATGCGCGCGGCGCTGAACGTCGCGGCGCTCCAGTGCCAGTTCGAACCGACGCTGCTGACGGTGTCGAACTACAACGCGATCCTCGCCGATCACGGCACCGAACTGCAGGGCGCCTTCGACACGCTCGGCAAATACTTCCTCCGCGTCAACAAGGCCAAGGGCGTCAAGGCCGGCCAGGCTGCGCTCGACCAGTTCGGCACGCGGACCTATTCGAACTTCGCGACGGTCGCGGCGCAATATGGCTTCTGCCAGACGACCGCATCGATCGGCCGCGACGCGCTGTTCACGCCGCGCGGCCAGTTCGGCGATCTGACGCTGCAGCGCACGCGCGAGTTGCGCAACAGCCTGATCCCCTGGGGCGAACAGCGTTTCCCGCGCTATATCGGCCGCGACCGGGTGAAGATGCCGCGGCTCGACCCGATCTGCTGGAACAAGAAGGCGGAATGGGTTGCCAAGAAGTGCGGCGCGCTCGACTGGCCCCCCGCGGCGGGCGTGGGCATCGCCAACCGCTGAACGATTACCCCCCGGCCCTTGAGCCGGGGGCTTTCCCTGCCGGAGCGGGAAGACGGCCTAGCGCAGCCCCAGCATCTTGTGCGTCTGCAGCGACAGACGCCATTGCGGACGCTCCATCACCAGCGCGACACAGGCATCGCGATTGGCATCCGCCTGCGGGTCGTCGAGCGGCTGGAGCAGCAGGTTGGCGAAGTCCCATGTCTCGATATCCGCGATGTCGGTACCGGGCTGCGGCCAGACCAGCTTCAGCTCGTCGCCATGACGCTGGACGACGACGCTGCCCGCCTTGGGGCTGATGCACACCCAGTCGATGCCGGGATGGACCGGCAGGGTGCCGTTGCTCTCGATCGCGATCCGGAAGCCCGCCGCGTGAAGCGCATCGACGATCGCATCGTCGATCTGGAGCATCGGTTCGCCCCCGGTGAGCACGACGAACCGGTCCTGCGTGCCCGTGCCCCAGAACCCCGCAACCGCGTCCGCCAGTGCGCGCGCATCGGCGAACTTGCCGCCGCCCAGCCCGTCGGTGCCGACGAAATCGGTGTCGCAGAACCGGCAGACCGCGGTCGCGCGGTCCTGTTCGCGTCCCGACCACAGATTGCACCCGGCAAAGCGCACGAACACCGCCCGGCGGCCGGCATTCACGCCCTCCCCCTGCAGTGTCAGGAACATTTCCTTGACCGCGTAACTCATGTCAGACCGGCTTAACCGCATAGACGGTGGGATCCGCGATCCCCGCCTCGTCGAAGCCGCGCGAGCGGAGCCGGCAGCTGTCACACTCGCCGCAATGCTTGCCGTCGGGCGTCGGGTCGTAGCACGACCAGCTGAGCCCGAGGTCGAGCCCGAGCCGCGTGCCCTCACGGACGATATCCGCCTTGGTCATGTGCTGGAGCGGCGCCTGGATGCGGAACGGATCGCCCTCGACCCCCGCCTTGGTCGCGAGTTCGGCCAGCCCCTCGAATGCGGCGATGAATTCGGGACGGCAATCCGGATAGCCCGAATAATCGAGCGCGTTGACGCCGATATAGATATCGCGCGCGCCTGCCGCCTCGGCCCAGCCGAGCGCAAGGCTGAGGAAGATCGTGTTGCGGGCGGGAACATAGGTGACGGGGATGCCACCCGCATCGTCGGTGCCGACGCCGTCCTTGGGCACGTCGATATCCGCGGTGAGCGCCGAGCCGCCGAACGCGGACAGGTCCATCGGCAGGACGATATGACGTTCGGCGCCAAGCGCGGTGGCGACGCGGCGCGCGGCGTCGAGCTCGACGCGGTGGCGCTGGTTATAATCGAACGACAGCGCGAGCAGGCGCCGGCCGGATTCCCGCAGCATGGCGGCGGAAACCATCGAGTCGAGGCCGCCCGAGACGAGGGCGACCGCTAAGGGAGCTGATGATGTCATGATGCGCGACGCGCTAGGCCAGACCGCGGCAAAAAGAAAGGGCCGCCCGAAGGCGGCCCTGAAAGTTGGCGCTAATAGCAGCCTCAAGGGAGAAACGTGCTGAAATCTCTAAAGCACGAGGGCGGTATACCCCGGCGCGGTAAACAGCGCATTAACGCCGCGCAATTTCCCGCCGTCGCGTGCCTGAGAAACGCGTTATTCCTCGACCGGAACCGGGAATTTCTTTGCACAGAATGCGCAGTCGACCTGGATGAAGCCACTCTCGTCCGCCATGTCGCGGCGTTCGTCGATCGGGAATTTCGCGATCACGCCCCGGATATAGTCGGGATCGCACCGGCACCCTCGCGTGATCGGAATGTCGGCAAGGATGCGGACGTCGCTGTCCTCGTTGAACAGCCGCCACACCAAAGTCTCGAGCGGCAGCGCCGCATCGGTCAGCTCGTCCGCGCCCATCGTGTTGCCGAGCGTCGCGACATGCTCCCATTCGGGATGGTCGAGCTTGGTGTGAAGCCGCTCGCGTCCGTCCTCGCCCTCGGGCAGATGCTGGAGGAACAGCCCGCCCGCGACGCACCGCCCGTCGGGCCCCTTCGCCATGCCGGTGCGGACCATCGTCGGAATCTGTTCGGACTGGGTGAAATAGCTCTGAGCGGCCTCAGACAGCGTATCGCCGTCGAGCGGGACGATGCCCTGATACCGCTCGTTGCTGCTCGCCATGTCGAAGGTGATCGCGAGATAGCCTTGGCCGAACAAGGCGAACAGCGTCGGCTCGGCGGGCGCCTGGGCGAGCTTGTCCGCGTCATATTCGATATAGCCGCGCACCTCGCCGCCGCGATAGTCGCAGACCAGCAGCTGGACGACGCCATTGTCGGTGCGCGTCTGCATCGTCAGCTGGCCGCTCGCGTCCTTCAGCGTCGAGCCGATCAGCGCGGCGAGCGTCAGCGCCTCGGCGAGCAGCTTCTCGATCGCAGGCGGATAGGCATGCGCGGCGAGCACCTCGTCGAGCGCGGTACCGAGCCGGACGATCCGGCCGCGGGCGCTGCGCGCGGGGATCGCAAACGCCAGCGCGCGGTCGAGATCGGTCATGTTGGGGTCGTTCACCATCGTTCCTTCGGCATCCCCCGTCGCGGCGTCATCCCCGCGCAGGCGGGGATACAGAGCGACATACGCTGGTGATCTCATCACCAGCTCGGAGTTTATGGATTCCCGCCTCCGCGGGAATGACGAAAATGGGGGCTGACGTGCGCCCGATCAACCAACCGGGCGCTTCAGCCGATCTGCCCGAAGCACCAGCGCAGCACCGATTTCTGCGCGTGGAGGCGGTTTTCGGCCTCCTGCCAGATCAGCGACTGCGGACCGTCGATCACCTCGGGCGTGACCTCCTCGCCGCGATGCGCAGGGAGGCAGTGGAGGAACTTCGCATCGGGCCGCGCGAGCGCCATCAGTGCGGCGTCGACCTGATAGGGGGCAAGGGCCTTCAGCTTGCTCTCGGCATTGGCCTGCCCCATCGAGATCCAGGTGTCGGTGACGATGATGTCAGCACCTTCGACCGCCTCGCGCGGGTCAGCGACGACGCGCGCGCGGCCAGAGGCGCGGACGATCGCCTCCTCCTCGGGCTGGAACCCCTGCGGGCAGGCGGCGACGACGTCGAACTGCATCAGCCCAGCGGCCTCGACAATCGAGGCGAGCACGTTGTTGCCATCGCCCAGCCACGCGACCTTGAGCCCGGGCAGCGCCTTGCCGCTCTCGATGATCGTCAGCAGGTCGGCCATGATCTGGCACGGATGCGATGCGTCGGTCAGGCCGTTGATGACGGGGACGCTGGCATGATGCGCCATCTCCTCGACCTTGGCATGATCGTCGGTGCGGATCATGATCGCGTCGACATAGCCCGACAGCACGCGCGCGGTGTCGGCGATCGATTCGCCGCGCCCGAGCTGCATGCTGCCGGCATCGGCGACGATCGATGTCCCGCCGAGCTGGCGGATCGCCATGTCGAAGCTGAACCGCGTGCGCGTCGAGTTTTTTTCGAACACCATCGCCAGCGTGTGGCCGGCGAGCGGCGCATCGGCGTCGGCGCGGCCCTTGGTAAAGCCGGCGCGCGCCGCCTTGCGATCGAGCGCGTCGGCAAGCATTGCGGCGATGCCGTCGGGGCCGGCGTCGGTGAGATTCAGGAAATGGCGGTTGCTCATGGTAACGACCCCGTAAGAAGTTCCGTTCGTCCTGAGTAGGGGCTGAGCGAAGCCGAAGACCCATATCGAAGGACAGTGCCCCAAGCGGGCCAGTCCTTCGATACGCCACTTCGACTTCGCTCAGTGGCTACTCAGGACGAACGGGGTTTAGTGACCGCGCAAAGGCGCTCAATCGTCGGCGGCGGGCACGTAGATACGCGCTGCGGTCGACAGCTTGTCGATGCATTCGGCGATATGGCTCTCGTCGATCACCAGCGGCGGCAGGATGCGGATGACGTTCTCACCCGCGGCCACCAGCAGCAGGTTGTGATGATCGCGTGCGAACGCGACGAACGCACGGCTGTCGCTTTTCAGCTTCAACCCGAGCATCAGCCCGGTGCCGCGCACGCTGTCGAACAGGTGATCGTGATTGGGGATCATCTGCTCGAGCCCCTGGCGCAGCCGGTCGCCCATCGTCGCGACATGCTCCAGGAACCCGTCCTCGAGGATCACGTCGAGCACCGCCTCGCCCGCGGCCATCGCCAGCGGGTTGCCGCCATAGGTCGAGCCGTGCGTGCCTGCGACCATGCCCTTGGCCGCCTCCTCGGTCGCGAGGCACGCGCCGAGCGGGAAGCCGCCGCCAATGCCCTTGGCGACCGACATGATGTCGGGGGTGATGCCGTAGAGTTCATGCGCAAAGAGCTTGCCGGTCCGGCCATAGCCGCACTGGACCTCGTCGAGGACGAGCAGCAGCCCGTGCTCGTCGCAGGCCTTGCGCAGGCCCTGGAGAAATTCGGGGCTCGCCTGGCGGATACCACCCTCGCCCTGGATCGGCTCGACCAGGAACCCTGCGGTGTTGTCGTCGATCAGCGCGAGCGCACCCTCGAGATCGTTGAACTTGGCATAAGCGAATCCCGGCAGCAGCGGCTCGAACCCGTCGCGCATCTTGGCCTGATTGGTCGCCGAGATCGTGCCGAGCGTGCGGCCGTGGAACGCGGTGTCGAACGTGATCAGCGTGTGACGCTCGGGATTGCCGTTCGCGAAATGATAGCGGCGCGCGGTCTTGATCGCGCACTCGACCGCTTCCGCACCCGAATTGGTGAAGAACACGGTGTCGGCGAACGTGTTGTCGACGAGCCGCTGCGCGAGATGCTCGCCCTGCGGTGAGCCGTACAGGTTCGACACGTGCATCAACGTCGCCGCCTGGTCGGCGATCGCCTTGGTCAGGTGCGGGTGGCCATGGCCGAGCGCGTTGACCGCGATGCCGCTGGCGAAGTCGAGATATTGCTGGCCGTCCTCACCGAACAGATAGGCGCCCTCGCCTCGGACCGGACGCACGCCACACCGCGGGTAGACGGGCATGAGCGGGGTGATGGTCACAGGCGCTTCCTCTTCGAAACGAGAAGGGCGGCCCGTGATGGACCGCCCCGGAGGCGCCTAATACCGGTGACGGGGGATAGGCGTCAACACCGCGGACGTCCGACGCAGCCCTGTCTGATCCGTACCAAGGCGCGGACTCCGCTTGCGGCGCCCCGGCAGCACGCGCAATCTTCCCCTCGGCTCCATCCGACGTCGCAAACGCGCCGGCGCAAGCCCAGTCGCGTCCCCATCGAGAGGAGGTTGACCTATGAAACGCTATGCGACCGGCCTGGCAGTGATGCTGGCCATGGCTCTTGCCACCACCCCCGCGCTTGCCAAGGGCGTGTTCGACGGCACCTGGAAGGGAGATGTGAAGGCGAGCAAACCCGCGGAGAAGCCCTCGATCATCCTCCTGCAGGCGGGCACCTTCAGCTGCACGACGTGCAAGCCCGCGCTGAAATTCCCCGCCGATGGCGCGTTTCACCCGATCGTCGGCAATCCCTATTATGACGAGGCATCGGTCGCGGTGGTGGATGCGACGACGGTCAAGCGGGCGTTCCGGAAGAGCGGAAAGACGGTCGCCGAGGCGACGGTGACGCTGGCCGCGGACGGGCAGAGTTCGTCCTCCGCCTTTGTCGACCGGACCGCACCGAGTGGCGTGGAGGTGACGGGAACGACGGTCAATGCGCGCGCCGCTCCCGCCCCGGCGGGTGCCCATGCGTTATCGGGTGCGTGGCGCGAAACCACGGATACGCAGGTATCCGACACGGGCCTCGTCTTCACCTTCGCACAGGACGGGAAGACCATGGCCTTCTCGACGCCGACCGGCATATCCTATGCCGCGACGATCGACGGTCCGCCGGCAACGGTGACCGGGGATCCGGGCTGGACGAAGGTCGCTTTGAAACAGACCGGACCGACGACTCTGTTCGAAACCGATTACGAGGGCGACACGCCGATCGGTACGTACAGCATGTCGCTCTCGCCCGACGGCACGACGATGACCACCGCGGTCAACGACCTGAAACACGGGAAGACCTCGACGATGGTCGCGCACAGGCAGTAATTCCGGAGGCAAGCGGGGGCGGCTATCGAACGGCCCCCGCTTGCCCCAATGGTCACGCGTCGATCGCTTCCTCGTCCAGCCGGCCGGCATTTTCCTGGATGAAGGCAAAGCGGTGCGCGGGGTTGTTGCCCATCAGGCGGTCGACCAGGTCCTTCACCCCTGCCCGCTCCTCATATTCCTGCGGCAGGGTGATGCGCAGCATGCCGCGCGTCGCGGGGTCCATCGTCGTCTCGCGGAGCTGGCCGGGGTTCATCTCGCCAAGGCCCTTGAAGCGGCCGACATCGACCTTCTTGCCCTTGAACACCGTGCGTTCGAGTTCGGCGCGGTGTGCGTCGTCGCGCGCATAGACGCTCTTGGTGCCGACGGTGAGGCGGTAGAGCGGCGGCTGCGCGAGATAGAGGTGCCCGCGGCGGACGATGTCGGGCATCTCCTGGAAGAAGAACGTCATCAGCAGCGTCGCGATATGCGCGCCGTCGACGTCGGCGTCGGTCATGATGACGACGCGCTCGTAGCGCAGATTGTCCGCCACGCAGTCCTTCCGCGTGCCGCAGCCGAGCGCCAGCGTCAGGTCGGCGATTTCCTGGTTCGCGAAGATCTTCGCACTGGTCGCGGACGCAACGTTCAGGATCTTGCCGCGGATCGGCAGGATCGCCTGCGTCTTGCGGTCGCGCGCCTGCTTGGCCGAGCCGCCAGCGGAATCGCCCTCGACGATGAACAGCTCGGTGCCCTCGGGCGAGTTGGCGGAACAGTCGGTCAGCTTGCCGGGCAGCCGCAATTTGCGGGCCGACGTCGCGGTCTTGCGCTTGACGTCGCGTTCCTGCTTGCGGCGCAGGCGCTCGTCCATCCGCTCGAGCACATAGTTCAGCAGCGCCTTGCCGCGGTCCATATTGTGGCTGAGGAAATGGTCGAAATGGTCGCGCACCGCCTTCTCGACGAGGCCCGCGGCCTCGGGGCTGGTCAGGCGATCCTTGGTCTGGCTCTGGAATTGCGGTTCGCGGATGAACACCGACAGCATCAGCTCGCTGCCGATCATCACGTCGTCCGCACTGATATCCTTGGTCTTCTTGTTGCCGACCAGATCGCCGAACGCGCGCAGGCCGCGCACCAGCGCCTGCCGCAGGCCCTGTTCGTGCGTGCCGCCATCGGGGGTCGGGATGGTGTTACAATACCAGCTGTACGAGCCGTCGCTCCACAGCGGCCAGGCGATCGCCCATTCGACGCGCCCCTGCGTCTCGCCGTGCGCGCTCGGGAAATCCTGCGAGCCGGAGAAGAAGTCGGCGGTCGCGCATTCGCGGCCTGCGACCTGGTCGCGCAGATGGTCGGCGAGCCCGCCGGGGAACTGGAACACGGCCTGTGCGGGCGTATCGTCGCTGATCAGTTCGGGCGCGCAGTGCCAGCGTATCTCGACGCCCGCGAACAGATAGGCCTTGGACCGGACGAGCTTGTGCAGCCGCTGCGGCTTGAAATGCAGTTCGTTGCCGAAGATCTCGGTATCGGGGGTGAAGGCGACGCTGGTGCCGCGACGGTTGGGGGTGGTGCCGAGCCGCTCGATCGGGCCGAGCGTCTGCCCCTTGGCGAAGCGCTGTCGATAGAGCTGGCGGTCGCGTGCGACCTCGACGACGGTGTCGGACGACAGCGCGTTGACGACGCTGATGCCGACGCCGTGCAGACCGCCCGAGGTCGCATAGGCCTTGCCCGCGAACTTGCCGCCCGAATGCAGCGTCGAGAGGATGACCTCGAGCGCGGACTTGTCGGGGAATTTGGGATGCGGATCGACCGGGATGCCGCGGCCATTGTCGACGATCGTCAGGCGGTTTCTGGGCTCGAGCGTGACCTCGATCCGCGTCGCGTGACCCGCGACCGCCTCGTCCATCGCGTTGTCGAGCACTTCGGCGGCGAGATGGTGCAACGCGCGCTCGTCGGTGCCGCCGACATACATGCCCGGGCGGCGGCGGACGGGTTCGAGCCCCTCGAGCACCTCGATCGAGGACGCGTCATAGGTCGGGGCGGTCTTTGACGGGGTGGTGAACAGGCCTTCGGGCAGGTCTTCTGGCATGACGTGGTATATGGCTTAGCCAGCGATCCGTGCAAGCGCGCAACCGCTGTTGCGGAAAAGCCACAACATGAACTTTCTGTCATGTTCGCGGATATATTGGCGGGACGCCCCGTTTCTTGGCTGTCTTAGATCAATCATATCCGGAGCTTACATGCGCACATCCCTCTATGCCGGCCTCGCTGGCGCGGTCATTCTCGGTCTCACGGCATCGCCGGCATTCGCGCAGGAGACCACCGAGGACGCACCGTTCAACGGTCTCTATGTCGGCGCAGCGGGTGGTTATGACGTACAGCCAAACGATGCAGGATCGTCGATCCTGTTCGACCGCAATCTCGACGGGCGGTTCGGGGATGCGGTGACGACGGCAGCCGGTGCCAACGCGTTCAGCAGCGGGTTCTGCAACGGCGCGACGACCGCCACGACGCTGACCGGTGGCCGCGGCTGCCGCAAGGACAAGGACGGCGCCGCTTATTATGGCCGCGTCGGCATGGACACGCAGCGCGGCAGCATCGTCGTCGGTGTGGTCGGCGAATTCGGCAAGAGCGAGATCACCGACAGCGTCACCGCCTTCTCGACGACGCCCGCCAGCTACGTGATGACGCGCAGCGTCGACTGGGAAGCCTCGATCCGCGGCCGTGCAGGCTATGCCGTCAACACCACGCTGTTCTACGGCACGTTCGGTGCGGGCTATGCCAAGATCGACCGGGATTTCTACAGCACCAACACCGGCAACGCCTATCAGCAGAGCGGCAAGCGCCAGCAGTTCGGCATCCTCGGCGGCGGCGGTATCGAGCAGAAGGTCACGCCGAACATCTCGGTCGGCATGGAATATATGTTCCACCAGTATCAGGACGACGACTTCCGCGTACGCGTGACGCAGGGCACGCAGCCGGCGACGAACCCGTTCGTGCTGGCGCCGAACACGACCGGCACGGACTTCCGTCGCAGCGACGACAAGTTCCGCTGGCACAGCCTGCGCGCGACGGCGGCATTCCGGTTCTAAGCGCAGGGTGGTGTGACGCCAAACGGCGTCACACCACCCAAGCTCGGCCGGCGTCGCGACGGCGACGTCCGACGACGCGGCTTCGCCGCGGCGCGGGTGAGGACAGAGGGTCGCTTCCCGACACGGGACGCGGCCCTTTTTTTTGTGAATATGGTTTCCCCAAGGCACCACCCCGGCGAAGGCCGGGGTCCAGTTAGGGGACGAAGCCAACCACGCGTTGCCCGCCGTTACTACGGCCTTCCCAACTGGGCACCGGCCTTCGCCGGGGTGGTGCTGGGGTGCTGGACGGCGGGACGCGCAGATCTTGAGTCCAGCGCCTGGCAAATCCAAGAAAAAGGCCGCCTCTCAGCAAGAAGCGGCCCAACGTTCTGGTCAGTGGATACCCCAAAATCCACCCCGGCGAAGGCCGGGGCCCAGTTGGGGGACGGAGGTGCTACGTGTTGCCCGCCTTTACTACAGCCTTCCCGACTGGGCCCCGGCCTCCGCCGGGGTGGTGCTGGGGATTGGCTCCACGGCTCCCATAATATCCGAGCGCGAGAGAGGCGAGACCGCCCCCCCAATCTCAGCGCGCGCGCGGGCCGCCGAAGGGGAGTGGCGGCGTCGGGCGGCGGTCGCGGCGGGGCAGCTGTGCCTGATAGGCGTGACCGCAATGCGCGACGCAGTACGGGAAGCCCGGGTTCACCTTGTCACCACAAAAGTGAAAATCGGGCTCGCCGGGATGGCCGAGCGGCCATTTGCAGATGCGGTCGTTGAGCTCCAGCAGGCTCGTCTTGCCCGCCATTTCAGGCGAAGGCTTGGCGGGGACGAGACGCCGCGGCGGAGCAGGCGTGCTTGGCGGCTGCTGTTCGCCGGGCGCCTGGCGGAGAAAGCCGCCGGGTCCGATCGAGCGCAGGATCGGCTGCGGTGCGCGGACGGGTGCGGCGGCGGGTTCGACCGCGTCGTCGTCCTCATCCTCGTCCTCGTCGGCGTCCTCATCCGCGTCGGCAGCGACGGGCGCCGCACGCGGTGCGGGCTCGGGTGTAGCGGCGACCGGTGCGGGTTCAGGCGCGGGAGCCGGCGCTGCGGCGACGGGTTCGGCGGCGACCACGGGCGGCGTGTCGACGACGGGCGACTCGGCCGGCCTGGCCTCGGCCGCCTTCGCCTCGGCCAACTTCGCATCCGCGTTCTTCGCGTCGGGATCGTTCGGCTTCACCGGCGACGGGCGCGCCTGAAGCTCAAGGCGGTGCGCCTTGCCGATCACGGCGTTGCGGCTGACGCCACCCAGCGCTTCGGCGATCTGGCTGGCGGTCTGGCCGGCTTCCCACATCGTCTTGAGCGTCTCGATACGCTCGTCGGTCCAGGACATGTTCGTTCCTCAGTCTTCGGGTCGGCCGGTATAGTCTTCGTCAACCGGGTTGCGGGCGACAGCGGCAGCGATTACCCGCAACCCCCATGAGCAGCCAGCCCCCAATCGGTGAAATCCAGTCGGCGGTGCAATCCGCCCCCGGCGTTCCCGTCATTCGCAACGTGAACTGGGAGGGACTTCGTACCCTCTATATCAAGGAGGTGCGCCGGTTCTTCAAGGTCCAGCTGCAGACGGTGTGGGCGCCGGCGATGACGACATTGCTGTTCCTGATCGTTTTCACCATCGCGACGGGCGCCAAACGCCCCGTGCTGGTCGGCGGCGAGACCGTGATGTTCGCCGATTTCATCGCCCCCGGGCTGATCATCAGCCAGGGCATGATGGGCCCGGCGTTTGCCAATGCGAGCTTCTCGCTGCTGGTCGGCAAGATGCAGGGCACGATCGTCGACTATCTTCAGCCACCACTGTCGACCGCCGAGCTGCTCGCGGCGCTCGTCGGCGGTGCGGTGACGCGTGCGGTGCTGGTCGGGTGCGTCGTCTGGGCGGCGATGGCGCTGTATCCGGGCGTGCACGTCACGCCGCATGCGCCGCTTGCAATCCTGTGGTTCGGCCTGCTCGGCGCGACCTTCCTCGCGCTGCTCGGCGTGCTGACGTCGATCTGGGCGGACAAGTTCGACCATGCCGCCGCGGTCACCAACTTCGTCGTCGCGCCGCTCTCGCTGCTGTCGGGCACCTTCTATTCGGTCGACACGCTGGCGCCCGCGTTCCGCGCGTTCAGCCACGTCAATCCGTTCTTCTACATCATCTCGGGCTTTCGCTACGGCTTTCTGGGCGTTGCCGATTCGCCGGTGATCGTCGGCGGCCTCGTCATCCTGGCGATCGACGTCGCGCTCGCCACCCTGTGCTACATGCTGCTGAAAAGCGGCTGGAAACTGAAGAACTAGCCCCATGACAACCGACATTGCCATCGCCCGCAGCGTCGCGCTGCGCCCCATAGCGCGGGTCGCCGACGCGCTCGGCATCCCCGACGACGCGGTCGAGCCCTACGGCCGGTTCAAGGCCAAGATCGCACTCGACTGGCTCGAGGCGCATAGCCGCCGCGAGGGGGCGCGGCGTGGCCGGCTGGTGCTCGTCACCGCGATCAACCCGACGCCCGCGGGCGAGGGCAAGACGACGACCTCGGTCGGGCTGGCCGATGCGC
Source organism: Sphingomonas sp. PvP018 (assembly GCF_017876865.1). Lineage (NCBI taxonomy): Bacteria > Pseudomonadati > Pseudomonadota > Alphaproteobacteria > Sphingomonadales > Sphingomonadaceae > Sphingomonas > Sphingomonas sp. PvP018. The sequence continues at coordinate 3,305,640 of NZ_JAGIOU010000001.1, read as the reverse complement.
TGAACCTGACCGGACGCAAGACGGTGCTGGCGCTGCGCGAACCGTCGCTCGGGCCGTGCTTCGGGACCAAGGGCGGCGCGACCGGCGGCGGGCGGGCACAGGTCGCGCCGATGGAGGACATCAACCTCCATTTCACCGGCGATTTCCACGCGATCACCGCGGCGCACAACCTGCTCGCGGCGATGATCGACAATCATATCCATTGGGGCAACGCGCTGCAGATCGACGTGCGGCGCGTGGTGTGGCGCCGCGTGCTCGACATGAACGACCGTGCGCTGCGTGACATCGTCCAGTCGATCGGCGGGGTCGCCAACGGCTATCCGCGCGAATCGGGGTTCGACATCACCGTCGCGTCCGAGGTCATGGCGATCCTGTGCCTGAGCGAGAATCTGGCTGACATGGAGCGGCGGCTGGGTGACATCGTTGTCGCTTATACGCGCGATCGCAGCCCCATCACCGCGCGCGACCTGAAGGCCGACGGCGCGATGGCGGTCCTACTGGCCGAGGCGATCAAGCCGAACCTCGTCCAGACGCTGGAGGGGAACCCCGCCTTCCTGCACGGCGGGCCGTTCGCCAATATCGCGCATGGCTGCAACTCGGTGATCGCGACGCGCGCGGCGCTGGCGCTGGGCGACTATGTCGTGACCGAGGCGGGCTTCGGCGCGGATCTGGGCGCGGAGAAGTTCTTCGACATCAAATGCCGCCAGGCGGGGCTGTCCCCCGATGCGGTGGTGATCGTCGCGACGGTCCGCGCGCTCAAGATGAACGGCGGGGTCGCCAAGGCCGATCTGGGCGCGGAGGACGTCGAGGCGGTCCGCCGCGGCGCGGTCAATCTCGTCCGCCATATCGAGAATATCCGCCAGTTCGGCGTCCCCGCGGTCGTCGCGATCAACCATTTCCACACCGACAGCGAGGCCGAGATCGCGGTCGTGCACGAGGCGGCGAGCGCGCACGGCGCCCGCGCGATCCTGTGCCGCCACTGGGCCGAGGGCGGCGCGGGGGCAACCAAGCTCGCCGACGCCGTGGCCGAGCTGTGCGACACGCATGCCGCGAATTTCGCGCCGCTTTATGGCGACGAGCTGTCGCTGTTCGACAAGATCGATACGGTTGCCCGGCGCATCTACCGCGCCGAGCATGCGGTCGCGGAGCCCAGCGTGCTCGCGCAGCTCAAGCGCTGGGAGGATGCCGGCTATGGCCACCTGCCCGTCTGCCTTGCCAAGACGCAGTACAGCTTCTCGAGCGACCCTGCGCTGCTCGGCGCGCCGACCGGGCATATCGTGCCGGTGCGCGAGGTTCGGCTGGCCGCAGGCGCGGGCTTCGTCGTCGCGATCTGCGGCGAGATCATGACGATGCCCGGCCTCCCGCGCGTTCCCGCAGCCGAAGCGATCCGGCTCGATGCGGATGGGCTGATCGAAGGGCTGTTCTAATCTGATCCTCCCCCTGGCGGGGGAGGATCGCTCACTTCTTCTTCAGGCGGCGATGGCGGAGGCGCCGGAATAGGCCGCGCTTCGCGAAGCTCTCGAACATCTCCTCGGGTCCCTCGGGATCGAGCACCTCATTGTCCGCCAGCCATTCCTCGACCGCGGTCAGGTCGGGCGCCTCATAGGCGCGCAGTGACTTGCCCTGCCCGCGCAGCCGCTCGATCGTCTCGATCAGTGACCCGGTCTCGGCGATCATCGTGGTCACCACCTCGACATCGACCGCAAGATGTTCGGCGATCAGGTCGTTGCGGATCGCGGTGATGCCCGTGCTCGTCGCCTCGTCATGCGCGCGAATTGCGAGGTCGCATTCGGTGTCGAGCCGCAGCGAACGGTTGTTCATGTTCGACGACCCGAGCCGGAAGATCTGGTCGTCCGCGATCAGGATCTTGGCATGGCAATAGATCGCCTCCCCGCCGCTGGTATAGGGATGATACATGCGCAGCCGCTTGTGGACGTCGCGGTGCGCCAATGCGGTCATCAGGCGCGCGCGCGCGGTGTCCATCGCGATCGGCTCGAGCCAGCCTTGCGCAGTCACCGGGTTGATGATCACGATCTCAGGCCCGTCCGCCTCGTCGAGACGGCGTGCGACCGCCTCGGCGATCTTGCGCGACGCGAAATACTGGCTCTCGATATAGAGATGCCGCTTGGCGCCAGCGATCTGCGCGAGGAACAGCGCCTCGCTCTCATGCACCGGGACCTGGTCGTCCATTTCGGGTTCGGTCCGCGCGATCGCGACGTCGACATCGCGAAAATGCACGCCAAGCTCGTCGGGCCAGCACGCCGCGCCCGGGCTCGCCTCGGCGATCGGCACGCCGCCGGCCAGCACCCAGCGATCGCGGAACAGCTGCCCCAATGCGGTCGCGACAGGGCCTGCGACCGCGCTGATCGCGTCGTGCCACGGCTTGTAGGGACGACCCGAGGGACGCCGCCGCCGCGCATCGTCATGGCGATGCTCGCGCGTGTCCCAGCGGTCGCCGGTCATGTCGATCCCGCCGCAAAAGGCGAGGCAATCGTCGATGATCACGATCTTCTGGTGATGCGACCCTGCGGTCGGATGATGGCCATCGAGCTTGGTATGGATGCGCGGATGCCGCATCCACTTCATCATCGTGAACAAAGTCGAGCCGCGGAACAGCGACTTGATCGCACCGGTGTCCCAGCGGAGCAGGAAGATCTCGAGTTCGGGCTGGCGTTCGACCAGCCACAGGATGAAGGCGCCGAGTGTCGGCGGTTCGCCGGGGCGGTCGACCCCAGGTTCGAGCTGGATCCGCGCATCGAAATCCCAGCCGATCAGCATGATCCGCCGCTTGGCATTGAGCATGGCGACACGCGCCTGGCGGAAATATTCCTCCGCATCGACGATCACGGACATCTGGTCCGCGCGTTCGATACGCCAGCATTCGGTTCCGATCCGCACGTCCAGGTCCCCTTGTCGTCGCCGCTTGCGCCCGGCCGAATTCGTTCAACGCCGTAACGACGCTCTGTTTCCGCGCATCGTCAGAACCTATCTGCGGTGCAGATGGCCGCTTCTCCTACCCCGCCGCCGGTGCAGCGCAAGATCATCCATGTCGACATGGACGCCTTCTATGCCTCGGTCGAACAGCGCGACGACCCTACGCTGAAAGGTCGGCCGGTCGCGGTGGGTGGTTCGCGCGCGCGCGGGGTGGTCGCCGCCGCGAGCTACGAGGCGCGCACCTTCGGGGTGCACAGCGCGATGCCGTCGGTCACCGCGCTCAGGCGCTGCCCCGACCTCGTCTTCGTGCCGCCGCGCTTCGACGTGTACCGTGCGGTGTCCGACCAGATCCGCGCGATCTTCGCGTACTTCACCCCGCTCGTCGAACCGCTGTCGCTCGACGAGGCGTATCTCGACGTCACCGCCGATATCCGCGGGGTAGGATCGGCGCAGGCGATCGCGGAGGAAATCCGCGCGCGGATCAAGGCCGATACCGGGCTGACCGCCTCCGCCGGGGTCAGCTACAACAAGTTCATCGCCAAGCTGGCGTCGGACCAGAACAAGCCCGACGGAATCTGCGTCATCACCCCGAAACGCGGGGCCGCGTTCGTCGCGTCATTGCCGGTCAAGCGGTTCCACGGCGTCGGCCCGGTCACCGCCAAGCGCATGGAACAGCTCGGCATCCTGACCGGCGCCGATCTGCTCGAACGACCGCTGGCGTTCCTCCAGGCGCATTTCGGCAGCTATGCGGACTATCTCTACGGGGCAGCACGCGGGATCGATCACCGCCCGGTGCGCGTCAACCGTGCCGCCAAGTCGGTCGGGGCGGAGCGGACGTTCGAGACCAATCTGAGCGATCCGGCAGCGCTGCGCGAGGCGTTGCACCGCGTCGCCGATGCGGCGTGGGTGCGGATCGAACGGCACGACACGCGCGGGCGGACGGTGACGCTGAAATTGCGCCATGCCGATTTCCGGACGATCACGCGCGCCCGCTCGTCGAGCGCCGCGGTGGTCGACAAGGCTGCGTTCGTCGCCGCCGGACTGGACCTGCTGATGGCGCAGCTTCCGGTCCCGCAGGGCGTCCGCCTGCTCGGCCTCACCCTGTCGGGGCTGGTCGGCGACGAGCCGGACGACGCGCAGCCCGTCCTGCTCTAACCCACCGCTCGATTCGCGGGTGTGGGGTCAGACGCCCTGCGACGGTGCCATGACGCGGGGCGCAGCGGCGGGATCCCCGCCGAGACCGCGTGCTTCCGCCATGGTCCGGGCGATCGCAGCAGGTACCGGGTGCGAGAAGAAGAAGCCCTGGAGATGGCTGGCCCCCGCCAGGCGCAAGGCCTGGACCTGCGCCTCGGTCTCGACGCCCTCGGCGATGACCCCGATGCCGAGCGCGCGGCCCAGACTGATGATCGAATGGACGATCGCCGCGCTTTCGCGCTCGCGGCCCATCCCCTCGATGAAGCTGCGATCGATCTTCAGGCAGTCGAGCGCGAAGGTGCGGATGTTGTGCAGGCTCGAATAGCCCGTCCCGAAATCGTCGAGCGCGATGCGGAACCCCATGCGGCGCAGCGCGCCCAGCGTCTCTGCCGCACGCTCGGCATCGTCGAAGATCGCGGTCTCGGTGATCTCGATCTGCAACCGGCTGGGATCGACCCCGGCACGGCGGACGCTCTCGCTGACATAGTCGACGAAATGGTGGCGCCGGAACTGTCGCGGGCTGAAATTGACCGAGACATACTGACCCGGCCACTGCGTCAGGACCGCGAGCGCGTTGCGCAGCACCCAGTCGCCCAGGTCGTGGATGAGGTTCGATTCCTCCGCGATCGGCATGAACAGGCCCGGGCTGATCGGGCCGTAAGCCATGGTGTTCCAGCGCAGCAGCGCCTCGAACCCGACCACTTCGATCGATTCGCGCGACACGATCGGCTGGAACACCAGGCTGAGCTCGTTGTTCGCGATCGCTTCGCCGAGCCCGCTTTCGACCCGCCGGCGGAAGCGAATATCCTCGTCCATGCTCTCGTCGAACACGCGCGCCATGCGCCGGCCGCTCCGTTTTGCGTCGTTGAGCGCGAGGTCGGCCCGCCGCATGACGTCGACCGGGTCGCTCCCCTGCCCGCCATGCGTCACGACCAGCCCGGCCGAGGCGCCGCCCTGGACGGAACTGCCGAAGACCTGGAGGCTGACCGAACAGGCCGCGATCATCCGTTCGCAGGCGAGCAAGGCGCTGGTCTCGTCCGCGGTGCTGAACAACACGCCGAATTCGTCGCCGCCAAGCCGCGCGACCAGCGCGCCCTCGGGCGAGGATCGGCCAAGGATCGCGCAGATCTCGCGGATCAACGCGTCGCCGGCAAGGTGCCCCAGCGTGTCGTTGACCAGCTTGAACCGGTCGAGATCGATCATCACCGTCGCGAACCACCCATCCGCGCGGGTGCGTTCGGCAAGCGCGCGGAGGAACGCCAGCCGGTTGGGCGCGTCGGTCAGCGAGTCGTGCGTCGCCAGATGGATCGCACGGCTTTCATTGGCCGCCAGCTCGGCAGCCCGTACCTCGAGCTGCGCCACCTGCCGCACGAGCGCTGCACGCACCGCGTTGCAGTCATGGTCGAACTGCCACCGCTGCGTCAGTGCCAGCGCGGTCTGGCGCAGCTCGGCGCCGACGAACGGCTTGGCGATATGGAAGACCTTGTCGACCGGCCCGGCCACCTTGGCGATCCCGGCGAGCGAGGCACCGTCCAGCGCGGTGACGATCACGAAATTGATGTCGGGGTCCAGTTCACGGATCCGGCGCGCGGTCTCGCAGACGTCGAGCCCCGACGCCATCTGCAGATCGAGGAAGGCGACCGCGAACGGCGCGGGCTCGGCGATGGCGGATTCGACCGCGGCGATCGCGTCGATGCCGGTCCCGACGGAGGTTATCGAAAATGCGTCGGCCTGCGGGTCAGCCGCCGCTGGTTCCGTCCCGAGAATCGCACGGGCGTAGTCGTCATGAACTCCGGGTTCGTCGTCGACAATCAGAATACGCATCGGACACCGTTCCTCGCGATACCTGACCCCGCCCGTATAGGCGGTTTTCCAGGCCTTATCGCGCGGCCCGGTGGGTAGGCATCTGTAATTAATATGACATGAAGGCCGAGCTTCCCGACCCTCCGACCGAGTCACCAAGCGCTTGGCCACCAAGGATAATCGCGCCGAGCGGGCCGGCATTGCCGCCGAGTGCCGGCGGTACGACGAACGTATCGACCAGCGTCGGCTCGGGCAATGCGATATACCCCCCGAGACTGCGCGTCAGCGCGGCACGGACCCGCGGAAACAGATGGCCGGCGCCCATCACGCCGCCACCGATGACGATCCTGCGCGGAATTCCAGTGAGCACGAGCGTGTGGCACAACTGGCCGAGCGCCTCCGCGACGCCCGTCCAGACCGGATGATCGGCGGGGGCCTCATCGGCGGGATGGCCGAGCCGCGCGGCGATCGCCGGGCCAGACACGAGCCCCTCGAGGCAGGCGCCGTGAAACGGGCAACTGCCGATCCAGTCGTCGCCCGGCATTCGGACCGGCCGGATATGCCCGAGTTCCGAATGCATCAGGCCGTCGACCGGTCGATGCCCCGCGATCAGCCCCGCGCCGACCCCGGTGCCGACGGTCACATAGGCGATGTCCGCCAGGCCCTGCGCCGCACCCCAGCGCGCCTCGGCCAGCGCCGCGCCGACGACGTCGGTATGGAAGCCGGTCGGCACCGCATAGCGACGCTGCAGGCGCCCGGCGACGTCGGTCCCCGCCCAACCGGGCTTGGGCGTCGAGGTGATATGGCCGTAGTCACCACCGCGCCGGTCGATCCCGACCGGGCCGAAGCTTGCGATCCCGATGGCGACGAAACCGGTCCAGCGGTCGAGCACGGCTTCGATCGCGGCAAGCGTCTCATCGGGGCGAGTTGTCGGAATTCGTACGATTTCCTCGATCGCATCGGGCCCTCGCGCCAGGATACAGATGCACTTGGTCCCGCCAAGTTCGATCCCGGCCACCAATGGTATTTCGCTCATCCCTGTCCCCAAACCAATGCTTTGGCTGCAGCAATTCGTCCGGCGGGGCAGATCCGTCAAGTTGCTGTAATTTACTCCATGTTAACAACATAAGTCTATCGCGCAAGTCGACTCGTTGCGCATAATGCTGGCGACTGGAGCAGAGAAATGCGGGCGTATGAAGAGGCGGCACGGCTTGATGCATTGCGCCAATTGCGCCTGCTCGACACCAGCGCCAGCGAAAACTTCGATCGCATCACCCGGATGGCGGGCCAGATCTTCGGGCTGCCGATCGCCGCAATCTCGCTCACCGATACCGACCGACAATGGTTCAAGTCGCGCGTCGGGATCACGCACGACCACATCGCGCGGGCCAAGGCCCCGTGCGCGGAGGTCGCCGAAACGACGCAGGGTCTGGTGATACCCGACCTCGCCGCCGACGGCTTCTATGCCAACAGCCCGCTCGCGCAGTCCGGCATCCGTTTCTATGCGGGTGCGCCGCTGATCACGCGGGAGGGCCATGGGCTCGGGTCGCTCTGCGTGCTGGGGGCCGAACCCCGAACCGCCTCGCCCGAGGAGCTTGCCGCGCTGACCGACCTTGCGGCGATGGTCATGGCGCAAATCGACCTCCAGCATGCGGTCGGGCGGATCGATCCGGTCAGCGCGCTACCCAACCGCTTCCGGTTTCTGGAAGATCTCGACGATCTCGCGCGTGACACGCCCGGTGAGCAGCGCTTCGTCGTGCTGCTCGACCTCGCGCGTGCCGACCAGCTGAATGCGCTGATCCGGGTGATGGGCGCCGGCTATATCGAAACGCTGGTCAAGGAATCGGCGCGGACCTTGCGCGAGCAACTGGGATCCGCGCGAACGCTCTATCACGTGGCCGCGACCCAGTTTGCCTTCCTGTCCGCGCCGGGTGCGACCATGCCCGGCTATCTCGACGTGGTGAGCGCCGGGCTTGCGGTCAGTGCCGCGGGCTCGATCGCGCGGTTCGTGACGACGATGGCGGCCGGGATCGTCCCCGTGACGCTGGGCGCGATCCGGTCACAGGAAATCCTGCGCGCCGCCCACAGCGCCGCACAGGATGCGCAGGCCAAGGACAGCCTGATCAGCGTCTATGCGACGTCGAACGATACCGAATACCGGCGCAATATCGTGCTGCTCAGCGCGTTCGGCACAGCGCTGGAGGACGGCGCATCGCTTCGCCTGGTCTATCAGCCGCGGATCGACCTCGGATCACGTCGCTGCGTCGGGGCGGAAGCGTTGCTGCGCTGGAACGACCCGACGCTGGGCGACGTATCGCCCGCCGAGTTCGTCCCGATCGTCGAGCGGACCACGCTGGCCAAGCCGACCACCGCATTCGTCCTCGACACCGCCCTGCGTCAGCTGGCGGCGTGGCAGGCGTGTGGCGTCTCGCTGCCTCTGTCGATCAACATCTCGGCGACCAATCTCGACGAGGACGGACTCGTCGCGGCAATCGCCGCGGCGCTCGACACGCACAATGTCGCGCCCGACATGCTTGAGGTCGAGGTGACCGAAAGCGCGATGATGGAGAATTCGGCGCAGTCGCTCGCCAGGCTCGAGGCGCTGGCGGCGACCGGGGTCCGCGTCGCGATCGACGATTTCGGGACCGGCCACAGCAGCCTCGCCTATCTCCAGACGCTGCCCGCGAGCGTGGTCAAGATCGACAAGTCGTTCGTTGACCCGCTCAACACCGACGACGCCCGCAGCCGGACGGTGATCGCGACGATGATCTCGCTGTCGAAAAAGCTCGGCTTCCGCGTGGTCGCCGAGGGCGTGGAGACCGTCGGCGCCGTCGACACGCTGACGCGGATGGCGTGCGACGAGGCACAGGGCTATGTCTTCGCCCGCCCGCTCGAAGCGCAGGACGTCCTGCCCTGGATCACGCGGTTCAACGGCGACGACCAGATGCCGCCATTGCCCCACCGCAAGGCGGCCTGAGCCGCGGCGCCCTTATTCGACGGTGACCGACTTCGCCAGGTTGCGCGGCTGATCGACGTCGGTCCCCTTGAGCACCGCGACGTGATAGGCGAGCAGCTGAACCGGCACCGCATAGACCAGAGGCGCGATCAGCGGGTGGACCTTGGGCATGGTGATCGTCGCCATGCAGCCTTCGCCCGCCGCCTGGATGCCGTCATAGTCGCTGATCAGCACGACCTTGCCGCCGCGCGCCATCACCTCCTGCATGTTGCTGACGGTCTTGTCGAACAGCGGCCCCGACGGTGCGATGACGATGACGGGGACATGCTCGTCGATCAGCGCGATCGGCCCGTGCTTCATCTCGCCCGCAGCATAGCCCTCGGCGTGAATATAGCTGATTTCCTTCAGCTTCAGCGCACCCTCCAGCGCGAGCGGGTAATCCGTACCGCGCCCGAGATACAGCACGTCGCGCGCACCCGCGACGGTGTGCGCCATCGCCTCGATCGCCTCGTCATAGGCAAGCGCGCCGTTAAGTGCAGCGGGCGCCTCGGCGAGGTGGCGGACGATCTCGCGCTCCTGCTCGCGAATCAGCAGGCCCTTCGCGCGCGCCAGATTGGCGGCGAGCGCGGCGAGCACCGCAAGCTGGCAGGTGAACGCCTTGGTCGAGGCGACGCCGATCTCCGGGCCGGCATGCGTCGGCAGCAACAGGTCCGCCTCGCGCGCCATGCTGCTGGTCGGCACGTTGACAACGACCGCGATCTTTTGCCCTTCGACCTTGGCATGGCGCAGCGCGGCTAGCGTGTCCGCGGTCTCACCCGACTGCGAAATGAACAGCGCGAGGCCGCCCTCCTCCATCACCGGCGCGCGGTAGCGGAACTCTGACGCGACATCGAGGTCGACGGGGACGCGCGCAAACTGCTCGAACCAGTATTTGGCGACCATGCCCGCATAGAAGCTCGTCCCGCACGCGACGATCGTGACGCGCTTGATGGTCGACAGGTCGAATTCGGGGATTGGCAGCGAGACCTCGCCCTCCATCCGCTTCAGATACGAACGCAGCGTCTGCGCGACGACGATCGGCTGCTCGTAGATCTCCTTGAGCATGTAATGCTTGTGGTTGCCCTTCGAAATCACCTCGCCGGTGATCCCCGACAGCGTGATCGCGCGCTCGACGGGCGCGTTGTCGCGGTCATAGACCTGCGCGCCGTCGCGCGTCAGCACGACCCAGTCGCCTTCGTCGAGATAGGCGATACGCTGCGTCAGCGGCGCGAGCGCGAGCGCGTCTGAGCCGAGGAACATCTCGCCCTCCCCGTGGCCGACGACCAGCGGCGAGCCGAGCCGCGCGCCGATCAGCAGGTCGGGATGCTGGCGGAAGAGGATCGCTAACGCGAACGCACCGTGCAGCCGCGGCAGGATCTCGCGGACCGCCGAGATCGGATCGCTGCCGGCCTCGACCTTCTCGCTGATCAGATGCGCGACGACTTCGGTGTCGGTCTCGCTGGTGAAGGTCCGCCCACGCGCGATCAGTTCGTCGCGCAGCGGTTTAAAATTCTCGATGATGCCGTTGTGGACGACCGCGACCTCGCCGGTCGCGTGCGGATGCGCGTTGTTGGTGGTCGGCCCGCCATGCGTCGCCCAGCGCGTATGCGCGATCCCGGTCCTGCCGGGCAACGGATGCGCGGCGAGCTCGTTCGCAAGGTTGACCAGCTTGCCCGATGCGCGCCGGCGCTCGATCGCGCCGTCATGATCGGTCGCGATGCCGGCCGAGTCATAGCCGCGATATTCGAGCCGCTTGAGACCGTCGAGCAACCGCTCGGCAACCGCGTCATTGCTCAGGATTCCCACGATGCCACACATGCTATCTATCCATTCATCTTGTCGAGCGAGGCGTGCGACACGCTCCGCATGATCTGGTCAGGTCGGGAACCGCGTGCGATCGGTCGCGCGGGGCGTCACCGACGAGCGGCTTTGCGGGCCACCATCTTTTCGCGGAATCGCGCTGCCCAGCCGGGCTTGTCGACCTGGGGCGGACGAACGAGCGCGAGTGCGTCGGCGTCGACATCGCGCGTGAGCACCGACCCCGCCGCAACGATCGCGCCGCTACCGACGGTCACCGGCGCGACCAGTGCTGAGTTCGAGCCGATGAACGCGTCCTCGCCGACGACGGTACGGTATTTGAAATAGCCGTCGTAGTTGCAGGTGATCGTGCCCGCACCGATGTTCGCGCGCGCGCCGATCTCGGCATCGCCGATATAGCTCAGATGATTGACCTTCGCGCCGACGCCAATCGTCGCCTTCTTTACTTCGACGAAATTGCCGACGCGTGATCCGGCGCCGAGATCCGCCCCGGGCCGCAGGCGCGCGAACGGGCCGACGTCCGCCTTTTCGCCGATCACCGCACCCTCGACATGGCTGAAGGCATGGATGACCGCGCCATCCGCGACGCGAACGCCCGGGCCGAACACGACATTGGGCTCGATCGTCACGTCACGCCCGAGCAGCGTATCGTGCGCGAACCAGACCGTGTCGGGCGCGATCAGCGTCGCGCCGTCCGCCATGGCGGCGGCACGGCGCGTCGCCTGCCAGGCCGCCTCGACCGCGGCGAGTTCACCACGGCTGTTGACGCCCGCCACCTCGCCTTCGCCCGTCTCGATCACCGCCGAGGCCCGGCCGTCGGCGGCGGCGAGCATGACGATGTCGGGCAAATAATATTCGCCCGCCGCATTGTCGTTGCCGACGCGCGCGAGCAACGCGAACAGTTCGCGCGAATGGACCGCCATCAGCCCCGAATTGCATAGCGTCTCGGCGCGTTCGGCGTCGGAGGCGTCCTTATATTCGACCATCCGGTCGATCCGGCCGGCGGCATCGGCGATGACGCGACCATAGGCACCGGGATCGGCGGGGCGGAAGCCGAGCACGACCGCCGCGGGCGCATCGTCGCCGTGCAACCGGTCGATCATCCGCTGCATCGTCGCGGCGGTGACGAGCGGGACGTCGCCATAGAGGATCAGCACATCGCCCTCGAACCCGGCCATCGCGTCGCGCGCCTGCGCCACGGCATGGCCGGTGCCGAGCTGTTCGGCCTGCAGCGCCGTCGCGATCCCGAGCGGGGCGACCGCGCGCTCGACCTGCTCGCGCCCCGCACCCGTCACCACGACGGTGCGCGCGGGGTGCAGCGTCGTCGCGCTCGCGACCAGATGGTGCAGCATCGGCCGCCCCGCGATCGGGTGCAGCACCTTGTGCAGGTCGGACTTCATCCGGGTGCCCTTGCCGGCCGCCAGGATTATCACCGCGATGGACTGGTCGTGCTTATGCGTCGTCATGGAAGGACCGCTGCCACGAAAGCCTTGCCAATTCCATAGCCGCGCTGGCAGGCATCACGGCGATGACGTATTTTTCATTCGATATCGTCGGGTTCGACCTTGACGGCACCCTGCTCGACACCAGCGGCGACCTGACCGCGGCGGTCAATCATGCACTCGCGCTTGCGAACCGGCCGGCGCTGAGCGTCGAACAGGTCAAGCCGATGATCGGCGGCGGCGCGCGGCACATGCTGAAACAAGGGCTGACCGCGACCGGCGGCTATGACGAGGCGATGCTCGACCGGCTGCACGCCGCGCTGCTCGCCTATTACGAGGCGCATATCTGTGTGCTGACGCGGCCCTATCCCGGGGTGATCGAGGCGCTCGACGCGCTGGCGGCACGCGGTGTCACGATCGGGATCGTCACCAACAAGATCGAACGATTCGCGCGCACCGTGCTCGACGAACTCGGCCTGACCGACCGGTTCGCCTGCATCCTCGGCGGCGACACCATGGCGGAGGGCAAGCCGTCGCCGATGCCGATCCACGAAATGGTGCGCCAGTGCGCCGTGGTGGCGGACGCGAAGCGCGCCGGGGCGCAAGGTGCCGCCCCCCGCGCGGCGTTCGTCGGCGATTCGATCTTCGATATCCAGGCGGGACAGGCGGCAGGGTTGCCGACGATCGCGTGCAGCTTCGGCTTTCTGATGCAGCCGGTCGACGAGCTCGGGGCAGAGGCGGTGATCGACGGATTCGATGCGCTGATCCCCGCGCTCGATGACCTCGCCCGGCGCACCGCAGCGTGAACGGCCGCGACCGCGACCTGACCGGGTTCTTCAAGATCGCGCTGGCGCTGGCGATCGTCTTCGCCGTGACGATGGCACTCCTCCCCAAGCCGCCGCATCTGCCGATCGATCAGTTCGGCGACAAGTTCCAGCACATGCTCGCCTTCGCGACGCTCGCCGCGCTGGCGTCGTTCGCCTATCCGGCGGCGCGCGGACGCAAGGTGCTCGAACGCCTGTCCTTCCTTGGCGCGATGGTCGAGGTGGCACAGTCGATCCCGTCGCTGCACCGCGACTGCGACATTCGCGACTGGATCGCCGACACGATCGCGATCGCCGTCGTCGTCGCGATCATCGCGATGGTGCGGCGGACACGGCCGCCGCGGCTGCGCACGCTGCACTGATCCTCCGCGCGGGCGCTTAGGCCTTGCGCCACTTCGTCCACAGATGGCGCGCGAGCATCGCCGGCGGCATGCGCAGCGCGTGCGATCGGACGTAGAAGGCCAGCCGCGTGGCCGGGCGGGTCGGCCGCCCCCAGCCGTCGCGCGCGGTCAGCCGCCGCACATAGAGGCGGTCGCTGGCCGTCAGCCGGCCCGCGGCGAACAGCCCATCGACGAGGCGCAGCGCGCGCGCGACGGGCAGGCGCAGACCATGCCTCGCCGCCTCCTCTGCAAGCCCCTCGGTGCCGAACTCCTCGACCAGACAGCGAATGTCCCACAGGTTGCGCAGGCCGCCCGCCAGGTCGCCGTCCGCGAACAGATGCGCCGCGGCATGGACGATCATGCCATTGGGCGACAGCGTGCGCAGGCCGTTGCCGAGCGGGACGCTGTCCGCGATCAGCCGTGCGGGATCGGGCGTGACCCGCGCGGTCAGCGGCAGGATCGTGTGGTGGACGTCGATCATCCGGTCGCGCTCGCGGTGGATCAGCGGCGGCAGCTCGTGCATCCAGCGCCGGTAATAGGCGTCGTCATACGGGTCGGGCTTCACCCATTCCCACCCCGCGCCGAGCACCGCCGCCTCGACCCGCTCGAGCGCCGCCCGCGGCACGAGGATGTCGAGATCGCCGATCGACCGGCCCTGCCCCGCCATCAGTCCCGCTGCGGCATAGGCCGTCCCCTTAAGGAGCACGACCGGGCAGCCGAGCGGTGCGAGTGCGCGCCGCGCCATCTCCGCCTCCCACAGTGCCGCGCGGCGGCCCTGTTCCGCGGCGGCGCGTGCATCGCCGAGGATCGCCTCGACCGCGCGCGGCAGCGGCAGGCCGTAGAGGCGCAGCGCCAGCGTCCCGATCAGCTGTTCGGCGCGGGCGATCGTCAGCAGGGTGGTCCAGCCTTCCGCGTTGAGTCCCATGACGCGTCCCGGATCGGCAAGCGCGCCGGCAAGCAGGCGTGCGTCCGCCGCCACGCTACGCGGGAGGTCTGTCACAACGCCGCGCATAACGCCTCGACCTGCGCGACCCCGCTGGCACCGTCGGGATAATCGATCGCGACCGCGGGGACATCAGCGATCAGGCGGGTCATCGCGGTGAATCCCGGCTCGCCGAGCGCGACATAGTTGGTCGAGGCCTGCGTCATCCGCACGAACGCTTCGGCAGGCGGCACGGGCCGGACCGCCGCCGCATCGCCGTAGCGGGGAAACAGCAGCAAGGCGGGGGTCGCCGGCTGGTCCATCGCGGCGATCGCACGCGCATCAGGGACCATGTGGCGGATATCGCCCTTCGGAGTCGCCGCCATCAGCGGCCCCATCCGCGCGTCTGGCCAGGCGGCCTCGGCCGCGAGGATCGCCGCATTCTTCAGGCTGATCAGCCGCGGAAAGGCGTGAAGCAGCCCGGTCGCGGGGTCGAGCAGCGCGAATTCGTCACCCATGAACCGCCAGCCCCGCGCCGCGAGCAAACTCGCCAGTGTCGATTTGCCCGCACCCGATACCCCGGTCATCAGCACCGCGCGGCCATCGCGTTCGACCGCGGAGGCATGGAGCAACAGGTGGCGGCGTGCGCCGAGCGCCATCTGAAGGTTCATCGCCATTTCGGCCGCGAGCAGCCCGTGCCGCAGCGGCAGCGGCGCGGCCTCGGGCAGCATGTAATCACCGCCGATCTCGACCGACGGGCGGAGCCACCGCCGCCAGGGCCGCCGCGCGAAGAGCCGGACGGTATAATCCGCCACCCCGTCCTGCGGCGCGGGATAATCGCGGTAGAGACTGCGCAGCTGATCGATCGGCGCGCGCCAGTCCGATCCGATCCGGAATCCGATCGGACCGATGCGCAGCGCGAAGGCGTGTCTCACGACGTCGCGACAAGCCCGGCGGCGACCAGCTCGTCGAGCCGCGCGGCTAGCGCCGAAGCTGTGGCGTCGGCGAGATCATAGTCGTCCGCCAGCCGGTCGAGCAGCGCGTTGAGCGACAGCCCGGCCTCGCCGAGGATCGCCAGGATCTGCGGCGCGGGTTCGGTCAGCAGGTGAGTCATGCCCGATCGCCGGTGATAGACCGCAGTAAACGCGTCGAGCGGCGTGAGCACCAGCGCGCCCGGCGGGTCAGCGCGGTAGATCGGATCCGGTGCGGCGGCGTCCACGGCCTCAGCCGCGCGGCATCTGCAACGAGGCGAAGCAGGTGAAGCCGCCCTGGCCGCGCTGCAACCGGCGGATGTAATTTACATAGGCGCGGCTGCGTTCGGAATCGGTGCCGGGGAGCTGGCCGCCGCTGTTGAGCACGCGCCGGACTTCCTCGCCCTTGAACGGCCGGCTGGCGCCCGCGAAAGCGCCCTTGGTCCCCGATGGCACGATCTTGCCCTGCGCATCGATGAAGCTGCCCGCGCGGCCCGCATCGGGCACCGGAATGTCGCAATTGAGCACCGATCCCGCGGTCTGCGCCAGCGCCGGACGGATCGACACGACCGCAGCGGCACCGACCGCGCCGAGCGTCAGGACGCGACGCCGCGACGGCGTCGTCTCGATCGGATCGGTGTCGGGGCGCGTGTCGTCGCTCATCGGGTCTCCGCTAGCATCATGCCCTTTCACAATCATGAACCTCGCGCAAGCAACCGGGCTTTGCAGGGGGCGATGGGGCCGGCGCTGTGCCGCTGCGGGACGGGCTGGCGCGCGGGGCAGCGAATGGCCTAGACACGCGCGCATGTTGACCGGATTTGGACTGCGCACCTTTTGGGCGATCATTGTGGCCGGCGGCGCCGCAATCGCGGTATTCGCGATCGGCACGTCGATCCAGGCAGGGCTGGTCGCGCTGGTCGGCGGGATCGCCGCCGCGCTGGTCGCCGCGGGGACCGGGGACGAGCCGCCCGCCGCCGCGGATCCCGCGCCGGTCAATCCGGCGATCCTCGACGAGACGCTCGACCTGATCGTCGAGCCCGTGCTGCTGGTCCGCGACGGCCGCGTCGTGCTCGCCAACCGCGCCGCCCGCGCGCTGCTCGGCGAACACATCATCGGTGACGATGCGCGCGTCGCGATCCGCCACCCCGCCGCGGCCGAAGCGCTGTCGTCCCCCGCCGCGCTGGGCGAGACCCCGCCGATCGAGCTGGTCGGGCTGGGCACCCGCGACCAGCGCTGGGAAATGCGCGTCGGCGAACTGTCCGACGGGCAGCGCATCGTCCATCTGATCGACCAGACCGGCAATTATGCCGCCGAACGGATGCGCGTCGATTTCGTCGCCAATGCGAGCCACGAACTGCGCACGCCGCTCGCCTCGATCCTAGGGTTCATCGAGACGCTGAGCGAGGAAGCGGGCGAGGATCCGGCGATCCGCGCGCGGTTCCTCAAGGTGATGGACGACGAGGCCAAGCGGATGCTGCGGCTGATCGAGGACCTGATCTCGCTCAGCCGGATCGAGGCGGAGAAATACCGCGTCCCCGACACGCCGATCGACCTGGCCATTCTGGTCGGCGACGTGCGGGCCGAACTAGCCGACGGCGCGGGCAACCGCGGCCTTGATCTGGTCGCGACGATCGAGCCCGCCGTCCCCCCGGTGTCGGGCGACCGCGTGCAGCTGTCGCAGATGCTCCACAATCTGGTCGGCAACGCCATGAAATATGGCCGCGCCGGGACGCCGGTGACGATCACCCTGGCACGCGACGTGACCGGCATGGTCAGGCTGGCGGTGCGCGACGAGGGCGACGGCATCGCCGCGGTGCACATCCCGCGACTGACCGAGCGATTCTACCGAGCCGATGCCGGGCGCAGCCGGTCGCTCGGCGGTACCGGACTGGGGCTGGCGATCGTCAAGCATATCGTCGAGCGACATCGCGGACGCCTCGACATCGCGAGCCAGGTCGGGGTCGGCACGACGGTCGCGGTGATCCTGCCGCCGGCCGGTGCCGGCCCCGCCAATTCGTCGCGTGTCATCAAACGGTAACGCGACTGTCACACAGGATCCGGTCTAGCCGCGCTATCGGGCGGGCATGACGGGAATTGACGTGCAGCGTTTCGGGGCGATTTCAGGACTGGCGGTCACGGCACTGGCGGGCGCGACGCTGATCGGCGGATGCGTCGATCAGGCGAATGGCGGCGGCGCGGGTTCGCGCGATCAGATCACCGCGGTCGGATCGTCGACGGTCTACCCCTTCACGACGATGATCGCCGAACAGCTCGTCGCCAACGATCCCGATGCCAAGGCACCGGTGATCGAATCGACCGGCACCGGCGCGGGGATGAAGCTGTTCTGCGCAGGCATCGGCGCCGGCCATCCCGATATCGAGGATGCGTCGCGGCGGATGAAGGCGAGCGAGTATAAGGACTGCGCGGCCAACGGCGCCGGCCAGATCCTGGAAATCCAGGTCGGGATCGACGGCATCGCGTTTGCCGAGGCCAAGAACGGCCCGAAGATGCAGCTGACCCCGACCGACCTGTACAAGGCGCTCGCCGCCAGCCCCGGCGGCCGGCCGAACACCGCGCGCGTATGGCGCGACGTGAACCCCGCGCTGCCGCCGGTGCCGATCCAGGTCTATGGCCCGCCCGCGACCAGCGGCACGCGCGACGCGCTCGCCGAACTGATCCTGACCAAGGGCTGCGAGGCCAGCGACCCCAGCGCCAAGCCGCTCGCCAAGTCCGATCCCGATGCGCACAAGGCGCTGTGCACCCGCGTCCGCGAGGACGGGATGTATGTCGATGCGGGCGAGAATGACAATCTGATCGTCCAGAAGCTCCAGTCCAACCCCAATGCGATCGGCGTGTTCGGCTACAGCTATCTCGAAGAGAACAAGAACGACGTGAACGGCGTCGCGATCTCCGGTGTCGAGCCGACCTATGCGACGATCGCGGACACGCGGTATCCGGGGTCACGCCCGCTCTACATCTATGTGAAGAAGGCGCATCTCAGCGCGATTCCGGGGCTGCGGACGTTCCTGAAACTCTATGCCGCCAACTGGAGCGCGACCGGGCCGCTGGTGAAGCGCGGCCTGATCGCCGCGCCACCCGCGGTCCAGGCCCGGTCGGCGGCGATCATCGCCAACGAGACGATCCTCGACCCGGCGGTGCTGTCGTGATGCACTACTGGAACACGATCCCCGCCCTGAAACCGGCGGAGACGGCCTGATGTCGGCACTCGCCCTCTTCTTCCTCGTTCTCGGGCTCGGCCTGATCGCGTGGCTGAGCGCACGGATGCGTGCCGCACGGTTCCGGGTCGGCAACACTGCGCGGTTCAGCTCGCTGCCCGCGCATCACGGCTGGTATGTCGCGCTGTGGACAGCGATCCCGCCGCTGCTGTTCCTGGTCGGCTGGTCGATGGTCGCACCCGCGCTCGTCACCGACACCGTGCTGGCCAGCCCCGCCGCGGTGCAGTTGCCCCCGCCCGGCTTCGACCGGGCCTCGATCCTGTCCGAGGCGCGCAGCCTGGCGGAAGGACGAAGCTTCGGCGCGTTCCACGAGCTCGCGCGCGTCCTGTCGCCGGTCTATGCCGCCGCGCAGTCGCGCTACGACTGGATCGCGACCGCGCTCGCGCTGCTGCTCACCTTTGCCGGCGGCGCGTTTGCGTTCCTGCGCGTGCGGCCGGGCTTCGGCGCGCGGACGCGGGTCGAGCGGATCGTGATGATCCTGCTGCTCGGCGCATCGCTGATCGCGATCCTGACCACGGTCGGCATCGTCGCCTCGCTGCTTTACGAATCCGCGCGCTTCTTCTCGATCGTGCCGATCACCGACTTCCTGTTCGGCACGCACTGGAGCCCGCAGGTCGTCGACGCGCGCGATCCGGGCGCGTCGCTCGGCGCGGTGCCGCTGTTCTGGGGGACGTTCTTCATCGGCGCGGTGATCGCGATGATCGTCGCGATCCCGTTCGGGCTGATGAGCGCGATCTACCTCACGCAATATGCCGCCCCGACCACGCGCAAGTGGATGAAGCCGATCCTCGAGGTGCTCGCGGGCGTGCCGACCGTCGTCTATGGCTATTTCGCCGCGCTGACGGTGGCGCCTGCGGTGCGCGATTTCGCGGTGTGGATCGGGATCAGCTGGGCCTCGTCGGAGAGCGCGCTCGCCGCCGGGCTCGTGATGGGGATCATGATCATCCCGTTCGTCTCGTCGATGGCCGATGATTCGATCGCCGCGGTCCCCTCGTCGATGCGCGACGGCAGCCTCGCGATGGGTGCTACCTCGTCCGAGACGATCCGCCGCGTGCTGCTTCCCGCCGCACTGCCCGGCGTCGTCGGCGGCGTCCTCCTCGCGGTCAGCCGCGCGATTGGCGAGACGATGATCGTGGTGATGGCCGCGAGCGGTGTCGCGACGCTGACGCTCAACCCGTTTGCCAGCACGACGACGGTGACCAAGCAGATCGTCGATCTGCTGACCGGCGAGGCCGAGTTCGACAGCGCCAAGACGCTCGCCGCCTTTGCGCTGGGGCTGACCTTGTTCGTCGTCACCCTGCTCCTCAACATCGTCGCGCTGACGGTCGTGAAACGGTACCGCGAAGCCTATGAATAGCGTCACCCCCTTCATCGGTACGCCAGACGCTACGGCCTCGGCGAAGCCCGCCACGGCGCGCGTGCCGACCGACTGGACCACCAAGGCGATGCAGAGCCGCATCCGCCGCCGCTATGCCGCCGAGCGCCGGTTCCGCCTCGCCGGGCTGGCCGCGGTCTGGCTCTCCGCGGGCTTCCTCGCCTTCCTGCTGTCGTCGATGCTGTGGCAGGGCGCGAGCGGGTTCGTCGAGACGCGCGTCGCGCTGCCGATCGATTTCGCCGCCGCCGCACTGCCGATCGAACCCGCGCGGCTGACAAGCCGCGGCGCCGATCTCGCGCTCGCCAGCGCCGGTCTCGAGGGTGCGGTCGACAGCGCCGCGACGCGCGCGTTCGGCAAGGATGGCGAAGGCCTGTTGTCGGACGGCGCCTGGGTGACGGTACGCGATGCGCTGAAGGCGGATCCCGGTCTGCTGTCACGCAAGACGGTGATCGCGGTGCCCGTCGCCAGCCCGGTCGACATGGCTGCCAAAGGCGATGGCCCGCCCGAAGCGGAGGCCATCGTCGCCCGGCTCAAGGCGCGCGGCGTGCTGACGCGCGGGCTGAGCATGACGTTCCTGACGACCGCCGATTCGACCGACGCGACGCGGGTCGGCATCTGGGGGGCGTTCAAGGGCTCGCTGCTGACGATGATCGTCACGCTGCTGCTCGCCTTCCCGATCGGCGTGCTGTCCGCGCTGTATCTCGAGGAATATGCCCCGAAGAACCGCTGGACCGACCTGATCGAGGTGTCGATCAACAACCTCGCCGCGGTGCCCTCGATCATCTTCGGGCTGCTCGGGCTCGCGGTGTTCCTGGGTACCTTCGGGATGCCGCGATCGGCGCCGCTGGTCGGCGGGCTGACGCTCGCGCTGATGACGATGCCGGTGATCGTGATCGCCGGGCGCAACGCGATCAAGGCGGTGCCGCCATCGATCCGCGACGCCGCGCTCGGAATCGGCGCGTCGCCGGTGCAGGTCGTGTTCCACCATGTCCTGCCGCTCGCGCTGCCCGGCATCCTGACCGGCACGATCATCGGCATGGCGCGCGCACTTGGCGAAACCGCACCGCTGCTGATGATCGGGATGCGCGCGTTCATCGCCGCGCCGCCCTCGGGGCTGCGTGACCCCGCGACCGTGCTGCCCGTGCAGATCTTCCTGTGGTCCGACCAGGTCAGCCGCGGCTTCATCGAGAAGACCTCGGCCGCGATCATCGTCCTGCTCGTCTTCCTGCTCGCGATGAACGGCGTCGCGATCTACCTCCGCAACAAATTCGAGACCCGCTGGTGATGACCAACCACAAGATGACCGCGCGCGACGTCAGCGTCTATTACGGGCAGAAGCGCGCGATCGACAATGTGTCGATCGACGTCGACATGGACAATGTCACCGCGTTCATCGGCCCGTCGGGCTGCGGCAAGTCGACCTTCCTGCGCACGCTCAACCGCATGAACGACACCGTCGCCAGCGCGCGGGTCGAGGGGAAGATCGAGCTCGACGGGCACGATATCTATTCGCCCGACATGGATGTCGTCCAGCTGCGCGCCCGCGTCGGCATGGTGTTCCAGAAGCCGAACCCCTTCCCCAAGTCGATCTACGAGAACGTCGCTTACGGCCCGCGCATTCACGGGCTTGCGGGTGCCAAGAGCGACCTCGACCAGATCGTCGAGAAGTCGCTGCGGCGTGCGGGTCTCTGGGACGAGGTGAAGGATCGCCTGACCGACAGCGGTACCGCGTTGTCGGGTGGGCAGCAGCAGCGGCTGTGCATCGCGCGCGCGATCGCGGTCGATCCCGAGGTGATCCTGATGGACGAGCCGTGCAGCGCGCTCGACCCGATCGCGACTGCCAAGATCGAGGAGCTGATCCACGAGCTGCGCGGCCGCTATGCGATCGTGATCGTCACGCACAACATGCAGCAGGCGGCGCGCGTCAGCCAGCGCACGGCCTTCTTCCACCTCGGCACGCTGGTCGAATATGGCGACACCTCCGCCATCTTCACCAACCCGCGCGAGGAACGCACCAAGGATTACATCACCGGCCGCTACGGCTGATGGGGACGGGATCGATGAACACGCATACCGTAAAGGTCTTCGACGACGAGATCGGCCGCCTGCGCGG
Organism: Sphingomonas sp. PvP018; assembly: GCF_017876865.1. NCBI lineage: Bacteria > Pseudomonadati > Pseudomonadota > Alphaproteobacteria > Sphingomonadales > Sphingomonadaceae > Sphingomonas > Sphingomonas sp. PvP018. Next base: position 3,283,633 of record NZ_JAGIOU010000001.1, on the reverse strand, counting down.
CCTCATCTCGCAGATGGGCGGCCTCGCCGAGGACGCGATCGCCAATGCGATGAAGGCGCTCCAGCGTAACGACGTCGCGCTCGCACGCGAGGTCCGCGCGGCGGACAAGCAGATCGATGCGATCGAGGCGGAGGTCGAGCGGCTGGCGGTGCAGATCATCGCGCTGCGCGCACCGATGGCGATCGACCTGCGCGAGGTCGTCGCCGCGCTGAAGATCGCGGGCGTCGTCGAGCGGATCGGCGATTATGCCAAGAACATCGCCAAGCGCGTGCCGATGATCGAGAGCGAGCACCGGATCGATCCGATCTCGATCCTGCCCGCCATGGGCCGGATGGCGAGCGAGATGGTGCATGACGTGCTCGACGCCTTTGCCGCGCGTGATTTCGAGGCGGCGATGCTCGTCGTCGAAAGCGACGCCGCGCTCGACGATTTCTACGACAGCATCTTTCGCACGCTGGTGACCTACATGGTCGAAAATCCCAAGACGATCAGCCAGGTCGCGCACCTGCTGTTCGTCGCGAAGAATCTCGAACGGATCGGCGACCACGCGACCAACGTCGCCGAGATGGTCTATTTTGCCGCGACCGGCACCCAGATGGCCGACCGCGACCGCGGCGGCATACAGGAGTAATCGACATGGCCCGTGCAAGGATGCTGCTGGTCGAGGACGACGCGGCGCTCGCCGAACTGCTGGTCTGGCATTTCAAGCGCGAGGATTTCGAGATCGCGCACACCCCCGATGGCGAGGAGGCGCTGCTGCTCGCGCGTGAGAAGGTGCCCGATATCGTCCTGCTCGACTGGATGGTCGAAGGCCTGTCGGGAATCGAGGTGTGCCGCCGCCTGCGTCGTGCGCCCGAGACGCAGAACGTGCCGATCATCATGCTGACCGCGCGTGGGGAAGAGGAGGACCGTGTCCGCGGGCTCGAGACCGGTGCCGATGATTACGTCACCAAGCCCTTCTCGCCGCGCGAGCTGGTCGCGCGCGTCGGCGCGGTGCTGCGCCGCGTTCGCCCCGCGCTTGCCGGCGAAGCGCTGAGCTATGCCGACATCGAGATGGACACGGTCGGCCACAAGGTCCGCCGCTCGGGCGAGGTCGTCGCACTCGGGCCAACCGAGTTCCGGCTGCTCAAGCATTTCCTCGAACATCCCGGCTGGGTCTTCTCGCGCGAACGGCTGCTCGATGCGGTGTGGGGCCATGATTCGGACATCGAATCGCGCACCGTCGACGTGCATATCCGGCGGCTGCGGAAAGCGATCAACACCGGCGAACGTCCCGATATCATCCGCACGGTGCGCTCGGCTGGCTATTCGCTTGATACTGGCGGCTGAAAGTCAGGGTACTGCAAGCGGTCGCCGACCGCGTCATTAGTGCAGGACCAAGACAAGCCGGTTAGAATCGGACGCGAAACGAAGGACCCAAGCGGGTTTTAGTGCGTTCAACCGTGGCGCTAACGAATTTGCGCTCCAAGTATTCAGGAGATTCGCATGAAGTCCATTCTTCTCGCCGCTGCAGCGTTGCTCGCCTCGCCCGTGTTCGCGCAGACCGCGCCGCAGACGATGCCGCCAGCAGACCCGGCCGCCCAGACCGCGCCCGCTGATCCGGCAATGGCACCGCCAGCCGCAGATCCCGCCGCTCCCGCCGATCCGGCGATGGCAGCCGATCCTGCAGCGCCTGCGGATCCAGCGATGGCACCGCCGCCGCCCGCAGCGCCCCAGGCTCCGATGGCTGCACCCGGTGGTGCGAACATCGTCTTCGGTCAGCCGACGGTGACGCCGCCGACCCCGGCACCTGCCGAGTACCCAACCTGCTCGCGCACCGTCAAGGACGGCTGCAAGAACCGCGGCGGTAAGTAAGCGATTCGCATCGGTGCGGGCCGTGGCTAACGCCGCGGCTTGCACCGACTGCTTTACGTTCTAGGAAAGGCGCTCCACGATAAGAGAGGGGCGCCTTTTTCCATGTCCGACAGCTTTGGATCCTTCGGTTTTGCTGGCCGCGTCGCGATCGTCACCGGCGCAGGCGGCGGGCTCGGCCGCGAATATGCGCTCGAGCTTGCCCGGCGCGGTGCGAAGGTTGTCGTCAACGATCTCGGCGCCTCGCGCGACGGTACGGGGCAGTCCGATGCCGCGCTGAAGGTCGTCGAGGAGATCGAGGCCGTGGGCGGCGAGGCGATCGCCAATGGCGGCAGCGTCACCGACTATGACCAGATGATCGAGATGGTCGCGCGTGCGTCCGAAAAATGGGGCGGCGTCCATATCCTCATCAACAATGCCGGCGTGCTGCGCGACAAGAGCTTCGCCAAGATGGACCCCGCCGATTTCAACTTCGTCGTCGACGTCCATCTGAACGGCTCGGCCAACGCGACCAAGGCAGTCTGGGACGGGATGCGCGCGCAGAATTACGGCCGCATCCTGATGACCGCGTCATCGACCGGACTGTACGGCAATTTCGGCCAGGCCAACTACGGCGCCGCCAAGCTCGGCCTTGCCGGCCTGACCAAGACGCTCGCGATCGAAGGGGCGAAGAACAACATCCGCGTCAACACGATCGCGCCGACCGCAGGCACGCGGATGACGCAGGACATCTTTCCCGAAGAGGCGTTCAAGGCCTTCTCCCCCGACAAGGTCGCGCCCGGCGCGGTGTTCCTGGTGTCGGAGGATGCCCCGACCAACATGATCCTCGGCGCCGGCGCGGGCGTGTTCCAGGCCGCCTATGTCACGCTGACGCCGGGCGCATTGCTGTCGGGCGACGATCTGTCGGTCGAAGGGGTAGCCGCCAACTGGGCGGCAATTACCGACCGCAACGGCGAGATCGTCCCGCAATCGGGCGCGGACCAGGCGATGACCATATTAGCGAAGCTCCAGCGCGGCTGACCGCCGCGCCGGCGGGCTCAGCTTTCGACGAGCTTCATCAGCCGTCGCTCGACCGGGGCCAGGATCGGGCCAAGGTCATGGCCCCGCTTGATCACCGCCCCGCCTTCGCCGACCAGGGCCCACATGCCCTGGCGGTTGCGAAGCGCGGGGCGTTTCTCGATCCGGAATTCGGGCCGTTCGGCCGCGCGGCGGAAACAGGCGAACACAGCCGCCTCGCGGCCGAGATCGATCGCATAGTCCCGCCAATGCCCCGCCGCGACCATGCGTCCGTAGAGGTCGAGGATCCGCATCAGTTCGAGCCGATCGAAGCCGATCTGGGTGGGGGCGGTATTGCGGGTCGGAAAGGGCGTGACGTTGTTCATCAGGACGGATCAGGCCCGATCGCGCAGATCCTGTTCGACCGGGCCGCGACGGAGCCCGTCGCGATCGGTCGACAGGTCCTGATCGGCGAGCAGCGAGTCCAGACGCTTGCGCATCATCTCCAGCTCACAGCGCATGATCTCCATCTTCTGCGTCGCCGGGTCGAAGGCCTCGGTGCACGGCGTGCCATAGGGCACGAAGCGCGGGGCCTCGGGTGCGGCGCCGCCCTCTACCGTCGTCGCGCGCGCCGGGATGCCGACGACGGTCGTGCCCTCGGGGACGTCGCGCGTCACGACCGCATTAGCGCCGACTCGCGAGCGGCGGCCGAGCGTGATCGGCCCGAGCACCTGCGCGCCCGATCCGATGATCGCACCGTCCGAGATGGTCGGGTGGCGCTTGCCGGCAACGCCATTGTCGGGGCTCGTCCCGCCCAGCGTCACGCATTGATAGATCGTCACGTCGTCGCCGATCAGCGAGGTCTCGCCGATAACGACGAAGCCGTGGTCGATGAAGAAATTGCGGCCGATCGTCGCGCCGGGATGGATGTCGATCGCGGTCAGGAAGCGCGACAAATGATTGACGCACCGCGCGAGGAAGAAATTCTGCCCGCTATACAGCCGGTGTGCGATGCGGTGCATCCCCAGCGCCCAGACGCCGGGGTAGAGCATGATCTCCGCGCGCGAATGCGGCGCCGGGTCACGCGCCCGGATCGAATCGAGATAAGCCCCTAACCGGCTGAACATGCGCATTCCCCTTGGCGGTCCGCTCATTTAGGCGTTCACAGGGGCGATTTCCAGCGGGCGGGGGCAACGCCGTGGCGGACGCCCCGCGCCGACGGCCTCATTATCGACCCGGCATGGACAAACGGGGGTGCACGATCGATATGGGCGATCAATGGCTGCAACCTATCTCCCCACGCTCAAGCAACTACAATATCTCGTCGCGCTGAAGGATCATGGCCATTTCGGCCGTGCTGCCGAGGCCTGTTTCGTGACCCAGTCGACGCTGTCGGCAGGTCTGCGCGAGCTCGAGACGCTGATCGGGGTGGTGCTGGTCGAGCGCACACGCCGCGTCGTCCGCTTCACCCCGCTGGGGGACCGGATCGCGGACAAGGCGCGTCGCGTGCTGCGCGAGGCGGAGGAACTTGGCGACATGGCGCGCGCCGCCGGTCGGCCGCTGTCGGGCGACATGCGGATGAGCGTGATCCCGACGATCGCGCCGTTCATGCTCCCGCGCATCCTGCCGCGGCTGCGACGCGACTATCCGGACCTCAAGCTGTTCCTGCGCGAGGAGCCGAGCGGCGCGGCGTGCGAGGGGCTGCACAACGGCCGCACCGACTGTGTGCTGCTCGCCCTGCCCTATGCGTGCGGCGAAGTCGCGTTCGAGCCCCTGTTCGACGACCGGCTGTTCGTCGCCTTCCCGACCGAGGACGTGCCCGCGGACCGGACCTCGATCCCCGCCTCCGCTATTCCCGCCTCGGCGATCGACGAGACTCGGCTGTTGCTGCTCGAGGACGGGCATTGCCTGAAGGATCATGCGCTCGCCGCGTGCAACCGGCCCGAAATCCGTGCCGAGGCGACGATGATGGGCACGTCGCTGCACACGATCGTGCAGATGGTCGACAACGGCCTGGGCATCACGATGCTGCCTGAGATGGCGCTGAACGCCGGGATCCTCGAAAATACCGGGATCACCGCGCTGCCGCTCGACGCCGAGAACGCGTTTCGCCGGATCGCGCTGGTGTGGCGGAAGGCCTCGCCGCGCGAGAAGGATTTCCAGTTGCTCGCCAAGGCGCTTGCCGACGCCCGCTGACCGGCCGCGCTGGCTCGCACTGCAACGATTTCCGGGCTCAACCGTAGTTGCGGTTCGCAAGCGCCCGTTTGAGGAGATAGATTTCGATGTCGAACATGCGCCCCCTGTATATTGGCCTGGGCACCACGGGTCTCGTCGCGCTAGCGCTCGCCGCCTGCAGCAGCGGCAACAGCGACCTCGGCACGCCGACCGCGCCGCCCCCCGCCAACCCCGCACTGTCGACGCCCAACGGGCCGATCGCCGTCGCCAACCCGACCGTCGGCGGCGTGCCGATGATCGCGACGCGGACGATCGTCGACAATGCCTCCGCCGCACCCAATCTCGCGACGCTGGTTACCGCGCTGAAGGCTGCGGACCTGACCGCGACGCTGTCCGGGACCGGGCCGTTCACCGTTTTCGCACCGACCGACGCAGCGTTCGGCCGGCTCGCGCCCGGCATGGTCCAGACGTTGCTCAAGCCCGAGAACAAGGCATCGCTGGCGAAAGTGCTGACCTATCACGTCGTGCCCGGCGACATCACCGCTGCCGACCTGAAGGCGCGTGTCGCGGCGGGTGGCGGCACCGCCGCACTGACGACGGTCGAAGGTGATGCAATCACGGTGACCCTCGTTGGAGATATCATCGCACTCACCGACGTCAATGGTAACAAAAGTTATATTGAGACCGCCGATGTGCGTCAGTCGAACGGCATTGTTCATGTCGTCAACGGGGTAATCGTACCCCGCTTGTCTTGAGCGAGGTGTGGCAGCGTGCCAACACTTCGTCGCGTCAACGGCGCACTTGGTCCTGTTGGCGCATCCGTAACTTGGCAAACCGCCGCGTGACTCCATACGTTCTATCGCAGAATTTATTTCACGATTGTTTCAGCCAGGAGAAATCCATGATCACCAAGACCCCTCTCGTCCTTGCCGCAACGCTTTTCGCGGCTGCACCGGCGATCGCGCAGACCGCGCCGAGCGGCACGACGCCCGCACAGACCGCGCCAACTGGCACGGCGCCCGCACAGGCCCCAATGCAGGCCCCTGCACAGGCCGGTACCGCCGCACCGATGGCCGGCGCTCCAGCAGCACCCGCCGCGGCACAGCCTGCAGCGACCGCGACGATCGCGGCAGCGCTGCCGACGCTTCCAAACCGCGCGACGCTCGCCAAGCTGGTGACTGCAGCCGGCCTCGGCACGACGCTTGCGGGCCCCGGCCCCTTCACCGTTTTCGCACCGAGCGATGAGGCGTTCACCCGGCTTCCCGCCGGCGCGCTCGATACGCTGATGAAGCCGGAGGCGAAGCCCACGCTGGCGACGATCCTGAAGTATCACGTCGTCGCAGGCGCCGTGACGTCGGATCAGCTGAAGGCGCAGATCACGTCGGGTGGCGGCAAGGCCGTCCTCACGACGCTGGCCGGCCAGCCGCTGACGGCATCGGTGGGTCCGAACGGCAATATCGAACTGACGGACGTTGCCGGCAGCAAGGCCTATGTCGACACGGCAGATGTCAAGGCGACCAACGGTGTCGTCCATCTCACCAACGGCATGAGCGTTCCCAAGATCGGCTAACGCCGTCTAGGAGGTCCAGCGCGCGGCGGCGTCCTTGTCGGCGTCGCGCGCTTCGACCCAGCTGGCCTGTGTGCCGCGGGTCTCGCGTTTCCAGAACGGCGCATCGGTCTTCAACCGATCGATCAGATAGGCACAGGCCTCGAGCGACGCGGCACGGTGTGCGGACGCCGCCGCCACGAAGACGATCCGTTCACCCGGATGCATCGGCCCGACCCGGTGGACGATCGTCACCGCACTCAGCTCCCAGCGCTCGACGGCACCCGTCGCCACCTTGGTGAGCGCAGCCTCTGTCGCACCGGGATAATGTTCCAGTTCGAGCGTCTCGACGCCGTCATCTGCGCGCACGAGACCTGTGAAGGTTGCCACCGCGCCCGCGCCGCGTTCGCCGGCGGTTTCGGCCTGCGTGATCTCTGCAAGCAGGTCGATCGGGGCCGTCTGGACGATGATCCGGATCATCCGCCCGTCACCGGAGGGAAGAGTGCGATCTCGCGCGCGCCGGCGATCGGGGTATCGATCGGCACGAACGCCTGATCCAGGGCGGCGCGCAGCCGGGCGGGATCGGCAAAGGCGGCGGCATGGCCCGGGCTGGACAGCGCCAGCCAGTCCACCAGTTCGGCGATCGTGGTCACCGATGCGGGCGGATCGACACGTTCCTCGCCCGTCCCGATCCGTTCGCGGACCCACGCAAAATACACCATCGTCACCGTCATGCGCTCAATCCATATGCTTCAGGCCGACGCGCAGGTAATCCCAGCCCGTCACCAGCGTCAGGACCGCAGCCCCCCAGAGCGCGGCGAGCCCGACGCCATGTACCCACGGCATGTCGGGCAGCGCGCCCGCGAGGATCAGTCCGCCCAGCGCGACCAGCTGCAGCGTCGTCTTCCATTTCGCAAGCTGCGAGACGGGCACGGACACCTGCACCTGCGCCAGGAATTCGCGCAGGCCCGACACCGCAATCTCGCGGAGCAGGATGACGAGCGCGGCGATCACATGGACGCCCGCAATATCGCGCGTGCCGACCAGGATCAGGATGACCGCCGCGACCATGATCTTGTCCGCGATCGGATCGAGGAAGATCCCGAGGCGTGAGACCGCACCGTTCGACCGCGCGAGATAGCCGTCGAAATAATCGGTGATGCCCATCAGGCAGTAGAGCGCGAAGGCGATGCCGTAGCCGGCCGCCCAGCCGGGCCACCACAGAAAGCCGACGAGAAGGGGTACCGCGACAATGCGCGACAGCGTCAGAAGGTTGGGCAGGGTCCACACCCCGCCTTCCCTACTCCGGTCATGCCCTTGGCGAAACCGGGTTTTACCGATCGGTGCCGACTAATGTGCGGCAAGCGCGGACGCCGGACCGTGGCGCGGGGGCTCGTCCGGATCCCGTACGCGGACACCCGGCCGACGCGGGCGGCGCTAAACCATTGGCCTACCGCCCCCGCTGGGCTAAGGCCGCGGCAGTCTTATTGCCACGATCAGGGCCTTTTCTCGCATGCGCAACGCACTCGGGTTGCTGAAGCAACGACGCTTCCTGCCCCTGTTCACGACACAGTTTCTGGGCGCCTTCAACGACAATCTGTTCAAGACGTCGATGGTGTTGTTCGCGACCTATGCGATCTTCAACGATCCGCGGATGGAGGCGAATTTCAACGCACTCGCCACCGGAATTGCGATCATCCCCTTTTTCCTGCTCTCGGCACTCGCCGGGCAGCTCGCGGACAGCCATGACAAGGCGCGGATCATCCGGCTCGTGAAGAGCGCGGAGATCGGCATCATGGCGCTCGGCGCGGCGGGCCTGATGGTGGCGCGCAGCGGCCATTCGACGATCGGCCTCGGGCTGATGCTCGGGGCGGTACTGTGCCTGGGGGTGCATTCGACGTTCTTCGGGCCGATCAAATACGCGATCCTGCCGCAGCATCTGCCGCCATGCGACGTGCTCGGCGGCACCGGGCTGGTCGAGGCCGGCACCTATCTGGCGATCCTGATGGGGACGATCACCGCCGGGTTCATGACCGATCATATCGAGCGCGCGGCGATCGCGGTTCTGGCGATCGCGGTGATCGGCTGGTTCGCGGGTCGCCAGGTGCCGCCGGCACCGCGCGAGGGCCCGCCGCTGGTGCTCAACTACAACCCGTTCACCGCGTCGTGGCGGCTGATCAGCGCGACGATGCACATCCCGCGGCTGTTCCTGGCGATCTGCGCGATCAGCTTCTTCTGGACGATCGGGGCGGTGCTGATCGTGATCTTCCCGCCGCTGGTCAAGAACGTGCTGACCGCGGACGAGCGGGTCGCGAGCTTCGTGATCGCGGTGTTCTCGATCGGCGTCGCGATCGGTTCGGTGGTGATCAACACGATGCTCAAGGGCCGGATCTCGGCGCGCTACGCACCCGCCTCGGTGATCGCGATGGGCGTGTTCGTCCTTATCTTCTCGGTCCTGGTACGGACCTGGACGCCGGCGGCGCCGGGCCATTTCTACGACTGGGCCGGGTTCCTCGCACAGCCGCGCGCTTGGCCGGTGCTAGGCACGCTGATGATGATTGCGATCACCGGCGGCATGTTCGTCGTCCCGCTCTACGCTTTTCTAACGACGACGGTCGAAAAGGATCAGACCGCGCGGACGGTGGCGGCGAACAACGTCGTCAATTCGGGCGCGATGACGATCGGGTCGATCGCGGTCATCGGCATCACGATGGCGGGCGTGACGCCCGAAGACCTGCTCTTCCTGGTCGCCGGCATGTGCCTAGTATCCGCCTGGATCGCGCAGAAGCTGCACCGCGCCTGCGACGACGATGCCGAAACCTGCCTGCCCGTGATCAGAAAATGAAGCTGTAGAAGCAGGTGAAGAAGGCCGCGAAGCTCAGCACGAACAGCTTGACGTCCTGATCGTCGCGCCCGCCCGACGCTGCGATCACGGGCGGGGGCAGCGTCCGTCGAAACGGGTGGCGCGCGGCTTCGTTGGTCAGGACTAGGCGTCGGGTCATGGCGACCGGTTAACGCGGTGTTTACCTTTTCGACCAGCGACAAAATCGTCCCGTTTTAACCCGTCCGCGAATGGGACAGAATTCAGGAGTTTCGACATGCTGCGATACGCCGTCCTCGCCACCCTGATGGCAAGCGCCCCGCTCGCCGCACAGGGCGTGCCACCCGTGCCAGCCCCTGCCACCGCGCCTGCCACCGCGCCCGCAGATGCGTCGCCACCGGTGCCCGCTGCGACGCCGCGCCCCGCGACCATCGGCGTGACGCTGACCACCAGCCTCGGCCCGATCGTGCTCGAACTCGAGAAAGAGCGCGCCAAGATCACCACCGCGAATTTCCTGCGCTATGTCGACGCGCGCAAGCTCGACGGCACGACCTTCTATCGCGCGCTGCGGCTGGGGCCGGATACGGGGCTGATCCAGGGCGGGATCGAGGGCGATCCCAAGCGCGCCTTCCCGCCGATCGCGCACGAGCCGACCAGCAAGACCGGCGTGCTCCACACCGACGGCACGATTTCGCTCGCACGGCTGGCGCCGGGGAGCGGGCGCGCCGACGTGTTCATCACCGTCGGCGCGATCCCCTTCCTCGACGCGCATCCCGAGAAGCCGGGCGACAATACGGGCTTTGCCGCGTTCGGGCACGTCGTCCAGGGCATGGACATCGTCCGCGGCATCCTTGCCGCGCCTACCTCGCCGACCAAGGGCGAAGGCGTGATGAAGGGCCAGATGATCGCCGCGCCGATCCGCATCCTGACCGCCCGGCGGACCGCGCCCGCGACACGGTGACGCCCGTCGTAAAGGGTAACAGATCGGGGTTAAGTAACGGACTTAAAACCATTTTGGGCTAGTCCGCGGTGATGCAGACGCGACATGCCGTAATCCCCCGCCCCTTGCCAGCGGTGGAAGCCGCGCCAGGCACCGGATCGATGCCCCCCGACGTCTTGCTGGCGATTGCGATGACCGCGGTCGCCGACGGCGTCGTGGTCTTCGACGCGGCGGAGCGGATCGCGCTGGTCAATCCGCGCGTGGCGGCGCTGTTCCGCTTCGACCCGGACCGCGTCATGATCGGCATGGACATGGCGAGCTTTCTCGGAGTCGTTGGCACCGCCGTCGGCTGGTCCGCGGCACGGATCGCGACGGTGGTCGACAATCACCGTCGCTGGCAGGCCCAGCAGGAAAGCGTCGATATCGATCATCATTTCGACGACGGGACGATCCTGCATATCAACTTCGCCCCGCTGCCCGGGCACGGCGCGGTGATCACCTACCGCGACGTCACGGTCGAGCGACGGCTAACCGACGTCGTCGCGGCGCAAGCCGCGCAGGCGGAACGCTTCCGCAAGGAGATCGCCACCGTCGTCACCGAAGCCGATGCCGCGGCAGCGGAGGGCCAGGCGATGGGCCGCGCGGGCGAAGCCGAACTCGAACTGATCGTCCGCGATTTGGGCGACGTCGTCGTCGCCGCGCAGCAATCCACCGCCGCGATGCAGGATGCCGCGCAGACCTCGGCGATGATGGCCGGCATGATCGACACGGTCGTCGACCAGGTCCGCCACACCAGCAGCGCCGCCAGCGGCGCGATGGCGCATGCGCACGAGACGGTCGCCCTGTCGCAAGGGCTGTCGGACCGTGCCGGATCGATCGGCTCGATCCTCGACATCATCCGCGCGGTCGCCCGGCAGACTAGCCTCGTCGCGCTCAACGCCGCGATCGAGGCGGCGCGCAGCGGAGAGGCCGGGCGCGGCTTCGCGGTGGTCGCAGCCGAGGTGAAGACGCTTGCCACGCAGACGTCCGATGCGGTCGCACGGATCGAGCCGCAGATCTCGGCGATGCAGATCGCGACGCGCGACGTCGTCGCCGCGAATCGCGCGATCGCGCACGACATCGCCGATATCCAGGCCCGCGCGGTCATCGTGACCGACACCGCACACAATCAGAACGAGCGGATCCTCGCGATCACCGCCGCGATCGACGAAACCGCGCTCACCGCACGCGCGATGACCGACAGCGTCGAGCATCTCGAAGTCCGAAACCAGCGCTTCATCAGCCTGGCCCGGCGGATCGGCCAGCAGCTCGAATCCGTCCACGCCCTGACCCATGGTCTCAGCGTCGCCACCGAGACCTTCCAGGCGACCTATTGAGGCCTGTGACGGCACAACGGCGTTACGACCCGCTGCGGGGTGTCCATCACAAATATGGGACCGCGACCGCGTCGCGTATCAACGAGAATGGTGGAGCCGAGGGGGATCGAACCCCTGACCTTTCGCATGCCATGCGAACGCTCTCCCAGCTGAGCTACGGCCCCATTCCCGTTGGGAGGCGGCTCACTAACCGGAGCCGCCCGGGTTGGCAAGCGGCGTAAACGCCGCCTGCCAAATTTCTTTATCTCAACGCTCGTGCTCGTCCTGCGGCGTCTCGACGCCGAGGTCGTCGTCACCGCCCAGATCGACTTCGTCGTCCGCGGACGGCTCTTCGTCCTCGCCGGTGATCGAGGCGATATCCTCTTCCTCGTCACCCTCGAGATCCGCGTCGGGCTTCTTGGTGTCGGGCTTGGCGACCTCGAACGGCAGCGGCTGCTTCGACTTCAGGATCGGCTCGGGCTCCCACGCATACCCGCATTCGATGCAGGTGACGGGGTCGGCCTTTTCGAGGTCGTAGAAACGCGTCGCGCATTTCGGACACGAACGCTTCGTGCCCCATTCCGGCTTGATCATGCCGATAGAACCTTTCGAATGGATAGATTGTGGGGGATGCCCCCGCAAAGTGGGCGCGCCTTGCCATAGCGCAAGGCCACTGTCAAAAGCCCGGCCCCATGACACACCCCCTCCCCCAACCGCTGGACGTCGTCGCGCGCGGTCCGTTGACCGGTTCGATCGCGGTCCCCGGCGACAAGTCGATCAGCCACCGCGCGCTGATGTTCGCGAGCCTCGCGGTCGGGACCAGCCGGATCACCGGCCTGCTGGAGGGCGAGGACGTGCTCGCCACCGCGGCGGCGATGCGCGCGATGGGCGCGACGATCGAGCGGCAGGACGACGGCATCTGGGTCGTCGACGGCGTCGGTGTCGGCGGGCTGCTCCAGCCCGAGACCGCGCTGGAGATGGGCAATTCGGGCACCTCGACGCGGCTGCTGATGGGGCTGGTGTCGAGCCACCCGATCACCTGCACCTTCACCGGTGACGCCTCGCTGTCGGGACGGCCGATGGGCCGCGTGATCGAGCCGCTGTCGCAGATGGGCGCGGACATCACCGCGTCGCCCGGCGGCAAGCTGCCGCTGATGGTGCGCGGGATCTGCCCCGCGGTGCCGATCACCTACACGTTGCCGGTCGCGTCGGCGCAGGTGAAGTCGGCGATCCTGCTGGCGGGGCTCAACACGCCCGGCATCACCACGGTGATCGAGCCGGTCGCGACGCGCGATCACAGCGAGCGGATGCTGACCGGGTTCGGCGCGCAGCTGACCGTCGAGGAAACGGACCAAGGCCGCGTGATCTCGATCACCGGCGAGGCGGAGCTGACCCCGCAGGATATCGTCGTGCCGGGCGATCCGTCGTCCTCAGCCTTCTGGCTGGTCGCGGCGTCGATCGTGCCGGGGTCGGACATCGTCGTGCGCAATGTCGGGCTGAACCCGACACGGATCGGCATCGTCACGGCGCTGCGCATGATGGGCGCGGACATCACCGAGCTCGATCCGCGGACCGTCGGCGGCGAGCCCGTCGCCGACCTGCGCGTCCGCCATGCCGCGCTGACCGCGATCGAGGTGCCGGCCGATCTCGCGCCGAGCATGATCGACGAATATCCGGTGCTGTTCGTCGCCGCGGCGTTTGCGTCCGGCACGACCGTCGCCAGGGGCGCGCACGAGCTGCGGGTGAAGGAATCGGACCGGATCACGACGATGCGGATCGCGCTCGAGGCGTGCGGCGTGACGTGCGAGGAATTCGAAGACGGCATGGCGATCACGGGTTCGGGCGGGGCGGCGATTCGCGGTGGCGCTCGGGTCGCCTCGAAACTCGATCATCGCATCGCAATGAGCATGGTGGTGGCTGGACTTGGCAGCGCCGAGCCCATCACGATCGACGACATATCGCCGGTGGCGACGAGCTATCCCGTGTTCTTCCGGTCGCTCGACGAATTAACGGGTCGGGCGACCGGCCAGGGGAATTAAGATGATCATCGCAGTCGACGGTCCGGCGGCATCGGGCAAGGGCACGATCGCGCGCGCCCTGGCGAAGCATTACGGCCTCCCCTATCTCGATACCGGCTTGCTCTACCGCGCGGTCGCGCTGAACGTGGCGCGGATGGGGCTGGACCCCGAACAGGAAGCCGATGCGGTTGCCGCATGCGACTTCGACGATGCGGTGATGACGGACCCGGCGCTGCGCGACGACGATGTCGGGGCGATGGCCTCGATCGTGTCCGCACATCCGCTGGTCCGCGCGGCGCTGATGCAGCGGCAGAAGCGGTTTGCCGCGCAGGCGGGTGGCGCGATCCTCGACGGGCGCGATATCGGCACGGTCATCGCGCCCGATGCGGATGCCAAGCTGTTCGTGAAGGCGACCCCGAACATCCGCGCGCAGCGGCGCCATGCGGAACTGCAAGCACGTGGCGGCACGGCGAGCAAGGACCGCGTGCTGGCGGACATCCGGGCGCGGGATGCGCGCGACAGCGGCCGCTCGATCGCACCGCTGGTGATGGCGGCGGACGCGGCGTTGCTCGATACGAGCTTCCTGTCGATCGAAGCGTCGGTGCAGCGCGCGGTGGCGCTGGTCGAGGCGCAGCGCGCGAAGAAGGCATCGGGTTAGGCCTTTGGCTTCCCGCGGACGGTAACACCACCCCGGCGGAGGCCGGGGCCCAGTTGGAAAGGTCGCAGTAACGAAGCGCTGCACTCAGTCAGCGATGCCCCCCAACTGGGCCCCGGCCTTCGCCGGGGTGGCTTTTGGTTGGGCTAGTGTACCGTAAAACAACGCTGTTTCCCCGCGAAGGCGGGGACCCAGACTAGGCTCCCGCCTTTGCGGGAGAACAAGGAGGCGCTCAGACGCCCGTTACAAAGCCGTCGCCAGCGTAATCGCCCCCAGCACCACCCCCGGGAAGTTCGCCACCGCGATCGGCCAGTCGCGCTTCGGCTTCAGCACGCCATACGCCACCCACAGCCCGCAATTGACCATCGTTGCGAACGGCTGGACCACCGATCCCTTCTGACCGGCCAGGTTCAGCATGATCTGGTCGATATACGACAGGTACATCACGATCGCCGTCGCCGTGGCGATCCAGCCCAGCACGAGAATGCCGCGTTCGCTCAAATCTTCGCTCCTGTTGTGAGCCGCCCCTAACGCTGCAGCGGCGAACTTGCTCCGAGACGGGGTTTCCGCTACACAGGAGCGTCCGGCGAGCGATGCTCGTGGAGGAAGGCGCGGAGACCTTTGAGTCTCACGCGCCGTTTTCGCATTCAGCGTCTACATCCTCTGCGCCTCGTGCCGTCCGGATGCCGTGCCGGCGTTCGGTCGTCGCGGCAACGAAGGCCAAGACCAGCGGATCCAACCGCTTGGCCGGAAACAGACTAGGATTACTGAATTCTATGGCAACCCAGGTAATGCCGTCGCGCGACGATTTCGCCGCGATGCTGAACGAGACGCTCGGCGACGCCGACAGCTTCGAGGGCCGCGTGGTGCATGGCACCGTGACCGGCATCGAGAACGACATGGCCGTCATCGACGTCGGTCTGAAGTCGGAAGGCCGCGTGCCGCTTCGCGAATTCGCAGCGCCGGGCCAGAAGGCTGACCTGAAGGTCGGCGACGAAGTCGAAGTCTATGTCGACCGCGTCGAGAACGTCCATGGCGAAGCGATGCTCAGCCGCGATCGTGCGCGCCGCGAAGCCGCATGGGACAAGCTGGAAACCGAATTCTCGAAGACGACCCGCGTCGAGGGCGTGATCTTCGGCCGCGTGAAGGGTGGCTTCACCGTCGACCTGAACGGCGCCGTCGCGTTCCTGCCGGGCTCGCAGGTCGATATCCGCCCGGTGCGCGATGTCACCCCGCTGATGGACATCCCCCAGCCGTTCCAGATCCTGAAGATGGACCGCAAGCGCGGCAACATCGTCGTGTCGCGTCGCGCGGTTCTCGAAGAGACGCGCGCAGAGCAGCGTTCGGGCCTGATCCTCAGCCTGGCCGAGGGCCAGATCATCGACGGCGTCGTCAAGAACATCACCGATTACGGTGCGTTCGTTGACCTCGGCGGCATTGATGGCCTGCTGCACGTCACCGATCTCAGCTACAAGCGCGTCGGTCACCCGAGCGAAGTCCTGAACATCGGCGACACCGTCAAGGTGCAGATCATCCGCATCAACAAGGACACCCAGCGCATCAGCCTCGGCATGAAGCAGCTGGAGAGCGATCCCTGGGATGGCGCGATGGTCAAGTATCCGGTCGGCGCAAAGCTCACCGGCCGCGTCACGAACATCACCGAATATGGTGCGTTCGTCGAGCTGGAAGCGGGCATCGAAGGCCTGGTCCACGTGTCGGAAATGTCCTGGACCAAGAAGAACGTCCATCCGGGCAAGATCGTGTCGACCTCGCAGGAAGTCGACGTCATGGTCCTCGAAGTCGATTCCGAGAAGCGTCGCATCTCGCTCGGCCTCAAGCAGGCTCAGGCCAATCCGTGGGAGGCCTTCGCGGCCGCGCATCCGATCGGCTCGACCGTTGAGGGCGAAGTCAAGAACGCGACCGAATTCGGTCTGTTCATCGGCCTCGACAACGACGTCGACGGCATGGTCCACATGTCCGACATCGCCTGGGGCGTTTCGGGCGAGGACGCGCTCAACCTGCACCGCAAGGGTGAGACCGTCGAGGCCGTTGTGCTCGACATCGACGCCGAGAAGGAGCGTATCTCGCTCGGCATGAAGCAGCTTGAGCGTGGCGGGCCTTCGGCCGGCGGCATCGCAGCAGCAGGCGACAAGTTGAACAAGAACGCGATCGTCACGGTCACCGTTCTCGAAGTCCGCGACGCGGGTCTCGAAGTTCAGCAGGGCGACGATGGCGCGACCGGCTTCATCAAGCGCACGGATCTGGGTCGCGATCGCGACGAGCAGCGTCCGGAGCGTTTCCAGGTCGGCCAGAAGTTCGACGCGATGGTGACGGGCTTCGATCGTTCGAAGAAGCCGACCTTCTCGATCAAGGCGATGCAGATCTCCGAAGAGAAGCAGGCTGTCGCTCAGTATGGTTCGTCGGACTCCGGCGCGACCCTCGGCAACATCCTGGGCGAGGCTCTCAAGGCCCGCACGGAAGCCGAAAAGAAGTAAGCGAATTGGGACCGGGATGCTCGATGCATTTCGGTCCCTTTTGCTTTTGGCTTGAAACTCATTTGGTGCTATCGCCCCAATTACTGACCTAAATCAGTATTATCACATATGGGCGGGGGCTCGTTACCATGATCAGATCTGAGCTTGTTCAAAAACTGACCGATGCGCATCCGGATCTGGAGCCGCGCGAGGTCGAATTGATCGTCTCGTGTTTCTTCGACGAGATATCGAAGCGGCTGGCCGCCGACGGCCGGGTCGAACTGCGCGGCTTCGGCGCATTTTCCACGCGCGCGCGCGATGCGCGGACGGGACGCAATCCCCGGACCGGCGAAGTCGTCGCCGTCGACGCCAAGCGCGTCCCCTATTTCAAGCCCGGCAAGGAAATGCGCTCGCGTCTTAACGTCGATTGAGCGGCACCTGCGGGTCCAACATGGGTTGACCCTGCGCTCGACCTCGTCTTTCTGACTCCCGTGTGCGGACGTGGCGAAACCGGTAGACGCAGGAGACTTAAAATCTCCCTCCCTTGGAGTGCGGGTTCGAGTCCCGCCGTCCGCACCATTACGCTTGCCTGTGCCGCCGCGCTGCTCTTCGCACCGGCGGCCTGCAACAGGCGCCGCGACTCGGGCGCGGTCGTCGTCAGCGCGATCGGTGGGGTGCCTGCTGCCGCGGATGCCCGCCGGGGCCCGATCGACCTCCCCTCGCGCCTGCTGATCGATTCGACGGCGCAGGGGTTGGTCCGGTTCGATGCTGCCGGCCAGATCGAGCCTGGCCTCGCCGAACGCTGGATCGTCATCGATGATGGCATGAGCTATATTTTCCGCCTGCGCGAAGCCACGTGGAGCGACGGTGGCCGCATCACCGCGGACCAGATCGTCGCGATGCTCAAACGCCAGATCGTGCCGGCATCGCGCAATCCGCTCGCCCCTTTTCTCAGCGCGGTCGACGAGATCGTCGTGATGACGCCGCAGGTGATCGAGGTCCGGTTGTCGCGGCCGCGTCCCGACCTGCTCAAGCTGTTCGCTCAGCCCGAACTCGCGCTGCTGCGTCTGCGCCCGCCCGGCGGCAGCGGCCCGTTCCGCATCGCCCAGCCCGGCGCCGCGCCGCTGTTGCGCCCGGTTTATGATCTCAACCGCGCCGACCCCGAAGACCAGCTCGAGATGCAGCCAGAGCGTGATGTCCGTCTGATCGGCGAGCGCGCCGCGCGGGCGATCGCGCGGTTTGCGCATCGCGACTCGGACCTGGTCAGCGGCGGCAGCTTCGCCGACTGGCCGCTTCTCGCGACGGCCGATATCGCCCCCGCCGCGATCCGGGTCGACCCCGCGGTCGGGTTGTTCGGACTCGCGATCGTCTCGCGGACGGGCTTCCTTGCCGAGGCAGCGAACCGCGCGGCGATCTCGCAGGCGATCGATCGCACCGCGCTGACCACCGCGATCGCCCCCAATTGGGAGGCTGCGGACCGCATCCTCGCCGAACCGCTCGACTCCGCCGGGCTCCCGCAGGTGCCGTCATGGACGCTGCTGAACCAGGACGAGCGCCGCGCAGGTGCCCGGTTACGCGTCGCGACGTGGCGCGAGCAGGCGCAGAGCGGGCCGATCGCGATGCGGATCGCGCTGCCCGCCGGATCGGGCGCGACGATCCTCTACGCGCATGTCGCCGCCGCCCTGCTCCGGATCGGCATCCTGCCCGAGCGCGTCGCGATCGACGCCCCCGCCGATCTGCGGCTGATCGACCTGGTGGCGCCCTATGATAGCGCGCGCTGGTATCTGGCGAACGCGTGCATCGTCTGCAGCGCCCCCGCGCAGGCGGCACTCGACGCGGCGCGTGCGGCACCGACGCTCGCCGAACGCAGCCAGCGGATTGCGGCCGCCGATGCCGCGCTGAACGAGGACGTGCCCTTCATCCCGCTCGCACGGCCGCTCCGCTGGTCGCTGGTAGCGACGCGGCTGCAACAATGGCAGCCGAACAGCCGCGCGTGGCACCCGTTGAACAGGCTTCGTCCCGACACCAAGTGAGTCGCATGACCAACAATGCCACTCGCATCGATCCCGCCACGCTGGCCAGCAGCTTCGCGATCGGTCAGGACCCGGCCTCGGTCCGCGCCCGGGTCGAGGCGCTGGAGCGCATTCTCGAACGCGCGTTCATGGTCCCCGGGATCAACCGCCCGATCGGGCTCGACGCGATCGTCGGGCTCATTCCCGTCGTCGGCGACCTGATCGGTGCGCTGATGGGAAGCTGGCTCGTCTGGGAAGCGCGCAACCTCGGCATGTCGAAGTTCCAGCTCGCCCGGATGATGGGCAATGTCGGGTTCGACGCAGCGCTCGGGCTGGTGCCGTTCGTAGGCGACGCCGCGGATTTCATGTTCCGATCGAACACGCGCAACCTGCGGATCATCAAGCGTCACCTCGACAAGCACCACCCCTCGACCGTCACGCTGGCCGGCTGAGTGCCGGTCAGCCCTCGCCGCGCCAGATCCTGATGGGCGTGCCCTGCGTGACCCCGCCTGCGTGCGCGGGGCAGCGCTTGTAGCGGAAGGCGGTGTCGAGACAGATCCAGAGCTCGTCGAGCCAGCCCTGCTTGGTCGTCGTGACGCGCATCATGGCCGCGTTAAGGCCGGGATTGGCCTTCGCCATCGCCGTGGCGAACTGCCCGGCGGTCAGCGGGCTTCGCGACAGGGTGTCCATGTCGGGATAGCGCAGCTTGGCGTAGAGGCTGCTCGACTGGCGGAAATATCGTGCGGGCTGATAGCCCGGCATGCAGGTCCCGTGCTTGGCCCATTCATGCTGGATCAGCTGCGCCGACGGCGTCGTGCAGAGCTGGCGCTTGATCACTGCCTGCGGGACGATCGCGGTCGCGCGACAATATTGTGGCCAGGTCTTGCCTGTGCCGTCGGGCCACAGGCCGTGGAGCGTGAAGCCGAACCGGTTGCCCGCCCCGCACTGGAATCGCGCGCTCGGCTGGTCGCCTTTCTCGCGGCAATATTGCGGGGCCCAGGTGATGGCGAGCGTATAGCTGGCGATCGGCAGGATCCGCGCGGGTTCGCGCGCGGACGGCAGGTCGGGGCGGACGCGGTCGGTGCCGCCGATGGGCGCCGAACAGCTATAGGCCTGCGCCGCGGCGATACCCGGTGCCGACAGCCCCGCGACGATCATCATGCCCGCGAGCCGGTTCATCCGTGTCATGCCTCGATCTCCTCCTCGGCATCGTCGTCGATGCCGCGGTCCGCGACCTCGTCGAACCAGGCGCGCGCTCGGGGCCGGAACAGCAGGACGATCGGCAGGATCGTCAGCACGAGCTGCGCGATCGTCAGCATCCCGATCAGCCCTGTCGCAAGCACCCCCGTCGCGACCTGCAGCATCACCCCAGCGGCGCCGAGTACCGTCAGCGCGACGAGCAGCCACAGGGCAACCCGGCTACCCCTGCGCGTCGTAAGGATCAGCAGCAGCAGCGACAGTCCGACGCCGAACGCCGTCACCCCTGCCGCCAGTGCAAAGCCGCCCTGCGCGACCGCGGCATCCCAGGTCAGCACGCTGACCGCGATCAGCAGACCGATCGAGGCGAGATACAGCCATTCGGCCAATACAACGGATTTGGGACGCATCTTCACCCTGTTCATTTCGCGATCATGTCGTGGCGGCACGATACCGCGTCTCTACCCACGCGCCAGTCCCCGCGCGCCAATCAAAGCGTCGCGAAATCGAGCCCGATATCGGCGGCGGGCGCGGACTGGGTCAGCCGTCCGACCGAGACATAGGTGACCCCGCTCTCGGCGATCGCGCGGATCGTGTCGAGCGACACGCCGCCCGATGCTTCGGTCGGCACGCGGCCATCGACCAGCGCGACCGCACCGCGGAGAATCTCGGGTGGCATGTTGTCGAGCAGCAGATGCGTTGCCCCCGCCGCCAGCGCGGGCTCGATCTGGTCGACACGGTCGACCTCGACGATGATCTGCGCGATGCCCGCATCCCTCGCCCGACGCACCGCCTCGCCGACGTCGCCGGCGACCGCGACGTGATTGTCCTTGATCATCGCCGCATCCCACAGCCCCATGCGGTGGTTCTGCGCACCACCCATGCGCGTCGCGTATTTCTCCAGCACGCGCAGGCCCGGGATGGTCTTGCGCGTGTCGAGCAGGATGGCGCCGGTGCCCTGCATCTGATCGACATAGGCCCGCGTCATCGTCGCCACACCCGACAGGTGCTGGACGGTGTTCAGCGCGGACCGCTCGGCGGTCAGCATCGCGCGCGCGCGGCCCTCGATCCGCATCAGCTCGGTACCCGCAGCGACCGTCTGCCCGTCCTCCACGAGATGCTCGATCCGGACCTCGGGATCGAGCGCGCGGAAGAACGCATCGGCCAGGGCGAGACCGGCGACGGTGATCGCGTCGCGGCTGTCCATCACCCCGGCAAAGCGCGCCTCGGCGGGGATCACCGCCGCAGAGGTAATGTCGCCGATCGTCCCCAGATCCTCGGCCAGCGTCGCAGCGACGAACCTATCGATGTCGAAGCCCGCCAGCGCTGCGCTCACGAACGCGTTCCGCTCGTCTGCGCCGGGCCGAGATCGCCCATCCCGACGGTGCCCGAGGCCATCGCCAGCATCGCATCGAGGCTCTTCTTCGCCTGGAGCCGCAGCCCCTCCTCGATCTCGATCCGCGGCGACAGGTCGCGCAGCGCGACGTACAGCTTCTCCATCGTGTTGAGCGCCATGTACGGGCAGATGTTGCAGTTGCAGTTACCGTCGGCGCCGGGCGCACCGATGAACCGCTTGTTCGGCAACGCCTTTTCCATCTGGTGGATGATGTGCGGCTCGGTCGCGACGATCAGCGTGTCGCCCGGCATCGCGATCGCATAGTCGAGGATGCCGCGCGTCGACCCGATATAATCGGCATGGTCGAGGATGATCGGCGGGCATTCGGGATGCGCGACGATCGGCGCGCCCGGATTGGCGGCCTTGAGCTTGAGCAGCTCGCTTTCGCTGAACGCCTCGTGGACGATGCACACGCCCGGCCACAACAGCATCTCGCGCCCGGTCTTGCGCACCAGATAGCCGCCGAGATTGCGGTCCGGCCCGAAGATGATCTTCTGGTCGGCGGGCAGCTGCGACAGGATCTTTTCGGCCGACGAGGACGTCACGATGATGTCGGACAGCGCCTTCACCTCGGTCGAGCAGTTGATGTAGGTCAGTGCGATGTGATCGGGATGCTTCGCGCGAAACGCGGCGAACTGTTCGGGGGGACAGCTGTCCTCGAGGCTGCAGCCGGCATCCATGTCAGGCAGGACGACGATCTTGTCGGGCGACAGGATCTTGGCGGTCTCCGCCATGAACCGCACGCCGCAGAACGCGATGACATCCGCCTCGGTCGCCGCCGCCTTGCGCGACAGATCAAGGCTGTCGCCGACGAAATCGGCAATGTCCTGCAATTCGGGCTTCTGGTAATAATGCGCGAGGATGATCGCGTTCTTCTCCTTGCGGAGCCGCTCGATCTCGCCGCGAATGTCGATGCCCGCAAAATTCTGGTGGAGTTCCATTGTCGTATCCCGGTTTAGTTGCGGTTCCCTAGCACGTCCTGCAGCGAACGCGACGTATCCCATCGCTCGGTCGAAGCCTGCGCTTCGTCGGCGAAGCGCACGCTGACGGTCGCATCCACCCCCGCCGCGCGCAGCGGCATCGCGAAGCTCCGCTCGACCGCACGCCGCGTCGCGTCGCGCGCCAGCCGGATCATCGCGGGCTCGCGCGCCTGGCGGACCAGTTCGATCTGGCCCGCGCGCCGGTTGGCGGTATCGAGCCGCTTCTCCGCATCGGTCAGCGTCGCCAGAACACCGCCCGAACCATATTCGCGCAGCGCATTGAGGTCGATCTGCGGCCCCTCCACCTCGACCGGCGGCAATCGCACCGCGAGCGTCCGCGTCGCGGCATCCCAGGCGACGTCGCGCTGCGACAGCTTGCCAAGGTCGACCTCATAGCGGACCATCCCCGGCATGATCAGCGTCTTCTCGGTGGTGAAGCCCAGTTGCGACTGGCGCGACGTCACCACCGCGACGAACCTGGCGGCAAAGGTCGACAGCCGATTCTGTTCGCGCAGCCCCTCCAGGCTGGCGCTCGCGATCGTCGTCGGGTCGGGCGCCAGCCGGCTCTGCACGTAACGCTGCACGCCCCACAGCGCGATCAGCGCGGCCAGCGCGAGCAGCACCAACACCCCCGCCGCCTTGGCCAGGAACGACCCGACCCCGCCACGCCGCGCAGTGTCCGTGCCGCGGCTGTCCTCGTTCACGCCATCCGCCATGCACCATCCCCTTCCGTCTCGCCGACCAGCCCGCGACCGCGCAGGTCGTACAGATGCGCCAGCACCGATCCCTCGGCGCCCGGCACCAGCCGCGGATCGAGCCCGACATACATGCGCTCGACCAGCGCTGCGACACCCCGCGGCGCCTCGCGCAGCAGACGGAGGATTTGCCCCTCGCGCTGCTTGCGGTGGCCGAGCATCCCGCGCACCAGCCGCTGCGGCCGCTCGATCGCCTCGCCATGCCCCGGATAATAGACCCGGTCGTCGCGACCCAGCAGCCGCTCGAGGCTCGCCATATAGTCGGTCATGTCGCCATCGGGCGGCACGACCACGCTGGTCGACCAGCCCATGACGTGATCGCCCGAGAACAGCGCCCCGCTCTCGCGCAGGGCGAAGGCAAGATGGTTCGACGTATGCCCCGGCGTCGCGATCGCCTCGAGCGTCCAGCCCGCCGCGCCGACCGTCTCACCGTCCGCCAGCACGCGATCGGGTGCATAGAGCGCGTCGAACGAACTATTGGCCGCGACACCGGGCGCGAACGCGGCGGCGCCGACGATCGGCGCGCCGGTCGCGGCCTGCAACGGGCGCGTCGCCGGACTATGGTCGCGGTGATGATGCGTGACGACGATCGCGGCGACGGGGCGGCCATCGATCACGCGCAGCAAGGCATCGAGATGCGCGGGATCGTCGGGCCCGGGATCGATCACCGCCAGCGCGGTCGTTCCGACGATATACGTCTGCGTGCCAGTGAAGGTATAGGGCGACGCGTTCGGCGCGAGCACGCGGACGACGAGCGGCTCGAGCTGGATCGGGATGCCGGTCGGATGCTCAGCCATGCCCCCGAAATGGCGGCTGGCGGCGCGCATGGCAAGACCCGAACCCGAGACCCCGCCGCCCGACCCTGTGATACCACCCCGATCCCGTCATCAGGACGAAAGTCAGGATCCAGGGCCGCAGGCACCCCACCCACCCCAGAATGCAGCTCAATCCCGCTTGGCCATGTCGGCCTGAACCTCGGCCAGACCCTCGTCGATACCCGCAAGCGCCTCGCGGCGTTGCGCAGCGGTCATGTCGGCGTTCTTCTCGATCGACGCCCGCGCGATCTTCAGACTGGCGAGTGCGGAGGCATAGGCGCTCGCCTCGATCTCGCGGCTGTTGATCGCGGCGGTGGCGGCGTCGGCGGCGGCCTGTTCGATGCGATTGGTGCAGATGACCATCTTGCGCACGCCGCCTTCGGTCCGGTCGATCACATAGTGCTTGCCCGGCCCGTCCTTGCCATCGACGCAGGTGCGTTCGGTCACCTCGGGTACCATCCCCGACGCGACGATCGTGCTGCCCGGCTTCGCACGGATGACCCGCGTGCTGACGGTCTTGCCGTCGCGCGTGACGATCGTCGTGACCTGACGCGCGTCGGCGGGGCGTGCGGTAAGCGGCGCAGCGGGCGCGACAGGCGCCGCGGCTGCGACCGGGGTCAAGACTGGCAGAGGTGGCAGAGGTGGCAGGGGCGCCGCCGGGGCGACCGGCGCGACGCGGTCCTCGACACCGGCGCGGATCGCCGTGGCGGCCTTGGTGCCCGAAGCGGTCAGCGCGAGCCCCGTCGCGACCAGCAGGCCGACCGAGGCCGCCCCCGTCGCGATCCGGCCGCGTGAAATCCGAGAAGTCGTCAACATGCGCAATCTCCCTTTCAGATCGGTGATGGTGTGGAGGTGACACGCGGCCGAGACCGCGCCGCCATGCGCCGCCTTGACGATCGCGCAGGCATAGATGTGGCGGTCGACCGCGGACCTGCCCGCGAGCACGCGTGCGTCGTTGGCAAGCTCCTGGTCCGCGCGGAACCGGCGAAACGCATACCAGGCGACCGGGTTGAACCAGTGAAGCGCGAGCACGATCAACGCCACCCAGTTGGCGAACAGGTCGCCGCGCTGGTGATGGCCAATCTCGTGTGCCAGCGCCAATTCGCACTCGTCCGCGTCATAGCGATCCGCGAAATCACGCGGAAACGCGACGTAGCGGCGGACGAGACCGAAGGCGAGCGGACCCGGCGCCGCCGCGGTGGCGATCACGCGCACCCCGTCGCGGTCGTCGAGCCGGTCCGCGCTGTCGAGCATCCGCCGGCAGAACCGTCGATGCTGAAGCAGATGCCAGACGAGCAGCCCAAGCGCCCCGACCGCCCATGCGGCCCCCAGCGCGCTGCCGAGCCCGCCGCCGAACAGTCCCGCAAGGACAGCGCCGAACGACGGCTCCATCGCATCGGGTGTCGCGGCGGCCGTCGTTGCACCCGTCGTGGCGGCGGTTGCAGCGGGCGCGATCATGTAGACGCTGATCGTCTCGCCCGCGCGCGTAATGGGCGTCGCCGCCGCGTGCCACGTCTCGGGCATCGATGGCAGCACGAGCCGCAACACGGGCAGCGCCCAGAGCGCATAGGCGACCTGCGCCCCGAAGGCGCGGCGCACCGGCGCGCGGACCAGCAGCACGACGAGCATCAGCAGCGTCGATGCGATCAGCGCGTCGCTCGCCCAGCCCGCGAGCGCGGCCGTATCGATCGACGGGAGGGCGGCGGCGGGGCCGTCTCCGATCCCCCCGGAAAGGATTGGCCCCGCGCTCATGCCTTGAGATCCTTCAGCAACGCCTCGATCTCGGCAATGTCCTGCGCGGTCAGTTCGTCGCGTTCGGCAAGATGCGCGACCAGCGGCGTCAGCCTGCCGCCGAACAGCCGGTTCATCAGCCGCCGCGATTCGCCTGCCACATAATCGCCACGCGCGACGGTGGGACGATAAAGATAGCGCCGGCCATCCTCCTCATGCGTGATCGCCGATTTCGCGATCAGCCGCCCGAGCAGGGTCTTGACCGTGTTGGCACTCCAGCCGCGCGCCGGGTCGACGCGTTCGGCGACATCCTGCGCGCTCAGCGGGGATTCGTCCCACAGCACCTCCATGACGCTGTGCTCGGCATCACTGATCCGTTCGGCCACGACTCACTCCTAACTGACTACGCTTGTAATCAGCTCGTTTACGGTCGTAGTCAATGTCAGTTTCTTACGGTCGCGCGATCGACGCCGATGACCGTCCGTGTCGGGTTTCTTTACGATCAGCGGCCGGCGCTGCGGCCGATTAACCACCGAGACCGGGGAAAGTCCGCAACTCGGGCGAACTGGCACATCGCCTGCACCGTCTCATGCGTTACCGAGCGTTCAGCGCTTATGCAGGGTGGACGGGTCGCTGTCATTCAGGTCTCGCACCGGTCCACCCTCACCCGGTACCCTTCAAGCCCTGACCGAGCGGCGGCCAGATACCCCCGCTCGATCCAGAGCCTCGTCAAATACTCAGCCTGCCGCCTTCTGCGCGTCCAGAACCTGCTTCAGTTCGCCGCTCTCGTACATCTCCATCATGATGTCCGATCCGCCGAGAAATTCGCCGTCGACATAGAGCTGCGGGATCGTCGGCCAGTCCGAATAGGCCTTGATGCCCTGGCGGATGCCCTGGTCCTGCAGCACGTCGACGCTCTCGAACTCGACCTCGAGATGGTTGAGGATCGCGATCGCGCGGCTCGAAAACCCGCATTGCGGGAACAGCGGGCTGCCCTTCATGAAGAGTACCACGGGGTTGGCCTTCACCAGCGCATCGATGCGCGCGTGCGTGTCGTCAGTCATGTCGTCGTCCTTATGCAATCACGGTGGTCAGTTGCAGCGCATGGAGGACGCCGCCCATGCGGCCCCCCAGCGCGTCGTAAACGCTCTTGTGCTGCTTTACCCGGCTCAGCCCGGCAAAACTCGCGCTGGTCACGCGCGCAGCATAGTGATCGCCGTCCCCGGCCAGGTCGGTGATCTCGACCTCGGCATCAGGAATGGCGTCGCGAATCATCGTGCGGATATCGTCGGCGGTCATCGGCATTGGATTACTGGGCCTCCATCAATTGGCGACGTGCCTCGATCATC
Organism: Sphingomonas sp. PvP018; assembly: GCF_017876865.1. Taxonomy (NCBI): domain Bacteria; kingdom Pseudomonadati; phylum Pseudomonadota; class Alphaproteobacteria; order Sphingomonadales; family Sphingomonadaceae; genus Sphingomonas; species Sphingomonas sp. PvP018. The sequence continues at coordinate 3,256,567 of NZ_JAGIOU010000001.1, read as the reverse complement.
TGTGTCGCCAGCGCACGGCGCACCGTCGCCTCGTCATGGTCGAGACCTGCGGCGGTCATGTCACCGACCAGCTTGCGGACGACATCGTCGTCGCCCCCGCCTTCAAGATCGGCATGCACCAAGGCCGTCGCATAAGCGTCGCCCTCCTCGCGGGTCAGCCGCATCTCGGCCGCGGCCCATTGGCCCAGCAACCGATTGCGCCGCGCCGTGACACGGAATGCGAGTTCATCGTCGCGGGCAAATTTTGCCTCGAAAGATCGCTCGCGATCGTCAAAAGTCGTCATGGCGCACGTGTTCCCTCCGGCGTGTCGAGCTTAGCAGATAGGTAGCAGCCGACGGCTCCGCAATAATTTGGTGCGGCTCTGGAACAATGCCGGCACATCCATCATCTATAAGACAGTCACGTGACACAGGGCACGGGCATGGAGAGTAGAATGACTGGCCGCCATCCAAGGAGCATTTCGCCGCCGTCCGACACCGCCGTATCGCGTCACCCCGCAGCGCCGCCGATCGGTGCCGGTGGTGATGGTCGCGGTCGATTTCCTTCGATCGCGCATGGCATGGCACTCGGTGCGGCCGCATCCGCGATCCTGTGGATGGCGATCGTCATGACGATCTCGCGCCTGCTCTGAACCGGCACGGCGCGAGAGACATCATCAGCCGAGTTCGACGACCAGCTTCCCGATCGCGGCGCGTGCGGCCATCTTCGCGATCGCCTTGCCACCGTCCTCCAGCGCGAACCGCTCGGTCACCCGCGGCGCGATCTTGCCGTCGCGCCACAGCTCGAACAGAGTTTCGATATGCGCCTGGTTGGCCTTCGGGTCACGGGCAGCGAACGCACCCCAGAACACACCACACACGTCGCAGCTCTTGAGCAACGTCAGGTTGAGCGGCAGCCGCGGGATACCGGCGGGGAAGCCGACGACCAGATACCGTCCCTCCCAGGCGATCGAGCGCAGCGCGGGCTCGGCATAGTCCCCACCGACCGGATCGTAGATCACATCGGCACCCGCCTTGCCGACGGCTGCCTTGAACTGCTCGGCCAGCGCCTTGGACTGGTCCTTGTCGAACGGCGCGCGTGCATAGACGATCGTCTCGTCGGCACCCGCCGCACGCGCGGCGGCCGCCTTCTCCTCGGACGAGACAGCAGCGACGACCCGCGCACCGAACGCCTTGCCAAGCTCGATCGCCGCCAGCCCGACGCCGCCCGCCGCGCCCAGCACGAGCAACGTCTGCCCCGCTTTCAAATGCCCACGGTCGAGCAAGGCATGGATCGTCGTGCCATAGGTGAGGATCAGCGAAGCGCCCTCCGCAAAGTCGCGCCCCTCGGGCAGGCGGTACAGCTTGGCCGGGTCGGCAACGACCTTTTCGGACAGTCCGCCATGACCGAGCATCGCGATCGCCCGGTCGCCGACCGCCCAGCCCTCGACCCCGTCACCGACCTCGGCGACGATACCCGCGATTTCGCCGCCGGGTGCAAAGGGGCGTTCGGGCTTGAACTGATATTTGTCCTCGATGATCAGCACGTCGGGAAAGTTGATCGCGCAGGCCTTGACGGCGATCACGACCTGGCCCGGCGCGGCGACCGGATCAGGCAGTTCCGACAATATCAGAGTTTCAGGTCCGCCCGACGCCTTCGACAGCAATGCCCGCATAACCGCTTTCCCTCTCCAGAAAGGGGCGATGTTCGGCCACCGCCTCCTCGAATTTTGAAATCGCGGTATCTCTTGCCAGTGTCAGCCCGACCTCGTCCAGCCCCTCGATCAGGCATTGCCGGCGAAACGCGTCGAGATCGAAGACGAAGCGGTCCTGGAACGGCGTGGTGACGGTCATCGATTCGAGGTCGATCGTCACGCTGTCGGTCCGTGCAACCTCGATCAGCCGGTCGATCGCATCCTGCGGCAGGACGACGGCGATGATGCCGTTCTTGAACGCATTGCCCGAGAAGATGTCCGAGAAGCTCGGCGCGATCACCGCGGCGATGCCCATGTCGGCGAGCGCCCAGGCGGCATGCTCGCGGCTCGACCCACAGCCGAAATTGTCGCCCGCGATCAGGATCGGCGCGCCGGAATAGCGGGGATCGTCAAACACATTGTCCGGCTGCGCACGGACCGTCTCGAACGCGCCGCGCCCGAGCCCCGTCCGCGTGATCGTCTTCAGCCAATGCGCGGGGATGATCACGTCGGTATCGACGTTCTTCGCCCCCCAGGGATAGGCGCGCCCCGAAACCGTCGAGACGGGCTTCATCGCGGGCCGGTTTCGGCCGGGGCGACACGTCCGGTGCCCGGCAGCGTCCGCGCCGCCGCCATATAGGCTGCAACGCCACTCATCACCGCGCCGGCCATCAACAGCATCATCACACGCTTCATAACTCATGTCCCATCAGGTCGCGCACGTCGCTCAGCCGTCCCGTGACCGCGGCCGCGGCCGCCATCGCGGGCGAGACGAGATGCGTGCGCGCACCCGGCCCCTGCCGTCCGACGAAATTGCGGTTGCTCGTCGAGGCGCAACGCTCGCCCGGCGGCACCTTGTCCGGATTCATCGCCAGGCACATCGAGCAGCCTGGCTCGCGCCATTCGAAGCCCGCGCCGGTGAAGATCCGGTCGAGCCCCTCGGCCTCGGCCTGACGCTTCACGAGGCCGGATCCGGGGACCACCAGCGCGCGGACACCATCGGCGACCCGCCGACCGTTCGCGATCGCCGCAGCCGCGCGCAGATCCTCGATCCGGCTGTTCGTGCAGCTGCCGATGAAGACATGCTGGATCGCGACGTCCTGCATCGCGGTACCCGGCGTCAGCCCCATATACTCGAGCGACTTGCGCGCCGCCGCCTGCTTGGCGGGGTCGGCAAAGCTCATCGGGTCAGGGACATGGCCGGTGATCGGCACGACGTCCTCGGGACTGGTGCCCCAGGTCAGGCCCGGCGCGATATCGCTCGCCTGCAACAGGACCGTCTTGTCATAGGACGCCGCCGCATCACTCGGCAGCGTCCGCCACCAGGCCAGCGCGCGCTCCCACGCCTCGCCACTCGGCGCCATCGGCCGGCCCTTGATATAAGCAAACGTCGTCTCGTCGGGCGCGACGAGGCCAGCCCGCGCACCCGCCTCGATCGACATGTTGGCGACGGTCAGCCGCCCCTCGATCGACATCGCGCGGATCACGTCGCCGGTATATTCGATCACGTGACCGGTCCCGCCCGCGGCGCCGAGCCGCCCGACGATCGCGAGGATCACGTCCTTGGGGCTGACGCCGAAGCCCAGCGTGCCGTCGACGCGGACCTCCATCGTCTTCGACTGGCTCAGCAACAAAGTCTGCGTGGCGAGCACATGCTCGACCTCGCTGGTGCCGATCCCGAAGGCGAGCGCGCCGAGCGCACCATGCGCCGAGGTGTGGCTGTCGCCGCAGACCAGCGTCGATCCGGGCAGGGTGAAGCCAAGTTCGGGCCCGACGACATGCACGATCCCCTGCTGCACCGCGGTCGCGTCGATATAGTCGATCCCGAACGCGGTCGTGTTGCGGCGGAGCGCGTCAAGCTGCTGCGCGCTCTCAGGATCGGCGATCGGCAGCGGCACGCCCGCGGCGTCGACGCGTGCGGTCGTCGGCAGATTATGGTCGGGCACCGCCAGCGTCAGATCGGGCCGCCGCACCCGCCGTCCGGCGACGCGCAGGCCTTCGAAAGCCTGTGGGCTGGTCACCTCGTGAACAAGGTGGCGATCGATATAGATCAAGCAGGTGCCATCGTCGCGCCGTTCGACGACGTGCGATGCCCAGATCTTTTCGTAGAGGGTCTGCGGACGGGTGGCCATGCGGCCCCGTTAACCGATAATGCCTGCCACGCAAAGGTTCGCGGCAATTTTCATGCGTCGGACCATGGCCCGATCGCGTCGATGCGTGTCCCGCGTGACGACCGGGCGCGGCGCCGGGATCCATCGTTACGCGTCGGCCAGCATCCGCTCAGCAAGGCGTCGGCCGGATAGCCAGCCGCTCTCGATCCGCGGCGCCAGCAGCCAGTCGCCCGCCGCCCCGATCCGTTCGCCCGCATTCCACAGACAGCCGGACTCACCTGCCGCGGCTCGAGCGTAGCGCCAGCGATGGCCGACACGGACGATCGGCACGGGCAGCGCGTCGGGGCACTCCGCGGCGAGCGCCGCCTGCAGCTGATCGACCACCGTCTCCGCCGCGTCTTCCAGATGATCGCGGGACCAGTCTGGCGTCGCCTGGACGACCCAGGCCTCCGGACCATCGCGTCCCGGTTTCGCGCTGTTGCGCGCGGCCCAGCCGATGATGCCGCGATCCTTGAGTACGTCGTCGGAAATAGCGAGCGGCGTCTCGAACGCGAACATCGCCGTCCAGCAGGGCGCCGACCGACTGTTCGCTGCGACGCGCGCCATCGCCGCGTCATGCGGTGCGAGCAGTCCCGCCGCCTGTTCCGCAGGGATCGCGGCGACGACGCTGTCGAACAGCTCCGCTTCGCCCGGATCGACCTGCCATCCCGCCGTCGTCCTGCGCAGCGCGGTGACCTGGGTGTTCCAGCGGACGTCCGTCTGCGCTGCGAGATGCCCGACGATCGCGTTCATCCCCGGCGTCCCGACCCAGGCATCGGGCCCCGCCGCGGGCCAGCGCGCGACGACGCCCGCCGCCGCCCAGCCCTGCATCGCCGCCACGAAATCCGGGTCGCGCATCGTCAGATATTGCGCGCCATGGTCGAACGCGATCGTGCCGCCGGGCGTCTCGACCCGCCGCGTCGCCATGCGACCGCCCGCGCCGCGTCCCTTGTCGAACAGTGTCACCACGCAGCCGTCCTGCTGGAGTCGCAGCGCACAGCTGAGGCCGGCAATGCCGGCACCAATGATCGCAACCTTCATGACGTCTCCAATCGACGATCCGCGGGATGGCCCGATACCGCTCGCGGACCTAACCGACCAGCCGGAAATCCCCCGACTTTACCGTCCAAGCCTATTTCCGTCGTACCGGTCAGATCGTCTCGGATCGCATCGTCCGCACCGTATAGACCTCGACCCCCTGCCATGTGTCGGAGTCGAAGCGGACGCGAATTCTCGATTTGCCGCGCGTGGTCTCGGGCGGCAGCGGATAGGTCCGGATGTTGCGGGCGGCGGTGACGTCACCCGTGAGCTGCTCGCGCGCCAACGGCGTGCCGTCGACCGAGATCCGGAAATCCTTGTTGCGCTGCCCGCCGCCATATTCGACCTGCAGCGTCAGCGGCCCCGGCGCAACCGCCAGGTCGAATTCGAAATATCCGATGTTCACGTTGCGGCTGCGGTCGGCGACATGCGACACTGCCGCCGAGTTGCCGCTGTCGGCGAACGCATGGTCGACCTCGGGCTGCTGCTCACCCAGCCGGATCACATCGACCGTCCGCGCGGCCAGTGCCGCCCGCTCCTGCGACGCACGCGCCCAGGCGAGCTGCGCGGTCGGCCACTCGGCGGTACCGAACCGGCGGAAATAGACCGCGGTGCGGTTGTCATGCTGCGCGAAAAACGGTCGCAGCGTCAGGTCGCGCGGCTTGCCCTGCCCGCCCAGTCGATACCGGTGCAATCCACCCGCCGCCGCCAGAACCGGTTCCGCCCGATCGGTGACGAGCGCGGGGTCCGGCCCGTCGGACCGACGGTCCCCCGCGCCCATATCGGCCGCAAGGACCAGCGGGCCGCTGAGAAACGCGATCAGCCTTGGATCGTCGGGCATCGATTCGACGCGCACCGGCATGGGCAGCGACAAGGCAATCTGATCGCCCGCCTTGAGCCCGGTCAGCAGCAGATAGCCGCCGTCGCGCACGCCAGCCGTTCTGCCATTCACCTGCAACAGCGGCGCAGCGCACCAGCCGGGCACGCGGAGCGCCAGCGTCCGCGGCGCCGTCCTGACGGCGATCCGCACCGTGTCGCCAAGCGGGAATTGCGTATCGATGTCGAGTTTCGCCTCGGGGGCATCCAGCGTGGAGGCATAATAGAGGTTGATCGCAACCGCATCGCCGCGCTTCCAGTAGATGCTCTCGCCATGCTTCGAATGGCTTTCCATGCCCGACCCGACACAGCACCAGAAATCCTCGGTCGCGCTCGAATGCACGCGCCCCATGCCCGGCGCCAGCGCAGTAAAATAGGTGAACATCCCCGTGTCGGGGTGCTGCTGACTCATGATGTGGTTGAGATGCGCGCGCTCGTAAAAGTCGAAATAGCGCGCATCGCCGGTCCAGCCATAGAGATGCCGGGTCAGGCGCAGCATGTTGTAGCTGTTGCACGCCTCGCACGTCTGCTGGTCGAGCCGCTGGGCAAGCTTGCGCGGCTCGCCGAAATGCTCGTGGTCCGAGTTGCCGCCGATGACATAGCTGTGGTCGCGCGTCACGATCGTCCAGAACGACCGGGCGACCCTGGCATGGTCGGTATCGCCGGTCAGCTCATGCAGGCGCGCCTCCCCCACGATCTTCGGGATCTGGGTGTTGGCGTGGTGCCCCGCGAGGTCGTCGCGCGCGTCCCGGAGCGGGTCGACGATCGCGTGATGCCGCAGCCGTTCGGCGAGTGTCAGCCAGCGGCGATTGCCGGTCCGCCTGTACAGCTCGGCATAGGATTCGGTCAGCCCGCCATGCTCGGTCCGCAGGATGTCCTGGACCTGGACGTCGTTCAGTCCCTCCAGGATCGTGCCGAGATAGGTCCCAAGCCCGATCGCGACGGCCAGACCCTCTGCAACTCCGGCATGCCGGTGCGCGTCGAGCACGCCCGCCATGACCTTGTGATAGGTGTACAGCGGCACCCATCCTTCGTTCAGGCTGAACCCGGTCGACCGGATCTCCCGCTTGCGCAGTTCCTCGTACACGACCTTGCCATCGACGGTCTTGCCGTCGCGCTCGACGGTCGTCCCGCCGGCATAGCCATCCCCCTGCTTCAGTTGGATCGCCTTGAGTTCGGCGACGATATAGGCCGCGCGGTCACGGAATTGCTGATCCCCCGTCTGCGCATAGACCAGCGACAGCGCGCTGAGATAATGACCGAGCGAATGCCCGGCGATCCCGCGCGATTCCCATCCGCCATAGACTTCGCCCTTGGTCGGCAACCCTGCCCCGGCATGGAAATTGTGCAGCAGACGGTTCGCATCGAGTGACAGCAGATAGCGCTGGTTCGCCTGCACCGATGTCAGGAAGATCGACGGCCGCAACCGCACCTGCGACAGCGGAAAGGGGGTCGCCGCCGAGGGTGCACCCGTCGCCGCCAGGGCGAATGGCGGCACCGCACCCAGCGCAATCCCTGCGCCTAGCGCACCGCGACGCGTCCAACCCATGTCACTCTCCCAGCCACGTCTTCAGACACAGGCTATCGGCTTCACTTGTCGGAGTAAATCCCGGGACTGACATGGAGCTGACGGTGTGATGGTGATCATCAGTGCGCCGTGATCCAGACCCGGCCGAACCTACGCAAACGTCTCAGTCGCGCGGCGCACGAGCGATCACCGCCTGCGCGGCCCGGAGGCGGGCCTTCCAGATCTTGACCGACGGATGCCCGGCCGCGAGGCCGGCGAGCCGCCCCTCGATCTGGACGGCCTCGCGCTTGGCTGCGTCGAGCTCGGCGGCTGTCGGCGCAGGCTGGATATTGGCGCGCGCGTGTGCGCCGGTGCGTCCCTTGCTCTTGGTCATGGCCAACGCGATGGCCCCGGATGCCGCGCCGCGTCAATGCGGAACGGTAGCGACACGGCCCGCCGTGGCGCGCGGGACGCCCGAAGACTTGCTTTAGCGCTTCACGCGTTCCGCCATGGCAGCGTTCCCCTGCCCGGCCGCGACCGAACCTGCCGATCGTCCCGCCGCATCCTGGATCATCCGGTCCGCACCCGCCGCCAGCAACAGGTCGACCTGTGCCCGGCGATTGAACAGCGATGCCATCATCAGCGCGGTCTGCCCGGCGTGATTGCGGGCGTTCACGTCGCACCCTGCCTTCAGCAGCCGCGCCGCGATCGCATCCTCGCCCTTGAACGCGACACCCATCTGCGCGCTGTTGCCCTGGTCACGATCGGGGCGACAGGCGTCGGCGCCTTTGCCGATCAGCGCGTCGACCGTAGCAAGCTGTCCGTTATACGCCGCCAGGATCACGGGCGTGAAACCGCGCTCGTCATAGGCATTGATGTCGGCGCCGGCCTTGAGCAGCGGCTCGATCATGTCCGTCCGGCCGAGCCGCGCCGCCTCGAACAGCAGCTGCTGGCGACGCTCGGGTGATGGCAAGGCCGCGACCGCAGGAGGCGTCTGTCGCTCGGTCGCAGCGGCCTGTGGCCCAGCAGCGGCGAGCAGCGCGGCAAGATAAGTCAGCATCGTCGGTCTCATTCCTTGAAGTCTGTCACGGCAGGAGGCGCGCGCCGTGGCGCACCGCCTGCCCCGGGATCAGCGGGCGCTCTGGCCCGGGTTGGCGGCGCGATAGTCCGCCACCGCGCGCGACACGTCGGCGATCGGCACGTTCACCGCGGTTGCCAGGCGCGTGCCGAAGTCCTTGTCGGCCTGATAGAAGTAACTGACCATGATCGTCTTCGTCCGCGCCGACGTCACGACATTGAGATCACCCGCCAGGTTGGTGACCAGATCCGCCTTGTCCTGCAGCTTGAGCGCCCGGTAGAATTCGCCCGCCTGGGCAAAGTTGTTGGTCTTGGCGATCGGCTTCGCATCGACGGTCGCGTCGATGCCATAGGGCGCGGCGCGGAAGCGGGCATCGGTCGACTTTGCCGCGGTCGCCGCCGGGAAGTAATTCACGTCGGACGCGCGGTTGCTATGGTCGAGCTGGCCGTCCTGGTAATTGTTGACGACGCTCGCGAGCGGACGATTGACCGGCAACTGCATCGCATTGGCGCCGATGCGATAGCGCTGCGTGTCCGAATAGGAGAACAGCCGCCCCTGCAGCATCCGGTCCGGCGAAGCCTCGATCCCCGGCACGAGGTTGGCCGGTGCGAACGCCGACTGCTCGGTATAGTCGAAGAAGTTGGTCGGCACCTTGTTGAGCGTCATCTCGCCGATCTTGCGGAACGGCACGCCCAGCCATTCCTTGGTGTCGTCGAACGGATTATAGTCGAGCTTGGCGAACGCCGACGCCGACATCGTCTGCACCATCAGGTCCCAGACGGGGAAGTTGCCCTTGCCGATCTCGCCATAAAGATCGTCGGTCAGGTAGTTCCAGGTCGCGGTCGCGACCTGCGCGCCGTTCAGGTTGCGCACGCCCTGGCGGCTGATCCAGCGGAACTTGGCGAACATTGTTTCGCCCTTGGCATTCACCAGCTTGAAGGCATGGACGCCGTTGCCGTCCATCGTCCGGTAGGATGCCGGCGTACCGAGGTTCGAATAGACATGCGCGAGCATGTTGGTCGCCTCGGGCGTGGCCGAGAAGAAGTCGAAGAAGCGATTGGGGTCCTGCTTGTTCGTCACAGGCGAGGGCTTGAGCGCGTGGATCATATCCGGGAACTGGATCGCGTCACGGATGAAGAAGATCGGCAGGTTGTTGCCGACCAGATCCCAATTGCCCTGATCGGTATAGAATTTGGTCGCAAAGCCGCGCGGATCCCGCATGCCCTCGGGGCTGCCCGAGGGGTGGATCACGGTCGAGAAGCGGACGAACACGGGCGTCTGCTTGCCGGGCATGAACAGCGATGCACCGGTGATGCTCGAAATGTCCGCGGTCGCGGTGAACACGCCGTGGGCACCGGTTCCGCGGGCATGGACGACGCGCTCGGGCACGCGCTCCCGGTCGAAGCGTGCGAGCTTCTCGATCAGCGTCGTGTCCTCGAGCAGGACGGGGCCCAGGTCGCCCGCCGCCTTCGAGTGGCGGTTCTCGCCGATCGGCGCACCATTGTCGCGGGTCATCTGCGGCGCGGCGGCACTGGCTGAATCACCCTTGGCTTCGACAGTGCCGGCCACACCGGCCTGCGCCAGCGCGGGCTTGCCGGCGCTGGACGGAGCCGCCGCAGTCGTCATGCGGGTTTCCGCCTGCGTCTCGGCCGGTGCCACCGTCTGCGCGGCAACGGGCTGGATCATGGCACCCGCCGATGCCGCAGCCAGCAGCATCGCCGTCACAGCCTGACGGCTCTTCACGTTCTTCATCTCGATCCCTTAATCCTGCATGCCATCAGCGTGGCATCCCCGCACAGAGCGTGCGGCACCGCCGCCTCCTGATCGAGGACGCGCATCGCGCCAAACGGAGCTTCTGGATCACAGCAATCGAGCAGGACGATCGAGCCGCCATCGCGCCGCTCGCCGGACGATTGCCGAACGATCCTGACCGGGATAGACCGGCGCCGCTGACCTGTTCGATCCGAGCAGGACGGCATGATCGCGTCGGTGCCCCGAAAGGGGCTTAATAGGGAACGCGGTGAGGGTGGTTTGCCACCTGAAGCCGAGGCTGTCCCTGCAACTGTAAGCGGCGAGCGCGATGCATTTCGCTTCTTCCTGCAAAGGAAGGAGCAGCCACTGGGCCAGACGTTTCGTCATGAGGGCCTGGGAAGGCCGTGCATCGTGTGATGACCCGTGAGCCAGGAGACCTGCCGGCGTCTGGTCGCTCTTGCCTGGCCCAGGGGGTGGCCGCGGCACGGTACTCCGTCGAGCGACGACGTGTGCGGTGGGGACCGCACGGGCATGCGTGCCGGTCGCAATCGCGTCCGGCTGGCGCGGATGTCGGCCGTTCGCGGGAGGTCCCTGCCGGGTTCGCCAGACGCCCGGGGGATTACCGTAATGCCGTTCCTATTGTCTCGCCTCGCGCTCGCGGGGGCTATTCTGTCGCCTGTCCTCGCAGCACAAGTCCATGCGCAGTCCGCGCCGGATCCCGACACCAAGGACATCCTGGTCGTCGGACAGCATGCCCAGGACACGCTCACCACGCCGAATGCGACCGGCAGCCGCCTGGGCCTTACGCCGCTCGAGACCCCCGCGACGCTCTCGGTCATCGACGGCGCCACGATCCGCGCGCGCGGCGACCTGTCGGTGATCGACGCGACGAGCCGCGCACCGGGCATCAGCAATGCGGGCAATCCCGGCAATGGCGGTACCGCGCTCGCCGCGCGGGGCTTCAGCGGTCAGGGATCCGTGCTCCAGCTCATCGACGGCATCAGGCTGTTCCCGGCGGCCGGCACGATCACCTTTCCGACCGATCCGTGGATGGTCGAGCGGATCGACATCCTGAGCGGCCCGGCCTCGGTGCTCTACGGCCAGGGCGCACTGGGCGGCGCGGTGAATGTCGTGATGCGCAAACCCGATACGCAGCAGACGCACGTGGAGGGCGAGATCGGCTATGGCTCGCAGGACAGCTTCCATCTCGCGGCAGGCGCAGGGGGGCCGATCACCGAGCGCCTCTCTTACCGCATCGACGGCAGCTATCGCCGATCGGACGGCTATGTCGATCGCGGCCAGTCGCGCAGCCATGCCGTGTCGGGCACGCTGCGCTGGGCGCCGACCGACACGCTCGTCGTCACCGTGCGGGACGATTATGGCGACCAGAAGCCGATGCGCTATTTCGGCACACCGCTGATCGACGGTCGGCTCAACGACCGCATCCGGGAACGCAACTACAACACACGCGACGGCTCTATCCGATACCGCGACAACCGCACCAGCCTGCAGGTTGACTGGACGCCGAGCGATGCGGTCACCGTCAGCAACCAGGCCTATCGCCTCACCTCCAAACGCTCCTGGCTCAATCTCGAAACCTATTGCTGGATCGCCGCGGACGGCGTCTGCGCCAACGGCAGCGGCAACACCGGCACGCCGGGCGGCATCCTGCGCACCGACATGACCGGCATCGTCCACGATCAGACGCAATGGGGCGATCAGGGCAGCGTGACGCTCCGAACACAGATTGCCGATGGCGTCGGCAATGACCTTGTCATGGGCTTCGACGTCAACCTCATCAAACTGACCTACTCCCACAATTTCGGGTCTGACCCGCAGGTTTCGGAGGTCGATCCCTTCGCGTTCGATCCCGGTCTGATCATCGACACGCAAGGCATCGCACCGCGCTATCGCACGCGCACGACCGAATATGCGGTCTTTGCCGAGGACCGGCTGAAGCTCGGCACGCACGTCTCGATCGTCGGTGGCGTGCGCTACGAGCGCGACACGATACGCCGCTGGTCGATCGACTATCCGGGCGGCGCCGGCACCGAGACGTTCGTGCTCGACAAGCGGCTGCACAATCTGACCTGGCGGGTCGGAAGCGTCTATCAGCCTATCCCGACGGTGTCGCTCTATGCGCAATATGCCACCGGCGTGGACCCGCTGGGGACGCTGACGACCTATTCGACCGGGCAGGTGCAGTTCAGCAACGCGGTTGGCGATCAGGTCGAGGTCGGCGCGAAGGCCGTGTTCCTCGACGGTCGCGGCACCGCCACCCTCGCCGCCTACCGCATCGTCAAGAAGCGCCTGCTGGCGCAGCTGACCCCGACGAGCCCGGTCGAGCAGGTTGGCCAGCGATCGGCCAGGGGTATCGAGGCCGCGGTGTCGCTCGATCTGCCTTACGGTGTCGGGATCGATGCGAACGGCAGCATCCTCGACGCGACGTTCGACGACTTCGTCTCAGGCGGTATGCGCTTCGATGGCAATACCCCGCCGGACGTGCCCGAGGCGCTAGCCAACCTCTGGCTGCGCTGGAACGCGACGCGCGCGTTTCAGGCGCGCGCCGGCCTGCGCTACGTCGGGCCTCGTTATTCGGACAATGCGAACAGCTTCCACGTCCCCAGCTACACCACGATCGACGCCACGCTCTCCTATGCAGTGGCGCCACGGCTCGCGGTCGACATCCACGGCTACAACCTGTTCGACCGGGACTATGCGATCAGCACGTACAGCAATCAGCAATGGGTCCTCGGTCGTCCCCGCGCCGTCGACGTCTCGCTTCGCGTCGGCTTCTAGCGCGCCCCGTGACCGGCAGCCCGCGGGACGGGCCGCCGGCGATGTCGCCCCCCGGGAAAACCCCGGATAGCCGGTCGCGCGCGCGTCCGCCTAAGCCGCATAGCCACCCCATGAGGAGACATTGCGCATGCCGTTTTACCGGGCTTCCGAGCTGTTTACCCTGCGTCCCGTGCCGCCCACGCTCGGCAAGCCGGCATGGATGAACCTGCGCGCCGTACCGCGGGCACCCTGGGCGGGGGAGCCGGAGGCACTGCGCGGGCCCGGCATCTACGGCATGTTCCATGACGACCGGCTCGTCTATGTCGGCCTATATGCCGGCAAGGCTGAGCGGCCCTTTGGCGGATCGGTCCTCGAGCGCTGGGAGAAGCACGTCACCTATCAGACGCTGCGCTCGCCCTATGTCACCTTCGCCCGTCGGCATCTCAAGCATCTGCATGCGCTCGCCGCCGCAGAGCCCAACGGACCGATCGAGACGATCGTCGCGATGCTGGCGCTGAACGGCGATGAAAGCCCGCTTCTCCAGCGCAAGGGCGGCAGCTGCACCTTCGCCAAGGCGCAGCTCGCAGCCGCACACTGGGATGTGTTCGGGCCGGGGAACGAGGCCACGATGCTCGATCACCTCGGCTTCACCTATCTCCAATTGCCGCGCGACCTGGCCGCGACCGTTCTCCCCGAGCCCGGGCAGCGGCCGAGCGCATGGGTGAAGAAGCACTGGCTCGCGCCGATCGAGCGGGATCTCATTGCCGCGTTCATGCCGCCCTGCAACGACGGCACCGAACCCGGCGACGCGCCAGCGGTCGATCCGGTCGCGTTCGAGGAGCGGCTCGCCCGGCTGCTCGCCGACCGCCCCGCACCCGCCGTCGAGGATCTGGCTGGAGAGAGCGAGGCCGACGATGAAACCGACGGCGACGAGGAAGCGCTCCGCACCGAACCGACCGCCGCACCGAACGAGCGCGAGGCGCTGCTCGACGATCTCGCCCGGCTCTGCCCCGGCGCGCTGGAGATCTATTATACCGACGTTCCCGATCTGCGCATCCGGCCGCGCTCGCACGCACGCCGGGTGCTGCTGAACGTCTTTGCACATGGCGGCGGGCTCGCCTGCAGGACCAAGGCAAGCGTGGCGGCCTGCCGCGCGCTCGGCTTCGATGCGAACGACGCGCCGGCGGGCGTGTCGATGAGCGCGGCGTTTCCGATCGACCTGTCCCGCCACTCCGCGGCGGATCTGTTCGCAGTCGCCGGTGCCGCCCTCCCCGGCGACTGACCCGCCGGTCGGGGGAGCCGGCCATTCATGATGTGCCCTGGCGAGCGACAAGCCCGTCAGGGCACCCGCCCTGCTGCGCAGACCTTCCGATTCCGCGTTAAGCGCGGTTGCCTACGGATCACTCCAGCGCCTGGCCCCCCACAGGATCAGATCGCGGCCGACGAACACGACGCACACGTCGCCAATGGCAAACGCCAGACCCAGCCATGTCCATCCATGAGATAGCAGCAATGCGGGCCACGCGACGGCGAGCACGATCAGCAGCACGCCGATCGGCCGCGTCAGGCGGTTCCACCACCGCCGCGGCACGACCTGATGGCTGTAGACGATAACGCTGCCATCCTCCTGGTACCAGAGCTCGCGCACCTCGTGAATCGGATTAGGTCCGTCCGTCATCGTGCTGTGGCGCGCGTTACACGGTGACGATTCCGCGATCGCGAGACACTATGGGCTGGCATCGATACATTCCCGGAGCTGGCTCGCGATCATCATGGCCATCGCCGCCGCGTCGAAAACCCGGGAATTTCCCCGATGGCCTATCGGCGCCGGATGCGGCTAGGCAGCCCTCAATGCCGCTGCCTCCCTCTTCGCCCCGCCTCTCGATCGGTGCCGTAGCCGGCAAAACAGTGCCACGACTGACCGACCTTCCCTGGCTCATCGGCTATGCAGCGGCGTTCGCGGCCGCGCACCAGGCCGCGGCAGGCTGGGGCGGTCAGGGCTTCTACTCGCTGCTCTATCCCGCCGCTGGCGTCAGGCTGGCGCTGCTATGGAGCCGTGGCCCGCGGCTGACGCTGGCGGTGATGGCGGCGGAACTGATCGTGCAGACGATCGCCGGCATCATCGTTCCGGGCCAGGCCGGCTGGCTGACCGCGGCAAACGGCGTCGCCCGGCCCGCGCTGACCTATGGCATCGTCGTCTGGCTGGTCCGCCACGTCGCGGCGCGGTCGCAATCGAGCCTCGGCGTCGCGCCGATGCCGCTCGGCCTCGCCGCAGTCACCGCGCCGGTCGCGGCGACCATGGCGGCGCTGCCCTGGACCTTGTTCAGTCCCGAATTGACGGGCGTCTCGGGCCTGCGTCAGACGGTGGCATCGCTGACGGGCTTTGTCGTCGGCGACCTGCTCGGCGTGTTGCTGATCGCCCCGCCCTTGCTCTGGGTGGTCCATGCGGGGCAGGACCGACCCCGGGCACTGCACCGCCCGACGCTGCGTCAGCTTGCCGGACTGGCCGAAGCCGCCATTGTCCTCGGCGCAGCGATCGCCGCGAGCACGCTGCTGGCGGCGATCGGGCTGGGCGTCCCCGCCGCCCCGGCGCTGCTCGCGGTCGCCTGGATCGGTTTGCGCTTCGGCCGCACCGCGGGTTGGTGTGCGATCGTGATCGTGGCGGCGATCGTCCTGCCCTTTACCGCGACCGACCTGCCCGTCGCCGAACGGCTCGCCTTGCACATGAGCCTCGCATCGATCGTCGTCGTCGGCTACCTCGCGGGCAGCTTCGCCGATGCGCAGGCGCGGGCCCAGAGCGACCTGTCGCGCCGCGACCGCATGCTGTTCCAGGCGGAACGGCTGAAGACGCTGCGCGCCATGTCGGTGGCGGTGATCCACGAGATCAGCCAGCCGCTTTCGACGCTGGCGATCGAGGCCAAGCACCTGCACGAGATCACCGTCGCCGCGGATCCGGACATCGCCCAGACCGCCGCGCTGATCGACCGCAAGGCGGCGGCGCTGTCCACGCTGGTCCGCCGGCTGCGCCGTTTCGGCGGTCGATCGGTCGACGAACCGAGCGCCCTGCCCCTGTCCGCGCTGGTCGAGACCGTCACGGCATTGACCCGTGCCGAGGCCAGGGCGGCGCGGGTCGTGGTGGAGGTGTCGCCCATCGATCCCGACCTGGTCGTCTTCGGCCAGGAGATCGAGCTCGCGCAGGCGGTCGTCAATCTCGTCCGCAATGCGGTGCAGGCGTGCGACGGTCGTGTCGCGCTCTCTGCCCATCAGAACGACGACCGGGTCGTGGTCATGGTCGCGAACCGCTGCCCCGATCGGCGGGAAGCACGCCCCGGCATGGGCGTCGGGGCGCTCGTGGCGCGGGCGATCGTCGAAGCCCATGGCGGCACGGTAGAGCGTGTCACGCACGCCGACGGCACCATCTGCGCGACGCTATCCCTCCCGCGCCCCGGAGCCGAGACATGACACTCCCCGCCAATCAGCCGGATCGTGCCGCCGTCTATGTCGTCGATGACGACCATGACCTCGGCGCGGCTGTCGCACGACTGCTCTGCCGTCACGGTCATGCCGCCGAACCCTTTCTCGACCCGGTCACGCTGCTGTCGGTCTATGCCGAAGCACCGGCGCTGTGCATCGTCACCGACATCATGATGGGCGACCTCGACGGCTTCGGCTTTGCCGACCGCGTGCGGATGATCGACCCCGCGGTTGCGATCGTCTTCATGACCGCGTGGCCGACGACCGCGAATGCCGTGGATTCGGTGCGGCGCTATGGCGGCCTCGATTATCTGGAAAAGCCGCTCGACGAGACACGCCTCCTCAGCGCGGTTGACGAGGGGGTCGCATGGTCCCGGCGCCAACGCAGCATCCGCGCACGAACCGCAGCCCTGTCGGCGCGCGAACGTCAGGTGTTCGACCTGCTCGTGCAGGGACATAGCAACAAGGCCGTTGCCGACATCCTCGGGCTCAGCCCCAAGACGGTCGAAGATCACCGCGCGGCCATCGTCGCCAAGACCGGCACCAACGGTCTTGCCCAATTGATCGCGCTCGCGCGGTGACCGCACCCTTTGACGGAGGTTTCATGCCGACCACCACGGCGATCGACGAGACGATGATCGAACGGGCCATTCTCGATTTGCTCAAGACCCGCCGCGAGATCTATCCGTCGCATATCGTCGGCGAATTGCGGCGCAGCCATGCCGGACTGCCGTTGGACCGCACGCGCGACGTGCTCGAGCGCCTTTTCATCGAACGACGCGTCGCGCGATTATGGCATCGCTACATGCTCCCGGCGGACGTCGAGCCGGTCCGCGCCAAGTGGCTCGGCCTGATCGAACGCCAGGCCGAACGGATCGACGCGGTCGCGGTCGATCCCGCAACGTCGCGCGACGCGCGGGATCTTGTAATGCGCTGGGACGGATGGTCGATGGAGGGGTGTGATTTTGCCGCCTGACACGCTCTCGCCATCGCGCCTCGCCGCATTCGAGCGGTGCCCGCGGCACTTGTGGCTGATGACGTTTCGGCCCGACTGCGCAGGCTCGACGAACGATGCCGCCGATCGTCGGGCGACCGCGTATGCGATTGCTGCCGAGGCGCGGCGGCAGATGCCTGACATGGTCATGATCGACCCCGCCTCCGGTCGATCGGCAGCATCAGCAGCGACCGGCGCAGCGATTGCGACCCGCCAGACCATCGCGGGCGCGCAGTTCTTCCACGACGGCGTGCAGGCGATCGTCGATATCCTCGAACCGGATGGCGACGGCTGGCGCATCGTTGCCGTTCGCGGTTCGACCAAGGCAAAGCCGGACCATCTCGCCGCACTCGCGACTCAGGCCTGGGTCGCCGCCGCCAACGGCCTGCGCATCACATCGGTTCACGTCCGCCACCTCGATCGGGACTTCACGCTGGACCGCTCGGGGGACCGCGGCGGGCTGTTCGTCGATACCGACGTGACCGCGGTGGTTGCGCCGATCGTGGCGACACAAGGCGCGCGCATCGGTGCGGCCAAGGCCTTGCTTACACAAAGCGAACCTGCGGCGATCGTCGGCGATCACTGCCAGGCGCCGTACGCTTGCGCCTTCGTCGACCACTGCCATGAAAACTTGCCCGCAGGTCCGTACTGGCCCGTGACGATCCTGCCGCGCGGCGCAGGCAAAGCGTTCCTGCGCCGCGGCATCGACGACCTGACGCTCGTCCCAGTCGAGGATCTGCGCTCCGAGACCGACCGCCGCGTCCACCGCGCCACGATGACCGGTCAGGTCGAGCATGATCCCGCGGGCGCTGCGCAGGCAATCGCCGACTGGTCGTATCCGCGCATCTGGCTGGACTTCGAAACCGTCAGCGACGCGGTGCCGGTCTGGCCCGGCTGCTCGCCCTATGAGCAGGTGCCGTTTCAATTCGTCGCGGATGTCGAAGCCGCTGACCACGGCATCGTACGGCGCGAGTTTCTCGATCTGAGCGGCAAAGATCCGCGTCGCGCCTGTGCCGAGGCGCTTGCCGCACTGCCACGGACCGGCGCGGTCATCGCCTGGCACGCCCGTTTCGAACGCGACGTCGTCCTGCGCCTCGCGCGTGCCTACCACGATCTCGCCGCCGTGCTCGACGATCTCGCCGCGCGCATCGTCGACCTGCTGCCCGTCACCCGCGACCATTGGTATCACCGGGACCAGCGCGGAAGCTGGTCGATCAAGGCGGTCCTGCCGACGATCGCACCGCATCTGGATTATGCCACGCTGGCGCTGCGGGACGGCGGCGACGCGGTCGCGGCGTATCGCGAAGCGGTCGACGTCGCATCTACGCCAGAGCGCCGCGCCGAACTCGATGCCGCCCTGCGCCTCTATTGCGGCCGGGATGTCGAGGCGATGCGGGTCGTTGCAGAACGGCTGATTGAACCGGGCCCACCTTCCCCCGTTGCATAGACCCGTCCAGGGCCCTCTTGCCACCGAACCGTTGCGTCTTCGGCCATCCAGTTTGCGTATCAAACCAGAGGCTTCGGGATTGACCTGTTGCAGAGAAACCGCCAGCGTTAGCGCTATCATAAAAGAGAGGATGTGCTGTGGAAATTACGCGACGCACCGGGCTGGCGATGCTGACGGGTCTTGCCGTATCGGCCGGCGCCCGTGGAACGGCCGCACCTGCGCCGACCGGCCTGCACGGCATCGCCGCGGCCAAGGGGATGCGGGTGGGATCGAGTTTCGCATGGGGTGCCCCGGGTGCCGATCGTGGCTCGTTCGCGAACCCGGCCTATGCTGAGCTGCTCAAGCGCGACTGTGGTCTGCTCGTTGCCGAAAACGAGATGAAGTGGCAGGCGTTGCGACCCAGCGCGACCGCCTTCGACTTTACCCGCTTCGATGCGATGATGGCATGGGCGGACGCGAACGCACTGCCGGTGCGCGGGCATAATCTGCTGTGGCATCAGCCCAAATGGATGCCGCGCTGGGAAGAAGCGCATGATTTCGGCGCGACCCCCGCGCGCGCCGCCGAACATCTGCTGGTGGACCATATCACGACGGTTTGCCGCCGCTATGGCACGCGGATCCGCAGCTATGACGTGGTCAACGAGGCGGTCGATCCCAAGGATGCGAGCCTGTACCAGACCGCTTTGTCGCGCGCGCTGGGCAGCCCCGAGGCAACGCTGGACCTCGCCTTCCACACCGCGCGCCGCGTCGCGCCGCACGCGCAGCTGGTCTATAACGACTATATGAGCTGGGAACCCGGCAACGCGACGCACCGCGCCGGCGTGCTCAAGCTGCTCGAAGGGTTCAAGGCGCGCGGCGTGCCGATCGATGCACTGGGCGTACAGTCTCACCTCGTCACGCAGGGGGTCGACGCACGTGCGACGATCGCCGGGCTCGAGGGCGAGTGGCGCCGCTTCCTCGATGCGGTCACCGCGATGGGCTATGGCCTGGTGATCACCGAGCTCGACGTCCGCGACAATTCGCTCCCTGCCGACTTCACGGTCCGCGACCAGGCGATGGCCGATTTCACGCGCGGCTATCTCGACGTGATGCTCGCCTATCCGCAGCTTCGCGACGTGCTGCTGTGGGGGATGACGGACCGCTATAGCTGGATCGAGGGGTTCGAGCCGCGCAAGGACAAGGCCCGCCGCCGCCCCTGCCCCTATGACGCCGCGTTCAAGCCCAAACCGATGTACACGGCGATCGCCGCCGCGCTTGCTGCCGCCCCGCCCCGCACCTGACGCCCGGACAAAAAAAGGGCGCCGCGATTGTCGCGCGGCGCCCAGGGGGAGAACGGGAAAAGGATCGAAAGGGTCGGCCGCACCGGCCGACCCTTTCGCGCTTATCTGAACGACGCGCGGATCGAGAAGGTGAAGCGGCGATCCGCGATGAACCAGTTGCGCGGCCGGGTCAGCAGATCATCGTTGATCACATATGACGTGCGCGTGATCGAGTTGGTCAGGTTGACGCCCTGGAACCCCATCTTGATCGCTGGTGTCACTGCGTAGAAGATCGAGGCGTCGAGCTGCCCGTATTTCTCCGCGTAGACCGGCGAGTTCGGCACGATCACGTCGCGGATCGTCAGCAGGTTCTTCGACCGCCAGTTATACGCGGCGCGCACTTCGAGCCCGTTACGCTGATAGAAGGGCGCGAAGTTGAACTGGTATTTCGACAGCCCCTGCAGCGGCAGCCCGCTGGTGTCGACGTTGGAGATGATCCCGGCGGTGACGTTCGGATCGTCGGAGTCGAGATTCTGCTGCGACACGCCCGACGACTTCACGTAGGTGAAATTGGCTGCGAGCCCGAACCCGCTCAGGAACCCCGGCAGGAAATCATAAGTCTGCTGATAGCCGACCTCGAACCCCTTCACGCGACCCGTCTCGGTCGAATTCAGCGGGGTCGTGATGATCCCGTCGAATGTCGCGCCGTTGTTGGTGAAGCTCTGACGCTGCAGGCTGTTGGTCTGCACGCCGTACAGGTCCTTCTTGAACAGCGAAAGCGTGAGCTGGCCGACATTCGAGAAATACCATTCCGCGGTCACATCGTAATTGTCCGCACGGACCGGCTTCAGAAACGGGTTGCCGACCTGGAAGGTCGCGACCGGCGCCCCGTTGAACAGGATCGTCTGGTCGCTCGTGTTCAGATTGATGTTGTAATAGGACCGGGTCAGCCCGAAGTCCGGCGGAGCGACGCTCTTGGTGAACGCCGCGCGGAACTGGAGACCACCGCCCATCGCCAGCTTCACGTTGAAGCTCGGCAGGAAATAGTCGTAGCTCAACTTGGCGTCGTTGGGTGTCGTGCTGCCGTTCTGGAACGCCGCGGCGGCGTCACGTACGGCTTGCGGCAGCGCGCAGAACCGCGAGACCGGCTGCCCGTCGGTCGGCGCGACGCAGCTGAACGACTGTTGCGGGAAGGCGAAGAAGCCCGACGAGACGCGATCCGTCTTCGTGTACCGCACACCGATATTGCCGCTCAGGTTCCAACCGTTCGACAGGTCGTTGCCAAATCGCGCCATCGCATAGACCGCGTTGTTGCGCTCGCTGACCGGGTTGATCTCACCGGGCAGGAACGGCGTCCCGGCGACGACACCGGCACGGCTTGCCAGCGGCACCCAGCCATTGGCACCCGACAGGTTGCTCGTGAAGTTGCGCCATTCCTGCGCGATCTGGCTGATCGCCTGCGTTGCCGCACCATAATCCTGGAGGAACGACCCCGGCACGAACACGCGCCCGCCGTTCGACGAGTCGTTCGCCTTGCCGCGGAAGAAGTTGTCGTAGAGGAATGCCTGCTGCGGGCCGAGATTGCCCGTGTTGCGCGTGACGGGATTGCCGTCGATCGGCCGATCGAACCAGACCGGGCCACCCGGGCCAGTCGGCGCCGCTGCATTGTCCTGATTGTTGCCGCCGCCCCAGATCTCGCTGAGCACGCCCCAGTTATAGCCGGTCGAACGCGCTTCATTCTGGCGATCGGCGAAGCGATAGCCGACACGGACCGAGGTCAGCCAGCTATCCTCCGGGAAGGAATAATCGAGGTCGATGCGCGCAGCATCCTCGTTGCCCTCGCTGTCCTCGATATGGTCCATCGCCGAACGGTAGAAGTTGTTATACGCATCGAGATAGCTCGGGTGCGCGGCGTTCTGGTAATTGTTCGGCGTGTTCGTCACCGGGATGAAGTTCACATAGGCCGGGTTGGTCCCGTCCAGCCGGATATCGGCATTCTGGAAGGTCGTGCCCCAGACCGTCAGGTCGGTGACCTTCACCTGCGACCAGACATGCTGGTAGTCCAGGTTGATGCCGAGCCGGTTCGTCGCCTGCCACTTCAGGTTGAAGCTGGCGTCGTTGGTGCGGAAGCGCGACTGGTTGCCGCGCGAGATGTTGTTGCTCTGCAGGCCGTTGCTTGGCGTGCGCTGGTCGCCGCCGTTCGCCGGATCCTGATCGGCGCGATAGCCGTTCGGGCCGGTGATGATCCCGCTGGTGAAGACGTTATCGTCGTCATAGGCAAAGCTGGTGCCGGGGAAGGGCTGTGTGTCACCTGCCGCCAGCACGTTGTCGGTCGCGACCTCGATCGAATTCTCGGTCCACGCCTCGCGCGAGTCGGTCCGCAGGAACTGCGCGGTCGCGGTCATCGACTTGTCGGGGCTGCGCCACTGGCCGGCGGCCGAATAGCCGTAGCGCGTGCGGTTGAATTCCTGGCTGCGGATCGCCGCGCCACGGGGCACGTAGACGGTGCGGCCGGTGTTGACCACGCCGGTGGTCGCGTCGACCGGCTGCAGCAGCGATCCGTCGGCGCCGATCACGCGCTCGCCCCAGTTCGAGATCTGCACGCTGTCGGCGCGGCTGCGGACCTGCGAGCGCACGAAGCTGGCAAGGATGCCGAAGTCGCCGATGCCGGTTTCCCAGCGATTGCTGCCGAGCACCGAGACCGTCGGTGCCGATTTCTTGACGAAATCGCCGTAATTGTTCTCGAGCGTCCCGCCCAGTACCAGTCCGGTGGAATCGAACGGCAGGCGCGTGCGCAGATTGACCGAGCCGCCGATGCCGCCTTCGATCATGTCGGCGGACGGGCTCTTGAACACGTCGACGCCGCCGAGCAGTTCGGCGGGCACGTCGGCGAAGGACAGGCCGCGGCCGTTGTTCGCGCTGAACGAATCGCGGCCGTTGATCTCGGAGCGCGTGTAGCTGAGGCCGCGGACGGTGACGCCCGACCCTTCGGTCGCGAAGTGATCGGGATCGGCACCGGCCGAGAAGCGGCTGATCGACACGCCAGGCACGCGCTGCAGCGCTTCGGTGACCGACCGGTCGGGCAGCGCGCCGATGTCTTCGGACGAGATCGAATCGCCCACGACTTCGGAATTGCGCTTGATCGCCTGAGCACTCTTCAGGCTCTGGCGGATGCCGGTGACGACGATGTCCTGATCGGCGGCTTCGTCCTGCGGCGTCGCGGTCGACTGCTCGGCCTGCGTCACCTCGGCACCGCCCGAGGGCACCTGCCCGTTGGCGGAGGGCTGTGCCGCGCCCGCCTGGGGCGCCCCGGCCACGGTCGCCGAAGCGTGATCAGAAGATGCGGTACGCCCGGCCGCGTTCGGCGTCAGCGTGGTCTGGCCGGCAGCGGCATCGGCTTGCTGGGCCAGAGCGCCGTTTGGCGCGGCGGCCAGGCACAGCGCAAGCAGGGAGGCACCACCTTTGAGGAGGTTCCCGCGACGCGCGGCGCGTGTGATCTCGAACTTGGCCATGACTCCCGGCATCCCCTCATTGTGTTAGCGCTATCATTTGTAAGCGCTTTTTTCTTACAATGTTTGGTAGCGAGAGGGATAAGTTCGGCCTAGACTGAATCGGACGGTTTTTTAGTGAATTGCTAGGCTTGTTGCATGATTGCAACATAGCCGGGGGGTGGAATTGGACGAACGTGCTCGGCTACGCATCGTTATCGTTGGTGGCGGTACCGCAGGCTGGATGACCGCGGCGACGGTCGGCCTAACGACCGGTACGCCGTCCGCGGCACGGCTGGCCGACATCACGCTGGTCGAGTCCGAGGAGATCGGCACCGTCGGTGTCGGTGAGGCCACGGTGCCACACATCCGTTTCTTCAATCAAAGACTGGGTATCGACGAAGCCGATTTCGTCCGGCGTACCAAGGCGACGTTCAAGCTGGGCATCGAGTTCTGCGATTGGGGTCGGATCGGCGACAGCTACATCCATCCGTTCGGCGATTTCGGCCATGACATCGACGGACTGCCATTCCATCAGCATTGGCTCCACGCGACCCGGGGCAAGCCGGATGAGACGCCCGCGCTCGCCGCGTGCTCGCTCCCGATCGTCGCCGCGCGTGCCGGGCGGTTCACGCCGCCGCTCGACGATCCGCGATCGGTCGGGTCGACCTATTCCTATGCGTATCAGTTCGATGCCGGGCTCTATGCCGCGTATCTGCGCGACTATGCCGAAGCCCGCGGCGTCACGCGGATCGAGGGCCGCGTCGAGCACGTCGAACGGGGCCCGAGCGGTATCGCGGCGCTTCGCCTGGCGGACGGACGGCGAATCGAAGGCGATCTGTTCGTCGACTGTTCGGGGTTCCGCGCCTTGCTGATCGAAGGCGCCCTGAAGGCGGGACACCAGGATTGGGCGCACTGGCTGCCCTGCGACGCGGCCTGGGCGGTCCCGACGGCGAACACCGGCCCCCTCGTCCCCTATACCCGCGCCACCGCGCGCGACGCCGGCTGGCAATGGCGGATCCCGCTGCAGCATCGCACCGGGAACGGTCACGTCTTCTCTACCCGCTTCACTGATCCGGAACGCGCACGCGCGGTGCTGCTCGACAATCTCGAAGGCGAGGTGCTGGCCGAGCCGCGGATGCTGCGATTCCGCACCGGGCGTCGGCACCGCCAGTGGATCGGCAATTGCGTGGCGATCGGCCTTTCCGCCGGGTTTCTCGAGCCGCTCGAGTCGACCAGCATCCACCTGATACAGCTGGCCATTGGCAAGCTGATCGAGCTGTTCCCGAACGACGCTGTGCTCGACCCTGCGGATGCCGCGGAATTCAACCGCGCGATGGCGCTGGAATATGACCGCGTCCGCGACTTCCTGGTTCTTCATTATTGCGCGACCGAGCGCGACGACACGCCGTTCTGGCGCCACATGCGGACGATGGACCTGCCCCCCTCGCTGGCCGGGAAGATCGCCGCCTTTCGCGATCGGGGCATCGTCGAGCAGTATCGCGAGGGCATGTTCCTGCCCGCAAGCTGGCTCGCGGTCTATTATGGCCAGCGAATCATGCCCGAACGAATCCACCCCCTCGTCGCCGCACTGCCCGTCGCGAACTCGCGCGCGCGCGTCGCGGCGGTCGTCGACGCCTGCCGCCGCACCGCCGAGAAGATGCCGACGCATGCGGACTATCTTGCACGGATCGGGGCTGCCGCGTGACAGCCACGGTCGCCGTGCTGGGCGCGAACCTGTGTGGCTGGATCGCCGCGGCCGCGCTCGCACGGCGCTTGCCACGCGAATCCTACCGCGTGGTGGTGATCGACGACGGCAACGGCGGCGATGGCCTGGGTGATTTCGCACCGGTGATCGCGGTGCCGCCAGCGCTCGCGGGCTTCCACGCCGATCTCGGTCTCGATGCGGCGACGCTGGTCCGGATGACCGGCGGCGGCCATGCGCTGGGCGTCGCGTTCGGCGGCTGGCGGGGCGACGGCGCGGCGGCGTTCCTGTCCTATGGCGAGACCGGTGCGCCGCTCGAGGGTATCGCGTTTCACCAGCTCGCCGGACGGCTGCGCGCGGCGGGGCACCCGGTCCGGCTGGCCGATCATGCGCTGTCCGCGGTCGCCGCACAGGCGGGCCGGTTCGCACCCGGGGCGCCGATCGCGCATGCTCTGCATCTGCCCGTCGCGCCCTATGAAGCGCTATTGCGCGGAGCGGCGATGCGGGCGGGAGCGGAACGCGCGTCCGCGGACTTCGTCGATGCCGAGATCGCAGCGAACGGCATTGTCGAGAGGCTGACACTCGCGGACGGTACCGCAGTCCAACCCTGGCTCGTCCTCGACTGTTCGGGAACCGACGCGCGCATCGCCAGCCGTACCAGCCCCGCGTCCGAGGACTGGTCCGGCTGGTTGCCCTGCGACCGGACGCATGCCGAGACGGTGCCCGCGCAGGGCGCGCCCCCGCCCTATACGCAGGTCGATGCGCAGGACACGGGCTGGACGGCAACCTGGCCGCTCGACGGCGCCGATGTCCGACTGACGTGCAGCATGGGCGGCACCGGCAAGCCGTTCCACGCGGCGCGGCGGGTCAAGGCATGGCGCGGCAATTGCGTCGCACTGGGCGCCGCCGCGGGCCTGCTCGAACCGCTGCACCCGACCGCACTGACGCTGCTGCTGCGGTCGCTCGCGCAGTTGATCCAGCTCTGGCCCGCCGGACCGCAGTCACCCGTCGAAGCCGCCGCCTTCAACCGCACCGCGGCCGGGGCGTTACAGGGCGCGCGCGACTTCCTGATCGCGCATTATGCCGTGGCCGGTTGCGCCGGCGCGCTTTGGGACGACCGCCGCGCGGCATCGCTACCGGGACCACTGGCCGCCAAATACGATCTGTTTGCGGCGCGCGGGCGGTTGCCGATGTATGACGACGAACCGTTCGAGGAAGAGGATTGGGCGGTGATGTTCGACGCGATGGGCCTCATGCCGCGCCGTTACGATGCGCGCGCGGACATAGTGCCGCTGGCGGCGATCGAGCGGCATCTGGCCGAGCAGCGTGCGCGGGTCATCGCGCAGGTCCGCGCGCTTCCCCCTTATGCGCAGGCGATGGCCGCGTTGCGGGCGCGCGCATGACGATCGGCGCGCCCGTCCGCCACATCGTCATCGTCGGCGGCGGTACGGCCGGCTGGATGGCGGCGGCCGCGCTCGCCCGGCTGATCCCGACCGGGGCGAGCATCACCCTGGTCGAATCCGACGCGATCGGCACCGTCGGCGTCGGCGAAGCAACGATCCCGCCGATCCGCGGCTTCAACGCGATGCTGGGAATCGACGAAGCCGAATTCCTCGCCGCGACCGCGGGGAGCTTCAAGCTCGGGATCGAATTCGTCGACTGGGGTGCGCTCGCCGAACGCTATCTGCATCCCTTTGGCGGGTTCGGTTTCGATATCGAGGGTGTGCGCTTCCACCAATATTGGCGTCGCCGCCGCGCCGCCGGAATCGTCGAGGATATCGAGGCCTATTCGCTGTGCGCGGTCGCCGCGCGCGCGGGACGGTTCATGCCCCCCTCGCCCGACCCGGCGTCGGTGCTGTCGCAGATGGCGCACGCCTATCATTTCGACGCGGGCCTTTATGCACGCTTCCTGCGCGGGCGCGCCGAGCGCGACGGTGTCGCGCGCGTCGAAGGCGATGTCGTCGACGTCGCGCTTGACGGCGAGACCGGCCATGTCCGCCACGTCACGCTGGCCGGCGACCGCGTCATCGAAGGGGACCTGTTCCTCGACTGTTCGGGGTTCCGCGGCCTGCTGATCGAGCAGACGCTGGGCGCGGGCTATGAGGACTGGACGCACTGGCTGCCCTGCGACCGGGCCGTCGCGATGCCGACCGCGAACGCCGGCGCGGCGATCACCCCCTATACCCGCTCGACCGCGCGCGCGGCCGGCTGGCAATGGCGCATCCCGCTGCAGCACCGCACCGGCAACGGCTATGTCTACAGCAGCGCGCATTGTTCGGACGACGAGGCCGCGGCGACGCTGCACGCCGGGGTCGACGGCACCCCGCTCGCCGAACCACGCCTGCTGCGCTTCACCGCGGGACGGCGGCGCAAGCAGTGGATCGGCAACGTCGTCGCGTTGGGCCTTGCCTCCGGTTTTACCGAACCGCTCGAATCGACCAGCATCCACATGGTCCAGACGGGCATCTCGAAACTGCTCGCCTTGTTTCCCGACCAGGGCTTCTCGCCGGTCGAGATCGACACCTATAATCGGCTGGCGGCGACGCAGTTCGACCAGGTCCGCGACTTCCTCATCCTACATTACCATGCGACACGCCGCGAGGATTCGCCATTCTGGCGCGAGACGCGTGCGCGGGCGATCCCCGACAGCCTGAGCGAGAAGCTCGCCTTGTGGCGTCGCCGCGGACGGCTGTTCCGCTGGGAGGACGATCTGTTCGCGGAGGCGAGCTGGGTCGCGGTGCTGCTGGGCCAGGGCATCGTCCCCGACGGCTGGGACCGGCTGGCCGATGCGGTCGACGCGCGCGAGGTCGATGCACGGTTCGACCGGCTGCGCGCGATGTTCGCCGATGCCGCATCGCGAATGCCCCGGCACGAGGACTATCTGGCCCGCATTTGCCCGACGCGGGTGCGCGCTTGACCGGCACGCTCGGATCGGTCGTGATCGTCGGCGGCGGCACCGCGGGCTGGATGGCCGCGGTCGCGTTCGGCCGACTGCTGGGCCCGGCCGGGACGCGCGTGACCCTCGTGGAATCGGACGACATCGCCACGATCGGCGTCGGCGAGGCAACGATCCCGCCGATCCGAACCTTTCACGCGATGCTCGGGATCGACGAGGACGCCTTCCTCCGCGCGACCGGCGGCAGTTACAAGCTCGGGATCCGTTTCGAGGGCTGGACGCGCCCGGGCGAATCCTACGTCCATCCGTTCGGCCAGATCGGGACCGACATCGCGGGCGTGCCGTTCGCCGCGCAGTGGCTGCGCGCCCGCCAGGCGGGTGCTGCCGACGCGCTCGGCGCCTATTCGCTCGAAGCCCGCGCCGCCGAAGCCGGCCGCTTCTCGCGCCCGATCGCGAACGGTGATTCACCGCTGTCGCGGATCGGCTATGCCTATCATTTCGACGCAGGCCGCTACGCCGCGTTCCTGCGCGCGCAGGCCGAGGCGCACGGCGTCATCCGCCGCGAGGGTCGGGTCGACCGCGTCGAGCGTGGCCCCGCCGGAATTGCCGCAATCCATCTCGCCGATGGCAGCCGTATCGAGGGCGACCTGTTCCTCGACTGCACGGGGTTTCGCGCGCTGCTGATCGAAGGCGCGCTGCAGGCGGGCTGGACCGACTGGTCACAGTGGCTGCCGTGCGATCGTGCGGTCGCGGTCCCTTCGGCCGCCGACGCCGCGCCGCTCGCGCTCACGCGGGCGATCGCGGAACCCGCCGGCTGGCGCTGGCGTATCCCGCTGCAGCATCGCACCGGCAACGGGCATGTCTTCTCCAGCCGCCACACCAGCGAGGACGAAGCGACCGCGACGCTGCTCGCCGGGCTGGACGGTGAGGCACTGGCCGACCCGCGCGTGATCCGCTTCGCCACCGGGCACCGCACCCGGTTCTGGAGCGGCAACTGCATCGCGCTCGGCCTGGCGGCGGGGTTCATGGAGCCACTGGAATCGACCAGCATTCATCTGGTGCAGAGCGGGCTTCAGCATCTGTTGCGGATGCTGCCGGCGGGCGGTCCCCCTGCCCCGGCGATCGTCGACCGGTACAACCGCACGATGACCAGCGAGTTCGTCCGGATCCGCGACTTCCTTGTCGCCCATTACCACCTCAATTCCCGTCCCGAACCCTTCTGGCGCGAGCGCGCGGCGGCGCCGATCCCGGATGGCCTCGCCGAAAAGCTCGCGCTGTTCCGCGCCGGCGGACGCATCTTCCGCGAAGCGGACGAGCTGTTCAACGAGGTCAGCTGGCTTGCTCTGCTGACCGGACAGGACGCACCCGTGACCGGCCATGACCCAATCTGCGACGCGCTGCCGATCGCCATCGCGGCAAAGCGGCTCGCTCAGATAGAACGCGTCGTCGCCACCTCGCTGACGCACATGCCCCCCCATGCCGACGCGCTGGCACGGTTGGGCCAGGACAGGACAATCTGATGCCCATCGCCCTCTTCCTTGCCGCGGCCGTCATCAACCTCAACCAGCTCGGCTTCCGTCCCGAAGACCCCAAGCTTGCGATCGTCGCCGATCACGCGACTCGGCCGCTCGACTGGGTCGTGGTCGACGACGCCGGCAAGACCGTGCTGACGGGACGCACCAGCGTCGGCGGTGACGACGCGGCGTCGGGCGATCATGTCCATGTCGCGCGCTTCACCGCGCTCACCCGCCCGGGCAACTACCGGCTACGCGTCGACGGGACCGAAAGCGGCCGCTTCCGCGTCGGCCGCGACGTCTACGCCCCGCTCGCGCTGAACGCGCTCAACTTCTTCTACCAGCAGCGCGCCGGCACGCCGATCGACGCGCGCTGGGTGGGCAAGCGCTGGGTGCGCGCGGCCGGCCATCCGCGCGAAGTCGCCGCCTGTTTTTCGGGCGCGGACGAGAAGGGCAATGTCTGGCCCGGCTGCCCCTATACGCTCGACGTCACCGGCGGCTGGTACGACGCGGGCGACCACGGCAAATATGTCGTCAACGGCGGCATCGCGGTGTGGACGCTGCAGAATCTCTACGAGACCGGGCTTGCGCGTCGCGTGTTCGCCGATGGTCAGGCGCGGCTGCCAGAAGCCGGCAACCGCCGCGACGACCTGCTCGACGAGGCGCGGTGGGAGGTCGAGTGGATGCTGCGGATGCAAGTCCCCGCGGGCACCCGCGTCGCACTCCCCGTCGGCCCGCATGATCGCTCGGGCAGGCTTGCGCTGACGCCGGTCGACGCGGGCGGCATGGCGCATCACAAGGTCGCCGACGCGCGCTGGACGACATTGCCGACCGCACCCGCCGACGACAAGGAACCGCGGCTCCTCTACCCGCCCTCGACCGCGGCAACGCTCAATCTTGCCGCGGTTGCAGCGCAGGCCGCGCGGCTGTGGCGGCCGATCGATCCCGCCTTTGCCGCGCGGTGCCTTGCCGCCGCGCGCGCCGCCTGGACCGCAGCGCAGCGCAACCCCGCGATCTTCGCGGCGCAGGGATTCACCGGCAGCGGCGGCTATGGCGACGAGACGCTCGACGACGAACGCGCCTGGGCTGCAGCCGAGCTGTTCGCGACGACCGGCGATACCGCCTACCGCGCAGCGCTGCCGACCGGCGCGACCGGCGAACCCGGCTGGGCCAGCGTCGCACCACTCGGCATGATCACGCTCGCGACCGCAAGCGGCGTGCCCGCGACGATCCGCGATGGTGCGCGTGCGGCGATCGTCGCTGCCGCCGACGGATTCCTCGCCGAAACCACGCGCACCGGCTACCGCATCCCCTACGCGTCGCAGACCTATAATTGGGGGTCGAATTCCAGCATCCTCAACCGCGCGATGCTGCTTGGCCTAGCACAGCGTTTCACCGGCGATGCGCGCTACCGCGCCGGCGTCGTCGATGCGGCCGATTATATCCTCGGCCGCAATCCGCTGGGCCAATCCTATGTCTCGGGGACCGGCTGGAAGCCGCTGACCAACCCGCATCACCGGTTCTGGGCGCATCAGCTGTCGGCATCTTCGCCACCGCCGCCGCCGGGGGTGGTTTCGGGCGGCCCCAATAACAGCGCGATGGTCGATCCGGTCGCCATGACACTTAGGGGCCGGTGCGCGCCGCAACGCTGCTGGGCGGACGACATCAACGCCTATGCGCTGAACGAGGTGGCGATCAACTGGAACGCGCCGCTCGTCTGGGTCGCCGCCTATCTCGACAGCGACTGACGTTCAGCGGCGCTGGAGCGATTTCAGCAGATAGCCGCGGATCCGCTCGGTCCGGTCCTGGCTGGCCGGCCCGAGCACGCCGCGCGCGGGCGCGGGCAGATGATCGCCCGCCGCCGCCGCCTCGTCGGCGAAGACATAATGCTCGAACCACGCGCGCCAGCCCGCCTTCTCCGCCGCGGGCAGGTCGCGCACCGCCATCATCGCGTGCACCACCGCATGGAACGCCGACACACTGGAATCATAGGCGCGCCAATAGTTGCACAGCACGTTGAGCGTCCCGAACGCCTGGACGTGATGCCACCAGATCGCCGGGATGAAGATCGCATCGCCCGGCGCCAGATCGGCCACCACCGCGTGGCCGAGCGCCTCGGCATAGCGCGGATACTGCTTCAGATCGGGCGCGAGCGGATCGACCATGCTCGAAGGCGGCCCCGCCAGCGTCCGGTCGAGCGGCCCCAGATAGAGATTGCCGACCTGATCGGGGGGAAACAGCGTGAACCGCCGCTCGCCAGCGACCACGCAGGCGAGATTGGTCGACCCGTCATAATGCGTCGCGGTCTGTGATCCGTTGCCGATCCACAACCGCGGCGTCGCCCCGCCCATCGGCAGATCGAGCGGGTTCGCCGCCGCCCACCCCGGCAGATGCTCGGGCGCGGTCGCTGCGTTCGCATAGAGGATGTGCCGTTCGGCTTCGGGGACGTCCGACAGGCGCAGCAATTCGCTCAGCAACACGTTGAGCGGCGCCTTTTCGCGGTGAAAGTTGAACCCTTCCAGATTATCGCCGCGATAGAAGAACTTGCCGCCGAACGCCGGGCCGCCGATCAGCACCTCCATCGGCTTGCCGCCATCGCCGAGCCCGGTCAGATACGCCGCCGTCGCGCGATCGCCACCCGCCGCAGCCCGGACGCTGGCCCAGTGCGCGACCTGGCCGCGCAGCACGATCGGCGCGTCGCGCAGGGCGATCTCGGCGGCAAAGGTGGCGGCGTCGACCGCGGCACGTTCCTCGACACGGGCATCGGTGGGGGCAGGATGCGATATCGTCATCCCGCTGCGATAGCAGGATAATGCGCCGCGCCCTATTGCGTTTGCCGGCCCGACGAACCGGCCGTCCATCGATCAGGGTCGTCGCGCCCATCCCGTGACGCGCGCGTCGATCACCGCCGCGATCCGGTCGGCAATCACGGTCTGATCCGCGAGCGAGGGGTGCGAGTGGCACCCGCTGAAGGAAAGGCCGTTGACCGGAACATAGGTGAGCCACGGCGTGCCGGATGCGCGCAAGGTCGCGGCGACCTTGGCCACCTCCGCCTGGATCTCGCCATTGGCCATGTCCGTGGCCCACAGCACGATCTGTGCGCGTGGATCGCGTGCGTGGAGCTCCTGCACGAAGCGCACATAGCGTCGTTCGTAATCGCCGTGGAGGGCGCCGCGGTTCGCCCATGTTTCGCCGGCGTGAAGCGGTGTGGTGAAATCGTTGGTGCCGAGCGAGACGATAATCACCTGCGGATGCCAGCCGGGCGCGTTGGCGCGGGATCGATGATCGAACAGGGTGAAGGGATAGGCTTCGGGCAGCGTGTCTGCCGCGAACCCGCCATAGTTGCGCACCACCCCGCGCCCGGAGATCGCATTGACCGCGTAATCCGCGCCGTAGCGGCGTGCGAGCAGCGCGCCAAAGCCGCGCGACGTATCCGTCGTCGCCCAGACCTCGTCCTGGGTACATTCGCGTTTGGGCGACGTCACACCATAGCCGACGGTGTGCGAATCGCCGACGAACTCGATCTGCCGCGTGCGCTGCTCCAACCTCGCTCCGACAGTCCCCCGCTCGGCAAAGAACGGCCCGATGCCGGTCGGACCGGACTGGCTTTCCGAAGCGACCTCGATGCGCAACACGTGGCGCCCGACGGGCATCCCGGCGACGCGGTACAGGCCCGGGACCGGCTTGACGAGCGTCGTGATCGTGCGTCCATCGACGCGCACGTGGAGTGCCACCTCGCCCGGCCCCACGTCGAACGATACCGCCGAGCCCCGAAACGCCGTCTCGGCATAACTGCCCGGCCACTGGCGGACAAAGCCGGCGCCTTTCCGTTCGAAACGGCCATGCATTGTGGCCGGCAACAGCGTCAGCGCGACAGGCCTCTCTGTCAGGCGCTCGACGCGAGGCTGTGCGGCAGCCTCGACCGTCGCCGCGAGGATCATCAACCCAGCCGCCATCCCTGCCATCCGACCATGCTTTGCCATTCAAGAACCTCCTACCGCTCCTGCACGCTCCTATCCCTTCCGCAACGACCAGGCGACCGGCGTGGTGGACGCGACCATCGACCTGCGGCCGCTGTTTGCCTGAGCCGGGGCGACCAGTCCCGAACCCGCCGCCAAAGGCATCGCATGGGACGAAAAGAGCCGTTGGTCGTTCGTGACGGGAAACGGTGGCGGATCTTGCTTGAGGTCCGATTTCGACGGAGGGATGACATGGGTAGAATGATCGACGGTGCGTGGCACGCGGGCAAGGTGACGGAAGACAGCAAGGGCGGCGCGTTCGAACGGCAGGATGCGGGCTTTCGCGACTGGCTGACCCCGATGGGGAGCCCCGGCCAGGACGGACAGCCCGGCCATCCTGCGACGCCCGGTCGGTATCACCTCTATGTCAGCTATGCCTGCCCCTGGGCACACCGGACGCTGATCGTGCGCGCGCTGTACGGGCTGGACGACGCGATCGGTGTCTCGGTGGTCGACCCTGTCATGCTGGACAATGGCTGGACCTTCGGCACGAGCCGCGGCGGTAGTGGCGACCTGCTGCACGACGCCGAGTTCCTGTGGCAGTTGTACGCCCGCGCCAGGCCGGATTATTCCGGCAAGGTCACCGTACCCGTCCTGTGGGATCGCGAGACCGACACGATCGTGTCGAACGAATCGGCGGACATCATCCGGATGCTCGCGGCGTTCGCCGGATCCGGACCGGACCTCTATCCTCAGGCCCAGCGCCAGCAGATCGATGAGGTCAACGACCGCGTCTACGACACGGTGAATAACGGCGTGTACAAGGCCGGCTTCGCGACGACGCAGGACGCATACGAGGCGGCGGTGCGCCCGCTGTTCGAATCGCTCGACTGGCTGGAAGAGAGGCTGTCCGGCAGCGACTGGCTGGTGGGCGAGGCGATGACGGAGGCCGATATCCGGCTCTTCACCACGCTGGTCCGCTTCGATGCGGTCTATCACTTTCATTTCAAGTGCAACGTGCGCCGCATCTCCGACTATCCGGCGTTGGACGCTTACGTCGCACGGATGCTGGCAGATCCGCGCATCGCCGCGACGGTGCATCTCGATCACATCAAGACGCATTACTACGCCAGCCACCGCGACCTCAACCCCTGCGGAATTGTGCCCGTCGGTCCTGCCCTCCCTTGGGCTCACCTCACCGCGGGAGGCGATCAGACGCTCACCTGACCAGCCGGTTGGCAGCAGGGACATGTTGGCGATGGAATGTTGGAAGCCCGCGGCGACGAAGATGGCGACGGGGCCTATGATCACGGCGACCTTGCCCGACAGCGTTCTAGCGAACATCGCCATCCACACGGTCAGACAGACCAGCAGGTTCGCCAAGACACCCGATGCCAGCGTAGCGAGCGCAGACTTGTCCAGCTTCGAATCCATCGTCGCGGCTCCAGCGTCGCCGATCGTTCATGCCGCGCCGGATCGACACCTATTCCGATGCGATAGGCTGGACAGCATTCGCTGCCTGATCTCGTGTTACAACCGCTTGTACTTGGAAAAGGCAACCTGGGCGAACACCGGCATTCCGTTCGGGCGGGCTCTCAGTCGCCGCATGATCAGCGCTCTTTGCGCGAGCGTCCGAGAGTTATACCGTCAAGCCTCTTCGGCTCGCATCACCGGTCGTGCGCTGCGCGAAGACGATGCCCGCCAAGAACGACCGCTTTTCCATGGGCCAGGGCCAGTTCGATATGAACATTCTTGCTGCGGTCATCGATTGCTTCGCTCGCGCGCCTTCGTTCTTGCTCAGCCCGGTCGCGATGATAGGCAACTCTTCCAGTCTCAGTCATCGACCCCTCGTCCCAATCCCACGATATACTCGTTAACCAACATACGTGAGAGGCATGCCGAGGTTCCCTGTCATCGGATCTTTCAGTGATCGCAGCGGTCGCGATGCAGGAAATTCAGATCATGGAGCCATCGCCGAGGAACGGGAAAGAGCATGCGCCGCTGCGGGGATCACAACTGGCCAGTTTCGACAGTTTAAGAACGACCAACGTTGAGCTTGGCGGTGACGATGCTACAGCACAGTGATCCGCTAAACCTTTGGAGTCCGATGACCGATCTGCCCGCGCACGAGAAGCAGAGACTGGCTGCCCTCGCAGAATATGACCTGCTGGACACTCCGCGCGAGGCGGCGTTCGACGAGATCGCCGAACTGGTGGCGGCGATCTGCGACGCGCCAATCGCGATCGTGAATCTGATCGGGGACGGCCGCCAGTTCTTCAAGGCGGAAGTCGGGCTTGGCGTCCGTGAGACGCCGTTGGAGACGTCTTTCTGCGGGCGTGCGATCCTCGAGGATGAATTCCTGCTCGTCCCCGATGCGACAGACGACCCACGGTTCGACTGCAATCCCCTGGTCACGGGTGAGCCGCATCTGCGCTTCTATGCTGGCGCCCTGTTGAAGTCGCCTGATGGCTTTCCGATCGGCACGCTCTGCGTTCTGGACTATCGCCCCCGCGACCTGACCGAGGTTCAGAAGCAGACGATCCGCGTAATGGCGCGACAGGTCATGGTGCAGTTTGAGCAGCGTGTTGCAACCGGACGGCTGATTGCAGCTGAAGCGCGCCAGCGGGCGATCGTCGATAGCGCACAGGACTTCGCCATCGTAGCCTGCGATCTTGAAGGCCGTATCATCGAATGGAGCTATGGCGCGGAACGGGTACTGGGCTGGTCGGAAGACGAGGTGATCGGTCAAAGCGTCTTCCTGTTCTTCACGGATGAAGACCGTGCCGCCGGGGTGCCGGTGCAGGAGATGGCCTGCGCCCGTGAGACGGGGCGGGCCACTGATGAGCGTTGGCACGTGCGCAAGGGTGACGAGCCTTTTTGGGCCAGCGGTGAGTTATCGCTGCTCCGGGATTCGGCCGGCCGCCATACCGGTTACGTCAAGGTTTTGCGTGATCGTACTGAAGAGCATCTTGCCGGCGAAGCGCTCCGGAAAGCGCAGCAGCGCTTCCAGACAATCTTCGACACGGTCGATGCGGCTTTCGCCATCGTCGAGGTCAAGTTCGACGAGGATGACAAAGCCGTCGATTACCGGTTTGTCGAAGCCAACCCCGCCTTTGAACGCCAGTCCGGAGTCAACTTGCGCGGCAAGTGGGTCACGGAGTTCGCGCCTGACCTGGAGCAGTTCTGGTTCGAGACATACGGGCATGTGGCCAAGACCGGTGAAGCAACCAATTTCGAGAATTATGCCGAAGCATTCCAGCGCTGGTTCGACGTACGGGCAGTAAGGGTTGGCGATCCCGCAGATCGACAGATCGCAATTATTTTCAACGACGTGACCGCCCGCCGAGAAGCGGAGGAACGCCTGCGTGTCAGTGAAGCCGTCGCGCGTCAGAACGTCGAGCGGGTGAAACTCGCGCTGGAAGCCGGCGCCATCATCGGCACCTGGCACTGGGACCTGCCAAGCGATCAGTTCACCGTAGACGAGGCATTCGCGCGTGCCTTCGGCCTTGATCCGGCGCTCGGCCGATCCGGCATTCCGCTCGCGCAGATTACAGCAACGGTACATCCCGACGATCAGGCAGGGCTGACGGAGGCCATCAACGCGGTAATCGCCCGCAGTGGGTCCTATGCGCATCAATACCGGGTCCGCCGGGCTGACGGTCGATATTATTGGATCGAGGCGAACGGTCGGGTTGACCATGCACCCGACGGAACGCCGCTGAGCTTTCCCGGGGTCCTGATCGACGTCGAGGAACGGCGGAGCATCGCAGCGGAGCGCGACCGTGCTGTCGCCGATCTCCGCGCGCTCGCCGAAACGCTGGAGCAGCGCGTTGCCGAGCGAACCGCCGACCTCGGCCAGGCCGAGGACGCGTTGCGCCAATCGCAGAAGGTGGAAGCAATCGGGCAACTCACCGGTGGGGTGGCGCACGACTTCAACAATCTGCTGACGGTCATCCGGGGTTCCATCGACCTATTGCGCCGCCCCGGTCTCTCCGACGAACGCCGGCAGCGCTATATCGACGCGATCTCCGACACCGCCGAACGCGCGACCAAACTGACCAACCAGCTGCTCGCATTCGCGCGCCGCCAGTCGCTCAAGCCCGAAGTCTTCGATGTCTCAGAAAGCGTGCGGACGGTCAGCGACATGGTGCGGACGCTGACGGGCGCACGCATCAAGGTATCGCATCGGCTGCCGACGGAGCCTTGCTACATCGACGCGGACCGCAGCCAGTTCGACACCGCGATCGTCAACATGGCGGTCAATGCGCGCGATGCCATGAACGGCGCGGGCGAGTTGTCCATCGTGGTGGCGGCAGCCTCCGGCATGCCCGCCATACGGTCGCATCCGGCCACGCCGGGCGAGTTCGTGACGGTCTCCCTGACCGACAGCGGTCCCGGTATTCCAGCCGACAACATTGAACGGATCTTCGAACCGTTCTTCACCACCAAGGGGGTAGGCGAAGGGACAGGCCTTGGCCTCAGCCAAGTCTTCGGTTTCACGAAGCAGTCCGGCGGGGGCGTCGTCGTCACAAGCGACGAAGGCGAAGGCGCAACGTTCACCATGTTCCTACCCCGGGTTGACGGGCTGGACGGCGGAGCGGCCGAAGAAGGCGACAACTCCCTGCCGCTCGGCGAAGGCGCCTGTGTGCTGGTCGTCGAGGACAATGCCGAGGTTGGCATGTTCGCGACCGAGGCGTTGGGAGAGTTGGGCTATCACACCGTCTTGGCGATGGACGCCTCCAAGGCACTCGCCGAACTGGCGACAGATGCAGGCAGGTTCGACATCGTCTTCTCCGACGTGATGATGCCCGGCATGTCCGGTATCGAGCTGGGCCAGGAGATCGGCCGCCTTTATCCAAAGCTGCCGGTCGTGTTGACCAGCGGGTACAGCGAAGTTCTGGCACAAAGCGGTACGCACGGGTTCGAACTGGTGCATAAGCCCTATTCGATCGACACATTGTCGCGAGCTCTCAAGAAGGTGTCACGCCGTCGATGAAGCGTAAGCGGTCGCGCGACCGGACGGTTGTGACATTGCGCTTGCTGCAAAGAGAGCAATCGCAGGAACCGCAGTTGATCATCGTTGGATGCCAGCCATTTTTCAACGGTGTCGCCAAGCATGAACGAACGTCCGCAACCGGTCGCGGCCAGGCATGGTCGATCAGTATACGCTGCCCGGCATTCACCTGCGGCACGCTCAGTGCCGGCTCAACAAGGTTTGCAACGTGCGTCCAACGTCTTCGGCCGAGAACGGCTTGTTGAGCACGGGATGGCCGGCGAACCGCTCCGGCAGGACGGTGGCGCTGTCGTAGCCGGTGGTGAAGACGAACGGGATCTTGCGATCTTGGAGGATGGCAGCAGCATCCCATGACATTTCGCCATCGAGATTGACGTCGACGAGCGCGGCATCGATCGCCGCCTCGCAAGCAAGCTTTAAGGCTTCCGGCAGCCGCATCGCGGGACCGACGATGTCCCAGCCCAGATCGATGACCACATCCTCGATGAGCATCAGCACCATGGCTGAATCTTCAACGATCAGGATGCGCGGCGGGTTGTCGGTAGGAATGTCTGTGACTTTCGCAGGAGCCTCATGGACGATAGAGGCGTGGGAGGCGGTGCCGCCAGACTGCGCCACCGACGCGGGCATGACGATCGCGCACGCCACCCCGCCCGGGTCGAACGTCAGGGTTGAAGATCCGCTCGTTTCCAGCGCCAAGGCCCGCTCGATCAAGGTCGATCCGAAACCGCGCCGTGTGGGCTTGCTGACCGGAGGACCGCCGCTTTCCTGCCATCGCAGCTCCAGTCCAGCCTGCGGGTCAAACTGCCAACGAATGTCGACATGACCGCCGGCGGCCGACAAGGCCCCGTATTTGCCGGCGTTGGTGGCAAGCTCGTGGATCGCCAACGACAGCGCCAGTGCCGCTTTGGGGAGAAGCATGACATCCGGACCGGTGATCGTGACGTTCGCATGCTCCGCCCGATACGCGTCTAGCTCCTGTTGGATCAGCACGATGAGCGACACGCCTTCCCATCGGCTTTGCGTCAGCAGACTGTGCGCGCGCGACATTGACCGGATCCGCCGGTCGAGCCCGTGGGTGAAAGCAGCAAGCGAGGACGCACTTCGGCTTGTCTGTGCCACCATCGCCTGAATGCTGGCCAAGGTGTTCTTCACCCGGTGGTCGAGTTCGGCCATCAGCAATTGTTCCTGCTGCCAGGCGCGCAGCCGTTCGCGTGCGGCAGCATCGATCCGCCGCAGGACGACCTCTAGCAGCGACACCCGCAGGTCGAACGCGGCATCGTTGTCGGACGGCGACCAGGGGGTCGACCGGCCGCGCACGGTTTCGGTCCAAGCCTCGAAGGATTTTCGCGGCGTCAGCCGGATGCCGTTCGGACCGACCTCCATCGGCTTGTTCGGATCGCCGCCCCATTGCACGGTCTCGACGACCTCGGGCCTGAACCACAGCACGAAGTCGCGCGGTTCGCGCGACACGGACACGGCAAGCAACCCGGAGGCGATCTCCGCATAGGCCTTGGCCGGCGGATAATCTTCGCCCAGCCGATCCGTAGCATACACCCCTTCGAACGTGCCCATGCGCAGGGTCAGCCAGTCTGTCAGGGCCGCGATTTGGGCGTCATCGGGTGTATTGCCGAGCGCGGTAATGCCGCTGTTGACCCGGATGGCGACGCCGCCACGGGTCTGCCCCACCCGCAGCGCAAGACCACCCGCTTCTATGTAGTCGAGTAGCTGCTGCTGCTGCGCGACCAGCCCGGCCCCGTAATCATCCTCGCTCGCCAGCGCGTGCATGATGCCGGACAGTGCCTTGCGGGACAGCAACCGGGCCTCGAGCTGCTCGGCGCGCAGCCGCACTTCCAGTTGCAGCGAGAACATCGATCCGAACAGCTCGCAGACGCCGCGGAGATGACGCGGCAGGCGGCGCGGCGTATGATGGTGACAGGCGATCAGCCCCCAAAGCCTGCCTTCGAAGATAATCGAGATCGACATCGAGGCGTCGACGCCCATGTTGCGCAGATATTCCCGGTGGATCGGCGAAACGTCACGCAGGGTCGCGTAGCTCATGTCGAGCGGCAGGCCGCTGCGCGGATTGATCGACGGCAGCAGCGGCGCGGGCGTGTAATCGACTTCGGTGATCAGACGCAGCCAGCTGGTCAAATACAGCGTGCGGGCCTGTTTCGGGATATCCGACGCGGGGTAGTGCAGATCGAGGAATGGCGTGATGTCGTCATGCCGGGCTTCGGCGAACACCCAGCCTGAATCGTCGGGCATGAAGCGATAGACCATCACCCGGTCGTAGCCCGCGACCGCCCGCACCCGCTCGGCAGCCAGTTGGCAATAGGCCTGGAGATCGGGAGCGTCGCCAAGTCCGTCGAACATTTCCTGGACACAGGCGAGCGGATCGACGGCATGACGGTCACTCAGGTCGGCATCCTCGACCTCGATCACCAGCGCGCCATCGCTCAGATGGACGCTGGCATCGATCGCGCGGTCGGGGACGACCCGCAGCAACGGATCCAGCAGGTGACGCGGGCGCGCGAGGCTGGAGCTTTGAAGCAACTCGCGCAGCCGCTGAAGCTGCTCGGCATTCAACAAGCCCGCCAGGTCCTGCCCGGTCAGCGACGCCGCATCCCTGCCGAACAGGCCGAGGGTGTCGCCTGCGACCTGCTCGACCAGCATCGTTGCAGGATCGACCACGAGCATCGCACCATGGGGGAGGATCGAGCCGGGAATATGGATCGGCTCGCGATCGCAGTTGGTCAGATCGACGGCACCGTCCATTTGCTGCGTCATGCCGGCATCCATCCCTCATACGCCGCAAACATCGACAGCGCCGTTGCCGTTGCAGCAGGTAGGTCCTGCACGGCAGCGTCGGGTAGGTTGGTGTCCAGCCCGACGGCACACCGGCTCCGGTCACCGGCACTCAGTCCTACTTCGGGCAGGCCCCAGACAAGGCAGCCGGTCAGTCCACCGCCGACACCGAGCATGGGGTCGACGACGGTATGGAAACCGTATGTGTGGCCGAGAAGCAGACGAGATTCGTCCCGGTCGGCCGTGCTTGCCGCCCGACGCGAAAGCACGGGATGACGATGCCGGCGTTCGTGAATGTCGCCCGTGGCGGTTCGCAACCCGGAGCGGCCCCTCGGTGTCGGCACGCTGCTTTGGCGAGCAGGCATCGGGGCGTTCGGATGCTTGCCGCGCAGGGCGGTTCCGACCGCAGCGGACGCCTGTAACACTGACGCGCGCATTGGATTCCTCGATCAAGACGTAGGGTCGATGATTGCCGTGGCATTCCTCGACGTTGCCGTATCCACACCATATTTTCGAAATCTTGCCTAGCGAATGTTGCTTATCGGTTTGCCGCCGCAACCATCATCGCAATTATTCCCGTAGCGCCGTGCTCATGCCGTCGAACGAATATGTCATAATTTTTGACATGTTTACGTACAAAATTCTCAGCC
Organism: Sphingomonas sp. PvP018; assembly: GCF_017876865.1. Lineage (NCBI taxonomy): Bacteria > Pseudomonadati > Pseudomonadota > Alphaproteobacteria > Sphingomonadales > Sphingomonadaceae > Sphingomonas > Sphingomonas sp. PvP018. The sequence continues at coordinate 3,214,507 of NZ_JAGIOU010000001.1, read as the reverse complement.
AAGTCAGAGCATTGACGGCCAGATACGTCGATGGCGTCAACGAATGCTCGTAAGTTCCCGCAGGGCAGAAAAGGAAGAACGATGGACCCAACACGCATCCCCGGCAACGGACCCGACCCTGCGATATGTCTTCGGTGCCAGGCTTCAAGACGCGACCAATAACCCGGCGGCGCATACGCTGCCTGACGATGATGCCGGTAACGTTGAGGGCTTCGAGCTCACACGTGACGCTTGGTCGGCGACTGCGGAAAATTGGCTTTCGGGAGGCTCGGCGCTGATGCCGTTCCTTCAAGGACCGGATTTCGAGAAGCGACACGGTTTCCCGAAACGCACTTCGCATCGAGAAATACGATACCCTCGTGCTAGACCCGACCGGTTCGCAAAGGTCTGGACCAGTCGGTACGGGCATTCGCCTCGGCATCACGGGCCGCTTGTTCCCAATCATAATCGACGGACAGAAACTCTACCACCCAGCCATCACCTTCGTTCGACAAGACGGCATAGCGCGCATGCGGCGATCCGCTTTCGACTAGGTGAGCGTGGGGTCGGTCATCGTCATATGCCGGAAGGCCGACGCTTCCCGGATTTATGACGATGCGCCCGTCGTCGAGTGTCATCACCCGCTGGAGATGCGTATGGCCGCAGAGGATCACGGCCGCATCGACAGTTCCCGCACGGTGTCGAACTTCCTCGCGAGTGGCCTGACGAAGCCCCGCCTCCGTCACCGTCTCTAGAAAATACCTCAGGTCGCTGTCCGGCGTGCCATGAACAAGCAGCACATCTTTGGACAGGCGCATGGTCGTGGGCAATGCTGTCAGCCACGCATACTGTTCAGCGCTCAGCTGGTCGAAGGCGTGGCGATCGGACAGTCCCATGCGCTCACGAGGTTGCTCCGAGATCTGACGTTCGTGATTGCCGCGTATAGTCGGCAATCCCAGAGGCATCAGTCGATCGGCTGTTTCCCGCGGGAATAGGCCCCCTGAGCAAATGTCCCCGAGGTTCACGATCTGGTCCACGTCCCGGGTGGCGATGTCGCCGAGAACTGCGTCGAGGGCAGCGACATTCCCGTGAATGTCGGAAATTACAGCGATCTTCATTACGGACCTATAACGATCTCGCCGTACGATCGTAACCCCCGCGCTTCGGCAACGACAAAACTGAGGCCGGCTTCGGAACCGTCAGCAGCTTGGCGCCCCCGGGCGGCACGGATTACTGGTCCCAATAGATCTCGCGAAATCGCCGACCGGAGCTGGAGAGTCGGGAATGATCGTACTCAACGGACGGCCGCTCTCGACGATGCGAATTGCCTGCCAGAGCGTCCGGTCTTTTGACGTTGGCAGCCCGGCCGTTTGCAGCCGGCCAGAGCGGGGCGATGCGGGTTTACGCTAATCGCCCAGCCACGCGGCGGTGATCTCGCCGCTATGCCCTTCCGGCGCCAGCACCGCGCGCAGCGCTTCGAGCATGGGCGGCAGCGCCTGCGTGAAGGCGTAAGGCGGGTTGACGATATACAGGCCCGCGCCGTTGTAGATGCCGGACTGATCGGCATCGTACAGCCAATGCTCCACCCCCAGCACTTTGGGGATACCAAGCCTGCGCAACTGCCCCGTCCACCGCGTATGCGCGGCGCGGTCCTTCAGGGGATACCAGATCACCGTCACGCCATGCGCCCATTTGCGGTGCGCGGCGGCGAGGGTCGCGGTGATACGGTCGCGGTCATCGGGCTGTTCGTACGGCGGGTCGACCACCACCACGCCACGCGCGGTGCGGGGCGGCAGCATCGCGAGCCAAAGCTCATAGGCGTCGCGCTCGTGCACCGCAGCGGGCGTGCCGCGCATCACCCCGCGCAGGGTATAGGCGTCCTCGGGGTGCTTCTCGTTCAGGATCAGCAAATCCTGCGGGCGCAGAAGCTGCGCGAGGATCCGCGGCGAGCCGGGGTAGAATTGCGGTTCGGTCCCGGAATTCACCGCCTGTACCGCGGCGCGGTAGTCGTCCAGCAAGGGGTTCGGCTCGGCAAAGGCCCGCAGCACGCCCTGTAGGGACTCGCCGGTGCGTTGCGCATCCTCGCCGTCAAGGTCGTACAGCCCGCAGCCGGCATGCGTATCGATCAGCGTCAGCGCGCCCGGTTTCTGCTGCAGGGCCCGCACGAGCGCGATCAGCAGGCTGTGCTTCACGACATCGGCACTGTTGCCCGCATGGAAGGAATGGCGATAATTCATTGTGACGTAAGACCCTGACGCTCTGCCTGCATGCGGGCTGCCGGGCACGATTGCCGGGCGCGAGGTGACCGAAGTAACCGGTCCGGTGCCATTATAAAGTCGCGCGGAAACCTTCAACGCCGTTCTGATCATGGCACGGGCCGCACGCCCTGGCCCTGTGTCGGACGATGATGATCCCGTCGCGATAATCGGTTATCGACCGTCGACGATGATGGATGGCATTGCAGATTTGGCGCTCCGGCATGGCGATCGCCGCGCCCGGGCTTATGAACGGAATGAACCGGTGATCCGGTGCATCCAGGATGCGATCACCGCCTATCGCCGCGACGGCGGCGATCGTGACGGTCGCCCGACGATTGGCGCGCTGATCGCCGCGTGCAGTGCTTCTGGTCTCACGGCGGCTCGTGGCGGTCCGGTGACGCGCTATACGATCTGTCAGGCGCTGAAGCTGACAGGCCTGTCCTGATGCGGGTCGACACGGGCGAAATGCACGAAGCGGCCGCGCAACGTACCGGCCGCCTCGTCTGTTCTCGCCATTATGCCAATCGATCCTGACCAGACCGCCACGATCATCACCAGCCGGGCCATTCGTGCCGGCCACGAGCAGGATTTCGAACGCTGGGTGGAGGAACTGAACCGGCACGCCCGTGCGGCGCCGGGGTATCGGGCTGCGATCCGGCTCGGTCAGACCGCCGGTTTTCAGCACCTGCTCTTTCGCTTCGACGATCGCGCCGCAGCCGATGCATGGCATGACGACCCCAGGATGCGCGCGCATGTCGCTGTCGCGGACCGCTTCTCCACGGCGCTCCGCCAGCTCGAAACTGGCGACGGCGTCACCTTCGAGCTGCCGAGCGATGCGAGTGCCAGCAAGTGGAAGCGGTTCGTGACGACATGGCTGACGGTGTTCCCGGTCCTCCTCCTCATCAGCATGTTGGTTCGCACGGTGTTGAAGGACGCACCACTGCCGCTGCAACTCCTGCCCTCGTCCCTGCTGCTCACCGCGACCCTGCAGTGGATCATTCTCCCGCGCCTGCAACGCTATACCCGTTTCTGGCTGTTGCAGGACAGCTCGGGCCGGCTGCAGAGGTGAGGATAAGGCATGACGACGCATTGCCGGACATCACGCGCGCCCTCACCCCACGCCCCAGCTTCGTACATTCATTCATCGTTGGGCTGACCGCTTTCGGCCTCTAGTCCCTCGTCATCAGGGTCGCGATCCGAGAGAGGAAAAGCCGTCAGGCAGGTTGAGGGCTGATCATTTGTCCTTCTTCCAGCCGAATGCCGACAGCATGATGTCGAAGAGCCGCGTGTTGGGCATGAAACCCCGGACCTTGTCCGCACCGGGGCCGCTCGCGGCGACGACGACCTCTTCGCCGGTATGGCCGGGTTCGACGCTGATCACCGACTTCGCATCGGGATCATATTGCGTCGCGAGCGGCGTCGCGCGCTTGCCGCCGGTCATTCGCAGACCGAAGCTGTGGTCCGCGGTGAACAGGATCAGCGTGTCCTTGCCGGCAACCGCGCTGATCCGGCGGATCATGTCGTCCATCTCGACGACATGCCGCAGGCCTGCCTTGGGGTCGTCGGTGTGCATGTCCCATTCGACCATCAGGAAATAGCCCTTCGGGTTGCGGGCGAGCTGCGCGACGGTCGCCTCCACGGCGGGAAGCGGCGCGAAGTCGGCATCGCGCAGCACCGCGGTCCGGGGTGCCTGGGCGACCAGCGCGGGATCCTCGCCGAAGCGGTAGCCGGCGGTCCTGAACGCCTGTTCGGCGCTCGTGCCCGGGCCGGCGAATGTCGCGACGGCGTCGGCACGGCCCTTGCCGATCAGGATATCGACGCCGTCGCCGAAGCGGGGCTTGAGCATCTGGCGGAATATCTCGCCCTTGTCCGCGCGCGCGGCGACATGCGCAAAGGTCGCGGCCGGGGTCGCGTCCCAGATGTTCATGTTGGTGACGACACCCGTCGACAGCCCGCGCTGCTCGGCATATTCGAGAAGGGTCTTGACCGGCATCGCGCGGCCGCCCGGTCCAGAGGGCGTCGTCGATACCATCGCGTTGTTCGTCTTGTGCCCCGTCATGATCGCGGTCATCCCGGCCGCGGAATCGGTCACCCATCGGTCGAGCGCGGACGTATCCGACAGCGCGACGTTCGGCATCGACTGGATGAACAGCGATTGCGGCCGGTCGTGCGCCAGGATACCAGCGGCGCCGAGCGTCGACAGGCCACCCGCATCGCCAAGGAAGAGGATGACATTGCGCGCCTCCTGCGCTGCAGCGGGCGTGCTGCAGACCGCGAGCATTGCGCCAGCAAACGCCGTGCCGCCCAGGAATTTGTAGATCGCGGTTTTCATTGCAGAGGTCCTTGCATCGGGGCCGGTGCCGAAGGCGTTGCCGGGTCGTATTGCGGATTGATCGGGTCGTGCGGACGGGGATCGCCAGCGCCCGGTCTTGCGCTCTCGGTCCACGCCGGAACGAGCAGGTCACGTTGCTGCGATGCACCCGCCGCGCTGCGGCGATAGACGAAGTCCCGTCCCTCACGGCTGGCCGGGTCTGCGAACACGCCGCGCTTTTCGAGGCCGACGAACCAACGATCTATCGGGCGGACTTGGGACGCGGTCACGACGAAAAACTCTGAACCAGACTAAAGACGCCCATCCTCTACCCGCAGTAAATGTAAGTTTGGCGACACCTTGATCAGATCAGTTGCCGCGACGTCCGTCGGCCTGACGATGATGATGACCCGGATCATCGCGAATGTACGCACCGTCAGACGACACGCTCACAGCCCTCTGTGATCGAGTACGATGATAGCTGTCGCCCGTATAATCGATTGGACAAATGTACCCGGGATCCGGCATTTTACCAGCACGGTGGTAAAACTCATTAGGAGAGGACGCCAAGATGGCCGATTACGAACAGCCTAAGGCAAGCGGTTGCCCAATGGGCCCCCAGGGTGGCGGCGAGGTTAAGGCCCGCTCGCTCCTCGGTCGCACGAACAAGGACTGGTGGCCCGACGCGCTGCCGATCGACATGCTGCATCAGCACGGCGTCTCTCCCGACCCGATGGGCGAAGAGTTCGACTATGCCGAGTCGTTCAAGCAGCTCGACTATGCAGCACTCAAGGCGGACCTGACGGCGCTGATGACCGACAGCAAGGCCTGGTGGCCTGCCGACTATGGTCATTACGGCCCGTTCATGATCCGCATGGCATGGCATGCCGCCGGCACCTACCGGGTAACCGACGGCCGCGGCGGGTCGTCGTCGGGTCAGCAGCGCTTCGAACCGCTGAATTCCTGGCCGGACAACGGCAACCTCGACAAGGCACGTCGCCTGTTGTGGCCGCTCAAGCAGAAATACGGCAAGAACATCAGCTGGGCCGACCTGTTCATCCTCGCCGGTAATGTCGCGATCGAGAGCATGGGCGGACCGGTGTTCGGTTTCGCCGGCGGCCGCAAGGACGTCTTCGCCTCCGAGGGCGATACCTTCTGGGGCGCCGAGGAGATCTGGGTCAACGAGGGTGCGCAGACGCGTATCAGCGAGGACATGCCCGAGCTCGAAGGGCCTCTCGCCGCGATCCAGATGGGGCTGATCTACGTCAATCCCGAGGGTCCGGGTGGTGAGCCCGACGCGCTCATGTCCGCACGCGACATGAAGGCGACGTTCCAGCGGATGGCGATGAACTCCGAGGAAACCGTGGCGCTGACCGCCGGCGGTCACGCCTTCGGCAAGGCGCACGGTGCCAAGGCCGCACCGCATTTCAAGGCCCCGTCTTCGGAATCGGTCCACATGCAGGGCCTCGGCTGGCTGACCGACAGCGAGGAGATCGGCCAGGGCCATATCACGACCTCGGGCATCGAGGGCGCGTGGTCGAACAACCCGACCAAGTGGACCGGCGACTATCTGCGCCTGCTGTTCAAATACGATTATGAGCTGACCGAAAGCCCGGCCGGTGCAAAGCAGTGGCAGCCGGTCAACGCGGAACCGGAGGACATGGCCCCCGACGCACGCGACCCAAACAAGCGTGTGCCGACGATGATGACGACCGCGGACATGGCGTTGAAGGTGGACCCCGAGTTCCGTGAGATCGCGCTGCGCTTCCGCGACAACCAGGCGGCGCTCGACGACGCGTTCGCACGCGCGTGGTTCAAGCTGACGCATCGCGACATGGGGCCACGGGTCCGGTACCTTGGGCCCGAGGTTCCCGAAGAGACGCTGATCTGGCAGGATCCGGTCCCCGAAGGCACCGTACCGTCGGACGCTGACGTCGCGGCGTTCAAGGATGCCGTGCTGTCGAGCGGGCTGACGATCAGCCAGCTGGTCAAGACCGCCTGGGCTTCGGCATCGAGCTATCGCCGGTCGGACCACCGCGGTGGTGCGAACGGTGCCCGCATCGCGCTTGCACCGCAGAAGGACTGGCCGGTCAACGAGCCCGAGCAGCTGAGCAAGGTGCTGGCAAAGCTGAACGAACTGCGCGGCAGCATGTCGCTGGCCGACGCGATCGTGCTGGCGGGCTCGGCAGCGGTCGAAAAAGCGGCACGCGACGCCGGGCACGACGTGGCAGTACCGTTCCTTGGCGGCCGCGGCGATGCGACGCAGGAGTGGACGGATGTCGAAAGCTTCGTGTGGATGGAGCCGCAGGCCGACGGGTTCCGCAACTACCTGAAGACGCGTCACCCGGTGAAGACCGAGGAGCTGTTGCTCGACAAGGCTTCGCTGCTCGGCCTGTCCGCGCCGGAAATGACCGTGCTGGTCGGTGGCCTGCGCGTGCTCGGCGCGAACTTCGGCGATGCGCCCGACGGCGTGTTGACCAAGCGTCCGGGGCAACTGACGAACGACTTCTTCGTCAACCTGCTCGACAACGACACGTTCTGGGATCTGGTCGATACGTCGAGCGACGAGAAGTTCATCGGCTATGATCGCGGCGGTCGTGAAAAGAAGTGGCAGGCGACCCGCACCGATCTGGTCTTCGGCTCGAACTCGCAGTTGCGCGCGACGGCCGAGGTCTATGCCGAGAACGGTCACGAGGAAAAGTTCGTGCGCGACTTCATCCGTGCCTGGGTGAAGGTCATGAACGCCGACCGCTTCGACGTCACCGCCAAGCCGATATCGTCGAACCAGGCGACGTAAGCTACGTCGGTGGGTGGATAGGCCGTGTCGATCGGGGAAGTTTCCGAACGTACACGGCTTATCCGCCACTGGCCTGAGTTAGCAGATATAGATTCTGATCATTCCATGCCCTTTAGCCATGAGCTTCCAGGTCGCACTGCAGCCGCCATTATCGCGCTTATAAAGGTGGCTGCTTGTGCGCTTGGCCCCAACAGCAGAGCGACCTGCGCTGATTAGCGTTTCAGGCAATCCCGGTCGGAATCGTACGAGCTGTCTACTGGTCCCGACGGCTGGGTGCATGGACCCGGGCCCGGACATTCGCGACGCGTTCGCCCCCCTCAGCTCCTACCATTCGATAGGGGCACCGACTTTCAATCCCGACCTTTGCAACTATCGCTTCCGAACACCGTCTTGATGATCCTTGCCGGCATACCGACCGGTTGGTATGTCTGCATTATGACGAGTCGAGGATCTTCCAATAGTGCTCGCGACAAGCTGCTGGACGCAGCCGTGACGCTCATCCGCCGCAACGGCTTTGCGGCCACCAGCGTCGACCAGCTTTGTGCGGCTGCCGGGGTCACCAAGGGCGCCTTCTTCCACCATTTCGTATCCAAGGAGGCGCTGGGGGTGGCCGCCGCCGGCCACTGGCTGGCGATCACGACGCCGCTATTCGCCGATGCGGACTATCATCGCGAACCCGCGGCACTGGCGCGCGTGTTGGGCTATCTTGACCTGCGCGAGGCGCTGATCGACGGCGGCACTGACGCCTTTACCTGTCTGGCTGGCACGCTCGCACAGGAAGTGCATCAATCACACCCCGCGATTGCGCGCGCTGCTGAGGCGGCAATCGTCGGCCATGCGCGCACGCTCGAAGGCGACGTTGCCGAAGCGCTGGCTGATCATGGCGTTGCCGACGTCGATGCAGCGAGCCTCGCGCTCCACTTTCAAGTGGTGCTCCAGGGCGGTTTCGTCGTCGCCAAGGCAACTGGCGATCCGCAAGCGGCGCGCGAGAGCGTGCGGCACCTGAAGCGCTACGTAACCCTATTGTGCCGAGGAGAGAAACGATGAGCAATATTCGTGAACTCAGTGTCGAGCGCCGCATCGCCGCCCCCGTGGAGGATATCTGGCGGACGATGGTCGATCGCTTCGATGAGTGGTTCTGTCCGCGACCGTGGCGCGCCGAAGCACGCGAGATCGAATGGCGCCCCGGTGGCCGTAGCCTGGTGGTCATGCATGGCCCCGACGGTGAGGAGATCCTTAACGAGGGCGTAGTCCTCGACTATGAGCCTAACCGCCGCTTCGTATTCACCGATGCTTTTACAGCGGGTTGGCAGCCCAGTGGGCCGTTCATGGTCGGCCTGTTCGAGATCGCGCAAGACGGGGACGGCACCCGTTTTACCGCCGCGGCACGCCATTGGACCGATGAAGCGTGGGAGCGCCACCGGTCGATGGGCTTCGAAGCCGGCTGGGGCGCGATGGCCGATCAGCTCCAGACGCTGGCCGAGGGAGGTGCGCTGTAACCGCCATTGCAGTGATCATGCATTCGCAGGTCTTAGAGGACAGCCTGGCAAGTGCGGGGCGGGCGGTTCTCCCTTGATCGCAAAGTCTGCGCTAGCGGGTGAACAAAAAGCCCACCGCGATTAGAAACGTTGCGCCTTCCAGCAGCCCGACAAGGACGTTCCAGGTCGCGCGCACCAGGCTGATCCCCAACACCTGCGCGAACCAGCGCGTTTCGACGATCCAGAAGTTCAGAATGCTCGATCCGACGAGCCAATGTCCAATCATGCGCGTCGCTTGATGATGGTCCATCCCGAAACTGCTGCCGACGCTCAGACCCAGCGCAAAGACGGCCGCCGGATAACATTGCGCGTAAAATGGCTGCTGCAGGGAATTGCGATCGAGCTTGATCCTGCGTTGGCGCACCATGCGGGCTGCGAGAAATAGTGGAAAACCCGCGAAAACGACGACGCGGAGGACCAGGGCGCTGGCATTGTCGTTGACCAGGTCGGCCAGACCATGATGATTGGCGATGATTTCGTCGGTCTGGCCCAACGCCGTAGCGACGCTGTGCCCCAGCAACAGCGTGAGAGCCAGAAACAGGGGCGGACTGAGTATCGACGCGTAGCGTTCATCGTCGGGCAGCACGGCTTCGCGCTCGATCTCCTCCATCGTACGGATCGGTCGAAAGAGCGCCTGCCAAAGGGTAAGGGGAAAGAAGACCACCCAGCTCATCACTTCGTACAGAAGTTCGTCGAGCGAATTGAGCCACTTCATGAAGTCCATGCCGCATCATGTTCGATCCGGGCGTCGATCGCAACGGCTTGCCCTGTGCTAGACTCCGCCCCCTAGTGCTTGCCGAAGACGCACTATTGCGGGTCCTGCCGTATGTTATGAAGACCAGCACCGACCGAGCGGTTCTTCGGCCCGAGCGAGGATTCTCGCCCCCCCCCAATTCGCATCGGCAGTAGGGCTCCGAACGCCGTTGACAGCGATGGACGCCGTCGCTCCCTTTTTATACAATCGTTCAACTGATGATGAGGTGATTTCGAACGAACGGGAGAATCGCGATGCGTTGTCCGTCTGGCCTGCCCACGATCATGACCGCCCTCGTCATGGGCTCGGCACTTCCCGCGATTGCCCACGCGCAATCCACGGGTCTCGAGGACATGGTAGGCGCCCGTGCGGGTCAGGCCGAGATGGAGTTGCAACGACGCGGCTACGTCAACATCCGGGGTGAGCAAGGCGACGATCGCGTCTATACCTATTGGTGGAACGCCGATCGCCGCCAGTGCGTGAGCATTGCGACGATGGAAGGCCGCTACAATTCCATCCAGCCGACCACCTCCCCCGATTGCAGGAAACCCGCGAACCTCCGCCCCGACCCCGGCCATGGTGGTCAAGCTGCGCCACGACCGCGTCCCGACTACGACCCCGATCTGGCCTATGGACGCGCGCCAGCGGGGTCCGGCGGCGGTCAGGATCGCTATCCTTCGGGACGACCTGTTGTTGATGGCAGAAACGTGGAACTCGGGCTCGTGTGTTTTGGGGACGGATCGAAAACCGGCTTTGCGAGCGGGACGACGTGGAACTGGAACCGTGATCGTGACCGCTACGAGTCCGGCACGTACACCGAAACCAGGAAGGAGGTCTTCGATGCCTTGCTCATGGTACAGACCTGGGCCGGTGGTGGACGTATCCGGCTACCCAAGTCGCTGATCCCGCCGATCAATTCCCGTGGCAATCAGGGATGGTGGGATTTGTACGACGTGTCGGTCAGCCCAGATACGGTCCGCGCAAGTTACCGCCTGAACGGCTTGAACAAGCCACGGCTCGTGATCGATCGGCGCAGCGGCCGCATCACGGTCACGGGCATGAGTGATTATGGCTTTCGGGGCACGTGCGACCTGATCGGACACGAACCACGCCGCTTCTAGACTATGGCGCGGGTGCTGCGCTCCCGAACCGAATGGTCAGGCAGACCACGAATACGAACCATCGCGCACATCAGCCGCCATTGGCTCGGTTGGAAACCCCATGCTATCCGGCTCGCGCAATACGGGTCTACGCGTACCCGCAACGTTGTTGGGGTACAGCGATGAAATTCAGGGCATTTCTGGCGCACATGGTGAAGGTCGCGGCAATCGCACTCGCGGTCAGCGCCGCGGCGCAAGCCCGGATCGGCCATGCCCCGTCGGCCGCTGCGGCCCCGCTTCGGTCGCCGATCATATCGTCGGAATTCATATATGCCGATGCGCCCTATCCGCAGGCGCATGCCTCGACGATCGTCGAACTGCCTGACCGGACGCTGGCCGCAGCCTGGTTCGGCGGTTCCGGCGAAAGCCAGCCTGACGTCCGTATCTGGTTCGCACGACGCGGCGCGACGCGATGGGAGACCCCGGTTGCGGTCGCTGATGGAGTGTCCGCGGACGGTCAGCGATTTCCGACCTGGAACCCGGTGCTGTTTCAGCCTGCAGACGGTGCCCTGCATCTCTTCTACAAGGTCGGGCCGAATCCGCGGGCGTGGTGGGGCATGGTCATCCGCTCGACTGATGGCGGACGACATTGGAGTCGGCCGCAGCGCCTGCCGGATGGCGTGTTGGGACCGATCAAGAACAAACCCGTCGTTGCGCCCGACGGCAGCTGGGTGTCGCCGTCGAGCCGCGAGGAAGGCAGCGCAGAGGCCAATATCTGGTCGATCCGGATCGAGCGGAGCACCGATCGCGGGAGAAGCTGGCAGGTCGGCGACGCGGTGGCCTCACCGATGCACATCGAGGCGATCCAGCCGAGCATCCTGTTTCACCCCGATGGCCGGCTGGAGCTGGTGGCGCGGACGCGGCAGGGTGCGCTTGCGATGAGCTGGTCACGCGACGCCGGGCGCAACTGGTCGCCAGTCGCGGCGATCGACCTCCCCAATCCCAATGCGGGTACCGATGCGGTGACGCTGCGCGATGGGCGCCAGTTGATCGTCTACAATCACAGCGCGCATCTGCCCGAGCGGCCGGGCGATGGCGCACGCTGGCCGCTCAACATCGGTTTGTCCGACGACGGCGTGCGGTGGCGCAACGCTCTGACACTCGAGAGCAAGCCGCTACCAGACGGCTATGCCTATCCGGCGGTGATCCAGACGCGCGATGGACTGGTCCACGTCACCTACACGCATAACCGTACCAAAATCCGTCACGTCGTGATCGATCCAACGCAGCTGCGCTGAGTAGGAGGTCACGCTCCGGCGCCACGTCACGAGGTAAGATCTTCCCGGCGTCAGCCGCTGAACCTGATCGACGCAGGGCTTGCTGCGCTTCGCACAGATGCTCTGCGGACAGTTCGATCGCAGCCGCTGGATCGCCAGGCTGTTGTCGTCGTGGCTATTCGGCTACCAGCCAGCTCAAGGAGCGCTAAATGACGCAATGGTCATGGATTTTGAGCCGGATCGTCCGGCAGGTCTGGTTCCGGGCAGCGATCATCAGCCTGCTCAGCGTCGCGCTGGCGATCCTCGCCGCTTTTGTCACGCCGTATCTGCCGTACACGTTCGATGCCGATATCGGGCAGCAATCTGTCGGCACGATCCTTCAGATCATGGCCTCGAGCATGCTGGCGGTCACGACCTTTTCGTTGACCGCAATGGTTAGCGCCTACTCCTCCGCAACGCAGCTGGCGACGCCGCGTGCGACCCAGCTGATGGTCAGCGATCCGACATCGCAGAACGCGTTGTCGACCTTCCTCGGCGCCTTCGTCTTCTCGATGGTCGGGATCGTTGGCCTGAACACCAGCGCCTATGGCCATGACGGCCGGATCATCCTGTTCGCAGCGACCGTGCTGATCATCCTGCTGGTGGTCGGCACGCTGCTGCGCTGGATCGGGCATATCACGGCGTTTGGACGGATGGCCGATGTGATCGACCGCGTCGAGGAGGCCGCGACCCAGGCAATGCAGGATTTTGCTGCACACCCTCATCTTGGCGGCCGTGCGGCTGTCGCCATCCCTGCCGATGCCGTCACAGTCACCGCGGTGCAGACCGGATATGTCACGCATATCGACATCACCGCACTTGGCACGATCGCGGACCGCAATGACCTGACGGTGTATGTCGATGTCCTGCCTGGCGCGATGATGCATCCCGCGCGTACGCTTCTTCAGGTCTCGGGAAAGATCGACGACGGCATCCGGAGCGAACTGGTCAAGACGTTCACCATCGAACGGCATCGCTCGTTCGACCAGGATCCTCGACTGGGGCTGATCGCGCTGTCCGAAATTGCCAGCCGGGCCCTCGCACCGGCGACCAATGATCCAGGAACGGGGATCGAGGTTCTCAATGCCCTACTTCGCGTGTTCCTCACGCTGAGCCCCGGCGCGGCGCGTATCGATAAGGAGCCGAACTCCCCACGGGTTCACATCGGCCAGCCGACCATGGAGGATATGCTCGGCGATGCCTTCGGCCCGATCCTGCGCGAAGGGATTGCAGAGGTCGAGGTGTCGTTGCGACTGACGGCTACGCTTGCTGCGATGCACGCAAGCCTGCCGGCTGCGCGTCGGGAGATCGAGCACTGGGCCAACCGCCACGCGAAGCGGGTGGCGACGACCATGGAAGATCCCGACGACCTGACGGCATTCAACGACGCCTATCGCAGGCACTGGCCCGCCTGAGCCACGATCAGGCGGTATGCTGCCATCTGGTTCGACTACACCCATAGCCTCTGCCGACAACCTGACGTCATTCAAGGACATGAGCACGCATCACGTCCCTGTGGGCACGTGGCAGCCCCATCGACCCGGATCGCCGCGCAACCCTGTCGAAATACGGCGTCACCAGCAGATGCGGCATCGCCAGTGCCGCGACGCCGGCAAAGAGTGACCGCACGCCCGAGGGGTCCCACCGCAGCAGCACTCCGCCGACGATTCCGACCAGCAGCACAGCCAGGACGAGGATCGGGCCCGTGGCGCGGAGATACGTAATGGTCGTCACGCACCGCAACCGATCTCGACGCTCTTTCGTCTGCGGCACGGCGTGCAGCACCAGGAACCCGACCGAGAACCCGACGAGCGGGGGCAGAATGAGAAGCGCGGTCGTTCCGACCAGAAGACGTCGATCATGGCGCGCCGCGCCGATGATCACCAGGCAGGCGGCTGCTACGCCACCCGCAACTGCCAAAATGCTGACCATGGCCGGCGCACCGGACTCTCGAACTCCGGCAAGATCGAGAATGCGGGTGAGGCTTGCCGCGTGCAGCGTCGCAGGCGTTGCGACCAGGCTTATGCCGCGGGCAATCCTTTCGAACGGCCTGCTCTTGGGGGCATCCTCAAGACCAAAATGGACTGCCGACGCCAGCAGGAATGCAGGGAGTGCGATCGCAGGATCGACGATCCACCACATGAGACAGACAAGTAACGCAGATACGTACAGCATCAGGAATGCCGGGCGCCGCCGATGCTCGACGATAGCGAGATCACTGGCACCGTGCGCCATGCCGACGACCCCGACAGCAAGGGCTGCGAACGCGAGCTGTACGGTGAGCACGCAAAACGAGGCGACCAAAGCCCCCGCCAGAAGGAAGCCCCAGCCGAGGGCCGGGGCGCGCCGTGTCATGCCCGGTGGCCGCGTTCGCCGTCATCCTGCGCCAACGCCTTGTCGAGGGTGGCTGCCGCGTAGAATGCGTAGACGACCTTGGCGATCACATCCATTACCAGGAAAGCCCAGACCGACGCAGGATCGGTGATCAGTTTGAGGCCTTCCGGTCCGATCAGGAAGACGATCGGATAGAGGAACCAGATGACGGTCAGGAAGGTGAGGTTTTTGCCATAGGCCATTCCCAAGGCAGCACCACGGCTGAGCGCCAGTGATCGCAATGGACCCCATAGAAGATAAAGGACGCCCAGAAACGCGACGCAGGACCATCCGTACCAGATCCATTTCGCCATTGATGGTGCGGCAAGCGACGATATCAGCCCCGTGACGATCATCAGGACATCGAGCACGATGACCGAGGTCAGATACCCACCGACCTCACCCGTCTTCCCATGCTCGTGAAAAGCCAGCAGCACGAGACCCGACAACAGGATCGGCGTCGTCACCGACCAATCCACGTAGCGTGCCAAATATGTCAGCGAACCGTCGCTGTTGATGAGCGTGCCGATGCCAAAGGCCATTGCGAGATACGCGGTCGCCGCGATGAACGGCACGCTGGCGTGCAGGAGCGTATGATGGCCCGACGGCTGCGTCTTCTTACCTGTCGCATATATGGCCAGCGACGCGACCGACATCATGCTGAAGCCGATCAAGAAAGCGGTTTGATCCACCAGGGAGCCCCCTATCACAAGGACGACCCGGCGCCGACCTTGAGCCACCAACATCACTCAGATGTTTTGGGTCCTGGCTCGCGATAAGTTCATGAAGCTGTCATGTTTGACGGCGTCTCAACTGAAGATTTCCTGTGTCCTCAGAAAGTGTACGGCAGCACGAAGACCCGGCGCGTTGTCGGTTAATGTCAGCGATGCGCCATGAACGCGGGCCGCGACCTGTGCGATGCTGAGACCAAGGCCAGAACCTTCGGAATGCCGGCTCGTGTCGAGCCGAACGAAGCGCGTCACGACATACTCGCGCTGGTCAGCCGGTATACCCGGTCCCGTATCCGCCACGACGAGCGTGAACCCATTGATATCATGCCCAAGCGTCACGCGGATCGACCCGCCGGGGGGCGTATATTTGATCGCGTTGTCGAGCAGATTGGCGACGATCTGCCCCAACAGTGAACGAACGCCCCTTATGGTCACCGGCGTCGTTTCGACCGTCAGATCCAATCCACGATCATCTGCCACGGGCTCGAAAAGCTCCACGGCCTCGATGACGATTGCGGCCAGATCGACAGGACCGAACTCACTGGCCATCGTCGTCTCGGCACGGGCCAGTCTTAGCGTATCGTCGATCGTACGGAGAAGGGCGTCGAGATCGCTGCGCATATCCGATGTCGCGTCACTATGCCCCCCGCCCAGCGCCGCAAGCTCGAGCCGAGACCGGATTCGCGTCAGCGGCGTCTTCAGGTCATGAGCAAGCGCGTCCGTCGCGGTTCGCAGCGAATCCACCAGGCGTTCGATCTCCGCGAAGCCATGGTTCAGCGTCGCTGCAAGCCGGTCATATTCGTCGCCGCGCCCCGTCACGGGCAAGCGCTCGTCAAGATGTCCCGCCCGGAAACGATCGCCGGCGGTGCTGGCGGCATCGAGAAAGGCAAGCCCGCGCCGGCTGTACCAGAAGCCGAAAAGCAGGCCGATCACTCCGGTGGCGGTCAGTGACCAGGCCAGTGCCGACACATAGCGGTCGTGCAGCAGGCGGCGATCGTCCGAGAGGCTGCCGACCAGCAGTCGAAAGTCGTTAGCAAGAAGCACCGTGCGCGCGGCGACCTGTCGTTCGAACACCCTGCCGCGTGTCGTCGCGACCTGGGTTTCAAAGGTGCGATACCCGGTGCGGTCGATCTCGTCAGGCCATTTGGCAAGATTGCCCGCAACCGGCTGTCCCGACGCGTCCGTCATCAAATAGATGAAGTCGGTGACGCGCGGGCGCCCGACCGCACGCGACACCGACTGCGCGACGGCAAATGGCCCCTCACTCTGATAACGCTCGATCAGGCCTGCCGTCTCGTCGTCGACTGCCGCCTGGGCACGCGCGTCGAGCAGGCGTATCGTCTGGACATATTGAACGCTCAGGGCGATCCCCGTTGCGATGAGTGCGATCAGCGTGATCCAGAGCGCGCCGCGCAATGCGGCCGTTGAGGGCAAGCGCATCGTCAGACAGCATCCAGTCGATAGCCGGAGCCGCGCACCGTTCTGATCATCGGGACATCCTCCGGACCGTCGATCTTGGCACGCAGACGACTGACATGGACATCGACGACATTCGTCCCCGGATCGAAGTTATAATCCCAGATCGCCTCGATCAGCATCGTACGCGTCACCACCTGCCCGGCATGGCGGGTCAGATAGTCGAGCAGCTGATACTCCTTGTTGAGCAGTTCGATACGTCTGCCGTTGCGCATGGCCGTGCGGCCGAGCAGGTCGAGCGTCAACGAGCCCGTCTGCCGGGTACCTTGCGTGGCGTGCGTATCGCTGCGCCGCCGCACGATCGCCTCCAGACGGGCAACGAGTTCGCCGAACGAAAACGGCTTGGCGAGGTAATCGTCGCTGCCGGCCTGCAGCCCTGCGATCCTGTCGTCCACCTGCCCCAGCGCGGACAGAAGCAGCACCGGCGTCTGGTCACCCTTTGCGCGCAGCGACTTCAGCACCGAAAGTCCGTCGAGCCCGGGCAGGTTCCGGTCCAGAATGATCGCATCGTATTTGCCGACGATAGCGGCCGTGAGACCGTCGATGCCGGTGGCGGCATGATCCGACGCGTGTCCGAGTTCGACCAGCCCGCGGCGGACATACTCAGCGGTTTGTGCATCGTCTTCGATCAGGAGCAGCTTCAAGCGCGCGATAATCCTTTTCAGGTGTTCAGGAAGCGGACGCGTGTACCGCCCCCCGGTTCCACACGCTCAGGACTGGCCCGACGTTTCGCTGGCGATGCGCAGGTTCAGGGAGACCTGACGGCCGTCACGCACCACCTGCGTCGGGACGATCGAACCGATCCGAGCCTCTGCTACGGCCCGGGCAAGGTCGCGCCCGTTATCTACCGGCGTGGATCCGAAGCGTCGAACGACGTCGCCGCGCTGCAGGCCGGATCGGGCAGCGGCCCCGCCATCTTCGACTTCGGCGATAAGCGCGCCCTTGGTGACGTCCGAGCCCATCGCACGCGCGATGTCCGGTGACATGTCCTGCAAGGAAACGCCGATCCGCCCCCGCGACACGTGGCCGTTTTGCGCAATCTGAAGCGCGACCTTGCGCGCCATTGCGGCGGGTATCGCAAAGCCGATGCCCACGTTACCGCCCGTCGGCGAGAAGATGGCGGTGTTCACGCCGACGACCCGGCCTGCCCCATCGAACAAGGGCCCGCCCGAGTTGCCGCTGTTGATCGCAGCGTCGACCTGGAGGAAATCGTCATACGGCCCGGCCCCGATCTCACGGCCGCGGGCAGACACGATGCCGGACGTCACGGTATTGCCGAGGCCGAAGGGACTGCCGACCGCAAACACGCTATCGCCTACCCGGATATGATCGCTGTCACCCCATTTGATCGGGGTGAATCTACCCTTCCCGTCGATCTTCACCACGGCGACATCGATCTTGGGATCGCGGCCCAGGACGCGACCGGAAAACTCCCGTCCGTCCGACATCTGGACGGTGACGCGATCGGCGCCGTTGACGACATGGTTGTTCGTGATGACGATCCCGGAGGCATCGACGATGAACCCCGAGCCGAGCGATCCGCGCTGCGGGCCTTGCCGCTGCTGCGGCGCTTCGAATTGCCCGTGACGATCCTGCATGCCAAAGCCGAACAGCTGCCCCAGACGATCCGCCAGTTCGCTATCGTCTGAGCCGAACTGTGTCGGTTCGAATTGCAACGCCTGAAGAGCTGCGGGCTTGACCTGGATCTGAACGACGCTCGGTCCTACGGCCTCGACCATATCCGACAAAGAGGCGTGCACACCGGTCGACGCGACGGCAGCAGGACCGGATGCAATGAACCGGTCGGCGATATTCACGCGACCGTCGTCCGCAGCGATCGCGCCACCCGCGACGCCGGCGAGTGCGGTTGTGCCAAGCGCGACGGCGGCGATCATTGGACGTACAGTCAGGCGACGCTTGAATACCACGATCCATGTCCTTGTTCAGTTAGAAGCAGATGCTCCTTTCTGAACCCGGATGATGGGCGCAGCCTGTTTCGAACATTACATCCGTGCAATCTTTCCAGCCGGAGCGGCTATGCCCCGCGCTCGCCTGTTTCCGCCGGAGATGAGTCCGTGTCGACCGACCATATCAGGCGCAGGCGACCGCCCGCACGCCCCGGGGCTGCCCTGCCCCCTCGCGCGACGATACCCTGTGCTATCGCTGTGCGCTGACGCAGGGTCCCGCCCAGCACGTCGATCGCCCGCGCGAACCGGGCGGATACCCAGGCTGCGTCGCCGAGCGCCTGATCGTCGATGACGCCGGATTTGATACCGACGTCCGGCAAGACGACATCGTTCGGCGGATTGAGACTGACATGCCAGTCGGCGACCACCGCGTCCGCACGACGTTCCAGATCACGATAGCCCGCAATGCCAAGCCCCGTCAGGGGCGCCGCCGTCGCGCGGATCGTTCGCGCCGCCGAATCCAGCTGCACCGATGAAACGGGAATGCCGGCGATCAGCGCAACGTCCGCGATCGCCCGATCGCGCTCGCGTGCGACGCGCAGCGCATCGCCATTGCCCGCCCGCGCGATCTGCGCCGCCTCGACCGCGCCGGTCTCGGGCGAGATGCGGACCTGGTCGACATGGACATCGACCGGCCGCGACAATCGTTGGCGAAGGTCCGCAGCGAGCTTGCGATCCGCCCCCGGTTCGATCCTCGGCGTCAGCATGACCGCACGAACCCGGACCGGGTTCGCGCCATGGTCGATCTCGACCTGGCTCAGCCGCGCGCCGGGCGGAAAGTCCTCGCCCAGTGCATCGCGTACCTGCCGCTGGGCGACCGCCTCGAACGCAATGCGACGCAGACCGGCACCAAGGGGAATGGACAGGACTCCGATCGCGACCGCGAACAGCACGAGCTGCCACCCGGTATGGTGCGGCGACAGGTGGCTGCCGAACCCGTAACAGCGCGCGACGAGTGCGGCGGTCAGCGCGATGGTGATGGCATTGGTGAGGAACAACAACAGCGCGCCAGAAAAGACCACCCAGTTCCACGTCGCGATGCCGAACCCGACCACCACCAGCGGCGGCATCAGGGCGATGGCGATCGCCACGCCGACGACCGTACCCCCGCGCCCCCGGATCAGCGCATAGCCGCCTGCGATGGCCGACAGCAGGGCGACGAGCAGGTCGAACAGCGTCGGCTGCGTCCGCCCGGCGATCTCGCTCGTGATCGTCTGGACGGGGGAGAGCAGGATCAGCACGACCGACAGCGCCACCGCGATGGCCGCCCCCAGCATCAACGCGGTCGCCGCGCGGCGTATCTCGTGGAAGTCGAGCGTCGCGATGCCGAAGCCCAGCCCGATGATCGGCATCATCAGCGGCGACAGCAGCATGGCGCCGATCAGCACCGCGACCGAGGGCATCAGCAGCCCGAGCAACGAGATCGCGGCCGAAATGACGATCAGGAAGGCGTAGCGTCCCGACCACCCCGCTTCCTCGGCAATCTGTCGCAGGATGCCGTCATGGTCGACGCTTTCGGTGGCCTTGGCCATCCACGCCCGGGGGAGCGTTGCGAATTTTGCAGGGTTCAGGTGGATCGGGTCGTCTCCGTCATGGCGAAGGTCTTCGATAGACCATGGTACAGCTTCTCGCGGCATACCCACTGGCTGGCCGCATCGGCGATGAACGCGGTCGCGAACATCGGCAGCATCAGGCCGCGGCTCGCGGTCGTCTCCGACAGGATGATGACCGCGGTGAGCGGCGCGCGGACGACGCCCGCGAAATAGGCGACCATGCCGAGGATCACGATCGCGCTGGCGGGCTCGCCGGGGAAGATCTCGCGCAGCAGATTGCCGACGCCAGCGCCGACGGCGAGCGACGGCGCAAAGATCCCGCCCGGCAGGCCCGCGATCGCCGTCGCGGCGGTGGCGACCAGCTTGGCCGGCCCGAACCAGAGCGGCGCATCCACGCCGACGATCATCGCGCGCGCCGGGGCATAGCCGGTTCCCCATGTCAGCCCTGTCACGACGCCGAGTACCGCAACGACGCCCCCGCAGACACCGGCGAACGCGACGGGATGCGCGCGCGTCCATCCCGTCACGCGATTGCGGCTGACCGCCATCGCCAGGAGAATGCGCGAGAACAGCCCGCCGGTCATGCCACCCGCGATCCCTGCGACCGGCGCGACGATCAGCGCGGACAGCAGCGGCATATGCGCACCGATCGCGCCGAAATAGATATAGTCGCCCTGCACCGACTGCGCGACCATCCCGGCGATCACGATCGCGGCAAGGACGAGCAGCGTCACCCTCTGCTCATAGGCGGACGCGAGTTCCTCGATCGCGAACAGCAGCCCGGCGAGCGGCGTGTTGAACGCCGCCGCAACGCCTGCGGCACCACCGGCGATGAGGACCCCGCCCCGCAACGGCACGCGGACGAGACGATGCGTAAATCCCATGACGGCTGCCGCCAGCTGGACGGTCGGGCCTTCGCGGCCGACCGATGCGCCACCCAGTACCGCGCCGATCGTCAGCACCGCCTTGGCTGCCACCGTCCGGATCGAGATCAACGTGCCGGTCGCATCATTCGGATTGGCCTGCGCCGCGATGACTTGGGGAATCCCGGAGCCCCGCGCGAACGGCGCATAGCGACGGGTCAGCCAGACCAGCCCCATGAACGTCAGCGGCGTCGTGACCAGCGGCAACCAATGCCATGTCTTTGCAAAGTTGCTGAAAACCTCGCCCGCCCAATCGGCCGCCTCGGCAAACAGCGTCGCGACGATCCCGATCAGGATCGCCCCCGCAAGGATCGCACCCCGCGTCCGGAACTGTGTCGATCGCGGCCCGCGCGCGCGCAGCAACGCCCGATACCGCGACGGCGTCCAGCGTTTGGACGGTAAGAGACGATTGAACAGGCCAGCCATCGGGCTCTTTTAGGTCGCGGCGCCAGTTAGGCCACCCCTGACACCAAGCCGTTGAACCGGGACGAGGTGCATGGCGTCGACCCCATCTGTCAGCTGAGCGCCCTCAGAACGCGTCATGCCACACCGCAGCAGATCAAGCCGATGGTCGGCGTCGGGATGGAGGCTAAGGCAATATAGCTCGATGAACGAACCTCTGCTTCCACTGATCGGCTCCTAAAAGCGGACTGGTTGTATTCCCGCACCAAAGAGCGTTTGAAAAACCAAAGCTATTTTCACAGCATATCGTACATTACTTGATAAAACATATAGTTCAATAAGGATAATGTTTATAATTATAAATGACGAAACAAAGCACCGTTATGAACTTATATTACAATATATAGTTTGGTATGAACTACCCTACGGGCCACGAACGCGGCCTAACTCTGCCAAGAGTCGCGCTTGCAGTGGCCGGGATCAATGCGGCGACGATTTGGCATCTCTGCCGTTTGCGAGGACGTGATGCCCCCCCTAAATGGCACCAGCGCTTGGCAATGATCCAGCATGGAACGCCGCCAGCCCCGCTAACCGCCATTCCGGTCATTCCCGATGCAAAAAACCAGATGGCTTGCATCCCGTTGAATTCCCACCATCGACAGCGATTGAGTTATCGGCCGACATCTATGCGTGCCGGCCGTTCGACGGCAGCGCGATATGGAACGTTAGTATTCTTATACTAGGCTAGCAGATGGTACACGGTTCTGCATGACGCTGCATAACAACAGAGCAGCGGTCGTGCGTTCCGCTACGGGTGAACGCACAGGTCTCGCCCCGATAGCGCTGCGATCACGACGAGCGTTGCATTGTCACTGCCATCACGTTGCAGTGCGTTTTCAAGAATGCGGTCCGCCATGTCCCCGATCGCCGCGGGCATCGTCGCGAAATCGCGCGGATCAAGCGATCGTGAAACGCCGTCCGAGCATAGCAGAAGTCGATCGTTCGGCTGGACAAGTGTGGTGACGCTATCCAGCGCTACGGCCGGCGCAACGCCGAGCGCGCGCGTGACGACATTGGCTTGCGGATGACGGTCCGCCGCGGCTTCCGTCAGGACACCCGCGTCGATCATCTCCTGCACGACGCTGTGATCGTGGGTCAGTTGCTCCGCCCCGCCGCCGCGCATCAGATAGGCCCGACTGTCCCCCGCCCAGAAGATCGTCGCCTCACTGCCCTCGATCAACGCAAGCACGATCGTCGCGCCGCTGGTCGCATGCACATCGTAGATCGCGCGATTGGCATGCGACACCGCGGCGCGCACCGCTGCCGCGTTGATCGGCGCCGGATCATCCGCCAGTGCCTGCAAGACATCGACCACCGTTTCCGCGGCGGCGGCGCCGCCGCTATGGCCGCCCATGCCGTCCACGACCGCCCAGAGCCCACGGTCTGCCCGATCGAGAAGCCGATCCTCGTTGACGCTGCGCACCCGCCCGACATGGGATCGGTTTTGCGACACATAGACAGTTTCCTCAGCGGGCGACGGACCGCCGCGAGGTTTGCGTCGCAACAGGCTGGCGAGCTTCATGCGGGATCGCGGGCCATGGCCGTATCCGCGGCGTCATAGGCGAGGGCGAAGGCGCGATCGAGCGAGCCGGGTGCGGATGCCATGATCTGCCGCGTCAGGTCGGCATGACGGTCAGCGACTTCTGCCATTTGCAGGCTCGCACGACTTTTCAGCAGCGTCGCGCGGTCCGCGATCGCCGCATCGACAGATGCCGGCTCGAACGTGCCGATCGCCGCGCGCAGGCTCCCCTGCAGGCCTGCGAACGTGGCGACCAAATGCCGCTTCACGTCACGAAACGACGCCTTCAGCGCCGCCGGGCCCGACAGGAACCCGGTGGAGCCCGCGAGCAGCAGGTCGATCGCCAGCCGCTGTGTCGGCGCCCATTTGAACGGATTATTGTCCGCGCCGCTGATGGTCGTGCGCGTCAATTGATAGCGTCCGCGCGCATGGTCGCGCTCGGCCATCAGGTCGCCGATCCCCAGCACCATCTGCCGATACACCGCACCCGCCCGCCGCATGATCTCGGTCGGCTCCTCTTCGGAGAGCAGCGAACAGTCCAGCCCGGCGCCCTCGCAGAATGCCTCCAGCAACGACCCATCGCCCGGCGGTCGCGCCTCACCGGCATCGGCCCATTCGCTCGGCACCTCCACCGACGATCCCAGCGGCGGCGTCAGCACCATGGTCAGCGCGCCATCGACTTCCAGGTCGCCATGCGGGGCCTGCGTCGCGACCATCTTGAACCGGCCGAGCCTCAGCGCGCTCGGCACCGGCAGCACCACGTCGACCGCATCGGGAAACCGTTGCCCGGTATCGGCATCGAATACGCCATTCGCGCCGAGCGCCCGCAGTGTCAGCCCATCGCCGTCGACGCGCAGTTCGCAATGCGCCCGCGACAGCGCGCAATCGGGGTCGGCGATCGGCCAGTCCGCCTCGGTATCGCGACCGATACGGAGCAGACCCTCGCGGATCAGCCGCGCATCGAGCGGCTGGACCATGTCGTCTCGGTCGAAAAGCTGCAGCATGTACATCAAACGGATCCTCAGGCGGCCAGACGAGCGGACGGCACGACGCGGGTAGCGCGCATCGCGATGTCGGCCTGCGCGCCGGTCCCCGCCAGATGCGGCTCGACCGCGGCGGCGGCGCGGTTGAACGCGTCGAACGCGGCGCCGAATTCGTCGCGGCGGCGATGCGATATGCGCAGGGCGAAATCAGACTTCGCCGCCTCGTCCAGCGCCTTGCGCAGTCGGGCGAGCGGCCGGGCAACCATAGCGCCGCTCAGATAGCCGATCACCAGCACCACACCCATGATTACCAGCGACAGCACCGTCAGCAGCATCCGCGCATTGTCGATCGCAGCGTCCAGCGCGGTCCGGCGCAGCACAAGGTCGACCGTGCCGAACTCGGCCCCGGCATAGCGGATCGGCCGGACGAACCGCAGTCCTGCGCCCCTGCCCCGGTCGGGTGCCGCGGTCACGCCGGCGCCGCTGCCGATCGCCGCTTCGCCAACAGTGCGGCGATAGCGCGTGCCGATCAGCTTCGCGTCGTCTGCCGCGCGGACGATCCCGCCGGTATCGGCGACCACCATGTCGCGAATCTCCTGATCGCGCGAGGCCGAGGCCACGAAGGCCTGCAACGCGGTCCAGTCCTGCTGCTCGGGCGCGAGCCCCGCATTGTCGGCAGCCAGCACCGCGGTGTTGCCGGTGACGAACGCCGAGATCGAGCGACCCGACACGATCGCCATATGCTCAAGCGTGCGTTGCTGCCGCTCCAGGATCGACGACACACTCGCGACCAGCGCGATCGCGGTTACTGTGACGAGCGCCAGCGGGAGCTTGATCTTCAGCGGCAGGCCTCGGCGGCCGGGTGCTGCCTCGGCGGTCGCCGCGATCTCGCGGGTCAGCGCCTCGTACACCGCATGGCCGTCGGCGAACCGCTGCTCGGGCTTCTTCGCCAGCAGCTTGTCGATCACAAAACGCAGGCCCGGCGGGCAGTCCGCGGCGGAGCGCGCGATCGGCTCGACACGCTCCTGCGCGATCTGGATGGCCAGCGTCGCCAGCCCCATGCCGGGAAATGCGACCTTGCCGGTCACCATCTCGTACAGCACCACGCCCAGCGAGAAGAGGTCCGACCGCTGGTCGACGGGGATGCCGAGCGCCTGTTCCGGGCTCATATAGCGCGGCGTTCCGATCATCTGGCCGACCTGCGTGCGCGCAAGGCGTCCGTCGGTGCCGGACACGTCGATATCGCCGATCCGCGCGACGCCGAAATCGAGCAGCTTGGCGGTGCGGCCGTCCGCCGACAGCAGGATGTTCGATGGCTTCACGTCGCGGTGCACGACGCCCGCCCTGTGTGCATAGTCGAGCGCCGAGGCGAGTTGCTGACCCAACGCCAGGACGCGTTCATACGGCAGCCGGCCTTGCGCCAGCAGCAGCGTGTCGAGCGGCTGCCCCTCGATCAGCTCCATCGCGATATAGGCGACACCGTCCGCCTCACCTACATCGTAGACGGTCGCGATATTGGGATGGTTCAGCGCGCCCGCGGCGCGCGCCTCGCGCAGGAAGCGTTCGCCCAGTTCGGGGTCGCGACCATATTCCGGCTTTAGCACCTTGATCGCCACGGTGCGCCCGATCCCCGGATCGAACGCGCGGAACACGTCCGCCATCGCGCCCTCGCCCAGCCGACCGTCGATCCGGTAGCGTCCCAGCATCTCGGCCATCACTTACGCGCCTTCACGGTGGCGGCGATGCGCTCGGCACGCGTCAGGTCGCGCGCGATGACCGGGTTGCCGGGATCGAGCGCAGCGGCCCGGCGCAACAGGCCGACCGCGCGCACGACATTCCCCGAATTGAGCGCCGCCAGCCCCGTCGCGCGCGCCTGACGCGCGGCGACCCGATTGACCGTGGGTGCGGTCGGCTTCGTCACCGGCGCCGGCCTGGGCGCGGCTTGCTTCACGCGGGTGGGAGCGGCCGGCACGGGTCGCGGCTCGGATCGCCGGGGCGCCTCGATGCGCGGGGGCTCGCCTGGAATACGGAGCGTCCGGCCAGCCACGAGATCAGCAGGCTTGGCGATGTCGTTATAGCGTGCGAGCTGATACGCCTTCAGACGATTGCCCAGGAACCGCTGCGCCAGTCCCGACATCGTGTCGCCGTCCCGCGTGGTATAGGTGAAATTCGTCGGCCCCAGCAGATCCTTCGGATCGCGGTCGATCGAGTCGCGCAGCACCTGGACCGAAGGATTCATCGGATCGCGCTTCAACGCGGCGTTGATGCGCTTCTTCGCTGCACCACTATCGCCCTGATCCAGCAATAGCAGGATTGCGTCGATCTCGCTCGCCGGCGTCGTCTGCGGCGCAGGCGCCGGTTGCGGTCCCGCCTTGGGCCCATGCGAACAGGCGGTGATCGCAAGCGCGAGCGCCAGCGCGCCGGTCCGCGCGAGCTGTCGAGGAGAGAAACTCATGCGGTAAGCCTTTCGGTGATCCGGTCCCGCATCGCGTACGGGTCGATGGCCAGCAACTTCGCGAGCCCGGCGGAATCGCGTGCGAACGCGACGAACTCCGCGCCCTTCAGCGGTGGCGAGAAATAATAGCCCTGGAAATGCGTGCAGCCGTGACGCAACAGCCACTCATATTCTGCGCGTCGCTCGACCCCTTCGGCGAGCACGCGGATGCCGAGCCCGCGCCCCAGCGCGACGATGCTCTGGCAGATCGCTTGGCTGTCGCGCAGCGTATCGACGTTCGTCACGAATTCCCGGTCGATCTTGATCTTGTCGAACGCCAGCGTGCGCAGCGTGCTGAAGCTGGAATAGCCGGTGCCGAAATCGTCGATCGCGATCCGTACGCCAGCCGCCCGCAACGCGTCGAACAGCTGGGTGGCGCGCGTACCGTCGCTCATCGCGACACTCTCGGTCAATTCGATCTCCAGCGCAGCCGCCCCCAGCGAATGCCGCGCAAGCGTGCGTGCGACCAGTGCCGCCATGTCGTCGCGGTCGAGCTGATGCCCCGACACGTTCACCGCGACGCGCAGGGCGTCCAGGCCCTGTGCCTGCCATGATCGCGCCTCCCGCGCAGCGGCGTTGAGGGTCCACATCCCGATTTCATGCGCCAGCCCCATCGCCTCCATCACCGGCACGAACCGCGACGGCGAGACCTGCCCGAGGGTGGGATGAAACCAGCGGATCAGCGATTCCGCGCCCGACACCCGACCTTCCCCGGCATCGATCAACGGCTGGTATCGCATTTCCAGTTCGCCGCGCGCGATCGCCTGGCGAAGGTCCTGTTCCAAGGCATACCGCTCGCTGGCCAGGGCTGCGAGATCGAGGACAGGGCTGGCGACCGCGACCACGGCACCGGGCTGTACCGTCAGTGACGCCAACGTGCGGGACAACATCGCCTGCGCGTTCACACCCTCGGCCGGCATCCTGACCTGGCGCACGCGAATTTCGGGCAGGATTTCCCGGTCGCCGTCGATCACCACGTCGCCCAGCGCGTATCGCAGCACATCCAGTTCGGTCTGCGCGGCTTCCTCGACGACATCCGGGCCGAACCAGATCGCGACGCTGGCGCGATCGACATGGGCAATCAGTCGTTCTTCGGGCAACATCCGCGTCAGCCGGTCAACGATCGTCAGCAGCAGGCGTTCGCCCAGCGCCGGGTCAAACGCGCACAGCCGATCGAAGTCCATAAATCCGATGACACCGAGTACGCCGCGCCCGTCCGCCATCACTCGCTCGATCAACGGCTCGCGGGTCGGCAAGCCGGTAATCGCGTGGCGATGACTGGTGCGATGCTCGACAGCCTGCAGTCGATCCGCGATGGTCGCTACGCTCTGTGTGAGCCTTTCACCACGCGAGACAGTCGGAGACGTCCCGGCGAGAATTTGCAAATGCCGGATCAATCGCGATACCCGGTAATGCTGGGCAATCGAATACGCCATTGCTGCGAAAACGAGACAGACTGCGACGGACGCTATGGCGGCGACACTGCGATCGACGAACCGCCACGTGACGATAGCCGCCGCTATTGGTAGTAGCCCGATGCACCAACGCTGCGCACGCGGAATCGCCGTTGAAAACCCCATAACGACCTGAATAGCGGCCATTATCATACGGATGTGTTAATATAGCCCCGCCTGTGCGTCAGACCTGATCCCCGGACGCCACGGCATTGGTAATCAGCTCGTCGGACGGAGCGCAGCGATGCGGCAAGGCCGAATTCACCGAGGATCACATCATCGGGGCGCCGCGTAAGCATAAATCTGACGTGAAAACGCAGTTCGTGGCAGGCGTCGAGCGGTACCGCCGTTCTCGTGCCTGTTCCGAGCGACTGGACGCTATCAAAGCATCACAATCCGCTATCTGCATTCCGCGAGCACACGCCCAGACAGTCCCGGCTGGAGCCATCCGGCTGTCGGTGTTGGCGTCTTAAGTCGATTGATCGACCCAGTCCTGACGGAGCGGTGTCGACGCCAGCCACATGAGCAACGCGGCCACCAGATACAGCACGAGCCCCATGAGCATCGCATAGCGCAACGCTTCGTCGCCATAATGCGCGGCGAGACCGTCCGACAGTGCGCCGAGCGCGAAACTGCCGCCGCCAAGACCGATGAGGTTGTTGATCAGCAGGAACGTCGCCGATGCGGTGGCGCGCATATGCCCGGGTACCAGATGCTGGATCGCCGTGATGACGGGCGCGAGCCAGACATAGGCGAGCGCCTGGGGCACGAGGAAGAAGACGAACGCCGCCGTCACCGAGGACGACAGGATTCCTGCGGCAAACAGCGGCACCGCGATGACGAACGCGATCGCGGGGACGCGCGCGTACATCCGCCGATCGCGTGCCCCCAGCCGGTCGCCGAGCACGCCGCCGAGCAGAACGCCGGCAACGCCCCCCAGCAACAGCACGCCGCCGTAGAATTGCGCGGTCTCGATGAGGTCGAGCCCGAAGCTCCGCTGCATCAGCGACGGCAGCCAGAAGGCCAGGCCATAGCCCAGCATCGAACTCGCCGAGGCGCCGAACGCGAGCAGCCAGAAGCTCGGCTTGCGCACGAGAATGCCGAACACGCGGCGGACGGGCTCGCGGTCGCACGCATCGGACCTGCGAACCGGCTCGCGCACGCACAGCCGAAACACCGGCGCGAGCACCAGCCCCGCGACACCGACCACGATGAACGCGGTCCGCCAGTCGATCGACGTCGCGATATAGCCGCCGAGCATCACGCCAGCTGCCGACCCGAGCGGGATGCCGAGCGAATAGACCGCCAGCGCGCGCGCACGGCGGTCGGGCGCGAACGTGTCCGCGATCACGGCATAGGACGGCGCGACGCCCCCCGCCTCGCCAACCCCCACGCCGATCCGGAACGCGAAGAGCTGCGCAAAATTGCTGGCCACACCGCACAGGGCAGTGAACGCGCTCCACACAGCGAGCGATAGCGTGATAACCCAGGTGCGGCTCGTTCTATCGGCCAGCCACGCCAGCGGGATCGCAAGCGTCGAATAGAGCAACGCAAACGCCAGCCCGCCAAGCAGGCCCAATTGCGTGTCGGTCAATGCCAGGTCCGCCTTGATCGTCGGCGCGAGGATGCCAAGGATCTGCCGGTCGACAAAGTTGAACGTGTAGACCAGCAACAGCATGACGAGCGCCGTCACGCGGTAGCGGCGGCCCTCGCGCGGGGTCGCCGGGATATCACTCGCCATATTGTGCTCCAGTAACCGGGGGGCGATCACCCGCCCCCGGCTGCGCTCCATCAGAATTTCGCGGTGAGGGTCGCAAAGACCTGACGCGGATTGCCGTAATAAGCCGTCAGCACGCCGTCACTGCCGAGCGATGGCCGCAACGCGCCCGCCGCCGTCCGCAGATAGTCGCCGGTATCGGGGTTCTGCAGCAGGAAGTTGTAGCCCGACACGACATAGCGCTTGTTCGTCAGGTTCTTGCCGTGCACCCCGATCGAGAAGCGCACGTCGATCGTATAGACCAGGTTCGCGTCGAGCAGCGCATAGGCCGGCTGGTCGAGCAGCGGCGTGCGCAGTTCGAACTGCTGTGAATCGCTGCGATAGGACAGCGTCGTACTCGCGTCGATCGCGCCCGCGGATCCGACCGGGACATGATAGGCGAGCGTCCCGCTCGCGGTCAGGTCGGGCGTGTTCTGGAACTTGCGATTGGCGGCGACATTGATCCCGCGGGAATCGATGAAGCGCGTGTATTTGGCATCGAGATACCCGATCGTCCCCGACAGGTTGATGCGGTCGCCGGCGCCCGCAATGCCCTCCGCGACCGTCAGATTGGCCTCGCCTTCGACACCGTTGATCCGGGCGCGACCCGCATTGGTCGTGATGCCGATAAAGGTCTGGATGCCGCCGACGGTGGCACCGACCGATCCGGGGACCTGGACATCGGTATATTTGGAATGGAACCCCGCAATCGCCAGCGTCAGCCGGCGGTCGAACAGCGACGCCTTGTATCCCGCCTCATAGCTTTCGACGCTCTCGGGCCCGAACGACAGGAAATTATAGATATCCTGCCGGTCGCCACCGGCACCGGTGATGCCGTTGCCGTTGAGGTCGGGTGCCGCGGTGCCGACGCCGCGCGGGTCGAACCCGCCGCCCTTGAACCCCTTCGACCAGCTCGCATACAGCGTGTTGTTGGCATCGGGCTTGAAGCTGACGGACGCGCGCGGCGTAAACTTGGCAAAGCTCGCGGTCCCGCGGAAGTCGGTCTGTCGCGCGATCGGCGCGCTCGTGCCGCCGAAGAAGGGGGAAGCGCCCAGATATACGTTGCGCTGGATCTGCGACATGCGATCGTCCCAGGTATAGCGTCCGCCGACCGAAAGGCTGAGCATCGGCGTCACGTCGAGCGTGGCGTCACCGAAGACCGCCACCGTATTGGTCCGCACATTCCCGAAGGTCAGCGCAGTGACTGTCCCCGGCAAGCGCACGTCGAACACGGTGCGCGCCTTGGCATCGAGATAATAGAGCCCCGCCAGCATGTTGAACGGCCCGGCATCGACCAGCAGCTGCACCTCCTGGCTGAACTGCTCGTTATTGTAGAAGGCGGGGACGTCGACATCGACCGCGGGCAGCGCGTCGAAATCGATCGGCGTCGCGCTGTCGTCCTTGCGATAGCCGGTGATGCTGCGCAGGGTCAGATATGCGGCGGGCTTGAGTTCGGCGAAGAGCGACCCGCCATAGGCCTCGACCGACTGTTTCGGTGCGACCAGCCCGCCGCGGCTGTCGAACACGTCGGACAGCACCGGCGTGCGCGACACCAGCCCCGGAATCAGCCGATGCCCGCCGCGCGGGTTGCTGTCGTCCTTCGTATAGTCCCCCGACAGCCGGAAGAACGCGCTGTCGCCCGCCTCATATTGCAGCGTGCCGCGCGCACCCCAGAAATCCTTGTTGTAATTGTCCTGCCCCGTGGTGAGGTTCGTGCCGAACCCGCCGCGGCTCAGTCGCGCGACCGCGCCGCCGATCCTGAACCCCGTATCGCCGATCGGCGTGCTCGCACTGATGACACCGTCCGCCTGGTCATAGCTGCCATAGGTTGCGCGGATGCTCAGTGTCGGGTCGGGGCCGATCCGGCGGGTCACGTATTTCACCGCGCCGCCGATCGTATTGCGGCCGTAAAGCGTCCCCTGCGGCCCGCGCAGCACCTCGATCCGCTCGACGTCGTAAATGTCGAGCACCGCGGCCTGCGGCCGGTTGAGATAGACGTCGTCGAGATAGATGCCGACGCCCGCCTCGAACCCGGCGACGGGGTCCTGCTGGCCGACGCCGCGGATGAAGGCGGTCAGCGTCGAATTGGTGCCGCGCGAAGTTTCCAGCGTAACGTTCGGCGTGACAGCGGCGAGATCCGTGACGTCGAGCGCCCCCGACGCCTCGAGCAGCGCGCCCGTGAACGCGGTGATCGCGATCGGCACGTCGAGCAGCCGTTCCTCGCGGCGGCGTGCGGTGACGACGATATCGCCGTCAATCCCGGCCTCCTCGATGACGGGCCCGGCCTGAGCCGCGTCTGCTGCCGGCGCGACGGGTTGCGTCTG
This sequence comes from Sphingomonas sp. PvP018, assembly GCF_017876865.1. Classification (NCBI taxonomy): domain Bacteria; kingdom Pseudomonadati; phylum Pseudomonadota; class Alphaproteobacteria; order Sphingomonadales; family Sphingomonadaceae; genus Sphingomonas; species Sphingomonas sp. PvP018. The sequence goes on along the minus strand of NZ_JAGIOU010000001.1, from coordinate 3,182,439 downwards.
CGCCGACGCGGATCCCGCCAGCAACGCGCCGAGCGCAACACCGGCGTTCAACAAGATCATGACGGATTTCGGCTGTGCCACGGTGTCATCCCCTCCTGCGGCGCCCGCTTGATGCGCCCGGTATGATCCGGGTTGTGCGCCTTGGTTCCAGTCTATACTGAAACCTGAACCAGTATTCAACTTGTGTATCGAGGCAGACAGAATGGCGAAGGCGCAGGAGACGACGCCGTCAGACCCGGCGGTCATCGGCGACAGCAAGGCACCGCGGACCGAGCGTGGCCGCCGGACGATGCGTGCGATCCTGGACGCCGCCGCGATCGAGTTCGGTGACAACGGATTCCACCAGGCCTCGATCAGCGACATCACGCGCCGCGCCGGAGTCGCGCTCGGCAGCTTCTACACCTATTTCGACTCAAAGGACGCGGTGTTCCGCGCGCTCGTCCGCGACATGTCGGACCAGGTTCGCGATCATGTCGCCCCGGCGATCCTGTCCGCACCCGATCAGATCGCGGCCGAGCAGGCGGGGCTTCGCGAATTCATCAGCTTCGTCCGTGACCACAAGGAAATCTACCGGATCATCGACGAGTCCGAATTCGTCGATCCAGAGAGCTTTCGCCTCCATTATGCGACCACGGCGGACCGGATCACGCGTCGCCTGCGAAAGGCCGCGGACCGCGGCGAGGTCAAGGGCGACGTCAGCGAGGTCCATGGCTGGGCGATCATGGGAATGAACGTGTTCCTGGGGCTTCGCTACGGCGTCTGGAGTGAAGACGAGACACCAGATGAGATCGCGAAGGTCGTCGCGAAAATGCTGAAAGATGGCATCTTACGCAGCCCGGATGACCGGGCCATGTCCAAGGTCAAGACTTGATGGGCCGATTAGGTACACGACCCACAAGACGACATTCAGCCGGGGTTGCGTGTTCCACAGTTTCACACACCCGTTAATGTCCGCCGTACCTCGCGAAGGGCGATCGCAGAATGGCAAGAAGTGGGACTTTGAAGCCGTTCGCTGCTTGCCCCGCGAACGGTTGCTTCAGGCGAAACCGGACATCAAAGCTCCATGCGACCTGTAGCTTCGAACGAAAAGATCTGACAGCGAGCCGGCGACCGGTCAAATCGCTCCTGAAGGCACCGCGAGCATGCCCACGCCGAGTGCGCCGCTGCCGCTAATCTCGTATGCAAACTGGGTAAGTCGAGACGCGCGTTGCGCACGCATTGCCTCTCCGACCAAGATCAATGCAGGGCCGGCACCCGAAGCGCGGTCGATCACGAGCGCAAGCAGATCGAGCCGGGTATGGACGAGACGTTCCGACGGAAGGCTGACGTCGCTCGCGATCAGCACCGGAGTCGCCGGGTCGAGGCCGTTCGCGATCAGCTGGCTCGCGATGACGGTTGCAGCCCCTCGTCCCATGTAGAAGGCAATTGTCGTCGAGCCTTCCGACAGCGTAGCCCAGTCGAGATCCAGCGTCTCGCCAGCGCGCGCGTGCGCGGTGACGAACCGCACCTGGCGGGCCGAGCCGCGCAGCGTCAGCGACAGGCACGCGCTGGCGGCGGCGGCACTGGCGGCGGTGATGCCGGGGCAGATGCGGACACGGAAGCCGTGTGTGGTCAGCGCGTCGATCTCCTCGGTCGAGCGGCCGAAGATCGACGGATCGCCGCCCTTCAGCCGCACGACCCGCTCCCCGGCGCGCGCCGCCGCGACAAGCAGTGCGTCGATCGCAGGCTGTGTCTTCGAATGCCGCCCGGATCGCTTGCCGACCGAGACGCGCCGCACATGGGGAGGAATCAGGTCCAGCACCCCCGGCCCGACCAGCGCATCGTAGAAGACGATGCTCGCAGCGCCGATCAGCTTCTCGGCCTTGCGCGTCAGCAGATCAGGGTCGCCGGGCCCCGCGCCGACCAGCCACACGTCGCCGGGTGCGATGAGCTCAGACACGGACACTCTCCTGGACGGGCAGCAATTTGGCGATGGCGGGGCGGCACGACCCGCAATTGGTGCCGGCATGAAGCGCGGCACCGACCGCTTCGACGGTGACGAGCCGCTGGCCGGTGATCGCGGCAAGCAAAGTGTTGAGCCCGACGTCGAAGCACACGCAGACGATCGGCCCGCGATCGGGCGCGGGCGTGGCCGGGCGGCCGGCGAGCACCTCGAACGATGACGCGTCGGGCACGCCAAGCTGATCGAGCAGCCAGTCGCGCCACGGCAGGCCGGCGCCCCGCGAGACGAACAAGGCTGCCTCGAGCTGGCCGTCCGCGACCACCGCCGCGCGCACCACGCCGCGCCGCGCGTCGATCATTTCGGCGCGCTCGCCGGCTGGTAACAGCGCCGTGAGCGCGGCGGGATCGCCCTCGCCCGCCAGTTCGATCAGCCAGCCATGCGCGGTGCGGATCCGCGTCCAATAGGCGCAATCGGGCGCGGTCGGCCGCTCGCGCGACACGACGAAGCCGGTCCAGCCGGGCTTGTACGACCCGGCGCGCGCGGGGGTGTTCTTGAAGCCGGGCTGGCCCGAGACGGGGTCGCGATCCTTGCCGGGGAGCAATCCGGTGCGGCCGCCGGCGCTGGTCTGGTCGGTCCAGTGGATCGGCACGAACAGCTCGCGGCGGCGCTGGTCGGGGGTGATCGCGACGCGGAAGATACTCGCGCCGTGCGGCGTCTCGACCCGGGCGAGCGCCCCGTCGGCGAGGCCGAGCCGCTTCGCAGTATCGGGATGGACCTCGACCAGCGGCTCGCGGCGGTGCTGCGACAGCTTGGGCGACAGGCCGGTGCGCGTCATCGTGTGCCACTGGTCGCGGTAGCGCCCGGTGTTGAGCCGCAACGGGTAAGCGCGGCTGGCGTCGTCGCGCGGCGCGTGGACGACGGGCACGAGCCGCGCCTTGCCGTCGGGCGTCGAAAAGGCACGTTCGGCGAACGGCGAGGTGCCGCCCCATTGGAACGGCGCCATCGCGGCGTAGTCGGCGTCGGAGATCATTGCCTGGCCGGAAATATCGAGCAGCCGCGTGCCGCCATTCTCGAACCCGGTCTGCGCGGCGAACTCGCGGAACACGCTCGCGGCGCTGGAATAGTCGAAGCCGGCGAACCCCATGCACTGTGCGACCTCGGCAATCGCCCACCAGTCGGCGCGCGCCTCGCCCGGCGGCGGCAAGAAGCCGCGCTGGCGCGACACGCGGCGTTCGGAATTGGTGACCGTGCCGTCCTTCTCGCCCCAACCGAGTGCGGGCAGCTTCACCTGCGCAAACCGCAGCGTATCGGTCTCGGCGATGCAGTCGGACACGACGACGAACGGGCAATTGGCGAGCGCGACGCGGGCCATGCGGGCGTCGGGCATCGACACGGCGGGGTTGGTCGCCATGATCCACACCGCCTTGATCCTGCCCTTGGCCATCGCGTCGAACATGTCGACCGCCTTCAGCCCCGGCCCCGCACAGATCGTCGGCGACTGCCAGAAACGCTGCGCGCGGTCGCGCTCGTCATCCGAAAACCCCATGTGCACGGCAAGCGTCGAGGCAAGCCCGCCGACCTCGCGACCGCCCATCGCATTGGGCTGGCCGGTGATGCTGAACGGCCCCGCGCCGGGCATGCCGATCCGGCCGGTGGCGAGGTGGAGATTGATGATCGCGTTGGCCTTGTCGGTGCCGCTGGTCGACTGGTTCACGCCTTGGCTGAACAGCGTGATCGTGCGCGGGTGATCCGCGAACAGATCGTAGAACGCCTGCAGCTCGGCGCTCGCGATGTCGCAGATGCGCGCGACGTCGGGGTTCGGCAGGGTCTTCCAGAAGCCGTCGGGGACGCTCACGCGCTCGGCGAGCGCCTTGCCGTCGAGCCGCCAGCTATCGCGCATATGCGCGAGCAGTCCGGTGAACAAAGCGACGTCGCTGTCGGGCGCGATCGCGAGATGGAGATCGGCGCGCTCGGCAGTCTCGGTGCGGCGCGGGTCGATCACCACGAGTTTGGTCCCGCGCGCCGCCCGCGCCGCCTCGATCCGCTGCCAGATCACCGGATGGCACCAGGCGGTGTTCGATCCGACCAGCACGATCAGGTCGGCGGCATCGAGATCGTCATAGCTGCACGGCACGACATCCTCGCCGAACGCACGGACATGCGCCGCCACCGCACTCGCCATGCAGAGCCGCGAATTGGTGTCGATATTGGCGGTGCCGATAAAGCCCTTCATCAGCTTGTTGGCGACGTAATAATCCTCGGTCAGCATCTGGCCCGAGGCGTAGAAGGCGACGCTGTCGGGGCCGTATTCGGCGATCGTCGCGGCGAAGCGCTGCGCGACATGGTCGAGCGCATCGTCCCAGCTGGCCTGGCGGGTGCCGATCATCGGGTGGAGCAACCGGCCCTCGAGGCCGATCGTCTCGCTGAGATGGGTGCCCTTGGAGCAGAGCTTGCCAAAGTTGGCGGGGTGGTCGGGGTCGCCGGCGATCGTCGCGGTTCGGTCGCCGGTCGGCGTGGCAATCACGCCGCAGCCGACGCCGCAATAGGCGCAGGTGGTCCTTACACTCAGCCCCTCCCCTTCAGGGGAGGGGTTGGGGTGGGGCCGTGCCTCCAACACGCCGTCGGATTCGCGGAGAGGCCCCACCCCCAACCCCTCCCCTGAAGAGGAGGGGCTTATCATGCCGCTACCCCCGCAAGCGCTTCAGCCCGGCCGATCAGGATCCGCCCGCCATCAATCTTGACCGGGATCACCGGCACGCACCCCTTGTCCTCACCCAGCGCCTCGCCCGTCACCAGCGAGATCCGCCAATTGTGCAGCGGGCAGGTCACCGTGGTGTCGTGGACGATCCCCTGGCTGAGTGGCCCCTGTTTGTGCGGGCATTGGTTGGCGAGCGCATAGACCTCGCCATTGGCGGTGTGGAAGATCGCGATCTCGCGCCCGCCGCGTACCGGCAGCGTCCGCGCGCCGAGCGCGGGGAGCTGATCGACCGGACCGATGTCCAGCCATTCGCCGACCGCGCTCATGCCGTCACCAGCGCAGACGTCGCCAGCGGACGGATCTCAGCGAGATGCTGGTGGAGTTTGTAATCTTCCCCCGCAGCGCGCTTCGCCCAGGGATCGTCCTGCATGAAGCGCTGCGAATAATGGAAGCGCGCGGTCAGCGCCTCGCGGCCCTCCACGTCCTCGACGATCCGCGCCTTGATATAGTCGAGCCCGACGCGCTCGACCCACGGCGCGGTGCGATCGAGATAGCGCGCTTCCTCGCGGTAGAGCTGGATGAACGCCGCGCAGTGATCGAGCGCCTCCTGCTCGGTCGCGACCTTGCACAGGAAATCGGTGCCGCGCAGCTTGATCCCGCCATTGCCGCCGATCGACAGTTCGTAGCCGCTGTCGACGCAGATCACGCCGAAATCCTTGATCGTCGCCTCGGCGCAATTGCGCGGGCAGCCCGACACCGCGATCTTGAACTTGTGCGGCATGAAGCTGCCCCAGGTCATCTGCTCGGTCTTGATCCCGAGCCCGGTCGAATCCTGCGTGCCGAAGCGGCACCATTCGGACCCGACGCAGGTCTTCACGGTGCGCAAAGCCTTGGCATAGGCATGGCCGCTGACCATCCCGGCGGCGTTGAGATCGGCCCACACCGCGGGCAGATCCTCCTTCTTGATGCCGAAGATGTCGAGACGCTGGCCGCCGGTCACCTTGACCATCCGCGCCTCATATTTCTCGGCGACGTCGGCGATCGCGCGCAACTCCTTGGGGTTGGTGACCCCGCCCCACATCCGCGGGACGACCGAATAGGTACCGTCCTTCTGGATGTTGGCGTGCATCCGCTCGTTGACGAAGCGCGACTGGTTGTCGTCGACGAACTCGCCCGGCCAGGCGCAGAGCAGATAGTAATTGAGCGCGGGGCGGCACGACGAACAGCCGTCGGGCGTCGTCCAGTGCAGCGCCTGCATCACCTGCGGGATCGCCTTGAGCTCTTTCTCGAGGATCAGCCGGCGGACGTCCTCATGCGTGAAGCTGGTGCATTTGCACACCGTCGGCGCGCTGCGCTCGCCGTCGAACGCGTCGCCCAGCGTGATCGCGAGCAACCCCTCGACCAGTGGCGTGCACGACCCGCACGACGCCGATGCCTTGGTGCACGCGCGGACCGCGTCGAGCGTGCACGCGCCGCCCGCGATCGCGCCGACCACCCTGCCCTTGCTGACGCCGTTGCAGCCGCAGATCTCGGCATCGTCCGCCAAAGCCGCGACTGCCGCATTAGGGTTTGCCGATGCCGCTCCTCCGCTGACGAACGCCTGGCCGAAGATCAAAGCGTCGCGGATTTCGGCGACGTCCTGCTGTTTCCTGAGCAGATCGAAATACCAGTTTCCGTCCTGCGTATCGCCGTAGAGCACCGCACCGATGACTCGGTCGTCCTTGACCACGACGCGCTTGTAGATGCCCCGCGCCGCATCGCGCATGACGATGTCCTCACACCCTTCGCCGCCCGAGAAATCGCCCGCCGAGAAGACGTCGATCCCCGAGACCTTCAATTTGGTCGAGGTGACCGATCCGGTATAGCCCGAGGGCGTCGCGACGAGCCCGTCGGCAAGGCTGCGGCACATCTCCCACAGCGGCGCGACGAGGCCGTAGACGAGGCCGTTATGCTCGACGCATTCGCCAACCGCGAGCACGTTGGCGTCCGAGGTGACGAGATGATCGTCGACATGGATGCCGCGCCCGATCGCCAACCCCGCGGCGCGCGCGAGCTTGACGTTGGGGCGGATGCCGACCGCCATCACCACCAGCGCCGCGGGGATGTCGCGCCCGTCCTTGAGACGGACGCCCTCGACCTTGCCCTTGCCGTAGATTTCGGCGGTATCTGCGCCGGTCAGGATCGTCTGCCCCCGCGCCTCGAGCGCGGCCTTGAGCAGCCACCCTGCCGCCTCGTCGAGCTGGCGCTCCATCAGCGTCGGCATGATGTGAAGCACCGTGACCTTCATCCCGCGCAAGCTGAGGCCATGCGCCGCCTCGAGCCCGAGCAGCCCGCCGCCGATCACCACCGCGTCGCCACCGGCATCGGCTGCGCGGAGCATCGCGCCGACATCGTCCATGTCGCGGAAGGTGACGACGCCCTGCAGGTCATGCCCCGGCACCGGGATGATGAACGGGTCCGAGCCCGTCGCGAGGATCAGCTTGTCATAGCTCTCGACCCGGCCCGACCGCGCGGTAACGGTCTGGATCTTGCGGTCGATTGCGACGACGGGGTCGCTCGCGACGAGCTCGATCGCGTTGTCGGCATACCAGGCGAGGTCGTTGATCACGATGTCGTCGAACGCCTTGTCCCCGGCGAGCAGCGGCGACAGCATGATGCGGTTGTAGTTCACGTGCGGCTCCGCGCCGAAGATCGTGATGCGATAGCGGTTTGCGTCACGCGCGAGGATTTCCTCGACCGCGCGGCAGCCCGCCATGCCGTTGCCGATGACGATGAGATGCGGTTTGGTCATGACAGAGCCCAGTCTAAGGAAAGCCACAGTTTTCTGGTGTCGGTCGCGAAGCGGTCGGCGCGATAGTCGGCATATTTTAGCAGCGCGGTGTATCTGCCCTTGCGGACGCTGATCTGCGCATCGACCTCGTCACCGTAATGATAGGCAAATCCCGTCAGCGTGCCGGGGCTGGTCTTGTACGCCGGGTTGATCGCGAGCGTCGCCTCGGATTCAGCGAGGAAGCTGAAATCGCTGAACTTCGCCTCAAACCCGCTGCGGACCCTGACTGTGACCGCGTCGGCGTCCTTGGCAAGCGGCACCTGCTCGACATGCTCGTAGCGCAGCCGCGCATCGACCAGCGGGGTGAATGTGAGCGGGTCGGCAAGCGCCGGTGTCGCCACCAGCCCTCCCAATGCGAGGAGCGACAGCCCGCGCATCAGATCCGCGCTCCGCTTGGCGCGGTCCAGCTGCCGCGCCAATGGCGCTTGACCTTGAGGATTCCGAGCAGGGCGATAACCGCGAGCCCGGCGAAGATCAGGAAGCCCGGCGAGGTGCTGCCGGTCCACTGCTTGGCGAAGCCGAGCGAGGACGCGAGGTAGAAGCCGCCGATTCCGCCGCCGAAGCCGACCAGCCCGGTCATAACGCCGATCTCGCTGCGGAAGCGCTGCGGCACGAGCTGGAACACAGCACCATTGCCAAAGCCGAGCGTCGCCATCACCAGCAGGAACAGGCCGAGCGAGACGAGCAGCGAGGCAGGTGCGGTGCTGATCGCGACCAGCGTGATCGCCGCGAGCAGATAGACCGCGGTCAATGCGCTGATCCCGCCGATCCTGTCCGCCACCGCGCCGCCGATCGGCCGCACCAGCGATCCGGTGAAGACACACGCCGCGGTGCAATAGCCTGCCATCACCGGGGTCAGTGCGAAACGGTCGGTGAAATAAACCGGCAGGCTGGCGGCGAGCCCGACAAAGCCGCCAAAGGTGACGCCGTAGAACAGCATGAACCACCAGGTGTCGGCTTCCTTGAGCACCGACAGATAGGCAGCGAACGGCTTGGGCGCGGGCTGGCTCGGCGAGTCCTTCGCCATTACCATGTAGAGCACGAACACGATCACCAGCGGGATCACCGCCAGCCCCAGCACCGCGTTCCACCCGAACGCCTTGGCGAGCAGCGGCGCGAACAGCGAGGCGAGCACAGTGCCCGAATTGCCCATGCCCGCGATCCCCATCGCCTTGCCCTGATGCTCGGCCGGATACCAGCGCGAGGCCAGGGGTAGGGCGACCGCGAAGCTCGCCCCGGCAAAGCCCAGCACGACACCGAGTGCGAGCGTACCCTCGAAGCTGTGCACCCCGAACAGCCAGCCGATCGACAGGCCGGCGATGACGATGATCTGCCCGATCGCCCCGGTCTTTTTCGGCCCGATCTTGTCGACGAGCAGCCCGTTGACGAGCCGTAGCACCGCGCCGGCGAGCGTCGGCACGGCCACCATCAGCCCCTTCTCGGCGGGCGACAGCGCCAGCTCCTTGGCGATGATCGGCGCGAGCGGGCCGAGCAGCACCCACACCATGAAGGCGAGATCGAAATAGAGAAATGCGGCGATCAGCGTCGGGCGATGCCCACTCTGCCAGAAGCCGGTGGCACCCGGCGCGGTCGGCTTCGCCTTCGCACGCGTGCCGGTCCCCGCCAGCCCCGCGTCAAACCCTGTCTGCAGCTGCGTCATCGTCCCGATTCCCCCTCGAGCAAACGCAAAAAAGCCGCCGCGGCGCTCGATCATGCGAGACGCGACGGCGACTTTGCCAGATTGTTGGTGATGCCGAAGACGCTACCCCGTTGCAGCGTCTCGACGATGACCGAAAGCTGCATCGATTCGCGCCGCAACGCAACAATTTTCTGCAACGCGGTGCTTAAAGCTCAGAATCCACCCAGATAGCCGGCCAGATCGGCGGGATCGAAGCTGCGCGCATCGAAGAATCGGTCTGCGCCGAGGATCAGCCGACCCTGTGTGGTGCCCACGCCCAGCGCTTCGACGATCCCGCCCTCGAGCTTCGAGCTCGCCCCCGGCAGCGGGACGCCCAACGGCCGCAGCGCGGCGCGATAGACGTCGGGGCGAAAGACGCGCTGCGCGGCGTCATAGCTGGTGGCATTTGCCGGGACATGGCCCGCGATCGTCATCTGCGCATAGAGCCACGCCGCCTGGCTGACCCACGGAAAATTGGCCGCCTCGCGGTGCTGGAACATGAAGTCGGGCACGTCGATCGGCGCCGCTCCTTGCGCAAACACGATGCGGTCCGAGATCGCGTGGCCGATCAGCGTCGCCGACCCGTCGAGATAGGCCGGACCCGCGAGGATCGCGGCGATGTCCTCGCGCCGTGCCGGGTCGACGAACGCGACGCCCGCGCGGTACAGCGCGCGCAGCAGGCGGTGCGTAAGGTCGGGATCCTCCTCCATCCGCGCGCTCCGCATCGCCAGCACCTTCTCGACACCGCGCAGCCAGATCTGCGACGTCACCGCGACGATCACGCCGACGCCGCGATCGACCGCGACGCTGTTCCACGGCTCGCCGACGCAGATCCCGTCAATCTCGCCCGCGGCAAGCGCGTCGGCGGCGAAGGGCGGTGCGACCGTGACGATCGCGACATCGGCGTCGGGATCAATCCCGCAGCCGATCAGCCAGTAGCGCAGCATATAATTGTGGCTCGAATAGCGATGCACCACGCCGAAACGCAACGGCGTGCCGCGCTCGCGCGCCGCCTGCGCGACGATCGCAAGCCGCGCCCCGATCGCCGCGACATCGCCCGGCACGCCCACGGCTGTGACCTGCGCGGCGAGATCGGGCCGCAGCGTGATCGCGTTGCCGTTGAGCCCGAGCACGAACGGTACCGACAGCGGCGTCGCCGGCCGCCCCAGCCCCAGCGTCGTCGCGATCGCGAGCGGCGCGAGCAGATGCGCGGCATCGCTATGGCCATAGAGCAGCCGGTCGTTGACCGTGGCCCAGCTGATGTCGCGGATCAGCTCGAGCGAGATGCCCTCGGCCTCGGCAAACCCGAGTTCGCGTGCAAGGATCGGCAACGCGGCGTCGACCAATGGCAAAAAACCGATGCGGAACGGCGTGGTCGTCATAAATCCCCCATCAGCCGGTTGGCGGTGACGATCGCGTCGGCGACGTCGCCGATCCGCCGCCCGCTATCCATCGCCGCCTTGCGCAGCGCGGCGTACGCTGCTGGCTCGTCGATCCCGCGCTTCTTCATCAGCAGCGCCTTGGCCTCGTCGATCGCCTTGCGCTCGGCGAGCGCGCTGCGCGCTTCGTCGAGTTCGGTGCGCAGCCGCGAATAGGCGCGAAACCGGCGGATCGCGAGTTCGAGGATCGGCCGGATCCGCTCCTTCTTGAGCCCGTCGACGACATAGGCGGAAACGCCCGCGTCGATCGCCGCCTCGATCCCCGCCACGTCGCTCTGGTCGACGAACATCGCGACCGGCCGCGCCATCGCCTTGGACAAGGCGAACAGTTCTTCCAACTCGTCGCGGTGCGGATTGGCGAGGTTGATCAGCACGACATCGGGCGACAGCGCCTCGAGCCGCGCGGCGATCCCGCGCCGATCGACGAAGATCGTGACATCGCTCAGGCCCGCATCGCGCAGCCCTTCCTCGATCACCGCCGCGCGCGCGGCACTTTCATCGACAATCGCGATCCGCACATGCGTGTCCCCCGTGACGCTCTTAGACCGATGACATAGAAGACCAAAGCCGATTGAGCGGACGATCTCCTGAAGCCCTGAGCACGTTTACGACGACAGATTCTGGGACTGCAAATACATCATGGAAGCGGCGATAGCGGGCGCACTGCCGGCCGGGCGCTCGGCGCAGCCTGACCGGCAGCTTCTGTCACTATCGGACGTTTACCGAGGCTGATTGGAATGACCGGCTCGGGCCGATACCGGCCTCGCCGAGCGCCCGATTAGCCAGACCCAAATTCGGTCATTCGCGCGGACTTCCCCGCTCCCCAGCTTCAGTCATTCGTTCATCTCCGCGCTGACCGCTTTCGTTGTCCGGTGTTCGACCATGAACGTCATGATGGGAAGGATTGCTGGCCGTCCGATTTCGGGAAGGCCCGTGGCAATAACCGATATTGCGAGACTGCCGCTTTCTGCAAAGAGAATCGTCGATCAGGAATAAAATTGCCAAGCGATCCGCTCGCCGATAACATCGTACCAGCAACGATCGGGGGAGCCAATGCTGTGCCGACTATTCGCAGGCTACTATCAGTCGTTGCCGTCTTGGCTGCGTTGACGCCCATGACTATCTCCGCAGAGCCGATCGGTCGAATTACCGGTATCGGTGGCATCTTCTTTAAGAGCAAAGCGCCGAAAGCCCTCATGGCGTGGTATCGCGATGTTCTCGGCATCAAAGTTGAGGCGTGGGGCGGAGTCGTGCTGCCCTATGACGCGCCAGAGCACCCGCCAGTACTCACTCTGAATATATTTAAGGAGGGATCCAACTATATGGAACCCTCAAAGCGCGAGTTCATGCTGAACTTCGCGGTAGATGACTTGGACGCGTTCGTTGATCGTCTGAGAGCCAAGGGCGTCGCGATACTTAAAAGGGATGACACCGACGCAATCGGGAAATTTGCGTGGATCGTTGATCCGGACGGGACCAAGATAGAGTTGTGGGAGCCGAACGCTGAGACTGCATCAAAAGTAGGCCCGTCTCGACGGAAATGGGCAGTTTCGGACGCTCGCCGAGAATTGCGGTGGCGCGCAACCCGCCTCCGCGAACGCGAAATCGCGTTCTGCCGTGCGATTCTACCGCAACTAACAGCCGCGGAACGTACGCTATGAGAGAAGAACGGCCATTTGGTCAGGCTCAGCGTCAGCAGCGCGGCGGCCAGGTTCGATCCACCGTCTCCAATGAAAGCCTGATAGGCTAAATAGCTACAAAATCGGGAAAATCGATGGTCAGGATCGCGCCTCGCTCCGGAGCTTCGCGCGATCTGATGCTGATCTTTCCGCCGATTTCCATGACGATCTGCCGGGAGATATAGAGGCCAAGACCTGTCCCGCGATCCGTCTTCTTGGTGGTCATGAAGGCATCGAATGCCCGGTCCGGATGACTCAAAGACAGCCCGGCGCCATTGTCCACAATCCTAATCCGAACGCCGCTCTCTGAGACAGTTACCTCCAGTTCGACGGCACCGGTCAGACTAGCGTCCTCGGCTTCGCGGCGCGTTGCGATGGAGTCGACCGCGTTCTGAATGGCGTTGACGAGCACCTGCTCGAGGCCGACGCGCGGAGCAAGGAGCAGAACCGGCGGCCCATCTGGCAACGTCATTTTCACGCCAACATCGTGCTGGATCAGCAACGGCCGCATGAAGGACAAGGTTGTGCTGACGACGTCGCCCAGATCAAGCGGTTCGGGGCTGTCATTCTCGATCCGAGCGTAGCGCGAAATACGCGCAATGATATCGCGTGCGCGGTTTACCTGTTCGCTGATCCGATCAAACTTATCGCGAGCACGCGCCGCACCATCGGGACTCGCCTGATCGAGCAACAATCGGCCATTCTCGGCAGAAAGCGAGATGGTGAAGAGAGGTTGTTTGAGTTCATGACTCAGGGCTGAGGCCATGCCCCCGAGCTCGACGAGACGCGCCTGCTGAAGCATCCGATTCTGCGCCAGCTTCGACTGTCGGAGGCGCACCAACCACCCCGAACGCCAATGGCCGGGAGCCAGGAGGTCGCGACCGACGAATAGATACCAATCACTCGATTCCTGGTCTGCAAGCCGAAACTCGACAAACGCCTCGGCATCATCGCAGATGTCCGCAAAAGCTAGGCAATCATTGGTATGGATCGCTTCGGACCGTTCCTGTGCAACCCGTTCGATGTTCATGTCCAGAAAAGCGAGGGTGCCCGTGGCAGCGTCGAAGCGGATATCCGCCGCAAGGCTCAGGTCCATTTCCTTCTTGAGTTCGATGAATGCCCGGGCAATTCGCAAGCGCTCTTGCACCAAATCGGCAAAGCTGTTGTTCGCGGTGACGATAGCTGCGATCGGGCGGTCGAATTCGTTGAATGTCAGCTTTTGAGGCAGCGAAAGGCCAGGTTGGCCGAACCCTTCCGCGACTTCCTTCCAAGCCTGCAGCGAGCGACGCAGGGCGCGCGTGATGAGCAGCTGCAGCAAGATCGACACGACGAGAATGACGCCCAGGCCGAGCATCTCTAGAAGCACAACGCGATAGGCACTCTCGGCGGCTGGTCGGGTTGAGTAGAGATAGAAATATTTGCGGTCGGGAAGAGTGTAACGGCCGAGCTGACACGCGGTAACCCAGTAGGCGAACGTATTGCGGTCGTTCGGCCCCGTCACGTTCAATCCATCATCGATCCGGGTGCAGCCGAAAAGCTGCATCGCTTGTGCGGTTCGCAGGCTGCCTTCGTTGTCCGAGATAAGCAGTCTTTGGGCGTGCCTTCCACTATTGTTCGCTTCTGCCACGCCCAAGAACCCATTTCCGGTCACAAGCCCGCGACCGATCCGCACCTCAGCCAGAAGCGCGGTTTCGGCCATGAAGGATTTGAATTCTTCCGGAAAGCGCCGGACACTGCTGACAAACATGACGAGCGCGCACGCGAGCACGATGAGTGTAATGGATGCCGGCAGGAGCTGGGCGAGGCTGATCGTGCGGCGCAGCGAGACCCGACCGGCTGGAAGGTTCACGACGAAGAGTGACAGCGCTAGATCGACCAGCGCTGCCATCAACACATCGTTGAGAAGCTTGCGGATCATCGTCAGCGCGAAAATCGTCAGCGACGCATCGTAGTTGATGCGCAGGAATAGAAACCCCGCCGCCGTCCCGATGGTAAGCAAAAAGACGGCGGTGGCGATGGCAAGTGAAGAGCCAGCGAAGCGGGTCCAATTGATGAAGACTACATGTCCCAGCGCCAGCGCAATGGTAAAGATATGGCCCCACCAGAACCAGGATGATGCCATCGTTAGCAATACCATGGGAATGGCTAGCCGCAGCCCGCCCAACCTGTATGCGAGAAGGTAGAAAAGGGGGCCGAGATACATTTCGAACCCGGGCGCAAGAATAATGCGGAAGGAACTCGCGCCGATGGCCACGGCCAAAAGGACGATCGTCAGAGCCCATCCCTGGACGGTCATTTGCCGTAGCGGCTCTGCGGCTAGCTGAAACTCGCCGCCGTGCCGTAAGCGGTTGACGATGTCATTCATCAACCCCGCCCGTCTTGTGTAAGCAGTGACAGGAGCAATTCTAAGTCGACTGGCTTGAAAAGGACATGAAGATCCTTCTTCCTGGTTTCATGCTCTATCTGTTCAGTCAGATCGGTGTGGCCTGTCATCAGGATTATGGTGTTCACCTTTGCCCGCAGGTCAGGGTCGGCTCGGATTGCGCGGACCAGGTCAAGGCCACTGCCGTCTCGCAAGCGGAGGTCCGTCAACAGGGTTACGTGGCTGGAACCTTGCTTCAATCTCTCCAGCGCAAAGGCCACACACGCTGCGCCGCTAACCGCGAACGAGCGCAATTCTAACATTTCAACCAACTCCTCCCGGACGTCGGTCTCGTCCTCGACGACCAAGATCATTGTTGGGCACTTTCAATGGTGACGCAAGCTCAAGATAAGAACGCGAAGTTTTCAACGTGTAAATGGCGACGTGAATAAACGTCGACGTTGATGAGCCTGCGCCTTAACCGCGGCGTCCCCGCTCGTACGGCGCTGCCGCAACACTTCTCTCGCAAGCAGATGCGCTGCCGACTACGAATGGCCGCGTCTCTCTCGCGGTCTACGTCACAGAGGCAGGCCTCTCTCCGCCACAGCGAGTGCGAAGGCCTGACGAAACGGTAGCTAAACCAATACAAAAAGCCGTTTTTCTGCTGGGCTTAAGATCGTCACCCGGGATTCGTGCTTCTCTCAGGGGTCGGCACGAAGCCGACATAAACAGATGTCCGGTACCGGCGCGCGCGAAACCGCGGCTGAGCGTCCGGGACTGGGAGCAGGATCGACAGTCTCAGCCGTGCATTCAGGTGTTAGCCGAGGCCCGCCCTATTCCAGCAGCGATAGCGCCGAGTGCCATTTCGATAGGCTGGCAATCTCATGCGACGCTTTGTGCGCTGAGACGCGCGCGGCCCGTCGGGCTGGATCTAGCTGGCCGAGTGCGACTCCCAAAATACAACAGATTTTAGCAAGAACCACAACCGATATGGTGCCATCCTCGAAATAGGGTTAATGTTTCGCATCCGGATCGATCCCGCTGGCAGGGAGCCCTTTATGGAAGACGCAAACGAGGACGGTCAAAGCGTAGAGCCTCTCGCCAAGCGGCGCCGCGCCGACTTTCTCAAGGCGGTTCCACATGGAAGCGCCGCGCTGATCCAGATGGCGGAATACACCGGCGACCTGATCGGCCTTTGCGATGCCGGCGGTCGACTCGCCTATCTCAATCCGGCCGGCCGACGCCTGATCGGAGTCGAGGCGGCCGACATTTTCCCGATGCGGCTGACCGACTACGTCGTTCCGGAACAACGCCACCTCGTCGACGAGGTCGTCGTGCCGACGGCGAGGCGGGACGGCGTGTGGGAAGGCGAGATGCAGCTCGTCAATCTGAAGACCGACGACATCATCGACGTCCAGCGCTCGACATTCGCGACGCGCGATGAGCGCGGCGAAATCACCGGCTTCGTATCGGTCATGCGCGACATCACGCATGACAAGGTCCAGAAAGGCCGGCTTCGCCGCCAGATCGAGACATTCGAAGCGCTGATCGCGAACAACCCTCTTGAAATCTGCCTGGTCGATGCGGATTTCAGGCTGCGCGTAGTCAGCCGCGGCGCCCAGACGGTATTCGAAAATATCCAGCCGCTGCTCGGCCGCGATTTCGCCGACATTCTTCGCGCTCTCTGGCCCGAGCCCTTTGCCAGCGAAGCGATCGCCCGCTTCCGGCAGACGCTTGACACCGGCATGGCGTATGACGCGGCAGCGACGCCGGAACAGCGCGCGAATATCGAGGCACGCGAGGCATATGGCTGGCGGATCGAGCGTGTGACACTGCCGGACGAATGCTACGGCATCGTCTGCTATTTCCATGATCTCATCGACAGGGAGTACGGGACGCGGGCCTTGGGTCGCCGCGAGGCCGAATTGCGGGACCTGAATATTGACCTGGAGCGTCGTGTCCGTGCTCGCACTGCGGCACTGAACCAGGCCAATGCACGCCTCACAGCCGAGATCGAGCGGCGCGAAGCGGTACAGGCTGCGCAACTGCAAAGCCAAAAGCTCGAAGCGGTTGGTCAGCTCGTGTCGGGCATAGCGCACGACTTCAATAACATTCTCGGCGCGGTGATCGGCGGGCTCACAATTATCCAGAACCGCAATGACGACCCGCGCATCGAGCAGATTGCGACGATGGGTCAGCGCGCGGCCGAGCGGGGTGCTGCGCTTGTACGACAGCTGCTCGCCTTTGCGCGCCAGGAGGATGTGGTTGCGCAGCGTGTCGACCTAGCCGGCGCGATTGGCGAGATTTCCGACCTCGTCCGGCACGGCATGCGCGGCAACGTCGCGCTCGCGATCGACTGCGATGACGATCTCTGGCCTGTGCTGGCAGACCCGACACAATTGCAATCGGCGCTGCTCAACCTTGCCACCAATGCCAGCGATGCGATGAATGGCGGCGGCCACCTGCATATCGCCGTCAGCAATTGCGCCCGGACTTCAGCGGATCTTCCGCTGGAACTGGACGGCCAGGACGCGATCAGGATTGTTGTGGCCGACAACGGTCCCGGCATGGACAGCGATACCTTGCAGCGGATTACCGAGCCGTTCTTCACCACCAAGGCGCGCGGCAAGGGGACCGGGCTGGGCCTCGCGATGGTGCAGCGCTTCGTGGAGCAGTCGGGCGGTGCCCTGCGTATCGAAAGCCGCCCCGGCCACGGAACCACATTCTCGATCTTCCTGCTGCGTGCCGTTGATCCTGGCGCTTCCGACCCTGTACCCCGCAGCGACGAGACCGGTTTCAACGCGACCGGGCGCGCTTTCGAAACGATCCTGCTGGTCGATGATGACGCCGAATTGTGCGCCATGATCGCCGAAGGATTGTCTGACCACGGCTTCGAAGTCATCGTCGCGCCGGACGCACAGGCGGCGCTGCTCGAGTTACGGACGCGGGCGATCGACGCGCTCGTGACCGACGTCCACATGCCGGACATGTCCGGTAACGACCTGGTCGCGCAGGTGCGCGCGTCGGGATCGGACATTCCCTGCCTGTTCATGACGGGGATCGCCAACGAAGCCGCTCTCGATGGCGAGACGGTCATGCAGAAGCCCTTCAACCCCGCCGTATTGCACTATGCGCTGCGCCGCATCCTGATTGCACGGGACCAGCGTGCGTCCGATGCCGAGCGGCTCGATCGGCTGACGCTGCGCCTGAAGTCCGATTGCACCCGGTCATTGCTCGACCACTGGCGCGCCATCCGCGCAGGCCAAGTCATCCCGTTGTTCGAGACGTTCACGATCAATGCATGCAGCGAGCCGCACCGGATCGTGGTTGCGCAGATCGACTTGGGGAAGGTGCCGATCCATTTCACCTTCACGCTGGTCGGCGACACCTTGCGCAACGCTGTACCGCACAGCATCGCCGCCACCGAGATGCCGGTCAGTGGCAA
The DNA here is from genome assembly GCF_017876865.1 of Sphingomonas sp. PvP018. Classification (NCBI taxonomy): domain Bacteria; kingdom Pseudomonadati; phylum Pseudomonadota; class Alphaproteobacteria; order Sphingomonadales; family Sphingomonadaceae; genus Sphingomonas; species Sphingomonas sp. PvP018. The sequence goes on along the minus strand of NZ_JAGIOU010000001.1, from coordinate 3,164,366 downwards.
CGATAGCCTCGCGGCGCGCGAGGCGGCCTATCGCCGCTGCGCGCTGACCGGCAAGCCATCGCATGAATATGCCCGTATCAATCTTGGTGACGGGTATAGGGAAACATTCGAGCGGCTGTTGCTGCCCTTCTCGTCGGACGGGATCGTCGTCGATCATATCGTCGGTGCAGTTGTCATCGAACGTGAAGCGGTGGGGGAACGATGATGGTTGACGCCCGTGAGCTACCCGATTTCAACGAGCCCCAGCTGGCGATAGCGATAGAGGCGCTACCAAGCGAAACGGTCGACGCCTTGCCCTATGGCGCAATCCGGATCGGCGACGATGGCACGGTCGCATATTATAGTGCGGCAGAGCGGCGCCTGTCGGGTTCCGGCAATCATGACCGCCTCGGCCTGGACTTCTTCAGCCGGATCGCCCCCTGTATGGACAATCCCGACTTTCGCGGTCGCGTCGAGCGTGCCCGGGTATCGGGCGTGCTCGATTTGGAGTTCAGCCACGTCGGCGATTTCGAGGACCGCGACCGGGAACTGACGGTGCGTATCCAGTCTGCCAGTACGGGCGGCTACTGGATATTCATGCGCCGCGATTGACCGCTTTTGGTGTCAGATTTTTTGTAAATGTCGGGAATGGAGAGGGAAGCGAACTTTCCACTTTTAGGGCTGCACCCCGGAAAACCAGCCACTGCATGGGCGCCACAGCTGCATCAGCCTTTTGCATCGGAGGAACCCTAGGTTTCATGCCGTTCTTGGATCAATGCAAAAACCGGTGATTTCTGCATCCTGGATGGCAAGGTCCGATCGCTGAACTTTTCGGTGTCGTTATCTCGATTGATTCACGCTGTCCTATAATGCGCGCATGCATGTCGGCGCTTTTCCCTACCATCACGATCGGCGGCACAGGACTACGCACTGCCCCTGCGACCGGATTCGCCCAGTCCTGGCTGTGCTGGCATCAGGGAACACGTTATCATGCTCCGCGGTCTGATATCGCCCGGTTGGCTGGAACGGCTGGGAGACCATCGGCTCGATGGGGCGGCGCTGGACGGCCTGAAAACGCTGTTGCCGCGATTGGTGATCGCCGCTCTGGCGAGTTTGCTGTTGCTCACCCATCTGGGTTCTCGCGCTGCGATACTCTGGATCAGCTTTGTCGGCTTTGCGGAGCTGTGGTGCAGGCAATGCAGTATCATGCTGGCGCGACCGGATGGCGGGCGCCTGCCGCTGCGGCTCAATTATATTGCCTCCGCACTCATGACGACGATCGCGTGGACGAGCTTGCCGGTTTTGCTGTGGTGGAGCAGGGTACCTGATATAGGTTCAGCGGTTATCGTCATGCTGATCTCGCAGCTGATCCACGCTCAAGCCTTTGCCTTCCGCGCCCCGTCGATCGTGGCGTTCAAGGTTGGTGTTCCCGCCAGCGCAATGCTCGCGCTGCCTTGGCTGGTCGAACCAGCAAGCTATTTCACCACTCTCACGTCGACAATCGCGTCGGGTCTTTGCATCAGTTATATCTTCGCAAGCGTGCGGGCAAACTGGCGGAGCGATGCGGCGCTACGCAAAGCTCATGACGAACTCCAATATCTGGCCTATTTCGACGGACTTACCTCCCTCGCCAATCGTCGACAGTTCACACGACACATGCGCAATCTCATCGAACTGTCCGATCGTCAAAAGTCCCGGTTTGCCTTGCTCCTGATCGATCTTGACCATTTCAAGGTCGTCAACGACACATTTGGCCACGATGCTGGCGATGCGCTCCTCGTCGCGGCAGGAGAGCGTCTGCGCGCAGCCGTTGGAGAGTTGAGCCATGTCGCGCGGCTCGGCGGTGACGAGTTTGCCATACTCTTACCCGACATCGGCAGCACCGCCGATATCGATGCGGCATGCGGTCGCATCGTCGATGGCGTCCAGCCTGCTGTCGACTTCAACGGAGGACAGATGTACCTAAGTTTCAGCATCGGCATCGCGCTTTATCCCGGCGACGGCGACAGCATACAAACAGTCCTGAAATCCGCGGACGTTGCGCTTTACGACGCGAAGCGGAGGGGGCGAAGCACGTGGCGCTTCAGTGAAGGGTTCGGCAAGGTCGCATAAGTCAAGTTTGAGACCTGCGGACGGTGCGCGTCTGATCCATTGCTTGCACTACACTGACACACTCGACCCAAATCCGGCCATTGCTGCCACCTCCCCCGCTCCCCGATTTCAAGCATTTCCCTGTTCGCGCTGGCGGCTTTTGGCGGCGGATATTTCCTCATGGACGCCGTGATCGAGAAGAAAGCGGGACGTCCGATTTAGGGCAGTCGGTAGGAGGCAGCCGCCGGTTCAAACGGCTGCGAGAATGATAATCGGCGCCTTTCGGGTTGATCGCGGCGTGCACGTATTCACACAAATGCTCGGTAAATCTCAGCCGCTCTTTTTGAGCGGCCAAACCCTTCAGTACGATTAGGTTTAGAATTACCGCCCAGACTCCTCAATCCATGCGGACTCTAGAGAACGCCCTAATTCGCAATAATCTGCAGTTGGTTAGGGCCACCGGTGATGGATCCCCGCATATAAATGGTGACGTTTTCCTGAGGCTGACGCCCTTCCTTTGGCCGGCATTCTATAATTGCCTGAGAAAGGTCGCCGTCTTATGATTACGCAGAACTTGGCCCGGCATATTGCGTTACTGCGCATAGGTCGGCCGTCGCTTCACACCGTTACAGCCTTTTTCAAAACGCAGGCTCGCGTTCTGAGCATTCCCCTCTGCATGGTTGTGGCGAATGGCTCGGCAAGCGCATCGACGGCGAACACGACGTTCACTGTGACGGCCAATGTCGTGTCGAGTTGCCAGATTTCGGCGACCGCGCTGACGTTCGGAACCTATACCGGGGCCCAAACCGACGCGACCTCGACGATCACCGCGACCTGCACGGATACCACCGCCTACACCATCGGCGTCAGCGCAGGCTTGGGCACGGGGGCGACCGTAACGAACCGGTACATGAACGGCCCCAGCGTCGATGTGCTCGCCTATGCCGTCTATCGCGACAGTGCGCGTACCAATAGCTGGGGCACGACGATCGGTACGGACACGGTCTCGGGCACCGGCAACGGCGGCGCTCAGGCCATTACCGTTTATGGGCGCCTTTCAGCGGGTCAATTGCCCGTCCCCGGAGCCTATTCGGATACTCTGACCGCAACGATCACCTACTGATGGCCCGGGGAAGTGCTATTCGCGTCGAGAGGCTTCGTCGCTGGTCGATGGCGGGCGGATACGGGGTCGTCCTGGCAACGGGCATCGCCCCGCTTCACGCACAATCCCTGTCGGTGAGCCCGGTCACGTTCAATCTTGCCGCCTCGCAGCAGGCGACGAGCCTGACGGTCCGAAACGATGGCGCTGAGGAAACGGTGGTCCAGATCCGGCCCTTCGCCTGGACGCAACAGCCCGACGATGTCCTCACACCGGCCGACGATGTCGTCGTCAGTCCCCGCATCGTGACGATCCCACCCCATTCGAACCAGGTCTTCCGTGTCCTCGTGCGGCATAAGCCGACGTCCAAGGAACTGACGTACCGATTGATCCTCGATCAGATCCCGCGCGCGTCCGAACCCGGTGCCGTGCGTATGGTCCTGCGCATTTCCATGCCGATCTTCGTCGAGCCCGTCGCTCCGGCGAACCCCGGCGTTCGATTTCGGCTGGCGCGCCGGGACGGTGACACGGTGCTCGTGCTCGAAAATCCGGGAGCGCGCCATGAGACGCTGCGCAACGTTATGCTGCGCGACACGAACGGCGCGCCGATCGCCATCAAGAACGGTGGCTCACCCTATCTGCTGGCTGGCGCGACGCGGGAACTTCCGGTCCAGGACATGCCCGTCCAACCCGCCGTGGATGGCCGCTATCGACTGACGATGGAGGGCGGAAAGGGCCCCATCACCGTTGCCCTCGCGCGGTAGCGGGGACGGGACCGTGCGATGCGCGCCAAAGCCCTCCGATCGACCTGTCGATTTCTCCTGATGATCTGCCTCGCTGACCATGCCGGGGCCGCTCCTGCACCCACGCTGCTGGAGGTCTGGATCAATGGGCGCCCGACCGGGAAAATCGGCGAGTTTGTTCTGCGCGGCGACGGACTGGCGGCGACCCCCAAGGAACTCGCCGAACTCGGCCTTTCCCCGCGCACCACGCCCGGCGATGAACTTGCGGACATCGTCGCCGACCGTGATTTTCGCTGGCACGTCGACCAGGCTACGGGCCGACTCTACGTGACCGCCTCCGAGGTGCGTTTGGTGAGAACGACGATCTCGGCGGCTGCCGCTCCTGCCATGGCCGGAGCGGTGGAGAGCGGGACCGGCTCCACGCTGAACTACGACACGACAGTGACCGGCGATGCTCGTCGCCAGGCCTTTTCCGCGTACCTCGATGCCCGCGTCTTTTCAGGCCATGGAGTTGCGGCTGGTCAGGCCTTGATGACCGCATTCCGTTCGGGGACGACGACGACCTATCGCGCGACCAGGCTTGATTTCAACTACACCGTTTCGCTGCCCGACCGCCTGCTGCGGCTCAGGTTGGGCGACTTCATCACGTCGGGCGCGGACTCGCAACGGGCGATCCGGCTCGGCGGCATCCAATTCGGTTCGGACTTCGCGCTGCGCCCCGACCTGATCACGATGCCGCTGCCCGATTTTCGTGGAAACGCGGTCGTTCCCACCATCGCCGACATCCTTGTGAACGACACATCCGCGATATCCCTGCCTATCGGCGCTGGTCCCTTCGAGATCCGCAACGTGCCGGTGCAGACGGGCAGCGGCAAAGTCTCGCTGAACCTCCAGAATTCCCTGGGACAATCCGTCAGGACGACGGTGGCCTATTATGCGAGCAATGCTCTGCTGGCACCCGGGTTGCACACGTTCGCTGTCCAGGCTGGCGTTATCCGGCATCAATTCGGGAGCCAGAGCAACGCCTACGGACAGTTCGCGGCGAGCGGCAGTTACCGCTGGGGCGTATCGCCACGGCTGACGGCGGCGTTCTATGCCGAAGCAACCCGCAGCGCGGCGCTCGTCGGGTCGGGCGTGTCGGTAAACCTGGCCAATTTGGCAATCGCCACGGGTGACTGTGCGGCCAGCAGCGGGCGGGACGGGAACGGTGTGCGCTGCGTCGCGCAAATCGAACACCGCGACTCACTGGTGTCGCTCCGGCTGTCCCACGGATTTGCAACGAAGGACTTTCGCGACATCGCGGCAAGCGATGGCTATCCTGCCATTCGCCAGCAGACCGACGCCAGCATTGCGCTTGCAATGGGTCCGGCCGGTACGATGTCCCTCGGCTATACCGCCCTCGATCAGGCAGGCGACGTCGCCTGGGAAAGGCTGAAGGGCGCGCCGGCGATGTTTGGCCGCGGTTCCGCGGTCCGTCTGGCGTCCGTCACCTACAGCGTGCAGCGGGGACCGGTATCGATCTACGCGAACGGCTCGCACGACACCACCGCACGCGGCGGCCGCAGCATCATGTTCGGCGTGTCGCTTCCCTTCGGACGCCGCAGTCAGGCGAGTGTTGATCGGCAGATGCAAGGCGGCCGCTGGCAAAGCCAGCTGCAGGCGGCGCGCGGCACGAGCGAGGCCGATTCCTGGGGCTATCAGGCGGCGATCGGACGCGGCGCGATCGACAGCCAGTTTGTCGAAGTACAACATCGGTCCCGCATCGGATGGCTGGCCGCCGGAATCGATCGGACCAACGGTGCAACGACGATCCGTGCCCAGGCGCGCGGGTCCGTGTCCGCAATCGATGGCTCGGTATTCCTGTCGAATACGATCAACGACAGTTTCGCGATTGTCGACACGCAGGGTTTGGCAGGTGTTCGGGTGCTGCACGAAAACAGGGTCGCCGGCCGAACCGGCCGGTCGGGCAAGCTGATGGTTACCGACCTGCGGTCGTTCCAGGTCAATCACCTCGCCATCGAGCCGACCGATCTGCCGCCCGATGCCGTGATCGCAACCGGGGAACGCGATGTCCGGCCACAGGATCGGGCAGGCGTCGTGCTCAGGTTTCCGATCAAACGACCAAATGGCGCGGTGCTGATCCTGGTCGACGCAAGCGGTAGACCACTTCCACCGGGAAGCACCGTCACGCTGGAAGCGTCCGGGGCGACGTATCCCTTGGGTTTCGACGGGGAGACCTTCGTCGAGGGGCTCGACCAGCACACCGTCCTGAACGTCGCGCGCCCTGACGGCACGCGCTGCCGTGTCGGACTGTCCGTCGCTGCGCGGGACCGGGGTCTCGCGCGGCTTGGCCCGTTTTCCTGTGTCGAGACGGCCCCGTGATCGCCCGCGTGCTGTTCACGCTCTTTTGCCTCGCGATACCCGCTGTCGCGGATGCGGGATGCTCGGTATCGGCAAGCGGGGTCGCGTTCGGGAACTATGACGGGTCCGCCACGTCGGCGGACGACGCGACGGGCACGATCACGATCAACTGCTTCATACTCTCCGGTCTCGGCGGGTACACGATCGCGCTCAGCCCGGGACGAGACGGCAGCTATACGGCGCGACGCATGATCTCTGGAACGGCGACCTTGCCCTATCAGCTTTATGCGGATCCGGCGCGAACGCAGATCTGGGGCGACGGGTCGGGCGGGAGCTCCACCGTGCGGTCCTTCGATATCATCCCGTTGCTTGGCGGAAGTTCGACCTACCAGATTTACGGAAGAATTCCCGCCAATCTCTCGCCACGCCCCGGAGCCTATAATGATACGATTACAATTACGGTAAGCTATTGATTGATGCCGTATTTACTACATCTGAAAGGCGTCCGATCTCGGGAAGGGTCAGGCGACTAAACCCGTAGCCCATCGTATGGACGAACGGCTGTTCATGGCAATCGCCGCCCGAAAGCGGAGGGGCGGCTTACGACCGCTTTTACCGGTCAACTCTGAGCATAGGCCGTACGCAATACAGGGGCGCGGCCTAACGCGACATAAACCACGGCCAGCGATACCCGCGGAAATCGTGCAGCGACGTTCGGCTTCAAGCACGCGCGCTTTTGGGGAGCGGTTATGGGAACCCGACGACTTGATCGCAACTTTGGGCTTAGATCCAAAGGGTGGTGGCGGAGCGGGAGGGATTCGAACCCTCGATACGCTTTTGACGTATACTCACTTTCCAGGCGAGCGCCTTCGACCACTCGGCCACCGCTCCGCATTGCTCTGGAACGCGCCTGCTAGAGCGGGTTTGGCTGCGGCGCAAGCGATTGCGTGATGCGCGGCACTCGGGCAGTCTCACGGCGATGATCACCGCCCTACTCGCCGCCGCCCTCGCCCAAGCCACGCCGGTGCCGACACCGCTGCCGTCCGATCCGGTCGCGGCGGACTGGGTCGCGGTGCCCGATGACGAGATTCTCGTCTCCACGCTGGCGAACGGGCATAGCTTCACGCTTCGCCTCGCGCCCGCCTATGCGCCCGCGCACGTCGCCAACATCCGCGCGCTCGCCCGCGCGCGCTGGTGGGACAGCGCGACGAGCGTGTACCGCGTGCAGGACAATTACGTCGCGCAATGGGGTGATGCGACCGAGAAGAAGCCGCTCGTCCCCGGCGTCGCGGACGGGATCGCCGCCGAATATGACATGCCCGGGCCGACCGCGATCGTGCGGCTCGCCAAGCGCGATCCCTATGCCGAATGGGCGGGCTACAGCGCGGATGGCTGGCCGCTTGCCGGGTCGGGCGATCGGCAATGGCTGCCGCATTGCTACGGGATGGTCGGCGTTGCGCGTGATCTGGCGCCTAGCGTCGGCAGCGGCGCCGAGCTCTACACCGTGATCGGCCATGCGCCGCGGGCGCTCGACCGCAACATCGCGGTCGTCGGGCGGGTGGTCGACGGGATCGAGTGGCTGTCGTCGCTGCCGCGCGGGACGGGCGAGCTCGGCTTCTACGCCACGCCTGCCGAGCGCAGCCCGATCGTCTCGGCGCGGCTGGCGAGCGACCTTCCCGCCGCCACCCGCCCGCACTTCCAGTACCGCGCAACGGCGAACCCGCGCTTCACCGCCTGGATCGCGGGGCGTGAGAATCGGACGCCGCCGTTCTTCACGGTGCCGGCGGGCGGTGCGGATATCTGCAACGCGCTCCCGCCGGTCCGCCGCACGCCGGGCTAGGCGTCGCTGCGCAGCGTGCGGATGATCGCGGAGAAGTCGAGCCCGCCCTGCCCGGCCTCGGCGAACGCCTCGTAGCGCTCCGCCGCCTTCGCGCCCATCGGCGTGTCGGCGCCGACATCCTGCGCCGCCGCCATCGCAAGCCGCAGGTCCTTCAGCATCAGGGCCGCCGCGAACCCGCCCTGATAGTCGTGGTCGGCGGGGGTGTCGGGGCCGATCCCCGGCAGCGGCGCATAGCTCGTCATCGACCAGCTCTGCCCCGACGACACGCTCGCAATGTCGTAAAAGGCCTGCGCGTCGAGCCCGAGCTTGTCCGCGAGCACGAACGCCTCGCAGGTCGCGATCATCGTCGCGCCCAGAATCATGTTGTTGCAGATCTTCGCCGCCTGCCCCGCGCCGTTCGCGCCGGCATGGATTACCGCCTTGCCCATCGCCGCTAGGATCGGTTCGGCGCGCTCGAACGCCGCCGCCGAACCGCCGACCATGAAGGTGAGCGTGCCCGCATTGGCAGCACCAATCCCGCCGGAGACCGGCGCATCGACCGCGGCGAGCCCCTTGGCCTGCGCGGCGTCGGCGACCTGTTTCGCGGTCGCGACGTCGATCGTCGAACAGTCGATCAGGATCGCGGTCGGCGCCGCAATGCCGAACAGCGCGTCATACACGTCGGCGACGTGCTTGCCCGCCGGCAGCATCGTCACGATCGCCTCCGCTCCGTCCGCGGCCTCGGCGGCGGAGGCGACGGGCAGGCAACCCGCGACCTTCGCCCTGGCCAGCGCGTCGGCGCTCAGGTCGAATGCGTGGACGTCATGGCCGTTCTTCGCGAGGTTCGCGGCCATCCCGCCGCCCATGTTGCCGAGCCCGATGAATCCGATGCGTGCCATGTTCTCTCTCCTAAATCTGCCGCGGTGCTCCAACCTCGTCATCCTGACGAAAGTCAGGACCCAGAGCCAAACACCGCCGGCGCCCGTAACCCTGGGTCCTGACGTTCGTCAGGATGACGGGTGGCCGCGCTACTTGCCCGTCCAGGCCCCCGCGCGCTTCTCGACGAATGCGGCCATGCCTTCGCTCTGGTCCGCGGTGCCGAACAGCCCGTGGAACAGCCGCCGCTCGAACTGGACACCCATGGCGAGCCCCGTCTCGAACGCCGCGTTGACCATCTCCTTGTTCGCCAGCACCGCGAGCGGCGCCATCGCGGCGATCGTCGCGGCGGTCCTTACCGCTTCCTCGACCAGCTCGTCGGCGGGGATGATCCGCGAGACCAGCCCTGCGCGCTCGGCCTCGACCGCATCCATCATCCGCCCGGTCAGCACCATCTCCATCGCCTTGGCCTTGCCGACCGCATGCGTCAGCCGCTGCGACCCGCCCATGCCGGGGGAGACGGCGAGCTTGATCTCGGGCTGGCCGAACTTGGCGGTGTCGGCGGCGAGGATGAAGTCGCACATCATCGCGACCTCGCAACCGCCGCCCAGCGCATAGCCCGCGACCGCGGCGATGATCGGCTTGCGCGTCCGCGTCACCTGCTCCCAGCCGGCGAAGAAGTTGCTCGCATACATGTCGGCAAAGCCCTGGCTCTGCATCTCCTTGATGTCCGCCCCCGCCGCGAACGCCTTGGCCGAACCGGTCAGCACCGCGCAGCCCTGCGACGGATCAGCATCGAACGCGGCGAACGCGGCGATCAGGTCGGCAAGCACCTGCGAGTTGAGCGCGTTGAGCGCCTGCGGCCGGTTGAGCGTGACGAGCGTCACCGCACCGCGCTGCTCGACGAGGATCGTTTCGTAATCGGCCATCTCAGTCTCCAATAAGCATCGTCATCCTGAATCCCGACTTTCGTCAGGATGACGGATTAGCCCGGCGTCCACGCCTCGGCCTCAGGCAACGGCGCGAAGATCTGGTCGATCACGTGATCGCTCACACCCTCGGGCGTCGCCGGATCCCAGCGCGGCGCATTGTCCTTGTCGACGATCACCGCGCGCACGCCCTCGATGAAATCGTGCCGCTGCACGACATGCGCGCCGACCGCATATTCCTGTTTCATTTCATCCGCGAAACTCGCCATCGCCGCGCCTTCGCGGAGCAGCCGGAGCGACACCTTCATCGTCTGCGGCGACTTTGTCCTGAGCGTCGCGAGCGTCTTGGCGGCCCACTCGCCACCATCGGCGTCGAGCGCGGCATAGATTTCCTCGAGCACATCGGACGCGAACAGCCGGTCGATATCGTCCTTGCGCGCAAGTATCGCCGCTTCGGGTGCCTCGGTCGACAGCGCGTTCAGAACGCCAGCAATATCCTGCGGTGCTTCCGCGATCCGCGCCTTGGCGGTGTCGAGCGTCTCGCTCGGTAGATAATGCGTCGCCAGCCCCAGCGCTGCGCACTCCGCGCCATCGAGCCGATGCCCGGTCAGCGCGAGATACTGCCCGATCCGCCCGGGCAGCCGCGACAGATACCAGCCACCGCCGACATCGGGGAACAGCCCGATCCCCGTCTCGGGCATCGCGAACTTCGTGTTCTCGGTCGCCACCCGGTACGTGCACGGCAAGGCGAGCCCGACGCCGCCGCCCATCGTGATCCCGTCCATGAACGCGACGATCGGCTTGGCATAGACGAACAGCCGGTGGTTCATCCGATACTCGGCGTGAAAGAACGCGCGCGCTTCGGCGCCGTCGCCGGCTCCCGACGCGGCGAGCATCCGGATATCGCCCCCGGCGCAGAACCCGCGCCCCTCGGCATGATCCACGATGATCGCCTCAACTGACGCATCCCCGCGCCACGCCTCGAGCGCCTCCAGCACGCCTTCGCACATCGCCAGATTGAGCGCGTGCAACGCCTTGGCCCGGTTCAGCCGAATACGCCCGATCGGGCCTTCGACGGTCGTGATCAGGTCATTCATAAATTACCTCCCCGGCGAAGGCCGGGGTCCAGTTGGAAAGGTCGATGTAACAGAGGATGTCACCAAGCCGATTCGCGTCCCCCACCTGGACCCCGGCCTCCGCCGGGGTGGCTGCTATTCGGCAGTCGGTGGCCATAGTCATCATTGCCGGGTCAGCTCGCGACCGACGATCATGCGCATCACCTGGTTGGTGCCCTCGAGGATCGAATGCACGCGCAGGTCGCGCCAGAAGCGTTCGATCGGGTAATCCTGCAGATACCCGTAGCCGCCGTGCAGCTGCAATGCGCGGTCGACCACCGACGAGCCGGTGTCGGTCGCCAGCCGCTTCGCCATCGCCGCGAACTTGGTCTTGTCGGGCGCGTTCGCCGTGACCTTGGCCGCCGCCATGTAGAGCAGCGCACGCGCCGCCTCGAGTTCGGTCGCCATGTCCGCCAGCATGAACTGCGTGTTCTGGAAGTCCGCGATCGGCTTGCCGAACTGCTTGCGGTCGCGCGTATAGGCGATCGCCTCGTCGAGACACCGCTGCGCGCCGCCGAGCGAGCACGCACCGATGTTCAGCCGCCCGCCGTCGAGCCCCATCATCGCGATCCGGAAGCCCTCGCCCTCGCCGCCGACCATGTTGGCGCCCGGCACACGGACGCCGTCGAAGATCACCTGCCGCGTCGGCTGCGAATGCCAGCCGAGCTTCTTCTCGTTCGCGCCGAACGACACGCCGGGCATGTCCTTCTCGATCACCAGGCAGGAGATGCCCTTCGGCCCGTCCTCCCCGGTGCGGACCATGGTGACGTACACCTCGTTCTCGCCTGCGCCCGAGATGAACTGCTTCGAGCCCGTCACGATCCAGTCGTCACCGTCCCGCACCGCGCGCGTCTTGAGCGCCGCGGCGTCCGAGCCAGAGCCCGGCTCGGTCAGGCAATAGCTCGCCAGCCGGTCCATCGTGACGAGATCGGGCAGATACTTGTCCTTCACCGCGGCCGAGCCGAACCGGTCGATCATCCACGCCGCCATGTTGTGGATGCTGATGAACGCGCTCGTCGACGGGCAGCCATACGACATCGCCTCCATGATCAGCGCGGCTTCGAGGCGCCCGAGCGCGATCCCGCCGCTCTCCTCGCTGACATAGATCGCCGCGAAACCGAGCTCGGCCGCCGCCTTGATCGTGTCGCGCGGGAAGATGTGCTTCTCGTCCCACTCAGCCGCATGCGGGGTGATCCGGTCGGCGGTGAAGCGGCGCGCGAGCTCCTGGATCTCGCGCTGGTCGTCGGTGAGGTCGAACTGGTTGGTCATCGGGCTTTCCTGTGTCGTCATACTGGGCTCGACCCAGTATCCAGAGCGGCGAATGCTGGCGCCTGTGGCTCTGGATCCTGACTTTCGTCAGGATGACGGGGTGGGGGAAGGATATGGCTAGGCAACCCGCGGTCTATATCATGGCGAGCGGGCGCAACGGAACGTTCTACATCGGCGTGACGTCCGACCTGATGGCGCGGATCGTTCAGCACCGCGACGGCATGTTAGAGGGGTTCTCAAAGCGATACGGCGTGAATCGGCTGGTCTGGTTTGCGATGGCCGACACAATGGACGCGGCGATCACACGCGAGAAGCAGCTGGAGGTCTGGAAGCGGTCGTGGAAGACCACGCTGATCGAGACGGACAACCCAACCTGGCGCGATCTGGCCGAGGACTGGGGCTTCGACCCCCTCCCCACCCCGTCATCCTGACGAAAGTCAGGATCCAGAGCCACGGGCGTTGCGCTCGATGGATCTGGATCCTGGATCAAGTCCAGGATGACGGGGAGGAAACGCCGCACCCGATCACCCCATCGTCGGAATGACGAACGCATTCGCCGCGTCGCCAACCCCGCCATCGGGCCAGCGTTGCGTGATCGTCTTGACCTTGGTCCAGAACTTCACGCCCTCCATGCCGTGCTGGTTGGTGTCGCCGAACGCCGAACGCTTCCACCCGCCAAACGTGTGATACGCGACCGGCACCGGGATCGGCACGTTGATACCGACCATCCCGACGTTCACCCGTGCGGCAAATTCGCGCGCGGCGTGGCCGTTGCGCGTGAAGATCGCGACGCCGTTGCCATATTGATGCTCGCTCGGCAGGCGCACCGCCTCCTCGAAATCCTTGGCGCGGACGATCTGGAGGACCGGCCCGAAGATCTCCTCCTTGTACGCCGACATCTCCGTGGTGACGTGATCGAACAGCGACGGCCCGATGAAGAACCCCTTCTCATGCCCCTGCAGCTCGAACCCGCGCCCATCGACGACCAGCTCTGCGCCCTCGTCGACACCCGTCTGGATCCAGTTCTCGATCCGGCTGCGATGCGCTGCGTTCACCACCGGCCCGTAATGCGCGTCATTGTCGGTCGAAACACCCACGCGCAGTGCAGCGATCGCCGGGATCAGCTTCTCGCGCAGCGCAATCGCGGTCTTCTCGCCGACTGGCACAACCACCGGCAGCGCCATGCACCGCTCGCCGGCGCTCCCGAACGCCGCGCCCGACAGATCGGCGACGACCTGGTCGAGATCCGCGTCGGGCATCACGATGCCGTGGTTCTTCGCCCCGCCCATCGCCTGGACGCGCTTGCCCGCCTCGACGCCGCGGCGGTACACGTAATGCGCGATGTCGGACGAGCCGACGAAGCTGACCGCACTGATCGCCGGATGATCGAGGATCGCGTCGACCATCTCCTTGTCGCCGTGGACGACCTGGAAGATCCCCTCGGGCAGCCCCGCCTCGAGGAACAATTCGCCCAGCCGCACCGGCACCGACGGATCGCGCTCGCTCGGCTTCAGGATGAACGCGTTGCCCGTCGCGATCGCGACGCCGCTCATCCACAGCGGGATCATCGCGGGGAAGTTGAACGGGGTGATGCCGGCGCCGATGCCGAGCGGCTGGCGCATCGAATAGACGTCGATCCCAGGCCCCGCGCCCTGCGTGTACTCGCCCTTGAGAATGTGCGGGATGCCGCAGCAGAACTCGATCACCTCGAGCCCGCGCTGTATATCGCCCTTCGAATCCGCGATCACCTTGCCGTGCTCGGACGACAGCAGACGCGCGAGTTCGTCCATGTTCTCCTCGACGAGCCGCTTGAACTCGAACATCACGCGCGCGCGGCGCTGCGGGTTGGTCGCCGCCCAGCCCGGCTGCGCCTTGTGCGCGGCGGCGACTGCCCGGTCGAGATCGGCCTGCGTGCCGAGCGTCACGCGCGCCTGGATTTCGCCGCTATTGGGATCGAACACGTCGCCGCTACGGCCGCCGCCGGAGGACGGTCCACCCGCGGTGCCGCCTGCGATCAGATGCTCGATGGTGCGAACGGTCATGGCGCCTCTCCTTGTTTTGCGGCCTCTACACCACTGCCTCGCCTGCGACACAAGCGATAGACTTGCAGCCCTGAGCTGCATATTTGCAGTCGGCATGGACTGGAGCGACCTGCCGATCTTCCTTGAAGTCGCCCGCGCGCAGCAGCTTGGCCGTGCCGCGGCGAGTCTCGGCGTCGATGCGACGACGGTCGGCCGCCGACTCCGCCGGCTCGAGACCGCGGTCGGCCAGCGGCTGTTCGAGCAGGGCCCCGACGGCCAGATCCTGACCAGCGCGGGCGAAGACCTGCTCGCGCGCGCGACCGCGATGGCGGCGATCGCGTCGGACATCCGTACCCCGCCTGCGGGCCGGACCGAGGTCGACGGCACGATCCGCGTCAGCGTCGCCGAAGGGTTCGGCACCTGGTTCGTCAGCCGACATCTCGGCACGCTCGCGCAGGCGCATCCCAAGCTCGCGGTCGATCTCGTCGCGACCAGCGGCTTCCTCAACCCGACGCGGCGCGAGACCGACGTCGCGGTCCTGCTCGCACGCCCGCGCCGCGGTCCACTGCGGACGCGCAAGCTCACCGACTATACGCTGCGGCTCTACGCATCGGCGGAGCATCTCGCGGCGCACGGTCCGGTGCACGGCATCGCCGACCTGCGCGACCGGCGGATGATCGGCTATGTCCCCGACTTCGTCTATGCGCCCGAGCTGCGCTATCTCGACGAGATCCCGGGCGTCCGCGACCCCGTGCTGCGTTCGTCGAGCATCAACGCGCAGGCGCACATGATCGCGGCCGGCGCCGGCATCGGCGTGCTCCCTTGCTTCATCGGCGAGGCCTATCCCGGGCTTGTCGCGATCCTCCCCGACATCCGCATCAGCCGCGCCTTCTGGCTGGTCACGCACCAGGACACCGGCCGTTTCGACGCGATCCGCGCTTTTACCGACTGGCTCGTCGCACTCGTCGGCCGCGAGCGCGCGGTGCTGGTCGCCGACTAGGGCTGACGCGGCTCGCGCGAAAGGATCGCCTCGATCCGCGCGAGCGCCAGCTTGATCTCCTCCTGCTCGGCATGCGTGAAGGCGTCGCTGTCGACGATCATCTTGGCCGCCATCTTCGCGGTCAGCAGCGGCACGAGGAACAGCGGCACCGCATGCATCAGTGCGACCGCGACGATCTTGCCCCCCATCGTCACGGGAAACACGTCGCCATAGCCGATCGTCATCGCGGTCACGAACGACCACCAGATGCCGACATCGACCGGCTTGCCCTCGAACGTCGCAAACAGCACCGCGCAGATCAGGATGGTCGAGACATAGCCGACGATCAGGATCGGCAACGCCTGGATGAACGGCCGCCACGATCCCTTTGCCCTGCGCGCCATGATACCCCCCGGTTGTTTCGGCGCATCATCCAGCAAGTGGCCGACATTTCAAGCGGTACGCACGCGGCTGATCGATCACGAACCCGATTGCCCCCGCGCGACAATTGCGCCTAGCTTGGCCGCATCCTCTTCCGGAGCGTTTCATGACCCTCAAGCTCGTCCTTCTTGCCTCGATCGCGCTCGCCACCGTTTCGTCGGCGCAGGTGCCCCAGACTGCTCCCGCCGGCGGCGATGTTCCCGCGAAATTCGTCCCCGCCACCGCCAACCGCGACTACGTCAAGCGCGAGGTGATGGTCCCGATGCGCGACGGGACGAAGCTCTACACCGTCATCGTCTATCCCAAGGGTCTGACCAATGCGCCGATCGTGCTGACGCGCACGCCGTATGACGCGAAGTCGCGCGCGACGCGGATGGACAGCCCGAGCATCCTCTCGACGCTGCCGCTTGCCGACGAGATGTTCGTCAAGGGCGGGTATATCCGCGTCTATCAGGACGTCCGCGGCAAATATGGCTCGGAGGGCGAGTATGTCGTCACGCGCCCGGTGATCGGCCCGCTCAACCCGACCAAGGTCGATCATGTCACCGACGCCTATGACACGATCGACTGGCTGGTGAACAAGGCGAACCTGCCCGAATCGAACGGCCGCGTCGGCATGATCGGCTCGTCCTATGAGGGCTTCACCGTCGTCATGGCGCTGCTCAACCCGCACCCTGCGCTCAAGGCCGCGGTGCCAGAAAGCCCGATGATCGACGGCTGGATGGGCGACGACTGGTTCCATTACGGCGCGTTCCGCCTCGCCAACATCGCCTGGCTCGGCGGCCAGACCGGCTACAAGGGCGCGGGCAAGGCGCCGCCGACGGGCGGCTATGACGATTACGAGAATTTCCGTCGCATCGGCTCGGCGGGCGACTGGGCCAAGGCGTCGGGCTACGACCAGCTTCCCTATTGGCAGCGCATGGTCGCACATCCCGCCTATGACGCATTCTGGCAGGGCCAGGCGCTCGACAAGTTGCTCGCCGCCAACCCTTCGAACGTGCCGACGCTCTGGGAACAGGGGCTATGGGATCAGGAGGACATGTACGGCGCGATCACCGCGTGGGAGGCGCTGAAGGCGAAGGGCAAGATGGGTAACAACCATCTCGTTATGGGTCCGTGGCGGCACAGCCAGGTCAATCGCGACGGCCGCAGCCTCGGCCCGTTCCAGTGGGACGGCGACACGGCGCAGCAGTTCCGCGAACAGATGGTGCTGCCGATGTTCGACCAGTATCTGAAGGACGGCCCCGCGGTCACGCTGCCCGCCGCCGCGATCTACAACACCGGCGAGAATCACTGGGACAAGCTCTCGACCTGGCCACTCGCCTGCGAGAGCGGCTGTGCCGCGCCGCTTAAGCCGATCTACCTCGGCGCAGAGGGCGGGCTGGGCTTCACCAAGGCGGCGAGCGGCGGCGACAGCTATGTCTCCGACCCCGCCAAGCCCGTCCCGCATCTGCCGAGGCCGGTCAATTTCGGCGACGGCCGCTGGGGCGACTGGCTGGTCAGCGACCAGCGCGGCGTCGATGGTCGCACCGACGTGATGACCTACACGACCGAGGTGCTGACGACCCCGGTGCGCGTGTCGGGCGCACCGATCGCGGACATCTATGCCAAGACGACCGGCACCGATGCCGACTTCGTCGTCAAGGTGATCGACGTCTATCCCGACGAGGTCGCGAGCGATCCGAAGATGGGCGGCTATGAACTGCCGATCAGCCTCGACATCTTCCGCGGCCGCTACCGCGACAGTTTCGCCAAGCCGAGTGCGATTCCTGCCGGCAAGACGCAGCGCTACAAGTTCCGCCTGCCGACCGTGAACCACGTGTTCCAGCCGGGTCACCGGATCATGGTGCAGGTCCAGTCGAGCCTGTTCCCGCTCTACGACCGCAACCCGCAGACCTTCGTCCCCAACATCTTCCTCGCGAAGAAGGCGGACTACAAGAAGGCGACGGTAACGATCGAACGCGGCGGCGCGACGGCCAGCGCGGTGTGGCTGCCGGTGGTCGCGGTCGACCAGTCGGCCGTGCTGGCGAAGTAAGCCCCCCGCCCCACCACCGTCATTCCCGCGAAGGCGGGAACCCAGACTGGCTGACCTCAAGGCTTTGTTACTGAGGCCAGCCAGTCTGGATCCCCGCCTTCGCGGGGATGACGGGTAAGGGCCTAGGCGATAACCGGCGCAGGCCCGAACAGCCCCGCCTGGTAATCGCGGATCGCCTCGCCGATCTCCTCGCGCGTCGTCATCACGAACGGCCCGTGCGCCACGACCGGCTCGTCGATCGGATCCGCATGGCCGAACACCAGCCGCACCGGACCTGACGCCGCGACCTCGACCGTATCACCGTCCTCACCGAACGTGACGAGATGCCACGGCTCGACGACCGTACCGCCAACCTCGGGCCGCCCCTCGATCACATAGAAGAATACGCTGCGACCGCGCGGCGCAGGCAGTGTCACTTTGCCCCCGGCCGCCAGCTCGACCGTCATCATCGCGACTCCCGTCAGCGACTCAACCGGCCCCGCCTGCCCTTCAAACGTCCCCGCGATGACATTCACGACACCGCCCTCGACGGCGACCGCCGGAATATCCTCACGCTGAAGCCCGGTATAGGCAGGCTTGGTCATCTTCAGCCGCCCCGGCAGGTTGACCCACAGCTGCAGGATCTCGAGCGGCCCGCCGTCGCGCTTGAACGACGCGGGCGAGACCTCCGCATGGATCAGCCCCGACCCCGCGGTCATCCACTGCACCCCGCCCGCCTGCATCACGCTTTCGTGCCCACCGCTGTCGAGATGCGCCATTTCGCCGCTCAGGATGAAGCTGACCGTCTCGAACCCGCGATGCGGATGCGGCCCGAACGGCAGGCCGTTATTGCCGGGCCGATAGGTCTGCGGCCCATGATGGTTGAGGAACAGGAACGGATCGACCTGCGGCAGCTGCGGCCCCGGCAGCGGGCGCCGCGTGACGAGATCGGCGATATCGTCACGCTGGGCGGGATAGGTCCGCAGCACGCGCCGCATCTCAGTTCGCCTCGCGCACGGCCGAGGCGGGCCGCGCGATCTCCTTCAGCAGGGCGTCGATACCGCTCAACAGGAAGTCGAGCGTCGACGTGTCGCTCAGCCGCCCGTCGGCGATCTTCTCGTGCACCGCACCGATCACCGATTGCGGCCGCAGCAGCGTGCGCGCGCCGATCGACGCCAGTGTCTCGTTCAGCTGCGCCTGCGCACGCGCACCGCCGACCGCGCCCGGCGACGAGGTCAGTGTGAACACCGGCTTCCCCGTCAGGGTTGCCTTGCCATAAGGCCGCGACGCCCAGTCGAGCGCGTTCTTCAGCACGCCGGGCATGCCGTGATTATATTCGGGCGACGCAATCACGATCCCGTCCGCCTCGCCAATCGCGGCGCGCAGTGCGGCGACCGCCTCGGGTGGCGTGTCGGTATCGGCATCCTGATCGTACATCGGGATCGCGTTGAGCGGGAAGATCCGCAGTGGCGCCTTGTCCCCCAGCGCATCGGCGAGCGAATTGAGGATCGCGGCGTTGAACGACTGGCGGCGCAGGCTGCCGGAAATACCGAGAAGGACGGGCATGCAGAAATCTCCTGTTGTCACGCGCGAGCGCCGGGCGACGGCGGCGGGCAAGATCTTGGTATCCAGATAGGCGACGGCACCGGCGCCCACCAGCGCAGGGTCGGCAACGCTGTGTTGACCGGATGGACGGCGATCACGTCCAGTAGAGGATCCGCGCCTCGGGCAGGCGCGCCGCGATCTCGTCGGCGAAGAAGGCGCGCAACGCCCGCATCGTGTCCGCGTCATAGACATATTTGACCGAGCCGAACTTGGTGCGCTTCTCGGTGCGGTTCGCCATGCCGAGATCGAGCGACGAGCCGGGATACCAAGTCTGCAGCACCGCCTTGGACCCGGGTGTGTAGCGATGCGTGATCAGCTCGATCGTGAGGTCCGGGATATCGCCGAGCACCTGCCCCGCCTGCGCGATCAGCTCGGCATAGGCGTCGCGCCATCCCTCCGCGGCGATGATCGGCGCGATCGTCAGCCCGACCTTGTACCCGGCATCCGCCATCCGGCGCAGCGCGACCAGCCGGGCCGCGACCGGGCTCGTCCCACCCTCGAACCGCGCATAGCCGGCGGGGTTGATCGAGGCGCGCATCCGCGTCCGCCCCGCGTGATCGAGCGCGAGCAGCGGCTCGACCGCGTCGAACTTCGTCGTGAAGCGCAGCTGCACGTCCGCCTCCCACGCACCGAAATGCGCGATCAGCGCGGACAGCGACCCGGTGATGTGATCGATCGCGAGCGGATCGGTATAACAGGACGCCTCGAACGTCGTGCCCTCCTGCGCGCGCGTGGCGGAGCGCGAGGTGACCGTCCCCTGCCCGAGATGCGCGGGAAGCTCGGCCAGGATCTCCGGCAGGTTCGCATAGACCCGCGTGATCGGCGGCCCCTTCAGAGACCCCGCGAGATAGCAATAGCCGCAATGTGCGGGGCATCCCTCAGCAAGATCGATCCGCCAGTCGGCACTCGGTGCGATCGGCTGCAACCGGCGTTTCGACGGCGGGGCGACGACCAGCGCCAGCGTCGCCTTCGCCTGCGCATATTGCTGCCGGGGATCGTCGGGCAGGTCGAGGCGGAGACGATCGCTGGGCAGCGTCGTCACCGCCACGTCCAGCGCATGTGCGCGCGTGACGATATGTTCGCCATGGTCCCAGAGGAGCGACGACGGCGTCGCGAGGAGGCGCCGCGGCACCCAGAGGCGGGAGGAAGAGGGCGACACCATCGCACCATAACGCCCGCCCCACGCCAAGCGTTGCGGCTATTTGACCGGCCGCTTCTCGAGTTTGCGCGCGAGCGTCCGCCGGTGCATCCCGAGCTGCCGCGCGGTCTCCGATATGTTGAACCCGGTTTCCGCCAGCGTCGCGTGGATCCGCTCCCATTCGAGCGTCTTGATCGTCGCGCGACGTTCGGTCACCGCGGTGTCGACCTTGCCCTCGGTCCGGTCGAACGCCGCCTCGATGTCGTCGGTGTTCGACGGTTTGACCAGATAATGCGAGGCGCCGAGCTTGATCGCCTCGACCGCGGTCGCGATGCTCGCAAAGCCGGTCAGCACGACGACGAGTATATCGGGATCATGCGCGTGCAGCGTCTGGACGCAGACCAGCCCCGACGCACCGCCGAGCTTCAGGTCGACCACCGCATATTGCGGCACGTCGTCGGCGAGCAGCACGACCAGATCCTCATGGCTCGCCGCAAGCCGGACCGCATAGCCGCGCCGCTCGAACGAGCGTTTCAGCGTGCGCGCAAACGTCTCGTCGTCCTCGACGATCACGAGGCGCTTGACCGGGGGGATATCGGGCTCGCTCATTCGTCACGCTCCAGGGCGATCGCCGCCAGCGGCAGCATCAACGTCACTTCCGCGCCACCCGTCTCGCGGTTGGCGACCGCCACGCTGCCCCCCAGCTTGCGCATCGCGTTGACCGCGAGGAACAGGCCCAGGCCATGGCCGGGATCGCGCTTGCTCGACTGATAGGGCTTGCCGAAGCTCGCCAGCTTGTCGCGGGTGAATCCCGGTCCGTGATCGCGGACGATCAGCGCCAGATGATCGCCCGACCGCTCACCCGAAAACCCGACCCAGGCGGGCGATGCTTCGGCGGCATTGTCGAGCACGTTGGCGATCACCTGCTTGAGCGCAGGATCCGATACGATCAGCGGATCATCGCCGAGCCGGCTGGTATAGTCGAACTCGACACCGGCGTGCAGCGCGCGCCAGTCCTCGACGATCGCGTCGAGGAAGACATGCAGCGGCACGACCTCGGGTGCCTCGCCGCGCGCCTCGCCCGCCGCCAGGAGGATGTTGGTGACGATCGTCTTGCACCGCTGGACCTCGGCCTGCATCTCGCCGATCTCCTCGAGCATCCCCGCATCGGTGGCGAGCGCGGGCATCCGCTTCCAGTCGTTGAGGATGACCGCCAGCGACGCGAGCGGCGTGCCGAGTTCGTGCGCGGCGCCCGAGGCGAGCAGGCCCATGCGGACGATATGATCCTCCTCCGCCGCCTGCTGGCGCAGATCCGCCAGATGCTCGTCGCGGGCGCGCAGATTGCCCGTGATCCGTGTCATGAAGAGTACCAGCAGCGTCGCGACGAGCAGGAAATTGAGCAGCGACCCGACCGTGTAGAGCGCGAAATACTCGCCCGCATAATCGGTTGGCAGGGCAAGCGGACGATACCGGATCGTCAGCAGCGCGAAACACCCGCCCGTCACCCCGACGATCGCCCAGCTCGACCAGCGATCGAGCAGCACCGCGCCCAGCACGACCTGCAACAGATACAGCGCGATGAATGGGTTGGTCGCGCCGCCACTGAGGTAGAGCTGGACGGTCAGCAACCCGACGTCGAGCAGCATCGCGAGCAGCAGCTGCGCATTCGCCCCGCGCTGCCAGCCATAGAGCCGCATGCTCGCCAGGTTGAGCGCGACCGACGCCGCCATCGCCATCAACATCGGCACCAGCGGCAGGTCGATCCCCAGCAGGAAGCGGACCGTCAACACGGTGACCAGCTGTCCCGCCACCGCGATCCAGCGCAGCGTGACCAGCTGCCGCATGTTTGCATTGCCCGCGGCATCGGTATCCGCGCGCGCACGGCTGACCCAGGCCTGCCACCGCGAGGAGTCCATCGCCAATCTCATCGTGTCGTGCGCCGTCACGCGGTCCATCTCTCCTGCAACGCACTCAACGCGCGACGTCGCCGGTCAGCGCTTATCACGACGACGATCGTGGCGCACGAATACGACGAAGCCGATCACCGTCATCGCGGCGAGGCCGAACCATGTCAGCATGTAGACGAGATGATTGTTCGGAAACGCGATGACGGTCTGGCCGCCGACCGGTGCGCCGTCCCCGACCTTGTCCGCGTCGATGAAATAGGGCGCCGTGCGGCCAAGGCCGCGCGTGCTCGCGATCGCAGCGACGTCGCGCGAATACCAGTTGTCGGTCGCGGGATCATTCTTGCGCAGGAAGCCGCCGCCGGGTTCGGTGATCCGCAGATAACCCGTCACGGCGACCGGGCCGGTCGGCCGCGCATAGGCGCTGCGCTGTTCGGGCGAGACATAGCCGCGGTTGACCAGGACATCGAAGCCCTGTGCGGTCCGCAGCGGCGTCATCACCCAGTATCCGCTGCCGAGCGCGGTCGCGGCGCGGACCAGCGTCGTGCGGTCATGCGCGAAGACGCCGCTCACCCGGATCCGGCGATACGCATCGCTGCTCGCCGTGATCGCCGGCCAGTACGCCGGGCCAGGTGGCGCGACCGGTGCGGCCTGCGACCGCGCGGCCACCTGCCGGATCAGGTCGAGCTTCCAGACACGACGCTCGACCTGCCACACACCCAACGCGCAGAACCCGGCGAACAGCAGCAGCGCGATGAAGCCCGCCACCCAGATCGCCGGCCGCGGCCGGGCATGCCCTGTCATCACATATCTACCGCGGCCTGCATCGGCATCATGTTGGTGTTGAGGTGATACATGACCCAGATCGAGCCGCTGAGCGTGATCACGACGAGGATGATCGTGAAGATCAGCGCCATCATCGTCCAGCCATTCTCGGACTTCCCGTTCATGTGCAGGAAGTAGATCATGTGGACGACGATCTGGATCACCGCGAACAGCATGATCACCAGCGCGGCGGTCGACGGATCCTTGAACGCACCGGTCATCACGGCCCAGAACGGGATCGCGGTCAGGATGACCGAGAGGAAGAACCCCTTCAGGTAGCTCTTGCGCGTCCCGTGCGATGCGTGATCGTCGCCATGCCCATGATCGTCATGGGCATGGTCGGCATGCGCGTCGTGCGCGGTGGCGGGGCGGTCGGTCATCGCAGCGAACCCATCAGATAGACGAAGGTGAAGACGCCGATCCAGATGACGTCGAGGAAGTGCCAGAACATGCTGAGGCACATCAGGCGGCGCTTGTTCGCGGCAATCAGGCCGTGCTTCTGCACCTGCACCATCAGCGTGACGAGCCAGATGAAGCCCATCGTCACGTGCAGGCCGTGCGTGCCGACCAGCGTGAAGAAGGACGACAGGAACGCGCTGCGGGTCGGACCCGCGCCCTCATGGATGAGGGTGGCGAACTCGTACATTTCGATCGACAGGAAGGCGAGGCCGAACAGCCCGGTAAAGGCCAGCCACATCTGCATGATGCGCTGACGTCCTTCCTCCATCGACAGCATCGCGAAACCATAGGTGATCGACGAGAACAGCAGCATCGCAGTGTTCACCGCGACGAGCGGCAGCTCGAAGATCTCCTTGGGCGTCGGTCCGCCTGCATAGCTGGTGCCGAGCACGCCGTAAGCCGCGAACAGCACCGCGAAGATGAGGCAATCGCTCATCAGGTACATCCAGAAGCCCAGCATCGTGCTGCTGCCCTCGGGATGGTGATGCTCTTCGAGCTGGTAGAACGAGAGGGGCTCACCCTTCTCGTCCAGACCGTCCTTCTTCAATGATACCGAAGACATCGCGTCAGGCTCCCTGGGTCGCGAGCATGCGGGTGCGCGCGTCCTCGCTGGCGATCACGTCCTCGACCGGGATGTAGAAGTCGCGCTTGTAGTTGAAGGTGTGGAAGATCGTCGTGGCGAAGATCCCGACCAGCGTCAGACCCGCCAGCCACCACATGTACCAGATCATCGCGAAGCCGAAGGCGATGCTGAGCACGCCCAACACGACGCCGGTACCGGTGTTGCTCGGCATGTGGATCGCGCGGAAGCCGCTGACCGGCCGCTGATGCTTGCGGTCCTTCATGTCGTACCAGGCATCCAGGTCATGGACGACGGGCGTGAATGCGAAGTTATAGTCGGGCGGCGGCGACGAGGTTGCCCATTCGAGCGTCCGGCCACCCCAGGGGTCGCCGGTGTGATCGGCGAGCGCCTCTCGGTTGCGGATGCTGACGAAGATCTGGATCAGGAAGGCGGCGATGCCGACCGCGACCAGTGCTGCACCGAAGGCGGCGATGACGAACCAGATCTGCAGGTTCGGATCGTCGAAATAGCGCATGCGGCGGGTCACGCCCATCAGGCCGAGCACATAGAGCGGCATGAAGGCGAAGTAGAAGCCCGACACCCAGCACCAGAACGAGACCTTGCCCCACTTCTCGTCCAGCTTGAAGCCGAACGCCTTCGGGAACCAGTAGTTGATCCCTGCGAACATGCCGAACAGCGTGCCGCCGATGATTACGTTATGGAAATGCGCGACCAGGAACAGCGAGTTGTGCAGCACGAAGTCGGCAGGCGGCACCGCGAGCAGGACGCCGGTCATGCCGCCGATCGTGAAGGTCACCATGAAGGCGATCGTCCACATCATCGGCAGTTCGAACCGGATCCGCCCCTTGTACATGGTGAACAGCCAGTTGAAGATCTTGGCCCCGGTCGGGATCGAGATGATCATCGTGGTGATGCCGAAGAACGAGTTGACGCTCGCCCCCGACCCCATGGTGAAGAAGTGGTGCAGCCAGACGAGATACGACAGGATCGTGATGACGAGCGTCGCATAGACCATCGAGCTGTAGCCAAAGAGGCGCTTGCCCGAGAAGGTCGAGGTGACCTCCGAGAAGATGCCGAATGCCGGCAGGACCAGGATGTAGACCTCGGGATGACCCCAGATCCAGATCAGGTTGACGTACATCATCGGGTTGCCGCCCGCGTCGTTCGTGAAGAACGCGGTACCGATGTACCGGTCGAGCGACAGCATCGCGAGCACCGCGGTCAGCACCGGGAAGGCGGCGACGATCAAGATGTTGGTGCACAGTGCGGTCCAGGTGAAGATCGGCATCTTCATCATGCCCATGCCGGGCGCACGCATCTTGACGATGGTCGCGACCAGATTGACGCCGGACAACAAGGTTCCGATGCCCGCGATCTGGAGCGCCCAGATATAATAATCGACCCCGACATCGGGCGAATAGGCAATCCCCGACAGCGGCGGCATCGCGAGCCACCCGGTCCGCGCGAACTCGCCGATGAACAGCGACATCATGACGATCACGGCACCCGCCGCGGTCATCCAGAAGCTGAAATTGTTGAGGAACGGGAACGACACGTCGCGCGCACCGATCTGGAGCGGGACGACATAGTTCATCAGACCCGTGACCATCGGCATCGCCACGAAGAAGATCATGATCACGCCGTGTGCGGTGAAGACCTGGTCATAGTGATGCGCGTTGAGATAGCCTTCGCTACCCCCGAACGCCATCGCCTGCTGCAGGCGCATCATGATCGCATCGGAGAAGCCGCGCAGCAGCATGACGATCGCGAGGATCATGTACATGATCCCGATCTTCTTGTGGTCGACGCTGGTGAACCACTGGTTCCACAGATAGCCCCAAACCTTGAAATAGGTGAGCGCGGCCAGCAGCGCGGCACCGCCGATCGCCACCATGCCGAACGTCGCAACGACGATCGGTTCATGCAGCGGCAGCGATTCCAGCGTCAGTCGGCCGAAGATCGTCTTCAATATGGAGTCTGACATGAGCTTTTCTCTAGCCGTTCGCGACGGGGCGCGAGCCCGGCATGGTTGAGGGGGTCAGCATGGTGTGATTGCGGTTGGCAGGCGAGCCGGGCGCGGCGTTGGCGCCGTCGCGTTTTATGTCGGCTGGCGCAGACCAGTGTTTCCCGCTCCCCTTTTCGTCGCCGTCCTTCATCAAGCCGCCCTCGGGTCGGGGGCCGGCATCCTGCGGCCCGCTGCCGCCATTGACGCCGGGCATCGCCATGCCGTCATGCGGGTTCTTGCCCATCATGTCCGACATGCATGGCTTGCCGGGCTTCACGCACTGCTCGACGATCGCCTTGAACAGCGAACTCTCGACACCGCCGAAATAGCGGACCGGGACCTTCTCGCTCGGCTTTTCGAGCTGCATGTAATTCGCACGGTTCAGACCGCCGCCGCCGTTGCGGACCTTCGCGACCCAGGCATCGAAGCCCGCGTCGGACACGCCGTGGAAGCGGAAGCGCATGCCCGAAAAGCCTGCGCCGCTATAGTTGGACGAGAAGCCTTCGTAATTGCCGGGCTTGTTGATCACCGCGTGCAGCGTCGTCTCCATCCCGGGCATGGTGTAGATCATGCCGGCGAGCGCGGGGATGTAGAAGGCGTTCATGACCGAGGACGAGGTCATCTTGAACCGCAGCGGGCGATCGACCGGCGCGGCCAGTTCGTTGACCGTCGCGATGCCGTATTCGGGATAGATGAACAGCCATTTCCAGTCGAGCGCGACCACCTGGACGTCGAGCGGCTTGCCGCCCGTGATCGTCTGCTGGTTGCCCGCGAGCTGCCCCACCGGCGTGTTCTCGCCGATATCGCCACTCTGTGCCGAGATGCGGCCGAGCGGACGATAGGGATCGAGCAGATGCGTGCTGGTCCAGGTCAGTGCGCCGAGCGCGATGATGATCAGCAGCGGCACGCCCCAGATCAGCAGCTCAAGCCCGACCGAGTGATCCCAGGTCGGCTCGTACTTGGCGCTCTTGTTCGCCTGCCGGTAATGATAGGCGAAGAACAGCGTCAGCGCGATCACCGGGACGATGATGATGAGCATCAGCCCGGTGGAGATGAGGACCAGGTCACGCTGCTGCACCGCAATATCGCCAGATGGCGACATCACGACCCAGTTGCATCCACTGATCAACAGCGCGGGCAGCAGGGCTGCTGCGCGTAAGAGCCAGGATCGGGGCCTGGAATTCGATAGCTCGGCGGTCATGTACTCGCCCCTACGCCGCTGTTAGATCATTCCATAGTGGACAATTTGTCCAATGGGCGCCGCACTGCAGCAAAGGCATGGCGCTCATGATGCGACAGAGATAGGTCTCTCGGTGTGACTCCGAAAGGCCCTGCCCGCAGTCGACGAAAAGGCGTATGATCGGTGCGCCGTCCGAAAAGGCCATTGGGCGGCGAGCCGCCTCACGGAAGCGAGTTTGAGAATGAGTGCACACGCCGCATCGACGTCTTTCGAAGACGATGCCCGCGATCTTCACGATCACGGGAAAAAGGTGTCGCCGGGCGAGATCGCGATCGGCGTCGTCATCGGACGCACGTCCGAATTTTTCGACTTTTTCGTCTATGCGATCGCCTCGGTAATCGTCTTCCCGACGCTGGTCTTCCCCTATGTAGACCGGCTGCAGGGGACGATCTACTCGTTCGCGGTCTTCGCGCTCGCCTTCATCGCACGCCCGCTCGGGTCGGTGATCTTCATCGCGGTCGACCGGCTCTATGGCCGCAGCGCCAAGCTGACGATCGCGCTGTTCCTGCTCGGCACGGCGACTGTGGCGATGGGCTTCCTCCCCGGCTATGCGCAGGTCGGCAACTGGTCGGTCGTGCTGCTGTCGATCCTGCGTATCGCGCAGGGCATTGCGCTGGCGGGCGCCTGGGACGGTCTCGCCTCGCTGCTCTCGCTCAACGCGCCCGAGGGTCGCCGCGGCTGGTACGCGATGCTGCCACAGCTTGGCGCGCCGTTCGGCCTGCTGGTGGCCAGCGGCCTGTTCGCTTTCTTCGTCGCGACGCTGCCTGCCGCCGACTTCATCGACTGGGGCTGGCGCTATCCGTTCTTCGTGGCCTTCGCGATCAACGTCGTCGCGCTCTTCGCCCGTCTCCGCCTCGTCGTTACCCCTGAGTTCACGACGCTGTTCGAATCACGTGCGCTGCAGCCGGCGCCCGTGCTCGACACGATTCGCGCGGAAGGCCGCACCATCGTGCTCGGCGCCTTCGCCCCGCTCGCCAGCTTCGCGCTGTTCCACATGGTGACGGTGTTCCCGCTGTCGTGGATCGTGCTGTTCACCCGCGAGACGCCGGGCCGGTTCCTGACGATCGAGGTGATCGGCGCAGCGATCGGCCTGTGCGCGACGCTCGTTTCCGGGCTGCTCGCCGATCGCATCGGTCGCCGCACGCTGCTCGGCAGCACCGCGGTGCTAATCGCGCTGTTCGCAATCGGCGCGCCGATGCTGCTCGATGGCGGCGCAACCGGTGAGTGGGTGTTCATGATCGTCGGCTTCGCGCTGTTCGGCCTGTCGTTCGGCCAGTCCTCGGGCTCGCTCGCGACCAGCCTCGGCAAGACGCACCGCTATACCGGGTCGGCGCTGACGACCGATCTGGCCTGGCTGTTCGGTGCGGGCTTCGCCCCGCTCGCCGCACTGCTCCTGTCGAGTAGGCTCGGCCTCGCGGCCAGCGGTGCCTATCTGTTCTCGGGTGCGGTCTGCACGCTGATCGCGCTTGGCGTGAACAAGGAACTGGCGAAGCGCGCCAACGAGGGCTGAGCCGACCGGCGGGCCGGCTTACCAGCTGCCCGCCTATCCAGACTGCACGACTGACGTCACCCGCCGCACCCGCGGCGGGTGACGTTACGGTTTTCAGGCCCTGTCGAAACCCTACCCGTCGGTACAAAAGGCGATTGACGCCCGCCCGCGCTTACTATACCGAGCGGTATCGAAGACGATCGGGGTCCAGGGATCCTGCTCCGGTCTTCACCTACCGATGATTTTGCTGCGGTCCCGAAGCGCTGCACCACAATTCGACCTGTTTCCCACGCGGCACCCTCGCCGCGTGCCCCTTTGTCCATCCGAAGAGACCCGACCATGGCCTATCTCGACCTCGACAACCTGTTCGCCGCCCCCGTTGCCAGCCGGCCGACGATCAGCGCCGCACAGACCGAAGGCCGGGCCGGGTTCACGCAGCTGGAATGGCACGTCATCATGCTTGCCAAGCAAGACGGCCTGCGCAGCCTGGCGGTGCCGGGACGGCTGGACCGCGCACTGCGGACGATCTTCGGCCTGTCCGAGCGATCGCCGCTGGCCGACCCGCGGCTCGAGGCGCTGCGTCGGCTCGCGGTCCATGCGTGGCGCCACGGCTTCGCGCTGCCGGTCGCCGAGATCGAGCGGTTCCTCGCCGCAGGCTTCCACCGCGGCCAGATCGAAGTCCTGGTCCAGCGCGTGACGGGCCTGCGCGTCGCATCCTGAGCCAGCCCGGCCGATCGTCAGGCCGTACTGAGCGCCTTGCGTAACGCGGAGTGCCAGCCGGCGATCAGCGCGGCGCGGTCGCTCGCTCCCATGCGCGGCTCGAAACACGCCCCCCGCCGCCACGTCTGCGACAACGCATCGAGATCGGGCCAGACGCCGGTCGCCAGCCCCGCATGGAACGCCGCGCCCAGCGCGGTCGTCTCGAGATGCGTCGGCCGTTCAACCGGTGTCTCGAGCATGTCCGCGAGAAACTGACACAGCCAGTCGTTCGCCGCCATGCCGCCGTCGATCCTGAGCGTTGCGGGCGCCGCGCCACCATCCGCGACCATCGCCTGCGCCAGGTCGAGCGTCTGATACCCGACCGCCTCGAGAGCGGCGCGTGCGAGATGCGCTCCCGTCGCGCCCAGCGTCAGCCCGGTAATGAGCCCGCGCGCGTCGGGATCCCAGTGCGGCGCGCCCAACCCGACAAAGGCGGGAACCATGTAGACGCCGTGGCTGTCGGGAACCTCGGTCGCCATGTCGTGCGTCTGGTGCGCGCTGGTGATCACGCCGAGCCCGTCGCGCAGCCATTTGACCGCGGCCCCGGCGACGAAGATCGATCCCTCCAGCGCATAGGTCATCTGCCCGTTCAGCCGATAGGCGGGCGTGGTCAGCAACCGGTGGTCGGACGCGATCGCCGTGTCGCCGGTGTTGAGCAGCATGAAACATCCCGTTCCATAGGTCGACTTGACCATGCCGCGCGCGAAACAGGCCTGGCCGAACAACGCCGCCTGCTGATCCCCCGCCATCCCCGCGATCGGGATCGGGACGTCGAACAACCCCGGCGCGGTCGTGCCGAACACATGGCTGTTGTCGTGCACCTCGGGCAGCATCGCCGGTGGCACGCGCAGCAGCCGGCACAGCGCATCGTCCCAGTCCTGTCGGCGAATGTCATAGAGGAGCGTGCGCCCGGCATTGGTCACGTCGGTCGCATGCACCACGCCGCCGGTGAGCCGCCACAGCAGGAAACAGTCGATCGTGCCGAAGGCGAGCTCCCCCTTGTCCGCGCCCGCACGCGCACCCGGCACGGTGTCGAGGATCCACGCGATCTTGGTTGCGGAGAAATAGGGATCGAGCAGCAAGCCGGTCTTGTCGCGGACCATCTGTTCCGCGCCCTCGGCCTTCAGGCTCTGACACACATCCGCGGTGCGGCGGTCCTGCCAGACGATCGCGGGGTAGATCGGCGTGCCCGTCGCGCGATCCCAGACGACGACGGTTTCGCGCTGGTTGGTTATGCCGATCGCCGCGATGTCGCGCGCGGGCACGCCGCCGCGTGCTATCGCCTCGCGCGCGGTCGCCAGCGTGTCGCGCCAGATGTCCTCGGGGTCATGCTCGACCCAGCCGAGTCGCGGATAATGCTGCGCGAATTCGCGCTGCGCCGTCGCGACCGGTCTGGCCGTCGCATCGAACAGGATGCTGCGCGTCGATGTCGTACCCTGATCGATCGCGAGGACGTGCGTGGCTTGGCCCATGCGGCTCTCCTTTGCCACCGCTCTAGGCCGCCCCACCGCCCCGCGTCGAGGCTAGCCACCAGTCGGCCCGCGGTGGTAGACGGAACACGATGATGAAAACGCCCGCGAAATTCGACGTCGACCTGTTGATCGTCGGTGGCGGCATCAACGGCACCGGGATCGCGCGCGATGCCGCCGGGCGCGGACTGTCGGTCCTGCTGGTCGAGCAGGACGATCTGGCCAGCCATACCTCGTCGGCCAGCACCAAGCTGATCCATGGCGGGCTGCGCTATCTCGAATATGGCGAGCTCCGGCTGGTGCGCGAGGCGCTGATCGAACGCGAGCGGCTGCTGGCGATCGCGCCGCACATCATCTGGCCGCTGCAGTTCGTCCTGCCGCAAACGCATTCGCCGCGCCCCGCCTGGATGGTCCGGCTCGGGCTGTTCCTCTACGACCATCTCGGCGGCCGCAGGATCCTGCCCGCGACGCGGACCGTGCATCTCGACCGCGATCCGCTGGGCGACGGGCTGAAACCCGGCGCGACGCGCGCCTTCGTCTATTCGGATTGCTGGGTGGAGGACAGCCGGCTGGTCGTGCTCAACGCGCGCGACGCGGCAGAGCGCGGCGCGACGATCCTGACGCGTACCCGGCTGGTCGCGGCAGCCCGACGGGACGGCGGCTGGTCCGCGACGATCGCCGATGCGCAGGGCGAGCGGACCGTCACCGCCCGCGTGCTCGTCAACGCGGCGGGACCCTGGGTCGCCGATGTGCTGGGCAAGGTCCCCGATTCGCGCCGCGACCGCGGCGTTCGGCTGATCAAGGGCAGCCATATCGTCGTGCCGCGCCTCTATGCGGGCGATCACGCTCTACTGTTGCAGAACCCGGACAAGCGCGTCGTCTTCGCAATTCCCTATGAAGGTCGCTTCACGCTGATCGGCACCACCGACGAGGCCTGGCAGGGCGCCCCCGGCCCCGCGACGATCGACGCCGCCGAGACCGCCTATCTGTGCGACACGATCGACCGGTATTTCCAGCGTGGCATCACCCCCGCTGACATCGTCTGGAGCTATTCGGGGATCCGCCCGCTCTATGACGATCACTCGGCCAGTGCGTCGGCGGTGACCCGCGACTATGTGCTCGATCTCGATGCCGCGGAGGATCGCGCGGCGATGCTGAGCATCTTCGGCGGCAAGATCACGACCTATCGCAAGCTCGCCGAGCACGCGATGACTCAGCTTGCCCCCTTCTTCCCCGATCGCGACGCGGATCTGGCGAAAAGCTGGACCGCGACGGTCGCGCTGCCCGGTGGCGATCTGCCCGAGAGCGATTTCGATCGGTATCTCGAAGCGCTGATCCGGGCGTACCCCGACCAGCCGACTGAACTGTTGCGCCGACTCGCCCGCGCCTACGGTACGCGGGTGGACCGGATCCTCGGTGCGGCGCGGACGACCGCCGAGCTTGGCGAGGATTTCGGCGCGGGGCTTCATGCGACGGAAATCGACTATCTCGTCGATCAGGAATGGGCGCGGTCAGCCGACGATATCCTCTATCGCCGCAGCAAGCTCGGGCTGCACGTACCCGCCGACGCCGCGGCACGGATCGACGTATATCTGGCCGGTCGCATCGATGGGGCGGCGGGAGGCGCACCGCCCCCCGCCGCAGCGCCCGATCAGATCCGCGTGTCGCCCGCATAGGCGAACAGCAGGTCGGCGTCGTCGCTGGCCTCGATCCGCTCGGACCCGGTCACGGTGACGCATTCGCCCGCCTTGAACGCGACGCCCGCGACGCTGCCCGATCCGGTGATCGGGATCAGCCAGGCGGTCCGCCCCTCGGGCAGGGTCACCGCATGCTCGCCACCGGTCCAGCGCTCGAGCACGAATTTGGGGCCTTCGACCTGGATCGTCCGACCTTCGGAGACGACGCCCGGTGATACGATCGGCTGATAAGGCACCGGATCCGAGACCGCGATGCCGTCGTCGAGGTGCAGTTCGCGGTCGCTGCCATAATCGTAGAGGCGATAGGTAGTTTCCGAGTTCTGCTGAACCTCGATCACCGTCAGGCCGCCGCCGATCGCGTGGATCGTGTCGGAGGCGCAGTACATGAAATCGCCCGCCTTGACCGGCTTCCAGTAAAGCTTGTCCTCGATCGTGCCGTCGATCGCGGCCGCGCGCAGGTCGTCGCGCGACATCGGCGCCTTGGTACCGACGGCGATCGTCGAATCGGGTTCGGCGGCCAGCACCGTCCAGCATTCGTCCTTGCCCCGCGGCAGACCGCGCGCGTGCGCCTGGTCGTCGTCGGGATGGACCTGCACCGACAACTTCTCGCTGGTGAACAGATATTTGATCAGCAGATCGGGGGTCGTGTCGCCGGGTTCCTGGAACCAGACCTCGCCGATCGCCGGTGCACCGGGGGCGGGATCGTCAAAGCCGGGCCACAGCGTGTGGCGTCCCCAGGGCTTCTCGACACGATGGGTGTGAAGCAGGGTGGCGGGCATCAAACGTTCCTTCTCAAGGCTGGCGGACTGGCGCGACATAGCGCCCCGGGGCCCAACTGGCGAGACGCCGGGAATGTCCCGTCGTCGACGCGGCATCGCGCCAGGCGTATCGCGCCCGTCGACTGGTGAATTGTGGCTGAATAGACCGCCCCGAAGGCCGCTGCTTCAGACGCCTCCAAACCCCCTCGCTAGGGGGGATTGTTCGCGTGCCCCCGGTTACGCTAAGGACGACGTCCATGCGTATCCCCCAGTCTCGCGCGCTCTCGATCGCGCTCCTCGCCGCCATAGCGCTCCCCATGGCCGGGTGCGCGAGTTCGCGCACCTCCACCGACATCCCGTATGTCGCGCGCGACGTGGGCACGCTCTACTCGCTGGCGAAGAAGCGGCTCGACCAGGGGCGCTACAAGGAATCGGCGCAGCTGTTCGACGAGGTCGAGCGCCAGCATCCCTATTCGATCTGGGCCCGCCGCGCGCAGATCATGAGCGCGTTCAGCTATTATCTCGACACCGATTATACCAAGTCGATCCAGTCGGCGCAGCGGTTCATCGCGGTCCACCCGGGCAACCGCGACGCGCCCTATGCCTATTACCTGATCGCGCTGGGCTATTACGAGCAGATCACCGACGTCACGCGCGACCAGAAGATCACGCGCCAGGCGCTCGACGCATTGGGCGAGCTGACGCGGCGGTATCCGAACACGCGCTATGCGTCGGATGCGCGGCTGAAGATCGATCTCGTCAACGATCACCTTGGCGGCAAGGAGATGGAGATCGGTCGCTTCTACGAGACGCGCGGCCAATGGCTCGCGGCGAACGGGCGGTTCCGCACCGTGATCGACCAGTATCAGCAGACCACGCACACCCCCGAGGCGCTGATGCGTCTGACCGAGACCTATCTCGCGCTTGGCGTCCCGATCGAGGCCGAGAAGGCCGCGGCGGTGCTGGGTCGCAACTATCCGGGCACGCCCTGGTATCAACGCGCGTACAAGCTCATGCAGGAGCATCCGGTCAAGCCGCTGGCGCCGATCGCGACGGGCGCGCAGATCGTCCCCGCCGGCACCCCCGGCGCGCTCCCCGCCGCTGGCCTCGGCGAGACCCCGGCAATCCCGGGCTCGCCCGGCAATGGCGGCTCTGGTTCCGCTGCGGCAGGCGGGTCGGGCCCGGTCGGCCCCGCCGGCACCACGCGCACCACGCCAGGCAACTGAGGCCCTAGAGGCTCGGCCCCGTCCCCCGAGCAACGTCATCCTGACGAAAGTCAGGACCCAGAGCCATTAACGGCACGCTCGTTACCCTGGGTCCTGACGTTCGTCAGGATGACGATTGGCGTCGCGCGCTTCGAAATGACGAACGGCCCCTAGCCCCGCTGACGAACCAGAACATTGGGGGATCATTTTCGCATCCGGATCGTCTAAGGGACGAACCGATGCTGACAGAACTCTCCATCCGCGACGTGGTATTGATCGAGGCGCTCGACCTCGGCTTCGGCCCGGGGCTCGGCGTGCTGACCGGCGAGACCGGTGCGGGCAAGTCGATCCTGCTCGATGCGCTCGGGCTCGCGCTCGGCGGCCGTGGCGACAGCGGACTGGTCCGGCATGGTGCTGCGCAGGCGGTGGTCACCGCGACCTTCGATCCGCCCGCCCCCGGCACGCCGCTGATGGCGCTGCTCGACGAGAACGGGCTGACGATCGAGGCGGGCGAACCGCTCATCATCCGCCGCATCGTCAAGGCCGATGGCGGCAGCCGCGGCTTCGTCAACGACCAGCCGGCCTCCGCTGGCCTGCTGCGCGAAATGGCGCCGACGCTTGTAGAGATTCACGGCCAGCATGACGAGCGCGGCCTGCTCAACCCGCGCGGCCACCGCGCGCTGCTCGACATTTTCGGCCGTACCGAACCCGCCGCGACGACCCGCGCCTGGACCGCACTGCGCGAGGCCGAGGACGCGCTCGCCACTGCCCGCGCCGATATCGAAAGCGCCGCCCGCGACCGCGACTGGCTCGAACACACCGTCGCCGAACTGACCGCGCTCGGCGCCGAACCCGGGGAAGAGGAGACGCTCGCCGACACCCGCCGCTCGATGCAGCGCGCGGAGAAGATCGCGGACGACCTGTCGGCGATCGACGACTATCTCGAAGGCTCGGACGGCGGGCTTGCCAAGCTGCGCCAAGCCGCGCGCGTGCTCGAACGGATTTCGGGCGATCATGTCGCGCTCGCCGACGCGCTTGCCGCGGTCGACCGCGCGGTGATCGAGGGATCGGTCGCCGAGGAACGGATGCGCGATGCGCGGATCGACCTCGCCTATGACCCGCGCAGCCTCGAGGACGACGAGGCGCGGCTGTTCGAACTTCGCGCGATGGCACGTAAACACCGCGTCCAGCCCGACGACCTCGCCGCGCTGACCGACGAGATGCGCGCCCGGCTCGAACGACTCGACGCGGGCGAAGGCGGGATCGCGGTGCTCGAGGCGACGCTCGCCAAGGCGCGTGCCGCCTACGACAAGGCTGCGGACGCGCTCTCGGCCCGCCGTGCCAAGGCTGCGCTGCGACTCGACACCGCGGTCGCGGGCGAACTTGCGCCGCTCAAGCTCGACGCCGCCCGCTTCCGCACCATCTGCGCCCCGCTCGGAGAGGACGGCTGGTCGGGCGCAGGCAAGGACCGTGTCGAATTCGAGATCTCGACCAACCCCGGCGCGCCCTTCGCCGGCCTCACCAAGATCGCCAGCGGCGGCGAATTGTCGCGTTTCATCCTCGCCTTGAAGGTCGCGCTCGCGGAGGAAGGCGGCGCGACGACGATGGTGTTCGACGAGATCGACCGCGGCGTCGGCGGTGCGGTCGCCAGCGCGATCGGCGAGCGACTCGCACGGCTCGCGCAGAGCACGCAGCTGCTCGTCGTCACGCACAGCCCGCAGGTCGCGGCGCGCGGCGCCAAGCATCTGCTGATCGCCAAGAGCAATGACGGCACCGTCACGCGCACCGGCGTCCGCGCGCTCGACGAGGCCGAACGTCGCGAGGAGATCGCCCGGATGCTCTCGGGCGCGACGATCACCGACGAGGCGCGCGCGCAGGCCGAACGACTGCTCGAAACCGCCTGACACTCTTGCCGCGCGCGGGGCAGCTGCCTAACCCCGCGATCATGACCGCGCTGCCCACGTCCGCCCTTCCCGCCACCGAAGCGGAGGCCGCCGCCGAGCTGACGACGCTCGCCGAGCGCATCGCCTATCACAATGCGCGCTATCACACCGACGACGCGCCCGAGATCAGCGACGCGGACTATGACGCGCTGGTTCGCCGCAACAGCGCGATCGAGGCCGCCTTCCCCGCCAGCGTCCGCGCCGATTCGCCGAGCCGCAGTGTCGGCGCCGCACCCGCCGGGCATCTTTCGAAGGTCGCGCATGCCAAACCGATGATGAGCCTCGACAACGCGTTTTCGGACGAGGAGGTCGAGGAGTTTGTCGGCCGGGTCCGCCGCTTCCTCAAGCTCGCCGACGACGCCCCCGTTGCGCTCACCGCGGAGCCCAAGATCGATGGCCTGTCCTGCTCGCTGCGCTACGAGGACGGCCGGCTGGTCCAGGCGCTCACCCGCGGCGACGGCCAGGTCGGCGAGGACGTCACCGCCAATGTCCGCACGATCGCCGACATTCCGCAGCAACTGGCGGGCGAGCCCCCCTACCCTGCGGTCTTCGAGATCCGCGGCGAGGTGTATATGGCGAAGGCCGACTTTGCCGCGCTCAACGCCCGCCTGCTCGCGGAAGCCGAGCAGGCCAGCAAGGAGGCGCGCCAGTTCGCCAACCCGCGCAATGCCGCCGCTGGCTCGCTCCGCCAGAAGGACGCGAGCATCACCGCCGAGCGCACGCTGCGTTTCCTCGCGCATGGCTGGGGCGAGGCGAGCACCGTCCCCGCGGAGACGCAGTCCGCGATCGTCGACCAGTTCCGCGCCTGGGGCTTCGCGGTCGCCGACGCCTTCGCGCGCGTCGAGGACGAACAGGGCGCGCTCGGAATCTACCGCGCGATCGAGGCCGGCCGGGCCGAGCTCCCCTTCGATATCGACGGTGTCGTGTACAAGGTCGACCGGCTCGACTGGCAGGCGCGACTCGGCCAGGTCGCGCGCGCGCCACGCTGGGCGATCGCACACAAATTCCCTGCCGAGCGCGCGCAGACCACGCTCAACGCGATCGACATCCAGGTCGGGCGCACCGGCGCGCTGACCCCGGTCGCGCGGCTTGATCCCGTCACCGTCGGCGGCGTCGTCGTCACCAACGCGACGCTCCACAATTTCGACGAGATCGAGCGGCTCGGCGTCCGCGTCGGCGACCGCGTCCTCGTCCAGCGCGCGGGCGACGTCATCCCGCAGATCGTCGAGAGCCTGACCGCCGCCGAGGATCGCCCCGCCTATGTCTTCGACCGGCTCTGTCCCGAGTGCGGGTCGGCCGCCGAGCGCGAGGAGGGCGAGGTCGTCTATCGCTGCACCGGCGGGCTGATCTGCCCCGCGCAGCGCGTCGAGCGGCTCATCCATTTCACCTCGCGCCACGCCTTCGACATTGGCGGGCTCGGCCAGACCCTGGTCGAGGCGTTCTTCCGCGACGGGCTGATCGAGTCGCCCGCCGACATCTTCCGCCTGACCGAGGAGCAGCTGGTCGCGCGCAAGAAGGACGGCCGCGTCTGGGCGGCCAAGCTGATCGCCGCGATCGACGCGCGCCGCCAGATCGCGCTCGACCGGTTCCTCTTCTCGCTCGGCATCCGCCATGTCGGCGAGATCACCGCACGCGACCTCGCTCGCCGCTATCGCTCGGCAAAGGCGCTCGGCAGCATGCTGCGCCGCGCGGTGTTCCTGTACCACAGCATCACGCCGGTGATCGGCGAGCCCGAGCGCAAATATGTCCTGCGCCGCGACAAGCTGCTGGTCGGGGTGATCGAGACCGCGGGCGTCGGCCCCGAAGTCGCCAACGCGCTGATCGGCTTCTGCGCCGAACCGCACAATCGCGCGGTCGTGTTCGACCTGCTGCGCGAGGTGACGCCCGCGGACGTCGTCCATGAAACCCGCGATTCGGACGTTAGCGGCCAGACGCTGGTCTTCACCGGCAGCCTCGAGACGCTCAGCCGCGATGAGGCCAAGGCGCAGGCCGAGCTGCTCGGCGCTCGCGTCGCGGCGTCGGTTTCGGCCAAGACCGACCTCGTCATCGCCGGCCCCGGCGCGGGGTCGAAGCTGAAGAAGGCGACCGACCTGGGGATTCGCGTGATCACCGAGGCGGAATGGGCGGCGATCGTCGCGGCGAGCTGAACGCGCAGCGTGCCACGCACTTGATCGAGATTGGTTCCGTCGTGGACCAATCGATGCCGGGCCGTGGCTTTTTTGCAACGCAATATGACGGAGTGCGTCCGGCGCAACACGCGACTCGCCAATGTCATGGAACCGAAATATTTGGAGCGCAGGGGCGCGGCTGACCGAACGATCAAGTCGCGGATCTCGAGCATAAGCTCAAAGGGGACATTTCAAATGCGTAACAACCTTTTCCTGGGTGCGGCGGCGATTGCGCTGATCGCGCCGATGGCCGCGTCCGCGCAGGAGACGACCTCCTCGATCCGCGGCACTGTTACAGCCAATGGCGCGCCCGTAGCCGGCGCGACGGTGGTGATCCTGAACGTGCCGTCGGGTTCGCGCTCGACGCAGACGACCGACGCCTCGGGCAGCTTCAATGCCGGCGGCCTGCGCGTGGGTGGTCCGTTCACCGTCACGGTCACCGCGGCGGGCTATCCCGAAACGTCGATCACCGACATCCAGACCACCGTCGCGCAGACCTATGAACTGCCGATCGAGCTGGCCGCCGCCGAATCTGGTGGTGCGGACATCGTCATCACCGCGTCGTCGCTGCCCCGCGCGCGCAACGTCAGCCAGGGCCCGGCAACGGTCCTGAACGCCGAGCAGATCGGCTCGGTCGCATCGGTGAACCGCGACGTCCGCGACCTGATGCGCCGCGATCCGTTCGCGCGTCTCGACGACACCCCCTCGGGCGGTCGTGCCGTTTCGTTCGCCGGCCAGAATGCGCGCTTCAACCGCTTCTCGGTCGACGGCGTGCCGGTCACC
Organism: Sphingomonas sp. PvP018; assembly: GCF_017876865.1. Lineage (NCBI taxonomy): Bacteria > Pseudomonadati > Pseudomonadota > Alphaproteobacteria > Sphingomonadales > Sphingomonadaceae > Sphingomonas > Sphingomonas sp. PvP018. The sequence continues at coordinate 3,124,600 of NZ_JAGIOU010000001.1, read as the reverse complement.
GACAATTTCGGCCTCAACCCCGACGGCCTGCCGACCCGCCGCGCGCCTATCCCGTTCGATTCGATCGGCCAGTTCCAGACCAAGGTCGCGCCCTATGACGTCCGCGAAGGCAACTTCCAGGGCGGCGCGATCAACGCAATCCTGAAGTCGGGCACCAACGAATTCCACGGCACGGGCTTCTATGCCTATTCGGACGACAGCCTGACCGGCAACCGCACGAAGGCAGGCCCCGGCGTTCCCACCGGCCGCGTCAACATTCCCGACTTCAAGTACGAGAATTTCGGCGCGGAGCTGTCCGGGCCGATCATCAAGGACAAGCTGTTCTTCATGATCGCGGGCGAGCGCATCCGTGCGAACACCCCGATCGTCGAGGGTACCGCCGGCACCAACGCCGGTACGGTCGTCCCCAACATCACCGACGCACAAGTCGCCCAGATCCAGCAGATCGCGGACTCGCGCTACGGCTATGACACCGGCGGCGTGCTGCAGGATTCGAACGATCGCGACGATCGCCTCGTCGCCCGTATCGACGCCAACCTGTCGGATACGCAGCGCGCGTCGCTGACCTATCTCTACACGAAGGATTCGATCCAGCTCGGTCAGAACACCTTCGTCACGGGCACGCCCGGGCTCGGCCTCGAGTCGAACGGCTATATCTCGTCGAACCGCCTCCATACCGGCGTCGCGCAGTTGAACAGCGACTGGAGCGAGGAATTCTCGACCGAAATCCGCGGCTTCTACAAGGACTATAAGCGCGGTCAGGACCCGATCCTCGGCCGTGGCTTCGCCCAGATGCAGGTCTGCACCGCGCCGACCTCGGATCGCAGCACCGGCACCGCCACCAACAACGACCTGTCCAACACCTGCCAGTCGGGCTTTGGCAACGTCTCGTTCGGACCGGACATCTCGCGCCAGTCGAACGAACTGACCAGCCGCAGCTTCGGCGGCCTCGTGCAGGGGCGCCTGACGCGGGACAATCATGACGTCCGCGTGTTCGGTGAGTTCACCGATTCGAAGATCAACAACCTGTTCGTCCAGCGGACCGCGGGCGATTACTACTTCGACTCGATCGCCGATTTCCAGGCCGGCAACGCGCAGCGTTTCCGTTATGGCAATGCCGTTCCGTCGCTCGACCCGGTCAACGGTGCCGCGCGCTTCCGCTACCAGTCCTACAGCTTCGGCGTTCAGGACACCTGGCGCCTGAGCGACCTGTTCACGCTGTCCTACGGCGCACGCTACGACACGTTCGGCGGCCATAGCCGTCCCGAGCTGAACTCGGCATTCCTGTCGCGCTACAACTTCCCGAACACCGCCTATATCTCGGGCCGCGGCGTGTTCCAGCCGCGCATCGGGTTCGACTTCAAGCCGGTGTCGGCGGTGTCGCTGCGCGGCGGTATCGGCATCTTCTCGGGCGGCGCGCCCGACGTCTATGTCTCGAACAGCTTCTCGAACACGGGCTTCCTGACCAACGCGATCGACGTCCGCCAGAACAACAACAACAGCTACACGATCGCCGGGCTGTCCGCGGCGGACGCGCAGACCAATGGCGGCGCGATCCTGACCAACGTGAACGGCACGGCGGTCCCGGCGGCGGCCAATGGCGTGCTCACCAACGCGACGGTCAACACGCTTTCGCCGACCAACGCACTCGATCCGAACTTCAAGGTGCCGTCGCAGTGGCGTGGCACGCTGTCGGCCGACTATGATCCCAACTGGGGTGGCACGTTCGGCGATGGCTGGCACTTCGGCGCCGACTTCCTGTGGTCCGACGTCCGCAACCAGGTGTTCTTCACCGATCTGCGCGTCGCGCCGACGGCATTGCGGACGCCAGATGGCCGCGTACGCTATGCCTCGCGGACCACGTTCGCCGACACCAATTCGGACCTGTATCTGACGAACACCACGCGTGGCCGCAGCTACATCGGCGTCGCGCGCGTCAGCAAGGACTTCGATTTCGGCCTCAACCTGGGCGTCAGCTACACCTATCAGGACATCAAGGATCAGGCGCCGGCAACCTCGTCGACCGCCTCGTCCAACTACGGCAATGGCGCGTTCCTCGATGCCAACGGCGCCGCCTATGGCATCTCGAACGACCAGGTGAAGCACAACATCAAGTATAACGTCAGCTTCAACCACGCGTTCTTCGGCGACTACAAGACCAACTTCACGCTGTTCGGCGAGACGCGTATCGGTCGCCCGTACAGCTACACGATGCAGGATCTGTCCTCGAACCGGTCGCCGGTGTTCGGCACGATCGGCAGCGCATCGCGCTACCTCCTCTACGTGCCGACCTCGACCACCGATGCGCTGGTGTCGTATGACAGCGTGGCAACGCGGGACACGTTCGAGGCGCTTATAAACTCGACCGACCTGAAGAAGTATCGTGGCAAGATCACGCCGCGCAACGGCTTCAACTCGAAGTGGTTCACGCGTTTCGACCTTCATCTGTCGCAGGAAATCCCGACCTTCGTCGGCGCCAGCCGCGTCCAGCTGTTCGCGGATATCGAGAACGTCACCAACTTCCTGAACAAGAACTGGGGCCAGATCCGCGAATACCAGTTCCCGTACACGATCCCGGCGGTTCGCGTTCAGTGCCTCCAGGCGGCGGTCGCGACCGGCACGGCGCCGGGCGCAGCGGTCACAGCGAATTCGAGCCAGGCCTGCGCACAATATCGGTACAGCGCGCCCGCATCGGCGCCGAGCGACACGATCTATTCGCGTCAGTCGCTCTACTCGATCCGCGTCGGCGCACGGTTCAGCTTCTGAGCCCTATCGCCTCGACGTGACGACCGGGCCGCCGTTTCCAGATGGGAAACGGCGGCCCTTTCGCGTCCGGTCGCCGGCCCTTCGCCGCCGGCACGAAAATCTCCTGAAGCTGCAAGCGCTTTTGCGCCCGCCGCCGCCCGCGTGTAAGACCGCGGCCAACCATGGCCAGCTCCCCCGCCCCGTCTTCCACCCAGCCCCCCGGCACGCCCCCCCGCCTGCCCTTTTCCGCACGGCCGTTCTTCGAGAACAAGGCGCGCGCGTTCTGGACGCTGCAGGCGGTCGGCTGGAGCGGCTATCTGATGCTGCGCGGCGTGTCGTCGGTGTCGAATGGCCTCACGCTCACCTCGATCATCCCGGTCATCATCGAGGCGATCGTCGGCTATTGCATCACGCTGCTGCTCTCGACGCTCTATGGCTATTACCGCCGCATTCCGCGCGTGATCGGGCTGTTCCTGACGATCGCAACGCTGGCGGCAGCGACGTTTCTCTATGCGGTGCTCGACGCCTTTTCCTTCTCGTTCATCCAGACCGCGACGCCGGGGATCACGATCACCCGCATGCTCGGTTTCGTGTTCCTCAACTTCGTCACGCTGGCGGGCTGGTCGGCGCTGTATTTCGGGATCAATTTCTACCTGATCGTCGAGGAGCAGATCGACCAGATGCAGCATCTGGAAAATCAGGCCTCCTCGGCGCAGCTGGCGATGCTGCGCTATCAGCTCAACCCGCATTTCCTGTTCAACACGCTGAACTCGATCTCGACGCTCGTGCTGCTCAAACAGACCGAGCGGGCGAACGCGATGCTGTCGCGGCTGTCGTCGTTCCTGCGCTACACGCTGGCCAATGAGCCGACCGCGCACGTCACCGTCGCGCAGGAGATGGAGACGCTGAAGCTGTATCTCGAGATCGAGAAGATGCGGTTCGAGGACCGGATGCGGCCCAAATTCGACATCGACCCCCGCGCCGAACGCGCCCGCCTGCCCTCGCTTCTGCTGCAACCGCTGGTCGAGAATGCGATCAAATATGCGGTCACGCCGCAGGAGGAAGGCGCCGAAATCTGCGTCACGGTGCGGCTGGCCGGGGAACGGGTGCAGATCGCCGTATCCGATACCGGACCGGGCTTGATCGAGGGGCGGATCAGTCCAAGCCTTTCAACAGGCGTCGGGCTCGCTAATATTAGAGACAGGTTGGCGCAGGCATATGGCCCCGACCATCGTTTTGAAACCCGCTCCACGCCCGCTGGCGGCTTCTCGGTCGAGATCGAGATTCCCTACCAGCTTGAAGACGTGAACAGAGAGGCCGCATGACCATCCGTACCATTCTCGTCGACGACGAGCCGCTGGCGATCCAGGGGCTCGAACTCCGCCTCCAGGCGCATGAAGACGTCGAGATCATCGAAAAATGCTCGAACGGCCGCGAGGCGATTCGCGCGATCAAGACGCACAAGCCCGATCTCGTCTTCCTCGATATCCAGATGCCCGGCTTTGACGGCTTCTCCGTCGTCCAGGGGCTGATGGAGGTCGAACCGCCGCTGTTCGTCTTCGTCACCGCCTATTCCGACCACGCGCTACGCGCGTTCGAGGCGCAGGCGGTTGATTATCTGATGAAGCCGGTCGAGGAGTCGCGGCTCGCCGACACGATCGAGCGCGTCCGCCAGCGCCTGTCGGAAAAGCGCGGCGTCGAGGAGGTCGACCGGTTGCGCGAAGTGCTTGCCGACGTCGCCCCCGATGCGGCCGCCGACATGCCCGATGGTGATGCGGTGTCCGCCAACCGCTTCGAAAAGCTCATCAACATCAAGGATCGCGGCCAGATCTTCCGCGTCGATGTTGACACGATCGAGCGGATCGACGCGGCCGGCGATTACATGTGCATCTACACCGGCGACAACACGCTGATCCTGCGCGAGACGATGAAGGATCTGGAGAAGCGCCTCGACCCGCGCCGGTTCCAGCGCGTGCACCGCTCGACGATCGTCAATCTCGACCTCGTCAAGCAGGTAAAGCCGCACACCAATGGCGAATGCTTCCTGGTGCTCAATTCGGGTGCCAGCGTGAAGGTGTCGCGGTCGTATCGCGACGTCGTGGCGCGCTTCGTACACTGATCCATCCGTCCGTCATCCTGACGAACGTCAGGATGACGGGAGGGGGGGCGGCACGCCGCGCTCAGCGCTGCCCCGCCTCGCCCGCCCTCTCGCAAAACCATGCTGCATCTGCTAACGCCCGCGGCCATGCTGAACCTGAACAATATCACGGTGCGCCTCGGCGGACGCGTTATCCTCGACGGCGCCAGTGCGGCGCTGCCGCCGGGCAGCCGCGTCGGGCTGATCGGCCGCAACGGTGCGGGCAAGTCGACGATGGTGCGCGTGATCGCAGGGCAGCTGGAGCCCGATGACGGCTCCGCGGACATGCCAAAGGGCGCTCGCATCGGCTATCTCGCGCAGGAAGCCCCGCACGGCGTGAAGACCCCGTTCGAGACCGTGCTCGAGGCCGATCTCGAACGCGCCGCGCTGATGATCGAGAGCGAGACGAGCGAGGATCCCGACCGGCTCGGTGACGTGTACGAGCGGCTGATCGCGATCGACGCCTATACCGCGCCCGCGCGTGCGGCGCAGATCCTGCTCGGCCTCGGCTTTGACGAGGAGATGCAGGCACGCACGCTCGACAGCTTCTCGGGTGGCTGGAAGATGCGCGTCGCACTCGCCGCGCTGCTGTTCTCGCAGCCCGACCTGCTGCTGCTCGACGAGCCGTCGAACCATCTCGATCTCGAAGCGGTGATGTGGCTCGAGGACTTCCTCAAGAGCTACAAGGCGACGATCGTCGTCGTCAGCCACGAACGCGATTTTCTCAACAACGTCGTCGATCACATCCTGCATCTGCAGGGCGGCAAGATCACGCTCTATCCCGGCGGCTATGATGCGTTCGAGCGCCAGCGTGCCGAGCGTCTGGCGCAGATCGAGGCCGCGCGCGCCAACCAGGCGGTGCAGCGCGAGAAGCTCCAGGAATATATCGCCAAGAATTCCGCGCGCGCCTCGACCGCCAAGCAGGCCCAGTCGCGCCAGAAGATGCTGGCGAAGATGCAGCCGATCGCCGAGAGCTACAATGATCCGACGCTCTCGTTCGGCTTCCCCAACCCGACCGAGCTGCGCCCGCCGTTGATCACGCTCGACATGGCGACCGTGGGTTATGCGGACGTGCCAATCCTGAAGCGGCTCAACATGCGGCTCGATCCCGATGACCGGGTCGCGCTGCTCGGGCGCAACGGCAACGGCAAGACCACGCTCGCGCGGCTGCTCGCGGCGCAGCTGACCCCGATGGACGGCGACATGGCGTCGTCGAACAAGATGAAGGTCGGCTATTTCACCCAGTATCAGGTCGAGGAACTCGATCCGCACGATACGCCGATCGAGCATATGGCGCATCTGATGAAGGGCGCGACGCCCGCCGCGGTGCGCGGCCAGCTCGGCCGGTTCGGTTTCTCCGGCGACAAGGCGACGACCAAGGTCGGCAAGCTGTCGGGTGGCGAACGCGCCCGCCTCGCGCTCGCGCTGATCACCCGCGACGCGCCGCACCTGCTCATCCTCGACGAGCCGACCAACCATCTCGACGTCGACGCGCGCGAGGCGCTCGTGCAGGCGCTCAACGCCTATACCGGCGCCGTCGTGCTGGTCAGCCATGACCGTCACATGCTCGAACTCACCGCCGACCGGCTCGTGCTGGTCGATGGCGGCACGGCGAAGGAATTCGACGGCAGCCTCGACGATTACATCGCGTTCGTCCTGAAGGGCGATGCGGGCAAGGGCGATGCGGCGTCGAAGGCCGACAAGAAGGCGGGCAAGAAAGCCGCGGCGGAGGCCAAGAGCAACGACGCGGCGCTGCGCAAGACGCTGCGCGAGGTCGAGGAGCAGACCGCGAAGTTCACCAAGGAACGCAACGCGATCGACCGCGCGATGGTCGACCCGGCCAACGCCGAGCCACGCTTCTCGCGGATGTCGATGGGTGATCTCAGCAAGCGTCGCGCCGAGGTGAATGCGAAGCTCGAGGCGAGCGAAGCCAAGTGGCTGGAGGCGAGCGAGGCGCTGGAGGGCGTGGCGGCTTAAGCCACGCCCCGTCATCCTGACGAAAGTCAGGACTCAGAGTCATGGACCGTAGCGCCCGTAACTCTGGATCCTGGGTCGAGCCCAGGATGACGAGATAGGTGTGAGGATGCGTGAACGCGAGGCTCAGCCCTCGTCGGCGTCGCTCGCCGCAGGCCGCTCGAACCATGCCTCGACCGGCCCCGAGAGCTTCAGCGTCAGCGGGTTGCCGTTGCGATCGACCTTCTTGCCGAGCGCGACGCGGATCCAGCCTTCGGAGATGCAATATTCCTCAACGTCGTGGCGCACGCCATCCTTGAAGCGGATGCCGATCCCGCGCTCCAGCAGCTCCTGCTGGAAAAACGGGCTGCGATGGTTGGTCGAAAGGCGATCTGGGGGCGTGTCGGTCATCGCGCGCGCTTAGCCGCAAGCGGGCGGGTGGCGCCACAAAAAAACGGCGCCGGGATTGCTCCCGACGCCGCGTCTTCCGTCAGACCAAATCAGCTGCAGACCTGCACCTGGACCTGATCGCCATAATAGGGATCGACCCGCCACTCGCTCCAGCACCGCGGGCGATAATCCTGGCGGTAATAGGTCCGTACTGGCGGACCATCGTAATAGCCGCCATTATAATAGCCGCGGTCGACATAGCGGTCGCGGTTGCTGCTCGCGATCGCTGCACCCACGCCGAGCCCCAGAATACCGCCGAGCACCGCCGCGCCCGCGACATTGCCGCCGCCGCGATGATGATACCCACCCCAGCCGCCGCCGCGATAGCCGCGACCCCAACGCTGCGCGTCGGCCGGCGCCGCCGCGGTCAGCGCGGTCGCCGCAAGTGCGATGCCGAGACCTGCCTTCTTCATCAATCCGTTCATCGAGAACCTCCTCTACGTCCGGTCCGCAAGAAGCAAACGCATAAACCGCGACCGTGGTCCCGCTTTATCCGAGTCGGGCTGAACCGAAGCGGAATGTGCTGTTAAGCTGAGGTTTAACGGCATGGAGAACATCCCCGCCCCGCCATGACGGCCTGCTAGGACTCGTCGCGATATTTCATCTCGAGGAAGCGACCGCGCGTCGCCAGCGTGTCGAGATCGTCCTGCGCGAGCCGTTGTGTCATCTCGCCAATCTCCTGCTCGATCAGCGACAGCCCCGCGACGAGTTCGGCATCGGGTGTGCGGCCATTGCGCGGCGTCGTGCGCAGCGCCTGGGGCACGCGTTCGTAATCCTTGACGAACGCGGGCAGCTGTTCGCCGACCAGCTTGCGCACTTCGATCGCCTCGGGCGCGTCGTCGGCGAAGCGCGCGAGTTGCGGCGCGAGCGTTTCGAGCCGCAGGCCGATCCGGTCGACCAGCGTCACTGCGGGCGCGGGCAATGCGGGACGCTGCGCCTCCAGCCAGCGTTCGGTCTGCCGGGGCAGTGCCTTGATATCGACCGACGCGAGCCGCTCGGGCGTCGGTGCGCGCTCGGCGGGCCACACCGCGAACAGCAATGTCGCCGCGACCAACAACGCCGTGACCAACATAAAACCGCCGATCCCGAGCGGGACGATCCAGCCGATCACCATCGCCGCAATAAGGATCGCGACGTCGGCGATCGCGATCCGCGTCAGCCTCTTGCCGATCGTCTGAGTCCGGCGCGTCCGCCCCCGCGTCGGCAGCCGCGCCGCGCCGACGGCGCCGCGGTCGTCCGATATCCGCGACCAGGAGGCGCGCGCGCTGGCGATGGCGTCGTCGACTTCGCTCACGCCTTACATCGCCTCCAGCTTGAACGCGCTTGGCGACGGGCCGCCCAGCTGCCCCCCATTTTGACCTTGGGTGGCGCCCTCCGCCCGCGCGATATAGCCGCGCGACTTGTCGACCTCGTTCGACAGCGCGCCGACCGTGGTCTTCATGCTGTCGAGCGCCTTCAGCTTGAACACGTCGATCGCGTCCATCGTGTCGTAGATATTCTGGAACGCGCGCTGCAGCGTCTCCAGCGGGATCGTCGCCGATGCGGCCTGTTCATGGATCTGCGCGGTCTGCGACTTGAGCAGCTTGCCGGTCGAATCGATGATGTTCGCGGTCGTCGTGTTGAGCGCGGTGATCTGTTCAAGCACCAGCTTCTGGTTGGTCAGCGCCTGCGCGACCGTCACCGCGGTGCGCAGCGCGGACACGGTCGTGGTCGAGGCGCGGTCGACGCCCTTCACCAACTCGACATTGTTCTTCTTGACCAGATCGAGCGCGAGATAGCCCTGCACGGTGACCGCCATCTGCGTCAGCAAATCCTGCGTGCGCTGGCGGGTGTAGAACAACGCCGTCTCGCGGATCGCCTTGGCCTTGGCCGGATCGCTATGGTCGAGATCGTTCGCGACATCCTCGAGCTTCGTATCCATCGTCTTCGACAGATGGATCATCTGTTCGAGCCGCCCCATCGCCGCCCACAGGTTCGCGCGCTCGGTATCGATCGCGGCATTGTCCATCAGCAGCTCGTCCTTGCCCGACGACAGGCTCTTCAGGATCTGCGCGATATGCGTCTGCGACGATTTGTAGCCGTCGAAATAATTGCGCATCTTGCCGCCGAACGGGATGATCCCGAACAGTTTCTGTGGCGCGGTCAGATTGCCCTTCTTGCCGGGATCTAGATCCTCGACGACGCGGCGTAGCTCCGCCAGGTCCTTGCCGACGCCGGTTTCCTGATCCATCGCGCGGACCGGGCGATCGAGGAACCGGTTCGACTGGCCCGCCGCCTCGCGGATTTCCTTCGCCCCCATCGCGGTGATCGCATCGACGCGCTTGCCGAATTCGGGGCTGTTGACGTCCTGCGCGACCAGATCGGTGACAAAGCCGGCGACGCGATCGTCGAGCTGCGACTTCACCCCCGCGTCGACCGGCACGAGTCCTGCGGCCTTCGTCGCGGAGACGGTCGGCACGGGGTCGGGCGGCGTCAGGACCAGGCCAGGCTCGGTCGTCAGCGTCTCGGGTGTCGTCGCCATGCAATCCTCCAATCGGTGCCGCATCCTAGGGGAACGACACCCGCATTCAACTGTGGTGTCTAGATAATACACGCAAGCCACGCAATCGTCTTGGCGGCTCGCCCGCGGACTGGTGCGGGCCATCCCGAAACAGGCTCGCGATCGGCGATTTTTCCGGCAGCGGGGAACCATTCGGGCGGCAATCGAAATGCCAAACTTGCCGCATCGCGGAATAAACGCTAAGCGCGCCTGCAAATTCCGTCCAAACCGAAAGCATTCCCATGAGCCTCCGCAACGTGGCGATCATTGCGCACGTCGATCACGGCAAGACGACGCTGGTCGACCAGCTCTTCCGCCAGTCCGGCACCTTCCGCGACAACCAGCGTGTCGAAGAGCGCGCAATGGATTCCAACGACCTCGAAAAGGAACGCGGGATTACGATTCTCGCCAAGCCGACCTCGGTCGACTGGACGCCCCCGGGCGAGAGCGAGAGCATCCGCATCAACATCGTCGACACGCCCGGCCACGCCGATTTCGGCGGCGAAGTCGAGCGCATCCTGTCGATGGTCGACGGCGTCGTCCTGCTGGTCGATTCGTCGGAAGGCGCGATGCCGCAGACCAAGTTCGTCACCGGCAAGGCGCTGGCCCTCGGCCTGAAGCCGATCGTCGTCGTCAACAAGGTCGACCGTAACGACGCGCGCATCCAGGAAGTGCTCGACGAAGTGTTCGATCTGTTCGTGTCGCTCGACGCGAACGACGACCAGCTCGATTTCCCCGTGCTCTACGCCTCGGGCCGCAACGGCTATGCCTCGACCGACATGGACGCGCGCGAAGGCACGCTGATCCCGATGTTCGAGACGATCGTGAAGCACGTGCCGCCTCCGGCCGTGGAAGTCGCCGGCGTGCCGTTCACCTTCCTCGTCACGCTGCTCGACCGCGATCCGTTCCTCGGCCGCGTTCTCACCGGTCGCGTCAATTCGGGTACCGTAAAGACCAACCAGGCGATTCACGCGCTTGATAACGACGGCAAGATCATCGAGACGGGTCGTGCGTCCAAGATCATGTCGTTCCGTGGTCTCGACCGCGTGCCGGTCGACGAAGCCAAGGCCGGCGACATCATCTCGCTCGCAGGGCTTTCGGTTGCGACCGTCGCCGACACGATCGCCGACATCACGGTGACCGAGCCGCTGCACGCGCAGCCGATCGATCCCCCCACGCTGTCGATGCGTTTTGCCGTGAACGACTCGCCGATGGCGGGCCGCGAGGGCACCAAGGTAACGAGCCGCATGATCCGCGAGCGTCTGTTCCGCGAAGCCGAGTCGAACGTCGCCGTGAAGGTGACCGAGGCAGCCGACAAGGACAGCTTCGAAGTCGCCGGTCGTGGCGAGCTTCAGCTGGGCGTGCTGATCGAGACGATGCGCCGCGAGGGCTTCGAGCTCGGCATCTCGCGTCCGCGCGTGCTGTTCGGCGAGGACGAGGACGGCAAGAAGACCGAGCCGTACGAGACCGTCATCATCGACGTCGACGAGGAGCATTCGGGCACCGTCGTCGAGAAGATGAACATCCGTAAGGCCGAGATGACCGACATGCGTCCGTCGACCGGTGGCAAGACCCGCATCACCTTCTCGGCGCCAAGCCGCGGGATGATCGGCTATCACGGTGAATTCCTGTCCGACACGCGCGGCACGGGCATCATGAACCGGCTGTTCGAGAAGTACGGTCCGCACAAGGGCCAGATCGAAGGCCGCAAGAACGGCGTGCTGATCTCGAATGGCTCGGGCGAAGCGAACAACTACGCACTGGGCCCGCTCGAAGAGCGCGGCATCCTGTTCGTGGGTCACGGCGAGGCACTCTATGAGGGCATGATCGTCGGCGAGAACGCCAAGCCGGACGACCTCGAGGTCAACCCGATGAAGACCAAGGCGCTGACCAACTTCCGCGCAAGCGGCGGCAAGGACGACCAGGTCCGCCTGTCCCCGCCGAAGCGCGCGACGCTGGAGCAGGCGATCGCCTATATCGACGACGACGAGATGGTCGAAGTCACGCCGAAGTCGATCCGTCTGCGCAAGCGCTTCCTCGATGCGAACGAGCGCAAGCGGGCGAGCCGGGCCAAGCAGAGCGCGTAAGCCTGGCATGGCGAAGCCGGCCAGGCTTACAAGCTCGGCCGGCCTCGCTCAGGCGAGGTCCGACGACGCGGCTTAGCCGCGGCGCTCAACAAAAACGAAAAAGGCCGGAGGGAAACCTCCGGCCTTTTTCGTGTCCAGCGAAGCGCCCAGCGCTACCCCAGGATAGCCGCCGCCCGATCCGCCAGCCGCGCAATCGCCGCGCGGTGGATCCCGCGCGTGCTCGCGACGACCCCGAACGCCTGCGGGCGCGGCTTGTTGAACACCAACGGGATCCCGACCGCGTCGGTCACTGCCGCGCCCGCCTCGCTCGCGACGAGAGCGGCGGCGGCGATGTCCCACTCATTTCCCCAGCGCAGCGTCGCGACCAGATCGGCACGGTCGGCCGCGACCATCGCGATCCTGAGCGCGATAGAATTGGGCTTCTCAACCACGACCAGATCGCGATCCGCCTTGGGCAGCGCATCGGTCGGCACGCGCGATCCGGAAAAGTCGGTGCGCGATCCGGCCTGCAATGCCGCACCGTTGAGCGTCGCGCCTTCGCCCAGCGCCGCCGACCAGATCTCGCCCCGCGCCGGCGCATCGAGCACGCCGATCACCACCCGTCCGCGTTCGACCAGCGCGATCGACACGCACCAGCCCGGACGTGCCCGGATATAGTCGCGCGTGCCGTCGATCGGGTCGACGACCCAGAGCCGGTCGCGCGCAAGCCGCGCGGGATTGTCGGCGGTTTCCTCCGACAGCCAGCCGGCGTCGGGCAGCAGTGCGGACAGCCGCACCTTCAACATCCGGTCGATATCGATATCAACCTCGCACACCGGACTGCCCGGCGTCTTTTCCCAGCGGTGGAAACTGGTCCCGAACCGCGCGAGTGCCATCTGCCCGGCTTCGGCGGCGATCGATTCGACCGCCGCGCGCAACGTCGTGACCGGACCCGGGGGCGATTCAGCCACTCGCCACCGTCATCCCCTCCACGCGCAACGTGGGCACGTTGATGCCGTAGCGGAATTCGAGGTCGTTGGCGGGGGTCATCGCCAGGAACATGTCCTTCGCATTGCCCGCGATCGTGAATTCGGCGACCGGCCCCGTGATGACGCCATTCTCGATCCTGAAGCCCGCCGCGCCGCGGCTGTAGTCGCCCGTGACGCCGTTGGCGCCGCCGCCCATCAGTTCGGTGACATAGACGCCCGACACGATATCCTCGATCAGCGTCTCGGGCGGCATCGTGCCCGCTTCCATGAAGACGTTGCTCGTCGACACGCCCGGCGCGCCGTTGACGCCGCGTGCGGCATGGCCGGTCGGCTCGAGCCCCAGTTGGCGTGCCGAGGCCGAGTCCAGCAGCCAGCTTTCGAGCATGCCATGCTCGATGATCGCGGTCGGCGAGACCGGGAGGCCTTCGCCATCGAACGGCCGCGACCGCAATCCGTAAGGCCGATGTGGATCGTCGCGGATCGTGATGCCGTGCGCAAACACCTGCGATCCCAGCGAATCGAGCAGGAAGCTGGTCTTGCGCGTGATCGTCTGCCCCGCGATCGCCGCGATCAGGTGTCCGAGCAGCGAACTGCCGACGCGCGGGTCATACACCACCGTCATCGGCCCGCTCGCGAGCCGCCCCGGATTGAGCCGCGCGACCGCCTGCTCGCCCGCACGCTGCCCGATCGCCTCGGGTGATTCGAGATGCTGGCGGTGCCGCACGCTGTGATAGGCATAGTCGCGCTGCATCGCGCCGCCCTCACCCGCCAGCACGCTCGCCGACACGCCATAGGCTGTCGAGGCATAGGCGCCCGCGAACCCATGGCTGGTGGCCAGCGCCCAGACGCTGCTCGACGCGCTCGCGCCACCGCCTTCGCTGTTCGTCACGCCGGGCACCGCGCGCGCCGCATCCTCCGCTGCAGTCGCCGCATCGCGCAGCTGCTCGGGCGAGACCTCACCGTGATCGGCGAGCCCGAGCATCGGCGGCACGCCGTGCAACAGGCGGTTTTCGGGGGCGAGGCCGGCCCAGGCGTCCTCGGGTGCCTCGCGCGCCATCGCCACCGCGCGCGCCGCGAGCGCGTCCATCGCCGCGGACGACAGGTCGGAGGTCGAGACGCTCGCCGACCGCTTGCCGACGAACACGCGCAGGCCCAGGTCCTCGCTTTCCGACCGGCCGATATCCTCGAGCTTGCCGAGGCGGATCGAAACGTCGAGCGAGGCATCGGCGGCGAAGACCGCATCGGCGGCATCCGCGCCGGCGGCCTTAGCGCGGGCTACGATGTCATGGGCGCGGTCGCGGGCTTGATCGGGTGTGAGCATGTCGCCGATCTAGGGTCACAGGCTCGTGCCGACAACCACGCAGGCGAGGAAGATCAGCAACCCGGTGAAGCGGTTGGCGCGGAATCGGGCGAGCGCGCCGACGCTGTCGTCCGCGCGCAGCGTCGCGACCTGCCACCCCAGGTGCAGCGCGGCGGGCGCCAGCGCGGCGATCGCGAGCGGATCGGGCCGCATCGTCCAGAACGCGGCCGCCCAGAACCCGACCGCGATCGCATAGAAAATCCCGACCCCCGCCTTTACATGCCGCCCCATGCGCAGCGCCGACGACCGGACGCCGATCATCGCATCGTCCTCGCGGTCCTGCAGCGCATAGATCGTGTCATAGCCGATCACCCAGGCGATCGATCCCGCATAGAGCAGCCACATCGGCAACGTCAGCGCGCCGGCGATGTCGCTCCACCCGACCAGCAACGCCCAGCTAAACACCAGCCCGAGCCATGCCTGCGGCCACCAGGTGATCCGCTTCATGAACGGATAGGCGGCGACCGGCGCGAGACTCGCCAGCGCGACGACCGCGGCGAGAGGCGTCAGCTGCAGCAGCACGACCAGCCCGACAAGCGCCAGCACGCCCAACCAGATCCACGCCAGCCGCAGAGAGACGAGCCCGCTCGGGATCGGTCGCGCGCGCGTCCGCGCGACCTGCGCGTCGAGGTCGCGGTCGACGATGTCGTTGAACACGCAGCCTGCGCCGCGCATCGCGATGCTGCCGAGCAGGAACCACGCGATCAGATCCCAGCGCGCCCACGCCCCGCCCGCCAGCGCGATCCCCCAGGCGCCGGGCCAGAAGAGCAGCCACCAGCCGATCGGCCGATCGAACCGCGCGAGCAGCGCCAGCCCGCGCAGCGTCGGCGGCAGCCGCGCGACCAGGCCGCGATGTTCGCTGTCGGGGACGATGTCCATCGGGCTCGGTGTGGTCTGCATGACGCGGGGCGTAGGAAGACAGCGTTTGGCGCGCAAGCCCGCAGCGGCTAGGATAAAGTCAGTGTCGCGTTCGAGCCCCTTTGCATGATCGGCCTGTCGGTCGCGGTCGGCCGTTTCGTCGAGGCGCTCTTCTGGGGTATCTTCCGCGTCGCGGGCGCAGTCGCGGGTGCGCTGATCCTCGGCATCGCGGTCGCGATCATCGTATGGATCGTCGCCCGCAAACTCTGGAACCGCCGCTAACCAATCCCCCCTGACGGCGGAGGATCGCGAACGAGCGAAACGCCCTCCCCGCATGCGGCGGGATTTGCTAGGCCCCCGCCATGCCTGCAACCCCAGCCTGGCCGCCGCAATCCACGCCGCGGCTGTTCGTCGACACCCCGCTCAGCCCCGGCCCACTCCCGGTCGACGGCCCCGCCGCGCATTATCTCGCCGGCGTCATGCGGCTGAAGATCGGCGACCCGGTCAAGCTGTTCGACGACCGCACCGGCGAATGGCTCGCCACCGCGGCCAACGTCGGCAAGCGCGACCTCGTCCTCGACGTGACCGAACGGCTCCGCGAACGCGAGGCGGTGCCCGATCTGTGGCTCTGCGCCGCGCCTATAAAGAAGGGCCGGGTCGACTGGCTCGCGGAGAAGGCGTGCGAGCTCGGCGTTGACCGGCTCGTCCCGGTCGTCACGCGCCGCACCGTGGTCGACAAGCCCAATACCGACCGTCTGCGCACGCACATGATCGAGGCGGCCGAGCAATGCGGCCGCACCGCGCTGCCGCAGGTCGCCGAACCGGTGAAGCTCGCAGCTTTGCTCCGCGACTGGCCCGCCGATCGCATCCTGTTCTTCGCCGACGAAACCGGCGGCGCGCCCGCGCTCGCGGCAATGCGTGCGCATGCCGGTCCCGCGGCGATCCTGATCGGCCCCGAAGGCGGTTTCGACGCCGACGAGCGCGCGGCGATTCGCGCGCATCCGCAGGCGGTCGGCATCGGGCTCGGCCCGCGTATCCTCCGCGCGGAAACCGCCGCGGCGGCAGCGGTCGCGCTGTGGATGGCGGCGGCGGGCGATTGGGCGGCCGAACCGCCCGTCCCGACACCCGTCGCGTGACATTGCTACCGACCGGTCCGAATCCCCTCTAGCACCCTCGTTCATCGCCGCGTAAGGCGCGGCGATGACGAGCAAGACCGCCCCTGCAAAGACCAGCCCGACGATCGAGTCGCGCGACCAGTTGATCGCCAGCTTCGCGCGCGGTGAAAAGCCCAAGGACCGCTGGCGGATCGGCACCGAGCACGAGAAATTCGTGTACGCGAAGGACGATCATCGCGCGCCTTCGTACACCGAGGCGGGCGGCATCCGCGCGCTGCTCGGCGAGCTTGAGCAATATGGCTGGGCGCCCGTGTTCGAGCGCGGCCCCGACGGTACCGAGAACGTCATCGCGATGACCGGTGCGGACGGCAGCATCAGCCTCGAGCCCGCAGGCCAGTTCGAACTCTCGGGCGCGCCGCTCGAGACCCTCCACGAAACCTGCGCCGAGACCGGCCGGCATCTCGAACAGGTCAAGGCCGCGGGCGAGAAGCTCGGCATCGGCTTCCTCGGCCTCGGCATGTGGCCCGACAAGACCCGCGCGGAGCTGCCGATCATGCCCAAGGGGCGCTATGCGATCATGCTGCGGCACATGCCGCGCGTCGGCAGCATGGGGCTCGACATGATGCTGCGGACCTGCACGATCCAGGTGAACCTGGATTACGCGTCGGAAGCGGACATGGTGAAGAAATTCCGCGTCGGCCTCGCGCTTCAGCCGCTCGCGACCGCGCTGTTCGCCAATTCGCCGTTCACCGAGGGCAAGCCCAACGGCATGCTGTCCTATCGCAGCCATATCTGGTCCGACACCGACCCGCATCGCACCGGCATGCTGCCGTTCGTGTTCGAGGATGGCTTCGGCTATGATCGCTATACCGACTATGCGCTCGATGTGCCGATGTACTTCGTCTACCGCGACGGCAAATATATCGACGCGGCGGGGCTCAGCTTCCGCGACTTCCTGAAGGGCGAGCTCAGCGTCCTGCCCGGCGAAAAGCCGACGCTCGACGACTGGACCGATCATCTCTCGACCGCCTTTCCCGAGGTGCGGCTGAAGACCTTCCTCGAGATGCGCGGCGCCGATGGCGGGCCGTGGAACCGGATCTGCGCGCTGCCCGCGCTCTGGGTCGGGCTGCTCTACGATCAGGGTGCGCTCGATGCGGCCTGGGATCTGGTGAAGGACTGGACGATCGACGAACGCCAGTCGCTGCGCGATTCGGTGCCCAAGCTCGGGCTGAATGCGCCGATCGCGGGTGGCGGCCAGTTGCGTGATATTGCCGCACAGGTGCTTAATATCGCGGGTGCCGGCCTGTCGTCGCGCGCACGCCTCAACAAGGCGGGCGACAACGAGACCGGCTTCCTCGATCCGCTGCGCGAGATCGTCCGTTCGGGCAAGGTCCCCGCCGAGCTGCTGCTCGACAAGTATAACGGTGTCTGGGGCGGCGATATCGCCAAGGTTTACGGCGTGGAAAGCTTCTAGGCGCCTGACGCTCGGCGCGACCCGGCCACCCACGCCAGGAGGCGCGGTACCGGTCCGTTGCGCGCCATCCAGTCGCTATAGGCGCGGTAATCGGGGTCGAGGCCCAGATGCCGCTCCTCGGTCCGCGCACGCCAGTAATAGACCCCGCTGACCGCCGCGAGCAGCAGGGTCGCGCGCATCGCATCGATCGGCGTCCCCGTGGTCAGCACGGGGATCGTCGACAGCCACCAGAACAGGTTCTTCGACAGATAGGCGGGGTGCCGCGACCAGGCATAGGGCCCGTGCGTCAGGATCCCGCGGTTGGTGAGATTGGAGAATCGCAGGCCGAACGCCATCGTCGCCCACGCATAGATCGCAGTCAGCACGACCAGCACCGCGCCGATCAGCACCAGCAGGACGGGGTGATACTGGAACCAGACGTCCCATTCCTGCGTGCCCGGGTGATAGTCCATCGGCCCGCCGTCGCTCATCAGGATGATCGGCGGATAGCACATCAACGCCGCCATCCACGCCGCCGCAAACGGATTGGCGCTGCGGATATGCGAATCGAGCGGTCGCAGCGTCAGGACATAGCCGACCGTCGCAAAGGCGACGTCGATCAGGAACATGAAGGTGATCAGCCACCTGGCAAGCGCGACCGGATCGCGCAGGATCGCGCTTGTGTCGCCGCGGATGAACTCGCCGAACCCGCCCGGCACGATCGCGAGCATGAAGGCGAGGAAGAACGCCTTCACTCCCCAGCTGCGCAGGTGGTTGTGGAGCGCAGCACGGTCGACCCCCGGCTGCCCGGTCAGCCATGCCCCGAGCGACCACGCGCCGTCCTTCGGCGCGACCAGATAGCGGTCGAGCCAGAGGACATAGGGGATCGACACGAGCACGAGGATCGGCGCGGCGTTGGTGAAGCACCACATCGCAAACGCGAAATTGCCCTCCCAATAGAACCGCCCGGTGCCATAGATCACCGCGATCCCCGCCCAGGTCACCCAGAAGGCGGCGAGCTTTGTCAGGCTGACGTCGATCGTCTCGCGCCATAGCCGGGGCCGCGACCAGTCCAGCCCGGTGCTCGGCCGGCGATGGACCTTGTCGACCAGCACCGACCACAGGATCATCGGGACCGCGCAGGCGAGCAGGTTGACCAGCGCGGCATAGGGCCCGTCCATCCCCCAGCCGCGCGCGCACGCCACCCAGCCGAGCACCCCCGCCAGCCCCGTCAGCCCGGCGCCATGACTGACCGCGGACGCGGGGCGCGGATCCGCGGCGCGGCGCCGCTGCAGGGTCAGGCTGGTCGTCTCGGGAAGCACGGGCGCGTCGGACATGGCGCCAGGGGTAGCCGATTTTCGTCAGCAAACCATGAACCATCCTGCCCCGGCTTGCACCACCCCACGACCCGCGCTATCGCGACCCTACACCTTCTGCCACCCGTCTCGCCTTCGCGACGGTCAGAGCGGGGGCGCAGGCCGCGGCAACGCCGGCTTCGCGGGTATAGTACAATGGTAGTACAGCAGCCTTCCAAGCTGAATACACGGGTTCGATTCCCGTTACCCGCTCCATCGTTTCCAATAGCGCCGACCAGTCTCGACGGGCGTGACCCGATCATTGCCTGACTATGCCGTGAGATGCGCTGTTATAAGCGGCGACAGCCGGCATAGCGAATTCTGTGCCTTAGAGCACCCGCCCCCCCCCGCGTCTGTTATTCTTTGAAATGGGGCCTCCATTCCGATTCCGACATGACCCCTTTGCTGATTTCTGGTAGCTCTATGGCGCATATTACCGATGATTTCGGGATGAAATACAATTAGCAAGTCTTTTCAACGATGGGACGTCGACTTCACCCTTTCGCTTCATAATCGAACCGGAAAGTATTTTATCGGCAGGGACATTATCGACACGCTGCCGGATGTATTTCGCAGCGTGAAGATATGGAGACTTCCCGAAAGGGTCGGCGTCAATGCCTTGTCCCGCAAAGTCATCGGTCGATTATGGGCCGAAGAAGATCGCCTCAGAGCCCGGTATCCCAGGCTGCTGCCGCGACAGCGGAGCCGACGCGCGGTCCTTCATCTCGATCCGATGACCGTGCTGGGCTGGCACGTCACGTCGCATGATGCCGTGCTGTGCCACGATCTCGGCCCCCTGACGCATCCCGAACTCTTCGCCCCGTCCGTCACCGCGCTCTACGAGCGGGTCTATGCACGCATCGCCGAACGCCAGCCCCGCATGGCCTTTGTCAGCCAGGCATCGCGGACAGCATTTCAGCGGCTCTATGGCACCGGGTCCCCCGCCACCGTGATCTATCCACCGATCCGCACCGGCGTGGCGGGTGGCGCGCAACACGCCGTGGACGGCGTCGAAGGCCTGTTTCTGCTGACCGTGGGCAGCATCGGGCGCCGCAAGAACCAGCTGGCCAGCATCCGCGCATTCGCGCACGCGGGCCTCGCCGGTGCGGGCTATCGCTATGTCATCTGCGGCAGTCGCGAGCCGGGATCCGAGGCCGTCATCGCCGAGGCGGAGCAAACCCCCGGCGTCATCCTCCTGCCCTATGTCTCGGACGAGCAGTTGCGCTGGCTCTATGCGCATGCGCGGGGGTTCGTGCTGGTGAGCCTTCTCGAAGGATTCGGCGTCCCCGTCGCAGAAGCGATGCGCAACGGACTGGTGCCGCTGATCAGCGCCGACAGCGTCCTCGAAGAGGTCGCGGGACCAAGTGCGATCGCGGTGGATCCGCACTCCGTCGAGGCCATCGCCGCGGGGATGATACAACTCGCCGAACTCCGCCCGGACCAGATCGCGGCACGGCGGGTCGATCTCGAGGCGCGTCTCGACGCGTTCTCGATGCCGACCTTCGTAGATGCGTGGAGGGCCTTTCTGAGTGCCGAGGCCGAGTGTCACCCCGCGCCGTCGGCCGTTTCGGTTTAGCGGACCGGGACGACACGGCGCTGGAGGAGCAGCTGAGCCCCCAGACCGGCGAGCATCGGCGTCTCGACGAAGCGACGAACTCCGCTACGACAAGCGCAGCCCCGCCATATCGTCCGTCGCCCGACGGTTTCCCCGGCAATGCCGGGGAGGGCGCGATCGAGGACAGAGGTCAGAGGGCGAGGTCGGGGCTGCGGTCCGGCTTGACGCGCATCGCGGCGGGCCGGGGCTTGGTCGCGACGTGGACCGCCGGCGAGGCGATGGCGAGTTGCAGCGTCTCGGCGGTATTGCCCCAGTGATCGGCGAGCAGTTCGGGATGCTCATTGAGCTTGATGCCGTAGCTCGGGACGATCTCGCGGATCTTGGCCTGCCAGCCGGCGGTCGACAGCCGGTTCGGAAACACCTTCTTGAGCAGGTCGAGCATGATCGACGGCGCGGTAGACGCACCGGGCGACGCGCCGAGCAGCGCCGCGATCGAGCCGTCCTTCGACGCGACGATCTCGGTGCCCAGCTTGAGCACCCCGCCCTTTTCAGGGTCGCGCTTGATGATCTGCACGCGCTGGCCCGCCTGCCACAAGCGCCAGTCGCCGTCCTTGGCGCCGGGGAAATATTCGCGCAGCGCCTCCATCCGGTCGGCATCCGACATGATCAGCTGCCCCGCGAGATATTCGACCAGCGCGAAATCGTCCCAGCCGACCGCGACCATCGGCCGGAAATTGTCGATCGTCACCGATGCCGGCAGATCGAAATAGGACCCCTGCTTCAGGAACTTGGTCGAGAAGGTCGCGAACGGTCCAAACAGCAGCGCCTGCTTGCCGTCGAGATAGCGGGTGTCGAGATGCGGGACCGACATGGGCGGTGAGCCGACCGCGGCCTTGCCGTAGACCTTGGCGAGATGGCGGTGCGTGATCTCCGGCTTGTCCGCGACCAAGAAGGAGCCGCCGACCGGGAAGCCGGCATAATCGTCCGCCTCGGGGATGCCCGACTTCTGCAGGATCGGCAGTGCGCCGCCACCCGCGCCGGCAAAGACGAAGCGCGCATTGATGACCTGCTTGTCGTCGGTCTTCATGTCGCGCGCGGTGACTTCCCAGCCGCCCTTGGCGTTGCGCTCGAGCGAACGGACCTCATGCCCCGTCGTCAGCGTGAAGTTCGCCTGCTTGTCGAGCGCGGCGATATATTGCCGCGTCACCGCACCCCAGTCGCAATCCGTGCCGAGCGGCGAGCGGGTCGCTGCAAGCGGCAGCGCCGGATCGCGGCCCTGCATCATCAGCGGCACCCATTTGGCGATCTGGGCGCGGTCGGTGGAGAACTCCATGCCCGAGAAGAGCGGACTGGCGCCCAGCGCTTCCCAGCGCTTGCGCAGGAAGGCGACATTGGCGTCGCCCCAGACGAGGTTCATGTGCGGGGTCGAGTTGATGAACGTCCGCGGTGCGCCGAGCATGCCGGCCTTGACCTGGTGGCTGAGAAACTGGCGCGTGACCTGGAACTGCTCGTTGATCTCGACCGCCTTGGCGATCTCGACACGGCCGTCGGCCGCATTGACCGGCGTGTAGTTGAGTTCACACAGCGCCGAATGGCCGGTGCCCGCGTTGTTCCAGCCGCCCGAGCTCTCTTCGGCGACCTTGTCGAGCCGCTCGACCAGCTCGATCGTCCAGCTCGGCTCGAGCTGGCGCAGCAGCACGGCGAGCGTCGCGCTCATGATGCCGCCGCCGATCAGCAGCACGTCGACCGAGCGTTCCGTCGTCGCGGCCTGCGCCGACGACAGGGGGACCATGGCGGAGGACCCCGCGACGCCCGCAACGATCGCCGAGCCTAGAAGATTGCGGCGCGTTACGCCCGTGCCGGCCGCCGGAGCGTCGCCTGACTGCTCGGCGGTCCGCGTGTCGTCGTTCGATCCAATTCGCACTATGATGCCTTTTTCGTTACCGCCTGCCCGCCCCCGATCCCGGCCCCCGAGGGGCGGAGACGGCTAAGGGCGCATCGCCGGATGATGGATGGGCTGCGCAGGATCGGCCGAAAGACGCAAAGAAGCGATCGACCGAGCACAACCGTTGCTCAAAGTCCTCGCCCATTTGCCGGAATTTATTGGGAGGCCCGCAAACCAGTAAAATTGACGGGTATCCGAGACTTACATGCCATCACAGGCGCAATTTTACAAGCTTTGGATGGCGGACGGCCGGATCGGGGCCCGCCATGCGCGGCGTATCGAGCCGCGCGGCAGCAGCCGCGAAGACGCCCGGTCGGCGCCGGCCGCAGGGATCTTGTTCGTCCGTCCGCCAAGCTCGACCGGTCACCCGGCCGGCTTGCGGATCAGCAATCCACCAGACCCGCGAGCAGATCGCTCATCCGCTGACGCCCGACGACCGACAGCTGAATATGCGATCGTCGACCGTCATTTTTGTCGCGGGTCCGCAGGACGAGACCCGCCTCCTGCAGGATCGCAAGGTAGCGCAGCGCCGTCGCCGAAGGCGCCCGCGCGCCGATGCACACCGCGGACACGCTGAGCTGACGCCCCTCGTGATGCGATATGAACAGGTCGAGCAGCATGTCCCAGGCGGGTTCGGAGAACAGGTCCGCGCCGAATGCCGCGTCGCGCTGGCGACGCAGTTCGTACAGATGCTTGGCAGCGCTCACCAGGCGGGCGGGATCGACGGCGGCGGGTGCAAGAGCCGGCCCGGGCCGTGCGCCGTTCAAGAGTCGCATGAAAGGAATGGCATAAGACATTTAAAGCCTCAGATGCAGGGCTAAGGAAGGGTCGGGTCCTGGCGGCTCCAGTCAAGATCCCAGCCTCGCGACCGGACCCGTCTGGCATGCCGCATCGTTCCGACGGCGAGCAGCAGGACGATGGGGTAGCTCCACATGACCGACAGGACCGCATAAGCGAGCCGGATCACGTCGGGGTTGATCGCCCGGGCGAGATGCGCCCCGGTCCCCAGTGCATGGAGCGCGGTGACCCAGGCCGGCCAGAACCGATCGGCGTGCAGCGTGATGGCGATCATCACGCCGAGCAGGACGATGTCGACGGTCATGATACCGATCTCGACGTCGACGAACTCGCCTGCGCCAAGCTGGTGAAACATCCGCGTGGCCAGTGCCGCGAGCAGCAGGGCAAGCCCGGTCAGCCGCTCGGGGGCACCGCCACGCCAGAATGCATAGCCGGTCGCCGCCAGTTGCAGCGCGTTGAAGATCCAGACGCGGTCCACGTTATCGGGTCAAGCGATCCACCGGCCGCGTCGTCAGGCGGCAACGACGAGGTGCAGTCGCGCATCGTCGCGCAAAGCCCCTTCGTTGGGCGGACACTCGCCCTCGTCACCATAGGCATAAAAGGCACCGAGGCCGATTTCGCTGCGTACCGCGACCAGCGCCCGGTGCGCGTCGACGAAGCGCTGGCGGGCCTTGATCAGATCGGACGATGCATCCGCGACGAGTTGCAGCGCGGCGATCCCGGTCGCGACCGGCAATCTTGCCGCCGCACGCTGCTGCAACAAGGTCGCGACGCAGGAAGCAGCGAGCGACGCGGCCTGGTCGACCGCTGCCTCTGCCTTCAGAAAGTCCGCGGTAACCCTGTCGGTTGCCTGACGACGTTCCTTCAACATGTCGAATTTCCCACCCCAGCGCGACGAATGCTCAACCCGGGGAGAGGCGGCGCTGCCGCGAACCTGCCTGAACAGGCTCGTCATGGTCATCGTCATCGTCACCAGCGCCACCGTGGTGATCGCCAGCAACGCCATGAGCCCGACCAGTCGGATCAGCCTGTCCCCCTTGGACAGGCGGTTCCGCGCCGCTCCCTCCGGTCCGCCTCCGGGCGTCATCCCCATGAAGCGGCGGACGAGCCCCCATGGATCGTCCTGGCCGACCTGTGGCGGATGCGACGGCGCGCGCGCTACGTCGATTGGTTCGGATGGGAGCCGATCATACGTCGCGACCAGCAGGTCGGACGACGGCGTTGGCGACGTCCCGTCCTCCGTCCTGTCGTTCGCAGCGCGGGGCGCGGGCGTGGCGGAGGGCATGACGCGGGGCTCTGCGGGCGCGTCGATATCCCCGGCGGTTTCGTGCCGTTGCAACAGCCGCGCAGCCTCGAACCGCGACCCCGCGCCCAGCACCTGAACCGCGCGTTCGATCCGCTTGTCGATCGCCGACGGCGACACGCCGAGCAGCGCTGCGATCTCCTTCGAATTGTGATGCGTCAGGACCAGTCGAAGACAGGCCCGTTGCGCTTCGGTCAGGAGATCAATGCGGCTGGCAGACATAGACCTACATTAACCGCAATTCCGCGGTTAGGCATCCCTGTTTGAGGCGCGCCGAATGCCGTCGCGGGACGCGTTTTCGCGCATAATGTCCGCACGACATCCCGGCACAGATCTGAAGGTTGTGAGGTTCGCGCCTGGCCTTGCTACCGGCGAAGGACCAAAGCTTGGACGGTGATACCGCAAAGCTTTGGTGGACAGGGCTGGATTCGAACCAGCGTACGGGAAACCCGGGCAGATTTACAGTCTGCTGCCTTTAACCACTCGGCCACCTGTCCAAAGGGGCCACTCTTTCGAGCGAGGCGGCTCAATGGCGAAGCTTGTCGGTGCTGTCAACGCGGGTTGCGCCAACTTCCGCCCCCGCATAGCCTTTCATGCATAAAAAATTGCCCAGGGGGACCTTCATGCACCAATCGCGTCCGTGCCGACTTGCCATTTTCGCCGCAACCGTAACGATCATCGCGCTCAGCCCCGCGGCCGCCAAGGAGCGTGGCGGCACCGCAAAGCCTGATCAACCCATGGTCAACCGCATCATCGACGAAGGGACCAACCACAGCCAGGTCATGGTGACCGTCCAGCATCTGACCGACGTGATCGGCCCGCGGCTCACCAATTCGCCGTCGATGCGCACGGCCGAGGCATGGACGCAGCGCCGCTTCGCCGACTGGGGCCTCACGAATGTCCACAAGGAAGGGTTCGCATTCGGTCGAGGCTGGTCGATCGAACGGTCGAGCGTGCGGATGACGACCCCGCGGGTGGTGCAGCTGACCGCGATTCCCATTGCCTGGACTCCCGGCACGAACGGCACCGCGCTGAGCGCGGCCGTGATCGTCGCACCGATGGCGCGCGAGCGCGACTTCGCGAAATGGCGCGGCAAGCTCAGCGGCAAGATCGTGATGCTCACGCGGCCCGGCACCGGTGACGAACCTGCCGAGCCCGCCTTCAAGCGGCTGAGCGGCGAGGATATCGCGAGGCTCGACCGGTTTCAGCAGCCGAATTACGACCCCGATGCCGCCGACCGCCGGATGAAGCGGCTCGATTTCTCGAAGAAACTCGATGCGTTCCTGAAAAGCGAAGGCGCGGTCGCGACCGCGACGATGGCCTATCACGACGGCAAGCTGGTCAGCGGCGAAGGCTATCTGTTCGGTGTCGGCGACACGCCTGCGCTGCCGGGCGTGCAGATCGCCGCGGAGGATTATCGACGCCTCGCGCGGCTCGCCAAGGCGGGCCCCGCCCCGACGCTCGAGATCGTCAGCGACGTCCGCTTCGACGACAGCGATGCGCAGGCGTACAACATCATCGCCGACATTCCCGGGACCGATCCGAAGGCCGGCTATGTCATGGCGGGCGCGCATCTCGACAGCTGGGTCGCCGCGGACGGTGCCGCCGACAATGCGGCGGGCTCGGCGATGATCATGGAGGCCGCCCGCATCCTGGCCGCAACCGGCGTCCGCCCGAAGCGGACGATCCGGTTCGCGCTCTGGTCGGGCGAGGAGCAGGGCATTCTCGGTTCGATGGCCTATGTCACCCGCCATCTGGCGACACGCGGCAGCCCCAACGACCCGCCGCAGACCGGGATGCAGAGCTATTACGGCTTTTCACAGAAATGGCCGATCACCCCGCTGCCGGGTCATGCCGACCTCGCCGCCTATTTCAACATCGACAATGGCTCGGGCAAATTGCGTGGGCTCTATGCGGAAACCAACCCCGCGGTCGTGCCGATCTTTCGCGACTGGCTCAGCCCGTTCGCATCGATGGGCGCGTCGAACGTCGTCCTGCGGCCGACCGGCGGCACCGATCACGTCTTCCTGCAGCAGGTCGGCGTGCCGGGGTTCCAGTTCATCCAGGATCCGCTCGATTATGGCAGCCGGATCCATCATACGTCGGCCGACACCTTCGATCACCTGAAGGCCGAGGACATGCGCCAGGCGTCGATCGTGCTCGCATCGGTGTTGCTCAGCGCGGCGAATGCGGACAAGGCGCTGCCACGCACGCCACTGCCGACCAAGCCGGTGGTGACCGACCCTTATGGATATAGCGATGACGATGACTGATATGATGACGGGAGCGCTCTGATGGCAGCACGCAAGGGCCATCGGCCAAGCAAGGCCCCCGCGGGGCGTCCGCGCTTCTGGGGCAAGCATGCGGTGGGCGCGGCGCTCGCCAATCCCGAACGCACGGTGCGCAAGATCATGGGCACGCGCGAGGCGCTGGCCGGGTTCGACCTACCCGCGGCCGTGCCGGTGACCTTCGCCGAGGCCACCGATCTCGCGCGACTGGTGCCGGGCGACGCCCCGCATCAGGGCGTGGTGATCGAGGTCGAGCCGCTCGAGGACATGTGGCTCGCCGACCTGCTCGAGCATGGCAAGGACGATAATCGTCCGCTCGTCATTCTCGACGGCGTGACCGATCCGCACAATGTCGGCGCGATCCTGCGCTCGGCGGCGGCGTTCGATGCGCTCGGCATCGTCACCCCCGACCGCAACGCGCCGCCCGAATCGGGCACGATCGCCCGTGCCGCGTCGGGCGCGCTCGAGACGGTGCCGTGGATCCGCGTGGTCAATCTCGCCCGCGCGCTCGAGGAAATCGCCGAAGCCGGGTTCTGGCGGATCGGCCTCACGGGCCATGCGACGCAGACGCTGTCCGAGGCGATGGGGACGCAGCGTGTCGCGATCGTGCTCGGTGCCGAGGGCGAAGGCATGCGCAAAAACACCGAGGATCACTGCGACGAGCTCGCCAAGCTGCCCATCTCGGAAAAGGTCGAGAGCCTCAACGTCTCGAACGCCGCCGCGATCGCGCTCTACGCGGTCACGACGCGCTGAACGTCCCCCTCTCCCCCGCGGGGGAGAGGGACCGGATCAATCCTCGGCGGCGATCCGTACCTTCAGCCCGTCGAGCGCATCGGTCATGTCGATCTGGCACGACAGTCGCGAATAGTCGTCGCGGTCGCTGGTCGAATCGAGCAGGTCGTTCTCGTCCTCGCTCATCGGCTTGAGTTTGGCCGCAAATTCCGGGTCGACATGGACGTGGCAGGTGGCGCAGGAGCAGCAGCCGCCGCACAAAGCGAGGATCTCGTCGATCCCGGCGTCGCGGATGACTTCCATGACCGAAAGACCCGTTTCGCCCATGAGCTCGCGTTCTTCCCCGTCCCGCGTCACGACGATAAGCTTGGGCATGCTGTCCTCCGAAAAACCGTGCGCGGTCCATGCCGCGCGCCGCCGCCCCGATCAAGCTGCAAGGTTCGCGTCATGGGCCTGAACGCCGACCAGTTGCAGGCTGCCATGACCGCGCTGTGTGCGATCGAACCCGCCTTCGCGGTGGCGGTCGCGAACAAGGGCCACCCTGCCCCGCGGATCAGCGAGCGCGGCTTCGCGACCTTGCTTCGCACCATCCTCGGCCAGCAGGTCAGCGTCGCCTCCGCGCAATCGGTCTGGAACAAGCTCGACGCGCTTGTCGGCGGTGCCGCGGACCCCGCCAACATCGCCGCCGCCAGCGACGAGACGCTGCGCAGCGCGGGGCTGTCGCGGCAGAAACTCGGCTATGCCCGCAGCCTCGCCGACGAGGTGACGAGCGGCCGCCTCGACCTGACGAACCTGCCCGCCGACGACGAGGAGGCGATCGCCGCGCTGGTCCGGGTCAAGGGAATCGGCCGCTGGTCGGCGGAGATCTACCTGCTGTTCGCCGAGGGCCGCACCGACATCTGGCCCGCGGGCGACCTTGCGGTCCAGATCGAGATCGGCCGCATCCTCGGCCACGATGCCCGCCCGAGCGAGAAGCTGACCCGCGAACTCGCCGAAGCCTGGCGCCCGCACCGCGGCGCGGCAGCGATCTTCCTCTGGCATCATTACCAGGCCGACATGAAGGTGATCTGACCGCGGTTGCTGGTGCGACGCCACGCACCCCCGTCCGTCATCCTGACGAAAGTCAGGACCCAGAGCCACGCAGCCCGGCGCCCATGACCCTGGATCCTGACGTCCGTCAGGATGACGGGAGCAAGGACAGCCGTGCGCCGCCCGCCCGATATCCGCCTACCAACCGAACTGCTTGTCCCCCCCGCTCCCATCCGGCAAAGCACGGGCGATGCCGCCGCCCAGTTCCGCCCTCGCCCATTCGCTGTCCGACAGCTATCGCACCGTCGCCATTCCCGAAGGCGCGCCCTTCTGGCGGCGGCTGTTCGCGTTCGTCGGGCCGGGCTATCTCGTCGCGGTCGGCTATATGGATCCGGGCAACTGGGCGACCGACATCGCCGGCGGCTCGGCGTTTGGCTACACCCTCCTGTCGGTCGTATTGCTGTCCAACCTGATGGCGATGGTGCTCCAGGCCTTGTCCGCCCGGCTCGGCATCGTCGCCGGGCTCGACCTCGCCCAGGCCTGCCGCGCGCATTATTCGAAGCGCGTTTCGGTCGTGCTCTGGTTCCTGTGCGAGATCGCGATCATCGCGTGCGATCTGGCCGAAGTGCTCGGCACCGCCATCGCGCTCAAACTGCTGTTCGGGCTCCCGCTGGTCTGGGGTGTCGTGCTCACCGCGCTCGACGTGTTCCTGATCCTCGCGCTGCAACGCTTCGGCTTCCGCAAGCTCGAGGCGTTCATCGTCGCGCTGCTGGTGATCATCGCCGGCTGCTTCATCTTCGAGCTGTTCCTCGCGCGGCCCGACATGGCAGGCGTGCTCGGCGGACTGGTGCCGACGACCGAGATCGTCACCAACCCGGCGATGCTCTATATCGCGATCGGCATCCTCGGTGCGACGGTGATGCCGCACAACCTCTATCTCCACTCGTCGATCGTCCAGACGCGCGCCTTCGCGCCGACCGAGGCGGGCAAGCGCGACGCGGTGACGATGGCGACGATCGATGGCACGATCGCGCTTGGCCTCGCCTTCTTCATCAACGCCGCGATCCTGATCCTCGCGGCCGCCACCTTCCACGTCGCCGGGCGCACCGACGTCGCCGATATCGACCAGGCGCATGCGCTGCTCGCGCCGATGCTCGGCATGGGCGCGGCGAGCGTCGTGTTCGCGGTCGCGCTGCTCGCCTCGGGGCAGAATTCGACCGTGACGGGCACGCTCGCCGGCCAGATCGTGATGGAGGGCTTCCTCGACCTGCGCATGCCCGTCTGGTTACGCCGGCTGGTGACGCGGCTGCTCGCGATCATCCCCGCGGTATTCGTCGTCGGCGCCGCGGGCGATGCGGGCGCGACCCGGCTGCTGGTGCTGAGCCAGGTCGTGCTGAGCCTCCAGCTCCCCTTCGCGGTCGTGCCGCTCGTCAAGTTCACCGGGGACGCGCGAATCATGGGTTCGCTCGTCAGCCCGGTCTGGCTCAAAGCGCTCGCCTGGGTCATCGCCGCGGTCATTATCGGCCTCAACGCGACGCTGCTGATCGGCATGCTCTGAGATAAACTGACATGGATCAGGGGATGCACGGCTAACTGGCCGATCGCGTCCCGCGACCTCGCAAGTCCGCGTGACAAAGGTGTCCGCGCGGCTAGGATCACCGGTGACGACAACGAGATCCGGAATTCGCGTGACCGCAAACCCCGCCCTGCAGCGCTCCGTCCAGACGCTGGCCGATTCGATCCTCGACACGCTCGTCCACCGGATCGGCAAGGATGCGCAGGCCGCGCTTCCGCACGACTGGCTCGCGGCAACGATCCTCACCGTGCGCAACGACATCGTCGAACGCTGGATGGCATCGACCAAGGCGGCGCATGCGGCGGGCGCCAAGCGCGTCTATTATCTCAGCCTCGAATTCCTGATCGGCCGGCTGCTGCGCGATGCGGTGACCAACCTGCAACGCAGCGGCGAGGTGTCGCGGGCGCTCGCGCTGCACGGCGTCGACCTTGCCGCGCTCGAGGAGATCGAGCCCGACGCGGCGCTCGGCAATGGCGGGCTCGGGCGGCTGGCGGCGTGCTTCATGGAGAGCATGGCGAGCCTCGCGCTGCCCGCTTATGGCTATGGCATCCGCTATGTGAACGGCATGTTCCGCCAGCGGATCGACGATGGCTGGCAGGTCGAGATGCCCGAAAGCTGGCTCGCGCACGGCAATCCCTGGGAGTTCGAACGCCGCGAGAGCGCCTATTTCATCGGCTTCGGCGGCGAGGTCATCGCGACCGACAGCGGCCAGGTTCACTGGAGTCCCGCCGAGGCGGTCGAGGCGATGGCGGTCGACACCCCCGTCGTCGGCTGGCGCGGCGAACACGTCAACACGCTGCGACTGTGGACCGCGCGCGCGTTCGATCCGATCAAGCTCGACCGGTTCAACGCGGGCGACTTTTCTGGTGCGCTTGCGGACCAGCTCCGCGCCGAGACGCTCACGCGCGTGCTCTATCCCAATGATTCGACCGCCGCGGGGCAGGAGTTGCGGCTGCGGCAGGAGTATTTCTTCTCGTCCGCCTCGATCCAGGACATCGTCCGCCGCCACATCCAGTATTTCGGCGACATCCGCACGCTGCCCGACAAGGCCGCGATCCAGCTGAACGACACGCACCCCGCGGTGTCGGTCGCCGAGCTGATGCGGCTGCTGATCGATCATCACGAATTCGCGTTCGACGAGGCGTGGAAGATCACGCGCGCGACCTTCGGCTACACCAACCACACGCTGCTGCCCGAGGCGCTGGAGAGCTGGCCGCTGCCGCTGTTCGAGCGCCTGCTGCCGCGCCACATGCAGATCGTCTACGCGATCAACGCAAGGCTGCTGCGCGAGGCACGCGGGGTCACAGGGATAGACGACCGCGCGATCGCCGCGATCAGCCTGATCGACGAGGGTGGCGAGCGGCGCGTGCGAATGGCCAATCTCGCCTTTGCCGGATCGCACAGCGTCAACGGCGTCGCGGCGCTGCATACGCAGCTGATGAAGAAGACGGTCTTCGCGGATCTTCACCGCCTCTATCCGACACGAATCAACAACAAGACCAACGGGATAACCCCGCGCCGCTGGCTGCAGCAGTGCAACCCGGGCCTCACCGCGCTGATCCGCGACGCGATCGGCGACGGCTTCCTCGATGATGCCGAACGGCTGATCGATCTCGATGTTTTTGCCGACGATTCCGCGTTCAGGGAGCGGTTTTGGGCGGTGAAGCGTTCGAACAAGGTGGCACTGGCAAATCATATCAAGGACAGCATGGGGCTGCGCATAGACCCCGACGCGCTGTTCGACGTGCAGATCAAGCGCATTCACGAATATAAGCGCCAGCTGCTCAACATCATCGAGACGGTCGCGCTGTACGACCAGATCCGCAGCCATCCCGAACGCGACTGGACGCCCCGCGTGAAGCTGTTCGCGGGCAAGGCGGCGTCGAGCTATCACAATGCGAAACTCGTCATCAAACTGGCGAACGACGTCGCGCGCCGGATCAATTCGGACCCGTCGGTCGGTGGACTGCTCAAGGTCGCGTTCCTGCCCAACTATAATGTGTCGCTCGCGGAGCAGATCATCCCCGCCGCCGATCTCAGCGAACAGATCTCGACCGCGGGGCTCGAGGCGTCGGGCACCGGCAACATGAAGTTCGCAATGAACGGCGCGCTGACCATCGGCACGCTCGACGGCGCGAATATCGAGATCAAGGACCGGGTCGGCGACGACAACATCTTCATCTTCGGGATGACCGCAGACGAGGTCGAAGCGAAGCGCGCATCGGGCTATGATCCGCGCAGCGTGATCGACGGGTCGAACGAGCTCTGCCAGGCGGTCTCGGCGATCGCCTCGGGCGTGTTCTCGCCCGATGATCGTCAGCGCTACGCCGGGCTGATGGGCGGGCTGTACGAGGGCGACTGGTTCATGCTCGCCGCTGATTTCGACAGCTATGCCACCGCGCAGCGCAGCGTCGACACGCGCTGGAACGATCGCGACGCTTGGGTCGCCTCGACCGTGCGCAACGTCGCGCGGGTGGGTTGGTTCTCCTCGGACCGCACGATCCGTGAATATGCCCGCGATATCTGGACGGTAATGTGAAGCCACCCGAAGGCGCCATCGTTGCCCTGCTGGAGGGGCGTCACGACGATCCCTTCTCGCTGCTCGGCGTGCATGCCGGCCCCGGCGGCACGTTTGCGCGCGCGTGGCTGCCGGGTGCGACGACCGCTGAGGCGCATGCGCTCGACGGCACGACACTCGGCACCCTCCCCCGGATCGACGATCGCGGCCTGTTCGAGGGGCCGATCGACGGCGATCCGCAACCGGTGAAATATCACGCCGAGGGCGGCGGCACGGACTGGTGGGTGACCGACCCGTACAGCTTCGGTCCGGTGCTCGGCCCGATCGACGACCTGCTGATGGCGGAGGGCAATCACCACCGCCTCCATGATAAGTTGGGCGCGCACCTGATCGAGCACGAAGGCGCGCCGGGCGTGCATTTCGCGCTCTGGGCCCCCAATGCGCAGCGCGTCTCGGTGGTCGGCGACTTCAACGACTGGGATGGCCGCCGCCATGCGATGCGCAGGCGCGGCGACGTCGGCGTCTGGGAGATCTTCATCCCCGACATCGCCGAATATCGCGCGTATAAATACGAGATCGTCGGTCCCGACGGCCGGCTTCAGCCGCTGAAGGCCGATCCCTTCGCCTTTGCCAGCGAACTGCGTCCCGCGACCGCGTCGATCACCCGCACGCTCGCGCATGAATGGGCGGATACGAGCCACCGCAAACACTGGGCCTCGGTCGATCCGCGCCGCGTGCCGATCAGCATCTACGAGGTGCATGCAGGATCATGGGACCGCGACGCCGAGGGCTGGTTCCTGACCTGGGATGCGCTCGCCGACCGGCTGATCCCCTATGTGGTCGAGATGGGCTTCACGCACATCGAGTTCATGCCGATCAGCGAACATCCCTATGATCCGAGCTGGGGCTATCAGACCACCGGGCTCTATGCGCCGTCCGCGCGGTTCGGCGATGTCGAGGGGTTCGCGCGGTTCGTCGACGGTGCGCATCTGGCGGGGATCGGCGTGCTGCTCGACTGGGTGCCGGCGCACTTCCCGACCGACGCGTTCGGGCTCGCGCATTTCGACGGTACCGCGCTCTACGAACATGAGGATCCGCGGCTCGGCTTCCACCCCGACTGGAACACCGCGATCTACAATTTCGGGCGGCGCGAGGTGTCCTCCTTCCTCGTCAACAACGCGCTGTTCTGGGCTGAGCGCTATCATATCGACGGGCTTCGCGTCGATGCGGTCGCGTCGATGCTATACCGCGATTATTCGCGCGAGGCGGGCGAATGGATCCCCAACGACACCGGCGGGCGCGAGAACTGGGAAGCGGTCGCCTTCCTGCGCGACATGAACCGCGCGGTGTACGGCCAGCATCCCGGCATCTTCACGATCGCCGAGGAATCGACCTCATGGCCGGGCGTCTCCGCTCCCGTTGGCGACGACGGCAAGAGCGGTGGCCTCGGCTTCGGGTTCAAGTGGAACATGGGCTTCATGCACGACACGCTCCAGTACATGGCGCGCGATCCGCTGCACCGGAAGCACCATCACGGCGAGATCAATTTCGGGCTGGTCTATGCGTTCAGCGAGAATTTCGTCCTGCCGCTCAGCCATGACGAGGTCGTCCACGGCAAGGGTTCGCTGCTGACCAAGATGCCCGGCGACGACTGGCAGCAATTCGCCAATCTGCGCGCCTATTACGCGTTCATGTGGGGCTATCCGGGCAAGAAACTGCTCTTCATGGGGCAGGAATTCGCGCAACGCCGCGAATGGTCCGAAGGCCGCGCGCTCGACTGGTGCCTGCGCAACAGCCGCAGCCATGAGGGCATCCGCAACCTCGTCCGCGATCTGAACATAGTCTATCGCGACAAGCCCGCGCTTCACGCGCGCGATTGCGAGGCCGACGGCTTCGAGTGGCTGATCGCCGACGACGCCGCCAATTCGGTCTTCGCCTGGCTGCGCAAGGCGCCCGGCGCGAAACCGGTCGCCGTCATCGCCAACATGACGCCGATCGCGCGCGCGCCCTACCGCATCCCGCTGCCGCTCGACGGTCGCTGGTGCGAGATCATCAACAGCGACGCGCATGAATATTGGGGCAGCGGGCTCGGCAATCTCGGCGGTGTGGTCGCGGAGGACGGCGCGGCGTGGGTCACCTTGCCCCCGCTCGCGACGATCATGCTCGAGTTTAAGGGCTGAGACGGAACAAGCCGCGGGTAACGGGGCGTTATACGGCGGACGATTAGGGAGAGACGGACATGGTTGAACGGCGGGGACAGCCACTGGCGCGCGACGCAATGGCGTATGTGCTGGCCGGTGGTCGCGGCAGTCGGTTGATGGAGCTGACCGATACCCGCGCAAAACCCGCGGTGTATTTCGGCGGCAAGGCGCGGATCATCGATTTCGCGCTGTCGAATGCGATCAACTCGGGCATCCGCCGGATCGGCGTCGCGACCCAGTACAAGGCGCATTCGCTGATCCGCCATCTTCAGAGCGGCTGGAACTTCCTGCGCTCCGAACGCAACGAAAGCTTCGACATCCTGCCCGCCTCGCAGCGGATCAGCGAGTTCCAATGGTATGAGGGCACCGCCGACGCGGTCTACCAGAATATCGACATCATCGAGAGCCACGCGCCCGAGTACATGGTGATCCTCGCCGGCGATCACATCTACAAGATGGATTACGAGCTGATCCTGCAACAGCATTGCGAGACCGGTGCGGACGTCACGATCGCCTGCCTCGAAGTGCCGCGGATGGAGGCGGTCGGCTTCGGCGTGATGGCGGTCGACGAGCATGACAATGTCACCGCGTTCGTCGAGAAGCCGGCCGATCCGCCCGCGATCCCGGGCAATCCGGACATCGCGCTGGCGTCGATGGGGATCTACGTCTTCCACACCAAGCTGCTGTTCGACGAATTGCGTCGCGATGCCGAGACGCCGGGATCCGCACGCGATTTCGGCAAGGACATCATCCCTTACCTCGTCAAGCACGGCAAGGCGGTCGCGCATCGCTTTTCCGACAGCTGCGTCCGCTCGGGCAGCGAGGTCGAGGCCTATTGGCGCGACGTCGGCACGGTCGACGCCTATTGGGAGGCCAATATCGACCTCACCGACGTGGTGCCCAAGCTCGACCTCTATGACCGCAGCTGGCCGCTCTGGACCTATTCGGAGGTCACCCCGCCCGCCAAGTTCGTCCATGCCGATGACGGACGCCGCGGCGAAGCGGTGTCTAGCCTGGTTTCGGGCGACTGCATCATCTCGGGATCGTCGATCCACCGCAGCCTGATCTTCACGGGCACGCGCGCGCACAGCTATTCGATGCTCGACCAGGCGGTGATCCTGCCGCATTGCGAGATCGGCCGTGGTGCGCGCCTGTCGAAGGTTGTGGTCGATCGCGGCGTCGTCATTCCCGACGGCCTCGTCGTCGGCGAGGACGCCGAACTCGACGCGCAGCGTTTCCGCCGTACCGACAGCGGCGTGGTGCTCGTAACCAAATCCATGATCGACCGGCTGATCGCGTGAGGGTGTATACGACGCTCTCTCGATCAGGACAGGGGCCCGGCTGATGCGTGTTCTCTCGGTAGCGTCCGAAGCCTATCCGTTGATCAAGACCGGTGGCCTTGCGGATATCGTCGGCGCGCTGCCCGCGGCGCTCGCGCATCACGGCGTCGCGATGACGACCTTCCTTCCCGGCTATCCCGCGCTCGCCGCGGTCATGCGGACGGCAAAGGTCGTCCACCGCTACACCGACCTGCTCGGCGTCGAGGCGCGGATCCTCGCGGCAAGCATCGGCGACCATCCACTGCTGATCCTCGACGCCCCCGGCCTGTTCGCGCGTGGCGGCGGTCCGTATGGCGACACGACCGGCGCCGACTGGGTCGACAACTGGCTGCGCTTTGCCGCGTTCAGCCGGGCCGCCGCCGATCTCGTCTCGGGCGTCGTCGACGGCCAGCAGTTCGACATCCTCCATGCGCATGACTGGCAGGCGGCGATGGCGCCTGCCTATCTGCGCTACGCCCCCGGGCCGGGTGCGCCGGCCAAGACGATCGTCACGATCCACAACATCGCCTTCCAGGGCCGCTATGGCGCGGAGATCTTCGCCGACCTCGCGCTGCCCGACGCGGCGTTCGCGCTCGACGGGATCGAATATTATGGCGGCGTCGGTTTCCTGAAGGCCGGGCTCGAGGCTGCTGATGCGATCACCACGGTCAGCCCGACCTATGCCGCCGAGATCCGTCGCGGCGAATTCGGCATGGGCCTCGAAGGGCTGATCAACGTCCGTGCCGATCGGCTGACGGGCATCGTCAACGGCATCGATCCCGCGGTCTGGAACCCCGCCACCGATGCCGCGCTGCCGTCGCGCTACACCGCGCGCACGCTCACCCGCCGCCGCATCAACAAGCGCGCGGTCGAGACGCTGTACGGCCTCGACACCGGCGACGGCCCGATCTTCACCGTCATCAGCCGGCTCACCTGGCAAAAGGGCATGGACGTCCTCGTCGCGGCGATCGACGAGCTGGTGGCGCTCGGCGGCCGGCTCGCACTGCTCGGGTCGGGAGATAGCGGGCTGGAACACGCCTTTCTCGCCGCCGCCGAGCGGCATCCGGGCCGGGTCGGCGTTCGCATCGGCTATGACGAGCCGGTCTCTCATCTGCTTCAGGCGGGTGCCGATGCGATCCTGATCCCGTCGCGGTTCGAACCCTGCGGCCTGACTCAGCTTTACGGGCTGGCCTATGGCTGCATCCCCGTCGTCGCGCGCACCGGCGGGCTGGCCGACACGGTGATCGACGCGAACGAGGCGGCGGTCGCCGCGGGCGTCGCAACCGGTATCCAGCATGACGGCATCACGCCCGAAGCGCTCAGCCATGCGCTGCGCCGAACGATCGCGCTCTATGCACGCCCCGATCGCTGGGCCATGTTGCAGCGCAATGCGATGCGCGCGGACTTCTCGTGGGACGAGAGTGGCCGGCGTTATGCGACCCTGTATTCGAGCCTTGTGGAGCCTACATGATCCGTACCGTTACTAGCACGCCCTATACCGATCAGAAGCCGGGCACATCGGGTCTGCGCAAGAAGGTGAAGGTCTTCCAGCAGGCCAATTATGCCGAAAACTTCGTCCAGTCGGTGTTCGACGTGGTCGAGGACAAGGCCGGCGCGACGTTGGTGATTGGTGGCGACGGCCGCTTCCTCAACCGCGAGGTGATCCAGGTCGCAATCCGCATGGCTGCCGCGAACGGCTTTGGTCGCGTGATCGTCGGGCGTGGCGGCATCCTGTCGACGCCCGCCGCCAGCCACATGATCCGCAAGCGTGGCGCGATCGGCGGGCTGGTCCTGTCCGCCAGCCACAATCCCGGCGGTCCGGACGAGGATTTCGGGATCAAGTACAACATCGCCAATGGCGGTCCCGCGCCTGAATCGATCACCGACGCGATCAACGCGCGGACGCTCGAGATCGACCGCTGGCTGACCGTCGACGCGGCCGACATCGATCTCGACCAGGACGGTGAGGTCATGGTCGGTGACATGCCCGTCGAGGTGGTCGATCCGGTCGAGGACTATGCCGCGCTGATGGAGACGCTGTTCGACTTCGACGCGATCCGTGCCGCCAGGCTGACGATGGCGTTCGACGCGATGAGCGCGGTCACCGGGCCCTATGCGACAGAGATCCTCGAACGCCGCCTGGGCTTTGCCGCGGGCACGGTGCGCAACGGCACCCCACTGCCCGATTTCGGTGGGCATCACCCCGACCCCAACCTCGTCCACGCGCATGAGCTGTACGAGACGATGA
Source organism: Sphingomonas sp. PvP018 (assembly GCF_017876865.1). Lineage (NCBI taxonomy): Bacteria > Pseudomonadati > Pseudomonadota > Alphaproteobacteria > Sphingomonadales > Sphingomonadaceae > Sphingomonas > Sphingomonas sp. PvP018. Next base: position 3,086,068 of record NZ_JAGIOU010000001.1, on the reverse strand, counting down.
TGGCGCCCGACGCCCCCGATTTCGGTGCGGCATCGGACGGCGATGGCGACCGCAACCTGATCATCGGCCGCCACCGCTTCGTAACCCCGTCGGACAGCCTCGCGATGCTGGCGGCAAACGCGCACCTCGCCCCCGGTTATGCCGGTGGCCTCAAGGGCATTGCCCGCTCGATGCCGACCAGTGCGGCCGCCGACCGCGTTGCCGAGGCTCTGGGCATTCCCGCGTACGAGACGCCGACCGGCTGGAAGTTCTTCGGCAATCTGCTCGATGCCGGCATGGCGACGATCTGCGGCGAGGAAAGCGCCGGGACCGGGTCCGACCACGTCCGCGAGAAGGACGGGCTCTGGGCGGTACTCCTGTGGCTCAACATCCTCGCGGTCCGCGGCGAGAGAGTCGACGCGATCGCCCGCGATCACTGGGCGAAGTACGGCCGCAATTATTACGCGCGCCACGATTATGAGGGCATCGAGACCCCGCGCGCCGACGCGCTGATGGCCGCGTTGCGCGCCAGCCTCGCCACCCTGCCCGGCAAGCAGTTCGGCGACCTCACCGTCGAGACCGCGGACGAGTTCGCCTATACCGACCCGACCGACGGCTCGATCAGCCGCAACCAGGGCGTCCGCATTCTGTTTACAGGCGGCAGCCGCGTCGTGTTCCGCCTGTCGGGCACCGGCACGACCGGCGCGACGCTGCGCGTCTATCTCGAACGCTATGAGCCCGTCGGCGGCGATCTCGACCGCGAAACCGGCGACATGCTGGCGAACATCGTCGCGGCGGCCGAATCGATCGCAGGGATCGCGCAGCATACCGGCCGAAGCGCACCCGACGTCGTCACCTGATCGCGTCACCCCGCGGCAGGCGGGCCGGGGTTCAAACCCCGGCCATAGTCTTCTAAGCTGGGCGTCATGACCCTTCGCCGTCGCCGCAGCGCGCTCTACATGCCCGCCTCCAACCCTCGCGCCATCGCCAAGGCCCGCAGTCTGCCCTGCGACGTCGTGATCCTCGACCTCGAGGATGCGGTGGCGCCCGACGAGAAGGCGGCGGCGCGCGACCGTGTCGTTGCCGAGGTCGGCACGGGCGGTTTCGGCACGCGCGAGCTGGTGGTGCGGATCAACGCGCTCGATACCCCATGGGGCGCCGACGACATCGCCGCCTTTCGCGGTCTCGGCGTCGATGCGGTGCTCGTGCCCAAGATCTCCGGCGCCGTCGATCTTGCCGCCGTCCGCGCCGCACTGGGTACCGACGGGCCACCGATCTGGGCGATGATCGAGACCTGTGGCGGCGTGCTCGAGCTACCGGCGATCGCTCGTGCGGCCGCGGGATCGCGGCTCACCGCGCTGATTGCCGGCACCAACGACCTCGCCAAGGAGCTGCGCTGCCGCCCGGGCGTCGATCGAACGCCACTCATCCCCGCGCTGATGGCGATCTTGACGGCCGCACGCGCGGCCGGGCTGGTGGCGCTGGACGGCGTCTGCAACGCGCTCGACGATCCGGCGCGTCTCGCCGCCGAAGCCGAGCAGGGCGCTGGTCTCGGCTATGACGGCAAGACGCTGATCCATCCGGCGCAGATCGCGGTGGCGAACACCGCGTTCGGCCCTACCCCCGACCAGCTCGAATGGGCCCAGACGGTGGTCGCAGCGTTCGCGGACGGCGCCACTGCGGACAAGGGCGCGATCCGCCTGAACGGTGAGATGGTCGAACGACTCCACCTCGCCGAAGCGGAGGCGATGCTCGCACAGGCGGGTCAGCCCGCAGGCTGACCCCGGCTCAGCGCGGGCGGCCGACCCAGTCCGCGACCTGCTGTGCGACGCTGTTGGCCGCAGTGTTGATCCCCGCCGCCGCAGACGGCGCATCGATCGCCGCGACCGGGACGCGCGCCTCGAAGCGACGCTTCTCGACCGACTGCATCCCTGCCCGCGTCAGTGAGGCATCGAACGTCACGACCGCCTCGCGCGTCGTCGCGTCGAGCCCGAAATTGCGCAGCTCCCCGCCCAGCATTGCACTCGGATCGCCGACTGCCTGGACCGTCGACAGCACGACCATCCCGGTGCGCGCAGCCACCGTATCGGACATCAGCCGCGCGAACAGCCGTGCGGGGGGCTCGGCCCATTGCGCGTCCTTCACATAGGCGATCGACGTCGCGGTGGCCTGCACCGGCACACGCGCGGTCGCCAGCGCCTGCGGCACCGTCGGCACCTGCAGCGTGATCGACTTCGACGTCGCCGAATTCTGGTTCTGCCCAACGGCAACCGCGGACTGCGTCGTCAGCGTCAGCAGGGTCGGCGGCGGTGCGGCACCAAAGCTGATGCAGGCGCTGAGCGGCAGCGCCGCGAGGAGGATGAACAGCGGTGTCTTCATGGCGGTCATCACTTACCCTTATAGTCCGGAAGCTTCTGCTGCCCGACGAGCGAGCCTGCCCCCTGCTGGTCGACACGTTCGGCAACCGACGACAGCGCCGCGGCGGTGGTACGCAGATCGTGGACGAGGCGGTTAGCTTCGGGAATGGTGGTCTTCGAGAAGGCCTGCAGCCCGGGCCGCGCATCGCCGATCGCCGCGTTCAGCGTTTCGGCGCTGGTCTGTGCCGACTGGATCGCCTTGTTCAGATTGGCCATCGCCGGTTTCACGTCTTCGGACAGCACCCCGTTGGTGGTCTGCGCGAGCACCCCGAACTGCTGTGCGGCATCGCCCGCCTGCTGGATCGCAACCCGCGTCTGTGCCAGCGTCGCGGCGATTTCCGGCCCGCGATCGGCCAGCGCATCGGTCAGGCGATTGGTGTTCTCGAGGATCCCGGCGATCGACGCCTGGTTGCGATCGGTCAGCAGCCCGGTCAGCCGCTCGGTCAGCGTCGACAGACGCTCGAGCAGCTGCGGTGCCGAATTGAGGATCGCGCCAAGGCCACCCTGCTTGGTCGGGATGACCGGCACGCCATACGGGCATGGCTGGCCGTTCGAATCGGGGCAGCCGACCGCGGGCGCACCCTTGCGCGCGCCATCGAGCGACACCTGGCTGACGCCGGTGAACCCAACGCCCGAAATCGACGCGGTCGTGCCCTGGAGCACCGGCGTCTCCTCGTTCACGCTGATGCGGACGCGGACGAACTGCGGGTCGTTCTTCCACAGCGAGATCGACTTCACCTGTCCCGACGGCACACCTGAAAAGGTAACGGCGGACCCGCGCGCCAGACCATCGACCGACTGGCGGAAGAAGATGTCATATTCCTTCTCTTCCGTGCCGCCGAGCCGCGCGATCCACACGGTGAACAATGCGAGCATCGCCAGCAGGATCAGCACGACGGCGCCGACAAGGACATGGTTCGAACGGGTTTCCATCAGAGCGTCCTTGCTTCTTTCTCGGCATATGTCGCGTCGGCGTCGTCCGGCGCGGACTGGACTTCGGTCGGGTGGGCATCGGCGACCGCGTCGGCGCTGCGATGCGCCTCCTTGGTCGCCACCGCGGCGCGGCCGCGCGGCCCCTTGAAATATTCCTCGATCCACGGATGGTCGAGCGCGAGCAGTTCGTCGATCGTGCCGACCGCGATCACCTTCTTGTCGGCGAGCACCGCGACACGGTCGCAGATCGCGTAGAGCGTATCGAGGTCGTGCGTGATCAGGAAGACGGTCAGGCCCAGCGTCTTCTGCAACGACTGCGTCAGCGAATCGAACGCCGCCGCACCGATCGGGTCGAGCCCCGCGGTCGGCTCGTCGAGGAACAGCAGCTCGGGGTCGAGCGCGAGCGCGCGCGCGAGCCCGGCGCGCTTCTTCATGCCCCCCGACAGTTCGGCGGGGAACTTGTTCGCGGCATCCGCGGGCAGTCCGGTCATCACGACCTTGTAAGCCGCGATCTCGGCGAGCAGCGCGGGCGGCAGGTCAGGATAGAATTCGCGCAGCGGCACTTCGACATTCTCGGCAACCGTCAGCGTCGAGAACAGCGCGCCGCCCTGGAACAGCACGCCCCAGCGCTTGCGGATCTCGGTCGCCTCGGTTTCTTCGCGGCCGATATTCGATTCTCCGAACACCGTGATCGCGCCCTCGGCGGGCGTCTGGAGGCCGATGATCGAGCGCATCAGCACCGACTTGCCGGTCCCCGACCCGCCGACCACGCCGAGGATCTCGCCACGCCGGACGTCGAGATCGAGACCGTCATGCACGACCGAATCGCCGAACTCGTTCCTCAGCCCCTTTACGGAGATGATGCTGTCGTCAGTCTTGCGGGCCATCAGTCCCAGCCGATCCAGGTGAAGAATACCGCGAAGAACGCGTCGAGCACGATGACGAGGAAGATGCCCTGCACCACCGCCGAGGTTGTGCGCAGCCCGACCTGTTCGGCATCGGCCTCGACCTGCATGCCCTGGAAACAACCCGCGACCGCGATGATCGCCCCGAACACCGGGGCCTTGATCAGCGCGATGTACAGATCGGTGATCGGCACGACCTCGCGGATCCGGGCGATGAAGGTGACGGGCGGGATGCCGAGCTGGATCCAGCACAGCAGCCCACCGCCGATGATCGCGATCAGCGACGCGTAGAAGGCGAGCAGCGGCATCATCACGATCGCCGCCAGCACGCGCGGCAGGACAAGCGCCTCCATCGGCGACACCCCGATCGTCCGCATCGCGTCGATCTCTTCGGTCAGCTTCATCGTGCCGAGCTGCGCCGCAAAGGCGGAGCCCGACCGGCCCGCGACCATGATCGCGGTCATCAGCACGCCGAGTTCGCGCAGCGTCAACCGCCCGACCAGGTTGATCGTGAACACCTCTGCGCCGAACTGGCGGAGCTGGACCGCACCCTGCTGCGCGATGACGACGCCGATCAGGAAGCTCATCAGTCCGACGATGCCGAGTGCGGCGATGCCGACGACCTCGAACCGCTGGACGACCGCGTTGAAGCGGAAGCGCTTGGGGTGGCGAATGACGCTGCCGAAGGCGATCGTCGTCGCGCCCAAAAAGGCGAGCAGGCCGAGCATCGTCCGGCCGGTCAGCACGACCGCGTCGCCGATCTCGCCCAGCACGCGCTTTACCGAACCAACCGGCTTGCCGCGTGCCGCCAGCGGCTGGTCGGAGGCGACGACCTGATCGAACAAATTCTGGCCGTCGGCATCAAGCCCGTCGATCGTCGCGTCGTTGCGTGCGGCGAAGCGGTGGACGATCCAGGCGCCGATCGTGTCGATCCGGTCGACCTGGCTCAGATCGACCCGTTTGATCGACGCGGCATCGACTGCCTCGAGCCGATCGGGAAGATTTCCGATGTTGGCGAGCGACAGATCGCCGGTGAAGCGAAGCGTACCCGTGTCGGCACCGTCCTGCTGAAAATCGGCCATCGCGCTCATCGGCGGCACCTTTGCGGCAAACGGACTGGATCGGCAAGACGAATGCTGTGTAAGCCGGCCCAATGACCCAGCTTCTCGCCATCTACGACATGGACAAAACGATCACCCACGCGCCGACCTGGACGCCGTTCCTGATCCACACCACGCGCACCGGCGGCGCGCCGTGGCGACTCGCGCTGGTGCCGGTCGCGGCGCTCGCGGCGGCGGGATATCTCGCCAAGCTGATGAGCCGCGGCCGCCTGAAGCACATCATGCAGCGGATGATGCTCGGCAAGACGCTGACCCCGGCGCAGGAGCGTCGTGCCGCCGAGGCGTTCGCCGACCGCGTGATGCGCGATGGTGTCTTCGCCGCCGCGCTCCGCCAGATCGAGGCGGATCGCGCGGCGGGATACAGGCTGGTGATGGCGACCGCCTCCTACCGCTTCTACGTCGAGTCGATCGCCGAGCGGCTCGGCTTCGATGCGGTGATCGGTACCGAGAGCCTGCGCGACGCGAACGGGCATCTGCTCGCCGGGATCGACGGCGAGAATTGCTACGGCCCCGCCAAGCTCGCGATGATCGAGCGCTGGATGGCGCGTGAGGGGATCGCGCGGCACGATGCGCATGTCCGCTTCTATTCGGACCATGTCTCCGATGCGCCGACCTTTGCCTGGGCCGACGAGCCATTCGCGGTCAACGCGCACGGTCCGCTCCGTCTGCTGGCAAAGGCGAAGGGCTGGCCGATGCCCGACTGGGAGCGATAACCAAGGCGACTAGAGGATCCGGTCGACTGTGTGGATCACCAGGCCGACGAGCCCGCCCACGATCGTGCCATTGACCCGGATATATTGCAGATCGCGTCCGACCGCATTCTCCAGCCGGCTGGTGATCGTCTCCGCATCCCAGCCGCGTACGGTCTCCGACACGAGCCGGACGATCCCGTCTCCATAATCCGCCGCGATGCCGACGACCGCGCGGCGGACGAACCGGTTGATCGTATGCGACAGGCGCGGATCGTGGAGCAGTGTCTCGCCGAGCTGGCGCAGCACGTCGCCCAGCTTGCCCGCCATCGCCCGCTCGGGATCGCGCGCGATCGCCAGCAGCGCGCCGCGCGCCTGCTCCCACAGACCGTCGAGCCAGCGCTGCATCGCGGGGTTGTCGAGCAGGTCGTTCTTCATCGCCTCGACCCGCTCGCGCATGCGGCGGTCATATTGGAGGTCCCAGGCCAGCCGCTCGAGCGCCTCCTCTGCCTTCAGCCGCAACGGGTGCTGCGGATCCTCCGCCATCTCGGCAAGCAGGCGATCGAACCCGTTGATCAGCTTGTCCGCGACCGTGGTGTCGAGCCCCGTCCAGCGCAGGATCGAACCCGACTTCTCATGCACCATCGCCCGGACGAGATGGTCGTTCGCGGCCAGCGTGACCGATGCCCAGCGGATCGCCGCCTCGAGCAGCGGGGCGTGACGACGTTCGGCGATCGCCGCCTTGAGCAACTGGCCGAGGATCGGCGATATCTCGGTCTGGCGCAGCCTTGCGCGGATGCCGGCCTTTACCATACCGCCGAGCCGCGCGGGGTCGAGGCCTTCGAGAATCTGCGCGACCAGCTTCGACGCGCCCGACCGGAACCGCCCCCCTGCCCCTTCGGGCGGATCGGTCAGCCAGTGTGCGATCGCGCCCGCGACGTCGAGCCGACGCATCCGGCGCGAGATGACCGAGGGCAGCAGGAAGTTGTCGCGCAGGAATATTGCGAGCGTGTCGCCGATCCGGTCCTTGTTCCGCGGGATGATCGCGGTGTGCGGGATGGGCAGCCCGAGCGGATGGCGGAACAGCGCGGTGACCGCAAACCAGTCCGCCAGCCCGCCGACCATCGCCGCCTCGGCAAAGGCCCGGACGAAGCCGATCGCAGGGTGCCGGTCGACCAGCGCGCGGCTTACCAGGAACACGACCGCCATCAGCACAAGCAGCCCGGTCGCGACGATCCGCATGCGAATGAGAGCCGGGTTGGTCGCTTCCTTGGCCAGGCGCACGCGGGAATTCGATGTCATGCCCGAAACAATCCCCGAGCGCAGGGATAGTTCACCCGTGAGCTGTCACGCCGGCGATCATTCCGCCGGCTGTGTCCCGCCATCGCCGTCGCGAAAGCCGATTTTGGGCGATGCAGGCCCGAGCGCCGGCGCGTTGGGGCCGGCGATCCCGACCACTTCCGCGCCGTCGTCGCCGGGCCGGAAGGTGAGCAGACGACGACCCAGTCGTGGCCCTGCCCAGCGCTCGATCCCGACCGCGATGCTGAACGTCGCCGGCACGATCAGCAGCGTCAGCACGGTCGACATCACCAGACCGCCGATCACGGTGATGCCCATCGGCGCGCGGAACGATCCGTCGCCGCCGATCGACAGCGCGGTCGGCACCATGCCCGCGACCATCGCGACCGTGGTCATGACGATCGGCTGCGCGCGCTTGTGCCCGGCATCGACGATCGCAGTCCAGATATCGACGCCCTTGCCCATCTCCTCGAGCGCAAAGTCGATCAGCAGGATCGAGTTCTTCGCGACGATCCCGAGCAGCATCAGCAGCCCGATATAGACCGGCATCGAGATCGGATGACCCGTCACCCACAAGGCGAGCAGCCCGCCGAGCGGCGCGAGGATCAGCGAGCCCATGTTGACGAACGGCGGCAACAGACGGCGATAGAGCAGCACGAGCACCGCGAAGACGAGCAGCACGCCCGCCACCACCGCGACGATGAAGTTGCTGATCATCTCGGCCTGCCACTTGGCCTGGCCAAGGACGAGTTCGCTCACCCCGATCGGCAGCGCGTTCATCGTCGGCAGCGCATGGATCTGCTTCTGCGCATCGCCGCTGATCACGCCGGGCGCGAGATCCGCTCCGATCGACAGCTGGCGCTGCTGGTTGACGCGGTCGATCTTGGTCGGCCCCGAGCCCAGCCCGATATCGGCGACGAGGCTGAGCGGCACCGATCCGCCCGTCGCGGTGGCGACCGGCAGGTTCTGGATCGTCGCGAGGCTCGTCCGCGCATTCTGGTCGAGCGCGACGCGGATCGGGATCTGGCGATCGCTGAGCGAGAAGCGTGCGCTGTTCTGGTCGATATCGCCCAGCGTCGCGATGCGGATCGCACTCGACAGGCCCTGCGTCGTCACGCCGAGATTGGCAGCGAGATCGAGCCGCGGGCGGATGACGATTTCAGGCCGCTGCAGATTGCCCGCGACGCGCGGCGCGACGAGCGACGGCAGTTTTGCCATCTCGGTGACGATCTTCTGCGCGGTCGCGTCGAGCTTGACCGGATCGTCGCCGCCCAGCGTGATCGTCACGTCGCGATTGCTGCCGCCCCAGCCGAACTGCGACCGGAACGACACACGCGCATCGGGGATCGCCGCGAGCTGCGGCGCGAGACTCCGCTCGAACGCGGTGCTCTTCATCGAGCGATCGTCCTTGAGCGTCGCGGTGACGCGGCCATTGCCGACCGCGGTGCGGGCATAGACCGATGCGACATCGGGTTGCGCCTGGAGGATGCTCGCGACCCGGGTCACGACCGCCTGGGTCTGCGCCAGCGTCGTGCCGGGGACCATGTCGATCGTCGCGGTGCTGGTGTCGCTGTCGCGCGGCGGCTGGAAGGTCGAGGGCAGGACGAAGAACATCGCGATCGTGATCGCGGTCGCCGCCGCACCCGCGACGACCGGCAGCCAGCGGTGCCGCAGCGTGAAGCGCAGCGACGCCATGTACCAGTCCATCAGCTTGCCTTCGCCGTGACTGGCGGTGCCGTGCGCCTTCAGGAAATAGGCCGCGATCATCGGCGTGATGAGGCGCGCGACCGCGAGGCTCATCAGCACCGAGGCGACCACGGTCAGACCGAAATTCTTGAAGAACTGACCCGAGATACCCGGCATCAGTCCGACCGGCAGGAACACCGCGACGATCGACATCGTCGTCGCGAGCACCGCCAGCCCGATCTCGTCGGCGGCGTCGATCGACGCCTGATAGGCGGATTTGCCCATCCGCATGTGCCGGACGATGTTCTCGATCTCGACGATCGCGTCATCGACCAGCACGCCCGCGACGAGGCTGAGCGCGAGCAGCGTCATCTGGTTCAGCGTGAAGCCGAGCAGGTCCATGAACCAGAAGGCGGGAATCGCCGACAGCGGAATCGCGAGTGCGGAAATGATCGTCGCGCGCCAGTCGCGCAGGAACAGGAACACCACGATCACCGCGAGCACCGCGCCCTCGATCATCGCGTCGATCGCGCTGTGATATTGCTCCTCGGTATATTTCACGCTGTTCGAGCGCAGCACGAAATGCACCGCCGGGTTGCGCTTCTCCAGCGCCTCGAGCTTCTTCACCGCATCGTTGAACACGGTGACGTCGGACGCGCCCTTGGCGCGCTGGAAGTCGAAGCTGATGACCTGGCGACCGTTGATCGCCGCCGCCGTCCGCTGCTCGGCATAGAGATCGCGGACCTGCGCGATGTCCGCCAGCCGCACGGTCCGCCCGCCGACCGAGATCTGCGTCTGGCCAAGGTCATAAGCGTTCTTGGCATTTCCGAGCACACGGACCGACTGTTCGGATCCGGCGATCTCCGCGCGGCCGCCCGCCGCGTTCAGATTGACCTGACGCAGCTGCGCGTTGACCTGGCTCGCGGTCAGCCCCTGGCTCTGCAGCTTGACGGGATCGAGGATCACGCGAATCTCGCGGCTCACCCCGCCATTGCGGTTGACCGCGGCAAGCCCCGATACCGACAGCAGCTCCTTCGCCACGGTATTGTCGATGTACCAGCTGAGCTGTTCGACCGTCATGTCGCTGGCGATCGCGGAATAGCTCGCGATATCCTCGTCGGTGGTGTTGGCGCGGAACACCTGCGGCTCGAGGATCCCCTCGGGCAGGTCGCCGCGGATCTGCGCGATCGCGTCGCGAACGTCGTTGACCGCGCGGTCGATCGGCGTGCCGATATTGAGCTGGATGACCGTCTGCGACGTGCCTTCGGTGACCGTCGAGCTGATCTGGTCGATGCCCTGCAGCGTCCGCACCGCCGCCTCGACCCGCTGCGTGACCTGGGTTTCCAGTTCGGTGGGCGCCGCGCCCGGCTGGCTGATGACGACGATCGCGATCGGGAAGTCGATATCCGGATCGTTGTTCACGTCCATCCGCATGAAGCTGACGATTCCCGCCAGCGTCAGTGCGAGGAACAGCACGATCGGCGGTACCGGGTTGCGGATCGCCCAAGCCGAGATGTTGCGGAAACCCATGGTGCGTCAGCCCCGTTTGCTACTGGTGGGTGTCGTCGTCGCGCTGGTCGTCGCCTTGGTCACGGGCTTGACCTTCTGCCCGGGTGCGAGGAACCCGCCGGCCGACTGGACGACGCGTTCGTTGCCCTGCAGCCCGCCTGCGATCGTCACCGCACTGTCGGAAACCTGACCGATCTTCACGTCGCGGCGCACCACCTTGTCGTCGGGACCGACAACATACACGAAACTGCCCTTGTCGTCGCTCTGCAACGCCGAGTCGGGCAACTGCGGCGCGACCGTCGCGCCACCGACGATCGACGCCGCGGCGAACCCGCCCGGGCGCAGCGCGGGATCATAGGCGAGCGCGATTCGCGCGACGCCCTGGCGCGTCTGCGGATCGATCACCGGCGACACCTGCCAGACCTCGCCCTTATACCCCTTGGCCGAACCGACCGGGGTCACCGTCGCCCGCGCACCGACCGGAAGGCCGAGCAGATCGCTTTCGGCCAGCGCCGCGCGCATTTCCATCTGTCCGCCCATCGCCATGCGGAACAGCACGCCGGTCCCCGAGCTGACGATCTGCCCGGGCTCGACGCCGCGGGTCAGCACGAGGCCGGCGGCCGGTGCACGGATGTCGAGTCGCCCGTTGCGCGCGCGGGCCTCGCCGAGCGACGCCTGCGCCACCTTGACGCGCGCCGCCGCCGCATCACGCGTCGCCGCCTTGCGCTGGAGATCCGCCTTCGAGATGAACCCGCGATCGACCAGCTGCTGCGCACGGTCGAGCTCCGCCTGCGCGATCGTCTCGTCCGACCGCGCCACGGTTACGGATGCCGACAGCGATGCCGCGGTCTCGGTCTGGACCGAGCGATCGACCGTCGCGAGCACCTGCCCCGCCGCGACCCACTGGCCAGGCTCGACCAGCACGCGCGTGATCATGCCGCCCTCGCCCGCGACGCCGACGGGCATTTCGCGCCGTGCAGCCAGCGTACCGGTCGCGGCGATCACCCGGTCGACGGTCTGGCGACCGGGCACGATGACGGTGACGCTCGGAATCTGCTCGGTCGGCGCACCGGGCGCCGCTGCATCCTTCTTGCCCGATCCGAACGCGAACCAGGCGATGGCCAGCGCCGCGAGGATGACGACCACCGCGATGATGATGTTGCGACGGGTATGCGACGGCGGCGTCTGATCCGTCAGCACCTGCTGCGGCTCGCCGCCGATCGTCCTGGCTTCGTAGTTCATGCGCGCGCTATCCCCGTCCCGACCCGAATCCGCCGGACCACTCGCCAGCTGTATTATATAAATAGATCACCGTGCTCAAGCCCCCCGGCACGCCGCGCAGCCAAATGTCAGACATGACCAGGATCGCACCTGTCTGCAAGCTGCACGCGATGTTCAGCCTGCGTTGACCCGGCTTCGATCAATCGCGAAAGCAGGCTGACTTACAGGGAGACACGATATGACCAGGCTCACCATGATCGCGACGCTGGCGGCGGTTCCGCTCGCCGCCGCGATCCCCGCCGCCGCTTCGGCGCAGGCGCAGACGTCGACGGTCGAACCGATGGTCCCCGCGACCGGGACGGTGCTCGACGTCAGCGCCGAGGGCCGCACCACGCGCGTGCCCGATGTCGCGACGATCCGCGCAGGCGTGGTCTCGCAGGCGACGACCGCCGCGGCTGCGCTGGCGGACAATGCGCAGCGGATGAATCGCGTGCTCGCGGCATTGAAGAAGGCCGGGGTCGCGCCGCGCGACATCGCCACCGCGACGGTCGGGCTCGCGCCGCAATATCGCTATGCCGACAATCAGCCGCCGGCGGTCACCGGCTATCAGGCGACCAACAGCGTCTCGATCCGCTTCCGCGACGTGGCGAAGTCGGGCGCGATCCTCGATGCGCTGGTCGCCGAGGGCGCGAACCAGATCGACGGGCCCAATCTGTCGATCGACCAGCCCGATGCGGCGCTGGACGAGGCCCGGGCCGATGCGGTCAAGCGCGCGCGTGCCCGCGCCGAGATCTATGCGCGGTCCGCCGGGATGCGCGTCTCGCGGATCGTCTCGATCACCGAGAATGGCGAGAATGCCGGCAATCCGAACCCGCCGGTGTTCATGGCCCGCGCGGCGATGGCCAAGGACAGTACGCAGATCGTCGCGGGCGAGAAGGACGTCACCGTTTCGGTCTCGGTCCGCTTCCTGCTGAACTGAGCGCATAGAAAAAGGGCCGCCCGGTCGCCCGGACGGCCCTTTTTCAACGCTGTGTAGCGACCGCTCTTAGCGGACGCTGCCGCGGCGCACGAGGTTGACGATCGCGAGCAACACGATCGCGCCAAGCAGCGACACGATGAAGGAGGTCAGCGTCAGCGGTGCGCTGTTGATCGAGCCACCCGACAGGATCAGGCCGCCGATGAAGGCGCCGACGATGCCGACGATGATGTTCAGGAAGATGCCCTGCTGCGCGTCGGTGCGCATGATCATGCTGGCAATCCAGCCAATGACACCGCCGATGATCAGCCAAAGAATGATACCCATTTTACTTTCCCTCCGTTGTTCCCGTAGCCGGGCGATGGCGGAAAGACGTGCGAGCACGGACGTTTGTTCCGCCCGCGTTTTGATTATGTAGGCTGATTCGGGTCAGTATTTTTGCTGCCTTTCGTACAGCGACTTATAGTGCTGGATCCGCGTCACGCGCAGGCCCGGCATCCCCGACCGGTCGATCGCGCGCTGCCATCCGGCAAATTCCTCGACCGTCAGTCCATAGCGGTCGCAGACCTCGTCGACCGACAACAGACCGCCATTGACCGCGGCGACGACCTCGGCCTTGCGGCGTACGACCCACCGCGTCGTGCTCGGCGGCGGCAGCGAATCCAGCGTCAATTGCTCGCCGAGCGGTCCGATGACCTTGGCAGGGCGGAACTTCTGGTTCTCGATCATTTACAACCTCTGATCGGGGCGGGGGCCCCCTCTCGATACGTGGCTACGACCCGTAGCCAAGGGAGTTGAAGAATGGCTGAAACGCCGCGGTAAACGCCGCGGTCATTCCTGTTTCCATCGCGTCAAGGCATCCGCCATTGGCCCGTTGAACGCCCCGTGGACGGGGGCGAACAGCTTGGGATCGATCGCACCCCGCGAAAACCCGGCCTGAACCGCCGCGGTCGGGCTCGCCGCCTGACGCGCGGCGATCCCGACGATCAACACCGCCAGGTCACCGGGCAGAACGGTCAGCTCGGCCTCTCGATCGAAACGGGGGAAGCTCAGATCCAACGCGACACTCGCAAAACACCAACTAGAGGTCCCGTCTAAACGCCGGGGAATGAAAACGAGGTAAAGTTCGGGACAAAGAGTTGTCGCGCCTGTCGCTTTTTTTGCAACGCCTCGTCGCAGAGACTATGGTGTACCGATGGAACAGGCGGATTTTCAGCTCGGCGGCGCGACACCAGGGTCGGGGTCGCTGGCCGGTCGACGGATCGTCGTCGCGATGTCGGGCGGGGTCGACAGCTCGGTCGTCGCGGCGCTCGCGCATGCGACCGGCGCGGAGACGATCGGCGTGACGCTGCAGCTCTACGATCACGGCGAGGCGGTCGGCCGCGCGGGCTCGTGCTGCGCGGGCCGCGACATTCGCGACGCGCGCGCGGTCTGCGACCGGCTGGGCATCGCGCATTACGTCTTCGATCATGAATCGAGCTTTCGCGAACAGGTCGTCGACACCTTTGCCGACGCTTATCTCGCGGGGCGCACGCCGATTCCGTGCGTCCAGTGCAACATGGGACCCAAGTTCACCGACCTGCTGAAGCTCGCGCGCGATCTTGGCGCCGATTGCCTGGCGACCGGCCATTATGTCCGCCGTGTCGAGGGTGCACGCGGTGCCGAACTCCATCGCGGCGCGGACCCTGCCCGCGACCAGAGCTATTTCCTGTTCGCGACGACGCAGGCGCAGCTCGACTATCTGCGCTTCCCGCTCGGCGGCCTGCCCAAGGCGCGCGTGCGCGAGATCGCGGCCGAACTCGGCCTAGGCGTCGCGGCCAAGCCCGACAGCCAGGATATCTGCTTCGTCCCCGACGGCGATTACGCCGGACTGGTCAAGAAGCTGCGCCCGGAGGCGGATACCGCAGGCGATATCGTCGATATCGGCGGCATGAAGCTCGGCGAGCATCGCGGGCTGATCCACTTCACCGTCGGCCAGCGTCGCGGACTGGAGATCGGCGGCAGCCCCGAGCCGCTCTATGTTGTGCGCGTCGAGCCCGACACCAGGCGCGTCGTCGTCGGCCCGCGCCGGGCGCTCGCGGTTTCGGCGGCGCAGCTGAGCGACATCAACTGGCTCGGCGACGATTTTACCGGGCCGCTTACCGCCAAGGTGCGCTCGATGGCCAAGCCCGTCCCGGCCCGCCTGATCGGTGACCGCGTCGTGTTCGACGCACCGGAATATGGTGTAGCCCCGGGGCAGGCGACCGTCCTCTATGCCGGCGACCGCGTGCTCGGCGGCGGCTGGATCGCGTCGACCGAGGCGGCACTCGCCGCCGCCTGACGCGTTGGGCGTGGCATGGATATCGACGACCTGCGCCGCCAGATGGAAGCCGCCGCCGCGGCGATGGACTTCGAGACCGCGGGGCGGCTGCGCGACCAGATCAGCCTGCTCCGCGGCGGCGGCACCGTCGCCGACACCGCGGGACTCACCCGCCAGCAACCCGGCGCGATGGGTCTGGGCACCAGCCAGCAACGTCTGACCCCGCCGCCCGGCTGGGTGAAACCCAAGAAGCCTGACCCGATGACCAAGGGCCGCAAGCGCTAGCCGCCACGCCGCTCCTCTTCCGTCATCCTGACGAAAGTCAGGATCCAGGGTGACGGGGCGAGACGATCCTGGCTCTGGATCCTGACTTTCGTCAGGATGACGTAGATTTAGACCGTTATCACGGCAGCAGGAACGTTCCCTCGATCACCGTCACGCACGCACCGCCAAGCACCACCCGGTCGCCTTCGAGCCGGCACGTCAGCCGCCCCCCGCGCGCGCTTGCCTGGAACGCGGTGAAACTGTCGCCCAGCGTCTGCGCCCAGTACGGCACCATCACCGCATGCGCCGACCCCGTCACCGGATCCTCGTTGATCGCATAATAAGGCGTGAAGACGCGGCTGACGATTGCGGTCGCGGACCCCTTCGCCGCGACGATCGCGACGATCGGAAACTTCGCCAGCGCGACGAAATCCGGTTTCAGGTTGCGGACGATAGCCTCGTCCTCGACGATCACCAGCGCATAGCCCTTGTCGTGCCACAAGGTCTCGACCGGCGAATCGATCGTCAGTGCCGCGACGATCTCCGGCATCGCCTTCGGCGCGGGCGCCCAGGCCGGCAGCTCGAGCGTGTATCCGGCATCCGCGCAGGCGACCTCGAGGATCCCGGCCTGCCGCGTCGCGAACCGGACCCGGTCGCGCGCGCTATCCGACGACAGCACGAAATGCCCGCTGGCCAGCGTCGCATGACCACACAACGCGACCTCCGCGCCCGGCGTGAACCAGCGCAGTTCGAAATCGACGCCCTCTTCGGCCGAGGGGACGATGAACGCGGTCTCGCTCAGGTTGTTCTCCTGCGCGATATCCAGCAGCACCGCATCGTCGAGCCACGCCGACAACGGCATCACCGCCGCCGGATTTCCCGCAAAGGCCGTGTCGGCGAACGCATCGATCTGCGCGAACGGTATTCTCATGCTGCTGCCCCTCATACCCGGTTGTCGGGCGCCCAGCGGGTTAAACCCGCTTGCCAAACCAATGCGGCGTCACGTCCGCCTCGACCAGCGGATTGTCGGTATCGACATGCCCTTCGGGATCGAGGTGGATCAGCACTTCGACCTTGGGGAAGGCGGTGCGCAGGTTACGCTCGACCGCCTCGACGATGTCGTGGGCATGCGCGACGGTCAGGTCGCGCGCGACCTCCATGTGGAACTGCGCGAAATCATGGCTGCCCGACCGGCGGGTGCGGAAGTCATGGATGCCGCGGATGCCGGGCTGACGCGCCGCCACGTCGAGGAACTGTGCACGCAGATCCTCGGGCCATTCCTTGTCCATCAGCTGGTCGATCGCGTTCGACGAGGCCGAGAACGCACCCCAGGCGAGCCACAAGGCGATGACGATGCCGAAGATCGGATCCGCCCCGCTCCACCCCAGATACTGGTCGAGCACCAATGCGACGATCACCGACCCGTTGAGCAGCACGTCCGACTGGTAATGGACATTGTCAGCAAGAATCGCGACCGATCCGGTCTGGCGGATGATCCGGCGCTGATAGGCGAGCAGGAACACCGTCGCGACGATCGCGACGACCGACACGCCGATGCCGAAATCGGCGCCCGTGGTCGGCTGCGGATCGTTGAACGCGAGGATCGCGCGCCAGGCGATGCCGGCGGCCGACGCGGTGATCAGCATCACCTGGAACAGCGCGGCGAGCGCCTCCGCCTTGCCGTGGCCGAAACGGTGGTCGTGATCGGCCGGCGTCGCCGCCAGCCGCACGCCATACAGCGTGACGAGGCTCGCGAGCAGGTCGAGCGCGGTGTCGGCGAGCGAGCCGAGCATCGCGACCGACCCGGTCGTCCACGCCGCAAAGCCCTTCAGCAGCAGCAGGAAACACGCCATCGCGACGCTGGCGAGCGCCGCGCGCGTCGCCAGCGGGATCACCCTGCGGCGTTCGTCCTGGGTCATGGGAACAGCAATCCTTCGGTCCAGCCTTCACCGTCGCGCACGAACAGTCGCCGCTCATGTAGGCGGTGTTCGCGGTCCTGCCACAGCTCGATGCGATCGGGCGCGATCCGGTACCCGCCCCAATGCGGTGGCCGCGGCACGTCGCCACCCTCGAACCGCGCCTGCGCCTCGGCAAAGCGGCGTTCGAATGTGTCGCGCGTGTCGAGCGGGCGCGATTGCTCCGACGCCCAGGCCCCGAGTTGCGAATTACGGCCGCGCGTCGCGAAATAGGCGTCCGATTCCGCATCGCTCACCAGGCTGACGCGCCCCTCGATCCGGACCTGCCGGCGCAGCGACTTCCAGTGGAAGAGCAACGCCGCATGCGCGTTCGCGGTCAGTTCGCCCGCCTTGCGGCTCTCGCGGTTGGTGTAGATGACGAAACCATCGGGGCCATGCCCTTTCAGCAGCACCATCCGCACCGACGGACGTCCCTGCGCATCCGCAGTGGCGAGGGCTACAGCGTTGGAGTCGTTGATTTCTGTTTGCCTGGCCTCGGCGTACCAGGCCTCGAACAGCGTGATCGGGTTATCGGACATGGCAGCGCCATAGCGAAACTTGGCGGGCCGCGAAACAGCGCACGGCACGGCGCTCACGGAACGACTCGCCACGCCGACGATTGAATCGGTTTCGCAACGAAGGAAACCGCACCGTGGCAGCGCGCGCCTATTGGCAGGGACAGATCCGGCTTGCGCTGGTCTCGATCCCGGTCGAAATCTACTCCGCCACCAAATCGGGTGCGGCCGTCTCGTTCAAGCAGATCCACGAACCCTCGGGCCAGCCGATCCATTACGACAAGGTCGTCACCGGCGTCGGCCCGGTCGACGCCGACGAGATCATGAAGGGCTATGAGGTCGAAAAGGGCGAATATGTCCTGCTCGACCAGGACGAGATCGACGCGGTGAAGCTCGAGTCGAAGAAGACGCTCGAACTGACCCAGTTCGTCGATGCGAGCGACATCGACGTGCTCTATTATGAAAAGCCCTATTTCGTCGTCCCTGCGGACGATCTGGCGGAGGAGGCGTTCATCGTCCTGCGCGAGGCGCTCCGGCGCACGAAGAAGGTCGGGCTCGGCCAGCTGGCGATGCGCGGCCGCGAATATGTCGTCAGCCTCAAGCCCTGCGGGCGCGGCTTGGTGCTCGAGACGCTGCGCTACGCGGACGAGGTGCACAAGGCGCAGGGCTATTTCCGCGACATCCCCGACGACAAGCCCTCCGAGGAGCTGCTCGAACTCGCCGAGGCGCTGATCGAGAAGCGCAGCGGCGACTTTCACCCGCAGGACTTCCACGACCGCTATGTCGACGCGCTGAAGGACCTGATCGAGCGCAAGCGCAAGGCGAACGGCAAGACGATCATCGACGAAAAGGACAGCGGCGAGAGCAAGGGGTCGAACGTCGTCGACCTGATGGCGGCGCTGAAGAAGTCGATGGAGAAATCGGGCGGCACGGCCACGGCTGCGAAGAAGGCACCCGCCAAGAAAGCCCCGGCCAAGACCGCGACCAAGACTGCGACCAAGACCCCGGCCAAGAAACGTGCGTAACGCCCCCTGTTGTGTCTCCGCGAAGGCGAGGACCCAGCCTGGGCTTCCGCCTTCGCGGGAGAATAATGGTGGCTGACACCCCAGACCCCCTCGCGCTCTACAATGCCAAGCGGGACTTCGCGAAGACCGCCGAACCCGCCGGCACGCTGACCCCCGGCAACGGCAACAGCTTCATGGTGCAGAAGCACGACGCCACCCGCCTCCACTGGGACCTGCGCCTGGAGATCGACGGCGTCCTCAAAAGCTGGGCGGTCACCCGCGGCCCCAGCCTCGATCCCGACGAAAAGCGCCTCGCGGTCCGCACCGAGGACCATCCCTTGAGCTACGCCACGTTCGAAGGCGCGATCCCCGCGGGAGAATATGGCGGCGGCACGGTGATGCTGTGGGACCGCGGCACCTGGGCCCCGATCAAGGGGAAGTCGGCGAAGGACCTCGACAAGGGGCATCTCCACTTCGTCCTCGATGGCGAACGGATGAAAGGCGAATGGCTGCTGATCCGCCTGAAACCCCGCGCGAAGGAAAAGCGCGAGAACTGGCTGCTCCGCAAGATCGACGACGCCGCGGCGGGCGGCACCGACACGCTGGTCGACGAAGCGCTGACGAGCATCTCGACCGGCCGCACGATGGCGGAGATTGCCGAGGGCAAGAAGCCGGCACGCGCGAGCAAAGCAGCCCCTCCCCCGTCATCCCGGCGAAAGCCGGGATCCAGAGCCAAAAGCGTCGCGGCCCATACTCTGGATCCTGGCCTTCGCCAGGATGACGGCACGCTCCCCGATTTTCGCGACCCCCAACTCTGCACGCTCGTCGACGCCGTCCCCACCGGCACCGCCTGGCTGCACGAGGTCAAATATGACGGCTACCGCGCGCTCGTCGCGGTCGCGAGCGGCACGGCCAGGGTCTTCACCCGCACCGGCCTCGACTGGACCGACAAGTTCGCCGGAATCGCCGCCGCCGCCGCGAAGCTCCCCGTAAAATCGGCGTTAATCGACGGCGAGATCGTCGCCTTCAAGAACGGTCACCCCGATTTTTCGACGCTGAAGGACGCGATCTCCAGCGGCGGCGCCATGACCCTGTTCGCGTTCGACCTGCTCGCACTCGACGGCGAGGACCTGACCGGCCTGTCCAATCTCGACCGCAAGGCCCGGCTCGAACCGCTGATCCCGGCCGATGACGACCGCCTGCGCTATTCGGACCACGTCATCGGCGCGGGCGAGCAATTGTTCGAGACGATGTGCCGCGAGGGCCTCGAAGGCATCGTCTCGAAACGCGCCGACGCGCCCTATCAGGGCAAGCGGACCAAGGCGTGGCTCAAGGTCAAATGCACGCACCGTCAGGAATTCGTCATCGTCGGCTGGCTCCCGTCCGACAAGAAGCGCGGCTTCAAGTCGCTGCTGCTCGGCGTCCGCGAGGGCAAGACCTATCGCTATGCGGGCAAGGTCGGCACCGGCTTCGACCAGGCGCTGATGGACGAGCTCCGCGGCAAGCTCGAGGCGCTCGGCCGCAAGACGCCGACCGTCGAGGCCCCGAAAGCCGCGGTCCGCGGCGCGCACTGGGTGACGCCGAAGCTCGTCGCGGAAATCGCCTTTGCCGAAACCACCCCCGACGGCGTGCTGCGCCATTCGAGCTTCATCGGCCTGCGCGAGGACAAGGCGGCGAAGGACGTCGTCGCGGAGACCCCCGCCCCGCTCCCCGATGCCGCGCCTGACACCACGATAAAGATCACCAACCGCGACCGCGTGATCTTCGACGAGTCCGACGTCACCAAGGGTGATCTCGCCGATTATTATACCGCGCTGTCGGGCCTCATCCTCCCCTTCGCGGGCAACCGCCCGATCAGCCTCGTCCGCTGTCCGCAAGGCCGGTCGCGCGCCTGCTTCTTCCAGAAACACGATGCCGGCAGCTTCGGCGACGCGGTCCATCAGGTACCGATCCGCGAGAAGGACGGATCGACCGAGAACTATCTCTATGTCGACGATGCCGACGGGCTGGTCGCCTGCGTCCAGATGGGGACGATCGAATTCCACGGCTGGGGATCCTCCAATCAGACGCTCGAAAAGCCCGACCGGCTCGTCTTCGATCTCGACCCCGACGAGGGGCTCGACTTCGACGATACCAAGAAGGCCGCAGAGTATCTGAAGACGCAGCTCGCCGAACTCGGCCTCGTCAGCTTCGCAATGCTGTCAGGCGGCAAGGGCGTCCATGTCGTCGTCCCGCTCACCCCCAGGGCGGAATGGCCCGCGGTCAAGGATTTCGCCGACCGCTTCGCCCGCGCGCTGGCGAGTGCCGAACCCGACCGGTTCGTGGCATCGATGGCCAAGGCCAAGCGCAAGGGCCGGATCTTCATCGACTGGCTCCGCAACCAGCGCGGCAGCACCGCGGTGATGCCCTATTCCGCCCGCGCCCGCGCCGGCGCGCCTGTCGCCGCCCCCGTATCATGGAGCGAATTGCGCGACATCGACACCGCCGCCCGCTGGGGCGTGCGCGACGTCGAAGAGCTGATCGCACGCGCCGGATCACGCGGATTGAAGGGCTGGGGCGGGGCGGACCAGGTGCTGCCGGATTTCTGAAGGCGCGGCAGCCTCCCCTAACCCCCGCACTCCACCCCGGCGAAGGCCGGGGCCCAATTGGGGGACGCCCGTGATAAAGGGTGGCTAGCCGTTACGCCCCTCCACCCAATTGGGCCCCGGCCTCCGCCGGGGTGGAAGGCGTAGGCGAAACCCGCCCCGCAGACACGCTTTTAGGTTGCGCCGCACCAGCGAAAGGTGAAACACCCGCCGCCACTATTCGAAGGCATCAAGGCATGGAGATGGCGACGCAATCCACGCCCCCGACCGATACGGCGCAATCGAGCGCCTATGACGCGACACGCCATGCCGAGCGCTGGATCGCCGACTATTGCGCGCGCAGCACCGCCGCCGACATGCTCTGCCCCGCCGCCGACGGCAGTATCGACCCCGCCTGGACCGCGACCTTCGCCGAGCTCGCGATGGTCGCCTCGGACGATCTCGGCCATGTCCGCGAACGCGTCCAGCGTCACGCGGTCGATATCGGCACCGGCTTCCGCATCGCCGACGAACCCGACGAGCGCCCTTGGCCCGTCTCCCCCGTCCCGCTGCTGATCGAGGCGGACGCGTGGGCGCGGATCGCCGCGGGCGTGGTCCAGCGCGCGACGCTGATGGAAACGGTGATCGCCGATCTGTACGGCGAGGGAAAGCTGGTCGCGGACGGCCATATCCCCGCCGCGCTCGTCACCGGCAGCCCGTTCTTCTTGCGGCCGATGGTCGGGCTCGACCCGCCCGGCGGCCGCCATCTCGATTTCATCGCGATCGATCTCGGCCGCGGGCCCAGTGGCGAATGGCGCGTGCTCGCCGATCACCTGCGCGCACCCGCGGGCGCGGGATATGCGCTCGAGAACCGGCTCGCGGTCGGCCGCACGCTCGGCGGGTTGCAGGCCCGGTTGAACGTCCAGCGCCACGCGCCCTTCTTCGCCGCGTTCCGCGCGGGGCTGGCGGCGATGTGCAAGCGCACCGATCCCCGCATCGGGCTGCTCACCCCCGGCCGGTTCAACCCGAGCTATCCCGAACAGGCGCATCTCGCGCGCTATCTGGGGCTGCTGCTCGTCGAGGGCGCGGATCTCGCCGCGCTTGAGGACAAGCTCTATGTCCGCACGATCGGCGGGCTGAAGCGGATCGACGCGCTTTGGCGGCGGCTCGATCCGCGGCTGCTCGATCCGCTGGCGTTCGACACGCATTCGCAGATCGGCGTGCCCGGCCTGATCGACGCCTATGCCGCCGGCAATGTCGTGCTGTCGAACGCGCCCGGCTCCGCGGTGCTCGAGGCCCCCGCCTTCTCCGCCTTCCTGCCGCAACTCGCGCGCACGATGCTCGGCGAAGACCTGCTGCTGCCCAACATCGCGACCTGGTGGTGCGGGCAGGACGCGGCGCGGACCGCGGTCGAGGCCGATCTCGACCGGCTGCTGATCGCCCCTGCCTATCACACCCGCCCGCTCGGCTTGCCCAACGGCGCGACCGCGGGTGCCGACATCACCGGCGCCGACCGTGCCGCGCTGCTCGCCGACATGGCCCGCCGGCCGCAGGATTATGTCGGGCAGGAGATCGTCCGCCTGTCGACCATGCCCGTCGTCGTCGGCGACACGCTCGAGCCGCGCCCGTTCACGCTGCGCGTCTTTGCGGCACGCGGCGGCGACGGCGAATGGACCGTGCTGCCCGGCGGGTTCGCGCGGATCGGCGAGCACCCAGACGCGCGCGCCGCGGTGATGGGTGAGGGCATCTGGTCCGCCGATGTCTGCGTCTATGGGCCCGACCCGGTCGCACCCGTCTCGCTGCTTACCGCGCCCGATTCGCTCCACGTCCGCCGCAATCCCGGCACGCTGCCCAGCCGCGTCGCGGACAATTTCTACTGGCTCGGCCGCTATCTCGAGCGCGGCGAGGCGTTGCTCGCCGCGATCCGCGTCATGCTCGGCAACTCGATCGACGCGGACGGCGGTGCGGTGCTGTCTGCGCAGACCGTCGGCAAGCTCGTCGGGCTGATCGTCGGCAGCGGTGCCGCACCGCATCCCCCCGCGCTGCGTCGCGCCGACCTGACCGCGTTCGCGCGCACCGCGATGGAGGACGAGGGGTGGCAGTCGGTCGCGACGATCAACCGCCATGCGCGTGCGATCGGCGAGGGATCGCGCGACCGGCTGTCCTCGGACATGGTCCGGCTGCTCGAGGCGCCCTTCCCCACGCATCGCGGGATGCTCGAGCGCGCCGGTTCGCTCCAGCGCCGCTATGCCGCGATCGCCGGGCTGTCCGCCGAGCATATGGGACGGACCGCGGCATGGCGGTTCCACGATCTCGGCCGCCGGATCGAGCGTGCGATGGCGATGGCCCGCGCGATCCGGCTGTTCGGCATGCCTGGCGCCTCGCCCGACGACCTGTCGGTGCTGCTCGACCTCGCCGACAGCCAGATCACCTATCGCCAGCGCTATCCCACGGGAATCGCCCGCGTGCCGGTCATGGATCTCGTCGCGCTCGACCCCGGCAACCCGCGCAGCCTCGCCTTCTCCGCCGACCGCATCGCCGCCCGGCTCGCCGAGCTGCCGGTGCTGAGCGACGACGAGATGGCCGAACCGCAACAGGCTCAGGCGACCGCACTCATGGCGATCGTGATGACCGCGACCGCCGCCGAGCTGGACGCGGATACGCTGGGCGACGTCGAACGCCGGCTGGCGGGCGTGTCGGACGCGCTGGCGAGACGCTATTTCCTCCAAGGCGCAGAGCCGCTCCGCACCAGCGAACTGACGCTCGCATGATCTACGACATCCGCCACGTCACCACCTTCGACTATGGCGCGAGCGTCAAGTTCGCGCGCTGCAACCTCCGGCTGAAGCCCATCGACTGGCCCGGCCAGCGGCTCGACGACTACACGCTCTCGGTCCATCCCGCGGGACGCGTCAGCTCCGCGCGCGCCGAGGCGGGGCTCGCCAACGTCACGCGGCTGGTGGTCGACAGCCCGGTGCGCCACCTGACGATCGAGAGCCGGTCGCGGATCACGGTCGACCGGCTCGTCCCCGTCCCCGCCGTTGGCGACCCGACGCTCGCCGAGATCGCGGCGTTGGCGCGCGCGAGCACCGACCTGTCCGCGGCGAGCCCCGCCACCTATCTCTATCCCTCGCCGCTGATCCCGCTCGACCATGCGATCGCCGATTATTGCGCGGCCGACCTCGACCCCGCGCGTGGCGCGCTGGAGGCGGGGATCGCGCTCGCCCGCCGAATCCAGCGCGAATTCGTGTTCGATGCGGATGCGACGCTCGTCGACACGCCGCCGCACGAGGCGTTTCTCCACCGCAAGGGCGTGTGCCAGGATTTCGCGCAGATCATGATCACCGGCCTGCGCGCCGCCGGCCTGCCCGCCGCCTATGCGTCCGGCTATATCCGCACCATCCCGCCCGCAGGCCAGCCGCGGCTGGTCGGCGCGGATGCGACGCATGCCTGGGTGCTGCTGTGGTGCGGGCCGGTGCACGGCTGGGTCGGGATGGATCCGACCAACGGCATCTGGATGGCCAGCGACCATATCGTCATGGCGGTCGGCCGCGACTATGCCGAGATCGCACCGGTCGACGGTGTGGTGCTGGGCTCGGGCGCGCAAAGCATGGACGTCAGCGTCGACGTCGCGCCGCTGGACGAGGCACCGGTCCGGGTCGCCGGGTAACCTGCTTCACGGTCGTCATCCCCGCAGAGGCGGGGACCCATATACTCGAACGGTTGCGATACTCTCGCGGCATGGGTTCCCCCCTGCGCGGGAATGACGAGACGCGCGTCAGTCCTTACCCTCATGCGGGTTTGGATAGGACCCGCCGCCGCTCTCGCCGCCCTTGTCCTTGGCCGGCGCATCGTTCACCCCGTCCTTCTGCTTGGCACCATCATCGCCCTCGGGCACGCCCTGCATCGGTTGCTTGTCAGCCATCATCGTCTCCTCTCGCCCGCCAAACGCACGGCACGGGAATTGCGTTGCGCCCGCAGCGGCCCCACATAGACGCGCAAGACAGAGTGGGGACCTAAGTGGCCGATCCGTACAAGACCCTGGGCGTTGCCCGCGACGCGAACGAAGCCGACATCAAGAAGGCGTATCGCAAGCTCGCCAAGGAGCTTCATCCCGACCGCAACAAGGACAATCCGAAGGCATCGGAAAAGTTCAGCCAGGTCACCAACGCGTACGACCTGCTGAACGACAAGGACAAGCGCGCGCGCTTCGATCGCGGCGAGATCGACGGCGACGGAAACCCCGCCGCGCCGTTCGGTTTCGGCGGAGGCGGCGGCGGACGTCCTCAGCCCGGCGGCGGCTTTCGCAGCGAAGGCTATGAGAGCGGCGGCCCCGACATGAGCGACATCTTCGAAGGGCTGTTCGGCGGCGCCCAGCGCGGCGGTGGCGGCGGGTTCGCGAGCGGCTTCGGTCGGCGCCCGCAGCCCAAGGGCGAAAACGTCGCCTATCGCCTGCAGGTCCCGTTCGTCGACGCGGCGACACTCGAGCCCCAGCGCGTCACGCTCTCCGATGGCAAGACGCTCGATCTGAAACTGCCCGCAGGCGTCGAGAGTGGCACGCAGATGAAGCTTAGCGGCAAGGGCGAGCAGGGCCCGGGCGGCGCGGGCGACGCGATCCTGACGATCGATGTCCAGCCCCACCGCTTCTTCACGCGCGACGGCGACGACGTTCGCATCGACCTGCCGATCAGCCTTGCCGAGGCGGTGCTCGGCGGCTCGATCAAGGCGCCGACGGTCGAAAAGCCGGTCATGCTGACGATCCCCAAGGGCACGACCTCGGGCAAGACGCTGCGCCTCAAGGGCAAGGGCTTCCACAAGAAAACCGGTGGCCGCGGCGATCAGCTCGTCACGCTGATGATCGACATTCCGGCCGACAACAAGGCGCTTGCCGACTTCGTCGAGGGCTGGGCGAAGAGCAATACCGGGAACCCGCGGGGGGCCATGGGCGTCTGAACGCCTTGTGAACGACAGCAATCTTACGCCCGAGGCGCGCGCCCATGATCATGGCGGCACGCGCCGGCGCCTCAATCGCGGCATGGCGAAGGTCAAGCCGGGCAGCCATGCGTTCGAGGTCGTCAAGCGCGCCGCGGTCGGCGTGTTCAACGACGGCTTCATCCACGCGGGCAATCTCGCCTATCTCGCGCTGATGACGGTGTTCCCGTTCTTCATCGTGGCCGCGGCGATCCTGTCGCTGTTCGGGCAGAGCACCGAGACGATCCGTGCGGTCGAGTCCTTCCTGAACGTCCTGCCACCCAACGTCGCCGACCTGTTGCGCAAGCCGATCGCCGACGTGCTGGCGGCGCGTACCGGGTCGTTGCTGTGGCTCGGCGCGCTGGTCGGGCTGTGGACCGTCGGCAGCTTTGTCGAGACGATCCGCGACATCTTCCACCGCGCCTACGGGATCAAGGCCACCGCCCCCTTCTGGAAATCGCGGCTCGGATCGTCCGCGGTGATCGTCGGCTCGGTGATCATGGCGCTGCTCTCCTTCCTGGTGCAGGGCATCCTGACCGCGGCCGAACAGTTCATCTACCGCCTCGTTCCCTTCGCGCAGGACGCCGCCGGATGGGTCGGCCTGTCCCGCCTGATTCCCGGTCTGCTGATGTTCGGCGCGCTGTATTTGCTGTTCTACTCGGTAACGCCGTCGCGCTATCGCTATTCGAAATGCCGCAAATGGCCCGGCGCGCTCTTCACCGCCGTCTGGTGGATCAGCGCGACCGCATTGCTGCCGATCGTCCTGTCGAGCCTGGGTGGCTATGACCTGACCTATGGCAGCCTGGCGGGCGTCGTTATCATGCTGCTGTTCTTCTACGTCATCGGTCTGGGGCTGGTATTCGGGGCGCATTTGAACGCGGCACTGGCGGAACCCCTCGAAACAGCGCTAGAGCAACCGGCTGACGAGGTAGAGGCGAAGGCGAGAACGGCGTGAACGGTTTGATGGCGGGCAAGCGTGGGTTGATCATGGGGCTGGCGAACGACAAGTCGCTGGCCTGGGGAATCGCCAAGAAGCTGTCCGAGGCCGGCGCGGAGCTCGCGTTCAGTTATCAGGGCGAGACGATGGAGAAGCGCGTCCGCCCGCTCGCCGAGCAATTGGGCGTCGCGCGGCTGTTCGACTGCGACGTCTCCGACATGGGTGCGCTCGACGCGACTTTCGCCAAGCTGGCAGAGGAATGGCCGACGATCGATTTCGTCGTCCACGCGATCGGCTTTTCGGACAAGAACGAGCTGCGCGGGCGGTTCGTCGACACCAGCCTCGACAACTTCCTGATGACGATGAACATCAGCGTCTATTCGTTCGTCGCGGTCGCGCAGCGGGCGGCGAAGATGATGAACCCGGGCGGCTCGATGCTCACGCTCAGCTATTACGGCGCCGAGAAGGTCATCCCGCATTACAACGTCATGGGCGTCGCCAAGGCCGCGCTCGAGACGAGCGTGCAGTATCTCGCGGTCGATCTCGGCCGCGACAATATCCGCGTCAACGCGATCTCGGCCGGCCCGATCAAGACGCTGGCCGCGAGCGGGATCGGCGACTTCCGCCTGATCCTGAAGTGGAACGAATTGAACTCGCCGCTCAAGCGCAACGTGACGATCGACGATGTCGGCGGTGCGGGACTGTATCTGCTCAGCGACCTGGCATCGGGCGTCACGGGCGAAACCCACCATGTCGACGCCGGCTACAACGTGATCGGCATGAAAGCCGAAGACGCCCCCGACATCGCACTGGTGTAAACGGAAGAAGCACAGACTACCCCCTCTCCCTTCAGGGGAGAGGGAGGGGCCCGTGCGAAGCATGGGAGGGTGAGGGGATGAAACGGCCACCCGGCGTCGCAGCGCGAGACCGTCAACGCGATGCACGCAAAGCGCCCACCGAACCCGAACATCGCCTCTGGCAAATCCTCCGAAACCGCCAGCTGGCCGGCCTCAAATTCCGCCGCCAAGTCTGGATCGGTTCCTATATCGTCGACTTTCTTTGCGCCGAGATTGCGCTCGTCGTCGAAATCGACGGCGATACCCACGCCAGCACCGATGCGCAGGCCTATGACAAACGCCGAACCACGTTATTAGAAGCCGAAGGCTACCGGATATGCCGGTTCGGGAATGATGACGTGATGACGAATATCGATGGTGTGGCGGCGGCGATCGTCGCCCGCGCCAATACCCCCTCACCCTCCCACCGCGTTGCGGCGGGCCCCTCCCTCTCCCCCGAGGGGAGAGGGTTTTGAGCGTCAACAGCTTCGGGCGGATGTTCCGCTTCACCACCTGGGGCGAGTCCCACGGACCCGCGCTCGGCGCGGTGGTCGACGGTTGCCCCCCCGGCATCCCCCTCACCGAAGCCGACATCCAGCCCTGGCTCGACAAGCGCCGCCCCGGCACCTCGCGCTTCACCACGCAGCGGCGCGAGCCCGATGCCGTGCGCATCCTCTCGGGCGTGTTCAACGGCCGCACGACGGGCACGCCGATCAGCCTGATGATCGAGAATGTCGACCAGCGCTCGAAGGACTATTCGGACGTCGCCAAGGCCTATCGTCCCGGCCATGCTGATTATGCCTATGACGCCAAATACGGTTTCCGCGATTATCGCGGCGGCGGCCGGTCGTCGGCGCGCGAGACCGCGGCGCGCGTCGCCGCCGGCGCAGTCGCGCGGCTCGTCGTGCCCCAGGTCCGCGTCCGCGCCTGGGTCGAGGCGATCGGCGGCGACGCCATCGACCCGGCGAACTTCGACGACGCACAGATCGACCAGAACCCGTTCTTCTGCCCCGATGCCGAAGCGGCCTTGCGCTGGGAAGCGCTGGTCGACGCCGCGCGCAAGGCGGGATCGTCGCTCGGCGCGGTGATCGCGTGCGAGGCGACCGGCGTCCCCGCGGGCTGGGGCGCGCCGCTCTATGCCAAGCTCGATGCCGAACTCGCCTCGGCCTGCATGAGCATCAACGCGGTCAAGGGGATCGAGATCGGCGACGGGTTCGCCGCCGCCGCACTGTCGGGTGAGGCCAATGCCGACCCCATGCGACCGGGCGCAGAAGGCCCCGAATTTCTGGCCAACCATGCCGGCGGGATTGCCGGCGGGATCGCCACCGGCCAGCCGATCCGCCTGCGGGTCGCGTTCAAGCCGACCAGCTCGATCCTCACCCCCGTCGAGACGATCAGTCCGTCCGGCGAGGCCGCGACGATCGCTACCAAGGGCCGCCACGACCCCTGCGTGGGCATCCGCGGCGTGCCCGTCGTCGAGGCAATGGTCGCACTTGTCCTTGCCGATCAGGCGCTGCTCCACCGCGGCCAATGCGGCTGACCGGGGAACATAAGTCGAACCGGAACGCTGTGTCTCCAACACGATAGGAGAGAAACATGCGTATTCTGACCTCGATCGCAGCGGCAGCCCTGATCCTTCCGGCCGCCGCCATGGCCCAGACCACCGGCGGTACCGCAGGTGGCACTATGGGCGGCACGATGGGCGGCGGCACGACTGGTGGTACAATGGGCGGTACCATGGGTAGCGGCACCACCGGCGGCGCGATGGGCGGCATGTCCACGGGACCGACGACGCAGTCGGGCACCACGGCGACCGATTCCGCGACCCAGACCCGCACGCAGCGCGGCACCCGCGCCCGTAGCCGCACGCGCGGCACGACGGCTACGACCACGGGTCCCGATACGGTGACCGGCACCGGCACCACGACCGGCACGACCTCAGGTTCGATGTCGACTGGCAGCACCGGCCCGGGCACCATGGGTGGAACAATGGGCGGAACGGCCGCAGGTGGTACCATGGGCGGTTCGGCAACGACCGGCGGGACCGTGGGCGGCACGCCGCCACGCTGAGCCACACGGGCTGATCCAAAAAAAAGGCCGGGCAATCGCCCGGCCTTTTTCATGTCAGCGATCGTCGCATCAGTCCGAGAACGGATCCCGTACCAGGATCGTGTCCGCCCGCTCCGGGCTGGTCGAGACCAGCGCCACCGGGCAGCGGATCAGCTCCTCGATACGCCGGATATACTTTATCGCCTGCGCCGGCAGATCGGCCCAGCTGCGCGCACCGGCAGTGGTTTCCTGCCAGCCCTCCATTGTCTCGTAGATCGGCTCGACCAGCGCCTGGTCGGCCGCATGCGCCGGGAAGTAATCGAGCGTCTCGCCGCGCAGACGATAGCCGGTGCAGATCGAAACCGTCTCGAACCCGTCGAGCACGTCGATCTTGGTCAGGGCGATCCCGGTGATGCCGCCGACCGCCGCCGACTGGCGCACCAGCACCGCGTCGAACCAGCCGCAGCGACGCTTGCGCCCCGTCACCGTCCCGAACTCATGCCCGCGCACACCGAGCCGCTCGCCGGTCTCGTTCTCGAGCTCGGTCGGGAACGGCCCCGACCCGACCCGCGTCGTGTACGCCTTGGCGATCCCGAGCACGAACCCGACTGCACTTGGCCCGAGACCCGAACCGCCCGCCGCAGCGCCTGCAATCGTGTTCGACGAGGTGACGAACGGATAGGTGCCGTGATCGACGTCCAGCAGCACGCCCTGCGCACCCTCGAACAGGATCCGCTTGCCGGCCGAGCGCGCCGCGTTCAGGTCGCGCCACACGGGCTTGGCGAACGGCAGGACGAAGCCGGCAATCTCGCGCAGCTCGGCGATCAGCGCCGCACGGTCGATCGGCGGCTCGCCGAACCCGGCGCGCAGCGCGTCGTGATGCGCGGTCAGACGGTCGAGCTGCGGCCCCAGATCGTCGAGATGCGCCAGGTCGCACACGCGGATCGCACGGCGACCGACCTTGTCCTCATAGGCCGGACCGATGCCACGACGTGTCGTGCCGATCTTGCCCGCGCCGCTCGCATCCTCGCGCAGACCGTCGAGATCGCGGTGGAACGGCAGGATCAGCGCGCAGGTATCGGCGATGCGCAGCGTCTCGGGCGTCGCGACGACACCCTGTGCGCCGAGCCGCGCGATCTCGTCCTTGAGCGCCCAGGGATCGAGCACCACGCCGTTGCCGATGAACGACGGCGTGCCGCGGACGATGCCCGACGGCAGCAGCGACAGCTTGTACACATTCTCGCCGACGACGAGCGTGTGGCCGGCATTGTGGCCACCCTGGAACCGCACGACCATGTCGGCCCGCTCGGCGAGCCAGTCGACGATCTTGCCCTTGCCTTCGTCGCCCCATTGCGCGCCGATGACTGCTACGTTGGCCAAACTCTATCTCCTGAGAATTACCCGCAGCGCCTACAGCGCGCGGGGCGCATCCGCCACCCAAAGATGCGTGCAGACCTGCGCTTCGGGGGTATCGCCCGCGTCGAGCGCGGCGACCGTGACCCAGCCCTGCGCCCGCATCGCCGCACCGTCGGCCGCCGGCGTACCCAGCGGCAGGAACAGGCGGCGACGATCGACGCTGACGACCCGGTCGACCAGCGGGTCGGCAAACAGCGAGAAGCCCGTTGCCGCTTCCTCGGCACCGCTCTCATGCACCACGGTATAGGTGCCGCCACGCCCGACCTCGCGCGCGCTGCCATCCGCGAACAGCGAGAAGCCGAGCCAGGTCTGATATTCGAACCCGTGCCGCTCGGTCGGGTCGAGCGTCAGGGCGACGCGGCCATCGAGCGCCGTGGCGATCCGCGTGAGCGCGTCGAGCCGCGACGCGAGCGCGCCCGTCGTATCGAACATCCGCAGCCGCTCCATCGCCGGTTCGAACGGCCCCGCCGCCTCGATCAGCGGCAGATAGGCGGGCGCGAGCGCGGCGACCGCGCCGGCATCCTTCGCGTCGAGCCGGTCGCGCAGCGTCGCGACCTGGTCGGGCGCGACCGGCAGCGGACCCGCCGCGAGCGTCGACACCAGATCGGGCAGCGTGAAGTCGATCGACGCGCCGCGGACCTCCGCCGCACCGAGCATGTCGACCGCGACCGCAACGACCTCCTGCGCGGCGGCGACCGAATCGAGCCCGATCAGCTCGCAGCCGATCTGCCGCGTCTCGCGCGCGGGCGCGAGCTGCGACGCGCGCAGCTTGAGCACCGAGCCGGCATAGCTCAGCCGCACCGGCCGCGGGTGATGCCCCATCCGCGTGGCCGCGATCCGCGCGACCTGAGCGGTGATGTCGGGACGGATCGCGAGCGTACGCTGCGACACCGGATCGACGAACCGCACCGCATCATGCAGCCCGCCCGCCTTCAGTCGCATTTCAAGGCCGTCGGCAAATTCGGCCAGCGGCGGATCGACGCGCTCATAGCCGTGCAGGCGTGCAGCCTCGAGCACACGCGCCTCAAGCGCGGCTGCCGAATCGGCGAAGGGGGGCAGGCGGTCTCGAAAACCTTCGGGGAGCAAAGCAGTCATGCGCGTGCCTCTAACCACTTCGCCCCCCGTTCGCGAGCCTTAGAAGTTGATACCCATCGCGGTCTTAACCCCCGGCAGCGCGCGCACCTTCGTCAGCAGCTCCGGCGTCACCGCCTCGTCGACCGACAGCAGCAGCACCGCCTCGCCGCCCGCCTGGCGGCGGCCGAGATGGAAGGTGCCGATATTGACCCCCGCCTCGCCCAGCGCCGTCCCGAGACGACCGATGAACCCCGGCGCATCCTCGTTGACGACATAGAGCATCGGCCCCGCCAGATCCGCCTCGATCTTGATGCCGAGCAGTTCGACCAGACGCGGCGCCGAATCGCCGAACAGCGTGCCCGCGACCGAGCGCTCGCCATCCTCGGTCCTGACCGAGACGCGCAGCAGCGTGTGGTAATCCGCCTCGCGCTCGGTCCGCACCTCACGCACCTCGAGCCCGCGTTCGCGCGCCAGTACGGGGGCATTGACCATGTTGACGGTGGCGGTCTGCGTCTGGAGATAGCCCGCCAGCACCGCACTGGTGATCGGCTTGGGGTTCAGCTCGGCCGCCGCGCCCTCGGTATGCACCGAGATCCGCGTCACCGCGCCATGCGTCAGCTGCCCGACCAGCGCACCGAGCTTTTCCGCCAGCGCCATGTACGGCTTCAGCTTGGGCGCTTCCTCCGCCGACAGCGACGGCATGTTGAGCGCGTTGGTGACGCCGCCCGACATCAGGAAATCGGCCATCTGCTCGGCGACCTGGATCGCGACATTGACCTGCGCCTCGGTCGTCGACGCGCCGAGATGCGGCGTGCTGATGAAGTTCGGCGTGTTGAACAAGGGCGAGGCCTTGGCGGGCTCCTCGACGAACACGTCGAGCGCGGCGCCGCCGACCTGGCCTGAATCGAGTGCCGCCTTCAGCGCGACCTCGTCGATCAGGCCGCCGCGTGCGCAGTTGATGATCCGCACGCCCTTCTTGGTCTTGGCGAGCGCCCCGGCCGAGAGGATGTTGCGCGTCTGGTCGGTCAGCGGCGTGTGCAGCGTGATGAAGTCGGCACGTGCGAGCAGCTCGTCGAGCGTGACCTTCTCGACACCGATCTCGATCGCACGCTCGGGCGTCAGGAACGGATCGAACGCGACGACCTTCATCTTGAGCCCGCGCGCACGGTCGGCGACGATCGAGCCGATATTGCCCGCGCCGATCAGCCCGAGCGTCTTCGACGTCAGCTCGACACCCATGAAGCGGTTCTTCTCCCACTTGCCCGCCTGGGTCGAGGCGTCGGCTTCGGGCAGTTGGCGGGCGAGCGCGAACATCAGCGCGATCGCATGCTCGGCGGTGGTGATCGAGTTGCCGAACGGCGTGTTCATCACGACGACGCCCTTGGCCGATGCGGCGGGGATGTCGACATTGTCGACGCCGATGCCCGCGCGGCCGACGACCTTGAGGTTGGTCGCGTGCTCGAGGATCTCCTTGGTGACCTTGGTCGAACTGCGGATCGCGAGACCGTCATAGTCGCCGATCATCGCCATCAGTTCGGCGGGCGTCTTGCCGGTGATCTCGTCGACCTCGACGCCGCGCTCGCGGAAGATCTGGGCGGCGCGGGGATCCATTTTGTCGGAAATGAGGACTTTTGGCATGTGCTGTACCTTCGCTAACAGCCGTCATCCCCGCGTAGGCGGGGATCCATAATCACTGACGGCAGAGTATATGGGTTCCCGCCTCCGCGGGAATGACGGACTTCAACCCGCCTTGGCGGTCGCGTAGGTCCAGTCGAGCCACGGCCCGAGCGCGACGATATCGGCGGTGTCGACGGTCGCGCCGCACCAGATGCGCAACCCCGGCGGCGCGTCGCGGTAGCCCGCCACGTCATACGCAGCCCCCGCCTTTTCGAGCGCGGCGGCCATCGCCTTGATCATCGCCTCGTCCGCACCCTCGACCGTCAGGCAGACGCTCGTCTTCGACCGCGTCGCCGGATCAGCGGCGAGATGGCCGAGCCAGTCGCGCTCCGCGACGATCGTGTCCAGAGCCGCCGCATTCGCGTCCGACCGCGCGATCAGCCCGTCCTCGCCGAGCGACTTCGCCCATTCGAGGCTGAAGATCGCGTCCTCGACGGCCAGCATCGACGGCGTGTTGATCGTCTCGCCCTTGAACACGCCCTCGGCGAGCTTGCCCTTCGACACGAGGCGGAACACCTTCGGCAACGGCCAGG
Source organism: Sphingomonas sp. PvP018 (assembly GCF_017876865.1). Taxonomy (NCBI): domain Bacteria; kingdom Pseudomonadati; phylum Pseudomonadota; class Alphaproteobacteria; order Sphingomonadales; family Sphingomonadaceae; genus Sphingomonas; species Sphingomonas sp. PvP018. The sequence goes on along the minus strand of NZ_JAGIOU010000001.1, from coordinate 3,051,239 downwards.
CGGGCGTGTAGCTCTCGAGCCGCTCGACCGCGCGCGGGCCGAGGATCAGCACGCCGTGCGCGCCCTCGCCGCCGAGCACTTTCTGCCATGAGAAGGTCGCGACATCGATCTTGGTCCAGTCGATGTCATAGGCGAACACGCCCGACGTCGCGTCGGCGAACGACAGGCCTTCTCGGTCGTCGGGGATCCAGTCCGCGTTCGGCACGCGCACGCCGCTGGTGGTGCCGTTCCAGGTGAACAGCACGTCGTTTGACCAGTCGACCGAGTCCAGATCGGGCAGCTGGCCGTAATCGGCGCGCACCACGGTCGGGTCGATCTTGAGCTGCTTGACCGCATCGGTCACCCAGCCCTCGCCGAAGCTTTCCCAGGCGAGCGCGGTGACGGGCTTGGCGCCCAGCATCGTCCACATCGCCATTTCGTACGCGCCGGTGTCGGAGCCGGGGACGATGCCGATGCGGTGCGTATCGGGGAGCTTCAGCAGTTCGCGCATCAGGTCAATGCTGTACTGGAGGCGGGTCTTGCCGATCTTCGAGCGATGCGAGCGACCGAGCGAATCGGTGGCGAGCTTGTCCGCGGACCAGCCCGGAGGCTTCGCGCAGGGACCGCTGGAGAAAAAGGGGCGTGCCGGCTTGGTTGCAGGCAGCACAGGCGCACCTGTGGCGGTAGCGTAGGTCGTATCAGTCATGTATCTCTCCTCACAGAGAGCACGCGCGGCGTTGGGACCGCGTGGCCCGTCGCCGGCCCTAACGACGTGGCGCGGCGAGTCAACCTTGTCCGCGCATGCGCTCCCGTCGCCACGCTCCCCCGTTCGCCCCGAGCGAAGTCGAAGGGCCGTGCCGCACACGCCCACGCCTCGACTCGCCGCAACGCCGCCCCGCAACGCGTGACAAGCCGGTGCCACGCGGGGATGATGGCCCCATGTACCGCGTCCTTTACCCTGTCCTGCTCGCGCTCGCGCCCATTCTCGCGCTTGCCGCCTGCGGCCGCGCCGATCGCCCCGCCGCACCGCAACAGACCCGCCCCAACCTCTCGGTCCCGAGCAACCGCGAGACCGCGCAATGCCTCGCCGACCTGCGCCAGCTCCACGTCTCGTTCCAGCTCCTGCCCGACCGCGAAACCGGTCCCGGCTGCGGGCTCGCGGGCACCGTCAAGCTGGTCGATATCGGCGTCCCGGTCGCCAACCTCACCGCAGTCCGCTGCGGCGCGGCGCGCGCGCTGATCGGCTGGACGCGCAACGCGGTCGCCCCCGCCGCCTATCAGATGCTCGGCAGCGAACTCGCGCGGATCGACAGCATGGGCAGCTATGCCTGCCGCAACGTCGTCGGTTCGGCTCGCAACGCGAGCCGCCGCTCGGGCCATGCGGTCGCCAACGCAGTCGATATCGGCGGGTTCGTGCTGAAGGACGGACGACGGATCAGCATCCTGAATGACTGGTCGTCGCCCGACCCGCAGGTTCGCCAATTCCTCCAGACGATCCGCGCCTCGGCCTGCAAGCGGTTCGGGACGGTGCTCAGCCCCGACTATAACGCCGCGCACCGCAACCACCTCCACCTCGAGGACGATCGCGCGAATTTCTGCCGCTAGTACACCGGTCTAGCCCTGCGCACGGCTTTCGACTAAATCCGCCGAAATGACAGATACCCGCATTCCCTCACGCGTTTTCGCGAACGCCAGCCAGGACGCTGAAACCGCCCGCGAGATCGTTTCCACGCCGCAGACCCAGCATCCGCATTACCGGCTCGCCTTCCAGGACATGGACTTCCTGCTCCGCGAAGACCTTCGTCCGGTGCGGTTCCAGCTCGAGCTGCTCAAGACCGAACTGGTGCTCGAGGAAGCGAAGATCGCCTCGACCTTCGTCTTCTACGGCTCGGCGCGCATTCCCGAGCCCGCCAAGGCACAGGCGCTGCTCGAACTCGCCAGCGACGAAAAGTCGAAGAAGATCGCCGAGCGGCTGGTCGAGAAGTCGAAATATTACGACGTCGCGCGCGAGCTCGCCGCCAAGGTCAGCGTCCTGCCCCGCGACGAGCGCGGCTGGCGTCAGTTCGTGGTGTGCTCGGGCGGCGGCCCGTCGATCATGGAAGCAGCGAACCGCGGCGCGACCGATGTCGGCGCCGAATCGATCGGGCTGAACATCGTCCTGCCGCATGAGCAGGCCCCCAACCCGTACGTCACCCCGTCGCTGTCGGTGCAGTTCCACTATTTCGCGCTGCGCAAGATGCACTTCCTGCTCCACGCCCGCGCGCTGGCGGCGTTCCCGGGCGGGTTCGGCACGTTCGATGAACTGTTCGAACTGCTGACGCTGATCCAGACGGGCAAGATCCAGCCGATCCCCGTGCTGCTGTTCGGTCGCCAGTTCTGGGAGCGCGTGGTGAATTTCGACGCGCTGGTCGAGGAAGGAGTGGTCAGCGAAAAGGACCTGTCGATCTTCCGCTATGTCGAGACCGCAGATGAAGCCTGGGCCGCGGTCCAGTCCTTCTACCGCGAGCGCGCTGCGGCCGAAGCCGCAGAGGCCGCAGGAGCCTGACCCTCTGCCCCCTCTCCCCTCGGGGGGGAGGGCCGGGGTGATGGGCCGCCAGGCAGCGCACACCCCGCAGCAGCCCCTCTCCTCACCGAGGAGAGGGAGCCGCGATTACTGCTCCGTCCGCGCACCCTTGCGTGCGGCTTCCGGATCGACCGACGGCGCACCCGAAGCCGCCGTACCGGTGTTCGCGATATCGGCGGTATCGCCGCCATTCTCGACCGCAGCCTCGGCGGCGTTGGCGGTCGCAGGCTGATCTCCAGCGGCAGCGGGTTCTGCACCGGCGGCAGGCGCTGCCGGCAAGGGCAGGTTCGACCCCTGCTGGTTGAGATACAGGATCACGTTCGCGCGGTCCTCGGCGCTGCCCAATCCGGCAAAGGTCATCTTGGTGCCCGGCGCGAACTTGCGCGGGCTGGTCAGCCACGCGTTCATCTTGTCGAAGTCCCACTTGCCGCCGACGCCCTTCAGCGCGTCGGTGAAGGCATAGCCGCCCTTGCCCTGCGCGATCCCCTCGCCCAGCGTCGCGTACAGGTTCGGACCGATCCCGTTCGCGCCGCCCTGGTTGATCGTGTGGCACGCGGCGCACTTCTTGAAGACCTCGGCGCCCTTGGCAGCATCGGCGGTCGGCAGCAGCGACGCGATCGCCACCTCGGCAGCGCCACCGCCGGCACCCTCCTCGACGACGCCCTCGATCGCATAGCCCATCTTCTCGGGGCGCTCGCCGTGGAACAACATGCCCCCCACGATCGACAGCCCAAGCGCCGCACCACAACCTGCGAGCACCCAGCCGGCGATCGTATTGGTCCTGTCGTCCATAAAGCGCACCCACCCCTATTTGATTTAGGACAGCCATAGAAAAGCCTGACCGACACCGCAAGCAAACGCTGCGCCCCGTCTTGCGCGGGCGCCGCGCGCCCTTGATTGCATCCAGCCCGCTGGCTACGCGCCGTGACGATGGAAAACTTCGCCGCCCCCGCCCGTCCGATCGTCGCGCGGATGACCCAAGCCGCGATAGCGGAGCCCGCGCGCGCGGTCGCGTTTCAGGGCGCGCCAGGCGCGAACAGCCATGTCGCGGCGACCGAGGCGTTTCCGGACGGCCTGCCGCTGCCCTGTTTCGACTTCGCCGATGCGATCGACGCGGTAAAGGACGGCCGCGCCGACTGCGCGATCATCCCGATCGAGAATTCGCTCCATGGTCGTGTCGCCGACATCCACTTCCTGCTCCCGGAATCGGGGCTGGTAATCACGGGGGAGCATTTCCTCCCGATCCGCCACGCGCTGATGGGCTGCGGTCCACGCGACGCCATTCGCCAGGCGATGAGCCATCCGCAGGCGCTCGGCCAGTGCCGCCACTGGCTCAAGGCGCACGGGATCGAGCCGGTGAGCTATCCCGATACCGCGGGCGCCGCGGCCAAGGTCGCCGAGCTTGCCGACCCGACGATCGCCGCGCTCGCGCCGCCCGCCGCCGCCGCGCTCTATGGGCTCGATCTGCTCGCGACCGACATTGCCGATGCCGATCACAACACGACCCGCTTCGTCACGCTCGCGCGCGGCGGCAAGCCACCGGCGGCGCAGGACCCGGCGGGCGGCGACTGGATGACGACGCTGATCTTCGAGGTCCGCAACGTCCCCGCCGCGCTCTACAAGGCGATGGGCGGCTTCGCGACCAACGGCGTCAACATGACCAAGCTGGAAAGCTATCAGCGCAACGGCAGCTTTGCCGCGACCGAATTCTACGCCGATGTGGTCGGCAAGCCAGGCGACGCCAATCTCGACCACGCGCTCGAGGAACTCGGCTTCCATTCGAAATGGCTTCGCGTTCTCGGCACCTACCGCCAGGCGCGCACGCGCGGCTGAGTCACCCCTTCGCCCAGACGGTCAGCAGGGTGTGCGCGATCGCATAGGGCGGCGGCGGCAGGAACGGTCCCTCCTCGCCGCGCAGCACCGCGCGCACCATCTCGCGCGGCACCCACATCGCATCCTCCAGCTCGTTCACGTCGAGCGTGATCGCGTCGTCGACCGCCTCCGCGACGCACGCGATCATCAGCGACGAGGGGAAGGGCCAGGGCTGGCTCGCGACATAGCGGACGCGGCCGACACGCACGCCTGATTCCTCCGCAATCTCGCGCGCGACCGCCTCCTCGATCGATTCGCCCGGCTCGAGAAACCCCGCCAGCGCCGAATAGCGTCCCGGCGGCCAGCCCTTGCCGCGGCCGAGCAGCGCGCGCCCGTCATGCTCGGCGATCATGATGACGACCGGATCGACGCGCGGGAAATGCTCGGTCGCGCAATTGGGGCATTTGCGCGCCCAGCCCGCGCGGAACATGGCGGTCGTGGTCCCGCATTTCGCACAGAAGCGGTGCCGGACATGCCAGTCGAGCACGCTGCGCGCCGCGGCATAGGTCGCCGCCTCGCCCGGTGCGAGGCTGCCCAGCACCGCCATCAGCGCGGGCGAGCGCATCGCCGGGGCGTTGTCGACCCCCATGCCCGCCAGCAGCGCGGTGAAATGCGGCCGCCCGCTCTCGTCGAGCCCGAGCAGGATCGGTTCGGCATCGTCGGGCAGGTCCGCCATCGACGTCCATTCGAGCCGCCCCTCGCCCGTCACGGCGGGCAACAGACCGTCGAGCGCGAGCAGCCGCGCCCGCCAGTCGCCCTGCGCCGCCGCCAGTGCGTCTGCATCGTGGCGCAGAGCATCGGCACGATCGAGCGTCCCGCCGGTAAAACCCGGTGCGACATCGGGCATGAGATCCGCGGTCAAGCTCATCGGCGCACGCCCCCCGCGGATCCGCTTCGCGCGACATCGGCGACCAGCGCGCCGACCACCTCTTTCCGCAACGGCCATTTCTCACCGGGGAAATAATTGACCATCACCGTGCTCCGGACATGACGGACCGGGTCGACCCAGGCGAACGTCCCCGCCGCGCCGCCCCAGCCATAGGTGCCCTTCGATGCGCCGCCCGGCACGTCCGCGAGATACACCGACCCGCCCGCGCCGAACCCCATCGCATTACCTGCGGCCGCCGCACCGGTCCCGGTGCCGATCCCGCCGAACGACACCCCCTTGGGCATCAGGTTCGACATGCCGAGCGCGACCGTTTCGGGCTTCATCACCCGCACGCCGTCCAGCGTCCCGCCATCCTGCAGCATGTGCAGGAACCGGTCATAATCGCGCGCCGACATCACCAGCCCCGCGCCGCCATAGGGAAAGCTTGGCCGCTGCGCGAACACCGACGTCGCCGCCGGGTCGAGCGGGGTGCGGTTATCACCGACGAACGCATAGTTGGTCGCCAGCCGCTTTACCTGGTCCTGCGGCACCATGAAGAAGGTCGAATTCATCTTCAGCGGCGCGAACATCCGCGTCTGCAGGAACCGCTCGAACGACATCCCGCTCGCCACTTCGATCACTCGCCCCATCACGTCGAGCCCGATCGAATAGCTCCACTTGGTCCCCGGCTCCGCAACCAGCGGCAGCGTCGCTGCACGGTTGGCGAAGTCCTCGAGCGAGGTCGGGCGCACCTTGGCCATCTGCGTTTCCATCTGCGCATTGACCGACATCGGCAGCACGCCGCGCTGCTCATATTCTTTGAGCAGCGGGCCCTTCACATTGATGCTGTAGCCGAGCCCCGCAGTATGCGTCAGCAGCATGCGGATCGTGATCGGCGTCTTCGCCGGCCGCGTCGCCAGCGACGTATCGGGGCTGGTCGCGACCGTCATCGTCTTGAATGCGGGGATGTATTTGCTCAGCGGATCGTCGAGGTTCAGCCGACCGTCCTCGACCAGCATCATCGCCGCCATACCGGTGATCGGCTTGGTCATCGAATAGACCCGCCACAGCGAATCGGCGTCGGCGAACGGCCGCCCCGGCTCGTCGCCGATTTTTCCGCTCGCCAGGAACAGGGTCGGCCGGTCGCCCAGACCGAAGGCGCCGACGATACCGGGCATCTTGTTGTCGCGGACATAGCCATCGAACAGCCGTTCGAGGCTCGGCAAGGCGGCGCGTGCGGGATCGCCCGCGCGTTCGGTGACGGCGATAGGGCCGGGGGCGGCCTGTCGCTGCGCCTGCCCGATGGCTGCGGTCGCCGCCAGTGCGGCGATGACGCCAGTCGAAATCCAGTGTGCACGCGTCATGCAGGCCTCCCTATCGCGCCCGTATAGCCTGGGCGGCCTTGGCGAAAACGGTCGGCAGCCCGGCGGTATCCAGGGTCTCGACGGGCCACCATTCGCCGGGTTGATGCGCCTCCACCCGCGCCACCGCAAGACCGAGTTCGAGGTCGAAATGCGTAAAGCCATGCGTGACGCGGTCGTCGAGCATCTGCCAGTCGGCCTGTGCCGGTGCGGCCTCGAACCCCGGCGGCTGGTCGGTCCAGGGCCCGGTCGGCAGCGCGCGCATGCCGCCGAGCAGCCCGGTATCGGGGCGGCGCACCAGCAAGACCTGTCCGTCGCGCTCGAGCCAGAAGATCGTCCCGTGACGCTGCGGCTTGGCGGCCTTCTTCGCCTTGACCGGCAGCCGTTCGGGCTCGCCTTGCGCAAAGCCGTCGCAGTCGGGGCGGAGCGGGCACAGCAGGCATTTGGGGTTTCGCGTCGTGCAGATCGAGGATCCCAGATCCATCATCGCCTGCGCGAAATCGCCCGCTCGCATGTCGGGCGTGATCGTGTCCGCGGCCGCCCGGATCGCCGGGCGCGCGGCGGGGAGCGGCGTCGTGATCGCGAACAGCCGCGCGACGACGCGCTCGACATTGGCATCGACCACCACCGCGCGCTCGCCGAACGCGATCGCCGCCACCGCCGCCGCGGTATAGGCGCCGAGCCCGGGGAGCGTCCGCAGCTCGGCCTCGGTCCGCGGAAACACGCCATCATGCTCCGCGACGACCGCCTTCGCCGCCTTCACCAGATTGCGCGCGCGGGCATAATAGCCGAGCCCCGCCCAGGCGGCCATCACATCGGCATCGTCCGCCGCTGCGAGGCTCGCGAAATCGGGCCAGCGCGCGGTCCAGGCGAGGAAGCGCGGGGTGACCGCGGCGACAGTGGTCTGCTGCAGCATCACCTCCGACAGCCAGACGCGATAGGGATCGACCGTCTCGCCCGGCCGGGCGCGCCACGGCAGCACGCGACGATGCGCGTCATACCAGTCGAGCAGGGCGACGGGGACCGAAGAGCGCTTGGCGTTCACGCGCCGCCTATGGCATGGGTGGCGCGATGAGCAACCCGCCCGGTATCACCACCGAACAAAAGTCCGCGACCGCGGCCAGCGCGACGGACGTTCCGCCCGCGCGCAAGACCGCCGTCCGCAAAGCTGCTGCCCGTAAGCCCAAAGTCGACGCCGATGCGCCGCGCGCCAACCGGTCGCGCGCTGTCGCCGAGTTGCTCCCCGCGATCGGCGGCGCGGCGTTCCGGCGCTTCGGCTTCATCCAGTCGTCGGTCGTCAGCCGCTGGCCCGAGATCGTCGGCGAGCGCTTTTCCGGCGTCAGCACGCCCGAATCGATCCGCTTCCCGATGGGACAGAAACAGGATGGCGTCCTGACGCTGACCGTGCGCGGCGCGCATGCGCCGATGATGCAGCACGTCATTCCCGAGATCACCGAGCGCGTGAACCGCTTCTTCGGCTATGCCGCCGTCGCGCGCATCACCATCCGCCAGGGCGAGGTTGCGAAGCCGCGCGTCAAGGCGGCGCCACCCCCGCTCCGCACCGTTCCCGCCGATCTCGGTCTCAGCCTGAAGGGCATCGCCGATCCCGAACTGCGTGCGGTTCTCGAATCCCTCGCCGCCGGCGTCGCTTCGACGAGCGGCCTTCCCAGGATCAGCTGAATGCGTCTGTTCTTTGCGTTGTTCGGTCTCGCGCTGCTCACCGCGGCCGCGCCCGCCCCGAAGCCCGTGCCCGTCACCCTGACGGCGAGCGGCACCTATGTGCTCGGCAGCCCCGCAGCCCGGGTCAAGCTCGTCGAATATGCCAGCTACACCTGTTCGCACTGTGCCGATTTCTCGACCCAGTCGCAGGCGGTGCTGAAGGGCAAGATGATCGCGTCGGGATCGACCAGCCTCGAATTCCGCCACATGATCCGCGACCGGCTCGATCTCGCCGCGGCGGTGCTCGCGCGCTGCACCGGACCGCGCGGCTTCTTCCCGACGTCGGCGGCGATCTTCGCGGCGCAGCCCGCCTGGCTCGAAAAGGGGATCGAGTTCCAGCAGGTCAACGCGGCGCGCATCAACCTCTACCCGCGGCCGGCGCAGCTCAAGGCCTATGCCGATGGCGCGGGGCTGACCGATCTGGTCAAGGCGCGCGGGCTGTCCGCTGCCGCGATCGACGCGTGCTTCGCGGACACGGCGGAGATCGACCGGATCCTCGCCATCACCGCGGCGGCACCGCCCGAGGTCGATTCGACGCCGTCCTTCTTCATCAACGGCAAGGTCATGCCGCATGGCGGCTGGGCCCAGCTCGAACCCGCGCTGCGCGCTGCCGGCGCCCGCTAATTTCGTTGGAGTATCCCGCATGAAGTTCGTCACTGCCATCGCCGTCCTGCCGCTCGCGCTCGCTGCCTGTTCGGGGGGCGATTCGTCGAACACCACCCAGGCCGCAGCACCCGTCGCCGCGGCGGCCGCACCCGCCGGCCAGAACTGGACTGAGACCGTCGTCAAAACCGACGAGGGCTATCTGATGGGCAACCCCAATGCCCCGATCAAGCTGGTCGAATATGGCGCGCGCTCGTGCCCGACCTGCGGCGCGTTCGGCCGCGAGGCGTTCAAGCCGCTGACCGACAATTACGTCTCGACCGGCAAGGTCAGCTTCGAATTCCGCGACTTCCTCGTCCACGGCGCGCCCGACGTAGCGCTGACGCTGCTCGGCCAGTGCGGCGGGACCGCGCCGTTCTTCCCGATCCTCGAGCAGATGTACCAGAACCAGAACGCGTTCCTCGACAAGCTCCAGACGATGCCCCCGGCGATGCAGCAGAGTCTCGCCAATCTCGCCCCGACCGCGGTCGCGACCAAGCTCGCCGAGCACATGGGCGCGATCGACTTCGTCAAGCAGCGCGGCATCCCCGAGGCCAAGGCGCGCGCCTGCCTCGCCGATCAGAAGCAGCTCGAGATCATGGCCAAGCCGACCGAAAACGCGATGCAGTCGGGCACCGTCACCGGCACGCCGACCTTCCTGCTCAACGGCAAGAAGATGGAAAACGTGCTGTCGTGGAGCGAGATGGAAAAGGCGCTGAAGGCCGCCGGCGCGTAAGCCGCATCCCGTCCGGCGGGCATTGGTCAGCCCGGAGTGTGTCCCTGCGAAGGCGGGGACCCAGTCCGGGCTGCCGCCTTCGCGGGAGACCAGAGGCGCGCTACGCTCGCCAATCGTGAAGGGAGAGCGCGCGCCATGCAGATCAAACGCCTCCGCATCACCGGGTTCAAGAGCTTCGTCGAACCTGCCGACCTGGTGATCGAACCCGGGCTGACCGGCGTGGTCGGCCCCAATGGCTGCGGCAAGTCGAACCTGCTCGAGGCGCTGCGCTGGACGATGGGCGAGGTCAGCGCCAAGTCGCTGCGCGGCGCGGGCATGGACGACGTGATCTTCGCGGGGACCGCGACCCGCCCCGCGCGTGATTTCGCCGAGGTCTCGATCCTCGCCGAGATCGCCGGCCCCGACGGCGCCGACGAACGCGAGATCGTCCGCCGGATCGAACGCGGCGCAGGGTCCGCCTACCGGATCGACGGCCGCGACGTCCGCGCGAAGGACGTCGGGCTGCTCTTCGCCGACGCCGCGACCGGCGCGCACAGCCCCGCGCTGGTCAGCCAGGGCCGGATCGGCGCGGTCATCGCCGCCAAGCCCGCCGACCGCCGCGCAATGCTCGAGGATGCCGCCGGGATCGCCGGGCTCCACGTCCGCCGCAAGGATGCCGAGGCGAGGCTGCGCGCGACCGAGGCCAATCTGGCCCGGCTCGACGCCGTCATCGCCGATCAGGACGCGCGCGCCGCCGCGCTCAGACGCCAGGCGCGCGCCGCCGAACGCTATCGCCTGCTGTCGAACCAGATCCGCGTCGCGGAGGCACGGACGATTTTCGCGCGCTGGCGCGACGCCGCTGCCGCCGCCGAGGCCGCGACCGCCGATGCCGCGCAGGCCGAGGCGCGGGTGGCCGCTGCCGCCGCCGCCGAGTCCCTTACCGCGAAAGCGCAGGACGACGCCGCCGCCGCGGTCGCCACCGCCCGCGCCGCCGCGCTCGCCGCGCGCGACCATGCCGCAGAAACCGGCCACACGCTGTCCGGCCTGCGGACCGAACGCACCGCGCTCGACCGCCGCCTCGCCGATCTCGCCGACTCGCGCCGCCGTATCGCCGAGGACCGGCTGCGCGAGGGTAGCCTCGCCAGCGACGCTGCCGACGCGCTGACCCGGCTGACGACGGAGGTCACCGCGCTTGAGGCAGCGATCGCCACCGCCACCGCCGCGCTTCCCGCGCTCGACGCAGCGCAGGCCGAGGCCGAACGCGCCGCGCGCGACGTCGAGGTCGCACTGGCGCAGGCGATGACCCGCCATGCGAGCGACGTCGCCGAGGCGCGCGTCGCCGCCGCCGCGCTCGCCGCCGCGCGCGCCCGCGCCGAACGCGCTGCACGCGACGCGGCGCAGGTCGAAGCAGCCCACCGCGCGCTCGGCGACCCCGCCCCGCTCGAGGCCGATCGCGCCACAGCCGCCGAGGCGCGTCTCGCCGCGCTGGAGGAGGCCGCCGCCGCCCGCCACGCGCTCGCGCAGGCCGATAGCGACGAACGCGCCGCGAGTGGCCTGCGCGATGCCGCCGAGACCGCGCGCGCCACCGCCCGCGCCGAGCTCTCCGCGCTCGACAGCGAGGCCGCCGCGCTCACCCGCGCGACCCAGCGCGGTGGCCGCGACCGGCTGCTCGACCATGTCACCGCCACGCCGGGGCTGGAGCGCGCGCTAGCCGCCGCGCTCGGCGACGATCTGGATACCGACCCCGCCGCCTGGGCCGGCGCGGCGCCCGCGCCCGGTGATCCCGCGCCCCCGCCCGGCACCACCGCGCTTGGCGCCGACGTCGACGCGCCCGCGTCCCTCGCGCGCCGGCTCGCGCAGGTCTTCGTCACCGACCGTGACGACGGCCAGCCGCTCGCGGTCGGCCAGCGCCTCGTCACCCGCGACGGCGTGTTGCGCCGCTGGGACGGCTTCGTCGCACAGGGCAGCGGCGCCGCGGCTGCCGAACGGCTCGAACGTCGCAATCGCCTGCACGCGCTGGAGGCCGCGCGCCCCGCCGCCGCCGCCACGCTCGCCGTGCATGACGCGGCGCGCACCGCGATCGACCAACGGATCGCCGCGCACCGCCAAGCCGCCCAGGACGCCCGCGCCCACCTGTCCGCCGCCGAGACCCGCATCCGTGACTCGCAACGCAACGAGGATCGCGCCGCCGCCGCGCTTGAACGCCGCGCCGGGCAGCGTGCCGATCTCGACCAGCGCGCCCACCGCGTCCATGCCGAACAGGCCGACGCCGCCGCGGACCTCGCCGCCGCCGATGCCGCGGCCGCGGCATTGCCCGACGGCCGCGCGAGCGCCGACGCGGTCGCGACGCTCCACCGCGACGCCGAGGTCCGCCGCGGCGCGGTCGCACAGGCGCGCAGCGACCGCGCCGCGCAGGACCGGCTGCGCGCCGAAACACGCGAACGTCTCGCCGCCGCACAGGCCGATATCCGTAGCTGGCGTGCGCGCGCAGGCGAAGCGGCAACCCGCATCACCGCCTTGGACCGCCGCGCCCGCGACGTCGCCGCCGATGCAGAGGCACTCGCGGACCGTCCCGCCACCCTCGATGCCGCGATCGCCACGCTCGATAGCGAGCACACGACCGCCCGCGCCGACGCCGACACGCTCCAGACCGCCGAACGCGCCGCCGAAGCCGCGCTCCGCACCGCCGACGACGCGCATCGCCGCGCGGCCGAAGCACTCGCCGAGGCACGCGAACACCGCGCCGGCGCGCTCGTGCGCGTCGATACGCAGGACCAGCACCGCCGCGAGCTCGGGCGGCTGTCGGGCGAGCGCTTCGCCTGCCCCGCCCCCGTCCTGCCCGAACGCCTCGACTTCGCGGCCGCCGATGTCCGCACCCCCGCGGACGAGGCTCGCGCGCAGGACCGCCTGACCGCCGAGCGCGAGCGGATCGGCGCGGTCAACCTCGTTGCCGACCAAGAACTCGCCGCACTTGAGAGCGAGGCGGTCGGCAATGCGGCCGACCGCGACGAGCTGGGTCAGGCGGTCCACCGGCTGCGCGGCTCGATCGGCACGCTCAACCGCGAGGGCCGGCAGCGGTTGCTCACAGCGTTCGAGACGGTGAACGGCCATTTCCAGCGGCTGTTCGCGACGCTGTTCAACGGCGGCAGCGCGCATCTCGAACTCGTCGATTCGGACGATCCGCTCGAGGCGGGGCTCGAGATCCTCGCCCAGCCCCCCGGCAAGCGGCTCCAGTCGCTGACGCTGTTGTCGGGCGGCGAGCAGGCGCTGACCGCGGTCGCACTCATCTTCGCGCTGTTCCTGACCAATCCCGCGCCGATCTGCGTGCTCGACGAGGTCGACGCGCCGCTCGACGACGCCAATATCGACCGGTTCTGTGACCTGCTCGACCGGATGGCGCGCGACACCGCCACGCGCTACCTCGTCGTCACGCACAATGCGGTCACGATGAGCCGCATGCACCGGCTGTTCGGCGTGACGATGATCGAACCCGGGGTCAGCCGCCTCGTCTCGGTCGATCTTCAGGCCGCCACCATCCTCGTCGCGGCATAAAGGCGTCACCCGCTGCGAAACGCGAGCAATCGCGCTATAATGGTCGGATGTTCCTCGACGACTCGACGATCTGGCCGCGCAAGGACGATCTCCCGCCGCGCAAGCCCGCCTTCCGCCATGAGAAGGCGCTCAGCCGCATGCTCCTCGTCTATGCGCTCGCGCTGATGCTCCTCCCGATCAGCCTTGGCAGCTTCGTCGACATCATCCGCTACGTCGCTGGCCTGTTTGGATAATCCCCCGGACAGTTGATCCGCATCAATCGACAGGCCCATGCGCGGAACGTAAGATGAACGCATGGCCCAGCTCGACACCCGTGAGAAACTCGAGATCCTGGCCGATGCCGCGAAGTATGACGCATCCTGCGCGTCGTCGGGCACTGCCAAGCGCAATTCGAAGGACGGCAAGGGGCTCGGCTCGACCGAGGGCATGGGCATCTGCCATGCCTATGCGCCCGATGGCCGCTGCATCTCGCTGCTCAAGATCCTGCTGACCAACAGCTGCATCTTCGACTGCCACTACTGCATCAACCGCAAGAGCTCGAACGTCCGCCGCGCGCGCTTCACGGCGAAGGAGGTCGTCGACCTGACGATCGCCTTCTACAAGCGCAACTATATCGAGGGGCTGTTCCTCTCCTCGGGGATCATCGCCTCGTCCAACTACACGATGGAGCAGATGGTCGAGGTCGCGCGCAGCTTGCGCGAGGATCATCATTTCCGCGGCTATATCCACCTCAAGACGATCCCCGACGCGGATCCCGAACTCGTCCACCAGGCCGGGCTCTACGCCGATCGCCTGTCGATCAACGTCGAGCTGCCGACCGCAGGCGGGCTCAAGCGGCTCGCCCCCGAAAAGGACGGCGTCCGGATCGAGACCGCAATGCGCGAGGTCAAGGCCTCGATCGTCGACGGCAAGGACGCCAAGGCCAAGTACAAGTCCGCGCCGCGTTTCGCCCCCGCGGGCCAGTCGACACAGATGATCGTCGGCGCCGATGCCGCGACCGATGGCGACATCGTCCGCAAGGCCTCGACGCTGTACGACCGGTTCGGTCTTCGCCGCGTCTATTATTCGGCGTTCAGCCCGATCCCCGACGCCAGTGCGGTGCTGCCGCTGCAACGCCCGCCGCTGATGCGCGAGCACCGGCTCTATCAGTCCGACTGGCTGATGCGCTTCTACGAATTCCAGCCGCACGAGGTCGTCGCCGCGGCGGATGACGCGACCGGCATGCTCCCGCTCGACATCGATCCGAAACTCGCCTGGGCGCTGAAGTTCCGCGGCAGCTTCCCGGTCGACGTCAACCGTGCGCCGCGCGAGATGCTGCTCCGCGTCCCCGGGCTCGGCGTGAAGGCGGTCAACGGCATCCTGACCAGCCGCCGCTGGCGCCGCCTCCACCTCGCCGATATCGCGCGGCTGACCGTGTCGGTCGCCAAGATCCGCCCGTTCATCATCGCCGAGGACTGGCGCCCGGTCGCACTGTCCGACCGCGCCGAACTCCGCCCGATCGTGGCGCCGAAGCCGCGCCAGATGGAAATGTTCGCCTGATCCTCTGGTCGGGGCGTGCGCTGTCGCGGCTGGTGGATCGGGGGCGATGCGCTAAGGTCAGCAATGGCCTTTGGCGTTTTCATTCACCGTTCGGACTCGATCTACGACGACAGCCCGGCCGAACGATACCAGTTTCCCGCCCAGTATCTGAGCCGTGCGCAGCCCAGTATCGGCGACTGGATCCTCTATTACGAACCCCGCAAGGTCGCCGCCACGCGCGGCTATTTCGCGGTCGCCAAGGTCGAGCGGATCATCCCCGATCCGTCGGCACCGGCGATGTATCTCGCGCTGATCGAGCCCGGCTCCTATCTCGATTTTGCCACCTCCGTGCCCTTTGCCGGCGTTGACGGTCCAGTCGAACGCGGCGTTCTCAACGATCAGGGGCGGATATCCGGCCGTGCCCAGTCGGCGGTGCGCCCGATCTCCGCTGCCGACTTCAACCGCATCGTCACGCTCGGCCTCGACGACGATGCCCCGCTGCTGCCGCGCACCGGCGATGCCGTGGCCGACACGGTGGACGTTGGCCATTGGCATGAGGAGCGCAGCCCGTTCCTGATCGAGGGCGATCGTCCGCGCATCGCCAGCCTCACCTCCCGGATCGTCCGCGACCGGATTTTCCGCCGCACCGTCCTGCGCGCCTATGACGAACGCTGCGCGATCACCGGGCTGAAGCTGATCAACGGCGGCGGCCGCGCCGAGGTCGAGGCGGCGCATATCCGCCCGGTCGAGGCTAACGGCCCCGATATCGTCAGCAACGGGCTCGCGCTGTCGGGCACCGCGCACTGGATGTTCGACCGCGGGCTGTTGTCGCTCGCCGATGATCTCGCCATCCTCGTATCGCGCCAGGCCAATGATCCCGACACGATCCGCGGGGTCGTCAACGCGAGCGGCTATGCCACCGCGCCGGCCCGCGCCGGCGATCGGCCGCACCCCCATGTCCTGCAATGGCACCGCGCGCACTGCTTCAAGCAGTAGCGTCGGCATCGTGGCGGCAAGCCCATTCTCACCAGCCGCCAAAAATCATGCGGGATCGCGCGCGGCGATGCGTATGTCTGGATGCAGAGGGAGCGGACGATGCAGGATCCTGTCGATGAAGGACTGACCCGGCTGGCGGCGATGCCGGTGCCGCGTGCGCTCGATGGTGTCGAGGCGTCGGTGTTCGAGAGCATCGCCGAGAATGCGCGCAGTCGGCACACCAGCCTCCTGGTCGGGCGGTGGTCGGTCGGTACCGCGCTGGTGCTGGGACTGATCGGCGGGGCGGCACCGATCGGCCATGGTGCGCCGGCGCAGGCGTCGATCCCGATCGGAATCGACGGCGCGCTTGCCCCCTCGACCTTGCTGCTCGGGCAGTGACGTCCGTGGTCCGGCGTGCGGCACCGACGATCGTCCTTGCCTTCCTCGCGGCGATCGCCGGTGTGTTTATCGGCGGCTGGATCCGGGCGCCGGGCGCAGCGCACGGCACCGAACTTCACACGCTGCTCCACCGCGACCTCGTGCTCGACGCCCCGCAGGAGGCGGCGCTCGACCGGCTCGAGGCCGAGTTCGCGGTCCGCCGCGCGGCCCTGGAAGCGGAGCTGCGCGCCGACAATGTCCGTCTCGCCGCCGCGATCGAGCGCGAACATGCCAATGGCCCCGCGGTCGCCGCCGCGGTCGACCGGTCGCACCGGACGATGGGCGCGCTGCAAAAGGCGACGCTCGCACACGTCTTTGCGATGCGCGGCGTGATGCGCGCCGACCAGACCGCGGCGTTCGACCGGGTCGTCGTGCAGGCGCTGACCCCCGCGCATTGATCCCGCCCCGCCCCGACAGGACCGCGCGCCGCACGAGCATCGATCTCGATGCCTATGACGACGCCGCGCTGGTCACCGCGCATCTCGCCGGACCGGCGGCGGACCGGCAGGCGGCGTTTGCGGCGCTGATGCGGCGGCACAAACAGCCGCTCTACCGCCTGATCCTCGCGCAGATCGGCGATCCCGACGAGGCGCTCGATTTGTTGCAGGACAGCTTCGTTGCGGCGCACGCCGCGCTGTCCCGCTATGACCGCGACCGGTCGCTGCGCGCGTGGCTCGCGCGGATCGCGATCAACAAATGCCGCGACTGGCACCGTCGCCGCCGGGTCCGCCATATGCTCGCCCGCGTGTTGCCGATCGAGGCGGGCGAGCGGGTCGCGGACGGGGCGGCGGATACGGAGACGAACGCGATCGGTCGCGACGACCTCGCCCGCACGATGGCCGATATCGCGCGGCTCCCCGCCCCGCTGCGCGAGCCGCTGCTGCTGTGCACGATCCACGAGCTCAGCCAGGCAGAGGCCGCGCAGGCGCTGGGGATCAGCGCAAAGGCGGTCGAGACCCGGATCCGTCGCGCCCGCGCAGCACTCGCCGCCGCCACCTGATTTGTCTAACGTCATGAGGGGCGAGCCGATCGGCGGCGTATGACCTGACAGACGTGGCCGCTCCCGGCCCGAGGATCCGCATGACCCGACCGACCCGCCGCCAATTCCTCCGCGACGCCACGCTTGGCGGCGGCGCGCTCGCGCTGCCCGGGTTCCCCGCCTGGGCCCAGCCCGTGTCCGCGGGGATCGCGACCCCGCTGCCGGTGCTGTCCGGCACCGATATCGCGCTGACCGTGGCGCATCTGACGCGCACGATCGACGGCACGCGCAGCCACGCGATCGGCATCAACGGCACCAGCCCCGCGCCGCTGATCCGGCTGAAACAGGGACAGCAAGTCCGGCTATCCGTGACCAACAGCCTCGACGAGGAGACGTCGATCCACTGGCACGGGCTGCTCGTACCGTTCCAGATGGACGGCGTGCCCGGGATCAGCTTTCCCGGCATCCCGGCGCGATCGACCTTCACCTACGACTTCCCCGTCGTGCAGGCGGGGACCTATTGGTATCACAGCCATTCGGGCCTGCAGGAGCAGATGGGGCATTACGGCCCGATCGTGATCGACCCCGCCGGCGCCGATCCGATCGTGTCCGACCGCGAACATGTGATCGTCCTGTCGGATCACAGCCCGCTTCACCCGCACGCCATCTTCCGCCGGCTGAAGCTCCAGGGCGGCTATTTCAACTATCAGAAGCAGACGCTCGGCGGCCTGCTCGCGGGCCGGGATCAGCCGGCGGGCGAACGGCGGATGTGGGGCGGGATGCGGATGGACCCGACCGACGTCTCCGACGTGACGGGCGCGACCTACACCTATCTCGTCAACGGGCATGGCCCCGCGGACAACTGGACCGCGCTGTTCACGCCCGGCGAGCGCGTCCGCCTGCGCATCATCAACGCCTCGGCGATGACCAATTTCAACGTCCGTATTCCCGGGCTGAAGATGACCGTCGTGCAGGCCGATGGCCAGAACGTGCGTCCGGTCGCGGTCGACGAGTTCCAGATCGCGGTCGCCGAGACCTATGACGTGATCGTCGAACCCGCCGCGCCCGTCGCCCACACGCTGGTCGCCGAAGCCTGGGACCGGTCGGGCATGGCGCGTGCCACGCTGACGCCGCGCATCGGGATGGTCGCTGCGGTTCCTGCGCTGCGCAGACGCCCGCTCGCGACCATGAAGGACATGGGCATGGGCGACATGGCCGCGATGGATCATGGCGCGATGGGCGGCATGGCGGGGATGAACCACGGCGCGATGCCGGGCATGGACAAGCCCGCGCCGACTCCCGCCGGCGAAGAGCCGATGCCGGCCATGAGCCACAGCATGCGCGACTTTGCCAACGCGCCGGGCCTGCCGAGGACGCCGACCGTACAGACCGTCGCGCCGATGCCGATGGATCGCACCGGCGAGCCGCCGCAGGGCCTTAGCGACACCGGCCACACGGTGCTGGTATACCGCGATCTCGTCGCGCTCGAGCGCAATCCCGACCTGCGCGCGCCGTCGCGGCAGCTGCAGATCCACCTGACCGGCAACATGGAACGCTATATGTGGGCGTTCGACGGCGTAAAGCTGAACGAGGTAAAGGGGCCGATCCCGTTCCGCCAGGGCGAACGCGTCCGCGTGACTTTGGTGAACGACACGATGATGGCGCACCCGATCCATCTGCACGGCCATTTCTTCGAGCTGGTGACCGGCCACGGCGATCATGCGCCGCGCAAGCACACGATCAACGTCGCCCCCGGTGGCACCGCGACCTTCGACCTCACCGCCGATGCGGTCGGCGACTGGGCGTTCCATTGCCACATGCTCTACCACATGCACGCGGGCATGATGCAGGTCGTCACCGTCCGCCCCGACAGCGAAGCGGGAGTAGCATCATGAAAACGCTCGCTCTCTTCCTCGCGACCGTCACGGCCACGCCCGCCGCGGCGCAGATGCACGAGATGCACGGAATGAAGATGCCCGGCATGGCGATGCCCGCCAAACCCGCGCCCAAAAAGCCCGCACCAAAAAGGCCGGCACCCAAACAGACCGCCCCGGCAAAACCCGCGGCACGCAAGGCGACGCCGGCGCGGGCGCGCGCTGCGAAGCCCGCCGCATCGGCAATGCCGGCGATGGACATGTCCCCGACCGCCGCCTGTTCGGTCGAGCATGCCGCAATGGGCCACTGCCAACCCGCCGCCACTGGCGCGGCCCCGCCACCCCCAGCCAATCCGACCGCCGCCGACCCGTGCCCGCCCGAACACGCCGCGATGGGCCATTGCACCCCGGCCGCGTCAGACGAGTCCGCCGCGCCGACGGGCACGGACCAGCCCGCCGGCACCGCACCGCCCCCCGCGCCGCCGACCACGCTGGCGGCGGCGCGCTTCTACGATTCCGCGACGATGACGAAAGCCAATCGGATGATGCGCGACGAGCATGGCGGCATGCGCTTCAGCCAGATCCTCTTCAACCTCGCCGAGCTGCAAGTGCGCAACGGTCGCGACGGCTATCGCTGGGACGGCGCAGGCTGGTTTGGCGGCGACATCCACCGCCTTGTCGTCAAGACCGAAGGCGAAGGCGGTTTCGGCGACCGGGTCGAGGCCGCCGAAATGCAGGCGCTCTATTCGCGCGCGCTCGACCCCTATTGGAACCTGCAGGCCGGCGTCCGCCAGGATCTCGGCGCAGGCGACAAGCGGACCTATGCCGCGCTCGGGGTCGAGGGTCTGGCGCCCTATTGGTTCGACGTCGAGGGCACGCTGTTCCTTTCCGACAAGGGCGACGTGCTGGCGCGTGCGGAGGCCTGGTACGACCAGCGCATCACCCAGCGCGCGATCCTCCAGCCGCGTGTCGAGCTGAACCTCGCCGCGCAGGACATGCCCGGCAGTCGGATCGGCGCGGGGCTATCCACCGCCGAACTGGGCGTCCGGTTGCGTTACGAGATCCGCCGCGAATTCGCGCCCTATGTCGGGCTGTCCTGGGAACGGCGCTACGGCGCCACCGCGCGTTATGCGCGCAGCGACGGCGATAGGACCGGCGGGGTCTCGCTCGCGCTCGGTGTGCGCGCCTGGTTCTGACGCGCCGCCTGCCACTGCCGATAGCCCAGCAGCGCGAGCAGGATCATCGCCGCATAGAGCCCCGCGGTCAGCATCAGGCCCTTCACGACGAACATCCCGACATAGACGATGTCGACGACGATCCACAGCAGCCAGCTCGCACTGTGCCGCCGCGCGGTCCAATATTGCGCGACCAGGCTGAAGCTGCTCAGCGTCGCATCGATCCAGGGCAGCGCCGCGTCGGTATAGCGGCTCATGACGAATCCGATCGCCATCGCGGCACCCGCACCGGCGCCGAGCCCCGCCAGCGCGGGGATCGGCCGTAGCGGCACGACGGCGACGTCGCCCGCATCCTGCCGCCCGCGCGTCCAGTTGCGCCAGCCATAGACCAGCGCACCCGCGAACACCGCCTGCAGCATCATGTCCGCATAGAGCCGCACGTCGAGGAACAGCTTGAAGTACAGCGCACAGGCCAGCAAATTGACCGGCCAGCACCACAGCCGCCGCACCGCGGTCAGCCAGATGCCGAGGAAACTGACCGCGACCGCGGCGATCTCGAGCATCGTCACGCGCCGTGCTCCGCATCGGCGATCCGGCGCAGGAACGCCTGCCCCGGTTCGGACAGGAACCACGCCGCATGGCCGATCAGATAGCCATCCCAGGCCAGCGCCGCCGCGCTCATGTCGCCGAGCATCCCTGCGAAATACGCGACCTCCGACAGGGCAAATTCGAGGTGTACCAGGGGCAGCAGCCGGACGAGCGTCGCGCGGTCCTCCGCACCAAACGCGGTCGTCGCCGCATAGCCAGCCAGCAGCACACACGCCGCCTCGGGCTGGCCGATCGCGGCGTCCGCGCCCTGCCCGAGCGCCAGCCACGCCACGCCGCTGCGTTCGATCGCGATCGCCACGTCGTGCAGCGCGCAGGTCCGGTCCGCCAGCCCGAAATCGATGACGGTCCGCACCTCCTCCGCCTCCCAGAGCAGGTTGGAGGGATGCCAGTCATTATGCGTCCACAAGGGCGGCTGCGCGGCGAGCCGCGGCTGCAACCCGTCGCCGAGCGACGTGAACAGCGACGCGAGCTCACGCCGCCACGACCGCGGGGCGAGGAACGCGGCGAGCGCCGGCCGCGCCGCGACATAGCGTTCCGTCGCCGCGATCGGGTCGGGATCGGGCAGGATGGTGAAGCTGGCGACCAGCGGTTGTGGCGGTCGCGCCGGCGCATCGAACCCCTGCGACGCGCGGTGCAGGCGGGCCAGCGCAACGCCCGCCGCCCGCGCCTGCGCCAGCGACAGGAACGGCGTCCAGGAGGGCCGGTCGCGATACAGGTCGACGCCGGCGGCCTTGCGATGCAATTCATAGGTCCAGTCGCCGCGGGCCAGCGCGCCGTTGTCGCTGGGGGCGAGCGTCATGACCTCGGGCACCGTGATGCGCGTCCGCAGATGCGCGATGAACCGGTGTTCCGCGCCGAGCTGATCGGGCGTCCGCATCCGGCGATGATGGCGCTTGAGCAGGAACATCCCCTGCCCGGTCTCGATCAGCGCCGCCGCAGAGAAGGGCCGCGGCGAATGCCAGTGCACGCGCGCGAGTCGACCGGCGGCCGGGAACTGCGCGACCACCGTCGCGGCTTCCTCGGCGGTGATCGCCGGCCAGCTCGGGGCGGCCATGTCGGTGCCCATCCCGTGGACCAGATGCGCCGCCGGCGAGCCCGCACCGATCATCGCGCGCGCTCCGGTCACAGGCCGCGCGAGATGGTCGCCATGACGGCCGCACCACTCCCGACATAATAGGTCGGTGCAGATCCCGCGATCAGCGTCCCCCCGCGCCCGATCACGTCGCGCGCATTGGTCGAGACCGACTGCACCCCCGCCAGCACGCGCGGATCGGTCACGTTGATCGCGTTCAGCCGCAGGTCGGTCCGCGTGCCGTCGAGCATCGACGCCAGATGCACGCCGACCGACAGGTCGAGCGTCGCATAGCCCTTGATGCTCTCGTCGTTGACGAAGGTCGCATATTGCCGGCCGACATATTTCACCGCGACACTGCCGAACAGCCGTCCGTCGTCATAGGTCCCGCCGCCACCGACCTGGACGGTCGGGCTCGAGACCGCATGCCGGCCGCGGGTCGGCAGAAAGTCGTCGCCGACCGGCAGGTCGTCGCTGATCCGTGCGCGCAGATATTCGCCCGAGACATAGACGCTGACACCGCGCGTCGGGCGATAGTCGATCTCGGCATCGATCCCGTAGGAGCTCTGCCCCCCGGCATTCAGCGTCGAATTGACCAGCGCGCCGCCGCTGGTGATGACCGTCGCCAGCTGGCGGTTTCGGAAATCATAATGGAACCCCGTCACCGATGCGGACAGCGCTGTACCGATATAGCGATAGCCCAGCTCCTGCGAGACCGCATATTCGTTCTTCAGCGCGGTCGTCCCCGCGCTGACCAGCGCACCGCCCGCATAGCTGTCGTAGAGCGTGAACTCGTTCGGCGTGCGGAAGTTCGTCGTGATGTTGGCGAACAGCTGCTGCCGGTCGTCGATCTCGTAATGCACCGCCGCCCGCGGCAGCGCGGCGAAGCTGTCGAGGCGGACGCGGTCCTGCGGCCCGGGCAGGTAGTTGCGCCCGCTGCGCAGCACGTTGACGCCCTTGAACCCGATATCGACCGCAAGACGCGGGGTCAGCGTGACATGGTCGGCCAGGAACGCCGCCTTGGTCACCGTCACGGTCCGCTGGTTCTCATAGGCGAGCAGCCGGCCGTCGGCGGTCCGGATCGCCTTTGCGCGATAGCCCCAGCGATCGGCCGGTGCGCCGTCGGCACCGACCGCGGTGTAGGACTGGACGACGCGGTCGGTGCCGTGATCGAACCACAGCCCCGCGGTCAGCCGGTGGATGCCGCGCTCGATCGTCAGCGTGTTGACCGTCCCAGCACGGCGCTGGTCGCCGGTATAATTGCCCAGCACCGTCGCGACCCCGTCGACCGCACCCGGCAGCGCGATCGGATCGGCGAGCGGC
Organism: Sphingomonas sp. PvP018; assembly: GCF_017876865.1. Classification (NCBI taxonomy): domain Bacteria; kingdom Pseudomonadati; phylum Pseudomonadota; class Alphaproteobacteria; order Sphingomonadales; family Sphingomonadaceae; genus Sphingomonas; species Sphingomonas sp. PvP018. The sequence continues at coordinate 3,028,005 of NZ_JAGIOU010000001.1, read as the reverse complement.
TCGATGCCGAGGAAATTGCCGGTCGTGCCGAGCTGCGTCCCATAGGGCGAATTGCCGTAACCGAACTGCAGATAGCTGGTGCTGTCGAGCGTCACCCCCGTGCCCAGCGCCAGATGCACCGGCGCCGATGCATAGAGGTTGCGGAACGGCGCGCGATAGAGCCGCCAGTAATTGGTGTTGCCCGCGCTGTACCGCGCATCGAAGTTGAAATCGCGCCCCTGCGCGCGCCATTCGGCGAGCGTCGGGCTGCGATAGGTCGACGAGTTCGCGTCGTTGAACGACAGCGCCAGGCTCGCGCGGTTGCCGTTGCCCCATTCGCCGAGCAGCTTGGCATCGACATGCTGGCGCGTGTCATGGCCGGCACCGCGCCAGTTGTTCGCGCGCGTGTTCGAATAGGAGACGAAGGCCCGCAGCCCCGTCTGGCCGATCCGTCCGGTATCGAGCCGGACGAAGCCGCGCCGCGCCGCATAGGATCCGATCGACAGGTCGACGAGCCCGCGCGGCGCCGCACTCGGATCGTCGAGCCAGAGCGACAGCGACCCGCCCGCACCGCCCAGCGTCGGCGACGCGATATCGACCGCGCCCTGCGCCAGCGCGATCCGCTGCAGATTCTCGGTATCGGCGAACTGCGAGGGATAGGCGTAATAATAGCCAATGTCGTTCTGCGGCGCGCCTTCCATGGTCACACCGATCTCGTCCTGCCCCAGCCCGCGCAACGTCAGGCTCGAACTGGTCGACAGACCGTAGGGATCACTCGACGCGACGGTCGCGCCGGGCAGGAGGTTGACCAGCTGGAACGCGTTGAGCGTCGGCGCCTGCTTGGTGATGAACGCAGCGGCGATCGCGCTTTCGGATTTGGGCACCGTCTGGTCGGGGAGCAGCCCCTCGGGATCGAGAAGACCGACGACGCGGATATCGACCGGGTCGGCGCCGTCCCGCGCATCCGCCCGCGTCTGCGCGCCGGCGGGGGCGAAGGCCACCACAGCAGCAAGTGCCGCTGCCAGCGCGGCGCATGCAATACGGGGCGGCCGGCCGGCCATCAGGTCAAATCGAAGGGTCATCACGGTCTTGCGTCCACTCCACACGGAGGGACGACGGACGTGCCGCCAGCCCTCCCTACGCCGGTATCAACCGGATCAGGTTCAGCGGGTCATGGGCTGCAGCCCACCTCTCAGCCGCGCGTCAGCGGCCCCCCGGGGAGCGCGCCGTCTAGGCGGTTCGGTCCTCCGGCGATAGCGTTATTGCCCGTTTGCCCGTCCGCAGCGTCTTCCCGGCACACACGCGGCAGAATTATATGACAATCCACGCCACCCAGACGCTTGCAGTGGGTGACAGCCGGACCGGTTTGCGCCACACAGGCTTTATGGAGCGTGTGCTGACCGACGTCGTTGCCCTGGAGAATCGGGATCTGGGACGGAACCTTACGCATGGCATGCTCGACCTGCTCGGCAAGGCCATCGTGACCGGCCAATATACGGATCGGCCCTTCCCCACCGAGGCGGAGATCGCGGTGGCGCATGGCGTCAGCCGATCGGTGACCCGCGAGGCGGTCAAGATGCTGACCGCCAAGGGACTGGTCAGCGCGCGCCCGCGACAGGGCACGATCGTCCAGCCAGCGAGCAGCTGGAACCTGTTCGACACCGATGTGCTGCGCTGGCTGCTGGACCGCAAATTTTCGGTCGAGCTGCTCCAGCAGTTCAACCAGCTGCGGATCGGGATCGAACCCGAAGCGGCGGCGCTCGCGGCGCTGTACCATACCGAACAGGACATGGTCGCGATCGAGGCGGGGCTGGCGCGGATGGCCGCTGCTGAGCGCAGCTATGACGATCCGCTCGACGCGGACATCGCGTTCCACGTCGCCGTCCTGCGCGCGTCGCGCAACCCCTTCTACGCACAGTTCCAGTCGGTGGTCGAAACCGCGCTTCGCACCTCGATCCGCTTCACCAACCGGATCAAGGGGCGCAGCGCGAACATCGCCGACCATGCCGCGGTCGCCGTCGCGATCGCCGCGCGCGATGCCGATGGTGCGCGCGACGCGATGCGACGCCTGATCGGCGACGTTCTCAGCCTGATCGCCGAGGCCTGACACCCGAATCGTCGCGACCCGGTGTACGATCAAGGGACAGCACCGTGCGACGCCGTCACTCGACCTGATCGCGCTTTTCACTTATCGAGACGCGATGCCCTTGGGCCCGGTGCCGCGAGTCGAGATTTGACAAGCGCCGGAATAGCTCGAAGGACAAATGCGACCGCGCATCATGCGGGTAGCAATTGAAAACATGACGGGAAACAATGCGAAGGGCTCGAGACGAGCGAACTGCACGGATCGGCAAGGTCGCGCTCGCGGCGGCGATGACTGGCGGTTTGGTGAGCGGTGCGCAGGCACAGACGGTCAACGTCAACACACCCGTCAGCGTGCCCGTCGCGGGCAATGTCGACCGGTTTCGTGTCGTGCCGGTGATCACCAGTGTCTATGACAGCAACGTGCTGCGTCTCAACGACGCGCGCGGGAGCGGGCCACGCGACAATATCCGCGTTTCGCCGGCGCTGGCGGTCGATCTGAACCGCATCTTCGGACGCACCCGCGTCACCGCCGGCGGCACGGTCGGCTATGATTTCAACACCCGGTTCAGCGGCCTCGATCGCGAGCGGATCAACCTGACCTCGAGCGTGACGACCCCGGTCGGCGCGCCCTGCAGCGTGACCGGCAGCGCGGCGCTCGAACGCGCGCAGTTCGATCTCGGCGACACCAACACCGTGGTGACCGAGAGCTTCCTGCGCCAGGTCTATGACGTCGGCGCGAGCTGCCGCGCCGCGGCGGGCTTCTTTCCCGCGGTCGGTGTCAACCGCGTGTCGCTCACCAACAGCAGCCGCAAGGTTCTGGACACGAACCAGTCCGCGCTGCGCGCGGGGATCGGCTATGGGCGGCCCAGCCTCGGTACGCTGCAGCTCATTGGCTCGGTTGCGAAGATCGCGCGCCCGGGTATCGAGGATCTGACCGGAATCGACGATTCGACGATGATCACCGACGTCCAGCTGGTCTTCGAACGTTCGGTCGCGCCGCGCGTCAGCTTCCGGCTTGGCGGCGGCATCACGCATGCCGACCCCAAGCGCGCGGCCGTGCCGTCCTTCAGCGGCCCGTCGTTCGACGCGCAGGTGACGATACGCCCGGTGCCCCGGTTCACGATCGTCGGCTCCGGCCGCCGTGCGGTGCAGAATCAGAGCTCGTTTGGCGCGACCTATATCATCGCCGACAGCTACAACCTCAACGTGTCCTATCTGCTCTCGGCGCGTAGCACCGCCACGCTGTTCGCCCAGCGCGCGCGACGCGACCCGCGCGGCGAGGATCTGGCGCTTACGCTTCAACCACCACGCGGCAAGGATAGGCTGAACGTCGTCGGCGGAAGCTATGCATTCGATTTTCACCGGTCGCTGCGGCTCAGCCTGAACGTCGCTCACCAGCGCCGCACGGCGGACAATGCGATTTACGACTATACGGCCACATCCGCATCGGCGGGTGTCACGGCCCGTTTCTAAGGGGATGATGATGAAGATCCGCATGGCGCATTCGCTTGTTCTGCCGTTGCTCATGGCCGCTGCGGCCGCCGGGGCGCAGGTACCAACCGCGCGCCCGACACCCGCGCCGGCGGGTGCCGTACCCAACGACGGCTATCGCCTGGCCCCCGATGACGAGGTCGAGGTGACGATTTTCGGCCAGGGCCCGGGCCAGGTGGTCAAGACGCGCGTCAAGAGCGACGGCACGATCACCCTGCCGTTCCTCGGCGCGGTCCAGGTGCGCAACCAGACCGCGCGCGAGCTGGCCGCGGATATCGCCGCCCGGCTGCGGAGCGGCGGCTATTTCGTCAAGCCCGTCGTCAATGTTGAGGTCACGCAGTTCGTCAGCAGTTCGGTGACCGTGTTCGGCGAGGTCGGAACCCCCGGCATCTATCCGCTCGATCTGCAGCTGACCGTCGGCATGACGCTCGCCCGCGCGGGCGGCACGCGTGGGACCAGCGCGGACTTTGCGATCCTGAAGCGCGTCGGCGATCCGGTCGAACACCGTATCCTCCTGTCGGACCTCAGCGGCGAATGGAGCGCGGCGACGCTGCTCGAGGCGAAGGACACGCTCTTCGTTCCGGTCGCGCCCGTCATCTATGTCTATGGCCAGGTGAATTCGCCCGGATCCTTCCCGTTGAAGACCGGGATGACGGTTCGCCAGGCGCTGGCCCGCGCGGGTGGTCCGACGCTCGCCGGATCGACGCGGAACGTCACGATCTTCCGCGACGGCGAGAAGCTGAAGAAGGTCGATCTCGACGGCGAACTCAAGGCCGAGGACTCGGTCTTCATCAACGAAAAATGGCTCTGAATCAGTGATCGGATTCCGGCGGCCGGGATGTCTCGTTTCATGCGATGCCCTGCGCATTCGTCGTCGCCAGGTCTGTTTCGCAACAGCCTGACGTCTGCGGCCACGGCCTGAGAAGAGGGCGCTCCGGCAACGGGGCGCCCTTTTTCATGCCCTAGTGCCCCGCCATGTCCCGTGCCGCCAGCGCCGGCGCACCCCGCTACCCGGGCCAGCCGTCGCGATTCCCCCGGCGTTGGTCGTGTGATGCTTGCACGGGTCACCGGCTTGGGTGATGGGCGTGCCGATGCGACATAACGGCCTGTTCATCGCGCTGGGAGGCGCTGCGCTGGTCGCGACGGCCGGCGTTGCGGTCATGATTGCGCCCGCGCGAACCGGTCTGCCGATCACGCTCGATCCCGCCGCCGATGCCCCCTCCGCGACTGGGCCGCGCAAGCCTGCGCATCCGCGCTATACCGGCGTCAACATCGCGACGGGCGGCTTTGCCTCCAAGCGCATTCCCGGGCGCTACGGCTTCGACTATTTCTACCCCAAGCCACAGGAGACCGCGCCCTTCGTCGCCGCGGGCATGAACGCGATCCGCGTGCCCGTTCTCTGGGAACGGCTGCAACCGCGGCCCAATGCCCCGATCGACGCCGCGGAACTCGCACGGCTCGACGAATCGATCGCGGGGCTCGGCGGGTTCGGCCTGATCATCCTCGACGTGCACAATTACGCCAAATACCGGGGACAACGGCTCGACCAGATCGACCCGCGCGGCGCCATGCTCGCCGACCTCTGGACCCGCCTCGCCCGCCATTATGCCGGGGATCAGCGCATCGCGTTCGGCGTGATGAACGAACCCAATGGCCTCTCCGCCACGGCGTGGCGACCGATTGCGGAGGCGTCGTTACAGGCGATCCGCGCGACAGGCGCGCGCAATCTGGTGCTCGTCCCGGGAACGAACTGGTCGGGTGCCCATTCCTGGACGAAAGGCAGCGACTCGAACGGCGAAGCGCTGAAAACGCTCGTCGACCCGGCGAACAACATGGCGTTCGAGATGCACCAGTATCCGGATGCCGACTCCTCGGGAACGCATCCGGAATGCGTGTCGCCAAAGGCCGCCGCACAGGCATTCGATTCGGCCACCGCTTGGCTGCGCGCCAACAAGGCACGGGGATTTCTCGGCGAATTCGGCGCCAGCAGCGACCCGAACTGCCTCGCCGCGCTCGATGCGGTGCTCGGCACACTTGACGCGGGCTCGGACGTCTGGCTCGGTTGGACCTATTGGGCAGGCGGCGCCCTGTGGGGGCCGTATATGTACAGCGTGCAACCCGACAAGACCGGGGACAAACCGCAAATGTCTATCCTGATACGGCACAAATCTTAATGATCACAGGGTATAGTGGCCCCGTGGAGCCGTACGGCAATCCTATTGTGCGTTGCAGCAACGTCGCGTACCCGCTCCCCGGATCGGCAAGGCAGATACAAGAATTATGTTGAAGTCATGGATTGCATCGCTGACGCGCTGGCTGGACGGCCGCGGATGGGCCGAGCCCCCCGTGATCGAGCTGACGCATCGCTACACCCCGCCCGCCGCGCCGGTCGTCGACCTGCCCGCGGATCCCGCCCCGGCAAGCACCGCGACGCGGCTGATCGGCGACCGGCGCAGGATCGCGGACACGTTCGATGCCGCACGCCCGGTGCGAACCCGCGGCGAACTGTTCGGACGCGCGGTCGAGCTCGACCATCTGCTCGCCGCGACGCTCGACTTTCACCAGCATGCGGTGATCCACGGCGCACGCGGCTCGGGCAAGACGTCGCTGGTGCGGGTGCTCGGTGAGCATGCGGATGAATCGGGCGCCGTCGTGCTCTATTTCGCGTGCGAACCGCATGCGACCTTCGCCGACATCATCCGGCTCTATCTCGACGCGCTCCCGCCCGCAGCCTTCGCGCCGGGCGGACAGCGTGCCTTTGCGCAGAAGCTCGAACAGATGCCGGCCAATTTCGGCCCGCGGGCGTTCGTCGATCTGGTGGCAGACCGCGTCACCGCGCCGACGATCCTGATCTTCGACGAGTTCGACCGGATCGAGGATGCGAGCGTGAAGAGCGACGTCGCCGCGGCGATGAAGCTGCTGTCCGACGCGCTCGTCCCGGTGCTGTTCGTGCTGGTCGGGATCGCGCGGACCGTGTCCGACGTCGTCGCTGGCCACCCGTCGCTCCGCCGGCACATGCGGATCGTGTCGCTGGGCCGGATCGGCGCCGACAGCGTCGACGCGCTGATCGCACGTGGCGAGGCCAATACCGGCGTCCGCTTCGATACCGATGCGCGCGCGATGATCGCCGATGCCGCCTGTGGCTCGCCCTATCACCTGCGCATGCTGGCCGGGCATTCGTCGCTCGCCGCTGTCAGCAGCGACGCGGATATCGTCACCAAGGCGCATACCCGCACCGGCTTCGTCGATGCGTTCAGTCACTGGGCGCAGATGAACGAGCCCGATGCACGGCTGTTCGCGAAGGTCGTGCTCGGCTGCACGATCGAACAGCGCGATGCGCTCGAGGCTTTGGCCCGCGCCGCCGCGACGATGGACGTCGTTTTGCTTGATACCGATCGATATGATCGTGCCATTTCGATGCTAGACCCCGCATTGGTCCGCGAACGGGGCAATGACGGCGAACACGATGGCGTGTATTTCCGTGACAGTACCGCGCCGCAGATGCTGATCGCGCTGTTGATGACGACCCCTGTTTCCACCACGGCGGCCCGGCTTGGCGCACCGCAGGAGAGCAACCTTGCTAATACCCGCTGATCTGATCGCGTCGCTCAAGGCGCGCTGGCGTATCGAGCTGGCGATCATTCTGCTGATCGTCGTGCTGGTCGCACTCTGGACGGCCGTCACGCCCAAGACCTATGTCGCGCAGTCCTCATTGCTGTTCGACGGTGGCCCGGCCCAGTCTGTAACCGACGAGGCGGCGCCGCAGCAGGATGGCGTGGCCGCGCTCGTCGCGACCCAGGCCGACGTCCTGCAGAGCGAGGCGATCGCCGCCGCGGTCGTCCGCGACCTGAAGCTTGCCGCCAACCCGCAGGTTGCTGACCAGTGGCGTGCGCGCACCGGTGGCGCCGGCGACGTCAACGCCTGGTATGGTCGCCAGCTGCTCGGCGGGCTCGAGGTCATACCGGGCCGGACCTCGCGCGTGCTCGCGATCCGCTTCAAATCGGCCGATCCGCAATTCTCGGCCCAGGTCGCCAACGGCTTTGCCACCAGCTACCTCGATGCGCGCCTGCAACTGCAGACCGATCCCGCCCGCACCTATTCGCGCTGGTTCGAGGATCGCACGCGCGAGGTCCGCACCGCGCTCGAGCAGGCGCAGGGCCGGCTGACCGCGTTCCAGCGTCGCACCGGGATCGTCGACACGACGACCAACAACACCGACGCCGCCCGCCTGACCGAACTGTCCGGCCAGCTGACCGCAGCCGAAGCGGCGGCGGCGGATGCCGGCGCGCGCGCTGGCGGCGGCAGCACCGGGCTCGACGTGCAGTCGGCCGGTGTCGTCCAGGGTCTGCGCACGCAGATCTCGGCCAAGACGGCCGAAGTCGCACAGCTCAGCGCGGATCTCGGTCCGAACCACCCGCAGCGTCAGGCCGCCGAGGCGGAACTGTCGGCGCTGCGTCGCCGGCTCGCGGTCGAGACCGGGACGAGCACCAATGCGGTGCGCGTCGCCAGCGGTGCGGCGAGCAGCAAGGAAAGCCAGATGCGCGCCCTGCTGAACCAGCAGCGCGGCAAGATGCTGTCGCTCGCGGGTGACCGCGCCGAGCTCGACGTGCTTCAGCGTGACGTCGATTCGGCGCGCGCGGCCTATGACACCGTGACCCAGCGTCTCGGCACGATGCGGCTGCAGAGCGAGGCGCCGTCGACCAACGTCGTCCAGCTCGACGTCGCGCAGCCGCCGATGTTCCCCTCCTCGCCCAACGTACCGATGCGGTTGGCGCTCGGCCTCGTGCTGGGCGGGATGCTGGCGGCGGGGACGGCGCTGGCGCTCGAACTGTGGCGGCCGCGGGTGCGGACGTCGAGTGGCGCAGCGACGGCCATGGGTGTGCCCGTGCTGGGCTCGGTATCGTTTTCGCAGTCGCGCGTCGCGTCGCTGCTGGGTGGAAGGCAGACGTCATGAGGCTTCGTTCGAGCGAAACGGCAAATGTCGTTCGTCCCGCGGTCGCGCCGGGCGCCGAAGCGCCCAGCCAGCGGCAGCTTCTGGGCAAATTGCTGTCGCTGTCGCCCGAGGCGCATCGCCAGATCGAGCATCGCCAGGCTGAAACCGGGCTGTTGTTCGGCGAGGCGGCGGTCCAGCTCGGCTTTGCGACCGAGGAGCAGGTGCGCCGCGCGATCGAGCTGCAACAAGGCTTCACGGTTCTTCCCGAGGGCGATGAGCGCGTCGATCCGCTCGTCGTCGCTGCATTCGCGCCCGACGATCCCATCGCGGTCACCGCGCGCGACATTCGCGCGATCGTGACGCGCGACGTCCGTCCCGACGGCTCCCCGCTTCAGGGGATCGCGATGATCGGGATCGACGACGAAACGCTGCATACCACCGTGCTCACCGCCAATCTCGCGGTCGCGTGCGCCCAGGCCGGCTATTCGACGCTGCTGGTCGATGGCGGCATCGGCGCACCGCGTCAGCACGGGCTGTTCCGCCTGCCCAACCGCACCGGTCTGTCGACGCTGCTGTCGTCGGGCGGCCGCGTCGAGGCGATTGCCCAGACCACCGCGATCCCCGGCCTGTCGCTGCTGTCGGCGGGCCCGAGCGTCCCCAACGCGTCCGAGCTCTTCGATCGCCAGCGTCTCGCCAACACGCTCGATCCGCTGCGCGATCATTATGGGCTGGTGATCTTCGATGCCGGCCCCGCCAGCGCGACACAGCTCGAGGCGTGTTTCGGGCTCGACGCGGCGATCATCGTCGCGCGCCGCAACCGGTCGGATGCGCGCGCGCTGCGCAACGCCGCGGCCGTGCTGCAGGAGCATGCCACCCCCGTGCTCGGCTCGATCCTGATCGATTGAGCATGGTGGGCATGATGGAGATTCGGCGAATCGGCCACATCGATGTGGTCGCCACCGATGTACCGGGTGCCGTTGCACAGGTCGTTGCCGCGGTAGAAGGCGACGGTCCGGCCATCTTCGGCTTCTGCAATGCGCACAGCGTCAACCTTGCGCGGGCGGATCCCGCCTTCGTGACCGCGACGCGGGCGGGCGTGTTCTTCAACGACGGCAGCGGCGTCGATATCGCCAGCCGGCTGCTCTACGGCACGCGCTTCCCGGCCAATCTCAACGGCACCGACCTGACGCCCGCGGTGCTCGCCGCGCTGCCGGCGGGAACGGGCGTCTTCCTGCTCGGCAGCCCGCCGGGCGTCGCGCAGCGGGCCGGCGCGATCCTTGCAGAGCGCTTCCCAAACATCCGTATCGCGGGCAGCCATCACGGCTTTTTCAGCGCCGACGAGGCACCCGCCCTGTCGGAGCGGATCCGCGCATCGGGCGCGCGGCTCGTGCTCGCGGGCATGGGACAGCCGCGTCAGGAAAAATGGGCGGCCGCCAATGCGGGCGCGGTCGGTGCGGTGATCCTGTGCATCGGCGCCTTTCTCGATTTCACTGCGGGCCAGTTCGTCCGCGCGCCGCTCTGGATGCAGCGCGCGGGCATCGAATGGACCTTCCGCCTTCTGCAGGAGCCCCGACGGATGGCGTCTCGCTATCTGGTCGGGAACGCGACCTTCCTGGCCGCGACACTCGGACAACGGATGAAGCGATGAAACAGATGATGCCTCCTCGCCTGCACCGCGCACTCTCGCGCCTGCGTAACGCGCCGCCACCGTCCTATGACGACCGCTATCCGCGCGTCGACGTGTTCGAATGGCGTCCCGCGGGCAGCGCGATCAATTTCGGCGACCGGCTCGCGACGGTCGTCGCCGAGCGTGTTCTCGCGCTGCACGGCCGCAGCCTCGACGAGGAGACGGCGCGCGACGCGACGCTGTTCACGGTCGGATCGGTGATGCATTTCGCCAAGACCGGCGACACCGTCTGGGGCTCGGGCGTCAACGGCAAGATTCCCGCCGACCGCCACGCCTTCGACGCACTCGACATCCGCGCGGTCCGCGGTCCGCTGACCGCGGCCTTCCTCGCGGAGCGCGGGCTGAACGTCCCGGCGGTCTATGGCGACCCCGCGCTGCTGCTGCCGACGCTGTTCCCCGACCGGTTCAAGCGGCACAGCGCCCGGCCGGTCCTGTTCGTCCCCAACCTCCACGACCTCACGCTCGCGCCGACGCTCGGCTTGCCGTTCGTATCGCCGCTGCGCGGCTGGAACGCGGTCGTCGAGCAGATCGTCGGCGCCGATCTGGTGCTCGCGAGTTCGCTCCACGGCGTCGTGATCGCCGAGGCCTTCGGCATTCCCGCGCGGCATGTGCGCCTGACCGAGACCGAGCCGCCGTTCAAATATGACGATTATGCGCGCGGGACCGGACGATCCGGCATCGACTCCGCGAACAGCGTCGCCGAAGCGCTCGAAATGGGGGGCGCACCGCCGATATCCTTCGATCCCCAGGCACTGCTCGCGACATTCCCGCACGATTTGTGGGAGTGAGTCATGGCTGCCCCCTCATTAGGTAAACAGGTCGGACGCGGCGCAATCTGGTCGGTCGTCAACAGCGCGCTCGTCCAGGTCATCAACCTCCTGGTCTTTCTGGTGACCGCGCGGTTCGTCCCGGTCGCCGATTTCGGCATCCTCGCCACCTGCCTGCTCTTCGTCGAGCTGTTCAAGCAGATCTCGGTCGAAAGCTTCGCCACCGCGATCGTCTCGCGCGGTGCGCCCGACGCCGGCGACTACAATGCCTGCTTCCTGCTGATCCAGATCGGCGCGGTGATCGGCGCGGCGCTGATGCTGCTGTCGGCGCAGTTCATCTCGGAGATCATGCACAATGAGCGGATCGAGTTCGCGCTCCGGCTGACCTCCGTCCTGCTGCTCAGTTCGGGGCTGTCGCGCACGCATGAGGCGTGGATGACGCGCCAGTTGCTGTTCAAGCCGCTCGCGATCCGCTCGATCCTCGCGCTCCTCGTCGGCGGCGGTGCGGGCCTGTTCCTCGCGATGAACGGCTGGGGCCTGACTGCGCTCGTCGTCCAGCAGCTCACCACCTCCTTGCTGTCGACGATCCTTCTCTGGGTCGTTAGCGACTGGCGGCCGAGCCTGCGCGTCGAACGGGCAAAGCTGCTCGCGACCTGGCGCTATGGCCGGCACGTCGCGATCACCGGCTTCACCAACTTCGCCAACACGCAGAGCGACACCTTCTTCTCGTCCTATTATCTCGGCGCGTCGGCGACGGGCATCTACAACGCTGCCAAGCGCATCCTGCTCGGCCTCAACCAGCTGATGGCATCCGCGCTGTCGCGCGTCGCGCTGCCGACCTTTGCCGGACTTCGCGACGACGAGGAACGGCTTCGCGGCGCGTTTCTGAACGCGGTATCGTTCACCACCGCGATCACCGCGCCGATGTTCCTGTCGCTCATCGCGGTCAGCGATCTGGTCGTGCGCGTCGCGCTCGGCGCGAAATGGATGGAAGCGGCACCGATCATCTCGATCATCGCCGGCACCGCCTATCTGACGACGATCGGCCAGTACAACCAGGCGATCATCCTGGTGAAGGACAAGCCGCACTGGCAGACGGTCCTCACCTCGATCTACGCGGTCAGCAACATATCGCTGTTTCTCGTCGTCGTGCGCTATGGTCTCCAGGCGCTCGCGATCGGCTTCACCGTCCGCGCCGTCCTGCTCTACCCGCTCTCGGTCGGCGCGGCCCTCCACCTGCTGAGGATAAAACCGATGGCCTATGCTGCCCGCATAGCACCCTCGCTTGCCGCATCCGCGGTGATGGTCGGGGCGCTGCTTCTGCTGCACCGGACGATCGACGTCCCCTCCCCGCTGCTCGCGCTGGTCATCCACGTCGCGGTCGGTGCGGTCGTCTATGCCGCGGCGCTGTTCGTGATCGGCCGCCGCGACATGCTCGCGCTCATCCGCTTCGCGCGGACGGCGGTGGCCCGTGGCTGATCCGCTCCGCGTCCTCGCCTGGCCCGCCGGTGATCCGAGCGACCTCAACCCCTATGTCCGCCGCATGTACGGCGCGTTCCGCGCGCCCTCGGCCTCGGTCACCGCGTTCCGTCCGCTGATGCGGCGCATCCCCGCCGCGGACATCTTCCATATCCACTGGCCCGAGGGGATCTTCGAAGGCTCGGGCAGCAACAACCCGGCGATCGTCGCGGCCAAGGCAGCGCGTGTGCTGAACGCCGCGCGGCGGATCCGGCAATCGGGCGGCAAGCTCGTCGTGACCGCGCACAATGTCACGCCGCACCGCGACCTGACCGGCTGGCGGCACCGGATCTGGCACGCCTATCATGCACGGCTCCTCGGCCAGATCGATCACCTGATCGGCCTGTCCGCTGCCTCGCTCGAGCGCTATCGCGCCGCGCATCCGGCAATCGAGGCGGTGGCGGGGACGATCATTCCGCACCCGCATTACCGTGAGGACTATCCCGCGATCCCTCGGGCCGAAGCGCGCGCGGCCTGGGCGATCCCCGACGGTATCTGGGTGCTCGGCATGATCGGGTCGCTGCGCCCCAGCAAGAACCTCGTCGAGGCCGCCGAGGCGTTCCTCGCGATCCGCCGGCCCGATGAGATGCTGCTGATCGCGGGCGAAGCGGGCGATGACGACATCGCCGCGCAGTTGGCCGGCGTCGCGGCGCGATCCGACGGGACGATCCGTATCGTAGCCGGCCCGCTCGACGACATGCGCTTCGCCTCGGCGATTGCCGCCTGCGACGCCTGTATGATGAACCAGACGTCGACGCTCAATTCGGGCACAGCGCTCGTTACCCTGTCGCTCGACCGCCCGCTGCTCGCCCCGGCGGTCGGCACGCTGCCCAGCCTCGCGGCGGAGATCGCCGGCGGCTGGGTCACGCTGTTCGATCCTCCGCTCGCGCCGCCGGCGTTGCGCGCAAGCATCGACACGCTTCGCACCAGCCCGCCGGGCGGCCGCCCCGATCTGGAGCCGCTCGATCCGATGCGACTGTCCGAGGCAATGCTCGCGCAATTCAAGAAGGTGGCGTCGGGCTGACCTTGGGCGCGAAGCCCTTCGCATCGTCGATCTTCGCCGCCTTGCACAGCACCGCCTGACGCTGGCTGATCCCCGACTGCACCTGCTCGGTCGCGAGCCCGTCAGGCCTCGACGTCGCGCCCGCTCGGGGTCGGGCGCAGCGCCGTGGTCGTCGTCAGGGCAGTCCCACCGCGAGAGCGGGGGCAAGATACTGCATTTGCCCGAGACGATGAGAAAATCTAGAAGGACCGGGCATAGGGATCGCCTCTGACGGAATGTGGCGCCGACCGGGTTCCGGGCGGCTTGGGAAGTATATCATGGAAACAATTTACGATTGGCTGAGCGTCGCGGTATTTGCGGGCCTGGCGCTACTCTATCTGCAACGCTCGATGGAGGATGAGCCGGTCGATACGGTGTGGCATTATCTGCCGCCCGCGATCGCCTGTGCGCTGAGCAACTGGCTCGGCAACGAAGGCTATGCGATCCCCGCCGTGCTCGTGCTTGCGGCCAGTGTCGGCTATATCATCTACGTGCTGCGCCCATCCCTGCCCGGGCGCTGATCCGGCCGGCTGGACGCGCCGGCCCCGGCAGCAGCGGTTGATCATGGTAGAACAGGATCTGCATTACCCTAAACCCGCCGCTAACCAGGTTTGAAGAGGCCTCCTTTGCACCGGCCGGATGAAGGATCGGGTGCCAACGGAGAATTTCCAATGCCCCTGATCCACGACGCGCATCGCGCCGTCGCGTCCGCCGCGACGGCCCCGGCCGCTCGCCCGCATGCCCTGAACCGCGTCCTGCCGCGCTCAACTTATGATGGTGGCCGACCTGCCCGCATCGGCGCTGCCCTGCGCGGCATGGTCGGCATCGCGGCGCTGGCGATGCTCGCCGCCTGCGGATCCGCGGTCGAAGCGCCCGAACAGGCGGGGATCGTCGTCGTCAGCTCGGGGGCCGGACCGAGCGAATCCGGTATTGCGGTTGCAGCAGCGGCACCGCCTGCAGCGGCGATCGGTGCCGACGCGGGCACACCAGCCACCAGCGACACGGACGATGCGGTCATCCCTCCCGACACCATGCGGGACCCGGATCATATGCAATATGCCAGCCTGGTCGAATAACCGGACTGGCCCGTGGCTTAGTTAGACAGGCGGCGCGCTGATCGGCGCGCCGCCTGTCCCGGTCGATCAGCGGCCGACCGCGTGATAGGTCAGCCCGGCCTTCTCGACCATGTCGCGCGGATAGATGTTGCGCAGGTCGACGAGCACCGGCGACGCCAGCAGCGACTTGACGCGCTTGAAGTCGAGCGCGCGGAAGATGTCCCATTCGGTCACGATGACAAGAGCCTCGGCGCCCTCCATCGTCTCATAGGGACCGGTGCAATAGGTCACGTCCTTGATGACCGCCTTCGCCTGCTCATGACCCTCGGGATCATAGACGTTGATCGTCGCGCCGGCATCCTGCAGCGTCTGGATCAGCGCGATCGCCGGGCTGTCGCGCATGTCGTCGGTGTTCGGCTTGAAGGTCAGGCCAAGCACCGCGATCGTCTTGCCGCGAACGTCGCCACCGACGGCGGCGATGACCTTGCGGCCCATTGCGCGCTTGCGATTGTCGTTCACCGCGACGACCGCCTCGACGATGCGCTGCGGCGCGTCGTGATCCTGCGCGGTCTTGAGCAGCGCGAGCGTGTCCTTGGGGAAGCACGAACCGCCATAGCCGGGGCCTGCGTGCAGGAACTTGGAGCCGATACGGTTGTCGAGGCCGATGCCGCGCGCAACGTCCTGCACGTCCGCGCCGACCTTCTCACACAGATCGGCGATCTCGTTGATGAAGGTGATCTTGGTCGCGAGGAACGCGTTGCCGGCATATTTGGTCAGCTCGGCAGCACGCCGGCTCATCTCGACGAGCGGCGACCGACCGAGGGCGAGCGGACGATAGATCTCGCGCATGACCGCCAGACCCTTCTCGTCGTCGCTGCCGATCACAACGCGGTCGGGACGCTTGAAATCGTCGATCGCGGCGCCTTCGCGCAGGAATTCGGGGTTCGACACGACCGCGAAATCGGCATCGGGATTGACGCGGCGGATGATCCGCTCGACCTCGTCGCCGGTGCCGACCGGGACCGTGGACTTGTCGACGATCGCGGTGAAGCCGTCGATCGCGCCGGCAATTTCCTCGGCGGCGGCATAGACATAGGACAGGTCGGCATGACCGTCACCGCGCCGCGACGGCGTACCGACGGCGATGAAGACCGCGTCGACGCCCTTCACGCTTGCGGCAAGATCGGTACCGAAGCGCAACCGCCCGGCTTCGACGCCGCGCGCCACCAGTGCATCCAGACCCGGCTCGTAGATCGGCATGATGCCGTTTTCGAGCGCCGCGATCTTGCCGGCATCCTTGTCGATGCAGATGACGTCATGTCCGAAATCGGCGAAACATGCGCCCGACACCAAACCAACGTAACCCGATCCCACCATCGCTATGCGCATTATAATCCCTCAGACGATGTTGGTCCCTACGATCGTCGTACGGACATTGATATTCGGCGGAACTCCTAGAAGATGAACCGCCAGCCATCAATAAGGTGGTTCACCTGATGCGGCGGGCCGGTACGCTGCTCCAGCGATCCGTGCCGATACCGATCAAACGCCGATATCCGAGAGGGTTGGCGGGCCGGCCCGCGCCCGCGGGCGACGCGCCAGCCCCGCTCATTCAGTCCGCGACGATGCGGGCGTCAGGGTAGTTTTCGGGACGAAGCACGCGGTCGGCGACCTCCGTCCAGGTCGAGAAATGCCGCGCGGGCACCTGCCCCGCCAGCGCCAGCGCCTTTTCGGTCGCCGCGATCATCGACGCCGGATCGTTTGACACATAGCCGGCGCGGAACGGGTTCGCTCCGACCGCGAAATCGGGGCAGACCGCGGGGATCTGCAGATATTCATATTGTCCCAATTTCAGACTCGACTCGGCAAGATACTCGACCCCCGGCGCCAGCCGGTAGGGGGCGATGCCGATGCTCGCATGCTTGATATAGGGCAGCGTGGCGCGGAACGGCATTTCCTTGTGGACGAACACGTTGTCGGGCCCCTTGAAGCTCTTCCCGCAGCCGATCACGTGGAAATGCACATCGGGAAACTGCGGCGCGACCGCATGGAAGAAGCTTTCGTCGAACAGCATCGACCCGACCGCTACGGCATTGCGCTGCGCAGTATAGGGCGACGGCCCGACGGTCTCGAAGTCGGCGGGATCGATCCCGAATTCGGCACGGTACAGGCGATCCTTCGCCCACAGGAAATCCGACACCATCTTGGTCGACCGCAGGCAGACATGGTCGATATGCCGCGCATTCTTCACCAGATGGCGGCGGACATAGGGGTGCGCACCGACGGTATCGAGCCGGTCGGTGGCGTAATAGATGATCTTGGCGGTCGGGTTGAGCCGCTTGATCCGGTCGATGAAGATCGCTGCAACGCTCGATTCGATGACGATATAGTCCGCCGCCTGGAATGCGCCGTCGATATCGGCATTGGGCAGCCTGGCGAACAGCGGAAACAGCTTCGCCATCACCGCATCGGCGACCGCGTTGTTGGTCGCAAAGGGATGCAGCGGCGTCCGCCAGAGATAGCAATTGACGCCGTCCACCTTGTGCCAAGCATTGGCCTGGTCCCACAGGAACAGGCGCGAATCGCCCTTCCGCTTCGAGATCAGGCTGAACCGGGTCGAGATGAACGACACGTCGCAGCCATCCTGCGCCAGCGCATGCGCGACCTGGTGGATGCTCGCGCGCTTGGGCGTCCGGTAATCCTGAAATGCCGACAGGATGACGACACGGGAACGCTTTGGCTGCGCCGGCGCTGGCTTATCGGACATGCATGACACTCCATCGACTTTGGGCTGGACGGTTGGCCGTAATCAGACAAAGGGGCTGGCAATCTGGATCACGTTGGGAAGCCGATGCACGTTCTTCACGTCGTTCGTCAATTTTATCCGGCCATTGGCGGGCTGGAAGACGCCGTCAGCAATCTCGCGGTCGCGCTCAAGCGGGACTGCGGAATCACGACGTCGGTGGTCACGCTCGACCGGCAGTTTTCGCGTCTCGACGCGACGCTGCCGCCGCGCGACACCTATCAGGGCGTGCCCGTGCAGCGAATCCCGTTCCGCGGCTCGACGCGCTATCCGCTCGCGCCCACCGTGCTGCAGCATCTCGGTCAGGCGGACATCGTCCATGTCCATGCGATCGATTCGTTCTTCGACGGCATGGCGCTCACCCGCCCGCTCCACCGCCGGCCGATGGTCGCCTCGACGCATGGCGGCTTCTTCCACACCGATTTCGCCAGCCGGCTGAAGCTCGCCTATTTCGCCAGCGTCACGCGCGCTTCGTCGCTCGCCTATGACCGGATCATCGCCTCGAGCGAAAGCGACGCCGCCCGGTTCAACGAGATCGCCGCGAGCAAGACGGTGACGATCGAGAATGGCGTCAATATCGGCAAGTGGCAGGGTGCAGGGTCGCCACAGCCGACCCGGACGATGATCTATATCGGCCGCTTTTCCTCGAACAAGAACATCACCGGCCTGATCGACCTCGTGGCCGCGCTCGGCCGGCTTCACGGCGACTGGCGGCTGATCATCGCGGGCGGCCCGGCCGACGTCACGCCTGCACAGATCGAGGAGCATATGCGCCGGACCGGTACCGAACGGGCGGTCACGCTCGTGCCCTCGCCCAGTGACGAGGGTATCAAGGCGTTGATCGGCGAGGCCAGCTATATCGGCTCGGCGTCACGCTACGAAGGCTTCGGGCTGAGTGTGGTCGAAGGCCTGTCCGCTGGCCTGACCCCGATCGTCAGCGACATCCCGCCGTTCCGTCGGCTGGTCCGCTCGTCCGGCAGCGGCATCCTGTTCGACATTGACGATGTCGAGGCGGGCGCGGCCCGGATCGAAGCCGCGCACCGCGATGCGAGCGCCGCCTATGAGTCGAACCGAGGAAACAACATCGCCGCGAGTCTGGCCTATGACTGGCGCAGCGTCGCGCGGCAGTTCGCCGATGTGTATGAAGATGTCCTGCGGAAACGCGGCGTGCAGGGCTGAGAACATCGAGGTACTTAGCCGCGTTTTCCGGGGCGATTCGCTGAGGAGGAGCGCATCGTCGCTCGGCATCGATCACTATGCCCACATCGCCAAAGCCGAGTTTACCGCGAGCGAACAAGCCCTGTTGCTTCAAGCGGGTCGGGCGAACGCTCAGGGCTGAGAATCACCGCGGACACTACGGCGAAGGCGAACGGTCATATCTCGAGCGCCGAAGCACTTTGGCAATTCGACGACCGGAATCGTCAGACACAGGCGGACGCGAGATTAGCGACCGCCCATGTGCTTGAAATTAGGCCAGGAAGAACGCCATCAGGACGATCAGTGCCCAGAGCGCAACGCTAACCGCGAGGCCAGTGATAAGACCGAGCACGGCCGAGGGGATTTCGGGATAGGATGGGGCCTGGATAGCCGGGCCGGGAAGCGCAGTCATGAACACTCTCCTCAGCGGTCGTTTCAACCGTCTTGTCTCAACATGGGACAGGGGTCATAAATAATCAATACTAATATCTAGACTAGCGCGAAATTAGCTAAGATCCTGAAAATCTTGTGCGTTCAACGGGTCGGCAAGGCCGGCAAACGCCCCCGGAGCAGGGCTGCAACGCGCAGACCACCACACCAGCGTCAGCGTCGGTTCAGAACGATGAAAGTCCGCGCAGCAGCAGCGTCGCGAGAGCCCAGCATGCGCAGCTCGCCACGACCAGCAGGATAAGCCGCACCGGCGCTGCAAAGCGCTGCGGCGGCGCCAGCGCCGCACCCGCGGCGGGCATCGGCACCACCGCGCTGTCGGGGATCAACGACAGCACTGCGGACTCGCAGATCGTGTGCGTGAAGGCCGACTGGATCTGGTCGTTCGTCAGCAGGGGCTGGAACGCGCAGCCATGCGCTTCACCGTCGCGCCACGCAATCCGCGCCGTCGCCTGCCCCGCACCGGCCAGGCCGACGCGGATATGGGCGCCGACCGGCAGGACGCTGGCGCTGGAAAAACGGAAACCGCCTTCGGACAGATCCTCGACACGGACGTCGATCGCCCGCGCATCGGCGGCACGAACCGTGCTCGCGCGCGCTATTGCCGCACGACTCGGCTTTCGCCGGCGCTCGGCCACCGGCTCGATCGCCGTCATCTCCGCCCGCACGCTAGATGATCCAGGCAAGGACACCAGCGAGCGCCGCGGCGAAGACCGCCACGCCGGCGATGGTCGAACCGGCCCGGATCGCGCGTTCACCCAACGAGGCGGGCTCGACCGGAAGGAGCCAGTTCTCGTAATCGATCCGGTCGCCGGCCAACGGGTTGGCGGCACGCGGGTCGACGACCTGAAGCTCGGCCGCGAGCGGGTCTGCGACGGAACGCGCCCCGTCGAACGAATCCGTCGTAGCGCCGGAAAGCGGATCGCCGCCACGAAACGCCGCATGTGGCGATACGGTGTCAGCCAGGTTAGCAAGAGGTGCGTGAAGGGGCATGACGACACCATGCCATACTGGTGGTTAAGAAAGCGTATGTTAAATTGCGGCCGCGGCATTTTTTGTACGTGTTTTACGGTGCACTAGAATGCGTTGCGGTGCACAACGACCCGTACCGTAGACACGAGAATGCCAAAGTCGCGCCACACGGACCAGCCCAGGATATATTCCAGATCGGCCTGAAGGCGCTGCGTCAGATCGTCGCGGCGATGCGTCGCACCCCGGAATCCGCGCACCTGCGCGAGACCGGTGATCCCCGGCTTGAGCGCGTGACGGTGCCAATAGCGTTCATCGACCTCCCAGAACAGCTGCTGTCCCGCCAGCGACCCCAATGCATGCGGTCGCGGCCCGACGATGCTCATCGATCCGAGCAGCACGTTCAGCAGCTGGGGCAGCTCGTCGACGCTGGTCGCGCGGATCACGCGACCGACGCGCGTGATCCGGTCGTCGGTGCGGGACGCCGAAACGCTGCCGCTGGCGTCCGACTGCTCGACCCGCATCGACCGGAACTTGAACACCTTGAACAGCGCGTTGCCCCGCCCGACGCGATCCTGCCGGAAGAAGACCGGTCCGCGGCTGTCGATCTTGATCGCGGCGGCGGTAATCAGCAGCAGCGGCAGCACGACGATCAGCGCGGGCACCGCAAAGGCCAGATCGAACGTCCGCTTGATCATCCGGTTGCGCGTGCTCAGCGGTCCGACCGCGACGACCAGGGTCGACCGCCCGACGAAAGTGTCGAGCCCGATCGCGCCGACCTGGTCGATTTCGTTCGAAATAATCTCGCCGCGAATGCCCGCCCCCTTCAGGAGCATCGCCCATTCGCGCTCCTTGTCGGGCCGACAGGCGATCACGACGCGGTCGACACCGCGCAATTGGCGCGCGAGTCGATCGAGCATCATCGGATCCTGCATGTTCGGGCGAAGGTTCGCGGCCCGCGTCTCGACGACTTTGCAATGTGCAGGCACCGCGAACTCGACGTCGTCCAAGATCACCAGATCGGTGGTCACGTTGCCGCCAATCGTCAGGCGGACAAACCGATCGATGACCAATCGAAAGACTGCGAGAAGCACGAAGCTGCCGAGCATTCCGATGCTGATGACGCCGCGGGATTCCGCCTGCACCGCCCGGAAATAGTAGGAGATGAACAAAAAGCTTGAAAAGGCTAGTAAAAGCGCCGTCGCCGAGCGCATGATGCCGGCCCGGGCCTTGCGCAGCACGTCAATCGAGTAGGCGCCATTATTGAACGCCGTCAGCACATATATTGGCGCCGTGACGATGACGACGTTCATATGCGACGTAACAGCAAAACGGCCATATTTTGCAAATATACCGAGCTCGAATGCAGCAACCACCGCGAGCAGATCAGCAAACACCAGCAGGATATAAAGAGCGATGCGCAGTTGGTGACGATGCGAGGTCGAGCCAATACGATCGAACACTGCACCGCGCGTGCCGGTAACTTTAGTATTTTCCACAGTGCCAGCTCCCTGCCCGCCACAATCTCGACTTATGCTCAGCAGGGCCAAGGCTCTGCCATAGGCGGTTTG
This sequence comes from Sphingomonas sp. PvP018, assembly GCF_017876865.1. Classification (NCBI taxonomy): domain Bacteria; kingdom Pseudomonadati; phylum Pseudomonadota; class Alphaproteobacteria; order Sphingomonadales; family Sphingomonadaceae; genus Sphingomonas; species Sphingomonas sp. PvP018. Next base: position 3,006,461 of record NZ_JAGIOU010000001.1, on the reverse strand, counting down.
AAGAAACCAGAGCCGAGATGCGCGGCTCATCCCATCGGGGCGCCACCCGGTCGGCACGCACCGCGCCGCCTGCGCAACGCGGCCCGCCGCCGCGATGCCACCGCCACCACCTTGCCGTCGCCGCAGCACCCCCAGCATGCGCGCAGCACCGCCCAGCAGCCCGGTGCGGCTACCCCGGCAATGAACTGAAACCGGTACGACCGGACTCCCCCCTTGGCGCAACATACCCCTCTATAGCGGACAACCGGCGCCGGCGGGCCGTCCCATCCCGGAACATGCCCCCCATCATAAGAAAAACCGCGCCGTTGCCGCCCGCGATCAGCCGCCGCCCGTAGCCGCGACACGCCCCCGAACGCGGAACCGATCGTCGCGCAAGGATTGATCGCATGCTCTTTCGCGCTAGGGGGCGGCGGGATGAAACGGACGCGCGCGATCCCGCGTTGTACAATCCAGTACATAAAAAGGTTCGAGACAAGCATGCCAGAGGCTTTTCGTACGGCGCGCGACGCGCTCGCCTTTCTCGAGGCACATCGTCTCGCACCGGTTGCTGAAAATTATACCTTCGCGCTTGCCGTGGTCGCCGATCCCGGATCGGATCTGGCGCGCGCCGTGGCGGCCGAGACGGATGGCGGCCTGAGGCTGACCGCACGCGCGCTCGAAACGCTCAGCGAACGCCATCTTGCGATCAAGCGCGACACGACCGCCGAACGCGACAGCGCGGTCACCGCACGCGCGAACCAGCTCGGCGCGCTGACCACCGATGCGCAGACGCTGACGCGGTCGCTTAGCCACGACGTCAGCGCGATGGCGAGCGAGGCGGAGAACTGGCCCGATGCGACACTGCTCGTGACGCGACTGGCCGATGCCGAACGCGAGCTGGCCGAGCTGCGCCGCGACGTCGCCCGGCTCCAGTCCGACCTCGGCTCGCTCGGTACGGCGCGGCACGATCCGATGCGCGACGCAGCCACCGGCGCGCTGACGTCCGAGGGCGCGCGGCCGATCTTCGCACAACTCGCCGAACAGGCGCGAAGCTATGTCCTCATGATCTTCAGCGTCGCCGATCTGGCCGGGGTCAATCAGCGCTTCGGTCACGCCGTCGGCGACAATGTGCTGAGCGCCTTTGTCGCGAACCTGCGACGGGTGTTTCCCGACGAGGAGATCATCCGCTGGACCGGCAATGAATTCGTCGTCGTCGTGACCGACGTCGCCCTGACGGCAGCCCGCGATCTCGCCGACGAAGCCATCGCCGCGTTCGAAACCCGCCGCCTCAGGCTGCGCGGCAGCGGCGCGTGGATCGGCCCGGTCCGCGCGCTCGCGGGACTGGTCGTCGGCCAGGGCGACGACCAGGACGCCGCCCTGAGCCAGGCCCGCGCCGATCTGTACCGTGCCACCGTCGAGGGTTTCGCCCCTGTGGACAGCTGAGCGGGTCGGACCCGACGGTTCGCTCGCTCCGGCTGCGATCATGGATTCGATAAGTATCTGCATTAGGGCGTTTCTATCCTGCGACCCACGCGTTCCAGCGCGATGAGCACTTCGCACCATGGCCGCTACGCCTATCGCCCGATCGTCGACCGCCCGGACTATGACTGGCCCGACGGCCGCCGCCTCGCCATCTATTTTGGGGTGAATTACGAGGTGTTCGATTTCGGCGGCGGGCTGGGACCGGAACTGGCCCCCGCGCAGACCGACCCGGACGTGATGAACTATGCCTGGCGCGATTATGGCAACCGGGTCGGGGCGTGGCGATTGTTCGACCTGTTCGATCGGCTGGGCCTGCGCACCACCGCGTTGCTCAACGCCGACGTCCTCGATCGCTGCCCGGGACTGGCCGAGGCGTGCCGCGACCGCGGCGACGAGATCGCGGCGCATGGCGGCACCAACGCGACCGCGCAAGGATCCCTTGCGCACCCGCACGAGACCCGGATGATCGCCGACGTGACCGAGCGGCTGGCGACACTCGGGGTGCGTCCCACCGGCTGGCTGGGGCCGTGGATCTCGGAGAGCGACGCCACGCCGGACCTGCTCGCCGAAAATGGCTATCGTTATGTCCTCGACTGGGCACATGACGACCAGCCGACCCGGCTCGCCACCTCTCATGGCGGACTGCTCTCGATTCCCTATTCGCAGGAAATCAACGACCTGCCCGCGATCATCGCGCGCAAGCAGGAGGCGGTGACGTTCGCGGCCATGATCCGCGACGGCGTCGAACAGCTGCTGTCCGAATGCGACCGGCGTCCACTCGTCCTCGGCATCGCGCTCCATCCCTATATCATGGGACAGGCACACCGCGTCCCCGCACTGGCCCACGTGCTGACCGAACTCCGCGCGGCGAACGATCCGCGCATCTGGTGGACCACCGCCGGCGACATCGCCGCGCATGTCGAGGCGAACGGGCTGGCCGCCTGACCCCGCACTCACTCAGGCTTCACGACCGCCGCGCCACAGGCTCTCCTTCAACGGACCGATCAGGTAATCGAGCGCAGACCGTTTCCGGAGCGGGACAAGGATCTCGGCGGGCATGCCCGGCGTCAGCGCGCCGGGCCCCTTCAGCGCGACGAGCGTCCGATAGCTTTCCGGCAGCAACGACGCCTCCGCCCGGAAGAAGCGGTTGCCGGTCCGCTCCTCGGTAAAGCTGTCCGCCGACACCGTGTCGATCCGGGCGTCGAGCGCGGGCATCGCGCGGTCGTGGAATCCGGTGAAGCGGACCTGCGTCGTCTGGCCGGGGCGCATGTCGTCGGCATCGTCGGGCGAAACCTGCACCTCGATCACCAGCGCCCTGCGATCGGGCACGATTTCCATCAGCGTCTGCCCCGGCGAGACCACCCCGCCGATGGTGTAGATCGTCGGGCCGACGATCGTGCCGGCCACCGGCGCGCGCACCATCGAGCGGGCGAGCTGTTCGCGCGCCGCGAGCAATTTGGGCTGCAGCTCGTTCATCCGCACCAGCAGATCGCGCAGGCTCCCCTCCACCTCCTCGATCTGGCGGCGATCGACGCCCGCGGCCGACAGTTCGGCTTCGCCGATCGCATCGCGCGTCTGGAGGATCTGTGCCCCCAGCGCGCCATGCTCGCCGTCGAGCGCGGCCTGGGTCCGCTCGAGCGCGCGGATCCGGTTGATCGAGGCAAAGCCCTTGGCGGCGATGACCCGCATCCCCGTCAGCTCGTCGTCGAGCAGCGCGCGTTGCCGGCGGTTCGCCGCGATCTGTTCGCCGAACCCGCCAATCTGTTCGGCATTGGCGTGGGCGCGCCGCATCCACACCGCCTTCTCGGTCTGCGCGGTCCGCAGGCGCGCCGCCAGCAGCAACCGCTGCCCGCGCAGCGCATCCTCCGCCAGCACCCGGTCCGCGGCCGGCAGCGTGCGGAATTCGACCGGCTCGGCCATCACCGCGCGCCGGTCGCGTTCGGCGAGCAAGCGTTCGCGCTGCGCGAACAGCATCATCAGCTCGGCGGTCATCCCGCGTTCGAGCGCGTGCAGGTCCGCCGACGCGATCTCGAGCAGCACCTGCCCGCGGGCGACCTTCTGGCCTTCGACCGCGCGCAATGCCGTGACGATGCCGCCGTCGCGGTTCTGCACCGCCTGCCGCTTGCCCGACACGATCACCGCGCCGCGGGCATAGACGCCGGCGTCGAGCGGCATCATCGACGCGCCCCCCAGCAGCCCGATGAAGAACAGCGCCGCGACGCGCAGGCCGCGCCGGATCTCTACCCGCGCCGAATCGTCGATCATGCTCATGACACAGCCCCCTTCAGTCCGACGACATTGCCGCGGCTTCCGCCGGCGCGGCGCGCCAGCTCGGCCAGAACCTCCTCGGCCGGACCTTCGCAGTCGACCGACCCTGCGTTGAGGACGAGCAGCCGATCCGCGGCGGCCAGCACGCTGGTGCGATGCGCCGCGATCACGATCGTCGCGCCGCGCTGGCGACTGGTCTCCAGCGCGCGCATCAGCGCCGCCTCGCCCTCCGCATCCAGCGCGGCATTGGGTTCGTCGAGCAGGAGGATCGGCGGGTCGTCGAACATCGCCCGCGCCAGCGCGATCCGCTGTCGCTGCCCCGCCGACAGCGCCAGCCCGCCGCGCCCGATCGGACAGTCATAGCCGCCGGGCAGCGACAGGATCAGCGCGTGGCACCCCGCGACCTTGGCCGCGTCGATCACCCGCCGGTCGAACGAGACCGGGTCCACCGCGTTCGGATAGGCGAACCGGGCGATGTTCTGCGCCACCGTGCCCGTCAGGAAGCCGGGCTCCTGCGGCACATAACCGCGGTACCGCGCGAGCCGCTGCGCATCCCAGAGGATCGAGTCCGCGCCGTCGAGCAGCACCTGTCCGGATTCGGGCGCGATACCCCCGGCGAGGATGCGGATCAGCGTCGTCTTGCCCGCCCCCGACGCGCCGACGATGCCCAGCATCTGCCCCGCCTGCAGGTCGAAGCTCACGCCCTTCAGCAGCATCGCCGCGCCATCGCCGCTGCGCGTGGTGATCTTGCGCGCGGTGATCCGGCCGAGCGGCGCCGGCAGGACGGTCGCGGGCGCCGCCGCCGCGTCCGTGTCGAACAACTGCTTCAGCGATTTCAGCGCCTCGTTCGCGCTCTGCAGGTTCGACCAACCGCCGATCAGCAGCTCGACCGGCTGCAACGCACGGCTGAGCAGCACCGATGCGGCGATGATCGATCCGACCGAGATCTGCCGCTGGACCGCGAGGATCGCGGCGAGCCCCAGCGCCAGCGACTGGAGGAACAGCCGCATGAACTTTGCGATCGCAGCATAGCGTGCGGTCGCCATCTGCGCCGCGGCCAGCGCCGCCTGCCCGTCGCTGCGTTCGGTGATCTGCCGGTCGACCATCGCCCGGCCCATGCCCAGCGCGCGGACGAGCTCGGCCTGCTGGGCGATATCCTCCTGGACGATCGCCGACCGGGCATTGGCGGTGTGCGCGACGCTCATCAGCCCGCGCGTCCCCCGCTCGGACATCCATGTCAGCACCGCGAGGCACGCGCCTGCGGCGATGATGAACAGCCCCAGCAGCGGATGGATCAGCACCGCGGCCAGAACATAGATCGGCGTCCAGGGCGCATCGAAGATCCCGACCAGCGTCGGCGCGGTGATCACCTGCCGCAGCGTGTCGAACTCGCGCATCGCCTGTGCGGTCGTCGGGTCCCGCTGCCGGGTGTGACCGCGCTCGATCAGCCGCGCCAGGATCGCCCGGGACACACGCTGGTCGAGCCGCAGCGACACCTTGACCATCAGCCGCGACCGCAGGGCCTCCAGCACCCCGATCGTGGCGATCGCCGCGCCGAGCACCAGCGTCAGGATCACCAGAGTGACGACGCCCCCGGTCGGCACCACCCGGTCATAGACCTGCATCATGTACAGCGTCGGCGCGAGGTACAGGATGTTGACCAGCGCGCTGAACAGCAAAGCGGCCACCACATGCGACCGGCACTGCCTGACCGCATCACGTACCGGCAGTGGCAGCCGGTGCTCGAGCATCTGCATCATCGATCAGAACCCGAAATCGCTGTAGTCGATCGTCGTCGCGTTCACCCCGGTGAGCGTGATCGTCTGCGTGCCGATCGTGATCACCGTGTTGACGCCGACCTGCGAGATCAGCACCTGTGCCCCGAAATTGGCGGCGGTGATGCCGCAACCCGAAACATCGAGCAGGTCCTGCCCCCCGGCCGCATCGAAGTCGAAATCGACCACCGTGTCATTGCCCTGCCCGGTCACGAACACGAACACGTCGTCGCCCGTGCCCCCGGTCAGCCGGTCGCTGCCGGTGCCGCCGACGAGCCGGTCCTGCCCCGCGCCGCCCAGCAGCTGGTCATTGCCCCCCAGCCCCTGCAACAGGTCGTCGCCGTCGAACCCGGACAGGATATTGCCCGCGCTATTGCCCGTCAGTGCGTTCGCGCCGGCATTGCCGTTGCCGTGCACCCCGGACGTGCCCGTCAGCGTCAGGTTTTCGAGCCCGTCGGCCAGCGTGAAGGTGATGCTGCTGGTGACCAGATCGACGCCGTCCCCGTCGGTCTCGTCGACGCTGTCCCCCAGAGTGTCGACGATGTAGATATCGTCGCCCAGGCCTCCCGCCATCACGTCCGCGCCGGTGCCCCCGTCGAGCGTGTCCGCCCCGGCGCCGCCGAACAGCCGGTCGTCGCCGGCCATGCCGCGCAGCGTGTCGGCCCCCTCCATCCCCGACAGGATGTTGACGCCGGCATTGCCCGTCAGGATGTTGGCATCCGCGCTGCCCGTCGCATCGATCGCCGCCACCCCGCTCAGCGTCAGACGCTCGACCCCCGCCCCCAGCGTGAAGGACACGCTGCTGGTGACCGTATCGAGACCGTCCCCACCGGTCTCGTCGACCACGTCGCCGATATCGTCGACGACATAGCTGTCATTGCCACGCCCGCCCGACATCACGTCCTGGCCCGTGCCGCCGTCGAGCGTATCCGTGCCCGCACCGCCGAACAGCTGGTCGTTGCCGGCAAAGCCCGACAGCGCGTTGGCGCCATCATTGCCGGTGATGACGTTATCGGCGGCATTGCCCCGCCCCGCGATTCCCCCCGTCCCGGTCAGGGTGAGGCGTTCGACGCCGGTGCCGAGCGTGTAGGTGATGCTGCTGGTGACGGTGTCGATACCGTCGCTGGCGGTCTCGTCGACGATGTCGCCGGTCGTGTCGACGCTATAGAGATCGTCGCCGTTGCCGCCGGTCATGATGTCCGAACCGGTGCCGCCGTTCAGGATGTCCGCCCCCGCACCGCCGTTCAGCCGGTCGTTGCCCGACAGCCCGATCAGCGTGTCGTCGCCGTCGAGACCCGTCAGCGTGTTCGCCGCACCATTGCCCGTCAGGATGTTGGCGGCGGCGTTGCCCGTGGCGCTGGGCGAACCGCTCCCCGTCAGCGTCAGATTCTCAACACCGGCGGCGAGCGTGAAGGTCACGCTGCTCTTGACCAGGTCGACGCCGTCGCCGTCGGTTTCGTCGACGACGTCGCCGACACTGTCGACCGTATAGATGTCGTCACCCGTGCCGCCGGACAGGCTGTCCGCACCGGTACCACCATCGAGGTCGTCCGCCCCGCCGCCACCGAACAGCTGGTCGTTCCCCGCAAGCCCGCGCAGAATGTCCGCGCCGTCCAGCCCGGTCAGCCGGTTCACCCCGGCATTGCCCGTCAGGACATTGGCATCGGCATTGCCCGTCGCGTTGATCGCCGCACTGCCCGTCAGCGTGAGATTGTCCACCCCGGCCGCCAGCGCGAAGCTCACGCTGCTGTTGACCAGATCGACGCCGCCGCCATCACTCTCGTCGACGGCGTCACCGACATTGTCGACCGTATAGGTGTCGTCGCCGAGCCCGCCCGCCATCGTGTCCGCACCGGTACCGCCGTCCAGCCGGTCGTTGCCGCCGCCGCCGGTCAGCCGGTCGTCCCCCGCGAGCCCCGCCAGACTATTGTCCCCGTCATTGCCGGTGACGATGTTCGCGGCCGCGTTCCCGTTCGCGTTCAGCGCCGCGATCCCGGTCAGCGTGACGTTTTCCAGCCCCGTCGCGAGTGTGTAGGCGATGCTGCTGATGACGGTGTCGGTCCCGTCGCCCCCGCTTTCGCTGACGACATCGCCGGTGCTGTCGACGACATAGGTGTCGTCACCCAACCCGCCCGCCATGGTGTCGGCGCCCGCTCCCCCGTCGAGGAAATCGGCGCCGGCGAGCCCCGTCAGCGTGTTGGCGGCACCGTTGCCGGTCAGCACATTGTCGCCGCCATTGCCGGTACCGCTGATCCCCGCGGTGCCGTCGAGCACGAGAGTCTCGACGTTCGCACCCAGCGTGTAGCTGATGCTGCTGGTCACCGTGTCGGTGCCGCCCAGGCTGCCCTCGACGACCGTGTCGCCGGCGTCGTCGACGACATAGGTGTCGTCGCCCAGCCCCCCCGCCATCCGGTCGGCGCCACTGCCGCCGTCGAGGCTGTCATTCCCCGCCTCGCCGAACAGCCGGTCGTCCCCGTCCAGCCCGAGCAGCGTGTCATCGCCGCCACGCGCGAAGATGAGGTCGCTGTCCGCCGTGCCGGTGAGCGTGTTGGCCTCCTCGTCGCCGAGGATCGCGTAATCGGGGATCGCCACCGCCATCGTCGCGTCGGAATAGACTACCTGTTCCGGCTGGTTCGTCCCCTGCGTGCTGAACCCGCGATTGTCGGTATAGTTGGTCGCGACGCGCAGCGCCTGGCCGATATCGTCGACCGTGACCTGATACGTGTCGCCGGTCGCCCCCGCGATATCGGTCCACGTCCCTTCGACGTCACGCTGCCACTGCCGCGCAAAGCTGGTCGTGCCGTCATAATCGATGAAGTTGCCCGCCGTGACCGTCAGCACCTGATCGAGCTCCGGTGCCGCATTGTCGATTCCGAAGGTGCCGACATGCTGACGGTTGATCTCCGCGACGCTGTCGGCGAACTGGATCCGCTCGACGTTGCGCAGCATGTCGCTGCCCTCGTCGCCGATATTGTCGACGACGCTGACCCGCCCATCGGGCCGCAGCGTGATCGTGAAGTTGGAGCGGTTGCCGATATAGACCGCGGTATCCAGCCCGCCGGCGATCGTCGCCGCACCCGTGGCATAGCCATTGACGGTCTCGCGGTAGACGATCTCGCGCGACGCGACGAGCTGGCCGGGGTTGATCGTCCCGTTCAGCAGCCGCGCCTGGATCTCCGTCAGCGAATCCGCGCGGAACAGCTCGGCGCCCGACCCGTCCTTGTTTTCGCGCACGCTGATGAAGACGTGCATAAAGGCGTCGCCGTCGATGACGTCGTTGCCCGCGCGCCCCTTGATGACGTCCGCGCCGCCGCCGCCGATCAGCAGGTCGTCGGTCGAGCTGCCGTCCATCACCAGCGCATCGGCATCGCTCGCATCCCAGGTCTTGAAGCTCAGCAGTTCGCGCAGACCGGTGATGAGCCGGACGCCGTCCTCGTACAGGTTGTTGCCGAGGATCCGGGGATTGTCGTCGCCGAGCAGGTCCGGGAAATTGGCGCCCGTGCTGACGAGCCCGAGCGGGATCTGCCGGCCGGTCAGCGTGTCGGCATATTTCCAGCCCGACAGCGCCTCGACCAGGTCGTTGCGGTCGCGCAGCGTGAACGCCTGCTGGTTGACCGCGGCACTCAGCCCCAGATCCGAATTGGCGGCGGTCGTATCACCCTGGTGAATGACCCAGTCGAACCCGGCCATGCCGTTGTTGCGCTGGATCCCCGCCCCCTGGATCATGATGTCGTCGCCGCTCTCCCCGTCATAATCGGTGTCGTTGCCGCCGCCGTTCAGGATGTCGTGGCCGATGATCGGGCTGTTGAAGAACAGGTTCGAATTTTCGCCCGTCACGCTGTCGAAGCCGTCGCCGCCCTCGATCCAGTCGTCGCCTTCATTGCCCATCAGACCGTCGCTGCCGCTGCCGCCCAGCAGGAAGTCGTTGCCGCGGCCGGCGAACATCTCCTTCGCGTCGGTGCCGCCGACCATGAAGTCCTGGCCTCCGCCACCGAACATGATGTCGAGCCCGGAGCCGCCGCTGACGACGTCATTGCCCTCACCACCGCGCAGAAAATCGTCGCCGAACGGATCCTCGATGATGTCGTCGCCGTCACCAGCATAGACCTGATCGGACTCCGTGCCCGCGTTCAGGTAATCGTCGCCGCCATCGCCCCACAGCGTATCGATGCCCTTGTCGCCATAGAGCCGGTCATTGCCCTCGGTCCCGCCGAGCACGACATGCTCGCCACCGCTATATTTCAGCATCCCGCCATCGTCATGGCCGTCGCCGTCGACGTCCTCGCCCGGGGCGATCCGATCCACCTTGGGATCGAACGCCTGCTGGAAACTGTCCTCCCAGACCGGATCGAACGTGCCGCCCGCCAGATACGTGCCGTCCTCGCCGATATTGGTGACCTGCGGCGTCAGCGGATCAAGTTCGAGGATATAGTCCGCGGTGTTGAAGATCTGCCCGTCGACATGCGTCGAATGCACGTCGCCCAGGTCGGAATTGCGCATGACGAGATCGGCGAAGCTGCTCTTCTCGAGCTCGTTGAGCATGTTCATGCCCTGGGTGCGGCTGAGATAATAGAAGCGGTCGCCGTTCTGCAGGCTTTCGAGCTGGTGTTCGAACACATAGTTGAACGTCGAACCCAGCATCCCGCCGAATTCCATCTTCTCCTCGGCCAGACCGCCGATCCACAGATCGACCAGGTTCAGCCCGGTTTCGTGGCTATTAACCCCGTCGACGATGCTGGGCGCCCAGTTGCCCTTGCTCTGCAGGAAGTTGAGCCGATCGGCCGGGGCCTGCAGCGTGTGCTCCTCGACGCCCATCGCGGCATTCGCATGGACGACGATATCCGCGCCGCCCATCACCAGCAGGGTCGCGGCGGCGCGCTTGCCCTCCAGCGTCGTCTCGCCGGTGATCAGCGGATGCGTGCCATAGGCGGCGACAAAATTGACGATCGACAGCGGGTTTTTGATGTTCTGCGCGAAGTCGAACCAGCTCGTATAGGGTTTGAGCTGCGAATCGTTGGTCGAGGCATAGAGCTGCGCACGCACCACGTTGAACGCCGCCACCCCCGCATCGCGGCCGCGCGCGATGTTGAGCGCGGCGAGGTCGAGCGGCAGCCCGACCAGGAAATTGCGCAGCGAATCGGGCACGAACTCGTCGATCTCGCTCCCCTCGACGCGCGTCATCCCGCGGATGATCGCGCCGGCGGCGATTTCGGCATCCTCCTCGCCGGTGACGGGATCCAGACCCGCTTCGCCAAAGGCCTGCGGGTTCAGGAACGCCTCGACCAGGCTCAGCGATTGCGTCGACAGCGTCGGATCGGTGATCTCGATCGTGTCGGTCAGCATCGAATGGCCGAACCGGTACACGGCGTGCGCGAACTCCGCGGTGATCGCAGGGTCGATGTCGGCGGTGTTGCTGAAGATGAACGGATCGATATTGGGCTGGATCCGGCGCGCGAATTCCTCGAACACCAGATGCTGATACTGCATCTCGGTGCTGAACCGCCCCGCCTGGAACAGCCTCTCGCCATCCCAGTCGAGCGCGGCGATCGCCTGCGTCTTCGCCGTCCCGGTCAGCGCCCCGATCGCATCGAGCTCCGCCTGCGTGATCGCGCTGCGCGTGCCGTCCGCGGCGGGCCGCAGCCATTCGTTGACGATGGCAAGGTCACCCGATGCGATGATCGTCAGCTTGTCCGCCTCGACCACGCGGTTGTGCTCGGAATGGAAGACCGTGTGGACCGCGGTCAGCCCGATATTCTCGTTGCCGCGGCCATCGCCCGTGACGAAATGCGCGTCGAGCATCTCGTCGTCATAGGTCAGCGGGTTGTTGTCGTCGGCGATCAGGTCGCGCGCGTTGATCACGCCGTCCAGATTGACGTCGCGCAGGTCGTCGAGCGTGATCGCGTGGTCGCCATCCACATCGACGATCCGCCCCTCGCCCGCGACCAGGTCGGCCTCGTCGGACACGCCGTCGCCATTAAAGTCGAGCATGTCCGTATCGGCGGTCTGCCGCACCGCGGGCGTCGCCGGATTGTGATCGAGGTCGACCAGCACCGGCTCGGCATGATGCGCGATGTCGTTGAGGAACGCGTGGCCGGTGAAATAGGCATTGGCCGGAACCGCCACGCCCTCGGCCGTCCCCTCGAGCAGCGTGCCGTCCTTCAGCATGATCTGCGCATAGCCGTTCGCGCCGGGGATGAACCGGCCGTACGCGTCGGTCAGCAGCAGCGGCACATTGTGCACGTCGTAGTCGTCGAGCCGGATGCCGAGCATCGTGAGCGCCTGCGCCTTGGTCTCGGCCCAGTTCGCCATCCCGCCGATCGCGCCGTCGAGCAGCCGCCCGGTCGAGATCGCATGCGAATCCTTGACCCCGTCGCCGTCGGAATCGACCGAGAATTTATACTCGCGCAGGAACACCTGATGCGACGCATGCGAGGTATAGGTCTGGTTCTGGTCGATGAACGGCGTCGTCGTGTTGACCGTCTCGGTCCCGCCGACGACCGGGTTGCCGTTGGCGTCATATTGCGTCGACCGGGTCAGCGGCATGAAATTGGGGCCGCCGGGGACATAGAGCGGATCGTCGGGCTGGAGCGGGATCAGCACCGTGCCGTTGCCGCCCTTGGTGATCAGGTCGAGCCCATGATCGAAGAACTGGCCGAAGAACGTCATCCACGCGTTGAACGACGGCGACAGGCCGATGTCCGGCGACAGGTTCGGGATCGACGCCAGTTCCTCGTTGGTCGGGATATAGCCATCGGGCGGCGCGTCGCCGCCATGCGCATCGGCATAGGCCGCCTGCGCATGCGCGTTGACGTACCAGGCGGCGATCGCCGCGGGATTGCTGTTGGTCATGTCGGCGATCAGGTTGCTGATCAGCCGCGGATCGGCATCGACCACGCTGCCCGGCGTGCCATAATCGGTGTTGGTCAGGACCGGCCCGCCGGGCCCGGTGCCGAACGTGGCGCCGTCGTTCAGATTGCGGAACACCGGCGTCGTCAGCCGCGGCAGCAGCTGGTCCGCCGCGCCCAGCACCGCATTGCCCGGCAGCAAATTGTTGTAGCTGCCATCGACGGTCCGCAGACCATAGGGGATCAATTGCGCCTGGGGGCCCAGGATATCCGCGAGTGACTCGCCAGCGGCATTGCGCTCGCTGATCCTGATCTGCGCCAGGATGAAGTTCAGATCTCCCAGATCGACGGTAAAGTCACCAGACATGATGCAATTTCCCCTCTGAATGACGAAACGCGAAACGTCTCGAGCGATCGTGATCGGGTCGTGATCGAAGACCGGCACACGTCGTGACGCCAACCTTCCATTCTTCGTTCGGCGGGATAAGGCCCATGAAGGACCTACGCCGGGCCCTGGCAGCCTAGGCCCTGTCCTAGGCCGAACGGCCGGGTTCGCGGGCGTTCCGCCTGGCGATGGACCCGAACACGCTTCGGATCCCGGTCTGTGCGAGGTCGAGCGGGGCCATGCGCGGCGCTACCCCGCCGCCAGTGAGGGGGGGCTCGTTCCGGCGGCGGGGTCCCGATCCGGCGAGCGGGTCAGCCGGTCGAGACGATACTGGACACAAGAGCCGCCGGGTCAGCCCCGGCGGCGTGCCAGATGACGGATCATGTCCTCGAGCGCGACCGACGGCTGGTCGTGCATCGCATAGCCCGCGACACGCGTGTCGGGCGCGAGGACATAGATGAGCGAGGAATGGTTGATGCTGTGCCCCATCTCGCCGGGCCTTGGCGGGATGTGCTCGCGCGCGACGTTAAACGCCTGCGTCGCCGCGTTCAGCTGCGCACGCGTGCCGGTCGCGACCACCAGCCGCCCGTCGAACTTCTTGGCCAGCGCGCGCATCGCGGCAATGCGGTCGAGCTCGCCATGACCATGATGCGGCGGCGCCTGCAGCGCCATCGCCGCCGCCGCGCCCGGCCGGCGGAATCGCACGACGCCGAGCGGCGGTACGTCGATGTCGACGAACAGCGCACGCGCCGCGATCCCCGACTGGCGCAGCCGTTCGGCCGTCTGCACCATCCGCGGAATGGCCATCGGGCAGCTTGCGCGGCAGCGGCTGTAACCGAAGAACAGCAACGTCCAGCGATCGCGAAAGTCCGAAGGCCCGATCGGGCGGCCTGCGACATCGGAAAAGTCGAACGCCCCGCCCAGTTGCGTGGGCATTGCCGCATGCGTCGCATGGCCGGGACGTGCGGACGGGGAGGCGGACGGGGGGGCGGATCGGGTCGGGAATGTGGTCATGATACGACAATCTGCGTCTTGGCCACGCCGCGGCCATTGTCCTGGACGCGGCGGGTGATCCAGTGGAGATATTCGATCGTTGCGTTGATCGCGCCGCGCTGAGTCGCGGTGATCAGGAAATCGAGCCGAGCGGCGCTGGTCAGCTCGATCGGCGTGCCTGCGGGAAAGACGATCGGCGCATTCCAGCTCTCCTTGCCCAGCCGGTGCCCGTCGCACGACACGCAGGTCACCGGCACCTGGAACGTCACCCGAAGGATCGAGTAGCTCGCGTTGAGCAGCCGGATCAGGATCGTGTCGCCGACCCGCGCCTTCGCCGCGACCTTCTGATCGGTCATCGTCTTGGTCGGGAACACACCGTTGATCAGGAAATATTTGGGCTCGAACCGGTTCAGCCCGACATTTTCGCCGCACATGCCCGCATCATGGTTGTTGCTCAGCACATTGTGCCAGCGCGCATCCATGTCGTCGCACACCCAGAGCCGCTCGACCTGATAGCGCTGGTAGGGCGCATTCGCCATCGGCGACGAATAGAGATAGCCGGGCCCCTCCGGCGGATCGACGATCAGCCCGCCGAACATCCCCATCTCGAAATGCAGCGGGGTGTTGCGGTGGCAATGATAGAAGAAGGTGCCGGGACTCGACGCTTTCCACTGATAGGTGAACTGATTCGCCACCTCGAACGACACATGCCCGACGCCGTCATGCATCGTCGTAGGCTCGATCCCGTGATGATGGATCGTGTGCGCATGCTTGGCGGTGAGCAAAGTGACATGCACGATCTGCCCCTGCCGCACGCGCATCAGCGGCGAGGGATAGGGCGATTTGATGCCGCTCGCCGGATCCTCGAACGCCCAGTAGCGCAGCCGTACCCCGTCGGGCGCGACCAGAGTGCCGCTGGTCGTCACCTGCCGGACGAAGCTGATGTCGGGCGTCAGCCGGTCGGGTGTCGGCAGGCTCGCCTTGAAGACGTTGCACCCGAACGTCTGGAAATTGGTGACGCCCTGTGCCGCGGTCTTGGTCCAGTCGATCCCCGACGGACTGATACTCTCATCGCCCATGGTCATTCCCCATCGTCTCGACCGGATCAGAAGGCGTAGATCGGGCTGGTCATCGTCCAGTGCGTGACCAGTCCCTGCGGATAATTGCCCCCGCCCGCGGTCTGCGACATCTCGGTGTGGCAGTGCATGACGTATTTCAGCGGGAACGGCTCCTCCCTCGGCGGCCAGACCGGCACGTCGGGCGGCCGCTCGAACGGCAGGATCATGTCCTTGCGGTCCATCGGCCGCATGATCCACACGTCGCGTTCATAGACGTTGGTCTCGCAATAGGGGACGCCGCTCGCGTCCGCCTCGGTACATTCGAACAGGTGATTGCCGTGGATGTGCGCCGAATGCGTGCACAGCCCTGCATTCATCACCCGCAACAGCGTCGGCTGACCCTGTTTCCCGACCGGCTCGATCGCCTGCGCGGCCGCCCTGTCGACGCTGGCTGTGGTGTCGTGGACCGCGGTATCGAACCCGCTCAGGCCGTTGATGTGGAAATAATCGGGCAGGAACGCATCGATCAGCGCCTGGCCCGATATCCGATACCCCGCCGCCACGCGCGCGTTGATCGCCGAATCGGTCTGCGAAAACAGCCACAGCTTGTCGCGGGCCGGATCCCCCGCCTTCCACCGCTCGCCGGGAAAGCGCGGGTGCCGCCCGAACGCATCGAACACCGCGGCGATCTGCGGCGTGTGCATCGCGCGGCTGAACGGCGTCGCCGAGCCCGCGACCGTCGTGCCCAGCGCAGGGTCGACGATGAAGGCGCCGTGCAGCCCGAGGATGCGGTTGAGCGGCGGCTCATACGGGTCGTGATAGAGATAGGAGCCGCCGACCGGCGCGACGAAATCCGGCACCTGCCGCGTCTGGCCGGGGGGAATTTCGGGCACCGTCGCCTGCGGGATGCCGGTGATCGCAAAACCGTGCGGGACGAGGTCGTTGTTCGTGACGCTGATCGAGACGGGTTCGCCCTCGCGGTACCGCAGCACCGGCTGCGGCTGGCCGCTCTCGTGGAAATAGAACACCATGTAGACGATCTTGCCGTCGATCATCTCCTTCTCGACCGGTTCGATGACCAGCCGGAGCGACTGCGCAAGATCGGACGAGCCCGACAGCGACATCGGCGTCGGCGCCGGGCTGCTGAGCGGCGTGTCGGTCGGCGTGATCATCTGCTGCGCCGTCGCGGCGAGCGCCACCGTCGTTGCGCCGGCCCCAATCTTCAGAAAGTCCCGGCGCTCCATCGACTATCCCCATGACGTTCGCGCAGCGCAATATCTGCCCGATTTCCCGGTATTTAGGTGCCAGACGCTGCTGCAGGATCAAGTAGGCCGCTCGGTCTAAGACCATGGACGATGCAGGGCCCGGGCGGGTCGCCGCGCGGCATGGTTGCAGGCCGGCTCAATAGGCCTGCGCATGCACCGACGCGACCGCACCGGTCCGGTTGTGCACCCCGAGCGCCTTGAACAGCCCCGACAGATGCACCTTGATCGTCCCCTCGGCGAGGTTGAGCGCATGCGCGATCTCCTTGTTCGACGCGCCCCCGACGAGCAGTTGCAGCACCTGTTGCTGCCGCCGGGTGAGCGCGCCTGCGGGCCGTGCCGACTCCGGTTCGGGCATCGACAGGTCGCCGACCATGTCGGGCAGGTAGATGTGACCCGCGGCGACCATCCGCACCGCCTTGGCGATCTCGTCCATCGGCATGGATTCGAGGATATAGGCGTGCGCACCCGCGCTGATCAGCGACAGGATCTTCATCCGCTCGCGCGTCTGCCCGACGACGATGATCCGAAGGTGCGGGTAGGACAGGCGCAGCCGGCGCATCATCCCGTGACCCTGGCCGTTCAGAACATCGGTATTGATGACGGCGAGCTTGGTGCAGTGCGCCCTCAGGAGATGCGCCTGGACGCTGCTCCAGTTCGATGTCGTCAGAACCGTATCGGCTAGATGCTGCTGGCTGAGAATACTCGATATGGCGTAGCGGAATATTTCGGCATTGCTTGCGACAATAGCGTTGGATCTATCCAATTCATCATTGCGAATGATCTGCTCATTCATGACGCCCCTCCATTGGATGTTTTTGTAATATTACGCGATAATCTTACCAAAGCTGCCTAGACCATTGGCCGAGGCTGCGACCACGCCGGGTCTTAGGCAAGTCCGTACGGATACGGACCCCAGACATTCTGTTCAGGCTTGGCACACCATGACCACCACACCGGCTTTGCTTCAATTTGAGACGGTTGCACTGCGCGAAGACCCCGGCCGGTGTCTGGAAACCCCTATGCGGAAAGCGTAGCATTTTGGTTCTTTCCGGCGGATTCGAATTTGGAGCGATCGTGCAGCGGCTATGGGCCATCGTCGACCAGCAGGAGACCGCGTCCGACTGGCGCTGGAACCTGCTGCAGGGCGTGGGGTTCGGCAGCGCCGCGCTGGTCGCCACGGCGGTCGGCCGCCACCTGTTCGGAATCGACCTGCCCTTCACCTTCGCGCTGGCGGCGATCGCGATCGGCGCCGTCCTGGGGGGTGCGCTGACCGCGTGCGTGGGCGCCGCGACGACGATTCCCACCGCACTGGTGTTCAGCGCGCACCATCCGCTCGTGACGCCGCTGAACACGCTGGTCGTGACCGGTTTTGCGATCATCCTCGCGCTGTTCGGTGGTCGCATGACGCTGCTGCGCCAGCGCGCCGGCCTCGCGCAGGGCCGGTCGCACCAGCGTGAACTCTGTCTCCACTCGATCTTCAACACCACCCCCGCGGCAATGCTCATCGTCGACGCGGGGGGCGACGTGCTCGCGATCAACCGGAGCGCGCGCGGCATCCTGGGGATCACCGACCCCGATACCGGACGCCTGCGGCTCGCGGACCTGCTCCCCGGCCTGCCCGACCTGTCCGGCGACACCGCGACCGCGCACGAGCTGTGCCGCGCCGATGGCACGCGTCTCGCGCTGTCGCTGTCGAGCGGGCCGCTGCCGTTCGCCGCGACCGGGCTGCGCACGCTCCATCTCCGTGACGAGACCGAACAGGTCGCCGCCGCCGAACGGCTCGCGCTGTTGCAGGCGGAGCTCCACCAGCTCGCACGCGCCACGGCGCTCGGCCAGCTCGGCTCGGCGATCGCGCATGAACTGAACCAGCCACTGGCGACCGCCGCGAATTTCGCCACCGTCGCGCAGGCGGCGCTGGCGCGCGGCCGCGACGTAGACGAGGTCGGCGCGGCGCTCGACGGCGCGGTCCAGGAGATCTTCCGTGCGGCCGCCGTGCTCAAAAGGCTGCGCCGGTTCGTCGAGCGCGGTCCGCTGCAGGCGCAATGGGTCGATGCGCGCGACATCATCGCGGAGGGGGCGATGCTCGGCATGCTCGCGGTCCGTCAGGCCGGAGCAGAGCTGAAGGTCAATATCGCGCCCGATCTCGGCGAATTGTGGATCGATGCGATCCAGATCCAGCAGGTCCTGCTCAACCTGATCGCCAATGCGGCCGATGCGGTGTCCGACACGGCGATCCGCGTGATCGACCTGCGCGCGGTCTCGGGGCCGGACGGGCATTGCACGATCACCGTCTCGGACACCGGCCCCGGCATCGCACCCGGCCAGGAACAGGCGATCTTTGCCCCGTTCCGGACCAGCAAGCCTCATGGTCTCGGCGTCGGGCTCGCCATCTGCCGCGCGATCGTCGACGCGCATGAGGGGACGATCACCGCCGCGACGAACAGCAACGGCGGCGCGACCTTCCGCGTCTCGTTGCCACAACGTCCTGGTATTGTTGGGTCCAGTGGAGAAATGGTCGCCCATGCCGCGTGACCGGCCGATCTACATCATCGATGACGAGCCCCAGATGTGCCGCTCGCTCGAAATGCTCCTCGCGCTGGAGGAGTTCGAGACCCGATCCTTCCCCAGCGTCGAGGCGTTCATCCGCGACCTTCCGCGGCTTCCGCCCGGGATCATCCTCAGCGACGTCGCGCTGGGCGGCCTCAGCGGTCTCGAGCTGTTGCAGACCCTCCCATCGCTCGATCGGTCGGACCCGGTGATCCTCGTCACCGGTCATGCGGATATCCCGATGGCGGTAGCGGCGATGAAATCAGGCGCCGCCGACCTGCTCGAAAAGCCGTTCGAGGCACAACGGCTGCTCGGCGCGGTGGCGGCGGTCCGCGACCGGATCCTGCAGTCGACCCTGCTCGAGCAGCGCCTTGAGTCGCTCTCGCACCGCGAACGCCAGGTCCTGCGCCAGATCGTCGAGGGGCTGACCGCGAAACAGATCGCGACGCGGCTGGATATCAGCCCGCGCACGGTGGAAACCTACCGCGAGCATCTCATGCGCAAGACGGGCGCGACCAGCTTGGCGCAGCTCGTCCGGTTCGCGGTCGAGGCGCGAGTCACGTGCGTGCCGTTGTAAGAAACAGGTGATCTTAGGCTATGCTTAACCCCGCCGCCCCATAGCGCAGTCGCAGGGAGACCGTGGCTATGGTACTGGAACAATACAGTTTTGATAATGTCGCGCTGCCCGAGCTCGACACGATGCGCGTCGAGGACCGCGACACCCTGCCGTTCGGGGTGGTCGGGTTTAATGCCGACACGCTCGTCCAGGTCTATAACGCGACCGAGGCGCGGATGTCGGGCCTGGATCCCGCGACCGTCATGGGCGTGCCGTTCTTCGATGCGGTGGCGCAGTGCATGAACAATTTTATGGTCGCGCAGCGGTTCGAGGACGAGCCCGAGATCGACGACATCGTCCCCTATGTCCTCACGCTGCGGATGCGCCCGACCAGGGTCCGGCTGCGTCTGCTCGCGACACCCGGCATTGCGCGCCGCTATATCCTCATCGAACGCTAAGCCGCTTCGATGAGCGATAGGTCGAGCGAGGAAGAGCTTCTCGAGTTTCTGTACGCCTGCCCCGTCGGCCTGATCGAGTGCGACAGCAGCGGCGCGATCGCGATGATGAACCCGCACGCGATGCAGCATCTCCTGCCGCTCGCCGGGCCGCGCGATCCCGGTAACCTGTTCGCCGCGCTCGAACATCATGCGCCCGAATTGCGCAGCATCGTCGCGGCCTATGCGCCGGCGACGGGCCGGATCTGCGACGGCCACCGGATCTTCGTCGATCTCGCCACGCGTCGCCGCGGTACCGCGCCCAAGGTGCTGGCGTGCACCCTGGTCAAGCTCGGCCCCGATCGACTGATGGCGACGCTGTCCGATATCAGCGAGCAGGTCGCCCAGGAGGCGCGGCTGCGTCAGGCGGATACCTGGTTTGCGACCCTGCTCGACAGCGTCAGCCATTATGCCGCGCTGACGATCACGCCCAGCGGCGAGATCCAATCCGCCGACGCCTGCTTCGCCCGCCAGACCGGACACGCCGCCGCCGATGTCATCGGACGTCACCTCTCCGAGATCGGCGGGACCGAGCCGAGCGGCGGCGATCTTCGCCTGGACGAGCAGCTGCTGATCGCCGCACGCGAGGGCTGGCATCTCCAGGAGGGATGGCAGCAGCGCGCGGATGGCGAGCGCTACTGGTGTCAGCGGCTCGTCGTCGCGCGGTCCGAACGGGGCGAGCCGCGCGCCTCCGGCTTCTCGGTCATCCTGCGCGACGTGCCGCGGCGCGGCGAGGCGGCGGCGGACATGCGCCGGCTGTTGAACCATGATCACCTGACGGGCGCCGCCAACCGACGGCATTTCGGCGAGGTGCTGAAACGCGAACAGCGTCATTGGCGCGAGCTGCGACAATCGCTGTCGCTGATCGTTCTCGACCTCGATCATTTCAAGGCAGTCAACGACACGCATGGCCACCCGGTCGGCGACACACTGCTCCGCCGCGTTACCGATGTCTGTACCGCGCTGCTCCCGCCCTGCGGGATATTCGCGCGGCTCGGGGGCGAGGAGTTCGGCGTCCTGCTGCCGCGCTATGACGAGGATCAGGCGGCGGCGCTTGCCGAGGCGATGCGCGCGGCGATCGCCGGCATCGCGGTCGACACGCCGCGCGGTGGCTTGCACGTCACCGCCAGCCTGGGCTGCGCCACGCTGAACGAAACCGACGGTTCGATCGATGCGCTGCTCGCGCTCGCGGATGATCGCCTCTACGCCGCCAAGCATGCCGGACGGAACCGGGTCCGCTCGCGCGAGACCGCGACCGCGTGACCCGGCCCGGATTGTCGCGCGCCGCGGTGCACCGCATCGCCTGCGCGGTCGTCGCGACCGAGATGGCGCGGCTGCGCGATCCGGCGCCGCCGGCCGCGACACGCGGCGACTGGCCCGAAGCCATGCCGATCGGCGACGAGGGCCTCGGGCTCGATTCGATGGAGCAGCTCGGCGCGCTGGGTGCACTCGCCGAGGCGTTCGACCTCGACGACGATACGCTTGGCGAGGGTCCGCCGCAGACGGTCGGCGCCTGGACCGACTGGATTCTGCGCGCGCACGCTACGGGCCCCGGCCGGATCGGGGTGCGGACGTCCGGCTCGACCGGCAGCCCGCGCCTGTGCGTTCACGCCGTCTCCGATTTGCTCGAAGAAGCAGCCTTCTTTGCGACACGGTTCGCCGACCGGCGGCGGGTCGTCGCACTGGTCCCCGCCGATCATCTCTACGGGCTGGTCTGGACCGCGCTGCTGCCCGACGCGCTGGGCGTTCCCGTCGTCGTGCGGACGGTCGGCGCACCGCTGTCGCTCGAGGCGGGCGATCTCGTCGTCGCTGTGCCCGACCAGTGGCGCGCGCTGTCGCGGATGACGCGCCGCTGGCCGGGGGATGTCGTCGGCGTCAGTTCCGCCGGGCCGCTCGACGACGCCGTTGCCGCCGGGCTGCTCGCGGCGGGGCTTGCCGGGCTGGTCGATATCTACGGCGCCTCCGAAACCGGCGGTATCGCAATCCGCACGCTCCCTGAGCTCGATTACGTCCTGCTTCCCCGCTGGCAGCTCACCGCCGCCGACCCGGATGACTGGCGGCTCGTCGACCGTGACGGCGGGCACCACGACCTGCCCGACCATGTCGCGCGTCTCGGCGAGCGCGCCATTCGACCGATCGGCCGGCGCGATGGGGCGGTCCAGGTCGCCGGGCATAATGTCTGGCCCGGGCGTGTCGCCGGCGTGCTGCGGACGGTGGAGGGGGTCGCGGACGTCGCGGTGCGGCTGCACGGCAATGGCCGGCTGAAGGCGTTCGTCGTGCCGCAACCCGGTCAGGACCCCGCCCGGCTGTCCGCGCGGATCGAGCACGTCGCAGCGAACCGGCTCACCGATCCCGAACGTCCGAAAGCCTATCGCTTCGGCACGGCGGTGCCGCGCACGGCCTTGGGCAAGCTCGAAGACTGGCGCTGATGCCGCCCCGCCGGCGTCTAGCGCCCAGTCAGCGCATAGCCGCGGGTCTTTTCGCCGAGCGCGGCGTAGATCGCCGCCTGATCGAGGAGCAGGTGACGCTGTTCGTCGGTCTTCGCAGCCGCGGCCGCGGCCAGCGCGTCGATCGTCAGCCGCTCATAGTCGGGGGTCGGGTCTTGGTCTGGCATGGGTCTGCCGTTCATTCCTCTTCACGATGTCCCGTGACGATAAATGGCCTGCCTCCAGCCGCAACCTGCTTAAAACGCTGCTTAACCGGCCAGAGAGGTTGTGCATGTCCGGGCGCCGTCGCACGGCTGCGGATACTATTCCGGCATCGGCATCGCGGATTTCCGCCATCACGGTCGCCGTCACGGCCGTGTAATCTGAGTTAAGATTCTGACCCATATAGACGCGTGACAACAAACCCATCCTGCCACATCGCGCGCAGCACTGGATCGCGAATCTCGTCATAGGGGTAAAGCGCGAGATGGGCGACCGGATCGCTGGCGGCGATACGGCCGTCATTTCTGGCTTTCAAACAGTCTCTTGCGAAATCCGGCATTCTGCGGCCCCACTGCTGTCGTCGCGTCGTCCGCCCCATGCTCAGATCCTTACAAAAGGGGCAACGGCTTGTCCCATACCGACACAGCGCCCCGCGCCGCGCGGGGACGCGGTTCGCCACGCAGCCAGCGCAGCGGCCTACGCCGTCACGACAGCATCAACGATCGCGGCCGACGCTCTACGCAAGTACAGCCGGACCAGCGAGACTCACCCAACGGCCGGACGCGGCAGATGAACCAGCAAAGCCCGCCATCGCTCGCAAGGATGTTCGCCAAAGGTCTGAGCCTTTACGCCCTTCGACATTGCCGCACCGCAGCAAAGTCTGTGCGCATTGCAGCGGTGATTTATCGCACCCGCCTTTCACCTTCCCCACAACCGCCGATCGCAAGGAAAAACCGTCCGGCCACCATTGTGCAGTGATAGCGCTATCGATATCATCCCGAAAACAGTCGAAAAGGGGAGAGCGGATATGCGCATCGGATGTCGCGGCAACGAAGTCGTTCGAGGGGCAAGACGTCGTCTTGCGTCGCTGGTCGGCCTGACGATCGCAGTCGCCCCGCCCGCGCTGGCGCAGTCCTCCGACACCATGGCGTCGATCGCCATCCCCGCGCAGCCCGGCGCAATCGACCTCGGCACCGGGAAACTCCCCGGAGCGACCGCCCCCGAAGCCTGGCACAGCCAATATGGCAGCGTGTTCGCGCGCAACGTCACGGTCGCGACGCTGACCCCCGTCCTGCCCGATCCCGCCAAGGCCAACGGCACCGCGGTGATCGTCGCGCCGGGCGGTGGATTCCGCACGCTGTCGATGGAGAATGAGGGCTGGGACGTGGCGCGCGCGCTCGCCGCGCGGGGCGTCGCGGCGTTCGTGCTCAAATACCGGCTGAACCAGACGCCGGCGGATCTCGAAACCTTCGCACGTCCCGCCCCCGCTGGCGCAACCCCGCCGCGCCGGGATCCCGCGGCGATGATGGCGGGCCTCGCGCCGCAGATCGCCGATGCGCGCGCGGCGTTCGCGCTCGTCCGCAAGCGGGCGGGCGAATGGCACGTCGATCCGGCCCGCATCGGCATGGTCGGCTTTTCGGCGGGCGCGATGCTGACGATGGCGACGACCATCGCTGGCCAGGACGCGAAGCCCGCATTCATCGGCAACATCTACGGCCCGCTCGGCGCGATGACGGTGCCCGCCGACGCACCGCCGATGTTCGTCGCACTGGCGGCGGACGATCCGCTGTTCGGCAATGCCGGCTACGGGCTGATCGACAGCTGGCGCACCGCCAAACGCCCGGTCGAGTTCCACCTGTTCGAACAGGGCGGGCACGGCTTCGGCATGTATCCGAAGACCACCACGAGCACCGGCTGGTTCGACGAATTCGCGCGCTGGATGGCGATGCACGGCTGGATCAAGCCGGCGCAGTAACCGCGCGCCTCACGACGCGATCGCCGCCTCCAGCGTCTGCAGAAACCGCGCCGGCGCCTCGACCTGCGGCGCATGACCCAGCCCCTCGAGGCGGATCAGCCGCGCGTCGGGGATGCGTCGTGCCGCGGTCACCGCCGCCTGCGGCACGGTCTGCACCTGCGCCCGCCGGTCGGGTGCGGCGCGGTTCGCCCGGAACGCGGTGAGATCGCGGTCGCCGATGATCAGCCGCACGGGCATCGCCAGCCGCGACAGCTCGGCCGCGACCGGCTGGGTCTGGATCATGTCGGACAGCCGCGCCTGCGCATCGCGCACCACATCGCCGTCGGGACCGGCATATTGCCCCGCCAGCATCGCTACCCAGCGATCATAGGCCGGGCGCCATTCCCCGTGATAATAATTGCGCAGCTGATACGCCTTGATCGACGCGGCATCGGTCTTCGCCTCCTCGGCGCGCAGCGCGCCGAGATCGGTATAGGGCACGCCCTGCGCCAGCGTATCGTTCAGCCCGAGCGGATTGACGAGCACGAGCCGCGACACGCGCTCGGGATGGAGCAGCGCGAACCGCGTCGCGAGGATCCCGCCGGTCGAATGGCCGACCAGGATGACCTTGCCCGCCCCGGCCCGGTCGAGCAGCCCGCGGGTCAGTTCGGCCATCGCATTGAAGCTGTACTGATAACCTTTGGGCTTGGACGATTTGCAAAAGCCGACCTGATCGGGCGCGATCACCCGGTAGCCTGCGCCCGCCAGCCCGCGCGCGGTCTCGTCCCAGGTCGCGGCACAGAAATTCTTGCCGTGCAGCAGCACGACCGTCGTGCCGTTCGCGCGCGCGGTCGGTGCGCGGTCGAGATACGCCATCCGCACCGCCTGCCCCTGCGACGATCCGTCATACCAGCGCAGCGACGCGGGATAGGCAAAGCGCTCGAGATTGGCGCCGAGCGGCACGGTCTGGGCAAGGCCCGGCATGGCGGAGGCGGTGAAGGCAGCGATGGCGGCGATCGCGGCGGGGATTTTGAAACGGATCATCCGCCTCTAACGACCGGCCGCGGCGAGGTGTCCCGTCCTACAGGCCCGGGCCGTCCCCGTCATATTTGAGTTCGAGATACCGCCCCTGGATCGCGATCTCGTCAAGGCTGCTCCGCCCGAGGCACTCGCCGGCGCGCGCGAGCTCGGCATCGATCAGGCGCAGCCCGTTGATAAGGTGATCGTCGGGCGTCCGGCCATCCGCCTGCATTTCGCGCCGCGCCGAAATGCCGACCATCCGCCAGCTGTCGACCAGCGCGGGCAGCTCGACCGCGACCAGCTTGCGGATCGACGCCGCGGCCGGGCTGCGCGGATCGAGCCGGGCGAGGCGCGGCGCCAGCGCCTCGAACCGGCTGCCCAGGGCATCGGCGAGCCGCAGCGCGGGCAGCGGCATCCCGCGGCGTTGTGCGGCGAGCCAGATCCCCGCCTGCTCGGCGAGCCCGGCCAGCCCGGCCTCCACCAGCGCCTCGCGTCCCGGTGCGCGCGGATCGGCCTGCGCGACGATCATGATCACCAGCAGCAGCATCAGCGCCGCGGCGACGGCAAGCGCCAGCATCGCCGGCAGGACCGCGGCGAGCGCCGCGCCGCCGAGCAGCGACACGATCGCCGCGAGGACCAGCCGGACCATCAGCCGCTTCTGCCGACGCGCCCTCGCCTCGCGCTCGCGCCGCGCCTGCTCGCGGCCCTCGGGCGACAGGCGCCGGAGCAGCTCTTCGGCCTGGGTGAGCCCGACATCGGCAAACCCTGCCGCGACGCTACGGGCACGGTCGATCATCGGGGCGCGCTGACCGCTATTGTCGTCCATCACGCGAGGATGCCGATCTTTCCCCGCCCGGTCCAGACCCGCACGGCGCGACAGACGCACCCAAAGTGGTCGCAGATCGCCACCAAATTGATCTATGTCAATTGCGGCGGCCGGTGCGATGGAACGGTTCCGCGCCTGCATCGTCCGGTAGGGGTCAGTTTCGCGAGGCCCCATGACCCCACCCACCTTGTTGTTTTTACACGCCCTTGGCGCCAGCGCGCGCGAATGGCAGCAGGTCGCCGATCACCTGTCCGACCATGATTGCGTCGCGCTCGATCTGCCGGGGTTCGGCGACGCGGCCGATACGGGGCATGCCGATGTCGGGACGATGACCGACTGGCTGGCGCAGGAAATCCGCGCCCGCGACCTCACCGCCTGCGTGCTCGTCGGGCACAGCATGGGGGGCAAGATCGCCACGCTCGTCGCCGCGCGCGCCGCCGCGGGCGAACCGGGTCTCGCAAACATTCTCGGCGTCGTGCTCGTCGCCGCCTCGCCCCCCTCGCCCGAACCGATGGACGAAAAACGCCGGGCGGAGATGATCGGGTGGTTCGCCGATGGCCCGGCGTCGCGCGAGAATGCGGAAACCTTCGTCGATGCCAACACCGCCGAGACGCTCCCGGAGGCCATGCGCGATCAGGCGATCGACGACGTGCGACGCTCGAACCGCGCGGCCTGGCTCGGCTGGCTCGAACGCGGCAGCCGCGAGGACTGGGCCGCCGCAGTCGGGCAGCTCGCGCTCCCCGCGCTGATCATTGCCGGGACCGAAGACGGCGATCTCGGCGAGGATGCGCAACGCCGGCTCAACCTGCCGCATTATGCCAATGCCCGGGTGCGCGTCGTCCAGGGTGCCGCGCACCTCATCCCCTATGAACAGCCCCGCGCGCTCGCCGCGCTGATCCGCGAGCACGCGGCACTGGCGACGACGGCCGCGCTGCCCGAGGATTTCGCCCGGCTGCTCGACTCCGATCGCGTCAGCAGCGGGACGCGCGCCGCGATGCTCGACCGGATCTACCCGATGCCCGTCGGTACCGCGTTATGGGACGACGCCGACCATGCGACCGTCGCGGCGCTGGTGGCCCGGATCCTCCCCGATTGCGGCGCCGATCGTGCGCTGGCGGGTCGCATCCTCGACTCGGTCGCGCAGGGTGTGGGCGACGGCTGGCGCTTCGCCGAGCTGCCGGACGACCGCGCGGCGTGGTCGCGCGGGCTCGCGACGCTCGATACGGCGACCGGCGGTTTCGTCGCGCTGGCCGATCCGGACCAGGACGGCTGGCTCGATCGCATCGCCGGCGGCACGGTCGGCATCGAAGAGGACGCGACCCGCCTGTCGCCCGTGCAGATGCGGCTCTGGTTCGAGGATGTCCGCGCCGAGACGGTCCGCATCTGGATGGCGCAGCCCGCGACGATGGCCGCGATCGGCTATGACGGCTTTGCAGTCGGCGGCGATGGCCCCCGCAAGCAGGGCTATACCCGCACCGGCGCCGACGATCCCGAAGCGTGGCAGCGCCCGTCGCAGGAGCGTGGGGCGTGACGACGAGGCAGCATGGTGCGAATGACGTCGTCGATGCGGTCGTGATCGGCACCGGCGCGGGCGGTGCGCCGCTCACCGCCCGGCTCGCCCAGGCGGGCCTGTCGGTGGTCGCGCTCGAGGCGGGCCGCGCCTTCCGCCCCGACGAGCATGTCGCCGACGAGGTCGCGGCCGACATCTACTGGATGGAGGAACGGCTGAGCGGCGGATCGACGCCGACCGCGTTCGGGTCGAACAATTCGGGCATGGGGGTCGGCGGCTCGACGCTGCACTGGGGCGCCTTCTGCCCGCGCCCCGATCCCCGCGACCTGCGGCTCAAGACGCTGACCGGCGAAGGCGCCGACTGGCCGATCGATCCTGACGAGCTGACCCGGTACATCGTGGAGGTCGAGGCGTTCACCGGCGTCTCGGGCCCTGCCGACTATCCGTGGGACGCCACCCGCCGCTACGCCTATCCCCCCGTCGCGCGCAACGCCGCCGCCGACGCGATGGCACGCGGCTGTGCGGCGCTCGGCATCACCGCGACCGACGCCCCCGCCGCCCTGGTCTCGCGCGATCGCGACCAGCCGCACTGGGGACAGCGCCAGGCCTGCGTCAATTGCGGCGCCTGTCACCAGGGCTGCCGCAACGCCGCCAAGACGAGCATGGACACGACCTATCTGCCCCTCGCGGTCGCGCATGGGGCCGAGATCCGCGCCGGCGCGCGCGTGGTCGCGTTCGACTATGACCACAGCGGCCGGATCAGCGCGGTCGTGTACAGCCAGGACGGGCAGGAGCATCGCCAGCTTTGCGCCGCGGTCTTCCTGTGCGCCGGCGGAATCGAGACGCCACGGCTGCTGCTCAACCTCGGCATCGCCAATTCGAGCGGTCAGGTCGGGCGCAACTTCATGGCGCATGTCGCGACCCAGATCTGGGGCCGGTTTGACGCGGAGATGCGGATGAACCGCGGCTATCCCTCGTCGCTGATCAGCGAGGACATGATGCGACCCGGTGATGCCGGCTGCGCGGGCGGCTATCTGATCCAGAGTCTCGGCGTGCTCCCCGTCAACCTCGCCACCGGGCTCGCCCGCGGTGCCGGCCTTTGGGGCGAACGGCTGCAGACGCTCCTGCGCGGCTACAACCGGATGGCCGGGATCGGGATCAACGGCGAATGCCTGCCGCATGTCGACAACCGGCTGACGCTCGCCGACGAGGTCGACGCCTTTGGTCACCGCAAGGCGCGGATCGACTTCAGCTATCACGCCAACGAACAGGCGATCGATCGCCACGCGCGGCGTACGCTCACCGATATCTGGGCGGCGGCAGGCGCGCAGGACATCTTCGCGGTCGATCGCTCGGCGCATACCATCGGCACCTGCCGCATGGGGCATGAAGGCGACACCGCGGTGGTTGATTCCGACGGTCGCAGCTTCGACATTGCGAACCTGCGGATCTGCGACAATTCCATCTTTCCCAGCGCACTGGCGGCCAATCCCGCGCTGACGATCATGGCGCTGTCGCTGCGCACCGCCGACCGTTTTCTCGCATCCGACGATTGAGGAGTTTCACATGAATCTGGGTATCAAGGGGCGCATCGCGCTGATCAGCGGCGCGGATTCCGGCATGGGCAAGGAAACCGCGCGACTGCTCCTCGAGGCCGGCGTGCGCGTCGCGATCACCGACCAGCCGGGCGGCACGCTCGACGCGGCGCTCACCGAACTGTCACCGCTCGGCGAGGTCGTCGCAGTGACCGGCGACGTCACCAGCCTCGACGATGTCCGCGCGATCTGGGCGGAGGTGCGCGAGCGGCTCGGCGATCCCGACATCTACGTCAACGCCGCGGGCGTGACGGGCGCGACCGGCGACTTTCTCGACGTCGACGATGCCGGGTGGGAGCAGACGCTCGACATCAACCTCATGGGCGCGGTGCGCATGTGCCGCGAGGCGATCCCGGCGATGCGCAAGGGCAGCTGGGGCCGGATCGTGCTGTTCGCCTCCGAAGACGCGGTGCAGCCCTATGTCGACGAACTCGCCTATTGCGCGTCGAAGGCGGGGATTCTCGCGCTCGCGAAAGGGCTGTCCAAGGCCTATGGCGGCGACAATGTCCTCGTGAACACCGTCTCGCCCGCGTTCATCGCGACGCCGATGACCGATAAAATGATGCGCAAGCGTGCCGAGGAGCGCGGTGAGAGCTTCGACGCGGCGATCGACAGCTTCCTCGAGGAGGAACGCCCGGGCATGGTGCTCAAGCGCCGCGGCAAGGCCGAGGAGGTCGCCGCCGCCGTCGCCTTCCTCTGCTCGGAGCGGGCGAGCTTCATCAACGGCGCGGGCATCCGCGTCGATTCCGGCTCGGTGTTCACGATCGCCGGATGACGGAACAGCGCGTGCACCGGATCGGGTTCGGCGGCGGGTGCCACTGGTGCACCGAGGGCGTCTTTCAGGCGCTCCGCGGCGTGCAGACGGTCGAGCAGGGCTTCCTCCAGTCCGAGGCGCCGTCGGACGCCTGGGCGGAGGGCGTCATCGTGACGTTCGATCCAGCCGCCATCAACCTAGCAACGCTGTCCGAGGTCCATCTGCGTACGCATTCGGCGAAATCCGGCTATTCCCCCGCCGGACGCTATCGCAGCGCCATCTATGTCTTCGAGCAGGGCCAGCGCCCCGACGCCGAAGCCGCGATCGCCCGGTTCGCAGCCGAGACGGCGGCACCGGCCCGCACCCTGGTCCTGCCGTGCACCGGCTTCCGGCCCTCGGACGCGCGCTTCCAGAATTACTACCGGACCGATCCCGACCGGCCCTTCTGCCGCCGCTACATCGATCCCAAACTCGACTATATCCGCACCCATTTCGCCGCCGTCGCCCTGCCCGCGGAGCCGCGCGCGTGAGCGTCTTCTTCACCGCCGACACGCATTTCGGCGACCACCGCACGATCAACATCGCGCGCCGACCGTTCGCCGACACCGCCGCGATGGACACAGCGCTGATCGAGCGGTGGAACGCGGTCGTCGGGCCGCAGGACGTGGTGTGGCACCTTGGCGACGTCGCCCGTCGCCCCGCGGACGTGGCCGGGCTGCTCGCGCGGCTGAACGGGACCAAGCACCTGTTGCGCGGCAACAACGATCCCGACGCGACGCTGGCGGCACCCGGCTGGGCCAGCGTCGCCGACTATGCGGAAATCACGCTCGACGACCGGCGGCTCGTCCTGTGCCATTACCCGTTCCGAAGCTGGAACGGCCAGCACCGCGGCGCGCTCAACCTGCACGGGCACAGCCATGGCCGGCTGAAGCCGATGCTGCGCCAGTTCGACGTCGGCGTCGATGTCGACGGTCACGACTATGCGCCGGTCCGGCTCGACAGCCTGCTCGCGCCCCGGCGATAGGGGAAGCGGAATGGGCGGGCGCGTGAAACGCATGGCCGGACTGGCCGAGGCGGCGGCACGGACCGCGCAGGCTGCGGACGACCCGCCCTGCGCCCTGTGCGGCCGCCCGCTCAGCCACCGTGTCGAGCGCCACCATATCGTCCCCAAGAGCGAGGGCGGTACGCAGACCGTGCCGGTGCACCCGATCTGCCACCGCACCATCCACGCCTTCGTCGCAAACCGCGACCTCGCCACCAGCTACGCGACGATGGACCAGCTCCGCGCACGCGAGGATATCGCCCGCTACCTGCGCTGGATCGTCGACAAGCCCCCCGACTTCCGCGCCCCCACGCGCAAGCGCAGCACCGCCTGAACGGACGCCCGATGGTGTAACCCGCAAGCAACACCCGTTTCGCAATTTACCGTTGCCGATCGTAACGGAGCAGCAACATATGGTCATAAAAACCATTTTCGTCGTAACCATGGTGCACCGCCGTAAAACGGGGTGTCACAAGGGGGACAGAAATGCGTTGGACGAAATGGATGATGCGCTCGTCGCGGATGGCGATGGGCGCGGGCCTGCTGATCGCGGCCAATGGCGCCGCGGCGCAACTGGCGACCGACCCCCAGACGCCCACCGCCCCCGCGGCGACCGAGGCCCCCACCGAAGACATCATCGTCACCGGATCGCGCATCCGTCGCGACCCGCTCGATCAGCCATCGCCCGTCATAACCGTCGATGAGAACGCGATCGCGCGCACCGGTCTGTCTTCCGTCGCGGACATCCTGCAGCGCCTGCCCGCCTCGTCGGGCGGCCTCAATTCGAAGTTCAACAGCTCGGGCAATTTCGGCAACCCGCCCGACGGCGGCGGCGTCGGTGCCGGCTCCGCGGTGCTCGACCTGCGCTATCTCGGCCCCAAGCGGACGCTCGTGCTCGTCGACGGCCTGCGCTTCGTCAACGGCGCGTCGGCCAGCGGCATCCCGGCGACGGTCGATCTCAACTCGATCCCGTCCTCGATGATCGAGCGGATCGAGGTGCTGCAATCGGGCGCCTCGACGCAATACGGATCCGACGCGATCGCTGGCGTCGTCAACATCATCACCAAACAGAACCAGAAGGGGTTCAAGGGATCGGCGCAATATGGCCAGTATCTCGGCGACAATGACGGCAAGACGCAGGATTACCAGCTGAGCTACGGCTTTGGCAGCCAGGGCGTGCACGTCGTCGCGGGCGGCTATTACACCAAGCAGGAATCGGTCAGCGCCGCCGACCGCGACATCTCGCAATTCCCCAATCCGGGCCAGACGAGCTGCTCCGAACCCATCGGCGGCTGCTCCAGCTTCACGCCCTTCGGCCGGTTCCTGGTGAACGGCCAGAACATCACGCTGCGCGGCCCCGTCGCCAGCGGCCGGCCGGTCTATGACCCGACACTCGCCACCGGCGACTTCAAGGCGTTCACCGCCGCCGATCGGTTCAACTTCGCCCCGCTCAACTATTTCCTGACGCCGGTCGAGCGGTTCGGCGGCTTCGTCAACACGCGCGCCGAGTTTTCGGAGGCGCTCAACCTGCGCGTGAAGGCGGTCTATAACCGCCGCAATTCGCAGAACCAGGCGGCGTTCCTCCCGCTCGGCATCGGTCCCGACGTCGGCAACGGCAACATGCTCGACACGCTCTCGGTCGATGCGACCAACCCGTTCAACCCGTTCGGCGTGACGCTCGTCCCCGGGCAGAACTACACCGCGATCTTCCGCCGCCTCGTCGAGGCGGGGCAGCGCACCTACAGCCAGCAGGTCGACACCATGTCGCTGACCGGCACGCTGGACGGCAAGTTCCAGATGTTCGGGCACAACTGGTATTGGGATGCGAGCGCGGTCATCGGCTATAACGATGCCAAGCAGCTGTTTACCGGCAACATCAACGCCGCGCGCCTTGCCCGCGCGATCGGCCCGATCAGCCAGTGCACCGGGGAATGCGTACCGTTCAACTTCTTCGGCGGGGTCGGCTCGATCACCCCGGCGATGCTCGGCTATATCGGCTTCGACGAACGCGACCGCAGCCGCCAGAAGCTGAACGACTATACCGCCAATATCTCCGGCGAGCTGTTCGACCTGCCCGGCGGGCCGGTCGGCATCGCGGTCGGCTATGAGCATCGCTATCAGTTCGGCAGCTTCACGCCCGACCCGATCATCCAGGCGGGCCTCGGCGCGGACATCCCGGCACAGGCAGCCAGCGGCAAGTTCAACGTCGACGAGGTCTATGGCGAAATCCGCCTGCCGCTGCTGCGCGACATTCCCGGCATCGCCTCGCTCGAGCTGAACGGCGCGGTCCGCCACTCCAACTATTCGACCTTCGGGGGCAATACGACGCTCAGCGGCGGCGCGCTGTGGAAGCCCGTCAGCGACCTGCTGCTGCGCGGCCAATATGCCGAATCGCTGCGCGCACCGTCGATCGGCGAGCTGTTCGGCGCGCAGTCGCGGTTCGACGCCTCGATCGACGATCCCTGCACCAGCGCCGCGGGCGGGCTGTTCCAGTCCAACCCGACCGTCCGCGCGAACTGCGTCGCCAACGGCGTCCCCGCCAGCGGCAGCTACGCCGAACCCTCGGGCCAGCTGCCGGTGCTCACCGGCGGCAATAGCGAGCTGCGCCCCGAAACCGCCCGGACGCTGCTGTTCGGCGGCGTCTACAGCCCCAGCTGGGCCCGCGGCGGCACGCTCTCGGCGCTCAGCCTCGAGGTCAACTACTACGACATCAAGGTCGACGACTCGATCGCGTCGATCCCGGCCCAGGTGCTGCTCAGCCGCTGCGCCCAGACCGGCGACGCGCTCAGCTGCGCGGCGGTGCGGCGTGCCCCCAGCGGCATCGTGACCGCGATCAACGGCCTGCTGCTCAACACCGGCGGCATCCGCACCAAGGGCATCGACGCGACGCTGACGGTCCGCTCGGGTGAAACGGGCGCCGGGCGCTTCGGCCTCTACGTCTCGGGCAACTATCTGCTCAAGTACAGCGAGCGCACGCCCGCGACCGACGGCTTCGTCACGACCGACTATGTCGGCACCGAACGCGGCTCGCCCGATCAGACCTATCCGCACTTCAAGGGACTGGGCACGATCGACTGGTCGGTGGGGCCGGTCACCGCCAGCGTCACCGGACGCTATATCGATAATGTCGACGAGATCGCTGCGGAGAACGCCCTGAAGAGCCGCCTCTACGGCGACGTCCAGCTCCAGTTCCGGCCGGCCTGGCTCGATTCGAAACTCGCGCTGACCTTCGGCGTGAACAACGTCTTCGACAAGGATCCCCCCGCCTGCTTCAGCTGCAGCCTGAACAACTTCGACCCGACGACCTATGACATCCCGGGCCGGTTCGGGTACCTGCGGCTCTCCTACGGGCTGTAGGACGAGGGCTGCCGACCGGCGCGTCGGTCGGCAGCCACACAGGCGTCGGAAACATAGGATGCTCCGATCGCCAAAAGACCCTCGTCTCACCGATTGTGAGGAACGAAGTAGGCCGTCCCCGCGCTCGACCCCGACAGAAGGAGACGAGCAATGGACGACACCAGGGTCTGGGCATTTGAAGAAAGCCTGTGGACGGGCGACGCGGACCAGTATCACACGCTGATCGACGACGAATGCGTGATGGTGCTCCCCGAGCAGCCCTTCGTGATGACCGGCGCGCAGGCGATCGAGGCAGTCGCCGATACGCCGCGCTGGTCGGAGGTCCGGTTCAGCGAACAGCAGATCATGCGCCCGCAGGAAGGCCTGATCGCGATCGCCTACAAGGCCGAGGCGAGCCGCGAGGGCGCAACCGGCTATACCGCCTATTGCACCACCACGATGCGCCGGCTCGAGCATGAGGAATGGCGCGTGGTCCAGCACCAGCAGACGCTCGCCCCGGTCGCCGGCGGCGCCTGAGCCGACCGATACGGCGGTCGTCCCACGACCGCCGGTGATCAGGAGTGCGCGGCCAGCCCCCCCGCCAGCGGCATGCTCCTGATCCTGACCCCCGTCGCCGCCGCCAGCGCATTGGCGAGCGCGGCGGCGGTGGGCCCCTGCGCACACTCGCCCGTGCCGAGAAAGGGCGTACCCGGACGGTCGATGACCTCGACGACGACGCTGTGCGGCACGTCTGCGAACCGCAGGATCGGATAGCCGCTCCAGTCATAATCGGTCCGGCGCGCACCGTCGTGGCCCGCGGACTCATATGCGGTCCAGCTCAGCGACTGGAGCACCCCGCCCTCGACCTGGTTGCGGATGCCGTCGGGATTGACCGCCTCGCCGCTGTCGACCGCGACGACCGCGCGGTGGACGACCAGCCGCCCCTCGTCGGGGATCCGCTCGACATCGAGCGCGACCGCGCAATAGGCGCCGTGATTCTTGTAGCGCGCAAAGGCGATGCCCCGCCCGCGATTGGGCCGGGGCCGGTAGCGGCTCCACCCGAACCGCGCCGCCGCGCGCCGGATCACGTCTGCAGCGCGCGGATCGTCGAGATGCGCGAGCCGGAACGCGACCGGGTCGCGCCCCGCCGCCGCCGCCAGCTCGTCCATCGCGCTTTCGAGCGCGAAGATGTTCAGATGCGCGCCCAGCCCGCGCAGCGCCGAGACACGGACCGGCATGTCGGGCAGGAAATGGCTGACGATGCTCTGGTTGGCGAAGCGATAGAGCGGGATGGCGTTGCGATCGCCGCCGCCATTGGGCTGCGGGATCGGCTTGGGCGGCGTCGGCGCGAATGGCGGCACCACCTCCACGCCCGCGAGCAGGTCGCCCGCCGCGACGGGCCGCGTGCTGTGCGTGTTGCTCCACACCTGATGCCGCCAGTCGACGATCCGCCCCGACGCATCCAGCGTCGCGTCGATCTGCGCGAGCATTGCGGGCCCGAGCGGTTCCCAGCCATGCTCCTGCTCGCGGCTCCATTGCAGCCGGACCGGAACGCCGGGCATTGCGCGTGCGACCAGCGCGGCATCGCCCGCGACGTCGTCCGCCCCATTATGCCCATAACAGCCCGCCCCCTCGCGGTGGACGCAGCGGACGCGGTCGGCGGGCATCGCGACCAGCTCGGCGATCGCGGTGCGCAGCGGCTCGACGCCCTGGCTGTGCGTCCAGACCGTCAGCTGTCCCTCGGCCATCAGCGCCACCGCGCAGGACGGCCCGATCGCACCGTGCATCAGATACGGCCGGTCGTACCGCGCCGACAGCCGCCGCACGCCCGGCGCCGCGGACGCGTCGCGACGCGTGTCGATCACACTGCTCTCGCGCCGCATCTCCAGCAGTCCCGCGGGCATCGGCGGCAGCGCGGGCACGGCCGCGTCGCGCGCCCACGCACTCTGATTGGCGACGCGCAGCGCCTGTTCGAGCGGCCATTCGCGCGGACCGACGATCGCCGCGAACCGCCCGACCTGCACGACCCGCGCGACGCCCGGCTGCCGTCGCAGCGCGGCAAGGTCGGGCGTCAGCCGCGTCCCCGAGGACGGCCCGCGCAGGACGCGCGCATGCACCATGTCCGGCAGCCGCATGTCCTGCACATAGCTCGGCAGCCCGGTCAGCTTGGCGGGCAGGTCGACGCGCGGCACCGGCCGCCCGATCAGCCGCCGCGCCGCCACGGGCTTGCGCGGCACGTCGGCGCGCGCGCGCACCGCCAGCGACGTCGACGCGGCCAGCTCGGCATAGGTCGCACGCCGTCCCTGCCCGTCGAGCACGACGCCGTCGCGCGTGAACAGCGTCGTCGCCGCCACGCCCCAGCGCGCCGCCGCGGTCTCGGCGAGCAGCAGCCGGACACAGGCGGCGGCATCGGCGATCGCGGTACCGCTCTGCTCGAGCGTCTGGCTGCCCGCGGTCACGCCCTCGTTCGGGGTCAGCCCGGTATCCGCGGTGATCAGGTCGACCCGCCCGATCGCGACGTCGAGCTCGTCCGCGGCCAGCTGCGCCATCGCGGTCTTCACGCCGGTGCCGAGCTCGACCTTGCCCGTGAACACCGTGACCCGGCCATCGGCACCGATGCGGATCCATGCGTCGAGATCGGGAAATTTGGCGAGCGTCCCCGGCAAATCGGGCGCGACCGTCGGCGGTCCGCCGCTGCCCTCGCCGCCGCCGGTCTGCGCCAGCGCGGCCGTCGGCGCGAGCGCGAAGGCGACCAGCAGCCCGCCGAGTATGTCGCGCCGCGACGCCTGTCCGCTCACGTCACCGGCTCCGCAGGCTCGACCACCCCGCCGCCGCGCATCACCGCCGCGCGCCGCACCGCGCGCAGGATCCGCATATGCGTCCCGCACCGGCAGAGCGACGGCGCCATCGCGCTGCGCAGCTCGGTCTCGGTCGGCGTCACCGTCTTGCGCAGCAGCCCCTCGGCACGCGCGATCATCCCGGGGATGCAATAGCCGCACTGCGCCGCCTGCTCGTGCAGGAACGCGCGCTGGACGTCGCCCGGCGCCTCCGCGCTGCCCAGCCCCTCGACCGTCGTGACCGTGCGCGCACCGACCGCACCGACCGGCAGCAGGCAGGCAAAGACCGGCCGGTCGTCGACCAGCACGGTGCACGCCCCGCACTGCCCCAGCCCGCACCCGAACTTGGCCGCATGCAGCCGCAGGTCGTCGCGCAGCACATAGAGCAGCGGGGTGGCGGGATCGACATCGACGCGCGCGGTCGCCCCGTTGACGGTCAGGTCGATCATTCACCCTCCTTGCGCGCCGCAGCGACGTCTTTCTCGAGGTCCGGCCAGGCCGGTCCCGTCCCGTGCCGGACCTGCAGATAGGCGACGATCTCGGCCACCTGCCGGTCGTCCAGCGCATCGGCAAAGGCGGGCATGTACGGCCCACGCGGCGCGACCGGCGGTTTCAGCCCCTTGAGGATCACCTGGATCGTGTCGCGCGGGTTCGCCTCGTGCAGCGGCGTGCCGAGCGGCAGCGCGGGTCGCCCGGCGACCATCATCGCCGCCCCCGGCTCGTGGCAGACCGCGCACGCCCCCGCATACAGCCGCGCGCCCTCGGGATGCCGCTGGCTCGCGAGCGCGCGACGATCGGGCAGCCGCGGCTCGGCCCGCGCGGCAGGCGCAGCGCGCATCTGCCACGCATAATAGGTCGCGAGCGCGCGGACATCGGCCGGCGCCGCGCGCGCCAGATTATAGGTGACCGGCCCCATCGGCCCCGCCGCCGCGGCATGCGCGGTGCTGAGCCCTGTCCGGAAATAGGCGTCGAGCCGCTCGACGGTCCAGGCGCGGACCGCGGGCGAGCGCGCGTTGATCGGCGGCGCATACCAGCCGCCCGACCAGCCGCCGTCATAGGCCCGGTCGCCGCGCTTCTCCTGCTGCAACAGCCCGCGCGGACTGTGGCAGGCGGTACAATGCGCCAGCGTCTCGCCGATATAGCGCCCCCGGTTCCACGCGGCCGACTGGCGCGGATCGGCGACCACCGGCTGCGGATCGAAGAACAGCAGCTTCCAGCCCGCCAGCAGCGGCCTGAAGCCGAGCGGCGGGATCATCCGGTTCGCGGGCGGCACCGCGCGCACCGCCGGCCGGGTCATCAGGAACGCGTAGAGCGCGTCCACATCGCCGTCCGCCACGCCCGCATAATGGGTATAGGGAAAGGCCGGATAGAGATGGCTGCCGTCGCGCCCGACGCCCTCGCGCATCGCCCGGCGAAACGCGGCTGGCGACCATGATCCGATCCCGGTCGCGGCATCGGGCGTGATGTTGCTGCCGTAGATCGTCCCGAACGGCGTCTTGATCGGATAGCCGCCCGCATAGGGACGCCCGCCCGCCGCCTGATGGCAGCTGACGCAATTGCCCAGTCGTGCCAGATTTGCACCGCGCGCGACCAGCGCGGGATCGAACTGCCGGGGATCGGGGCGCGTCACGCGGGCGATCGCGGGCCGGTACGCGATTGCTGCGAACGCGATCCCGCACAGGCCCAGCAGAACCGCGGCGATGACGACGATGCGCCTGATCCCGGGCCGGCTCATCCTCGCCTAGACCCTTGCGTCGCCGAACGCCGTCCGATGCATCGTCTCGTCTCCCCCGTGTGACATCGGACGCACGGGCCGATCGGACGGGGATTGAACGATCCGGATGCCGACAATCTCCCCGCGCCGGGAGATAATCCCGACCCGCCGCACCGATTCGCACCGCGCCCGCGCTGTGCTAGGCTGACCCGATACTATGAGGGGGGCGGAGATGCGCGAGATCCTGACGGCGGCGGCCCTGCTGGGCGCCGCGTTGACCGTGTCGGCGACAGCTGCGCAGACCCCCGCGCAGACTGCGCCCCCACCGGCCTTGGCACCAACGCTGCGGGGAACGCTGGCCGGCCCGTTCGAGCTCCACTCTCAGCGCTTTCCCGGCACGGTGCGGCGCTACTGGGTCTATGTCCCGCCAGGCTATGATCCGCGCCGGCCGCCCAATCTGCTGCTGTTCCAGGACGGGCAGCGTGCGACGAATCCGGCAGGGTCGCTCAGGGTCCCCGCGGTCCTCGACACGCTGATCCTGCAGCACGCGATCCCGCCGACGCTCGGCATCTTCGTGACCCCCGGTCACCGCGCGGCGCACTATCCCGACACGCTCGGCATGGCCAATCCGGATCACCGGGTGGAGGAATATGACGCGCTGTCCGACGATTATGGCTGGATGACGCTGAACGAACTGCTCCCCGCGGTCGCGGCACGCTGGCGGTTCGCCGACGATCCGAAGCGCCGCGCGATCGGCGGCACGTCGAGCGGCGCGATCGCCTCCTGGACGATCGCCTGGCGGCATCCGGAAGCGTTCGGCAACGTGATCAGCTTCATCGGCAGCTATACGTCGATCGGCCTCACGCTCGGCCCGGACGGCGCACCGCGCACGCTCGGCGGCGACCTCTATCCGGGGCTCATCCGCAAGAGCCCGATCCGCCCCTTGCGCATCGTCCTGCAGGACGGGGCCGCCGATCTCGACAACGAACATGGCAACTGGTTTCTCGCCAACCAGCAGATGGCAAAGAGCCTCGCATGGGCGAACGCGCAGGCCGATGCGGATCACCGCCCGGGCCCGCGCTACGACGTCAGGACAGCCTGGACGCGCGGTGGCCATTCGGACGCGGACGGCGGCGCGATCCTGCCCGACATGCTGCGCTGGATCTGGCGCGACCAGCCCGCAGCCGCGCACGCCCCGCTCCCTGCTGTCCCGACCCCTACTTCCCCACGACGATCTTCGGCAGGGTCGTGATCGGTTCGACCGTGATCGCGCGGAACCAGGTCTCGGCGCCTTCGGATTGCAGCTGAATCCGACCATGCGTCAGCGGCTGCCGGCCGTCGGGGCCGATCGTCGCCAGATCATGCACTTCGCCGACCGGGACGCCGTTGACGACATGCACCGCGCGGTCGCCGACGACATAGAGGTCGAGCGTGTTCCACGCGCCGACCGGCCGCTCGGCGTCGGTAGCCGCCTCGACGTTCCAGGTCGGCGTGCCGTTGACGATGTCGATCTCGCGTCCCCCGGCACGGAAGCGGAGATGCGGTTCGACCAGCGACGGATCGAACGTCACCCCGGTATGGCCGCGCAGCTTGCCGCCGACCGCGACGATCATCCCGGTCGATCCGGTCATGATCTCGAACTCGACCGACGGCCGCCACGTGCCGAACACCTCGCCCGGCGCGCCATGGGTGTGATAGAGCAGGCCGTTGTTGCGCGGCTGCGTCGCGCGCGGTGCCCAGGTCCTGGTGCCCCATTTGAACTGCAGCCGCAGATGATAGTCGCGAAGATCGGCCTGGTGGACCAGGCTGCCCCAGGTCTCGCCCTTCACCCAGATCGCCGGCGCCCCGTCGACGCTGCGCACCGCGAAGTCGCCCTTGGTGTCCCGGCTCGTGCCGATCGGCGGCATGCCCGGCTTTGCCTGATAGGTGATCGACGGGTCGGGATAGCCGAGCCACGCGGTCCAGCCCTTGAGGCTGCGCCCGTCGAACAGCGCGGTCGGCTTGCCCGTCGCCACGGGAACGTCGGTCAGCCTAAGCCGCTGCGGCGCCGCGGCGGGCTCCCCCGCAATCGCCCGCGCCCGGTCCTGAGACGTCTGCGCGGTCGCAGGCGCGGATACCAGCATCAGCGCGACCAGCGCGCGCTTGGATTTTCCAGACATTCGCCCTCAACTCCCCCATCATATTTATGGCTTAGCATAGCGCGTTATCGCTACCAGTTGAACTCCGATGGTCCCGCGCGCTAGGACCGGGTGGGAGATTGCACGATGCTCAAGATGTTGGCGCTGGCCGCCCTGCTCACCACGGCGCAGGCCGCGCCCGATCCGCATTTGCCGAGGGCCACGACCGACTCCGTCGCCCCCGTGCTGCCCAAGGGCCTCGATCACGCGGTGCTGATCGTGTCGAAGACCAATGGCTGGCGGCATATCGAACATATCCCGCATTCGAACCGCGTGCTCGCCGACATCGTGCAGGGCCTGGGTCGCACGAGCTACGCGACCGAAAATGCGGCGGTCTTCAACGACGAACAGCTGCGCCACTTCTCCGTCGTCGTGCTCAACAGCGCCAGCGGTGGATTCCTGACGCCAGACCAGCGCGCGGCCTTCGCCCGCTTCGTCGCGCGCGGCGGCGGCGTCGTCGCGCTGCATGCCGCGGGCGACGACAGCCATACCGACGCCTGGTACAGCGACACGGTGATCGGCACGAAGTTCATCGGCCATCCGGGCGGCGAGGATCAGTTCCAGCGCGCGCGGCTCGTCGTCGACCGCCCCGACCATCCGGTCATGGCGGGGGTGCGCCTGCCCTGGACCGCGCTCGACGAATGGTATTCGTTCAATGCCAATCCGGCCGCCCGCGGGATGACCGTGCTCGCGACGCTCGACGAGGCGAGCTACCGTCCGGGCGCGAAGCTCGCGATGGGGACGCACCCCGTCATCTGGACCAACCCGCGCACCAAGGGCCGCGTAGTCTATTCGGCGCTCGGCCATTTACCAGAGGCCTATGACGATCCGACCTATCGGCGCGTGCTCGTCAACGCGATCCGCTGGGCGGGCCGGCCATAGCGTCATTCGATCGCGAGGAACGCGGTGATGGTCAGCCGCCCCGCCGCCGGATCCGCCGACAACACCGCATCGCGCGCGATCGCGCCGCTGTGCAGCACATAGCTGCGGTACAGCAGCGCCCGGTTATAGGCGGCATCGACCAGCGCGGTCCGCTCGAACAACGCGGTATCGTCGGCGATATAGCCGTGCGGCGGCATCGCCGCGACCTCACGGCCGAGCCGTTCGAAGAAGTCGGGCGCGCGCGTCTCGTCGACCGTCTCGAACCCGGTGGCGCGGTGACGGAAGAAGGCGGTCCCGTCGCGGTTCGTCGGCGACAGATAATGGATCAGCGCGATCCGGTCGCGCGCATAGGCATCGACATGCGGCAGCCGTTGCCGGATCTCGAGCGCGTCGGGCGTCACCGTGACGATCGAAAATTGCGCATCGACGACATGGATGCGGCGGCACGGCCCGAAATCGCGGCCCAGCGCGCGGGCGATGCGCGGAAGCTGGTCGGCCAGATAACGTTCGGGCAGCGCCGCGCGGAGACCGGGATAATGCTCGCCCGCGGATCCGAACGCCGCGTCCGCCGCGGCCTTGCGCAATCCGTCCGGATCCTCGGCAAAGCCGTCGATGATCACCAGCGGCTCCGCCTCGCGGCCGATACGCCGCCTGGTCACATCCCCCAGCATCATGCCTGCCCATCATCCATCTTTACCGTCCTCTAGCGATCCCGGTGACGCGCGACATAGCGCAATGCACGGGCGCAGCGTAGGGGCGGCACGCTCAGCCATACGGACGATCGCTCATGCCCCTGCCCCGCGCCAAAGCCTTCTGGGCGACGGCCTTTCCCGCCGACCGCCTGCTCGGGGGCGTCGGCGCCTGTATCGGCATCGCGCTGACGATGCTCGTCTGCGTCGCGCTGCTCCCCGCCGGCGACGTTCCTCAGATCGTCGCGCCGCTGGGGGCGTCGGCGGTGCTCGTCTTTGCGGTCCGGTCGAGCCCGCTGGCACAGCCCTGGCCGGTGATCGGCGGCAACACGCTGTCCGCCGCGATCGGCGTCGCCGCGTTTCAGCTCATCCCCGACGCCAAGCTGGCCGCGGGCGTGGCGGTCGGGGCTGCGATCCTGGCGATGTCGCTGCTCCGCTGCCTGCACCCGCCCGGCGGCGCGGCGGCGCTGACCGCGGTGATCGGCGGGCCCGGCATCCATGCGGCGGGCTATGCCTTCGCGCTCGTCCCCGTCGCGCTCAATTCGGTCGTGCTCGTGCTGGTCGCCGGCCTCTTCTACCGCGTGACGCGGCGCCCCTATCCGCATCACGCTACGCTGCCCTCCGCGGCGATCGCGGCTGAACGGCGCGCGGCTGGATTTCACCCCGACGACATCGACGCCGCGCTCGAGGACATGCACGAAAGCTTCGACATCGCCCGCGACGATCTCCACGCGCTGCTCGCCAAGGCCGAACTTCACGCGCAACGCCGCCAGCGCAGCTGAGCGCGGATCAGGTCGCGCGACGCGTCAGTCCGGCAAGATCACGCGACCTGCCGTTGCTGCCGCTCGGGCCCCGCATCGTCGCCGAGGAAATGGCGGGTAAAGGCATGCGCGTCGTCGGCCAGTGACTGCAGCGTCCGCTTCAGCATCGCGCCGGTCCGCTGGACCTCGTCGACCGAAGCGAGGTTGCGATCGACCGACGATGCGATCTGCTGGCTCGCCTCGGTGAGCATCTGGCTGCGGTCCTCGACCGCCTCGATCCGCCCGTTGAGCTGTTCGATCGCCTGCGCCTGCGCACGCGACATCGCCGCCACCCGGCCCGCACC
The DNA here is from genome assembly GCF_017876865.1 of Sphingomonas sp. PvP018. NCBI lineage: Bacteria > Pseudomonadati > Pseudomonadota > Alphaproteobacteria > Sphingomonadales > Sphingomonadaceae > Sphingomonas > Sphingomonas sp. PvP018. The sequence continues at coordinate 2,962,944 of NZ_JAGIOU010000001.1, read as the reverse complement.
GTCGTCCATGCCGTTGATCAGCGCCCCCAGACTGCCCGTACTCGCCACGACCGACCGGATCTGGTCCTGCACCGCCTCGATCTTCGAGCGCACGTCGCCCGCGCTCGCGCCCGTCCGCGTCGCCAGCGACTTGATCTCGGCCGCCACCACCGAAAAGCCCGCGCCCGCAGGACCCGCGCGCGCCGCCTCGATCGTCGCGTTGAGCGCGAGCAGGTTGGTCTGCTTGGTGATCGCGCTGATCACGTCGACGATCTGCTCGATGCTGCTGGCCTGTTCCTGCGACAGCGCGACGGTATCGTTGGCACTGCGCGCATGGTCGCTGATCGATCGGGCGGCGAGGCTGGTCCCCGCCACCTCCCGGTCGATCTCCTCGAAGGTGTGCGCCAGCAGATGCGTCTCCTTGCCCGCCTCGAGCATCTCGGTCGCGAACAGCTGCGCGATCGCGTCGAGCTCCTGTGCAAGCCGGCGATTGCCCTCGATCGTCTCGTGCAGGCTGATCGCATTCGCCTCGAGCAGCGCCATCGCCTCCTGCGCCTCGCGGATGATGCCGCCGACCTGGCGTTCGAACGCCTCGGCCAGCGCGGCCAGCGTGGCCTCGCGCTCGCGCCGCGCCTGCGCCTCGACCTCGGCGATCGCGCTGGCCTGGCGCGCCTTTTCCTCCTCGGCATGGAGGCGCAGCAGCTCGGCCTGATCCGCGAGGCGTTTCGCATCCTCGCGCTGCGTCTGGAACGTCGTCAGCGCGGTGACGACCAGCCCCAGCTCGTCATGCCGCTTGAGCGTCGACAGATCGATCGCCGCCTCGTGCATCACCGCATCCGTCGCCGCGGCAATGTCGGTGATCGAGCCGATGATCGATCGCCCGATCACATAGGCCATCACCAAGCTGCCGCCCGTGCCGACGAGCAGGACGAGCAGCAGGATCGCGATCGTGACATGCGTGACCAGCAGCGCCCCCGATGCCGCCTGCCCGGCGCGGCCGATCCCCGCGGCGGTCACGCGCCGGATCCGCGTATCGATCTGCTGCGCATTGGCGCGAAACGGGTCGACCATCGCCGCGGTGCTGGCAAAGTCGACCTCGAGCATCGACGTCAGCACGTCGACGGTCGCGGTATATCGGTCGAGATCGGCCAGCACCGGGCCCAGCTGTGCGCGCTGCCCGGCATGGCTGCGCCGGTAGCCGACCAGCGCCGTACGGACCCGGGCCAGGTCGCGGTGGATCGCCGCCACCTGCCCGTCGACCGCGATCGTCGGCGTCGCCGCCTTCGTCACCAGCAGGTGATAGACGTTCGCATTGGCGATATCGAACCGCTGCGTGATCGCGTTGAGCTGCTTGATATCGCGCATGTCGCGGTTGACGATGTCGTCGACGCTGCGCCCGGTGATCAGCAGCGCCGCGGTGCTGGCCAGCGCCATCACCACGAACAGCACCAGCATGATGACCGGCGTCGCCGCGACCTTGACCGCGATCGGCCGGTCGGCAAGCGCCAGCCTGCGGTCGAGCCGGTCCGACAGCCGGAAGAACGCGTTAAAGCGCAAGTCGCACCCCTGCGCGCACGCGACGATCCGCCGGGATCGGCGATACCGCGGCGCCGTCGGCCAGCGCCAGATTCTCGCCCGCGACATAGACTTCGAGCGCGGAGGTCAGCCGCAGCCCCGCCCGCGCATCGAGCGCCACCGCATCGTCGACCCGGTAGAGCAGCAGCTGCGGAGTCGACGAAAAGGCGAATTGCCGCGTCGACGATGTGTAGCGCGCGACCCCCGACAGCGACAGTCGCCCGATGTCATAGCCGAGCGCCAGATTCGCCTTGTGGACCGGCGTCGTCGACTTGGGCGACAGCGCATAGGGGATCGGCAGCGTCAGCGACGCCAGCTGCTCGTCGGTGTGCGTCCAGGTATAATTGGCGCGCCATGTGAGCGCACCGACCGCACCCGACGCCGACACCTCGGTGCCATAGGTGGTATAGTCGCCGATCGCCGTGAACCGCGCGACGAGCGAGGGCAGCGGGGTCAGGAACAGCTCGGTCTGCAGGCCGTCGCCCGGCGACGCGATCGCATTGTCCGTCTTCGTCACGAACGCGTTCGCCTCGATCTGCGTGCCGCCGATCGTCCGCGCATAGCCGACCTCGCCGCTCCACACGCCGACCGGATCGATCCGCGGCGACCCTGCCACGAAGATCGGCACCGGCGCCGGGGTGATGATCGGCAGGCGGATCCCGTAATTCACCAGCGACGGCAGCTGGTAGCCGCGACCGCCATTGATCCGCAGCTGGCCGCGCGCATCGGTCTGGACGAGCAGCGCGACGTTGAAGCTGAACCGCGTGAAGGCCCGGTCGAAGTCGCTCGCCACGTCATAGCTCGGCTGCGCGATCGCGCCCGCCTGGTGCAGCCAGAGCCGGTCGATCCGCGCCGCCGCGGTGATCGAAATCGCCTCGTCCGGATGCAGGTCGAGCATCGCATTGGCCGATCCGACGTCATAGGAAATCCGCTCGGCGAACTGATAGGCCGAGCGCAGCCGGTTGTTGCGATATTCGCCGCCGAGCCGCAGCGTATCGCTCTTGCCCAGCCGGACCAGCGTCGACGCCTGGGTGACGATGATCCGGTTCTTGAACCCGAGCGGCTCGGTCGCATCCGCCGTCGCGCCGACGCCATAGTGCACATCGAGCCAGTTGACATAGCCGCCCAGCGTCACGCCGCCCCAGCCCGTGTCGCGCGTGGCCGAGGCATGGACGTTGTCGCTGCGATAGCGCTGGTTCGACAGCAGCTGGCTCGGCAGATACTCGGCCTGCCGATTGGTCGAATGGCCGCCGCCCAGCACCGTCTCCAGTCCGTCGAACGAACCGGTGATGTCGCCCGACACCTGGTCGCTCGCGACGTCGCTGACCATCGCCGGGCGCAGCAGCGTCGCCGGGATGCGACGCTCGTCCTCGCGCGCGCGGACCCCGGCCAGCCGGATCCCGATCGCCGGGGTGACGGGCAGCGTCACCGACCCGGCGAGCCGGCTGATGTCGTGATTGCCGAGCTCGGCGGTCGCGGTGACGGTCGGCGTCTGGCCGACGCGCCGGGTGATGATGTTGACGACACCGCTGGCGGCGTTGAACCCGAACAGCGCGTTCGCCGGCCCGCGCACCAGCTCGATCTGCTGGATCTCCTCGAGCTGGACGCCCAGGAGATTCCAGTCGGTCATCCCGTAGTGATCGAGATAGACCTGGCGTCCGTCGACCAGCACGAGCAGCCGCGCATTATAGGTCTGCACGCCGCCGCGCACCGACACGTCGCTCTGCCCCGCGGTCCAGCTGTTCACGTCGATGCCGGCATGCGTCTTCAGCAACCCGGGTACGTCGCGGGCGGGCGACCGCGCGATATCCTCGCGGGTGATGATGATCGCGGAGGCGGGCAGTTCGGACGCGCGCTGCGGCTTGCCCGTGACGCTGGTCGTCACCGGCTCGCCGATCGTCTCCTGCAACGCCTGGTAATCGACGGCCTGCGCACCTGCGACGGCCGGGCACAGCACTGCACCGGCCGTCAGCATGGCGCGCAATCCGGTGGCGAAAGTCGAAACGGTCATCGTTAAATTTCCTTGATCAGCATCAGGAATGCCGACCCGAATCTGATATTGGCAGCCCGCGCCGCGGCGCGATTGACGGTGATCTGGGTCTTGGGACCCGAGGTGATGCCGACCACGCATCGCGCGGTCTGCACGCAGGCGGGGTCCGACGAGATCGTCAGAACCGACGATCTGGCGGCCGCGGCGGCGATGCCGGCATGCTCCGGGCGCAACCCCGTCGTGATGAAGGCGAGGCGGAATCCGGCCAGCGACCCGATCGCCCCGACCGGCACGCGGCGCGCGCGGATCGCACTGCGTCCGGCGGCCAGCCCCGATCCGATCGCCCGCTCGATCGCCGCCGCCTCGGCCTCCGATGCCGCATTGCCCGGCTCGAACACGATCGCCGCGGCGACCGTCCCCGCCGGACCGGGCTGAAGGAACGACACGACCCGCGCCGCGATCGGCACGTTCAGTTCCGCGGACAACGGCGTCGCGCTGCCCAGCGCGGCCACGCCGCACATCCATATCCAAGGTCTAAACACGCTGTCCCCCACTGAGGGGACAGCGAGTATCACCCGATATTGTCCAATTAGTTAATGGCTTAGAGACCGCGATACACAATCTGCGGCCCCATCGCGCGGGCCGCCGCGCGCCCAATTAAGACGGTCGCGTAACAGAACGGTCCTCGGCGCGTCATCTGGCGCGGCCATAGCCCGCGGACGACGCCGGCCGGGCGCCAACAGGGCAGGACAATCATGCGTATCTCGACGATGCTGCGGGCGACCGCGGCGGTTCTCCCCCTCGCCCTGTTCGCAGGCACCGCGACCGCGAAGGATGCCGGCCCACCGCTGCGGATCAACGACATCGCCGTCATCGGCACGCACAACAGCTACAAGCAGCCGATGCCCGCCGCGACGATGGCGAAGGTGCGCGCGGCAGAACCGGCGATGGCCGACGCGCTCGACTATGCGCATCGCAGCCTCGTCGACCAGCTCGACGCGGGCGCGCGCCAGCTCGAGATCGACGTGAACTATGATCCGCAGGGCGGGCATTATGCGCGCGGATCGTCGGACCCGAAGCTGCAGCGGCCGGGCTTCAAGGTGCTGCACATCCCCGGCATCGACAATGCGTCGAGCTGCGTCCTGCTCACCGAATGCCTGGGAATCGTCCGCGACTGGTCCGCCCGCCATCCGCGCCACGTCCCGATCCTGCTGATGTTCAACGCCAAGGACGAGCAGAACGCCGCGCGCGGCGGCATCGACGCGCTGCCGTTCGACGCGGCCGCCTATGACGCGCTCGATGCGGAGATCCGCTCGGTGCTCGCGCCGGCCAGGCTGATCGTGCCCGACGACGTGCAGGGCCGCTATCCGACGCTGCGTGACGCCGTCCTCGCCGACAACTGGCCGCTGCTCGAGGCGTCGCGCGGCAAATTCCTGTTCGCGCTCGACGAGCCCCCCGCCAAGGTCGCGGTCTATCGCGGCGCGCGGCGCTCGCTCGAAGGCCGCGTGTTCTTCATCAACACCGACGAGGCGTCGCCCGCCGCCGCCTATCTGACGCTCAACGACCCGGTCCGCGACGCCGAACGCATCCGCCGCGACGTACGCGCGGGCTTCCTCGTCCGCACCCGCGCCGACGCCAACACGCGCGAGGCGCGCGCCAATGACCGCGTGCCGCGCGACACCGCGCTGGCGGGCGGCGCGCATTATGTCTCGACCGACTATCTCTGGCCCGATCCGCGCTTCGCCGGCGGCTACCGCGTCGCGCTCCCCGACGGCCATGTCGCGCGCTGCAACCCGGTCCGCATCGCCAAGCAATGCGGCGACCTCGAAGGATCCGCCAGGTGAAGCCGGTGCTCGTCGCCACGCTGCACACCGCCCCCGACTTCCGCCGCGACATGGACGCCGCACGCACGGAACTCGCGCACGCCGCGGGCGCTGTCCCCGATATGTCGCAGTGCCGGATCGAGGCCGGCGCCAGCTAGCAGACGGACCAGCACGCGGATGATCGACGACCCCAAGGCCACGACTCTCACCATCGCCGGCCACGCGATCCGCGACATTGCGAGCTTCTACGACGAGATCAACCGCGTCTTCATGGCGGGCGAGGACTGGTCGCTCGGCCCCAGCCTCGATGCGCTCGACGACCTGTTCTACGGCAGCTACGGCGCGCTTGCGGGCAAGTCGCCGGTCATCCTCGTCTGGCGGGATATCGAGACGAGCCGCGCCGCGCTCGGCATCGACGCCACCAGAGCCCATCTCCGCGCCAAGCTCCAGAACACGGCCTTCGACGCCGCACGCATCACCACCCAGCTCGACGCGCTCGAACACGGCCGCGGCGAGACCTATTTCGACACCATCCTGACGATCATCGCCGACCACCCGAACATCCACCTCGTCCGCGCCTGACCCGGCGCAATCGGGTTATCGCGGCGTCACCGATGCGCGGATGCGGAACAGGTTGTCGGCGACCTCGTCCATCTGGAACGGCACCGCCAACCGGTATCCATCGGCAGCGAGCATCGCGGCGAGCCCCCCCAGCAGCATCTCCTGCCGCCGGTCGAGATCCGCCTGCCCGGTCACCGGACGGATCGTCGCGGTCAGCGTGCAACGATCGTCGCGGCAGGCGATCGTGACGTCGGACAGCAGCGGGTAGGCGGTGCGGAGATGTGCGGCCACGACGCTCGCGGCGACCGGTGCGACCGCGGCCGGCCTCGCCGATGGTAATGGCGGGATTCTGGCGACCGGGATGGTCGGAGCCCGCACGACGGCGATCGCGGTCGCTGCGACGCCGCGCTGCCGCTGGCGCCAGCCGACGACGATCGCGCCGAACAGCGCGACCATGATCGCCGCCGCGATCCAGCCGAACGACGGTGAAGGACGGACGGGGCGCAGCGGCATGCGGCCTCCGGTGCCGCCCCGCGTCGCCATTGGCGGCGCGGGGCGGGGCTGGATCAACAGAGCGTCGAGCCCGACGGGCAGCCCGGCGAATCGGCGCCGGCATCGACATTCGCATTGAACCCCGGCGCGATACCGCCGGCGTTGGCGGCGGCCAGCGTGCTGGCGAAGCGCGCTTCCTTGTTGTCGAAGTTCGCGCCCTTGAAGTCGTAGTTCGACACCGCGTTGCGGACCGCGACCGACGGATAGCCGTTCCAGCTCACCAGCGGCTGGATGAGCCACTGGCCGGTACCGTTCTCGGCCGGCTCGTCGCCGCCGTCGGTCTTGGAAAAGCGCCACAGATGCGAAAAGCCCCAGGTCTCGTAATGGAAGACGAGCTTGACGTGTTCGCCACTCGCATCGCTGACGAAGCGGAGCTGGCCGCCGCTGGTCGGACGCGTATCCCAGTCGCCGTGATCGCCGCGGGTGACACCGACGACCCGGCTGCTCGTGCCCTGGTCGGTGGTCCAGACGATGATCGATTCCCAGTCGAACGCATGCGAGAAGTCCGACTGCCAGAAATAGCTGTAGACCCGCCCGCAATAGCCGTTGTTGCAGCGGCTGCGCGCATAGACGTTGCTCTGCGTGCGGTAGTTCGCGTCGCGGCACGATGCCGGCGGGCGCGTCGCATAGGTCGAGGCGGCCGGGCTGATCGCGCCCGACGCGTCGACCGCGGGGACGTTGAAGCAGACGTCGGTGTCGAAGTCGACCGCGGGCTGGAAGCGCTTGTCGAGCGCGGTGGCGCGTTCGGGCAGCGGCGCAACCGGCGACGGCCAGCCCTGTCCGAGCGCGGGCGATGCCAGCAGCGCCGCGACCAGGCCGACGGCGGACAACAATGTAGCTTGGCTTTTCATGCAAACTCCCGTGGCAGGTGTGTGGAGATACGCCGTACGCCCGCGTCCGCGGCGGGGAGCGCCGCGGACGCGAAGGTCAGAAGCTGGTGGTCACGCCGAAGGTGAAGATGCGGCCGCTGCGCGTGTAGACGAGCGTCCGGTCGGCGCTGAGATCGGCGAACTGCTCGATCGGCCGGTTGGTGACGTTGATGCCCTCGATCACGAAACGCAGATTCTCGACCGGGCTGTAGCGGATCTGGAAATCGACGTTGTTGGTCGGCCGGATGCCGTCGCCGACATTGGCGTTGCTCCCCGCGCCGGTGATGTAGCGACTGCGATAGGCGGTCGAGACGCGCGCGCCGAACCGCTCGGTCTCGAAATACAGCGTCGCGTTGGCGGCCCATTTCGACAGGTTGAACAGCGGGATGGTCTGGGCGACGCCGTTGTAGATCGCCTTCTGGTCGCCATCGATCCAGGTGCCGTTGGCGACCACGCCGAAATGGTCGAACGGCGCGGGCAGGAAGGTGAAGTCGTGCTGGACCGCGGCCTCGACCCCGCGGATGCTGGCGCCGTCGCCATTGACGGGCCGCGTATAGTTGTACGGCGTGGTGCCATCCTGCCCCGGCAGCAGCAGCGAGACCGGAAAGCCCGTGGCGCTGTAGGGCACCTGCGACGTCTCCGAGGTGATGAAGCTCGCCAGATCCTTCCAGAACACGCCGACCGACGCGAAGCCGTTGCGATCCATATAATATTCCAGCCCGCCTTCCACCGAGGTCGAGCGGAACGGCTGGAGGTTGGGGTTGCCGACCGACACCGTGCCGCCGAACGGCGCGACCGTCAGCGTGCCCGCGGCGGCAAGCTGCGGCAGGCCGGGACGGTTGACGTTGCGGCTCGCCGACGCGCGCGCGATCAGCTTGGGCGTGAGGTCGAGCGCGACGTTGAGCGCGGGCAGCCAGTCGTCGTTGCTGGTCTTGACCGTCACGGGCTGCAGCACCGTGACGCCGTTGGTCGCGGTCGCGAGCGACCCGCTGGAGACCAGCGCGGTATGGTAATAGCGCACGCCCGCATTGCCGCGCAGCCGCATCGATCCGAGTTCGGTATCCAGATCGAGCTGCGTGAAGCCCGCCCAGCTCGTCTCGCGGATGCGGAAGTCGCTGCCCGCGGTCAGGTTCGCCGCGGTCAGGTTCCGGTTGTTGCCGAGCAGCGCGTAGATGCCCGCGACGTCGCCGCCGATATAGGGGATCAGGCTGTCGCGGTTGATCACGTATTTCAGCGCGTCGGGTACCGCGCGGTCGCTGGTCGCCTGCGTCCCGTAGAAGATGTTGGTGAGATACTGGTACCCGCTGTTGGTGAAGCGCTTATACTCGCCGCCGAGCTCGAGCTTCAGGATCGGCGACACGGTATAGACTGCCTGGAGCTGGCCGTTGCGATAGGCGTTGTCGATCGTGTTCTCCTGCGTCACCAGCCGCTGGACGTTCCAGTTCGCCGGCTTGGTCAGGTCGAAGCCATAGGTGTTGACCGGGATCGTCGGCTGCATGTCGAAACTGAACGCGGTGTTGCGCGCCTGCAGGAAGATCTTGTCGAACGTCGGCTGTGCGAACGCCGACTTCTGATAGCCGGCGAGCGCGGTCAGCGTCAGGCGATCGCCGACCTTCCATTCGGCATTGGCCACCGCCTGATAGAAATCGGTCTGGTTCTCGACCCGGTGATGCTCGGTCCGCTGGTCGATCCCGGTATAGCTGGCGGCGACGAGCGAATTGCCCTGGATCGTCGCGGAGCGGATGACCTGCGTCCCGCTGACATTGCCGGTCAGCGCGTTATAGCCGCCGGCCGCGATCGCCCAGTCGTCACGCTTGTCGGCGAGGTGTCCGTAGAGCAGGTCGACATCAAGCTTGAACCGATCGCCCGGATGATATTGCAGCGCGCTGGTGACGCCGATCCGCTCGCGGTCGGTGTACCAGGTCGAGGGCGACTGCGCCTGCGGTGCGAAGATCGTACCGCCGCGCAACAGCGCGCGCGTCGCCGCATCGATCTCGGGCCCGATATTGTTCGCGCCGTAGGTGACCTTGCCCCAGTTCCAGTTGCGATAGCCATATTCGTTGTTGCGGATCTTCGAATAGGCGACCGAGACGAGCGCGCCGAAATCGCCCTGGCGCTGCGAGAACAGCCCGACGAGCCGCGGGGTGATGCCGCTGGTCTGGTCGTTGGTCTGGCCCTTGGCCGACAGCACGATCTTCTGCCCGTCATAGTCGAACGGCTTGGCGGTGAAGAGCTGGACCGTCCCGGCGATGCCGCCCTCGTCCTGATTGGCGGCATAGCTCTTCTGCACGCTGACGCGGTTGAACAGCTCGGACGCGAACAGGCTGAAGTCGAAGCCGCGGCTGCGGCTGACGTTGCCGCGATTGTCCATCCCCGACGCGGTATTGCCGAGCACCTCCATGCCGTTCAGCTGGGTGCGCGTGAAATCGGGGCCGAGCCCGCGCAGCGCGATCTGGCGGCCTTCGCCGGTGTCGCGGGTGATCGCGACGCCGGGGACGCGTTGCAGCGCTTCGGCGAGATTGAGGTCGGGAAAGGCGGCGATGTCGGACGCGACGATATTGTCCTCGGTCCCGACCGCGCGGCGTTTGAGCTCCTGCGCGGCGAGCAGGCTGCGGCGATAGCCGTTGACGACGATGTCGTCGGCGACCGCGACCGGGTCGGCTGCCAGCGCCGACACGCCCCCCGCGACGGCCCCCGCAACCGCCGGCGTGGCTACCGGCGCGGGTGCGCTGACGGTGCGCAGGCCCGGGCGCGGCGGCGCGCGCCGCAGGACCAGCACGCCGTTGCTCTCGACCGGGTGCAGGCCCGTGCCGCGCAACAGCACGGCGAGGGCCGCCGGCGCGGTCAGCCGCCCGCTCACCCCCCCGGTCCGCTGTCCCTGGATCAGCGCGGGCGCCGCGATCACCTGCATCCCCGTTGCGCTCGAATAGGCCGACAGCGCCGCGGCGAGGTCGCCTGCGGGAATGGCGAACGCGCGTGCCCCCGCCGACTGTGCCCCCACCGGCCGGGCGTGTGCCGCCGCTGGCGCCATAAGCGCACAAACCGCCAGAGCGAGTGCCGACGTTCCGTAAAACCGCGTCATGATAATCCCCCGTCATGGCGCCCCCACGCGCCATTCGGGAGGAAGACGGCGCAGCCCGACGGATCCGGACAGTGTTTTTTTCAGCGTGCAGTTTCGAGCGCCAGACCCCCGTCCTGCTCGACCACCGCGAACCCGAACCCGCCGCCGATCGCCGCCAGGAGCTGGCGTGGATGATCGGTCCGGAAACGGCCGAACACCGTCGTCGAGGCGAGCGGCTCGGCAGGGCGCGCGATCCGGACGCCGCCCTGCCGGTCGAGGATCTCGACCAGATCGTCGAGCCGCATGCCCGCGGTGTCGATCCAGCCCTGACGCCAGTCGGGCAGCCCCGGATCGAAGCGCTCGGGTACCGCGGTCACGCCGCCGCGGATGCTGCTGCGATAGCCCGCCCGAACCACGACGCCGCGCCGCGCGCCCGCTGACGCCGGGTCGAGCGGGTCGAACCCGACCGCGCCGCGATAGACCGCCAGCGCGACCTGCCGCCGCGTCAGATCCAGGTCGAACGCGGTGCCGAGCACGCGCGTCCGGCTGGCCCCCGCACGCACGACGAAGGGGCGCGCGGCATCGTGGCGCACGTCGAAGAACGCCTGGCCCGCCAGCAGCCGGGCGCTGCGCCCGGCGGTCGTGTAGACGACCTGCAGTCGCGTCGCACCGTTCAGCCGGACGGTGGTGCCGTCCGCCAGCGTCGCGGTCGCGCGCTCGCCGGGCTGCGTCGCGAACAGGTGCGGCGACGGTGCGACCGCGGCGGGCGGCGGGGCCATGCGGAGGCCGAGGACGAGCAATACGGCGACGAGCGGCGCGGTCGTGGCCGCGACGACGACGGACCGCCGCCGCCGCCTGAGCGCGCGGACCTGCTCGTCCGACAGCCGGCCGCACTGCAAAGCGGCGGTCCGCAGCGCATCGGTCAGCGCGGCATCGGTCAGCGCGGCATCGGTCACGGCCGCGCCCCCGCCCCCGCTGCTGCTGCTGCTGCTGCTGCTGCTGCTGCCGGCGGTCACGCCCCCGCCTCCATCGTGAACCCCCGCCGCGCCAGCGCGGTGCGAATGTCGGCAAAGGCCCGGACGACGTGCTTCTCGACCGCGGCGGTGCTCATGTCGAGCCGATCGGCGATCGCTGCGGTGGTGAGGCCGTCCAGCCGTCGGCGCAGGAATATCTCGCGGCGCAGCGGCGGCATGCGTTCGAGCGCGCCCGCCATCAGCGCGACCGCGCGGCGGAACGCCACCACCCGATCCGCCGCCGGCAGCGGACAGACCATCGCCTCGTCCAGTTCGACATGCGCACCGCGCCGGGCGACGCGGTGATGATCGCGCAGCAGATTGCGCGCGATCGCGAAGCAGAGCGCCTTCATGTCCTCGACCCGCGCGCTCGCCTGATAGGTGAACAGCCGCAGATAGGTTTCCTGCACGACGTCGTCGCCGTCGGCGTGATGCCCCAGCCGCCCGTGCACGAACGCACGCAGCGCGCGTGACAGCGCCGCGTCCGGGCATTGCATCGCCAGCGCCGGCGTCACCGGCCGGTGCTCCCCGACGCCCCTGAAAACCCCCGCGTCCCTGTTCACCACGCCCCCCGCTTGCGATTCGGGGCGTCTTATGCGTCCATCGTGAAGCCGGGATGACACCGCGCAGCCGCGCGGGTCTTGGCCAAGCGCGACCATGCGGCGAGATCGATCCCAGGGGGAGATCGTTACCAAGTTATACTCGATCACCGTATTGCGACTATCGCGCGTCGCATCCATGCTGATAGTGGCGGCCCTACCAGACGGCGTCGGAAAGCTCCTGAATTGACTGTTGCAGGGCGGCATATCGCCATCATCGCGCCGCCGACCGCCGGGCACATCAATCCTCTGGTCGCGCTGGGCACATCGCTCGTCGCCGCGGGACACCGGGTCACGCTGGTGCATATGGCCGACGTCGCGGCGATGCTGCCCCGTGGCGACGTCGCGTTTGCGCCGCTCGACCATCCCGCCGATCGCCAGGGCCTGCTGGCCGAACATTATCGCAAGCTCGCCCAGCCCTCGGGGCCGGTCGGACTGCCGCGCATGATCCGCAGCACCGCGGCGATGACCGAGCTCCTGCTCGCGGCGCTGCCGGCCACCCTCACGCGGCTCGGCGTCGATGCGGTCGTGGCGGATTCGGTCGAGCCGGCGGGGGCGCTGGCGGCACGCCATCTCGGCCTGCCGTTCGTGACCGCAATCACCGGACTCCCGCTGCTCCGCGAACCGATGATCCCCCCGCCCTTTCTCGGCTGGGCCTACCGGGCCGATGCGCTCGGGCGGAATCGCAACAATGGCGGCTATGCGGTCAGCGATCTGCTGATGCGCCCGGTGACCCGCATCGTGACGACCTATGCCCTGCTTTGGGGGCTCGATCCCGATCCACAGCAGCAATGGTCCGACCGCCTGCAGATCGCGCAATGCCCGGCAGGGCTCGACTTTCCGCGCACCGCCCTGCCACCGAGCTTCCGGTACGGCGCGCCGTGGCGTCTCGACGAACCCGTGGACGACATCCCCGAAAGCGACGGCCGACCGCTGATATATTGCTCGCTGGGGTCGCTGCAGGGTGCGCGCCGGTCGCTGTTCGCGGCGATGACCGCCGCCTGTGCCGCGGTCGGGGCGCGCGCGGTGGTCGCACATGGCGGCGGCCTGAGCGACGGCGACGCGGCCTCGCTGCCCGGCGACCCGCTGGTCCGCGCCTTCTGGTCGCAGACGCGTATCCTGCCGCACTGTTCGGCGGCCATCCTCCACGGCGGCTTCAACACGGTGCTCGACGCGCTCGCGGCGGGCGTACCGATCGTCACCGTGCCCTTGGCGTTCGAACAGCCGGCGACCGCGGCGCGGCTGAAGCGGATCGGCGCGGCGCGCATCGTGTCCGCCGCCGACGCCGCCAGAGGCGGGCTCGAACCCGCGCTGCGCCATGTCCTGACCGATCCGGGCTATCGCCGTGCGGCAGGCCTGCTCGCGGCGGAGATGGCGATGGCGGGGGGCGCTGCCGACGCGGCCGCGTGCGTCGAGGCGGCGCTGCGCGACGACGCGATCGTTACGCCGGCAGGCCTGGACCTGGCTGAGGACAGGGCTGCCTGCGCTGCGTGAGGCGCTGCGCCGCGACGATCGCGGGCGGCGCGAGCAGCAGCCCCATCAGCACGTCGACCCCGTAGTGACCGCCGAACACCGGCGTCGCGACGATCGTCAGGATCGCCCAAGCGCGGCCCGGTCCGGCGAGGCGCGGCATCGCACCGAAGGCCCAGATGAAGATCGCGGCGAGCGTCGCATGGAAACTGGGAAAGCTGACGATCCCCATCAGCATGGTGAGGTCGAGCACGCGCAACGATCCGTCGCGAAGCCCCGAGATCAGCCCCTGTTCCATCCACGCGATCGACGGCCAGAGATGCACGTAGCGCGCCGGGTCGAACAGGTTTCCCATCGCGGGCGTCAGACCAGAGATGAGGATCGTGACGAACCCGGACAGGATCGCGGCGCACACCATCGTCCGCAGCGTGTCGAACTTCCCCATCCCGCTCAACGCGACGATGACGACGATCATCTGCACCGTCAGGCTGTGATAGGCGAGGCCCAGCAGCCAGATCAGCGGCGGACACTGGTCGAGCAGCGCGAGCACGACCGGCCAGTCGAAGCCGACCGCGCGATCCGCCGCCGCCAGCCGGGCATCCCACAAGGTGCCGGACTTCGCGGCCAGCGCATAGGCAAGGACCACGCCGAACAGCGTGAACAGCGTCATCTGCAGAAACGCCCTAGCCCCCGCGGCAAGCCGCGGTCGCGCGCTATACCGGCCGATCGCCAGCGCGCCGCCCAGCGCGAGCAGCGACACGACCGCCGGCACCGCCCGCAGCGGATCGACCGTGAACCGGTCATCCTGCTGCGCGACGAGGAAACTGAGGATCATGGCTGCGACCAGCAACCAGGACGGGGTGTCGCGGTGGTCGGCACGGAAATTCGAAGCGGGCATCGGGGTCGAACGCAGCGTCCCGCCCTGCGGTGCCGCGATCGATCGCATCCGTATGATTTACCTGTGTATGCTACCGCGAGCCACCGACTGCCGCGGCGACGCCGCGCGTGCTTTTATGGCGGCGCGCCCTCGCATCGTCCGCCCCGAACGGTTATATATACGCCATGTTGAATGCACTGCTTCTGGTCAGCGCCGATTTGCCCGATCGCGCGTCGTGACCTGGGTCGAGAAACTGGCGATCGTCGTCGGCATGGTCCTGTTCATGGAGTGCTTCGCCTGGGCGACGCACCGCTATGTGATGCACGGCTGGGGCTGGGGCTGGCACAAGTCGCATCACGAGGAGCATGAGGGCTGGTTCGAGAAGAACGACCTTTATGCGATCGTCTTCGCGATCGTCCCGATCGTGCTGTTCGTCGTCGGGCTCTGGTACCCGGCGCTGTGGTGGGCGGCGCTCGGCATCACCGTCTATGGCGGTATCTACGCCTTCGTCCACGACATGCTCGTGCATCAGCGCGGCGGCTTCCGCTGGGTCCCCAAACAGGGCTATTTCAAGCGGCTGCTCCAGGCGCATCGCCTGCATCACGCGGTCGAGGGCAAGGACGGCACCGTCAGCCACGGCTTCCTGTTCGCGCGCAAGCCCGCGGTACTGAAGGCGCAGTTGCGCGCCAATGCCGATGCGCAGCGTCGTGCCGCCCGTTCCGCGCGGACCCCGAACACCAGTCCGGCAGACCAGCGCGGGTGAGCATCACCGCCGCCCGCCCGTCAGACGCGATGAAGCGCCAGATGCGGATCGGCGTGTCGCTGTCGGCCGCGATCATGGTCGCGTGGCTCGCCATCCACATCACCGGCATCTTCTTCTGGCAGTGGAGCCTCGCGACGCTGCCGGTCGCGATCCTGATGGTCCTCGTCCAGACCTGGCTCTCCACCGGGCTGTTCATCGTCGCGCATGATTCGATGCATGGGGCCCTCGCGCCCGAGCATCCAAGGCTGAACCGGGCGATCGGCGCGACCTGTCTCTCGCTCTATGCCTGCCTGTCCTATGCGTCCCTGCTCCCGCAGCATCATCTCCACCACAAGCAGACCGGACGCGCCGGGGATCCCGATTTCCACGGCGGCGACCCCCGGCTGACCCGCTGGTTCCTGCAGTTCTTCAAGACCTATTATTCGCACGGCCAGATCATCCGCATCACATTGGTGGCGCTGGTCTATACGTTGCTGCTCGGCGCACCGCTCGGCAACATCGTGATCTTCTGGGCGCTGCCCGCGCTCGGCGCGGTCGCGCAGCTGTTCGTCTTCGGCACCTGGCTGCCGCACCGCGAGCGCGACCTGCCCTTCGCGGACACCCACCGCGCGCACAGCCTCGACATCGGACCCGTGCTGTCGCTGATGACCTGCTTCCACTTCGGCGGCTATCATCACGAACATCATCTCTCGCCGGGCACGCCGTGGTGGGGGCTACCCGCGCGCCGCCGTGCGCTTGCGGTTCGCGCCGCCGACCGCCGCGGTGTAGAGGACCCCGCATGACGCTTGCCATCATCCTCTCCGCCATTGCGATGACCGTCATCGTCGGGGTCCGCTATCTGCTCGTGTCGGGCGCGTTCGCGTGGATCACCACGCGCAAGCATCCGGGGCTGTATCTCGGGCTCGATCCGCAGGTCCGGCGCGAGATCGTCTGGAGCCTCGCCTCCGCCGCGCTCTACGGCATCCCCGCCGGTGTCGTCGCCTGGGGCTGGCAGCATCGCGGCTGGACCCAGGTCTATGCCGATGTCCACGCCTATCCGCTCTGGTACCTGCCGGTCTCGGTATTCGCCTATCTGCTTCTCCACGATGCCTGGTTCTACTGGACGCATCGCTGGATGCACCGCCCCGCCCCGTTCAAGCTCGCGCATGCGCTCCATCACGCCAGCCGTCCGCCGACGGCATGGGCCGCCATGGCATTCCACCCGATCGAGGCGCTGAGCGGCGCCATCGTCATTCCGCTGCTCGTCTTCTTCGTGCCGATCCACATTTACGGGCTGGGGGTCGTGCTGACGATCATGACGGTGATGGGCGTGACCAACCACATGGGATGGGAGATCTTCCCGCGCTTCATGTGGAGCGGCCCGCTGGGCGGATGGCTGATCACCGCCAGCCATCATCAGCGCCATCACGAACTCTATGGCTGCAATTACGGCCTGTATTTCCGCCACTGGGACCGGCTGTGCCACACCGATCGCGGCGTCGGCGATTTCACCCGCGAACACGCCCGCGCCGCCCGGCGGGCCGATGCGGCCTGACCGGCCGACTGCGCGATAGGCGTCGCCAGCGGCGCTCCTCACGCACGCCAAACGCAAAAAGGGCATCCGGGTCGCCCCGGATGCCCTTTTCTGCACGTCGCTCGGGGTCGCAGGCAGCTTGGCCCGCGACCCTGAGCGCTGTGGCTCAGATACCGTTCGACAGATTGGTATCCGCGTCGTTGGTGCGCATGTCTTCAGCCTGGTTCTGGCCGGTCGCACGCACCGCGTCAGCCTTGTTCTCGAGGCTTTCTTCTGCTGCTTCGTTGCCCGTGAGGTCGGCAGCGTCCTCGAGGTTGTCAGCGACCGCCTCGGTGTTCGACTCGATGTTGTCGGCTGCCTGCTCGCGCGGGCTGGTGTTGCAGGCTGCGAGCGAGAACAGGCCGGCAGCGACGGCGACAGCGAAAATCTTCTTCATGATCAACCCTCTTAGTGGTGCCACACGCATACACGACACCAGCCGAGATTCAACGCCGATCCGTTAGGTAGGGTATCGAAGCGCAGCGATGATCGAAGACGCCGGACGTCAAAGTCGCGCCTGGCCTAGCGCGCAAGCGGCCCGCTACCCAGCGTCGGCACGCTACAATGGGGGGCACATCACCGATACGCTGCGGTGACGAAAATGGCGGAGACGGAGGGATTCGAACCCTCGGTACCAGTAAACCCGGTACGGCGGTTTAGCAAACCGCTGGTTTCAGCCACTCACCCACGTCTCCGGCTGCAGCAGATGCGGGGCTATAGCGAGGGTCTGCGGCGGGGGCAACCGTCGTTACGCGGGTACCGGACGCGAATTCGACTCTTCCCGCCGTTTCATTCATTGCGGGGTCAGGCGGGGGTTTGTTAACTCACGCGCACTCGGCATTGGGGAAGATAGCATCATGCGCAGTTTCTGGCTTGGCCTCGGCGCCTTCGCAGCGTCGATCGCGAGCAGCGCGCCCGCACAGGTCCGCACGATCGATCCCAACCAGGCGATCGACGGGGATCTCGCGCCCCAGTCCAGCACCACCCCATCGCGGGGGCAGCAGGTCCCCGACCAGCGCTATCCGGAGCCCGCGCCGGTCGAGCCGGTCCAGCCCGCCGCGCCGCCCCCGCCCGCGCCGGGCCCCGGTGCGACGACGCGCGCGGAGGCGACGATGAGCGCCGCCGACACCTATGAACGCGACGATCTGCTCGCCGCGGGCGAGGGCGTGTTCGGCAAGGGCGCGGCCGGGCTCGGCGGCATCCTCGAGAACATCCTGAAGGACCAGGGCCAGCCCAACGCCTATATCGCCGGGCGCGAGGCGTCGGGCGCGTTCATCCTCGGCGTGCGCTACGGCTCGGGGCTGATGAACCACAAGGTCGAGGGCGAGAAGCCGGTCTACTGGACCGGGCCGTCGGTCGGCTTCGACGTCGGCGGCGACGCGAACAAGGTCTTCGTGCTGGTCTACAACCTCTACGACACCGAGGAGCTCTACAAGCGCTTCCCCGCGGTCGAGGGCCGGCTCTATCTCGTCGGCGGATTCGCCGCGACCTATCTGCGGCGCGGCAACGTCGTGCTGATCCCGATCCGCCTCGGCGTCGGCTGGCGCGCGGGCGTGAACGTCGGATACATGAACATCACGCACAAGAGCCGCTGGCTGCCGTTTTAAGGCGCAGCGCGGCAGCGGGCCACGCCCCGCTGACTCGCGCAAGCCCGGCCGGCGGCGCGTAGCGCCGTCCGACGACGCGGGCTTTGCCCGCGGCGCGGCACCACCCCCGCAGGACACCAGCCCCCGGTAGCGCCCACCCCCACAATCGCCTAACGCCACGCGAATGGCCAAACCCGACCGCCTCGCCCGTCTCGACGCCCAGCGCGAGGATCTCGAAACCGACTATCGCGCGACGCTGATCGCCGCGCTCGAAAAGACCGCGAACGGCTCCCTCGGGCTGTTCGACCGCAGCAGCGACCGCCGCGTCCGCACCGCAATCGCACCGACGATCGCCGCGCTCGTCGAGATGGCCGCCGAGATCGACGCGATGCGCGACCGGCTGATGCTCGACCCGTTCGCGCTCCACCGCGACTTCTTCGCCGCGCGCGGGCCGGTCAGCGCGAGCGCACCCGGCGAGCAGAAAGAGGCGCGACTCTGGCTCGACCGACTCGCGCAGGAGGATCCGGCGAACTGACGCCCCACCGTCATCCTGACGAATGTAAGGACCCAGGGTCACGAACGCTGTCGCTGCTTGGCTCTGGGTCCTGACGTTCGTCAGGATGACGGAAAAGGCAGAGGCGTGCGCGCCTTAGCCTGCGAACCGCCACCCCGCATCCGTCCCCGCCAGGAACGGCACGACCGACGTATCCCCCTCCCCGACCCGCTCGGGCACCATCACGCTCTCGCGCACCAAAGTCACCGTCCCCTCGTTCAGCGGCAGCCCGTAGAAGCGCGCGCCGTTCTCCGACGCGAACCCCTCGAACCGGTCGATCGCGCCCTCCGCGTCGAACACGCCGAGATACGCCTCGAGCGCGAACGGCGCGTTGAAGATCCCCGCACAGCCGCAGCCCGATTCCTTCGCGCCCACGACATGCGGTGCGCTGTCGGTGCCGAGGAAGAAGCGCGGGCTCCCCGACACCGCGGCCTTCCGCACCGCAAGCCGGTGGGTCTCGCGCTTGAGCACGGGCAGGCAATAGGCGTGCGGCCGCAGCCCCCCGTCGAACAGCGCGTTGCGGTTGATCAGCAGATGCTGCGGGGTGATCGTTGCGGCGATCGGATGGTCCGCCTCGGTCACGAACGCCGCCGCCTCGGCGGTGGTGATGTGCTCGAGCACGATCTTCAGCCCCGGATAGTCGCGCGTCAGCGGCGTCAGGATGCGTTCAACGAACACCGCCTCGCGGTCGAAGATGTCGATCGACTTGTCGGTCACCTCGCCGTGGATCAGCAGCGGCATGCCGATCCGCTGCAGCGTCTCGAGCACGCCGGTCAGCGCGCGGATATCGGTGACGCCGTGCGCCGAATTGGTCGTCGCATGCGCGGGGTAGAGCTTGCACGCGGTGAACACGCCCTCGGCATGGCCGCGCTCGATCTCGGCGGGATCGGTGCCGTCGGTCAGATAGCAGGTCATCAGCGGCGTGAAATCGGCACCGCCGACCGCCGCGAGGATCCGCTCGCGATAGGCGCGCGCGGCGGCGATCGTCGTCACCGGCGGGGTGAGGTTGGGCATGATGATCGCGCGCGCGAACTGCCGCGCGCTGTGCGGCGCGACCGCGTCCAGCATCGCGCCGTCGCGCAGGTGGAGATGCCAGTCGTCGGGGCGGCGGATCGTGATGCTGTCGGTCATGCGCCCTCCTACCGAGGCGCGCCGGGCGACGCCAGACGGTTGCGCGCCTTGGAAATCGCCGGGCGCACACTAGGTGAAAGGTATGACCCAGCCCGACAGCGCAACCCGGCCCGACACGGCCACCTGCCTCGCCGACCGCGCGGTGCTGCGCATCGCGGGCGAGGACGTCCGCGGCTTCCTGCAGGGGCTGGTGACCGCCGACACCGCGTTGCTCGCGCCCGGCGCGCCCGCCTGGGCCGCTTTGCTGTCGCCGCAGGGCAAGGTGCTGTTCGACTTCATCCTCTGGGCGGACGGTGCCGACGTGCTGGTCGATGTCGAGGCCACGCAGGCCGAGGCGCTGGCGAAGCGGCTGACGCTCTACCGCCTGCGCCGCGCGATCACGATCGCCCCCGATCCGCTCCATGTCCACTGGTCGCCGACGGGGACTGAGGGCAGCCCCGACCCGCGGCTTCCCGCGCTCGGCCATCGCTGGCTCGCCCCCGCGGACGCAGCGGCAGGCGATGCGTCACCCGCCTGGCACGCACACCGCCTGTCGCTCGGCGTGACCGAAGGCGTCGCCGAGCTCGGCAATGGCGAGACGCTCTGGCTCGAATGCAACGCGCGCGAGCTGAACGGCGTCAGCTTCACCAAGGGCTGCTATGTCGGCCAGGAGAACACCGCGCGGATGCACCACCGTTCGAAGGTCAACCGCCGCCTCGTCGTCGCGCCCTTCACCGAACCGAGCAGCCGCACCCGCGTCACCTATCCCGACCTCGCCCTGATGATCGACCACCGCCGCACCGACGCCCTCGGCGACGCCCTCATCCCCACCTGGCTCGCCCCCGCGCTAGAGGCCGACGATCCCCCCAAGGCATAAGCGCCGCCGCCAGGCGCCGTGATTGCATCTCACGCGAAGGCGCGAAGGCGCAAAGATTGCACGTCAGCCGACCGCCCCGACCACGATCGGCGAAGCCGCGCCCCGCCGCCCGGCGGCACACAGCAACGCCGCCCCAGGATCTTCGCGCCTTCGCGCCTTCGCGTGAACATTTCCGACGCACGCCCATGCGCAACCGCGCCGAAGCAATCCCATGCGGCACGCCAAATCCTGCCCAGACCTCCGTGATGCACCTCCACGGCCCACCCCAAAAGGCTCCGCGCCTCCGCGGCTCCGCGCGAACCAATCTTCTTCCCCGCCCCAGGAACACCAGACAAAAGAAAAGGGAGGCCGGCTCGCGCCGACCTCCCCGATCTTGTCCCGCATCCGATCCCGAAGGACCGGAAGGCGGAAGTCTTACTGGCCCGAACCCGGACCGTAGGTGACTTCCACGCGACGGTTCTGCACTTCGCGCACGCCATCGGCGGTGTCGACGCGCGGACGGCTCTCACCGAACGCTTCGGTCGAGATCACGCCATCCGGGATCGCATGCGACGACAGATAGGCGCGGACGCCGTCTGCACGACGCTGCGAGAGACCGACGTTGTACGACGCCGAACCCGACTTATCGGCGTGGCCTGCCAGCATGACCTGTGCGTTGCCGCACGACTGGTACTGCGTGACGGCGTTGTCGAGGATCGACGCAGCCTCAGGCGTGATGTCCGACTTGTCCCACTCGAAGAACACGATGAACGGACCAGGCGAGCAAACGACCTCGACCGGCGCCGGCGGCGGCGGGGGAGCCATCGGCTCGGGTGCCGGCGGCGGGGGAGGAGGTGCCATCGGCTCGGCAGGGGCGCCGAAGTTGTACGTCACACCACCAAGGATGCTGTGCGAACGGTAACGACCGTCGAACAGGCGGTTGGTGTTGTCGACCAGCTTGACGTTCTCGGCGTTGAAGAAACGATACTTCAGCGTCGCGTCGATGTGATCGGTCAGCGGTGCACGGATACCGGCGAGGCCCTGATAGGCGAACACGGTGTCCGAATCGTTCAGGAACGAACCGTTGTTGTTGAGGGCGTAGTTCGCCTTGACGCGAGCAACACCGACACCACCGCCGACGAAGCCCTGGATGCCGTCATCCGGACCGAAGTCCAGCAGGCCGTTCAGCATGAAGCTGAGTGCCGACGAAGAACCGCCAGCATAGTCATAGTTGTTGGCCGGTGCGTTGACGAGTGCGCCTGCACCCGTGAAAGCTGGCGTGGTCGTGGTCGACGAATAGCCGTCCACAGTGGCCTTGCGGTAACCGACTTCGGTTTCGAGGCGGAAGCCACCGAAATCGTAGCCCATGACTGCGTCGACGTCATAACCATAGTCATGGTCGACCGAACCGGCATTGTTCAGAGCACCGATGTCGTAGTCGATGTCTTCAACGATCATCGCACCGCCTTCGATGCCAACGTACCACGACTTGTCGCGGGCGAGGGCAGGAGTGGCGAGTGCGGTGGAGGCGAGTGCCAGAACGACGGCAAGCTTCCGCATATAAATCCCCTTTCATGAGTGTCACACGGACATCGCAAACTCCCTATCCTTCGGCTTGTTTCCACGCAAGCGCACAAAAGTTCGAGGTGTTGCTGGAACGCCACAGTTTTTAGAGTGTTTAGGCGGCGATCAATCCGTGGCTCCTCAATAGCACCAGAACGGCGGAAAGTGTAGCCCGGGCGGACGTATCGACCACGGCTCCACCGACCGGATCGGCAATTGCCGCGCCTTGCGCGCCGACCACCTTGTTACCGCCGATCACGACTCGCCCGCCGGTGATATCCGCGGCTGTCCAGCCCGTCCCGTCATGCCGGATCAGCGTCGCCAGATCCTCGCGCCATACCGTCATGCCGGCTCGCGGTGCGGCAAACCGCCACCCGCCCGGCGTCCAGCCCGCCAGCGCCTGCGCATGGCCCCCCCAGTCCCCGGTCGGCGCGGCCCCGACGATCCAGCACGCGCCGGGCGCGGGCGCGGCCGGCGGCACGTTCGGCCCGACCGTGACCACGCTCGGCTGGATCAGCAGGTCGATCAGCGCGAGTGCCTCGTTATGCCCCATCTCCTTCTGCGCCTGCCCCGGCTGCAGCAGCGGCAACCCCGTCCGCACGCTCGTCTCGTCCGTCATCGCCACTCTCCCCCTCGTCACACCATCAGCACCGCGGGCAGCGACACGCCGAAGTCGCCGCGCTGGCGCACCTCGACCCGCACCGCGCCCGCTGCGCGTTCCGCCGCGGACAGCGTCACGACCGGCGTCGCGGTCTCGACGAGCCGCGTCACGCCCGCGCCCGTCAAAACCATCACCGCATAGGCTTCGCCCCCCTCGCCCAGCGGCACGTCGCCGCCATCGATCCAGCGCCACCCCGCCCGGCTCCGCCGTGTCCAGCTGAGCGTCGCACCGCCATCCGCCGTGATCGTCGCGCGCAAGCCGACCGGCGACGGCGGCAGCACCGACGCGCCCGCCAGCACCAGCCGAGTCTCGACCGGCACCGCATCGCCCACCCCCGACGCCATCACCCGCACCGTCCCGCCGATCGCCGCGACCGGCAGATCGATCGTCCGCACCGAATCCGCCGTGATCAGCACGAAGCCGTCGCCCGGCGCCTGCGTGCCGATCGCCGCCTCGGTCCCGCGCCGCCCGCGCAGCAGCTGCGTCAGCCGCCACCGCCCGCCGCCGAGCGGCGTCGCGCGGCCGAACTGGATCAGCTCGCCCCCCGCCATCGCCAGATTGGCCCCCGCATCGAGCGCCGCCGCATCCGCGTCCGCGAGCGCCAGGTCGCCGCGCACCAGCACCACCTCGAACGCGCCCGCCCGGTCGGTCAGCACCGCCGGCGCCGCGCCTGCGACGACCGCGATCGTCCCGATCGTCGCCGGCGCCGCGCTCGCCCCTGCCGCGATCCAGCTTGCCCCGTCGTCGAGCGAATAGAGCAACGCCGCATGCCGCCACCCCGCCCCCGTGCCCGTCGCCGCCACCGACAGCCGCGGCGCGGCGAGCGGCGCATCGTCGAGCCCCGGCGTCTCGAACGCCGCGAGCCGCGTCGTGCCGATCAGCGCATCCGCCGCACCGACGATCCGCCCGCTGCTCCCACGCACCGGCAGCGGCGCGGGCGTGAGCGGGGTCAGCACCAGGCTCGTCACCATCGCCTCGACCCGCGTTTCGACGATCCGCCAAACGCCCGGTTCTCCCGTAATCTCGACACAGCCGCCGGGCACCAGCGCCAGCCCCGACAGCCCCAGCCGCACCGTCCGCCGCACCCGCGCGGTCTCGGCGCGCGCGAGCAGCCCGGTCGCAATCGTCTTGGCGGTCCCGGCATCGATCACCGCGGCCACGTCGACCCGCGCGTCGCGCACCCCCGCCCCCGGCCGCGCCACCCGCTGCAGCCCCGCCTGGTAATCGCGCGCGGCATCATAATAGCCGAGCGTCATCGTCCGCGGCACCGTCTCGATCGCCGCCACCGTCCGCGTCCGCCGCGAGCCCGCTTCCCCCTGGCCCTCGACCACCCCCGCATCCGCAACGCTCGCAACCGGCCCCGCCGCATCGCGCATCACCAGCGCATCGCCGTCCCCCGCGGACACGAACCACGCGCCACTCGCCTCGGCCAGCGCCGCCAGCACCGCGCCGACGCTCCCCCCCGCCGCCGCGAACCCGTCGAGCGCCAGCGCCACCGCCCCCGACACGCCCCCGTCCGACACGTCTTGCGCGATCGCGGCCACCGGCACCGGCCCCGGATCGGCGATCACCTCGAAGGTCAGCGACGGGATCCGGTTGCCGTAATCCGCCAGCGCCATCCCCTCGAACACGGCATAGGCGCAGCCGCGATGCGCGGGCGTCATCCCGCCGCCCTCCGCCGCCGCGATCAGCGGATCGACCGCCTGGTCCTCGCCGCCGGTGTGCAGCCGGAACCCGGTCGCGGTCTTGAAGTCGCCGCCCGCGCCGCGCAGCAACTTCCCCTCCGCCCAGATCCGCCCGATCCCCAGCACCGGCCGCGCCGACAGCAGCACCGCGAACGACGCGGCGTAGCTATAGGTCGACACGCTCGGCTGCCCCTTGCCGCCGCCGCTCGTCGCCCGGCTCTCGATCAGGTCGGTTGCCCAGATCACCGTCCCCGCGACGCGCATCGTCCCGAACAGCTTGGGCACCTGGCTGCCATAGCTCGAGGTCTGCACCGCCAGCTCGGTCAGCCGCGGCCCCTCGCGCCGCGCCGGCCGCAACAGCGTGCCGTCGATCGTCCGCCCGACCAGCGCGCCGATCGTCCCACCCAAAGTGCTCCCGCCCAGCGGCCGGCCGATCACCCGCCCGACCGCGTTCAAGATCAATGTTGCCACGGCCCCACCTCCCCGCTGTTGCCTTCGCCGATCCGCCAGCACCCCAGCACCGGCGCCTCGACCGGCCCCGGCCGCTCGACCACGCGGCGAAGCGTAGCATCGGCATGGACAAGTCCCCGCGTCGTCCTGACCGCGAAATGCAGCTGCCCCGGCCCCGTCCGCAGCATCAGCACGTCGCCCGGGCTTGCCGCGTCCACCCTCACCAGCACGCGATCGAGCCACGCCGCCACCCGCACCGGATCGCCGCCCCGCAGCGCATAGCCGGTCGGCACCGCGACCCCGCACCCGCCCGCCTTCAGCGCCAGCGCGACCAGCCCGACACAGTCGAGCCCCGTCGCCGCCACCCGGCCATGCACCCGGAACCGGCTCCCCACCGCCGCCAGCGCCGCCGCCTCGACGTTCCCGCCGCTCATGCCCCGGGATACCGCGTCAGCAGGTCGATCCCCGGCAGATAGGGCTCGCCGCGAAAATTCACCGCATTGCCGAACCGCGTCGCACAGGTCGCCAGACTCCTGTCGCACCCCTCGCTCAGCTCGACGAGCACGCCCGGCACCACCGCCAGCATCGGCGCCCGCGCCAGCGTCACGCGGGTGGTCCCAGTCGCCCCCGCGTCCGACGCCGCGACCGCGCTCTCCAGCCCGCTGTTCGCCCCCCCGAACCACCGCAGCAGCCCGCCCGCATAGAGATCACCCGCTCCCGCCGCCGCCAGGTCGAGCGTCACCACCGCCCCCTCGCACGCGGTCACCCGTGCGAACCGCCGCCGCGCCGCCATCGCCACGCGGCACCGCCGGTCGCCCAGCGTCGCGCGACATTCGGGCGACGTCTCCTCGACCACCGGCCGGTCGAACGCCGCGCTCGCCCCGCGCAGCTCGGCGGTGAACCCGTCCTCGCCCAGCTCGACCGCGCCGATCACCCCCTCGCCCAGCGTCAGCGGCGCGCGCGGATCGGTCCAGTCGACCGCGAACACGCGCACCCGCGCGCCGTCCCACCGCCCGCTCAGCAGATCGCGCTCGCCGATCGCCGCCGAGCTCAGCGCGCCCGCCACATCCATCGTATCCGCCTCCGCCCCCGGCTCGAGCACCCCCGACCGCGCGATTCCCGACGGCGTCATCCCCGGCGCCGCGCGGTGGACCAGCCCGTCGACCAGCAGATCCCGGTCATGCCCCGTCAACCCCACCGCCACCCCATCCCGCCGCTCCACCCGCCAGCACAACGCCACCGTCGTCACCCCAACATCCGCCATCGAAATTCTCCAAAACCCCTCTCCCCCCGGGGGAGAGGGAGGGGCCCACGCAAAGCGTGGGAGGGTGAGGGCACGTGAGGCTCGAAACCCCGCCCACCCCCCGTTCGCCCTGAGCGAAGTCGAAGGGCAGGCCCCGCACACCAGTGCTTCGACGACGCTCAGCACGAACGGCGTGAAGCCTACCCCTCCCGCACCTCCACCAAAGGCACCGAAGCCGCGACCCCCGCCAGAAACGTCGCCCGCGCCACACTCAGCCGGTCCTCCGCAAACCGCACCGGCACGTCGAACGCGAACCCCGCGCTCACCACCGCGCCCGCCGCCGGCGCCGCGTCGAGCACCACCCACCCCCCGGCCACCACCGAGAAGCCCGACGTCGCGACGCCATCGACCGCGACCGACACGCTCCCCGCCACCGGCCGCGTGATCCGCCGCGTCGCCGCGTCATAGTGTTTCACCAGCGCGAACCGCCGCGCGATCCCGTCGCCGACCCCCAGCACCTCCCCGACCGCCTCGGCATCGAAAGGATCGCGCAACCGGAAGCTGCGCGCCGGCCCCATCCGTGCGCGGAAGAACGCCAGCAGCACGCCGATATCCGCCTCGCTCCGCAGCCCCGGCCCGACATCATAGCTCGTCCGCGCCTCCGCCCAGGCCGCGTTGCGCTGCTCGGCGCCGCCCGCGCTCGTCAGGATCGCGGTCGAAAACCCCGGTATCACCTCCGCCTCGCGCCCCAGCGCGAGCGGAAACAGCACGTCGTCATGCGCGTCCACGGCCCCGTCTCCTTCCTCAGTCTCGAAATGCACGAACCCGTCGCGCATCACCTGCGGCAGCGCCCAGACGAACGTCTCGCCGACGCCGCGCGCGCGCGCCGCCACCGCCGCCGCCTCGATCCGCGCCCAGTCGCCTGCGCGCTCGGGCGCGGTCACGAACCCCGACAGATAATGCTGCCGCGCCACTGGATAGCCCAGCCGGCCCTCGACCAGCGCGACCGCATCCGCCGACGACGCGACGTCCCCCGCGGTCACCCAGTCATAATCCTCGAGCTGGAGCACATCGAACGCCGGCGACGCCCAGCCGACCGGCATGTTCGCGCGCTTGGCCTCGGGCGCTCCCGCATCGAGCACGGTCGGCAGATAGGTCAGCAGATGCGTCACGCACCCGCCCACTTCCCCCTTTACCGCCGCAACCAAAGCCGCGGTCGACGCCGCCAGACACGCCCCCGCCGCCTCCAGCGTCGCGATCTGCTCTGCGCTCTTGCCCCCGCGGATGCTCGCCATCGCCACCGGCGCGAACGCCGCGACCGCGCTCGCATCATAGAGGCACGGCCGCCCGTCGGGCATCACCCACCACCAGGGCTCGCCGACCTGGAACTGCGCCGGCAACCCCGCCGCCACCGCGAGCCCGACAAACGCGCGCGCCACCGCCTGCAGATAGGCCATCGCCCCGCCATGCGCTGGCGACAGCAGCGTAGACGGCGGCTCCCATCCCGTCAGCGCAGGCGCGCCATCGGCGGCGCGCTGTTTCCAGTCGTTCCAGCAATGCGCGTCGAACAGCTCGTAGCTCAGCGACCAGATCACGCCGTAGCCCAGCGCCTTTGCGCGCCCCGCGAAATCCCGGTGCCACGCTGCGCACGCCGCGTTCAGCACGCCCCCCGCCAGCGACACGTAAAATCTACCGCCAACGCCCTCGAGCCGGAAATAATGGCTCATCCCCACATAATGGACGATGTTCCCCCGATACCCCAGGTGCAGCGCGTTGCGCAGCAGCCGCGCGGGCGTCAGGTTATAGCTGTCGTCATAGCCGCTCGCGATCCGCAGCCCATGCTCGGGCACCACCGCCTCGCCGATCGCGAGCACCGATCCCGGCCCCTCGCACGCCATCTCGGTCAGCTCGACCCAGCCCTCGCGCATCCCCGCCAGCGGCGCGTCCACCCCGCGATAGTCGGGCGGCACCAGCGACACGAACATCCGGTCGATATCCCCCGCCCAGACGGACTCGCTGTCCTCGGGCAGGTCGAACCCGCCGACCAGCGCCGCGAAATCGAGCGACACCAGCGCATCCTCCGGCGTCCCCACCGCATAATTCCACAACCGCACATACCAGGCCCGCGCGACGCCCGCCGCATCGCGCCCCTCGATCGTCAGCGTCGGGCCATTGATCGCATCGAGCGGCATCACACCCCCCGACCGCCACCGGAACCGCAGCCGACACGCCCGAAAATCCCGCGCGGTCTCGTAGCGCAGCAACGGATGATCATAGCGATCCTCCGCCGCCCAGATCAGCCCCGCCAGATCATCCGCCCTGTAGAACACCGCATCGACGCGCAGCGCATCCGGCCCCGTGGTCACGACGGACGCCATCATCGGCCGCGGAAAATCCACCGTCCAGAACCGCGGATCAAACCGCGACACCGTCCCCTCGACCTGCCCCGTCCGCCCCGAACACACCCACTGCGCCATGAACCATCTCCAATTCCAAAGGAGAGCAACCAAAACCCCTCTCCCCTCGGGGGAGAGGGAGGGGCCCGCGCGAAGCGTGGGAGGGTGAGGGCACGTGAGGCTCGCGCCCCTCACTCCACCGCCCCCCTCACTCCACCGCCCCCCTCACTCCACCGCCAGCGCCGCCCGAACCGCCCGCGCCACCTGCCGCCCCGACTGCGCGAGCACCCCCGGCGCCGCCCCCGCCGCCGCATTGACGGTGATCGCCACCCGCACCTCCCGCACGCC
This sequence comes from Sphingomonas sp. PvP018, assembly GCF_017876865.1. Classification (NCBI taxonomy): domain Bacteria; kingdom Pseudomonadati; phylum Pseudomonadota; class Alphaproteobacteria; order Sphingomonadales; family Sphingomonadaceae; genus Sphingomonas; species Sphingomonas sp. PvP018. The sequence continues at coordinate 2,933,809 of NZ_JAGIOU010000001.1, read as the reverse complement.
ACCAGCACCGCCAGCCTCGACCCGCCCGCTGCTGGAGGGCACGAACAGCTCGGGCCCCCGCTCGCCGACGACATAGGCCCGCCCCGGCGACACCGGCCCCCCGGTCGCACGCCCCGGCAACCCGCCGACCAGCCCCGCCAGCGCCTCCCCGAGCCCGCCGCCGCCCCCGCTCCCGCCAAACAGCGACCCCATTCCCGCCTTCAACGCCGCCCCCGCAATCGCATCGAGTGCGGACAGCGCGACGCCCTTCAGCTCCTCGAACCCGAACGTCCCCGTCTTCACCGCGCGCAGCAGCGCCGTCTCGAGCCGCAGCGCCGCACGCTCCGCCCCCACGCCCAGCACGTCGTCCAGCTCACCGCGCATCGCCGCGACGTCGCGCGCAAACGCCGCGCTGTCGCCGCGCACCCGCACCAGCACGGGCTCCAGATCGTCATCCATCGGGAAAAGCCTCCTGCAACCGCGCGATCGCCGCCGCATCGGGCGGCGTCGGCATGTCCCCCGTCATCGCGGCGACCACCGCGCCCAGCTCGGCGGGCGTCGCGTGCCAGAACGCGTCGGGGCTCCACCCCAGCACCGCGCCGGCAAACCCCGCGAGCCGCCCCGCGGCGTCCGCGAACGTCCGCATCACCGCCCCGCCAGGATCTGCCGCAGCAGTCCGCGCAGCACCGGCGTCGCGACGGCAAGCCCCGCCTCGACCACCGCCTCCCCCAGCCGCTCGCGCGTCAGCCCCTCGGGGCAATCACGCAGGCAATGCCAGAACAGCGCCACCATCTCGCCAACCCCCAGCTTCCCCTCCGCCGCCCGCTCGACCAGCGCGAACAAGGGCCCCAGCTCCTCCTCCGCCGCCACCAGCGCCGCAAAACTCGGCCGCACCACGAGCGTCTCCCCGGACACCCGAAGCGCCCCCTCCCCCCGAACACCATTCGCCACATCAATCATGAAATTCCTCCAAAACCCCTCTCCCCCAGGGGGAGAGGGAGGGGCCCACGCGCCCTTGCGCGTGGGAGGGTGAGGGCAAGTGAGGCCAAGGACCCCCATCCCAACCACCCCTCACCCTCCCGTCGCCTTCGGCTCCTCCTTCCCTCTCCCCCAAGGGGAGAGGGAAATTTCACCCCGCCACCACCGCCCCCGAACTCTCCAGGCTCAGCGTGTAGGATCGCTCCCCATTGAAATCCCCGGCATAATCCAGCCGCGACACGAGGAACCGCCCGGTCATCGTGTCGCCCCCCTCGAACGCCAGCCGGTAATCGTCGAGCACCCCCGACAGCGCACTCGCCTTGATCCGAAGCTCCGCCGCCGAGCCCGTGAACACCCCCGCCCCCGACACCGAGACGCTGCGCACCCCCGCCCCCGACAGCAATTGGCGCCAGCCGCCCGAATCCTTCGTCGTCACCACGATCGCCTCGCCGTTCACCGACATCTGCGTCGTCCGCAGCCCTGCCACCGTCGCATAGACGGGCGTCGCCGCGCCGTTCCCGACCTTCAGCAGGAACGCGCTCCCCTTCTCCACCGCCATGTCCGTCTCCCCCTCAACTTTCGCGGTACATCCGCACCAGAAACTCGCTCGTGCCCCGCCACCGCTCGCCGACGCGCAGCACGCGCGAGCGCAGCATCTGCACGCGCACCAGCCGCCACCCTTCGCCAAGATCCGCGTCGAGCGCCTCGACCGCCTCCTCCGCCGCCGCCAGCGCAGCCCGCAGCCGCACCGGCCGCTCGCCGCCATCGTGCAGCGTCACGACGACGCGCCCCTCGCGCCCGCGCCACGTCGTCGTGCTCCAGTCGCTCAGCACCGGCTCGTCGACCACCGCATAAGGCAGCGCGCTGCGCACCGGCGGCGCGTCATACACCCCGCCCTCCAGCACCGCCTGCAGCCGCGCGACCACCCCCGCCTGCAGCACCCCCCGCGCACTCACGCCGTCACCTCCGGGCTCAGCCGCAGCCGCCGATAGGGCCGCCACAGTGCCGCCACCGCCGCGGGCGGCACCGCGTCGCTCTCGCGGTGATCGAACAGATGCGCCGCCAGCATCGCCACCCCCTGCGCGACCGGCGCCGGCACCGCGTCCCAGCTCTCCGCCGCGCCGTCGCCCGCGACCCGCGCGACGATCGCCCCGCCGACGAACGCCTCGCAGACCAGGATCGCCGTCGCACAGACCCGCCCCAGCAACGCCGCCTCCCCACTCCCCTCCAGCCGCAACACCTCCCGCACGGCCACCACCGCGTCCGCCACCACGGCCACCGGCACCCCCTGCTCACCCATAGGATTCTCCCGAAAAAACCCCTCTCCCCCCGGGGGAGAGGGAGGGGCCCACGCGCCCTTGCGCGTGGGAGGGTGAGGGCAAGTGAGGCTAAAAACCCCACCCCCCTCACACCCCGATCAGCTGACCGAAAACTTCATCAGCTTGATCGCCTCAGAATTCGTCACGCACCCACCGACCCGCTTGGTCGCGTAGAAATTGACGAACGGCTTGTTCGAGTACGGATCCCGCAGGATCACCGTCTCCGCGCGCTCGGCGATCAGATACCCCGCTTTGAAATTCCCGAACGCGATCGACAGCGCATTCGCCGCGATGTCCGGCATGTCCTCCGCCTCGATCACCGGATAGCCGAGCAACGTCGCCGGCTGCCCCGCGGCCAGGCTCGGCGCCCACACGAACGCCCCGTCGCTCGTCTTGAACTTCCTGATCCGCGCCAGCGTGCTCGCATTCATGACAAAGCTCGCCCCCTGCCGATACGGCGCGCGCAGCGCCTGGACGAGGTCGATCAGCCGCTCCTGCGGGCTCGCCGAGAAATCCCCCGCCGTCCCGGAGGCCAGATATTGCAGCGTCCCGAACGCCCGCACCCCGTCCGCGGTCGCCGCGGTCGGCTGCGTCAGGAAGCCCTTGGGTCGCCCGCTGCCCGATCCGCCGACGAACGCCGCACCCTCGGCCTTGGCGAATTCCATCGCGATCTCGCCCGCCAGCCACGCCTCGACGTCGAACGCCGCATCGTCGAGCATCGCCTGGCTCGCCGCCGGATTGGCATAGAGCTCGCCGGTCGGCGGCACGATCTCGACGAACACCGGCGTCGCCGTCTCGGGCCGCGCCGCATTCTCCGCCGCCCAACCGGACGGCGTGCCGCCCGTCGTGACCAGCTTGCGATACCCCGCCGAGCCCACCTTCACGACATTGGCGATGCTCCGGATCGGCGAGATCCCTTTCAGCACCGCATCGATCTGCGCATCCACCTCGCGCGGCACCGCATAGCCGCCCGCATCGCCCGAGACCCCGGTAAACGCCTTCATCTCGATCGTCGCGCCACTCCGCACGAACCCCGCAAACGCCCCCGAAGGCGCCGCCCCCTCCAGCATCGGCCGATCCATCACCGTCATGTCCATCTCCCTGCCAAGACACAAAAAAAGGCGCCCCGAAGGACGCCTGAAAAACCGTGTGTGGGTGCCAAGCCCAAGGCGAGCACCACCCCAAAACCCCTCTCCCCCCGGGGGAGAGGGAGGGGCCCGCGCAAAGCGCGGGAGGGTGAGGGCACGCGAGGCTAAAAACCCCGCCCCCACCCCCGCGTCATCCTGACGAAAGTCAGGATCCAGAGCCCCAAGCGCCGTCCCCTACGGCTCTGGATCCTGACTTTCGTCAGGATGACGGAAAGGAGTCAGGATGACCGGAACGAGTCACGATGACGGAAGCGCGTCAGCACGACACGCCACCCCCACCACCTCCACCCGAGCCAGTCCCTGCATAGGCACCCCCACCAGACTCACCTCGACCAGCTCCACCGCCTCGAGCACCCGCCGCGCCCCCTGCACGACCCGCACCGCCCGATACCCGACGGACAACCCAGCCACCGCCCCCGACCGCACCAGCCCCGCAAGCTCGGGATCCTCGACCACCCCCTCGACCCGCAGCCCCCGCGCATCCTCCGCAACCGACGCCAGCACCCCGACCGCTCCACCGCGATGCTGCCACAACAACGGCACCACCCCGGCCCCGGCAAACGCCCCCCGCCGCATCACGTCGCCTGCGCGATCGACCACGTCGAACACCGCCGCATAGCCCGCAAACGCCACCCCGCCCCGTTCGTCCCGAGTAGCTGTCGAGCCTGTCGAGACGGCGTATCGAGGGATCACTTCAGCCACGCCGCGAACCCCAGCTTCACCGCCAGCCCCGCCAGCATCAGCGCCACGAACAGCCGCGCGATCCACCCCGCGACCGCCTTCCACACCGACCGTTTCGCATCGCGCCACGCCGCCAGCAGCTCGCGCAGCTCCGCCACGTCACCCCGCGCCCGCTCGTCGCTCAGCCCCAGCCGCGCCAGCGCGCGCGTCGCGCCCAGCTCGCCCGCTTCCTCCGCGATCGCGCGCAGCGTCACCAGGTCCGCCCCCCGCTCCGCCCCCTGCGCCATCAGCTGCGCCAGCACATGCCCATCCATCACCGTGCCCATCACGCCCCCTCCTTCACATCGAGCATCGCGCGCTTCTCCGCATCGCTCAGGAACGTCGCCGCGCTGACCATCCCCCACAGCCGCTCGCGGTCCTCGACCAGCGCCGGCACCCGGTCGAGATCGACGCGCAGCGCCGCCCCCTCGAACCAGCCCGACAACCCCTGCGCGATCCCCGTCAGCACGCTCGTCGCCAGCGGCAAAATCGCCAGCCGCCACAGCGCCCGGTTCGCCTCGCGGTAATTGGCGTAGCTATTGTCGCCCGGCAGCCCGAGCAGCATCGGCGGTACCCCGAACGCCAGCGCGATCTCCCGCGCCGCCGCCGAGCGCGTGCCGGCAAAATCCATGTCCGCGGGCGTCAGGCTCAGCGCCTGCCATTTCAGCCCGCCCTCGAGCAGCATCGGCCGCCCCGCATTCCCGCTCCCCGCAAATGACGCCTCCAGTTCGCTCTTCAGCCGCGCGAACTGGTCCGCCGACAGCGCCGACCCGTCCCCCGGATCATAGACCAGCGCTCCTGAGGGCCGTGCCGCATTGTCGAGCAGCGCCGTATTCCACCGCGCCGCCGCATTATGGATCCCGACCGCCGCCGCCGCCGCGCCCAGGCACCCCAGCCCGTAATGATCGTCGACCGGATGAAACGCCTTCAGGTGGATCACCTGCGGCCGCACCGGATCCGCCGACAGCCGCGTCACCCGCGCGCCCACCGCATAGCGATACGCCGCCGGCCACCCGCCCGCATCCGCCTCGACGCTCACCCGCTCGGGCCGCAGCGCGTAGAGCTCGGCCGCGCCGCCATCGGCATCGCGCAGCACCTGGACATAGGCATTGCCGTGGAGCAGCAGCTGCGCCGCCACCGTCTCGATCAGCATCTGCCCCCCCGACCGCGCGGTGACGAGTGCGACCAGCGCCGGATCCGACCCGTCGAGCGGCGCCGACCCGACGCCCTCGACGACCAGCTTCACCGCGCGCTGCGCCACCGCATTCCCCAGATACGCCTCGCGCACCTGCGCCTCATACCCCCGCGCCCCCGCGACACCGCCCGCCCCCGCCCAGCCAAGACTCCCCGCCCCCGACAAAGCCGGCCGCGCGCCCTCCCGCCCGGACTTCCACCCGAACAACCCCATAGAATCCTCCCGAAAACCGTAACAAAAACCCCTCTCCCCCAAGCGGAGAGGGACCCAAAAACCCCTCTCCCCTTGGGGGAGAGGGAGGGGCCCACGCGCTCTTGCGCGTGGGAGGGTGAGGGCACGTGAGGCTCGAACCCCACCCCCAACCCCTCCGTTCGCCCTGAGCGAAGTCGAAGGGCAGGCCCCACGCGCCAGTGCTTCGACTACGCTCAGCACGAACGGGAGGAGGAGAACGCAAAGCCCCCACCCCCACCCCGTTCGCCCTGAGCGAAGTCGAAGGGCAGGCCCCGCGCGCCAGTGCTTCGACTACGCTCAGCACGAACGGACGGGGGGGCCGGGCCGGCCCCACCCCCCCTCAAACCACCCGCACCCCCACCTTAACCCGCCGCCGCAAGCACAACTCCGTCAGCGCCCACACCAGCGCATCCGCCCGATCCGGCGAGCGCCCGGGCCCGACATACCCCCCGCTCACCAGCCCGCAGAGCTCGTCCTCCAGCGCCGGAAACGCCCCGACATGAAAGACCCGCCCGCCCTCGTACAAGGTCGCCACCGGCTCCGCCCGCGCCACCTTCCCGCGGCTCGCATGCACCAGCCGCACCGGCAGCGCACAGTCCGCCGCCATCAGCACGCTGCGCACCATCTCCCCGCCCTGGTTGCACTCCGCGACCACCCGGTCCGCGCCGTGCCGCGCCGCACACTCCGCCACCGCGCGCGCCCAGCCCTCGGGCGACAGGCCCGCAACGCTCGCATCCTCGAGCACATAGGCGAGCCCGTTATCGCCCAGCGCGACGCACACGATCCCGCACGCATCGCCGCCCGTCCCCGCGGGCGGATCGACCCCCACGACCACGCGCACCAGCGCCGGCACCACCCCGCCGCGCTGCCGCTCGAGCAGGTCGCGCGTCCACAGCGCGCCCTCGACATCGTCGATCAGCTCGCCGTCCAGCTCCTGCCGCCCCAGCCTCGTCCCCGCATAGGTCTGGGTCATCGCCGCCACGAACGACGCGGGCAGGAACGGATTCTCCCCCGTCCCCCCGCGCGATTCGAACAGCCCCGGCAACGCGAGCAGCCGCCGCATCAGCGGCACCGGCCGCGGCGTCGTCGTCACCAGCACGCGCGGCCGGTCGCCGATCCGCAGGCCCATCATCAGATTGTCCCAGGTCGCGTCGCCGTAGCGCCACTTGGCCAGCTCGTCGCACCACGCCGCATGATGCTCGGGCCCGCGCAGTTTCTCGGGCGCCTCCGCCGAATAGACGAACGCGCGCGCGCCGCTGTCGAACACGAACTCGCCCGCGTCGCGCCGCCAGCGATAGGTCTCGCCCGCCTGCGCCACCGCGATCAGCCCGCTCTCGCCCTCGACCATCACCTTGCGGACGTCGCCCATCGTCCCCCCGACCATCGCGATCCGCGCGCCGGGCATCGCGCGGGCTAGCGCGCTCACCCATTCGGCACCCGCGCGCGTCTTGCCGAAGCCGCGCCCCGCGCGGATCAGCCAGACCTGCCAGTCGCCCGCGGGTTCGCGCTGCCCCGGCAACGCCCAGATCGCCCAGCTCTCGTGCAGCGTCCTGAGTTCCGCCTCGGACAGCCCGCGCAGCAGCGTCACCAGCTGCCCCCGCGGCAACCCCCGCAACCGCGCGAGCACCGCAGGATCGAACGTCGCACCCCCGCTATCGGCCATCACGCATCCCCCGTGACGGCCGCCGCCTGCGCGTCGAGCGCATCGAGCCGCGCGACCAGCACCGCCTCGAGCTCGGCCAGCGATACGCGCTTGCACAGCGTCCCCGCCCCCGATCCAACGGCAGCGCCCCCACGCTTGCGAAACCCCAGCGCCTGCACCGCGACCCGCGGATCGAAATGCGCCCCGCGCAATTCCGCCTCCGCATCCCCGTCAGCTTCAGCCTCAGCTTCCCCCTCGGCGTCCCCCAGCGCATAGGCCAGCAACCGCACTTCGAGCGTCTCGTACGCCGCCTCGATCGCCCGCGCCCAGTCGGCCGCGAACACCGCGTCGCGCGCCTTCAGCGCATGCGCCCCGCGCGGCGCCATCCCGACCGCGCGCGCCGACGCCGCGATGTTACACGTCGCCGCCAGATGCTCGAGAAACGCCGCGCGCTTGGCTGGCGTCCAGCCGCCCCTGGCGGCCTTGCGCACCTGCAACCGCCCCGCTTTCCCGCCCGCCCCCGCCGCCATGCACCATCCCCCAAATGGATCGGGCCGGTCCGCCGCCGGGGGATCACCCCGACCGCGTCCGGCCCGACTCGCAATTCGTCATCGTTCCCGTTATGTGCCAGAACAGCGTGACGATGTCAAGGGCGAATAACCGATCTGGTTAGCGCGTCGGCACCGGCTCCGCGCCCGAATAGTCATAGAAGCCGCGCTTGGTCTTGCGTCCGAACCACCCCGCCTCGACATATTTGACCAGCAGCGGCGCGGGCCGGAACTTCGGATCGCCGGTCCCCTCGAACAGCACGCGGGTGATCTCCAGGCACGTGTCGAGCCCGATGAAATCGGCCAAAGTCAAAGGCCCCATCGGATGATTGAGCCCCAGCTGGCACGCCAGGTCGATGTCGCGCACCCCCGCCACGCCTTCGCCGAGCGCGAAGCACGCCTCGTTGATCATCGGCAGCAGCACACGGTTGACGATGAACCCCGGCGCGTCGTTCGCATGCACGACCTGCTTGCCGAGCTTTTCGGCGAACGCCTCGACCGCCGCGACCGTCGCGTCCGACGTGGCCAGCCCGCGGATCAGCTCGATCGGCCGCATGACGGGGACGGGATTGAAGAAATGCACCCCCATGAACCGCGCCGGATCGGGCGCCGCCTGCGCCAGTCGCGTGATCGGGATCGACGAGGTGTTCGACGCCAGGATCGCGTCCGCTTTCAGCACCTTGCCGACCTCGGCAAAGATCGTCCGCTTGATCGCCTCGCGCTCGGTCGCGGCCTCGACGACGATGAAACAGTCGCCCATTTCGGCGACGCTCGCGACCGGCTCGATATTGGCCAAAGTCGTCTCGCGGAAGTCGGCGGTGATCTTCTCCTTCTCGACCAGCCGCGCCATCGCCTTGCCGATCCCCGCCTTGCCCGCCTCGGCCTGGGGCAGGCCCATATCGGCCAGCAGCACGCGGTAGCCCGCCTGCGCGGCGACCTGCGCGATCCCCGCGCCCATCTGTCCCGCGCCGATTACGCCGATCGTCTGCATCGCACTCTCCATCTCTATTGCCGGTTGTTCGACTATGGGCTCGCCCCTATCGAAGCGGGACCGTCGCCGCCAGACCGGTCAGGAGGTCGCATGCGCTATCCAGTTCTCGTTTCGCTTCTGCCCGTTTCGGTTCTGGTGGCCGCGACGGCCTGCAGCCCCAGCGGCAACACCGGCGCGCCCAACGACGCCACCGTCCCGCTCGAAACCCCCGCCCGCCCCAAACCGCGCCCCGTCACGCGCGGCGCTGGCCCGCAGGCCCCCGCGGAGCCAGCCATCGACTCGAAAGCGCGACCCCGCCCGACCAGCGTAAAGACCTTCGGCGCCTGGGGAATTGCCTGTGACAACGGTGCCTATTGCACCGCGGTTTCGATGGCGCCCGACGATTCGAGTATCGCCGAACTCTCGGTCGTGGTCGAGCGCGGCCCCGCCGCCGACGCCCCCGTATCGGTGACGATCGGCACGCCGGGCAGCGCGCTGCGCCGCGTCGTCGTCGCGATCGACGGCACCCCGCTCGCCAGCGGCAATCCGGGCGAGGACCGGCGTTTCACCGTCACCGGCCCGGTGGCGATGACGCTCGCCCGCCGCCTCGCCACCGGCACCGCGATGACCGCGCGACTCGACGGCCGCACGATCCCCGTCGTCATCACCGGCGCCGCCGCCGCGCTCCGCTATGCCGACGCGCAACAAGGCCGCGCGGACACCGCCACCGCGCTCGTCGCGACCGGCGACACGCCGCCCGCGACCACCCCGCCCGCGCTCCCGACGATCCTCGCCGCCCCGCTCACCGACCGCCGCGCGCAGGCCCCCGCAGCCCCGCTCGTCGCACAGATGCGCCAGCGCACCGGCTGTGCCGCGGACCAGTTCGGCCCCGTCACCAACGAGACTTATGCACTCGACGCGACGACCGATCTCGTCCTGCTATCCTGCGGATCCGGCGCGTATAATGTCATCACCCGCGCGCTGATCGTCCGCGACGGCAAGGCCAGCGAAGCGCCGTTCGACCTGCCCCCGCAATTCGGTGAGCCCGGCGCGAAACCCGCGCTCGTCAACGCGGGCTACGACCCGAAGACCGGGCTGCTCAGCTCCTACGCCAAGGGCCGCGGCATCGGTGATTGCGGCGTCGGCCAGGACTATGTCTGGGACGGCACCCGCTTCCGCCTCGCCGAAATGCGCATGATTGGCGAATGCCGCGGCGCGATCACCTGGCCCGTCATCTGGCGCACCACAGTCGCCCGCAACTGACGCACGCCCGTCATCTTCTTCTTCCGTCATCCTGACGAAAGTCAGGACCCAGAGTGACTTAGCGCTGACCTGCGTGGCTCTGGCTTCCGACGTCCGTCAGGATGACGACGCTCCTACCGCCCCGCCAGCCGCACCAGCGCATCCCCCGTCAACCGCTGGATCGTCCAGTCCTCCATCCCCACCGCGCCGAGCTTGCGATAGACCGCGATCGCATCCGCATTCCAGTCGAGCACCGACCATTCGAACCGCGCGCACCCGCGGTCGATCGCGATCCCCGCCAGATGCGCCAGCAGCGCGCCACCGACCCCCTGCCCGCGCGCCTCGGGCGTCACGTACAGATCCTCCAGATAGACCCCGCGCTTCCCCGTCCAGGTCGAGAAATTGTGGAAGAACACCGCGAAACCGACCGGCCCCTGCGGCCCGTCCGCGATCACCGCCTCCGCCGCGGGGGCATCCCCGAACAGCGCCTCGCCCAGCGTCGCCTCGGTCGCCTCGACCGCATCGGGCTCGCGCTCGAACGCCGCAAGCTCGCGCACGAAGCGCAGGATCGTGCCGGTATCGGCGCGGGTAGCGGAACGGATCTGGGTCATGCGGCGGCCTCCATCGACGTCTGCGCGATATCGCGCCGCCGCGCCGCATACAGGCATGCGACGACGATGACACCCGCGCCGCACGCGGTAAACGCCGACACCCGCTCGCCGAACACCAGATAGCCGAGCCCGGCGGCATAGACGAACGAGCTATATTCGGTCGTCGCCAGAAATCCCGTGTCGCCGTGCGCATAGGCCCAGCCGAGCAGCCACAGCGACGCGGTCGCCAGCCCCGCCGCCAGCAACAGCCGCGGCCACGTCGCGGCGTCCGGCACCACCGCCAGCCACGGCGCGGCGAGCGCGAGCGTCGCGGTCACCACCATCGCCTGGAAGAACGCGATCTCGCCCGGCCGCGCCGCCTGCGCCTGCACCCGCGCGATCACCAGATTGACCGCATAGAGCAGCGCCGATCCCAGCACCGCGGCGACCCCCGTCAGGCTCGCCGCCCCCGCCGCGCCCTCGCGGCCATGCCCGATCATCACGATCCCGACCCCGCCCAGCGCCACGACCGACGCGACCACGACCCGGCGCCCGACGCGTTCGCCCAGCGTGACGGCGGCAAGCAGCAGCGCGAGGATCGGCGAGATGTAGGTCAGCGAAATCGCCTGTGCCATCGGCACGCGCGCCAGCCCCCAGAAGAACAGCAGCGCCATCGCCGCGGTCACCAACCCTCTGGCAAGATGGAGTTTCAACGCCCGCCCACTCGGCCGCCCGCTCCGCCCGAGCTTCCAGGCGACCGCCCCCAGCCCGACGCTCGCCATCTGCCGCCAGAGCAGCGCGTTATACACCCCGATCCCCAGCACCAGCGACTTCATCACCGCGTCCATCACCGAGAACAACCCGATCCCGAGCGCGGCGACAGCAAAGGCCAGAGCAGGCGAAACGAGCCGGGCTGTCATCGAATCAGGCGGACTTCGATATCCAGATCGAGCCCGGCCCACGCGGTATCTGCCGTCAACACCGGCACCGCCAGGCGCGTCGCGAGCGCAAGGCACGCCCGATCGCCGCGCGAGAGACCCAGCGGTCGCGTTGCCGTGCGCAACGTCGCCGTCCGCACCGCGTCTTCCGTGCCATAGGCGAAGCTATCGATCGGCAGCGTCTTGAGCACACTCGTCACGTCATCCGCTGAAAGATTGAGGTCGATTACCTTCGTCATGATCTCGGCCAGATTGACGCTGGACAGGCAGAAAGGGCCATCGTCGCGAACCACAATATCGCCGCCCGGCTCACCGCGAAGATGGGCCAGCACGACCGACGCATCGATGACCTGTCTCATTCGCCCCAGTCGGCGCGTCGCTCGTGAAGAAACTGGTCGACGCTATATCCGCTCAGCCCGCGACGCAGACGCGCCAGCGCCGCATCGGGGTCCTCACGGCGAAGCAGAATGCCGTCGGCGTTGTTCGCTTCGAGGACGATCGAGTCACCGTCCTTGATGCCCAATTCCCGGCGCAGGTCCGCCGGAATCACGATCTTGCCGCCAGTGATCACCTTGGCATGATAGGTCATGGCCGAGCCTCCAGTACCCGACGCATAGCACCGGACCTATTCCGCCGCCATCTCCGGCACCAGCGCCGCGACCGCCGCATCCGCCGCCTCGATCTCCGCCGCCTTGGCCTCGACCAGCTTGACGATATGGTTCACCATATCCGCGTCCTGGACATGATGGTCGGTGACCCCCGACAGATACACCATGTGCTTGCCGTTGCCGCCGCCGGTGATCCCGATATCGGTCTCGCGCGCCTCGCCCGGCCCGTTCACGACGCAGCCGAGCACGCTGAGCGACATCGGCGTGCGGATATGCTGCAACCGCTCCTCCAGCGCCTGGACGGTACGGATCACGTCGAACCCCTGCCGCGCACAGCTCGGGCACGACACGACACGCACGCCGCGGTTGCGAATGCCGAGCGCCTTCAGGATCTCGAACCCGACGCGCACCTCTTCCTCGGGCTCGGCCGAGAGCGAGACGCGGATCGTGTCGCCGATCCCGTACCAGAGCAGGCTGCCCATCCCGATCGCCGACTTGACCGTACCGCCGACGAACCCGCCCGCCTCGGTGATGCCGAGATGCAGCGGGCAGTCGACCTGTTCGGCGAGCTGCTGATAGGCCGCCACCGCGAGGAACAGGTCGGACGCCTTCACTGCGACCTTGAACTCGTGAAAGTCATGGTCCTGCAGCAACTTGATATGATCGAGCGCCGATTCGACGAGCGCATCGGGGCACGGCTCGCCATATTTTTCGAGCAGATGCCGCTCGAGGCTCCCGCCGTTCACGCCGATCCGGATCGCGCAGCCATTGGATTTGGCCGCATCGACGACCTCCTTCACGCGGCTCGCCGACCCGATATTGCCCGGGTTGATCCGCAGGCACGCCGCGCCCGCATCCGCCGCCTCGAGCGCGCGCTTATAGTGGAAATGGATATCCGCGACGATCGGCACGCGGCTCGCGCGGACGATCTGTTTCAGCGCGCTGGTCGATTCGACGTCGGGGCAGCTGACGCGGATGATGTCGACGCCCGCCTCTTCGCAGCGGCGGATCTGGTCGACCGTCGCCTTGATGTCGTCGGTCGGCGTGTTGGTCATCGTCTGCACGGTGACGGGCGCATCGCCGCCGACGGGGACGTTGCCGACCATGATCTGGCGGCTCGTGCGGCGGGTGATATCGCGCCAGGGACGAAGGGACATGAAGATTCCTCGTGGGTTCACTGCCGTATATAGCGGCTGGACGCGGCGAGCGAAACAACGCTGGCACATGCCGCCGCACGGCCATAGGTTGCCGCCTCACCCCGGAGCCCGATCGATGACCCTGTCCCTCTACGATGCGACGATCCCCTCCAACCTCCAGGTCCTGCGCGCGCTCGACGCACTGCTCGACAAGGCGGAAGCCTTCGCCACCGAGCGCGGGATCGACCCCGCCACGCTGATCGACGCAAAGCTCGCCGACGACATGCTCCCCTTCGGCTATCAGGTGAAGTCGTGCGTCGCGCATTCGGCGGGCGGCGTGCAGGGCGTCCGCGACGGCGTCTTCTCCCCCGACCGCAGCGCCTGGCCGACCGATTTCGCCGGGCTCCACGCCGCGGTACAGGGCGCGATCGCGACGCTCGAGGCCTATGACCCGGCCGAGTTCGACACGCTCGCCACCGCCGCGACGAAGTTCGAATTCGGCAGCTATGTCATGCCCTTCACCGGCACCAACTTCCTTTTGTCCTTCTCGCAGCCCAATTTCTACTTCCACGCCAGCATCGCCTACGCGATCCTGCGCGCCCAGGGCGTCCCGCTCGGCAAGCGCGATTTCCTCGGCGTCCCCCGCATGGCCGCCTGACCGGGCCGGGCCGGGCGGGCCCGCGCCGGCGTGACGGGGCAGCGCGTGCTTGCAGCCCCGTCACCCGCCGCCTAGGGCGCTGCGATGACCCGGCATTACGGCATGGACTGGCTGCGGATCGGCGCCTTCGCCCTGCTGATCCTTTACCATATCGCGATGGTCTTCGTGCCGTGGAACTTCCATGTGAAGTCGCTGCATGTCGAGGACTGGGTCCGGCTGCCGATGCTCGCCACCAATGCGTGGCGGCTGACGTTGCTGTTCGTCGTCTCGGGCTATGCCAGCCGCGCGCTGCTCCGCCGGTCGAGCGGCCCGGTCCGCTTCTTCGCGACGCGCTGCTACCGGCTGCTCGTGCCGCTCGCCTTCGGCATCCTCGTCATCGTCCCCCCGCAACCCTGGGTCGAGCTCGTCACCCGGCATGGCTATGCGGGCAGCTACTGGACCTTCTGGACGCACGACGCCTTCCGCTTCGCCCCGCTCGACGGCCTGTGGCTGCCCGCCTGGAACCACCTCTGGTTCGTCGTCTATCTCTTTGTCTACACGACGGTCCTGACGCTCGGCGTCGCGCTGGTCCGGGGCCCGCGCAGCCTGCGCAGCCACCAGAATGTCCGCAGCCGCGGCGCACAGCGGCTCTTCGACCGCGTCTTCGGCGGCTGGCTGGTGCTGCTCCTGCCGCTCGCCTGGCTCATCTTCGTCCATGGCTGGTGGTTCCAGATGGCGGCCGAGAGCCAGGCGCTGCTCGGCGACTGGATCGCGCACATCACCTATTTCCCCGCCTTCCTGTTCGGCTTCGGTCTCGCACGCTCCGAACCCGCGATCGCCGCGATCGCGCGGCTGTGGAAGGTCGGCGCCGGGCTCGCGCTGCTGGGCTATGCGACGATCCTCGGTATAGAGCTTGGCTGGCCGGCCGGGGTTGCGAAGCCGCACTGGCTCTATACCGCCTACGGCATCGCGCATGCGCTTGAACAATGGGGTGGAATCGTCGCGCTGATCGGGCTCGCCGAACGCCATCTCAACCGTGACCATCGCTGGCGGCCGATGCTGACCGAGGCGGTGTTCCCCTTCTACCTGATCCACCAGACGATTATCGTCCTCGTCATGTACGCGCTGCTCCCCGCCGGTCTTCCCGGCTGGGCGGAGTTCCTGATGCTGCTCGCCGCGACGCTGATCGGCTGCTTCGCCTTCTACCGGATCGGCCGCAGGGTCGCGCCCTTGCGCCCGCTGATCGGGCTGCGTCTCCACCTTCGTCCCACCCCGCCAACCTTGTGAAAGCCCCCATGCCCCAACCCAACTGGACCCTCGTCATCCACGGCGGCGCGGGCAAGCTCGACCGCGAAATGCTCTCCGCCGAGCAGGATTCGGGCGCGCGCGCCGGCCTGTCGCGCGCACTCGACGCCGGCTCCGCGGTGCTCGCGGGCGGCGGCACCGCGCTCGACGCGGTCGAGGCCGCGGTCCGCGTGCTCGAGGATGATCCGCACTTCAATTCGGGGCGCGGCGCGGTCTTCACGCATGACGGCGGGATCGAGCTCGACGCCGCGATCATGGACGGCCGCACGCGCGCCGCGGGCGCCGTCGCCGCCGCCACCGCGACTCGCAGCCCGGTCGGCCTCGCGCGCGCGATCCTCGACGACGGCCGCCACGTCTTCCTCGCAAGTACCGGCGCGGACGCGTTTTCGCGCGAGCACGGCCTCGAACAGGCGGAGCAGGACTGGTTCGCCACCGACGAGCGCCGCCGCCAGTTCGCCGAGCTTCAGGCGAGCGGCGACATGTTCGACGTCGACATGAAATACGGCACCGTCGGCGCGGTCGCCTGCGACACGCACGGTCATGTCGCCGCCGCCACCTCGACCGGCGGCGTCACCGGCAAGCGCTGGGGCCGGATCGGCGATTCGCCCGTCATTGGTGCTGGCACCTTCGCCGACGACCGCGCCTGTGCGGTCTCGTGCACCGGCTCGGGCGAGTTCTTCCTGCGCGTCGGCGTCGGGCATGAGATCGCCGCGCGCGTCCGCCTGACCGGCGAGTCGCTTCAGGCCGCGACCGAGGCGGTCCTCGCCGAAGTCCGCGCGCTCGGCGGCACCGGCGGCGCGATCGTCGTCGCCCCCGATGGCACCATGGCCTGGTCGTTCACCACGCCGGGCATGTACCGCGGCACCGCGTCTGCAAAGGGCGCGCGCAGCGTCGCCATCTACGCTAGTGAGCAGCCATGATTCGCAAGCCCCTGACCGCGCTCGGCCTGCTCGCCGCGACCGCGCTGACCGCCGCCCCCGCCACCGCTTATTGGGAATATGGGCATGAGACGGTCGCGCAGATCGCCTATGCCAATGTCGCGCCGCGCACGAAGGTCGCGATCCGCCGCATCCTCGCGCAGCAGGCGCTGCTCGACACCCCCGAATGCCCGGCCGGCACGATCGAAGAGGCAAGTGTCTGGGCGGATTGCATAAAGCCGCTCAAGACCGCCGACGGCAAATCGCGCTTCGGCTTCGCGTACAGCTGGCATTACCAGAATGTCGATGTCTGCGCGCCGTTCGACCTGACGCCTGCCTGCAAGGACGGCGACTGTGTCTCCGCGCAGATCGACCGCGACGTGAAACTGCTCCGCGACCGCAGGACCTCGCCGCACGACCGCGTCCAGGCACTCGCCTTCCTCATCCACTTCGTCGGCGACCTGCATCAGCCGCTCCACGCGGGCGATCGCCACGACAAGGGCGGCAACGACGTGAAGACCGATTACGGCATCTACGCGCCCGCGCGGCTCAATCTCCACTCGGTCTGGGACGGCACGCTCGCCGAACGCGCGATCTCCGCGCCACCCTCGCTCGTCCGCCGCTACCCCGCCGCCGAACGCGCGCGCATCGCGGCGGGCACCGTCGCCGACTGGAGCCGCGAAAGCTGGCAGGTCGCGCACGACGTCACCTATGCGTCGGCGCTGGGCGGCGACGCCTGCGCCCCCGTCCCCCCGCGCGTGAAACTCGACGAAGCCACGATCGCCCGCATCGCCCCCGTCTCCCGCGAAGAAGTCCGCAAAGGCGGCCTCCGCCTGGCAAAGCTCCTAGACAAAGCCCTGACCTAAAACCCCTCTCCCCCCGGGGGAGAGGGAGGGGCCCATGCGCCCTTGCGCATGGGAGGGTGAGGGCACGAGGCTCAAGCCCCCCCCGTCATTCCCGCGAAGGCGGGAACCCAGACCGGCTACCCTCGCGACCATGCCCGACCGTCAGCCAGTCTGGATCCCCGCTTCCGCGGGGATGACGAGGCGTAGGGAAGAGCAAAAGCCCAACACCCCGCCAATAAACGCTTTTAGTTCAGCACAATCGTGACCGCCCGGCGATTCTCCGCCCAGGCCGCATCGTCCGACCCCTGCGCCACCGGCCGCTCCGACCCATAGCTGATCGTCGTCATCCGCGACGCCGACACGCCGCGTGCCGCCAGATAGTTCTTCGCCGAATTGGCCCGCCGGTCGCCCAGCGCCAGGTTATACTCGCGCGTCCCGCGCTCGTCGCAATGCCCCTCGATCGTGATCCGGACATTGGGGTTGCGCGCCAGCCACTCGGCCTGGCTGTCGAGGATCGCGCGCGCGGTCGGATCGATATCGTACATGTCGAGCGCGAAGTTGACCGTGTTGCTCTGCACCGAGCGGCGGAAATCGGCGTCCGACCCGGGCACGATCGCGCCGTTCGCGCCGCCATTGGCCAGCCCGCCGGTCGGGTCGACGCCCGCCGACGAATCGACGGGGGCGGGCGGCAGGGTCTCGGGGCGCTTCTTGGCGCAGCCCGCGACGGCGATCAGCGCGGTCGCGCACAGCAGCGTTGTCGTAAACTTGGCCATCACATCTTCTCCCGTGGTCAGAACATATTCCAACATAGATTACATAATCGGTCTAGGGCCGCAGCGGGCCCCAGGCTGGATCCGACCCGTCGAGCGGGGTCGGAATCTTGCGCTCGTTGACGCCCGTCAGGTCGACGGACCACAGGTCCGCCTTGCCGCCGCCACCGCGTCCCGAGCGGAAGAAGTTGATCACGCGGCCGTTCGGCGACCAGCTCGGCCCCTCGTCCTGCCAGTCGTTGGTCAGCAGCTTCTCGCCCCCGCCGCTCGGGCTCATGATCCCGATCCGGAACCCCCCGCCGAGCTTGGTGAACGCGATCAGGTCGCCGCGCGGGCTCCATACCGGCGTCGCATAGCGCCCGCCGCCAAAGCTGATCCGCTGCTGGTTCGATCCGTCGGCGTTCATGACATAGATCTGCTGCCCGCCCGACCGGTCGCTCTCGAACACGATTTTCGATCCGTCGGGCGAATAGCTGCCGCCGGTATCGATGCCGGGCGAATTGGTCAGCCGCTGCGGCGCGCCGCCCTGGCTCGACACGCGGTACACGTCGGTATTGCCGCCCTGCGCCATCGAGAACAGGATGTTGCGGCCATCGGGCGAGAAGCGCGGCGCAAAGGTCAGGCTGGCATTCTGCACCACCAGCCGCTGCCGCCCGGTGCCGATGTCATAGACATAGATCGCAGGCCGGTTGTTCACATAGCTCATATACACGATCGACTGCTGGTTCGGCGCGAACCGCGGCGTCAGCACGATCGACTGGCCGTTGGTCAGGAACCGGTGGTTCGCACCGTCCTGGTCCATGATCGCCAGCCGCTTGATCCGGCGATTCTTCGGCCCGGTTTCCGAGACATAGACGACGCGGCTGTCGAAATAGGCGCCCTCGCCGGTCAGTCGCGTATAGACCATGTCCGCGCATTTATGCCCGGCACGCCGCCAGTCCGACGGCGGCACGACGAACCCCTGTCGGGTCAGCTCGGCGCGCGACGACACGTCGTACAGATAGCAGCCGACCGTCAGGTTCCCGTCGCCATTCGCGCGGATGAAGCCCTGCACCAGCGCCTGCGCACCCGTGCTGCCCCAGTAATCGAACCCCGGCGCGGTGACCTCGGGAAAGCCGATCGCGCGCAGCTGCCCGGGGGCGAGCGGCGTAAACAGCCCCGAATTGCGCAGGTCGTTGGTGACGATATCGGCCAGCTGCCGGCCGAGCACGTCGGTCGACCCCGCCGGCGTCGACACCACCGCGGACGTCGGCATCACCGGCACCGCGATCGGCATCGGCGCGGAGATCCCGCCCGTCACGTCGACCACCAGCCCGCCGGACTGATCCTCCGCCGCCGCCGGCGTGCCCGCCTGCGGAACGGGCGCCGGCGCATCCTGCGCACTGGCCGCACCGCCGGCAACGAGTGCCAACACGCCGACCGAAGCAAGCACCGCCCTCACCCCAGACCCCACCCCGGCGAAGGCCGGGGCCCAGCTGGGAGACGCTGCTGCAAGCACGGTGCGCGCCGTCACGAAAACCTCTCCACCTGGGCCCCGGCCTTCGCCGGGGAAGAGGCTGGAGATCATGGCAGGCCGGCGGGGGGACAGCGATCGGAACATAACGGACATCCTCATCCGGGAAGCTTGTAACGCAGGCTGAAATTGCTCCAGCCATTCTGCACGTCATACAGGTCGTCGGGCAAACCGCGCAGCGGCGAACAGCCCGTGAAGGTCGCGATCGCGAGATCGTCGACGCGGTCGACATAGCGCCGGTTCTCGTCGTCGACGCCCGCATGCCCGGTGATCGTCGGCCGCGACTTCAGCGTCCCGTCGCGGTTGAGCTTCAGGTTGATCGTCACCCGGATCCGCTCCGCGCCCGGCCCCGGCGTCACCTGCCGGTTTGCGCAGGGCTGCACCTGTCGCAGGATCGCCGAGCCGATATTGGCCGCCGCCTGCGCACCGAGCTTGGCCGCCTTGGGCGCCTCCGACTTGCTCGGCGACGGATCCGCCGACAGGCCCTTCAGGAAATTGTCGCCCAGCCGCGAGCCCCGCGGGCGTGCCGCCTTCGCGTCCGCGGTCGATCCGCTGCCCTTCGTTGCGGACGGCTTGGCGGGCTTTGCCGAGGACGCCGCACTCTTGGCGGGCGCCGCGTTCGACTTGGCCGCGCTCTTCGCCGGTGCCGCCTTGGCAGGCGATGGCTTGGCCGCCGGTTTCGCGGGCGCAGGCTTGGATTTCGCCGGGCTCGGCTTGGCCGGCGCAGGCTTGGCCACCGGCTTCGGGACGGGCGCGGGCTTCGCCACCGGCTTGGGCGGCGCGGGCCTGGGCTTGGCCACCGGCTTGGGCTCGGGCTTCGGCTCGGGCTTGGGCGCCGGTTTCGCCGGGGCAGGCTTGGGCGCAGGCTTGGGTGGGGCCGGCTGCGGCGCAGGCGGCACCGGATCCGGCTGCGGCTCGGGCTCGGCCTCTTGCGGCGCGGGCGGTGCCGCATCCTCGGGCGTGCCCTCGTCGGGCGCGACCGATTCGGCGGGCGTCTCCGCCGATTGCGGCGCGGTCGCCTCGAGCGCCACGTCGGGCACCAGGCTGATGTCGATCGGCTGCTGGACAATCTTGGGCGGCTCGGGCGTGTCGAGAAACCCGACCGACAACAGCGCGAACAGCACGACATGCCCGACCAGCGCGACGCCGAACCCGATCTTTTCGGAGCGATCCATCACCAAGGGCCCATCACCGCCGCGACATCAGTTGGGTGTGCCCTCGACCGTCACCAGCGCGACGCGGTTCAGCCCGGCGCGGTTGAGCTCGCCCATCACGCGCATCACCCGGCCGTAGTCGAGCTTGCGGTCCGCGCGCAGCAGCACCTGCGGCTCGTTGCCGACCGCCCGGCTCGCCGCGATCGACGCGAGCCGCACCGGCAGCGCGTCCTCGCCGATCTGGTCCTGGTCGATGAACACCGCGCCCGTCGCATCCATCGAGATCTCGACGGGTTTCTGCTCCTGGTCCAGCGCCTTGGCACGCGCATCGGGCAGGTTCACCGGCACGCCCGCGGTCATCAGCGGCGCGGTCACCATGAAGATGATCAGCAGCACCAGCATCACGTCGACCATCGGCGTGACGTTGATGTCCGCCATCGGCGCGCGCCGCCCGCGACCGCGACCCGAAGGAAGGTTCATCGCCATCTACGCCCCTCCCGTGCGCACGAGTGGCCGGCCGCTCATCGCGCGCCGTCCAGCTGCCGCGACAGCGTCGCGTGGAAGCCGTCGGCAAAGCGGTTGAGGCTCGCCTCGATCCGGTTGATGCCGTGGCTGAAGCGGTTGTACGCGATCACCGCCGGGATGGCCGCGAACAGGCCGATCGCGGTCGCGAACAGCGCCTCCGCGATCCCCGGCGCGACGACGGCGAGCGAGGTGTTCTGCGCCGCCGCGATGCTCGTGAAGCTGCGCATGATGCCCCAGACGGTGCCGAACAGCCCGACGAACGGCGCGACCGACCCGACCGTCGCCAGCACGTTCAGCCGGTCCGACAGCGTGTCGATCTCGTGCGCGACCGCCGCGCCCATCGTCGTGGCGAGCCGCTCGCGCGTCCCGGCCTTGTCGATCGTGCCGCCCGCGGTCGATCGCCGCCACTCGGTCACCCCGGCCGCGAACACGCGCGCCGACGGCAGGTCGGTCTCACTCTCGGCCTTGTAGAACACGTCGATGTCCTCGGCCTTCCAGAAGTCGCGCTCGAACCGCACCAGCCCCTTGCGCGTCTTGCCCAGCCGCCGCCAGAACGCGACGATCAGCGCCCAGGTCCAGACGCTGGCGAGCAGCAGCCCGATCATCACGCCCTTCACGACCAGATCGGCCTGTAGGAACAAGTGGATCGGCGACAATGTCGCGCTATCCATAGTCAGAACCGGATTCATGCTTCCCCCTGCCAGACAAGGCGTTCGTAGATGTCAGTCCATGCGCGCGGCTGGCGTCGCGGCCGGCCGTTGGGGGCGATCAGCGCCGCCACCACGTCCGCCTCGGCCAAGACAAGCCCGCCGCACATGACTCGTTGATGAATGGCGACGCTGGCCGCGCGGACCTGCGTGATCCGTGAGACGATCACCAGCGCATCGTCGAGCCGCGCGGGCGCGGCATAGCGGATGGCGAGGCTCGCGATCGCATAGGAGCCCTCGCCCGCCTCGAACGCCGCGCGCTGGTCGATCCCGCCGACGCGCAGCATGTCCGACCGCGCGCGCTCCATGTAGCGCAGATAATTGGCGTGGTAGACGACGCCCGACAGGTCGGTGTCCTCGAAGTACACGCGCAGCGCGAACCGGTGCTCGCGCCCCGCAAAGCGCCCTCCCGCCGGTTGATCCTGCTCTGCGTCAGCCATTCCGGGGGCTGTTAACCCAAGCATCGCCGCGAAGAAAGCATTCGCGTCGCCCGGCCCGCGGTTTCGCACCGGCGCAGGCGGATACGCCTCGTCTTATTGCAGGGCGCCCGGATCGACCTGCAGCTGCGGACGCGGCGCGGCGGGAAGCGGCGGCTGCGTGACGGGCCGGAGCTGCGCCTGCAACCCCGGCGTGGCGGGCGCGGCGGACCGCAGCGGTGCCGTGCCGGAACCGCCGACCGGCACAGCGCCGTTGCTCGCAAAGATCACGCGCTGTGCCGGAAGCGGCTGCACCGCGGTGCCGCGCCAGGCGTCGAACGCACGGTAGAAATCGGTGAAGGGCTGCTCCAGCATCGGCAGCCGCGTCGCCGCAAAGCTCGCCAGCATCGGCCCCGGCACACTCGCGCCCTCGGCCAGCACACGCCCCGCCGCTTCGCAGAACGCATCGCGCGACGGCGACTGCGAGAAGAAATTGTACAGCCGCGTCATCGAATCGTCGTAGCGATCCTGCCAGTCGCCGCCGCCCGCGCGATATTCCGCCGAATAAGTCGCCTCGGCCTTGGCCAGCACCGGCTTCTGCGCGGCGAGCATCGCGTTGTAGCCCGCGACGATCACCGCCTCGTCCGGTCCGCGGCACGCCAGCGCCGCGACGTTCAGCGCGGCGCGCAGGTGCCAGATCTTTGCGGATTCGGTCAGGTTGCGGTTCGGCGTCGGATAGGTACCGTCGGCGAGTACCGCGGGGATCTTCATCCCCGGAAACGCACCCTTGGGCAGCGGGGCGGCGACCGGCACCGGCGCGACCGGCGCCGGTGCGGGCGCCGCGACCTCGACCGGCTTCCGCGCGCACCCGGCGAGCAGGGCTGCGGTCACCGCAATCATCGCAAACTGACGCTTCATCGACTCAAGTCCTCGCTGTCCCCCGACCGAGACAGACCTGCCGCGATAAGGTTAACAGGGTATAAAACGCGTACGCGACTGCAACCCTAATGCGACGAACGGCACGATCGCAGCGTGTTAGGCCGGCGAAGGATCAGGCCGCACGCGCCTCGAGCGCCGCCGCGGCCTGTCCCATCAGCTCGGCGATGATGTCCGCGACCGGCTCTTCCTTGGTGACCATGCCGACCGACTGGCCCGCCATCACCGACCCATGCTCGACATCGCCGTCGACCACCGCGCGGCGCAGCGCGCCTGCCCAGTAATGCTCGATCTGCAACTGCGCCTCGCCCATCGCCACGCGCCCCTCGTCGAGATGCCCCGCAACCTCGCGCTGCTTGGCCGAGAACAGCTCGCCCGCCGCATTCTTCAGCGCGCGTACCGGGATAACCGGCAGCCGCGCGTCGAGCTGGACGCTGGCGATCGCATCGCGCGCCGATGCGCGGATGAACGCCTTCTTGAAATTGGCATGCGCGATCGATTCGGTCCCGCAGACGAACCGCGTGCCGAGCTGGACGCCCGCAGCCCCCATGTCGAGATAGCCCGCAATCGCCTCGCCGCGACCGATCCCGCCCGCGACGAACACCGGCACCAGCTCGGCGATCTCGGGCAGCATCTCCTGCGCCAGCACGCTCGTCGACACCGGGCCGATATGCCCGCCGGCTTCCATCCCCTCGATCACCAGCGCATCGACGCCGCTGCGGATCAGCTTCTTGGCCAGCGCCAGCGTCGGCGCGAAACAGATGACCTTGGCGCCGCCCGCCTTGATCGCCTCGAGGCTGCCCTTGGGCGGCAATCCGCCTGCCAGCACGACATGGCCGACCTTGTGCCGCGTGCACACCGCGATCAGTTCGACCAGATCGGGATGCATGGTGATCAGGTTCACGCCGAACGGCTTGTCGGTCATCGCCTGAGTCGCGGCGATCTCGGCATCGAGCAACGCGGGCGTCATCGCCCCGCACGCGATCACCCCGAACCCGCCCGCGTTCGAGATCGCGGAGACGAGGTTGCGCTCGCTCACCCACGACATCGCCCCGCCAAGGATCGCGACCTCGGACCCGAGGAATGCGGCGCCGCGCGCCATGCGGCGCTGAAGCCGGTCGCTGCCGATGGTCATTACAAAACTCCCGTTCGTGTCGAGCGAAGTCGAGAAACCCCGCGCAGTATCCGTGACATATTTCCCGACAATGCTCGAAACGAACGGACGGTGTCCGTCAAGCCGCATCCTCGGCATCGAGCCCATAGGCGGTATGCAGCACGCGCACCGCCAGCTCGGTATAATCCTCTTCGATCAGCACGCTGACCTTGATCTCCGACGTCGCGATCGCCTGGATGTTGATCCCGCGCTCGCCGAGCGTCGTGAACATCGTCGAGGCGACGCCCGCATGGCTGCGCATCCCGACGCCGACCACCGACACCTTGGCGACGCGCGTGTCGTGGACCAGGCTCGCAAAGCCGATCGCGTCCTTCGCCTTGTCGAGCACGTCGAGCGTCCGCGCCAGATCCGCCGAGGGCACGGTGAACGTCACGTCGGTCGACCCGGTCGAATGCGCGACGTTCTGGACGATCATGTCGACGTTGATCCCCGCATCGGCGAGCGGCGCGAAGATCGCCGCGACCGATCCCGGGCGATCGCTGACCTGCGTCAGCGTGATCTTTGCCTCGTTCTTGTCATGCGCGATGCCGGTGATGAGCTGGCGTTCCATATCGTCGATTTCCTCTTCGCCCACGATCAGCGTGCCGCGGTGACCATCGGTCGTATCGCCATCCTCGAACGAGGAAAGCACGCGCACGCGCACATTCTCTTTCATTGCCAGGCCCACCGACCGCGTCTGCAGCACCTTGGCGCCGACGCTGGCGAGTTCCAGCATCTCTTCATACGTCACCTTGCCGAGCTTGCGCGCGCGCGGCACGATCCTCGGATCGGTCGTGTAGACGCCGTCGACATCGGTATAGATGTCGCAGCGATCGGCCTTCATCGCCGCCGCCATCGCGACCGCCGACGTGTCCGACCCGCCGCGCCCCAGCGTGGTGACGCGCTGGCCTTCCGCCACGCCCTGAAACCCCGGGATCACCGCGACAACGCCGTCCGCAAGGCTCGCATCGAGCGCGACCGTGTCGATCTCGCCGATCCGGGCCGAGCCATGCGCGTCCGACGTGTTGATCGGCAGCTGCCACCCGAGCCAGCTGCGCGCCTTGCAGCCCGCGGCCTGAAGCGCGATCGCGAGCAGCCCGCTCGTGATCTGCTCGCCCGCCGAGACGACGACGTCATATTCCTTCGCATCGTACAGCGACGACGCCTCGCGGCAGAAGCCGACCAGCCGGTCGGTCTCGCCCGCCATTGCGGAGACGACGACCGCGACCTCGTTGCCCGCATCGACCTCGCGCTTCACGCGCGCCGCGACGTTGCGGATACGTTCGATCCCGGCCATCGACGTCCCGCCGAATTTCATCACGATACGGGCCATGGGCAGCGTAAATCCCTTTGGGTCGAAGCGGCGGCCCTGATAGGTAGCGCGCATGATACTGGCAAGTGACCGCAACGAAAGCGCAACAATCGATCCCCGGGAGGCCGCGCATTTCGGCACGATGGCGGCCGACTGGTGGAACCCCAAGGGCTCATCCGCGCCGCTCCACCAGCTCAATCCGCCCCGCCTGCGCTACATCCGCGACCGGGTCGACACGCACTGGCACGGTGACGGCACGGGCTTCACCCCGCTCGCCGGCCGGACCGCGCTCGACGTCGGCTGCGGCGCGGGGCTGCTCTGCGAACCGCTCGCGCGGCTCGGCGCCAGCGTGACCGGGATCGACGCCGCGCCCGAAAATATCGCCGCGGCAGAAATACATGCGAAGCAGAGCGGGCTCGCGATCGACTATCGCGCAGGCGGCGTCGAGGGGCTCGACGGCCAGTTCGACCTCGTCACCAGCCTCGAGGTGATCGAGCATGTCAGCGACCCGACAGGCTTCGTCCGCGGCCTCGCGCGCGTGCTGGCCGACAATGGCCTGCTGATCCTGTCCACCCCCAACCGCACGCCCTTGTCGCGGCTCGCGATGATCACGATCGCGGAAGGCACCGGCCGCATCCCGCGCGGCACGCACGACTGGAACAAGTTCCTCACCCCCGAAGAACTGACCGCGCTGCTCCGCGACGCCGGCCTCCACGTCGTCCACACGCAAGGCCTCGGCTTCTCGCCGGCGACCGGCTTCACGCTCAGCGATTCGACCAGCCTCGACTATTTCCTGACCGCGGTAAAAGCCTGACCCTTGCCCCGCCCGGCACCACCCCGGCGGGCACCAACTCGGCGGGCACCACCACCCCAATCGGCACCACCACCCCGGCGAAGGCCGGGGCCCAGTTGGGAAGGCCAGGGTAACGAAACGCGACTTCAGCCATGACCGTCCCCCAACTGGGCCCCGGCCTCCGCCGGGGTGGAACCGAATACTGGCGAGGTGGTGTCACATGACCAAGGCCACCCCCCACCCCTGTTCACCCGCGAAGGCGGGTGCCCAGACTGGACACCCGCCTTCGCGGGTGAACATCCTTCTTCTAGTCGGTTTAGCCGCGCTCTACATCGCGCTCGCGCTCCTCCGCCCCGTCGACCACGACGAGAGCCAGTATGTCGCCGCGGCCGTCCTCACCGCGCACGGCCTGCTCCCCTATAGCGACTTCGCCTATCTCCAGACCCCGCTCCAGCCCTTCCTCCTCGCACCGATCGCCGTCCTGACCGGCGCCTGGACCTGGCCCGCGCTCCGCCTCGCCAACGCGCTGCTCGGCCTCGCAACCGTCGCGTTCGTTCACGCCGCCGCGCGCCGCACCGGTGCTGGCCCCGCCACCGCGCGCCTCTGCGCCGCGCTGTTCGCGACCACCGACATCCTGCTCTTCAGCATCGGCACCGCGCGCAACGACGCGCTCCCCGCCGCCTGCCTCGCCGCCGCGCTCTGGCTGATCCTCCGGGAAGACCGGACCCGCGCCGGCGCGCTGACAATCGGCCTACTGCTCGCCGCCGCGGTCGCCGCAAAGATCTCCTACGCCTTCCCCGCCGCCGCCTATGGCCTCTACGCGCTGGTCCATCCCCGCCACCGCGTCTGGCTGGTCGCGCTCGGCGCGGTCCCGATCGTCGCGTTCGTCGGCTGGACGTTCGCGCTGTCGCCCGAAGGCTTCCTGTTCGGCACGCTGCATTTTCCCGCCCAGGCGCCCGCAGAATATTACGCAGCACGGCCCTGGAAGCTGTCGCTTGCCGCCAAGGCGCTCGATACGCTGAAGTTCCTCGCGCTCGGCGCCGCGCTGCCCGCCCTCGTCCTCGTCGCGCGCGCCGCGATCCGTCGTCGTCGCGTCACCCTGCCCGACCTGCTCGTCCTTGCCGGGCTGGTTGCCGCGCTGCTCCCGGTGCCGACCTGGCGGCAATATCTGCTGCCGATGCTGCCCCCGCTGTTCGTCGCGCTCGCCGCCGCCTGGACCGCGCAACCGCCGACCCGCGCAACCACCCGGATCATGGCCGTCTTCGCGCTGCTCGGCCTCGCACCCACGCTCTCAGCACTCGTCGAGCCCGGCCGCCTCCCGCTCGTCACCGCCATGCGCGAAGCCGCCACGCTGAGGCGAACGCTCGACGCGCGCCGGATCGCCGGCCCGATCGTCACGCTGTCGCCGCAGATCCTGCCCGCCACCGGCCGGCTCCCCGATCCCCGCTTCGCCGCCGGCCCCTTCTACTTCCGCAGCCGCACCCTGCTCGACCCCGCGGCCGAGGCCCGGCTCCACCTCGTCGCGCGCGATCGCCTGCGCCTCGCCCCCGGCACCGTCATCCTCACCGGTGGCGAATCCGCCGCGACCGCGGGCGATTCGCAACTCGACGCCGCGCTCGAGAAGGCGGGATCCGGAACGGTCGCCGTCCCCGGCACCCGCTTCCGGCTGTCGGTCACGCCGCCAGCCGCCCCCGTCGCGCCGCGATCAGCCCGGCATAATAATCCACCAGTTCCACCGCATGCGCATGATCCGAGCGGACCTGCGCCGACGCCACGACCGCCGCGCGCCTGAGCATCCCACGGTCGCGCGCGAACAGCCGCGCGATCGCCGCCGCCGCCGAGGTCGCATCGCGCGCCGTATAGAGCTCGCTGGCATGCCGGTCCGCAATCTCGGCGCACCCGCCCGTATCGGGCACGATCAGCGGCAGCCCCGACGCCATCGCCTCCGACGCGACCAGCCCGAACGGCTCGGCCTCCGACCCGTGGATCAGCGCGTCGCAGCTCGCCATGATCGCGGCCAGCCGCTCGCGGTCATAGACCGGCGCGAACATCCGGATATGCGGCGATCCGCCGATCCGCCGCGCGATCGCCTTGCTCTGGCTGCCCGTGCCGAACAGGATCAGCCCGATCGGCAGGTCGGTGCCCGCGCGCGCGACCGCGTCGACGACCAGCGGCCAGCGCTTCTCGCCATGATGCCGGCCAAGCCCGATCAGCAGCATCGCGTCCGCCGGCAACCCGCATTGCTGCAACAGCCGCCCCCGCAGCGCCTCGTCGCGCAGCCGTGGCGAGAAATGGCCGCGCTCAATCCCCAGCGGCATCGCCGCGTCGATCCGGACCCCACGCGCGCGCAACCGTTTCTCCAGTGCGGGTCCGTTGGTGACGACCGTATCGAACCGCGTCAGGAACCGGTTCATGTACCGGCTGTACCAGCCGAACGCGCGCTCGATCCGGTCGTGGCTGGCGAACCCCGCGAACCAGCGCTGCGCATAGGCGGCGATATTGTCGTTGTGCATGAAGAAGGATTTCAGCGCGCGCTGCTGACCGTCGGGCCCCGTCCAGTCGCCGACGAACCAGGCCGGCCGCCACGGCGAACAGCATTCGACGACATCCGGATCGAGGTCGTCCAACACCCGGTGGATCGCCGCACGGTCCCAGAACAGGCCGTAGTTGCGATCGAACGGCATCCCCGGTGACTTGAGGTAGATCACCCGCCCGCCACCCGGCCGCTCCTCGACGCGGCCCTCGCGACCCGGCGCGACGACGATCAGCTCGTGCCCCAGATCGGCGAGGATCCCCATCTTCCGGTCGATATAGGTGCGCACCCCACCGCCGGTCGGCGAGTAGAATTCGTTGACGTCGACGATCCGCATCTCAGCCCGCCCGCCCCCTCACTTGCCGTCCAATGGGCCGAACCCGCCCAGCCCGCGCAGATATTGCGCGCGGATCGTGACATGCGTGAGTCCGGGCCCGACCTCGACGATCGCCTGGTCGACCTTGGGTCGCGATCGGCCGAGCCGGTCGCCCTTCACGAACCCCGCGCCATCCGACCAGACACTGAACTTGGCCCGGCCGTCACGGTCGTGCGTGAACAGCAGCGCGTAGCGGCCCGGGTGCGGCACGCGGATGCACAAGGCGGTCGGGCCGGTCGCGGGGGCTGGCACGCTGATGCGGCGAAACGTCTTGCCCGCCGCGATCAGCTCGCGGTCGCCGCGCAGGAAATCGGCCTCGTCGGGCGGATAGAGTTCGAGCATCAGATTGCCCTTGCGATCCTTCAGTCCGATGATCGTCGCCGCGATCGCCGGCCCCTCGTCGCGCTCGCACGCCTGCGCGTCGCTGCCGAGCATCGGCTCCTGGATCGCCGTCCGGCCGCCGGCCCATGCCGGGGCGGCGCCCGCGACCAGCCCCGCCAGCATCATCCCCGCCCCAAGGAATCGGTTCACGCACGCGTCCTCATCGCGATCGCATGCCCGCTGAATATGACAATCAGAATGACATGGACGAGCAACGTCAGCGCCGCGGTGAACGCGACGAGCTCGGACAGCGCCTGGTCCTGCCCGATCAGCAGGATCGCGAAATTGGCGAACAGCAGGTCCTTGTTCGGCACCAGCGGCAGCCGCGACACGAGCAGCCGCCCCGCCGCGAGGAACAGCCACATCGCGATCGACACGCCGGGCAGCGCAAAATGCCAGGCGAGCGCGATCAGCAGCGATCCGCACATCAGCCGGATGCAGTGGATCATGAACACCCACCACAGGGTCGCGCGTGGCAGCGAGAAGACGCGCCGCGAGAAGATCAGGAACGGCAGCGAGATTGCAAAGGTGATCGCCGCCGACCCCAGCACGGTCTTGAACAGGTCGGGCGGCAACAGGTCGCGGCTCAGCGGCAGCGCGATCGCGACCATCGCCAGCGTGATCGCGTTGCCCGCGATCGCCGACAGGATCGTCACGTCCTTCACCGCGCCGAACGGCGACGCCACCATCCGTGCGCGCGCCCGCGCCCAGGCATAGAAATAGGCGTCGCCCGAATAGCCGAACACCACCTCGTTCGCGATCCGCTTCTTGATCAGCGCGACCAGCCCCGCGACCGGGATGCCCCATAACCGGCGGAAGATTACATAATCCCCCGTCGGCGGCGACATGTAGAGCAGCGCGAAACACAGGTAGAATCGCGGATCGGACGGCACCGACCGCGACAGTCCGGCCAGCCCGTGCGCGAACAGCTCGCGCGCGAGCCCCGCGATCATCGCCAGCGTCAGCACCGCGCCGATGATCGCCGGCCACCGGCTGCGGAAGGTCTTGAGCGGTTCGAGCCCGACGATATCGGCTCCCGCCTGCACCACCCCCGCCTGCACCACACCCGCCGCGGAACGACCCGGCGGGTTCCCGGCCGTCAGCGCGGAGCCCGTCATACGCGTACGCATCGAACGATCCTCGTCCTGTACCGCGCACCCGGCCTTTCCGGGCATGCCATCACGCCGCGCCAATAGCCGCCCCGCCGCCGGCTTGCACGTGAAGATCGAGTCATCCGTCCCCGAACCTGCGCGGTTCGCCGCCGCTTACCCTCTCGCCATCGCGCCCCGGCCGCGCCATCTGTGCGCGATGCCCGGCGCGCACCACATCCTGACCTATGCAGACGACCTGTCCGGCGGCGGCGTCGAGCGCGCGCAGCTGCGGCTCGCGCGTGGCTGGCTCGCGGCGGGGCGGCGCGTCACGCTGGTGATCGGCGACCCGACCGGCCCGCTCGCCAACGAGCTGCCCGATGGGTTGGAGATGATCGCCGGCACCGCGCGCACATTGCCCGGCCGCGTCCGCCGCATGGCCCCCGACATCGTCTTCTGCCCCGGCAATCATTATACCGGCATCGCCGCCTGGATCCGGCTCAGGCTCGGCCGCACCTGTCCACCGATCGTCGCCAAGATGTCGAACGCGCCCGACCGCGGCGACCATGGCCGCCTGCTCCATGCCGCACACCGCGTCTGGCTCGCGCGTCACGGCCGGTTCCTCGATCATCTCGTCGCGATGACGCCCGCCACCGCGCTGCAGGCCGCCGCGGCGACGCGCATGCCGGGGCGGGTCAGCGTCATCCCCAACCCGCCGGCGCTCGCCGCACCCGGCGCGACGCTCCCCGTGCTGCCCCCGCGGTTCATCCTCGGCGTCGGCCGGCTCGAACCGCAGAAGCGCTGGGACCGGCTGCTCGCCACGGTCGCCGCGCTCGCCGATCGCGAGATCGCGCTCGTCATCCTCGGCGAGGGCACGTGTCGCGACGCGCTCACGGCGCAGGCGACCGCACTCGGCCTCGCCGACCGCGTGCACCTGCCCGGCCATGTCGCCGATCCGCTCCCCGCGATGGCGCGCGCGCGCCTCGTCGCGCTGACCTCGGATTTCGAAGGCGTGCCGGGGGTCCTGCGCGAGGCGCTGTCGGTCGGCACCCCCGTCGTCGCGACCGATTCGAGCCATGCGATTGCCGAGATCGTCGACACCCCCGCACGCGGCACGATCGTCGCGCGTGACGACGGCCCCGCACTCGTCGCCGCACTCGACGCCTGGCTCACCTCTGGTACGCCGCGACCGGCACCCGTCCCGCAACCCGGCAGCGACTCGGCGCAGCGCTATCTCGCGCTGTTCGACACGCTCATCAGTCCGCGGCCTTCTCGTCCTCGCGGTCCGACCGGCGCTCGAGCGCGGTCTTGAGCATCGCAGTCATCGGATCGGCAAGCGCGAGGCCAAGGATCCCGAACAGCGCGCTCGCGAGGATCTGCGCCCCCAGCGTCAGCGCGGGCGGCAGGTCGACGGTGCGCTTGGCGACCATCGGCACGATCACATAGCCGTCGATCGTCTGCACCACGAAATAGGTGCCGATCGCCCAGTACCCGGTGTCGACGCCCGCGCTGAAGCCGACCGCGACCATCAGCACGCCGGTAACGATCGCACCGATATTGGGGATGAAGGCAAGGATGCCCGCGATGATCCCGAGCAGCATCGCCATCGGCACGCCGCCGATCGCCAGTGCGATCCCCGTCGCGACGCCCTCGACCGCCATGCCGAGCAGGCGCCCAGCGAGCAGCCGCCGCATCGTCTCACCCATCGTCACCATCGTCCGGGCGAATTCGTCGCGCAGGTCGGTCGGCACCATCCACTGCACGCCGCGCGCATAGGTGCCCGGGTCCATCGCGATGAACAGCCCGAGCACCAGGATCATGAACAGGCTGGTCAGCGCGCCGATCGCGGTGCCGACCCAAGATGTCACGCGCCCGACCGACCCCAGCGCCTGCTTGGCGATCCCGCTCACGTCCGACACGCCCGGCATCAGCCCCTGCGACGCCAGATAGCCCGTGAACCGGTTCGCCTGCAGCTCGAGCGTCGAGCGCAGCTGCGTCACCTGTTCGGTCACCTGCACGCCGGTCAGCACGAACGTGCCGATCATGAACACCAGCACCAGCACCACGACGATCAGCAGCCGCCATCCGCGGCTGATCGGCAGCACGCGCCCGAGCAACCGGACGCCGCCGTCGAGCAGCGACGCGAACACCACCGCCGCGAAGATCAGCAGCAACGGCTGGACCAGCACGATCGCCAGCGCGATCAGGCAGGCGAGCCCCAGCCAGATCGTCGCGCGCCGGATTTCGTTGCGCAGCGCCGGGTCGCGCATCTCGACCGGGCTGGCCTCGTCGACGCGCTTGGTCGCGCCGCTATCGTCGGCCATCTCAGTTCGCCGTTGCAGGGTGGAGCGACGTACCCGCGCGATCCGACCGGAGCGATCCCCACCAGGTCAGCGGGTTGTAGGTCGCATCGCCGTCGAGGCTGAAGGTGATGAACTCCGCGCGCCCGCCCAGATTCTCGTACGGCACCGGTCCGCCCAGCCCCAGCTGCGTCAGCGCGAAGCGGCTGTCCGCGGACCGGTCGCGATTGTCACCCATCAGGAAGACATGAGCCGCCGGGATCGTGATCGGCCCGTAATCGTCGCCCGGGCTCCAGCCCATCTCGATCGTGTCGAACCGCCGGCCATTGGGCAGCGTCTCGGTGATCGTCGGCAGGCGACAGATCATCGCGCCGTCGGCCCGCGTCTCGCGCGCGCCGGGATATTCGTCCTCGCTGCACGGGCTGTTGGTGTCGACCGGGATCAGCGTGTCATGGACGGGACCGCGCTTCACCGGCACGCCGTTCAGGATCACCGTCCCGCCGCGCACTTCCAGCCGATCGCCCGGCAGGCCGATCACGCGCTTGATATAGTCGTTCTGCGTCCCTGGCGGCGTCACGATCACCACGTCGCCGCGCGCCGGCAGCGACCCGAACAGCCGCCCCTTGATGAAGGGGATCTGCACGCTCCAGCTGTCTTCCTGCTGGCGAAGCACGACGCTCTTGAAGATCGCGACCGGGTTGGGGATCGTCGGCGACACGAACGACCAGCCATAGGCGAATTTCGTGACGACCAGCCGGTCGCCGATCCGCAGGCCCGGCAGCATCGATTCGCTCGGGATATAGAAGGGCTTGGCGATGAAGCTGTGGAAGCCGAGCACCACCAGCACCAGCCAGAATATGCCCTTCACCTCGCCCCACCAGTCGGTCCCGCGGCGCACGGGTGCCGTCGTCGTGGTGGGAGGGGAACCGTCGTTGCCCGGGGGCGGGACGGGTGTGGCGCCGACCCGCGATGCTGCCGGATTCTCGAGCGACTCTTTGCCGTCCAACGCCGCTTCCTTCATCGATCTTTATCCGCGGATAACAGGGGTATCGCTTCGATTATCACAAAGGCCTGCGCCCAGGGATGATCGTCCGTCATGGTCAGGTGTACGCGCGCGGCGTGGCCTTCGGGGGTCAACGCGTCAAGCCTCGCCTTGGCCCCGCCGGTCAGGGCCAGCGTCGGCGCACCGCTTGCGGCGTTGACGACGCCGATGTCCTTCATGAACACGCCCGCGCGAAACCCGGTGCCGACCGCCTTCGAAAACGCCTCTTTCGCCGCGAACCGCTTGGCGAGCGTCCCCGCCTTCGTAAACGGCCGCCGCGCCGCCTTGGCCAGCTCCACCTCGGTAAACACCCGCTGCTCGAACCGCTCGCCGAACCGCTCGACCGACGCCTGGATGCGCTCGATATTGCACAGGTCCGACCCCAACCCGATGATCATCGCGACGCCTGGAGTCGGAAGACAAGATATGTTCTCGCGAAGGCGCGAAGGCGCGAAGCGAGCGGGAGACGCGAGCCCGGGGCGGTCTTCAGACTCTTCGCGCCTTCGCGCCTTCGCGTGAACCCCATCTGCACGCTACCGCGCCGCATCCATCGCCTCGCGCATCCGCCGCACCGCCTCGCCAAGCCCCACGAACAGCGCCTCGCCCACCAGGAAATGCCCGATGTTCAGCTCGCGCACCTGCCGGATCGCCGCGATCGGCGCGACATTGTCATAGGTGAGTCCGTGCCCGGCATGCACCTCGATGCCGTTCTTCGCCGCCAGCGCCGCCGCATCCTCAAGCCGCCGCAGTTCGACGCTGCGCGCATCACCCGACAGCTCGGCATAACGCCCCGTGTGCAGCTCGACGACCGGCACCTTCAGCCGCACCGCCGCCTCGATCTGCCGCGCATCGGGCTCGATGAACAGCGACACGCGGATCCCCGCCCCCGCCAGCGCGTCGACCAGCCGCGCCATCCGGTCATAATGCCCCGCGACGTCGAGCCCGCCCTCGGTGGTCAGCTCCTCGCGCTTTTCGGGCACGATGCACGCCGCATGCGGCCGGTGGCGCAGCGCGATGCCGAGCATCTCGTCGGTCGCCGCCATCTCCAGGTTGAGCGGGATCGCAAGCTCGGTCGACAATCGCGCGATGTCGTCGTCGGTGATGTGCCGGCGATCCTCACGCAGATGCGCGGTGATCCCGTCCGCCCCCGCCGCCGCCGCGACCAGCGCCGCGCGGACCGGATCGGGATAGCCCGCCCCGCGCGCATTGCGCACCGTCGCGACGTGATCGATGTTGACGCCCAGGCGCAGATGCGCGGTGCCGGGGGGGCTCATGCCGCCGCCCTGCTACCGGGCTTGATCGCCGGAATCGCCGCGAGTTCGGGGGGCAGTGCATCCGCCGCATAGGTCGGCACGTCGAGCCGGATCAGCGGGAAGAACCGCACGCCCAGGTCCGCCGCGCCGTTCGACCGGTCGACCAGCGCCGCCGCCGCGACCGTCTCGCCGCCCGCGCGCCCGATCGCCGCGATCGCTTCCTTCGACGACAGCCCGGTGGTCACCACGTCCTCCATCATCAGCACGCGCTGCCCCGGTGCCAGCCGGAAGCCGCGGCGCAGCTCGAACACGCCGTCGGGCCGCTCGAGGAACATCGCCTCGACGCCCAGCGCGCGCGCCATCTCATGACCACAGATCACCCCGCCCATCGCCGGCGACACCACCGCGCTGATCGACGCGCGCAGGTTCTCCGGGATCCGCGCGACCAGCGCCTCCGCCAGCCGCGCGCCACGCCTGGGGTCCATCAGCACGCGCGCGCATTGCAGGTAGCGCGAGCTGCGCAGGCCCGAGGACAGGATGAAATGCCCCTCGAGCAGCGCTTCGGCAGCGCGGAATTCGGCGAGCACGTCGTCTTCGGTCATCGCGGGTCATCGCTCCAATGAAATCTGTCGCGCTGTACGATCGCGGCAAAGTCCACGCAATGACAACCGCCACCGCCCCCGCCACCGCCACCGCGCCGGACGCCATGCGTCCCGAAAAATTTGCCGGCCCGTGCAACAAATTCAACAAAGCCCGCACCGGGGTTGAGGCTCGCCCCGCCGCCGCCTATAGCCGAATGTCAAAATGATAAGCAGACATCCGCGCGTCCGTGATACGGGTTCGCACCAAACCGGGGTCAAGAAAAACGATGCGCATACTGGGGATGAGAGGATTGGCGATCGCAGCGGGGCTCGCACTGGCGAGTCTTGGCGGCGTCGCCGGGCAGGCTGCACCGGCTTCGCAGGCCGCCGCGACCGCGCCTGACACCGGCGCCGCGGGCGCTGCACCACAGGCCGCGGCCGGCCCGGCCGGCGTGTCGAACACCGCACCCACCAGCGCTGCCGCCCCGGCGACCGCGAATCCCTCCAGCCCGGCGCTCGCCGAGGATGGCGGCTATGCGATGGCCCCGACCCCCGGCGTGGGCCAGCCCACCCCCGGCACCGTCGGCCTCCAGCCACAGGTCACCAAGAACGGCGTCTTCGCGCACTGGATGCACAACGCGATCCTGATGCCGACGATCACCGCGGTCTCGCTGCTGGTGCTCGCTTTGCTCTTCTGGGTGGTGTTCCGCTATCGCCGCGCTGCCAACCCGGTGCCGTCGAAGACCAGCCACAACACCGTGATCGAGATCATCTGGACGCTCGCCCCGGTGATCATCCTCGTGCTGATCGCGGTCCCGTCGATCGGCCTGCTCTCCGCCCAGTTCAAGCCGGCGCCCGCGGGCGCGGTGACGATCAAGGCGATCGGCAACCAGTGGTACTGGACCTACCAGTATCCGGATAATGGCGGCTTCGAAGTCACCGCGAACATGCTGAAGGAGGCCAAGGACGTCGGCGCGGGCGAACGTGCGCGCACCGATGCCGACGGCCCGCGCCTGCTCGCGACCGACAACCGCATCGTCCTGCCGGTCGGCGTGCCGATCCGCCTCATCACCACCGCGAACGACGTGATCCACAGCTGGGCGGTCCCCGCCTTCTGGATCAAGCTCGACGCGATCCCCGGCCGCCTGAACGAGACGAGCTTCACGATCGACAAGCCCGGCCTCTATTTCGGCCAGTGCTCCGAGCTCTGCGGTGCGCGTCACGCGTTCATGCCGATCGCGGTCCAGGCCGTCTCGCCCGCGCAGTTCGCGGCGTGGGTCCGGGCCAAGGGCGGCTCGATGCCGACCCCGGGCCAGGCCTCCGACAAGGTCATTCCGCAGCCCGGCGCCGACGGCTCCGCGGCCAAGGTCGAGGAGGCGGCGGAAACCGCCAACGCCACCGGCCCGGTCGAAAACGTGACCACCGCAGCGCCTGCGACGACGCAGGGCGCCACCTCCAACCCGGCCGGCGCCGGCAACGCGGGACTCTAAGATGACCGACACCGCTCTCAACCCGTCGGCGTTCGTGGCCCATGATGCGCATGCGCATCATCACGACGCCGATCACAAGCCCGGTTTCTTCG
Organism: Sphingomonas sp. PvP018; assembly: GCF_017876865.1. Classification (NCBI taxonomy): domain Bacteria; kingdom Pseudomonadati; phylum Pseudomonadota; class Alphaproteobacteria; order Sphingomonadales; family Sphingomonadaceae; genus Sphingomonas; species Sphingomonas sp. PvP018. Next base: position 2,896,446 of record NZ_JAGIOU010000001.1, on the reverse strand, counting down.
CGCGTTGGTTCATGTCGACCAACCACAAGGACATCGGCACGCTCTACCTGATCTTCGCGATCGTCGCGGGGATCATCGGCGGCTCGGTCTCGGGCCTCATGCGCGCCGAGCTCGCCGAGCCCGGTATCCAGTATCTGCAGGGCTGGGCCGGTATGCTCCACGGCGGCAGCGCCAGCCTCGACGAATCGCTCCACCTCTGGAACGTGCTGATCACCGCGCACGGGCTGATCATGGTGTTCTTCATGGTCATGCCGGCGATGGTCGGTGGGTTCGGCAACTGGTTCGTGCCGATCATGATCGGCGCGCCCGACATGGCGTTCCCGCGCATGAACAACGTGTCGTTCTGGCTGCTGATCCCCGCCTTCACGCTGCTGCTCGCCTCGCCCTTCTTTGGCGGCGCAGGTAACGGCTGGACGCTCTACGCCCCGCTCTCGACCTATGGCGAGCCCGGGCCGTCGACCGACATGGCGATCCTCGCGCTCCATCTCGCGGGCGCCTCGTCGATCCTCGGCGCGATCAACTTCATCACCACCATCTTCAACATGCGCGCGCCGGGCATGACGCTGCACAAGATGCCGCTGTTCGTCTGGTCGATGCTCGTCACCGCATTCCTGCTGCTGCTCGCGCTCCCGGTCCTCGCGGCCGCGATCACGATGCTGCTGACCGATCGCAACTTCGGCACGACCTTCTTCGATCCGGCCGGCGGCGGCGATCCCGTCCTCTACCAGCATCTGTTCTGGTTCTTCGGCCATCCCGAAGTCTACATCATGATCCTGCCGGGCTTCGGCATCGTCAGCCAGATCATCTCGACGTTCAGCCGCAAGCCCGTCTTCGGCTATCTCGGCATGGCCTATGCCATGGTCGCGATCGGCGTGGTCGGCTTCGTCGTCTGGGCGCACCACATGTTCACCACCGGCCTGTCGGTGAACACCAAGATGTACTTCACCGCCGCGACGATGGTCATCGCGGTCCCCACCGGCATCAAGATCTTCTCGTGGATCGCGACGATGTGGGGCGGCTCGATGAGCTTCAAGACGCCGATGGTCTGGTCGATCGGCTTCATCTTCATGTTCACCGTCGGCGGCGTGACCGGCGTCGTGCTCGCCAATGGCGGCATCGACGACTACATGCAGGACACCTATTACGTGGTGGCGCATTTCCACTACGTGCTCAGCCTCGGCGCGGTGTTCTCGCTGTTCGCGGGCTTCTACTACTGGTTCCCGAAAATGTCGGGCAAGATGTACAACGAGTTCCTCGGCCAGCTCCACTTCTGGGTGTTCTTCATCGGCGTGAACGTCATGTTCTTCCCGATGCACTTCCTGGGCCTCCAGGGCATGCCGCGCCGTTACCCGGACTATCCCGACGCCTACGCGCACTGGAACTATGTCGCGACGGTCGGCTACATGATCATGGCCGCGGGCATGGCGATCTTCTTCGTCAACCTGATCTGGTCGCTGATCGCGGGCAAGAAGGCGGCGGACAATCCCTGGGGCGAAGGCGCCACGACGCTCGAATGGACGATCTCCTCGCCCCCGCCCTATCACCAGTTCGAGACCCTGCCGAAAGTCGACTAAGGCGGACAAGGGCCATCAGGCCCCCGCCCGGCCGGCGCGGCAACGCCGCGTCTGACGACACGGGACTTGCTCCCGTGTCGGGGCCAGCCAGAAAACGCCTCGGGGCAACCCGGGGCGTTTTTCATATCCGCCGCCCCCCAAACCGTCATCCTGACGAACGTCAGAACCCAGAGTCCAGCAGCACAGCTCGCCCGAAAATCGTCCCACCACGGCACGCCCCGAAATCCCCCGCTAGCCAAACCCCGCGCGGGTCCCCAAACACGGCCCATGCCGACGCTCCAGCACCTCGCCGTCTCGATTCTCGGCCTGACCCTCGCCGGCGGCACCGCGATCGCGCTCACCGGCGCCCGCCCCGTGACCGCAACCCAGGCCACCGCCCCACTCCGGACCGCCGCGACACCCCGCCCCGCGGCACCCGCCCCGAAACCCGCCGCCCCCGATCCCGCCGCCTACACCGTCAAGCGCATCCTCCAGATCCCGGGGCCGATGCGGCAGGGCGACCATTACTGGGACGAAACCGGCGCCCCCCAGGGCCCCGTCGTCGTCACCGTCGACCTCGCCGCGCAGACCGTCTCGGTCTTCCGCGCGGGCTATGAGATCGGCACCGCGGTCATCATCTACGGCGCGGACGAGAAGCCGACCCCCCTGGGCGTCTTCCCGATCACGCAAAAGGACGCGGACCACGTCTCCAACCTCTACAATGCGCCGATGCCGTACATGCTGCGGCTGACCAATGACGGCATCTCGATCCATGGCAGCGACGTCGGCGACGGCTATGCCACGCATGGCTGTATCGGCGTGCCCAGGGCGTTCGCGAAACGGATCTTCGACGCGGTGAAGCTCGGCGACCGGGTGATCGTCACCGATGGCGAGCGACTCGACCTCGGCCAGCCGATCACCGCCGCCTGATCGGCGTTCGCCACCATACCGGGGTTTCGATTTCCCCAGCAGAACCCCAGCAGAACCATGGCTTTCCCCGAACCGCCGGGTCGCGTATAGGCCTGCGCAACCATGACCACTGCGACGCCCCTGCTTCCCCCCGCCGAATGGCGCGACTTTCTGGCGCTGACCAAACCCCGGGTGATGACGCTCGTCGTGTTCACCGGGCTGTGCGGCATGCTCGCCGCGCCCGTCGGCATCCATCCCGTGATCGGCTTCACCGCGATCCTGTGCATCGCGCTCGGCGCGGGTGCGGCGGGGGCGCTCAACCAATGGTATGAATCCGATATCGACGCGGTCATGCGCCGCACACAGAAGCGCCCGCTTCCCGCCGGCCGGATGGACCGTCAGGCCGCGCTGCATTTCGGCGTCGGCCTCGCCAGCTTCTCGGTCCTGCTGATGGGGCTCGCCGTCAACCTCGCCGCGGCTGCGATCCTGACCGTCTCGATCCTGTTCTACGTCCTCGTCTACACCGTCTGGCTCAAGCGCCGCACGCCACAGAACATCGTCATTGGTGGTGCAGCGGGCGCCTTCCCGCCGCTGATCGGCTGGGCCGCCGCGACCGGCGATGTCGCGCTGCTTCCGCTGCTGCTGTTCGGGCTCGTCTTCCTGTGGACGCCGCCGCATTTCTGGGCGCTCGCGCTGTTCGTGAAGACCGATTACGCCAATGCGGGCGTGCCGATGCTCCCCGTCGTCGCGGGCGAACGCGTCACCCGGACCCAGATCGGCCTCTACACCATCCCGATGGCGCTCGCCGCGGTGCTCCCCTGGCCGCTCGGCCTGGTCGGCAATTTCTACGGCGTCGTCGCGACCGTCCTGACCGGGATCTTCGCTTGGCTCGTGGTCGTCGTCGCGACGCGCACGACCGGTGTCGACGACGCGATGAAGCCCGAGCGGCGCTTGTTCAAATATTCGATCCTGTATCTCTTTGCGATGTTCGGCGCGCTCGTCGTCGATAGGTGGCTGGCATGAACGATGACAAGACCCGCGAAGACCTGATCCGCCGCCGCCAGATGGGCCGGGCCAAGGTGATGGCGCTGCTGCTCGGCGCGTTCGTCATCCTCGTCTTCGCCATCTCGATCGCCAAGATTCAGGCGGGGATGCCGCACTGATGCGGATCGAGCGCACCACGCGAACCGCACTGCTCGCGGTGCTCGGCATCTGCTTCATGACCGGGCTCGCCTTTGCCAGCGTGCCGCTCTACCGCCTGTTCTGCCAGGTCACCGGCCTCAACGGCACGACGCAGCGCGGGCTCGTCGCCCCGGGCGGGACCGATCGCCAGATCCGCGTCGATTTCGATGCCAATGTAAACCCGAAGCTGCCGTGGAAGTTCGCGCCCGAAAACCCGTCGGACACGATCGCGGTCGGCGCGCGCGACATGGCGTTCTTCACCGCGACCAACACCTCGGACCGGCCGATCACCGGCACCGCGACGTTCAACGTAACGCCCGCGCAGGCCGGCAAATATTTCACGAAGATCCAGTGCTTCTGCTTCACCGAGCAGACGCTCAAGCCCGGCGAGACCGCGCGGATGCCGGTGATCTTCTTCGTCGATCCGAAGATCCTGAAGGATCCCGACGCGGCGGATATCCAGACGATCACGCTCAGCTACACGTTTTACCCGGTGGATTCCGCGAAAAACGCAAGCTAGGACAGTCGTAAAGAACATAGGGGAGTACCATGGCCGGCGCCAAGAACCACGATTATCACATCCTGCCGCCCAGCGTCTGGCCGCTGGTCGGGTCGATGTCCGCACTCGTGATGGCGGTCGGCGGCGTCATGTGGATGCATGGCGGCCATGTCGACAAGCCCAATGGCGGCGGCTGGATCTTCTTCATCGGCCTCGCCGGGCTGCTCTTCACCTTCTACAGCTGGTGGGCACAGGTCATCGCCGAGGCGCGCGCGGGTGATCACACCCCCGTCGTCCAGCTCCATTTCCGCTATGGCATGATCCTGTTCATCGCCTCCGAAGTCATGTTCTTCGTCGGCTGGTTCTGGGCGTTCTTCGACTTCTCGCTCTTCCCGACCGCGATGAGCATCGTCGACGGCCAGGTCGAACGCGCCGCCGAAGGTGCGGCTGCGGTCGCCGCGCAGTGGCCGCCCAAGGGCCTCACCGTCATCAACCCGTTCGAGCTCCCGCTGCTCAACACGCTGATCCTGCTGACGTCGGGCACCACCGTCACCTGGGCGCACCACGCGCTGATCCACAACCAGCGTGGCGGCGAGAAGACCGGGCTGTGGGGCATGATCGGCGTCGGCAACCGCGACGGCGTGCTCAAGGGCCTGTGGCTGACGGTCATCCTCGGCGCGCTGTTCAGCGCGATCCAGGCCTATGAGTACATGCACGCGCCGTTCCCGTTCAAGGGGATCAACTATGGCGCCGCGTTCTTCATGGCGACCGGGTTCCACGGCTTCCACGTCCTCATCGGCACGATCTTCCTGATCGTCTGCCTCGTCCGCGCCTATAAGGGCGACTTCACCCCCCGCCAGCATTTCGGCTTCGAGGCGGCGGCCTGGTACTGGCATTTCGTCGACGTCGTCTGGCTGTTCCTGTTCGTCACCGTCTATGTCTGGGGCGGCTGGGGCGCCCCCGTCCACGGCGGTTGAGCGTTCACGCCCACCCCCTCCCCGCCTACCACCCCGGCGAAGGCCGGGGCCCAGTTGGGAAGGCCGCAGTAACGAAGCGCTGCCCTCAGTCAGCAACGCCCCCCAACTGGGCCCCGGCCTCCGCCGGGGTGGCGATCTCTGACGAACCGCCCGCCCTCCTCACCCTGTTCTCCCGCGAAGGCGGGAGCCCAGCCCGGATCTCCGCCTCCGCGGGGAGCCACACCGGGCAAGGCGACCGCGCATGACCCCCGACCCCTACCCCCTCGCCTCCGCCCCCCCGATCGCCCAGGTCGCGCTCAAGGGCCTCTGCCCGCGCTGCGGCAAGCCCACCCTCTTCGCCAGATGGGCCGAATTCGCCGATCGCTGCTCCAATTGCGGCCTCGACTTCAGCAAGTTCAACGTCGGCGACGGCCCCGCCGCGTTCCTGACGCTGATCCTCGGCGCGATCGTCGTCGCGCTCGCGATCACGCTCGAGCTGACGCTGCACCCGCCACTCTGGGTGCACATGCTGGTCTGGATCCCGTTCACCGCCGCGGGCGTCATCCTGTCGCTCCGCGCCGCCAAGGGTGCGCTCATGTCCGCCGAATATCGCAACGCCGCGCGCGAGGGTCGCAGCCAGCCGTGACGACCACCCGGCGTTTCCCCGTCCTCCCGACGCTGCTCGTCGCGGTCGCGGTCGCGGCGATGATCGCGCTCGGCCTGTGGCAGTTGCTCGACCGCCTCCCGAAGAAGGAGGCGTTCCTCGCGCAGCTCGCCGCCAACCCCGCGCGTCCGCTGATGGCGTTCCCGAGCCTCCCTGACGAGACGCTGCTGTTCCGCCGCGCGACGGGCGTCTGCGTCAAGCCGACCGGGATCCGCCTCGCCGGCGCAGGCAAGGCGGGCTTCCGCGTCATCGCCGACTGCCGCACAGGCGCCGAAGGGCCCGGCATGATCGTCCAGCTCGGCACCACGCGCGATCCAAAGCTCAAGCCCCAATGGTCCGGCGGCCCGGTCTCGGGCTATATCACCCACGCCCCCGACGGCCGCTCGCTGATCGGTTCGCTGTTCGACCCGACCCCGGCGCGGCTGATGCTGGTCGCCGACACGCCGCCCGCCGGCCTCGCCCCCAACGGCAAGCCCGACCTCGACGCGGTCCCGAACAACCATCTCGCCTATGCCGGCCAGTGGTTCTTCTTCGCCGCCATCGCCGCGATCATTTATGTCCTGGCACTGGGCAGGCGCGGCAAGGTTGTGTCGAAAGCTGCGTCCCGCTAACCGGCTTGGCCATGCGTTACATCAGCACCCGCGGCTCGGCCCCCGTCCTCGATTTCGAAGCGGCGACGCTCGCCGGTCTCGCATCCGATGGCGGCCTCTACCTCCCCGAGACATGGCCGACGATGACCCGCGACGAGATCGCCGCGCTCGCCGGGCTCTCCTATGTCGACACCGCGGTCGCCGTCATGGCGCCGTTCGTCGGCGACGCGATGACCCGCGACGCGCTGAAGGCGCTCTGCGACCAGGCCTATGGCCGCTTCTCGCACGCCGCCGTCGTCCCGCTGGTCCAGCTCGACCATGACCAGTGGCTGCTCGAACTCTTCCACGGCCCGACGCTCGCGTTCAAGGACGTCGCGCTCCAGCTGCTCGGCCTCTTCTTCGAACGCTTCCTCGCCGGCACCACCAAGCGCCTGACGATCGTCGGCGCGACCAGCGGCGACACCGGCTCGGCGGCGATCGACGCGGTCGCGGGGCGCGAGGGCATCGACATCTTCATGCTCCACCCCGCCGGCCGCATCTCGGACGTGCAGCGCCGCCAGATGACGACGGTGCTCAGCCCCAATGTCTACAACATCGCCATCGAAGGCAGCTTCGACGACGCGCAGGCGCTCGTGAAGGCGATGTTCAACGACCCCGGCTTCTCCGACCGGTTCGCGCTGTCCGCGGTGAACTCGATCAACTGGGCGCGGCTGATGGCGCAGGTCGTGTACTTCTTCTACGCCGCGGTCCGCCTCGGCGCGCCCGACCGCGAGGTCGCCTTCTCCGTGCCGACCGGCAATTTCGGCGACGTCTTCGCGGGCTATGTCGCCGCGCGGATGGGCCTCCCCGTCGCCAAGCTGGTCGTCGCGACCAACGTCAACGACATCCTCCACCGCGCGCTCAGCAGCGGCGACTATTCGAAGACCGGCGTCGAACAGACCCCGACCCCGTCGATGGACATCCAGGTCAGCTCGAACTTCGAACGCCTGTTGTTCGACCTCGGCAGCCGCGACGGCGCAGCACTCGCCGCACAGATGGCAGGCTTCGAATCCTCGGGCGCGATGCGGCTGACCAACGCGCAGTCGCAAGGGGCGGCGGCGCTGTTCCAGAGCGACCGTGTCGATCTCGACGACATGACGCTCGCGATGCGCTGGGCGCATGAGCATGCCGGGCAGGTAATCGACCCGCACACAGCGATCGGCCTCGCCGCCGCGCTGCGTACCGAGGTGCCGCCCGGCACGCCGATCGTCACGCTCGCCACCGCGCATCCCGCCAAGTTCCGCGACGCGGTCGAGCGCGCGACCGGCGTCCGGCCTTCGCTCCCCGCGCGTGTCGGCGACCTGTTCCAGCGCGAGGAACGCTACGTCACCTTGCCTGCCACCTTCGACGCGATCACCGCCTATATCGCCGACCGCGCAAAGCCGTCGGCATGAAGACGCTCGACACCCTCATCGGCGAACCCTGGGCGGATTACGGCCTGATCGATTCCGGGCACGGCAAGAAGCTCGAACGCTATGGCCGTTTCCGCTTCATCCGCCCCGAACCACAGGCGATGTGGGCCCCCGCCTCGACCGACTGGAAGGCACAAGGCGAGTTCGTCCCCGGCTCGGACGAGGATGGCGGCGGCCGCTGGGAATTCTCGGAACCCGTGCCCCGCGAAGGCTGGACGCTCAAGTGGAACGAGGTGTCCTACACCGCGCAGACCACCCCCTTCCGCCATCTCGGCTTCTTCCCCGACATGGCGCCGGTGTGGAGCTGGATGCGCGAGCGCGTCGCCGGGCTCGACAGTCCGGAATGCATGAACCTGTTCGGCTATACCGGCGTCGGCACGCTCGCCATGGCGACCAAGGGCGTCCGCATGGTCCATGTCGATGCGTCGAAGAAATCGGTCGAGGCGGCCAAGGCCAATGCGCGCCTGTCGGGCATGGCCGACGCGCCGATCCGCTGGATGACCGACGACGCCGCCAAGTTCGTCGCGCGCGAGGTCCGTCGCGGCCGCCGCTATGACGGCATCCTGCTCGACCCGCCCAAATATGGCCGCGGTCCCGAGGGCGAGGTCTGGCGGCTCGAGGAGGATCTCCCCCGCCTCATCGCCGACTGCCGCAAGCTGCTCGACGAGAATTCGCGCTTCCTGTTCCTGACCGTCTACGCAGTCCGCATGTCCGCGCTCGCGATCGGCGAACTGCTCAACCAGGTCTTCGCCGACCTGCCGGGCAAGGTCGAAGCCGGCGAACTCGGCGTCCGCGAGGAAACCCGCGGCCTCACCCTCCCCACCGCCATCTGGGCCCGCTGGTCCCGCGACTGACGCGGGACCACCCCCAGGTCCGTTCGTGCTGAGCGAAGTCGAAGCACACCCCCGCCCCAAACCCCAAGATTCGTTCGTGCTGAGCGAAGTCGAAGCACCTGCGACAGCCCCCGCCTACTCCATCCCCGCCCGCATCGCCGCCCCCGCCACGAACGGCGCCCCCGCCACCAGCACCAGGCTCACCGCGCCGAGCAGCTTGAACGCCCCCGCCCCGCCGACCGGGTCGAGCGCGCCCGCGCCAAAGATCAGCAACGGCACCGCGAGCGGCAGCATCACCAGCCCCGCCACCGCGCTCCCGCCGCGCAACCCCGCGACCAGCGCGCCCGTCGCGACCGCGAGCGCCGCGAGCCCCGGCGTCCCGATCGCCAGCCCGATCTCGACCCGCAGCAACGTCGCCCCCGACAGGTCGAGCAACCCCGCCGCGATCACCGCCGCCAGCATCAACGGCGGCGCGAACGCCACCCAGTGCGCGACGATCTTCGCCGCCGCGACCAGCGCCAGCGACACCCCGCGCACGCGCAACTGGTCGAGCACCCCGCTCTCCAGATCCGGCCCCACCAGCCGCTCGACCGGCAGCAAGGCCGCGAGCAGCGCCGCCGCCCAGATCACACCGCCCCCGACCCGCGCGAGCACCGCCGCATCGGGCCCGATCGCGAACGGAAACAGCACCGCGACCAGCAGGAAGAACGCGACGACCAGCGCCGCCCCGCCCCCCGCATAGCCGCGCCGCACGTCGCGCAAGGTCAGCGCCAGCATCACGCCGCCTCCTCACCCGACAGGACGATCGTCTGCGCCCCCGGAATCGCCAGCGACAGATGCGTCGCGGCCAGCACGATCCCGCCCCCGCCCCGATGCCGCGCGATCAGCGCCTCGAGCCGCCCGAGCGACTCCGCATCGAGCCCGTTGCCCGGTTCGTCGAGCAGCCAGATCGGTGCGCCCGACGCGACCACGCGCGCCATCGCCACCCGCCGCCGCTGCCCGGTCGACAACATCCGCACCGGCACCCCCGCGAGCGCCGCCAGCCCGACAGCGTCGAGCGCCTGCGCCACCGCCGCACTATCCGCGCCGTCGAGCGCCGCCCAGAACGCGAGCCCCTCGCTTACCGTGCGCTCCGCATCCAGCGCCGCCGCCTCGGCGAGCAGCGCGATGCGCCCGGTCGCGGTCACCGCACCCTCGGCGGGCGGCAACAGCCCCGCGGCGATCCGGATCAGACTCGATTTGCCGACGCCGTTCGGCCCCGCGACGACCGCCGCCTCACCCGCCGCCAGCTCGAACGACACGTCGTCGAACAGCCGCCGTCCGCCGCGGTCGCAGGCGACACGGCGAAACGCCAGGCTCACGCCGCGGCGTCTTCCAGCGCATGCATGTCGTCGTCGCTCAGCCCGAAATGATGCCCGATCTCGTGGATCGTGACATGCGCGACCAGATCGTCGAGCCGCACCCCCGTCTCGATCCATTCCTCGAGGATCGCACGCCGGTACAAGGTGATGCGGTCGGGCATCGCGCCGCTATCCATCGACGATTTCTCGCCCAGCGGCCGCCCCTGATACACCCCCGACAGGTCGAGCGGATGCTCGATGCCGAGCTCTGCCAGCGTCTCCTCGTCGGCGAATTCCTCGATGGCGAAGACGACGTCACCCAGATGCACGCGGAATTCGGCGGGCAGCCGCGCGATCGTCGCGCGCCCGATCGCCTCGATCGCAGCCGCATCGGGCGCGAGCCCCTGCACATCACCATGGATTGTCGCTTGCCCGCTCATGGCTCCAGCCATACGCGTTGGCGATCCATAGCTGCAAGGGTACGCGAATGATCGAGGCACTGAACGAGACCGAGCGGGCCGAGGCGCTCGATGGGCTCGACGAGTGGGATTATGACGATGGCCGCGACGCGATCACGCGGACGATCGTGTTCGCCGATTTCGTCGAGGCATTCGGCTTCATGACCCAGGTCGCACTGATCGCCGAGCGCGCCAACCATCATCCCGAATGGAAGAATGTCTGGAACCGCGTCGAGATCCTGCTGACCACCCACGACGCCGGCGGCCTCTCCCCCCGCGACATCGAAATGGCCGAAGCGATCGACGCCATCGTCGGCGACTCCTGACCGCCGAACCGTCATCCTGACCCCTTCCGTCATCCTGACGCCCCCCCCGTCATCCTGACGAAAGTCAGGATCCAGAGCCACAAACGGCAACGCCCGTGACTCTGGGTCCCGGATCAAACCCGGGATGACGGAACCCCCCTACCGCTTCACACTCCGCCGCATCCGCTTGCGCAGCGACCCCGGCATCCAGCGCGCGGCGAACGCCATGCGGTGCGCGGTCTTGCCGACATAGGTGTGGACCGCGTTGCCGTGCACCGCAGCCCAGGCCGCGTCGGCGACCGCCTCGACCCCGGTCAGCTCGAGCCCCGCGCCCGTCACCGTCTCGCGGATCGACCGGTTCGATCCCCCCGCGGTCGTGTTCAGCAGCGGCGTGTCGATGAAGCTCGGCACGATCGCGCGCACCTTGATCCCGTCGCCCGCCCATTCGCCGTCGAGCGCCTCGGTGATCGCGCGCACCCCGAACTTGGTCGCCGAATAGGGCGCCAGCCCCGACGAGCCATAGATCGCCGACGCCGATGCGGTGTTGAGCAGGCACGATCCCGGCGTCCGCTTCAGATAGCCATGACCGATCTTCGCGCCGTTCAGCACGCCGACCAGGTTGACCCCGACCACCCGGTCGATCTCGGCGAAGTCGGTCGTCGCGAGCGGCCCGCCAGAGCCGATCCCGGCATTGTTGAACAGCACGTCGAGCCGCCCGTCCGTCACGGCCGTGAACGCATCGAGCGACGCCACCCACGCCTCGCGGTCGCGCACGTCCATCACATAGGTCGACGCCCCCTCGGGCAGCAGCGCCGCGGTCTCCGCCAGCCCCGCGGCGCTGACGTCGGCCAGCCCGACCCGCCAGCCCTTGCGCGCGAACAGCAAAGCGGTCGCGCGGCCGATCCCCGATCCGCCGCCGGTGATGAATATGCTCTGCTGGCTCATGGCCGATCCTCTCCGTTTGATTTTGCGGTATGTTTCCCGCATCCTGCGCCCAGATGCCAGATCAATCTCCAGCGCTCGCTTTCGAACGCGTCACCAAGGCTTACGGCGCGACGATCGCGGTCGATGCGGTCTCGCTCGACATCGCGGGCGGCAGCTTCGTCGCGCTCGTCGGCACGTCGGGATCGGGCAAGTCGACCCTCCTCAAGACGATCAACCGCCTCGTCGAGCCCAGCGACGGCCGCGTCCTGCTCGACGGCACCGACGTCACGCACGGCCACGCGCCCGCGCTGCGCCGCCGGGTCGGCTATGTCTTCCAGAATATCGGCCTGTTCCCGCACATGACGATCGCCGAGAACATCGCGATCGGGCTGCGCATCGCCGGCCGCGGCGACGAGGCCGATGTCGGCGCGCTGCTCGATCTCGTCGACCTGCCGCGCGGCATCGCCGGACGTCTGCCCGACGCGCTGTCAGGCGGCCAGCGCCAGCGCGTCGGCATCGCCCGCGCGCTCGCGCCCGGGGCAAAGCTCCTGCTCCTCGACGAGGCGTTCGGCGCGCTCGATCCCGTCACCCGCGACGCACTCGGCACGCGCATCCGCGAGCTGCACGACCGGCTGGGCCTCACCACCATCCTCGTCACGCACGACATGGCGGAGGCGTTGCTGCTCGCCGACCGCGTGCTCGTCATGAAGGCCGGGCGTATCGTTGCGGATGCGACCCCCGCCGCGCTCGTCGCGGGCGAAGGCGGCGACGACGCCCAGGCACTGGTCCAGGTCCCGCGCGCGCAGGCCGACCGCCTCCGGGCGCTCGTCGCATGAGCGCGTTCCTCGACGCGCTGACCCGCGTGCCGCCGCTGCTCGCCAGCCACGTCCTGCTGTCCGCGGCGGCGCTGCTGCTCGGCATCGCGATCAGCCTGCCGCTCGCCATCTGGTCCGCGCGCAACGCCGCGGTCGCACGCGTCGCATTGGGCTTTGCCAGCCTCGTCCAGACGGTCCCCAGCCTCGCGCTGCTCGCGCTCTTCTATCCGCTGCTGCTCAGCCTGTCCGCGCTGGTTGGCGGCGGGATCCCCGCCTTGGGCTTCCTCCCCTCGCTGATCGCGCTCACGCTCTATGCGCTGCTGCCGATCCTGCGCAACGCGGTCGCCGGGCTGCAGGGGCTCGATCCCGCGGTGTCGCAGGCCGCCGACGCGGTCGGCATGACCCCCGCGCAGAAGCTCCGCCTCGTCGAGGCCCCGCTCGCCGCCCCCGTCGTCGTCGCCGGCATCCGCACCGCCGCGGTCTGGACGATCGGCGCGGCGACCTTGTCGACCACGGTCGGCCAGCCGAGTCTGGGCGACCTGATCTTCGCCGGGCTCCAGACGCAGAACTGGGCGCTGGTGCTTGCCGGCTGCGTCAGCGCAGCGGCGCTCGCGCTTGTCGTCGACGCGCTGATCGGCGGGATCGAACAGGGCATCCGCGCGCGCCGTCGCTGGCTGTGGATCGCAAGCGCCGCGCTGCTGGTCGCAGGGACTGCGCTCGCCACCGCGCCGCTCTGGCCGCGCGGCGGCGGCGGCGACCGGACGGTCGTCGTCGGCGCGAAGAACTTTTCCGAGCAATATATCCTCGCGCGGCTCATCGGCGACCGGCTGACGCGCGCGGGCTACACCGTCACCTACCGCGACGGGCTCGGCTCCGCGCTCGTCTTCGGCGCGCTCGCAGGCGGCGATATCGACGTCTATGTCGACTATGCCGGCACGATCTGGGCCAACGAGATGAAGCGCAGCGACGTGCCCGAGCGCACGAAGATGGTCGCCGATATCGGCACTTGGGCGACGAGTACGCACGGCGTCGGCCTGGTCGGCACGCTCGGGTTCGAGAACGCCTATGCCTTTGCGATGAAGGCGGACGTGGCGCGCCGCCAGCGCATCGCGAGCCTCGACGATCTGGTGAAGGCCGCGCCCGGCCTGACGCTCGGCAGCGACCTCGAGTTCCTCGAACGCCCCGAATGGGCGGCGGTGAAACGCGCCTATCCCCTCCGCTTCGCGCGCACCACGCCGTACAGCCCGACCTTCATGTACCGCGCACTGCAGAGCGGGAAGGCGGACGTCATCTCCGCCTTTTCCTCGGACGGCCGGATCGCCGCGGACAATCTGACCGTGCTCACCGACCCGCGCCACGCGATTCCGGGCTATGACGCGATCCTGATGGTCGCCCCCGCGCGTGCGAACGACGCCCGCTTCACCGCCGCGCTCCGCCCGCTTGTCGGCCGCATCCCGGTCGAGGCGATGCGCACCGCCAACTACCAGGTCGACCGCGACACCGACAAACAGACCCCCGAGTCCGCCGCCCGCTGGCTCGCGACCAGGATCGGCCTGTAACCCGAACGCTGAACCGCCCCCACCCCGTCATCCTGCCCCCCCTCCGTCATCCTGACGAAAGTCAGGATCCAGAGCCACGGAGGGCGGCGCTGTTGGGCTCTGGATCCTGACTTCCGTCAGGATGACGCGAGCCTCAGAAAAACAGCTTCCGCACGCTCAACCGCACCGTCCGCCCCAGCGGATCGAGATAATCCGGCTGATAGGTGTTCGGCACCGCCCCGCTCGCATCGGTTACCCGCTGCCGCGTGTTGAACACATTGTCGACCGACAGCGTGACGCGCATCCCGCGCAGCCACGGCCGCGCCTTCACCCATTCGAGCCGCTGCCCCAGATCCGCGAACAGCCGCACGTTTGCGGTCGCCAGCCCGCCGAAATTGAGCGTCTCGGGCGCCGCCGCGGTCCCGCCATCGACCCGCGTGCCCTCCGCGTAATTCGCCGACAGCCGCGCGCCCAGACCGTTATTGCTATAGCCCGCCTGCGCCTCCAGGCTGTGCCGCGCCGACCCGCCATTATTGCCGATCGCATCGCCGTCGAGCAGGTTCAGGCTCGGCCCGCCCTCCGCGACCAGCACGCGGTCGGTAAAGCGCCAGGTGTGATACAGCGCGAACTGGACACGCCCGCCGCCCTGCCCGCGTCCGCCACGCCCGAAGCCGCCGCCCCCGCCGCCCGGACCACCCGGGCCACCGCCGCCGCGTCCCTCACCCGGCCCGGCGCCTTCGCCCCGCGGTCCTTCACCCCGCGCGCCTTCACCCCGCCCGCCTTCACCCCGAGGCCGCCCGCCGCCCGGCGGCTGCATCCCGGCAAACGGATTGGGCCCCGTCCCCGCGCGAAACGCCTCGAGCTCGCGCTGGATCTTCGACTTCAGCGGCGCGGAGAAATTGATCCCCCAGCGCAGTTCGGAGCGTTCGCTGCGCGCGAAATTGATCGGCCGCCGGTCGACCTGCAACAGTGCGCCCGTCGCATCGCGGACGAACCGGTCGGGGAACGCCGCCTCGATCGCCGCGGTCGCGGCCGGGAAGGCGGCGATCGGATTGTCGGTCCGGCTGTCGACATAATTGGCGGTCAGCGTCACCTCGCGCCCCGCCCAGGGCTTCACCGTCAGCCCCAGCTTTGTCACGCGGTTATTGTCCGCGCTCAGCCCGGGATTGCCGCCGCTGATCGTGGTGACGGTCGCGGTCGTGCCCTGGACATAATCGAACACGCGGACATTGGGCGTCGTGATCGACGGATTGCCCAGCTGCTGCGCGGTCGGCGCCTGGTCGGTGTCGGTCACCGACGCGATCAGCCGCACCGCCGGGATCGGCGCCCAGTTCGCGCCGTAACCAAGCGTGGTCAGCGTGCCGAAATCCGACAAATGATCCTGCGCCAGGTTGAAGTTCGCCGACAGCGTGCCGAGGAACGGCAGCACGTCCTTCGACCGGCTCGCGATCGGCAGGTCGACATTGACCTGGCCGTTGACCGTGTCGCGCGCCACCTGCCCGCGCTGCGCGAACCCGCCGCGATCCGACCGGCTGTCGAAGTCGGCGGTCTCCGCGCCCAGCTTCAGCGTCGTCGACACGTCGCCCGCAGGCAGCGCGAACAGCCGGCCATTGGCGACCGCGTCGATCCCGCCGATGCTCTGCGTCGCATAGGCGCGGTTGCCCGCCGCCGCGCCGATATCCGCCGCGGTCAGCGCGCCCAGCGGCACCGCGGTCGGATCGCCCGCCGCCAGCCGCGCATTGAACGCGCCCGCATCGACGCCGGTATCGGTGAAGGTCTGCGTATCGCTGCGATCGTAATTGCCCGTCACCGTCCAGCGCCACGTGCCGACATCGCCGTTCAGCGTCGTGCCCAGATGCGCCGCGATCGACGACGCGCGCTGCGCCAGCGGCAGGAAGCCCGGATCGTCGAGCGCACGGTTGATCACGCTCCCGTCCGCCAGCGTCAGCGCGGCGACGGGCAGGCCGTTCAGGCTGCGGCTGTCGGTCGATTCGAGCCGTCCGTTGATCGTCGCGCCGACATTGCCGAAGATGTTGCGCGCATAGACGCTGTTCGCGGTGAAGGTGCTCGTCTGGCCCTGCAGCGTGCGGAACGGCGTCGGATCGACGACCGTGCCGCCCGCTCCCACCGCCCCGCTGCCGTTGCCCCCGGCGATCGGCACGATGTCGCGCTCCGCCTCGGTCAGCGCCGAACTCGTCGTATATTCGGCATGCAGGTTGACCCGCCGGTCGCGCGCGATCGTCAGCAGGTCGAGCTTGGCCTGCGGCGTGTTCGTGCCCCCCTCGGTCGGCATCCGGTCGATCGCCTCCGCGGTCACCGCGCGAAAGCGGCGGCGCAGCACGAAGTTCACGACCTTCTGGTCCGCGCGATAGCCATATTTCAGCGCGACCTCCTCGGGCAGGATCTCGACGCGCTGGATCGCCTCGGTCGGGATGTCGCGGATTTCGGAAAAGCTCGAGATGCGCCGCCCGTTGAGCAGTACCACCGGCGCGCCCCCGCTGCCGCGCCCGCTCGTCGTCTGCGGGCTGAGTTCGGCGAGCAGGTCGGACACCGAACTGACGCCGTAGGAACGGATGTCCGCCTGGCCGAGCGTCTGGTCGGGCGGAATGTCGCCGACCACCGATCCGGGCAGCTTGCGCGATCCGGTGACGACGATCTCCTCGCCCTCGACGCTATCCTCCGGCTCGGCGGCGGCGCCGTCCGTCTGCGCGCCCTCTGTCGCCGGCGCCGGCGCAGGCGCCTGTTGCGCCGCCGCCATCGCCGGCAGGCTCACCGCCAGCATCAAACCCAGTGTACGCATAACCCTGATATCCCATCGACCTGACCCCGGCACCTAGGGGCCAATTGTCGCAGGATTATGCCGCTTCACCGCGTCGCGTCGGTCGGTCCGGCCATGATTCCGGCAGCCCCGGCGGCGGCCCCGACGGCGGGCGGCGTCCCGATCAGCTCCATCCGCGTCGTCGTCGCGCCGAGATCGATCCCCGCCTCGCGGAGCTGGCGCAGCAGCGTGAACAGCAGCGCGCTGCGCACCGGATAGGCATCGCGCGGGCTCGCGACATAGGCAAAGCAGTTGAGCTTCGCGCGCCCGCCATCGACCGAATCGATGAACACCTTCACCTCGGGATCGTCGAGCACCTCGCTCTGGTCGGCAAAGGCGGTGAACAGCATCGTCCGCACCGCGTCGAGATCGCTCTCGATCGGCACCGAGAATTGCAGCTGGATCCGCCCGATCGGCGCGGCCAGCGTCATGTTCTGGATCGTCTTGGTGATCAGCTCCGAATTGGGGACGATCAGCGTCGATCGGTCGGCGACCTGGATCTCGGTCGACCGCACGTTGATCCGCTTGACGTCGCCCTCCTGGTTGCCGATCCGCACCCAGTCGCCGATCTTGACCGGCCGCTCGGCGAGCAGGATCAGCCCCGACACGAAATTCTGCGTGATCGCCTGCAGGCCGAAGCCGATGCCCACCGACAGCGCGCCGAGCACCACCGCCAGCTTCTCCATCCCGATCCCGAGCGCGGCGAGCGCCCACAACACCGCGGCGATGATCCCCGCATAGCGCGCGACCATCGTCACCGAATTCTGCGCGCCCGCATCCATCGCGGTCGTCGGCAGGTAACTGTTGACCAGCCAGTGCTGCAGCCCGCGCATGATCGCCAGCGCAACGAACAGCACCGCGATCGACCGCAGCACCGCGCCAGGCGATATCGTGATCTCGCCGACCGTGATCCCGCCCGCAAGCGTCCCGAACAGCTCGAACACCGACGTCACGCCCGCCCCGAACGGCGCCATCACCGCGCCGAACGCCAGCATGATCAGCATCAGCCGCAGCACCGCCGACAGCAGGACGCCGATCTGGTCGACCGTCCGGTTGCCGACGCCGAAGCCGCTGTTCGCGCTGCGGCCGATCCGGTTGCTGCTCGACAGCGCGGCACGGCAGGCGTCGTCGGTGAAGGTCATCATCAGGTACAGCGTCGCGCCGACGATCGCCCCCCACACCATCCACTGCGCGGTCTTCAGCGCGAAATTGACGTATCCGGTCAGCGTCGCGACGAACGCGACCAGCACCGCCAGCCACACGACCAGCGCGACGATCGCGAGCAGGCTGTTGCGGGCGGGCTTCTCGGGATCGGGCTGGGCCGCCGCCCTCAGTCGCCCGAGCGCGACCAGCACGCCGGCGATCAGCGCCAGGTGGAGCAGCGCGATCAGCGCGTTCGCCGCGGTCGACGCCGCCGCACTCGCGCCGACCAGCGCGTTGGCCGTGATCAGCAGCTGGCCGAAGAACACCAACCCCGCCGCCGCCCAGGTGAAGGGGCGCAGCGTCTGTGCCGCGCTGTCGCCGATCGGCAACAGCCGCCAGCTCGGCTGCGCGCGCAACAGCAACGCGCCGCCCAACGCCGACAGGAAGGCCGCAAAGAACGACAATCCGACGAAACGCGCCGCGATCTGGTCGAACGCGGGCGACAGCAAGGCGGACCAGCGCAGCGACTGGACGAACGCCAGCGCGGCGAATCCGGGCAACATCGTGCCGATCACCACCAGCCACAGCGCATAGGCGGACCGCCGGATCCGCCCCCCCGGCGCATGATCGGTCGCATAGCCGCGCCCCAGCCGGTGGAGCGCACCGCGCACCGGCACGAGCAGCACCAGTGCGGCGAGCAGCCCGGTCAGCGCGATCATCGCCGCCTGCATGTCGAACCGCTGCACGAACTGGCGCGCGCCGGTCGCCGCGAACCGGTTCAGCCGCGCAGTGTCGCGCGGCAGGTGATCGACGATCGCGGTCCACAAAGTCGGCGACAGCGGCGACGCGCTGCGCTCGGACAATTGCTGGCCCAGCTCCTCCGCCTCGGCCGCACCGATATCGTCGATCTGCTGCTTGGCCTCGACTCCGATCAGCCGCGCGCGCTTGATCGCCGAATCGATCGCCGACTGGCTCTGCGCGAGCAATCGGCGCTGCTGGCGGATCTCGGGCGCCTCGACGACACCCGGCGTCGCCGCGCCCAGCTCGGTCACCCGCGCCTGGACCAGCGCCATTTCGGGCGTCAGCACGCGCACCGCCTCCGCCGCGGTCGCCTGCACCGCCTCCGCCCGCGTCCGCAACGCCTGCCGCGCCGCATCGTCACGCGCCTCGACCGCCGCATCGTCGACCGCCTGCAACTCCGCCGACGCCCGCGTCAGCCCCGCCGCGACCGAGGCCACCTTCGCCTCGTCCTGCGCGACGGCAGGCACGGCGGACACGAGCAGCAGCAACGCGGCGAAATAGCGGGGAACGATCATCCGCCCGGCTCTACAGCGTCACAGCCAAAAACGGGAGAGCCCGCCGCGATGGCCCGCCCTCCCTACACACCACCCCGGCGAAGGCCGGGGCCCAGTTGGGAAAGCTGAAGTAACGACGCGCAGCGCTAGCCCAGCCACCTCCCCCTACTGGACCCCGGCCTCCGCCGGGGTGGTGGAGCCCATGTTCTCCCGCGAAGGCGGGAGCCCAGTCTGGGTCCCCGCCTCCGCGGGGACACAAGAGCTGAAACCTATTCCAGCTCCAAGATCACCTGATCCACCGCCAGGCTGTCCCCCGCCGCCGCCGATACCGACTTCACCACGCCGGTCTTCTCCGCGCGCAGGATATTTTCCATCTTCATCGCCTCGACCACCGCGAGCGCCTGCCCCGCCTCAACCCGGTCCCCCGCCGCGACGTCGAGCCGCACGAGCAGCCCCGGCATCGGGCAGAGCAGGAATTTCGACAGATCGGGCGCGACCTTCTCGATCAGATGCGCGGCATAGGGCGCGACCCGTGCGGGCAGCACGCGCGCGACATGGCTCGCGCCGCGCGTCGTCAGCCTGAACCCGGCGCGCGCCCTGGCGATGCGGATCGTGAGATGCTCGTCGCCCTCGACCATCACCATCCGATCCCCCGGCGTATATTCGAGCGACAGGTCGAGCTCTTCGCCATCGACCGAAATCCCGTCGGTCGACACGCGCACGTCGTGATCGGTCCCGCCGATCGTCACCACCCAGTCCGCAGGCGGGCGCAACCGCCGCCCGAGCTGCCCGTCGACCCGCCGCGCGCGGTCGGCTTCTGCCGTCGCGGCAAAGGCGGCAACCGCGGCGAGCGTCGTCAGCAACACCGCATCCGCGGGCGCGCCGTGGAAGCCGTCGGGATATTCCTCGGCGATGAACCCGGTCGTCAGCGCCCCCGACTGGAAGCGCGGATGCTGCATGACCGCCGACAGGAAATCGATGTTGTTCCCCGGCCCCTCGAGCTCGAACGCGTCGAGCGCCGCGATCTGCGCCGCGACCGCCCCCTCGCGCGTCGGTGCCCAGGTGATCAGCTTGGCGATCATCGGGTCATAGAACATGCTGACCTCGCCCCCCTCGCGCACGCCATCGTCGACACGGACGCGGGGTTCGGCGGAGTCTACACCGTTCGTGCTGAGCGAAGTCGAAGCACCCTCGCTCAGGGCGAACGGGAGGGGCGGATTATACCGCACCAGCCGCCCGATGCTCGGCAGGAACCCGCGATACGGATCCTCCGCATAGACCCGGTTCTCGATCGACCAGCCGTTCAGCTTCACGTCGTCCTGTGCGAACCCGAGCGGCTCGCCCGCCGCGACCCGGATCATCAGCTCGACCAGATCGAGCCCGGTAATCTCCTCGGTCACCGGATGCTCGACCTGGAGTCGCGTGTTCATCTCGAGGAAGTAGAACCCCTCGCCGCTCGTATCCGCGCCCGACACGATCAGCTCGACCGTCCCCGCCGAATAATAGCCGACCGCGCGCGCCAGCGCGACCGCCTGCTCGCCCATCGCCTTGCGCATCTTGGGCGTGACGAACGGCGACGGCGCCTCCTCGACGACCTTCTGGTGCCGCCGCTGGATCGAGCATTCGCGCTCGTTCAGATAGACGATGTTGCCATGCTGGTCGCCGATCAGCTGGATCTCGATATGCCGCGGGCTCTCGATGAACTTCTCGATGAACACGCGGTCGTCGCCGAACGACGCCAGCCCCTCGCGCTTGGTCGCCTCGAAGCCCTCGCGGACGTCCTGCTCGCTGTACGCCAGCCGCATGCCCTTGCCGCCGCCGCCCGCCGACGCCTTCATCATCACCGGATAGCCGATGCCGCCAGCGATCTCGACCGCATGGTCGGTGCTGTCGATCTCGCCCAGATAGCCCGGCACGACGTTGACGCCCGCCGCCTTGGCGAGCTTCTTCGATTCGATCTTGTCGCCCATCGCCGCGATCGCAGCCGGCGGCGGCCCGATGAACGCGATCCCCGCCTCGGCACATGCCCGCGCGAAACTCTCGCGCTCGGACAGGAAGCCATAGCCCGGATGGATGCAGTCCGCGCCCGTCTCCTTCGCCGCCAGCAGGATCAGCTCGGCCTTGAGATAGCTCTCCGCCGCGGGCGCTGGCCCCAGCCGCACGCTCTCGTCCGCCATCAGCACGTGCGGGCTGCGCACATCGGCGTCGGAATAGACCGCGACGGTCTTGATCCCCATCGCCTTGGCGGTGCGCATCACGCGGCATGCGATCTCGCCGCGATTGGCGACCAGGATTTTCTTGAACATCTCTCGCCCTAAACTGTGCCGTCTCCCCGGCTTGGCGCCGGGTGCGGACGTGTATTTACTGGTACCAGATCATCGATTTGAGCTGCGCGGTCCGTGCCTTGGTCAGGCCGGTGCGACAGCCGGCGATCGTCATCGCCTGCGCCGATCCGCCGGCATATTGCCCGCCCTCGATCACGCACTGCGTGTCGCGGAACTTCAGCCACGCGCGCTGGCTCTCGAGCAGCGATCCCGCAAACCCAAAGCCACCGCCACGCGACGTGTCCTGCGCATCGCGCCGCTTCATATAGGCGTAGGTCCGCTTCCACTGCGCGGTCATCGCCGCATCCGCCTGCGCATAGCTGCTGCCCGCGGACCGGGTCATCTGCGCTTGCGACTGCATCGGCGCGGCGGCGATCAGCAACGCGATCAGCAGCATGTCTTGGCCTCGCGCATCGGCTCCGGCCCGACCATCGGCGTCATGCCGAGCTTGGCAAGCAACGCCGCATCCGCGCTGTCGCCGGCATTGCCCGTCGTCAGCAGCGTGTCGCCGGTGAAGATCGAATTCGCCCCCGCCATGAAGCACAGCGCCTGGGTCGCCTCGGACATGCTCTCGCGTCCCGCCGACAGCCGCACCATGCTCAGCGGCATCGTGATCCGCGCCACCGCGACGGTCCGCACGAACTCGATATCGTCGATCTTCGCGAGCGGCGTGTCGGCGAGCATGTTGCCGAGCACCGTCCCCTTGACCGGCACCAGCGCATTGACCGGCACGCTCTCGGGATGCCGCGGCAGCGTGGCGAGCGCATGGACGAAGCCGACGCGATCGCTGCGCGTCTCGCCCATCCCGACGATCCCGCCGCAGCACACCGAGATGCCCGCATCGCGCACGTTCGCCAGCGTCTCCAGCCGGTC
Organism: Sphingomonas sp. PvP018; assembly: GCF_017876865.1. Classification (NCBI taxonomy): domain Bacteria; kingdom Pseudomonadati; phylum Pseudomonadota; class Alphaproteobacteria; order Sphingomonadales; family Sphingomonadaceae; genus Sphingomonas; species Sphingomonas sp. PvP018. The sequence continues at coordinate 2,873,976 of NZ_JAGIOU010000001.1, read as the reverse complement.
CTCGAAGGTCCGCGTGGTGATGACGTTGCCGTAATTCTCCGGCGAGGTGTCGATATTGTGGTTGTAGTAATCGAGCCCCGCATCGGCGAGCTGCTTGGCCTGATCCGCGTCGAGCATGCCGAGCGTCATGCACGTCTCCAGCCCCATCGCGCGGACGCCCTCGACCATCGCCACGACCTTCGGCATGTCGCGGGCTTTAGGGTTGCGCCACGCCGCGCCCATGCAGAACCGCTGCGAGCCCGCCGCCTTGGCGTGCGCGGCGTCGGCGAGCACCGCATCGACGTCCATCAGCTTTTCCGCCTTCAGCTGCGTGTCCGCGCTCGCCGACTGCGAACAATAGCCGCAATCCTCGGGGCACCCGCCGGTCTTGATCGACAGCAATGTGCACAGCTGCACCTCGCTCACCGCATGATGCGCCCGGTGCACGGTCTGCGCCCGGTACATGAGGTCGTCGAACGGCAGGTCGAACAACGCCGCGATCTCCGCGCGCGTCCAGTCGGTCCGCACCGTGCCCCCCTCCCCTTCAGGGGAGGGGCTGGGGGTGGGGCCCGTCCGCATATCCGACGTCGCGTTCGCGGCGGAACCCCACCCCAACCCCTCCCCTGAAGGGGAGGGGCTCGCAGGCGCGCCATAGCCGTCACCGGAGGGGCTCGTGCGGATCATCGTATCGGTCATTCTGCGGCTTCCTCTTGCGGGCCCATATTATGGCCGAGGAGCTTCAACACGTCCTCGGCGGCCTGGATCAGGTTGGTGCCGGGTCCGAAGATCGCCTGGACCCCGGCATCACGCAGCGCCTGATAGTCCTGTGCGGGAATAACGCCACCCGCGATCACCTTGATATCCGCGCGTCCCGCCTCGCGCAGGTGGCCGATCAGCTCGGGGATCAGCGTCTTGTGCCCCGCCGCCAGGCTCGACGCGCCGACCACGTCGACGTCCTTGGCCAGCGCCAGCGCGGCGACCTCCGCCGGGGTCTGGAACAGCGCCCCCGGCACGATCTCGAACCCCAGATCGCCGAACATCGACGAGACGAGATTGGCGCCGCGGTCATGCCCGTCCTGCCCCATTTTGGCGACGAGCATGCGGGGCTTGCGTCCCAGCCGCCGCTCAGTCGCTTCGACCCCGTCGGTCAGCCGCGTCCAGCGCGCATCATCCTCATACGCGCCGCCATAGACGCCCGACACCGGCGTCGGCTGCGTGCCGTAGCGCCCGAACACGTCCTCCATCGCCGACGAAATCTCGCCCAGCGTCGCCCGCGCCCGCGCGCACTCGACCGCGAGCGCCAGCAGGTTCTCCGACCCCTTCGCCCCCTCGCGCAGTGCATCGAGCGCCGCCCGGCACGCCTCCTCGTCCCGCGTCGCCTTCACCCGCGCGATCCGCTCGACCTGGCCTGCGCGCACCGCGACATTGTCGACGTCGAGGATCTCGATCGCGTCCTGCTCGGCGAGTCTGTACTTGTTCACCCCGACGATCACGTCCTCGCCGCGATCGACGCGCGCCTGGCGTCCCGCCGCGGCTTCCTCGATCATCGCCTTGGGCCAGCCCGCCGCGACCGCCTTGGCCATCCCGCCCTCGGCCTGGATCCGCTCGATCAGCGTCCACGCGCCGTCGACCAGGCTCTGCGTCAGGCTCTCGACATAGTAACTGCCGCCGAGCGGATCGACGACCTTGGTCATCCCCGTCTCTTCCTGCAGCACGATCTGCGTGTTGCGCGCGATCCGCGCGGAAAAGTCGGTCGGCAGCGCGATCGCCTCGTCGAGCGCGTTGGTGTGGAGCGACTGCGTCCCCCCCAGCATCGCCGCCATCGCCTCGATCGTCGTGCGCATGACGTTGTTGTACGGGTCCTGCTCGGTCAGCGACACGCCCGACGTCTGGCAATGCGTACGCAGCATCTTCGACCGCTCGTCCTGCGCGCCCAGCTGCGTCATCGCGCGGTGCCACAGCACGCGCGCGGCGCGCAGCTTGGCGATCTCCATGAAGAAGTTCATGCCGATCGCGAAGAAGAACGACAGCCGCCCGGCGAACTTGTCGATGTCGAGCCCGCTCGCGACGCCGTATTTCACATATTCCATGCCGTCGGCGATCGTGAAGGCGAGCTCGTGGAGCTGCGTCGCCCCCGCCTCCTGCATGTGATAGCCGCTGATCGAGATGCTGTTGAACTTGGGCATCTCGCGGCTGGTGTAGCCGAAGATGTCCGAGATGATCCGCATGCTCGGCTCGGGCGGGTAGATATAGGTGTTGCGGACCATGAACTCCTTGAGGATGTCGTTCTGGATGGTCCCGTCGAGCAGGTGCCGCGGCACGCCCTGCTCCTCGCCCGCGACGATGAAGAAGGCGAGGATCGGGATCACCGCGCCGTTCATCGTCATGCTGACCGACATCTTGTCGAGCGGGATGCCGTCGAACAGGATCTTCATGTCCTCGACGCTGTCGATCGCGACGCCGGCCTTGCCGACGTCGCCCGTCACGCGCGGATGGTCGCTGTCATAGCCACGATGCGTCGCCAGATCGAACGCGACCGAGAGGCCCTTCTGGCCCGCAGCAAGATTGCGCCGGTAGAACGCGTTCGACGCCTCCGCGGTCGAGAACCCCGCATATTGCCGGATCGTCCACGGCCGCCCCGCATACATCGACGCCCGCACCCCACGCGTGAACGGCGCGAACCCGGGGAGGCCGGGGTCGGCGGTCACGTCCGCCGCGGTATAGAGCGGCTTGACGTCGATCCCCTCGGGCGTAGCCCATGTCAGGTCGGCACCCTTCACCTCTTTCGCGGCAGCGGCCTCCCACTCGGCAAGCGTCGGATTCGGTTTATCAGTCATACTCTAGTTCCCCGGCGAAGGCCGGGGCCCAGCCCTAAAATAAATCGCGCGCGGCAGCGCGTTCGATGCTGCGCATCGAGCCTGGGCCCCGGCCTCCGCCGGGGAACGAGAAGCGCGTGTCGTCACGTCCCCGTGAACACCGGCTTGCGCTTCGTCAGGAACGCGATCCCGCCCTCCATCGAATCCGCAGACCCGCGCGCCGCCCGCTGGTTGACCGCCTCGGCCTCCATCGCGCCCGCATAATCGCTTGCATAGGCCGCGGTGATCGCGCGCCGCATCAGCCCCAATGCCACCGTCGGCATCGCCGCCAGCCGCTCCGCCAGCGCGAACGCCTCGGCGTCGAGCGCGTCGTCCGCGACGACCTTGTGCACCATCCCCCAGTCGAGCGCCTTCGCCGCGGGCATCCGCTCGCCCAGCATCATCATCTCGGTCGCCCGCGCGCGGCCGATCAGCCGCGGCAGCATCCACGACGCGCCGCCATCGGGCACCAGCCCGATATTGACGAACGCCTGGAGGAAATACGCGCTCTCGCTGGCGACACAGAAATCCGCGGCAAGCGCGAGGCTGCACCCGATCCCCGCCGCCGGCCCGCGCACTGCGCTTACCACCGGCACGCCCAGCTCGGCGATCGCCGCCATCGCCGGATTATAGCTGCCGGTCAGCGCCTGATAGGTCGCCGCACCCGGATCGTCCGACCCCAGCGCCCCGCCACCGACATCCGCGCCCGAACAGAACGCCCGCCCCGCACCCGCGATCAGCACCGCCCGCGCACCGTCCAGATCGCCGAGCGCCACACGCAGCTCCTCGAACATCGCCGGCGGCGCCGCATTCAGCCGGTCGGGCCGGTTGAGCGTCAGCACCAGCACGTCGCCACGCCGCTCGCTCAGGATATGCTCGTACGCGGTCATGCCAGTCTCCCCCATCGATTACGCCCCAGTCGGCTAGCCCCACCCCTTCCGTTCGCCCTGAGCGAAGTCGAAGGGCCTGAGTCCCACGCACTCCGACCACGCCCAGCACCAACGGACAAAGGATGCGGGGTCAATGATCCTCCCCCGGCGTCTCCATCAGTTCGACGAGCATCCCGCCAAAGTCCTTCGGGTGGACGAACACGATCGGCGTGCCATGCGCGCCGATCCGCGGTTCGCCGAGCACCGTCGCGCCCTTCGCCTTCAAGTCCGCGACCGCCGCCGCGATGTCGGGCACCTCGAAACACACATGATGCTGCCCCCCCGCCGGGTTCTTGCGCAAAAACCCCGCGATCGGCGAGCTCTCGTCATAAGGTTCGATCAGCTCGATCTGCGTGTTGGGCGCATCGATGAAGCACACCTTCACGCCCTGCGCAGGCAGGTCGAACGGCTCCCCGATCACCGTCGCGCCGAGCAACGACCGGTACGTCTCGACCGACTTCGCGATCGACGGCGTCGCGACCCCGACATGGTTGAGGCGGCCCAGACTCATTGCGCATCCTCGGCCGCGGGCGGCGCAGGCGGCGGCGGTGGCACGACGCCCAGCGTGTAGCCGCACACCCCCAGCACCTGCCGCACCATCGCATCGCTCGCCGGCGCGACGAAATTGGCCTGCACCGCAAAGCCTGCGCCGTTGGTCGCCTCGACGCGCACCGTCTTCGATTTCACCAGGAACGTCGTCAGCCGCGTGATCGCCACGGGATCGGTGATGTACGTCCCCGTCCCCGGAAACTGCCAGTTATAGGTGAAGGCCGGCCCGCCATCGAAGCGCACCGCGACCGGCTTGTCCGCGCCCTGCCCGAGCGACTGCGGCTGGATGAACTGGATAGACACGATCGACTCGGTGCCGACGTCGCACTTCACGACGAACCGCGACAGACCGTCATTACCCGTGACCGAGGTGGAAATGCTCCGCACCCCCGCCGCATTGGTCCGGTCGGCGAGCTTCCACGCGGGCGTGGCTGTGCTTGTCGCAGCCGCGGCTTGGAAAAGCAGAAGCGCGATCATTGCTCGATCCTCGGGGTCGGTCGTATCCCGGACCGCATTTCCTCGAACGTTTCCAGGCGGATCAGGCGTCCGTTGATCTGGATGACCGAGTCGACCACGCGTCGCACCTGCCCGTTGGTCGCGGCAAGTTCCTCGTTCAACCGCTCGACCTTGCTGCGGAGCAGGATGACGGACTCGATCGTCCGCATCGCGTCGCCGATCATGCTCATGCGACACGCTCCGCGTCGGACAGCCCGGCCTCGCGCAGCCTGGCGTCGATATCGGCGCGCAGACGCTGCTGCCCCTCGATCGCCGCATCGAGCGCGGCGTGCATCGCCGGGAGCGCCTCGTCGAGTTCGTGGATCAACAGCTTGAAGCGGTCGTCCTCGGTCATGTCGCCCTCGACGACATAGCGCGACGTCGCCTCGCGAACGACATGCCCCACGGACATGCCGTTGCTCGCCGCAAACGCGTCGAGCGCCGCCTTGTGATCGGGGGTGGTCAGAAACGTCACGCGTTCGGTCTGCATGTCACGACTCCTTCGCATGACATGATAATGTGCTTGGCATGACCCAACAAGCCGCCCCTTCAGAGCGGGATGTTGTCATGCTTCTTCCACGGATTCTCGACTTGCTTGCCGCGCAGCTTGCGCAGGCCCAGCGCGATCCGCCGCCGCGTCGAATGCGGCTGGATCACCTCGTCGATGAACCCCTTGCTCGCCGCGACGAACGGGTTGGCGAAGCGCGCCTCGTACTCCGCGGTCCGCTCCGCGATCTCCTCGGGCGTCTTGCCGCGAAAGATGATCTCGACCGCGCCCTTCGCACCCATCACCGCGATCTCCGCGGTCGGCCACGCATAGTTCAGGTCGCCGCGCAGATGCTTCGACGCCATCACGTCATACGCGCCGCCATACGCCTTGCGCGTGATCACGGTGATCTTCGGCACGGTCGCCTCGCCATAGGCGAACAGCAGTTTCGCGCCGTGCTTGATGATCCCGTTATGCTCCTGCGCGGTGCCGGGCAGGAAGCCGGGGACGTCGACGAACGTCACGATCGGGATCTCGAACGCGTCGCAGAAGCGCACGAACCGCGCCGCCTTCTTCGAGCTGTTGATGTCGAGCACGCCCGCGAGCACCATCGGCTGGTTCGCGACGAAGCCGACGGTCCGCCCCTCGATCCGCCCGAAACCGGTGACGATGTTGGCCGCATGCGCCGGCTGCGTCTCGAAGAAATCGCCCTCGTCGACGACCTTCCGGATCAGCTCGTGCATGTCATAGGGCTGGTTCGCCGACGCCGGGATCAGCGTGTCGAGGCTCTCCTCGACCCGGTCCCACGCGTCCGCGGTCGGGCGCTCGGGCACGCCCGCACGGTTCGATTCGGGCAGGAAATCGAAGAAGTCGCGCGCCGCGAGCAACGCCTCGATGTCGTTCTCGAACGCATTGTCCGCGACCGACGTCTTGGTCGTGTGCGTCACCGCACCGCCCAGCGCCTCCTGCGTGACCACCTCGTTCGTCACCGTCTTGACCACGTCGGGCCCGGTCACGAACATGTAGCTCGAATCCTTCACCATGAAGATGAAGTCGGTCATCGCCGGGCTGTAGACTGCGCCGCCCGCACACGGCCCCATGATCAGCGACAGCTGCGGCACGACGCCGCTCGCCAGCACGTTGCGCTGGAACACCTCGGCATAGCCGCCAAGGCTCGCGACACCCTCCTGGATGCGCGCGCCGCCGCTGTCGTTCAGCCCGATGATCGGCGCGCCGACCTTCATCGCGCTGTCCATAACCTTGCAGATCTTCTGCGCGTGGCGTTCGCTGAGCGACCCGCCGAATACCGTGAAATCCTGGCTGAACACGAAGACGAGGCGGCCGTTGATCGTGCCCGATCCCGTGACCACGCCGTCGCCGGGGATCACCTGGTCCTGCATGCCGAAATCGACGCAGTTATGCTCGACATACATGTCAAGCTCCTCGAACGATCCCTCGTCCAGCAGCACGTCAAGGCGCTCCCTTGCGGTGAGCTTTCCCTTGGCGTGCTGCGCTCCGATCCGCTTGATACCCCCGCCCACTCTTGCGGCTTCGCGGCGTCGTTCAAGCTCTTCGATCGTCGATGACATCGTCTCTCCGTCCTGCTGGGGGCTTTCACAGAGCGGGACGCAATGCGCAAATGCAATGTTGCAAACTTGTGCCACCCATGTTTGCAAACTACACCCGCAGCATGACCAATCCCCCCCGCCGCCTCTTCGTCGGACACCGGCTGCGCGACCTTCGCGGCACGCTCGGGATCAGCCAGGCGGCGATGGCGGTCCGGATCGGCATCTCGGTCAGCTATCTCTCGCAGATCGAGAATGGCGACCGCCCGGTCAGCGAAGCCGTGCTCGTCACATTAGCGCGCGAATTCCCCGCCGACTGGGGCAGCATCGACGCCGCCGACGACACCGCGCTGCTCGTCGCGACGCTCGAGGCGGTCACCGATACCAGCGTCGCCGCCCCCACGCCCGACGAAAGCGCGATCCGCCGCGCGGTGAAGCACCAGCCTTTGCTCGCCCAGCGGCTCGTCGCGATGCACGACGCCTATCGCCGCGCGCAGGAACAGTTGCGCGCGCTCGACGACCGGCTGGTGGCGGGGTCAGGCGCGCCCGGGCTGCTCCCCTGGGAGGATGTCCGCGACTGGTTTCACGCCGCGGGCAATTATGTCGACACGCTCGATCGTCGCGCGGAGGAAATCGGCGAGACGCTCGGCAGCGATCGGATCGCGTCCCTCGAGGCGCGGCTCGCGGCGCGCGGCGTCTCGGTGACGATCTCGGGCGCACTCGCCGCGCCGTTACGCGACTATGACGGCACGACCTTGCGGCTCGACGGATCGCAGCCGGGCGAGACCACGCTCTTCTCGCTCGCGCATCAGGTCGCGCGCGGCGAGTTCGCCGATCTGATCGCCGACATCGTCGCCGCCTCCGACATGGCGTCGGAGACCGCGCGTGCGCTGCTGACCGCGGGGCTCACCAATTACGCCGCGGGCGCGATCGTCATGCCCTATACCCGCTTCCGCGCAGAGGCACGCAGCGTCCGCCACGATATCGACCGGCTGCGGCGGATCTTCGGTACCAGCTTCGAACAGACCTGCCACCGGCTCTCGACCTTGCAGCGCCCCGGCGCGCTCGGCATCCCGTTCTTCTTCTGCCGCGTCGACATGGCGGGCAACATCACCAAGCGCCACTCCGCCACCCGCCTCCAGTTCGCGCGTTTCGGCGGCGCCTGCCCCTTGTGGATCGTCCACGAGGCGGTCGCGATCCCCGACCGCATCCTCACGCAATTGCTCGAGACCAGCGACGGCATCCGCTACGTCTCGATGGCCAAGGGGCTGGTGAAACCGTCCGAAACCTATACCCGGCCCGCCCGCCGCTATGCGGTGGCGCTGGGCTGCGAGGAGGCGAACGCGTCCGAATTCATCTATGCCGACGCGCTCGGCACCGGCGGCATCGCCACCCCGATCGGCGCATCCTGCCGCATCTGCCTGCGCCCCGACTGCGACCAGCGCGCGTTTCCGCCGGCCGCCAGCGAAATCCGCGTCGACCCCAACCGCCGCGGCGCGGTCCCGTATGAGGTGGTGTGAGCGCAGCACGCACCCACAAACTTTACCCCAGCAGATCAAACACCCCCCCCGGCGAAGGCCGGGGCCCAGTTGGGGGACCAAAATAACGTAGGGTAAGGCGGAGTCACGAGGGCCTTCCCACCTGGACCCCGGCCTCCGCCGGGGAGGTGGTGTATATGGCTGAACGTTCGCCCCAATCGAGCGACCCCGGACAGGCGCGCCCCGGACAGGCAGCAGCCCCCTGCCCCCACCCCCAAAACCCGTCATCCCCGCGAAGGCGGGGATCCAGACCGGCAAACCAAGGTGGCACCCACAAAGGCCAGCCAGTCTGGCTTCCCGCCTCCGCGGGAATGACGGCGGGTCTAGCCCCCTCAATCCTTCGGAAAGAACCGCTCCACCACGTTACTCGCCAGCCGCGAAGGCCGCAGCGTCTCCGCATCCAGGCAACACCAGCTCGACTTCACCTCGGCGAGCACATCCTCGCCGCGCTTGATAATCGTCTCATAGAACGCCCGCGCGCCCTGCACCTTTTCGAGCAGCACCGTCGCGATCACGTCGTCGTCCAGAAACGCCGGCTTGCGGTAGGTAATTTCGTGTTTCAGCGCGACCCACAAATGCCCCGCCACCGCCTCGGCCGGGGCGAGACGCTGCCAGTGATCGATCACCGCGGCCTGTACCCACTTCAGATAGTTCGCGTTGTTGACGTGACCCATGAAGTCGATGTCGGCCGGCTCGATGCCGATGGCGTAGATATGGGGAATGGCTGTTGACACCCCACCCATATAGCATGGGCGGGGGCTTATAGCGATGACGACGCTGCTTCGACACCGACAATAAACGCTATTCCGGCCCGCCCCGCTTGTCCCTAGCATGATGCAACGCCGCCCTCTTGTGTTGCCTAAATACAACACCATCTCTGGCCAAAGACCACAGGGATACGCCCATGAACATCGACAAATTCACCGACCGCGCGAAAGGCTTCCTCCAGTCCGCGCAGACCGTCGCGATCCGCATGAACCATCAGCGGATCGCGCCCGAGCATCTGCTGAAGGCGCTGCTCGAGGACGAACAGGGCATGGCCGCGGGGCTGATCGCGGCCGCGGGCGGCGACGCGAAGCGCGCGACATCCGAGACCGATCTCGCGCTCGCCAAGATCCCCGCCGTGTCGGGCTCGGGCGCGCAGACCACGCCGGGCATCGACAATGACGCGGTCCGCGTGCTCGACCAGGCCGAACAGATCGCGACCAAGGCGGGCGACAGCTTCGTCACCGTCGAACGCCTGCTCGTCGCGCTCGCGCTCTCGCTCAACACCGCCGCGGGCAAGGCGCTGAAGACCGGCGGCGTCACCCCCGAGGGGCTCAACACCGCGATCAACAGCGTCCGCCAGGGCCGCACCGCGGACACCGCGGGCGCCGAGGACCGCTATGACGCGCTCAAGAAATTCGCGCGCGACCTCACCCAGGCGGCCCGCGACGGCAAGCTCGACCCCGTCATCGGCCGCGACGAGGAGATCCGCCGCACGATCCAGATCCTCGCGCGCCGCACCAAGAACAACCCCGCGCTGATCGGCGAACCCGGCGTCGGCAAGACCGCGATCGCCGAAGGCCTTGCCCTTCGCATCGCCAACGGCGACGTCCCCGACACGCTCAAGGACCGCCGCCTGATGTCGCTCGACATGGGCTCGCTGATCGCGGGCGCGAAATATCGCGGCGAGTTCGAGGAGCGGCTGAAGGGCGTGCTCGACGAGGTGAAGGCCGCCGAGGGCGACGTCATCCTGTTCATCGACGAGATGCACCAGCTGATCGGCGCGGGCAAATCCGAAGGCGCGATGGACGCGGGCAACCTGCTCAAACCCGCGCTCGCCCGCGGCGAGCTCCACTGCGTCGGCGCGACCACGCTCGACGAATATCGCAAATATGTCGAGAAGGACCCCGCGCTCCAGCGCCGGTTCCAGCCCGTCATGGTTGGCGAACCCACGGTCGAGGACACGATCTCGATCCTGCGCGGCCTCAAGGAGAAATACGAGCTCCACCACGGCGTCCGCATCACCGACGGCGCGATCGTCGCCGCCTCGACGCTGTCGAACCGCTACATCACCGACCGCTTCCTCCCCGACAAGGCAATCGACCTGATGGACGAGGCCGCGAGCCGGATCCGCATGGAGGTCGAATCCAAGCCCGAGGAGATCGAGAATCTCGACCGCCGCATCATCCAGCTCAAGATCGAACGCGAGGCGCTGAAGCGCGAGACCGACGAGGCCTCGATCGACCGGCTCGACACGCTCGAGGGCGATCTCGTCAATCTCGAGGAACAGTCCGCCGAGCTGACGACGCGCTGGAAGGGCGAGAAGGACAAGATCAACGCCGAGGCGCGACTGAAGGAACAGCTCGACGCCGCACGATTGGAACTCGACCAGGCACAGCGCTCGGGCGACCTCGCGCGCGCGGGCGAGCTCTCCTACGGCACGATCCCCGGGCTGCAGCGCCAGCTCGACGAGGCGGCGGGCGCGACCAAGGGCGCGATGCTGCGCGAAGAGGTCAATGCCGACGACATCGCCGGCGTCGTCAGCCGCTGGACCGGCATCCCGGTCGAGCGGATGCTCCAGGGCGAGCGCGACAAGCTGCTCGCAATGGAAGCGACGATCGGCAAGCGCGTCATCGGCCAGGCGCATGCGGTCAAGGCCGTCTCCACCGCGGTCCGGCGCGCACGCGCGGGGCTTCAGGATCCCAACCGGCCGCTCGGCAGCTTCCTGTTCCTCGGGCCAACCGGCGTCGGCAAGACCGAGCTGACCAAGGCGCTCGCCGAATTCCTGTTCGACGATCCCTCGGCGATGGTCCGCATCGACATGAGCGAGTTCATGGAAAAGCACGCGGTCGCGCGGCTGATCGGCGCGCCTCCCGGCTATGTCGGCTATGAGGAGGGCGGCGTGCTGACCGAGGCGGTCCGCCGGCGTCCCTATCAGGTGATCCTGTTCGACGAGGTCGAGAAGGCGCATGGCGACGTGTTCAACGTGCTGCTCCAGGTGCTCGACGACGGCCGCCTGACCGACGGCCAGGGTCGCACGGTGGATTTCAGCAACACGCTGATTATCCTGACGAGCAATCTCGGCAGCCAGTATCTCGCCAACATGGCCGAGGGCGACGACGTGTCGTCGGTCGAACCCCAGGTGATGGAGATCGTCCGGTCGCACTTCCGCCCGGAATTCCTCAACCGCCTGGACGAGGTGATCCTGTTCCACCGTCTCGGCCAGGCGCACATGGCCCCGATCGTCGACATCCAGGTGTCGCGCGTCGACAAGCTGCTCGCCGACCGCAAGATCACGCTCGACCTCACCGAAGCCGCCCGCGCCTGGCTCGGCCGCGTCGGCTACGACCCCGTCTACGGCGCAAGGCCCCTCAAACGCGCGGTCCAGCGCTACCTCCAGGACCCCCTCGCCGACATGATCCTGCGCGGCGAGGTCAAGGACGGCGCGACGGTCCATATCGACGAGGGCGACGGGAAACTGGTGCTGGCGGTCGGCTAGGCCGCCGAACGGCAGGCACAAAAAAAGGGCGGGTCCCGAAGGACCCGCCCTCATGCAGAATGCTCGTTCTTAGAAGTCGACGCGAGCGCCGACCCGGAAGAAGCGACCCAGGACGTTCGCCGTCGTCCATGCGGGGTTGTACTGGTTGATGCTGTACCCGCCGCTCGGATCGAACGGGGGCTTGATGTCGAAGATGTTGAGCACGTTGGTGTACAGCGTGAACCGGTCGTTGACCTTGACCGTCGCGGTCATGTCGACGTTCCACGTTGCCTTCGCGTTGCACAGCACGGGCGACCCGTCCTGGTACGTCACGACCGACGAACCGATGCTCGCCTCGCAATCGCCCTTCACACCGCTGTAACCGTTCGAGACATCGGTCGATGCCAGGTCATAGCCACCGGTGTAGTAGGCGGTCGCCGAAAGCGTCGCGGCTCCGACTTCGACGGTGTTCTGCCACGTCGCACGCCACTTGGGCGAACCCGAGCATGACGTGTTGTTGCAGGGGCTGAGCGTACCGTCATAGCGCTCGGTGTTGCCGTCTGCAGTCCGCTTGTCGAACCGGATCAGATAAGACGCATCGGCCGACGTGGTGAAGGTGACGTTGTCGCCGATCGGGAAGCGTGCATTGGCGCCGAAATCGATGCCCTGCACGTTCTGCTGATCCGCATTCTGGTACGAGACCTCGATGAAGCCGATCTGTGGCAGTGCCGCAGGGTTGTCATTATCGGCCAGGCCGGGACGGACGACGACGCCGGGCAGGTTCACGACACCATTGTTCGCGTAATACTGCTCGAACGCGCCGGCCGAGCTGGCCGGGTTGATGATGCCCTTCACCTTGATGTTGAAGTAATCAACGGTGAAGTTGATCCGCGATGTCGGCTCGAAGATCGCACCGAGCGTCCAGCTGGTCGACTTTTCGGGGTCGAGGTTCGGATTGCCCGTTGAGGTGTTGCCGACCGAGAACTGACCCGTTGCATAGGAGTTGCCGCCATGCGCGGCGATGAACGCAGCCTGCGCCGGGATGCTCGGGTCGAGCGACCGCGTGACATAACCCGTGGTCGGCAGGCCGTTAGCTTCGTTGAAGCTCGGGATGCGGAACCCCTTCGAATAGGTACCGCGCAACGAGAACTGCTCGATCGGGGTGAACTTCGCACCGATCTTTGGCGAGAAGTTGCTCTGACCCGACGAATAGTCGTCATAGCGGCCCGAGCCGTTGATCACGAGCTGGTCGAGGACCGGCGCGTTGATTTCGAAGAAGGCCGACTTCACGTTGCGGCTACCCACTGCACCGACCGAATTCACACCATAATAGCGATCATAAGGGGCGGCGTCGTTCTGCGGGTTCGCGCTGGGGTTGTCGATCGACTCCTTGCGATAGGCCGCACCCACCGCGACCTGCAACGGACCACCGGGCAGCGTAAACAGCGCCTTCGAGATGTTGCCCTGGATCTGCCAGAGATCGGCCGTCGAGCGCGTCCGGTTTTCGGGCGCGATGTAGTTGCGACTCTCTTCCGAGTTCGCGCTCGGGTTGACGAAATTATACGTCCCCCGCGCGATCACGTCGAGCAGGCGCTGCGGGATCAGGTAGTTCTTCTGGATCACGTCGAGCTGCGTGTTCGACGCGGTGAAGTCCGCATTGTAGTTCCAGTCGTCGCCGAACGACCCCTTGAGCCCTGCGGCGATGCGCAGCGCGCGCGAGTTGGTTTCGATCGTACGCGGCCGGTCATACAGGCTCAGCAACTGCGCACGGTTGCCGCTTGCCGCGAAGGGGTTGTTCGGGTTCAGAACCCCGTTCCCCGCGTTGCAGCCCGTGTTCAGCATCGTCAGCGAACCAACGCCGCCGGCGCAGACATAGGTCGGCAGGAAGAGCGGGTTCAGCACGACCGCACCCGGCGGCGTGGTCTGGTTGTTGTAGCCGAGCGGGCTCAGCTGCGTGAAGGTGTTGGTCCGGTAGTAGTTACCCGAGACATAGGCCTGTGCGTTCTCGCCGACATTGGCGGTGAAACGACCGGCAAAGCCGTACCGCTCCTGCTGCGGCAATACCTGCAGATACTGCTTGCGGAAGTCCTGCTGACAGACGACCGACCCGGCGGTCGGGCTCTGCCCGGGAAGAACCGTCACGGGGTTCAGGTTGCGACACCCATCGGCCGCGTTCAGGATATTGTACCGGCCGAGCGCGGCGCCGGTCGCATCGACGGGACGGACCAGCGGTACGGTCGTCGACGCCAGTCCGGAAAACGTACCGTCGGCGTTGAAGAAGTTGCGTGCACCGGCGGGCTGGCGGATGCAGCTGCCCGCGTCGTTGCAGATCCGGCTCAGGTCCGACGAGTTGAACGGATAGCCGCGATCGCTCGCATTGACTGCTGCGGTGTTCTGATACTCGCCGTTGACGTAGAAGTTATAGCCCTGGGTGGCGAGGTCGCCATAGCCCCAGGTGGCATCGAGCCGCTGCTCGGCGCCGTCGCCGCGATCCGAAATGCCCGCAGATCCGTTGAGGTGGAGACCCTCGACCTGCTTCTTCATGATGACGTTGATGACGCCCGCGACCGCATCCGCGCCATAGGTCGACGATGCACCGTCCTTGAGCACTTCGATCCGCTCGACCAGCGCGCTCGGGATCGTGTTCATGTCGACGAAGTTGCGCTGGCCGTCATCGGCCAGCGGATAGGGTGCCATGCGAAGGCCGTCGAACAGCGTCAGCGTCGACTGGACCGACAGGCCGCGAAGCGACGCCGCGGTCGCCCCGGTCGCAAAGTTGCTGCCCGTGTTCCAGCCCTGGCTGATCGTACCCGCACCGTTCGACGTCAGCCGCTGCACGGCCTCGGCCGCGGTGTTGATGCCGCGCTCCTGCAGAGTCGCGGCGGTCAGCGTGGTGACCGGCGACGGGCCGGTGTCGCGCCCGCGGAACAGCGACCCCGTGACGACGATATCCTCGCCATCCTGTGGCGTGTTGGCGGTCGGCGGCAACTGCGCAGCGTCGGAAGCGGGTTCCGCTTCGTTGGTCGGGGCCGTCGTCGGCGCCGATGCGGGGGGCGGCACGGTCTGCGCCGACGCCGGGCCGGCAAAGACGATACCGGCACCCATCAGCATGAGCGCCTGCAAGGCGGTTCCCCCGCGCAGCGCGCAGCGTGCGAAACTCGAATTGGTCACTTGAGCGTTATCCCTCGCTTGTACCCTTGCGGCTGCATCGCAGTCCGCCGGGTAATGTCGCGCCCCCTTCATCGCGCGCAGTGACGCGACCCCAAAGGACAATGGCGATGGGATGGAGGTACTGTCGCATCCTGTAAAGAATGCATCCGGGCGGCCGAATGCTTTGGCAATCTCGTGTAGCGAAAAAGACACAATCACTGGTGCTCTTTCTTACAATCTGTTGCTTTTTCCGACAGCAGATCCTCGCTACGCATAATAATTAGGCAAAGGCATTTTCACGTCGCACCCGCGACAGGCGCTCGGCGAGGCCTTGGTCCGGGCTTCAGCGTCACTCCGGACCGGCCGCCCGAACCAAAAAAAGGGGCGGCGGATCCAAGATCCGCCGCCCCCCGATATCGCGTCCGAAAGGATCGCTTACATGTCGATCGTCAGGCCGACGAACAGGTACCGGCCGAGTGCATCATAGATGCCCGGATAGGTGTTGCCGTTGCCGAACGAGCCGATCGGCGACGCCGTCGCGCTGAGGATCGGCGGCGTCTTGTCGAGCACGTTGTTGACGCCGAGGCGGTAGGTGACCTTGTCCGCGACCCGGATGGTGGCGGCGAGATCGAAATAGTCCTGCGCCTTCACGCGGCCGTCATTGGCGAAGAACGGGCCGGCCAGGTCGGCATCGCCGCTGGTCCGCTCGAACTTGGTCGCCGACAGATGGCGCCAGTTGCCCGACAGGCCGATGCCGCCCAGCGTGGTCAACGACAGACGCGCCTGGTGACGCCACTTGGACATCGGATAGCCGCACTGTGCGCCGTACAGGCCCGCGCAATCGAACTTGGTGCCGACCTTGTCCGACGTGAACTTGTCGACATAGGTGCCGTTGAACGACAGCCCGATCGTGCCGATGCTGTCCGAGCGGTAGGTATAGCCCGCCGAGGTCTCGATCCCCTGCGTGGTCAGCGACCCTGCGTTGACGTTGGTGTCGACGATGAAGCCCGCATTGCCCTGCCACAGCGTGCCGTTGGCATCGCGGTTGATCGCACTGCAGAACTGGTCGTCGGCTGTCTGGAGGCACTGCGCGATGATCGTGTCCGCGCCGACGACGCCGATCCGGTCCTTCAGCTTGATGCGGAAGCCGTCGACCGACAGGTTGAAGCCCGGCAGGAACGACGGCCGCAGGATCACGCCCGCGGTGAACGTGTCGGCCTTTTCGGGGCGCAGGTTCGGGTTGCCGCCGAGCAGGCCGTTATACTGCTCGGACGGGTTGGCGGCGATCAGGCCGAACCGGTTCGCGGGAACGCCGGTCAGCGCGCACTGCGCGGCCGTGTTGCCGTTGACCAGACCGTTGACCGCGGCGCCGGCGCAGGGATCGGTCGCACCGTCGAGCTGGACCGACTGCTGTGCGAACAGCTCCTGCGTGTTCGGTGCGCGGACCGCACGGTTGTAGCCGCCGCGGAAGCGGACGTCGGAGATCGGCGCCCAGACCAGCTCACCCTTGTACGAATGCGCCGAACCCGCGGTGCTGTAGCTCGAATAGCGATAGCCGCCATTGACCGTCAGCTCGTTGACGAACGGGCGGTCGCTGACCAGCGGCACCTGGATTTCGCCGAACACTTCCTTGACGGTGTAGCTGCCGCGGATCGGCAGCGTCGCGCCGCCCTGGCCGGCCAGATCGCCGCTCAGGAACGCGTTGTCGACTTCGAGGCTCAGCGATTCCTTGCGGTACTCGCCACCGACGTTCAGCGCGATGCCCTCGCTCGCGAACGGCGACTGCACGCCATATTCGGCGCCCTTGAAGGTGAAGTTCGCGTTGAGGACGGTTTCCTTGTTCTCGCCCGACTGGAAGCCCGGGGTCTGGACATAGTTCAGCGCCTCGGGCGTGATCCCGGCCGCGCCGAAGATGTTGAGCGGGACGCAGTTCGGATCGGTGCCGTCGACGACCGAGCGGCAGACCGCCTGGCCGAGCGTCGCCGAGCCGGGACGCGTGTCGGTGATCGCGTCGAGCGCGCGCGTGGTGCGCGAGATCGAGAATTCATTGCGATACACCTGGCTGAACACGGTGCTGCCGAACTGGCCATAGGCCTCGTACGAGATGCCCTTGTCGATATCGCCGGTCGCGCCCGCGACGAAGCGATACTGGGTGTGGCGAAGATCCGCCTGACGCCCGCCGCCCTCGACGTTGCGACGGCCGATGCGGACTTTCGCCTGCTGATACTGCGAGCCGTCCGGGTTGGTCAGGTTGACCACCGCGCCATTGGCGTCGGTCACCAGGTTGGACGCACGGCAGAAGGTCGAGACCTGCGCCGCCGACAGCAGCGGGTTGTTGCAGTTCAGGACCGTCGTGTTGTTGAAATCACCTGACGGCGCGATCTGCGCGACCGAGCGATCGTCCATGAACATGAAGTCGGCATAGGGCTTGAACGCGTCGCTGACTTCATACTTGGCGAGGAAGCCCGCGGTGTAGCGCGTGTCCGGACGCTGGTAATAGTTCAGCGGGTTGGCGTTGTAGAGCGTCCGCCCCGCGACGAGCTGGCCTCCTGCGTTCAGCGTATAGCCGGTCGGCGGCCCGCCCTCGGTCGCATCGCCGAGCGTGAAGTTCGCCGGGAATGCGGTGGCCGATCCGCCGCAGACATAATCGTTGCCGACATTGCCCGACGGCGCGTTCAGCCCGCACGAGCTATAGTCGCGCGACCCCTGCAGGATCGCGCCGATCTTGCGATAGCCGCCATAGCCGACGACATGGCCGCGGCCGTCGCTGGTTGCCGCGCCGACCTTGAAGTTGATGTCGAACTGCGTGCCGTCGAACGCTTGGCCGCTCGGCGCGGGATAGCCGCTTGCCGCCGACAGCGCCTGGAACCGCTCGCTGCGGTTGTTGTGGTTGTTGATGCCGCCCGACACGTCGACGCTGAAGCCTTCGTAATCGGTGTCGAGCACGAAGTTGACGACGCCCGCGATCGCGTCCGACCCATAGACCGAACCGGCGCCGCCGGTCAGCACGTCGACGCGCTTGATCAGCGAGGCGGGGATCATGTTGACGTCGGCGGCCGCACTCGCGGTGCTGCTCGACGAGGGGTTGCCCGGCATCAGGCGGCGGCCGTTGATCAGCACCAGCGTGCGCGATTCACCTAGGTTGCGCAGGTTGATCGTCGCCGTACCGGTCGACCCGTTCGACACCGACGAGGTCTGCGTCGCGAACGACGCCGGCAGGCTGTTGAGCACGTCCTCGATCCGCGTCGCGCCGCGCAGCTTGATGTCCGCCGCGTTGACCACGGTGATCGGGCTGGCAGAGGTCAGGTTGGGGTTCGAGATGCGCGAACCGGTGACGACGATGTCGGTGCCCGCGGCGGTCCCGGCTGCAGCGGGATACTCGCTCGGCGTGTTCGAGACTGCCGGGGTCGTCGCTGCCGCGCCGTCGTCGCTGGTCGTGCCCTGCGGTGCGGGAGCCGGCTCGGCTGCCGGTGCAGGAGCCGGTGCGGTCTGGGCCGCTGCCGGAAGCGCCACGACGGCGCCCGCGATCATCGTGGACGCGAGCAGGCAGTCCCGAAACATATGATTCCGCATGTATTCATTCCCCTTTCGCGCCGTCGATCCGTGATGACTGACGCGATGTGTTGCGGCGCGCTCCGGCGCACTGACTGGGGGCCGGTTACGCAAACGGCAGCGCTTTTGTCCAAAATAAAATTGTAAAATAGTAACGGATCATCGCATTGACGTACCATTGTTACAAAAAGGCAACATCGTGAATCCGGCGCCCTGCGGCGGGTTTTCCGAAGGAATCAAAGGGGATATTCCGGGGATGGCGGGCCCTGCGCGCCCCCGCCCCGGATCGGCCCCGGATTGCCGAAGCCGATACGAGGATGACACGGACATGCACATATCGACACACCGGGCGGCCGCCGGCCTGCTGACCACCACCCTGTTGATCGCGGGCCTGCCGTCCGCTGCGACCGCGGGGTCGCCCCGCGGCGGACGCGCGCCGGTGCTGGTCGCGCTCACCCAGTGCCGCACGCTGTCGGAGACCGCCGCGCGGCTCGCCTGTTTCGACCGCTCGGTCGCCGCGCTCGAACAGGCTGAAGCGAACCGGACGATCGTCATCATCGATCAGCAGCAGGTCCGCGAGACGCGGCGCGCGGTGTTCGGCATCGCGCTTCCCGAGACGGGCCTGCTCGGCAAGGCCGAGGACCTGCCGCAGATCGAGGCGGTTCTCGCGGGTGCGTCGGTCGACGACTCCGGCCATTGGCGCTTCCAGCTCGCCGATGGCGCGCGCTGGATTCAGACCGACGACAATGTGATCGCCCGGCGCCCGCGCGCGAAGGACGCGGTCGTCATCAAGCGCGCCGCGCTCGGCAGTTTCCGGATGAGCGTCGGCGGTCAGCCCGCGGTCAAGGTCCGCCGCCTCAACTAGACGTCGCGCGCGCTCTTACTTCATCACCCCCGCCACCAGCAACGGATCAAGCTTCGCATCCCCCCAGCGCAAACTCCAGTGGAGATGCGGACCCGTCGCACGCCCGCTATTGCCCACCGCGCCGACCGGCTGGCCCTGCGTCACCCGGTCGCCCGGCTTCACGTCGATCCGCGACAGATGCAGGAACGCGCTGTTCAGCCCCATGCCGTGGTCGATCATCAGCAGGTTGCCCTCGAGCGTGAAGGGGTGATCCGCGGCCAGGATCACCACGCCGTCCGCGGGCGCGACCACGGTCGTCCCGGTCGGCCGCGCGATGTCGATCCCCGAATGATAGGAGCCCGCCTCGCCGTTGGCATAGACGCGCTGCGACCCGAACAGCGTCGAGATCCGCCCCGTCACCGGCCAGACGAACGCCTGCCGCCAGCCGCCCGACACCGCCGCGATCCGCCGCGCCGCGACGATCTGCGCCAGTTCACCGGGGCGCACGCGCGCGAATTCGGGTGCGGGCACCGGATATTTGGGCAGGCTCGACAGCCGCGAAATGTCCCAGCCGCGCGCTGCTATCATCAGCGGTTGCTGCACGACGCGCCCGTCCGCCAGCGTCGCGACGAGCATCGCCTGCGTCCCCGCATCACGGTCGAACCCCGCGACGAACCGGCGATCGGGCGCGACCGTCACCGGCCGCCCGTCGAGCGTCAGCGCGCGCGTCCCCGCAGGCGCAGTGCCCAGGATCAGCCCGCCCTGGCTCAGCGTCCCGGTCCAGACGAACCCCGACGCCGCGGGGGCGACCGCGACAGGCGCCGGCACGGTCTGCGCGGTGCCACCCGAAGCCAGCAGCACCAACGGCAGCAGCAGCGGGCGGATCACCGCGGTTTCATCGCCTCGGCGGCGCCCGCCGCGGTCGCATAGGCCTCCTGCCGCTCGACGCTCCAGTAGCGCAGATCCTCGAGCAGGATGCGGTGGCCGGTGACCGCGCACACGACATGATCCCCCGGGCTCAGCACGCGAAAGCCGTTCGCCATGTAATGCAGCTTGGCGGCGCGGTCGGAATTGGACATCAGCATCGGGTTTCTCTCGTCGTCACAGGGGGAAGGATCAGAACAGGGTCGGCTGGCGCGGCGCGGCACCGGAGGCAGCGGACGGGGCGGCAGACGGCGTCGGCCGGCTCGCCGGCTTCGGCCTGGCGGCGACCTCGCTGTCACCGCCATCGACGGTGGCGTCGACCATCCCGTCGCGGAAATGCAGCGTCAGCGCCCCCGCTGCGCGCGCCGCCGCCGCCGACGCGAGCGTCGTGCCCCCCGCGGCCCGAGACGTCACCCGCGCATAGCCCCGGTCGAGGATCGCATCCGGGTTGAGCGACTGGACCAGCCGCCACGTCGCATCGAGCCGCGCCCGCGCGCCCTCCAGCTTGCGCTCGAGCGTCGCCGGCCGCAGCGCCGCGCCCGACCGGTCGAGGCTCCCGCGCGCCAGCGTCAGCCGCCGCTCGAGCCCGCGATCGAGCCGCTGCCCGGCATCGTCCGCGCGCTGCCGCTGCGGCCCGAGCAGCTGGTCGCGCTTGGGCAGATGCCGCGCGAGCGCATCGAGCCGTTCGCGCCCGCGCTCGACATAGCGCCGCGCGCACCGCTCGGTCCGGTTGCGATGGCTGTCGATCGTGAGCCTCAGGTCGGCGAGCACCGGCACCGCGATCTCCGCCGCCGCGGTCGGCGTCGGCGCGCGCAGGTCGGCGGCATAGTCGCACAAGGTCGTGTCGGTCTCGTGCCCGACCGCGGAGATGATCGGGATCGAACAGGCGGCGACCGCGCGCACCACGACCTCCTCGTTGAACGACCAGAGATCCTCGACCGACCCGCCGCCACGCGCGACGATCACCAGATCGGGGCGCGGCACCGGGCCGCCGGGCGCGATCGCATCGAAGCCGCGCACCGCCGCGGCGATCTCGGCCGCCGATCCCTCGCCCTGCACCTTGACCGGCCAGACGATGACATGTGTCGGACAGCGATCCTCGAGCCGGTGGAGAATGTCGCGGATCACCGCGCCCGTCCCCGACGTCACCACGCCGATCACCTGCGGCATGAACGGCAGCGGCTTCTTACGGCCCGCGTCGAACAGCCCCTCGCCGCCGAGCTTCGCCTTCAGCTTCTCGAGCAGCGCCATCAGCGCGCCCGCGCCCGCCAGCTCCATCCGGTCGATCACGATCTGGTATTTCGACCGCCCGGGATAGGTCGTCAGCTTGCCCGTCGCGATCACCTCGACGCCGTCCTGCGGCACGAAGGCGAGCCGCGCCGCGCTCCCCTTCCAGATCACGCCGTCGATCACCGCCTGATCGTCCTTCAGCGCCATGTAGCAATGCCCCGACGCGACGCGCTTCCAGCCCGAAATCTCGCCGCGCAGGCGGACATGGCCGAATTCGCCCTCGACCATCCGCTTCAGCTTGAACGCGAGTTCGCCGACCGACATGGCGAGTGCGTTGTCGCCGGCGACCGGCTCGGCTACCAGCCGCCCCATATCGCTCGCCAGCATGTCGCTGGACACGACGTCATCGGAAAAGGGATCGGGCATGAACGTCCTGCTGTTGGGCTCGGGGGGCCGCGAACATGCGCTCGCGTGGAAGCTGGTGCAATCGGCCAGCTTTTCTCCAGGCCTCGATACGCTCTATGCCGCGCCGGGCAACCCCGGCATTGCCAGCCTTGCGACGCTCGTGCGTCTCGATGCGACGGATCACGCGTCCGTCGTCGCCTTCGTCCGCGAAAAGGCCATCGGCCTCGTCGTGATCGGCCCCGAGGCGCCGCTCGTCGACGGCCTCGCCGATACGCTGCGCGCCGCCGCCATCCCCGTCTTCGGCCCGTCGAAGGCCGCCGCCCAGCTCGAAGGGTCGAAGGGCTTCACCAAGGACCTGTGCGCGCGCGCCGGCATTCCGACCGCAGGCTATGTCCGCGTCGCGAGCCGTGCCGACGCCGACGTCGCGCTCACCCGCACCTTCTCGCTCCCCGTGGTCATCAAGGCCGACGGGCTCGCCGCGGGCAAGGGCGTCGTCATCGCCTTCACCCGCGCCGAGGCCGATGCCGCACTTGACGCGCTGTTCGCGGACGGCGAGGCGGAGGCGGTGATCGAGGAATTCCTCGAAGGCGAGGAGGCGAGCCTCTTCGTCCTCACCGACGGCACCACGCTGATGCCGTTCGGCTCCGCCCAGGATCACAAGCGCGTCGGCGAGGGCGATACCGGCCCCAATACCGGCGGCATGGGCGCCTACAGCCCCGCCCCCGTCCTCACCGCCGCGCTCGAACAGCGCGCGCTCGACGAGATTGTCGCGCCCACCGTCGCGGCGATGGCGGCGGACGGGATCCCGTTCAGCGGCGTCCTCTATGCCGGCCTCATGCTCACCGCGCAGGGCCCCAAGCTGATCGAATATAACGCGCGCTTCGGCGATCCCGAGACGCAGGTGCTGATGATGCGGTTCGAGGGCGACCTGATCGCGACGATGCTCGCGGTCGCAGAGGGCCGCCTCGCCGACCTCCCCCCCGCGCGCTTCAGCGCCGCCACCGCGCTGACCGTGGTGATGGCGGCCAAGGGTTATCCCGGCACGCCCAAGGCGGGCGGCGCGATCATCGGCCTCGATTCGGCGCGCGCGGCAGGCGGCACCGTCTTCCACGCCGGCACCCGGCTCGAGGATGGCGGCCTCGTCGCCGCCGGCGGCCGCGTCCTCGCGGTCACCGCCACCGGCAACGACCTCGCCTCCGCCCAGGCCAACGCCTACCGCGCGGTCGAGGCGATCGATTTCGAAGAAGGCTTCTACCGCCGCGACATAGGCTGGCGCGAACTCACCCGCTGACCCAAAGCAAAAAGCCCCTCCCCTTCAGGGGAGGGGTTGGGGTGGGGCGCATCCCCAAACGCAACGCCACTGATACCACCGCCAACGCGCATTAAGTCTCGCCCCCCCCGACCCACCCCGCTACTATAGGCAAATGAACGAAACTTCCGCGACGTCCGCCTCGGGCGACAGCCTGCTCCCCGACGGCATCACCACGCTGACGACGATCCATTTCGCGATCATCGCGGTGCTCGCGCTCTTCGTGATCGCCGGGCTGCTCTGGGGCATCAAGGCCAAGCGCAGCCGCAAAAAAGCGTCGCGCGACGTCATCGTCAACGCGCGCGAAGCCGGCGTCGAACCCGCACCCGAGCCGACCCCCGAGCTGCCCGCCGCGCCGACGCCCGCCGCCGCCCCAGCTCCCGAAACGCGCCCAACCCCGAAGCCGACCCCTGCGCCCAGCCAGTCGCAGGTCCAGACCGCCCCGACCCCGATTCCGGTCGCGCGCCCGGTCGCGCCTGCACCGCAGCCAGTCGCCCCCGCGCCTGCTGCTGCCGCTCCCGCGCCGGCCCCCGCGCCGCTGTCCGACGAACCGATCGCCGCCGCCAGCTTCGACGCCAACCCCGCCGCCGAAGCCGCCACCCCGACCGAGGCGCCAGCCCCCACTCCGACACCCACCCCGGCACCCGCCCCGGCCCCGGCTCCAGCCCCAGCGGTCGACCACGCAGCCGCCCCCGTCACCCAGCTCAAGGGCCTCGGTCCCAAGGTCGCCACCCGCCTCGCGGAACTGGGCGTCACCACCGTCGGCGACATGGCCGCACTCTCCGAAACCGAAGCGCAGAACATCGACGCGCAGCTCGGCGCCTTCACCGGCCGCATGGGCCGCGACCGCTGGATCGAACAATCCCGCCTCCTCGCCGCCGGCGACAAGCCCGGCTTCGAAGCGGTCTTCGGCAAACTCTGACGCACAGGCCGCGCGTCAGCGGACTGCGTCACCCGGACAGACTATTTCCGACCGAGCGTCTTGATCGCCGCATTGCACCATGCGGGGTCCTTCGAATGCTGGCTGCCCTTGCCGATCCGGCTGATGAGATACGGCTCGTCGGCGGCGTTGGCCTTGGCCACGGCAAGGAACATGTCCATGTCGGCCGGTGCGATGAAGCGCGAACAGCGACCCGCGATTTCCATCGTGTCTCCCAGCCCACGAAGCGGGGCGGACACCGTCCGGTCATCCGCCGGCCGCACGATCACGGGTGGCGCCATCTGTCCCGAAGCAACTTGCAGCAATAAGACAAAGGCCATGGTGGTCATGGCCGACACTAGCACGAACATCCGCCACCGCCCGCGTTGACGCGGACGCTGCCTCACGCACCGTTAACGAATTTCATCCACGACAAGGAAAACCAATAAGGCGGCGGACAGGCTATGCAGCAACCACGATACGGGATGGCAAAGGGGCTGCTGATCCTTGCGTATCTATGTCTGGGTCCAATCGTCTGCGCTGCTGTCGCCTTCGACAAGCCTGTCATTATCCTGGCGGTCGGTTTGGCCGTTGGCGTGTTCCTTGGTCCCGTCCTGCACCGTCTGGCAAACAGCGAGCATGCGGAAACCGTCGCACACGAGGAGGTCGACGCCGAAGCAAGGATCGCCATCCTCGTGTGCGCAATCCTGTTCGTCGCACTGTGCGTCTACGTCATCTATAGCTCGTGGTATGACTACCAATCACTTCGCGACGTCCCGATCTACGGGGTCGGAATGATCTATGCGCCGTCTCTTGTAGTCGGAATCGCGGTTTTTGCCTGCGTGCGGTACGTGTCGCGACGGCTTAAAATCTCGGGCAACCGCTAAGCGTCGAAACAATGAGCGCCCGGGTAAATCAACCGGGTCGGTGATCCAGCGCGTTCAAGCCCCGCACCCCCAACCTCAAACCTCGCTGACGAGCAGCTTGTCGATCCGTCGTCCGTCCAGATCGACGATCTCGAATTTCCACCCCTGTTCGACGAAGCTCTCGCCCTCGCCCGGCAGATGGCGGAACACCGCGAGCGCCAGCCCGGCGACGGTCGCATAGTCGCGGTCCTCGGGCAGGTCGATGCCCAGCCGGTCGGCCAGCGCATCCGCCGCCATCGTGCCCGCGACCAGCAGCGAACCGTCATCGCGCACCACCACCGACGGCGAATCGTCGGGGTCCGCGTCCGACTTGAACTCGCCCGCGATCGCCGCGAGCAGGTCGGCGGGGGTCACGATCCCCTCGAAATGCCCGTATTCGTCATGGATCAGCGCCATCGGCACCTCGGCCTGGCGCAGCGCGATCAGCGCGTCCATCGCGTCGATCTGGTCGATCACCACCGGCGCCTTGCGCATCAGCACGTTGAGGTCGAGCGGCTCCCCGCGGAACAGCGCGGCGGCGATGTCGCGCGCCTGCACCACGCCGCGCACCCGGTCGATCGACCCGTCGCCGACCGGCAGCCGGGTGTGCTGCGACGCGAGCAGCGTGTCGCGGATCTCGTCGGCATCCCAGTTGCAGTCGAGCCAGTCGATGTCGGTCCGCGGCGTCATCACCTCGCGCACCGGCCGGTCGGCCAGCCGCACCACGCCCGAGATGATCGAGCGCTCATGCTCCTCGATCACGCCCGACTTGGACGCCTCGGCGACGATCAGGTGCAGTTCCTCGGCGGTGACATGCTCCTCCGATTCGCGGTTGAGCCTGAGCGCCTTGAAGATCAGCGCGCTCGTCGAATCGAGCACCCACACGATCGGCGCGGTGATGATCGCCAGCCAGCGCATCGGCCGCGCCATGAACGCGGCGATCGTCTCGGGCGATCGCAGCGCGAATTGCTTGGGCACCAGCTCGCCGATGATCAGCGAGGCATAGGTGGTCAGGCCGATGACGATCGCAAAGCCGACCGTCTCCGCGGTGCTCGCGCTCAGCCCCAGCGCCTGCAGCCGCGCCGCGGTCGGCGTGCCCAGACTCGCGCCCGAATAGGCACCCGCGAGAATCCCGATCAGCGTGATGCCGATCTGCACGGTCGACAGGAACTTACCGGGGTCGGCGGCGAGCAGCAGCGCGGCGCTCGCGCCCTTGCGCCCGGTCCGCGCCAGCGCATCGAGCCGCGCACGCCGCGACGACACGATCGCAAGCTCGCTCATCGCGAACACGCCGTTCAACGCGACGAGCGCGAGGATGATCGCGACGTCGATCCAGGGGAAGGGGGGAAGCGGTGCCATTGGCTCGATCGTCTCTTGGCGCACATTCGCGCGCTTCACAACCGGTCTCGACACTTATCGTCATTGGGCGTTCAGTGCGCAGGTGGAACAATCGCCGAATATGCCGGGTTATCTGCGGCATGATCAAAAGGGACAGAGACATGAAGGCCAAGGGTATATTCATCGGCGCAGCGCTCGCCGCACTCGTCACGACGTCGGCCTGCACGACGGATCCGGAGACGGGCCAGCGCACGATCTCGAAGACCGCGCTCGGCGGCATCGGCGGCGCGCTCGGCGGCTATCTGCTCGGCGACATCGTCGGCGGCCGCAACGACCGCACCGAGAAGCTGCTCGGCGCAGGGATCGGCGGCCTCGCGGGCGCGGGCGTCGGCGCGTACATGGACAAGCAGGAGCGCGATCTGCGCGCGCGCACCGCAGGGACCGACGTCCAGGTGATCCGCCAGGGCGACGACCTCGTCCTCAACATCCCGTCGGGCATCACCTTCGCCTATGACAGCGCGACCGTGCAGCCGCAGTTCCAGCGCACGCTCGACCAGGTCGCCTCGACGCTCGGCCAGTATAACCAGACCTATATCGACGTGTACGGCCATACCGATTCGACCGGCAGCGACTCCTATAACCAGACCCTGTCGCAGCGCCGGGCGACCTCGGTCGCGGATTACCTGTCGAGCCACGGCGTCCAGTCCGCCCGCATCGGCACCCGCGGCTACGGCGAAAGCCAGCCGATCGCCTCGAACGACACCGACGCCGGCCGCGCCGCCAACCGCCGCGTCGAGGTCAAGATCGTCCCCATCACCCAGAACGACCTCCGCTAACCAACTCAGTCCGCCCGCCCCTCCGTCATCCCGGCGAAAGCCGGGACGCAGGGTGCGGGCGGACCGGCAGCAGAAGAAGGGGGTTCGCGCGGAGACGCGGAGGCGCAGAGAGAGAGAGAAGAACCGCATTCACGCGAAGGCGCAAAGGCGCGAAGTCATAGATTCGGGCCTCTCGGCCGGCAGACACAATTCGCCTTTGCAGATGCGATTGAAATATCGCGGCTCCACGCTCGCAACATCTTTGCGCCTTCGCGCCTTCGCGTGAACCCACTCTTTCGACGCCCAGCCAACAAGCTGCCGACAGCCCCCTAACGCCGCCCCCGGAAAAACCCCGTCAGCAACGCGCCAGCTTCCCGCTCCCCGATCCCCGCATACACCTCAGGCCGATGATGGCACGTCGGTTGCCCGAAAAACCGCGCGCCATGTTCGACCGCGCCGCCCTTCGCATCCGCCGCCCCGTAATAGAGCCGCGCGACCCGGGCGTGCGCGATCGCCCCCGCGCACATCGCGCACGGCTCGAGCGTCACCCACAGATCGCAGTCCTCCAGCCGGTCCCGCCCCAGCGCCTTCGCCGCCGCGCGAATCGCGAGCATCTCGGCATGCGCGGTCGGATCGCACAGCGCGCGCGGCGCATTGGCCGCCGTCGCGATCACTTGCCCTGCGTGCACCACGACAGCGCCGACCGGCACCTCGCCCGCCGCCGCGGCGTCGCGCGCGGCGTCGAGCGCGCGCCGCATCGGTTCTGGGATCGGAAACATGCCCCGCCCTGCCCTGCCTTCCCCATCAGGTAAAGCCGCAGGACAAGGCGGGCGCGGATCAGTTGGCGGGCACCTGGCCATTGTCCGCCGCGGTCCCCGGCTTGTCGACCGAGATCGTCGGCACCGCGACCGTCTTGGTCTCGGTCCCCAGCCGCACCTTGGCGACGTCCGCCTCGAATTTCGGCGTCTGGATCGCGCCGGCACGCGTCTGGTCGATGTTGATGATCCCGAAATACATCAGCGCGACGACGGCGAGCAGCGCGATCGCGACCAGAGACAAGAGCGTACGCATGGGATTCCCCTTATATAAGGCCACGACCCAATGCGGGCGTCGACCGGTTCGATGGCGTAACAACGTCGATCAACCCCGCGCGGTTGCACGCCCCGCTCTGCCGCCCCGTTCGCCGCATCCACGTGGGCGCCGATCGGCAAAAACGGGTGAATCGGTTGACGCGGCCGCGCTTGCCGGGTATCCGCGCGCCTTTCCGGGGTTCCTCCCGACACTTGATAGGTAGACAGATGTCGCGCATTTGCGAACTGACCGGCAAAGGCCGGATGGTCGGGAACAACGTGTCCCACGCCAACAACAAGACCAAGCGTACGTTCCTGCCCAACCTGCAGAACGTCACGCTGATCTCCGACTCACTCGAGCAGAGCGTTCGTCTCCGCGTCTCGACGCACGGCCTGCGTTCGGTCGAGCATAATGGCGGCCTCGACAATTGGCTCGTCAAGACTTCGGACGACAAGCTCTCGCTCAAGGCCCGCCGCCTGAAGCGCGACGTCGTCAAGAAGATCGCCGCCGCCGCCTAACCCGCGCGACTGCGACACGGCCCCGGCCCGCGCTCCCACCGGAGCGCGGGCCGTCGGCGTTTGTGCGCCCGTCGCACGTAAACGCGCCGCCGAACCCGTTCCACCTCCCTTTCCGTTCGTGTCGAGCGCAGTCGAGACACCGCCCGCCCGGTGCACCGTCCCCTCCCGTTCGTGTCGAGCGAAGTCGAGACACCGCCACCCCGCTCGCCCTCCGCTAACCCTCCAGCCGAAACTTCAGCAACAGCGTCCGCTCCAGCACGGTCTCGTTGTCGTCCGACACGATCCACACCACCGTGTCGTCCCCCTCGCGCACCACCGCGATCCCCTCGAAATTGTCATGCACCAGCGGCGCTGCCAGCCGTGCGATCTCGCGCCCGCGCACCACCGCCCCCGCCCGAATCGCCCCCGATTCGATCACCGTCACAGCGTTGGAAAACGCAAACGGCGCCGCAAAGGCGCGATTGAGCACGATCAGCCGCCCGTCGGGCAACTCGGCGACATCGACCGGACTGAACCCGACCGGCGGCACATAGGTAAAGCCGACGCCGCGCGCGTTGAGCGGATCGCCCGCAAACAGCAGCCCCCGCCGCCCGGTCCCGCGCCCGACCCCGCCCGCGCTCGTCCGCACCCGCGGCCGCGCGGTCTCCGACAGCACGACGAATCGCCCGTTGCGCAACCGCACCATGCTCTCGGGCCCGCCATTGTCGGGCCATTCGCGCATCGCCCGCGGCCGGACCATCCCCTCGAATCGCGCCAGCAGCGTGCCGTCGGCCCCTGCGGCATAGCGCCCGACCGCGTTCCAATATTCGAACCCGACCCAGGCGGTCCCCGTCGCCGCATCGATCGTCAGCGATTCGCTGTCCCGGTCGCGCTTCGACCAGCCCTGTCCGGGACCACCCGGCAGCGCGGCAAAGCCGATCCCTGCGGGCCGCCAGTCGTCACCGATATGAAAGCGGACGATATTCCCACCATCGCTGAGCAACGTCACCTGTGTCCGCGAAGCGCTGCGACGGACCGCGATCGAGGAATACCCCCCGAACGCCGAATCGCGACTGCGCAGCACCACCCCGCCCAGATAGGTCAGCCCGCCGAGCCGCCGCCGCAACGGATCGGCCGGATCGATCCGCACCCGCGTCGCGGTCATGTCCGCCGCCGCGCCGAGCAGCGGGAGCCGCGACGTGCCGCTCCATCCGGGCACCAGCAGGTGCACGCTCGCCAGCACGAACAACAGGGTCGGGATACGCCGCACGCCCGCCCCATAGCCGCTGCCGCGCCGGGGGGCACCTGCAACCTGTCAGGCGCGCGGGACCGGAGTCGCGCCTGAACCGTTGATAACGAACGCATTCAGGCTCGGCTCAATCCGACTCGACCATAAGGCTGTCATCAGGATCGAAGGGCCCGCCACCGGCGCACTCCCCCAGGTCCCAAATGGGAGACGTTTGATGTTCAAGACCTTCACCCTCGCCGTCAGCGCGCTCGCAATGGGCACCGCGACCCTGGTCCCCGTCGCCGCCGAGGCACAGCGCTACGGGTACGAGCGCGGCTATGACCGCGGTTACGACGGGCGCGGCTATGATCGTGGCCGGGGCTATGACCGCGAATATCGCGGCAACGACCGCCGCTACAACTACCGCAACGACCGCAACAACCGTCGCGGCTGCGACAACACCGGCGGCACGATCGTCGGCGCCCTCGCCGGCGGCCTGCTCGGCCACACGGTTGCCGGTCGCGGCAACGGCACGATCGGCGCCCTCCTCGGCGCCGCCGGTGGCGGCCTCGCCGGCAACGCGATCGATAAGTCGGACAATCCTCGGTATTGCCGCCGCTAAGCGCGAAAGCGCGGGTGCTCGCCCGGCGAGCACCTCCGGCACGGCCGGCGGGTGGCCCCAAGCCACCCGTCCGACGACGGCTTAGCCGGCGTCCGCTCCGGGCCTGCTCCAGTTTCCCCAGTTCCCTCGCGTAGCGTATCGAGGGCAGAGGCCGGTCCCCCACAGGGGCCGGCCTCGTGTTCGTCGAGGGTCGCGCGAAGTCGCGCACCCTTGACCGGCCGGCGGGTGGCGCCCGCGCCAACCCGGCCGACGGCTTTGCCGACGGCAGGCCCGCCTACGCCAGTTGGCACCCCGTCATCACACCCCTCTTCCGTCATCCCGACGAAAGTCGGTACCCAGGCTACCACCCGCAACGCCCGTGACCCTGGGTCCTGACGTTCGTCAGGATGACGAGAGTGAATGACGTCCACCACCAAACCCCGTCATCCTGACGAAAGTCAGGATCCAGGATACCACCCACAGTCCCCGGCCGCGCATCCCCGCTTCCGCCGCAACGCCGACCGCCCTACGCTGCGACATCCAGACCCCGGAGAGCCCCGTGATCCGCACCCTCGCGCTCGCCATGCTGACGACTCTTCCGCTACTCGCCGGCTGTGCGGCCGGGCCGCACGCCGAAAAGCCCGTCCTCACCGCACACGCGGTCGCGCAGATCGCCACCCGCTGCGGCGCGGTCCGCGGCAAATTCCGTCCCAGCCGGACCGAGCTCCCCAGCGCAGATTTCACCCTGCACGCCGACGATCAGGGCGACGCGCAATCCTCCCCGACGGTCCGCTGCATCGGCACCGCGCTCGACGCGTACCGCCACGATTATTTCGGTTTCGCCCCCGAGGCCGAAGCGACCCCGTCATCCTGACGAAAGTCAGGATCCAGAGCCAAAACCACCGTCCCCAGCAACCCGGAGAAACCCAAGCCGCCGGCAAAGCCGTCGGCCGGACCGGGTTTCACCCGTCCGCCGGCCGTGCCGGTTTGGGCCCGGCTGCCGCGCAGCCGGGCCAAAACCGTCAGTACATATGCTGCCCGCCATTGATGCTCAGCGTCGAGCCGGTCACGAACCCGCCCTCTTCCGAACACAGGAACACCACCCCGCGCGCAATCTCGCTCGCCTGGCCCAGCCGCCCGACCGGGATCTTCGCGACGATCTTCTCGAGCACGTCCGCCGGCACCGCCGCGACCATGTCGGTATCGATATAGCCCGGCGCGATCGCGTTGACCGTCACCCCGGCCCGCGCGCCCTCCTGCGCCAGCGCCTTGGTGAAGCCGTGGATGCCCGATTTCGCCGCGGCGTAATTGACCTGACCATATTGCCCGGCCTGCCCGTTGATCGAGCCGATATTGACGATCCGCCCCCATTTGCGCGTCCGCATGCCCGGGAACACCGCCTTGGCCATGTTGAAGCAGCCGCCCAGATTGGTGTCGATCACCGCCTTCCAGTCGTCATAGCTCAGCTTCAGGATCGTGCCGTCGCGCGTGATGCCCGCATTGTTCACGACGATGTCGACATCGCCCAGGTCGGCGGCGACCTTCGCACAGCCCGCCTGGCACGCGTCATAATCCGCGACGTCCCACTGATAGACCGCGATTCCCGTCCGCGCGGCAAAGGCCTCGGCGCGTTCGGCATTGCCCGCATAGGTCGCCGCCACGGTCAGCCCGGTCTTCTGCAGCGCAAGGCTGATCGCCTCGCCGATGCCACGCGTTCCCCCGGTTACGATCGCGACGCGTGCCATGCCTTCTCTCCCGCCATACGTGTTTTACCGGAGGCTAACCGCGGCGCGTCCAACCTTCAAGCTCGCGTGCGAGCAGCCGCTCGAGCATCGCGATCCCCGCAGGGCCATCGTTCAGGCACGGCAGATAGGCAAAGTCCTTGCCGCCCGCCTCCTCGAAGCTCTCGCGCCCGCGAATCGACAATTCCTCGAGCGTTTCCAGACAGTCCGCCGAGAAACCGGGGGCGAAGATCGCGACCTTGGTCTTCCCCGCCCTGGCCAGTTCGACCAGCGTCTCGTCGGTCGCGGGCCCGAGCCATGTCTGCGGCCCGAACCGCGACTGGAACGCGACCGTCAGCTCGCGCCCCATCGCCGCGCTCAGCAGCCGCGCGGTCTTCTGGCAGTGGCAATGATACGGATCGCCCATCTCCAGCGTGCGCTTGGGCATGCCGTGAAAGCTCGCGACGATCGCATCGGGAACGAAGTCGAGCGCGGCGAGCGACGTCTCGAGATCGGTCTTCAGCGCGTCGATATACAGGGGATCGTCATAATAAGGCGGCAGCGTGCGCAGCGCGGGCTGCCAGCGCAGCCCCGCCAGATGCGCAAACGCCTTGTCGTTCGCGGTCGCGGTCGTCGCCGCGCAATATTGCGGATAGAGCGGCGCGAGCAGGATCCGCTCGCAGCCCGCCGCCTGCATCGCGCTCAGCCGCTCGGCGATCGCCGGCCGGCCATAGCGCATCGCCCAGTCGACCATCACGTCGGGGCCGAACGAATCCTTCACCGCCGCCGCCTGCAACCGCGTGATCGCGGCGAGTGGCGAACCGTCCTCGCGCCACACCTGGCTGTACGCATGCGCCGATTTCTTGGGCCGCGTGTTCAGGATGATGCCGCGCAGGATCGGCTGCCACGCGATCGCCGGGATCTCGACGACGCGGCGATCCGACAGGAATTCGCCGAGATAGCGTTTGACCGATCGCACGTCGGGGCCGTCGGGCGTCCCCAGGTTCATCAGCAGGACGCCGATCCGGGGCTTCGGAATCGCGGGATGGTCGGGGGGCAGGGTCATGTCGAGGGTCTTAAAGGCAAATCGCGCAGACGAAAGCCCGTTGCGGAGAAGATTGCGTTGGCGATCGCCGGCGCGACCGCGGGCACGCCCAGCTCGCCGACCCCGCCCGGCGCCTCGTCGCTGCGGATCAGCTCGACGGTGATGTCGGGCGTGTCCGCCAGCCGCGGCAGGTGCAGGTCGCCGAACCCGCGTGCATCGGCCAGGTTGCGCGTGAAGCCGGTCGCCGCACCCAGCGCGGTCGCCAGCCCGAAGATCAGCCCGCCCTCGATCTGCTGGCGGACCAGGTCGGGGTTGATCTGCACCCCGCAATCGACCGCCGCGACCAGCCGCTCGACCACCGGCCGCCGGTCCGCGCCGAGATGCGCTTCCGCCAGCACCGCGATGAAACTGCCGCGAAAGGCGTGGGCCGCGATCCCCTGGCCGCTGCCGGGTACGCCGCCATTCCACCCGCCCAGCGACGCCGCAGTCGACAGGCACCGCGCGAGTCTTGCGCCGCCGCCGAGCATGCCGATCCGGTAGGACATCGGCTCGGTCGCGGCGATCCGCGCGAGCTCGTCGACGAACATCTCGGTGAAGAACGCGGTATAGCCATGCGCGCCGCCGCGCAGCGCGCCCGTCGGCACGCCGATCTCGGCGGCATGATGCACGACCGCCACCGCCGGGATCGCATAGGCGGGCAGCGCACCGCCGACCGCATGCGGATCGCCCCGCGTCAGCGCGGTCGCCGCGCGGCTCGCAACCCCCGGCAGCACCCGCGCCGCGATCTCCGCGCCGGTCGCGGGCGCCGCGATCGCCGTGCGCCACGCAAGAATCCGCCCGCGCGCGTCGAGTCGCGCCGCCAGCCGCGCCGCCGCCGCGGGCCGATAGCGGTCGTGCAGCAGGTCCTCGGCCCGCGACCAGATCAGGCTGACCGGGCGTTTCAGCCGCACCGCCAGCACCGCCGCCTGCGCCGCCGCGTCATGCTCCAGCGCGGCGCCGAACGACCCGCCGACCGGCATCGGATGGATCACCACCTGCGCCTCGGCGATCCCCGCCGCGCGCGCCGCCGCCGCGCGCGCGGGCCCCGGCGCCTGAGTCTGCAGCCACAGCTCCAATATCCCGTCGCGGTACGCCGCGGTCGCGCTGCGCGTCTCGATCGCCGCATGCACCGCGGGCGCGACGCGGTAGGCGGCGGTGACCACCCCCGCCCCGTCGAGCAGCGTGCCGATATCCCCGCTCTGCGCCATCGTCGCGCCCGGCCTCTCGAACGCGGCGTCGAGCGCGGCGGCGATCGTCCCGCTGTCGATCACAGGCCCCCGCGTCGCGAACCGCGGTGCCATCGCGGACAGCGCCTGCTGCGCCGCCCAGCCGGTGGTCGCGATCGCCGCGACCCAAGTGGGCGTCTCGACGATCTGCAGGACGCCGCGCACCCGGTCCGCGGCGGCGCGGTCGACCCCGATCAGCCGGCTGTCGCCGACCGGTCCCTGCCGGATCGCGGCATGGACCATGTCGGGCAGGCGGACGTCGCCGGTGAAATTGGCGGATCCGTCGACCTTGGCGGGCGTGTCGATCCGCGGCACCGACCGCCCCGCGAGCGCCCCCGCGCCCGGGCCGCCGATATTGGGGTCGTCCGGCAGCGTCTCGCGCGCGGCGTCCTCGGCCAGCGCGGCGAAGCGGATCCGCCGCGTGCCCTGGACGACGAACCCCGCCTCGGTCCGGCAGTCCGCCCAGTCCGCATCCCAGCGCCGCGCCGCCGCCTTGCACAGCAGCACCCGCGCCGCCGCGCCGGCATCGCGGCACGCGGCCTCGAACATCCGCACCGAACTCGATCCCGCCGTCAGCATCGGCGCGGGGCCGGCCACCGCCGCGGGAACCACGCCCGGCATCCCCTCGAACAGTGCGTTCAGCCCGACCGGATTGGCATAGAGCGGGTTCAGCGGCGCGGGCTCGACCCCCACCGTCCGCCAGTCCGCGCCCAGCTCGTCCGCGACGATCTGCGCCAGCGCGGTATAGACGCCCTGCCCCTGTTCGGCCTGCGGCACCGCGACCGTGACATGCCCGTCGCTGCCGATCTTCAGCCACGCCCCGAACGCGCTCTCCCCCGGATCCGCCACCAGCGTCGGCGCATAGTCGCGCGGCCACAGCCCCCAGGCGACGACCAGCCCGATCCCCACGCCGCCCCCCGCCAAAATCCCCCGCCTGCTGATCATCCCGCGCCCCTACCCCGTCTCCCCCCCGCGGTGAAGGCGCCGCAAACCGCCGGATGAGGGGGACCGCGCCCCTTCCGTCATCCCCCCTTCCGTCATCCCGACGAAAGTCGGGACCCAGGGTAACAGGACGCAACGCTGCTTGGCTCTGGATCCTGACTTTCGTCAGGATGACGAGAAGAAGTGAAGCACGCGCACGCCCCCACACCCCGTCATCCTGACGAAAGTCAGGATCCAGAGCCCCGAACGCCACCCCCGGCCGACGCCCCGCCGGCCGAAGGCACCCCCCTCAGACCATCCCCCGATACCGCTCCCGGATCGTCACCTTGTCGATCTTCTCCGTCCCCAGCCGCGGCAGCGGCACGTCGGCGATCCAGACCCGCTGCGGCACCTTGAACGCCGCGATATGCTGGTGGAGGAACGCGCACAGATCGTCGGGCGTCAGCGTCTCGCCCTCCTGCAGCACCACCACCGCGCCCGGCACCTCGCCGAACCGCTCGTCCGCCAGCCCGAACACCGCCGCCTCCGCCACCGCGGGGTTCTGGTACAGCGCCGCCTCGACCTCCTGGC
Organism: Sphingomonas sp. PvP018; assembly: GCF_017876865.1. Lineage (NCBI taxonomy): Bacteria > Pseudomonadati > Pseudomonadota > Alphaproteobacteria > Sphingomonadales > Sphingomonadaceae > Sphingomonas > Sphingomonas sp. PvP018. The sequence continues at coordinate 2,837,785 of NZ_JAGIOU010000001.1, read as the reverse complement.
ACGAGATATTCTCGCCGCCGCGGATGATGATGTCCTTCTTGCGGTCGACGATGAACAGATAGCCGTCCTCGTCGAGAAACCCGATATCCCCCGTCCGGAAATAGCCGTCCGCGGTGAACGCCGCCGCGGTCGCCTCGGGCCGGTTCCAATATTCCTTGAAGTTGCACACGCTGCGGATGCCCACCTCGCCGCGCACGCCGACGTCTAGCTTGCGGCCGTCATCGTCGAGGATCGCCAGATCGACCAGCGGCGCGCTCGCCCGCCCCGCCGAATTGGGCTTGGCAATATAATTGCTCCGCCAGTTGCCCGTCCCCACCGCATTGGTCTCGGTCAGCCCGTAACCGATCAGCGGCGCGCTGCCGCCCATCTCCTCGCCCAGCCGCCGGACATGCTCGACCGGCCGCGGCGCGCCGCCCGCGGCGAAATCGGTCACCGTCGACAGGTCGTAATCGCCGCGATCGGGGTGGTTGAGGATCTCGAAGCTCATCAGCGGCACGCCGACGAAATAGGTCACGCCCTCCGCCTCGATCAGCCGCATCGCCTCGCGCGCATCCCATTTGGGCATCAGCACCAGCTTGCGCCCCATCGCGAAGCTCTGCAGGAACACCGGTACCTCGCCGGTGATGTGGAACAGCGGGATCGTCAGCAGCGTGACCGGCTGGCCGACCGGCGGGTTGCCCTGCGCGGTGGCGAAGCCGAGCATCATCATCGCCTGGCCCAGATAGTTGAAGATCGCCTGGATGATCGCGCGATGATCGCACAGCGCGCCCTTGGACTGGCCGGTCGACCCGCTCGTGAACAGGATCGTCGCATGGTCGTCGGGCCCCAGCGGCGGCAGCGCGACGCCGACCGGGTCCTCCTTCAGCAGCACGTCGAGCGCGATTCGCAGCGGCTGGGTGTCGTCGATCCCGATCACCGGCGTCGCCAGCCCGGCGATCTGCGCCAGCCGCTTCACGCGCGGCGGATCGGCGAACACCATGTTGCAGTCGACGTCGCGGATCGCCGCCTCCAGCTCGTCCGACTGCCACCAGCCGTTCAGCAGGGTCGCGACCCCGCCGGCCATGATGATGCCCATGTACAGCACGATCCACGACGGCGAATTGCGCATTGCGATGCCGATCCGGTCGCCGCGCTGGATGCCGTGCGCGGACACCAGCGCGCAGGCGACGCGCTCGGCGGCGTCCTCGACCTCGGCGAACGTCAGCCGCTCGTCGCCCGCGACAAGGAACACCTGGTCGCGGTGCTCGCCGGCATAATGCGCGAAATAGGCGTTGAGCGCGGGCGGCGCGACCGCGATCGTCGGCAGCGTCACGCCGAACCGCTCGATCGATCCGAGCCCGAGCATCCCCCCGGGCGCGGTCAGCGCCGCCATCGTCGAATCCATCGCCGCGTCTAGCTCGGTCCGCATCTCACTCTCCCTCTGGACTTATGGCCCCGGTCTTATCGCCTTGGTCTTATCGTCACCGCTCATTATGCAGGCGCGAACGCGTGGGGAAAAGCCATTGATCCTGTCGACCTTAGCCGCCGTAGCCGGTGGCCTGCCTAGCCCCGCTACGGGCCAACATATCCGGTTCGAGGACCTGGGGCTCCACCCCGACGTCTTCTCGATCGGCTTCTTCACGCTGCGCTGGTACAGCCTTGCCTATATCGGCGGGATCCTGCTCGGCTGGTGGTATCTGCTGAAGCTGCTTGCCCAGCCCGGCGCACCGATGGCCAGGCGTCATGCCGACGACCTCGTCTTCTACGCGACGCTCGGCATCATCCTCGGCGGGCGGCTCGGCTATGTGCTGTTCTACGCGCCCGAGATGATCCTGCGACCGTTGCGCATCCTCCGGCTCTGGGACGGCGGCATGTCGTTCCACGGCGGCGTGATCGGCGTGTCGCTCGGGCTGATCCTGTTCGCGCGCAAGCACAAGCTCAACTGGCTGCGCGTCCACGACTATATCGCCTGCTGCGTGCCGTTCGGGCTGTTCTTCGGGCGGCTCGCCAACTTCGTCAACGGCGAGCTCTGGGGCAAGCCGACCGACGTCGCCTGGGGCATCGTCTTCGCGCGCACCGTCCCCTTCGGCATGATCGAACCCGCCCGCCACCCGAGCCAGCTCTACGAGGCGGGGCTCGAGGGGCTCGCACTGTTCGCGCTCCTCTGGTTCGCCTTCTGGAAGACCAAGGCGCGCTATGATCCGGGCAAGCTCGTCGGCCTGTTCGTGCTCGGCTACGGCCTCGCGCGCTTCACCGTCGAATTCTTCCGCGAACCCGATTCGCAGCTGCGCGCCTTTGCCGAGAAGACCGGGCTCCACATGGGCCAGTGGCTCTGCGTGCCGATGATCCTCGGCGGCCTCTACCTGATCCTCACCGCCGCCAAACGCCGCACCCGCGTCGAATCCATCGCCGGCTCGCAGAGCGTCGCGTAACGGACACCACCCTCACCCTCATCCCCACCCCGGCGAAGGCCGGGGCCCAGTTGGAACGTCCCTCGTGACGGGCGGCGCGCGTCGTGACATCGCCCTCCCAACCGGGCCCCGGCCTCCGCCGGGGAGGTAGAGAAATACATGATGACTGACACCACCCCCGACACCGCCCTCCCCGAACGCCTCGCCCGCGCGATCACCCTCGCCGGTCCCGTCCCCGTCGCGCAGTACATGGCCGCCGCCAACGCGCATTATTACGCGACCCGCGACCCGCTCGGCGCGACCGGCGACTTCACCACCGCGCCCGAGATCAGCCAGATGTTCGGCGAGCTCCTCGGCCTGTGGTGCGCCGACCTGTGGGACCGCGCCGGCCGCCCGGACATCGCCTGGGTCGAGCTCGGCCCCGGCCGCGGCACGCTCGCCGCCGATGCCTTGCGCGCGATGGCCAAGGCCGGCCTGACGCCCCCCGTCCATTTCGTCGAGACCAGCCCCGCGCTCCGCACCGCGCAGGCCGAGCGCATCCCCGCCGCGACCTGGCACGACGCCATCGACACGCTGCCGACCGATCGCCCGCTGATCGTCGTCGCGAACGAATTCTTCGACGCGCTGCCGATCCGCCAGTTGCTGAAGCGCGAGGACGCCTGGCACGAACGCCTCGTCGCCGCGCAGGACCTGCTGTTCCTCCCGATCGCGGGCAAGCCGCTTCCCGACGCCGTCATCCCCGAACCCTTCCGCGACGCCCCCGCCGGATCGATCCTTGAGACCGCGCCCGCCGCGGTCGGCATCGTCCGCACGCTCGCGAAACGCCTCGTCGCACAGGGCGGCGCGCTGCTCGCGATCGATTACGGCTATGAGGGCCCCGCGCTCGGCGACACGCTCCAGGCGGTCCGCGCGCACGCCTTTGCCAACCCGTTCGAGGCACCGGGCGAGCACGACCTGACCGCGCATGTCGATTTCACCACGCTCGCCGCCGCCGCGCAGGCCGATGGCGCGGTCGCCTGGGGCCCCGTCGCACAGCGCGACCTGCTCGGCGGCCTCGGCATCGACACGCGCACCTCCGCGCTCGCCAAGGCCTCGCCCGACCGCGCCGAGGCGCTCGCCGCCGACCGCCGCCGGCTGATGGACGACATGGGGTCGCTCTTCAAAGCGCTCGCGATCACGTCGCCCGGCTGGCCCAACCCGGCCGCCTTCGCATGATCACCTACCGCGACGCGGTCCCCGCCGACGGCCCCGCGCTCGCCGCGATGGCGCGCGCGTCGTTCACCGAGACGTTCGGCACGCTCTACCGCCCGCAGGATCTCGCCGCCTTCCTCGACCAGGCGTTCGGGCCGCAGGGCCTGCCGTCGCAGATCGGCGACCCCGCCTTCCGCATCCATGTCGCGCTCGACGAGGGTGCGATCGTCGGCTTCGCCAAGACCGGCCCGGTCGCCTTCCCCGGCGACTGGCCCGCCACCGCGGTCGAACTCTACCAGCTCTACGTCCGCGCCGACCAGCACGGCGCCGGCGTCGGCCCCGCGCTGATGGACTGGGCGCTCGCCACCGCGCGCGCCGACGCCCGGACCGAGATGATCCTCAGCGTCTATGTCGACAACCACCGCGCCCACCGCTTCTACCAGCGCTACGGCTTCACCGAGATCGGCCGCTACGTCTTCATGGTCGGCGAGAAGGCGGACGACGACCGCATCCTCCGCCTGGCCCTGTGACGCGGCGCGCCGCCCCCAAACCTCACCCAACCCCCACCCCGGCGAAGGCCGGGGCCCAGTTGGCACGTCCCCGGTAATGAAACGCCACCCCCCGTCACACCCGTCCCCCAACTGGCCCCCGGCCTCCGCCGGGGTGGTGCAGCACGCCAGTGCCCCGCCCCCGACTCCCAACCCAGCCCCCACCCCGGCGAAGGCCGGGGCCCAGCTGGCACGTCCCCGGTAATGAAACACCGCCCCCCGTCACAACCGTCCCCCAACTGGGCCCCGGCCTCCGCCGGGGTGGTGCTCGACGACAGACAGGACCCACGCGCATGACCCCCGCCCAGACCCCCACCCCCATCCGCGCAAAATCGCTCGCCCCCATCCCCCACGGCTTCCTCACCCGCACCGGCGGCATCTCGACCGGCGCTTACGCCAGCCTCAACACCGGCACCGGCTCCGACGATTCCCCCACAGCGATCGCCGAAAACCGCCGCCGCGCGACCGACGCCGTCCTCCCCGGCGCACAGCTTATCGGCCTCTACCAGATCCACTCCGCCGAGGCGGTGACGATCACCGCCCCCGTCGACGACACATTCCGCCCGCGCGCCGATGCGCTCGTCACCGACCGCCCCGGGCTCGCGCTCGGCATCCTGACCGCGGACTGCGCGCCCGTCCTGTTCGCCGACAGCGAGGCGGGGATCGTCGGCGCCGCGCATGCCGGCTGGCAGGGCGCGCTCGGCGGCGTCACCGATGCGACCCTGCTCGCGATGGAGGCGATCGGCGCGCGCCGCGACCGGATCGTCGCCGCGGTCGGCCCGTGCATCGCGCGCGCCAGCTACGAGGTCGACACCGGCTTCCTCCGCCGCTTCTGCGAGGCCGATCCCGAGAACGAACGCTTCTTCGCGGATGCCCGCACCGACCATTACCAGTTCGATCTCGAGGCCTATGTCGTCAACCGCCTCGCCGCCGCGGGGGTCGGCCGGGTCGAGGCGCTCGGCCGCGACACCTACACCGAAGACGACGCCTTCTTCAGCTATCGCCGCGCGACCCATCGCGGCGAACCCACTTATGGTCGCCAGATCAGTATCATCGGCCTCTGACGCCTCCCCAAACCGGCTGCGCATCGCTAGGCTCGCCGCATCGGCCCGCACCAGACGGGTCATGCAGGAGCCCAGAATGTCCGATACCCCGACCCCCACCGGCATGCCCGCCGAGACCGAAGCCGACCTCACCGGCGTCGCCGCGCGCGTCGCCCCCAAGCCCGAGGTCGAGAAGATCGGCGGCCGCAAGCTGAAACCCTCGACGCTGATGATGGGCCATGGTTACGACCCGTCGCTGTCCGAAGGCTCGCTCAAGCCCCCGATCTTCCTCACCTCGACCTTCGTCTTCCCCAATGCCGCCGCGGGCAAGCGCCATTTCGAGGGCGTCACCGGCAAGCGTCCGGGCGGTGCCGAGGGCCTCGTCTATTCGCGCTTCAACGGCCCCAACCAGGAGATCCTCGAGGATCGCCTCGGCGTCTGGGAAGAGGCGGAGGACGCGCTCGCCTTCTCGTCCGGCATGTCCGCGATCGCCACGCTCTTCCTCGCAATGGTCAAGCCCGGCGATACGATCGTCCATTCGGGGCCGCTCTACGCCGCGACCGAGACGCTGATCGGCCGCGTGCTCGGCAAGTTCGGGGTCAAGTGGCTCGACTTCCCCGCCGGCGCCACGCGCGAGGAGATCGACGCGGTGATGACCGAGGCCGCGACCGGCAATGTCGCGCTGATCTATCTCGAAAGCCCCGCCAACCCGACCAACGCGCTGGTCGATGTCGAGGCGGTCGCCGCCAGCCGCGACGCGATATTCGGTGACGAAAAGCCGCCGATCGCGATCGACAACACCTTCCTGGGCCCGCTCTGGTTCCAGCCGCTCAAGCACGGCGCGGACATCGTCGTCTATTCGCTGACCAAATATGTCGGCGGGCATTCCGATCTCGTCGCGGGCGGCGTGCTCGGGACGAAGGCGCACATCAACACGATCCGGACGATGCGCAACACGATCGGCACGATCACCGATCCCAACACCGCCTGGATGCTCCTGCGCAGCCTCGAGACGCTCGAGCTCCGCATGAGCCGCGCGGGCGAGAATGCCGCCAAGGTCTGCGCCTATCTGCGTCATCACCCCAAGGTCGAGCGCGTCGGCTATCTCGGCTTCCTCGCCGACGAACCCGGCGCCGAGCGTCAGGCCGACATCTATCGCCGCCACTGCACCGGCGGCGGTTCGACCTTCTCGCTCTACCTCAAGGGCGGCGAGCGCGAGAGCTTCGCCTTCCTCGACGCGCTCAAGATCGCGAAACTCGCGGTCTCGCTCGGCGGCACCGAAACGCTCGCCAGCCACCCCGCCGGCATGACGCACCTCTCGGTCCCCGACGCGCGCAAGCAGGCTTTGGGCATCACCGACAATCTGGTGCGCATCTCGATCGGCGTCGAGGATGCCGACGACCTGATCGCCGACTTCACGCAAGCGCTCGAAGCGATCTGAGCCTAACCTTGTTCTCCCGCGAAGGCGGGAGCCCAGACTGGGTCCCCGCCTTCGCGGGGAAACACCCGGACCGGGCGCCCCGCCTTCTCCCACTCCCGTCATCCTGACGAACGTCAGGACCCAGAGCCCGGCAAACCCGCCCCCACCGAACACCGGCTGGCCCCAGCGCCCCCCACCCGTTAAAGCGCAACGGATGCCGATCTTCACCCCCATCCCGCAGGACGACTTCGTCGCCGCGATCCACACCCTCGCCGCACAGCTGCGCGCGGACGCCGACTGGACCCCCGATTTCATCATCGGCATCGGCCGCGGCGGCCTCGTCCCCGCGGTCTTCCTCAGCCACGCGATCGGCCTCCCGACGCTCTCGGTCGACTATTCGAGCCAGGTCGAGGATTTCGCCGACCAGCCGCTCGTCAAGCTCGCCGCGCGCACCCAGTCGGGCGAACGCCTGCTCTTCCTCGACGACATCAACGATTCCGGCCGCACGATCACGCATCTGCGCACCGCGCTCGCCGCCGCGGGCGCGACCCCCGGCGCGATCCGCTTCGCGACGTTGATCGACAATCTCAGCTCCGCCGAACGCATCGACTACACCGCGCGCACGATCGACCGCCGCGACACCAAGGACTGGTTCGTCTTCCCCTGGGAAGCCGTCGCCCCCGCCACCACGATCGAACACGACGCCGCCGAAGTCCCCGACCGCATCGCCTGACGCGCGCCCCTTCCCGTCATCCTGACGAAAGTCAGGATCCAGAGTTACAGGCGCCGCGCTTCACGGCTCTGGATCCTGACTTTCGTCAGGATGACGGCGGAAAGAGCCTCACCCGTCGCTGGCCCGCTCGATATCCGCACCAACCGCGCTCAGCTTCTCCTCGAGCCGCTCATACCCCCGGTCGAGATGATACACCCGCCCGACCGACGTCTCCCCATCCGCCGCGAGCCCCGCCAAAATCAGGCTCATCGATGCGCGCAGGTCGGTCGCCATCACCGGCGCGCCGACCAGCTTGTCGACGCCGCGCACCACCGCGGTGCGGCCACGCACCTGGATGTCCGCGCCCATCCGCGCCAGCTCGGGCACGTGCATGTAGCGGTTCTCGAAGATCGTCTCGGTCAGCACGCTCGCGCCGTCCGCCTTGCACAGCATCGCCATGAACTGCGCCTGCATGTCGGTCGCAAACCCCGGATAGGGCGCGGTCGACAGCGTCAGCGGCTGGAGATGCCCGTCCGACGCGACGCGGATGCCGTCCTTGGTCGGGGTGACGCTCACCCCCGCCTCGACCAGCGCGTCGAGCGTCGCGCCCATGTCCGACGCGGTCACGCCGGTCAGCTCGAGGTCGCCGCCGGTGATCGCCGCGGCGCAGGCATAGCTGCCCGCCTCGATCCGGTCGGGCATCACCGCATAGGTCGCGCCGTGCAGCCGGTCGCGGCCCTCGATCGTCAGCGTCTCGGTGCCGATCCCGTCGATCGACGCGCCCATCGCGACGAGGCAGCGGCACAGGTCGACGATCTCGGGTTCGCGCGCCGCATTCTCGATCACGCTGGTCCCGCGCGCGAGCACCGCCGCCATCACGACATTCTCGGTCGCGCCGACCGACACGATCGGGAAGCGGTAGCGTCCCCCCGTCAGCCGTCCGCCGGGCGCGGTCGCCTTTACATAGCCCGCCGCCATCTCCAGCTCGGCGCCGATCGCCTCGAGCGCGCGCAGATGCAGGTCGATCGGCCGGTTGCCGATCGCGCAGCCGCCGGGCAGCGATACCGTCGCCTCGCCGCCGCGCCCGAGCAGCGGCCCGAGCACGAGGATCGACGCACGCATCTTCCGCACGATGTCGTAGGGCGCCTCGGTCGAGGTCAGGTTGCCCGCGCGGATCGTCATCACCCGCCCGAAATCCTCAGGGCGCGTCCCCTGGATCGCGGTCGACGCGCCCAGCTGGTTGAGCAGATGCCCGAACCCGTCGACGTCGGCCAGCCGCGGCAGGTTGCGCAGCGTCAGCGGCTCCTCGGTCAGCAATGCGCAGGGCATCAGCGTGAGCGCGGCGTTCTTCGCGCCGGAAATGGGCAGGCGCCCGGTCAGGCGGTTGCCGCCGCGAATGAGAATACGGTCCATCCCCGGCTGTCTATCGCCCCGCACGATCCGCGCAAGCCCGGCCGCGTGGCGGGCCTGCCTCCGCAGGCGCGCTTGGCGGTCAACCAAATGCGGCTCATACCGGCCCTATTGATCGACTTTAATGCGTAAAATCGGGGGGTTTGCTCTGTGGAGCAACGACGGGGAGCCGATCACAGTGCCGCACAGCTGCTTCGCCGAACGTCTCGGCGATTACATCACCTTGACCGAGAGCGAGACGACGGCACTGACGCGCCTCGAGGAGCGCCCGCGCGACCTGCGCCGCGGCACGATCCTGCTGCGCGAGCACGACCCGATGGCCGAGCTCTTCATCCTCCAGCGCGGCATGGCGATGAGCTATGTCCTGCTCGACGACGGCAGCCGCCAGATCCTGCGCTTCCTGTTTCCCGGCGACATGCTCGCGGTCTCGGCTTTGGTCTATCGCGACTCGCCCGAGACGATCGTCGCGATGACCGACCTGACCGTCTGCCCGTTCGACCGGACGCTGATGGCCGGGCTGCTGACCGAACATCCGCGGCTCGCCGCGGTCATCATGGTGATGAACCAGATGGAAAAGGTCGCGCTGACCGACCGGCTCGCCGCGCTCGGCCGCACCTCCGCCAAGGTCCGCGTCGCCGCGCTGCTGCTCGAGATCCGCAACCGCATCCGGCTGACCGGACAGGCCGCGACCACCGACTTTGCACTCCCGCTGACGCAGGAGGAGATTGGCGACGCGACCGGGCTGACCGCGGTTCATGTCAACCGCATGCTCCGCCAGCTCGAGGAGGACGGGCTGATCGCGCGTGGTGCTGGCCGCGTGTCGTTCACCGACGAGACCGCGCTGCTGCGCGCCGCCAATTATGTGAACCGGTTCGACGGTCTCGACCTGCGCTGGCTCCCGCCCGCGCGCTGAACGCCCTGGCCCGGCGGGGGGCCCAGCGCCCGACGCGCGCTCAAAGCCGCGCGATCACGCCTTTTCGAGCGTGCACTGCAGCGGGTGCTGGTTCTGCTGCGCGAAATCCATCACCTGGCTGACCTTGGTCTCGGCGACCTCGTAGCTGAACGTCCCGCACACGCCGACGCCCTTCTGGTGGACGTGCAGCATCACCCGCGTCGCCGCCTCCATGTCCATGCGGAAGAAGCGCTGCAGGCACAGCACGACGAATTCCATCGGCGTGTAGTCGTCGTTGAGCATCAGCACCCGGTACGGCGTCGGCTGCTTGGTGCGCGACCGCGTCTTGGTCGCGATGCCGACATTGCCCCGGTCGTTGCCGCCGGAATCCCCGTTGCCGTCGGAATTCCCGTCTTCGGCACGGATCCCGTCTTCAGCACGGCTATAGCGTCGCTCGGTCATCGTCATCGGAACCAGTATTTTCGGTGTCAGCGCCATGACGTGAAAATATGGCACCTGATGGTCGAAGAGCAAGCCCCGCCCGCTAAAAGGGCAACCTATGAGGCCCGGCAAAAGGGCCCGTCACAAGCGCCCGCCAGAAGCGCCACGCAAAAGGGGCAGGCAGGGGATCCCCTGCCTGCCCCTCCCGTCTCGCGTCCGGCCGGGGACGGCGCGCGTGGCGCCGACCCCGGTCGCCGGCTCAGTTCGCGATCTTCAGCTTCTCGGTCGCCAGTGCGACCCGGTTGGACAGAGGCTGCGTGATCTCGCCCGCCATCTTCATCATCATCTCGGTCGAACGCGCGCTGTCCGCGATCAGCGTGTCGAACGCGGTGCGCATGTAATCGCCCTGCAGCTTCATGAACTCGGTCGGCGACTTGGCCGCGGCGAGCGTCTTCATTGCCTCGGTCGCGCCCTCGAACGACGCCTTGGCATAGGCCGAAACCTCATGCCCCAGCGTCTCGGCGCCCTTGGCGGCGATCTTCGACGATTCGACGATCGCCTCGATATTGCCCTTGGCGAACGCATTGGCGTCCTCGAACGCAGCCGCGCTCTTCTCCATCGCGCCCTTCGCGCGGGTCGAGAGGTCGGCGAACATTGCCTGGGTCTTTTCGATCGTGCCGGTGTCGAAATTCATCATGCCATCCTTTCCTGTACGCGCCGCTCCGACGGGAACGACGATGTCTGCTGGTGTCGAAACGGGTGTTGCAAGCGGCACCGCGACGCCGGTCACGGCGGGCGGCACCTCGTCGGTGCTCACAGGCTGCGCGTCGTCGGACGCGGCGGGCTGCGGCTCGTCAAGGCTCACGGGCTGCGCGGCGATGTCCGCCGCAGCAATCCCCGCCGCCCCCTCGACCGCGGCGACAGCCATCTCGGGCACAGTCTCGGGAGGCGCGACGGGCGCGGTCTCGGGCGGTGCGATTTCGAGGGCTTGCACGGCTGCCGGAGCCGGCTCGACGATCGGGGTAGGCTCCGCGACCGGGGCCGTCTCAACCGCCGCGACCATCTCGGCCGGGGGCAACGCGACGGGCTTGGCGACTCGCTTGGCTCGCGCCGGCGCGACGGATTTGACCGTCCCGCGATCGCCCGACTTCGAACCAGACCCCCGCATCACATCTGCCCCCGCCTTATCGTGTTGCGTCGCAATATATCACAGTTGCAACGCCCCGACAATCGTCATTGTGCAGTGCAATATATTCCCCGATTCAACGTGTTGGTTAACGGGCGCTGGACGCGGCCTGCGCTCACCGCATCCGCACATAGTCTCCCGGCGACTCGCCAAGCGCGGGCAGCGCGCCTTCGCCCGGGATCCGCGCCCCCGTCGCCGCGACCGTCTCGTCCCCCATCGCGCGCAGCCACGCGACCCAGTCGGGCCACCAGCTCCCCTTGGTCTCGACCGCCGCGGCGATGAACGCGTCGAGGCTCGCCGGCGTGTCGGTGCCGGCCGGATCCAGCGTCCAATATTGATATTTCCCCGCGGCGGGCGGGTTGACCACGCCCGCGATATGCCCCGACCCCGCCAGCACGAAGCGGACCGGACCCGACAGCGCGGTCGTCAGCTTCCACACGCTCGCCGCCGGCGCGATATGATCCTCGCGCCCCGCCTGGACATAGGCCGGCGTCGTCACACGGCCGAGGTCGACCGGCGTGCCGCCCACCACCATCGCGCCCGGCTCGACCAGCAGATTGTCGCGGTACAGGTCGGTCAGATAGGCCTTGTGCCATTTCGCCGGCAGGTTGGTCGTGTCGCCGTTCCAGTGGAGCAGGTCGAACGGCACATAATCCTTGCCGAGCAGATAGTTGTTGGTGACGTAGTTCCAGATCAGGTCGCGCCCGCGCAGCAGGTTGAACGTCGCCGCCATGTAGCGCCCGTCGAGAAACCCCTCGGGCGACAGCGTGCCGAGCAGCGCGATCTGCTCGTCGTCGATGAAATGCGCGAGCTCGCCCGCATCCGCGAAATCGACCTGCGCCGTGAAGAAGGTCGCGCTCGCGACGCGGTCCGCCTGCCCCCGCGCGCTCAGCACCGCCAGCGTCGCGGCCAGCGTCGTCCCCGCCACGCAATAGCCGATCGTGTGCACCGCGGGCACGTCGAGCAGGCTGCGCACCGTCTCGATCGCCTCGATCTGCGCGGCGACATAATCGTCCCAGATCACGTCCTTCATGCTCGCATCGGCGGACTTCCACGACACCATGAACACGCTCAGGCCCTGCTCGACCGCCCAGCGGATGAAGCTCTTCTCGGGGTTGAGGTCGAGGATGTAGAAGCGGTTGATCCACGGCGGAAAGATCACCAGCGGGGTCGCCTGCACGCGCTCGGTGGTCGGCGCATAGTGGATCAGCTCGTAGAGCGGCGTGCGCAGCACGACCTTGCCCGGCGTCATCGCCAGGTTGCGGCCCAGCTCGAAACTGCCCTGCGCGGTGTGGCTGAGCTGCCCGCGGCCGATGTCCGCCATCATGTTCTGCAGGCCCTGCAACAGGTTGGCGCCGCGCGTCTCGATCGTCTTCTCGATCACCTCGGGATTGGTCAGCGCGAAGTTGGTCGGGCTCATCGCATCGACGAAGCCGCGCGTCGCAAAGCGCAGCTGCTCCTTCTGCCGCGGCTCCAGCCCCTCGACCGCGTCGACGCTGCGCAGCATCTGGTCGCCGATCGTCTGGTAACTCTGCCGGATCAGGTCGAACACCGGCTCGCGCCACTGCGCCGCCTTGAACCTTTTGTCGGTCGCGGGCCCGGGCTCGGGCTGGGGCGCCGCGCCGCCCCCCGGGGGCACCAGCATCTGCTGCCACAGCGCAAAGCCGTCCCGCCAGAAATCGCGCACCCGCGCAATCGTCGCCGGATCGTTGAACCCCGGCACCACCATCGCCTCGGGCACCGCCGCATCGAGCGGCGCGGTGATCGCATCGAGCCCCTGCGCCATCATCATCTGCTGCGCGCGCCCCATCACCCAGGTCCAGTGCTGCAGCTCGGCCAGCGTCGGTGCGGCACTCCCCGGCGTCTCGGACATGGGCAACCTCTCCTTTTGCCCAAGCCTAACCCACTCCCCCACCCGGCGAAAGCACCCAGCAACCCTCCCGCCCCCTTCCGTCATCCTGACGAAAGTCAGGATGACGGAAGGGCAGGCACACCGATCACCTCCCCCCGTCATCCCCGCGAAGGCGGGGATCCAGACTGGCAAACGCCGCGACTCATCGGCAAACCCATAGACTATGGATCCCCGCCTCCGCGGGGATGACAAAGGGGGGGCACGCCCCCACCCCCATCCGTCATCCTGACGAAAGTCAGGACCCAGAGCCAAGCAGCGTACACGCCCGCCGCTCTGGATCCCGGGTCGAGCCCGGGATGACGAAGAAGGGCGGGCACGCCGCCTCCACCCCCCACCTTTCCCGCCACAACCGAAACGCGGTGGATGACGCCCCCCGCGGCATACGGTACAGCACCTCTTCCTCCAGCTCGGGGCCGATCATGTCCGACGATTTCTACCGCATCAAACGCCTGCCACCCTATGTCATCGCCGAAGTGAACGCGATGCGGGCGGCGGCGCGGGCGGGCGGCGAAGACATCATCGATCTCGGCATGGGCAATCCCGACCTGCCGCCGCCCGAGCACGTCATCGCCAAGCTCGTCGAGGTCGCCAGCAAACCCGGCGCGCACGGCTATTCGCAGTCGCGCGGCATTCCCGGCCTCCGCAAGGCGCAGGCCAATTATTACGGCCGCCGCTTCGGCGTCGACGTCGATCCCGAGACCGAGGTCGTCGTGACAATGGGCTCGAAGGAAGGGCTCGCCAGCCTCGCCACCGCGATCACCGCGCCCGGCGACGTCGTGCTCGCGCCCAACCCGTCCTATCCGATCCACACCTTCGGCTTCATCATCGCCGGCGCGACGATCCGCGCGGTGCCGACCACCCCCGACGACGCCTATTTCGAGAGCCTCGAGCGCGCGATGGCGTTCACCGTGCCGCGCCCGTCGATCCTCGTCGTCAACTATCCGTCCAACCCGACCGCGGAGGCGGTCGACCTCGCCTTCTACGAACGGCTCGTCGCCTGGGCGAAGGAGAACAAGGTCTGGATCATCTCCGACCTCGCCTATTCCGAGCTCTACTACGACGGCAATCCGACCCCCTCGATCCTCCAGGTCAAGGGCGCCAAGGACATCGCGATCGAGTTCACCTCGCTCAGCAAGACCTATTCGATGGCGGGCTGGCGGATTGGCTTCGCGGTCGGCAACAAGACGCTGATCGCGGCGATGGCCCGGGTGAAGAGCTATCTCGACTACGGCGCCTTCACCCCGATCCAGGCCGCCGCCTGCGCCGCGCTGAACGGCCCGCAGGACATCGTCGCGCGCAACCGTGAGCTCTATCACAAGCGCCGCGACGTGCTCGTCGAAAGCTTCGGCCGCGCCGGCTGGGACATCCCCTCGCCGCGCGCCTCGATGTTCGCCTGGGCACCGCTCCCGCCCGCGCTCGCGCATCTCGGCAGCCTCGAATTCACCAAGCAGCTCCTCACCCACGCGCACGTCGCGGTCGCGCCCGGCGTCGGCTACGGCGAGAATGGTGAGGGCTATGTCCGCATCGCGATGGTCGAGAACGAACAACGCCTCCGCCAGGCCGCACGCAACGTGAAACGCTACCTCCAGAGCATGGGCGTCAACACCCCCGCCCAGGGCGCCGGCTGACCCGCCCCCCCACCCGTCATCCTGACGAACGTCAGGACCCAGAGCCAAGCAGCACCCCGCCCGCGGCTCTGGGTCCCGGATCAAGCCCGGGATGACGGCGTGGAGAGCAGCACCCCCTCCCCAAACCGTCATCCCCGCGCAGGCGGGGATCCAGACTGGCGAACGCCCGCGAGTCCAGCCGCACCCGCATAGACTATGGATCCCCACCTCCGCGGGGATGACGAAGCGGGTGGCCATACCTCCGCCCGCCCTGCTGACGGTTCGGACAAACATGCCCCCACCCCAAACCGTCATCCTGACGAAAGTCAGGATCCAGAGCCAAACAGCACCCCGCCCGCGGCTCTGGATCCTGGATCAAGCCCGGGATGACGGCGGGAAGAGCAGCACCCCCCGAAAGGTTGACGCCACCCCCCGCCCCAGCCATCCCCCAAAGCCATGACCCGCCCCGGCTTCGCCTTCTCCACCACCCTGCGCGTCCGCTACGCCGAGATCGACGGGCAGAAGATCGTCTTCAACTCGCGCTATCTCGAATATGCCGATGTCGCGATCACCGACTTCTGGGACTGGAGCGGGATCGCCGCCGCGGTGCCCGGCTGGGACGACACCGAATTCAACGTCCGCCGTACCGAGATCGACTATCTCGCGCCCTTCCGCCTCGGCGACACGATCGCGGCGCATGTCCGGATCGAGCGGGTCGGCACGTCGAGCCTCACCAAGCGGATCGAGCTGACGCATGCCGCTACCGGCGCGCTCCACACCGTGATCACGATGGTCAGCGTCCATGTCGATCTCGCGACCGGCCGCCCCGCGAGCCTGCCGCCCGCGATCCGCGACCATATCGCGCGGCTCGCCACTCCCGCCTGACCGCTCAGTCCGTCGCGCCGATCTCCCCCGGCAGCGCCCAGATCAGCTCGCCCCGGCCCAGCACGCGGCCGTCATGCGCGCGCACCGCGACCTGTTCGATCGGCTGCCGGTCGCGCGCATCGACCAGGATCGGGAAGGCCGGGATCCGCGTCTCCCACCGCTCGCCCCATTGCCTGAGCGCGATCATCGTCGGCAGCAGCGCAAAGCCCTTTTCGGTCAGCCCATAGGCGATCTTGCGGCGATCCTCGGGCAGCGGCCGCCGCGCGAGGATCCCGTGCTCGACCAGCCGCGCGAGCCGGTTCGCCAGGATGTTGCGCGCGATGCCGAGCTCGGCCTGGAATTCCTCGAAATGATGCAGCCCGTTGAACGCCGCGCGCAGGATCAGGAACGACCAGCGCTCCCCCATCGCCTCGAGCGCCGCCGGCAGGCTGCATTCGCGCAGCGGCTCGCGCAAAATTCCCCGCGAAACTCCCCGCGAAACTCCCCGCGAAATTCCCCGCGAAATCCCCCCCGAAATCCCCATCGTCCCGGCTCCCCCCGACCCCGGTCTAGCCTATAGCATTCCGCCGCGCGATGCGCTCATCGAGTGCGTCTATCACGGTGACCGGACGCTTTTGGTTGCAAAGCAACACGCTGCGGCCCCATCTATGTCGGGTGTTGCGCCAATATGAACTCGTCGATCGAGTCCTCGATTACGATCCCGATGCCGACGAGGCCCTGCTGAACCGCGCCTATGTGTTTTCGATGCAGGCGCACGGGTCGCAGAAGCGTGCGAGCGGCGATCCCTATTTCAGCCATCCGATCGAGGTGGCGGGCATCCTCACCGACCTGCATCTCGATGACGAGACGATCGCCACCGCGATCCTCCACGACACGATCGAGGATACCGTCGCCACGCCCGAGGAGATCACGCGGCTGTTCGGCCCGTCGGTCGCGCGGCTGGTCGACGGCGTCACCAAGCTCAGCAAGATCGAGGCGCAGACCGAGAACGAGCGCGCCGCCGAGAACCTGCGCAAGTTCCTGCTCGCCATGTCCGACGACATCCGCGTGTTGCTGGTCAAGCTCGCCGACCGGCTGCACAACATGCGCACGCTGCATCACATCGCCAAGCCCGAGAAGCGCCGTCGCATCGCCAAGGAGACGATGGACATCTACGCGCCGCTCGCCGAGCGGATCGGCATGTACGAGTTCATGCGCGAGATGCAGACGCTCGCCTTCGAACAGATCGAACCCGAAGCCTCCGAATCGATCAACCGCCGGCTGGAACAGCTGAAGGACGGCGACGGCAACCGCATCGCCAAGATCGCCTCGGGGCTCAAACTCGTGCTGTCGCGCGCCGGCATCGAGGCGGAGGTCGCGGGCCGCGAGAAGCATCCCTATTCGATCTTCCGCAAGATGTCCGAACGGCACATCAATTTCGAACAATTGTCCGACGTGATGGCGTTCCGCGCGATCGTCCCGACCGAGGCGGACTGCTACGCCGCGCTCGGCATCATCCACCAGCGCTGGCCGATGGTGCCCGGCCGGTTCAAGGATTACATCTCGACGCCCAAGCGCAACGGCTATCGCTCGCTCCACACCAGCGTGATCCATGCCGACAATGCGCGTATCGAGATCCAGATCCGGACCGAGGCGATGCACGCCCAGGCCGAATTCGGCCTCGCCGCGCACTGGGCCTACAAGCAGAAGAGCGGCGGCCAGACGATCGGCGGCGGCGAGCATCAGGTCAGCTGGATCCGCGACCTGGTCGAGATCCTCGACACCGCCGAAAGCCCCGAGGAGCTGCTCGAACACACGCGGATGGCGATGTACGCCGACCGCATCTTCGCCTTCACCCCCAAGGGCGAGCTGATCCAGCTGCCCAAGGGCGCGACGCCGATCGACTTCGCCTATGCGGTCCACACCGATCTCGGCGACCAGGCGGTCGGCGCGAAGATCGACGGCCGCGTCGTGCCGCTCTCGACCGTGATCGAAAACGGCAACCAGGTGCAGATCCTGCGTTCGAAGGGCCAGTCGCCGCAACCTCACTGGCTCAACGTCGCGACCACCGGCAAGGCGCTCGCCGCGATCCGCCGTCATCTGCGCCACAAGGAGCGCGTCGAGCAGGAGGCGCTCGGCCGCACCCTGTTCGACGACATCGCCTCGCGCCTCCCCGCCCCGATCGGCCCCGACGCGACCGAGCCCGCGCTCAAGCGGCTCAAATTCGCCGACGAGGGCGCGCTGATGGTCGCGATCGCGCGCCGCACCGTGTCCGACGAACAGGTGATGGAGGCGCTGATGCCGGGCTCCACCGGCGCCGATCTCGGCCATGCGGTCGCCCCGCAGTCGAGCGCGATCTCGATCAAGGGGCTGACGCCGGGCGTCGCCTATGACCTCGCCACCTGCTGCCACCCGGTGCCGGGCGACCGCATCGTCGGGCTGCGCCGCCCCGATGCGGGGATCGAGGTCCATGCGATCGACTGCCGCGTGCTCGCCGAACTCGCCGAGCGGACCGAGAACGAGACCGACTGGGTCGACGTCGCCTGGGGCGAAAAGACCGAAGGCGCGGTCGCGCGTATCTCGGTGATGGTCAAGAACGAGCCCGGCTCGCTCGGCGTGGTCGCGTCGATCATCGGCACGCACATGGCCAACATCATCAACCTCCGCCTCGACACGCGCGACACCAGCTTCCACACCAACGAGATCGACGTTGAGGTCCACGACATCCAGCAACTCATGCGCCTCATGGCCGGCCTCCGCGCCGCCGACGCCGTCAACACCGTCGAACGCGTCTAACCGCCACTCCACGCCGTCCCCGCGCCATCCCCCGTTCCGTCGTCCCCCGTCCCATCCTCCCCCCTTCCCGTCATCCCGACGAAAGTCGGGACCCAGAGCCCAGCAACACCACCGCCCGCAACCCTGGGTCCCGGGTCAAGCCCGGGATGACGAAAGGGGAAAGCCCCCCTCCCCCGTCATCCCCGCGAAGGCGGGGATCCAGACTGGCTACCGCCGGCGATCCATCACCAACCGCATAGACTATGGATCCCCGCCTCCGCGGGGATGACGACGCGGCAGGACACGCCCCGCACCCCCACAAGCCCCCCCCGCTTGC
This sequence comes from Sphingomonas sp. PvP018, assembly GCF_017876865.1. Lineage (NCBI taxonomy): Bacteria > Pseudomonadati > Pseudomonadota > Alphaproteobacteria > Sphingomonadales > Sphingomonadaceae > Sphingomonas > Sphingomonas sp. PvP018. The sequence goes on along the minus strand of NZ_JAGIOU010000001.1, from coordinate 2,819,057 downwards.
CCCGCACAAATCCCCGGCTACTATCCCCCACAACACCCCGGGGGACCCACCACATGAACCGTCGCGCCTTCCTCTCGTCCGCGAGCATGCTCGCCACGCTCGCCCTCGTCCCGCGCGCCGCGCTCGCCGCGGGCGCCACGCCCGGCGACGCGAAGCTCGACGCGCTGCTCACCTCGATCTTCGACGCGAACCTCAAATACGCCCCCGAATTCGCCACCCAGCTCGGGCTCGACAAGGGCGCCAACGCCGCGCTGAAAAGCCGGCTCGGCGATTACACCCCCGGCGCGGTCAGGGCGAACCTCGCGCGCACCACCCGGACGATCGCGCAGATCGAGGCCGTCGCCCCCGCCACGCTCTCCGACGCCGGCCGCCTCAACCGCGAGGTCGTGCTCTATTCGCAAAACCAGCAGCGCACCGCCGCCGAAAAATTCGGGCTCGGCTCCCCCACCAACCCCTATGTCATCAGCCAGCAGGACGGCGCCTATTTCGACGTCCCCGACTTCCTCGACAGCGCGCACACGATCAAGACCGCCGCCGACGCGGACGCCTATTGCGCGCGCCTCGACGCGTTCGCGACCGCGCTCGACGGCGACACCGCGACGCAGGCCGAGCGTGCGAAACGCGGCCTCGTCGCCCCCGGCTTCTCGCTCGACCTCGCGCTCGGCCAGATGGCGGCGCTGCGCGCCCCCGCGCCCGCGCAAAGCGGCCTCGTCACCTCGGTCGCGACGCGCACCAGGGCCGCCGGGCTGACCGGCGACTGGGACCGCCGCGCCACCGCGCTCGTGACGGACAAGGTCTATCCCGCGCTTGACCGCCAGATCGCGCTGGTCAAGCAGCTCCGGACCACGGCCCGCGCCGAGGCCGGGCTCTGGGCGGTCCCCGGCGGCGACGCGATCTACGCCGCCGCGCTCGCCCAGGCGACCACCACCAACTTCACCCCCGACGAGGTCCACAAGCTCGGCCTCGACCAGGTCGCGCAGATCGGCGCCGAACTCGACACCATCCTCAAGGCGCAAGGCCTGACCAAGGGCAGCATCGGCGCACGCCTCGCCGCCTTCAACGCCACCCCGGCACAGCTCTATCCCGACACGCCCGCCGGCCGCACCGACCTCATCGCCGGGCTCAACACCGGGCTCGCCGCGATGCAGGCCAAGCTCCCCCAGGCGTTCATAAACCCGCCGTCCGCCCCGCTCCAGATCCGCGCGGTCCCGACCGATATCCAGGACGGCGCCTCGAACGGCTATTACCGGCTCGCGGCGCTCGACGGCTCGCGCCCGGCGATCTATTTCATCAACCTGAAAAGCGTCGCCGACTGGCCCAAATACACGCTCCCCTCGCTCACCTATCACGAGGGCGTGCCGGGCCATCATCTCCAGCTCAGCCTCGTCGCCGGGCTCGACACGCCGCTGCTGCGCAAATTCTCGTTCTTCGGCGCCTATGTCGAAGGCTGGGCGCTCTATGCCGAACAGCTCGCCGACGAGCTCGGCGGCTATGCCGGCCCGATCGAACGCGCGGGCTATCTCCAGTCCTTCCTCTTCCGCGCCGCGCGCCTCGTCGCCGACACCGGCATCCACGCCAAGCGCTGGACGCGCGAACAGGCGACCGACTATTTCGTCGACACCGTCGGCTTCGCCCGCCCCCGCTCGCAGCGCGAGATCGAGCGTTACTGCACGATGCCGGGCCAGGCCTGCAGCTACAAGCTCGGCCACATCAGCTGGCTCCGCGCCCGCGACACCGCGAAGAAGATCCTGGGCGACAAATTCGACGTGAAGCAGTTCCACGAGGTGCTGCGCGACGGCGCCGTCCCCCTCACGATCCTCGAACGCCTGGTCGAAGCCCGCGCGACGGCGCTGGCCAAGGCCTGACGCCTAATCCTCCCCCAAGAACAAACGATGACGCCGCGCGCGGGGGCGGCTAGAGAGCGGGGATGCACCGTCCCGCGCTCTCCGTCGTCGTCCCCTGCTACAACGAGGCCGCCTGCCTCGACCTCCTCCACGCGCGCGTATCGGGCGCGGCGCAGAGCGCGGTCGGCGAGGATTACGAGATCGTCCTGATCAACGACGGCTCGCGCGACGACAGCTGGTCGGTGATGCAGCGTCTCGCCGCCGCCGATCCGCGGCTCGTCGCGATCAACCTGTCGCGCAACCATGGGCATCAGCTCGCGCTCACCGCCGGGCTCGACCTGTGCGCGGGCGAGCAGATCCTGATCATCGACGCCGATCTCCAGGATCCCCCCGAGCTTCTCCCCCAGATGCGCGCCGCGATGGCCGAGCAGCAGGCCGACGTCGTCTACGCGGTCCGCCGCCAGCGCGCGGGCGAGACGGTGTTCAAGAAGGCCACCGCCGCCGCCTTCTACCGGCTGCTGACCAGGATGACCGACACGCCGATCCCGGTCGACACGGGCGATTTCCGGCTGATGAGCCGGCGCGCATTGGATGCGTTCCTCTCCTTGCCCGAACAGGCCCGCTTCATCCGCGGCATGGTCGCCTGGATCGGTTTCCGCCAGGTCCCCTTCGCCTATGACCGCGCCGAGCGGCATGCGGGCGAGACCAACTATCCGCTCGCCAAGATGATGCGGCTCGCCTTCGACGCGGTGACCGGCTTCTCGACCGCCCCGTTGCGCTTCGCCAGCCATGCCGGCCTCGCGCTCACCGGCGTCTCGCTGCTGCTGTTCGTCTACATCGCGATCGGCTGGCTCTCGGGCAGCGCGGTGCAGGGCTGGACCTCGACGATGCTGGTGACGGTGTTCCTCGGCGCGGTGCAGATGTTCGTACTCGGCATGATCGGCGAATATCTCGGCCGCCTCTACGTCGAATCCAAACGCCGCCCCCTCTACATCGTCGCCGACATCGCCGGCCCCATCCAGGGCAAGGCCACATTGGGCTTCCGCGCCGAACCCACGGAAACTCCCGTTACATAAAAAAGCCCCTCCCCTTCAGGGGAGGGGTCGGGGTGGGGCCCCACCCCGCAAGCACCGGCTCGCAAAGTCCCCGTTCGTGCTGAGCGAAGTCGAAGCACCACCCGGCACACACCCTACACCTGAGCCCCCACCCCGGCGAAGGCCGGGGCCCGGATGGGAAAGCCAGAGTAACGAATCGCAACGCCCGCCAGCACCGTCCCCCAACTGGACCCCGGCCTACGCCGGGGAGGAATTGGAGAGACGTCACGGGCGAACCACACCCAACCGCAGCACCGCCCCCACCCCCCGTTCGTGCCGAGCGAAGTCGAAGCACCCCCCGACACGCACCCTACACCTGAGCCCCCACCCCGGCGAAGACCGGGGCCCAGCTGGGAAGGTCAGAGTAACGAAGCGCAACGCCCGTCAGCACTGTCCCCCAACTGGACCCCGGCCTCCGCCGGGGAGGAATTGGAGAGACGTCGCGTGCGAACCACAACCAACCGCACCACCGCCCCCACCCCCGTTCGTGCTGAGCGAAGTCGAAGCCCCCCCCCCGGCACGCACCCTGCACCTGAGCCCCCACCCCGGCGAAGGCCGGGGCCCAGGTGGGAAGGCCAGAGTAACAAAGCGCAGCGCCCGTCAGCACCGTCCCCCAACTGGACCCCGGCCTCCGCCGGGGAGGAATTGGCGAGACGTCACGGGCGAACCACACCCAACCGCTCCACCGCCCCACACCCCCGTTCGTGCTGAGCGAAGTCGAAGCCTCACCCCCTACCCCGGCACCGCCAGCGTCACGATGGAAACCCCCGGCGTCATCGGCACGCGCCCGACCAGATGCCGCTCCAGCCGGAAAATCCGCTCGAACAGCGCATTCAGCGGCTTGGCGGGCGGCGAATCGTCGCTGTCGTCGCGACCCGACAGCCGCCCGGCGATCCGCGCCGCCGCCGCCAGCGGGAACAGCAGCGAATTGAAATAGCCGAGCTTGTCGGGCTTCAGCCCCGCCGCCGCGATCGCCGTCTTCAGCGTCGCCTTCGAATAGCGGCGATGGTGATGGTTGACCGTGTCGTGCGCGCTCCACAGCCACTGGTGCGCCGGCACCGCGATCAGGATCTTGCCGCCCGGCGCGAGGCACTGCGCCATCGCCTTCAGCGCCGCGACGTCGTCCGCGATATGCTCGACCACGTCGAGCACCGCGATCAGATCATAATGTCCGCGCGGCACCCCCGGCAGCTCCGGCAAAGGCGCCGCCCCCACCGGCTTGCCGAGCCTGGCGCTCGCGATCTCGCGCGCCGCCGGATCGATCTCGATCGCGTCGATCTCGCCGAACCCCGCCAGCATCGGCAGGTTGTGCCCGGTCCCGCAGCCGATCTCGAGGATCTTCGCATCCGCCGGCAAACCGCCATAGCGCGTCAGATAATCCGCCAGGATGTCGCGGCGCGCGCGGTACCACCAATGCGTGGAATCATGCGCGGCCATCCGGTCGTAAACGATGCGGTCCATCAGCAATCGGCCATAATCAAGAGAATACCCAGAAGCGGTTGAGCACGAACGTCACGATCGCGGCAAGGAACACCGCAGGGACCAGCGGCACCCAGGGATGCAGATGGAGGAACGCGGTCCCGACCCAGGTGATCAGCGCATTGAGCGCGAGCCCCGTCCCCTGCACCAGCACGAACTTGACGTGCTTCGCCCCGCCCGGCTCGGCGGCATGCCCCTTGAAGCTCCACCGGCTGTGCAGGAAATAGCCCGCGGTTACCGCCACCGCAAAGGCGAAGGGCACCGCCGCGACCGCCTGCTCGGGTGGAAACACGAATTTGGTCAGCGGCAGATAGACGAGCGAATAGATCACGCTCGACAGCCCGCCCGCAATCCCGAAGCGGAAGAGCTGGCCGAGCACGCCGCTCGCCCGCATCTGGTCCATCTGTCGCCTGATCGCCTGCATGCCCGCCTTGTTCTTTACACGCGCGTCGATACAGCGGCGCTCAACGTCACGCCTCGCGCATTAGTCCGCGCGCGGTCAGGAGGAAAGCGTTTTGGATCAGCCCCACCAGTCCCCATGGCAGCGGGGGCGCGACCTGCTCGATCGCCACTGGGTCGCGTTGACGCTGCTGGCATGGCTCGGCGTCGCCGCCTGGTCGCTGGCCGACCGCTGGGGTCAGGTCCGCTGGCTGTCGCTCGGCGACACCGACGACAATATGCGCCTGATGCAGGTCCGCGCGTGGCTGGACGGCCAGGGCTGGTATGATCTGCGCCAGTACCGGATGAACCCGCCCGCGGGCTTCGACATCCACTGGAGCCGGATCGTCGACCTGCCGATCGCCGGCCTCATCCTCTTCTTCCGCCTGTTCACCAGCAACAGCTGGGCCGAACGGCTCGCCTGCGGGATCGCGCCGTTGCTGCCGCTGTCGATCGCGATGCTCGGCATCGGCGCGACGGTGCGGCGGCTGATCCACCCGCTCGCCTGGCCGCTCGCGATCCTGTTCCTCGTCGGCGCGACCGCGACGATGCTGATGTACATGCCCGAACGCATCGACCATCACGGCTGGCAGCTCGCGATGCTCAGCCTCACGCTCGCCGGCCTGTGCGACCCGCGCGCGCGGCGCGGCGGCGCGCTGGTCGGGATCGCCAGCGCGGTGTCGCTGTCGATCGGGCTCGAACTCCTCCCCTATGCCGCGATGGCCGGCGCGATCATCGCGCTGCGCTGGGTCTGGGACCGCGCCGAGGCGCCGCGGCTCGCGGTCTATGCGCTGACCTTGGGTGGCGGCAGCACGCTCGGTTTCGCACTCTTCGCCTCGAACGCGAACCAGGCGATGCGCTGCGACGCGCTGACGCCGGTGTGGCTCAGCGTGATGATCGCCGCCGGAATGCTCCTCTTCCTGCTCGCGCGCTTCGGCCCTGCATCGCGCGGGGTGCGTCTCGCGCTCGCGGTCGCGGCGGGTGCGGCCATCGTCATCGGCTTCGCGCTGATGTTCCCGCAATGCCTCGCCCGGCCCGAGGGCGTCTCGCCCGAGCTTCAGCGCAACTGGCTGAACAATGTCCGTGAGGCCAAACCGATCTACAAGCACAGCTGGCGCACCGGCGTCGCGATCGCGACGCTGCCGGTGATCGGCCTGCTCGGCGCGCTGTTCGCCGCGTGGCGCGCACGCCGCCGCCCGAGCGCGATCGGCTGGGTCGCGGTCGCGCTGTTCACCACCTTCGCCGTCCTGATGCTGTTGTGGCAGGTCCGCGCGGGTCCCGCGGCCCAGATGCTCGCGGTCCCCGGCGGCGTCGCGCTCGCCTGGGTGATCGTCCCCCGGCTGCTCGGCCACCGCTCGATGCTGGTGCGCGTGCTCGGCACCGCGGGCGCGCTGGTGATCGTCTCGGGCTTCTTCGTCGGCATCGCGCTGAAATACGTCCCCGTGGGCAAGCCCAAGGGCTATGAAAAGCGCGTCAACATGGCGACCGGCAACTGCCTGCGCACCACCGTCCTCCTCGCGCTGAACAAATACCCCGCGCAGACGATCTTCACCTTCGTCGACATGGGCCCGCGGCTGATCACGATCACGCACCACAACGCGATCGCCGGCCCCTATCACCGCAACGGCGCCGCGATCCTCGACGTCCAGCACGCCTTCACCCGCACCCCCGACGAAGCCCACGCGATCATCAAGCGCCACGGCGCGACCCTGTTGTTGCTCTGCCCCAACGCCGCCGAATCGACCAACTACAAGGCCCGCAGCCCCAACGGCTTCTACGCGCAGATGGCGAAGAACCAGGTCCCGGCGTGGCTCACCCCGCTCCCCCTCCCGGCAAAATCCCCCCTCCGCCTCTTCAAGGTCGACTGACCCCGCCCCCCTCCAGTCATCCCCGCGAAGGCGGGGATCCAGACTGGCAAAGGCTGCGAGTCATCAGCAACCGCATAGACTATGGATCCCCGCCTCCGCGGGGATGACGTAGCAGGGGCGGCCACGCCGTCACCTCACCCCCCCGTCATCCTGACGAAAGTCAGGATCCAGAGTTACGCGCGGTATCGGTATTGGCTCTGGATCCTGACTTTCGTCAGGATGACGGCAATCGGCGAACGGCCCACACCTCCGCCCCAGCCTACCGCAACACCACCGACAACCCATCCAGCACGAACTGCACCGCCAGCGCCGCCAGCAGCACGCCGAGCAGCCGCGTGATCACCGCCTCGATCTTCGCGCCCAGGATCCGCATGATCGGCCCCGCCGCGAGCAGCGCGACGAGCGTCAGCAGCAGGATCGTCACCATCGCCGCCAGCACCACCGCCGAGCGTTCGATCCCGCTGTTGCGGCTCATCAGCAGCATCACCGACGCGATCGATCCCGGCCCGGCGATCATCGGCATCGCCATCGGGAAGATCGACACGTCGTCGGCTTCGGGATCGCTCGCGACCTTGGCGGCGCGGTCCTCGCGGCGTTCGGTGCGCTTTTCGAACACCATCTCGAGCGCGATCAGGAACAGCATGATCCCGCCCGCGATCCGGAAGCTCGCCAGGCTGATCCCCAATCCTTTCAGCAACGCCTCGCCGAACAGCGCGAACACGAACAGGATCGCGGCCGACACGCCGACCGCGCGGAACGCCATCGCGCGCTTCTGCGCCGCCGACGCGCTCGCCGACAGCCCGGCATAGATCGGCGCGCAGCCCGGCGGATCGATCACCACGAAGAAGGTGATCAGCGACGAGATATAGAGCTCGATCATGCGCCGGCCCGGTCGAGCGCCGCCTCGTCGATCGCCACGCCCTCACGCCGCCCGGCGGACACCAGCGTATTGCGCAACAGGCATGCGATCGTCATCGGCCCGACGCCGCCCGGCACCGGCGTGATCGCGCCCGCGACCCCGACCGCGCTCGCAAAATCGACATCGCCGACCAGCCCCGCCTCGGTCCGGTTGATGCCGACGTCGATCACGGTCGCGCCGGGCTTCAGCCAGTCGCCCTTGATCATCTCCGGGATCCCGACCGCGGCGACGACGATGTCCGCGGCGCCGACATGCGCGCGCACGTCGCGCGTCCGGCTGTGCACCACCGTCACGGTGCAGCTCTCGCGCAACAGCAGCTGCGCCATCGGCTTGCCGACGATGTTCGACCGGCCGACGACCACCGCCTCCATCCCGCTCAGGTTCGGTACGACGCTTTTGAGCAGCATCACGCAGCCGAGCGGCGTGCACGGCACGAACCCCGCCGAGCCCGTCGCGAGCCGCCCCGCATTGATCGGGTGGAAGCCGTCGACATCCTTGTCGGGATCGATCGCCGCGATCACCGCCTGCTCGTCGATATGCTTGGGCAGCGGCAGCTGGACGAGGATCCCGTCGATCGTCGGATCGGCGTTCAGGTCCGCGACCAGCGCGAGCAGCGCCTCGGCCCCGACATCGGCGGGCAGGCGGTGCTCGACGCTCACCATCCCCGCCTCGCGCGTCGCCTTGCCCTTCGACCGGACATAGACGTTGGACGCGGGGTCCTCGCCGACCAGCACGACCGCGAGCCCGGGCGCGCGGCCCGCCGCTGCGGCAAAGGCGGTGACGCCGGTGGCGATACGGGCCCGGAGGCCGGCGGCGAAGGCCTTGCCGTCGATGATGGTCGCACTCATGCCCGCCGTCCTAAAGCGCAGCGGCGATTTCCGCCAGCGCGGGCGTGTCGCCCGCGACATGCAGGCGTTTCAGCCGCGCGGTCTCGCCCGCGACGATAGTCACCGCGCGCTTGGGCACGCCGAAGCTCTTGGCGACCAGCGCGATCAGCGCGGCATTCGCGGCGCCATCGACCGGCGCCGCCGCCAGTCTCGCGGCCAGATGCTCCGGCGTTCCCGCCATCAGCGCATCCCGCCCGCCGCGCGGCGTCACGCGGACCGCGATCGCCAGACCGCCATCCACCGCACGCCAGGCGGCCGCTTCGCTCACAGCCCGGGGGCGAGCAGGCTCTGTGCGATGTTCGGCACGACGATGTTGGTCAGGATGTACATGATCAGCAGCACGACGAGCGGCGACAGGTCGAGCGTACCGAAATCGGGCAGGATCCGCCGGATCGGCCGATAGAGCGGCTCGGTGATCCGCTGCAACGCCTCCCATACCGACCGGACGACATTGCTCTGCGTGTTGATGATGTTGAACGCGATGAGCCACGACATCACCGCCTGGATCATGATGACCCACCAGACGAGGTTGAGCAGCAACTGGACGATCTGAAGAAGGGCGAGCAAGGCAAGGGTCTCCGCTGGTGTATGCCTTATATAAGGCAGCGGACCGACAACGAGAACCCCGCCCCCTCCAAACAACCCCCTTCCGTCACCCTGACGAAAGAAGAGCATCCCCCCTGCCCCAACTCCGTCATCCTGACGAAAGTCAGGATCCAGAGCCAAGCAGCGTCATCCCCCGTAACCCTGGATCCCGGATCAAGCCCAGGAAGACGGGAGAAGACCCCCTATCGCGCCCGCCCGTTCGCACTCACCAGCGTCCCCGCCCCCTGCCGCGTGAAAATCTCCAGCAGCATCGCATGCGGCACGCGCCCGTCGATGATCACCGCCGCGTCGACGCCCGATCCGACCGCCGCGACGCAGGTCTCGAGCTTGGGGATCATCCCCCCGGTGATCGTCCCGTCGGCGCGCAGCTCGGCGATCTTCGCCGGATCCAGATCGGTCAGCAATTCGCCCTGCTTGTCGAGCACGCCGACCACGTCGGTCAGCAGGAAGAACCGCGCCGCGCCCATCGCGGCGGCGATCGCGCCCGCCATCGTGTCGGCGTTGATGTTGTAGGTATGCCCGTCCGCACCGATCCCGATCGGCGCGATCACCGGGATGATGTCCGCGGCGATCAGCGTGTCGAGGATCGTCCGGTCGACCGCGATCGGCTCGCCGACGAACCCCAGGTCGACATGCCGCTCGATCCCCTGCAGCTTGTCCGGCTCGCGGCCGTGCCCGACCTTCTGCGCGAGGACGAGGCCGGCGTCCTTCCCCGAAATCCCGACCGCGCGGCCGCCCGCCTGGCCGATCCAGCCGACGATTTCCTTGTTGATCGATCCCGCCAGCACCATTTCGGCGATCTGCGCGGTCTCCTTGTCGGTCACGCGCAGCCCGTCGACGAACCGCGATTCGACCCCCAGCCGCTTGAGCATCGAGCCGATCTGCGGCCCCCCGCCATGCACCACGACCGGGTTGATCCCGACCGCCTTCAGCAGCACCATGTCCTCGGCGAAATCGCGCTGCAGCTCTGGGTCGCCCATCGCGTGCCCGCCATATTTCACGACGAAGGTCTTGCCGGCATAACGCTGCAGATAGGGCAGCGCCTCGGTCAGCGTCTCGGCCTTGGCGAGCAGGGCGGGATCGGGCGTATGATCGGTCATCCCGCCCCCTTAGCCAGTGCGAGGGGTTAGCGAAAGCCGCGCTGCCACCTCCCCCCGTCATTCCCGCTCACCCAACCCGTCACCGGGCATCACCCAACCCGTCATCGCGCTCACCCAACCCGTCATTCCCGCGCAGGCGGGAATCCAGACTGGCTGGCCTCGCGTCAGACTCACCGGCGTCCAAGACTATGGATCCCCGCCTCCGCGGGGATGACGAAGAGTGAGGGGCCCCCCTTCCGTCATCCTGACGGACGCAATCAAACCCGGTCCAGCCGCCGCCCCAGCCGCACGAAGAAGGTGATCGCAAACGGCACCAGCACCACCGACAGCACGACCTTGGTCAGCATCTGCCCCGCCATCAGCTCGACGATCGGCCGCGCGCCGAGGAACGAGATGGTGATGAACAGCACCGTGTCGATCACCTGCGACACGATGCTCGCGATCATGCCGCGCAGCCACACCAGCCGCCCCTCGCCGCCGACCGGCCCCGCCAGCCGCGCGAAGATCAGCACGTTGAGCGTCTGCGAGATCCCGTAGGAGATCAGCCCCGCCATCATCATCCGTGCGCCCTGCCCGACGACGACCGGGAAGGCGTCGACCGCGGGCGGGTACATCCCCGGATCATGCGGCAGCGCGAGCACCAGCTGGATCAGCGCGGCCGACACCAGCAGCGGAATGAACCCCAGCCGCACCAGGAACGTCGCGGTCTTCTGCCCGTGCAGCTCCGAAATCGCGCTGCTGATCACCACCAGCAGCAGGAACGCGAAGATCCCCGCCTCGACCGCGAGCGGCCCGAGCGCGACCTGTTTCACCCCCAGCACGCCGGCGATGCACACCATGCCGCCATAGAGGACAGAGAAAATGAAGAGCGAACGCGGGAACGCGGGAAGGTCTGTGGTCATCGCGCCGGACGCTAGCGAAATGCCGCGCGCCGTCAAATGCCTAGCCCTTCTGAAAGCGTGCAGGCGTCAAATGACTGGCGAGCACGGCGTACCCGTGTCATGTCGGCCGCTTGCGCAGCCGGGGGGCCGCGTGTGTCACCGTACCAAAACGCAGGGCGTCCATGGAAAGACTGATCATCGGCCTTGCAGGCATCGCCGTCATCCTCGGCATCGCGGTGCTGCTGTCGAGCGACCGCCGCGCGATCCGGCTGCGGATCGTCGGCGCCGCGTTCGCGCTCCAGGCGGGCATCGCGATCCTCGTGCTCTATTCGAGCTTCGGCAAGGTCGTGCTCGGAAGCATGTCGGGCGGCGTCGCCAATCTGCTCGGCTATTCGCAAAAGGGCACCGAATTCCTGTTCGGCAAGATGGCGACCCCCGAGATCGGCGGCCAGAGCTTCGCGATCGCCGCGCTCCCCGTCATCATCTTCTTCGCCAGCCTCGTCTCGATCCTCTATTATCTCGGCATCATGCAGTTCGTCGTGCGCTGGGTCGGCGGCGGGATCGAGAAGGTGATCGGCGTGTCGAAGGTCGAATCGCTCTGCGCGGCGGCGAACATCTTCGTCGGCCAGAGCGAATCGCCGCTCGTCATCCGCCCCTATCTCGCCGGCCTCACCCCCGCGCAGCTCTTCACCGTGATGACCAGCGGGATGGCGGGCGTCGCGGGCACGATCCTCGCGGCCTATGCCTCGATGGGGATCCGCATCGACTATCTCCTCGCCGCCAGCTTCATGGCCGCGCCGGGCGGGATCCTGATGGCGAAGATCATCATGCCCGACCGCGTCACGCCGCCCGAGGGCGAGCTCGCGCTCGGCGACCTGCCCGGTGAATCGTCCGCGGGCGAACCCATGCCGCAGGCGACGCATGACGAGGAAAAGCCCGCCAATTTGATCATGGCGGCGGCACAGGGCGCGCAGACCGGCGTCCGCCTCGCGGTCGCGGTCGGCGCGATGGTGCTCGCCTTCGTCGCGCTAGTCGCGCTTGCCAACGGCCTGCTCGGCGGGCTCGGCAACATGATCGGGCTGCCCGGGCTGAGCTTCCAGGGTCTGCTCGGCTATGTCTTCGCGCCGATCATGTTCCTGCTGAACGTGCCGTGGAGCGAGGCGGGGATCGCCGGCGGGCTGTTCGGGCAGAAGATCGTGCTGAACGAATTCGTCGCCTATATCTCGCTCGGCACGCAACCGGGGCTCAGCCCGCGGACGATCGCGGTGATCACCTTCTCGCTGTGCGGCTTCGCCAATTTCTCGTCGATCGCGATCCAGATGGCGGTGACCGGCAGCCTCGCCCCCAACCAGCGCCCGATGATCGCCAAACTCGGCCTCCGCGCCCTCGCCGCCGGCAGCCTCGCCAACCTCATGTCCGCCGCCCTAGCCGGCCTCCTGATCAGCTAAACAAACCCCTCTCCCCCCGGGGGAGAGGGAGGGGCCCACGCAAAGCGTGGGAGGGTGAGGGCACGAGAGGCTCGAGACCGCTTATCCCAACCACCCCTCACCCTCCCGTCGCCTAAAGGCTCCTCCTTCCCTCTCCCCCAGGGGGAGAGGGACCCCAAAACCCCTCTCCCCCCGGGGGAGAGGGAGGGGCCCACGCAAAGCGTGGGAGGGTGAGGGCACGTGAGGCTAGAAACCCTCACCCCCTCACGGCAGCATCACCGTATCGATCACATGGATCAGCCCGTTCGACTGGCGCACATCGGCGATCGTGATCCGCCCCTTGTGCCCCTTGCCGTCCATGATGCCCCAGCCGCTGCCCGACTTCATGAACATCAGCGGCTCACCCTGCACGGTGGTGTAACTCGCAGTCCCGCCATCCGCCTTGGCTTTCGCCGCGATGTCGGCGGCCATGATCGTCCCCGGCACGACATGATAGGTCAGCACGCCCGCCAGCTGCGCCTTGTTCTCGGGCTTGAGCAGCGTATCGACCGTCCCCGCGGGCAGTTTGCCGAACGCGGCATTGGTCGGCGCGAAGACCGTGAACGGCCCCGGTCCCGACAGCGTCTCGACCAGGTCGGCGGCCTTGACCGCGGCGACCAGCGTCGTGTGATCCTTCGAATTGACCGCATTCTCGACGATCGTCTTCGTCGGGTACATCGCGGCGCCGCCGACCATCGGGTTGGTCTGCGCGGCGACCAGCGCGGTGCCGCTGACGGCGACAGCGGCGGCAATGATCGTGGTACGAAACAGGGGGGTCATGACGGTCTCTCCTGATCGGCGCCGATGATCCGGCTGCCGCGGCGAAGATACGGCCACCCCGGCCGCAACGATGCACACGCTTTTTTACATTCCGGTGCGCAATGTTTCCCAGGCGGCAATCTCTTCGTCATGCCGCCGCGCGATCACCAGGTCGCGCGCACCCGGCTCGCCCGGATCCAGATCAACCGTCACCGACCCGGTCCATTCGACCGTCGCATTGCCCGACAGCGTCACCATCCCGTCCGCCCCCGCCTCGGCGCGGACCAGCCCGCCGCGGTTGAACACCGTCGTCGGCGTGTCGTACGCGATCCGCCCCGTCAGGCACGCGGCGAAGGTCGACGCCGCCATCGCGCTGCCGCAACTGTCGGTCAGCCCGACCCCGCGCTCATGCGTGCGGACGAACAGGTCGGTCCCGCGCAGCTCGACAAAGCTCACATTGGCGCGGTTGGGCAGCCAGTCGGGCGCCGCCTCGCACGCCTCGCCGACGCGGACCAGCTCGGCATCGTCGACCGCCTCGACGAACGCCACCAGATGCGGGTTGGGCATCGCCACCGCGGTGAACGCGCGCGTCGAGGGCAGCCCGGCGAGCGGCGTCTCGACGATCTGGTCCGCATCGACATGCATCGGCCAGGCGGCAACGTCGAGCGACGCCGGCCCCGCGGTCTCGCGCACCGTGAACACGCCCGGCGCGATCTCCGCGTCGCGCACGACCAGCGCATCGCTCGTCTTCAGCCGCGCGGTCGCGCGCGTCAGCCCGGTCGCGGCGAACCCCGCACGCGCGACACAGCGCAGCCCGTTGAGGCACGTCTCCGATTCGCTCCCGTCCGAATTGAACATCCGCATCCCGAACGCCCGCCCCTGCTCGTCACCCGCGGTCAGCAGCAGCAGCCCGTCGCCGCCGACTGGCCCCGCGCGATCCGCCAGCGCGCGTGCGACGCGCGCCCAGTCCGCATCGCCCAGCGACAGCGCACGCGCGTCGATCAGCGGGAAATCGTTGCCGGAGCCATGACATTTGATCAGATCGAAGCGCATGCCGCGCCCTTACCCGCGTCGCCGCGCAAAGGCGAGCCGCCGCCACCCTCGCGCCCTCTGACGTCCCCGCCCTCATAATGTGTCGCCAGCCGGTCGAGCGCGAGCGTCAGCACCAGCCGCCCCGCGCGCGCCGGCCAGGACAGCGCGCGCTCCGCCGCGGGCAGCCCCTCGCCCGCGCACACCACCCGCCACGCTATATCGGCGAGCCCCGGCCCCGCCGCCGCGATCGCCGCGTCGAACCGCCGCTTCGCCGCGATCTGCGCGACGGTCGGGTCGAGCGCATTCTGCCCGCCGCCATCGACCCGTGGCGTCCAGCGCATCGTCACGCTCGGCGCGATCGACGCGGTCTCGTACGCCGCGCGCAACCGCTCGCCCGCCGCAAACTGCCGTGCATCGATCAGCCCGCGCGACCGCAGCCAGGTCAGCGGCGACTCCGCCCGGTTGACCGTCACGCTCCGCCCGCCCCGCGCGACACCTTCCCTCTGCACTTCCCGGCCAGGGTCCCGCTCAACCACCCTGTCACCTTCCCTGTCAGGCTCCCGCCGCATGCCCCGCCCGTCGATCGCGACCTCGATCAGATCCTGCATGCGCCGCCCTTTCCATTTGCCGAGTCCCGTTTGTCTTGCCATATTCGACCAGAAATTGCAAGAGAAACCAACCTATCTGGTTTGTGCAAGCGACGGAGCCTGTCGATGATCACTGCTATCCGTGCCGTCCGCCGCGCCAAGGGACTGACGCTCGACGACGTCGCAAGGCGTTGTGATCCCCCGACAACCGCGCAGACGATCGGCCGGCTCGAGACGGGGACGCGGACCGTGTCGGTCGGCTGGCTCAACCGGATCGCCGCCGCGCTCGACGTCGCCGCGGTCGATCTCGTGACGATGCCCGAACGCGCCGATCTGCCCGTCGTCGCGATCCTGGATTCGACCGGAATTCAAGCCCCTACCCGCCCCAATCTCGCCACGCCGCCGCATGTCGAGCCGGGTCAGGTCGCGGTGACGGTGGCTGCCGGCGTCGGCGACTACCGCACGGGCGACGTCCTCTGGTGCACCACGCTCGGCCCCGACGAATTCGAGAGCGCGCTCTACCGCGACGTGCTCGTCCCCCGCCCCGCCGGCCGCTTCGCCTTTGGCCGTCTGGTCGCGCTAACCGACGGCAGTCCCACGCTTATTCCGGTCGGCGATGATGCCGCGCCCCAGCAGATCGAGCGCCCCGTCTGGATCGCCCGCGCGGTCCGCCTGATCCGCACGCTCTGAGTCGCCGCCCCGCATTGACGGCCCGGAGGCGGCGGGCCATCGCTGACGCATGATCCGCGGTTTTTTCCTCTCGCTCGGCCAGCTCGGCGATCCGCCGGTGCTGCGCGTCTTTGCCAAGTCGATGGCGGTGACGCTGCTTGTCTTCGCCGCGCTCGGCCTGCTCATGTGGCTGGGCGCAAAGGCGATTTTCGCCGCCTGGCTCGGCAGCGACCAGGCCGGGATCGCCGCCGCGGTCGCGCTGTTCCTGACCATCCTCGCGGTCTGGATTCTGTTTCGCGCGGTCGCGATCGCGGTCGTCGGGATCTTCGCCGACGATGTCGTCGCCGCGGTCGAGGCGCGGCATTATCCCGCCCGTCTCGCCACCGCGCGGCCCGTACCCTTCGCGCGCAGCCTCGCGATGGGATTGCGCTCGGCGTTCCGCGTGCTGCTCGTCAACCTGTTGATGGTGCCCGTCTATATCGGCCTGCTCGTCACCGGGGTCGGGACCGCGGCGGCGTTTTTCGTGGTCAATGGCTGGCTGCTCGGGCGCGATCTGGGCGACATGGTCGCGGCGCGCCACATGGACGCCGCGGCGATGCGGGGCTGGCGTGCGACGACGCGGGCGTCGCGGTTCGTGCTGGGTCTTGCGAACACCGCGCTGTTCGTGGTTCCGATCCTCAACATCGCCGCCCCCGTGCTGGGCGCGGCGATGGCGACGCATTTTTATCACGGGACGCGCGCAGCGGTGCGCGCCCGGGGGACCAGCTGATGACGAGATCACGTGTCAACGCGTTGAAAGGCTTCGCAATCTCGCGCTCCGCCCCGGGCTTGGCGATGGCCCTCGGCCTCGCGCTCGCGGGCTGCGCCGCACCGGTCGCGACCGCGCCCGTAGGCCGCCCCGCCATCCCCTATACCAGCGTCGGGCTCGAACGCGTGATCGGCCAGACCGCCGCCGGGCTGACCCGGCTGTTCGGCGATCCCGACGCCGATGTCCGCGAGGGCGCGGCGCGCAAGCTCCAGTTCCAGAGCGGAATTTGCGTGCTCGACGCCTATCTCTACCCCGCCGGATCGGGCGAGCCCAAGGTCACCTATATCGACGCGCGCGAGCTCGACGGCAGCACGATCGACCGCGCGAGCTGCGTCGCCGCGCTCACCCGCCGCGACGGCGGCCGCTAGGCCGCTCAGGGCCCCGGCGGCGGCACCGTTTCGGTCGCGCCCGCCGCGCCGACCGGGATCCGCGTCGCGGGCAGCGCCGCCTGGCATTCGGGCGGCGGCGCCGGCGGCCGGCGGTGGAGATGATCGATCTCCGCCTGTCGCCGGTGCAGGTAGAAGGCGCGCGACGATGCATAGGGATCGCCCACATCGTCATGCAAACACTTGAGAGTTTCGTCGAAATCGGCGCGGTGGTCGAGCGCGCCGAGCACGCCGGCCGGCACCGTGTAGCTCGCATCGGTGAACGGCGACCCGATCGCGGTCGGCAACAGCAAGCGGTCGAGCGTCCCGCCGATCAGGTCGCGCACCGTCGTCGGCCCGACCAGCGGCAGGAACAGGAACGGCCCGTTGCCGATCCCGTGATACCCCAAGGTGTTGGCAAAGCCGTTCGACCGGCGCGGCAGCCGGAACGGCCGCTTCTTGGCGACGTCGATGACCCCCGCCGCGCCGACCGTCGAATTGATCACGAACCGCCCGACCGTCTCCGCCGCCTTGCCCGGCTTGAACTGCAGCAGGAAGTTCACGAACACGATCGGCTCGCGCAAGTTATAGAGAAAGTTGTGAATACCCTTGCGGATCGGGCTCGGCACCTTGCGCTTGTAGACCCGCGCCACCGGCCCCACGACCGCGCTGTCGACCGCCTGCGTCGCGCCGAACGCCTGGGCATTGACGCCGCGGAGCGGATCCCCCGCATCACGCGACTGCCCGACGACGACGATGTCCTTCTGCGCGTTCGGCTCGGCGGGAACGGGCGCTGGAACCGGGACAGTCTGGGGCGCTGCAACCGGCGCTACGGGCACCACGGGCGGCGATACCGGCACGACGGGCGGCGATACCGGCACGACGGGCGATTCGGGCACGCGCTGCTCGTCCGCGACCACCGTCGACGGCGCAACCGGGACCGGCGCGACGGGCAGCGGGTCGACGGTCTGCACCGCCAGCGCGGCGACCATCGTAGCAGTGGAAAATGCCAACATATGCAATCATCGCCCCTTGGACCGCCACCGCTGTCCGCATTGCCCCCGCAAGGCAAGTCTCGAATGCGCGCCCCTACACTCCCGTTTGTGAATAATTTCCCCTGTCGCGCGTCACTTGGCCCGCGTCAGCTTAAGTTCGCCCGGTCCCATTCCGCGCGGACGCCGTCGTCATTTTCGCCGCCACGACGATCCGCTTTCTCGGCCGCGAATCGCGCCGCGTCGAGTCGCGACAACGCCCACACCGCCGTCCCGCGCACCACCGGCGCCGGGTCGCCCAGCAACGCCGCGACGCCCTCCGACAAGGCCGGATCGCCGCTATTCCCCGCCGCGATCAACGCGTTGCGGACCATCTTGTCGCGCCCGATCCGCTTGATCGGCGATCCGGCAAAGACCTGGCGGAACCCCGCATCGTCGAGCGCGATCAGATCGGCGATCTCGGGCGCGACCAACTCGGCACGCGGCGCAAAGGCGAGATTGGCGTTCGCGGCGGCGGCGAACTTGTTCCACGGGCACACCGCCAGGCAATCGTCGCAGCCATAGATGCGGTTGCCGATACCCGCCCGGAATTCATGCGGAATTACCCCCGCATGCTCGATCGTCAGATACGAGATGCAACGCCGCGCATCGAGCCTGTAGGGCGCCGGAAACGCATCGGTCGGGCATGCGCGCTGGCACGCGTCGCAGCTCCCGCACAGATCCCGACCCGCGGCATCGCCCTTCAGTTCGAGCGTCGTGTAGATCGCGCCGAGGAACAGCCAGCTGCCCTCTGTCCGGCTGACCAGATTAGTGTGCTTGCCCTGCCACCCCAGCCCCGCCGCCTCCGCGAGCGGCTTCTCCATCACCGGGGCGGTGTCGACGAACACCTTGAGATCGAACGGATACTCGACACCGACCGCGTCGCTCGCCAGCCACCGGCCGAGCGCCTTCAGCTGCCGCTTGATGACGTCGTGATAATCCGCGCCCTGCGCATAGACGGAGATCCGGCCGACCTCGCCCTGCTCCGCCAGCCGCAGCGGATCGTCCTTCGGCGCATAGCTCATGCCCAGCGCGATCACGCTGCGCACCTCGGGCCACAGCCCGGCGGGGCTCGCCCGCTGATCGCGCCGCTCCTCCATCCAGATCATGTCGCCATGCCGCCCTTCGGCCAGCCACTGGTGCAGCCGTTCGCCCGCCAGCGGCGCCGCATCCGCGTGCGCAATCCCGCACGCCGCAAAGCCCAGTTCGGCCGCCTTGGCCTTCACGCGCGATTCGAGGTCGGATGGCTTGTCGTCGGGCACGTCCGCCCGCTACCACAGCCGCTCGGCTTGAAGGAAGTTTGCGCGTGGGCGAGGAATGGGCGGTCAAGGCCAGCGGGCTGGTCAAGCGCTTCGGCGACCGGCGGGTCGTCGACGGCGTCGACATCGCCGTGCCGGCCGGTGCGATCTATGGCGTGCTCGGGCCGAACGGCGCGGGCAAGACCACGACGCTGCGCATGCTGCTCGGGATCATCGAGCCCGATGAAGGCCACCGCACGCTGCTGGGCTTCGACAGCCCGCGCGACGCTTCGGATCATGTCGGCTATCTGCCGGAGGAACGGGGACTTTATCCCGCGATGAAGGCACGCGAGGCGATCGCGTTCATGGGCGCGCTGCGTGGTCTCGACTGGAAGACTGGGCGTGCGCGCGCGGTCACGCTGATGGAGGGGGCGGGGCTCGGCCATGCGGTCGACGAGAAGATCCGCAAATTGTCGAAAGGCATGGCGCAACTCGTCCAGCTGCTCGGCTCGGTCGTCCACCAGCCCGATCTGCTCGTGCTCGACGAACCCTTTTCCGGGCTCGATCCGGTCAACCAGGAACGTCTTGAAAAGCTTATCCTTGTCGAGCGCGATCGCGGCGCGACGATCCTGTTCTCGACGCATATCATGAGCCATGCGGAACGGCTGTGCGACCGGCTCGCGATCATCGCCGGCGGCAAGCGCCGGTTCGAAGGCACCGTCGACGACGCGCGCGGCGTCCTGCCCCAGCGCGTCCACTACACCCCGCACCGTCCCGACCCCGCGATCCGCGGCGTGCTGCCCCCCGACGCGCTGCCCGATCGCGACGGCTGGCGGTTCGAACTGCCGGGCGGCGGGATCGAGACGCTGCTGGTGCGGCTGATCGACGCCGGATACGGCATTTCCGGGCTCTCGATCGAACGCCCCGGGCTGCACGAGGCGTTCGTGCGAATCGTCGGCCAGCAGGAGGCGCAGCCATGACCCGCTTCCGCCGCACGCTGCGCCAGACCTTCACCATCGCCCGCCGCGATTTCACCGCGACCGTCTTCACCCCGATCTTCCTGCTCTTCCTGTTCGCGCCGCTGATCATGGGCGCCTTCGGGGCGGTCGGCGGGCTCGGCGCGGCCAGCGTCACCGACGGCGCGCAGGACAAGGCGCAGATCATCGCGATCCTCCCCGCCGCCGAGTCGCGCATGATGGCCGAGGCCGACACGCGGCTGCGCGGCATCTTCCGGCCAGGCGAGGGACCACCCGACCTGACCACGCAGCCGGCCTCCGCCGATCCGGCGGCACAGGCGCGCAACGCCTTCAACCGCAACGATATCGACGCCGCCGCAGTGCTTTACGGCCCGCTCGCGGCGCCACAGATCCTCTATGGTCCACGCGGCGACCGCGCGGCTGGCTATCTCGCCACGCTCGCGCAGACGACGCTGGCGGCGCAACAGGCGGGCGGCACGCTGCCCCGGATCGACGTGACCAAGACCCGGATCACGCGGTCGCGCGGCTCGGTCGGTGGCCAGCATCAGTCCGCCTTCTTCGCGGTGTTCGGGATCTTCTTCCTGACGCTGTTCCTCTCCGGCCAGGTCGTCGGGACGATGGCCGAGGAGCGCAACAACAAGGTGATCGAGGTGCTCGCCGCCGCGGTCCCGCTCGAATCGGTGTTCTTCGGCAAGCTGATCGGCATGTTCGGCGTCGCGGTGCTGTTCGTCGCCTTCTGGGGAACCGTCGTCGGACAGGTCACGACATTGCTTCCCGCAGGCGCGGCGGCGGCGATCGGCGATCTCCGTCCCGCAGTCGGCGGACCGATGTTCGCGCTGCTGTTCGCTGGCTATTTCACCATGGCCTATCTGCTTCTGGGATCAGTGTTTCTCGGCGTCGGCGCGCAGGCCTCGACGATGCGCGAGATCCAGATGCTGTCGCTGCCGATCACGATCCTTCAGGTCGCGATGTTCGGCCTCTCGTCCGCCGCGGTCTCGCGCCCCGGCAGCTGGATCGCGACGCTCGCCGAGCTGTTTCCTCTTTCCTCGCCCTTCGCGATGGCCGGGCACGCGGCCAATTCCCCCGAGCTCTGGCCGCACGTCGCGGCGCTGGCCTGGCAGGCCCTGTGGGTGACGATCTTCATCGTCGTTGGCGCACGACTGTTCCGCCGCGGCGTGCTCCAGTCAGGCAGCGCGCGGCCCTTCTGGCGCCGCGCGAAGCCCCACTGACACAGGTTGTTGACATCGCTGTCAGTACTTGGTCTCCTGCCCGAAAACAGGAGAGTGATGGGTGGCGACGCTTGCAGGCGAAATCACGACGGCTCCGATCAGCGAGCGCGTAACCAACGGGGCGGCAACCGGAAAACACCCGATCGACCCGCTCGATGTCAGTCGCGCGGACCTCTACCGCGACGATGTCTGGCACGCGCCCTTCCGCCACCTTCGCGCGCATGCCCCGGTCCACCATGTCGCGAGCTCGGATTACGGCCCCTATTGGTCAGTCTCGAACTACCGGGGGATCGTCGAGGTCGAGTCGCTGCCCGACCTCTACTCCTCCGAAGCCGGCGGCATCACGCTCGCCGATTTTGACCGCGATCGCGACGTTCGCATGCCGATGTTCATCGCGCGCGATCGCCCGATCCACACCAGCCAGCGCCGCACGGTCGCCCCCGCCTTCACGCCGAGCGAGATGACCCGCATGGCGCCCGACATCCGCCGGCGCACCGCGGAGATCCTCGACGGGCTCGACTGGAACAGGCCGTTCGACTGGGTCGACCGCGTCGCGATCGAACTGACGACGCAGATGCTGGCGATCCTGTTCGATTTCCCCTGGGAGGATCGGCGCAAGCTGACTTTGTGGTCGGACTGGGCGGGCGACATCGAACTCGTCAAGAACGAGGAGACGCGCAAGCAGCGGCTCGCGCATATGTTTGATTGCGGGGCCTATTTCCAGACGCTGTGGAACGCCAAGATCGACCGACCGCCGACCCCCGACCTGATCTCGATGATGATCCATTCGGATGCGATGGCGCATATGGAGCATCACGAATTCATCGGAAACCTGATCCTCCTGATCGTCGGGGGCAACGACACGACCCGCAATTCGATGTCGGCGCTGGCCTATGGCCTCGACGCGTTTCCCGACGCCCGCGCCATGCTCGAAGCGGATCCGGCGCTCATTCCCAACGCCGTGAGCGAGATCCTCCGCTGGCAGACGCCGCTCGCGCACATGCGGCGGACCGCAACGCAAGATACCGAACTGCAGGGCCAGTCGATCAAGACCGGCGACAAGCTCGCCCTTTGGTATCTCTCGGCGAATCGCGACGAAAGCGTGTTCGGCGACGATGCCGACGCGATCCGCGTCGACCGTCCCAATGCGCGGCGTCATCTCGCCTTCGGCCACGGCATCCACCGCTGCGTCGGGGCAAGGCTCGCCGAGATGCAGCTCGCGATCCTGCTCGAGGAAATGGCGAAGCGCCGCATGCGGATCAACGTGGTCGGCGCCCCCACCCGGGTCGCCGCGTGTTTCGTCCACGGCTATCGTTCGCTCCCGGTCGAGATCAGCCGCTACTGACTTTCATCGCCCGCCTCCGCGCGCATCCTGTTCGCGGCAAGGTTCGTACTTATATCATGACCATGACACATACATCGCCCGATCGCCGCACGTTCCTCACGCTCGCCGGCGCCGGCGCGGCGGGCTTTGCCCTCTGGGGCTGTTCGTCGCAGTCCGCCCAGGCCGCGGAGCGCTTCGAGGTCACGCTGAGCGACGCGCAGTGGCGCAAGAAGCTGTCGCCCGACGCGTATAACGTGCTGCGCAAGGAAGCGACCGAGCGGCCCTATTCAAGCCCGCTCAACGGCGAACATCGCGCGGGGATCTTTTCGTGTGCCGGCTGCGCGCTGCCTGCGTTCTCGTCGAAGACCAAGTTCGAGAGCGGGACGGGATGGCCGAGCTTCTGGCAGCCCTTGCCCAATGCGGTGCGGACCCGGGTCGATTCGACGCTCGGGATTGCGCGGACCGAAGTGCATTGCCGACGCTGCGGCGGGCATCTCGGCCATATGTTCGACGACGGCCCCAAGCCGACGGGAAAGCGCTATTGCATGAACGGCGATGCGCTGACGTTCCGGGCGATGGCGGCCCGGTAATCGCTTAACTGGTTCAGCCCGCGTCGTTTACGAGCGTGAAGATGCCGCGCGGGTCGGTCGGGCCATGCTGCACCGTGGCGAGCTGGGCGGCATTGGCGCGCTGCGTCGCGCTGGGCGCGCTGACCATCTGAAGCGACGGCTGGGCGGGGGCGTCGAGCATCTCGCCGCGCGGCGCAT
The DNA here is from genome assembly GCF_017876865.1 of Sphingomonas sp. PvP018. Taxonomy (NCBI): domain Bacteria; kingdom Pseudomonadati; phylum Pseudomonadota; class Alphaproteobacteria; order Sphingomonadales; family Sphingomonadaceae; genus Sphingomonas; species Sphingomonas sp. PvP018. The sequence continues at coordinate 2,795,689 of NZ_JAGIOU010000001.1, read as the reverse complement.
GGCCTGAATAGATGAAGCCCTTGGTCGGATAGGCCGAGGTACCGAGATCGCCCTGCGGCCCGTACCAGACCTTGACCATGCTCCAGTCACCCGCGTCGGACACGTCGATCGCGCGGACATTCGTTTCGATCGCACCGCGACGCGACCAGTTGGCATGGGTCAGGAGCACTTCGCGGTCGCTGACGACCTTCGAGACCATCGCGACATGGCCGACGCGCATCCGCGAGGTAGGCGAGAAAGCGAGGACGGCACCGGCCTTTGGTGCATGGCCACGCTCGTAGCGGCCCTCGGCCTGGCTCCACCAGGTGTTCGCATTGCCGCGGATCTCGATGCCCGACACCGAACGGGCAAAGGTCACGCACTGCCAGAACTGGGCCGCTGCCGGTGTGGCCGTCATCAGGCCGCACGATACCACCAGCGCAAAACGCGCTGCTAACGCCTTGAAATTCATCGAGACCCCCCGGTCAAAACCCGTTCGTCCCAGTCTGGCTACGGGAGTGCGGATTTAATTGAAAGGCGTCGCGGAACCATATCCGACGAAGCGTGTTGCCGCGCCGACGAGCCCCTTTTTTAGCCGACCATGCCGCCCTTTTCCGATGTTCTGCCGCTGATGCAGCGGACACGCCCATGCGGGCCGGGATCGTTAGTCCCGCACCCATCAAGAGCGCGCAGGATGACCGGCTTTGCGATGACAGTACGGCGCACCACCTCGTCAAACCACGGCGATTCGAAAAACGGGTTTGCTACGCACGCCGCGCGGCGATACCAGTCGCAAAAATCTCTGGAGGATGTCGCATGGATACGACCACCCTGTTCCGTCTCGACGGCCGCGTCGCGCTGATCACCGGCGGCAGCCGCGGCATCGGCAAGATGATCGCGGCGGGCTTCATCGCGCAGGGCGCGAAGGTCTATATCTCGTCGCGCAAGGCGGATGTCTGCGAAGCCGCCGCGGCCGAACTCGGCCCCAACTGCATCGCGCTGCCGCAGGACGTCTCGACCGTCGCCGGCTGCAAGGCACTCGCGGAGCAGTTCGCCGAGCATGAAAGCCAGCTCGACATCCTCGTCAACAATGCGGGTGCGGCCTGGGGCGTGCCGTTCGAGGAGTTCTCGGAGGTCGGCTGGGACAAGGTCATGGACCTCAACGTCAAATCGCCCTTCTTCCTGACCCAGGCGCTTCACGCCGCACTCAAGGCCTCGGGCTCGCGCGACCGGCCGGCCAAGGTCATCAACATCACCTCGATCGACGGCCAGCGCCTCAACCCGTGGGAAACCTACAGCTATCACGCGTCGAAATCGGCGCTGATCTATCTGACCAAGCGCATGGCCGCGCGGCTCGTGACCGATTCGATCAACGTCACCTCGATCGCCCCCGGTGCATTCGCCAGCGACATGAACAAGGCCGCCCGCGATCACGGCGACGCGGTCGCACAGGGCATCCCGGCCAAGCGGGTCGGTGTCGACGAGGACATGGCCGGTGCCGCGATCTACCTCGCCAGTCGCGCCGGCGATTACGTGATCGGCGAGACCATTACCGTCGACGGCGGCCTCGTCCACGCCTCGCTAGGCACCAGCATCGACGCCTAACCACAACCCCTCTCCCCCCGGGGGAGAGGGAGGGGCCCGCCGCGAAGCGGTGGGAGGGTGAGGGCACGCGCCGCATTCCCGCCACTGCCCTCACCCTCGCACGCTCCGCGCGCTTTCCCTCTCCCCTAAGGGGAGAGGGAGAGTTCACCGAGCAATCCCACCCGCGGCCAGAACCGCCAGCGTCACCAGCTCGCTCGCCGTGCTCGTCATCGGTGCCACCTGCACCGGCTTCTCCATGCCGATCAGCATCGGCCCGATCACCGAATCCCCACCAAGCTCGCGCAGCAGCTTGGCCGAGATATGCGCCGACTGAAGACCCGGCATGATCAGCACGTTCGCCGGCCCCGACAGCCGCGCGAACGGATAGTTCGCCAGCTGCTTCGGGTTGAGCGCCACGTCCGGCGCCATCTCGCCCTCATATTCGAACCCAACCTGACGGCCGTCGAGCACCGTCACCGCATCGCGGATATTGTCGAGCCACTCGCCCTTCGGATTGCCGAAGTTCGAATAGCTCAGGAACGCGACGCGCGGCTCATGCCCCATGCGACGTGCGACCGCTGCGGTCTGCTCGGCGAAATCGGCGAGCTGTTCGGCGGTCGGGCGCTCGTTGACCGTGGTGTCGGCGATGAACACCGTGTGGCTCTGCCCGACAAGCAGATGGATACCGAACGGCGTCTTGCCCGCGGCCGGATCGATCACGCGGTAGATCTGGCGCATCGTCTCGCCATAGGTACGCGTGATGCCGGTGATCATCGCATCGCCCTCGCCGAGCTGCAGCAGCAGCGCACCGAAGATGTTGCGATCCTGGTTCACCATCCGCTCGCAGTCGCGCCGCAGATAGCCGCGACGCTGGAGCCGGGCATAGAGCAGCTCGACCATCTTCGGCACGAGCGGCGAGACGCGGCTGTTGTGCAGCTCGAAGCTCTCGGGATCGGTGACGCCCAGCGCGCGCAACCGGTCCGGCACGTCGTCGCGGCCGACCAGCACCGGCGTACCATAGCCGCCCTCCTTGAACGCGATCGCCGCCCGCAGCACGACCTCTTCCTCGCCCTCGGCGAAGATCACGCGCTTGGGATGCGCCCGCGCGCCCTCATAGGCCATCGACAGCACCGAGGTGGTCGGGTTGAGACGCGCACGCAGCGACTGGCGATACGCCTCGATGTCGAGGATCGGCTTGGTCGCGACGCCCGATGCCATTGCCGCCTTGGCGACCGCGACGGGAACGACCTCCATCAGCCGCGGATCGAACGGCGCAGGGATGATATAGGCAGGGCCGAAGCTGTGGCTGACGCCATAGGCCAGCGCGACTTCCTCGGGCACACGCTCGCGCGCGAGCTCGGCGATCGCATTGGCCGCGGCGATCTTCATCGCGTCGTTGATCCCCGTCGCGCGGACGTCGAGCGCGCCGCGGAAGATGAACGGGAAGCACAGCACGTTGTTGACCTGGTTCGGATAATCCGACCGTCCCGTCGCGACGATCGCGTCGGGACGCGCAGCCATCGCCAGTTCGGGGCGGATTTCGGGCTCGGGATTGGCCATCGCGAAGATGATCGGCGCGGCCGCCATGTCCTTGACCATCTCGGGCTTGAGCGCGCCTGCCGCCGACAGGCCGAGGAACACGTCGGCGCCGACCAGCGCCTCGGTCAGCGTCCGCGCGCTGCTCGTCGTGGCATGCGCCGACTGCCACTGGTTCACATCGTCGCGACCCTGGTAGATCACGCCGGTACGGTCGCACATGATGACGTTGTCGGGCCGCACGCCCATCGCCTTCATCAGCTCGGTGCACGCGATCGCCGCCGCGCCCGCGCCGTTGACGACCAGCTTTATGTCGCCAAGCTTGCGCCCGGTCACGAGGCAGGCGTTGATCAGCCCGGCCGCGCAGATGATCGCCGTGCCGTGCTGATCGTCATGAAATACGGGGATATTCATCCGCTCGCGCAGCGTCTGCTCGATGATGAAGCATTCTGGCGCCTTGATGTCCTCGAGGTTGATGCCGCCGAACGTCGGCTCCATCAGCTCGACCGCATCGATGAAGCGATCGACGTCTTCGGTCTTCAGCTCGATATCGATCGAATCGACGTCGGCGAAGCGCTTGAAGAGTACCGCCTTGCCCTCCATCACCGGCTTCGACGCGAGCGCGCCGAGATTGCCCATGCCGAGGATCGCGGTCCCGTTCGAGATCACCGCGACCAGATTGCCCTTGGCGGTATAGTCATAGGCGGTCGAGGGATCGTCGGCGATCGCCTGCACCGGAATTGCCACGCCGGGCGAATAGGCGAGCGCGAGGTCGCGCTGCGTCGCCATCGGTTTGGACGCAATGATCTCGAGCTTTCCGGGACGGCCTTCCGAATGGAACAGCAGCGCTTCGCGTTCGGAGAACTGGAGATTATTGTCGTCGGACATAAGCGGGGCCTCGGGGGTATCTGCAGGGGGAGCCCCTGCCTTTACGGAACGCGTGGCTGTTCGTCACCCCTTGGGAACCCTTCGCAGCGCTATTGGACGTGCGGACGGTTTTCGCTACCCCGCGCCGATGTCCACTCCCGCCGCCACCCCGATGATGACGCAGTATCTCGGCCTCAAGGCCGAGGCGCAGGATTGCCTGCTGTTCTACCGCATGGGCGATTTTTTCGAGCTGTTCATGGATGATGCGCGCATCGCCGCGGCGGTGCTCGACATCGCGCTGACCGCGCGCGGCGAGCATGAGGGCAAGCCGATCCCGATGTGCGGCGTGCCGGTGCACGCGGCCACCGCCTATCTCCAGCGGCTGATCAAGGCCGGGCACCGCGTCGCGATCGCCGAGCAGGTCGAGAGTCCGGCCGAGGCGAAGGCGCGCGGCGGATCGAAGGCGCTGGTCGCCCGCGCGATCGTCCGCGTCGTGACCGCGGGCACGCTGACCGAGGAAGCCTTGCTCGACGCGCGCAGCGACAATTGGTGCGTGGCGATCGGTGAAGCCGGGGGATCCGTCGCGATTGCCGCAGCCGACGTGTCGACCGGCCGGTTCGAGGTCATCGACGTCGCCGATGACGCGGTCGGGGCCGAACTCGCGCGACTTGCCGCAGCCGAGATCGTCGTCGCCGAGGCGAGCGGTTTTGCAGAGGCCGCCACGACGCTGCGGCCCAGGAGCGATTTCGACAGCGGTGCGGGCGAAGCGCGGCTCAAGCGGATCTACGGCGTCGCGACCCTCGACCGCTTCGGGCAGTTCGGGCGGGCCGCGCTGGCCGCGGCGGGCGGTCTGGTCGCGTATCTCGAACATAATGCGAAGGGCGCGCTGCCCTTCCTGCGGCCGCCGCGAATCGGGCGGGCGGCACAGGTGATGGCGATCGACGCCGCGACGCGGGAAAGCCTCGAACTGACCTGCACCACCGGCGGCGTCCGCAAGGGAAGCCTGCTCGACGCGGTCGATCGTACCGTCACCGGTGCCGGTGCGCGGCTGCTCGGTGCCGATCTTGGCGCGCCCCTGATGGACAAGGCCGCGATCGACGCGCGGCTCGACCTCGTCCGGTTGTTCCATGACGACCAGGCATTGCGCGAACGGTTGCGCGCGACGCTGCGCGCGCTGCCGGACATCGGCCGGGCGCTTGGCCGCCTCGCTGCGGGTCGAGGATCACCGCGCGATCTGGGCCAGTTGCGCGACGGTCTCGACGGCGCCTGGAATCTGGGCGAGCGGCTCGACGCGCTGACCGATCCGCCGCGCCTGCTGAGCGACGTCGCACCGCTGCTGCGCGGGCATGGCAGCCTGATCGACCTGCTCAAGCGTGCGCTCGTACCATCGCCACCGATCGAAGCGTCTGACGGGGGGTATATCGCGGCAGGATATGACGCCGCACTCGACGACCTGCGCGATACCGGCGCTGGGGGACGCCGCGCGATCGCCGCACTGGAGGCCGAGTTCCGCACCTCGACCGGCGTGTCCGCGCTGAAGATCCGGCACAATGGCGTGCTCGGCTATCATGTCGAGGTCCCTGCACGAGCTGCCGATTCGCTGATGAAGCCCGACAGCGGTTTCACACACCGCCAGACGCTCGCAGGTGTCGTACGCTTCAACACGCCCGCGTTGCACGATGTCGCAACGAAAGTGTCGCAGGCGGGTGCGCATGCCACGGCGGCGGAGTCGGCGCATCTCGAGGATCTGACCGCGCGGGCGCTCGCAGGGCGCGAGGCGATCGCCGCGACCGCCGATGCGCTTGCCCGGCTCGATGTCGCCGCCGGTCTCGCCGAGCGCGCAGCCGAGGGGCAATGGTCGCGCCCGATCCTGGTCGACCATGCCTGTTTCGAGATCGAGGGAGGCCGGCATCCGGTCGTCGAGGCCGCCGTCGCCAAGTCTGGCGACCGGTTCGTCGCCAACGACTGCAACCTGTCGGAATCCTCGCGACTGTGGCTCGTCACGGGCCCCAACATGGGCGGCAAGTCGACCTTCCTGCGCCAGAATGCGCTGATCGCGGTCCTGGCGCAGGCCGGAAGCTATGTGCCGGCGACCAAGGCCACGCTGGGTCTCGTCGACCGCCTGTTCAGTCGCGTCGGCGCGTCGGACAATCTTGCGCGCGGTCGGTCGACCTTCATGGTCGAAATGGTCGAAACCGCTGCGATCCTCGCGCAGGCGACGCCGCGCAGCTTCGTGATACTCGATGAGGTCGGTCGTGGCACCTCCACCTATGACGGCCTCGCGATCGCCTGGGCCGTGGTCGAGGCGATCCATGAGGACAATCGGTGCCGCTGCCTGTTCGCCACGCATTATCATGAGCTGACCCGGCTCGCCGAACGCTGCGAGGCGCTGTCGCTGCACCACGTTCGCGCGCGCGAGTGGAAGGGCGAACTCGTCCTGCTCCACGAACTCGCCGACGGGCCGGCGGATCGCAGCTACGGCCTGGCCGTCGCGCGCCTCGCCGGCATGCCGCCGGTCACTGTGCAGCGTGCGAAAGCGGTACTTGCCAAGCTGGAAGCCGGGCGTGCCAAAACTGGCGGTCTGGCGGCGGGGCTGGATGATCTTCCGCTGTTCGCGGCCGCCGCGCAGATCGAGGAGGTGGCGTGCGACGTGCTGCGCGAAGACCTGGCGAAGCTCGACATCGATGCGATGAGCCCACGCGACGCGCTCGACGCGCTTTACCGGTTGAAGGCGCTCGCGACCGAGGGCTGAGCGCAAACCCGGCGAAAACCACTGTATTGCCGATACTTGCCCCCGGCCTGCAATCCCATCGCGCGGCGTCCTAGTATCACATGCAAGACGGATGCTACGCGCCGGCCGAATCATTGGAGCATGGGCTTTGGGCGGACACGGGCACGGGCATGCACACGGGCATGCACACGGGCATGCAGGACATGGGCACGCACATGCACACAGCCATGCTCCGGCATCGTTCGACCGCGCGTTTGCGATCGGGATCGGGCTCAACGTCGTGTTTGTCGCGGTCGAGGCCTTGGTCGGATTGCGGATCGACTCGGTTTCGCTGCTCGCGGACGCCGGGCATAATCTCTCCGACGTGCTGGGCCTGGTCGTCGCCTGGGGCGGGACGATGCTCGCGCGAACCGAGCCGACCAAGCGCTTTACCTATGGGCTGAAGGGATCGACGATTCTTGCGGCGTTGACCAATGCGCTGCTGTTGCTCGTCGCGCTCGGGGCCATCCTGCTCGAGGCGACACAGCGTTTCGCAGACCCAACGCCCACGGCGGGCCTGACCGTATCGATGGTGGCCGGGATCGGCATCGCGGTGAATGCGATCACCGCCTGGATGTTCGCGCGCGGTCGCAAGGGGGACGTCAACATCCGTGGCGCCTATCTGCATATGGCCGCGGACGCGCTGGTATCGGCGGGGGTCGTGATCGCGGGCGTGCTGATCTGGCAGACCGGGATCTCCTGGATCGACCCGGCGGTCTCCATCGTCATCGCGGTCCTGATCTTCTGGCAAACCTGGGGATTGCTGCGTGAGACCGTCGAAATGGCGCTGTCTGCGGTGCCGCGCGGGATCGAATTCGACCAGGTCGACGAGGCGCTATGCACCCTGCCCGGCGTGACGGCGATCCATGATCTGCACATCTGGCCGATGAGCACGACGGAGCCCGTCCTGACCGCGCACCTGATCATGCCGGGCGGCCATCCCGGCGATCCGTTCCTCACCTCCACCCGCACGATGCTGCAGGAGCGTTTCGGGATCGGCCATGCCACGTTGCAGGTCGAGACGGGCGACGGTCAGCCATGCTCGATGACGCGCCACGCAGTGATATGAACCTTTGGGGCGTTGCGCGGGTTATCCTAGTATAGTTCTGGAGTAATACCCGATGAAGAAGCATTTTATCGCCGCGCTGATGTCCATCGCCGTGGTCGCCCCCGGAATGGTGCCCGTTGAAGCGGTTGCACAGCGCCATGACGACCGCCGGGGCCATGACGACCGCCGGAACAACGATTCGCGCCGCGGCAACGACCGCAACTGGCGCGGTGACGATCGCAACTGGGATCCTTCGCGCAGCTATCAGAACGGCAACTACCGCGAGCGTCGTCTCGGTCGCAACGACCGGATCTATCGCGGCAACGATGGCCGGGCCTATTGCAAGCGCAACGATGGCACGACCGGGCTCGTGATCGGCGCACTCGGTGGCGGCGTTCTTGCCAATCTGATCGGCGGCGGCACGCTTGGAACGCTGGCGGGTGCCGGTGGCGGTGCACTGCTCGGACGGTCGGTCGACCGCGGTAACGTCAAGTGCCGCTGAGCTTTTTTGCTCGGTAAACGAAGATGCGGCGGCCGAGCGATCGGCCGCCGTTATTGTGTCTGCCTCAGCCGGTTGAACTTAATAAGCGCGAGCCACCGCAAACTCGACCGCTTCGATCATCGCGTCCTTCGCCTCGCCATTGGCAAAGCCCGCAATCGAATCGATCGCCCGCTGACCATAATGCCGCGCCCGCGCAAACGTGTCGTCGATCGCGCGGGTTGCCCGGATCAGGCGCACGGCATGCTGCAGGTCGGCATCGGTGTCACGACGCCCCTCGACCGCATCCTTCCAGAATTGACGATCCTCGGCCGACCCGCGCGCATAGGCGAGGATCACCGGCAGGGTCATCTTGCCTTCGCGGAAATCGTCGCCCGCATCCTTGCCCATCGTATCCGCATCCGAAACATAGTCGATCGCGTCGTCGACAAGCTGGAAAGCGATCCCGAGGTTGCGGCCATAGGCGTCGAGTGCCGCCTCTTCATTCTCGGGCCGATCGGCCACCACGGCAGCGATTCGGCAGGCGGCAGCGAACAGCGCTGCGGTCTTTGCGCCGATGATGTCGAGATAGCGCTCCTCGCCCAGATCGACGCGGCGGGCCGCCGTCAGCTGGTTGACCTCGCCCTCGGCGATGACCGCGCTGGTCGATGAAAGGATCTTGAGCGCCTTCAGGCTGCCCGCCTCGACCATGAGTTCGAAGCTGCGGCTGAACAGGAAGTCGCCGACCAGCACGCTGGCAGGATTGCCCCAGATGATGTTCGCCGTGCGGTTCCCACGCCGCAGGTCAGAGCCATCGACGACGTCGTCATGCAGCAACGTCGCGGTGTGGATGAATTCGACGGCCGCCGCGAGCAGGTGATGCTGCGTCCCGGCATAGTCCAGCAGCTGTGCACTTGCGAGCGTCAGCATCGGGCGCATCCGCTTGCCCCCGCCCGCGATCAGATGACCCGCCAGTTCGGGGATCAACGGAATATCGGAGGTCATGCGCGCGACGATCACCGCATTGACCTGGTCCATGTCGGTGGTGACGAGCTTGACCATCGGGTCCAGCGAAGGCTGTGGCCCGGGATTCGAACGAGGGGAGTCGAGGCGGTGGACGGTGGCGCTCATCTGCCCGTGCCTCTGACGGTTACGGCCTCGCAAAGCAACCCTTGCCGGCTTGGCAAACCCTCACCAAAAGGCAGGCGACGGCAATAGGTGGAGGTTACACGATGCCCGACGACCTGCTGAGCGGCTATCGCCAGAGCATCGACAACATCGATGCGGCACTGATTCATATGCTTGCCGAGCGATTTAAGGTGACGCAGGCGGTTGGCCGGCACAAGGCGGAGCACGGGCTGCCGGCTGCCGATCCCGGACGTGAGGAGCGTCAGATCGCGCGGTTGCGTCGGCTTGCCGAAGAAGCCCAGCTCGATCCGGAATTCTCCGAAAAGTTTTTGCGGTTCATCATCGACGAGGTGATCCGCCACCACCAGAAACTTTGCCAATGACGCGCTGGGCGGTGGTGGCCGATTGAATGATTCACGGCATCGCCAAGGGCGGCCGACATCCCCGCCAGGCCGCACTTCCCGTATATTTGCGTCAGCACAGCTTTATCGACCTGCACGCGCCGGTCGGTTAGGGGAGCGCGATGAGCTTCCTCCTCGCTATCGAAGGCGCCGACGGCGCCGGTAAGGCCACGGCCTCCGCACTGGTCGTCGACCAGTTGCAGGCCGCCGGGCGCAGCGCCGCGGTCATTTCGTTCCCGCGCTATACGGACACGGTCGGCGGCTGGGCGCTGGGGGCGATGCTCGCGGGCACGTTGCCACGCGGCACGACGCCAAAGGCCGCCGCCGTGCTCTATGGGCTCGACCGGATGGAATCGCGCGATCACCTGATGGCAACGATGGCGGCGAACGACGTCGTCGTGTTTGACCGCTATATCGCGTCGAACATGGCGTATCAGGCGGCGCAGGTGCCCGTCGACGAAGCGGATACGATGATGGCCTGGATCGCGGATCTCGAGACGCGCAGCTTTGCCCTGCCGACGCCTGATCTGTCCGTCTACCTCGATACGCCGGCAGACATTGCACGCGGGCTGATCCGCCAGAAGCGCAAGCGCTCCTATACCGACGATGCGTTCGACGCGTATGAAGCGGATACCGGGCTCCAGGACCGCGTCCGCATCAACTATGCCGCGATGGCGGCGGCAGGGCTGCTGGGCCGCTGGGCGACCGTATCGACGGTCACGGCCGGCGCGTCGCGACCGCCAGCGGACATTGCACGCGATATCGTTGCATTGCTGCGCTGAACGCCCCGGAAGGAGACCGGCATGGCCGTCACCGATATTGCCACGCGTACCTATGATCACGGCTTCAGGCTCGACCCGATCGTCCGCAGCCTGCTTGATACCGATTTCTACAAGCTGCTGATGTTGCAGATGATCCGTCACCTGCATCCCAAGGTGCAGACGACCTTTACCCTGATCAACCGCACGACGAGCGTGCGGCTGGCCGATATCATCGACGAAGGCGAACTGCGCGCGCAACTCGATCATGCGCGTACCGTGCGGTTCGGCAAGAAGGAGCTGATCTGGCTCGCTGGCAACAGCTTCTATGGCCAGGATCGCATGTTTGCGCCCGAGTTCCTGCAGTGGCTCGCCGCCTTCCGGCTGCCCGAATACGAGCTGCGGACCGTCGACGGACAGTTCGAGCTGCGCTTCGAGGGCTGTTGGGCGGAAACGACGATGTGGGAAATCCCCGCGCTCGCGATCATCAATGAATTGCGCGCGCGCGTGGCGGTCCGCGATCGCGGACGTTTCGCGCTCGACGTGATCTATGCGCGTGCGAAGGCCAAATTATGGGACAAGGTCGAAAGGCTGAGGGATCTGCCCGATCTGGTCCTGTCCGACTTCGGCACGCGCCGCCGCCATGGCTTTCTGTGGCAACGCTGGTGCGTCGAGGCGCTCAAGGAAGGGCTTGGCAGCCGTTTCATCGGCACGTCGAACGTCTTGCTGGCGATGGATAACGATCTGGAAGCCATCGGCACCAACGCGCATGAATTGCCGATGGTCTATGCCGCACTGGCCGACGACGACCGGGGGATAGCGGATGCGCCCTACCGGGTGCTCGATGACTGGCGACGCCATTATGGCGGCAATCTGCTGATCGCGTTGCCCGACGCGTTCGGAACGAGCGCCTTCCTCGCCAACGCGCCCGACTGGGTCGCCGATTGGACGGGCTTCCGCCCCGACAGTGCGCCGCCGATCGCCGGTGGCGAAGCGATCATTGCCTGGTGGAAGGCACAGGGTCGCGACCCTAAAACGAGACTGCTGATCTTTTCGGACGGCATGGATGTCGACACGATCGAAGAGACCTATCGGCATTTCCACGGCCGGGTGCGGATGAGCTTTGGCTGGGGGACCAATCTGACCAACGACTTCCGAGGGTGCGACCCCGATGGCATGGCCGGACTCGAGCCGATTTCGCTGGTTGCCAAGGTCACGCAGGCCAATGGACGCCCGGCGGTCAAGCTGTCGGACAATCCAGCCAAGGCGACCGGCGATCCGGGCGAGATTGCCCGGTACCTGCGGATCTTCGGCGACGAGGGCCGCACGAACGCGAAGGTCGCGGTCTAGACCCGTGCGACCGCCCTAAAATGGCCATGCCCTGTCGCCACGGGTAGCGCCCATGGCTGTTTCGCGATTCCCCCTCGGCGCGTCGATTACCCGATCGGGACGCATCGCGCTGCTCTTCGCCGCGCTGCTGCCGCTGACCCCGGCACAGGCCGACCCCGCGGCCTTCGACCTGTCTGGTCCGGCGCTGAACGTCATGGTGACGCACGGTGCGACGAGGTTGCCGATCGGGCAGGTGCCCAATCTCAGCGAAGGCGACCGGATCGCGGTGAGTGCGGATTTACCCCGTGATCAGGGTGTCCATTACCTGCTGGTGGCCGCATTCCTGCGCGGCGCGACCAATCCGCCCCCCAAAAACTGGTTCACGCAGGCCAAGACGTGGGAGCGGAAGAAAAACACTCTCGACCTGACCGTGCCCGCTGGCGCACGCCAGCTGATCCTCTTCCTCGCGCCGGAAACCGGCGGGGGTTATGACTCGATCGTCGACGCCGTCCGCAAACAGCCCGGCGCGTTCGTCCGCGCCTCGCAGGAGCTCAACCAGGCGTCGCTCGACCGCGCGCGGCTCGACACGTTCCTGGACTCGATCCACCGCCTCGAGCGCACGCATCCTGAACGGATCGAGACCGTATCACCCGTCCTGACCCGCAGCCTGTCAATCACGCTCAAGGCCGAATGCCTCGAGCAGGCGATCGATCTCCAGGCGGCCTGCCTGACGCAGAGCCGAAGCTCGCTACTGCTGGCCGACAGTCACAGCGCATCGCTGACCGAAACCCTCGTCGGCGCCCCCACCGATCTGGCCTTGCAACTCGCCGCAACACCCGAGGCCGGATACGGCTATTACAGCTCCTATATCGGTGTCGTTCGCGATCTTGCCCGGATTTTCGGCGCATTCCAGTCGACCCAGTTCCAGTATATCCCCGCCCTCGGCCGCGCGGCAGAGTCGCGCCTGTCGCTGTTGCTGAACGCGGCGCCTTCCTTTGCAAAGCCCAAGTCGGTCATGGTCGCGGCGCTCCCGGCAATCGAGGCGCCCGAGCCGCCGCCGCTGCGCACGATCGCGCCCGGTCGCGCGCTGTGTCGAGCACGAGAGGGTGTACTGCTTCCAGTCGAAGGCGCGCCGCTGATCTATGCAACGCGCTATGCGCATGCGATGGCGGTGCGCGTAACGCGGGCCGACGGCAGCACGCTCGATCTCCCGGTCAGCGCCGATGTCGAACGCGGGGGTTTCCTTCTTGCCGGCCCGGGCAGCGACGGCGGCGACCTGCGAGCCGGTTTTGACGCCACGCTTCACGGCGTATGGGGCTTCACCCCGTTCGACGGTCCACGCTTTCGCATCCAGAGCCCGCGCGCGAACAGCTGGCGCGCGATCGAGGGCACCACGGTGATCGCCGGACGCGATAACAGCCTGACGATCGAGGGCGGAGCCGCCGCCTGTGTCGAGGACATCGCGCTCGCCCGCACGTCCGGCACGACCGAGCCGCTCAAATGGGCCGCATTGCCGGATGGCCGGATCACCGCAACGATCCCGAAGGCGCAGATCGCGGCGGGGCAGGTCAGCCTGCTCGTCCGCCAGCAGGGAATCGCTGACGTCGACACGATCGCCCTGACCGCCTTGACGGAGACGGGGCGGATCGACGCGTTCACGCTGCACGCCGGCGATCTTCATGGTGTCCTGACGGGCACGCGGCTCGACACCGTCGCCTCCCTGAGCGTCGATGGCGCGGTATTCAGCCCTGGTGCGGTGGTACGAACCGGCAAAGCCGACGAACGCGTCATGACGGTCGACACGCCTGCTCCGGTCGCCGCCTGGACCGCAGACCAGGATCGATCGGGGCGGGTGACGCTGAAAGATGGTCGCGTGCTGCCGGTCACCGTGCATGTCGCTCTAGCGCGGCCTTCGGTCACACTCATCGACAAGACCATCGCCCCGGCGGCGCACGCAGCGTCGCTGCCGATCATATTGCCGTCGAGCACCGTCATGCCGCTCGATGCCAGCCTGACCTTTTCGATCCGCGGCGCGGGGGCGACCCGGTTCAGCGGACGCGAACAGGTCGAGATCGCCACGGTCGACGGACGCGCCTCGACCGTCATCGCCGCCGCGAACGGCTACCGCGTCCAGAGCGCACAGGTCGCGATTGCGACGATCGAACCGGCCAGGGCGCTGGGCGTATCGGCCTATGGCCCGCTACGCTACCGCCTGCTGCAAGACGGTGTGGAAAGCGACTGGGCGCCACTCGTCACCCTTGTCCGCCTGCCGACCATCACGGGCGTGACATGCGACAAGGGCGCGCCGCGCTGCCTGCTGACCGGTGACGCGCTGTATCTGCTCGCCGCGGTTGGCGGAGACGCGCAGTTCACCGGCGCTGCGGCAATTCCCGACGGCTATACCGCCAGTACGGTCGCAATTCCGCGTCCGACCGACACGCTGTTCCTCAAGCTGCGCGACGACGATTCAGTCGTTGCGACCGCCAAGCCGAACGTCGCCGACCGCTAGCCCAGCGAGGCGTCGAGCCTTGTCACCGATCCTTTTGCTCACGTGAGAGGCGGGCCATCAGGATCGCGGCGCGCTTGGCCTGACGGCGAATGCTCGCAAGGTCGACCGTCTCCCCCGGTGCGTGATCCCCGCTGCTCGCGGTCCCGAGCCCGATCAGCCCGTCGACATCGCCCGCGACGAACGCAATGTCGCCCGCACCCCGCTTGAGCGGATCGAGCGCTGCCATCTCGGGCAGCCCCATGTCGCGATTGACCAGATTCAACTGGTCGAGCAGCGCGCGATTTCCCACCGTCGGCGGCATGGCGGGATACCCGCTTTCGAACCGGATCGTCGCATTCGTGCCGGGCGCATGCGCCGCGACGATCCGCTCCATCTTCGCACGGACCCGCATGGTCTGATCTTCGCTCAGCGTCCGAAAGTCGCCACGGGCCACCGCGGTTGCAGGGATGATATTGCCCTTGCCCGTCGCGCTCGCCCGGACGCCGTCGCTGTCGAGCGTCGCCGTCGCACCGCCCGCAACCACACCCGTATTGAAGGTCAGGTTGGGTTCGGGCAGATCCTTGCGAAATGCCGCCAGGATCCGGGCCATCTCGTTGATGGCGCCGTCACCATAGGCGTCCGAAAAGATCAGCGACGAATGCCCGGTCTTGCCCGACGTGGTGAGCACCCATCCGTTCGACGACCGCCGCGCGATCGATCCCATGTCGCGACCCTCGACGACCGACAGGCCTTCGAAGTCGAGCGCGATGTCGGCGCGCTTGCCCGCTGCGATCAGATCGCCCCGCGCGATCGCCACCGGGTCGCCCGCATCTTCCTCATCGCCGGTCAGCACGATCTCGATATCGGCGGCGTCCAGCAGACCGGCGGCCTTCATCGCCCGCAGCGCCGACAGCATCACGACGATCCCGCCCTTGTCGTCGCCCGCACCTGGCCCCGTCGCGCTCTCGCCTTCGCGTTCGAACCGTTGAAACGGTGAATCCTGCTCGAAGACGGTGTCGAGATGACCGATGAGCAACAGGCGTTTGGCGCCAGGCTTGCCCGGGTGCCGCGCTATCAGATGTCCCGCCCGCTGCGTCTGTGGCATCGGTTTCCAGGTCACCGCAAAGCCGAGTGGTTCGAGCTCAGCACGGACCATCGCACCGACCTTGGCGACCCCTTCGAGATTCATCGTGCCGCTGTTCTGGTCGACGACCGTCTTGAGCAGCCCGATCGAGCGCTCATGCTCGGCGTCGACGGTCGCAACCGCCCGCATTTCTGCCGGCGTGAGGCGCGCCTGCGCTGCCCCTGCGAGAAGGATACTCCCGACCACCGTCGCGACCCACCAGAATTTCTGTCGTGCCATAAGCGTCTCAACTCCCTTGGCAGCATGAAAGCGGGGTTCGGCCGCCGCGTCCAGTGTCGGGAGATATGGTGGGCGCTGACGGGTTCGAACCGCCGACCTACTCGGTGTAAACGAGCCGCTCTACCAGCTGAGCTAAGCGCCCTCCCGGGATGAAACCCTGAGGTCGGGGTTCGATGCCAAAGCTGCGGCGTCGGGGCAAGCCCCAAAGCGCATGCGTTCAGGCGATCCGCAGCTCGTTGCGCAAGACTGCGCCGAAATAGCCGCGCATTGCGTCGCGCGCGGGCGGCGACAGCGCCATATAGGCGCGGCGGCGATCATGCGGATCGGGCTGACGTTCGAACAGCCCGCTATCGGTCATGCGCGCGATCCAGCGCAACGCCGTCGTCGGCGCGACGGCTGCGGCGATGCACAGGCTCGATACCGACACACGGCGCCGCTCGAGATCGGCGGCGTAGAGATCGAGCAGCATGTCCCAACCCGGATCCTCGAACAGCGTGCCGCCGAAAAATTGGTCGCGAAGCCGCCGCGCGCGGATCGCGCGTCGAATGTCGGTCGCGTCGTGTTGCGTCGCCCCGGGCGCCGCCTGATAGGCGACCGATCGATCGCCGACGATCGCCGGGGGATCGGACGGTCGATCATGATCTGCCTGTGTCAGCCGGGCAAGCGCCTCGGCGATGCGCCCGACCTCCGCGCTCAGGCGCTCGAGCCGGGCCCCGTCGCTCTCACGCGTGACGTCGAAGACCCCGGCGGGCTGGCGCGATCGTTCGATCGCGATCGCCACCGCGGCCACGCATTCGCCGATCCCGGGATCGACGAGCAGCGATGTCGCACCGCCCAGCGTCAGCGCGGTGACCGCGTCGATCTGGTCCGCCCGCAGCGCCACCACCAGCGCAGCATCGGTATCGGCGGCCCAGGCCACGATCTGCGCCATCCGTTCGGCGAGCAGCGGTGCGTTGATCCCCACCGTATCGACCAGAATGATACGCGGTGTCGCGGACCGCTCGAGCGGGACGTGCCAGTCGATCCGGGCCATCAGGCGCCCGCCCAGCGCGTCCAGCGCGGTCGCGAGCCGATCCCCTGCCCCCGCACCGCCAAGGTCCGCAATCAGAACCGCAGCGGCACCGCCATCATAGCGTATGTCCGCCGATAGCGCGTCGATCGCCGTCATTGCCGCATCCCCCGCCAGACGCGATTAGGCCATGGATCGTACCGGAATTACACGCCAAATGGATCGGTTCTCGGCGGATCCGGCGGACAGGCAGACGCCGTCAGTCGAGCGCCTTGACGATGTCTTCGATCATCTTCTTCGCATCCGCCAGAAGCATCATCGTATTGTCGCGGTAGAACAAGTCGTTGTCGACCCCGGCATAGCCGACCCCGCCCATCGACCGCTTGATGAACAGCACGGTCTTCGCCTTCTCGACGTCGAGCACCGGCATGCCATAGATTGGCGACGATTTGTCGGTCTTGGCCGCCGGGTTGGTGACGTCGTTCGCGCCGATCACGAAGGCCACGTCGGTCTGCGCGAATTCGCTGTTGATGTCCTCGAGCTCGAACACGTCGTCATAGGGCACGTTCGCCTCTGCCAGCAGGACGTTCATGTGGCCTGGCATGCGCCCCGCGACGGGGTGGATCGCGTATTTCACGCGCACCCCTTCCGCCTTCAGCTTGTCGCCCATCTCGCGCAGGACGTGCTGCGCCTGGGCGACCGCCATGCCGTAGCCGGGCACGATGACGACCTGTTCGGCCTGGCTCATCAGGAAGGCGGCGTCCTCCGCCGAACCGCGCTTCCACGGGCGGTCGCTGGCGGTCGCGGGGCCGCCGGCATCGGCGGACTGTCCGAACCCGCCGGCGATCACGCTGATGAAGCTGCGGTTCATCGCCCGGCACATGATGTAGCTGAGGATCGCGCCCGACGAGCCGACCAGCGCGCCGGTGATGATCATCGCGGTGTTGTGGAGCGTGAAGCCCATCGCCGCCGCCGCCCAGCCCGAATAGGAATTGAGCATGCTGACGACCACCGGCATGTCCGCGCCGCCGATCGGCACGATCAGCAGGAAGCCGATCACGAAGCTCAGGGCCGTGATCGTCCAGAAGATCCACGGCTCCTGATTGGTGACGAAATAGGCGATCAGCCCGAGGATCGCGGCAAGCAGCGCGATGTTGATGACGTGGCGCCCGGGCAGCATGATCGGCTTGCCGCCCATGTTGCCGTTGAGTTTCAGGAAGGCGATGACCGAGCCCGAGAAGGTGATCGCGCCGATCGCGACGCCCAGCCCCAGTTCGATCCGACTGACCGGCCGAATGATCGCGACCGGATCGCCAAGCAGCGGGATCATCAGGTCCGAGATGCCGAATGCCTGCGGGTTGAGATAGGCCGCAACCCCGACCAGCACTGCGGCAAGCCCGACCAGCGAATGGAACGCGGCGACGAGCTGCGGCATCGCGGTCATCGCGATCCGCCGGGCGGTGACGAGCCCGATCGCGGCACCGATGCCGATCGCGACGACGATCTCCCAGATGCCAACGTTGAGATGCGTGACCAGCGTCGTGACGACCGCGATCGTCATGCCGATCATGCCAAACCGGTTGCCGCGCTGGCTCGTCGCCGGGCTGGACAGACCACGCAGCGCGAGGATGAAGCACATGCCGGCGACGAGATAGGCCAGCGCGACCCAGGGGTTCACGGCTACGTCATGCATCACTCAGTTCCCCTCGGATCCGTAACGGTCACTTGGCGACCGGCCGTTCCTTTTTCTTGTACATCGCCAGCATTCGCGCGGTGACTGCAAAGCCGCCGAAGATGTTGACGCTCGCCAGCACGACCGCGAGCAGACCGAGATATTTCGCGACCGGCGATCCCGCCGCGGCGGACGCGATCAGCGCGCCGACGATGATCACGCTGGAGATCGCGTTGGTCACCGCCATCAGCGGCGTGTGGAGCGCGGGTGTCACCGACCAGACGACATAATAGCCGACGAAACAGGCCATGACGAAGATCGACAGGATCGCGATAAAGTCCATCTCAGCCCTCCTGAGCCCCGCGAATGTTGCGAATGTTGAGACGCAAACGGGGTTTTGTATCGTGCCGGGTCATGGCTGCAAACGCGGATTGACGACCGCGCCATCGCGGGTCAGGCGGATCGCGTCGCCGATTTCCGCATCGAGCACCGGCCGCCCCGCCTCCTTGTCCCAGAAGGCACTGAGAAAGTTGAACAAATTGCGGCTGAACAATGCACTGGCGTCGGCAGCGAGCCGGCTCGGGACGTTGCGGTGGCCGACGATCCTGACGCCGTTCACCTCGACGATCTCGCCCGCGACCGCACCCTCGACATTGCCGCCCTGTTCAACCGCAAGATCGACGATCACCGACCCGGGCTTCATGCTCGCGACCTGCGCGGCCGAGATCAGCCGCGGCGCGGGGCGGCCGGGGATCAGCGCGGTGGTGATGACGATGTCCTGCTTGGCGATGTGCCCGGAGACAAGCTCGGCCTGCGCGGCCTGATATTCCGGGCTCATCTCGCCCGCATAGCCGCCCGTCCCCTCGCCCTCGATCCCGGCGACGCTTTCGACGAAGATCGGTTTCGCGCCGAGCGACTGGATCTGTTCGCGCGTCGCGGCGCGGACGTCGGTAGCGGAAACCTGCGCCCCGAGCCGGCGAGCGGTCGCGATCGCCTGGAGCCCGGCGACGCCGACCCCCATCACGAACACGCGCGCGGCGCTGATCGTCCCCGCCGCGGTCATCATCATCGGAAAGGCCCGGCCATATTCAGCCGCGGCGTCGAGCACCGCCTTGTAGCCCGACAGGTTCGACTGCGAGGACAGGATGTCCATCGACTGCGCGCGCGTGATCCGCGGCATGAACTCCATCGCCAGCGCCTCGAGGCCCGCCGCGGCATAGGCATCGACCCGGGCGCGCTCGCCAAAGGGATTGAAGCTCGCGACGACCCAGGCGCCGGGCGCGGCGCCCGCCAGCGTTGCCGGATCCGGCGCCTGCACGCCGAGCACGATGTCCGCACCCGAAATCGCCGCTGCCCGGTCGGTGACGCTCGCCCCCGCATCGGCATAGGCGGCGTCGGCGATCGACGCGGACTGGCCGGCCCCCGCCTCGACCGCGAGCGTCGCGCCCAGCGCGACGAACTTGCGGACGGTTTCTGGCGTCGCGGCAACCCGCCGCTCGCCGTCCACCTGCTCCTTGAGGACGGCGATCTTCATCGGATCAGGAAATCAGCCAGATGACGATCGCGACGATCACCGCACAGGCGATCGCGCCGATCTTCATCACACCGATGACGCTGTCATAGGTCGCAGCATGACCCTTGATGTTTGCATCGTCCGCCATGATCCGTCCCTCGCCATTCTGTTATCGGTGCGACCTTATCGGGCCGGTGCCCCAGCCTCAACCCCCGCGCTTCCAAACCCCGGCTTCACGCCGTCGTGCAGCCGCCGCGACACGATCGGAGCGCTTCGCAACCGCCCCAAAGCGATATTTAAGTCGCCCTTTACCTGAAAACGCTAAAGACTGTCCGCAAACGGGACAGGATTCGCCATGACGCGCAACGGGCAGCGCCTGCTACTACTGATCGACAACGAGCCTGCACAACGGCGGCTGGTGTCCGCACTGGCGTCGCGTGGCGGCTGGCGGACCGTGTTCGCGAGCGACGGCGAGATGGCGATCGCCACGCTCGGCACGCAGGACGGGATGCAGCTCGACGCGATCATCCTCGACCATTCCGCACCGCATGAGGACGCCTCGGCGGTGATCGCCGAGCTGCGCAATCGCCGTCCGGCACTGCCGATCCTGATGCTGACCGCGAACGGATCGGTCGAGCATGCGGTGAACGCGATGCGCGCGGGCGCGACCGATTTCCTGGTCAAGCCGCTCGCGCCCGACCGGCTGCTCGCCTCGCTCGATGCGGTCGTCGCCGGCACGACCGCGGGCGAATTGCGCCCGCTGACCGAGAAGATCCCCGCGCTGCTCGCGTTCGACGAGATCGTCGGCTCGTCGCCCGATTTCCGCGCCGCGCTGGCGATCGCCGCCAAGGCCGCGCGCGGCCGCGTCGCGATCCTGCTCGAAGGCGAAAGCGGGGTCGGCAAGGAGGTCGTGGCGGAGGCGATCCATGCGGCGTCGCCACGCGCCAAACGCCCCATGATCAGCGTCAATTGCGGCGCGATCCCTGCCAATCTTGTCGAGAGCGAGCTGTTCGGCCACGAGGAAGGCGCCTTTACCGGCGCGTTCGAGCGCAAGATCGGCCGGTTTCGCGAGGCGGACGGCGGCACGCTGTTCCTCGACGAGATCGGCGCGATGCCGATCGACGCGCAGATCAAGCTGCTTCATCTGCTCGATACGGGCGACGTCCATGCACTCGGTGCGCGGCATCCGCAGCAGGTCGATGTCCGGGTGATCGCCGCGAGCAACACGACGCTGATCGACGAGGTCGAGGCGGACCGGTTTCGCGAGGACCTCTATTACCGGCTGAACGCGGTGCAGGTGACGATCCCGCCGCTGCGCGAGCGGACCGGCGACATCCCGGCGCTTGCCCGCCACCTGCTCGCGCGGATCGCGCAGCAGCCGGGACTGCGTCCGCTCGGGATCACCGACGATGCGCTGGCGCTGCTGGTCCAATATGACTGGCCGGGCAATGTCCGGCAGATGCAGAACGCGCTCTTCCGTGCCGCGGTGCTGTGCGAGAGCGACGCGCTGACGCGGGCCGATTTCCCGCAGATCGCGGCGCTCGGCAGCCGCCGCCGGCCTGAGCCCGCGAGCGCGGCCACTGGCGGCGGGGTGACGCTGTTCAGTGCCGACGGGCATCTGCGCACGCTGGAGGAGATCGAATCGGACCTCATCCGGCTGGCCATCGGTCATTATCGCGGGCGGATGACCGAGGTCGCGCGGCGGCTCGGGATCGGGCGGTCGACGCTGTACCGCAAGCTCGCGGAGCTCGGGATCGACAACGTCGCCTGACCCCAAGCGACGTTGTCCTGGAGCCGGACGAAAGGCGGCGACCTACCAGAGCACGCCCTTGACCGGCTTCAGCGGCTCGGGGGCCTCGTCGCCGATCGCCTGGAGCAGGTCGATCTCGATCGTGCGGCACATCGCGTTGAGCGGCACGTCGTGGATCGTGTCCGCGAACGGATCGACGAGGTCGTCGCCGATCTGAAGCACCGCGAGGAACATCAGCCCTGCAATCGTCGAGCCGATCGGGGTTGCGAAGCCGAGCGTCTCGACCAGCCCGATCGGCAACAGGATGCAGAACAGCCGGGTGAAGAGCGTCGGGAAGAACCGATACTGGTTGGGCAGCGGGGTGTTCTTGATCCGCTCCATCCCGCCCTGCGCATTGGCGATATCGACCAGCAGCCGTTCGAACGACGCCTGCTGGATCGTGTCGATCCAGCCGTTGCGGCGGGCGATGTCGATCCGCCGTCCGGTGCCGTCGAGCAGGCCGTTGGCGGGATTGGTCCGCGCGAGGGCGAACGACGCCTCGTCCTCCGACAGGAACCGCAGGACATCGGGCGCGACCGGCTGGCGGCGCAACTGACAGCGCAGCGCGTTCACATAGGCGATCTGGCGCAGGACGATCGTCCGCTTGAGATCATGGCCTTCGGGTTCGGGGAGCAGGTTGCGCGTCATGCGGGCAAGGCTGCGCGAGGCGTTGGTCATCAGCCCCCAGAGGCCGCGGCTTTCCCACCAGCGCTGATAGGCGGAATTGTCGCGAAAGCCGAGGAACAGCGCGAGCGCGGTGCCGAACAGCGTCAGCGGCAGCGACGGCGCGTGAAAGGGCAGGACATAATAGGTGATGGTTACCACGACGTCCCAGACAAAGAGCCCGAGCAACGGGCGCCAGACTTCGCTGAGGATCTGGCTTAGGCGCGGTGTTGCGGTAACGATCAAACGAAAGGCTCCTTGCTGACGCCTTGTCTAATGCGCGATCGCGCATTTCGCTGCAATGCGGCGATATTCCGCCCCGAACATGTGACCAGAAGATCGGGGCCGGGTCAGCCACCGACAAGTGCGAGGTCACGCATCCCGCGCCAGACACGCAGCGCCTGAACGGTCTCGGCGACGTCGTGGACGCGCAGGATCTGGACGCCCGCCTCGACACCCTTGAGCGCAAGCGCGAGCGATCCGGCGAGCCGGTCGCCGACCGGGGCCTCGTTCGACAAAGCGCCGATCAGCCGCTTGCGGCTCGCCCCGAGCAGGATCGGGCAGCCAAGCCCGTGGAATATCGCGAGGCCGTTGAGCAGCGCGAGATTGTCGGCGAGCGTCTTGCCGAAGCCGATGCCGGGATCGACGATGATCCGCGTGCGATCGACCCCGCCCGCGACGACCGCGGCGATCCGCGCCTCGAGCCAGTCGAACACGTCGGTGACGACGTTTGCGTAGCCGGTCCGTCCGTGGCCGCCCTTGCGGGGGTCGGGCGAGTGCATCAGCACGACCGGACAGCCGCTGGCCGCGACGACCTCGAGCGCGCGGTCGTCCCACAGCAGGGCGGCGACGTCGTTGACGATATGCGCGCCGGCGGCGAGCGTCGCCGCCATCACGCCCGCCTTGCGCGTGTCGACCGAGACGATCGCGCCGGCGCGGGCGAGCCGCTCGACGACGGGGACGAGCCGGGCGATCTCGTCGCCTTCCCAGACCGCCGCCGCACCGGGGCGGGTCGATTCGCCGCCGACATCGATCATCGTCGCGCCCGCCGCGGCCATGTCGATCCCGGCGGCCGCGGCGGCGGCGGGGTCGTCGACATGTTTGCCGCCGTCGGAGAAGCTGTCCGGGGTGACGTTGAGAATAGCGGCGACGAGCGGCTGGTCGAAACGCAGCATGCGCTCGCCGAGCGGGAGGGGCGCGCGGGGCGCGGTGATGAGCGCGTGAAGATGCGCCGCGCGGTCGCCCAAAGTCGCGACGTCGGCGACGGGGATCGTGCGACGGGTCCCGCGCTCGATCACCTCATAGGCGGCGAACCACTGCATCCCGCCCGCGAGCCGCGCGACGCTGCCGTCGGGATGGCCGATCGGGGTGTCGACGAACTGGACGGGGCGGAGGTGGAAGGTCATCGAGCTACTCCGTCAGCGGGGTGTGCCGGATATGACCGTTCCCACTATTGGCCAAGCGCGATTTGTTTCCCCGCGAAGGCGGGGACCCAGCCTGGGCTCCCGCCTTCGCGGGAGAACAGGTTCAAGCAGGACCTATCGATACCGCTGCACGGTAAAGCTCAGACCGTCGTCGCCAGCAGATAGGTCTGGCGGAGATCGTCGATCGGTTTCAGCCCCTTGTCGCTCTCGTAATGCCAGAAGCTCCAGCCATTGCAGGCGGGTGCGTTCTGGAGCGTCGAGCCGAGCTTGTGGATCGAGCCGATCGTGCCGCAATCGCTGAGCAGCGAGCCGTCCGCGCGGATCGTCGCGCGCCAGCGGCGCTTGCCGTCGGTCAGCACCGTGCCGGGCGCGAGATACGCGTTCTCGACGAGCACGCCGAACGCGACCTTGGGCTGCGCGCGCGGGCTCATCATCGTCGCCAGCGCGGATTCGTCGAGCGGCAGCGCGGCCTCGATCCGCTCCTGCGCCGCCTCGATATACTCGCCCTCGCGGTCGATCCCGATCCAGCTGCGCCCCAACCGCTTGGCGACCGCACCGGTCGTGCCGGTGCCGAAAAACGGGTCGAGCACGACGTCGCCGGGCTTGGTGCAGGCGAGCAGGATCCGGTAGAGCAGCGCCTCGGGCTTCTGCGTCGGATGGACCTTGGTGCCGTTCTTCTTCAAGCGCTCGGGCCCGCCGCAGATCGGGAATTCCCAGTCGCTGCGCATCTGCAGTTCGTCGTTGAGCGTCTTCATCGCGCGGTAGTTAAAGGTGTATTTCGCCTTCTCGCCCTTCGACGCCCAGATCAGCGTCTCGTGCGCGTTGGTGAAGCGCGTGCCACGGAAATTGGGCATCGGGTTGGTCTTGCGCCAGACGATGTCGTTGAGGATCCAGTAGCCGAGATCCTGCACCGCCGCGCCGACGCGGAAGATGTTGTGATAGCTGCCGATCACCCAGATGCTGCCATCGTCCTTGAGGATCCGGCGTGCTTCCTTCAGCCAGGCGCGGGTGAAGCGGTCATAGGCGGCGAAGGTGTCGAACTTGTCCCACTCGTCGGTGACCGCGTCGACATGGCTGCCATCGGGGCGATAAAGCTCGCCGCCGAGCTGAAGATTGTAGGGCGGGTCGGCGAAGATCATGTCGATCGAGTTCGACGGCAGCGCCTTCATGCGCTCGATACAGTCGCCGCGCAGGATCTGGTCGAGCGGCAGCGCGGGCTGCACGGCCGGCGCCGCTACCTTCTTTACCGCGCGCGGCCGCGCGATCGTGTCGATCAAACCCATGTTTTTGCGCCCCTTGTCGACCCCCATAGCTGCGGAATTGTCCGACTCCGTCAAGCAGAGTTTGATGAACGGCGCGCGGGCGCGAATCCGTCGGTGCGACCAAACGAGTCGCCGTCGCCCAGATGTTGAGTCGTGACAGACTCGCGCCTCAAGCCCTTGGGGTGTGGCGCGAAAGACTCAGTTCGTCGTTTCCTTCGCGAAAAGGCCCTCGCGCGTCAGATAGGCCGCCGCGACGGGGGCGAAACTGCGGCGATGAATCGGTGTGGGGCCATGATCGCGCAGCGCCTTCATGTGGTGCGCGCAGCCATAGCCCTTGTTCGAATGCCAGTTATATTCGGGGTGGACGTCGGCGGCGGCGATCATGATCAGGTCGCGCGTGTGCTTGGCGACGATCGAGGCGGCGGCGATCGACAGCGATTTCGCATCGCCCCCGACCAGCGGGGTGGCGGGGTAGGTCCAGCGCGGCAGGCGGTTGCCGTCGACGAGGACGTGGCCGGGCGCGTGGCCGAGTTCGGTGGCGAGCGCGTCGACCGCGAGCGTCATCGCCTTCATCGTCGCCCAGTAGATGTTGAGCGTGTCGATCTCGTCGGGCTCGACGATGCCGATACCGACGATCGCACAGCCCTTGAGCCGCGCGCAGAGCCGTTCGCGCTCGGAGGCGGAGAGCTTCTTCGAATCGTCGATGCCGCGGGGCACGCCCTTTGACGGCAGGATCACCGCGGCGGCGACGACCGGGCCGGCGAGCGGACCGCGACCGGCCTCGTCGACGCCGGCGACGGGGCCGACGCAGAGCTTTTCATGTTTCATGCCGGGCATGTGCGGTCTTTCAGCTGGTCGAACGGGCTGACGCCGAGCGCGTGCCCCATCGGCCCGTGCCCTGCGCCAAGCCCCGGCGGCTGCGCAAGTGCGGCGCGGACGAACGCGATCGCGCGCGCGATGGCTGCGTCGAGCGGCATGCCCTGCGCAAGGCCGGTAGCGATGCCGCTGGCGAGCGTGCAGCCGGTGCCGTGTGCGTGACGCGTTTCGATGCGGGGGTTGGTCCAGAGGGTTTCGCCGGCGTCGGTGACGAGGCGGTCGGTGACGCGCGGGCCTTCGGCATGGCCGCCCTTGATGAGCACGGCGGGCCCGAGGGCACGCACCGCCGCCTCGCCGCCCAGCGCTGCCAGTTCGGGGAGGTTGGGGGTGACGAGCGTGGCGATCCGCATGAGGCGGGCGAAGGCGGCGATCGTGTCGGGGGCGGCGAGCACCGAGCCGCTGCTGGCGATCATGACCGGGTCGAAGATGATCGGTATCGGGTCGCGGGAAGACATTGACGTCAGGCGGTCGGCGACGGCGTTGGCGGTCTGGGCCGAGCCGATCATGCCGATCTTTACCGCGTCGACGCCGATGTCGGACACGACCGAATCGATCTGCGCGAGGACGATGTCGGTGGGCACCGGGTGGACCGCCTGTACGCCGAGCGTGTTCTGCGCGGTGATCGCGGTGATGGCGGTCATCGCGTGGCCACCGAGCATCGTGACGGTCTTGATGTCCGCCTGGATGCCGGCGCCGCCGCCTGAATCGGAGCCGGCGATGATGAGGAGTCTCGCGGTCATTGGCGGTGCCGGGCGGGGTTGGAGGTCATGGGTCGGGCTATGGCATAGTCGGTGCGGTGCGGGACAGGGCCATGCCCTCGCCACCTCTCCGGCGGAGGCCGGGACCCAGTTGGGGAACGTCGCTGGCTGAGCGCAGCGCTTCGTTACTGCGACCTTGCCAACTGGGCCCCGGCCTTCGCCGGGGTGGTTGAGGTTGGGAGAGGAGTTTAGTGCCGCCGGCCCGAGGCCGGCCTTTGCGGGGGGGCATCGCCGAACCGGGTCGGGCGGTCGAGGAGTTCGCCGCCGCAATTGGGACAGCGCTCGTCGAGCGCGTCGGCGCAGGAGGCGCAGAAGGTGCATTCGTACGAGCAGATGAACGCGCCGGGCGCGTCGGCGGGAAGCTCGGCGGCGCAGCGTTCGCAGGCGGGGCGCATCTCGAGCATCAGGCGGCGACCTTGCGGACGGCGTCGCAGATCCGGTCGACGACGCGCCCGACCTGACCCGGATCATCGCCCTCCGCCATCACGCGGATCACGGGTTCGGTGCCCGACGGGCGGATGACGAGCCGGCCCTTGCCGGCGAGTTCGGCCTCGGCCTGCGCGATCACCGCTTTCACCGCCTCGTCGTCGAGCGGCTTGCCGCCGCCGAACCGGACGTTCTTCAACAGTTGCGGCAGGGGCTCGAACCGGTGGAGCACCTCGCCCGCGCGCGCGCCCGAGCGCTTGACCTCGGCGAGGATCTGGAGGGCTGCGACCAGGCCGTCGCCGGTCGTGGCATAGTCGCTCAGGATGATGTGCCCCGACTGCTCGCCGCCGACATTATAGCCGCTGGAGCGCATCTTTTCGAGCACGTGGCGATCGCCGACCTGGGTGCGGACCAGCCCGAGCCCCTGCGCGGCGAGATGGCGTTCGAGGCCGAGATTGGACATCACGGTGGCGACGAGGCCGCCGCCCTTGAGCCGCCCCTGCCGCGCCCAGCTTGCCGCGATCGTCGCCATCAGCTGATCGCCGTCGACGATCGTGCCGGTCTCGTCGACGACGATCAGCCGGTCGGCGTCGCCGTCGAGCGCGATGCCGATATCCGCGCCGCTCGCGACGACCGTCTCGGCGAGCGCCTGCGGTGCGGTCGAGCCGACGCCGTCATTGATGTTGGTGCCGTCGGGCGTGACGCCGATCGCGACGACGTCCGCGCCGAGTTCCCACAGCGCCGAGGGGGCGACCTTGTAGGCGGCGCCGTTCGCGCAATCGAGCACGATCCGCATCCCGTCGAGCCGCAGATTTTCCGGGAAGGTCGACTTGGCGAAATGGATGTAGCGCCCTTGAGCATCGTCGATCCGGCGCGCGCGGCCGATCTTGCTCGACGCGACGAGCGGCACATCACCGTCGATCAGCGTCTCGATCGCGGTCTCGGCCTCGTCGGACAGCTTGAAGCCGTCGGGGCCGAACAGCTTGATCCCGTTATCGGCATAGGGGTTGTGGCTGGCGGAGATCATCACGCCGATATCGGCGCGCATCGACTGGGTCAGCATCGCGACCGCAGGCGTCGGCATCGGCCCGACCATCACCACGTCCATGCCGACGCTGGTGAAGCCCGCGACCAGCGCGGATTCAAGCATATAGCCCGACAGCCGCGTGTCCTTGCCGATCACGACGCGGTGCCGGTGATCGCCGCGCAGGAAATAGGCGCCCGCCGCCATGCCGACCTTCATCGCCATCTCCGCGGTCATCGGCGATGCGTTGGTGGCACCGCGAATGCCGTCGGTGCCGAAATATTTCCTTGCCATCGTCAATGCTTTCCGTCCGGTATCGCTCTCTGGCATCGCTGATAGCGCGGTGGAACACGAAGGGCGAGCATGTCGCAGACTACACGGATACTCGCAGCGCTGTTCGGCGGCATCGGGATCGGCATCGCCGCGGCGGCCTGGTCGCCGGCCCACGCGCTCGCGGCGACGGCGGTGACACAGCCGATCGGCGCGGCCTGGCTGCACGGGTTGCAGATGGTGATCGTGCCGCTCGTCGTCGGGCTGCTCGTCACCGGGATCGGCGCGACGACCGAGGCGGCACGCGCCGGGCGGATCACGATGCGGGCGATGGTGATGATCGTCGTCATCCTGTGGAGTTCGACGATCATGTCCGCGCTGGTGATGCCGCTGATCCTCGATGCCTTCCCGCTGCCACGCGGGCTCGGCGCCGCGCTCCGCGCCGCGCTGACCGGTGCCGCCCCGGTCGGGCCGGTGCCGGGGATCGGCGCGTTCTTCGACACGATCGTGCCGACCAACATCGTCGCCGCGGCATCGAGCGATTCGTTCCTGCCGCTCACCGTCTTCGCGCTGACGTTCGCCTTTGCCGTGACGAAGCTGCCCGACGATCGCCGCCGCGTGCTGACCGGCTTCTTCCAGGCGGTCGTCGACGCGCTGCTGATCATCATCAAATGGGTGCTGAAGCTCGCGCCGATCGGCATCTTCGCGCTCGCCTACGGGGTCGGTGCGCGCACCGGGACGGCGGCGTTCGGCGCGCTGCTGCACTATATCGTCTGCGTCTCGGCGATCGGCTTCATCGTCCTGCTGAGCGCCTATCCGATCGGGATGATCGGCGGCCGGGTCAGCCTGGGCCGGTTCGCGCGCGCGGTCGCGCCGGCGCAGGCGGTGGCGATCAGCACCCAGTCGTCGCTCGCCTCGCTGCCGGCGATGCTGAAGGCCTCGACCGAGCTCGGCGCGTCGCCCGCCACCGCCGGGATCGTCCTGCCGCTGTCGGTCGCGGTGTTCCGCGCGACCAGCCCGGCGATGAACCTCGCGGTCGCGCTGTACGTCGCGCACTGGCTGGGGCTGCCGATCGGGCCGGGACAGATGGCCGCGGGCGTCGCGACCGCGGCGATCACGACGATGGGGTCGATCTCGCTGCCCGGCACGATCAGCTTCGTCGCCTCGGTCGCGCCGGTCGCGCTGGCGATGGGCATCCCGCTCGAGGTGCTCGGTCTGCTCATCGCGGTGGAGACCATTCCCGACCTGTTTCGCACCGTCGGGAACGTGACGATGGACACCGCCGTCACTATCTCCGTCGCGGCGCGGTCCGATCACGGCGGCGGCGCCGAGGAGATTCCGCATGAAGTATCGCACGCTCGGCCCTGATTTCGAGGTTTCCGCGCTTGGCCTCGGCTGCATGCCGATGGCCGGGGTCGGCAAGGACATGTACGGCAGCGCCCCCGCCGACGAGAGCATCGCGACGATCCACCGCGCGATCGAGTTGGGCGTGACGCTGTTCGACACCGCCGAAATCTATGGTCCGCTGATCAACGAGGAGCTACTCGGCAAGGCGATCCGGGGCAAGCGCGACGGCGTCGTGATCGCGACCAAGTTCGGCTTCCGCTATGACGAGAACGGCATGACCGGCGTCGACAGCACCCCCGCCAATGTCCGGCGTGCGTGCGAGGGGTCGCTCAAGCGGCTCGGCGTCGAGACGATCGACCTGCTCTACCAGCACCGCGTCGATCCGGGCGTGCCGATCGAGGAGACGGTGGGCGCGATGGCGGAGCTGGTCCGCGAGGGCAAGGTGCGGCATCTGGGGCTGTCGGAAGCCGGGCTCGACACGATCCGGCGCGCTGCGGCGACGCATCCGATCGCGGCGCTGCAGAGCGAATATTCGCTGTGGGAGCGCGGGGTCGAGGACGAGATCCTGCCGCTGTGTCGCGAGCTGGGCATCGGGTTCGTGCCCTATTCGCCGCTCGGGCGCGGGTTCCTGACCGGGCAGATCACCGCGCGCTCGGACCTGCCCGAGGGCGATTACCGCCGCAACGACCCGCGCTATTCGGACGCAAACTTCGCCAAGAACATGGAGATGGTCGCGGTGGTGAAGGGTATCGCCGATACGCATGGGGCGAGTCCGGCGCAGGTCGCGCTGGCGTGGCTGCTGGCGCAGGGTGACGACATCGTACCGATCCCGGGGTCGAAGCGTCGCGTCACGCTGGAGGACAGCATGAAGGCGGCCGAGGTCACGCTGTCGGCGGACGATCTGGCGAAGCTTGATGCGGCGGCGCCGAGGGGTGGCACCGCGGGGCCTCGTTATGGTGCGAAGGCGCTGTCGATGACGCGGATCTGAGAGATCCGCTAACCCCCTAGAATCGTCATCCCCGCGCAGGCGGGGATCCAGACTGGCAAGCCGTGGTCTATCACGAACTGCAGAGTGTCTGGATCCCCGCCTCCGCGGGGATGACGGATTATTGGGAATGATGCGTTGGTAGGTCCAGCCGAATTACTGGACCCCGTGCATCCACTTCTTGATCAGCGGCGAGATGACCAGCAGCAGCACGCCAATTCCTGCCGAGACCAGCCCGATCGTCCAGAACACGCCGGCATAGGTGTCGAGGCTGACCTTGAGATTGGTCACCTGCCCACCGACCGTCTCGACGCTGGCAACCTGTGCGACGATGCCCGCGACATATTGCGCGACCGAGATCGACAGGAACCACACGCCCATCATCAGCCCGACGACGCGCGCGATCGACAGCTTGGTGATCATGCTGAGCCCGACCGGCGAGATGCAGAGCTCGGCGAAGGAGTGGATGAAGTAGAGCCCGGCAAGCCACCAGATCGCGACCTTGAACGTCGGGCCGACCATGCTCGCGCCCCAGACGAGGAACAGGAAGCCGACGCCGACGCCGATCAGCGCGATGCCGAACTTGACCGGGATCGACGGCTCGATGCCCCGGGCGGCGAGCTTGGTCCACAGGATCGACATCACCGGCGCGAGCGCGACGATGAAGAACGCGTTGAAGAACTGGGTCTGCCCGGCCGAGATGCTGAACAGGCCGAAGACGCTGAGATCGGTGTTGCGATCCGCGAACAGCGTGAGGCTCGAGCCGGCCTGCTCGAACAGCGTCCAGAACACGACGTTGAAGACGATCAGCACCATCGCTGCGAGCATCATCTGGAACTCGCGCCGCTCGCCATTGACGAACGACCAGATCAGGATGCCCGGCACCGCGACCAGGAACGTGCCGAACAGCAATTTGCCCATCAGCGACAGCGAGACGATGTAGCCGATGATCCCGGACCCCGGCACCGGCGGCTCGGCGTTCATCAGGTTGACGAACAGCAGGTAGAAGATCGGGATGCCGAGCAGCGCGAGCGCATAGATGCCGAGCGCGCGATCGGGGCCGCTGCGCACCGGCGGCTCGCCATATCCGTTGAGTTTGCCGCCATCGAACTGGATCAGCGTCCACGAGAACAGCATGCCGATCGCCGCCAGCCCGAAGCCGGCCCACCAGCCGAACGCGACCGCGAGGAACGGGCAGAGCAGCTGCGAGAAGAGCGAGCCGAGGTTGATCCCCATGTAGAAGATCGTGAACCCGGCATCGCGGCGCTTGTCGCCCTGCGCATAGAGCTCGCCGACCATCGTCGAGATGTTGGGCTTGAAGAAGCCGTTGCCGACCGAGATCATGCAGAGTGCGAGCAGCATGATCGTGACGTAGAAGCTGCTGCGTTCCGCGCCCGATTCAAAGCTGCCCTTCTCGACCGTCCGCGCGACCGCGCCGTCGGCGGCGAGCAGCGAGACGGTGCCGTCGTCATTGCCCTTGATCTTCAGCTTGTTCGCGCCGTCGACGAGGTAGCGGACCTCGCTGTCGGCCTGCTCGACGACCTGGATCTCATAGCGCTGGTTGGCGATCGTCGCATAGGGCTTGGCGGTCTCGCCGCCGAAGCAGAGCAGCAGATAGCCCATCGCCATGATGATCGCGCCGAACTTCACCGCGCGCTTCGAGCCGAGATACTGGTCGGCGAGATAGCCGCCGACCAGCGGCGTCAGATACACCAGCGCAGTGTAGCCGCCGTACAGCCCGGTCGCCTCGCGGTCGCCGAACACGAAATGCTTGGTGAGGTACAGCGTGAGCAGCGCGCGCATGCCGTAATAGCCGAAACGCTCCCACATCTCGGTGGTGAACAGTCGCGCGAGCTGGCGGGGATGGCCGAACCACGTCTCCCCGCTGGCGGGGTTCACATGGGTGATATCCGGCTCTCGCGGCGTATCCGCGGTCGGGGTGTCCACCATCTTTTACGCTCCCTGAAACGCTGGGCCGCCGTCGAACGCGGCGGCTTCATTGCGGCCTTACCTAGCGGCAAAGCCGGGACTGTAAATATCGGTGGCCGCGGGACCGCCTGCTAAATCGCGGATGCGGCTGTAAATTGCCGCGCCCCGTGCCTATCTGCGGGGCGATGTTCAACGACACTTCCAGCCCGCTTTCGCTGCTCGCGACCCGCCGTTCGGGCAAGCCGCGCGACCTTGTCGCGCCCGGTCCCGATGCCGACCAGCTCGCGCAGATCCTGGCGATCGCGGCGCGCACCCCCGATCATGGCAAGCTGGCGCCGTGGCGGTTCGTGGTGGTCGGCCAGGACCAGCGCACCGCGCTCGCCGCGCTGATCATCGATGCGTACCGCGTCGAGCGGCCGACCGCGTCGCGGACCGAGATCGAGGCGCTCGACCAGTTCGCGCACCAGGCCCCGGCGCTGGTCGTCGTGCTGTCGTCACCCAAGCCGAGCCATATCCCCGTGTTCGAACAGGAATTGTCGACCGGGGCGGCGTGCATGAACCTGCTCCACGCGGTCCACGCGCTGGGCTTTGCGGGCGGCTGGCTCACCGGCTGGCCGAGCTATTCGGACACGGTGCGCGATGCGTTTGGCGAGGGCCATGAGCGGATCGCCGGGTTCCTGTTCGTCGGCACGCCGTCGCGCCCGCTCGACGAACGGCCCCGCCCCGATATGGAACGTGTCGTCTCGCGCTGGCGGCCCTAGGACTCGACGAAATGGCCAATTGCTGTATTAAGGCAGCATGACAGCGCTCAGCAGCGAAGACAGCCCGGTATATCTCCGCCTCCGCGCCACGATCGCCGCCGGGATATTACGCGGCGACTATCGCGCGGGTGATCAGCTGCCCTCGGTCCGTGCCTTTGCCGCCGAGCATGGCGCCAACCCGCTGACCGTCGCCAAGGCCTATCAGACGTTCCAGGACGACGGCTATGTCGAGGTCCGGCGCGGCGTCGGCATGTTCGTCCTGCCGGGGGCCGCGGAAGCGTTGCGCGTGGCGGAACGCGAGACGTTCGTCACCACGCACTGGCCGCGCATCCTCGGGCATATCGACCTGCTCGGTCTCGAGGCGCGCGACCTGCTGGCGCACGAGCGGGCCTGAGCCACCCCGCGGGATGATCCCGCGCGGCGGGTGATTCAGAACAGCTTCAGCGCCGCGATGTCCTCGACGCTCAGGTCGATCCCGAACAACAGGCTCATGCGAATCCGGTAGACGCGCGGGTCGGTGATCTCGCCTGCCGCCGTGTCGGTGCCCGACCGCCGGCGATAGGTACGCCCCATCAGCGACGCGAAACCGTTGGGCAGGACGATGCTCGCGATCGCGGTCTGCGTGAAGCGGCTCGCGGGGGCGGTCGACGTCCAGTGATTGCCGAGCAGCAGATCAGCGTCGAACACCTCGGCGAGCGTGAAGCTGTATTGCGGCTGGAACCCGCCGCTCGCGCCGCGTCCGTCGGTGGTCATCGGATCCCCGTCGCGCAGCAGCATCCAGCCCTGTTCGCCGTGATCGCGGCTGGTCGCCTCGAGCCGGAAGCGCGCGCCATCGGGCGCGGTCGCCTCGGCCCCGTCCGCGAGCGGGAGCACGGGCGTGTAGCTGCCGCCGAAGCCGGTGTCGGCGATCCAGGCCTGCCCGTCGATCGTCACCAGCGAAAAGGTGTGCGTGAGCGGCGGCACCTCGGTCGCGGCGATCCAGACGCGGGCGAGCACCGGGCGGGCGGCAAAGCCGAGTTCGGCGAGCGCGTCGAGGAACAGCCGGTTATGCTCGAAGCAATAGCCACCGCGGCGCGCGGTCACGAGCTTGGCGAACACCGAGGCGCTGTCGATCGCGATGCCGCGGCCGAGCACGACGTCGAGATCCTCGAACGGGATGGCGAGCCGGTGCGCCAGCTGCAACCGGCCGAGGCCGATCGAATCGAGCGTGGGCCGCGCGGGCATGGCGACACGGGTCAGATAGGCGTCGAGATCGAACATCGGTCGGGGGGTCCTCGTTTGGGTTTGCCCATACCGTGCGTGTGGCGCGGCCGTCGAGTGCTGAAGGGCGGGTGGGGGCTGTTAGGGGGCAGCCGCGGTTCTGGGGCGGGCGTGCGCCACGCGTACGTACGCCCCCCGCCGCCGCGTGCATACGTCCCCCGCCGCCGCGCGCATACATCCCCCGCCGCCGCCCCTCACCCCCGCCGTTCGTGCTGAGCGAAGTCGAAGCACCTGGGCTTGGGGCAGCCCTTCGACTGCGCTCAGGGCGAACGGGGTGGGTGTGGGAGCGGGGCGAATGGAAGCGGGGCGAACGGGGGTGGGGCGGACGGGGGTGAGTGTACCAGCCCCTCCGTCATCCTGGGCTCGACCCAGGATCCAGAGCCACGGACGCCCGCATGCGTGGCTCTGGATCCTGACTTTCGTCAGGATGACGGGAGGGGGACTTACGCCGCGAACAGCGCCGGTTCGATCGCGTAGAGCACCGCCGCGCTGGCGCTGGCGGCGGCGACGAGGCCCATGGCTTCGGGGACGATCTGTTCGAGGTAGAAGCGCACCGAGGCCGCCTTCATCCGTCCGAAATCGTTGGTGCCGGCGACCGCACCCTGGCGCTCCATCAGCCAGCCGCAGGTCGCGACCGACAGCATCGTCAGGAAGGGATAGCTCGCGGCGAGCTTGTCGTCGGCATCCGCGGTGGCGAGGCGGCGGCCGATCGCGTCGCAGGCGTCGACGAGCGCGAGCAGCCGTTCGTCCCTGGCTTCCGCACGGATGTCGGCGATCAGCGTGGCGAACGCGCCGCCATTGTCGAGCGCGAGCTTGCGGCCGACCAGATCGGCGGCCTGGATGCCGTTGGTGCCTTCGTAGATCGGCGTGATGCGCGCATCGCGGAAATACTGCGCGGCGCCGGTTTCCTCGACATAGCCCATGCCGCCATGCACCTGGATGCCGAGCGAGGCGACCTCGTTGCCGATGTCGGTGCCGTGCGCCTTGGCCAGCGGGGTGACGAGTTCGAGGCGATTGCGCGCCGCGGCGTCGCCCATATTGGCGCGGTCGACCTGCCCGGCGGCATAATAGACGAGCGCGCGCGCCGCCTGGGTCTGCGCCTTCATCCGCAGCAGCATGCGGCGGACGTCAGGATGCTCGACGATCTTCACCGACTCCTTGTTCGGCGAGCCCGCGCGCGCCGACTGGACGCGGTCGAGCGCATAGGCGACCGCGCCCTGCGTCGCGCCCTCGGCGACCTGCACGCCCTGAAGCCCGACATTGAGCCGCGCATTGTTCATCATCGTGAACATTGCACGGATGCCGCCGAGTTCCGCACCGATCAGCTCGCCGACGCAGTCGTCATTATCGCCGAAGCTCAGCACGCAGGTGGGCGAGGCGTGGAGGCCCATCTTGTGCTCGATCGAGACGACGCGGACGTCGTTGAAGTCGCCGGGCGTGCCGTCGTCGTTCAGGCGGTATTTCGGCACCAGGAACAGCGAAATGCCCTTGGTCCCCGCGGGCGCGCCGGGCGTCCGCGCGAGGACGAGGTGGACGATGTTCGGCGCCATGTCGTGATCGCCGAACGAGATGTAGATCTTGGTGCCCTTGATGCTCCACTTGCCATCACCCAGCGGGGTGGCGGTGGCGCGCAGCGCGCCGACGTCGGAGCCGGCCTGCGGCTCGGTCAGGTTCATCGTGCCGGTCCATTCGCCGGTCGCGAGATGCGGGAGGTAGAGCGCCTGCTGCTCCGGGCTGCCGTGATGCGCGAGCGCCTCGATCGCGCCGACGGTCAGCGTCGGGCAGAGCGCGAAGCCCATGTTCGCCGAGCCCAATGTGTCGAGCACCGCGGTCTGGATTGCAAAGGGCAGGCCCTGCCCGCCCCATTCCTCCTCGACGCCGATCGTGCCCCAGCCGCCCTCGACATAGTCCTTGTAGGCCTGGGCGAAGCCGTCGGGCATGACGACCCCGTCGGGGGTCCATTTCGCGCCGACCGTGTCGCCCGCGCGGTTGAGCGGCGCCCATTCGCCCGCGGCGAACTGTCCCACGCCTTCGAGCACCGCGTCGACGACGTCGTCGCTGGCGGCGGCGAACCGGTCGGTGGCGGCGAGTTCGCCGATCCGCACGACGTGATCGAGCACGAAACGCTGTTCGGTGGTTGCTGGGGTGAAGGCCATGGCATCCTCTTATCGCTATGCTTTGCGCCCGCTATAGGCCTTCAGAATGACGCGTCCACACCCCCTGATTTTACCCTACGGCACCGCGGCAATCGCGCAGGCGGCAGCGATGATTCGCGCCGGCGGACTCGTCGCGGTGCCGACCGAGACGGTCTACGGACTCGCCGCGGATGCGACCGACGCGCAGGCGGTGGCGGGAATCTATGCCGCCAAGGGACGGCCGAGCTTCAACCCGCTGATCGTGCATGTCGCGGATCTCGCCGCGGCCGAACGGATCGCGGTGTTCGATGCGGACGCGCGCGCGCTGGCCGCGGCGTTCTGGCCGGGGCCGCTGACGCTGGTGCTGCCGGTGCGCCGCGATTCGGGGATCGCCGCGCTGGTGACCGCGGGGCTCGACACGATCGCGATCCGGGTGCCGCGGCACCGCGCGATGCAGGCGCTGATCGCGGCATCGGGGCGGCCGCTCGCGGCGCCGTCGGCCAATGCGAGCGGGGGGATCTCGCCGACGACGGCGGCGCATGTCGCGGCGAGTCTGAGGGGGAACGTGCCGCTGATCCTCGACGACGGCGCGACCGAGGCGGGGCTCGAGTCGACGATCGTGGCGGGGCGGACGGTGTTGCGGCCGGGGCCGGTGACGGCGGAGTTGCTCTTAAGCCACCTCCCCGGCGAAGGCCGGGGCCCAGGTGGAGAGGTCGCTGTAACTAAGGGCGACGGGCCTCACGATCGTCCCCCAACTGGGCCCCGGCCTTCGCCGGGGGGGCGTGCGGTTACGGCGCCCGGGCAGCTTGAAAGCCATTATGCGCCGAGCAAGTTGCTTCGGTTGGACGCGCTCGATGCCGAGGCCGACGAGTGGCTGATCGGGTTCGGGGCGATTGCAGGGGATGTAACGCTATCCGCTTCAGGCGACCTCGTCGAAGCCGCTGCGAAGCTGTTCGATCTGCTCCACGCTGCCGATGCGAACGACCATCCGAGGATCGCCGTTGCACCCATTCCGTCCGAAGGCATCGGCGAGGCGATCAACGACCGCCTCCGCCGCGCCGCACACCGCTGACCTGTTCCCCCGCGCAGGCGGGGGAACAGGAGTTACGTTGGCATCCGGTACTTAGCTGGGCCCCCGCGTCCGCGGGGGAACAGCGTCGTTACGCGCTGACCGCCGCCTTCGACCGTGCGGCGAAGCTCTTGCGGAGCTTCTGCAGCTTGGGGGGGATCACCGCCATGCAATAGGGGTTGGAGCGGCCTGAGGTTTCCCAATAGTCCTGATGATAGCCTTCGGCCTCGTACCAGGTGGTCATCGGCTCGATCGTCGTGACGATCGGCTTGGCGCTGTCCGCCTGTGCACGCTCGAGCGCCGCCTGCATCTCGGCCTTTTGCGCGTCGTCGGCGGGGAACATTGCCGAACGATATTGCGTGCCGACGTCGTTGCCCTGGCGGTTGAGCGTCGTCGCGTCATGCGTCGCGAAGAAGATGTCGAGCAGGTCGCCGAGCTTCAGCTGCTCGGGATCGAAGCCGATCCGGATCGCCTCGGCATGGCCGGTATCGCCGCCGCACACCTGTTTGTACGTCGGATCAGGCACATGCCCGCCGATATAGCCGCTCTCGGCGCTCTCGACGCCGATCACGTCCTTGAACACGGCCTCGGTGCACCAGAAGCACCCGCCCGCCAGCGTTACATAATCCGTCATCACGATCTCCTTTCCGCCAAGATAGGAAGCCGCTACCCCGCAGCAAAGAGGAGACGCATGTGATCGACGGTCCAAGGCTTGATGGCAGGGTGATGGTAACGGGCGGCGCCGGCTATATCGGCAGCCATGCGGTCCTGGCGCTGCTCGACGCGGGGCATGAGGTGGTCGTGGTCGACAATCTGGTCACCGGCTTCGACTGGGCGGTCGATCCGCGCGCGACTTTGGTCGAGGCGAACGTCGCCGACGATGCGAAGGTCCGCGCGGCGATCCGCGATCACAAGGTCCGCGCGATCATGCATTTCGCCGGCTCGGTCGTGGTGCCCGAATCGGTCAGCGACCCGCTCAAATATTACCGCAACAACACCGCCGCCAGCCGGTCGCTGATCGAGAGCGCGGTGGCGGAAGGCGTGCCGCACTTCATCTTCTCGTCGACCGCGGCGACCTATGGCACGCCCGAAAAGGTGCCGGTCGCCGAGGGCGATCCGACCGTGCCGATCAATCCCTACGGCATGTCGAAGCTGATGACCGAGGCGATGCTGCGCGACGTCGCGGCGGCGCACCCGATCAACTATGCCGCGCTGCGCTACTTCAACGTGGCGGGCGCGGATCCGCAGGGGCGCAGCGGCCAGTCGACGATCGGCGCGACTCACTTGATCAAGATCGCGGTCGAGGCGGCGACGGGCAAGCGCAGCCATGTCGGCGTCTATGGCACCGATTTCGCCACCCCCGACGGCACCGGCGTGCGCGACTATATCCATGTCAGCGACCTTGCCGCCGCGCATGTCGCCGCACTCGACCTGCTGGTCGCCGAGCCGGCGAAGAGCCACACGCTGAACGCGGGCTATGGCACCGGCTTCTCGGTGCTCGAGGTGCTCGATGCGGTCGACAAGGTCACCAACATGACGATCGACCGCCGCCTCGAGGGGCGTCGCGCGGGCGATCCGGCCATGCTGATCTCGGACAACAGCGCGATCCTCGCGACGCTCGACTGGACGCCGCGCCATGCCGATCTCGACGGGATCGTCCGCGATGCGCTGGCCTGGGAACGCACGCTCGCCGAACGCCAGCGCTAGGACCGGGCCCGATCAGGCGTCGGCGGGCGGGCGACCAAAGGCGTGGCGCTCGCCGCCGATCGCCGCCCGGGCGCGCGCCGTTGCGAGCCACCAGCCGAGCGCCCACAGCGTTCCGAAGCTCCAGCCGGCGAGCACGTCGCTCGGCCAGTGGACGCCGAGATAGACGCGGCTGCATCCGATCGCACCGACCATCAGGATCGCCATGACGAGGATGTAGCGCCGCGCCGCATTCGACACGGTGACCTGCGATGCGAGCCCGGCGAGCGTGAGATAGACGATCGCGCTGTTCGCCGAATGCCCGCTCGGGAAACTCATGTTCGACACCCGGACCAGATGGTCGACGATGTCGGGTCGCGGCCGCGCGACCTCGGTCTTGACCAGCGCGACGACCATCCCGCCACTGATACTGGCGGCGAGCGTCGCCGCCGCGCTGAGCCAGAGCCGCTGGACCGCGAGCAGCCCCGCCGCCAGCACCACGATGATCGTCAGCACGACGCCGCCGCCGAGCGCGGTGACGTCGGCGGCGACCTTGGGCAGCCAGGACGGTCCGCCCCAGGCGCGCAGGTTGAGGATGATCGCGCGGTCGAAATCGAACGGCCAGTGGCCGACCGCAAGACCGATCAGCAGGACGAGCGCGATGGCGACCGCGCCGACCGATGCGCCCGCGAGCACCACCGGCAGGCGACGGCGATGCGCCTCGCCCGGGGTGGCGACGCCAAGCGTCACGCTGCGATCACCCTCGCCACGGCCGGCCGACGCCGTCATGCGGAATTATTCCAGATCGCCCTCGTCGATGACGATGAGCGATGCGGACGGCTTCTTCATCGCGGCTTCGGCGCAGACGTCGACGATCTCGTCGCTGAAACGCTCGAACAGCTCGAGCGCGTCGTCCTCGGGCTCGTCGCCGCTGAGCTCCTTCAGCACGGCATATTTCACCGCGAAATCACGGTCGTCGCCGTCGATCTCGGCGGTGAACTCGACCTGCCGCTCGCGGTCATTGTCGGTAAGGCTGTTCTGGTCGATTACGAGGCTGCTGGCCATGTCTTGAACTCCCGGGGTTACGCGATCGTCCCTGCCCTCGCCCCTCGTGCAGGGCAAGCCGGTAAAACGCGTTTTGCGCTTCGCCGATGCAGGGTTGGTCAGGCAGCGATAACCCGTGAGCCCGGCCTTCGATCCGGGAAAGGTCCACGCTGCGGTGTTTCACCACCCCGAGCGATCAGGCGCCCCATTCGGGCCCGTCCTCGTCGCGGTAGAAGCCGTCGTCGCGGTCGGGTTCGGGCGGGGGTGGTGGCGGGCCGGGATCCGCGATCGGCGGCGGCAGTGAAGGGTCACCCCCGCCGAAGCGGATGCGGATATAGGCGCCCCCCTGATGCATCGCCTGGAACAGCGCGCTCGTCTCCTCGGCCTGCAGCCGCCGGCCGATCATCGGCGCGCGTTCGGCGCTGATATAGCCGAGCTGGATGTCGCGCTCGCTCCACACGCCGACCGCATTCGAATCATGCGGATTCTTCGGTTCGCGGCGCAACGTGACGCGGTCGCCCGGCGCACAGAGCAGGATTTCCATCCGCCGGTTGCTCCGGGTCTTGTCCGCATTGGGGAAGTCGATGCCGACGATCGAGGTGGTGAATTCGTCCATCGCACGACGATGCGCGCGCCGGCGCGGCCGATCAAGCGGTGCGGATCGGGGGGGCGAATCGGGGGGCCGAATCGGGGGCTTGCGAGAGGAGGAGGTGCCGATGGTGGGTCCGCCGGGGCTCGAACCCGGGACCTCTCGATTAAAAGTCGCTTGCTCTACCAACTGAGCTACGGACCCGTACATCGGCTGCGAGCCACTAGGGGCGCAGCCGCGGTCGGTCAACCTTGTGCGCGAGATGGCGGACGCTTTGCCCGGTCAGCGGGTCGCGCCAGCGCGGCGCGATGCGCGCGAGCGGCGCCAGCACGAAGCCGCGGTCCCGGTAGGCGGCGTGCGGCACGGTCAGCCCCGGCCCCCTCCAAACACCCCCCGACCACAGGATGATGTCGAGATCGATCACCCGCGATCCCCAGCGGCGCCCGCGCCGCCGCCCGAACGCGGTCTCGATTCGCTTCAGCCGCGCGAGCAGCACGGGCGGCGAGTCGTCCGTCTCGATCAGCGCGACCGCATTGGCATAGCGCCGGATCGACGGCCCGAGCGGCGCGCTCGCGATGATCGGCGACACGGCGACGACACCGCCGACCGCGGCCAGCGCGGCGCGGATCGTCGCGGCGGGCGCGCCGTGGATCCCGCGCCGATTCGAGCCGAGCGCGATCGCATAGGTTGTCCGCTCCATCCGACCCGCCTAACGCACCGCGATGAACTTCGCACCCTCCCCGCTGCCCGAAACCGAGCCGCCGCACGACTGTCCCAATTGCCCGCGCCTCGTCGCCTTCCGCAACGAACTGCGCGCCGAATTCCCGACCTGGTGGAACGCGCCCGTCCCCGCCTTCGGCGATCCCGACGCATGGCTCGGCATCATCGGCCTCGCCCCCGGCAAGCACGGCGCCAACCGCACCGGCCGCCCGTTCACCGGCGATTTCGCGGGGCAATTGCTCTACGATACGCTCGGCAAGTTCGGGCTGGCAGACGGCGTGTTCGCGGCGAAACCCGATGACGGGCTGAAGCTCAACGGCGCGATCATCATCAACGCGGTCAAGTGCCTGCCGCCGCAGAACAAGCCGACCCCCGAGGAAATCCGCACCTGCCGCCCGTTCGTCGAATCGCAGCTCGCCGAATTGCCCAAGGCGCGGATCTTCATCGCACTTGGCCAGATCGCGCACCAGACCAGCGTCAAGCTGCTCGGCGGGCGCCTGCCCAAGGCAAAGTTCGGCCATCTCGCCGAGCATGTCATGCCCGACGGCCGCATCCTGATCGATAGCTATCACTGCTCACGCTACAACCAGAACACCCGCGTCCTGACCCCCGAGATGTTCGAAGCGGTCTTCGCACGGGCGCTGGAATTGCGGCGCAGCATCGCCGCAGCATAAGCTGCGTCAGACGTCCGCGACGAGCCGCCCGTAAAGATCGGGGCGGCGGTCGCGGAAGAAGCCGAACGCGGCGCGGTGGCGCTTGACGATGTCGAGGTCGATCGTCGCGGTGATCACGCCCTCATCGTCGCGGCCGAGTTCGGCGAGGATATCGCCGCGCTCGTCGGCGATGAAGCTGGTGCCGTAGAAGGTCTGGCCATGCTCGACGCCGACGCGGTTGGCGGCGACGATCGGGACGACGTTGCTGACCGCATGCCCGACCATCGCACGCCGCCACAGCCGCGCGGTGTCGAGGCTGGTGTCGTGCGGCTCGCTGCCGATCGCGGTCGGGTAGAACAGGACCTCGGCGCCCATCAGCATCATCGCGCGCGCGGTCTCGGGATACCATTGGTCCCAGCAGACGCCGACGCCGAGCGTCGAGCGCCCCTGCGCCGCGGCATGCGGCCAGACCTTGAAGCCGGTATTGCCGGGGCGGAAATAGAATTTTTCCTCATAGCCCGGGCCGTCAGGGATGTGGCTCTTGCGATAGACGCCCTGCACCTCGCCGTCGGGGCCGATCATCGCGAGGCTGTTATAGTGATGCGGGCCATCGGCCTCGAAGAAGCTGGTCGGGATCGTGACCTTGAGCGCCTCGGCGAGCGCCTGCATCGCGAGCACCGCCTTGTGCTCGCCGACGGGGGCGGCGTTGGCGAACAGGCCCTCGTCCTCGACACGGCAGAAATATTCGCCCTCGAACAATTCGGGCGGCAGGATCACCTGCGCGCCACGTGCCGCAGCTTCGCGGACCAGCCGCGAGACATTGGCGATGTTCTTGTCGATATCGGCAGTGAAGCCGAGCTGGAGCGCGGCGACGGTGATCTCGGTCATGCGAATTCCTATAGCGTCACGCCGAAGCGCGCCGCGATTGCGACGACCGCGAGATAGAGAAGGATCGTCAGGACGCAACCGGCAGCGAGCGAAACCCAGAAGCCGACGCCGTGCCGCAACAGCACCGGAATCAGCAGGAACATCGGCAGCGAGGGCAGCACGTACCAGAAGGTCGCCTCGGCATGTGCGGCCAGCCGGACGCGGTCACCGGTGTCGTGCCACAGCCAGATCATGCCGAGCACCGACAGCAGCGGCAGCGACGCGACCAGCGCCCCTGCCGCCGGACTCCGCCGGGCGATGACCGCGATCAGCGCGACGATGATCCCGGACAGGACCGCGCGGACCGCGAAGGCGAGCATCAGCCGGGGATTTGCTGGCTGATGCAGTGGAAGCTGCCGCCGCCGGTCAGGATATGGTCCGCACGCTGCCCGACGACCTGACGATCGGGGAAGATCGCCTGGATCGCCGCGACCGCGGCGCCGTCATTCTCCGCACCGTAGAGCGGGACGACGACGGCCGCATTGCCGATGTAGAAGTTCATGTAGCTGGCCGGCACGATTTCCTCGTCGCGCAGCACGCGGCCGGGCGACGGGATGCTGACCACCGTCAGGCCGGCGCGTTCCGCATCGCGCTTCGCCAGCTGATAGACCTGCCAGTTGGGGTCGTTCTCGGCTGCCTCGGGGATCGCGACGCGGCCCTCGCCGACGAAGCGCGCGAGATTGTCGACATGGCCGTCGGTATGATCGTTGACGA
Organism: Sphingomonas sp. PvP018; assembly: GCF_017876865.1. Taxonomy (NCBI): domain Bacteria; kingdom Pseudomonadati; phylum Pseudomonadota; class Alphaproteobacteria; order Sphingomonadales; family Sphingomonadaceae; genus Sphingomonas; species Sphingomonas sp. PvP018. Next base: position 2,751,458 of record NZ_JAGIOU010000001.1, on the reverse strand, counting down.
GGCCGTCGCCGAGCCACACGACCTGGCTGAAGCCGAGGTCGGACTTCAGGCGCGCCTCGATCCCCGCCTTGTCGAGGTCGGGGTTGCGGTTGCGGTTGAGCAGGCACTGTTCGGTCGTGACGACCACGCCGGTGCCGTCGCCATCGACCGCGCCGCCTTCGAGCACCCAGTCGAACGCCGCGAGCGTCTTGCCGCGACTCTCGGCGAGACGGCGGCCGATCGTGTCGTCGCCGGGCAGGTCGTATCTGCCGCCCCAGCCGTTGAACACGAACTGGTGCGCGGTGCCGTCGCCGACGATGATCGGCGCGGTGTCGCGCAGCCAGATGTCGCCGAACGGCTCGACCACGACCTCGGCGAACGGCGCGAGCCGGCGCGCGGTCCGCGCCGAGCCCTCGTCCGCGGCAACCAGGATCACCGTCTCGCCCTTACCGTCGGCATGGACTGCGGACGCAAAGGCGACGACCTCGTCACGCGCGGGTTCGAGATCGTCGAGCCACAGATCGGCATGGCTCGGAAAGCCGATCCACACGGCCTTGTGATGGGCCCATTCGGCGGGCGGGGGGAGTGTCGTCACTTACTTGGCTCCTGCGCGATCTTTGTCGCGGATGTTGCGGAATTCGGCGGTCTTGTACCAGTTGGGCCACAGCCCGGTGTCGTCGGCGAGCTTGCGGCCGAGCCCGTAATAGATCGTCAGATCCTCGACCGCACCCGACCAGTCCCATGTGGCGTCATATTCGTCCGCGGGCTTGTGATAGCGGTTGGCGACATAGTCCTCGCGCGCGGCATGACCCGCCGCGGTGCCGCCGACGACGAGGTCCTCGCCGCTGCCGCCGTCGAGCATCGGCACGCCGAGCTTGGCGAAGCTGAAATGGTCCGAGCGATAATAGCCGCCGCGTTCGGGGTTCGCCTCGACGCCGATCACGCGGCCCTGCGCGGCGACGAACGGCTTGACCAGATCCTCGATCTCCGACTTGCCCGCCCCCGTCAGCACGAAGTCCTTCACGCGGCCGTCGACGTTCAGCACGTCCATGTTCACGCCGCCGACCGTCCGCGCGAGCGGATAGATGGGATGCTCGGCATAATAGCGCGAGCCGAGCAGCCCCGATTCCTCCGCGGTCACCGCGAGGAACGCGAGCGAGCGCTTCGCCGGGCCGGCCTTCACATGCGCCTGTGCGAGCGCGATCAGCCCCGCGGTGCCCGTCGCATTGTCCGCGGCACCGTTGCAGATGTCATCGCCACCCACCGCGTCGCAGCGGCCGAGATGATCCCAATGCGCCGAATACAGCACGTAATCTTCCGGTGCGGTCGTCCCCGGCAGCACGCCGATGACGTTCTTCGACGCCTGGCGCCGGATCGTGTTGGCAAAGCCGGTCGACAGCTTGAGGCCGAGCGGTACCGCCTTGAAGCCCTTCACCTTGGCCGCCGCGGCAAGCGCGGCATAGTCCTTGCCCGCGCTCGCGAAGACGCGCTCGGCGGCAGGCTTCTGCATCCAGCCGACGACCTGCGACTGGTCGAGATGATCGCCCGTCTCGTCGAGTTCGAGCTGCGGGCCGGTCCAGGACGACTGCACCACCGCCCAGGGATAGGCCGCGGGTTCGGTGTCGTGGACGATGATCGCCGCCGCCGCGCCGTGCTTGGCCGCATTCTCGAACTTGTAGGGCCAGCGGCCATACCAGGTCATCGCGCGGCCCTCGAAAGGCCCTTCGCGGCCCATCGTCTGCCAGTCGGCGTCGTTGATGAGGATGACGACGGTCTTCCCCTTCACGTCGACGCCCGCATAATCGTCCCAGCCCTTTTCGGGCGCGGTGATGCCGTAGCCGACGAACACGACGTCGCTGTTCGTCACGGTCGACGTCGGCGCGACGCGGTAGGTGCCGGCGACCATGTCGGTGCGATAGGCGAGGCTGACGGGGGCGGTGCCGCCGGTGAAGACGAACGGCCGGACGTCCTTGGCGGTGATCTCGACCATCGGCACGTCCTGCGTCCAGCTGCCCTTGTTGCCGGGTTTCAGCCCCGCGGCCTTCATCTGCGCGACGAGATAGGCGACGGTCTTGGTTTCGCCCGGCGTGGTCGGCGCGCGGCCTTCATAGGCGTCGGACGACAATGTCTGGGTGACGGTCTTGAGCGTTTCGACCGAGATGGCGGGCGCGGTCTGCGCCGAGGCGGCGGTGCCGAGAAGGAGCAAGGGCAGAAGGGCAGCGCGCATAGGGATCTCCCGGGTGAATGCCGCGCGTTCTGGCAAAGCCGGACCGTGATGTCCACGCAACGAAAAAGGGCGGCCCCGGAGGACCGCCCTTTCCTGATCTGGGCCGCGCCGTGGCGGAGCCACGTCGTCGGACGTCGCCTGCGCGACGCCGGCCGGTCTCGCGTTGCTCGAATTAACGCGAATAGAACTCGACGACGAGGTTCGGTTCCATCTTCACCGGATAGGGCACTTCGTCGAGCGTCGGCACGCGCGTGAAGGTGACCTTGGCGGCGCCGTCGGTGGCGACATAGTCGGGGATCTCGCGCTCGGCGAGGGTCTGTGCTTCCATCACCAGCGCCATCTCCTGCGCCTTGGTGCCCAGCGTGATCTCGTCACCGACGAAGCAGCGACGCGATGCGACGTTGCACTTCACGCCGTTGACGCGGATGTGGCCGTGCGAAACGATCTGGCGGGCCGCGAAGATCGTCGGCGCGAACTTGGCGCGGTAGACGATCATGTCGAGGCGCTGCTCGAGCAGGCCGATCAGGTTCTGACTGGTATCGCCCTTCATGCGCGCGGCTTCGAAATAGCAGGCGCGGAACTGCTTCTCGGTCACGTCGCCATAATAGCCCTTGAGCTTCTGCTTGGCGCGCAGCTGGATACCGAAGTCGCTGACCTTGCCCTTGCGGCGCTGGCCGTGCTGGCCGGGGCCGTATTCACGCTTGTTGACCGGCGACTTGGGGCGACCCCAGATGTTCTCGCCCATACGGCGATCGAGTTTGTACTTTGCGCTTTGACGCTTCGACATGATAAAACCTTTGCAAATGCAAACAACGTTGGTCCCGGTATCGCTCTGCTGGTCGTCATAGGACCCAAGGGTCCGGACAAGGCAGGGCCACCGCTTCACCGGGGTGCAGGGCCATTGCGAAGGCGGGCGCCTAGACGCCGCGCCTGCCAGAGTCAAGCTGGACAGCGTGCGGGCCGCTCGGCAAGAGGCGGCATGACCATCCTATCCGGCCCCGACTGTACCACCATGACCGAGGTCCGCGCGGGCGTCGACGCGCTCGACCGCGAGCTCGTCGCGCTGCTGGCCAGACGCTTTGCCTATATGGACGCCGCCGCGCGCATCAAGCCCGAGCGGGGGCATGTGCGCGACGAGGCGCGCAAGACTCAGGTGATCGAGAATGCCCGGGCGGAGGCCGCGCGGCTGGGGTTGCCGGACGCGGCGATCGCGGATCTGTGGGAGGGGCTGGTCGAGGCGTCGATCGCGTATGAGCTGGCGGCGTTCGACCGGCGTTGAGTCTTCCAACGTACGCCCCCCTGCCCCGTTCGTGCTGAGCGTAGTCGAAGCACCTGCGCTTGGGGCATGCCCTTCGACTTCGCTCAGGACGAACGGGGGGGGGTAGGAGAACGGGCCTGAACGCACCTCTCGCCCCCCGTCAGGCCCTGGGCTTCTTCCCCGCCAGCGACGAGAGCACGCCGCGCATCGTGCGGATTTCCTGGCTCGACCAGCCCGGCTTGGTCAGCAGCGTGCGCAACGTGCGGCGCGTCGTCTGGATCTTGTCGGGCGGATAGAAGAAGCCTGCGCCCATCAGCATCGTGTCGAGCTGGCCGATCATCCCGTCGAGCTCCTCCTGCGGTGCGGGCGGCATGATCGGGTTGATCGACGGCTGGCTGAGCTCGCGCTCCGCGGTCAGCCCCTTGGACCATTCATAGGCGACCAGGATCACCGCCTGGGCGAGGTTGAGCGAGCCGAATTCGGGGTTGATCGGCACCGTGATGATCGTCCGCGCGACCGCGACGTCGTCGGTTTCTAGCCCTGAGCGCTCGGGTCCGAACAGGATGGCGGAGCGGCCGGGGGCGGCGTGGATCTCGGTCGCGGCCTGTTCGGGGGTCATGACGGGCTTGGTGACGCCGCGCTTGCGGACCGTTGTCGCGAAGACCTGCGCACAGTCCGCGGTGGCGGCAGCGACGCTGTCATAGACCTTGGCGTTTTGCAGGACGATGTCGGCACCGCTCGCGGCGGGGCCGGCGGACGGGTTGGGCCAGCCGTCGCGCGGGGAGACGAGGCGCATCTCGACGAGCCCGAAGTTGAGCATCGCGCGCGCGGCCTTGCCGATGTTTTCGCCGAGCTGGGGGCGGACGAGGATTATGACGGGGGGTGGGGTTTCGTCCGCCAAGGTGCTTCGACTTCGCTCAGCACGAACGGGGGGAGGAAGTGTTTCATCAACGGTCACTGGTGGTGAGGCGTCCTCACCCCCCTCCGTTCGCCCTGAGCGAAGTCGAAGGGCACGCTCCCGCGGGGGGATCGCTGCATCGTGCAGATCCGCCCAGTCGCCGCGCGACAGCGCTTCCTTCTTGCGCCGCGACCAGCCCTTGACCTGGAACTCGGCCGCGAGGGCCTCCTGCCGGGACGGGAAGTCCTGGCTCCACATCAGCTCGACCGGGCGGCGCGTCTGTGTGTAGCCGGCCACCTCGCCGAGGTTGTGCTGGCCGATCCGGCGTTCGAGATCGTCCGTATGTCCGGTGTAATAACTGTCGTCGGCGCAGCGCACCATATAGGCCCAGAATGTCATGGCCGGGGCTTACGCGGTGGCGTGGTGGTCAAACAAGTCCTTCGACTTCGCTCAGGACGAACGGGGTGGGGGGTGGCGTACCTCACCAGCTTTCCGTTCGCCCTGAGCGCAGTCGAAGGGCCCCCGCCAGGGAAACGACCGACGGTCAGATCACTCCGCCCGCCCGACCTCCTCGACACTCCCGGCAAACGCCTCGAAGTCCTTCGCCTCGCTGAAGTCCCGGTACACGCTCGCAAACCGGATATACGCGACTGAATCGAGCCCCTTGAGCCCGTCCATCACCATCTCGCCGATCCGTTTCGACGTAACGTCGTTCTCGCCCAGCGTCTCGAGCCGGCGCTGGATGCCGCTGACGAGCTTCTCGATCCGTCCCGGCTCGATCGCGCGTTTGCGCGTGGCGATCGAGAGCGAGCGGAGCAGCTTCTCGCGGTCGAATGGCTCCCTGCGCCCCTCGCTTTTCAGTACGAACAGTTCGCGCAGCTGGATGCGCTCGAACGTCGTGAAACGCGCGGCGCAGCCTTCGCACTGGCGCCGGCGCCGGATCGCCGCCCCGTCTTCGGTGGGGCGGCTGTCCTTGACCTGGCTGTCTTCATGTCCGCAAAAGGGGCAGCGCATTCAGACCTTCTTCTTGCCCTTGTAATAGGCGTAGCCCGCGCCCGCGAGCGCGCCGAAGATCGGGCCGATCACCGGCACTGGAATCGCGACGACCGCGCCGAGTGCGCTCCACTTGGCCATGCTCTTGCCGAGACCCGGGGTCGCCTTGATGTCGTTCTGGATGTCATCGATCTTCGACATGCTCGTTATCCTTGATAGATGGGGAAGCGTGCGCACAGCGTGCGAACACGTGCCCGAACGTCCGCCTCGACCTGCGGGTCCCCATGCTCGCCCTTTTTCGCGAGCCCGTCCAGCACGTCGGCGACCATGTTGCCGATCTCGCGGAATTCGGCGGGGCCGAAGCCGCGCGTGGTGCCGGCAGGGGTGCCGACGCGGATGCCGCTGGTCTTCATCGGCGGGAGCGGATCGTTGGGAATGCCGTTCTTGTTGCAGGTGATGCCTGCGCGCTCGAGCGCCTCGTCCGCATCGCGACCGGTGATGCCGAGCGGGGTGAGGTCGATCAGCGCGAGATGCGTGTCGGTGCCGCCCGAGACGACGTCCGAGCCGCGCTCCTTGAGCGTCGCCGCGAGCACCTTCGCATTCTCGACGACGGCGGCGATATAGCTCTTGAAGTCGGGCTGGAGCGCCTCGCCGAACGCGACCGCCTTGGCTGCGATCACGTGCATCAGCGGCCCGCCCTGGAGCCCGGGGAACACCGCCGAGTTGATCTTCTTCGCTACGCCCTCGTCATTCGTCATGATCATGCCGCCGCGCGGACCGCGCAGCGTCTTGTGCGTGGTGGTGGTCACGACATGCGCATGACCGAACGGCGTCGGGTGAAGCCCCGCCGCGACGATGCCCGCGAAATGCGCCATGTCGACCATGAAATAGGCGCCAACCTTGTCCGCGATGGCGCGGAAGCGGGCGAAGTCGATGACGCGCGGATAGGCCGAGCCGCCCGCGATGATCAGCTTCGGCTGATGCTCGACCGCCAGCGCCTCGACCTGGTCATAGTCGATCAGGTGCGTGGTGGCGTCGACGCCGTACTGAATCGCGTTGAACCACTTGCCCGACTGGGCGGGCTTGGCGCCGTGGGTCAGGTGGCCGCCGGCGTCGAGGCTCATGCCGAGGATCGTGTCGCCGGGCTTGACCAAAGCGAGCATCACCGCGCCGTTCGCCTGCGCGCCCGAATGCGGCTGGACGTTGACGAAGCCGCAGCCGAAGATCTGCTTGGCGCGCTCGATCGCGAGCGTCTCGACCGTGTCCGACGGCGCGCAGCCCTGGTAATAGCGCTTGCCCGGATAGCCTTCGGCATATTTGTTGGTGAAGACCGAGCCCTGCGCCTCGAGCACCGCCTTGGAGACGATGTTCTCGGATGCGATCAGTTCGATCTGGGTCTGCTCGCGCTCGAGCTCCGCCTCGACGCCGGCGAAGACGGCGGCATCGGCATCGGCGAGGCCGCGGGTGAAGAAGCCGTCCGGCTGGACGTCATGGAGCGTATTGGGCTGGGTGCTCATGCGGGGACCTTTGCGGAAGTCCGGTCGACGGCGGAGAGCTTATCGACACGGTGTTGATGACGGCCGCCGGCGAAATCGGCGGACAGGAAGGCGTCTACGCACGCCTTTGCCATTTCCTCGCCGATCAGGCGGGCGCCCATCGCGATGGCATTGGCGTCGTTGTGGATCCGCGCGAGGCTCGCCGACAGCGGCTCGCAGACGAGCGCGCAGCGGCAGGCGGGATTGCGGTTGGCGGCGATCGAGATGCCGATGCCCGAGCCGCACAGCGCGATGCCGCGCTCGGCGCGACCGTCCTCGATCGCGGCGGCCAGCGCATAGCCGTAATCGGGATAATCGACGCTCGCGGTGCCCTCGGGCCCGAAATCGAGCACGTCGTGCCCGGCCTCGCGCAGCCACGCGGTCAGCACCGCTTTCAACGAAACGGCGGCGTGGTCGGACGCGATAGCGATGCGCACCTGGCGTATTCCTGTGATCGGGATCGGGTGCCCAGCCCTTTACCGAGCCGAGCCGGGATTTGCCACACCTGTTCGCGAAGGCGGCGCATGGAGCCTGACGACCCTCCGCCGCCAGGGGGAGGATTGCAATGACCGCCCTGCCGCCTGCAAAGAGAACCCCATGAAAGCTCTCGCCCTAACCGCCGCCCTCGCCCTCGCCGCCTGTTCCGGACCGGCACCCGAGACGCGCGGTGACGCGAGCATGACGTCGGCGGGCGCGACCGAGACGAAGCGCCCCGAAAAGGTTGTCGCAGAGCCGACGCGCGACCTGTCGGGGCGGTGGATCGGCGTCGAGGGCATGGTGCTCGACGTGACGCCGGCGGGCGAACCGGAGCAGTTCCGGCTCGCGATGCAGTGGGATCTCGACCACAAGGGGGTGTTCGATGCGCGCGCGGTCGGCGACACGATCGTCTTCACGCGCGACGGGGTGCGCGAGATCCTGCGGCCGACGAACGGCGACGCGACGGGTCTGAAATATCTGGCCGGCAAGACCGACTGCCTGACGGTCAAGACGGGCGAAGGCTATTGTCGCCGCGGATCAACGCGCTAGTGTCGGTCGCGTGACCCTGTCCAAGCCCCAGGCGGATGCCGCCCGCGCCCATCTCTCGAGCGTCCTGATCCGGACCGGCGAGGAAGACCGTGACGCCTTTCGTGAGCTTTATGCGCTGACCCAGGCGAAGCTTTTCGGGATCACCCTGCGTATCTGTGGCAATGCTCAAGCCGCGGAGGATGTGCTGCACGACGTCTATCTCACGATCTGGAAGCGCGCCGGCGGCTGGGAACCCGGTCGTGCGAGCCCGATCACCTGGCTCGCGACCATCGCGCGCAACCGTGCGATCGACTGGCAGCGCGCACAGGGCGTCCGCCGCGCCTCGCCGATCGACGATGCGCCGGACATTGCCGACCCGCAGCCGAGCGCCGAGGCCTTGCTGCTCGACGACGAGGCGACGCGGCGGTTGCACGCCTGTCTCGAGGGTCTGGAGCAGCAGCAGCGCGACGTGATCCGGACCGCGTTCTTCGATGGCGTGACCTATGCCGAGCTCGCGCTGCGTCGCGCGGTGCCGCTCGGCACGATGAAGAGCTGGGTGCGGCGCGGGCTGGCCCGATTGAAGGATTGCCTCGGTGGCTGATCGTGATCCGCTTGCGGGCGAATTCGCCCTGGGCCTGCTCGAGGGCGACGAGCGGGCCGCGGCGGTGCGTCGCCTGCTCGCCGAACCCGGTTTCGCCGCCGATGTCGAATGGTGGCGCACGCAGTTCGCGGCGCTGTTCGACCTGTGGCCCGAGCATGACGCACCACCGCAGCTCGCGGCGCGGGTCGAGACGAGTCTCGACGCCCTCACCCGCCAATCGGGTCGTGCGACCGACGGCGTGACCACGCTCCGCAGCGGGGCGCGGTCGCCCTGGCCGTGGCTGGCGGCGGCGAGCAGCGCGATCGCCGCGTGTCTGCTGCTGTTCATCGCGGTCGAGCCGCGGTCGGCGCCGCCGGTGTCGCAGCCGATTCCGGCGGCGCGGCCGAGCAGCGTGCTGGTCGCGATGCTGGGCGATGCCAAGTCACCCGTCGCCGCGGTCTACGACCCTGCGACCGGGGCGTTGCGCGTCGCCGCCGGGCCGGGCGTGCCCGATGCGCGAGTCGCGCAGCTCTGGGTGATCGGCGGCGACGGCGTGCCGCATTCGCTCGGGCTGCTTGCCGCGCGGCCGACGGTGCTGGCGCCGCGGGGCGCGGATCGCGGCCGGATCGCGCCGGGCGCGACGCTGGCGATCTCGATCGAACCGCTGGGCGGCTCGCCGACCGGGCTGCCGACCGGTCCGGTCGTCGCGACCGGCGTGGTCGCGCGGGTCTGATGGCGCCCGCGCCCGCGCCCTCCGGTGGCATTCCGCCAATCGCGCGGCTGCTCGGGCTGTCGGGGCTGTTGCCGCAGATCGGCGCGGTCGCGCTGCTGCTCGGCAACGATCCTGCGAGCCGGTTTTCCGCGCTGGCGGTCGCCTATGCCTATGCCGCGCTGATCCTCAGCTTCCTCGGCGGGCTGTGGTGGGGGCTGGCCGCGCGCACCGAGGGCGCGCCGCGCTGGCTGTGGTTCGCGAGCGTCGCGCCGTCGCTGATCGCGCTGGTGACCGCCTGGCCGTGGATGGTCGGGCTGCGCTGGCCGGGGCCGTCGCTGGTGGTGCTCGGGATCAGCCTGATCGGCGCGCTGCTTGTCGACCGCGCGCTGGTCCGCGCGGGGATAGCGCCACCGGGGTGGATGGCGCTGCGCGTGCCGCTGTCGCTGGGGCTCGGTGTCCTGACCCTCGGGGCGGCGGCACTATAGGCCGGTCCGGCTCAGGCGGCCTTGCGCAGGTCCAGACGACTCCAGATCTCGACCAGCGCGTCGGTCAGTTCGCGCATCATCGCCTCGGTATGCGCGGGGCCGGGCGTGAAGCGCAGCCGCTCGGTACCGCGCGGCACGGTCGGATAGTTGATCGGCTGGACGTACACGCCGTATTCGGCGAGCAGCACGTCGCTGATCTTCTTGGCCTTGACCGGATCGCCGACCATCAGCGGCACGATATGCGTGTCGCCGATCATCACCGGCAGCCCGGCATCCTTCAGCATCGCCTTCAGCATCGCGGCCGACGCCTGCTGCCCGTCGCGCTCGACGCTCGACGCCTTCAGATGCCGGACGCTGGCGAGCACGCCCGCGACGAGCACGGGTGACAGCGAGGTCGTGAAGATGAACCCCGGTGCATAGCTGCGGATCACGTCGACGATCGTGCGATCGGCGGCGATATAGCCCCCCATCACGCCGAACGCCTTGCCGAGCGTCCCCTCGAGGATCGTGATCCGGTGCGCGACCTGGTCACGCTCCGAAATGCCGCCACCGCGCGCGCCGTACATGCCGACCGCATGGACTTCGTCGCAATAGGTCAGCGCATTGTAGCGATCGGCGAGATCGCAGACCGCGGCGATCGGCGCGATGTCGCCTTCCATCGAATAGACGCTCTCGAACGCGATCAGCTTCGGTGCGCTCGGATCTTCGGCGGCGAGCAGTTCCTCGAGATGCGCGAGGTCGTTGTGCCGGAACACGCGCTTCTCGCAGCCCGAATTGCGGATCCCCGCGATCATCGACGCGTGGTTCAGCTCGTCCGAAAAGATGATGCAGCCCGGCAGGACCTTGGCGAGCGTCGCCAGCGTCGCCTCGTTCGAGACATAGCCGCTGGTGAACAGCAGAGCCGCTTCCTTGCCGTGCAGGTCGGCGAGTTCGCCTTCCAGGTCGACATGGTAATGCGTGTTGCCGCCGATGTTGCGCGTGCCGCCGGAGCCGGCGCCGACATCGTGCAGCGCCTCTTCCATCGCCGCGATCACCTTGGGGTGCTGGCCCATGGCGAGATAGTCGTTCGAGCACCAGACGGTGATCGGCTTGGGGCCGTTATGCCCGGCAAAGCAGCGCGCGTTCGGAAACGCGCCCTTGTTGCGCAGGATATCGATGAAGACGCGGTAGCGGCCCTCGGCATGGAGGCGGTCGATCGCCTGCGTGAAGACGCGCGAATAATCGACTCGTGGGCCCGCAATGCCGTCGGCCGTCGTGGAGACATCCGTAATCATGACCTGGGGCACTACGCCTCGCTTTCCGTCTAATCCAGCGCAATACCGTTGTTACGGTGATCGCTTTCCTCGTCCTTGTAGAACATTGCCATGCTGCGCGCCTGACGCAAGCGGGCATATTGTCCCAAGCCGCGCGTCAGAGCTGCTCCAGCCGGGTGAACCCGTGCCGGGCCATCGCGGGGGCGAGCGCCTTTTCGTCGGGGCCGAGTCGCGTGAAGACCGCGACCCCTGCGCCGGCACCGGCCCAGGACTGACCGTGCATCAGGTGGACGATCCGGCGCGCGATGCCGGGGCCGCCATCGACGAAGCGGATGTCCCGCGTCCCGGCGGCGGCGGCAAGCTCGGGGGCGACCAGCGGAAAATGGGTGCAGGCGTTGACGATCACGTCGATCGCCTCGCCGCCGGGTTGCGCGAACAGGCCGTCGAGGACGGCGGCATAGCGATCGGGCGCGACCGCGCGGCCATGGAGCTTGGCCTCCGCCATCTCGACCAGCGCCGCCGAGCCGTGGCGCAGGACGGTGCAGTCGGCCGCGAACCGCGCCGCGAGATCGTCGACATAGGCCTGGCGCACCGTCGCTTCGGTCCCCAGCACGCCGATCGTCCGCGTCACCGACAGCGCGGCGGCGGGCTTGATCGCGGGCACCGTGCCGACCACCGGCAGATCGAGCGCGGCGCGCACCACCGGCAGCGCGATCGTCGACGCGGTGTTGCACGCGATCACGATCAGCCGCGGCCGGTAGCGCTCCGCCAGCCGCCCGAGCAGCACCGGCACGCGCGCGGCGATCTCCGCCTCGCTCTTGGTGCCATAGGGAAAGCCGGCCGAGTCGGCGGCATAGACGAACGGCGCGTCCGGCAAGGCAGCGCGCGCGGGGCCGACGATCGACAAGCCGCCGACGCCGGAATCGAAGAACAGGATGGGGCGAACGTCCATCACCGCGCCTTAGGCGGTATCGGTGGCGGGTGACAGCCTGGGGGCGGCAGAGGGGGTCGCTCTTCTTCTGTCAGGATGACGGGGTGGGGATGTCCGGGCATTTGCCGTCCGCCCCGGGTCGTTTATAGCGGGGCGGAACGGGGGAGCTTTCTTGCAGACGGACATATTCTGGGTCGCGCCGACGCTGTCGCTGGCGCTCAGCTACCTGCTGGGGTCGATCCCGTTCGGCGTCATCCTGACGCGGCTGGGCGGCGCGGGCGATCTGCGGACGATCGGATCGGGCAATATCGGCGCGACCAACGTGCTGCGGACCGGGCGCAAGGGCCTCGCCGCGGCGACACTGCTGCTCGACATGGCCAAGGGGCTGGTCGCGGTGCTGCTGGTCGCGCATCTGTTTCCCGGCAACGCGCTGCTCGCGGCGGCCGGCGCCTTTATCGGCCATTGCTACCCGGTCTGGCTGCGGTTCCGCGGCGGCAAGGGCGTCGCGACGCTGATGGGAATCGTCGTCGCGCTCCACTGGCCGCTCGGGCTGGTCTATGCGGTGGTGTGGCTCGGCCTGCTCGGCACGCTGCGGATCTCGTCGGTCGCGGGCATCGCCGCGGCGTTCAGCGCACCGCTCGCCGCCGCGCTGTTCGGGCGCATGGATCTGGTCCTGCTGCTCCTCGCGCTCGCGCTGATCGTCGGGTGGAAACACCGCGAGAACGTCCAGCGGCTGCTCGCCGGGACCGAGCCGCGGATCGGTGGCACCAGCCGGCCGCGTGGTGGCTGACACCGCGGTCGCCAGACTTCGGCTCATCCGTACGACCGGGATCGGACCGGTCACCTATCGCCAGCTGATCGCGCGCTTCGGCAGCGCGCAGGCCGCGATCGACGCGCTGCCGACGCTGGCCGCACGCGGCGGCGGGCGCGTCCCGCGGGTCGCGGACCGGACGCTGGTCGACCGCGAGATGGCGGCGACGGCGCGGCTCGGCGCCCGCTACCTCTTTGTCGACGACCCCGATTACCCCCGCCTGCTGGCCGAGACCGAAACCGCGCCGCCCGTCCTGATCCTGCGCGGCGACATCGCGCACGCGACACGGCCGTGCATCGCGATGGTCGGCGCGCGCAACGCCTCTGCCGCCGCCTGCCGCTTCGCGCGCGAACTCGCGCATGCGCTCGCCGAGGCGGGCACCACCGTGGTGTCGGGCGTCGCCCGCGGCATCGACACTGCCGCGCATGTCGGTGCGCTCGGGAAGAACGGGACGGGGACCGGATCCGGCGGCACGATCGGCGTGATCGCGAGCGGTATCGACATCGCCTATCCGCCCGACAACGCCGCGCTGCAGGACGCGATCGCCACGCACGGGCTGTTGCTCGCCGAACAGCCGCCGGGCACCGAACCCAAGGCGCGCAACTTCCCGTCGCGCAACCGCATCATCGCGGGCCTCTCGATCGGGACCGTGGTGGTCGAGGCGGTGCCAAAATCGGGCTCGCTGATCACCGCGCGGCTCGCCGCCGAGCAGGGACGCGAGGTGATGGCAGTGCCCGGCAGCCCGCTCGATCCGCGCGCGCAGGGGTGCAACCTGCTGATCCGCGAGGGGGCGACGCTGGTCCAGTCGGCGGCGGACATTCTCGAACAGATCCGTCCGTTCGACAGCCGCTCGGTCCGTTCCCCCGTCGACGCCTATACCGGGCAGGACACCGGCGGTGGGTATCTCGACGATGCGAGCGAGGCGGACCGGCGCGCGGTCGCCGACCTGCTCGGCCCCGTCCCTGTCGGGATCGACGAACTCGTCCGCCAGTCGTACCGGGCGCCCGCGATCGTCCAGCTGATCCTGCTCGAACTCGAACTGGCCGGCCGGCTGGAACGGCATGCGGGCGGGCGCGTCAGCCTGATCTGGGCCGGGCCCGCCGGCTAGGCGCGGCGCCGGTGGTCGCCAGCGCCAGCGCGATCGCCGCACGCTGTTTCCGGGCAAGCGCGTCCGCGTCGTCGCAGGCCCGTTCGATCGTCGCGATCAATCCGTCGAGCTCGCGCTGATCGTCCTCGATCAGCAGCGGCGTGGTCGTGCGCAGCGCGGCCCGGCGCAGCGTCGCGATCCGTCGCGCCAGCACCGCGCATTTGCGTTGCGCGAGGACGAGTGCCGCGGGGGTCATGCGACGCCCGCCGGATCCACCCGGACACTGGTCAACGTCGCGACGCGGCAGGACGCGCTTTCCCGGTCGAGGGCAGTACAGCGCGGCAGAGGGCCCTGATATGTCATGCAATCCGCCGAAATGAGCGCCGATCGATGCGATCTTACACCAACAATTAACCTGATTTGGATCAACTATCCAGCATATGCTCTATCGACATCACTTCGACCAGTCCCGGACGGGGACGTCATCCGGTCTACACGATCCGCGGCCGCGGTGGCGCATCGCAATGCCGCCACCGCGCCCGCCCTGCCTCTGACAAACGGGCGCGGGCGCCCTATCTGGCGCATTCATGCCGACCAAGCGCCTGCTTGACGGCACCACCCGAACGCCGTCACCCTCGTACGCGTACACGTAAGGATCCCGGTTTCCCCATGCAGCTTGTCATCGTCGAATCGCCTGCCAAGGCCAAAACCATCGAGAAGTATCTCGGCAGCGACTATCGCGTGCTGGCCAGCTACGGCCATGTCCGCGACCTGCCGCCGAAGGACGGCTCGGTGGATCCCGACGACCAGTTCGCGATGACGTGGGAGAATTACGCCGACAAGTCGAAGCAGCTCAAAGCGATCACCGACCTCGCCAAGACCGCCGACCGCCTGATCCTCGCGACCGATCCGGATCGCGAGGGCGAGGCGATTTCGTGGCATGTCCGCGAAGTGCTGCGTGCGCGCAAGGCACTGCCGAAGGAGGTCGAGCGCGTCACGTTCAACGCGATCACCAAGGCGACCGTGACCGAGGCGATGAAGAACCCGCGCGAGCTCGACGATGATCTGATTGATGCGTACCGCGCCCGCCGTGCGCTCGATTACCTCGTGGGCTTCACGCTCTCGCCGGTGCTGTGGCGCAAGCTGCCCGGCGCCAAGTCCGCCGGCCGCGTCCAGTCGGTCTCGCTCCGCCTGATCGTCCAGCGCGAGCGCGAGATCGACGTCTTCAAGCCGCAGGAATATTGGTCGGTGACGGCCGAGATGGAGCATGACGGCACCGCGTTCCAGGCGCGCCTGACGCAGTTCGAGGGCAACAAGCTCGACCGGCTGTCGATCGGCAACGAGGGCGATGCGCTGCGTGCCAAGCAGGCGGTGCTCGACGGCAATTTCTCGGTCCAGACGGTCGAGACCAAGCCTGCCACGCGCAACCCGCCGCCGCCGTTCACGACCTCGACGCTGCAGCAGGAGGCGTCGCGCAAGCTCGGCTTCTCCGCCGATCACACGATGCGGATCGCGCAGGGTCTCTACGAGGACGGCGCGATCACCTATATGCGTACCGATGGCGTGCAGATGGACGGCAGCGCGATTTCAGCCGCACGCCTCGCGGTCGCGAACCGCTTCGACGCGAGCTACGTCCCCGACAAGCCGCGCCAGTACCAGTCGAAGGCGAAGAACGCGCAGGAAGCGCATGAGGCGATCCGTCCGACCGATTTCGGCAAGGACAAGGCCGGCGGCGGCGATCATGCGCGGCTCTACGACCTGATCTTCAAGCGCGCGCTCGCCAGCCAGATGGCGTCGGCACGGATGGAGCGCACCACAGTCGAGATGGCCGACGGCACGGGGCGCAACATCCTGCGCGCCACAGGGCAGGTCGTGCTCTTCCCCGGCTATCTCGCCTTGTACGAGGAAGGCGCCGACGACACGCAGGACGAGGACGCACGTCGCCTGCCGCGGATGAAGGAGGGCGATGCCCCCGCCAAGAAGAAGGTCGATGCTGAGCAGCACTTCACGCAGCCGCCGCCGCGCTTCTCGGAGGCCAGCCTCGTCAAGCGGATGGAGGAGCTCGGCATCGGCCGCCCGTCGACCTACGCCTCGATCATCAAGACGCTGAAGGACCGCGCGTACGTCCGGATCGAGAAGAACCGCTTCTTCGCCGAGGAGTCCGGGCGCCTCGTGACGGCGTTCCTCGAGCGCTTCTTCGAGAAATATGTCGGCTACGACTACACCGCCGAGCTCGAGGAGGAACTCGACGACGTCTCGGGCGGCCGCGCGCAGTGGCAGTCGGTGCTCGACGCGTTCTGGCGCGATTTCAAGCCGCGCACCAACGAGGTGATGGAGCAGCAGCCCAGCGCGATCACCGCCGAGCTCGACACCTTCCTCGCGCCCTATCTCTTCCCCGCCAAGGCGGACGGCGGCGATCCGCGGCTCTGCCCGAATTGCGGCGAAGGGCAGCTCGCGCTGCGCGGCGGCAAGTTCGGCGCGTTCATCGCCTGCTCCAACTATCCCGAGTGCAAATACACCCGCCGCTTCGCGCAGCCCGGCGGTGACGCCGAGGCGGATGCGGGTCCGTCGACACTGGGCACGCATCCCGACACCGGCCAGCCGATCGAGCGCAAGTCGGGACGATTCGGCCCGTATCTGCAGATCGGCGAGGGCGAGGACCGCAAGATGGCGTCGATCCCGAAGGACATCGGCGAGCTCAACCTCGAATGGGCGGTCAAGCTGCTCTCGCTCCCGCGGACGGTCGGCAATCACCCCGAAACCGGCGAGCCGATCATCGCGACGATCGGCAAGTTCGGGCCGTATCTGAAGCATCAGGGCAAATATGCGCGTCTCACGACGACCGCGGACGTGTTCGAGACGGGCATGAACGCGGCGGTCGTGAAGCTCGCCGAAGCGGCGGCCGGCGGCGGTCGCACCGCGCGCGGGGCGCAGGCGCCGCTCAAGGTTCTGGGCAACCATCCACGCACCGAGGCGGAGATCAAGCTGATGGAGGGGCGTTACGGTCCCTATGTCACCGACGGCACGACCAATGCGACCCTGCCCAAGTCGATCGAGAAGGACCAGCTGACGCTTGAGGAAGCCGCGTCGCTGATCGACGCGCGCGCCGCGGCGGCGCCTGCGACGAAGAAGAAGAAGGCGCCCGCCAAGAAGCCCGCGGCGAAGAAGGCACCGGCCAAGGCCGCGGCGGCCAAGGACGGGGAGGCGAAGGCAGCGCCGGTGAAGAAGGCGCCGGCCAAGAAGGCGCCTGCGAAAAAGGCAGCACCCAAGAAGAAGGCCGCAGCCGAATAACGCCCTGATCCTCCCCCGTCAGGGGGAGGATACAGACAGAAGGCTTACGCCGCGCGGCGTTGCGTCAACTGCATCCAGTCGCGCGCGGCGCGCTGCGCCACCGCGATTTCGCGTGGGCTCATGTCCTCGGCGATCTGGGCGCGGCATTCCTGCGCCGCGTGATTGCCCGACACCGCCGCCAGGTTGAACCATTTATGCGCCTCGATCAGGTCGAGCACGACGCCCGCGGTGCCGGTCGAATACACCATCCCGAGTTCGTAACACGCCCGCCCGTCGCCGCGCGCGGCATCGGCGAGGCGCCGTTCGATCAGGAAATTCTTGGTCTTGAGCCTGCAAGCCATTGTCGGTCCCCGCTGTTCCTGCCGACAGACTGGACCGACTCGGCCTGCACAATGGTTAACGGGGCATTCCGTAGGATTGCCTAGTCGACCGCGATATTGTCGATCAGCCGGGTCGTGCCCATCCGCGCCGCCGCCAGCAGCCGCCGCGGGCGGCCCGCGCTGGACTGTTCCGCCCCCGTCTGCTCGACGAGGGTCTCGGCATCCGCGAGCGCGACATAGTCGATCGCGAAGCCCGCGCTGACCAGCGCGGTCCGGGCGTCGTCGAGCACGGCGGCGACATCCTCGCCGCGGGCGATCGCACGCGCGGCGACGCCGAGCGCCCGCGGCAGCGCGACCGCCTGCCGGCGCTGGTCGTCGTCGAGATAGATGTTGCGCGACGACATGGCGAGGCCATCATCGTCGCGCTGCGTCGGGACGCCGACGATCTCGATCGCGAAGTCGAGATCGGTGACCATCCGGCGGATGACAGCGAGCTGCTGGAAGTCCTTTTCGCCGAAATAGGCGGCATCCGCGCCGACTTGGTTGAACAGCTTGGCGACGACGGTCGCGACGCCGTCGAAATGGCCGGGACGCGCGGCCCCGTCAAAGCCCTCGCTCACCCCGGCGACGCTGACATTGGTGGCAAAGCCGTCGGGATACATGACCTCGACGCCCGGCGCCCAGAGCAGATCGCAGCCGACCTCGTTCAGCAGCCTGATGTCCGCCATCTCGCGCCGCGGATAGCGCGCGAGATCCTCGTTCGGGCCGAACTGTTTGGGGTTCACGAAGATCGACGCGACGACCTTCGTTCCCGGCCGTTTCGCCGCCTCGATCAGCGCGACATGGCCGGCGTGGAGCGCCCCCATCGTCGGGACGAGCGCGACGCGCTGGCCGGCCGCGCGGAACGCGGCGACGCTTTCGCGCAGCATATTCAGGTCCCTGACGGTGTCCACGTGAAACTCCCACTCGATAAGTACGGTCGCGGCTTCTATGAAGGGCGTCACTCACGATCAATAAGGAAACGCGCGTTGGCCACGGGCCCGGATTCCCCTCACGCTTCGACGCACGTCATCGTGTTCGCCAACGAGAAGGGCGGCACGGGCAAATCGACGACCGCGGTCCATGTCGCGATCGCGCTGGCCGCCAGGGGCGCGCGCGTCGCCTGTCTCGACCTCGACCACCGCCAGCGCACCGTCGGCCGCTATCTCGACAACCGCGCCGAGACGATCAAGCGCACCGGCTCCGCGCTGCCAATGCCGCGTCACGCGACGCTGTCGGCGCAGACCGAGGACCAGTTCGAGGATCTGTGGCATTCGCTGTGCGCGGACTCGGATTTCCTCGTCGTCGACACGCCCGGCCGCGACGATCCGTTTGCGCGCACCGCCGCCGCGCTGTCGAACACGCTGGTCACGCCGATGAACGACAGCTTCGTCGATTTCGACCTGATCGGGCAGGTCGATCCCGAAACCTTCCAGGTGACGCGGCCGAGCTTCTATTCCGAGCTGATCTGGGACGCGCGCAAGCAGCGCGCCCGCGCGGACGGGACGACGATCGACTGGGTCGTGCTGCGCAACCGCCTCCAGCATATCGAGGCGCGCAACATGCGCCGCGTCTCAGATGCGCTGGTCCAGCTGTCGAAGCGGGTCGGATTCCGGATCATCCCGGGGCTCGGCGAGCGCGTCATCTACCGCGAGATGTTCCCCGCCGGGCTGACGATGATCGATGCGAAGGAATTCGGTGGCATGGGGCTGGCGCACGTCGCCGCGCGCCAGGAACTGCGCGAGATGATGGCGGCGCTGCAACTGCCCGAGCTGGTTGCCGAAACCGCGCCGCGCGCCGCTACGCCGTCGTCGCCCGGCCCCGTGTCGGATGTCGCTGCATGACGGACCGCACCACGGTCCGCCGCAGGGCCGCGGCGTGACGTGGATCGCCACCGCACTGCTGATCTGGCTGGCCTGGCGGTATCTGCGCCCTAAGCCGAAACAGCGCGTGGTGACCGACGAGGCGGAAGCGCGCGCGATCCTGGGGATCGACGCGTACGCGGACGCCGATGCGATCCGTGGCGCGCACCGGCGGCTGATCGCCTCGGTCCATCCCGACCGCGGCGGCTCGACCGACCTGACGCGGCGGGTGAACGCCGCGCGCGACCTGCTGCTCAAACGCACGCGATAAGCCGACACAGAGACGTATGACGCACCAGTTCGACCCCAGCGCGCTGCGCGAATATGACGTTCGCGGGATCGTCGGCAAAAGCCTTGGCCCCGCGGACGCCACCGCGATCGGCCGGGGGTTCGCGACGCGCGTGCGCGGCATCGGCGGCACCCGCGTGGCGGTCGGCTATGACGGTCGCCTGTCCTCCCCTGCGCTCGAGGCGGCGCTCGTCGCGGGGCTGGTCGCGGGCGGTGTCGACGTCGTCCGGATCGGTCTCGGCCCGTCGCCGATGCTCTATTATGCCGAGGCGACGCTAGAAGTGGATGGCGGCATCCACGTAACCGGCAGCCATAATCCCGCCGAGTATAACGGCTTCAAGATGGTATTGCGTCACGCCCCATTTTTCGGTGACGACATCCAGGATCTTGCCGCGCTTGCCGCGTCGGGCGCGTGGAGCGAAGGCGCCGGCGTGGTTACCACCGCCGACCTGCGCGACGCCTATGTCGGCCGGCTGATGGCGGGCTATGCCGGCGGCGCCTATAGGATCGGCTGGGATACCGGCAACGGCGCCGCGGGCCCGGTGATCGAGGCGCTGGTCAAGCTCCTCCCGGGTGAGCATCATGTGATCTTCGCCGAAGTCGACGGCAATTTTCCCAATCATCATCCAGATCCTACCGAAGAATCGAACCTTGCCGATCTGAAGCGGCTCGTCACCAAAAACAACCTCGACTTCGGACTGGCCTTTGACGGCGATGGCGACCGGATCGGTGCGGTCGACGCGTTGGGGCGGGTGATCTGGGGGGATCAGATCCTGTCCATCTTGGTCGAGCCTGCACTGCGCGAGCATCCCGGCGCATCGATCGTCGCGGACGTGAAGTCGTCCCAAGCGCTGTTCGACCGGATCACCGCGCTTGGCGGCAAGGCGGTGATGGCGCCGACCGGGCACAGCCTGATGAAGACCGCGATGACGCGCACCGGCGCCCCGCTCGGCGGCGAGCTGAGCGGGCACCTGTTCTTCGCGGGCGACTATTACGGGTTCGACGACGCCGCCTATGCCGCGGTCCGCCTCATTCGCGCGGTGCATCTGTCGGGACAATCGCTGACCGCGCTGCACGATGCGATGCCGGCGCTGGTCGCGACGCCCGATCTGCGCTTTCCGGTCGACGACGCGGAGAAATTCGCGGTCGTGGATGCGGTCGTCGCACGGCTGACGCGCGAGGGCGCGGTGGTCGATCTGACCGATGGCGCGCGTGTCACCACGCCCGAGGGCTGGTGGCTGCTGCGCGCGTCGAACACGCAGGCGATGCTGACGGTGCGCGCCGAGGCGCGAACCGCCGACGCGCTCGCCAGCCTGCTCGCCGCGGTCGATGCGCACCTCGCGGCCTGCGGCGTGACGCGAGCCTGATCCGCGTGCCGCCCCGCGCGCGGCGATTGACTCGGGGCCGCGCGACCCTACCCTCCGCCATCATCCCAAGGAGTGCCGCGTGGAGCGACCCATCGACGAATTCCGGTCCAGCACGCGGCGCTGGCTGCTCGGCAGCTTTGCCGGCTGGGGAACGCTGCTGACCTGCCTGATCGGCGTGGGTTTCGTGCTGATCGGGCTGCGCTGGCTCCGGAACCGGAGCACGACCTTCGAGATCACCGACCAGCGGCTGATCGTGAAGCGCGGCATCCTGTTCAAGACGATCGACGAGATCGAGCTCTACCGGATCAAGGACGTCCGGCTCGGCTATTCGCTGCTCAACCAGATGACCGACATCGGCACGATCGTGCTGACGTCGACCGATCGCACGACCGGCGGCGGCGAATTCGTCCTGCGCGACGTGCCGATGGCGCGCGACCGGCGCGAAGGGCTGCGCACGCTCGTCGACCGTGCGCGCCAGCGGCGCGGCGTGCGCGAGGTGGATATCGACCGCGACGGTGCATACGCGCTGGATTAGCCGCGCTTTTGTCCCCACATGGCAGTCATGGCGCCATCTTATGCAAAGCCCAAACCCCAGCCGCAGATGATCCGGGTCATCGACCTCGAGACCACCGGATCGGCTCCCCCCGCGCACGGCGTGTGCGAGATCGGCTGGCAGGATGTCGCGCTGGGCGAGGACGGGCGTTGGGAAATCTACGGCGAAGGCGGCAGCCTGCTCGTCAATCCCGGCCGGCTGATCCCGCCGGTGACGCAGGCGATCCACCATATTCTCGACGAGCATGTCGCCGATGCGCCCTGGTGGCATGATTGTGCGCGTCAGGTGCTCGATCCCTGGCCGCGGCGGCTCGCGCTGGCCGCGCACCGTGCCGATTTCGAACAGAAATTCTGCACCCCCGCGCTGACGCGTGACGCGGAATGGATCTGCACGTGGAAATGCGCGCTGCGGCTGTGGCCCGATTCGCCGAGCTTCTCGAACCAGGTGCTGCGCTATTGGCGCAAGCCCGCGGGGATGGAGCATGAGCGCGGCCTGCCCGCGCATCGTGCCTTCCCCGACGCCTATGTCACCGCCTTCCATCTGCGCGACATGCTCAACGAGGCGAGCCTGGCGCAGCTGATCGAATGGTCGCGCGATCCCGGCCTGATCCCGCGCGTGCGCTATGGCCCCGACCGCGGCAAGGAATGGTCCGAACTGGATCACGAGACCCTGATGGCGTTCCTGACCGATCGCGATCCCGATATCCGCTTCACCGCCAATCACGAGATGGATCGGCGCAGTGGCGGCGGCCGCGTCGGCAAGGCGAGCGCGCAGGAACTGTTGCTCTAGAGCGACTTCGCGGCGGATACATATAATACGTACCAAAACATTGCGCGCGTTTATATTATTCGTGAATTGAACTATGATCGTGTCTCCTTCGGTGAAGTGGAGACCCCTTCATGCGCAAGTTCATCATCATTGCTGCAGCATTTGCAATCGCTACGATGCCGGCCACCGCGAATGCAGCCACCAACGCAGCGGTGCCATTGTCTGTCGCCAAGTCGGTGCGTGTATCGACGCAGACCGTCAGGAAGACCAAGCTTGCCGGTCCGAGCCTGATCGTCCCCCTGCTCGCAACGGTTGTCATCGTGGGCGGCGCCATTCTGCTCGCCTCGAGCGACGACGATGATTCGGACAGCAACTGAGCAAACGAACGGCGTAGCGATGTCATCCGCTCGAACGGCAGCGGTCTCGTTTTGTCGGGCGGGTTAGAGGGCCTGCCAAAGTCGAACCATGACGACGATATCACCGGGTCATGATGATCCGTGATCTTGATGGCCGTCCCGATCGATCGCGATTGCGATCTCCGGGTCTCGGCCAATCCCGCGATCGATGCGACACAGTGGCGACCGCCGCGTTGGCAAGGCCAGCGCCCGAAAACTGTTGCCCCAGGGGCACGGTCGGTGACCGATAATTGCCCCCGATCGGTTTAGACGTTGCTTCATTTTTAATACAAACGCCTATACTGTGTGCTCTTCTCATAAAGTTACGGAGTTGTTCTCATGCGTAAGATCCTTCTCACGGCTGCTGCCGTTGCCGTCTCGGCCATGCCCGTCGCGGCGAATGCTGCTGCAAATTCCGCAGCGTCGCTGTCGGTCGCCAAGTCGGTGCGCGCTGCATCGCCGACTGCCAAGAAGAACAAGGTTGCCGGTGCCGGTCTGGTCATCGTCGCCGTCGCTGCCGTCGCCGTGGGCGGCGCGCTGTATCTCGCGATCGACGACGACAACAACTCCGACAGCAACTAAGACATAACGGGGTCGGCGCTGGCGCCGGCCCCACCCTGGCGGGCCGGTGTCGATGCCCATCCGGCGCGGCCAGACGCCCCGATCCTTGCAATCGCCGTCGCGCAAGCCGCCGGTATCCACCCTCTCCGGCCGCCGTCCGTCAGTATCGCTGGCGTAACGATAGGCGGTATCCTAGACGGGTCGCATATGGCGCGTATCAGCTTGAAACTTCCCCAGTCGGAAGGGCGCATCGCCCGCTGGCTGGTCGCGTTCATGACGCTCGGCTTCGTCGCGCTGGCCGCTGCCGCGGTCGCGATCGGCTGGATCACGGTGCGCAACGCGCGGTACACCGCCGATATTCTTCATACGCAGGACGTCCGCCAGGCGATCGCCACGTTGCAGGTCGAGATGGAGCAGTCGGAAACCGCGCGGCGCGGCTATCTTCTGACTGGCCTGCCCCTGTTCTCGACGGCGTATGAGACGACGGCCCAACGGCTCGCGCCGGCGCTGACGGCGCTGCGCTCCTCGACCCACGACAATCCACGCCAGACCGCGCGGCTCGACCTGATCGAACCGCGGGTGGGCCAGTTGCGCAGCCTACGGACGCAGTCGATTGCGCTGGTCGACGCGGGCCGGATCGGCGAGGCGCAACGCCGGTTCGCGGTCGATGCGAGCGTCCCGCTGATGCGCAGCATCCGCTACCGGCTGCGGGCGATGGCTGCCGAGGAAGTTCGCCTGCTCGAGATCCGCAGCGATCGCCAGCAGCGGTCGAACATGCTGTTCCTGTCGGTGGCGGGCGTCGCGGCGCTGCTGCTGCTCGTCGTCGCGATCCTCGCGATCCTGGTGATCCGGCGCTACACCGCCGATCTCGGTGCGTCGCGCGACCGGTTGCACCTGCTCAACGAGACGCTCGAGGATCAGGTGGTCGAACGGACCGCGGATCTCAGCCGCGCGAATGACGAGATCCAGCGTTTCGCCTATATCGTCAGCCACGACCTGCGCTCGCCGCTCGTCAACGTGATGGGCTTTACCGCGGAGCTGGCCGAGGCCGCCGCGCCGCTGGCCGCACTGATCGACCGGGCGGAGGCGATCGCGCCGGAGATCGTCACCCCCGAGGCGCGGATCGCCGCGCGCGAGGACCTGCCCGAGGCGATCGGCTTCATCCGCGCCTCGACGCAGAAGATGGACCGGCTGATCAACGCGATCCTGAAGCTGTCGCGCGAGGGGCGGCGGTCGATCACCCCCGAACCGGTCGACCCGGCCGCCGTCGGCGACGCGATCGTCGCGTCGATTCAGCATCTGATCGACGATCGCGGCGCGACCGTCACGATCGACCGCCCCCTGCCCGCACTCGTCACCGACCGACTCGCGCTTGAACAGATCCTGTCGAACCTGATCGAGAATGCGACCAAATATCTTCAGCCCGGGCGGCCGGGCGTGATCCGGCTTGCCGGCACGCGCGAGCGCAATCGCGTGATCCTGTCGGTCATCGACAATGGCCGCGGGATCGCGCCGGGCGATCACCAGCGCGTCTTCGACCTGTTCCGGCGTGCCGGGCCGCAGGACCAGCCCGGCGAGGGCATCGGCCTCGCGCATGTCCGTGCACTGGCCTATCGGCTCGGCGGGACGATCGACGTGGTCTCGACGCTCGGCGAAGGCGCGACCTTCCGGCTCAACCTTCCCTTCGACCTCAGGTTACAGGATCCCGTGGCATGAACGATCACAAATCCGTCGGCATCGTGATGATCGAGGATGACGAGGGCCATGCGCGCCTTATCGAGAAGAACATCCGTCGTGCGGGCATCCTCAACGATATCCGCCATTTCACCGATGGCACGACCGCGCTCGACTTCCTGTTCGATGCGGCCGACGGTCCGGCGAAGAGCGGCCCCGCGCTGATCCTGCTCGACCTCAACCTGCCCGACATGAGCGGCACCGACATCCTCGCGCGGATCAAGGCGGAGGGCAGCCCGCTCCGACGCGCGCCCGTCGTCGTGCTGACGACCACCGACGACAAGGTCGAGATCCAGCGCTGCTATGATTTGGGCTGCAACGTCTATATCACCAAGCCGGTGAATTATGAGAGCTTTGCCCAGGCGATCCGCCAGCTCGGCCTGTTCCTGTCGGTGATCCAGGTCCCCTCGGCCGAGAGTTGAATGACCGGCAAACGCGTTCTCTATATCGATGACGATGCGGGTATCCGGCGGCTGGTCGGGCGCGCGATGGAGCGTCGCGGGTATCATATGACGCTGGCCGAATCAGGCGCGGACGGCATCGCGATGGCGCGCGCCGAACCGTATGACCTGATCGCGGTCGACCATTACATGCCCGGGATGGACGGGCTCGAGACGCTGAACGTGCTGCGCGAGCTGCCCGATGCGCCGCCCGTCGTCTATGTCACCGGGTCAGACGAGGGACGGATCGCGGTCGCCGCGCTGAAGGCGGGCGCGGCCGACTATGTCGTGAAGACCGTCGGCGAGGAGTTTTTCGAGCTGCTCGATGCGGCGTTCGAGCAGGTCGGCGCGCGATCGGTGCTGCAACAGGCCAAGGCCGTCGCCGAGGCCGATCTGCGCGCGACCAATGCGCGGCTCGAGGCGCTGCTCGGCGAGGTGAACCACCGCGTCGCCAATTCGCTGCAGCTGGTCTCGGCGATGGTCAGCCTGCAGGCGGGGGCGCTGACCGACCCGGCCGCGCGCGAGGCGCTCGAGGATACGCAGCGGCGGATCCAGGCGATCGCGCAGGTCCATCGCCGCCTGTATACGAGCAACGACGTCGAGAGCGTCGACATGCGCGAATATCTCGGCGCGCTGGTCGACGAACTGGCGGAGACCTGGTCGAGCGAGGCGCTGCCACGCGCGTTGCGGCTGGTCGCCGAACCGATCCGGCTGGCGACCGACCGCGCGGTGTCGCTGGGCGTCATCGTCACCGAACTCGTCACCAATGCCTGCAAATACGCCTATCCCGCAGGATCGGGCGAGGTCCGCGTGACGCTGTCGCAGACCGATGACGGCCAGTTCCTGCTGGCTGTCGAGGACGATGGCTGCGGCATGCCCGCCGATGCCACGCCGCGCGGTACGGGGCTCGGCACCAAGCTGATCCGCGCGATGGCGCAGAGCCTGCATTCGATCGTCGAATATGACCGCGCGCATCGCGGCGTCCGCGCGACGCTCCGCGCCGAGGTGCGCTGAGCTCCGTCGGTTACGAGCAGGATACCTGAGCGCGCGGCTCTGGACAGTGATCGCGCGCGTTCCTATTTAGTTATCGCGATAAGCAAATAGGAGATTCAGCATGTCGGTCGATGTGAAATACAGCACCACGGCAACCGCCACCGGCGGTCGTGACGGTCAGGCACGGTCGGAGGACGGCCGGTTCGCGGTGGCCCTGTCGACGCCCAAGGAGCTTGGTGGCGCCGGTGGTGACGGGAGCAACCCGGAACAGCTGTTCGCGGCGGGCTATTCGGCGTGCTTCATCGGCGCGCTGAAGGTCGCCGGACAGCAGCTGAAGGTGAAGCTGCCCGACGATGTGTCGGTGACCGCCAAGGTCGGCATCGGTCCGCGCAGTGCGGGCGGGTTCGGCATCACCACCGATCTGACCGTCACGCTGCCGGGTCTCGACCGCGAGCAGGCGCAGAAGCTGGTCGATACCGCGCACCAGATCTGCCCCTATTCGAACGCCACGCGCGGCAATGTCGATGTCGGGCTGACGCTCGCCTGACCCACGGGGTGGCCGGCCGCGCGAGCGGCCGGCTGTTCCGTCACGCGCCTGCGGCGTCGACCTGGTCGAGATAGTCCGCATACCCCTCGGCTTCCATCGCGTCGCGCGGGACGAAACGGAGTGCGGCCGAGTTGATGCAGTAGCGCAGCCCGCCGCGGTCACGCGGCCCATCCTCGAAGACATGCCCCAGATGGCTGTCCGCGCCTGCCGAGCGGACCTCGGTGCGGACCATGCCGTGGCTGCGGTCATGCAGCTCGGCGACATGCGCGGGGGTGATCGGCTTGGTGAAACTCGGCCAGCCGCAGTGCGAGTCGAACTTGTCGGCCGACGCGAACAGCGGTTCGCCCGACACGATGTCGACATAGAGCCCGGGTTCGCGGGTGTTGAGATAGGATCCCGTCCCGGGTCGCTCGGTGCCGCTTTCCTGCGTGACGTAATATTGCTCGGGCGTCAGCTTGGCGAGCGCGGCGTCGGTCTTCTTATACTCTGTCATGCTGTCCTCTCACGCGGCGATCCGCGTCGGTTGGCCGGCCGGGATGCGCGAAAGCTGCGTCCGGTCAGCAGGGTGCCGACGGGATATAGGGGGCGTTGGCGCTATAGGAATGGCCGCGCGACGGTGAAGGCCAGCCCGATGAGCCGGTGCCCGGGCCGCGATCTTCGCAATCCCGGGGCATGTGGCGCCCCTGCGCACGGCACGCCTTGCCAGCATTCAGCCTTTCATCTAGTATTAACCATCCAATCTCATTCCGTTTACCATGATGCGCCATGATGTACGGCGATGATCGACGACCATCCCAAGTCAAGAGCATGCATGTCCGCGTAGATCTACGTGGGAAATATTGTACATTTGTTCAGGTCTTCGCAATGCCATTGGCGTAGAACTGCATCGATGAGGCGGCATGTTTTCAAGAAGCCTCTTGATGACAGATACGGCTCGACATGAGTGGCGCAAGGTATGTCCTGCTGCGCCCAGTCCTGGGAATTACCAATGGCTATCAACAACATGCGCGTCCAATTCGCGCTGGCGTCCGCGCTCGGCCTGACCGCTTTCGTCGGCCTTCCGGCATCGGCGCAGACCACCGGCACGACGATCGCCGCCAACGCTGAAGTCACCGAGAGCTGCGTGGTCACCTCGACCGCTCTGCAGTTCGGCGGCGCCGATGTGACCGATGGCGCCGCGCATGCGGGCACCGGTGGTCTGAACGTCATGTGCACGATGGACACAGGATGGACCGCAACGGCAGATATCGGCACCGGCACCGGCGCAACGATGGCCTTGCGCGGGATGACCTCGACCGCCGGGGGCGGCCAGCCGCTGAACTACGTCCTGTACAATGACAACACCACGACCAGCCCATGGGGTGATGGCACGGGCGGCACCTTGCCGATCACCGGCACCGGCACCGGCGCCATTGTGCCGATCGTGCTGGCCGGCAGCATCCCGGCTGGCCAGACGGGCATACCAGCAGGAACCTATGCGGATGTCGTCCAGGTCACGGTTAACTACTAAGCTCTTCAAGCAATGCGCTTTATAAGCCTCTTGCAGACCGGTCGCCTCACGGCGGCCGGTCTTTGCATGGCCGCCGCCATCGCCCTGCCCGGCGATGCGGTCGCGAGCAACTTCCGCGTCAGCCCGGTCACGCTCACCCTGCCCGCCAACCGCCCGATCGGATCGCTGACCATCACCAATGGCGAGGATGTACCGGTATCGATCCGGGTGTCCGCCTTTCGCTGGACCCAGGTCAACGGCAAGGACGTCTATACGCCGACCGACGACCTGATCGCGTCGCCACCCATCTTCACCGCCGCGACGCGGGCGCCGCAACTCGTCCGCATCGGCGTGCGGCACCGCGTGCCCAATGCCGCCTATCGCGTGATGCTGCAGGAGATCCCCGGGCCGGCGACGGCGAACGGCGTGCGCATCGCGGTCAAGCTGAACCTGCCGCTCTATATCGTCGCCGATCCGGCCGCCAAGGCTGACGTCGCCTGGACCGCCTGGCGGCGTCCGGCCGGCGACATCGTGCTCGAGGCGCGCAACACCGGCGGCGCGATCGCGCAGGTCACCGGCATCGCACATCGGGCGGGGACGGGCGGCACATCGACCGTGCTGAGCAACGCGATGGGCGTCGTCCTGCCGCAGAGCATGCGCCAATGGGAGATCGGCAAGCATCCCGAACTCACAACCGGGACGCCGCTGACGCTTGCGATCCGCACCGCCGATGGCGAGCACGAAGTCACGGCGAATCTGGCCGCGCGCTAGTCTGGCAATCGTGCTTCTGGCCGCGGGTTCGCCCGGCATCGCTGCCGACCCCGCGCCCATCCCGGCTGCGGGGCAGGCTGCGGCGCCGGCGGACCTGCGTCTGGCGTTGCTCGCGATCCGGATCAACGGCATCGATCAGCCCGATCCGGTCTGGGTGCTGTACGATGCGGACGCGCTGTACGTCACCGGAGACGCGGCGCGCGCCTGGCGACTGGTGCTGAAAGAGGACGACACGCGGCTGTTCGAGGGCGAGACCTATCTTCGGCTCGACACGGCGGAAGGACTCGTCGCCGGCCTCGACGATGCGACGCAGACGCTGTCGATCACCGCGCCGGCCGCATTGTTCATGCCGTCGAGCGCGCTGCTGTCGGGCCGGACCGACGGGCCGATGACGCGCAGCGGGATCGGCGGCTTCCTCAATTACGACCTGTCCGCACAGACCGCGTCAGGCGCGTCCTCGCTCGACGGCCTGTTCGAGCTGGGCGCGTTCAGCGGCGCGGGGACGATGGGGACGGGCTTCATTGCCGGCACGGGGAATAGTGGCGACGGGCGACGCAGCCTCGTCAGGCTGGATACCAACTGGACGATCGACGACCCGGCGCGGCTGCGATCGCTGCGGATCGGTGACGGCGTGACGCGCGGCAGCACCGGGACCGGTGCGCTGCGGTTCGCGGGCCTTCAGCTCGCGACCAATTTCGCGACGCAGCCGGGCTATCTGACGATGGCGCTGCCGACGCTGAACGGCAGCGCCGCCGTACCCTCGGTCGTCGACCTCTATGTCAACAACATCCTCCAGAACCGCCAGACGGTCGCGTCCGGACCGTTCGCGCTGACCGACGTCCCGGTGGTCAATGGCAGCGGCGATATCCAGCTGGTGGTGCGCGATGCGCTGGGTCGCGAGAC
Source organism: Sphingomonas sp. PvP018 (assembly GCF_017876865.1). NCBI lineage: Bacteria > Pseudomonadati > Pseudomonadota > Alphaproteobacteria > Sphingomonadales > Sphingomonadaceae > Sphingomonas > Sphingomonas sp. PvP018. The sequence goes on along the minus strand of NZ_JAGIOU010000001.1, from coordinate 2,721,383 downwards.
GCGGGTGACGCAATCCTATTATGCCGCGCCGCAGATCCTGCGCCGGGGGCTGCATGATTTCTCGTACGAGATCGGCGTGTTGCGGCGCAATTTCACGCGGGCGAGCTTCGACTATGGCACGCCGATCCTGTCGGCGACGCATCGCTACGGCGTGACCGAGCGGCTGACGGTCGAGGCGCATGGCGAAACCACCCGCAAGATGCAGGCGACCAGCATGCAGGTCAGCGCCTTGTGGCCCGCGGTCGGGATCTTCTCGCTCTCGGCCGCGGGCAGCCATTCGGACCGGGGCGGCGGCGGCCTGTTCGGGATCGGGTTCGAACGCCAGACGCGCGGCCTGTCGCTGGGCGGCAATGGCGAGATCACCACCGCGGACTATGCGACGGTCGGCGATTCGATTGCCTATCGGCGCGCGCGCAGCACGGTGACCGGCTTTATCGGCACGCCCACGCCCTATGGGTCGGTCACAGCTTCGCTTCTGTGGCGCCGCAGCCGCGACCAGCGCGGCGATATCCTGTCGGGCAATGCCAATGCGTCGATGCGGCTCCGTCGGATCGGCGCGCTCAGCCTCAACGCGAGCCGGAGCTTTGCCGGCGCGCGCGACACGACGGTGCAGTTCCGCCTCACCGTCCCGTTCGGCCAGCGGACCAGTGCTACCGCCGGCGTGCAGCTGCGCGACGGCGAACTTGGCGCAACGACGACGCTGCAACGCAACCTCCCTTATGGCGACGGCGTCGGATACCGGCTGCAGGCGGAAACCGGGGCGATCGAGCGGCTTGATGCGGAGGTCAATGCCCAGAGCGGCATCGGCCGTATCGATGCGCAGGTGACCCGGCTGAACGGTGCTTCGGGCGGGCGGCTGCAGCTGGTCGGATCGGTCGCGACGGTCGATGGCGCGGTATTCGCCGCACGCCGGATCGAGCAGAGCTTCGGGACCGTGCGCGTCGGCCCCTACGCCAATGTCCGCGTCTATTCGGACAACCAGCTGGTCGGCCGCACGAACGCGGCGGGCGTGCTGGTCATTCCGCGGCTGCTGCCGTTTCAGGACAATCATATCCGGATCGAGGCCGAGGATCTGCCGCTCGACGCGATCATCGACGAGACCAAGCGCACGGTGCGGCCCTATGATCGCAGCGGCGTCGCGGTACGGTTCGGCGCGCGCGCGGCAAGCGATGCGCGGCTCCGGGTGGTCGGTGCGGACGGCAGCCCGCTTCCCGCCGGCACCGTGCTTCACCTGAACGGCGCGGGCGAAGCCTTTCTGCTGGCGCCCGGCGGCGACGCCTATCTGACCGGGCTGGCCACGCGCAATCGCGTATCCGCCACCTTCGCCGGCGGCGGGTGCGCTTTCGCCTTCGACTTCGTCCCCGCCGGACAGACCCAACCCGATCTCGGAACCTTCACATGCACCTCATGATCGGTCGCAGCGCGATCACCGCCGCGTTTGTCTTCGCGCTACTCGCGACCGCGGCGCCGGCAGCGGCAGCCAGTTGCAGCGTAAGCCCGCAGGCGCTGACGCTCGGCTCCTATGATCCGTTCGCGACCGCACCCCAGGATGCGGTCACCGGCATCGCGATCACCTGCGACGTCGAGACCAGCGTCGTCATCGCGATCGGCCCGGGCAATGGCGATTATGGCGCGCGGACCATGACCGGCGGCGCCCAGGCGCTGCTCTACAATCTCTATATCGATCCTGCGCACTCCAGGGTCTGGGGCGATGGCACCAATGGCAGCAGCACCGTCAGCAGCACCGCGGTCGCGACCAGCACCGCGATTCCCGTCTATGCCCGCGCACCGGCCCGCCAGACGCAGCTGAAGCCGGGATCCTACAGCGACATCCTCTGGGTCAGCATCACCTATTGAACGCCCGCGACAGCCCCCTCGAACTCTTAGACTTTACCGTGTAACGCCGAATTTCATCGTCCCGGCCGCGGCACCATTTTCGGGCCCCTGGCACCGCCACCGACCGGAGCAGCCATGATCCTATACGTCATCGACGACGACAGCGGCACGCGGCGGCATCTGCAGGCCTGTCTGAAGCCGTCGGGCATCACGGTCTGGCCCTTTGCCCATGCCGACCTGTTCCTCGAGCAATTGCCCACGCTCAAGCCTGCGCCGATCCTGATCGAGCTGCGGACGCCGCCGGCGCACGGCCTGGGGCTGCTCTCCGCGCTGGCACAACGCGACATCCGCTGGCCGGCGATCGCGATCACGGCGCGGACCGATGCGACGGTCACCGTCGAGGCGATGAAACTGGGCGCGACCGAGGTGCTCGACATGCCGCTCGAGCCCGAAACGCTGGCGGCCGCGCTGGACCGCGCGTTCGAACGGGTCGCGACGCTGGTGAACTGGACGGCGCAGCGCGGCGCGGCGCGCGCGCGTCTCGACCTGCTGACCGAGCGCGAGCGCAATGTCGTGCGCGCGATGATCGTCGGTCAGACGAACAAGGCGATCGCGCAGGCGATGGCGATCAGCCCGCGCACGGTCGAGGGGCACCGCGCGCAGGCGCTGCGCAAGCTGAACGTCAGCAGCGTGGCGGAGATGGTCTATGTCGCGGTCGATGGCGGGCTTGCGCCCCGCGAACGCTGGCTCGACACGCCCGAACTCGCGCGCAGCCTGCGTGAGGGGTCGCCGCTGGCGAACCACGTGCCGCAGCTGCCCGACCCGGGCCGGTCCCGCTTCGACAATTTCGCCGCGACCTCTCCCGATGGCATTCTATGTGCGGATCATGACGGCCGGATCATCGTCTGGAACGCGGCGTGCGAGACGCTGTTCGGTTTCAGCACCGATCAGGCGCTGGGTCAGACGATTGCGATCATCGATCCGCGAGAACGGGGTAACGCCCTGAGCCTGCAGCAGCTCGCGGCCCGCGGCGCGGCACATCTGGTCGGGACGACCGTCACCCTCGAAGCGACGCACCGCGGCGGGTCGAAACTGGCCGTCACCCTGTCGCTGTCGATGTGGCGCGAGGACGGCCAGACGCATTTCGGCGCGATCATCCGCAAGACCGACGCACCACGCCTTGCCAAACCGGACTGACGCACCCGGATCGGACGATCCCTGCGCGTCGGTCCGGCCAGGCGGCGCGTCCTAGACGTCGAGATTGGCGACGTTGAGCGCGTTGTCCTGGATGAACTCGCGCCGCGGTTCGACGACTTCGCCCATCAGCTGCGTGAAGATCTCGTTCGCGCTCTCGGCATTGACCGCGGTCACGCGCAGCATCGAGCGGACCGACGGATCGAGCGTGGTTTCCCACAGCTGTTCCGCGTTCATCTCGCCCAGCCCCTTGTAGCGCTGGATCGCGAGGCCCTTGCGGCCGGCGGCGAGGATCGCGTCGAGCAGATGGCTCGGGCGCGACACCTGGGTCGAGCCGCGCGTCGCAACCGCGGTGGCGGACCCGATCACGCCGGCACCGGTCTCTGCGGCGTCTTCCGCCTCGGGCTCGTCGGCGTGCGCCGCCTTGCTCGCGGGGACGAGGTTCGAGGTGCGCGCATAGCTGTCCGACTGCTCGGCCGACAAAGCGTGCAGCTTGCGCGCCTCGGCCGAGACGAGGAAGCTCGCCTCGATGATGTGGTGATCGGTCACCCCGCGCCACGCGCGCTGGAAATGGATGCCGCCATCCTGCGTCAGCTCGGCGGTCCAGCGCGCATCGCCGTCGTCGAGTTCGAGGCGCCGCGTGACGATCTCGAGCCGCGACGTGCGGTCCGCGACCGACGCCTCGGGATCGAACACGCCGCCCAGCGCCAGCGCCTCGATCATGCCCGCGTCATAGCGCTTGGGGACGTAGCGCATCAGCGTGCGCATCCGGCGCGCATGATCGACCAGATCCTTCAGGTCGCGACCCGAGCGGGCGCCGCCGGGCCCTTCGAGGACCATCGACCCGACGCCCGCATCGACCAGATATTCGTCGAGCGCGGCATCGTCCTTGAGGTACATTTCGGAGCGGCCCTTGGTCGCCTTGTAGAGCGGCGGCTGCGCGATGTAGAGATAGCCGCCCTCGATGATCTTGGGCATGTGACGGTAGAACAGCGTCAGCAGCAGCGTGCGGATGTGCGCGCCGTCGACGTCTGCGTCGGTCATGATGACGATCTTGTGGTAGCGCAGCTTGTCCGCGTTGAAATCGTCGCGGATGCCGGTGCCCATCGCGGTGATGAGCGTGCCGATCTCGCGGCTCGACAACATGCGGTCCTCGCGCGCGCGCTCGGTGTTCAGGATCTTGCCGCGCAGGGGGAGGATCGCCTGGAAATGGCGGTCGCGGCCCTGCTTGGCCGAACCGCCGGCCGAATCACCCTCGACCAGGAACAGCTCGGACTTGGCGGGATCGCGCTCCTGGCAGTCGGCGAGCTTGCCGGGCAGCGAGGCGATGTCCATCACGCCCTTGCGGCGCGTCAGTTCGCGCGCGCGCTTGGCGGCTTCGCGCGCGGCGGCGGCGTCGATGATCTTGGCGACGATCGCCTTGCCGTGCGCGGGGTTCTCTTCGAGCCATTCGGCCATCTTGTCGGCCATCAGGCTTTCCAAGGGCTGGCGGACCTCGGACGAGACGAGCTTGTCCTTGGTCTGGCTGCTGAACTTCGGGTCGGGCAGCTTGACCGAGACGATCGCGGTGAGACCCTCGCGCATGTCCTCGCCGGTGAGCTGGACCTTTTCCTTCTTCAACAGGCCCGACTTCTCGGCATAATTGTTGAGCGTGCGCGTCAGCGCGGCGCGGAACGCGGCCATGTGCGTGCCGCCGTCGCGCTGCGGGATGTTGTTCGTGAAGGCGAGGACGTTCTCGTAATAGGAGTCGTTCCACTGCAGCGCGACGTCCATCGTGACGTCGTCGCGCGTACCCGAAATCGCGACCGGCTCGGGCATCAGCGGCAGCTTGGCGCGATCAAGATACTTCACGAACGCGGCGATCCCGCCTTCGTAATAGAGCTCGACGGTCTTCAGTTCCTCATGCCGTGCGTCGGTCAGGAACAGGCGCACGCCCGAATTGAGGAAGGCGAGCTCGCGGTAGCGATGTTCGAGCTTGTCGAAGTCGAAATCGGTGATCTTGAAGGTCGCGGGCGACGGGAAGAAGGTGACTCGCGTCCCCTTCTGGCCCTCGGCCGCGTCGCCGACGATCTTGAGCGGGAGCACCGCGTCGCCGAACGCGAAGCGCATGTAATGCTCCTTGCCGTCGCGCCAGATCGTCAGGTCGAGCCATTCGCTGAGCGCGTTGACGACCGAGACGCCGACGCCGTGCAGGCCGCCCGAGACCTTGTAGGCGTTCTCGTCGCTCGTGTTCTCGAACTTACCGCCGGCGTGGAGCTGGGTCATGATGACCTCGGCTGCCGATACGCCTTCCTCGGTGTGGATGCCGGTGGGGATGCCGCGGCCATTGTCGGTGACGCTGACCGAACCGTCGGCGTTCAGGACGATGTCGATCCGGTCGCAATGCCCGGCAAGCGCCTCGTCGATCGCGTTGTCGCTGACCTCGAACACCATGTGGTGGAGGCCCGACCCGTCGTCGGTGTCGCCGATATACATGCCGGGGCGCTTGCGGACCGCGTCGAGGCCCTTGAGGACCTTGATCGAGTCTGCGCCATAGTCGCCCTGGTTGGGCAGGTTGGGATTGTTGGATTCAGGGTTGGATGCCATACCCAGCATATAGGCATCGCACGCCCGAAACGGAAGCGAAATGGCCTGTGGCGCCGGGGGCTCGGGGGCGTAGGACAACGGTCGGCTCTGGCCTTGCTCCAAACACGTCGCCTCCCCGGCGGAGGCCGGGGCCCAGTTGGAAAGGTGGTCGTAACGCAGCGACGCCTTCCGTCAGATGACGTCCCCCACCTGGGCCCCGGCCTTCGCCGGGGTGGTGGAGGCAGGCCTGCCCCTCTCCCCTCGGGGGAGAGGGAGGTCGCCCTCAGAAGCGGTCGGCGCGCTGGCCGAGCAGGGTCACTTCGACGCGGCGGTTGAGGCGCATGCCCGCCGCGGTCGCGTTGGTCGCAACCGGCTGGCGCTCGCCATGGCCGACGACGCTGAAGCGGGCGCGGACGACGTCCATGTCGTCGAACGCCTGGCGGACGCTTGCCGCGCGGCGCTCGGACAGATCCTGGTTGTGCGCATTGGTGCCGCGCGAGTCGGTAAAGCCGTCGATCGCCACGCGGACGCCCGGATTGCCGCGCAGATAGCGCGCGAGCGGGCGCAGCTTCTCGATCGCGCTGGGGCGCAGCACCGCGCTGTCGGTGCGGAACAGCACGTCCTCCTGCAGGGTCAGCGTCGCGCCGCGTGGCGTCTGGCGGAAGCCATAGTTGCGCATCGCGCCGCGGTCCCACGTCGTGCTGGTCTCGACCACAGTGGTGCCGCCGCCGCGGTCGCCGCGATAGCCACCCGGGTCGCGGCCATAGGCGTCCCAGTCGAACCGGTCGCGACGCGGCCCGGCGATGCGGGCGAATTCCCGGTTGGCGTCACCGGCTTCCTGCCGGTTGATCCGACCATCGCCGTTTGCATCGAAATTGGGCATCACGAACGCACGGCCCCGCGCGGTATTGCGGAGTTCGGGAAACAGGATCGGCACGCCCGCGCCCGCCAGCCTGTAACCGGGGCGCGACCAGGGCGGGTTGTTCATGTCATAGCGTGCCTGCGCGAATGCCGGTGCGGTGGTTGCCGCGATCATGACCAGTCCGAATGCGGCGCGTGCGATAGTCGTCTTCATCATGTCTCTCCGTCGCCCCCGCTATGGACCGGGGCGCGATGGACCGGGATGTGCCCGCGCCCGCTTGAACCCCTCGTGACGCGCATCGACAGCGCGCGTTCAGCCAGGCCCGACCGCGATCCGCGTCGCCTGCGCGTCGATCGCATCGAACAGCGCATCTTCGGTGCCGGTCATCCACACCTGCCCGCGCCCCGCCAGCCGATCGAACAGTGCCGCGCGCCGCGCCGGATCGAGATGCGCGGCGACCTCGTCGAGCAGCAGGACCGGGGGCTGGCCGGTCCGCTCGGCGACCAGCTCGGCATGCGCGAGGACGATGCCGAGCAGCAGCGCCTTCTGCTCGCCGGTCGAGGCGAGCGACGCGGCGCGCGCCTTGTCGTGGTGCGTGACGATCAGGTCGACACGGTGCGGCCCGACCAGGGTCCGCCCGGCAGCGGCATCGCGCGCGCGACCCTGCGCCAGCGCCACCGCGAGTGGCGCTGCATTGCCGGCCCAGCCGTCGAGCGCGAGGCCTGCACGCGGAAATGCGCCGTCCGTCTCGCCCGCCAGCCGCGCCCCGAGCAGGTCGACCGTCTCGCGGCGCGCGGCATCGAGCGCGTCGCCATGGTCGGCCATCTGCGCCTCGAGCGCGGACAGCCAGTCGCCATCGGGACGGCCGTCGTCGCCGAGCAGCCGGTTGCGCGCGCGCATCGCCGCCTCGTAGCGCGCGGCATGATGCGCATGCCCGGGTGCGAGCGCGAGCGTCAGCCGGTCGAGAAATCCGCGGCGTTCGCCCGCGGGGGCGACGAACAGCCGGTCCATCGCGGGGGTGAGCCACAGCACCGTCAGCCATTCGGCGAGCGTATTGGCGGTGGTGGTCGCACCCTGGACGCGGACGATGCGGCGCTCGGGCGCCGAGGTCAGCGCGCCGGTCGCGATATCGACATCGCCGATGTGGCTACCAGCGTCGGCATGCTGGTCGCGTTCGGCCCCAGCTACGGAAGTCTCACCTCGCGCGGAGGGGCAGAGCGTCGCCGCGACGCCGAAACCGCCCGCACCGCCCTGCCGCGCCATCTCGCCAAGCGCAGCCCGGCGCAGCCCCCGGCCGGGGGCGAGCAGCGAGACCGCCTCGAGGATGTTGGTCTTGCCCGCGCCGTTCGCGCCGGTCAGCACCACGAACCCCGCCCCCGGCTGGAGCGTCAGGTCGGCATGATTGCGGAAATCGGTGAGGACGAGGCGCGACAGCATCGCACCGGCCTTAAAGGAGTTTTGCAGCCGAGTGCATCGCCCTTTTCCGTTCGCCCTGAGCGAAGTCGGCGATCGGTCTGGTCAGGACCGCCCGCGACAGACCCGGTGCGCTGTCAGCCTTCGCGTCAGGCGGCGATCCGCTCGGGCCCGGTGCCCGCTCCCGCCTTCTGCGCGCTCAGATAGGAGGCGAGCACGGGACCGAGTTCGCGCTGCGCGTGCAGATAGGCGACCGGCGTCGCGATCCCGAGCCGCGCGCGTGCCGCATCGAGCGGCTCGTGCAGCAGGGTCAGATAATCCTCGCCCGAAATCCAGTGTGCCTTGCGGCCATTGCGATAGCCTTCCCAGACCGCCTTTGCGAACAAGCCATTGCCGGTGACGCGGAGGCTCTTGAGCGCCGCCGCCGACCCGATCAGCGCCCAGCCGAGCCCGCCGACCTGCGCATAGCTGAACGCGACGAGCGCCGCCTCGCCCAGACTCTCGTCCGCCTTGTAGCCGGTCAGCACGTGCCAGATGTCATGCGTGTCGCGCACCCGCCGGCCGAACCATGCATAGGGATGCGCCAGATCGTCCTCGCTCGGCACCAGCCGCGACACCTCGACGAGCCCGTCCGCCGAATAGCCCGTCGTCTCCAGGAAATGGCGATAGGCCGCGCCGACCGTGCCGGGCGCAAAGCTCGCGACGAACGCCGGATCGGAGAAGCGCCGCGCCAGCTCGACCTGATCATAGGCGATCCGCCCGCCCCGCTCGGTCGCGATCAGCCGCGCATAGTTCATCGGCGCGTTGCCGACGTTCAGCGCGCGCATGATCCGGAACACCTGAGTCGTGTCGTCGCCATTGGCGAGGAGCTTCCGGATCGCATCCATCGCGGTCCGCCAGTCGCGACGACCGGTCGTACCGGGAACGGGAGGAAGCTTCGCCATCGAGTCGACTCCTTACTAACAGCAATGTCAGTATCAGATCCGCTCTAGCCTTCAAACGAAAAAGGCCACCCCGCAGGCTGGCCTTTCACGCGATCGCCGGCGTGCGCCGGTCAGACGCGCATCGGCATCAGCACGTAGAGCGCGGGCGACTTGTCGTTTTCGCGGATCAGCGTCGGGGCGGCGGCGTCGGCGAGGTGGACCTCGACCATGTCGCCATCGATCTGCGCGAGGATGTCCATCAGATAGCGGCTGTTGAAGCCGATCTCGAACGGGAGCGCGACATAATCGCCGGGAACTTCCTCGGCGGCGGTGCCGTTTTCGGGCGAGGTCACCGACAGCGTGATCTTGTCGCGGTCGAGCGCCATCTTGACGGCGCGGGTCTTCTCGGTGGCGATGGTCGACACGCGGTCGACGCCTTCCATGAAGCTCTTGGGGTCGATCTTGAGGATCTTGTCGTTGCCGGTCGGGATCACGCGGCTGTAATCGGGGAAGGTACCGTCGATCAGCTTCGAGGTCAGGATCGCCTGCCCAAGGTCGAAGCGGATCTTGGTCGGCGACAGCGAGACGCCGACCGACCCGTCGACCTCGTCCAGCAGCTTCCGGAGCTCCGCGATGCATTTGCGCGGCACGATCACGTCGGGCATCGATTCGGCGCCCTCGGGCCGCGGCAGCGTGACGCGCGCGAGGCGGTGACCGTCGGTCGCGGCGGCCTTCAGCACCGGGTTCGCGCTGTCGCCGTCTGCGACGTGGAGGAAGATGCCGTTGAGATAATAGCGCGTCTCTTCGGTCGAGATCGCGAAGCGCGTCTTGTCGATGATCTGCTTCAATGTCTCGGCGGGCAGTTCGAACTGGGTCGGCAGTTCGCCTTCCGCGATCACCGGGAAATCGTCGCGCGGCAGCGTGCCGAGCGAGAAGCGCGCGCGGCCCGCGATGATGCTCATCCGGCCTTCGGAGGCGGCGAGCTGGACCTGGCTGCCCTCGGGCAGTTTGCGCGCGATGTCGAACAGTGTGTGCGCGGACACGGTGGTCGCGCCCGGCTGATCGACGGCGGCTGCAATCGATTCGTTGATCTGCAGATCCAGATCGGTCGCCATCAGCTTCAGCGTACCCTCGGCAGTCGCCTCGATCAGCACGTTCGACAGGATGGGGATGGTGTTGCGCCGTTCCACCACGGACTGGACATGGCTCAGCCCCTTGAGGAGCGTTGCGCGTTCGATCGTCGCCTTCATCAAAATTCCCCCGGCCTCCACAGCCGGATTCGGGGCTGGGGGCAATCCGCAGATGGCTTACCCAACAATAAAGGGTCGGAGCAAGCGCCCCGACCCTTCTTTGATCACGGTAAACGTCGCGTTAAACCGCAATCAGAAGCGGAAGCCATAGCTGGCAACGACCTGATGACGATCGGTGTCGACGTCGAATCGGCCGCTGGTGCCGCCGGTCGCATAGTCGATGTTGCTGCGCTCATAGTTCGAATAGCGATATTCGAGCTTGGCATAGCTGTTCGGGCCGACCGCATGCTCGGCACCCGCGCCGATCCGCCAGCCGTCGAGGTTGAAGTCGGTGTCGGTGGTCTGGTTGGTGTCGCCCGCGAGCACGTTCAGCTTGGCGTTGGTGTAGCCGCCCTTCGCGTAGATCATGGTCGTCGGCGCGACGACATAGCCGACGCGGCCACCGACATAGATGTCGCGGCCCTGCTTGACGCGACCGAAGCCGAAGTCGCTGGTATAGTCGTTGCGGTCGCTCTTTGCGGTCGAACCGGTCAGTTCGGCCTCGGCGCCGAGCACGATGTTGCTCGAGGTCGCGATGTCGTAGCCGATGCCGCCGCCGTACAGCAGGCCGTCGATCTTCTGGTCGTCGCGCCCGTTGTTGTTGGACACGCTGCTGCCGGCGCCAGTGTGGTCGTAGCCGAGCGTGGCTTCGACGCGCGGGCCGGTGAAGGTCGGGTTGGTCTGTGCCAGCGCGGGGGCGGCGACGGCGGTGGTCGCGAACAGCGATGCGGCGATAAGCTTACGCATTGGGATACTCCATTGATCTTCGTCACCCCCGAACGCGGGGTGGATGGCTCCAATGGACCAATCCGCCAGGCGTTGCATGAACCCCAGATAAACACGGAAATCCGTTGCTTTTGCGCAACAGGGGGTTGAAATGCGGGCCATGATTCCAAGCCCTCGGCAACGTGCAGCGGACCTCGGTCCAACCGGCAAACCGCCCGTCAGGCTTGGCCGGGATTTCGTCGCGCGGCACGGCGAAACCGTGTTCAACGCCGCGCACCGGTTGCAGGGTAATGCCGCGCACACGCCGCTGACGCGCGCCGGATTCGCGCAGGCCGACGAGCTTGGTGGTGCGCTGCGGGACCTGCTCGGGGCCAGGCCTGCGCTGACGCTGTGGTCGTCGCCGACCGGGCGTGCGCTGCAGACGCTGGCGGTGATCTGCGAGCATCTCGAGCTCGACTGGCACGATGCGCGCACCGACCCACGGCTGGTCGAGATCGACATGGGGTCGTGGGGGGGCCGCTATTATGCCGATGTGGTCGACGAGGTCGGACCGGTGATGATGCCCGGCGGCACGCTGAAGCCCGCGCCCGACGGCGAGACCTATCCGCAGATCGCCGCACGGGTCGGCGGCTGGCTGGCGGACACTGCGCAGGACCCGGGCGACCGGCTGGTGATCATGCACGGGATTTCGAGCCGCGTGATGCTGGGCGCGATGACGGGTGCGCCGGTCGATCCGGTCCTCGGCGCCGCGGTTGCGCCCGGGTTGCCGCAGGGGTCGGTGACGCTGGTCGAGCAGGGCCGCGCGACCGTCCCGCACCGCGGCACCGGCTTCGCCCCCGCGTGAGGCTGGCGGTGCTGCTGGCCTTCGCGGTCGCGACACCGGCGACGGCGCGCGACACGATCGGCATCTACCGGGGGTGGGGCGCATTCCGCGACGCGGCGCCGCCGCGCTGCTACGCGATCGCGCGGCCGGTGATGGCGGGTGGGCGCACGACGGGTTTCGCGACCATCGCGACCTGGCCGAAGCGCGGCCTGCGCGCCTCGCTGTACATCCGCCTCAGCCGCGAGCGCGATCGCTCCGCCGGGGTGACGCTGACGGTCGGCGAACGCCGGTTCGCGCTGGTCGCGAACGGGCTGGACGCATGGGCGAGCGATGCCCCTAGCGACCGCGCGATCGTCGCCGCGCTGCGATCGGGGCGGAGCATGAGCGTCGAGGCGGTCGGCGTCGGTGGTCGGCCGTTCGCGGATGTCTATGCGCTGTCGGGCGCGGCGACCGCGATCGATGCCGCGGTGCTGGCGTGTCGCGGGGGATAAGAGCGCGCCCAACATCTGCGCCTCCCCGGCGGAGGCCGGGGCCCAGGTGGAAAGGTGGTCGTAACGACGGGCTGGCCGTCCTTACCTCCGTCCCCCAACTGGGCCCCGGCCTTCGCCGGGGAGGTGTTATTGTGTGGGGCTATGCGTGGTGATCATGGCGGCAACGCTTCGCTCCACGCAGCCTGTAGAAAAATCGGCAAAATTCCGCTATGCGCCCGGCCATGCAGACCGCCGCGAACCTCATGCCCATCCCCGGGCACATCGATCCCGTGCCCGTTCCCCGCAGCTTCGTGCCGCGCAGCGACGGGCGTATCGACCTGCTCGGGCTGTCGCTCGCCGATCTGCGCATGGCGCTGGAGACGTCGCAGCTCGAGGAAAAACAGGCCAAGCTGCGCGCAAAACAGCTGTGGCACTGGATCTACAATCGCGGCGCGACCGAGTTTTCGGCGATGACCGACATCTCGAAGACGATGCACCCGTGGCTCGAGCAGCGCTTCGTGATCAGCCGGCCCAATGTGGTCGAGGCGCAGGTGTCGACCGACGGCACGCGCAAATGGCTGCTGCGCAGCGACGACGCGCAGGATTACGAGATGGTCTTCATCCCCGACGCGGATCGCGGCACCTTGTGCGTGTCGAGCCAGGTCGGCTGCACGCTCAACTGCACCTTTTGCCACACCGGCACGATGCGGCTGGTGCGCAACCTGACGCCCGCCGAGATCGTCGGCCAGGTGATGCTCGCGCGCGATTCGCTCGGCGAATGGCCGAGCCAGCCCGAGGGGCGGATGCTCACCAACATCGTGATGATGGGGATGGGCGAGCCGCTGTATAATTTCGAGAATGTCCGCGATGCGCTGAAGCTGGTGATGGACGGTGCGGGGCTCGCGCTCAGCCGCCGCCGGATCACGCTGTCGACCAGCGGCGTGGTGCCGATGATGGCGCGCGCGGGTGCTGAGATCGGCGTGAACCTCGCGGTGTCGCTCCACGCGGTGACCAAGGAGGTGCGCGACGAGATCGTGCCGCTCAACCGCAAATACGGCATCGAGGAACTGCTGCAGGCGTGCGCGGACTATCCCGGCACCAACAATGCCCGCCGGATCACGTTCGAATATGTGATGTTGAAGGACAAGAATGATTCGGACGCCGATGCGCACGAACTCGTCCGGCTGCTGCGCAAATATGAATTGCCCGCCAAGGTGAACCTGATCCCGTTCAACCCTTGGCCGGGCGCGACCTATGAATGTTCGACGCCCGAGCGGATCAAGTCGTTCTCCAGCATCGTGTTCGGTGCAGGCATTTCGGCGCCGGTGCGCACCCCGCGCGGTCGCGACATCGATGCGGCGTGCGGGCAGCTGAAGACCGCGTCGGAGAAGAAAAGCCGCGCGCAACTCGATCGCGAAGCCGCGCTTGCCTGATTTGGGTGTGGTGGCACTGGCGGCGGGTGCGGGGTTGCTGGGCGGCGCGATGAACGCGCTGGCGGGTGGCGGCAGTTTCGCGACGATGCCCGCGCTGATCGGGCTGGGCGTGCCGTCGACCTTCGCCAATGCGACGAGCAACGTCTCGCTCCAGCCCGGCGCGATGGCGAGCGCATGGACCTACCGGCACGGGCTGGAGCCGGTGTCGGGCGTCGGCATGCGGACGATGGCGGGAATCACCTTCGTCGGCGGGCTCGTCGGCAGCCTGTTGCTCGTGGCGACCTCGGCGCGCGCGTTCGACCTGATCGTGCCGTGGCTGCTGCTGTTCGCGACGCTGGCGATCGCGTTCGGCACGCAGGCGTCGCTCTGGCTGCGGTCGCGGGTCGAGATCGGACCGAAATCGCTCGTCGCTGTGCAGGCGATGCTGGGCGTCTATGGCGGCTATTTCGGCGGCGGGGTCGGCTTGATGCTGACCGCCGCCTGGGGGCTGTTGTCGGGCGCAACGCCCGCCATGCTTGCGGCACCGCGCACGCTGATGCTCGCGGTCGCCAATCTGGCGGCAACGATCATCTTCATCGCCACCGGCATGGTCTATTGGGCGCTGTGCATACCGATGCTCCTCGGCGGGATCGTCGGCGGGCATTTCGGCGCGAAGCTCGGGCTGGTGCTGCCCGCCAAGGTCATTCGGGTGTGGACGCTGCTGGTGACGATCGCGACGACGATCGTGTTCTTCTGGCGAGCGTATGGCTGAGAATTGTTTCCCCGCGAAAGCGGGGATCCAGTCTGGGCACCCGCCTTCGCGGGTGAACCAACCTCCTCAGGTCAGCCCGGTCGGCGCATCTTGAAGAGCGACTCCTCGGTGATCGCGAAATAATCCGCCGGGCCGCCGCCGCGCAGGATCGGTTCGCCGCGCGCGGTCTGGTACACGCCGTCGTCGAGCATCGCCGGGTCGATATGGATCGCAACCGCCTCGCCGAGCACCAGCCACTGGTCGAGTTCGCGCCCCTCCTTGGTTTCCAGCCGGACGATCTGCGTCACCTTGCATTCGAACTGCGCACGGCTCGCGGCGACGCGCGGCGGCTTCACGTGCAGCGACGCGAGCGTCTCGAGCCCCGCGAGCGCGAATTCGTCGACGTCCGCTGCGACATTGGCCGCGGTCGCGTTCATCGCCTCGCCAAGATCGCGGCTGACGAGGTTCCAGACGAATTCGCCGGTCGCGGCGATGTTGGCGACGCTGTCCTTCCACCCCATCGACGAAAAGCCGATCAGCGGCGGGGTGTAGTTGAACAGGTTGAAGAAGCTGTAGGGCGCGAGATTGGGCACGCCGTCCGCCGACAGCGTGCTCACCCAGCCGATCGGGCGCGGCGCGACGATCGCGTTGAGCGGATCGTGCGGCAGGCGATGGCCGCTCGCCGGTTCGTAAGAATGCCATTCGGTCATACGCGTATCCCTGCTATGGTCGGAGCTTGTCGCCTAAAGCGAAGGCCAAGCATGAACGATCCCGCCCGCCCTATCGCCACTGCCCCTGTCACCGTCATCAAACGCCACCGGATCGCGACGCGGCTGTGGCACTGGATCACCGCGGTGGCGATGTTCATCATGATCGGCAGCGGGATCGGCATCTTGAAGGCGCATCCGCGATTCTACTGGGGCCGTTATGGTGCGAACTTCGATCAGGCGTGGACGACGCTCGACCAATGGCCGGGCTGGGTGGTGACGCTGATCAACCTGCTGACGATTCCGGCGAGCTACAACCTCGCCATTTCGCGCCGCTGGCACCTGTTCTTCGCGCTGGTCCTGTCGTTCGCGCTGCTCGGCTTCATGATCGTCAGCCTGTTCAACCGGCATTTCCAGCGCGACCTTCGCGTCCGGGCGGGCGAGCTTGCGCCGCGCGAGGTGGCGCATGACGTGCGCGAGCATCTGGCGCTGCGCTTTCACGATCCGAAGCGGCCGGCCGCGTACAACATCCTGCAGAAGCTGTCCTATGTCGCGACGATCTTCATCCTGCTGCCGGTGATGATCCTCACCGGGCTGGCGATGTCGCCGGCGATGGATGCCGCGTGGCCGTGGCTGCTCGACATCTTCGGCGGGCGGCAGTCGGCGCGGTCGATCCACTTCATCGCGATGGTCGCGCTCGTGCTGTTCATCATCGCCCACCTCGCGCTCGTGATCCTGGCGGGCGCGTGGAACGAGGTGCGGTCGATGATCACCGGACGCTTTACCGTTCCGGGGCACGTCCCCGCGCATACCGGGGAGGACGCCGCATGAGCACCATCATCACCCGCCGCTCGCTGGTCGCGGGCGCGGCGGTCGGCGCCGGCGCGTTGCTCACCGGGTGCGACAAGATCATCCAGCATCCCGAGGCGCGCAAGATCCTGTTCATGGGCGAAGAGATGAACCGCGGGCTGCAACGTGCGCTGACCGATCGCAACGCGCTCGTCCCCGAGTTCAGCGCGGCGCAGATGTCGCCGATCTTCCGGTCGAACGGCACGCGCAACCCCGGTACCCCGGCCTATACCGAGATGCTGGTGAACAACTTCGCGGACTATCGGTTGCGCGTCGGCGGGCTGGTCGACCGGCCGCTGTCGCTCTCGCTGCCGCAGCTCCGCCAGATGCCCGCGCGCGCGCAGATCACGCGGCACGACTGTGTCGAAGGCTGGTCGGCGATCGCCAAGTGGCAGGGCCCGAAGCTTGCCACGCTGTTGCAGGCCGCGGGGATCCGCGACACCGCGCGCTACATCGTCTTCACCTGCGCCGACCTGTACCGGGGCACGCCCTATTACGAGTCGATCGACCTGATCGACGCATTCCACCCACAGACGATCCTCGCCTGGGCGCTGAATGACCAGGTTCTGGACGTCGCGCACGGCGCGCCCGTCCGGCTGCGCGTCGAACGCCAGCTCGGATACAAACATGCCAAATATATCATGGCGATAGACGCCGTCGCCAGCCTGGCCGGGATCGGCAAGGGCAAGGGCGGCTATTGGGAAGATAATGTGGATTATGATTGGTATGCGGGGATCTGACGCCGCCCGGGGGTGGCGCATTTCCGTACCAGTCATTAGCTAACGCGACATGGCCCTATTCGATCGCTTTCTCGCCCGGCAGGTAAAAACCGGCGAACTCACGCTGATCCACGCGGACGGTACCACCAAGCAGTTCGGCACGCCCGACCCTGCCTACAACCCCGTCACCATCCGTCTCACCGCCCCCGGTGTTGCGGGCGCGATCGTCCGCCACCCGGCGCTGGGCGCGGCGGAAGCGTTCATGGACGGCCGCCTGGTGATCGAGCGTGGCGACATCCGTGACCTCGTCAACCTGCTCAAGGGCAACAGCCCGTGGGAGCGCGGTGGCGGGCTCAACCCCTCGCTGCCGATCAAGCTGCTCGACAAGGTCGTCCACCGCGTCGACCGGGTGAACATGGCACGCCGGTCGAAGAAGAACGTCGCGCATCATTACGACCTGTCGGACCGGCTGTACGACCTGTTCCTCGACGCCGATCGCCAATATTCGTGCGCGTACTTCACCGATGCCGGCAACAGCCTCGAACAGGCGCAGGACGACAAGAAGGCGCATATCGCCGCCAAGCTCGCGATCCAGCCCGGCATGCGCGTGCTAGACATCGGTTGCGGCTGGGGCGGCATGGCGCTGTACCTGCACGCCAAGACCGGGGCCCAGGTCCTGGGCGTCACGCTGAGCGAGGAACAGCTGAAGGTCGCGCGGCGCCGCGCCGAGGAGGCCGGCGTCGCGGACAAGGTGAAGTTCGAGCTGATCGACTATCGCGCGCTGACGGGCACGTTCGACCGGATCGTGTCGGTCGGCATGTTCGAGCATGTCGGCCCGCCGCAGTACAAGACGTTCTTCCGCAAGTGCCGCGACCTGCTGAGCGCAGACGGGGTGATGCTGCTCCACACGATCGGCCGCATGGGCGGGCCCGGCGTGACCGACACCTTCACGACCAAATATATCTTCCCCGGCGGCTACAACCCCGCGCTTTCGGAGATCGTCCGCGGCTATGAGGGGCTGAAGTTCTTCCCGACCGATATCGAGGTGCTGCGCGTCCATTACGCGCTGACGATCGACCATTGGTACGACCGGACGGTGGCGGCGAAGGACGCGATCGTCGCGTTGTATGACGAGCGCTTCTACCGGATGTGGACCTTCTACCTCGCGGGTGCCGCCGCGGCGTTCCGGACCGGGGGGATGGTCAATTACCAGATCCAGCTGTCGAAGAGCCGGATGACGTTGCCGCTGACACGCGACTATATGATCGAGGGTGAACGGGCGTTGCGCTCGGGCTGATTTCCCGCCGCTTGGCGCAGGGTAAGATCCGTACGTTCGTCATTCCCGCGAAGGCGGGAATCCAGACTGGCAGGCTCCGGTGATGGAACCGAAAGGCCAGCCTGTCTGGATCCCCGCCTCCGCGGGGATGACGATACTATAAAGGTGGCCTCAGCGGCTGCCCTGCATCTGCGATTTCGCGGCCGACCGCTCGTCGCCGCCGATCTTGCCGTCCTTGTTCGCGTCATATTTCGCAAAGGTCGCGGCGAGCAGTGCCTGGGCCTCGGGCTGCGTGACCTTCCCGTCCTTGTTGGTGTCGGCGCTGCTGAACCACAGTTCGGCGAGCCGCTTGGCGTGGACCGGATCCGGGCGCCCCGGCCCGACCTTCATCTGGCTGATCCCCGCCTGGACCTCGGCGCGCGTCAGGACGCCGTCCTTGTTGGTATCGCGCGCGGCGAACTCGGCCTTGAACTTGGCGGAAACGGAGGCGCGGGTCTCCTGCGCCAGCGCGGGCGTCGCGAGGCCGGCGAGGACGAACAGGGTAAGCGTTTGACGTAGCACGGTCGGTACACTCCAAATGATCTGGGGGCGCACGTAGCGCGGGTTGGTTGTACGCGCCATGAATGCGGCGGGTTGCATGCTCCGGTTGCATGCAGGGCGTCCAGCGCATAGGGGCGCGGGCATTGGATATTGCCCAAAGGATCTTGCCCGTGACCGATCAGATCAACCGCGCCGCCGGCGACGCCGGCATCAATCGGGTCGTCCTCGCCTATTCGGGCGGCCTCGACACCAGCGTGATCCTGAAATGGCTCCAGCAGACCTACAACTGCGAAGTCGTCACCTTCACCGCCGATCTGGGCCAGGGCGAGGAACTCGAGCCCGCACGCGCCAAGGCCGAGATGATGGGCGTCAAGCCCGAGCACATCTTCGTCGACGATCTGCGCGAGGAATTCGTGCGCGATTACGTGTTCCCGATGATGCGGTCGAACGCGCTGTACGAGGGGCTGTACCTGCTCGGCACGTCGATCGCGCGCCCGCTGATCGCCAAGCGCCAGATCGAGATCGCCCGGATGGTTGGCGCCGACGCGGTCAGCCACGGCGCGACCGGCAAGGGCAACGACCAGGTCCGCTTCGAGCTCGGCTATTATGCGCTGTCGCCCGACATCAAGGTGATCGCGCCGTGGCGCGAATGGGACCTGACCAGCCGCACCAAGCTGATCGAGTTCGCCGAACAGCACCAGATCCCGGTCAGCAAGGACAAGCGCGGCGAGGCACCCTTCTCGACCGATGCGAACATGCTCCACACCTCGTCCGAGGGGCTGGTGCTCGAGAATCCGTGGGACGAGGTGCCGGACTATGTCTATTCGCGCACGGTGAACCCCGAGGACGCGCCCGACGTCCCCGAGTACATCACGATCGATTTCGAGCGTGGCGACGGCGTCGCGATCAACGGCGAGGGGATGAGCCCGGCGACCCTGCTGTCGACTCTCAACGACTATGGCCGCCGTCACGGCATCGGCCGCCTCGACCTGGTCGAGAACCGCTTCGTCGGGATGAAGAGCCGCGGCATGTACGAGACACCGGGCGGTACCATCTATCACCTCGCGCACCGCGGTATCGAGCAGCTGACGCTCGACCGCGGCGCGGCGCATCTGAAGGACGAGCTCGCGCCGCGCTATGCCGAGCTGCTGTACAACGGCTTCTGGTTCTCGCCCGAGCGCGAGATGCTGCAGGCGGCGATCGATCACAGCCAGGAGAAGGTGTCGGGTACCGTCCGGCTGAAGCTCTACAAGGGCGGCGTGTATGTGGTCGGCCGCAAGTCGCCCAACTCGCTCTATTCGGAAAAGGTCGTGACGTTCGAGGACGATCAGGGCGCCTATGACCAGCGCGACGCGGCCGGCTTCATCAAGCTGAACGCACTGCGCCTGCGCCTGTTGGGCCGTCGCGACCAGGTGTGAGCGATACCGGCTCCCGTCCCCCGACGCTCGGGGGCCGGAAGCCCTGGCGGTGTATTCCGTCGCAATGCGGCGCGGTCGGCGCTTGTCGAATGCCCCCCTGCGGCGCTAGGCGTCGAGGGATGGCGCGGGGGACAACAACGGAACTTCACTGGTGGCAGACGCGCACGTTCGTCGCGTGCGTCGCGCTGGCATCGATCATCCCGCTGCTGTGGCCGGAGGTGCCGCCGCTGGTCGATCTGCCCGGGCATATGGGGCGCTACCGCGTCCAGCTCGCGATCGGCGACAATCCCTGGCTCAGCCAATGGTATGATTTCCGCTGGCAGCTGATCGGCAATCTCGGCATCGACCTGTTGATCGTGCCGCTTGCGCCGATCTTCGGGTTGCAGCTCGCGGTGAAGCTGATCGTCATGGCGATCCCCGCGCTTACCGTCACCGGACTGCTCTGGATCGCGCGCGAAGTGCATGGCCGGATCCCGGCGACCGCGCTGTTCGCGCTGCCGCTCGCCTATAGCTATCCGTTCCAGTTCGGCTTCGTGAACTTCGCGCTGGCGATGGCGCTCGCGCTCAACATGTTCGCGCTGTGGCTCCGCCTCGGGCGGCTCGAGCGGCTGCGGCTGCGCACGATCCTGTTCGTGCCCGGATCCTGCCTGCTCTGGCTGTGCCATACCTTCGGCTGGGGCGTGCTGGGCGTGCTCGCCTTCTCCGCCGAGCTGATCCGCCAGCACGACATCCGCAAGACCGGGGTGCGCGGCGAAGGCGCGATCAAGGGCTGGATCGGCGCGTTCATCCGCGCCGGGCTCAGCTGTATCCCGCTGGCGCTGCCGATGGTGATGATGGTGCTGTGGCGGTCGGGCGACCACGTCACCGGCAAGACGCAGGACTGGTTCAACTGGCGCTGGAAGATGAACTGGATCACGATGGTCCTGCGCGATCGCTGGATGGCGTTCGACATCGCGTCGGTCACCGTGCTGTTCGTGATCCTGTTCCGCGGCGTGCGCGACCAGACCATCGAATATTCGCGCAATCTCGCGCTGTCCGCGCTGTTCCTCGCGCTCGTCTATATCCTGTTGCCGCGCATCGTATTCGGCTCGGCCTATGCCGACATGCGCCTCGCGCCGTTCATGCTGGCGTTCGCGATCATCGCGCTGCGCCCGCGCAACCGCCTCTCGCTGCGCGGTGCCGCGACGCTGGCGGTGCTGGGGTTCAGCTTCTTCGCGGTCCGGCTGGCGGGCACCACGATCAGCTTCCTGATCTATGACCGCAGCTACGACCAGGCGATCGCGGCGATCGACACCGTGCCCGAGCGGGCGCGCGTGGTCTCGTTCGTCGGGCGCCGCTGTCGCGACGACTGGGCCTATTCGCGGCTCGAGCATGTCCCGGCGCTGCTGCTCGAGCGGCGGCTGGCCTTCACCAACGACCAGTGGTCGATGGCGGGCGGACAGCTGATGACGACGCGCTATCCGATCGCGCGCGGCTTCGCGCATGATCCGTCCGAAATCGTTACGGATATCCGCTGTCGTGGCCAGTTCTGGCGGCCGATCGCGATGGCGCTAGAGCATTTCCCCCGCGACGCGTTCGATTATGTCTGGCTGATCCACCCGCCGGCGTTCGACCCCGCGCTGATCCGCGACCTGACCCCGATCCGCCGCGACGGCACCAGCGTGCTGTACAAGGTCAACCGGTCGGCGGTTCCGCCCGCCGAAACGGAGTAAGCTCGCCAAGATACTCGCGGTCGGAGGCGACCGCCTCGCGTTCGCGGACGAGGAAATCGGCGATCGCGCGGCGGAAGCCCGGATCCGGGATGTAATGCGCGGAATAGGTCGCGACCGGCGCATAGCCGCGCGCGAGCTTGTGTTCGCCCTGCGCGCCCGCCTCGACCGTCGTCAGCCCGCGCGCGATCGCCGCGTCGATCGCCTGGTAATAGCATAGCTCGAAATGGAGGAACGGCACCTCCTCGGTCGCGCCCCAATAGCGGCCGTAGAGCGTGTCCGCACCGATCAGGTTGAGCGCCCCCGCGATCGGCACGCCGTCACGCTCGGCGAGGATCAGCAGCACCCGGTCGCCCATCGTCTGACCGATCCGGTCGAAAAAGGCGCGCGTCAGATAGGGCTGGCCCCATTTGCGGCTGCCCGTGTCCTGGTAGAAGACCCAGAACGCGTCCCAGTGCGCGGGCGTGATCTCCGCGCCCGTCAGATGGCGGATCGTCAGCCCCTCGACCGCGGCGGCGCGCTCCTTGCGGATCGCCTTGCGTTTGCGGCTGGCGAGGGCGGCGAGGAAATCGTCGAAGCTCGCATAGCCCTCATTCGTCCAGTGGAACTGCGTGCCCTGACGGATCAGCCATCCGGCGGCCTCGAACAGCGCGACTTCGGCGGGAGCGATGAAGGTCGCATGCGCGGAGGACAGCCCGCTCTGGTCGGTCACCGCCTCGAGCGCGGCGATCAGCGCGGGCGCAACTGCCGGGTCGCGCAGGAGCAGGCGTGGGCCGGGCACCGGGCTGAACGGCGCGGCGATCTGTAATTTGGGGTAATACTGCCCCCCCGCCCGCTCCCACGCATCGGCCCAGCCCTGATCGAACACATATTCGCCCTGGCTGTGGCTCTTGGCATAGGCGGGCGCGATGCCGGCCGGCCTGCCGTCGTCGCCATCGACGACCACCGGCAGCGCCTGCCACCCCGATCGTCCACCGACGCTTTTCGAGGCCTCGAGCGCGGCGAGGAAGGCGTGGCCGACGAACGGATTCGCGTCGCCGGCACAGGCGTCCCAGTCCTCCGCCGCGATCGAGGTAACGCCTTGGGCGATGCGGGCGGTGATGGCTGTCATGCGCTCCTAAAATAGGCGCGCAGGCGTCAGGCTCAAGCGGCTGGGCTCAAGCGGCGGAAACCTGGACGATCGCGTCGATCTCGACCGCGGCACCCAGCGGCAGCACGGGAACGCCGACCGCGGAGCGGGCATGCTTGCCGGCTTCGCCGAACAGCTGGACCATCAGGTCGGACGCGCCGTTCGCGACCTTGGGCTGATCGGTGAAATCGCCATGCGAATTGACGAACACGCCGAGCTTCACGATCCGCTCGACGCGGCCGAGCGAGCCGAGCGCCGCCTTCATCTGCGCGACCAGCATCAGCGCGCAACGCTGTGCCGCGTCCTGCCCGTCCTCGAGCGACACGCCGTCGCCGAGGCGACCGGTGACGATCTGGCCGTCCTTGAACGGCAGCTGGCCGGAGATGTGGAGCAGCCCATTCGCCTCGACGGCGGGAACATAGGATGCGACGGGGGCGGCGGCCTGCGGCAGCGTCAGGCCAAGCTCTTCGAGCTTGCGGTCGATACGATCGGTCATGTGCGCGGTCTCACCACAGCCACGGGGGGCGGGTCAAGCGTCCGCAGGCACCCCGGCGGCGAACCGCGCGGCGATCCAGGCTTCCGCCTCGCGCCAGTCGTCGATCCGGGCATGCGCGGCGGGCGCCTTGGGCACCGCCCCCGCCAGCGTCGGCTCGGACACCATGTGCAGCCGGTGGACGCCCGGCGCATGCCGCGCGACCGATTCGTGATGCACCGCAAGGTCGTCGACGAAGACGGTGACGGGGTTGCCATATTCGGCGACCAGCCGCGCGACGGGGTCGCCCTTGCCGCCCTGGTTGCACTCGACGCGGTGGGCGATGTCGAACGCGGCGAGCTGCTCGATCCGCGGCAGGCGACATTCGTCCTGCAAATTGGTCAGGATCATGATGTCCGCGATCTCGGCGAGCGACGCGAGCGCCTCGCGGGCATGCGGCACCAAAGTCTGGCGGTGCATCTCTGCGGGAAAGAACCCGCCGAGCAGCGCCCACATATCCTCGCGCGTGGGCGCGGGCCCGCCGTCGCGGCGCGTCATGCTGTTGGCGAAATCGCCGTGGCCGATTTCGAAATCGATATCATGCGCCTCGTCGAGCCAGGTGCCGAAATGCTTGACCATGTGCAGCAGCACTTCGTCGCAATCGCTGATCAGCAGCGGCTTCATGCCTCGAACCCCGGATCGAGCGTCATCCGCGCGCGGACCAGCGCCTCGGGCCTGATGCCGAGCGTTTCGGCGCAGGCGACAAGATCGGGTTCATGCGATTCGAGGAAACCGAGTACCGCCGCGAGCACGGCGGGCTCCCCAGCCCGCGTGCGCAGGTCGGCAGGGTCGAGTCCGGTCACCGACAACAGGCGCATCGCTCGGTCCGGCTCGCTCAGCGTCCATACCAGGGCTTGCAGCGCCAGGGCCTCAGCGTCTTCATTTGTAACGGCGCTGCGCATTGCCTATTGTCATCCTTCTTGAAACGAATGGTGGCTCGCGTGGCAAAGAAGGTGCTCGTTGTCGAGGACAACGAACTCAACCTGAAACTATTCTGCGACCTTTTGCGGGCGCATGATTACCTTGCCGAACCTGTACGCGACGGGCGCGAGGCGGTGGTCCGGGCGCGCGAATTCGCCCCCGACCTGATCATCATGGACATCCAGATGCCGCACGTCACCGGCTATGAGATCATCCTTGAGCTCAAGGCCGACGACGTGCTCAGCACGATCCCGGTGATGGCGGTCACCGCCTATGCAGGTCGCGAGGACGAGGACCGGATCCGTGCCGCGGGCGCGGACGCCTATATCTCGAAGCCGATCAGCCTCGCCCGCTTCATGGAAGCGGTGCGCGCGTTCATCTGAACGAACAACGAGACCTGCCGCGCAGGAACGCCAAAGGCCGCGGGTATCGCTACCCGCGGCCTTGCGATCGCATCGTAAACGCGCGACGGCATCGCCGCCGCGTCGACTTACTTGATCTTGGCTTCCTTGAACTCGACATGCTTGCGCACGACGGGATCATACTTGCTGAACGAGAGCTTCTCGGTCTTCGTGCGGGGATTCTTCTTGGTGACGTAGAAGAAGCCGGTGTCCGCGGTGCTGACGAGCTTGATCTTGACGGTAGTCGGCTTGGCCATGAGCCCAATCCTTAAGGCTGAAAATGCTAGGGCGGCAGCACGCATGCCACCGCCCGATCTGTCGCGGCGCATGGCGCATGCTGCCGGCCAAGTCAACCATATCACCCCATATTCGCCCCGGAATCCCGCATCAGAGGGTGTTTAACCGCATCTTTATCGGCATGGGCGCATGATGCATCCCATAAGAAAGACAGGAGGCGGGATCATGGGGCAGGTTGCCGAGCGAGTCGCGGAATTCCAGGATCTGGCGCTGGTAAAGGCCGAGCTTGCGGCCAGGATCGCCGCGATCGACGTCCGCGCGCCCTATACCCGCGCGACCGATCTCGCGCCCGATATCGACGCGATCCGCCTGATCGCGCATCGCAACGGCATGAACCCCGCGGTGACCGTCACGCACTTCATCGATTCGGCACTGTCGCGCGGCGAACATGGTGCGCTCGTCCATGGCTGGCTGATGACGCTGAGCGACGCGATCTACAGCGAGCGGCAGGACGTCCAGGCCTGCCATGTCTTCGCGGCCGCCTGTTCGGTCCGGCTCGCGGGATGACCCGCGCGTGACGCGTTAGCGATGGATGCGCTGATGGCGGCGCTCGTCGCCGCCGCGCTGGCGCAGGTCGGCGATCGGACCGCGTGGCTCGCCGCGATCCTGGCCGATCGGTATCGCAAGCCCCGGCTGGTGATCCTCGCGGCGGCGCTCGCGCTGCTGCTCGCGGGCAGCCTGGCGGTCGCGGGCGGGATCGCGGTCGCGCCGCTGCTGACCCCCAATGCGCGGCAACTGATGCTGGCGCTCGCGCTGATCCTCCAGGGCGGCGGTGCGCTCCTGCCGGTCAAGGCGCCCGATCCACTGCGCGGGTGGCGCACGGGCGCGATCGCCACCACCATGCTCGGGCTGTTCATCCTCGCCTTTGGCGACGGCATACAGTTCATCGTGGCCGCGCTTGCGCTCCGCAGTGCCGTACCGATGCTGGCGGCGGTCGGCGCGACGATCGGATCGCTGGTGGTGATCGTCCCCGCGGCGATGATGGGTGAAGCCGCGTGGCGCCGATGGCCGCTCGCCCGACTGCGCACCGGCATCGGGCTGATTTTCGTGCTCCTGGGGGTCATTCTGGGCCTGAGCGCTGCGCGATTGATCTAGCGGGGCGATCACTCAGATGAGGAATGGCGCATGCGCGACGGGAGCATTTCGGCTATCGCTTCGTTGACGCAACGATCCACAGACATTCCCATGCATGGAGTTTTCGATGCCCGCCACCAACCCCGCACTCGACACGCCCACCGATCTCGTCAGCAACAGCACGAAGACGGTTGCCGAGGCGCTCAATGCCTCGCTCGCCGATTGCTATGCCTTGTACCTGAAGACCAAGAACTTTCACTGGCACATGTCGGGTCCGCATTTCCGTGACTATCATCTGTTGCTTGATGACCAGGCGGCACAAATCCTGGGCGTGACCGATGCGATCGCCGAGCGCGTCCGCAAGACCGGCAACACGACGCTGCGCTCGATCGGCGACATTTCGCGCCGCCAGAGCATCCCTGACAATGACAAGGATTTTGTGGGACCGACCGAAATGCTCGCCGAGCTGCGCGAAGACAATCTGAAGCTCGTCGAACAGTTCCGGATCGTCAAGGACGCCGCCGACGAGGCCAAGGACAATGCCACCAGCGGCATCGTCGACGAGTGGACCGATCAGGCCGAGGAACGCGCCTGGTTCCTGTTCGAAGCCAGCCGCAAGGCCTGAACCCCGGCGCCCGTCCTGCCCGTGTCGGAACCGACATGGGCGGGACGGGTTCTGTCAGGAACAGGAGAATGCCCATGTTGAAGCTCGCCATCACCTTCTTGATCATCGGCCTCGTGCTGGCCCTGCTCGGATTTGGCGGCGTCGGCGGGGCGTTTATCGGCATCGCCAAGGTGCTGTTCTTCATCGCGATCGCGCTGTTCGTGATCTTCCTGGTGCTCGGTCTGCTGGCCGGCAAGGGAATCAAGAACGCGATCGACTGACGCGACGAGATCGCACCGGCCCGCGCCGATGCCACGACGTCAATACCACGACAGGGCCCTCGCCGGGAACGGCGGGGGCCTTTTTGATGTAGCGCCCGCAGCGACGTGGACGCCGGCCCGGAGCCGAGTGCCGGGCGGCGCGTTATCGGATCATGCATGCTTTCGCCGCGCTCCTCGATGCCCTCACCTATACGCGGTCGCGCAATGCGAAGCTGAAGCTGATCGGCGATTATCTGCGCGTGACGCCGGACCCCGATCGCGGCTGGGCGATGGCGGCGCTGACCGGCGATCTCGATCTGCCGGGGGTCAAATCGGCGGTCATCCGCGGGTTGATCGAGGACCGGGTCGATCCCGTTCTCTTCCGGATGAGCCGCGATTATGTCGGCGATACCGCCGAGACCGTCGCCCTGCTGTGGCCCGAGCCCGAGCCCTTGGGACCGGATCCAGTGCCGGCCGAACCGCTGTCGATCTCGCAGGTGGTCGACCGGCTGATGACGCTGTCGCGCGCCGAGGCGCCGGCGGCGCTTGCGGCGATGCTCGATCGCTCGGATGCGGAGGAGCGCTTCGCCCTGCTCAAGATGGCGACCGGCGGGCTGCGGATCGGCGTTTCGTCGCGCCTGGCGAAGACCGCGCTGGCGGATGCGTTCGGGCTCGACGTCGATGCGGTCGAGGAGGTGTGGCACGGGCTGGCAGCCCCCTATCCGACGCTGTTCGCCTGGGCGGAGGGGCATGGCGCGCAACCGACACCCGCCAACGTCCCCGTCTTCCGCCCCTTCATGCTCGCCCATGGTCTGGAGGATCTGCGCGTCGACCTCGCCGACTATGCGGCGGAGTGGAAATGGGACGGGATCCGCGTGCAGATCGTCCATGTCGCGGGGGAAACGCGACTCTACAGCCGGACCGGCGACGACGTGACCGCGAGCTTCCCCGAGATCGCCGCCGCCTTCGTCACGCCGGGGACGGTCGACGGCGAATTGCTGGTCAAGGGCGAGCATCAGGGGGGCACGCTGGAGGAGGGCGGCGGCGCGGCGAGCTTCAACGCGCTGCAGCAGCGGCTGGGGCGCAAGACCGTGTCGGCGAAGATGCTGGCCGAGTATCCGGCCTTTGTCCGCCTCTATGACCTGTTGATCGATGGCGACGAGGATCTGCGCGCGCTGCCCTGGACCGAGCGACGCGCGCGGCTCGAGGCGTTCATGACGCAGCTCGATGCCGAGCGCTTCGACCTGAGCCAGGTCATCGACGCCGCGGACTTCACCGCGCTCGAGGCGGTGCGCGCGGGCGCGCGCGACTCGGCGATCGAGGGCGTGATGCTCAAGCGCCGCGATTCGCCCTATGTCGGCGGGCGCCGCGTCGGGCTCTGGTATAAATGGAAGCGCGACCCGCTCACCGCGGATTGCGTGATGATGTACGCGCAGCGGGGCAGCGGCCGGCGGTCCTCCTATTATTCGGACTATACCTTTGGCTGCTGGACCGAGGAGGGCGAGCTGCTGCCGGTCGGCAAGGCCTATTCGGGGATCACCGACGAGGAGCTGCGGATGCTCGATTCGTTCGTCCGCAAAAACACGCTCAACCGGTTCGGGCCGGTGCGCGAGGTCGCCAAGACGATGGTGCTCGAAATCGCGTTCGACGCGCTGCAGGAGTCGAAGCGGCACAAGTCGGGGATTGCGATGCGGTTTCCGCGGATCGCGCGGATCCGGACGGACAAGCCCGCGGCCGAGGCCGACCGGATCGACACGCTCCGCCGGATGATTCCCGCGCCCTAGCCGTTGATCCGGATCTCGAACAGGGTTGGCCAGAGCTTGCCGGTGACGAACAGCCGCTTCTTCGCGGCATCCCAGGCGATGCCGTTGAGCACCGCGTCGCGGTCGCGGGCGCCGATCTCGGCGACCAGCGGACGCAGATCGATGATCGCGGTGACGCGGCCGGTGCCGGGGGCGATGCGGACGAGATATCCCGTCTGCCAGACGTTGGCGAGGATCGCGCCATCGACATATTCGAGTTCGTTGAGCTGCGTCAGCGGACGTCCGTCGATCGTCACGCCGATCCGGCGACGCTCGGCGAGTGTCCTTGGATCGCGCAGGATCAACGACGCGCTGCCGTCGGACTGGATCAGGCCATCCTTGTCGCTCGTCAGGCCCCAGCCCTCCCCCGCATAGCGGTTGGTGCCGGTCGGCTTGAGCGTGCCGGCGTCCCAGCGGTGCGCGATGCCGTCATGCCAGGTCAGGCTGATCAGCTCGTTCTTCCACAGGCCGAGCCCCTCGCCGAACTGTGCCGGATCGATCCGCCGGCGCGCGACGATACGACCATCTAGAAGCGTGACGCGGCGAACATCGGACTGCCCCTCCTTGCCCGTACTCTCGTAGAGCGCGCCATCGTGCCACAACAGGCCTTCGGTGAATGCCGTCGCATCGTGCGGATAGCGGGCCACGATGCTGACCGACAGGATCGGCACGGCTGGCGCGGGCGCAGGAGCGGGAGCAGGCGATGTGCGCGGTACAGACCGGGGCGCCGCGGGCGCGCCACCCGGGGTCGGTGCCGCTGCGCCCTGCGCTAGAACGGCAACGGCCGGCCCCGCAAGTGCGAGACCGGCCGCTATCAGGCTATGTCCGATCGTCATGCTGGTTTGAAAAACCCCGATGACCGGACGGACGGGATTAGCCGCCTGCGCTCAGGTTGACCGCTGCATACTTGCCGCGACGATCGACTTCGAGCTCGAACTCGAGCTTGTCGCCCTCGTTCAGCGTCGCCATGCCGGCACGCTCGACGGCCGAAATGTGCACGAACGCGTCAGGCTGGCCATCATCGCGCTGAATGAAGCCGAAGCCCTTCATCGCGTTGAAGAACTTGACCGTACCCGTTGCCTTCTCACCGGTCAGCTGGCGCTGCGGCGCGCCGCCTGCACCACGATCGGCACCGCCACGGGGTGCACCCGGGCCGGCATCGCGATCACGCGGCGGACCACGATCGGTCACGGCCATCGGCTCGCCATCGATCTTGAGATCGGTTGCCGAGATGCGGCCACCACGATCAACGAGCGTGAAGCCGAGCGGCTGACCCTCAGCGAGAGCGACCATGCCGGCCTGCTCGACTGCGCTGATGTGCACGAACA
This sequence comes from Sphingomonas sp. PvP018, assembly GCF_017876865.1. Lineage (NCBI taxonomy): Bacteria > Pseudomonadati > Pseudomonadota > Alphaproteobacteria > Sphingomonadales > Sphingomonadaceae > Sphingomonas > Sphingomonas sp. PvP018. Next base: position 2,691,553 of record NZ_JAGIOU010000001.1, on the reverse strand, counting down.
CGTCCTCGCCGCCGTCATCGCGAACGACGAAGCCGAAGCCCTTCTGTGCGTTGAAGAACTTTACGACGCCGGTGCCTTCACCAACGACCTGGGGGGGCATGCCGCGCCCGGCACCACCGCCGCCGCCACTGAAGCCGCCGCCGCCGCCGCCGCGGTAACCACCGCCGCCACCGCCGCCGCCGCCGAAGCGATCACCGCCGCCGCCGAAGCTGCTGCCGCCGCCGTAGCTGCTGCCACCGCCACCATAGCTGCTGCCGCCGCCGCCGAACCGGTCACCGCCGCCGCCGAAGCTGCTGCCGCCACCGAAATCGTCGCTGCCGCCGCCGAAGCTGTCGCGCTTGTCGCGGCCACGCCCGCCACGGTTCCCGCGGCCACCTTTATCGAAACCCATAAGCCCTGATCGTCTTCCCGGTTCGCCCGCAAAATCTCTCCAAAGGCCGGCGTGTCCGGACGACGAACGCGGGCCCTCGGGCGCGAAACCTTTTGCGCCTTGGGGAAGGGCATAGCGCAAAAATCAAGCTATCGCGAACAGAATCTTGTCCGCTTGCTCCATTGGCGATGATCGCGGCAAAAGCATGGCGCACCCGCGTCATCGCGGAGGACCATTGAGCAAGGCGCCCCCGACCGCTAGGGCCACCGCATGACAGTGTATCTTCATGAAGGCGACATCCCGTCCGGGATCTTCGCACCGGGCGCCTCGATCGCCGTCGACACCGAGACCATGGGCCTCATCACGCCGCGCGACCGGCTCTGCGTCGTGCAGCTTTCGGATGGCGGCGCGGACGAACATCTCGTCCGGTTCGCGGCCGACAGCGACTATGCGGCGCCCAACCTCAAGGCGCTGCTCGCGGATCCGGAGCGGCTGAAACTCTACCATTTCGGACGATTCGATATCGCCGCGGTCCAGCATTATCTCGGCGTCGTCGCGGCGCCGGCCTATTGCACCAAGATCGCGTCGCGACTGGTCCGGACCTATACCGACCGGCACGGGCTCAAGGAGCTGGTGCGCGAACTGCTGGGCCAGGACGTGTCGAAGCAGCAGCAATCCTCCGACTGGGGGAGCCCGCATCTCAGCGAGGCGCAGAAGGACTATGCCGCGTCCGACGTCCGCTTCCTGCACCGGATGAAGGAGGAACTCGACAAGCGGCTGATTCGCGAAGGCCGCATGGAGCTGGCGCAGAAATGCTTCGACTTCCTGCCGACCCGTGCCGCGCTCGATCTCGCCGGATGGCCCGAGATCGACATCTTCGCGCACGCCTGACATGACCATGGCGCCCCCGTCCGACGCATCGGCGAAGACGATCCGGCAGGCCCGCTCGCCGCGTCAGGTCTGGGCGGCGCCGGGCAGCCGCCACGACCGCGTCGTCGGGCTGGCGCGACTCGGACTGCCGACCGCGATCGGCGTGCTGACCGCATTCCTGGTGATGGCGCCGCTGACCGCGGGCGGCGACGTATCGTTCGTGCTCGACAAGAACAAGGTCGAGGTCGCGCAGGAGCGCATGAAGCTGCAGGCCGCGCAATATCGCGGGCAGGATTCGAAGGGCCAGGCGTTCACGCTCGACGCCCGCTCGGCGATCCAGAAGAGCTCGGCCGAGCCGATCGTGCAGCTCAACACGCTGAGCGCGCAGCTCCAGCTCGCCGACGGCCCCGCCAACATCAAGGCGAATTCCGGGCGCTACGACATGGACACCGAGAAGGTGCAGCTGAACGGCCCGCTCAACGTCACCGCTCCCAACGGCTATGACCTGAAAACCACCAATGCGACGCTCGACATGCGCGCGCGGACGATGGACAGCGGCAGTGCGGTGACGGGAACGGTGCCGCAGGGCGTGTTCAGTGCGAACAAGCTGCATGCCGATCTGGAAGCCCGCACCGTCAGGCTCGACGGCAATGCGCGCTTGCGGATCGTGCCGCGAGGGCCGAAATAGCCGCCATGCGCCTCATACCATGCTCCGTCCTCCTGATGCTCTCCGCGGTCGCGGCGACCGGCGTCTCCGCGCAACGTGCGCACAACTCGAACGCGCCGATCGATTTCGGTGCGGACCATATCGAGCTGCAGGACAAGGCGAACCGTGCCGTGCTGAACGGAAGCGTGTCGGTCAAGCAGGCGGACATGACGCTGAATTCGGCGCGGATGACGGTGGCCTATACCGGCGAAGTCGTCGGCGGGAACCCGCAGGTGTCGCGCCTCGACGCGTCGGGCGGCGTGACGGTGCGCCGGCCGGACCAGACCGCGAAGAGCCAATATGCGATCTACGACCTCAACCGGCGGGTGATCACGATGCTCGGCGCGGTGACGCTGACCCAGGGTGGCAACACCGTGAATGGCGGGCGGCTGACGATGAATCTCGACACCGGTCGCGCGGTGATCGACGGATCGTCGGTCCGCGGCAGCGGCGGCGCGACGGCCAGCGGCGGCACCGTGACCCAGACGGGCGGGCGCGTGACCGGGACCTTCTCGGTTCCCAAGCGCAACTGATCCGATGACCGCACAGCCGGCCATCCGCAAACGTTGCCAGCCGACCGCCCGCCGCTTTTACCCGCCCGCCCTCAGCAAGGCCAAAGCCTGATGGATGCCCCCACGCTGCCCCCGATCGAAACCCCCGGCCCGCACGGCGACGCGATCGTCGAAGCGCCGACGACCAACGGCCTTCAGGTCGTGTCGATCGCCAAGTCCTATGACAAGCGCACCGTCCTGACCGATGTGTCGGTGTCGGTCGGGCGTGGCGAGGTGGTCGGGCTGCTCGGGCCGAACGGCGCCGGCAAGACGACGTGCTTCTATTCCGTGATGGGGCTGGTGAAGCCCGATTCGGGCCGGATCATGCTCGACGGCGACGATATCACGCGCCTGCCCATGTATCGGCGCGCGATCCTGGGGCTTGGCTATCTGCCGCAGGAAACCTCGATCTTCCGCGGGCTGACGATCGAGAAGAACATCCTGACGGTGCTCGAGCTGTCCGAGCCCGACAAGGCGGTGCGCGAGCGCAAGCTCGACACGCTTCTTGAGGAGTTCGGGCTGACCCGGCTGCGCGCCGCGCCCGCGATGGCGTTGTCGGGCGGCGAGCGGCGCCGGGCGGAGATCGCCCGCGCGCTGGCCGCCGAGCCGTCGATCATGCTGCTCGACGAGCCGTTTGCGGGCATCGATCCGATCTCGATCGCCGACATTCGCGACCTCGTGAAGGATCTCAAGCGCCGCGATATCGGCGTGCTGATCACCGACCACAATGTCCGCGAGACGCTCGACATCGTCGACCGCGCCTACATTATCTACGATGGCCGCGTGCTGTTCTCGGGCAGCCCGGCCGAACTGGTCGCGGACGCGAATGTCCGCCGCCTCTATCTGGGCGAGGGCTTCTCGCTCTAGTGTCATGAGCCTCGCGCCTCGCCTGGACCTTCGCCAATCGCAGTCGCTGGTGATGACCCCGCAATTGCAGCAGGCGATCAAGCTGCTGGCGTTGTCGAACCTGGAGATCGAGGGGTTCATCGCCGAGGAGATCGAGCGCAATCCGCTGCTCGAGGCGGGCGCCGCGGACGATGGCGACAGACCCGACCGCGAGCCCGGCCCGGATCCGGACGCCGCCGCCCGCGACGCCCCCCGCGACGAACGCGTCGCCGCCGACGAGCTGGTGAGCGGCAGTGTCGGCAGCGACGAGCCCGCGCTCGACATCGACTATGCGACCGAGAGCCATCACCAGGACAGCGTCGCCGACGGTGGCAGCGGCACCGACGGCGCGCTGTCGATGAGCGGGGCCGGCGCGGGCGGTGGCAGCGATGGCGACGGGAACGGTCTCGATCTGGACGGCTTTGCCGATACTGGGCTCAGCCTTGCCGATCATCTGCTGGCGCAGGCGGGCCCCGCGATCGCCGCGGATGATGCGTTCGTCGCGGCGCATCTGATCGACCAGATCGACGAGGCGGGATATCTCACCGTACCGCTGCTCGAGATCGCCAACCGGCTGGGCGTCGCGCTTGCCCGGGTCGAGCATGTCCTGGCGGTGATCCAGACCTTCGACCCGACCGGGGTGGGCGCGCGCGACCTAGCCGAATGCCTGACGATCCAGGCGCGGGAGGCGGATCGCTATGACCCCTGCATGGCGCGGCTGATCGACAATCTCGACCTGCTGGCGCGGGGCGAGATCGGGCGTCTGAAGCGGCTGTGCCAAGTCGACGACGAGGACATGGCGGACATGATCCGCGAGCTGCGCGGCTATGATCCGAAGCCCGGATGCCGGTTCGGCGGCGAACCGAGCCGCGCGGTCGTGCCCGACCTGTTCGTCGCGCGAACCAAGAGCGGGTGGAGCATCGAGATCAACACCGCGACGCTGCCGCGCATCCTCGTCAACCGCAGCTATTACACCGAACTGGCCCGGGGCGAGCAGGACAAGGCGTCGAAGGCGTGGCTCAGCGAGTGTCTCGCCAGCGCGAACTGGCTGGTCAAGGCGCTCGACCAGCGGCAGCGCACGATCATCAAGGTCGCAACCGAGATCGTGAAGCAGCAGGAGGCGTTCTTCCTCCACGGCGTCGCACATCTCAGGCCGATGACGCTGCGGATGGTCGCCGACGCGATCGAGATGCACGAATCGACCGTCAGCCGCGTGACTAGCAACAAATATGTCTCGTGCGGGCGCGGGCTCTACGAGCTGAAATATTTCTTCACCTCGGCGATCCAGTCGGCGGATGGCGGCGATGCGGTCTCGGCCCAGGCCGTCAAGAGCGCGATCAAGGCGCTGATCGCGAACGAGGGTGCCAAGATCCTGTCCGACGATACTTTGGTGGAATTGCTCGACGGCAAGGGCTTCGACATTGCCCGGCGCACCGTTGCCAAATATCGCGAGGCGCTCGGCATCGGCAGTTCGGTACAACGCCGCCGGGCGCGGGCGCTCGAGGGCACCCACTGACGCTTGCCTTCGCACCGGATCGGCGTAGCGTCCGGCTTGCATCACGGGGGGGCCCAGACCGATGAACGACCTTTCCGCCAGCCGTGATGGCGACGCCGAGCACGTGGCGACGTCGCCAGCGATGACCGCGGCCGAGCCCGATGGCGCCCCGCGCATCGCGGTGCTCGATATCCTGCGCGGGATCGCGATCCTCGGCATCCTGTTCATGAACATCAACGACATGGGCGGGTCGCTCTACGCGTCGTTCGACGATATCCGGCATTTCGGCTGGACCACGCAGGACCAGATCGCTTGGTGGCTGCGCGAGGTGATCGCCAACGGAACCGCCCGCTGCATGCTCGAGATGCTGTTCGGCGCCGGGATGGTGATCCTGACCGACCGCGCCGCGCAGCTGGCGGGGACGCGCGTGGTGATGAAGCGCTATTATGCGCGCAACCTGCTGCTGTTCGCGTTCGGCGTGGTGCACATCCTCGTCCTGCTGTGGCCGGGCGACATCCTCCACACCTATGGCCTGGCGGCGCTGATCGCCTTCCTGTTTCGCGGACTGCGACCCCGCCTGCTGCTGACCATCGGCCTGTCGGCGGCCGCGCTGCAGTTCGCCGGCGGCACCTACGGCTATGTCTCCACCACGCAGACCCAGGCGCAGGTCGCCGCGATCGAGAGCGCGCAACGCGCCGGGCGACCGGTCACCGCCGCAGACCGCACGCTGCTGACCAAGGTCGCCGAGGGAGCTGCAAGACGCGCTAAAACCAAGGCCGAGGATGCCGCGCGAATCGCCGCCGAGGACAAGGCGCGTACGGGCAGCTTCATGACCTGGGCGGCGTATCAGTGGAGTGTCATCGCCTATCTGCAGAGCCGTGGGCTCGAGCTGGTGTTCGTGTGGGAAGCGGCGGGCGTGATGCTGATCGGCGCGGCGCTGTACAGGCTCGGCATCCTGCAGGGCGGACGATCGCGTGCCTTCTATGCGCGGATGACGCTGATCGCCTACGGGATCGCGATCCCGCTGCGGATGATCGGCGCGGCGGAGCAGATGCGCTTCGATACCGCGCCGAAGACGCTCTGGGCGACCGCGGAGGTCAGCCGGCTGGCGATGACGCTCGGCCATGTCGGCGCCGTCCATCTGCTGGTCGGGACGATCGTCGGCGCGCGGCTGTTGCGGCCTTTCGCCGCCGCCGGCCGGACCGCGCTGTCGCTCTACGTGCTGCAGACGATCATCGGCCTGTGGATCCTGTTCCCGCCCTTCGCGCTCGGGCTGTACGGCGAGTTCGGCTGGGCGGCGCTGATGGGAATCGCGCTGGCGATCAATATCGGCCTATTGTGGCTCGCCAATGCCTATCTGCGCGCGTTCAGCATCGCGCCGGTCGAATGGGCGTGGCGGTCGCTGCTCGAGCGGCGCCGGCTGTCGTGGCGCAAAACGCGTATCACCCCCGCGATGCGGACGGCATCCGCCTAGTCGTCCTCGTCCTCGAACCCGACCAGCGCCAGCGCGCGCGCCTTGATCTGGCGGGTCATGCACCAGTGGACGAGCGCGTCCTCACGGCCATGCGTGACCCATACTTCGCGCGGTGCGATCTCGGCGAGCGTGTCGATGAGTTCGTCCCAGTCGGCATGGTCGCTGAGGATCAGCGGCAATTCGACATTCTTCTGCCGCGCGCGCCCGCGGACGCGCATCCAGCCACTCGCCATCGCGGTGATCGGGTCGGGCAGGCGTCGCGACCAGCGATCGTTGAGCGCGCCGGGCGGACACATCACGACATGCCCCGCCATGTCGGCCTTCTTGGCGTCCGCAACCGGCAGCAGGGTGCCCAGACGGACGCCGTGATCGGCGTAGAGATCGCACAGCCGCTGGAGCGCGCCATGGATGTAGATCGGCGCCTCGTGCCCCCGCGCGCGCAGTTCGGCGATCACGCGCTGCGCCTTGCCGAGCGCATAGGCCCCGACCAGCACGCAGCGGTCGGGGTTGGCGTGCAATGCGGCGATCAGCTTGTCGATCTCGTCGCCGGTATCGGGGTGGCGAAAGACCGGCAGGCCAAAGGTCGCCTCGGTGACGAACACGTCGCATTTGACGGGCTCGAACGGCGTACAGGTCGGATCGCTCCGCCGCTTGTAATCGCCCGAGACGACGACCCGTTCGCCGCGATAGTCGAGCACGATCTGCGCCGAACCCAGGACATGGCCGGCGGGGACGAAACCGATATCGACCTCGCCCATGCGGATCGTCTCGCCATAGGCGACCGGGTGACCCGATTGCGGACCATAGCGGGCATCCATGATCGCCAGCGTCTCGGGCGTCGCCCAGACCGCGGCATGGCCGCCGCGCGCATGATCCGCATGGCCGTGCGTGACGAGCGCCCTCTCGCTCGGGATCGACGGATCGATCCACGCGTCGATCGGCTTGACGAGGATGCCGTGCGGATGCGGTTCGAGCCAGTCGCCGAGTTTTGCCATCACGTTACTACGCCCGAGCCACGGCTGCGGTGCCACGCGCAACGGCGGAGCGGCACAAGCGCGGTCGCCTAGCGGCGCCGGCCGACCTTGACCGTCTTCAGGATCGCATCCATCCGCGCCGCGGCGACCGCCTGGGTCGGTGCATTGCGCGGCGGCGGCGATCCCGCCTTGGCCGCATAGGTGATCCGGTCGACCGCGTAGCAGGTGCCGCCGATAACGCTGCGCAGCGTGAGCGCGCGGACCTGCTGGCTCATCCCGGCATCGCCCGTCTCATAGGTCGTCCAGCGCTGGCCGCCGAGCGTGCGATCGGCGAGGCGGCGGCTGTTCGCCGATGTCAGCCCGTCGGTGGTGCAGCGCGCGATCACCGCCGTGCTCCGGCTGAAGCCGACCTGGATCATCTCGGTCACCTGCCCCTGCCCGTCGGTCGGCTTTGCGACCTGCCAGAACCGGACGATGCCGACGCCCCGCCCGGGCAGCGTGCCGTCCCACATCGTCCGCCAGCCGCTGGTCATCAACGCGCGACCTGCAAAGTTGCGCGTCGGGGTCAGGGTCGACGGATAGGCGAGGCGAACGGTGCCGCCTGCGCCGACGAACTTCTGCGTCGCCGCCGTCGCATTGGCAAAGGGCAACAGCGCGATCAGGGACAGCGGCGCGAGATGGCGAAGAATCGACAAGGTTGGTCTTTCACAGGCTAAACAGATCGATGGTCCGACAAATTGCCGACCGGGTGAGCGCCGTCCATGGCGTTGCGGCATAGTGCACCCATATGACGACCATGCGTGAACAGGCCGTGAGCGACCTTCCCCCCCAACTTGACGACTGGTTTGCGACACGGGGCTGGCGGCCGCGCCGGCATCAGACCGACATGCTGGCGCAGGGGCGCGCCGGGCACCACGCGCTGCTGGTCGCGGCGACGGGGGCCGGCAAGACGCTCGCCGGCTTCCTGCCGACGCTCGCCGAGCTGATCGAGGAGCCGACCAGCGGGCTTCACACGCTCTATGTCTCGCCGCTGAAGGCGCTCGCGGTCGACGTCCAGCGCAACCTGCTGACGCCGATCGAGGAGATGGGCGTCGACATCCGCGTCGAGACTCGCACCGGCGACACGCCGTCGGACCGCAAGGCACGGCAACGCGTGAAACCGCCGCAGATCCTGCTGACCACCCCCGAATCGCTGTCGCTGCTGCTGAGCTATCCCGACAGCATCACGATGTTCGAGGGCATCCGCACGATCGTGATCGACGAGGTCCATGCGTTTGCGACCGGCAAGCGCGGCGACCTGCTTTCGCTGTGCATGGCGCGGTTGCAGACAATCTCGCCGGGGATGCGGCGCGTCGCGCTGTCGGCGACGGTCGCCGATGCGGATGGCTATCGCGCGTGGCTCGCCCCCGACGGCGATATCGACCAGGTCGCGATGGTGCAGGGCGAGGCAGGCGCGGATCCGGACATCGCGATCCTGCTGCCCGAGGGGCGCATCCCCTGGTCGGGCCATTCGGGCCGCTATGCCGCCGAGCAGGTGATGGCGGAGATCGAAAAGCATGCGACGACGATCGTGTTCTGCAACACGCGCAGCCTCGCCGAGCTGATCTTCCAGGATCTGTGGAAGGTGAACGCCAATACGCTGCCGATCGGCGTCCATCACGGCAGCCTCGCGCGCGAGGCACGACGCAAGGTCGAGGGCGCGATGGCGGAGGGCAAGCTGCGCGCGCTGGTCGCGACCGCCAGCCTCGACCTCGGCGTCGACTGGGGCAATGTCGACTGCGTGATCCAGATGGGGGCGCCCAAGGGTTCGTCGCGGCTGCTCCAGCGCATCGGCCGCGCCAATCACCGGCTCGACGAGGCGAGCAAGGCGATCCTCGTCCCCGGCAACCGGTTCGAATATCTCGAGGCGCGCGCCGCATTGGACGCGGTCGAGGCGGGCGAACTCGATCCCGACCTGTTCCGCGTCGGCGCGCTCGACGTGCTGGCGCAGCATGTGATGGCGTGCGCCTGCGCCGCGCCGTTCCGCGAGGAGGACCTGCTCGACGAGGTCCGCTCGGCCCTCCCTTATTCGGCGCTGCCAGCCGAGACCTTCTCGCGCGTGCTCGGCTTCATCAGCGACGGCGGCTATGCGCTCAAGGCCTATGACCGGTTCAAGCGGCTGACGCAGGATGCGGACGGCACATGGCGGATCAGCCACCCCAAGTTCATCGGCCAGCACCGGCTGAACGCCGGGATCATCGTCGAGGCGACGATGCTCAACGTCCGGTTCGGCAATGGCCGCGCGCTCGGCCGCGTCGAGGAAGGCTTCGCGGCGCAGCTCAGCCCCGGCGACACCTTCTTCTTCGCCGGGCTCAGCCTTGAAGTCATCAAGATGGACACCGAGGACCTCGTCGTCCGCGCGACGTCCAAGCCGGCGCGGATCCCGACCTATGGCGGCAGCCGGATGCCGCTGTCGACCAACCTCGCCGACCGCGTCCGCGGCTTCCTCGCGCATCCCGGCGAATGGGCGCGCTTTCCCGACGATGTGCGCGAATGGCTCGAATATCAGCGGTTGCGCTCGGTCCTGCCTGAACCCGGGCAGCTGCTGGTCGAGACCTTCCCGCGCGAGGGGCGGCATTACATGGTCGCCTACAGCTTCGAGGGGTGGAACGCGCACCAGTCGCTCGGCATGCTGATCACGCGGCGGATGGAGACGCAGGGGCTCAAACCGCTCGGCTTCGTCGCGAACGACTATGCGCTGGCGGTGTACGGGATCGACAAGATCACCGACCCAGCATCGCTGTTCTCCGCCGACATCCTCGAACATGAGTTCGTCGACTGGGTGCAGCAATCGCATCTGCTCAAACGCGCGTTTCGCGAGGTCGCGGTGATCGGCGGGCTGGTCGAGCGCCAGCACCCCGGCAAGCGCAAGACCGGGCGCCAGGTCACCTTCTCGACCGACCTGATCTATGACGTGCTGCGCAAATACGAGCCGACGCATTTGCTGCTGGAAGCCGCTTGGGCGGATGCGCGGGCGCGGATGACCGATGTCGGGCGACTGGCCGGGCTGCTCGACCGTGCGGCGGAGACGATGCTGCATGTCGATCTCGAGCGCGTGACGCCGCTCGCGGTGCCGATCCTGACGCTGATCGGGCGCGAGAAGGTCGCCACCAACACGTCCGACGACGCCTTGCTGATCGAGGCGGAGGCGCTGGCGGCCGAGGCGATGCGGATCGACTGAACGGACCCGAGACGAACCAGGGACGAACGACTTGTCGTCCGTCGGTTTCGGGCGCAGCATCGGGTCATGCGCAGGTGGTCAGGCCCGGTGTTGCTCATCATCGCTGCCCCGGCTGCGGCCCAGCAGTCTGCCCCGGACGCTACCCCGCAACCCGCCGCCCCGCCCGCTTATGCTGCACCGGTCGATGATGCAGCATCTGCAGCAAACACGGTGATGCTGTTCGGGCAGGACGAGAGCAGGATGACCGTGCCCGTGTCGATCGCGGGCACCAGTCCGCAGAAGTTCGTCGTCGATACCGGCGCGCAACGCACCGTGATCTCACGCGAGCTTGCGGCGGTGTTGCGGCTTGCGCCCGGCCGGATCGTCCGCGTCACGGGCATGACCGGATCGGACAACGTCGCGACCGTGATCATCCCGGCGCTGCGGGTCGGCACGATCGACACCCCGGCAATCGAGGCACCCGCGATCGCCGCGCAGAACCTGGGCGCGCTGGGGCTGCTGGGGATCGACACGCTGCAGGGACGCGCGGTGGGAATCGATTTCGACACCCGCACGATGACCGTGACGCCCGCGCGCCGGCGCAACCGCCGCGAGCGGACCGAGCGGGGCGAGATCGTCGTCCGGGCGCGCAGCCTGTTCGGCCAGCTCGTCGTCACCGACGCCTATTGCAACGGCGTCCGGATCCGCGTGATCATCGATACCGGGTCGTCGGTCAGCATGGGCAATGCCGCACTGCGCCGCAAACTGTTGCGCAAGCCGGTCCGGTCGCAATCGATCGCGCTGACCGGTGTCACCGGACAGACGGTGATGGCAGACTATTCGACGATCGATCGCGTCATGATCGGCAGCCTAACGATCACCAGCCTGCCGATCGCGCTGACGGCCGTCGATGCCCCGCCCTTTCGCCAGTTCGGGCTGGCGGAGCGGCCCGCAATCCTGCTCGGCATGGATGCGCTGACGTTGTTCCGGCGCGTCGACATCGACTTTGCCAATCGCGAGGTGCGGCTTGCCCTGCCGCGCAATGTCCCGCAGCGTTGAGGTTGCGTGATCGATCATTCGCTGCAACGCTGCTGCAATAAACGATCAAGGGGACGACGATGCGCGCAGTAAGCAGGGTGATGGCGGGAGTGATGCTGACGGCCAGTGTCGTCACCATGCCCGGTACGGGATTTGCGCAGAGCCGCCCCGACCAGAAGGCGTTTTTCGGACTCTACAAGGAGCTGGTCGAAACCAACACGACGCTGTCCTCAGGCAGCTGCACACAGGCCGCGGCGCAGATCGGCGCACGGCTGAAAAGCGCGGGCTATGCCGATGCCGACATCACCTATTTCTCGGTGCCCGAGCATCCCAAGGATGGCGGGCTGGTCGCGGTGCTGAAGGGGTCGGACGCATCGATCAAGCCGATGCTGCTGCTCGGCCATCTCGACGTCGTCGAGGCCAAGCGCGAGGACTGGGTGCGCGATCCGTTCACGCTGATCGAGGAGGGCGGCTATTATTATGCGCGCGGCACCGTCGACGACAAGGCGCAGGCGGCGATCTGGTCCGACGCGATGATCCGCTTCAAGACATCGGGCTACACGCCGAAGCGGACGATCAAGCTCGCGCTGACCTGTGGCGAGGAGACGACCTTTGCGTGGAACGGCGCGCAATATCTCGCCGCGAGCAAGCCCGACCTGATTGCCGCCGAATTCGCGTTGAACGAGGGCGGCGGCGGGCGGCTCGACGATACTGGCAAGCGCCAGCTGCTGGCGATCCAGGTCGGTGAGAAGGCCGCGCAGAATTACACTTTCACCGCAACCAACCCCGGCGGGCACAGCTCGCAGCCGACGCCCGACAATGCGATCTACGAACTCGCGGACGCGGTGAAGGCGGTGCAGGGCCATGAATTCCCCGTGACCTTCACCGACACGACGCGCGCCTTCTTCGCCGCGAGTGCAAAGGCGATGCCGGGGACGATGGGTGACGCGATCACGCGCCTGCTCGCCAACCCGCAGGACAAGGCGGCGGACGCGATCGTCAGCCGCGACAAGGCGATGCATTCGACGTTGCGCACGACCTGTGTCGCGACGTTGCTGAGTGCGGGCCATGCCGAAAACGCGCTGCCGCAGCGCGCGACCGCGAATGTGAACTGCCGGATCTTTCCCGGCGAGACGGTCGACGGCACGCTGGCCAAGCTGAAGTCGCTCGCCGGTACCAAGGTGAGCGTGACCGCGAACCAGCCGGTCCGGCCGACCGCGATCCCGCCGACGCTCGACCCCAAGATCATGGGCCCGGTGACGAAGGTCGCGGCCAAGCACTTCCCAGGGCTGCCGATCCTGCCGCTGATGTCGACCGGCGCGACCGACGGGATCTTCTTCGAGGCGATCGGCATCCCGGTTTACGGCGCACCGGGCGTGTTCATCGACAAGGACATGGGCGGGATCCACGGGCTGAACGAACGGATCCGGGTGGCGTCGCTCTATGACGGCCGCGACTATCTGTACGATCTGGTCAAGGCGTTCGCGGGATGACGCTGAATCCCTCTCCCCTTGGGGGAGAGGGAGGGAGGAGCCGCGCGCGACGGAAGGGTGAGGGGTATTGGGTCGGGGTCCCTAGCCACACGCCCCTCACCCTTCCCACCCGGCTTCGCCGTGCGGGCCCCTTCCCTCTCCCCCTAGGGGAGAGGGAGATCAGACGGTGACCTGCTCGCCGAGTTCGAGCACCTTGCCCGGCGGGATCCGCAGGAAATCCGTCGGATCGCTCGCGTTGCGCTGCAGGAACATGAAGATCCGGTCCTGCCAGGGCGGCATGCCCTTTTCCGCGTCGGGCTTGAGCGTGTTGCGGCCGATGAAGAACGACGTCCGCATCGGGTCGAGCCCGAGCTGCTCGGTCTTGGCGCCGACGCCGAGATCGCGCGGCACGTCGGGGGATTCCATGAAACCGTAGGTCAGCACGACGATCGAGAAATTGTCATCGACCCGCTCGACCTTGGCGCGGCCCGCCTGATCGACAAACGGGCGATCCGCGGTGCGGATGCTGACGATCAGGTTGCGCTCGTGCAGAACCTTGTTGTGCTTCAAATTGTGGAGCAGCGCGCCAGGCGTGGCGTGCGGATTGGCGGTGAGAAACACCGCGGTCCCCGACACGCGTTCGGGCGGGCGCTTCTCGAGCGCGGCGGCGAGATCGCTGAGCGGGATGCTCTGCCGCTTCTCGAACGCGCTGACGATCTTCTTGCCGCGCACCCAGGTGAAGATGATCAGCCCGATCGACGCCGCGATCACCAGTGGCACCCAGCCGCCCTCGATCACGCGCAGGATGTTCGCGCCGAAGAAGATCAGGTCGAGCGTCAGGAACGGCAGGATTGCGGCGAGCGCCAGCGGCCGCGACCAGTTCCAGCGGTGCCGCACGACGATATAGGCGAGCAGCGTGGTCACGACCATCGTGCCGGTCACCGCGATACCGTACGCCGCGGCCATCGCCGACGAGGTCTTGAACTGGATCACCAGCACCAGCACGCCGATCAGCAGCAGCCAGTTGATCGCGGGAAGGTAAATCTGCCCGGCGAACACCGCCGATGTCTGGCGGATGCGCAGCCGCGGCAGCAGGCCGAGCTGAATCGCCTGCTGCGTCAGGCTGAACGCGCCGGTGATCACCGCCTGGCTGGCGATGACCGTCGCGAAGCCCGCGAGAATGATCAGCGCGGGGCGCAGTGGTTCGGGCGCCATCAGGAAGAACCAGTCCTGATTGACGAACGGGACGCCCCGACGCGCGGCATCCTCGAGCTGCGACAGCGCGAACGCGCCCTGCCCCAGATAGTTGAGCGCGAGCGCCGGAAAGACCAGGAAGAACCAGCCGATCCGGATCGGCATCTTGCCGAAATGGCCCATGTCCGCGGTCAGGGCCTCGGCCCCGGTGACCGTCAGGAACACCGCGCCGAGCACGAACAGCCCGGTGACGCCGTGGGTCGCGAGAAACGCGACGCCGTAGGTCGGCGAGAAGACGCGGACGATCGAGGGCTCGTCGGCGATATGCCACACGCCCAGCGCACCGATCGCGACGAACCAGACGATGCAGACCGGACCGAACAGCTTCGAGACATGCGCCGTGCCGCGCGACTGGATCACGAACAGGACGATGAGAATCGCGATCGTCAACGCGCGCACCACGCCCTCGTTGAAGATATGCGCCGCGCTCGGGATCGTGCGCAGCCCTTCCATTGCCGAGAGGACGGACAGGGCCGGCGTGATGATCGCATCGCCGTAGAACAGCGACGCGCCGGCGGCCCCGAGCACGATCGCGATCTTCGACCGGACCCCCAGCGCGCGCCGCGCGAGCGCCGCGAGCGCAAGCACGCCGCCCTCGCCCTGATTGTCCGCGCGCATCAGGAAGATGACGTATTTCACCGTGACGACGAGGAACAGCGACCACAGCGCCAGGCTGAGCACGCCGAGAATCTCGCTCGGATCGATCCCGCCCGCAGCACTCTGGCCGAGCGCTTCGCGGAAGGCATAGAGCGGGCTGGTGCCGATATCGCCGAACACCACGCCGATCGCCCCCACGGTGAGCGCGGCGAGCGCCGGGTGCGGGTGAAGATGCGCCGCCGACAGATCGGTGGACGTTTCAGCGGGCTGGGGTGTTCCGGCGACGGACGACATGGCGCGAAAAGCGCTCCTCCTGATGGGACGGCGCGCTTTACGCCGATTGCAGCCATGCGCAAGTGTTCGACGCTGCGCCGCACAATCGCTTGATTCGAACGTCGACCGACGGCATGGCCACCTGATGGTTCCCTTTTCGTTCGGCGGACACACGCTTTCGGCGCTGGCGGCAGGTGCGGTTTACTGGCCCGCGCGACACGCCTTGCTGGTCGCCGACCTGCATTTCGAAAAGGCGAGCTGGTTCGCCAGCCGTGGCCAGATGCTGCCACCTTATGATTCGATCGCGACCTTGACCGAACTCGCCGCCGTGCTCGACGCGACCGGCGCGACCGAGATCTGGTGTCTCGGCGACAGCTTTCACGACAGCGACGGCTGCGACCGGCTGCCGCAGCGCGCGCAGGACATGCTGCGCGCCATGACGCAGAAGACCCACTGGACCTGGATCACCGGCAATCATGACCCGATGATCCTCGACCGGTGCGGTGGCACGGTCGTCGACGAGGCCTGTGTCGATGGCCTGGTACTGCGCCACGAGGCCGATCCCCGTGAAACCCGACCCGAACTCTCGGGCCATTTTCATCCCAAATTGCGGCTTCGGCTGCGCGGCAAGCAGGTCGCGCGGCGGTGTTTCGTCGCGACCCAGACCAAGCTGATCCTGCCCGCCTTCGGATCGCTGACGGGCGGGCTGGACGTCGACCATCCCGAGATCATCCGCGCGGTGGGTTCTGGTGCGCAGGCACTGTTGCCGGTCGCGGACCGGATGCTGCGCTTTCCGGTCGCCGCGCAGCGACCGGACACACGGATTGCCGTATCCGCCTGACGCAATAAGCCGGCGTCAGCTGGCGATCGTCGGGAAGGCCTTGCGGAACGCCGCGAGCTTGGGCTTGTCCCAGGCGACGATGTAGGGATGCGTCGGGTTCCGGTCGAAAAAGTCCTGATGATAGGCCTCGGCAGGATAGAAGCTGCCGATTTCGAGCGTCGTGACGATCGGCCGCGCAAACGCCCGCGTCTGACCCAGTTGCGTGATATAGGCGCGTACGACCTGCGCCTGTTGCGGGGACTGCGGGAAGATCGCGGAACGGTAGCTGGTGCCGCTGTCGGGGCCCTGCCGGTTCAGCTGCGTCGGATCATGCGCGATCGAAAAATAGACGCGCAGCAGCGTGGCGTAGCTCACGACGCGGGGATCATAGCTGATCCGCACCGCCTCGGCATGCCGCGTGGTTTCGCTCGACACCTGCTCGTAATTCGCGGTCGCCTTCGTCCCGCCGGCATAGCCTGCGGTCACGCCCTTGACGCCGCGGACATGCTCGAACACCGCCTCGAGCCCCCAGAAACAGCCGCCCGCCAGCACCGCGGTCTGCAGGCCGCCCGTCCGCGGGACGTCGATCGTCGCGGCCGGAATGATGACCGCGCGCTCTGCCTGCGCAGAACCGGTGGCGATGACCGCACCGGCGAGTCCGACGGCGGCGAGCGTTGCGAAAAGGGGCGTGTGCATGTTGATCATGTGGGGCGTCTCGATGACGTTTCCAGCCCCGGCGCGGAATGCCTTTCGGCGACCGATCACCGGGATTCAGCAGGCTCAGCGCTGGGCGGGAGCGGTGTGTACGGGCGCGCCATACACCGGCTGGGTCGCCTCGGCGGGCTGGAACGCAAGGAGACCCAGCGCACCCAGAACAAAACCGCCAGTAAACTGCCAGAGAAAGCTCGACTTGATAAGATTGCGCATCATGCGCTCCTGTTGAAATCAGACTTGGCGTGATCCCGGTGGATCACGTCAGCTACGACCCAGCATGTCGTGGGGATGCCGCGTCTTCACAATGCCGTTTTATGAAACGGTCGATTAACGCGATGTGGCCAATCCGTTCATCCGCCAGCAGGGTTGCTGGCGGATGTCCGGGCATGTCCGCGATGTTGCCGGGCGTGCTGGATCAGCGCAGCGCGGCGCAGGCGGTCTGGATCCGCGTGCAGGCCTCGCGCAGCAGCGTGTCCGACGTGGCATAGCTGATCCGGAACGCGGGGCTGAGGCCGAACGCCGCGCCCTGAACGACCGCGACCTTGGCATCGTCAAGCAGATAGCCGACCATCGCCTCGTCGGTGTCGATCAGCCGACCGTTCGGCGTCGACTTGCCGATCAGCGCGGCGAACGACGGATAGACATAGAACGCACCCTCGGGCGTCGGGCATTCCATGCCGTCGATTTCGTTCAGCATCGACACGACCAGGTCGCGGCGGCCCTGAAAGGCAGTGTTGCGCTCGGCGAGGAACGACTGGTCGCCGTTCAGTGCGGCGACGGCGGCGGCCTGCGCGATCGAGCACGGGTTCGAGGTCGACTGCGACTGGAGCTTAGCCATCGCTTTGATCAGCCAGCTCGCGCCGCCCGCATAGCCGATCCGCCAGCCGGTCATCGCATAGGCCTTGGAACAGCCATTGACGGTCAGCGTGCGCTCGAACAGCTCGGGGCACGCCTCGGCGATCGTCGCGAACCTGAAGCCGTCATAGACGATATGCTCGTACATATCGTCGGCGAAGATCCAGACATGCGGGTGCTTCGCGAGCACCGCGCCCAGAGCCTTCAGCTCGTCGATCGTGTAGCCGGCACCGGTCGGGTTCGACGGCGAGTTGAGGATCACCCACTTGGTCTTCGGCGTGATCGCCGCGTCGAGCGCCTCGGGTGCGAGCTTGTAGCCGACCTCGGGGCCGGCCTTGACGATCACCGGCACGCCGCCCGCGAACTGCACGACGTCGGGATAGCTGACCCAATAGGGTGCGGGGATCACGACCTCGTCACCTGGGTCGATCGTCGCGACCATCGCGTTGAACAGAGTGTGCTTACCGCCGACGTTCACGCTGATCTGGTCGGTCGCATAGGTCAGGCCGTTGTCGCGCGCGAACTTGGCGGCGATCGCCTGCTTCAGCTCGATCGTACCGTCGACATTGGTGTATTTCGTCTTGCCGTCGCGAATCGCCTGGATCGCGGCCTCCTTGACGAAATCGGGCGTGTCGAAATCAGGCTCGCCCGCCCCCAGCCCGATCACGTCGACGCCGGCGCGCTTCAGTTCGAGCACACGCGACGTGATCGCGAGGGTCGGCGAAGGGCTGATGCGGCCAAGGGCGGCGGATGCGTGCATGGTGAAACCTCTGCGGTTGACCGCAGCGGCGCCTGCGGAATTCGCGCGGGCTATACGCCGCGATCGCCTGATTTCGCAACCGCAACAACGGCCGGAACGAGCCCACGTACTGCATTTCCCATACGGAACCCGTTGGCGAGGTCGGCGCGCGTCAACCGTCCCTCGACCGCCTGGCCGCTGGCGAGCAGATCGGCGCGCAACACGCCGGGGATCAGCGCGCCCGCAGGCGGGGTCACCAGCACCCCGTCGCGCGGCACGAACAGCGAGGTGAAGCTCCCCTCCGTCAGGAAGCCGTCGGGCGCCTCGAACACCACTTCGGTGGTGCCCGCGGCGCGGCGCGCGTCGTCGTAAAAGGCGCGGTCGCTGGTCTTGTGGCGCAGCCGGATATCGGCGGGCGCGACGGGCAGCGGGACGATAGCGACCGTCATCTGCGCGGGGGTGACGGGCATCGGACCGACCTGGATCGCGACCGCGCCCGATGCCGCGACGACCAGCCGGATCCGCCGCGGACCGCGCAGCCGGAAGGTCGCCGCCTGCAGCTCGTTCCGAACCGCGTGACGATCGAAGCTGAACCCCAGCGCCGCCGCGCTCGCGGTCAGCCGGGCGAGATGAAGTTCGAGCCGCATCACCCCGTGTTCGGGATCGAATGCCATCGTCTCGATCAGGTCCAGCTTGCGCTGTCCGGCGGTGACGAAGGCCGCCTTGTCCGCGCATTCCTGCCATTCCTGGTCGGCGACGCTGTCCGCGACGATCCCCGAGCCGAGTCCCATCACCGCGTCACCGTCGCGCACCGTCAGCGTGCGGATCGCGACGTTGAGCGCGGCGTCGCCACCCGGATCGAACCGGCCGATCGCGCCGGTATAGAGGCCGCGAGGGCGGGCCTGCTCGACCTCTGCGATGACCTCCATCGCGCGCTGCTTGGGTGCGCCGGTGATCGAGCCGCAGGGGAACAGCGCGGCGAGCACATCGATCGCATCGCGACCGGGGTTCAGCCGCGCGGACACCGTCGACGTCATCTGGTGAACGGTCGGATAGGTCTCCACCGTGAACAGGTCCGGGACCGAGACACCCTGCGCGACCTGCGACAGGTCGTTGCGCATCAGGTCGACGATCATCAGATTTTCCGCGCGCTGCTTCGGATCGGCGGCCAGATCCTGGGCGAGGCGGCGATCGACGTCGGGCGTCGCGCCGCGCGGCGCGGTGCCCTTCATCGGCCGACAGGTCAGCCGATCGCCCTCGAGCGTGAAGAACAGTTCGGGCGACAGCGACAGGCAGGTCTCGTCGCCCGTGTCGATCAGCGCGCCATAGCCTGCACGCGCCTGGCGTCTGAGGCGGGCATAGAGCGCGCGGGGATCGCCGATAAACGGCACGGTCGCGGCAAAGGTCAGATTGGCCTGATAGATGTCGCCCGCCGCGATCAGCGCGAGCAGCCGTGCGATTCGCGCATCATAGGCCTCGCGGTCGATCTGCGGCTGCGGCGGCCCGACCCAGATCCCGGCAGGATCGGGCAACAGCGCGGGCAGCGCCGCCGCGGGGATCGTCTCGTAGCGCTCGAACAGGCCGAACCACAGCAACGGGCCGTCCGGCGGGCCGGCATCGACCGCACGCGACGCGAACGTCATCCCCGCCTCATAGGCCAGCATCCCCGCGGCGTGCAGCCCCTCGGCCAGCCCCCGGCGGATCTCCGCAAGCGCCGGTTGCACGGCATCGGGGGTGTCCGCGCGAACGACCCGGACAGGCCGGTCGTACAGGCGCGCGGGGGCCCCCGCCTCCCGGGCATCATCAAGCAGCACGAAGGGCGCAGTCCACATCGTGCCGACTGATGCACGGGGCGGCAGGCAAACCGCAAGCGGCGATTGCCCGAAACCGCCCGCCGCCCTATTTTGCCGGAATGACAAAGACCTCCCTGCCGCCGCTGCGTGCCGCGATCATCCCCGTCACGCCGATCCAGCAGAACTGCACGTTGCTGTGGTGCACCGCGACGATGAAGGCGGCGGTGGTCGATCCCGGCGGCGACCTGCCGCGAATCAAGGCGGCGATCGCGGAGGCGGGCGTGACCGTCGAGAAGATCCTGCTGACGCACGGGCATATCGACCATGCCGGCGAGGCGAAGGCGCTGGCCGACGATCTGGCGGTGCCGATCGAGGGGCCACACGAGGCCGACCGCTTCTGGCTCCAGCGGCTCGACCAGGACGGGCCGAAATACGGGATCGCGGGCGTCAATTTCGAACCCGATCGGTGGCTGGTCGAGGGTGACCGGGTGTCGGTCGGCGATCTCGTTCTCGATGTCTACGAAACGCCGGGGCACACCGAAGGCCATGTGATCTTCCATCACGCGCCATCGAAATTCGCGCAGGTCGGCGACGTGCTGTTTCAGGGGTCGGTCGGACGATCGGACATGCCCGGCGGCAATCACCGCGTGCTGCTGTCGTCGATCGTCGAGAAGCTGTGGCCGCTGGGCAGCGACACGAGCTTCATCCCGGGCCACGGCCCGGCGAGCACGTTCGCACATGAGCGCGCGACCAACCTGTTCGTGAGCGATCGGGCACTGGCGGCGTAGGTCCCTGGTCCCCCGCGGAGGCGGGAGGACATCGGGAAGCAGATGTCCAACGCGCCAATCACCCCACCCCGGCGAAGGCCGGGGCCCAGTTGGGGGACCAAGACTGGCGGAGGTAGCGCGCCGTTACTGCAACCTTCCCAACTGGACCCCGGCCTTCGCCGGGGTGGTAGCGAATGTGGGTTGAGTCCTACTTTCGCTCCCCCCCGCTTTCAGCCCGAACCGACTTGAACTCCGATTCGTCGCGCCACTCCGGCCAGAGCCGGCTGTTCGCCAGCTTCGTGCCGATCGTCTGGAACAGACCGACATCCTGCGCCGCGCCGCGCAGATCCCAGTCCGCACTCCACGCGTCACACGTCTGGTGATAGCATTTCATATAGCCGTCGAGCCACGCCTGCCCCGCAGGCCTGCCACCCGTCACGAGGTCGGACGCACCGCTGATCGCCATCAGCAACAGCGTCGGCACACCGCGCCGTGCGACCGAGAAATGATCCGCGCGGTAGAACAGCCCCCGTTCGGGCAGGGCTTCGGGGGTTACGACACGGCCCTGCGCCTTCGCGGCATCGCCCAGCATGTCCTCGAGGCTGTTCTGGCCCGCGCCGACCAGCAGGACGTCGCGCGCCGGCCCTGCCGTCTGGAGAATGTCGAGCGTCAGGTTGGCGACCGTCTTCGCCGCGGGATAGACCGGTTTCACCGCATAGGTTTCCGACCCGAGCAGCCCCCGCTCCTCCCCGCTCCACAGCGCGAAGACGAGGCTGCGATCGGTGCGCGGCGCGGCGGCAAAGCTGCGGGCAAGGCCGAGCACGCCCGCGACGCCGAGCGCGTCGTCATTGGCACCCGGGCGGATCGTGCGCCCCTGCGCATCGGGCGCGCCGACGCCATACGCATCCCAATGCGCCCCGAACATCACCACTTCGTCGGGACGGGTCTTGCCGGGCAGCATCGCCAGCACGTTGCGGCTCTCCGCCGTGTCATGACGGACGGGAAGGTCGGTCGTGAACCGCTGCTTCAGCGCGACGGGGCGGAAATCGCTGTGCCGCGCGGCCTTGCGCAAGGTGGCGAGGTCCAGACCGGAGGCGGCAAAGAGCCGGGTCGCGGCGGCCCCTTCGATCCAGCCTTGCAGCAGCACGCGCGAGGTCGGATCCTCGCGTACGATGTCGTAATTCTCGCCCGCGGGTGCGGTGACCGTCGCCCAGCCATAACCGGCACCCGGCGTGTCGTGGACGATCAGCGCCGCCACCGCGCCACGTCGCGCGGCCTCCTCGAACTTGTAGGTCCAGCGTCCGTAGTAGGTCATGCGCCGATCGCCGAACCGGCCCTTCGCATCGTCGCCCGCCACCGCCTCGAAATCGGGGTCGTTGACCAGGAAGACCGCGACCTTGCCCTTGAGGTCGAGACCCTTGAAGTCGTCCCAGCCGCGTTCGGGGGCGGTGACGCCGTAGCCGACAAAGACCATCGGCGCGTCGGCGATCGCGACGCGGTCGACCCCGCGCACCGTGCTGAGATAGACGTCGCGGCCCTGGACCAGCGGCGTGGCCCCGGCGCGCACGCTGCCCTGCCCCAGGCGCGTGTGGACCAGCGGCACCGCCTGCGTCCAGCTGCCGTCCGGCCCGCCCGGCGACAGCTTCATCGCCTTGAACTGCGCGATGAGCCAGTCGACCGTCCTGGTTTCGCCTGCGGTTCCCGGTGCCCGCCCCTCGAATGCGTCTGACGCCAGCGTCCTGACATCGGCGGACAGATGCTCGGGCGAGATGGCGTCCTGCGCCTGGCCGTCCTTCGCAAGGCCGGGCGTCGCGACCGCGAGCAGCATCGGCGTGGCGAGGAGGGCGGCGACATTCCGGACGATGCTCATGCGCGACCCTCGATCGGTGCGGTCTGGAACGTCGTGACCGACGGCGTGGCACCGGCCTGATAGGCGATCGCGAGCGCCCAGCCCGCGAGCAGCGCCATCAGCGCCCAGGTTGCGAGTGCGCCACCCGCGCGCGGCAGGTTCGACGTCGTCTTGTCCATGCCGAAGGCGTGCGCGATTCGCGCGACGACGAAAACGACTCCGGCGATCCACAACCAGCGGGGCGATCCGCCACCCAGTTCGATCAGCGCGAACAGGATCAGGATGAAGGGCGCATATTCGACGAAGTTCGCCTGCGCCCGCATCCGCCCCTGGAGGACCGGATTGCCATTGTCGCCCAGCAGGACATTGTCCTTGAGGCGAGTCGGCACGATCCGGAAGGCCAGCCAGAGATTGATGACCGCGGCCGCGGCGGCGATCGTCAGGGTTACGGGCAGGATCATGCAGCTTATTCCTCGATGTTTCCGGTGCGCGCGGGTCGTGCCACTGTGCCACCATGCTTGCAACGCAGGCGATTATCGCTATAGCGCCACGCTTCGCGATGCGTCAGGCCGTATGGTAGCTCACGCGGCCGACCTTAACAGTCGGTTGCCGACTCCTTCGTCCGGGCCTATCGGAGCCCCGACCTTTATAAAGAACAAGGTGCCGAAATGGCCGTCCCCAAGAGAAAAACCTCGCCCTCCAAGCGCGGCATGCGCCGTGGCCACGATTCGCTGACGATCGCGGCATTTCAGGAGTGCCCGAACTGTGGCGAACTCAAGCGCCCGCACAACCTCTGCACGTCTTGCGGCCATTACAACGGTCGCGAAATCCTTTCGGTCGAGGGCTGAGCCCTCACCTGAGCGAAGGACGTGAGCATGCCCGACAGCGCCTGGATCGCCGTCGATGCGATGGGTGGCGATGACGGGCTGGCGGTAATGCTGGCGGGTGTCGCGCGTGCGCGACGCCAGTTTGACGGCATGCATTTCCTGCTGGTCGGTGACGAAACCGCGATTCGCGACGGGCTGAAAGCCCATCCGAATCTCGAACTCAACTCCGAGATCGTCCACGCCCCCGAGGTGGTTGGCTCGAGCGACAAGCCGAGCCAAGCGATTCGTCGCGCCAAGACGACATCGATGGGCATCGCCATCGATCTCGTCAAAAAGGGGCGTGCCGCAGCCGCGGTCTCGAGCGGCAACACCGGCGCGCTGATGGCGATGGCGAAGCTGTCGCTCAGGACCCTGCCGGGCATCGATCGCCCGGCGCTCGCCGCGCGCCTTCCGACGCTTGGCGATACCGACATGGTGATGCTCGACCTTGGTGCGAATACCGAGTGCGATGCGCGCAACCTCGTACAGTTCGCGATCATGGGCGGCGCCTATGCACGGACCGCGCTCGACATTGCGCATCCGCGTGTCGCGCTGCTCAATATCGGCAGCGAGGACATGAAGGGCACCGACGAGATTCGCGAGGCCGCCGCCATGCTGCGCGCGACGCCCAAGCTCGACATGGATTTCACCGGCTTCATCGAAGGCGACCGGCTGTCGCGCGGCGATGTCGACGTCGTCGTGTGCGACGGCTTTTCGGGCAATATCGCGCTCAAGACCGCCGAGGGCACCGCGCGATTCGTCGCGGACCTGCTCAAGCGCGCCTTCCGCAGCTCGGTCCGGTCGAAGCTCGGCTTCCTGATTTCGAAGCCCGCGACCGAACTGCTGCGCGATCATCTCGATCCCAATAATCACAACGGCGCGGTGTTTCTCGGGCTCAACGGCATCGTCGTCAAAAGCCATGGCGGCGCCAATGAGCGCGGCGTGGCGACGGCGATCGGCAATGCCGCCAAGATGGTGAGAAACGACCTCGTCCGCCGGATCAGCGACGATCTGGGCAACGTCAAGGAAGCCGCATGATCCGTTCGGTCATTACCGGCACCGGATCGGCCCTGCCGGTCCGTCGCGTCTCGAATGCGCAGCTGGCGGAACAGGTCGACACCAGCGACGAATGGATCGTCGAGCGAACCGGCATCCGGTTCCGCCATATCGCCGGCGAAGGCGAGACGACCGCTACTCTGGCGGCGGATGCCTGCCGCGCGGCTCTCGCTGCAGCAGGCGTAGACGCGCAGGACATCGACCTGATCGTGCTCGCCACCGCGACGCCCGACCAGACCTTCCCCGCCAGCGCGACCAAGGTGCAGGCGATGCTCGGGATCGACGACTGCGTCGCGTTCGACGTCGCTGCGGTCTGCTCGGGCTTTCTCTACGCGGTCCAGGTCGTCGACAGCATGATCCGCAGCGGCGTCGCCAAGCGCGCGCTGGTGATCGGCGCCGAGACGTTCAGCCGGATCCTCGACTGGGAGGATCGCACGACCTGCGTCCTGTTCGGCGACGGTGCGGGCGCGATCGTGCTGGAGGCGCAGGATAGCGCCGATGAGGGCGGACGCGGGATCCTGACCACCAAACTGCACGCCGACGGGCGGCACAACCAGCTTCTCTATGTCGATGGCGGCGTCTCGACCACCGGGACGGTCGGCAAGCTCAGGATGAAGGGCCGCGAGGTGTTTCGTCACGCGGTGACCAACCTCGCCGCCGTCATGACCGAATCGCTGGCGATGGCGGGCGTGTCCGCGGACCAGGTCGACTGGGTCGTGCCGCACCAGGCGAATGCCCGGATCCTCGACGCGACCGCGCGCAAGCTGGGCCTTGCCCCCGAGCGCGTCGTCGTCACCGTCGACCAGCATGCCAACACCTCCGCGGCGTCGGTACCGCTCGCGCTCGACGTGGCGGTCCGTGACGGACGGATCCAGCAGGGCCAGATCGTCGTGCTCGAGGCGATGGGTGGCGGCTTTACTTGGGGTGCGGCGGTCATCCGCTTCTAAACGCAACTGAAAGCCAGTTGCAATTTGTCCGATAAAGCTCTTCCGATGATCACGCTGCTTGTGTAGGTACCGCAATGGGTGTGGGAGTTTCGGAATGACAATGACGGGTACGCTGACACGAGCCGATCTAGCCGAATCGCTTCATCGCGAAATCGGACTTTCGAGATCGGATGCTTCAAAAGTCGTCGAACAGATCCTGACCGAGATGTGCGAAGCGCTGACCAGCGGGCAGAATGTCAAGATTTCGGGCTTCGGTACGTTCGTCCTGCGCGACAAGGGCGAGCGCATCGGTCGTAACCCCAAGACGGGCGTCGAGGTGCCGATCGCACCGCGCCGCGTGCTGACGTTCCGCGCAAGCCAGATGATGCGCGAACGCATCGTCGGCGCAGGCTGAGGCACGCGATGCCGGACAGTTCCGGCAAGGCCAGTACCGCATTCCGGACCATCGGCGAACTGTCGAACGATACCGGCTTGCCACAGCATATTCTGCGCTATTGGGAAACGCGTTTCCCCCAGCTCCGACCGCTCCAGCGTGCCGGGAATCGTCGCTATTACCGCGTCGAGGACGTCGCGCTGGTGCGCCGGATCGACCAGCTGCTCAATCGCGACGGCTATACCGTGCGCGGCGTCCAGCAGCTGCTGGCCGCGGAAAAGGGCGCACCGGCCGCGGTCGCTGCCGAGGTCGCGGCGCCCGCCGAGACGCCGATCACGGCACTGCGCGCGATCCGCGACATGCTCGCCGAGGCCCTGGCCGCGGATTGATCCGCATGCCTGCCGGTTCGTCATCCTCGCGCGGGCGGGGATGACGATCGATGGCGGTCCCTTACCGTTCGCGGGTCGCGGCGAAGCGGATCTTCGAATAGCGGTCGGCGATGTAGTTCACCTCCCACGCGCTCTTGGCGAGGAACACCGGGTTCCCGTCGCGATCCTTCGCCATTGCGCCGCGGTTGATCTCGGCGAAGGTCTTGAGCTCCTGCGGGTCCTCCGCCGATATCCAGCGGGCGGTCTCGTACGGCGCAGGCTCGAGCCCGGCCGCGACCTTGTACTCTGCATCGAGCCGCGACAGCAGCACCTCGAGCTGGAGCTGCCCGACGACGCCGATGATCCAGTTCGAGCCGATGTCGGGGTAGAAGACCTGAGTCACCCCTTCCTCTGCCATGTCGTCGAGCGCTTTCCGCAACTGCTTGGTCTTGGTGAAATCCTTCAGCACGACGCGGCGCAGGATTTCGGGCGCGAAGTTCGGCAATCCGGTGAAGCGGATCGCGGCGCGTTCGCTCAGCGTATCGCCGACGCGCAGCGTGCCGTGGTTGGGGATGCCGATGATGTCGCCCGGAAACGCCTCGTCCGCCAGCTCGCGATTCTGTGCGAAGAAAAGGATCGGCGAGTGGACCGCGATCGGCTTGCCGTGGCCCGTGGGCGTCAGCTTCATGCCGCGCTTGAACACGCCCGAGCACAGCCGCATGAACGCGATCCGGTCGCGGTGGTTGGGATCCATGTTCGCCTGCACCTTGAACACGAAGCCGGTGACTTCGCTTTCGTCGGGGGAGATGGGGGCGGGCTCGGCGGGCTGCGCGCGCGGGGGCGGCGCATAGTCGGCGAGCGCGGCGATCAGCTCGGCGACACCGAAATCCTTGAGTGCCGAGCCGAAATAGACCGGCGTCAGATTGCCTGCGCGATAGGCGTCGGCGTCGAAGCTCGAATAGCCGCCCTGTGCGAGTTCGGCCTCGTCGGAGAGGCGGACGATCCCTTCGGGGCTGAGGATCTCGGCAAGTTTGGGGTCGTCAATACCAGCGAACGGAATCGCCTTGCCCATGAATTCGCGGCTGTCGCCTTCAGGGCGGCTCAATGTGTTGGCGTAGAGATCGTACACCCCCTCGAACTCGCCGCCCATGCCGACCGGCCAGCTCATCGGGCAGACGTCGAGCTGAAGCATCTCGGCCACCTCGTCGAGCAGCGAGAACGGGTCGCGCCCCTCGCGGTCGACCTTGTTGACGAAGGTGATGATCGGCACATTGCGCAGGCGGCAGACCTCGAACAGCTTGCGCGTCTGCGGCTCGATGCCCTTGGCGGCGTCGATCACCATGACCGCCGAATCGACTGCGGTCAGCGTGCGGTAGGTGTCCTCGGAGAAGTCTTCATGGCCCGGCGTATCGAGCAGGTTGAAGGTGATTCCCTGGCGCTCGAACGTCATGACGGACGAGGTGACCGAGATGCCGCGCTGCTGCTCGATCTTCATCCAGTCCGAGCGCGCGCGCCGGTTCTGGCCGCGCGCCTTCACCTCGCCGGCGAGATGGATCGCGCCGCCGAAATAGAGCAGCTTTTCGGTCAGCGTGGTCTTGCCGGCGTCGGGATGCGAGATGATCGCGAAGGTGCGGCGGGGAAATTGGGTCATGGCGTGGGTCCGGGGAGCCTGTCGCGGCTCGCAAAGAAGGTTGGGCCGGGAGTCCGGCGGTCATGCTGCCGCTCTTGGCAGATGCGGGGGCCGGAGGACAGGGGGGCCGTCGAGCGATAGCTGCTCCCCGCCCCTTCAGGGGAGGGGCTGGGGGTGGGGTGTCATCATAAGCGTGGTGCTTGCGGGGCCCCCCACCCCAACCCCTCCCCTGAATGGAAGGGGCTTTCAGGGGAGCAGCGTTACGCGGAGTGCGATGCTCTTTGTGGCGCCTGCAGCGATCTCGAACACGCCGGGCTTGGCGCGGAAGTCGCCGTCATAGCCTTCGGGGTCGGCGATGCCGTGCCACGGCTCGACACAGACATAGGCCGCGCCCGGCTTGGTCCAGAGGCCGAGCATCGGCGTGTCGGGGAAGTCGATCCGCAGCTGCGGGCCGGTCTCGGCGCCGTAGGTGACCGAGTCGGACCGGACCGAATCCCAGACCAGCGCATCCTTGGCGAACAGCGCATCGTGCAGAGGCAGCGTCCGTCCCTCCAGCGGCGAGGGCCGCTCCCCCTCCGCGATCGTGCCGTCGTCGGCGATCATGCGCAGCGTGTCGGGCTCGTCGGCCGAGAAGACGATGCGGTGGTCGGCGCGATCCTCCCCGTAAGGCAGCGGCCAGGCGAAGGCGGGGTGGAAACCGAAGCTCGCCGGAAGCGGCTGCGCGGCGGGGTTCGTGATCGCGACGTCGACGCTCAGCGTCGCGCCGACCAGCGCGAACGTCACCGTCAGCCGGAAATCGAACGGATAGACCGCGCGCGTCTCGGGCGTCGCCTCGAGCGTGAAGGCGACCGATCCGGGCTGCTGCTCGGACACCGCGAACACCATGCGGCGGGCGAAGCCGTGCTGCTTCATCGAATATTCGGTGCCGTCGACGCGGATCGTGTCGCGGTAGGGGCGGCCGACGACGGGGAAGAGGATCGGTGCGTGACCGGTCCAATAGGCCGGGTCGGCATTGGTCATCAGCTCGCGCCCGTCGGCGTCCTTCAGCGAGGTGAGCTCGGCGCCGAGCGGGTTGATCTGCGCAGTGAGGTGGTCGTTGGCGATCGTGATCAGGTCGGTCATTGGGGTCCTTCCCTCGTGGTCGAACGCGCGGGTCTTCAAAACGCTCATCGGACAACCCGGCGGCCCCACCCCGGCGAAGGCCGGGGTCCAGTTGGAAAGGTGGAAGTAACGAGGGACTGTCCGCCGTTACACCCGTTCCTCAACTGGGCCCCGGCCTTCGCCGGGGTGGCGCTGGAGGGTGAGGAGACGCTCAGACGCGCAGGCTCGCGCCCTGCTTGGCCGCCGCCGCGACGACCTTGTCCGCCACCGCCTTCAGCTCCTCGTCGGTGAAGCTCTTGGCGGTGGGTTGCAGGACGATCTCGACCGCGACCGACTTGTGACCGTCCTCGACGCCCTGCCCGGTGAACACGTCGAACACGCGCGCCGAGACGATCGCGGCCTTGTCGGCGCCCTTGACCGCACGGACCAGCGCGTCGGTTGCAAGCGCCGCCGGCACGAGGAACGCGAAGTCGCGGCGGACCGCCTGCAACGCCGGCGGCGTGTAGGCCGGGCGGGCGAAGCCCGAAGCCCGCTTGGGCGGGATCGCGTCGAGATAGATCTCTACCGCGGCGACCGCGCCGTCGAGGTCGAACGCCTTCACGACCAGCGGATGCAGCATGCCGAAGCTTGCCAGCACCGTCTTCGGTCCGAGCCGAAGCGTGCCCGACTGGCCCGGATGCCAGGCATCGCCCGCCTCCCCCATGACCTGGAGATTGTCGACCGGTGCGCCGGCAGCAGCAAGCAGTGCCAGCGCTTCGGCCTTCGCATCATAGGCGTCGAAGCTCGCGGCCTTGCCGTCGCGCCAGCCGCGCGGGCGGCGGTCGCCCGCCAGCACCACGCCGAGCGTCGCGCGTTCGGCGTCGGCGAGATAGCGGCGACCGATCTCGAACAGGCGGACACTCTGCTGGCCGCGCTTGAGGTTGCGCCCCGTTGCGGCGAGCAGGCCGGGGAGCAGCGAGGGGCGCATGACCTTGAGGTCTTCGCTGATCGGGTTGGCGAGCGTCCAGGCGCCGCCGCCGAACGGTGCGGCCTCGGCCTCCGAGAGGAAGCTCCACGTCACCGCCTCGTCGAGTCCGCGGGCGGCGGCGGCGCGGCGCGCGCGGCGTTCGAGCTTCTGCTCGGGCGTGGCGGTCGGCTTGGCGACGCCGGGCATGCGTGGCAGCGGGGTCGAGGGGATATTGTCGATGCCCTCGATCCGGACGACTTCCTCGACGAGATCGGCGGGGCCGTCGACATCGCGGCGCCAGCTCGGGACCGTGACCGGCCATTTACCCTCGATCGTCGAGAACAGCGCGTCGCTGAACGCATCCGCAGACTTGATCGCACCGATCGTGAAGCCGAGCGACAGCAGCGTGCGCGCCTGGCGTTCGGGCGCGACGTGCAGCCCCCCGAGATCCGCGCTGAGGCGCGGGTCGTAATGGATCACGCGGGGCTCCGACGGCACTTCGCCCGAGCGCGTGACCTCACTCGCGGTACCGCCGCAGACGTGGAGCACGAGCGCGGTGGCGATTGCGAGGCCGTCGTCGAGGAACGCCGGATCAACGCCGCGTTCGAAGCGGCTGCGCGCGTCGGAGGTGAGCGTGAGCTTCTGGCCGGTGCGCGCGATATGGTCGGGATCGAAATAGGCGCACTCGATCAGCACGTCGGTGGTGTCCGCCGAGACGCCCGAATGCTCGCCGCCCATGATGCCGCCGATGTCGTGCACGGCCACGTCGTCGGCGATGACGGTCATGGTTTCGTCGAGCGTGTAGGTCTTGCCGTTGAGTGCGACGACCTGTTCGCCGTCCTTCGCTTTCCGCGCGACGAGGCCGCCCGACAGCTTGGCGCGGTCATAGACGTGCAGCGGGCGGCCGAGGTCAATCATCAGGTAATTGGTGATGTCGACCAGCGCGGAGATCGGCTTCTGGCCGATCGCGAGCAGGCTGCGGCGCATCCAGTCGGGCGACTCGCCGTTGGTCACGCCGGTGACGGTCTGCGCGAAGAAGGCGGGGCAGCCGGCGGCGTCCTCGGTGCGGACCGATGGCCCTGCCCCGTCGGTGACGATGGGATCGAAGATCAGCGGCGTGAGCGTGCCCATGCCGGCTGCGGCGAGATCGCGGGCGATGCCGCGCACGCCCATGCAGTCCTGGCGGTTGGGGGTGATCGCGACGTCGATGACGGGGTCGGTCAGCCCGGCATAATCGGGGTACGGCGTGCCAATCGGCGCGTCCGCGGGCAGTTCGATGATGCCGTCATGGTCCTCGCCGAGCTCGAGCTCGCGCGTCGAACACATCATGCCGTTCGATTCGACCCCGCGGATGCTCGCGAGCTTGAGCGTCACGTCGAGGCCGGGGACGTACGCACCCGGCGCCCCGAACACGCCGACCAGCCCGGCGCGCGCGTTGGGCGCGCCGCAGACGACCTGTAGCGGGCCGTTCCCCGCGTCGACCGACAGGATCTGGAGCTTGTCGGCCTGCGGATGGCGTTCGGCGCTGAGCACCTTGGCGATCTTGAACGCGGCAAGCTTCTCGCCGGGGTTCTCGACGCCTTCGACCTCGAGGCCGATACGGGTCAGCGCGTCAACGATCTGGTCGAGCGTGGCGGTGGTTTCGAGGTGCTGCTTGAGCCAGCTGAGCGTGAACTTCATGCGCCGACTCCGGCCGACAGAGTGGGGACGTCGAGGCTGGAGAAACCATAATGTTTCAGCCAGCGGATATCGCCGTCGAAGAATGGGCGGAGGTCGTCCATGCCGTATTTGAGCATCGCGAGCCGGTCGATCCCGCAGCCGAACGCAAAGCCCTGCCACTCGTCCGGATCGAGCCCGCACGCCTCGATCACCTTGCGGTGGACCATGCCCGAGCCAAGGATCTCGAGCCAGCCGTCTGGCTCGGCGCCGCCGACGACGCGCTTGCCCTTCACGAGCGTGTAGCCGACGTCGATCTCGACCGAGGGTTCGGTGAACGGGAAATAGCTCGGGCGCATCCGCAGCACGATATCGTCGCGCTCGAAGAACGCCTTCACGAACGTCTCGAGCGTCCATTTGAGATGGCCGAGCGTGATGCCCTTGTCGATCACGAGGCCCTCGACCTGGTGGAACATCGGCGTGTGCGTGGCGTCCGAGTCCGAGCGGTAGGTACGGCCCGGCGCGATGATGCGGATCGGCGGCTTCTGGCTCAGCATCGTGCGGATCTGGACGGGCGAGGTGTGCGTGCGGAGCAGCGAGAAGGTCGTCTTCTCGTCGGCGGTGCCCGCGGCCTTCGCGTCGATCCCCTGCTGGAGATAGAAGGTGTCGTGCATCGCGCGCGCCGGATGCGTCTCGGGGATGTTGAGCGCGGAGAAATTATGCCAGTCGGTCTCGATCTCGGGCCCGGTCGCGACCGCGAAACCCAAGTCGGCGAAGATCTCGGCGAGTTCGTCCATGACCTGGCTGACCGGGTGGATCGTGCCGGGCATGGGCGCGTCGGCGGGGAGCGTCATGTCGAGCGTTTCGCTGGCGAGCCGGGCGTCGAGCGCGGCGCGTTCGAGCGTCGCTTTGCGCTCTGTGATGCCATTGGCGACGGCTTCGCGCAGCCCCTGGATGATCGGTCCCTGCACGAGGCGCTCATCGGGGGTCATCTTGCCGAGCGTCTTCAGCAGCGCGGTGATCGTGCCCTGCTTGCCGAGCGCCTCGACCCGGCACGCCTCCAGCGCGTCGAGGCCGGATGCCGCGGCGATCGCCGCCAACATGTGTTCGCGCATCTGGTTCAGGTCTTGCGTCACTGTCTCACATCCTAACTTCGTTGCCCCTGCGAAAGGCATTACGCACGTGCCTCGCGGCTACCACCGACGCTGCCGCTATGGATTCCCGCGTTCGCGGGAATGACGGAGCGGGGCAAACCCCAGACCGATCGCGAGATCATCCCAATCGAGGTTTGTCGCTTCGATCAGTCGCAGCTTCCAGTCGCGATTCCACTTCTTCAGCTGCTTCTCGCGTGTGATCGCCGCTTCCATCGTTTCGGCCATTTCGTAATGCACGAGCCGGTGGATGCCGTAGCGGGAGGTGAAGCCCTTGATCAAGCCTTCGCGGTGCTGGTGGATGCGGCCGAGCAGGTTTGAGGTGACGCCGATGTACAGCGTGCCGTGCCGGCCGCTCGCGAGGATGTAGACGCAAGGCTGCCAGTCCATCCGCCATCCCGTCGTTCCGTCATCCCCGATCTCGTCATCCCCGCGGAGGCGGGGAACCATATTGGCTGACGCTCGCAGTAATCACAACGGTTCGGAGTTTATGGGTTCCCGCCTGCGCGGGAATGACCCGTTGGGGCGGGCGGATGATCACCATCGCGGAGTTTCGATTTCCCCAAACGCGAAAAAGGGCACCGGTGGTTTCCCACCGGCGCCCTTTTCAAACCCAACCTCAGTCGCGAATTACGCGGCCTGGGGGAGTGCTGCCTTCGCCTGTGCGACGATCGCGCTGAAGGCTGCGCCCTCGTGCATGGCGATGTCGGCCAGGACCTTCCGGTCGAGTTCGATACCCGCCAGCTTCACGCCGTGCATGAACTGCGAATAGGTCAGACCCTCGGCGCGGACGCCGGCGTTGATGCGCTGGATCCACAGGCCACGGAAGGTGCGCTTCTTAACCTTGCGGTCCCGGTAAGCGTACTGTCCGGCCTTTTCGACGGCCTGACGGGCGATGCGGATCGTGTTCTTGCGACGGCCATAATAGCCCTTCGCCTGAACCAAAATACGCTTGTGCTTGGCGCGGGTGGTAACACCCCGTTTTACGCGTGCCATTGTCTAATTCCTTCTCAGCTCAACGCAGGCCGTAAGGCGCCCAGGCCTTCACTGCTGCGGTATCGGCCTTGGACAGCAGCTTGGTGCCGCGGTTCTGACGGATGTACTTGCCGTTGTGATGCGCCAGACGGTGACGCTTGCCGGCGACGCCGTGCTTGAGCAGGCCGGTGGCGGTGAGCTTGAAGCGCTTCTTGACGCCGCTCTTGGTCTTCAGCTTGGGCATTTTTATCCTTTCGGTTACGAAGGGAAACGCTGAAATCGCCGCGGCAGCCCACACTGGCCGGGCGATTCGTCGAACGCGCATCCCTTCGAGGAAGCGGGGCCGATACCCGCATCGGTCCGAAATCTCAAGTCGCATTCCCGGATTAATGCGGCATCCGACCATAGTGGAACCGCTACGCCCGCCATGCGATAGGCTTATCATGGACGCCAGCCCGACGCAGCCGATCGACGCCCCCCCGCCCGCCGCGGCGCAGAAGAGGCGCAAACGGCGAATCCTGCGCAACATTCTGATCGGGATCGTCGCGGTGATCGCCGCGATCTGGCTGGTACTCTATATCACCAAGGGTCGCTTCCTGAAGCATCCGTTCGAGCGGATCGTCGGGTCGATGACCCACCGGACGGTGACCGTCGGCGGCGATTTTCAGCTCTATTTCGCGCCGTTCCGAATCAAATTCTATGCCGAGCGCTTCACGCTCTCCAACCCTGACTGGGCGAGTCGGCCCAACCTCTTCCAGGCGGACAAGCTCGACACGCGGATCGCGCCGCTGTCGCTGATCTTCGGCAAGCGGCGGCTCTACTGGCTCGATCTGGTCAACGGCGCGGTCGATCTCGAATGGAATGCCGCGCATACCGCCAATAGCTGGACGTTCAGCGACAAGAAGGGCGGCGAGCCGCTCGAATTCCCGCGGATCGACGTGGCGACGGTGACGGGGACGAGCGTGCGCTATCTCGACCCGCGAATGCGCGTGCTCGCCAATCTCGACGTCGCCGACATCCGCTCGGTCGATGCGACGATCGGCCGCGCGGTCGGCCTCAAGGGCACCGGCCGGTTGCGCGAGACGCCGTTCACCGTGACCGCGCAGCTGCTGTCGCCCGACGCGACCGCCAATCGGGGACAGAACAAGCTGGTCGCGCGGATGCGCGCGGCGGGCAACGTGATCGACGTCGCCGGCACGCTGCCGAGCATAGCGGACGTCGAGAACGTGCCGCTCGCGGTGACCGCGCACGGCGCCAATTTGTCGACCCTGCTCGGCGTGATCGACGTCGCGATCCCGAACACACGCACCTATCGGCTGCGCGGACAGCTCGTGAAACAGGGCGAGGAATATCATTTCACGCGGATCACCGGCGTGGCGGGTAAGACCGATCTGGCGGGCAAGCTGACGATCACCAATGGCGAGCGCATCCACCTCGATTCGGTGCTGGCGACCAAGAGCCTCGATATCGTCGATGCCGCGCCATTCATCGGCTACAATCCCGACATCGTCGAGAGCCGCGGCGCGGTGGCGGCCGCCGCTGCGACCGGCGCGGGCGCGCAACGCCTGTTGCCCGATGGGAATTTCCCCGTCGAGACGATGAAGATCTTCGATGCCGACCTGAAATGGACGATCGGCGTGGTCCGGTCGAAGAACATCCCGATCTCGAACGTCGACCTGACGCTCGATCTCGAGCGCGGGCGGCTGGCGCTGTCGCCACTGACGTTTGCGATGGCGCGCGGCAATGTCGCCTCCGACGCGGTCTTCGACACGCGGTCGCGGCCGAGCGCGGTGTCCTACGACATTCGCCTGGCACCGACGCCGATGGGGCGGTTGCTCAAGGGCTATGGGCTTGCCGAGGCGGGGACGACCGGGACGATCAAGGGGCGGATCAAGCTCGACGGGCGCGGCGATTCGATCCATGATTCGCTGGCGTCGTCACGCGGCCGGATCGCGTTCGTGATGCCGTCGGGCGCGCTGTCGGTGCGCAACGTCCAGCTCGCCGAGCTCGACATCGGCACGTTTGCGCAGCGGATGTTCCAAGGCAAGCTCGACGAGCCGGTCCAGGTCAATTGCGGCCTGATCGGCTTCACCGTGCGCGGCGGCGTGGCGGCGGCGGACCCGATCCTGATCGACACGAAGAAGAACGTGATCGTCGGCCGCGGCGGGTTCAGCTTCCGCAACGAGGCGGTCGACCTCGCCTTCCGCGCCGATTCGAAGAAGTTCAGCCTGTTCGCAGGCCAGTCGCCGGTCGGGTTCGGCGGCGTGTTCGCGGCACCGAAGATGAGCGTGGTCTCGAAGGACCTGCTCGCCCGCGTCGGCACCGGGCTGGGCCTCGCGCTGGTGGCGACGCCGGTCGCGGGTGTGCTTGCGTTCGTCGATGTCGGCGATGCGAAGGCCACCGCGTGCGGCCCGGTGCTGGCCGGCGCGACCGCAAAGGCGCAGCGGACGACCGAGGGCGAGACCCGCGACGATGTCGGCCGCGGGACGACTGCCAAGGGCGAGGACGGCAAGGCGTCCGAGGCGGAGAAGAAGGGGCAGAAGAAGAAGTTTCTCGGGATCTTCTAACGGCGCGGCGGCTTTGGTCGCGGCCACGCCGCGCGCCTTACCTTACTGGCCCCCGTCACCCCCGCGAACGCCGGGGCCCATGGTTTCGGCCAGCGCGGTTAGCGACCGTGCCGTGTTCATGGGTCCCGGCTTTCGCCGGGATGACGGATATGGGACTAGGTGCGAGGCGTAACGCCCGCCTTCCCGCCAAGACGGTCTCAGTGGTCGTGATCGCCATGGTCATGCGCATCACCCGTGATCCGGTGCATCGCCTCGAGCACGTCGTCCAGCCGCGCCGGATCGCCGATCGCGAGCACATGGCCTTCGCTCGCCGCGGTCAGCGGGTCGCCGTTCCAGTCGCACATCATCCCGCCGGCGCCTTCGACGACCGGGACCAGTGCGGCGAAGTCGTAGAGCTGGAGACCCGATTCGCAGACGACATCGAGGTGACCGCTCGCGAGCAGCCCGTAATTATAGCAGTCGCCGCCATAGACCGGCCCCTGGCGCGGATTGCCGCCCGAGATCGCCGCGACGAGCGCGAGATAGTGCGGGACGTCAGCCTCGCCGAACAGATGCGGGCTGGTCGTCGCGATCGTCGATCCCGCCAGCTCGCGGCAGACCCGGGTGCGCACCGGCACGCCGTTCAGCGTCGTCGGACGCCCCGCGACGCCGACCCAGCGTTCGCGCTGGACCGGCTGGTCGATGATCCCGAGCACCGGCCAGCCATCCTCGACCAGCGCGATCAGCGTGCCGAAGATCGCGCGGCCGACGGTGAAGCTGCGCGTGCCGTCGATCGGGTCGAGCACCCATTTGCGGTTGGTGACACCGGTCTTCTCGCCAAATTCCTCGCCGACGATGCCGTCGCCCGAGCGTTCGGCGTCGAGCAGCCGGCGCATCGCCGATTCGGCCTCGCGGTCGGCGCGGGTGACGGGGGACTGGTCGTCCTTGATCTCGACGCCATGCTCGTGGCGGAAATAGGGTCGGATGACGTGGCCCGCGGCATCCGCGAGGCGATGCGCGAGGTCGATATCGGCTTGGGTCACTGGCATGTGCCCTGCCTATCGAGCCTGTACGGCGCGGGCAATGGACGGATGCCGCGAGCGGGCGTACGTCACTGCGATCATACCGGAGTATAGCCCCATGCGCCTCGTCCCGACCCTTGCCGCCCTCCTCCTCGCCACCCCCGCAGTCGCGGCGCTCGCGCCCGGTGCGAAGGCGCCCGACTTCACCACGCGCGGCGCGATCGCCGGCAAGGTGTTCACGGTCCACCTCGCCGAACAGCTGAAGAAGGGCCCCGTCGTGCTCTACTTCTTCCCCGCGGCCTATACCGGCGGCTGCAATGCCGAGGCGCATGCCTTTGCCGAGGCGGTCCCCGCGTTCAAGAAGGCCGGCGCGACCGTGATCGGTATGTCGGCGGACAACGTCGAGACGCTGAGCAAATTCTCGGCAGAAAAATGCGCGGGCAAGTTCGCGGTCGCCAGCGCAGGGCCGAAGGTCGTCGCGGGCTATGACGTCGCGCTCGGCAAGCAAGTGATGGGACGCGACGTCACGAAGCGCACCAGTTACGTGATCGGCCGCGACGGCCGGGTCGCCTTTGTTCACGACGACATGAACCCGGCCGAGCATGTCAGCTCGACGCTGGCCGCAGTCGAGACCCTTAACCGCCGATAGATCCGCAAATCGTCACGCGTTGCTAACCTTTGTTGTTCTATTCCGGGGGCGAAACGGGGGCAAATGACATGCGGG
The DNA here is from genome assembly GCF_017876865.1 of Sphingomonas sp. PvP018. NCBI lineage: Bacteria > Pseudomonadati > Pseudomonadota > Alphaproteobacteria > Sphingomonadales > Sphingomonadaceae > Sphingomonas > Sphingomonas sp. PvP018. The sequence continues at coordinate 2,653,497 of NZ_JAGIOU010000001.1, read as the reverse complement.
ACGCGCAGGGCGCACAACAGGTGAGCACGGAGGACCTGTTCGACCAGATCGGCCGATTCCTCCGTAAGCACCGGTTGCGTCCGGATCCGTCGCATTATGCGTTCGCGCATGCCGTGCTGTCGGCACCCGACGGCCCGCTCGCGGCGCAGGTTGCGCAATTGACCGAGGGCGGCGTCCGGCTGCTGCGTAGGGATATCGAGGCGCTTGGCGGACAGGTCACCGAGCCCTCTGCGGTGGTCGATCACGACGGCCCGTGCGATCCCGCGCAACGCGAAGGGCAGGCGGACCGGCTGGTCGCCGAGACGCAGGAGTATGTCGACGGGTTCGCGACGATCATGCACAGCATCCACGCCGAGACCCGCGGCTTCGGCCATGACCTGGCGGAAAGCGCGGCAGCGATCACGACCTCGCCGGGACTAGCCGAGATCGACGAGATCACGCGGATCACCACCGCGATGATCGGCCGGATCCGTGAGTCGGAGGTGCGGCTGGCCAAGGCGAAGCACGAGACCGACGTCCTGCGGGCCAAGCTGATCGAGGCGCGCGACAGCGCACGGCGCGACACGCTGACCGGCCTGCCCAACCGCCGCGCGTTCGACGAGGCGTTCGGCGCACGTGACGCGGACAAGGGTCCCTATTGCCTGGCGGTATGCGACGTCGACCGGTTCAAGCGAGTCAATGACGCGTTCGGCCACGGCGTCGGCGACCGGGTGCTGACTGCGATCGGCCAGATGATCGCGGCGGGGTGCGAGGGGCATCTCGTCGTGCGGCACGGCGGCGAGGAGTTTGCAGTGCTGTTGTGCGGCGTCAGCCTGAGCGACGCCGCGCGCCTGCTCGATTCGGTCCGCGCGATCGTCGCCGCAAAACGCTTCCGCAACCGCGAGACCGATTCGCCGCTCGGCCAGATCACCTTTTCGGCAGGCGTCACCGCGATCCATGCGGACGAAGCCGCCGAGAGCGCGTTCGCCCGTGCCGACCGGCTCCTCTACACCGCCAAGGGCGACGGGCGCGACCGGATCTGCGCCGCCTGATCCGCGCGGCGGTCCGCGGCACCGATCCTTGGCGCCGTTCACCGGATTCGTGTGGCGCAAAATCCCAACTGCTGCGTGCCTGCTGCGAAAAATCGCGGTGATTCAGCTGGATACGGAACTGGCACGGGGTGTGCAAAGCAGGGGATATCGGCAGCCGGATGGTCCGGACGTCGCCATCACCGAAGGGAAGCCACCATGTCCTCGATCCATTTCGAATCCGCCAAGCGCATCCTCCTCTCGTTCGCCGGGGCGCTGGTCTTCGCCGGCATCGCGATCAGCGCCGCGACGCCGATCATCCCGATCGCGTGATCCGGCCTGACTGCGGAGACTGCATCATGCTTCATCACCTCCATCGCGGCCAATCGCGGCCCGACCGCCTGCGGGACAGCAGCCTGCTCGTCGGCATCGTCGCCTTCTCGACCACCGTCCTGCTGATCGCGACCCACGCCGCAGCGTTCGCCTGACCGGCAGCACGGCGGATCCCTGCCCGCCACGTGCGGGTCGCGGTCAGGCCGGCATGGCCGATGAAGCGGGGCCGACGGGCGCGGCCTCCTCGCGCGAATAGGTCCCGATCAGCAACCCCGCCGCGAGCACATGTCCCGACATCGCCTCGACCAGCGCGGTGCGGCCCGGTGACACGCCTGGATCGCCGAGCGCCGCATCGAGCGCGAAAAGCTGGAAGGCGTAGCGATGTTCGCCATGTCCGGTCGGCGGATCGGGCGGCAGCCAGCCTTCGCGCAGATATGAATTGCGCCCGACATCGCCGTCGGGCGTCCCTGCGCCGTCGGCCGCGATCGCACCTTCGGCCAGTCGCAGCCGATCGGCGGCGATATGCCAGACGATCGCGTGGACCAGCGGTTGCGGCGTCGGCGCATCCGCATCCTCGACGATCAGCGCGAGCGCGGCGGTGCCCGCGGGCGGCGCACTCCAGAGCAGCGGCGGCGACACCCCGCCACCATCGGCGGTAAACCGGGGCGGCAACCGCCCCTCATGCGCAAAGGCGGGGCTGGTCAGGTCGAGCGTCGCGAACCCGGTGCCGGCCTGCGCGCCCGACCCGAGACCGGAGCGGGCGATCACCAACGCGTCGGCACCAGCGCGCAATCCTTTAAGTGCGTGGCCGAGCCAGGCAGGCATGTGTTCAAGCATCGTTTCCACCCTCCGAAGGACAGGCGCCAGGGCGCAGGACCGGTTCGCCATCGGCATACCAGCGGCTCTGATCGCGCATCGTACCGGCATCGTGATAACAGGCCTGCGCTGTCCCACCCGCCGGATCGATCGCGACCATCCAGTTGTGATCGCCGCAGTTATGCGCCTCGCACCCCCAGGAGGCGATGCGCCGGCCCCGCCGGAAGATCGGCGTCTGCGGCCCCGAACGCCCGCGGATCAGCGACCGCAGCCGGGCATCGTCGACCACCGCGAGCAACCCGCCGGCCACCTCGGTGCGATCGAAGAAATCGACGCCATCGACTGCGTCATGCGGATATTTGCCGACATAGGCGGTGAGCGGCGTGGTCTGCGCCTGCCCCGCCACGGGGGTCGGCGTCCGCGTGGCAGGCGGCGTGAAATTGGTGACCGCAGCGGTCTGCTGGGAATCGTCGCCCGCACTGCAGCCTGACACGGCCATGGCAAGCATTGCTATCCCAGCGCGCAGCGACAGGGTGATCGGCGCAGCCCCGGATCCGATATGCATCGCAGCCCCCTCATGCTCTTTTCATCCCAACGCGCCGACCGGGCCGAGGTTGCCCGCGATGCCCGCACTGCCGGGGCGATCTGGCGATCCGAATCTACGGGTATGCGCGAGTGCAAGCGTGTATCGTCGCCGTCCCGGGGCGCTCCGCCCCGCCGGAAGGGCAGCATCATGGCCAAGAGCCAGAAGAAATCGAACAAGGAAGTCCGCAAGCCCAAGGCCGAGAAGGAGCCCAAGGCGAACGCGTCGAACCCGACGACCAAGGGCAAGCCCGTCGAGATGACGACGCTCAAGTGATCCGGCACGAAACAGGACGATGACGATGGCGGACGACGATTACGTCTATGACGAGGCCAGCGGCGAATGGGTCGCCGCCGACGCCGCATCCACGACCCGCGCGGCGGACGACGACACGGTCGTGGTCCGCGACTCGGTCGGCAACGTGCTGGCGGACGGCGACCAGGTGACGCTGATCAAGGACCTGACCGTCAAGGGCGCGGGCCAGACGCTCAAGCGCGGCACGCTGATCAAGGCGATCCGCCTGACCGGTGACGCGCAGGAGATCGACTGTCGCTACGAGGGGATCAAGGGTCTGGTGCTGCGCGCGGAGTTCGTGCGCAAGCGGTAACGGACGTACTCCCTGATCCTCCCCCTGGCGGGGGAGGAGTTCGGGGTGTGGCGGATCAGACGTCCGCGGGGAGGTAGATCTCGCTGCCCTTCTCGCGGAACCTCTCGCTCATCTCCGCCATGCCCTTTTCCGCGTCGGCATGCGCACCCTTGGCGAAGATCGCGCGGCTGGCGTCGGTATGATCGACATCGGCCGCTAGGAACGTGTCGGCCGGGCCATTCTGTTTCGCGGCAAAGTCGCGCACCTCCTGCGTGATCTTCATCGAACAGAATTTGGGGCCGCACATCGAGCAGAAATGCGCGGTCTTGGCGCCTTCTGCGGGGAGCGTCTGGTCGTGATATTGCTCGGCCGTATCGGGGTCGAGGCTCAGGTTGAACTGATCGCGCCAGCGGAATTCGAAGCGCGCGCGGGACAGCGCATCGTCGCGCATCTGCGCGGCAGGGTGACCCTTGGCGAGGTCGGCGGCGTGCGCGGCGAGCTTGTAGGTGACGACGCCGACCTTCACGTCGTCGCGGTCGGGAAGGCCGAGATGCTCCTTGGGCGTCACGTAGCAAAGCATTGCGGTGCCGTACCAGCCGATCTGCGCCGCGCCGATGCCGCTGGTGATATGGTCATAACCCGGCGCGATGTCGGTGGTGAGCGGCCCGAGTGTGTAGAAGGGCGCCTCGCCGCAGACCTCGAGCTGCTTTTCCATGTTTTCCTTGATCTTGTGCATCGGCACATGGCCGGGGCCCTCGATCATCACCTGGACGTCGCTCTGCCACGCGCGGTGAGTGAGTTCGCCAAGCGTGTAGAGCTCGCTGAACTGCGCCTCGTCGTTGGCGTCGGCGATGCTGCCGGGGCGCAGCCCGTCGCCGAGCGAATAGGCGATGTCATACGCCTTCATGATCTCGGTGATCTCGTCGAAGCGCTCGTAGAGGAAGCTCTCCTTGTGGTGGCTGAGGCACCATTTTGCCATGATCGAGCCACCGCGCGAGACGATGCCGGTGACGCGCTTGGCGGTCATCGGGATATAGGCGAGGCGCACGCCCGCGTGGATCGTGAAGTAATCCACGCCCTGCTCCGCCTGTTCGATCAGCGTGTCGCGGAAGATTTCCCAGGTCAGATCCTCGGCGACGCCGCCGACCTTCTCAAGCGCCTGGTAGATCGGCACGGTGCCGATCGGCACGGGGCTGTTGCGCAGGATCCATTCGCGCGTGTCGTGGATGTTGCGGCCGGTGCTGAGGTCCATCACCGTGTCCGCGCCCCAGCGGATCGACCAGACAAGCTTGTCGACCTCGGCGGCGACGTTCGACGCGACCGCGGAGTTGCCGATATTGGCGTTGATCTTGACCAGGAAGTTGCGACCGATCGCCATCGGCTCGGACTCGGGGTGGTTGACGTTGTTGGGGATGATCGCGCGGCCGCGTGCGACCTCGTCGCGGACGAATTCGGGGGTGACGAAGTCGGGGATCGACGCACCGAAGCTCTCGCCGTCCCGCTTATACTCTTTCAGCATCGCGCGGCCGAGATTCTCGCGCGTCGCGACATATTCCATCTCGGGGGTGATGATGCCGCGGCGGGCATAGTGCATCTGGCTGACATTGGCGCCGGCCCTGGCGCGCAACGGGCGTGCGATGCTGCCGGGGAATTGCGGCACGCCGCCCGAGCGGTCGGGGCCGAGCTGGCCATTATCCTCGGGCCGGATCTCGCGCGCGTCGTAACTTTCGACGTCGCCGCGCGCCTCGATCCACTGGCGGCGGAGTTGCGGCAGGCCGGCGTTGATGTCGATCGTGGCGCGCGGGTCGGTGTACGGGCCGCTGGTGTCGTAGACGCGCAAGGGCGGCTCCGAGCAGCTGGGGTCGAGCACGATCTCGCGCATCGCGACGCGGACGTCGGGGCTGGAGGGCACCGCGACATGGATCTTCCGCGAGCCGCGGATCGGGCCGGTGGTGACGCCGATGTCGGCGGTCGGGATGCGGGGATCGTAATCAGCCATGCGCTTGCTCCTAAAGGTCTCGGAGCAAGGCATGCGGTTCTGTGGCGACCGCTCCCTCCCTCCGCCGGTATCAACCGGATCAGGTTCAGCGGGTCGAAGGCTCCTGCCTTCCTCTCAAGCGCGGATCGGCGCTCCCCCGGGGTAGGGCGAGCATAGGCGCAACGGACGGGGGCGCAAACGGAAAAACCCCGCGCGGTCGGACCGCACGGGGTTTCGGATCGATCGGCGGGTTGCGATCAAAAGGTGTAGGTCAGGCCCACCGCGCCGAGCCACTGGTCGGCATCGCCGACGTCCGCGACGATGGGGCTGTCCTTGTACTTGCCGAGCATGCGGCCGTAGAGCACGCCCGCGCCGACGCCGAACCCGCGGCGCAGATCGCCCGACAGGCTCTGCAACGCGAACGCCGAGACGTTGACCCGGCGAAAGCCGCTGTCGTTGATGTCATAGGTGCGCAGACCGCTGTTGATCGTGCCGATCGGCGTGACCGCGGCATAGGTCCGGCCAAAGCCCTTGCCCGCATAATCTGCCGACAGGCCGAACGCGACCAGGGTCCGGACCGACAGCGGCGTGGTGTAGTTGACCTGCGGGGTGATGACATAGCTGTCGTGCGTGCCCGACACGTCGTGGATATAGGCGACGCGCGCGGTCAGCGTGTCGTAATCGCTGGTGATGACGCCGGTCTTGCCGATGCCGACAAAGCCGCCGACTTCATAGGCCGTGTCGATCTTGCCCAGCGCGCGGACCTGGCGGTTGTCGACCCGGCCCGTGCGATCGGTGCGGACCGCGGCGATGACGCCGACTTCGTAGTTGATCCCGACCGACCCGGTATTGGGGATCAGGTTCACATAGAGCTGCGTACCGCGCGTGAAGAAATCATGCCCGCGGATCGTGCCGATCGCGACCGCGCCGGGGGTGAAGCTGTTGCTGTCCGCACCCTCGTAATCGGGAAGCGACGCGACACCCAGACCGAGTGTGATGCGGTTGTTGTCGGCGGGATCGGTGATTGGCGGGGTCGGATTGGGATCCGTCTGCGCAAGTGCCGGCGTGGCGAGGGCGACTGCCGCGGTTGCGGCAGTCAGAACGAGTGAGAATGCGCGCAAGGACGGGCTCCGGACAAAAAGGTTCCACCGCGCAACGCGGGGCAACCCCATTCGGTCCGTTGCAATCCGTCAGAAGATGTAACGCATCCTGACCTGTTGCATTTCAGCATCACCGGCGAGCATGAACCGTGCCGCGGAAAAGCGCGGCGGTCCGAAGCGTACCGCGGCGTTGTTCGAGAAGCCATAGCCCTCGCGCGGGATACCCGCGATCGTGTCGAGCTTGGAGTTGCTGTTCTCGTCATGGATGATCGCCAGCGCATAGCCACGCTGCGGCAGGCCCGGAAAGCTCGTCGTCCGGACCGCGGCGGGCAGGGTCCGGGTCAACGCCTTGGCATCGTCGACACAGGCGGGGAAATTATCGGGGTCGGCGGTCAGGCAGATACGGATCAAGCCCTTGGCCGAGCGAAGATTGTCGACCTCGACGTCGAGCCGCGTGACCGGGCTCGCTGCCGCCAGAACGGCCCAGACGGCGGCCGCCGCCAGCACGCGCGGCAGCCTTGGCATGCGAGCTGCCCGCATCGCCGTGCTCCCGGTCGGTGCCGCAGAGCCGATCCCAGAACCGGAAAGTGAGCTCATAATTGCACCTGTATCGTTCATGATGTGGCTGATGGTGGCTGGCCGTGATCAGCCATGTCCCCAATGCTCCCCTCCACATGAACCGGGGAAAAACCTCCCGGCCCATCGGATTGGCCCCCTCCATAACGGTCATGACCGTCAGAGCCAAACCGAGCGCACCGCCAGGGTCGGAATCGCAATGACCCGTAGCGGAATTATCACAGCGCCGGGACCGGATCGAACGCCGTTGCCATTCAGACCCTCGGTCGACCACGCCCGGCCGGTGCTCCACCTGTTTGCACTGACTCTAGTCTATCGCCCCCGCAAAATGATCGAAACCGGCGGCATCCGGGTACGCGGCTGCAAAGCATGACGGCCTGTGCGCCTGCAAACCTAACGCCGCCCCATTCTATGTCGGAACACCGGATCCTCATCATATCTTTATCGATTTTACAGAATTCATCGCCACGAATTCATCTATCGAACTTTATTTGACGCCTCCCAATGTGATATTTTTTTTCAGGTCAACAGATTTGAGACCCTGATAGCAGAACATTGCTCCATTACGACGATATCGCCTGTTTGAAAGTCCGACGTCATGTCAGAGACAGGCCATCTCGATACTATAAATTTAGGAGATGAGGATATGGCAACCATCAACATCATGATTGCTGTGGATGTGGAAACAGCTCAGTCGACGGCCAGTGGCCAGACCATCACCCAAGGTCTGTATATGATCGACACGACGGGCTATGAAGGCACGTCCGAGGGTGGCAACGAGTTGACGACGCCGTGCAACGCCGGTGACGTCTTGGTGTGGACCGTCTATCCCATCAATCCCGCCGATAATATCGCAATCACCGGGTTTACCGGTCAATGCACGCAGAACCCGCCGAATAGTGTATTCCAGAAGCTTGAAAAACAGACGACGCCCGCGGGCGTTATCTATTGGACCTGTGTGATCAACAACGGCACAGCAACGGGGTCCTACCAGTACAGCGTCGTCTTCTCGATGTCGGGCAAGACTTACAGCTATGACCCGTTCATCAAGGTCCCGGCGAACTGATCGCCAGCGCGTAAACATGGGCATGTGCGCTCCCGGCTGATCCGGAAATGAGCGCGCGCCGCACATGGTGCCGGGCAGCAGCGACGACTTGCGGCTGCCCGGTACCGTAAAAACCCGCGCAGTTCCTCGGCCAGCATCGCTCGACCTGTCCGCCGAGCGTCCGGAACCGAGGTCAGGCGCGCCGGTCGAGGATCAGGATCGGCGCGTCACGATAACGACCCTCGATGCGCAGGCGGTAGCCGAGGCGCTCGGCGAGGCGGAGCGAGGGCGCGTTGCGGGGGTCGATGATGCAGGTCGTCGCGGCGATGCGCGGGTCGGCCCAGGCCAGGACCGCCGCCATCGCCTCCGACGCATAACCCTGTCCCTGCGCGTCGCCGGTCAGCGTCCAGCCCATTTCGGGGCCGATCGCACCGGGACCGTCGATCGGCGGCAGGATCGCGCGCCGCGCTTCGATCAGACCCATCTCGCCGATCAGCCGGCCGGTCACAGTCTCGCGCACGATCCAGCTGCCATAGCCGAACACGGTCCACTGCCCGATCGAGCGGAGCAACCGGATCCACACCTCCTCGCGACTACGCGGCGTGCCGCCGATCATCGCATAGACGCGGGCGTCGGCCCACATCGCGGCGCAGTCGTCGAGATCGGCAGGGACATGGCCGCTCAGCGTCAGGCGCGCCGTTGCCAGCGTCGGCGCCTGGGGGTGGCGGGGGTCGGGATCGCCGGCGTGCGGTGCTGGCGAAGCGTCGGTCGGATGTGTGGGGGGCATGGCGGCTCCGGATCTGGCATGGACATAGTGGCGGAGATGGCGGCGGCGCGCCATGCCCGACCTGACGCCCCCCGTCCCTCCGTGTCGGGTGCGCGATGGCAGCGGACGACTGGCGCGCGGCGGATCGCGGCGGTGGCGGAAGAGGCGGCCGGGCCGGCAATGCAGGTTGTCTTCGCGCGCGATTGGGCGGGAAAGGCTGTTTTCGCAGGCGCCGGTTTGCGCTAGTCGGAGCCATGGCATCGACGATCTCCTGCGACGTCGCGATCGTTGGCGCGGGCCTGGCCGGCGGGATGATCGCGCTGGCGCTCAAAGCGAAGCATCCGGCGCTCGACGTGCGGCTGGTCGATGCCGCCCCGACGGTCGGCGGCAATCACCTCTGGTCGTTCTTCGACAGCGACGTCGCGGCGGCGGACCGCTGGATCGTCGCGCCGCTCGTGGTGCATGGCTGGCAGGGCTATGACGTGCGCTTTCCAGGGCATGCGCGGACCATCGACGCGCGTTACAATTCGATCGAGAGCGTCCAGCTCGACCGCGAAGTACGCCGCGTCCTGCCGCCGCACGCGCTCATGCTCGACCGCAAAGTCAGCGGCGCGAGCGCGACCGCGGTGGTGCTGAGCGACGGCGACCGGATCGAAGCGACCGGGGTGATCGACGCGCGCGGGCCGGGCGACCTTACGCTGCTCGATCTGGCGTGGCAGAAATTCCTCGGACGCGAACTGCTGCTCGACGCGATGCACAAGGCGCCGCGGCCGATGGTGATGGATGCGGGCGTCGAACAGCTCGACGGCTATCGTTTCGTCTATTGCCTGCCGTTCAAGGCGCGGCGGATGTTCGTCGAAGACACCTATTACAGCGACACGCCCGATCTCGATCTGCCCGTGCTGCGCGACCGGATCGACGCCTATGTCGCCGAGCGCGGCTGGTCGGTGAAGCGGATCGAACGCGAGGAATCGGGCGTCCTGCCGGTCGCGATGGGTGGCGATTTCGAGGCCTATTGGCGCTCGACCGGGGCGCGTGTCGCCAAGGCGGGGATGCGCGCGGGGATGTTCCACCCGACCACCGGCTATTCGCTGCCCGATGCGGTGCGGACCGCGTCGATGATCGCGGCGCTGGGGGATTTCTCGGGCGCGCGGCTGCACGACGCGACCTATGCGATGGCGCAGGCGACGTGGAAGAGCCGCGGTTTCTACCGGATGCTCGACACGATGCTGTTCCGCGCGGCGGAGCCCGAGGAACGCTACCGGATCCTCGAGCGCTTCTATCGCCTCTCCCCTTCGCTGATAGGCCGTTTCTATGCCGGACGTTCGACCATGACCGACAAGGCGCGGATCCTGACCGGCAAGCCCCCCGTCCCCATCGTGCGCGCCGTCCGCGCCATCGCAGGCAGTATGAGATCATGAAGACAGCTATCGTCATCGGCGCAGGGTTTGGCGGGCTGGCGCTCGCGATCCGGCTGCAATCCGCAGGCGTCCAGACGACCATCGTCGAGAGCCGCGACAAGCCGGGCGGGCGTGGCTATTACTGGGAGCGCGACGGCTTCACCTTCGATGCCGGCCCGACCGTCATCACCGATCCCGATTGCCTGCGCGAACTATGGGCGCTGAGCGGGCACGACATGAGCGCGGACGTGACGCTCGACCCGGTGCTGCCCTTCTACCGGCTGAACTGGGCAGACGGGACGAATTTCGATTATACCAACGACGATACGCAGATGCGGGCGGAGATCGAGAAGCTGCACCCGGGCGACTGGGCGGGCTATGAGAAGTTCCTCGCCTATTCCGCCGGCGTGTTTCACGAAGGCTATGAGAAGCTCGGCCATGTCGCGTTTCTCGACTTCGGATCGATGATCAAGGCGGCGCCGGCACTGGCGAAATACCAGGCCTGGCGCTCGGTCTATTCAATCGTGTCGAGCTTCGTGAAGTCCGAGAAGCTGCGCGAGGCGCTCTCGTTCCACACGCTGCTGGTCGGCGGCAATCCGATGACGACCAGCGCGATCTATGCCCTGATCCACAAGCTGGAGCGCGACGGCGGCGTGTGGTTCGCGCGCGGCGGCACCAACCGGCTGGTCGCGGCGCTGGTGACCCAGTTCGAGCGACTGGGCGGCGTGCTGCGGCTCGACGACCCGGTCACCTCGATCGAGACGCTGGGCGACCGCGCGACCGGGGTCACGACGGCGAGCGGCTGGTCGGGCCAGGCGGATGCGGTGGCGGCGAACAGCGACATCATGCACACCTATCGCGACCTGCTGGCGACGTCGCGCAGCGGACAGCGGACCAAGGCGTCGCTCGAACGCAAGAAGTACAGCCCGTCGCTGTTCGTCGTGCATTTCGGGATCAAGGGCACGTGGCCCGGCATTCCGCACCACATGATCCTGTTCGGGCCGCGCTATAAGGGGCTGCTGTCGGACATTTACGATCACGGCGTGCTGGCGGAAGATTTCTCGCTTTATCTCCACCACCCGACTGTCACCGACCCCAGCCTGGCGCCGGAGGGGCATTCGACCTTCTACGCGCTCGCGCCGGTGCCGCATCTCGGCAAGTTCCCGGTCGACTGGGACGAGATCGGCCCGATCCTGGAGAAGCGGATCCTTGACGAGATCGGCCGGCGGTTGATCCCGGACATCCACGACCGGATCGTGACCAAGTTCAGCTATGCGCCGAAGGATTTCGCACAGGATCTGAACGCGCATCTGGGCTCGGCCTTCTCGCTCGAGCCGGTGCTGACGCAGAGCGCCTATTTCCGCGTGCACAACCGCGACGATCATATCCCGAACCTGTACTTCGTCGGCGCGGGGACGCATCCGGGGGCGGGGATCCCGGGCGTCGTCGGGAGCGCTAAGGCGACGGCGCGGTTGATGCTTGAGGGCGAGCAGTAAGGGTTTGTTCACGCGGAGACGCGGAGGCGCGGAGATGGTGCGTCCAGCCTATCGGTCGGAAGACCTCTCGGCTGTACGTCATCATGGTATAAGGTCGCTCCGCGACCCTTGCTGCAACTCCGCGCCTCCGCGTCTCCGCGCGAACCCATTCTTTTCTTGCGGCACCACGCGCGCTTCCCCTAGCGAGGCCACATGAAAAGACTTGCTGTGTATTGCGGGTCGGCGACGCCGGCTGATCCCCTGTATATCGAAGGCGCGCGCGCGCTGGGACGGACCTTTGCCGAGCGCGGAATCGGCCTCGTCTATGGCGGTGGCCGCACCGGCCTGATGGGCGCGATCGCCGATGGTGCGCTCGAGGGTGGCGGCGAGGTGATCGGCGTGATCCCGCAGGCGCTGGTCGATGCCGAAGTCGCGCATCGCGGGCTGACCGAGCTCCACGTCGTGCAGGGCATGCATCAGCGCAAGCAGATGTTCACCGACCTGTCGGACGGATTCGTGACGATCCCCGGCGGCACGGGCACGATGGACGAGCTGTGGGAGGCACTGAGCTGGGCGCAGCTCGGCTATCATGCCGATCCGGTCGGGCTGCTCAACACCGCGGGCTATTATGACCATCTGATCGCATTCTGGGACAAGATGGGCGAGGTCGGCTTCCTGCGACCGCAGCACCGTGACCTGCTGATCGTCGCGGATACGCTCGACCTGCTGCTCGACCGGATGGCGGAGCATGTGCCGACGCAGCCGATCGTCCGGATGAACGCGTCGGATCTGTGACCGTCTTCGCGCCGCATACTATCCTGCTCCACCCCGGCGAAGGCCGGGGCCCAGTTGGGGGACGGGGATTGGCTCGCGCTACGCGTCGTTACACTCGCTTTTCCACCTGGACCCCGGCCATCTCCGGGGTGGTAGTAAAGGTGGCGGCATGACCTCCCCCTCCCCCACCCGCGAAGCGATCGTCGCGACGGCGAAGGAATCGATCGCGCGCGGATCGAAGAGTTTCGCGGCCGCCAGCCTGTTGTTCGACAAGCCGACGCGCGAGCGTGCGTGGCTGCTCTACGCCTGGTGCCGGCGGTGCGACGACATCGCCGACGGGCAGGATCACGGGCACGGCATGACCGTGGTCGACGATGCCCCGGCGCGGCTCGTCACGCTGTCGGCGATGACCGAGCAGGCGCTGGCGGGCGAGGTCGTCGGCGAACCCGCATTCGACGCGCTGCGGATCGTCGCGGCCGAGACGCGGATGCCCAAGCGGTTCGCGCGCGATCTGGTCGAGGGCTTCGCGCTGGATGCGCGCGAGTGGCGACCGCGCTCCGAAAACGACCTGTACAAATATTGCTACCATGTCGCAGGTGTCGTCGGTTGCATGATGGCGATCGCGATGGGCGTCGATCCCGATGACGAGGACACACTCGACCGCGCCTGTGACCTGGGAATGGCGTTCCAGCTCGCCAACATCATGCGCGATGTCGAGGAGGATGACCGGGTCGGGCGCTGCTACCTGCCCGAGGACTGGCTGGTCGAGATGGACTTTCCGCCCGGCCAGCACATGAAGCCGCCGTTCCGCGCGCGCCTCGCGGTGCTCACCAAGCGGATGGCGGACCGCGCGGCGGCGTTCGAGGCAAGCGCACGGGAGGGCACGCCCGCGCTGTCGTTCCGGTCGGCCTGGGCCGTGCTGTCGGCGGCCGGCATCTACGGCGCAATCGGGCGGGCCGTCGCGGCGCGCGGCGAGCATGCGTGGGATCACCGCGTTACGACGTCGGGGGCGCAGAAGCTGGGATTTATCGCGAGAGCCGCCCGGGAAGCAGCGGCGCGGGAGCGGCTGTATCCGCGTACGCCGCGCGATCCGAGGCTGTGGACACGGCCGCGGTAGCTTCGTCTTTCACGCCTCACCCCTCATCCGTTCGCCCTGAGCGAAGTCGAAGGGCCTCCGTTCGGGGTCTGTGCTTCGACTTCGCTCAGCACGAACGGGGAAGAGGCGAACTCGAACCCGCGTGAACCGGCATATTAGCCCCTGGTTTTGGCCTTGCCTGTCACGGCGATCTGCGCGCCCGCGGTGCGGCAGTTGGCGCCGATCATCGGATAGGGGACGTCGGTGTTCTGCGCGAGCTGATCGGGAAGCGCCGCGCGGCACTGCGCCATCGTTTCGTACCGCGCCGGCACGACCCGTGCCTCGGTGCAGTTCATATTGCCGTCACTGCAACCCATGATGGCCATGACGTAGAACAGCGGTTCCATTTCATTCTCCAGTGGATCGCTATGCCCGGCGTTGGACACGGTATGAAAAGCGACGAAGCGGCAGGATTGTTCCGCCAACCGCTTTCGCCGGGGCTTGACCACGCCTACATCACCACCAGCAATGCCCCCTGATACCTACACCTCCACCCGCGCGGACCAGCCGTTGCTGCCGACGCTCCGCCGCTTTCTGCCATTCCTGTGGCCGGCGGGGCAGCCGAAGCTGAAAGTGCGGATCGTCGTCGCGATGATGCTCGTGATCGCGTCGAAGCTGGTGCAGGTATTCGGCGCGGCGTTCACGCTGAAATATGCGGTCGACCGGATGGCGGGGAACGACCGCGGCGCGCTGACGCTCGTCGCGCTGCTGGTGGTCGGCTATGCGGCGTCGCGGTTCGGGACGACGCTGTTCGACAATCTGCGCAACGCAGTGTTCGAACGTGTCGGACAGGACGCGTCGCGGCGGTTGGCCGCGCAGGTGTTTCGCCATCTCCATGCGCTGAGCCTCGATTTCCATCTGTCGCGCCGAACGGGCGCAGTGACCAAGGTGGTCGAGCGCGGGACGAAGAGTATCGATACGATGCTCTATTTCCTGCTGTTCAACATTGCGCCGACGCTGTTCGAACTCGTGCTGGTGCTGGGCCTGTTCTGGACTAAGTTCGGCTGGCCGCTGGTCGTCGCGACGGTCGTGATGGTGGTCGGCTATATCGCGTTCACGCGGATAGTCACCGACTGGCGCAACGCGCTGCGCGCACGCATGAACGACCTGGATACCGGTGCCGTCGCGCATGCGGTGGATTCGCTGCTGAACTTCGAGACGGTCAAATATTTCGGCGCGGAGGAGCGCGAGGCGAAGCGCTATGACAGCGCGATCACCGCCTATTCCGAAGCCGCGGTGAAAAGCGAGAATTCGCTCGCATGGCTGAACCTCGGCCAGGCGCTGATCACCAATCTGATGCTCGCGGGTGGCATGGGCTTCGTCGTGTGGCGGTGGAGCCGGGGCGAGGCGTCGGCGGGCGACGTGGTCTTTGTCTCGACGCTGCTGGCGCAGCTGTTCCGGCCGCTCGACCTGCTGGGCATGGTGTATCGCACGATCCGCCAGGGCGCACTTGACATGGCGGCGATGTTCGACCTGATCGATACGCCCGCGACCGTCGTCGACGTGGCCGACGCGCCCGCGCTGGCCGTGAGCGCGGGGCATGTCAGGTTCGAGAATGTCTCGTTCGGTTATGATGCGGGCCGGCCAATCCTGCGCGATCTCGAGCTCGAC
Organism: Sphingomonas sp. PvP018; assembly: GCF_017876865.1. Taxonomy (NCBI): domain Bacteria; kingdom Pseudomonadati; phylum Pseudomonadota; class Alphaproteobacteria; order Sphingomonadales; family Sphingomonadaceae; genus Sphingomonas; species Sphingomonas sp. PvP018. The sequence goes on along the minus strand of NZ_JAGIOU010000001.1, from coordinate 2,638,312 downwards.
GTGCCCGCGGGATCGACGCTCGCGGTGGTCGGACCGTCGGGCGCGGGCAAGTCGACGCTCGCCCGGCTGCTCTACCGCTTCTACGACCTGACGGGCGGGCGGATCACCGTCGACGGGCAGGACATTGCGCAGGTCCGCCAGGCATCGTTGCGCGCGGCGATCGGCATCGTGCCGCAGGACACGGTGCTGTTCAACGACACGATCGGCTACAATATCGCCTATGGCCGCGAGGGGGCGGAGATGCCCGAGGTCGAGACGGCGGCGAAGGGCGCCGCGATCGCGGGGTTCATCGAACGCCAGCCGCTGGGCTATGCGACGCGCGTCGGCGAGCGTGGTCTGAAGCTGTCGGGCGGCGAGAAGCAGCGCGTGGCGATCGCACGCACGCTGCTGAAGAACCCGCCGATCCTGATCCTCGACGAGGCAACGTCGGCGCTCGACAGCCGCACCGAGGCGGAAATCCTCGACACGCTCGAGGCGATCGAGCGCGGCCGCACGACGATCGTGATCGCGCACCGGCTGTCGACCGTGGTGCATGCCGACCAGATCGTCGTGCTCGAAGCAGGGCGGATCGTCGAGAAGGGCACGCATGCGGAGTTGCTGCGCGCAGACGGCGTGTATGCGGAGATGTGGAACCGCCAGGCGCAGGAGCGCGCCGGCGATGACGCGGGGGCGCTCGCGGCGGAGTAGGGTCGTCCCACCATCTTCCACCCCGGCGAAGGCCGGGGCCCAGTTGGAGAGGTCGGAGTAACGGGGCGCGGTCTTTCGTTACCGACGCCCCCCAACTGGACCCCGGCCTTCGCCGGGGTGGTGTATTGTGCGCGCCTAGCCAGTTACCCGCACGTGAGCCTTACCTGCTTCTGTGTCCGGTCGAACACGATTTCGGAGCAGCGATCGAGCACGTCCGCGCCGAGCGTCAGGCGGTCGTGTTTGGGGTCGCGCTTGCCCTTGGCGGTGACGACGATCTCGTCGGGGTCGGGTGGTGCGGCGTCGGCTTCCGGAATCGACACGGCATCGCCGACGTCGCTGGCGCGGACGCCGAGCGTCGATAGCATCAGCGGGCCGACCGGGAGCGGGGTCGCGAGTATCATCGTGCGCACCGGCCGCACGATGCCGAAAGCGATTTCGACGGGCTCCAATGTACCGACGAGCGTGCCGCGCTGCGCCTCGGCGATCAGCGACGCGGCGTTGGCGGTGACCGTGGTGCGCGGGTGATAGGGATCGAAGCGGACGCGCACTGGCTGGCCGCCGATCATGATCTGCGCGAATTCGCCCGACAGCCGTCCGAACAGGCCGCCGCCATCGACCATCGGCAGCGCGACCGTCCGTTCGCTCGCGCGCGGCGCGTGGAGGGTGATACGCACGACGGGTTCGGGGAGCGACCCCGGCCCGATGCTGCCATCGCCGACGGTCGCATAGACACGCCCGATCCAGCGACCGTCGGCAGACCCTTTTTTGGGACTGGGAAAGCCGACCCGGCGTTTCACGCGGGTGGCGCCGAACGTCATCGGCCGCACGGTCGTGGCCTGCATGGCGCCCTTCCCGCCCACCGAATAGCCGATTTCCATCATGCCGCCTTTTAACCCGAGCCGGTCGGCGGCGGCGGTGGTCATGAGGACCAGCCCGGGCGCGCCAGGATCGACGCGGAGCGTGACCGGCCTGCCGTCGATCGTCGCGGCGATCATGCCACCGACCGGCACGTCTCGCACCGGCGCCGGCTTGTCCGCAGCGAAGCCAGCGCTGCCGATCGGGACGAGCCCGACCAGTACGAGCGCCGTGGCACCGCTCCGCAAACCAAAGCCTTTCATGCCACCTCCACCAATCGATCGCGAGGGGTGTTGCACATCGCTCGACGACCGCAACCGCATTCGCCACGAGTATGAATGTATGCCTCCCCGGCGGAGGCCGGGGTCCAGTTGGGAGACGTTGCTGACAAAGGACGTCCCGTCGTTACGACCACCTTTCCAATTGGGCCCCGGCCTCCGCCGGGGAGGTGCATTCTAAATGGTCGGGATGCCAGACCCCGATGCACCGGCGCGATAAGACCCGCGCTATCCTCGACATCGCAGCGGGGATCGCTACCTAGACGGCGATGGCACTCGACCCCCTTCCCGATCTCCAGCGCATCTTCGGCTTTCCTGATTTTCGTGGCGTGCAGCGCGATGTCGTCGACCGCGTGCTTGCGGGGCAGCGAACGCTGGCGGTGATGCCGACCGGGGCTGGCAAGTCGCTGTGCTACCAGTTGCCGGCGACGATGCTCGAGGGGACGTGCGTGGTCGTGTCGCCGCTGATCGCGCTGATGCACGACCAGCTGCGTGCCGCGACCGCGGTCGGGATCAAGGCGGCGACGCTGACGAGCGTGGATACCAATCGCGAGGAAACGATCGCGCGGTTCCGCGCGGGCGATCTCGATCTGCTGTATGTCGCGCCCGAGCGGGCCTCGAACGAGAGTTTCCGCAATCTGCTGTCGCAGGCGCGGATCAGCCTGTTCGCGATCGACGAGGCGCACTGCGTCAGTGAGTGGGGGCATGACTTCCGCCCCGACTATCGCCTGTTGCGCCCGTTGCTCGACAGTTTTCCCGACGTGCCGCGGCTCGCGCTGACCGCGACCGCGGACGCACACACGCGCGCGGATATCCTCGAACAGCTGGGGATCTCGCAGGACGGCTTGATCGTGTCGGGGTTCGACCGGCCGAACATCCGCTATGCGATCTCGGCGCGCGACAACGTCAACCGGCAAATTGCCGACATCCTCGAGAAGATTCCGGGGCCGGGGATCGTCTATACGCAGACGCGGGCCGCGACCGAGAAGCTCGCCGAGGCGCTGGGGCGGAGCGGCCGACCGACGCGCGCCTATCATGCCGGGCTCGATCCGCAGGTGCGCGCGAAGAACCAGGCAGATTTCGTCGCGAGCGAGGACATGGTGATCTGCGCCACCGTCGCGTTCGGGATGGGGATCGACAAGCCCGACGTGCGCTTTGTCGCGCATGCCGGGCTGCCGAAATCGATCGAGGCCTATTACCAGGAGACGGGCCGCGCCGGCCGTGACGGCGATCCGGCGATCGCGCATCTGTTCTGGGGCGCGGAGGATTTCGCGCGCGCGCGCCAGCGGATCGGCGAGGTCGAGCCCGAGCGCCAGGCGGGCGAACGCCAGCGGCTGACCGCGATGGGCGGGCTGGTCGAGACCGCCGGGTGCCGGCGCCGCATCCTGCTCAAGCATTTCGGTGAGGAGCGGCTCGAGGATTGCGGCAATTGCGACAATTGCCTCGGCAATGTCGATGCGGTCGACGCGACCGAGACCGCGCGGAAATTCCTGTCGGCGGTGTTCCGGACCGGGCAGATGTTCGGCGTCGGCTATATCGAGGGGATCCTGACCGGGGTGTCGAGCGAGCGCAGCCTGATGAACGGGCATGAGGCGTTGTCGGTGTACGGGATCGTCGAGGGCGACGAGGTGGCGCTGTTGAAACCCGTATCGCGCGCGCTGATGCTGAAGGATGCGCTGCGGACGAACCCGCACGGCGGCCTCGAATTCGGGCCGGCGGCCAAGGCGATCCTGAAGGGCGAGGCGGCGCTGTCGGTGATCGTGCCGCCCAAGCGCGAGCGACGGCGCAAGGCTGCACCGGGGGCCGTGCCGAACCCGGTCGACGATCCGCTGTTCGAGGCGCTGCGCGTATGCCGCCGCGATCTGGCGAAGGACGCGGGCGTTCCACCCTATGTGATCTTCCACGATTCGGTGCTGCGTGACATGGCGGCGCAGCGACCCGCATCGCGCGCGGCGCTCGCGGTGCTATCGGGCATTGGCGCGCGCAAGCTCGACGCCTATGGGGATGCCTTTCTGGCAGTTATCCGCGAGTCCGCATGATCCGGCACATCAACGAAAGCATTTCGGTCGCGCCGCAGATCGCGGTCGAGCAGGTCGCGGACATCGCCGCGGCGGGGTTCAAGACGATCGTCAACAATCGCCCCGACGACGAGGATGCGGGCCAGCCTTCGGGCGAGGCGATCCGTGCGGCGGCCGAGGCGGCAGGCCTGAACTATGTCGCGATCCCGGTGACGCATGCGGGCTTTTCGCATCCGCAGATCGACGCGATGACCCAGGCGCTGACCGAGGCGAAAGGCCCCGTCCTCGCCTATTGCCGGTCGGGCACGCGGAGCTGCAATCTGTGGGCGCTGGCCGCGGCAAAGGCGGGGCGCAATCCCAACCTGCTGCTCGCGCAGGCCGAGGACGCGGGCTATGACCTGCGCGGGATCCGCCCGACGCTGGACGCGCTCGCAGGGCCGCGATGATCCCGATCGCGCTCGGCCCCGCGGTGATCGGGGCCGCGGTCGCGGCATTGGTGGCGTCGGTCGGTGGTATCGGCTGGGCAACGGCCCGGAAACGGCGCGTGATACGGATCGAGACCGCCGAGGAAGCCGCCGAGGCGGCACAGGCGCAACTGCCGGGCTTTGCCGTGTCGGGCGCGGTCGTGGGCGCCGATGGGCGCGGCGCGCTCGCGGTCGCCGATGATGGCCGTGTCGCCGCGGTCAAGCGTGTCGGCAAGCGGATCGCGGTGCGCGAGGTCACCTGGCGGACGGTGCGCGCGACGCAGGAGGGAATCCTCGTCGAGACCGGCGACCGGACGCTTGGCGCGGTGATGCTCTCGCGGGTCGACGTGCTCGATATCCGGCGGCTGGCTCCCAGGAACATCGGCGTCTAGCGGCCACCCTGCCGGCACCGCGATCGACACGCAAAAAAAGACCCGGTGCGTTGTGCGCACCGGGCCAGGTTGTCCGCAGGAGGAACATCGTGGGTGCGGGCTCGGGCGGCCCGCTACCGAACTGGATCAGTTATAGGCACGCTCGCCATGCTCGCCGATGTCGAGGCCCTCGACCTCGACTTCGGGCGAGACACGCAGGCCGGTGACCGCCTTGGCGATCAGGATCGCGATCACGGTGCCGACCGAGGCCCAGATGATCGTGACGAGAACCGCCTGGATCTGCACCAGCAGCTTGGCACCGATCGCATAGTCGGCCGCACCCGGGCCACCCAGCGACGGCGCATAGACCACCGCGGTGCCGATCGCGCCGACCATGCCGCCGATGCCGTGGATGCCGAACGCGTCGAGCGAGTCGTCATAGCCGAGCAGCGGCTTGATCTTCGACACCGCCATGAAGCAGATTAGCGAGGCGATCGCGCCCAGCACGATCGCACCGAACGGGCCGGAATTGCCCGCCGCCGGCGTCACCGCGACCAGCCCCGCGACGATGCCCGAACAGAAGCCGAGCGCCGAGCCCTTGTGACCCGACAGCCGCTCGGCGAGCATCCAGAACAACGCGGCCGACGCGGTCGCGACGAAGGTGTTGATCATTGCCAGTGCCGCCGACCCGTTCGCCTCGAGCGCGGAGCCGGCGTTGAAGCCGAACCAGCCCACCCAGAGCAGCCCGGTGCCGATCCCGGTCATCACCAGCGAATGCGGCGCCATCGGCTCCTTGGGATAGCCGATCCGCTTGCCGAGCATCAGGGCTGCGACCAGCGCGGAAACGCCCGCGTTGATGTGGACGACGGTCCCGCCGGCGAAATCGAGCGCGCCGGCCTTGAAGAAATAGCCCGACGCGGCCCAGACCATGTGCGCGATCGGGAAATAGACGATCGTCAGCCAGACCAGGCCGAACACCATCACCGCGGAGAATTTCATCCGCTCGACGACCGAGCCCAGCACCAGCGCGATCGTGATCGCGGCGAAGGTCATCTGGAAACAGACGAAGACATATTCGGGAATCTCGACGCCTGCGGTGAACGTCGCCGCCTGCGAAGCCGGGGTGATCCCCTTGAGGAACGCCTTGTCGAGGCTGCCGATGAAATTGCTGAGCAGCGGATTGGTCACGTCGGGACCGAAGGCCAGCGTATAGCCCCACATCACCCAGATGAGCATCGCGAGCGCTGCGACCGCGCCGATCTGCGTCATCGTCGAGAGCATGTTCTTCGACCGGGTAAGACCGCCGTAGAATAGGGCGAGACCCGGCAGGATCATCATCAGGACGAGGATCGTCGAGGTCATCATCCAGGCGGTATCACCCTTGTTGACGGTGGCGACGACGGGCGCGGCCGCGGGTGCGGCGACCGTCTGCGCAAAGGCGGGCGCGGCGGCGACCAGCGCGGCACCGAACCCCAGAACCGCCGCGGCGGCTGTCTTCATGTCATGCTTCATCGTGTCCCCCTCCCCTCAGAGCGCCGAGTCGTCGGTTTCGCCGGTGCGGATGCGCACCGCCTGGCTGACGTCGACCACAAAGATCTTGCCATCGCCGATCGCGCCGGTGTTGGCCGATGCCTGGATCGCCTCGACCACGCGGTCCACCAGGCTCGTCGCGCACACGACCTCGACCTTGATCTTGGGCACCATGTTGGTCGTGTATTCGGCACCGCGATAAATCTCGGTCTGACCCTTTTGCCGGCCGAACCCCTTGACCTCGGTGACCGTCATGCCCGCCACGCCGAGCGTGGTGAGCGCTTCGCGCACCTCGTCGAGCTTGAACGGCTTGATGATGGCAATGACGAGTTTCATCGCGCCCCTTCCCCTTGTTACGTCGAACACAACGCAACGACCGTGCCAGTTTACCGGCAGGGTGCGGGACGGGGCGGGGACGGGGTGGAGGACGGGGTGTCGGGCGCGCCGGGCCGCTAGAAACTGTGCAGCGCGGGACGATTGCCTCAAAAACGGGCAGCGCGTCGCCGGACGATTTTCCGGTCAGCGGTCGGGAATGATCGCGCGTGCCTCATCGAAATCGTCGGCGTCGACCATCACGCGGACCGGGATCAGCAGATCGCTGCCGTCGCCGATCGCCATGTCGCCGTCGAACACGATCGCGGCAATGCCCTCGCTTTCGAGCCGGCCGGCGATGATCAGCGCCTCGTTGCGGCTGTAGCGGCCAAGCTCGGCGAGACTCATCGGGCTGCACCGGGCGCGACGGTCGGCACGCGCGTCGGCAGACCGTCGATGCTGCGCGGATGCTCGGCCCATTCGGCGAGCCGTTCGGCGTCGCTCTGCCCGGCGTGATATTTGGACAGAGTCTGGCGTTCGCGATCGAGCGTCATGACGGGCACGCCCCAACCGCAGCTCGTCTGCACCTGATCGACCGCGATCTCGAAGATCTGCCGGGTCCCCGGCAAGGGCGTGAACTGCGCATAGAGCGCGTCCCAGCGATCGTCCTGCGGCAGCACCGCGGTGCCGTGCCCATAGATGCGGAAGATGAGCGCGGGACGGTCGAACGCGCAGAACATGATCGTGATGCGTCCGTCGGCGGCGAGATGTGCATTGGTCTCGTTCCCAGAGCCGCCGACGTCGAGATAGGCGACGGTGCCAGCGTCGAGCACGCGGAAGCTGTCCATGCCCTTGGGGCTGAGGTTGATCCGCGCACCCTCGGCCGCGGTCGCGACGAAGAACACGGGCTGGCGTTCGACGAACGCGCGGTGCGCATCGGTAAGGGCGGGGAAGAAGTCCATGGCAACACCCTATCAGGACCACCGCTCAGACGCGAACGGTGAACCGCTTTTCCAAGCCACTGAAAACGCGGTTTGCGAATCGGTCGCAACGCTATTGCAAATCAGTCGCGACAACAGTAGCGAGCCGGAAAGGGGTTTTTCATGTCCGATCGTCGCTTCGCCCGCCTGCTGCTCGCCGGCACCATTCTCACGGCCGCGCTGTCCGCAACACCGGCTTGGGCCGGGTCCGTGTCGGAGGACACGACCCCCAACGCGTCTGTGGCAGCCGCAACAAGCCTCGACGAATCCGACGCGTCCGAGCCGCAGGATCACGGCGTGATCGTCGTGACCGGCGAGAAGGCGACGACGATCGCGTCGTCGGGGACGAAGAGCGCGACGCCGATCGTCGAGACCCCGCAGTCGATCAGCGTGATCAGCGCCGCCGACATTGCCGGGCTGGGGCTGCAGAACCTCAATCAGGCGCTGCGCTTCGTCGCGGGCGTGACCCCCGAGACGCGCGGCGCATCGGCGGAAGTGTACGACCAGTTCAAGCTGCGCGGGTTCGACGCACCGGTCTATCTCGACGGGCTGCGCCAGTTCGGCAGCGCGACCGGCTATGCGGTGCCGCAGGTCGACGTGTCGCGGCTCGATCGGGTCGAGATCATCAAGGGCCCGGCCTCGGTGCTCTACGGCCAGTCGAGCCCCGGCGGGCTGGTCGCGGAGTCGAGCAAGTTGCCGCTCGACCGCGCCCTCTATGGCGCGGTCAGCGGCACCTATGGCACCTATGACCTGTACCGCGTCGACGCCGATATCGGCGGGCGCGCAGGGAACGACGTGCTGTGGCGCATCTATGGCAGCGCGAACGGCGCCGACGACCAGCAGACCCAGGGTCAGGGCAAGCGCGAGCGCCAGACGATCTCCGCCGCGGTGACCGCAGGCGCGAACAGCAGGACGAGCTTCACGCTGCTCGGCGCCTATTCGCACGATCCCTATAACGGCAATTACGGCGTCTTCCCCGCGCTCGGCACTTTGATCGACAACCCGGCGGGCAAGATCTCGACGAAATTCTACGGCGGCGAGCCGGGGGATTTCTTCAGCCGCGAACAGGCGGCGCTGACCTATATCTTCAACCATGATTTCGGCAGCGGCTGGGCGCTGCGGTCGTCGGGTCGCTATCAATATGTGAAAAGCAATCTGGGGATCGTCTATACCGGCGGGCCGGCGCTCGATCCGTTTGCGACGGCGCCGACCGTCTATGGCCGCTACTCCTATTCGACGCGCGAACAGCTGAACAACTGGACGTTCGACAATCAGCTGACCGGCAAGGTCGTCACCGGACCGCTGACGCACAGCCTGTTGTTCGGCGCCGATCGGCAGGTCGCGCATTCGGCCGGACTCTCGGCCTTTGGCGGCGCGTCGCCGATCGACGTCTTCAACCCGGTCTACGGGACGATGCCGACACCGCAGTCGCCGTTCGAGGTCGCGGGCTACGCCTTTGACGGCAGCCTGGCCCGCGTCGATTCGGCCAATGTCCGCCAGCGTCAGCAGGGGATTTATGCGCAGGACCAGATCGCGGTCGGCGGGCTGCGCGTGACGCTGAGCGGCCGCCAGGACTGGGCCCGCCAGGAACGCAACGGCAAGGCGCAGAAAGACGAGAAGTTCACCTGGCGCGCGGGTGCGCTGTACCTGCTGCCGTTCGGGCTGGCGCCCTATGCAAGCTACTCGACCTCGTTCCAGCCGGAGAATGCGGAACTGCGCGATGGCAGCCCCCCGAAGCCGTCTCTCGGCAAGCAGATCGAGGCGGGGGTGAAATATCAGCCGACCGGCACGTCGATCCTCGTCACCGCAGCCTGGTTCCGGATCGAGCAGACCAATGTCGTCGTGTCCTATCCCGATTTCACGGCGGAGCAGATCGGCAAGGTCCGGTCGCAGGGTGTCGAGGTCGAGGCGAGCGCGCCGCTGCCCTACGGCTTCAACGCCAAGCTCGCCTATAGCCGCCAGCGCGTGAAGAAGGTCGAGGACGTCGTTGCCGCAAATATCGGCCTGCCGCTCGCGACGGTCGGGCGCGGCGGGATTTCGGCGAACCTCGAATGGGCACCGACCGAGGGGCCGGCGTCGGGCTTTGCGATCGGCGGCGCGGTGCGGCACGTCGACAAGACGTATGCCGATTTCTATTCGGACGGCGTCGCGCGCTATTCACCCGCCTATACGGTGTTCGACGCGCTGCTGCGTTATGATCTGGGCAAGCTCAGCCCGCGGCTCGCCAATGTCGATCTCGGCGTCAACGCGACCAACCTGTTCGACAAAAAGTATCTGACGAGCTGCTTCGCCAACTATGCCTGGTGCTGGTACGGCAACCGCCGCACCGTGCAGGCAACGATCGGGTATCGCTGGTAACGGGCCGCTCGACCCTGCGGTTTATGCGCAGGTCGATGGCACATCTTGGCGTGTCGGCCGTTCAGCGGTCCGAACGCATCCGTTCCGGATGCCGTCCAGCATAGGAGTTTAGCATGAACACGACGACCTTGAAGGGTGAAGGCCAGGATCTGCTCGGTTCGGTAAAGCAGGCAGCAGGCAATGCGACGGGCGACAGCTCGCTCCAGGCCGGCGGCGTCGCCGACCAGATCGCAGGCACTGCGAACAAGGCGATCGGCACCGCGACCGACACCGTCGCGCCGCTCGCCGACAAGGCGCGTGCGTTTGCCAAGGATCGTCCGTTCGCCACCGCGGCGCTGGTCGGTGTCGTCGGCATCGCGCTGCTCAACACGCTGCGCGGCAAGTGATCAACCGGGGCCGCGTCCGCGCGGCCCCGCTGGTCGGAGGATCCCGGCGGTGTCGGCGCGGAGCGAACGCCCTGTGACCCGACCCGCCGGCCTCTGGATCGGCACCAATCGCGGCGGGCTCCATCCGCTGCGACACGGCGTTGGCTGGTCGACCGGCACGCCCTATCCTGACGCGATAAACGTGTCCTTCGGCGTCCATTCGCCGCGCCATGACCTCCATTATCTCGTCGACGAGCGCGATGACGGCGCGATCGGCGTGTATCGCGCGACCGCCGACGGATGGCGACAGATCGCCCGCGTGACGGTCGATGGGGACGCGCCCTGTCATCTCGCGCTGAGTCACGACCAGACCCTGCTCGCCGTCGCCAATTATGCGAGCGGGAGCGTGTCGGTCCTGGATCTCAATTCAGACGGCCTGCCGATCGCGCCAGCGCACGTCTTTGCCCATGAAGGATCGGGTCCGAACCGCGAGCGTCAGACGAGCCCGCATGCACACTGGGTCGGGTTCGACGCCGAGGATCGCTGGCTTTATGCAACCGATCTGGGGACGGACGAGATCCGCGCCTTCGCGGTGGCGCCGGCGCCGCGCGGCAACCGTGTCCGGGCGGCCGGAACAGCCTTTCACGCACCAGCGGGATCGGGGCCACGCCATCTGCTGCTGCATCCGCAGGTGCCGCGGGTGGCGTATCTTGCCAACGAACTTACGAACACGCTGACCGTTTTGGTCGGCGGCGAGGGTCGGTACTCGGCGGCCAGGACCGTGTCGACGCTGCCGGAGGCGTATGAAGGTCCGAGCATCGTCGCGCATCTGGCGATCAACGCGGCGGGGGACCGGCTTTATGTCTCCAACCGCGGGCATGACAGCATCGCGGTCTTCGCGCTCGACGCGAAAGGCGACCCGCGGCTGATCCAGCATGCACCGGCGGGGGCGGCCTATCCGCGACACTTCGTGCTGCTGGAGGACGAGGGCCTGATGGTCGTCGCGAACGAGAAGGACGAATGCGTGACGCTGCTGCCGATCACCGCGGACGGGCTGCTCGGGCCGCAGGTCGCCCGGGTCGCGGTTCCGGGGGCGGCGTTCGTCCTGCCGCTCTAGGCTGCGCGTCTGCGCTCAGCGATAGGCGAGCGTCCAGCCGGGCGGCAGATAGTCGGTCGACATGTAATAATAGAAGAGGCAGCTGCCATCGGCGCGATAGGTGCCGCCCTTGACGAGGCCGAGTGCGACCTGCCCTTCGAAAACCGGCGCACCGCTGTCACCCGACTTGCACGTCGGCCCCTCGACCGCGACCCAGGTCGGCAGGCATGCGCCGCCGCACAGATCACCGGCGGGGGCGAAATCGACCATCGCGACCGGCGCGCAGCTATAGCCGGTACGCTCGCCGCGGTGACAGACGAAGTCACCCGCGCGCGTGCTGGTCCGGTTACGCCATGTCGCGACGGTCCTGAGCTTGGTCTTGGCGGTATCGGCAAAGAAGGCGGGCAGCCGTGGCGCGGTCCCCGGCAGCGCGGGCGCCCGATTGATCTGGACGTCCTGATACCCCCAGCCCCATTGGCCGACATAGGGCAGCGCGATCGCCCGCCGCTCCGTGCCCGCCGGCGGCCGCCCGACATAATCGAGCGTGTCGGGACAATGCGCGGCGGTGGCGATCGCATCCGCGACGCCATCGGTGACGACGAATCCCGTCGTGCAGACATAGCGCCGGCCGTCGACCGTCCCGACCACCCGCCCCCCGCCCGCGACGTCCGGCATCACGGTCACGACGTCGGCAAGCGCGGTCGTTGCGGCGAGGATCCCGGGCGCCGTGGCGCCCGGCGTGGCCGTTACGCTCGTCTGAAGCGCCATCGGCAGCATCGGGCGGTCACTGGCTTCGATCCGCACGGGAACGCCGGTCATATCGGCGAACTTCGCGGTAAGTGCGCCATCCCGGTCGAGCGCAAGGTCCGCGGTCGCGACCATCACGACGAGCGTGCCGGTCCGCTGATCCGCACCGATGCCGGGGGGATGCGGAAGCGCGGCGCGGATCGCCGCCTGGAAGGTGCGGATCTGGCCGAGGATCCGGTCGAGCGTCGCCGCCGCGCCGGTCCGGAACACCAGCGGGACGCTCATCCCCCCCGCCTCGACGACGCGGTCCGCGACCGGGTCGGTGCCGGTCAGAAGCACCACGATCCGGTAGGCCGGGTCATGCTCGACCGCGATGCCCGCGAGTCGATCCGCGAATTCGCGGCGCAGCGCGTCGGTGACGGGTATCGTCGCCGCCTGCGCCCGCATCCGGTGGAGCGCGACATCGAGCGGCACGCCGAACCGCCGCGCATATTCCGCCGCGTCCTGCATCGCCGCATCGACGGGGAGCTGGAGCTGGGGGGCATCGACCGGGACCGGGACCGGCGTCGACACTGACGCGATCGGTGATGGCACGGAAGGTGCGACACTGGTCTGTGCCGCGCCAGCCGGCGTCGCGAACCCCAATCCCGCAGCCAGCATTCCGGCCAGCCCCGCCTGCATCCATTTCGCTGTCATGATCGGCAAACGTCCAGTTTCCGGGGCCAGCACCGGGTCGCGGACCGTGCGCCACGACCGCCCCTGACCCCGACCCCGCCTAGCGCACCGGCGCGGTGTCGCGCGAGACGGATTTTAACGCGCGTCGCGCGCACGCCCGCGCGGGATCGCCGCCATTGTGCCCTAGGTTCGGCGGTGCAGCACTGCGCTGCGATTACAAAGGAATGCCACAGTGACTCTTGCTTTACCCGCCCGACATTTCTCGCCGGCCCCGCGGCCCGCAACCGCGACCACAGCCGGGATCGCGGCCCCCGCCCCCACCCCGCCGCTATTCGCGCTCGACCAGCTCGAGGTGACGTTCGACCCGCAGGCCGACACGCTGTGGACCTATATGCGGCCAAGGACGCGGCCGAGCTTCAACCCCGCGCTGCTCGCGGACTTTGGTCAGTGGCAGGCCGATATCCACAGCGCCCACACTTCCGGGGCGATGCCAATTCGCTATCTCGTGCTCGGCTCGCGGTTCCCCGGCGTCTTCTCGCTCGGCGGTGATCTCGACCTGTTCGCACAGCATATCCGTGCCGGTCACCGCGAGGCGCTGGTCCAATATGGCCGTGCCTGCGTGCGGATCCTGCATCGCAACCTGCGCGGCCTCGACCTGCCGATCGTCACGATCGGGCTGGTCGAGGGCGATGCGCTGGGCGGCGGGTTCGAGGCGCTGCTGTCGTTCAACGTCGTCGTCGCCGAACGCGGCGCGAGCTTCGGGCTTCCCGAGACCGTGTTCGGGCTGTTCCCCGGCATGGGGGCGCACTGCTTCCTGTCGCGGCGTCTCGGCGCGGCGCGGGCCGAGCAGATGATCCTCAGCGGGCGCAACTACAGCGCGGAGGAGCTCTATGATCTGGGTATCGTCCACGCACTCGCCGACCCCGGCCAGGGCCGCCGGGTGGTCGAGGACTATATTCGCCAGAACCGGCGTCGCCACAGCGGGCATTGCGCGATCTACGAGGCGTCGCGCGCGGTCAATCCGCTGACGCTCGACGAGCTCGAGGCGGTGGTCGACCTGTGGGCGGACGCCGCGCTGCGCCTCAGCGAGGGGGATCTCAAGCTGATGCGGCGGCTCGTCGCGGCGCAGACCCGTCTGCTCGACAAGCCGAAAGGCTGACGGACATCGCCCCCGGCCCTCAGGACAGCGCACGCATCCTGGGGGTTTCGTCGGCAAGCAGGTTCGCCACCTGGCTTGCCGACATCGGGCGCGCGAGCAGGAAACCCTGCACCGCGGTGCAGCGGGTGCGACGCAGCTGCGCGAGCTGGGTCGGCGTCTCGATACCCTCGGCGACGGTCTGCATGCCGAGCGTTGCGGCCAGATCGACCACCGTCTGGATGATCGCCATCGACGCGGGATTGTCGTCGAGCGCGGTGATGAACGACCGGTCGATCTTGAGAGTCTGGAACGGGAATTTGGTGAGATAGCCGAGCGACGAATAGCCGGTGCCGAAATCGTCGAGCGTGGTGCCGACCGCCATCCGGTTGATCGCCGACAGCGCCGCCAGCGATGCGTCGATATCGTCGAGCAACACCGATTCGGTCACTTCGAGATCGAGCCGTCCCGGCGCGAGCCCGCTGGCGTCGAGCGCGTCCTTCAGCACCTTGGCGAGCCCGGGCGACAGGAGCTGGATCGGCGACAGGTTGACCGCGACGCGCACCGTGTCCGGCCAGTCCAGCGCGTGACGGCAGGCCTCGCGCAGCACCCAGGCGCCGATCTCGACGATCAGCCCGCTCTGCTCGGCGATCGGGATGAATTCGGCGGGCGACACGCTGCCGTGGCACGGGCTGTCCCAGCGCAGCAGCGTCTCGCACGACAGGATGCGATGCGTGGCCAGATCGAAGATCGGCTGGAAGGCGAGCCACAGCTCGCCGCGCGCGATCGCGCCGTGCAGGTCGCTGGTCAGCGCGCGCGTCCGTTCGATCTTCTCGTCCATCACCGGTTCGTAGAAGCAGAAGGCGCCCCGGCCGCTTTCCTTGGCGCGGTAGAGCGCGAGATCGGCGTGTTTGAGCAGCGTGTCCGCGTCGCCCCCGTCGATCGGTGCGATCGCCACGCCGAGCGAGGCGCCGACCGTCAGCCGGCGTCCGGCATAGGCCACGGGCTGTGCGACGAGGTCGAGGATGTGATCGGCGATCGTGCGGGCATCGTCGCGCGCGCCGATCGCGCAGACGACCGCGAACTCGTCGCCGCCCAGCCGCGCGACGATCGCGTCGCCGGCCGCCCCGATGGTGCCGCCATCGGTGACGAACGCGGTCTGGAGCCGCTGCGCAACCTCGGTCAACAGCACGTTGCCCGCCAGGTGACCGAGCGAATCGTTGATCTCCTTGAACCGGTCGAGATCGATCCAGTGGATCGACAGGAGCTCACCGGTCGATTCCAGCCGATGCAGCCGCCGCTCGAACCATTCGCGAAATGCGGTGCGGTTGGCGACCCCGGTGAGGTCGTCGCGCCGCGCGAATGCGGCGTGATGTTCGGCGAGCGCGGTCTTTTCACTCGCCGCGATGGTCGCGCCGAGGATGGCCTCATAGGTCTGCAGCGTGATGTCGATCATCGCCAGCACGAACAGGATGATGACGACCGCGAGCATTGCGTTGAGCGGCTCGCCCGACAGAAAGAGCCCCGCCGCGAGCGGCAGCGACGCGAGGCAGAGCTGCGCGAGCGCGATCGTGGGCCGGCCCGCATTGCGTCCGGCAATCCCCGCCGCATAGCCGATCGCCGTCGTCACCGAGAGGAGATGAAGCACGCCGTCCGCGGTCCGGGTCAGCGTCAGCAGCCCGAACATGCCAAGCAGCGCGGAAAAGGCGAAGGCGCCGATGCGGTAGTAAAACTCCCATTGTCCTGCCCGCGGGCGCTCGGCGGAACCCCGATCGACAGCAAATACGTCAGCGGCCTGTTGATCGGGCACGCGCTGGACGATGCCGATGATCCGGAGTGCAGCGACCAGCCCGATCAGCACCGCGAAGCCGGCAAGCCAGCGATCGCCACTGGTGACGGCCACGACCGTGGCGATACCCGTGCTCGTCAGCGCACCGATCACCAGCGACTTGGGTGAGGCATAGAGCGAGGTGACCAGAGTCGCCCGGACGTCCGCGGCGACCGCGTGATCCGAGTGGCGAAGCTGCCTCAACCGGGTAATGAAATGCGTCATGGCACCTTCGAACAGACTGTAACCGTAGGGTAAAGCGGTTAAGCAAACGCTACGATCCCGCGCGCGGGCGGTTCGCCGCAATGGGGTTCAGCTTCGACCGGGTGTCCGCTAGCAGGGATAATGATCCCAATCGCACCGCGTTCCGATACGCCTGGCCTGCTGGCCGCCCTTGCGCTGTGCGCCATGCTCGCCGGCTGCGGCACGACGCGCTATCGCCCGGTCAGCGACTATCCGGTCAAGATCGGCCGCCCCTACAGCGTGCGCGGCACGACCTACCGCCCCGCCGATCTGCCGGCCTATGACGCGGTCGGCATGGCGAGCTGGTATGGCCGGGAATCGGGCAACCAGACCGCGAACGGCGAACGGTTTCGCGTGAAGGGCATTTCTGCCGCGCATACCGTCCTGCCGCTGCCAAGCTATGTCGAGGTCACTGCGCTCGACACCGGCCGGACGATCCTGCTGCGGATCAACGACCGCGGGCCGTTCACGCCCTCGCGGCTGATCGACCTGTCACGCGGCGCCGCCCGGCTGCTCGGTATCGAGCGCCTTGGCCGGGCCGCGGTCCGCGTCCGCCGCGTCGAGCCCGACGCCAAGGACCGCGCGCGGTTACGGGCCGGCAAGCCCGCATCGGCGAGACCCGATGCCTCGCCCGACGAACTCGCCGCGCTGCGCGCGCGGCTGACGGATCAGTCCTTCCAGGCCCAGTAGAGCTGTGCCGGGGGCACGTTCCACCATTCCATGTCGTGATCGATCGATTCGAAATGCGGGGTGAGGAAGTCCTTCACCTTCGGGCTGAACTGATAGACCAGGAACGCGCCGCCGCTGCGCAGCACCGAATGCGTGCCGGCGGCGATCGCCGGACCGACGCCGGGGGGCAGCGTCGAAAAGGGCAGGCCCGAAAGGACATAGTCGGCCGATTCGAAGCCGTGATCGGCGACGATCTTTTCGACATCGGCCGCCGATCCGAGCACCGCCGAGAACCGCGGATCGGTGATCGTGTGGCGCAGATAGCGGATGAAATCGGGGTTGGTATCGATCACGATCAGCGTCGCGTCGGGCGCCATGCGGTCGAGAATCGGGCGGCAGAAAGTGCCGACGCCAGGTCCGTATTCGACGAACACCTTGGTGTTGTCCCAGTCGACCCGGCCGAGCATCTTGCGGATCAGCTTGTCCGAGGACGGCACGATCGAGCCGACCATGACAGGGTGTTTCAGGAATTCGGTGAAGAACATCTGCCACGGGGAGGGCACGCCGGCGGGGCGGGTGCGCGCGCGCCGGGCGGCTGTGGTCGGACTGGGCATCGTGTTCCTTACGATCAGGGATCCCGCGCGCACGCGAGGCTTTGAGCCCCCCGTCGCACGGATTCCAAACGTGTTTCAAGGCCTGCGGGTTGCATCACGCGACGAACCGCGCCGAACGCGACCAGTGCCCGGTGCCGCAACCCGCGCTTGCCAACCCCCGGGCTTGGCTTAAGCATTGGGCATGCACGACGATCGGACGGGCCAAACGGCGGTCATTTTCATGTCGAACCGTAACGGCACCGACCCCGCCGGCTATGCCGCGGCCGCCGCCGCAATGGAGGCGCTGGCCGCGACGCAGCCCGGCTATCGCGGGATCGACAGCGTGCGCGACGAAGCCGGGCTGGGGATCACGATCAGCTATTGGGCGGACGATGCCGCGGCGATCGCGTGGCGCGACGATCCCGACCATAGCGCGATTCGCGAGCGCGGGCGGGCGCTCTGGTATGACCGCTACCGCGTCACCGTCGCACGGGTCGAGCGCGACTATGACTGGGCGCGGCCATGACCGGCATCGATCGCGACGATGCGCGGATCGATCGTCGCTTCGCGCTGATGTTCCTCGTCATGCTGACGATCGCGGCGGGCAATACCGCGCTGCAATCGGTGCTGCCCGCGCTCGGCCGGTCGCTGGGCGTCGCCGACAGCGCGGTGGCCGGCGCGTTTTCGGTGTCCGCGCTGCTGTGGGTGATCGCCGCGCCGTTCTGGGCGAACCGGTCCGACCGGCATGGCCGCCGCGCAATGATCCTGCTCGGCATCGGCGGGTTCAGCATGTCGCTGACATTGTGCGGGCTGTTCCTGATGGCTGGGATCAACCACTGGATCGGCGGGACCGCGGCGTTCGGCTGCTTCATCGCCGGGCGGCTGATCTATGGCGCGTTCGGGGCCGCCGCCCCGCCCGCGGTGCAGGCGCTGGTCGCGGGCGAGACGACGCGCGCGGAACGGACCCGCGCGCTGACCCTGCTCGCTTCCGCCTTCGGGCTCGGCACGATCCTGGGGCCGGCGATTGCGCCCTATCTGATTCTCGGGTCGGTCGGCGGACTCGAGGTGGGGCTGGCGGGCCCCGCCTTCCTGTTCGCGCTGTTCGGCGTGGCGGTGTGGATCACGGTGCGGCGGATGCTGCCCGACGACCGGATCGTCGCGCCGCATGACGATACGCACGGGGCGAGTTTGGCCTATCCGTCGATCGGCGGCGCGCCGAGCGGGGCGTCGGTCACCGCCGCGACCCAGTCGCATGTCGAACAGGTCGGCTATACCGATCCGCGCATCCGTGCCTGGATGATCGCCGGGCTGGTGATGGGGCATGCGCAGGCGATGACCGGGCAGGCGATCGGGTTCTTGGTGATCGACCGGCTCAACCTTGCGCCCGCACTCGCGCTCGAGCCCACGGGGATCGTGCTGATGATGGGCGCAGGTGCAGCGCTGCTCGCGCAATGGGGCATCATTCCGCGGCTCAACCTGACCCCGCGCCAGCTCGTGCTGACGGGGCTGGTGCTGGCGGCGGCGGGCACCGCGCTGACGGGGATCGCGACCTCGCTCTACACGATCGCGACCGCCTATGCGCTGGCGAGCCTCGGCTTCGGCTTCACGCGGCCGGGCTTTACCGCGGGCGCCTCGCTCGCGGTCGGCGCGAATGCGCAAGGGTCGGTCGCGGGCAAGGTGACCAGCATCAACGGCGCGAGCTTCGTGCTCGGGCCGTCGATCGGGGTCGGGCTGTACGAGGCGCAGCATTCGCTGCCCTATCTGGTCGCGGGCGCGGCGTGCGTGGTGTTGATCGGCTATGCCTGGGCGACGCTGAATGAGGCGAAGGACGCGTCGGGCGGCTGACCCGAGATTCATCAGGCAGCGGCTCCGCTATTTCGCCGACATTCCGATGCAGTACAGAAGCAGCGGAACCCCGATCAAGAGGATCATCAGTAACAAGTTCATCTGGATCAGTCGGTTGAGCCATTTCGGCTGCCCAGCGGAGTCCCGATCGGCCTCTTCCTTCGAATAATCCTCGACGATTTCCATATCGAATTGCTTCGAAAAGAAATGCCTGGGACGCATCCGCAACGAGGTTTTCGGGGATAGGGCGTCTTCATCGACGTCGCGGCGCGCTGGCGAGTGATCGCCAGATTCAGAGGCTGGGCCTGACATTGCGTGGTTTCCGTATATTCGAGATCATGGGCGTGCAGCGCACGTCCCAAAGGTCAGATCGAATAAAGCCCGAACTCGAGCGGCCTATAGCCGCGAGCTCGGGCTAACCCCGTGCGGCGAGTTGGCCGGCGTGGTCGAGGAAACGCTTATGTGTCGCGGATGCGTACATGAAAGTTACATTGGACCCGTGCCCGGTAATGTCAACACATGGCACAAGATCAGGGCCATTCGGCCAGTCGACTATAGACCGCCGAATGGAACCATGCTGGCGGTAGCCCCTCTCCCGTCAAGGAGAGGGGCGATGATCACGCCGCGCCTTTACTGGGGAAGGCGAAGCCGATCGGCTGGATGGCCGTCGCGTCCTGTTTCAGGCGAGCCGCCATCTGCTCATACTCACGCTCGGTTTCGGGCGTGACGCTGGCGCGCGACTCTTTCAGCGCATTGTCGAAATCGGCCATCGTCACGTCGGTCGAATCGATCGAGCGACGCAGCGCGATCATCCCTGCGCGGCGGACGACGTCCTCCAGATCCGCGCCCGAGAACCGGTCGGTGCGGTCCGCGAGACGATCGAGATCGACGTCGGACGCGAGCGGCATCTTCTGCGTCTGGATGCCGAGGATCCGGCGGCGCCCCGCTTTGTCGGGCACGCCGACATAGACGAGCTCGTCAAACCGCCCCGGGCGAAGCAGCGCCGGGTCGATCAGATTGGGCCGGTTGGTCGCGCCGATCACGACGACCGACTGGAGCTCCTCCAGACCGTCCATCTCGGCAAGGATCGTGTTCACCACACGCTCGGTCACCTGCGGCTCGCCCGCCCCGCTACCGCGGGCGGGCACCAGCGAATCGAGCTCGTCGATGAAGATCACGCAGGGTGCGACCTGACGCGCGCGCTGGAACAGTCGTGTGATCTGCTGCTCGCTCTCACCATACCATTTGCTGAGCAGGTCGGACGATTTGGTGGCGATGAAGTTCGCCTCCGCCTCGCGCGCGACCGCCTTCGCAAGCAGCGTCTTGCCGGTGCCGGGCGGGCCATAGAGCAGGAAGCCCTTGGCCGGGCGGATGCCCAAGCGGCGGAACGCGTCGGGATTCTTGAGCGGAAGCTCGACGCCCTCCTTCAGCCGCATCTGCGCATCGTCGAGCCCGCCGACATCGGCCCAGCGCACGGTCGGCGCCTGGACCATCACTTCGCGCATTGCCGACGGCTGGACGCGTTTGAGCGCGCCGAGGAAATCCTCACGCGTGACCGACAGGTCGTCGAGCACCTCGGGCGGGATCGTGCGCTCCTCGAGGTTGAGCTTGGGCATGATCCGCCGCACCGCCTCGATCGCCGCCTCACGCGCCAGCGCTGCGAGATCGGCACCGACAAAGCCGTAGGTCGTGCGCGCCAGCTCGTCGAGATCGACCCGGTCGCCCAAAGGCATGCCGCGCGCATGGATGCCAAGAATCTCGCGGCGGCCGCGCTCGTCGGGAACGCCGACGACGATTTCACGGTCGAACCGGCCGGGACGCCGCAGCGCCTCGTCGATCGCCTCGGGACGATTGGTTGCGGCGATCACGACGAGATTGGCGCGTGCCTCCAGCCCGTCCATCAGCGTCAGCAGCTGCGCGACGAGACGCTTTTCCGCCTCGCCCGACACCTGCCCGCGCTTGGGCGCGATCGAATCGATCTCGTCGATGAAGACGATCGACGGTGCGGCCTTGGCGGCCTCCTCGAACACCTGGCGCAGCTTGCCTTCCGATTCGCCATAGGCCGACCCCATGATCTCGGGGCCGTTGATCAGGAAGAACTGCGCGTCGGATTCGTTGGCGACCGCGCGCGCGAGCCTCGTCTTGCCCGTGCCGGGGGGGCCGTGCAGCAGCACGCCCTTGGGCGGATCGACGCCGAGGCGCTGGAACAGCTCGGGATAGCGCAGCGGCAGCTCGACCATCTCGCGCAATTGGTCGATCGTCTGCGCCATGCCGCCAATATCGTCATAGGTGACGTCGGCGCGGCGTGCGTCCTGCGGCTCCTCATATTCGGGGCGCAGCTCGATCTCGGTATTCTCGTCGATATGGACGACGCCCTTGGGGCTGGCGGCGATCACCGCGAGGCGGATCTCCTGCAGTGCATAAGCGGGCGCGTTCATGAACTGCTGGACGCCCGCGGGCATGTTGCCGACGCGCTGATGCCCCGCGGTCGCGACGATGTCGCCCTGGCAGATCGGCCGGCCGAGGAATGTGCGCTTCAACGCGTTGGTCGAGCCCTGAAGCCGCAGATTCTGCTGTGCGGGCGCGAAGACGACGCGCGTCGCGGGCTTCGATTCGGCCTTGCGCACCTCGACGAAGTCGCCCGAGCCGACGCCCGCATTGGCGCGCTGGAGCCCGTCGATGCGCAGGATGTCGAGCCCCTCGTCCTCCGGATACGGCCCGACCGCACGCGCGGGGGTGTTCTGCTTGCCGAGGATCTCGATCACGTCGCCCTCGCCGATGCCGAGCGTCGCCATCAGCGCGCGCGGCAGATGCGCCAAGCCGCGGCCGCTGTCCTCGGGACGCGCGTTCGCCACCTGGATTTTCCGCGTCGGGGTTTCGCTATCGGGCATCTCGACTCCTTCAAACTCGAAGCGTGTCAGATGGGGGGCCGCCGCCGGGCTTGCGAGGACTTGAAAAGACAAAAAAAGGGCCGGCCAATGAAGGCCAGCCCATGAAAGTTTTTAGGAGAGGATGCCTGAAAGGCGAGGTCTTTTTGCGTCGAGGCGGTTCATGTTGCAAGTGCGAATGGATCCGCTACGATTGCGCTAACTGCAATCGTAGGCTTCAATGCGGCCAATGATGCGGATCACATGCATCGAGTCGGATAAGGGAGTCGGGGAGGAATCATGCGGAGGCTGCCGCCACTCGGGGCTATCGAGGCGTTCGTCCAGGTCGCGCGGCTGGGCTCGATCAAGGCCGCCGCGGAGGATCTGGCGCTGTCCGCGCCCGCGCTCAGCCGACGCGTGCAGAGCCTCGAGCGGTTCATTGCCAAGCCGCTGTTCGCACGCCGGCACCAGGCGATGGTGCTGAACGCCGACGGCGAACGCCTGCTCGCGCAGATCGCGCCGGTGCTCGATTCGCTGTCGGATGCGGTCGAGTCGATGACCAGCACGACCGAGGTGCTGCGGCTGCGGCTCGGCATCCTGCCGCTCTATGCGTCGCAGAAGCTGTTCCCGCGACTCGGCGAACTGCGCGCGTCGCATCCCGAACTGCATCTCGACATCGATACCGCGGCGCATCTGGTATCGCGGCTGGGCGACGGGCTGGACGCGGTGATCGCCCTGTCACGCGAGATCGATCCGGCCTTCTATGCGCGGCGGCTCGATCGCAATTCGGTCTATGTGATCGGTGCGCGCACGCTGCTCGACCGCGCCGATCCGATCACCCGACCCGAACAGCTCTCGACGCTGACCGCGCTGGTCCACCGCGACATGACGGATACGTTCACCGCGTGGCGGACGGCGGCTGGGCTCGACGATATCGAGCCGCTGGCGATCGATCATTTCGATTCGGGGGCGCTGATGCTCGAGGCGGCGGCGCAGGGGCTGGGCGTCGCGTTCATGCATGCCAGCCATTTCGAGGATGCGAATGATCCGCGGCTCGTGCGGCTGTTCGAAATCGAGGTGGAGAGCCCGTACAGCTATTGGTTCGTCTGCCGCCCGCGCGCGTTGCAGGCCAAGCCGGTCAAGCTGTTCCACGACTGGCTGATCAAGACGCTGGCGGAAGTTTAGCGAGGCGCAGCCTCCGCTCGGATACCGGATGTACGGTTGAGAGAGGATCAGGGTAGCAACCGCGACGCGCTTCTGACTTGAAGCGCGTTGCGGCTAAGCCTCGCCGTCGGACGGAGCTTTGCTCCGCCGGCCGGCTTCGACTGTCTCCGACGCAGCTTCGCTGCGCCGGTGCAGTCTTCAGCTCAGGCTGCGCGGGCCTTCACGATCTTGCCGGGTGCGCGCGGCGGCTCGCCCTTGGGGAGCGCGTCGATCAGCTCCATGCCGTTGGTGACTTCACCCCAGACGGTGTACTGCTTGTCGAGGAAGCGCGCGTCGTCGAACACGATGAAGAACTGCGAGTTCGCCGTGTCGGGCTGGTTGGTGCGCGCCATCGAGCACACGCCGCGGACATGCGGCTCGGCCGAGAATTCCGCCTTGAGGTTCGGCTTGTCCGAGCCCGACATGCCGGTGCCGGTGGGATCGCCGCCCTGCGCCATGAAGCCCGGGATCACGCGGTGGAACACGACGCCGTCATAGAAGCCGTCATTGGCCAGCTCGACGATGCGCTCGACATGCTTCGGGGCCAGATCGGGGCGCAGCTTGATCGTCACGTCACCGCCGTCGAGGGTCAGCGTCAGCGTTTCGGGGGTATCGGCCATTGGGTCTTCTCCTGAATTGATGCGCGGCAGATAGGGATCCACCCCGCGACTGGCAAATGCATGCGCAGCGCGTTAGGGCCCAAGCGCACGCTTTTAAGGGAGGCAGCCATGAGCGAACTCGAGCTTCCCGAGGTCGAAACCGAGACCCAGCCCGAAACGCAGCTCGATCGCGACGACCGGTTGCGGCCCGAATTCGTCCGCGCCGTGCTCGACGCGGTCGAGGACGGCGACAATGCGGCGGCACGCGCGCTGGTCGAGCCGCTGCACCCCGCCGACATCGCGGATCTGTTCGAGCTGACGCCGCAGGAGGATCGCGCGGCGCTGGCGCGCGCGGTCACCGACCTGCTCGACGGCGACGTGTTCGCCGAGATGAACGATTATGTCCGCGAGGATCTGATCGACGCACTCGAGCCGCACCAGGTCGCCGACCTCGCCTCCGAACTCGATACCGATGACGCGGTCGCGATCATCGAGGACATGGACGAGGACGAGCAGCGCGCGGTGCTGCGCGCGCTCGATCCCGACGATCGCGCCGCGATCGAGGAGGCGCTGAGCTACCCCGAGGAATCCGCGGGCCGCCTGATGCAGCGCGAGCTGATCGCGGTGCCCGAGCATTGGACCGTCGGCGACGCGATCGATTATCTGCGCGGTCACGAGGAGCTGACGACCGATTTCTGGGAAATCTTCGTCGTCGACCCCGCGCACAAGCCGATCGGCACGTGCCAGCTGTCATGGATGCTGCGCACGCCGCGCGGGATTGCGATGGCCGATGTGATGAAGCGCGAACAGACGCTGATCCCGGTCGACATGGACCAGGAAGAGGTGGCGCTCCGCTTCCAGAAATATGCGCTGATCTCCGCCGCGGTGGTCGATCATGGCGGCCGGCTGGTCGGCATGATCACCGTCGACGACATCGTCCACATCATTTCCGAAGAGGCGGGCGAGGATACGCTGCGTCTGGCAGGGGCTGGCGACGGCGACATCAACGAACCGATCCGGCTGACGGTGCGGACGCGCTTCACCTGGCTGGTGGTCAATCTGGGCACCGCGATGGTCGCGTCGTCGGTCGTCGGGCTGTTCCAGGGGACGATCGCGAGCTTCGCATTGCTCGCGGTGCTGATGCCGATCGTATCGGGGATGGGCGGCAATGCCGGGACGCAGACGCTCGCGGTCGTGGTCCGCGCGCTCGCAACCAACCAGCTGACGAGTTCGAACACCAAGCGGATGATCGTCCGCGAATTCCGGATCGCCACGGCCAATGGCGTCATGCTGGGCACGCTGATCGGGCTTGGCACCTATGTGATCTTCCGCAACACTGATCTGTCGATCGTGATCGCCGCGGCGATGCTGACCAACAACATCACCGCAGGGCTTTCCGGCGTGCTGGTCCCGATCACGCTCGACAAGTTCCGGATCGATCCGGCGGTCTCGTCGGCGGTGTTCGTGACGACGATGACCGACACGATGGGGTTCTTCTCGTTCCTCGGCCTTGCCAGCCTGTGGGGGCTGCACGGTTGACGCTCCGGTTGACTGGCGCGGATTAGCGCCCATTTCCAGACGGATGCCGCTTCACCTCACCAAAGTCGCGTTCGGCGCGGACAGCGTCGACCATCTGGCGGAGCGCCTGCGGCTGCGCGGTGAGGAGGGCCCCGTGTTCCTGACCACCCGCTACCTGCCCAAGCGACACGAGGAGGTGGCGGGGCCGGTCGGCGAAGGCGGTTCGATGTACTGGATCCTGAAGCACCAGCTGATCGCGCGGTCGCCGATCCTGGGCTTTGGCGAGGCGGAGGGCGGACGAGTCGCGATCCATATCGATCCCAGACTGGTGCTCGTTCAAGCGCGGCCGAAGCGCGCACATCAGGGGTGGCGGTATCTGGAGGGCGCCGATGCGCCGCTCGATCTGGGCGGCGACGCGACCGGGCTCGACATCATGCCGCCCGCGCTGATGACCAAGCTCGCCGAACTCGCGCTGATCTAGCCTGCGCGCCTAGCGGCCGCAGATCACCGGGCCGGTCGCGGCAGCGCGGACCGTGCAGGCGGCGGTGCCCGCGACCGTGACCGAGCCCGCACCGCCGTTCGTCACCTGCGCGGTGCGGCGCGCCGAGGCGCGGGTTTCGCCGACGCCGTCCTGCATGACGACGAGATCATCGACGGCAAGTGCGGTCGCGTCGATCAGCCCCGGACCACTGACGGTCAGACGCGCGCGCGCACTGCGCCCTGCCAGCGTCATCCGCCCCGTGCCGATGACGGTGGCGTTCAGCTGGTCCGCCTGCGTATCGTTCACCGCAAGGCTGCCCGCACCGCTGACCGCGAGATCCAGCCGCAGCCCCTTCATGCGATCGATCGTCAGCCGCCCCCCCGCCACGACGCTGGCAAAGGCAAGACGCGGGGTGGACAGCGTCACGATGACCGGGCGCTGCGCCCCCATCTCGGGGCGCTCGCCCCAGCGGCTCGTGCTCCGCCGGACCGACAGCGTCGCACCGTCAACGCGGATGTCGACCGCCTCGGTCGCATGCGGATCCCCCGAGACCTTTGCGCCGGGCGATCCCGTGACGAGGCGCACGTCGAACGGACCGTCGATCCGGACCCGCTCGAAGCTGCCCACCGACACGCTACGATCGGCCGCGGCTGCGGCAACGGGACAGGCAAACAGGAGCGGCAGGACAAGAAAACGGATCATCGCCAGATCGTTGCCGCTTCGGCGCACCGACGCAAGCCGTGCGCGCAGCGGGTCACGGTGCGCAGCGGACCGAGCCGGAGCCCATCTTGGACACGGTGCACCGCGCCGCGCTGCCCAGGTCGACATCGCCCGACCCCATCATGTCGACGGTGGCAGGGCCATCGACGACCGCCCGGACGCTGCCCGAGCCGGCAATCTCGACCCGCGCGGACCGGGCCTTGAGCCCGGCTGCGTCGACATCCCCCGAGCCGGCGATCTCGACCGCCAGCGCCCGCGCGGATCCTGCCGCCGAGACGCTGCCCGAGCCCGCGATCGAGACGGCGAGATCGTCGACCTTCACCGCCGCGACCCCCAGGCTGCCGGAGCCTGCGACATCGGCCGCGAATCGCGTTCCCTCGACCCGGTCGACGGTCATGTCCCCCGATCCCGATATCGCCGCCGCCGCCAGCCGCGGCAGCGTGACGAAGACCTTGACCTTGCCCGATCGCCCCCAGTTGAGATTGACGCCCTTGCGCCGCCCGATCTCGAGCGTGTCGCCGTCCCGCTCGATCGTCAGCCGGTCGAGCGCCTCGGCAGGCCCCTGCGCACGCACCGAAAAGCCAGTTCCCACGCGCACATCGACATCGCTCGCACCGCGCAGGTCGATCGTGCTGAAATCGCTGACCATATAGGTGCGGGTCGTGCCGGTGCCGCTCGGCGATGCCCCCGCCCCGTCATCGTCCCCCGACCAGCTGAACGAGCAGGCGGCAAGCGGCATCATGAGACCGAGCGCGAGATACTTCATGGCATCCTCCTGTGTATTGCCCAGACAATACACCCGATCGGCGAGAGGCGGAAGCGGAATCCGTGGTGGTCATCGGCCGGCGGGCCAGAAACGCAAAAGGGCGGCCCCGCGGGACCGCCCTTGCGTCATCGAACGGAGCGCCAGCGGTCAGGCAGGCAGCTTGTCCTTGTTGTAGATCGCGGCGGCAGCGCGGAGGATGTCGAGGATCTTCTCCTGCGCCTTGGGCTCGTCAATCTCTTCCATCGCGGCGAGTTCGCGGGCGAGACGGCTGGTCGCACCTTCGAAGATCTGACGCTCGGAATAGCTCTGCTCGGGCTGGTCGTCGGCGCGGAACAGGTCGCGGACCACTTCGGCGATCGACACGAGGTCGCCCGAATTGATCTTCGCCTCATATTCCTGCGCGCGGCGCGACCACATGGTGCGCTTGACCTTGGGCTTGCCCTTGAGCGTGTCCATCGCCTCGCGCATGGTCTTGTCCGAGGACAATTTGCGCATGCCGACGCTTTCGGCCTTGTTGGTCGGAACGCGGAGCGTCATGCGCTCCTTCTCGAAACGGAGGACGTAGAGTTCGAGCGTCATGCCGGCGATTTCCGAGCGTTGCAGCTCGATCACACGGCCGACTCCGTGCTTTGGGTAAACGACGAAATCACCGACGTCGAAGGACAGTGCCTTGGCAGCCATTGGGGGCCTTTCCGGATCAATGCCTCCACGCGGTGCCACAGCGACGCGTTCGCCGGATTGCACCGTGGAGGAATAGGGTTCGAACATACTCCAGGCGGACGACTTGACATATCGCGCCCGTCACGGACCCAATTACCATCTTTGCAACAAAATTACCAGCCGATCGTGACAGCCCTCGTGCCCCAATCCGCCATAAAGACACGAATTTCGTGCGATTTTCAGTCGCCGGCGCCGGGCTCGGGCGAGAAATACTTGTCGAACTTGCCCTCAACGCCCTTCATCGCGTCCGCGTCGGGAGGCGTCTGGTTGTCGTTGCGCGTGACGTTGGGCCACTGCGCGGAGAAGGTCGTGTTGAGTTCGAGCCACTGCTCCAGCCCGCTCTCGGTGTCGGGCAGGATCGCCTCGGCGGGGCATTCGGGTTCGCACACGCCGCAGTCGATGCACTCGCTGGGATTGATCACCAGCATGTTCTCGCCCTCGTAGAAGCAATCGACCGGGCACACTTCCACGCAATCCATGTACTTGCAGCGGATGCAGGCATCGGTGACGACGTAGGTCATTGCAGAACTCCTGGGCCGGATTCCTTCCCGGCGACGAACGGCCTGCGACTATGCGCGCAGGCCCGTCGCGTCAATCATAGCAAGCCTTCTGCGAGACGTTATCAGGCTTTGCCGCCTCCGACCGCTTCCGTCCAAACCACGCCGTCATCCTGACGAAAGTCAGGATCCAAGGCCATGAGACGCTGTCCTTCGGTATCCTGGATCCTGACTTTCGTCAGGATGACGGGCGGGGTGGTGCGACGTCGTCCGCTTCGGTGCCGGCGGGGGTCTGGCCAGCGATCAGGTCTTGATAGCACGCCTGCGCTTCGGGGGCGGGACCGCGGCGTGTCGGCAGTGCCTCGATGCGGATCACGCGGACGCGGTCGTTGGCGGCGAAGGTGAGGACGTTGCCGATCCGGACGGGACAGTGTGCGCGGTCGATCGCGCGGCCGTCGATTCGCAGATGCCCCTTCTCGGCGATCGCCTGGGCCGCACTGCGCGTCTTGGCGAGCCGGACGAACCACAGGAACCGATCGATCCGCATCGCGCCTTCAACCATGGCGGACCAGTGCGGCAAGCCCGGCAAACGCGTTCTGCCGCGACGGGTCGATCGGCGTCGCAGGGACGGCGCGCGCGGGCGGGCGGCCGCGCCAGACCCAGCGCGGCGTGTCGCCCGCCAGCGCCTTGAAGCCCAGCTCGGCCATCAGCCGCTCGATCGACGCAGGCTCGAGCCCGATCGAGGTCGCGAGCGCCGGGTCGGGCGCGAACGGTGCGCGGCCGGTGCGCGAATCATGCGCGGCGCGGGCGATACGCTCGATCAGGTCGACGCGCACCGCCTGAAGCCCCAGCGGGCGGAACCCGGCCTCGAGCGTCGCGCCATCACTGCCGCGCGCGAGCACGGTCGCCCCGTCGCGCGGCGCGGTGATCACCGTCCCGCGGATGCTAGCGAGGATACGGCGCCAGCGCGCCGGCTCGGGCTTGAGCAGGCGGACGTCGAACAGGTCGAGCGCACCGATCATGATGCCGATTTTGCGCAACCGCTTGCGCTCGTCAGGATCAACCGCCTCGAGCGCGAGCCGCATTGGCAGGCGGGGCAGGATCCCGCCCGCTTCCTCGATCGCGCTGGCGACCGCGCGCAGCGCCGGGGTCGCGTCCGCGTCGCGGCTGAGCGCGGCAAGATCGACGAGCACCGCGAGCCGCCGCTTCAGCATCGCCGCGAGCCAGCGCGACAGGCGCGTCTCGATCCGCTCGCGCGCCGCCTTGTCGAGACAGTCGAGCGCGCGATCGAGGATCAGTTTCGGGCGGGCGAAGGACGGCCCTGCGCCGAGCCGGGCGACGGGATGCCCCGCCCATACGATCTGCGCCGACTCGTCGAGCGCGATGTCCGCATCCGGCGCATCGACGAGCGACTGGCCGCGCCGCGTGCGTTCGCCCGTCAGCCGCTTTTCGGCGGCGGCGAGCAGCAGGCGCTTGTCGCTGGCGCGCGCGTCGGCGGCGACGGTGAAGCGGAAGCCGTCGAGGCGGCCGATCGGGTGATCCTCGACCATCACCTCGCCCTCCGGACCGATCACGACCGGGAGCGACGCGGCGTCCGCACCGATCTGACGCATCAGCGCGGTCGTACGCTTGTCGACGAAGCGCTGCGTCAGACTGGCATGAAGCGCGTCGGACAGACGCTCCTCGAGCGCGGCGGTGCGCGCGGCCCAGTGCGCGGGCTCGGCGAGCCAGTCGGCCCGCTGCGCGATATAGGCCCAGATCCGCGTCGCCGCGATCCGGCCCGCGATCACCGGCACGTCGCCCGCGACGGTGTCGAGCCGCACGATCTCGTCGGCGAACCATTGGTGCGGGATATGCCCCCGCCCCTCGCTGAGATGTCCGAACACCCGCGAGACGAAGCGCGCATGCGGGTCGAGCCCGACCTTGCGGAAATCAGGGATGCCGCACGCCGCCCAGAGCCGCGCGACCATCTTCGGGTGCCGCGTCCGTTCGCGCACCCAGCCCTCCTCGGCGAGCCGCTTGAGCACGCCGAGGTCGAGCGCCTGGGGTGCGGCGCGCAGGACGCCCGCGGGCGGGCGCGCCTCGAGGCTGGCGACCAGCGCGTCGATGCTGGCAAAATCGGGTTCACCCTGCCGCCAGTAAAGGTTTTCGAGGCGCGGGAAGCGGTGTTCCTCGATCGCGAGCACCTCTTCGGGCAGGAACGCGCCGGGCCCGTCATCGGACAGCGCGCCGAACGTGCCGTCGCGCTGGTGTCGCCCGGCGCGGCCCGCGATCTGCGCCATCTCGGCCACGGTCAGGCGACGCTGGCGCTTGCCGTCGAACTTGTTGAGGCTGGCGAACGCGACATGCGCGACGTCCATGTTGAGCCCCATGCCGATCGCGTCGGTGGCGACGAGATAATCGACCTCGCCCGCCTGGAACATCGCGACCTGCGCGTTGCGGGTACGCGGTGACAGCGCGCCCATCACCACCGCCGCACCACCGCGCAGCCGCCGCAGCATCTCGGCGACGGCATAGACCTCCTCGGCCGAGAAGGCGACGATCGCGGACCGCTTGGGCAGGCGGCTGATCTTCTTGGCGCCCGCATAGGTAAGCGTCGAGAAACGCGGGCGGTTGACGATTTCCGCCCCGGGCACGAGCGCCTTGATCATCGGCCGCAGCGCCTCGGAGCCGAGAATCATCGTCTCCTCGCGTCCGCGGGCACGGAGCAGCCGGTCGGTGAATACATGGCCGCGCTCGGGATCGGCGCCCAGCTGCGCCTCGTCCAGCCCGACGAACGCGACGTCGCGGTCGGGCATCGATTCGGCGGTGCAGAGCAGCCAGCGCGCATCGGGCGGCATGATCTTTTCCTCGCCGGTGACCAGCGCGACGCGGTTCGCGCCCTTGATCGCGACGACGCGGTCATAGACCTCGCGCGCCAGCAGTCGCAGCGGGAAGCCGATCATGCCGCTCGAATGCGCGCACATCCGCTCGATCGCGAGGTGCGTCTTGCCTGTGTTGGTCGGCCCCAGGACCGCGGTCACGCCGCCGGACACATCGTCACTCATAGCCTTGAACATCGGGCGTTAGGTCGCGCGGCGCAATGACCGGCAGGACAAGTTCGCCGTATTCCGCGCACAGGCTTCCGTCCGCCCCCGCCGCACCACGCCTCGTCGTCGTGCGTGGCTGGCGTGCGGCGGGTTAATTTGACTTTAGGACCCTTGCTGCACAGGACTCCGACCCGCGCCGGGGGGAACGGCGAGCCTGGCCGGAAATGTGCGCCAGGAATTTGGGCCACGAGGTGCGCGACGTGTATCTAGGGACGGAGCAGGAACTGGCGCTGGCGGGCGGCATCGACGCCCGAGGTTTCGGGCGCGCCGCCACCACCGGTTCCGACGCAATTCCCCGGGGCATCACGCGGTTGCACGACGCCGCAGCACGGATCGACTGGGTGCCCGATCTGGGCAGCGCGATCGGTAGTGCGACGTGGTGGCGCGGCCTCGCGACCTGCACCGCGCTGTGCGCTGCGACCGTCATGCTCGCCCCCGGCTTTCGTCCGCTGACCGGCGGCGTCCCCGCACCGCTGGCCGGTTCGGCACGCGAGCAGGCGCGGGCACTGGCGATCGCGCCGCTCGGCCAGGGCGCGGATACGGGGCGGCGGATGGCGGCGAACGACCTTGTCGTGCCGCTCGCGCAGGCCCCCGAACGGCCCAGCGTCGATCTTGCCGCGACACTGGGTCAGGGCGATGCCTTCGACCGGGTCCTGATCCGCGCGGGCGTCAGCCGGCGTGACGCCAGTGCTGCATCGGCGCTGATCGCGCAGACGGTCGATCCCGGCGCGATCCCGGCGGGCACGCGGATCGCGCTGACGCTGGGCCGGCGTGCAAATCGCACGGTCGCGCGTCCGCTCGACTCGCTCGCGGTGCGCGCACGGTTCGACCTCGACGTATCATTGCACCGCACCGCAGCGGGTCTGGCAATGACGCGCACGGCGATCGCGGTCGACCGCACGCCGCTGCGGATCCAGGGGCTCGCCGGATCGAGCCTCTACCGGTCGATGCGCGCCGCCGGCGTGCCGGCCAAGGCGGTCGAGACCTATATCAAGGCGATCGCGACGCGGCTTTCGATCGGTCGCGACGTCAGCGCGACGGACCGTTTCGACCTGATCGTTGCCCGCGAACGCGCCGCGACCGGCGAAACGCGGATCGGCGCGCTGCTGTTCGCCGGGATCGACCAGGGACGGCGCACGCTGCAGCTCGTCCGCTTCGCACCGGCCGCTGCGACCAACAACCAGTCGGATCTCGACACTGCAGAGGGCGAAGACGCCGGCCGCGGCGGCTGGTTCGACGCCAATGGCCAGACCGAACGCCGCGCCGTGTCGGGCATGCCGGTGATGGGCCGCATCACGTCCGGTTTCGGCCTGCGCGTGCATCCGCTGCTCGGCTTCACGCGGATGCACAAGGGACTCGACATCGGGGCGCCGCGGGGCGCGCCGATCCATGCGATGACCGACGGGGTGGTCAGCTTCGCGGGCCGGACCGGCGGCTATGGCAATTTCGTCAAGCTCGTCCACGGCGGCGGTCTGGCGAGCGGCTATGGCCATATGAGCCGGATCGCGGTCGCATCGGGCACGCGCGTACGCCAGGGCCAGGTCATCGGCTATGTCGGCTCGACCGGTATGTCGACGGGGCCGCATCTCCACTGGGAAGTGTGGAGGAATGGCGGCGCGATCAATCCGCGATCGGTATCGCTGGCGAGCGCGGCACAGCTGTCCGGCCCGGCATTGCGCGCGTTCAAGGCGCGGGTCGCCCGCCTGCTCGCGGTCCGCACCGGCACCTAGCAACGCGCGCCGCGCCATACGGATCTGCATCCGCCACCGAGTCCCCGCAGATGCCCGTGTCGACCGCGTGCACTATTGATCGATCATCTTTCCGAATTCGAACAGACTAACGCGCTGTGGGTCCCGATCACGGACGCAGATCCCATACTAAAGTCCGGTTCGTAGTTCTACGATATTACAGTGCTGACATGCGCCATGCTAGGCGGGATGCACCATCGCTTTACCGGATATGTGACGATCATGCAGACAGGGCTCTCCTCGACCGCGACCGGACGGCTCATTTCGATCCAGGGCTATGTTCCGGGACGCGCGATGCGCCGCGAGCAGGACTGGGCCCTGCGGATCGCCAGCCGGCCGCAACCCCGGCCGACACCCGTCACCGCGATCCGGCCCGCCCGCGCGACGCCCGTGCCAGCCTTGCGGACAGTGCTGTATCTGAGCAAGATCAAGCCCGATATCGCGATGGATCAGCGCGCGCTGATGGAGATCGTCAACGAGTCCAGTGCGCGGAACGCACAGGCCGGCATCACCGGCGCGCTGATCATCACCGATCTGCACTTCGTCCAGTTGGTCGAGGGACCGGATCCGGCGATCTCCAATCTGCTCGCGCGGCTGAGCGCCGACCGGCGCCATAGCGACGTGACGATCATCACGGACATGATCGGCCTCGACCGGGGGTTCCGGCGCTTTTCGCTGGCCTATTCGGGTCCCGACACGTTCGTCGACCAGCAGCTCATCCCGATGCTCGCCACCCCGAACGGGCCCGGCAAGCCGGAGATCGCATGCCGCCTGATCAACCGGCTGCGGCTGATGGCGGACAACGAGATCACCGAAACCGACTACGCCGCCTAGGCGCCGCCGCGAGTAGCACCCGCCACGACGACCGACAGCCGGCTCACTTGCCCTGCGCGCGCCATTTCAGGATCGTCCGGTCGATAATCTGCTCCTCGCCGCCGACATCGCGCCATAGCGCCGAGAAGAGCGGATCGCTCGAGGCAGGGCGGCGCGTGTCCTCGAGATCGTCGAACGCGACGCGGATCGGGATCGTAACGCCCTCCCCGCAGATAATGGCCTCGCGATTGCGCAGCGCAGGGATGGATTCGAGAAAGCCGCGTGCGCCCTCGGGCATCGCCGCGCGGACAAAGGCCTGATCGCGTTCGTTGTTGAGCCGCATCGCGACGATCGTCCCGCACTGCGACAGGACGCCTTCCGCCAGATCGGACGGGCGCTGCGTGATCAACCCGAGCGAAACGCCGTATTTGCGGCCCTCCTTGGCGATCCGTCCGAGGATCCGCCCGACCGAGCTTTCCGCCTGACGATCGTTCGGGATGTAGCGATGCGCCTCCTCGCAGACGAGCAGGATCGGTCGCTGCGGCTCGTTGCGCGACCAGATCGCGAAATCGAACGTCATCCGTGCGAGCATCGCGACGACGACGGCGGTGATGTCCGACGGCACGCCCGATACGTCGATGATCGAGATCGGCCGGCCGTCGCCGGGCAGGCGGAAGATGCGCTGGAGAAACGCCGCCATCGTATCCGCGACGAGCATCCCCGAGAACATGAAGCCATAGCGCGGATCCGCCTTGATCTCGTCGATCTTGCCCTTGAGCCGCAGATAGGGGCTGATGTCGCCCGCGCGGTCCATCTTGCCCATTTCGAGGCTGATGATGCCGGTCAGGTCGCTGAGCAGATAGGGAATCGGCGCGTCGACCGTCAGCTTGGCGATCGCCTGGCCGAGCCGGCTCTTCGCACGGGCGGCAAGCAGGCATTTGGCGAGGATGTCCGCATCGAACTGGCGCTGTTCCCCGGTGCTGGTCAGGAAGACCTCGCAATGCTCTTCGAAATTCATCAGCCAATAGGGCATTTGCAGGTTCGACACGTCGTGGATTGCGCCGTTCGTGCCAAAGGCCGCGGCATATTCGCCATGCGGGTCGATCATCACGATATGCCCCTGCGGCGCGAGGTCGCAGATCCGGTGCAGGATCAGCGCGGCAGCGGTCGACTTGCCCGTGCCGGTCGAGCCGACGAGCGCGAAATGCTTGCCCAGCATCGCATCGACATACAGCGCGGCGGGAACGTCGGCGGTCGGATAGACGGTACCGATCGCGATATTCGCGCGGTCCTCGGCGGCATAGACCTCGCGCAGGTCGCGCGTCGTGACCGCGAACACCTCGCAGCCCGGCATGGGATAGCGCGTCACGCCGCGGCGGAATCCGTACAACGCGCCGGTCGCCCGGTCCTCATCCCCCTCGCCAAGGAAATCGATCTCGCCCGCGATGACGCTGCCCATCGCCGCCTCGAGCGCGAGCGAGCGGACATTGGCGATGATCCATGACGTGCCGACCCGGATCTTGACCTGGCTGCCGACCTGGCCGGCGGCGGCCAGCACCGCGTCGGAGTGCGCGAGCAGCGGCGCGATCGCGGTCCGGTCGAGCAGGACCCGGCTGCTGGCACCGGCGATCGCGGATATGACGCCGATCGGGACGTCGGCCTGTCCCCCCGGGTGTGCGTCCGGCCCCGCGCCGTCCACGATCGCCGCGGCGGCAATCGCCCGCTGGAACAGATGGGCGGCGGGCATGTCGGTCATAGGCGGTCGGTCCTCGATCCTCCGGCTTTTGCCAGATGTCCGCATCCATGCCGCGCACGGGTAAAGAATGCGTGAGCGCTCGCGCGCCTCAGACCCGGCGCGCGATCCAGCCGGCCGCCCAACCGAGAAAGATCGAGAGAAAGACCGCGACCAGGCCATAGGCGATCGCCGACCGGTCGGCCGCGCGCGCGACGAAGCGTTCGAACCCCGATTTGCGGATGTCGATGTCGCGCACCGCCGCGGCCAGCACACGGCCGTCGCGGATCAGGAAGGTTTCCGCGGTGAAGCGCCCGACCGGTACGCGCGCGGGCACTGAAACCCGCGCGCGGTACAGCACGTCATCGGTGATCTCGACTGCGCCCGGCGCCTCGTAATACAGCCCGGCACGCCGTTTCAGGTCGACCAGGCCGCGCTGGAACCGGTCCTGCGTCGGAATCGGCGCGCTCGACGCGGGCGACAATTGCAGGCTGTCGAGGCCGAGTTCGTAGATCGCCCGGGTGCGGTCGTCGACCAGCCGCCCGATCGGCTTGGATGAGGCGATCGCATAGAAACTGGGCGCGGACCGATAGCGCAGCCGCGACGTGTTGACCCAGATGCCGGCGACCTTCTCCTTCTCGCGCATCACGATCGACTGGGTCGGCCCCTTGACGACGACGACGATGTCGGTGGGACTCTCGCCGCTCGGCAGGCGCCCGCCGGGATAGAGGATCGCGCCGAACAGCAGCAGTTCGGCCCCGGTGAAGCTGTAGGCGATCTCGATATTGCGCTGCGACACGTCGGGGACGAGCACCGGCTTGGCCTGCGCCATCAGCAGCGGCGCGAGCAGGAGGAGCGGCGCGCCGGGCTTCACGACAGCGTGACCGAGAAGATCTCCTCGGGCCGCCACACCAGCCCGAGCACGATCCGTGCGCCGACGAGCAGCACCATCACGGCGAGCCCGAGACGAAGATATTCGGGACGGAATTTGGTCGCGAACCGCGCACCGATCTGCGCGCCGACGACCGATCCGATCAGCAGCAGCCCGGCCAGCACGATGTCGACCGCCTTGGTCGTCGTCGCATGCACCATCGTCGCCACCGCGGTGACGAACAGCGTCTGGAACAGCGAGGTTCCGACCACCACCGACGTCGCCATGCCGAGCAGATAGATCATCGCCGGTACCAGGATGAACCCGCCGCCGATCCCCAGCAACATGGTCAGGATCCCGGTCGAAAAGCCGAGCAGGAGCGGCGCCAGCGGCGAGATATAGAGGCCCGAGGCGTAGAATCGCGTGCGCAGCGGGAGCGCGGCGACCAGCGGGTGATGGCGTCGCTTGCGCGGCTTGGCGGGGCGGCCGGTCCGGGCACGGCGGATCGTCCCGATCGATTCGCTCGCCATCATGCCGCCGATCGAGCCGAGCATCACGACATAGACGATCGCGATCACGGTATCGATCTGGCCGCTCTGCTGGAGCAGCCGGAACAGCCAGGCGCCGAAGAACGCGCCCAATATGCCGCCTGCGACGAGGACGCCGCCCATTTTCACATCGACGCCGTTGCGGCGGAAATGCGCGAACACGCCCGACACGCTTGCCCCGGTGACCTGGCTTGCGGACGAGGCGGCGGCAACGGTCGGCGGGATGCCATAGACGATCAGCAGCGGCGTCGTCAGAAAGCCGCCGCCGACCCCGAACATCCCCGACAAGAGCCCGACACCGCCGCCGAGCAGGATGATGACGAGCGCATTGACCGACAGGTTTGCGATGGGAAGATACAGGTCCACGCGCGTCGTTATACGCAAACCGGCCGCGGGGGCTAGCGGCCGGCTAGAAGTCGCTGCCGACCGAGAATGCGGGACCCGAGCCGGGCCGGGCGGTGCCGGCGATACGCTGGCGCCAGTCGAGTGCGAGACGGACCGATCGTCGGCCGAGCGGCAGTGCGAGCCCGAGCGACGGACCGAGATCGCCCCGTGTCGCCCCCCGCTGCGCGCTCACCCAAGCGCCGACCCCCGCGTCGAGACGGAGCCCACCGCGATCCGCGACGCCGTGCGTCAGGCGCGCGGCGGCATCGACGAACCCTTCGACGCCGTCGCGCATGATCGCCCCCGCCTGGCCATAGGTCTCGATGCGCGCACCGGGTGCGATCTCGGCGGGGCCGTAGCCTGCGATCACGCCGACCGTCGGGCCGCCGCGGCCCCCGTCGAGGACGAAGCGCTGTTCGGCGATCAGACGGACGGGCCAGCGGGTCGGCCGCCATTCGATGCCGAGGGCCGCCTCGCGTCCGCGTCCCTCGAGCGGCGCGGCGAGCCGCGCGGTCAGCCCGAGCCGCCGCGATGGGTCGATTCCGTAGACGGCCCGCACCCCCGCCTGCGATGCGCCCAATTGCCCCCCCGATACCGTACCCGACGCGCCACCGCGCGCGAGCAGCCAGCTGCTGACGCTCAGCGGCGCGTGCGCAGTTGCGCGGGTCGCACCGATCGCGGCCGGACCGAGCGGCGGGAGCATCGCGATCCGGCCCTGCCGGTCGAGCGCGAGGTCGGGCTGGACGTCCATAGCGACTTGGGCGTCACGATCTGCAGCGAGCGTCGTGCGAACGTCAACGGCGCGCGTGCCCGCGTTCAGGATGACCGCGGCGAGCACCGGCGCGGCGCGGGCATGGCTGCGCGACGCGTGGGCACCATGCCCGATGGTCCAGTAGGGCGGTCGCGACGGCGTGACACGCCGGTCGGGGCGGTGGGCCGCGGCAGCAGTGATGTTCGCATCGGCGGTGGCGCGACGATGGTCGGTAGTGGCGATACCCACGGCGCGGGCTGAGGGCGAAGCTTGCCGATCGTGCCGCGTGCCCGCCACGACAGTAGGACGCTGCAGGCTGCCAGATCCGCCGGGCGACAGCACCCCCGCGGCATAGGGTGACAGCACCAGGATCCGCATCACGACCCATGCGCCGAGCGCGGCGGCGAGAAAACGGAGCGGCCGCCCGCCCTTCACCCGTGGCGCAGCGTGTGCGTCCCGCTCACCCTCCCGATGATCGAAGATCGGGAAATTCATGCCGGGTCTTGTCCCAGACCAGCGCCGCGCCGCGCAGCATCGCAATATAGCGGACCACGGCGCGCGGCGCGGCGATGAGGCTGATGACATTGCCGACGACGAAGCGGGGCAGCGACCAGAATGCCTCGGCCAAGCCGTAGATGCGCGCGGTGAAGGCCATCCGCATCCCGAGCCGCCACACGAGAAGCCCGATATTCGCCCCCGCCAGCCAGACGACCGGCATCGCCGGCCAGCCCTGCGCGGCCGGGACCATCGCATGAACCAGGAACGTCAGGACCCAGGCGGTCAGCCCGACATAGGCGGCGGCCAGCACGACCATGCTGAGCGGCGCCCGCCGATCGCGCATCCGCATCCAGTGATCGGCCAGTGCCTGCGGACGGGCCCAGCCGGTCCGGTCCCAGCCCGCCAGCGCGATCCCGGTCATCCAGCGCGCCTTTTGCCGGACGGCGGCATCGAAGGTCGCCGGGAAGAACGCCCGCACCGCGATCAGCGCGCCCGCATCGTCGACGATCCGCGCAAACCGTCCGGCCCCACCGAGCTGGGCGATCCGCAGCCCGAGTTCATAATCCTCGGTCAGGCTGGACGCGTCGAACGGATCGCCGTCGCGGGTCGCCGCCACGGTATCGAGGATCGCGGTGGACATCGCACACCCCGTCCCCGCCAGCGGCATCCCCGCACCGAGCGCGGTACGGATGACCAGCTGCTTCATATGCGCTTCGGCGAACTCATCGGCATAATGCCCCGACACGAGTCGCGAGCTGCGCTTGACGAGCGGCAGGACGGGCAATTGCACGACGGCATAATGGTCGATCAGCGAATCGAACACGCGCAGTTCGAGCGGGTGCACGACGTCTTCCGCATCGTGCAGCACGACCGCCTTGGTCCGCCGCCCGTCGCGATCATCGGCGCGGCGCAGCGCATGCCAGAGCGTGTTGAGGCAGTCCGCCTTTGTCGTCGGCCCATCGCGCTGGCCGATGACCAGGCGGATCCGCGGATCGCGGGCCGCCACGCGCGCCGCGGCGTCGATCGTCGCGCGGTCGTTCGGATAGAGTCCGACGAAGATCCGGTAATCGTCATGGTCGAACCGCGCCACCGCCGCCGACAACATCGCGCCGATCACCGCCACCTCGTCCCAGGCCGGTACGAACACCGCGAGCCGGCCGGGCTCCGACGGCGTGGGCAGCGCGTCCATGCCCGGCAAGGTCGATGGTCCGCGCCAGATTTTCCAGACAAAGAATGCGATGTCGACCAGGAGGTCATCGATGCCGCCGATCAGCAAGCCGACCGCAGCAAATGCCACCGCCTCGCGCACGATGATATCGATGATCCCCAGCGACTCGCTCATCGGCCCTCTCCCCGGGCAAGACTATCCGCTGTCCCCGCCGTAACGGACCAAACATGATCCGTTTCGGACAGGTGTCGGCCGACCGATCGTCAGAATATTGGAATGACTTGGCTCGTCCGCCGACCGATGCTGAAATTTGGATCGAATGAACATCGCCTGCCACGCTGCCCGGTGCGCGACTCAGCGTCTGTTCGGCAGGGCGAGGACGGCTCCTCATCACCGATGAGACCCACGTACAAGTTGGTATTGCGGCTTTTCGGCACGGCGAGGTTGCCAATTCGTTCCGCATCGCGCACGGTCGGCAACGTGCTTGCCTACCCCGCCCTTCACGCCAGCCATGGCGGCATCTGGGTCGCGCAGGGCGGCGAGACGCGCGGGATCGGGCGTGGCGAAGCGATCCGGATCGCTGCCGATACCCCCGTCATCCTGCTCAACGCCGCGCTGATCGGCCAGCGTCTGGGCTATGCCGATCTGTCGGGACTCGACCTGCTCGAACTCTATGCGTTCCTGCGCCCGGCGCAGTTTGCGGTGCCGACGCCAAAGGGCATCGCCCGCGTCACCGGTCTCGACCTGCCGACCGAGGATGCCGATGTCGCGCCGTTCCTGTTGCGCGCGGCCGAGGCGATGCTGGCGCTGACCGACGCGGCCGACTGGCCCGAACGCGAGGGGGCCTGGACCGCGGCGCAGTCGCTCTATCGGTTACGCTGGCCCTGGGCGCCGGTGGTCGCCGAACGGCTGGCCAAGCCCGCGGTCAACGAACGCTGGCTGTTTTCGAAACTGCCCGAATGGGAGGAGCAGGCTCCGCGCCCCGCGCCGCGGACGATCGCGATCGAGCCGGGTGATGCCGAGGCGCGGCTCGACGACCTGACCGGGCATGGCGCGGAGGAGCGACCGGGGCAGCGCGCCTATGCCGCCGCGGCGACGGCCGCGTTCGCACCGCGGGCGGTGCGCGATTCGCCCAATCTGGTGCTGGCGGAGGCGGGGACCGGGATCGGCAAGACGCTCGGCTATCTCGCCCCCGCCTCGATCTGGGCGGAAAAGGCGGGTGGCGCGGTCTGGATCTCGACCTACACCAAGGCGCTGCAGCGCCAGCTGGGACGCGAGACAGAACGGCTCTTTCCCGATCCCGCGGTCCGCCGGACCAAGGTCGTCACGCGCAAGGGCCGCGAGAATTATCTCTGCCTGCTGAACCTCGAAGACGCGTTGCAAGGCGGCTTTGCGGGGCGGGCGGCGGTGCTTGCGCAGCTCGTCGCGCGCTGGGCCGCGTATAGCGCGGACGGCGACATGGTCGGCGGCGACCTGCCCGGCTGGCTGCCGACACTGTTCCGGCGCAACGGATCGACCGCGCTGACCGACCGGCGCGGCGAGTGCGTCTATGCCGGCTGCCCGCATTACCGCAAATGCTTCATCGAACGTGCGGCACGCGCCTCGACCGATGCCGACATCGTCATCGCCAACCATGCGCTGGTCATGGTCAACGCAGCACGCGGACGCGAACTCGCGACGCGGCCGACGCGTTATGTCTTCGACGAGGGGCATCACATCTTCGACGCCGCCGATTCGATGTTCGCGACCGCGCTGACCGGCGGCGAGACGATCGAGTTGCGCCGCTGGATCATCGGTCCCGAGGGCAGCAGCCGGGGACGGCGGCGCGGACTGGCCGCACGCTTGTCCGATCTCGCCAGCTATGACGAGGCCGGCAATCGCGCGATCGGCGAGGCGGTGGCCGCGGCCGGCGCGCTGGCGAGCGAGGGCTGGCTACAGCGGATCGGCGAGGGCGCGCCGTTCGGGCCGATCGAAGAGCTGCTCGCCGCGGTTCGCGGGCTGACCTATGCGCGCGCCGAACAGCCGGGCGATGCGGGCTATGGGCTGGAGACCGAACTCGCCGAACCCGATCCGACGCTGATCGAGGCCGCCGCACCTGCCGCGGCCGCTCTCGACGCGCTGGTGCGTCCGCTGGTCACGCTCGGCCGGCGGCTCGAGGCGGTGCTGAGCGAGGCGCCCGACTGGCTCGACGGACCGGCGCGCGCGCGCGTCGAGGGCGCGATCGCGTCGATCGGGTGGCGCGCCGAGACGGTGGCGGCCTGGCTTTCGCTGCTGGCGCGCGTCGGTGGGCCCGCAGATGCCGATTTCGTCGACTGGCTCGCGGTCGACCGGGTCGAGGGACGCGAATTCGATATCGGGCTGCACCGCCGCTGGCTCGACCCGACCCGGCCCTTTGCGGAGGTCGTGCTGAAACCCGCGCATGGCGCGCTGGTGACGTCGGCGACGCTGACCGGGGGCGGCAGCGCGGAGGAAGGCTGGCAGATCGCCGAGGCGCGCAGCGGCGCACCGCATCTCACCCGCCCGGCCGCGCGATTCGCCGCGCTCAGCCCGTTCGACTATGCGACGCAGGCCGAGGTGCTGATCGTCACCGACGTCAAGCGCGGCGATGTGGGCGCGCTGGCCAACGCCTATGCCCGACTGATCGTCGCCTCGCGCGGCGGGACGCTCGGGCTGTTCACCGCGATCCGCCGGTTGCGCGGCGTGCATGGCCGGATCGCCGACCGGCTGGCGCGCGAAGGGCTGCCGCTGCTCGCGCAGCATGTCGATCCGATCGATACCGGCACATTGGTCGATATCTTCCGCGATGACCCGGGCGCGTCGCTGCTCGGCACCGATGCACTGCGCGACGGGGTCGACGTGCCCGGCGAATCGCTGCGGCTGGTGGTGATGGAGGGCGTGCCCTGGCCCAAGCCGACCGTGCTGCATGCCGCGCGACGGCTTGCCGGCGGCGGTGCCGTATATGACGACCGGCTGATCCGCGCGCGGCTGGCGCAGGCGTTCGGCCGGCTGATCCGGCGTGCGGACGATTCGGGCGCGTTCGTCATGCTGTCCGCGGCGATGCCGTCGCGGCTGCTCAGCGCGTTCCCGCCCGGTGTGCCGGTGACGCGCGTGACGCTCGACGAAGCGGTGACCCGAGTCGCGGCACGGCTTTCCTCGCGCGCCGCCTTGAGGC
Source organism: Sphingomonas sp. PvP018 (assembly GCF_017876865.1). NCBI lineage: Bacteria > Pseudomonadati > Pseudomonadota > Alphaproteobacteria > Sphingomonadales > Sphingomonadaceae > Sphingomonas > Sphingomonas sp. PvP018. The sequence continues at coordinate 2,595,118 of NZ_JAGIOU010000001.1, read as the reverse complement.
ATGAGGCGGGCGAACCGGCCCGAGGACCCTTATCATGACGCCCGAGCCATGAAGACGCTGACGCTGCTGCGCCATGCCAAGTCGGGCTGGGACGACACGGTCTCGCGCGATTTCGACCGGCCGCTGAACGCCAAGGGCCGCCGCGCCGCGACGATCATCGGGCGGCAGATGCGCACGCTGTCGCTCGCGTTCGACCATGTCGTCGCCTCGCCCGCGGTCCGTGTCGTCGAGACGCTCGACGAGATCGTCGCGGGCTATGGACGCACGCTGGCACCCGACTGGGACCGGCGACTGTATCTGGCGTCGGCGGGGACGATTCTCGACCTCGTCCGCGATCTGCCGCGCGGCGTCGATCGCGCGCTGGTGATCGGGCATAATCCGGGGCTTGAGGATCTCGTCCTGTTGCTGACCCCAGACGTGACCCACCCGTTCCGCGACGCGGTCGAGGACAAATATCCGACCGCAAGTCTTGCCGAGCTGCAGTTCGACATCGACGACTGGGACGATCTGACGAGCGGATCGGCGCGGTTCACCCGCTTCGTCCGGCCGCGCGATCTCGATCCGACGCTGGGGCCCGACGCGGACTGACGCGTCGGGCCGGACTCGTCAGCCCTTGCCCTCGAGCTGGGCCTTCAGCCCCGAAAACGCGTTGACCGGCTGATATTCATCTTCGCTGATCACCCCGGCGGCGCGCAGTGCGGCCGCGGCATTGGGGCCGCGGGGAAAGGGATCGAGCGCGAGCGCGAGCGTCTCGGCCGCCGCTTCCCCCAGATCGACCGCACCGCCATCGATCGGCACGGTGTCGAGCGCATCGTCCGACAATTCGATCTCGCCGTCGACCGCGCCGAAATCATCAACGAAGCGCAGCGCGACGGGTTCGTCGATCGTCGCGGTGAGCGGTTCGTCGGTCACCGAACAGGCCTGCACCACCTTTGCCGTCACATGCCCGTTGGCGACGATCCCGGCAGTGTCCCGCCGGATCGTGAAGCGCGCCTCGAGCAGGTCGACGGACAGGATCGCAAACCGTGCGGCAAGCTTGCGGCGTTCCTCGGGCGTTGCGGCGAAGGTCACGCTGCGATCGCGCTCGCCGATCGTGTCGAGTCGCTCGGGGCGGCTGAATTCGGGGGTCATGGCAGCTCTCCGGCGAGTAAGGTTGATAGCGGGACACCGGCGAGTGCGGCGTGGAAGTCGGTGAGTGCCGTGCGGACATGCGCGAGCGCGGGGGGCGCGGGCGGATCACCGCGATAGAGGTTGCGGACCAGCGGTCCGTCGAGATCACCGGCCGCGAGCCCGTCGCGATAGGCACCGAGCCGCCCGCCGAGCATGCTCATCATCCGGCCGATATGCTTGCCGACGATGATGTCGCCGATCCCGAGCTCACGAAGCTGCCCGTCCATGTCGTCGACGAAGCGTTCCGCGAGTCGCGCGGCGGGCTCACCACCCGATGGCTCCGATTCCATCCGCAGCATGACGAGCGCGAGCACCGCGGCGATCATGTCGAAGCGGCCGTCGACCGTGTCGGGCACCTGCCCGTCGCGATACCAGTGCTCCGCGCGCGCGCGCTGCACGACCGCGGTATAAAGTGGCAGCGCCTCGTCGTGCTTCTCGCCCAATAGCCTGCCGAACCAGCCCAAATCCTGTCGCCTTCCCGTCGCCAATGCGCGGCGGCTTGTTTGCCTGCGCAACCTCGCATATCGAGGCGATCCGCGGCCGATGCAATCGTGCTGCTGCCAGTATCGCGTGACCCCGCCCCGGGAGAGTATATGAGCGTCCTTTCATTCCGCCTGACACGCCGTACGGCCAGCGTCGCGGCGCTCGCGCTCGTCGGCCTGACGAGCGCAGGCTGCACGCAGCTTCGCTCGCATCAGGGCTATGTGGTCGATGTCGACCTCGTCAACTCGGTCCAGCCTGGCGTCGACAACCGTCAGTCGGTGCTCCAGACGCTCGGCAAGCCGACGCTCGCGGGACAGTTCGACCAGGGCGACTGGTATTATCTGGCGCGCGACAGCCGCAACCTGGCGTTCCGCAACCCGCGCCCGAACGCGCAGATCACGCTGCAGATCAGCTTCGACCAGCAGGGCACCGTCACCGCGATCCGTCGCGGCGGGCTCGATCAGGTCGCGTCGATCAGCCCCGATGGCAAGACGACGCCGACGCTGGGTCGCCAGCGCGGCTTCTTCCAGGATCTGTTCGGCAATATCGGCTCGGTCGGTGCCCCCGGCACGGGCGGCGGCGGTGGCGCCAATACGGGTACGGGCCGCACGCGGCCCTAACGCTACCGGGCGGTCGCGGACTTTGCAGACTCGTACCTTCGCGCTAGGGCGCGGGGCATGACCGACGAGCTCCGCACCGCCGCCCTGGAATCCAAAGCCTGGCCGTATGAGGAGGCGCGCAAACTCCTCAAGCGCTATCCGCAGGGCAAGCAGGGCGCGCCGATCCTGTTCGAGACCGGCTATGGCCCGTCGGGCCTGCCGCATATCGGCACGTTCAACGAAGTGCTGCGCACGACGATGGTGCGCAACGCCTTCCACGCGCTGAGCGACACGCCGACCCGGCTGATTGCGTTTTCGGACGACATGGACGGGTTGCGCAAGGTGCCCGACAACGTCCCCAATGGCGACATGCTACGCGAGCATCTCGGCAAGCCGCTGACGCAGATCCCCGATCCGTTCGGCACGCATTCGAGCTTTGCCGCACATAACAACGCGATTTTGCGCGAATTCCTCGATCGCTACGGCTTCGATTACGAGTTCGCGTCGTCGACCGACTATTACACGAGCGGGCGTTTCGACGAGGCGTTGAAGGGCGTGCTGCGGCATTTCCAGGGCATCCAGGACGTGATGCTGCCGACGCTCCGCGCCGAGCGCCGCGCGACCTATTCGCCGGTGCTGCCGATCTCGCCGACCAGCGGCATCGTGTTGCAGGTGCCGATCGAGGTGATCGATGCCGAGGCCGGGCTGATCGCGTTCGAGGATGAGGGGCAGCGGATCGAGCAGAGCGTGCTCGGCGGCAAGGCCAAGCTGCAGTGGAAGGTCGACTGGGCGATGCGCTGGGTCGCGCTCGGCGTCGATTACGAGATGGCGGGCAAGGACCTGATCGATTCGGTGACCCAGTCGTCGAAGATCGCGCGCGTACTCGGCGGCCGCCCGCCCGAGGGCTTCAACTACGAGATGTTCCTCGACGAGAATGGCGAGAAGATCTCGAAGTCCAAGGGCAATGGCCTCAGCCTCGACCAGTGGCTGACCTATGGCCCGCAGGAATCGCTGGCGTTCTACGCGTATCGCGAGCCGAAGAAGGCGAAGTCGTTGCATATGGGCGTGATCCCGCGCGCGGTGGACGAATATTGGCAGTTCCGCGGCAATTATGCCGGCCAGGACCTGAAGCAGAAGCTCGGCAATCCGGTGCATCACATCCATGACGGCAAGCTCCCCGAGGGCGAGTTGCCGGTGACGTTCGGGCTGCTGCTCAACCTCGTCGGCGTGATGGGCGATGCGAGCAAGGCGCAGGTCTGGGGCTATCTGGCGAACTATGTCCCCGATGCGTCGGCGGAGAGCTATCCCGAGCTCGACAAGCTGATCGACCATGCGCTGGCGTACGGCCGCGATTTTGTCGCGCCGACGCTCAAGCGGCGTGCGCCCGAAGGGGTCGAGATCGCGGCGCTCGAACGGCTCGATGCCGAACTCGCCGCGCTGCCCGCCGATGCGAGCGCGGAGGATGTGCAGAACATCGTCTACGAGATCGGCAAGACCGGCGGGTTCGAGACCCTGCGCGACTGGTTCAAGGCGCTGTACGAGACGCTGCTCGGCTCCGAACAGGGGCCGCGGATGGGCAGTTTCATCGCGCTGTACGGGATCGACAATTCGCGCAAGCTGATCGCGGAGGCGCTCGCCCGCCCCGCTACCTGACACTCCTTACGAGGGTATACCCGATGCGCATGTTCTTCGACGACCGGCAGCGGGCGCATGCGCCGACTCAGGAGCTGCACAATGGCGGCTTCACGACCTATGCGGAGATGCCCGCGCGGGTCGATGCGATCCTGGCCGCGCTGGGGCCGGTCGAGACGCCGGCGGATCGCGGCGAGGCGGCGATCCTCGCGGTGCATTCGCCGGCCTATGTCACGTTCCTGAAGGACGCGGCGCGGCTGTGGCGCGAGGCGGGGCGGACGGGCGATGCGATTCCCTATGCGTTTCCGATCCGCGGGCGGCGACCGCTCGGCCTGACGCGGATCGATGCGATGATCGGCGCGCACAGCTTCGACGCAACGACGCCGATCACCCCCGACAGCTGGGCCGCTTCCTATGGCAGCGCGCAGTCCGCGCTGGCCGCGACGCACGCGGTGCTGGAGGGCGACGGCGCGGCGTTCGCACTGTGCCGGCCGCCCGGTCATCATGCGGGTGCGGATTATTGCGGCGGCTATTGCCATCTCAACACCGCGGCGATCGCAGCGCAGGCGGCACGTGATGCGGGCGTCGCGCGCGTCGCGATCCTCGACATCGACTATCATCACGGCAACGGCACGCAGGACATCTTCTACGACCGCGGCGATGTGTTCTACGCCTCGGTCCATGCCGATCCGCGGACCGACTATCCGTTCTTCTGGGGGCATGCGGACGAGACGGGGGACGGCGACGGTCGCGGTGCGACGCTGAACCTGCCTTTGCCCCACGGCACGACGATCGACGCGTTTCGCACGGCGCAGACGATCGCGCTCGACGCGATCGCGGCGTTCGATCCCGGGCTGCTCGTCGTCAGCTTCGGCGCGGATACGTGGGCGGGGGATCCGATCTCGCACTTCGCGCTGACCACGCCCGATTATGCGGTGCTGGCGCGCGATATCGCGGCGCGCGGCTGGCCGACCGCGATCGTCATGGAGGGCGGCTATGCGGTCGATGCGCTCGGCCACAATGTCGACAGCTTCCTGCGGGGATTCTGACATTTCAGGGACGGGTATCGCGGCGGGGACGCCGGCCTATCGCGGGCTGACGCTGGCGATGCTGTTCGCGGGGTTCTCGACCTTCTCGCTGCTTTATTCGGTGCAGCCCTTGCTGCCGTCGTTCGCCGCGCAGTTCGCCCTGAGCGCGGAGGCGGCGTCGCTTGCGGTCTCGCTGGCGACGGGGCCGCTCGCGATCGGAATCCTGTTCGCAGGCCTGGTGTCCGACCGGCTCGGGCGGCGGCCGCTGATGATCGCGGCGATGTTCGCGGCGGGTGCGCTGACGCTGGCGACCGCCTTGGTGCCGGGGTGGAGCGGGTTGCTCGTGCTGCGGTTCCTCACCGGGGTGGCGCTCGCGGGGGTGCCGGCGGTGGCGATGGCCTATGTCGCCGAGGAGGTCGATTCGGCGTCGGTCGGGGGTGCGATGGGGCTTTATATCGCGGGCAGCGCGATCGGCGGGATGGGCGGACGGCTGGTCGCGAGCCTCGTCGCCGATTTCGGCGGGTGGAGATTCGCGATCGCCGCGGTCGGGGTCGCGGGGCTGGCGATGGCGGAGGGGTTTCGCCGGCTGGCCCCGCCGTCACGCAACTTCCGCCCCAGCGCGGGCCGACCGGCGGCCTTGGTCCGCGATGCGCGTGCGCTGTTCACCGACCGGGCGATGCCTTTGCTGTATCTCGAGGCGTTCCTGCTGATGGGGGTGTTCGTCACCGTCTACAATTATGCAGGATTCCGGCTGATGGGGCCGCCTTACGGGCTCAGCCAGTCGGCGGTCGGCGCGGTGTTCCTGCTCTATGTCCTCGGGTCTATCAGCTCGGCGCGGTTCGGGACGCTCGCCGGCAGGCTGGGGCGGCGGACGATCTTCTGGGTGCCGGTGGTGGTGCTGATCGGCGGTGTCGCGCTGACCGCGATGCAGCCGCTGGCGCTGGTGATCGCCGGGATCGCGGTGGTGACGATCGGCTTTTTCGGCGCGCATTCGATCGCGAGCGCGTGGGTCGGGCGGCGGGCACAGAGCGTCGCGGGCGGTGGCGCGCGCGGGCAGGCGGCTGCGTTCTATCTGTTCTTCTATTATATGGGGTCGAGCGTGCTGGGCTCGGCGGGCGGGTTCGCGTGGACGCATGCCGGCTGGCCCGGGGTGACGGGCTTTTGCCTGGTCGTCGGCGGGGCGGCGCTGGCGATCGGGCTGAGGCTGCGCGCGGTGCCACCATTGCGGGTCGAGCCGGTGGCAGCACCGCGGATGCCGGTGCCCTGAACCTCAGCGCGAGGCGATATCGATCGCGTCGCCCGGCGGCAGCGCGGACAGCGAGCGCGCGACCGCGTCGGTGGCATCCATGACGCGGAGCATATTGCCGCCGGCGAGCCTGGCCATGTCGGCATCGCTCCAGCCGCGCCGCGCGAGTTCGGCGAACAGCAGCGGATAGCCGTCGACGCCTGTCATGCCCTCGGGCCCGGTACCGTTGATGCCGTCATAATCGCCGCCGAGGCCAACATGATCGCGGCCAGCCACCCGCGCGATATGCTCGACATGATCCGCAACGGTCGCGGCGGTAACACGCGGTTCGGGATGGTCCCGGTCCCAGGCGACCAGTGGCGCAGGTGAACGCGCGCCGTAGACGTTGGCGGGCACGCCTGCAGTCTTGGCGAAGGCGGTCCGGTCGGCATCCCAGGCCCGCCACGCGGTCGAGACGAAGGCCGGATAGAAATTGACCATGACGATCCCGCCGTTCGCGCCGATTGCGGCGAGCAGGTCGTCGGGAATGTCGCGCGGTGCGTCGGTCAGCGCGCGGGCGCTGGAATGCGAGGCCATCACCGGCGCCCTGGCGACGGCGAGGACTGCGCGCATCGTCGCGTCGGAGACGTGGCTGACATCGACGATCATGCCGATCCGGTTCATCTCGGCGATGACCGCGCGGCCGAAATCGTTGAGCCCGTTCGCCCACGGCGCATCGGTCGAACTGTCCGCCCAGTTCAGGCTCTTGCCGTGCGTCAGCGTCATGTAACCGACGCCGAGCGCGCGGTACTGGCGCAGCACGGAGAGGCGGCCGTCGATCTGGTGCCCGCCCTCGACGCCGATCAGCGACGCGATCCGCCCCGCCTTCTCGATCCGACGGATATCAGCGGCGCTGGTCGCGCGTTCGAGCGCGGCGGGATTGGCGGCGACGAACCGGCGGACGATGTCGATCTGTTCGAGCGTCATCTCGACCGCGCGCGGGCCGGTCATATCTGCGGGGACCCACACCGACCAGAATTGCGCGCCGACGCGGCCCTTGCGCAGGCGGGGAATGTCCGTCTGGAGCGGGCGCGTGTCCGTGGCGAGATCGAGCGATTCGACCTTGGCGCCGTGCACGTCGCGGATTTCCCAGGCGAGGTCGTTATGGCCGTCGATCACCGGGTTTTTCCTGAGCACCCGGCCGACGCGCGCGGCGATACGGGGATCAGGGGCGACGGGCACCGCGCTTGCCTGCGTGGCGATCAGGAGCAGGGCGGTGATCATGCCGCGCCATCGTGCCCGCCGCGTCGGGCGGCGGCAAGGGGATCAGTCGTCGTCCTCGGGGGCCCCGAGTTCGTTGACCCATTCCTGGTTGTGGACGACGGTCGAGCGGACCGGGCGCCCCGCGGCATCGAGCCAGGGCCGATAGCGATAGCGCAGCTCGATCAGCCGGCAGGTGGTCGCGTCGAGCACTGCATTGCCGCTCGAGCGCGTGATGCTGCACCCGGTGACGCGGCCGTTCGTCTCGACGGTGTAGCGGACACCGACCACGCCGCCCGCGCCGATGATCGCCTCCGCATTGGGGAAGTCCCTGTTCCGGAACCGCCCCTTCAAGAGCCGCGGCGGGCTCTCGTCACCGCCATCGCCGTCGCCGTCGCCGTAGCGGCCGCTGCCGGTACCGTCTCCCTCACCGCCCGCGCCGGTACCGGGCCCCAGGACCGGCGCGGCGCCGGTCGTCGCCGCACTGCCGACGCCGGGCTTGAGCGCAGCGACGATCGGCGGCGGGATGACGGGTGGGACGATCGGGATGGGCGCGACGAGTTCGGTCGCCTTCGACCGGAGATTGGCGGGTGATGCGGCGCCTTCGGGCCGGTGGCTCTTCGCCGGGCGGGGTACGACTTTTTCTAATGGCGGCGGCGGGGGCGGCGGCCCGACCGCGAAGGTCTTGAGCGCGTCGGGGATCGCCGACGGGAGGCTGACGCCGAGGCCGAGGATCAGCGCATAGCCCAATGCTGCACACAGGGCAGCGGCGCCGGCGGCGGACAGGATCCGGTCGCGCGGATGGGGTTGGACGCCGTACATGACTGATATCTGGGGAGGTTGGCGCGGGGCGGCAAGCGTTCGGGCCGCGGCGCTGTCCGGGGGTTTGGTGGGTGGGGGAGGAGGACGCGCAATATGGGTCCGTCTATCCTCCCCTCCGTCAGGCTATGCCTGCCACCTCCCCCTGGCGGGGGAGGAGGGGCGGCGTCAGAGCTTTTCGGTCAGTTCGGGGACGATCTTGAACAGATCGCCGACCAGGCCGATGTCCGCAACCTGAAAGATCGGCGCGTCCTCGTCCTTGTTGATCGCGATGATCGTCTTCGAATCCTTCATGCCCGCGAGATGCTGGATCGCGCCCGAGATGCCGACTGCGACATAGACTTCGGGGGCGACGATCTTGCCCGTCTGGCCGACCTGATAGTCATTCGGGGCATAGCCCGCATCGACCGCGGCGCGGCTTGCACCGACGCCCGCGCCGAGCTTGTCCGCGAGCGGATCGATCAGCGCGTGGAACTGATCGCTCGAGGCCAGCGCACGGCCGCCCGAAACGATGACCTTCGCGCTGGTCAGTTCGGGACGCTCGTTCTTGGCGATCTCCGCGCCGGCAAAGGTCGACAGACCCTTGTCGCCGGTCGAGGCGACCGCCTCGATCTCGCCCGAGCCGCCTTCGGTGGCGGCCTTCTCGAACGCGGTGCCACGGACGGTGATGACCTTCTTCGCGTCCGACGACTGGACGGTGGCGATCGCGTTGCCCGCATAGATCGGGCGCGTGAACGTGTCGTCGCTCTTGACCGAGAGGATGTCGCTGATCTGCATGACATCGAGCAGCGCGGCGACGCGCGGCGCGATATTCTTGCCGTGCGTGGTCGACGGCGCGACGAACGCGTCGTGATGCCCCATCAGCTCGACGATCAGTGGCGCGACGTTTTCGGCGAGCGCGTGCGCGAACGCCGCGTCATCGGCGACGTGCACCTTGCCGACGCCGGCGATCTTCGCAGCGGCGGCGGCGACGGCGTCGACCCCCTGCCCTGCGACCAGCAGATGGACTTCGCCGAGCTTGCTCGCGGCAGTGACCGCGGAAAGCGTGGCGTCCTTGACGACCTGACCGTCATGTTCGACCCAAACGAGCGTCTTCACTTTGCGACTCCCATCGTCTTAAGTTTGCCGACGAGCTCATCGACGTCAGCGACCTTGATCCCCGCCGAGCGCTTGGCGGGCTCGACGACCTTCAGCGTGGTCAGCCGCGGCGTCACGTCGACACCGAAGTCGGCCGGCGCCTTGGTCGCCATCGGCTTCGACTTAGCCTTCATGATGTTCGGCAGCGACGCATAGCGCGGCTCGTTGAGGCGAAGATCGGTGGTGATGATCGCGGGCAGCTTGAGCGTGTCCGTCTCCGCGCCGCCATCGACTTCGCGCGTCACATGGACCGAGCCGTCGGCAATCTCGACCTTCGACGCGAACGTGCCCTGGCCCCAGTTGAGGAGGCCGGCGAGCATCTGCCCGGTCTGGTTGTTGTCGTCGTCGATCGCCTGCTTGCCGAGGATGACGAGGTCGGGCTGTTCTTCCTCGACGATCTTGGCGAGGATCTTGGCGACGCCCAATGGCTCGACCTTGGTCTCGCTGAGGACGAGGATCGCGCGGTCGGCACCCATGGCGAGCGCGGTGCGCAGCGTTTCCTGGGATTTCTGCTCGCCGATCGACACGACGACGATCTCGGTCACGCCCTTGTCCTTCAGGCGGATCGCTTCCTCGACCGCGATCTCGTCGAACGGGTTCATGCTCATCTTGACGTTCGCCAGATCGACGCCCGTTCCGTCCGCCTTCACGCGAGGCTTCACGTTGTAGTCAAGCACACGCTTGACCGGCACCAGCACCTTCATCAGGATTCCTTCCAAGGTGAATATGTTCGTTTCGCCCGCCGGTTACCGGCTGCGTTGGTGCGACAGATGGCGGTTTCGCGTCGTTTTCGCAAGTGCGGTACGGAAACATCGGATACCGTAGCGTCACGACGACCGCCCTATCGGACCGGCTGCGATACCAACGAAAAAGGGCCCGGACGTTTCCGTCCGAGCCCCGTTTTTCGCGAAGTCAGTATGCGAGGCCGACAGCGGTTACGCCGCGACCTTCTGCACCTCTGCGACGATCTTCTTGGCGGCGTCGCCAAGGTCGTTCGCCGGGACGATCGCGAGACCCGAATTGGCCAGGATCTCCTTGCCCTTCTCGACATTCGTGCCCTCGAGGCGGACGACCAGCGGGACCGACAGGTTCACTTCCTTCGCCGCCGCGACGATGCCGTCGGCGATGATGTCGCACTTCATGATGCCGCCGAAGATGTTGACGAGGATGCCCTTCACGTTCGGATCCGCGAGGATGATCTTGAACGCCGCGGTCACCTTCTCCTTGTTGGCGCCGCCGCCGACGTCGAGGAAGTTGGCCGGGAACATGCCGTTGAGCTTGATGATGTCCATCGTCGCCATGGCGAGGCCTGCGCCGTTGACCATGCAGCCGATGTCGCCGTCGAGCTTGATATAGGCGAGGTCGTACTTCGACGCCTCGAGCTCGGCGGGATCTTCCTCGGTCTCGTCGCGCAGCTGCAGCAGGTCCTTGTGGCGGAACAGCGCGTTGCCGTCGAACGCGACCTTCGCGTCGAGCACCATCAGCTTGCCGTCGTTGGTGACCGCGAGCGGGTTGATCTCGATCTGCTCGGCATCGGTGCCCATGAACGCGTCATACAGCTTCGACGCGGTGTTCGCGGCCTGCTTGGCGAGATCGCCGGTCAGCTCGAGCGCGGCGGCAACGGCGCGGCCGTGATGCGGCATGAAACCGGTCGCCTGGTCGATGTCGATCGACTGGATCTTCTCGGGCGTGTCGTGCGCGACCGCCTCGATGTCCATGCCGCCTTCGGTCGAGGCCACCATCATCACCCGGCCGGTGGTGCGGTTGAGCGTCAGCGCGAGGTAGAATTCCTTGTCGATGTCGACGCCGTCGGTGACGTACAGGCGATTGACCTGCTTGCCCGCGTCACCCGTCTGGATGGTGACGAGCGTGTTGCCGAGCATGTCGGTTGCCGCCGCGCGAACCTCGTCCTCGGTCTTGGCAAGGCGGACGCCGCCCTTGGCGTCGGGGCCGAGCTCGACGAACTTGCCCTTGCCGCGGCCGCCGGCGTGGATCTGCGCCTTGACGACGTAGAGCGGTCCGGGGAGCTTCTTCGAGGCCTCGACGGCTTCCTCGACGGTCAGCGCCGCGAAACCGGCGGGGACGGGGACGCCGAACTTGGCCAGCAGTTCCTTGGCCTGGTATTCATGGATGTTCATCGGGAAGGCTCCACGCAATTTTTGGGAAACTCGGGAATTGCCAGCGCGTAAAGCACAGGGCGCGCCGCAAATCCACCCTTAAGGCATTTGCACTTGCGTCTCGTTCGCAATAGAGCGAGGGGATCACTGATTTTTGGCCATTTTGTGGATGCGCGCCGCAGCGGATCGAAACGCCTGCCGGATCACAAACATTTGCGGAAAAGTAACCCTTTTCGTGCCAGAGTTGAACCATGACAGACCCCGCCTACGACTCGCCTGAGACTCGGACCGGTGAAGAGCCCGGTGGAGAGTTGCGCCGGGCGTTGCGCAAATCCGTCAGGATGCGTGCGCATCTGCGCGACCGCGGCCAGACGCGGTTCGAGATCGAAGTGACCGACCTGTCACTGTCGGGGTTCCGGGCCGAGACGAGCTTCACGCTTTGGCCGGGGACGGTCGTGTGGCTGACCTTGCCTGGCCTCGCCGCGCTCGAGGCGGTGGTCGCGTGGCGCGACAGGTTCAAATATGGCTGCGCCTTCGCCAAGCCGCTACACCCTGCGGTGTTCGACCACATCGTGGCGCTGTCGCAGCGGTAAACCGGCGACCGCACCACGATCCGACAGCGGCGCGCCTCAGTCGAACAGGCTCGAGACGCTGGTTTCATCCGCGATCCGCTTGATCGCCTCGCCGAGCAGTGGTGCGATCTGCAGGTGGCGGATCTTGCCATGGGCGCCCTTGATCACGTCGTGATTGCCGATCGAATCGGTGATGACGAGCTCGCGCAGTTCGGAGCCCTCGACCCGCGCGACCGCGCCGCCCGACAGCACGCCGTGCGTGACATAGGCGACGACGCCCTCGGCGCCCGCCTCCATCAGCGCGGCCGCCGCATTGCACAGCGTGCCTGCCGAATCGACGATGTCGTCGACCAGGATGCAGAAGCGGCCCTCGACCTCGCCGATGATGTTCATCACCTCCGATTCGCCCGCGCGCTCGCGACGCTTGTCGACGATCGCGAGCGGCGCGTTGTTGAGCCGCTTGGCAAGCACGCGCGCACGCACGACGCCGCCGACGTCGGGGGAGACGACCATCAGGTTCTTGCCCTTGAACCGCGCAAGGATATCCGCGGACATGACCGGCGCCGCATAGAGATTGTCGGTCGGGATATCGAAGAAGCCCTGGATCTGCCCGGCATGGAGATCGACCGAGAGGACGCGGTTGGCGCCCGCGACGGTGATGAGGTTGGCGACGAGCTTGGCCGAGATCGGCGTACGCGGGCCGGGTTTCCGGTCCTGGCGGGCATAACCCATATAGGGGATGACCGCGGTGATGCGGCGTGCCGACGCGCGCTTCAGCGCGTCGATCATGATGAGCAATTCCATGAGGTTGTCGTTCGCCGGAAAGCCGGTCGACTGGATCACGAACACGTCCTCGCCGCGGACATTCTCGTTGATCTCGACGAACACTTCCTCGTCGGCGAAGCGGCGGACGCTGACATCGGTCAGCGGGATTTCGAGATAGGCGGCGATCTCCTGCGCCAGAGGCAGGTTGGAATTGCCGGTCATCAGTTTCATCAAAATCGCTCCACGCCCAGTCGCACGCCCCTTAGTCCCGGTGTTCCAATGGGGAAAGGGCCGAAGGGGTTTGCCGGGGCGCGCGCCGCTTCGTACAGCGCAGGGCATGACCGTCATAACCCGTTTCGCCCCCTCGCCCACCGGCCGGCTGCACGTCGGCAACATCCGTACCGCGCTCCACAACTGGATGTTTGCGCGCGCTCAAGGCGGACGCTTCCTGCTGCGGATCGACGACACCGATGCGGCGCGCAGCGAGGAACGGTTCGTCGACGCGATCCGCGGCGATCTCGACTGGCTGGGGATGACGCCCGATGGCGAGGAACGCCAGTCAGCGCGGTTCGCGCTGTACGAGGCGCGGTTCGCGGCGCTGGTCGAGAGCGGGCATATCTATCCGGCGTATGAGAGCGCGCAGGAGCTCGACCTGAAGCGCAAGATTCAGGCGGGGCGCGGATTGCCGCCGATCTATGATCGCGCGGCGCTGGCGCTCACCGACGCGCAGCGCGCGGCGTACGAGCGCGACGGGGTGGCACCGCACTGGCGATTCAAGCTCGATCACGACACGCCGATCGCCTGGACAGACCTGATCCGCGGCGAGCAGCATTTCGAGGCGCGGACGATGAGCGACCCGGTGATCCGGCGCGCGGACGGGTCGTGGCTGTACATGCTGCCGTCGGCGATTGACGATGCCGACATGGGCGTGACTCATGTCGTGCGCGGCGAGGATCATGTGTCGAATACCGCGCTGCAGCTGCAGATGTTCGCAGCGCTCGGCGCACCCGCACCACAGTTTGCGCACGAGGCGCTGCTGACCGGGGCGGAAGGGAAATTGTCCAAGCGGCTGGGGTCGCTCGGCGCAGATCATTTCCGGGACGTCGGGATCGAGCCACAGGCGGTGCGTGCGCTGCTCGCGCGGATCGGGACGAGCGATCCGGTCGAGCCGATCGCCGACGCCGCGCCGCTGATCGCGACGTTCGACTTCGCCCGGTTTGGCCGCGCGCCGGCGCGCTTCGACGAGGGGGAGCTGGCGCAGCTGAATGCGCGGATCCTGCATGCGCTGCCCTTTGCCGACGTCGCCGACCGCCTGCCCGCGGGGATGGGCGAGGCCGCATGGGAGGCGGTGCGCCCGAACCTGGTGACGCTCGCCGATGCCGCCGACTGGTGGCAGGTGATCGAGGGGCCGGTCGCGGTCGAACCCGTCGGCGGGGACGAGGATGCGGCGTATCTCGACCAGGCGCTGGCGGCCGCGGCGGCAATCGACTGGGCAAGTGACCCCTGGCACGCGCTGACGAGCCGGTTGAAGGCGGAGACCGGGCGCAAGGGGAAGGCGCTGTTCCTGCCGCTGCGCCGCGCGCTGACCGGGCGCGATCACGGGCCCGACATGGCCGCGCTGCTGCCGCTGATCGGGCGCGAGCGGGCACTGGCGCGCCTCGCGGCGGCACGCGCCGGCTGAGGCTTGAACGAGCGGGCTGAAACCCCGCTGACCGCCCCTCATCCGACGGCGTGCAAAACGATTCCGATCGTGCTTGCGCGGCGCATGTAATGATGTACCATGTCATTTGGCGGTATCGATCGCGCCGCCATCCTCGAGGAGATGCGAAGGAGACGGACGGATGTACGCGGACAGAATGAGCCGGACGGGCGGATTGAATCCCGGAAGCCTAGGCGTCGCTCTGGCGATCAACGGCGTGGTGATCGGGGCGTTGTTTTTTGCGGCGCCGGAACTGGTGCCGTTCACGCCGCCCGACCCGCCACTCACAATCTATATTCCGCACACCCCGCCGCCGCCCACGCCGGTGCCGCCCGCCGATCCGCTGGTCCGCCAGCAGCCGCGCCCAGCGCCGCGGCCCGACGCGCCACTCCCGCAGGTCCCGACACCAACCACCGCGGGGTTCGAGGTCGTGCCCGACCCCCTGCCCCTCACCCCGCCGATCGACGTCGTCGGCACGGGCACGGGAAGTGTGGCGGTCGATCCGCCCAAGCCGTCGCCTCTATTCGTCCAGCCGGGTATCGACCCGCGCTATGCCGCGGATTTCCAGCCGGGTTATCCGTCCGAGGAACGCCGGGCCGGGCGCGAGGGGCGAGTCGTCCTGCGCGTGCTGATCGGCGCGGACGGGCGCGTGAAACAGGTCGAGCGGGTCACCGCCACCAGCGACGCCTTCTATCGCGCGACGCTGGACCGGGCGCTGACGAAGTGGCGGTTCAGGCCGGCGACGCGCGACGGGGTCGCGGTCGAGGCATGGAAGACGATGAACCTGTCGTTCGTGCTGGAAAACTGAACCGCGGGCATCGGCCCACCGCAAGGATGGCATGCAGGACGGCCGCCCGGGTCGTCGCCCAAGGTACTGGCCTTGGGGGGCCTGCATGCCTATCTTTGCGCGATGGGCTCTTTCAGTCGTTTCTCGCCGGTCCGCGCCTATCGCGACCTCCGCCTGTTTCTTCGGGGCCGGCAGCCGTACGAGCTCGGCTTTCTCGCGCTGGCGATGCTCGTCACGGGCTTCCTGATCTACGCCTTCTCGAAGGACAGCTATGCCGAGCGCGAATATCGGCCGAACATCGTCTATGTCGAGCAATGGCCCGCGGATCGCACCGATGCGCAGATCGTCGCCCAGCAGAAGATCGACGCGCCGATCAAGGCCGCGCGCCTGGCTGAGCAGAAGAAGCGCGAGGAGGAAACCCGCGCGTCGTTCAAGCGGATGGACGACAAGCTGAAGGCGCTGGGGATCTGAGCATCGACCAGTCCGGCCGCGGTATTGGCGCGGCACTGGCGCTGGCGGCACGGGGACGCGGGCGTACGGCACCCAACCCTTGTGTCGGCTGCGTGATCGTCGCGGACGGGCGCGTCGTCGGGCTCGGCTGGACGCAAGCAGGCGGTCGGCCGCATGCCGAGGCGATGGCACTGGCGCAGGCGGGCGCGAAGGCGCGGGGAGCCACGGCCTATGTGACGCTCGAACCCTGCGCGCATGAATCACCGCGCGGGCCGGCGTGCAGCGACCTGCTGATCGCGGCGGGCGTGGCGCGGGTCGTCGCGGCGCTGGAGGATCCGGATCCCCGGACGGCGGGGCGCGGGTTCGCGCGGTTGCGCGACGCCGGGATCCACGTCGAAACGGGCGTGCGCGCCGCCGAGGCGCGACGGTCGATGGCGGGGTTCCTTACACGACTCGCCCGCGGCCGGCCGCATGTCACGCTGAAGCTCGCGACCTCGCTCGACGGCTGTATCGCGATGGCGGACGGGTCGAGCCGCTGGATCACCGGGCCACAGGCGCGCGCGCATGCGCATCTCGAACGCAGCCGGCACGAGGCGATCCTGGTCGGGCGCGGGACGTTCGAGGCGGATGCGCCGCGACTCGACGTGCGGCTTGCGGGACTGGAGTCGCAAGCACCGCGCCGCGTGCTGCTGTCGCGGACGGCGCCCGATGCGGACGCGGGGTGGCACGTCATCGCCGATCCGCAGGATATTGCGGCCCTGCCCGGCGACCATCTGCTGGTCGAGGGCGGCGCGGCCGTAGCGTCGGCGTTCCTTGCCGCGGATCTGGTTGACCGGCTGCTGCTGTACCGCGCGCCGATCCTGATCGGGAACGGCCGGCATTCCATTGGCGATATTGGTCTCGGCGATCTTTCCAGCGCGCATGGCCGCTGGTCGATCATCGATTCACGGCAACTTGGCAGCGACCGAGTCGAGGTCTACGAGCGCGAGCGAAACGAGGGATAATGTTTACCGGAATCGTCACCGACATCGGCAAAATCACCAGCGTGGCGCAGCAGGGCGACACGCGCGTGGTCATCGCGACCGCCTATGATCCCGCCACGATCGACCTGGGAGCGTCGATCGCGTGTTCGGGCGTGTGCCTGACCGTGGTCGACAAGTCCGCGGGCGGCGACGGACCGCACTGGTTCGCGGTCGACGTCTCGGGTGAGACGATCAGCCGCACCGCGCGCGACCAGTGGACGCAAGGTCGCCCGCTCAACCTCGAACGCGCGATGAAGCTCGGCGAGGAGCTGGGCGGGCATATCGTCACCGGCCATGTCGACGGGCTCGGCACGGTCGTGTCGGTGGTCGAGGAGGGCGGCTCGCATCGCGTCACCGTCCGCGCCGGCACCGACATCGCCCCGTTCATCGCCGCCAAGGGATCGGTCACGATCGACGGCGTGTCGCTGACCGTCAACACCGTCCGCGACGTCGACGGCCCCGATGGGCAACGCGCGGTCGAATTCGGGCTGAATATCATCCCGCATACTTGGGGCGTGACTACGCTCGGGACGATCGAAACGGACCGGACGGTCAATATCGAGATCGACGTCCTTGCCCGCTATCTCCAACGGATGGAGCATTACCGTGTCAATGCCGGCTGAACGCAGCGCCGAACTCGGGCGCCTGAAGCATGGATATCTGTCGAGCCCCGAAGAGATCATCGACGAGGCGCGCAACGGCCGGATGTTCATCCTGGTCGATGACGAGGACCGCGAGAACGAGGGCGACCTGGTCATCCCCGCGCAGATGGCGACGCCCGAGAAGATCAACTTCATGGCGAAGTTCGGTCGCGGGCTGATCTGTCTCGCGCTGACCAGGGCACGGACCGAAGAGCTCGGACTCGAGCTTATGAGCCGCAACAACGGCACAAGGCACGAGACCGCGTTCACCGTGTCGATCGAGGCGCTCGAAGGCGTTACCACGGGCATCTCTGCGGCGGATCGCGCGCGGACGATCGCAGTGGCGATCGATGCGACCAAGCAGAAGGCGGACATCGTCACCCCAGGCCATGTCTTCCCGCTGGTCGCGCGCGACGGCGGCGTGCTGATCCGCGCCGGCCATACCGAGGCGGCGGTCGACGTCGCGCGGCTGGCCGGGCTCAACCCCTCGGGCGTGATCTGCGAGATCATGAACGAGGACGGGACGATGGCGCGGATGGACGACCTCGTCACCTTCGCGCAGTTCCACAACATCAAGATCGGCACGATCCGCGACCTGATCGCGTATCGCCGCCGCTACGACCATCTCGTCGAGAAGCGCGCCGAGGCCAGGTTCACGTCTGAATGGGGCGGCGACTGGACTGCGCTGACCTTCTGGAACAAGGCGACGGGCACCGAGCAGGTCGCGCTGGTCAAGGGCCGGATCGACCCCGCAAAGCCGACGCTCGTCCGAATGCATGCGCTGTCGCCGTTCGCCGACATCTTCGGCGAATCGGGCGATCGCGGCCGGATCCTCGCGCGGTCGATGCAGATGATCGCGGACGAGGGCGCGGGCGTGATCGTCGTCATCAACCGGCCGCGCGGCAACGCGTTCACCTCTGCCGTGCTGAAGAAGGCAGGCGCGGAGATCACCCCGGACATGGAAGAGCTGCGCGACTACGGCGTCGGCGCGATGATCCTGACCGAGCTCGGCGTCCATGACATGGTCCTGATCACCAACACCCACCACACGCTGGTCGGGCTCGACGGCTATGGCCTGTCGATCGTCGGCGAACGCCCGATCGCTCCCCTCGACACCGAAAAGGCTCCCAACTGATGGCGCATATCCTGATCGTCGAAGCGCGGTTCTACGACCATCTGAACGACCTGCTGATCGAGGGCGCGCGCGCGGCGATCGAGGCCGCGGGCCACAGCCACGAGACGATCACCGTCCCCGGCGCGCTCGAGGTCCCCGGTGCGATCGCGCTGGCGGCCGAAAGCGAGACCTATGACGGCTATGTCGCGCTGGGTGTCGTGATCCGCGGCGAGACCTATCATTTCGAGATCGTCGCGGGCGAGAGCGCGCGCGGGATCATGGCGCTGACGATGGACGGCCTGCCGATCGGCAACGGCATCCTGACCACCGAGAACGAGGCGCAGGCGCTCACGCGTGCGCGCCCGACCGAGGGCGACAAGGGCGGCGGCGCGGCCAAGGCGGCGCTCGCGATGCTGGCACTGAAGGACCGCTTCGTCGCGTAGGATGCCTGGGCGTTCGGATGTCCGCCCTCATCCACGCACGATCGCCCTGATCATTCCTCGGGAGTGTCGCGCAGGGCGGCCTCGACCTCTTCGGCCGTGATTCCGAACGCGGCGGCCAGCGCGGCGATCGACGCGCCGCGGGCGGCGAGCGTGCGGATGCGGGCGGGGTCGACGATCGTCGTATAACCGCGCGTGTCGCGTTCGGTCTTCGTCTCCTCGCCGCTGCGCGCACGCGCGCCCGAGCGGCGGCGCTTGGCGATCTTGAGCGCTTCCTCGTCATTGGCAGGCGGTGCGTCGAGACGCGCGCGGATCCGCTGCGCTTCCTCGACCCGACGGGCTTCGCGCGCACGTTCACGGTCCTGCGAGAGCGCATCGCGTTGCGCGGCCCGCGCTTCGGCGCGTTGATCGGTCGCGGCGAGGCGGTCCTGCGCGCGCTGTTCCCGCTCGCGTGCACGCTCTTCGGCGCGGCGGGCAGCGCGATCCGCGGTGCCCGGCAGCAACGGGCCCGGACCGCGGTCGTTCAGCGGCCAGGCCGATGCGGGGCTGGATTTGGGGAGCGATCTCGGCGGGCCCCAGCCGTCGGTCATGTCATGTCCTGTCGTCACCGGTGCGCCGCGCGCGACGCGAAAGCCGCGCTGCTATGCGATGGCGTCACCGGTGACAATCAGGCGGTCGGCTTAGGCGGACGCGGTTTCCAGCGCCGGATAGTCGATATAGCCCTCGGGGCCCTGGCTGTACCAGGTCTTCGGGTTATCCTGCGCCAGCGGTGCGCCGGTGCGCAGGCGCTCGGGCAGGTCGGGGTTCGCGATGAACGTCCGGCCGAAGCTGATCGCATCGGCATCGCCCTTGTCGAGCTCGGCCTGCGCCTTTTCGAGCGTGTCATAGTCCGAGTTCACGACCAGCACGCCCTTGAAGACCTTGCGGATCGCCGGGCTGAGCTTCGGCACGTCGGTCTTTCCGAAGGTGCCGTCGGGACCCGGCTCGCGCAGCTCGAGGAAGGCGATGCCGAGATCGGACAGCGCCTTGGCAGCGGCGGTGAACAGCGGCTCGGGATTGCTATCGTCGACGCCCTGCGAATCGCCGTTGGGCGAGAGACGGACGCTGGTACGATCGGCACCCGCGACCGAGATCACGCGCTCGGTGACTTCGCGCAGCAGGCGGATGCGGTTCTCGATGCTGCCACCATACTCGTCGGTGCGGCTGTTCGCATTGTCGCGCAGGAACTGGTCGATCAGATAGCCGTTCGCGGCGTGGATCTGGACGCCGTCGAACCCGGCCTCGAGCGCGTTCTTCGTCGCCAGCTCATAGTCGTTCAGCAGCCGCGGGATCTCGTTCAGTTCGAGCGGACGCGCGACCTCGAAATCCTTCTTGCCCTCGAACGTGTGCGCCTGGCCTTCGGTCTTGGTCGCGGACGACGAGACGGGCTGGCCACCGATCACCGAGGAATGGACCTGACGGCCCATGTGCCAGAGCTGCGCGATGATGCGGCCGCCGGCGGCGTGCACCGCTGCGGTGACGGGCTTCCACGCGGCAACCTGGGCATCGGTCCACAGGCCCGGCGCGAACGGCCAGCCCAGGCCTTCGCGGCTGATGCCGGTGGCTTCCGAGATGATCAGGCCGGCGCTGGCGCGCTGCGTGTAATAGTCGATCATGAGGTCGGACGGGACGGCGTCCTTGTCCGAACGCCCGCGGGTGAGCGGCGCCATGAGAATGCGGTTGGGCGCTTCTACGGCGCCGAGCGTGATGGGATCGAAAAGGCTTGGCATGGGGGCTCCTTAATGCCTGACGGGGGCAAGATAGGACGCTACAGCGCGGCATGCATCGCCCCGCCCCGCAAAGAATATCTAGCGTGCCCGAAACGCCGACGGCGACGACGACCGGCGCCCCCGGCACGCTCGCGTTCGGCGCGCTGCTGATCGCCAATGTCGCGCTCGCATTCGGGCCGTGGTTCGTCCGCGCGACCGAGGTCGGACCGGTCGCGGCAGGGTTCTGGCGGCTGATGCTGGCGGTGCCGTTTCTCGTCCTGCTGGCCGCGCAACAGGGCGCGCGACCGACGCGGCTCGGGCGCGGCGTCTGGATCGGGCTGATCGCGGGCGGCGTGTGCTTTGCCGCGGATCTCGGCAGCTGGCATCTCGGCATCCTGCGCACCACGCTCGCCAATGCGACGCTGTTCGGCAATGCGGCGACGCTGATGTTTCCGATCTACGGGTTTCTCGTCGCGCGAACCTGGCCGACGCGGACGCAGGGCTGGGCGCTGATGCTCGCCGCAGCGGGCGCGGCGCTGCTGCTCGGACGCTCCTATCAGCTCGATGCGAAGAACCTGGCGGGTGACCTGCTCTGCATCCTCGCGGGGCTGCTCTACACGGTGTATTTCATCCTGATGGCGCGCGCGCGGACGACGCTTGCCCCCTTGTCCGCGCTGGTGCTGTCGACATTGGCGGGCATCGTGCCGCTGCTGGTGTTCGCCCTTGCGATGGGCGAGCGGATCGTGCCGGCGCAATGGGGGCCGCTGATCGGGCTCGCGCTGTGCAGCCAGGTGCTGGGCCAGGGATTGATGATCTATGCGCTCGGGCGGTTTTCGCCGCTGGTGATCGGCATCGCGCTGCTGATCCAGCCGGTCGTCGCAGGGACGGTCGGCTGGCTGGTCTATGGCGAGCGGCTCGGCCTGCCCGATCTGGCCGGCGTGGTGATGGTGGCGATCGCGCTGGTGCTGGTCCGCCGGACGCCGGCGGATCGCCCCCCTATTGAAGAGGCGCTCGACACGCCTGATCTTGGACGGCAGGAGACGGTATGACCCAAGACCTCACGCTCGACGAAATCCGTTCGCTGCTCGCCCCCGGCATCGCCGCCAATGCGGCGTTCGACGGGTGGAGCGACGCGGCGCGCGACATGGCGGCGGACGCGGCGGGGATCGACCGCGACGTCGCCGCGCTGGCCTTCGAACATGGGCCGGTCGACATGATCGACGCCTGGTTCGCCGATATCGACGTTGCGATGCTGGAAAGCGTGCCGCCCGAACGGTTGTCGGCGATGAAGATCCGCGCCCGGATCGCCGCGCTGGTCGAGGCCCGGCTGCAGGCGACCGCCGCCGACCGCGAATCGCTGCGCCGCGCGCTGGCGATCCTCGCGTTGCCGCAGAATCTGACCAAGGCGGGGCGGCTCGGCTGGCGGACGGTCGACACGATCTGGCGCGCCGCGGGCGACGTCGCGACCGATTACAATCATTATACCAAGCGGACGATCCTGCTCGGCGTCTATGCCGCGACCGTCACCGTCTTCCTCGACGACGACAGCGAGGGGTTTGCCGAGACGCGGGCGTTTCTCAGCCGGCGGATCGACGGCATCATGCGGTTCGAAACCGCAAAGTCGGGCTTTCTCAAGCGGACAGAGCATGGCTTCAGCCTGTCGCGGTTCGTCGGGCGGTTGCGCTATCCGGTGGCGTGAGCCGGTCGCGGCGCGCCGTCACGCGGCGATGGAATGCACGCAATCTGCGTCAAGTGCGCGTGCCGGGGCTTCCCTTGGCGATCCGTTACTGATAATCAGTCGCATCATGGACACTCGCCCCGATCGTTCCGTCAGTCTCGAAACGCTGCCCCGCAAGCAGCATGGCATCGTCGCTGCGATCGACTGGGCCAGACTGGCAGGCCCGGAGGCACGCCGGTTGCGCGAACTTGGCTTTGACGAGGGTGTCGATGTCGAGGTTCTTCACCGCGCGACGCTGGGCCAGGGTCCGATCGCCTGCCGGATCGGCCGGATGACCGTCGCATTGCGGCGTGCGGTCGCAGGTGCGATTCGCGTATCACCCACGCCAGCCGCCGCAGAATAATCAGCCTGACATTATGAACGCAGCACCGCTGGTCGCGCTGGTCGGCAATCCCAATGCCGGCAAGAGCGCGCTGTTCAATGCGCTCACGGGTGCGCGGCAGAAGGTCGGCAACTATCCAGGCGTGACGGTCGAGCGCAAGGCCGGACGGCTGACGCTCGACGACGGCCGCCCGGTCGAGCTGGTCGACCTGCCCGGCGCCTACAGCCTCGAGCCCTCCTCCCCCGATGAGCGCGTCACGCGCGACGTCGTCACCGGAACGCAGGACGGCGAACGCCTGCCCGACGCGCTGGTCGTGGTCGTCGATGCCGCCAATCTCGACAATCACCTGCGCTTCACGCTCCAGCTGATCGCGCTCGGCCTGCCCGTCGTGGTGGCGCTCAACATGGTCGATCTCGCCGAACGCGACGGGTTGAAACTCGACGCGGCGGTGCTTTCGCGCGAACTCGGCGTGCCAGTGATCCCGACGGTCGCGGTCCGCAAACGCGGGCTCGACGCGCTGCGTGCGATCCTGACGCAGACCGTCGTCAACGGTCCGATCCGGCTGCGCAAATCGGATGGCAGTGTGCAGGACGACATCGTCACGCTGCAGCGGCGCGCGCGCGACATTGCGACGGCCGCCACGTTGTCCGAGACGCCGGTGCGGCGCTGGACGCACATGCTCGACGGGGTCGCGCTGCATCCCATCGCCGGGCCGGTGCTGCTGCTGGCGATCATGTTCCTGATGTTCCAGGCGGTGTTCAGCTGGGCGCAGCCGTTCATGGACCTGATCGACGGCGGCTTCACGGCGCTGCAGGCGTTCATCACGTCGGAGCTTCCCGATTCGCTGCTCCGGTCGCTGCTGGTCGACGGGGTGATCAAGGGCGTCGGCGCTGTGATCGTGTTCCTGCCGCAGATCCTGATCCTGTTCCTCTTCATCCTCGTGCTCGAGGCGAGCGGCTACATGGTCCGCGCGGCGTTCCTGATGGACCGCGTGATGGCGAGCGTCGGGCTGTCGGGGCGTGCATTCATCCCGCTGCTGTCGAGTTTCGCCTGCGCGATCCCCGGGATCATGGCGACGCGGACGATCGACGACGAGAAGGATAGGCTGACGACGATCCTGATCGCGCCGCTGATGACCTGCTCCGCGCGGCTGCCGGTCTACACGCTGATCATCGGCGCGTTCATTCCCAACACGCAGGTGCTGCCGTTCGTCGGCCTTCAGGGGCTGGTGATGCTCGGGCTCTACGTGATGGGCATCGTCGGGGCGTTCGTCGCCGCGCTGGTGCTGCGCCGGACGGTGACCAAGGGCGTGTCGTCGGGCTTCATGATGGAGATGCCGAAATATCAGTGGCCGCAGTGGCGCGACGTCGGCATCGGCCTGTGGAGCCGCGCGCAGATCTTCCTGAAGCGTGCGGGCGGCATCATCCTGGTGTCGACCGTGATCCTGTGGGTGATGCTGAGCTTTCCCAAGCCGCCTGAAGGCAGCAAGGTGTCGCCGGTCGATTATTCGGCGGCGGGACGGATCGCCAACGGCATTGCCCCGGTGTTCGCGCCGATCGGCTTCAACCGCGACATCGTGCTTGCACTGATCCCGGCGATGGCCGCGCGCGAGGTTGCGGTCGCGGCGATCGGCACGGTCTATGCGATCGACGATCCCGACAGCAACCAGGGCGGCAAGGCGATGGTCGAGAATCTGCGCGGCCGCTGGACCCTGCCGACCGCGCTCGCCTTCCTGATGTGGTTCGTATTCGCGCCGCAGTGCATCTCGACGATCGCCGTCACGCGTCGCGAGACGAACGGGTGGAAATGGCCGGCGTTCATGGTTGGCTATTTGTTCGCCGCCGCCTACATCATGGCCGGAATCACATATTGGCTGGCGGTGTTCGCCGGCCTCTGAGGGGCATCATGGCAGGCAGCGTCAACAAGGTCATCATCGTCGGCAATCTCGGCCGCGATCCCGAAAGCAAGCAGTTCCAGAACGGCGGCAAGGTCGTCAATCTGCGCATCGCGACGTCCGAGTCCTGGAAGGACAAGATGTCGGGCGAGCGCAAGGAAAAGACCGAATGGCATTCGGTCGCTATCTTCAACGAAGGCCTCGCCAACGTCGCGGAGAAGTATCTGCGCAAGGGCTCGAAGGTCTATATCGAGGGCGCGCTCCAGACCCGCAAATGGCAGGACGCGCAGGGCCAGGACAAGTATTCGACCGAGATCGTGCTGCAGGGCTTCAACAGCGTGCTGACGATGCTCGACGGCCCGAATGGCGGCCAGGGCGGCGGCGCAGGCGGTGGCGGTGGTAGCCGCGGCGGCGGCGACGACTGGGCCGGCGGCGGCAACGACTTTGGCGGCGGCTCGTCGGGCGGCGGCGGTTACGGCGGCGGCGGTGGCCGCTCGGCGCCGTCGGGTGGCGGCAGTGGCGGCGGCGCGCGCGGCGGCAGCTTTGGCCAGACCGGCGGGTTCTCGGACGATCTCGACGACGACGTGCCGTTCTAAGCGTCGTGACGCCACCCGTTTCGACTCCAGTAGCGCCGAGCGTGTTCGACGAGGCGGCGCGATCACGCGTCATCTCGTCCTACGATGTCGCGGGCGCGCGCATGCAGGGTGAGCTGGACGACATCGTGTCGTTCGCAGCCCGGTTGTGCGATGCGCCGATCGCGCTGCTGAGCCTGGTCGAGGAGGAATATCAGCGGTTCCTCTCACGCAGCGGCACCGATCTCGACCAGACGCCGCGGAGCCAGTCCTTCTGTGCGCATGCGATGCACCATCACGACGTGATGGAAGTGCCCGACGCGCAGGCCGATCCGCGGTTCGTGGACAACGCGCTCGTCACCGGTGCTCCGCATGTCCGCTTCTATGCGGGGGCGCCTCTGGTATCGAGCGAAGGCGTGCCGCTCGGCGCGCTGTGCGTGCTGGCGACGACGTCGCGGGCGGGGCTTACGCCGTTCCAGCGTGACGGGCTGACGCTGCTGGCCAAGGCGGCGATGGGGCGGCTCGACGATCGCCGGACCGCGCGCGAACAGGCCTTTGCCGAGGCGCGGGCGCGGCGTACGCTCGAGGCGAGCGATCTGCGGTTCCGGACTCTGGCCGACACGATGCCGCAGATGGTCTGGTCGACGCTGCCCGACGGCTTCCATGATTATTACAATGCGCGCTGGTACGAGTTTACCGGCACGACGCCCGGCACGACCGATGGCGAGGGCTGGAACGACGTGTTCCATCCCGAGGACCAGGACCGCGCCTGGACGATCTGGCGCCATTCGCTCGCCAGCGGCGAGCCCTATACGATCGAATATCGGTTGCGGCACCGGGACGGCACCTATCGCTGGGTGCTCGGCCGCGCGCTGCCCGTGCGCGACGACCAGGGCGCGATCACGCGCTGGTTCGGGACCTGCACCGACATCCACGAGCAGAAGCTCGCCTATGAAGAGCGCGAGGTGATCAGCCAGGAGCTGAGCCATCGGATCAAGAACATCTTCGCCGTCATCGCGGGGCTCATCGCCTTTTCCGCGCGCGGCAAACCCGAATTCGCCGGGATCGCGACCGACCTGCGCCACCGCATCACCGCGCTGGGCCGTGCGCATGACTTCGTCCGCCCGCACAGCACACAGTCGCGTCCGGAAGCCCCGCAGGACAGTCTGAAGGGCCTGCTGGGCGATCTGTTCGAACCCTATCGGCAAGACGGGACGGATCGTCTGGTCGTGATCGGCGACGATGTGCGGATCGACGACCGTTCCGCGACCCCGCTCGCCCTGCTGTTCCACGAGCTCGCGACGAACGCGACGAAATACGGCGCGCTGTCGACCGTCGATGGGCATGTCGCGCTGACGATCGGGAATGACGGGGACGGCGCCACGGGCACGGTGCGTCTGACCTGGCGCGAGCAGGGTGGCCCGCCGATCGCGCACCCGACGAGCCATAAGGGTTTCGGCAGTCAACTGATCGAAATGAGTGCGGTCCGACAGTTGGGCGGCACGGTACGGCGCGACTGGCGTCCCGAGGGGCTGTGCGTCGAGATCGGGGTCCCCCTGCCCTCCTTCTGCCGCTGACCGCGCGGCCTCCCCGTCAGTTCCCGCGCCGTCGGATCTGGATCAGTTCGCTACCGCCGCGTAGCGCCTGACCCGTGGTCGCCAGTTCGGCGGCGGCAAGGATCGCGGCATCGTTGAACGGCTTGCGGATATAGCCGAGGCAATCGGCGTCGCCGATCTGGCTGGGATTGGCGGTGACGAAGACGATTTTCACGCCGTGATCGCGTGCAATCGTCTCCGCAATCGACGGACCGGTCGGACCGTCGCGCAGATTCACGTCGACAAAGGCGAAATCGCATCCGGCCGCGGCGACGAGCGCGGTTTCGCGGTCCGCCGCGATCGCCACGACGTGATATCCGGCGTCGATCAGGATCCTTTCGAGATCCAGCGCGACGAAGATTTCATCTTCAACGATCATGGCGGTCTTGGTCATTGTCGTGGCAACCGTTGGCCGGGCTATCCGTTCCTTCGGTTTATTGATTTGAATCAAGAACCTGTAGCGAATTGAAACAAATAACCTGTGTTACCGGGGGAACGCCCGGGTCATGCCCCCGGTTCGCCCCGCAACAGGAACACGGCGTGCTCGGCGAGCAGGTTGGCAGCCGCCGACGTCGTCTGCTTGTCGCCCGACAGGAACCAGGCACCCTCGACGATCACGCCGCGCTGCCGGAGGAAGGCGCGGAAGTCGTCGATCGTGACGTGATGGATGTTGGGAGTGTCGTACCAGCTTTCGGGCAATTGCCGCGTGACCGGCATCCGCCCGCCCCACAGCAGCGACAGCCGCACGCGCCAATGCGCGAAATTGGGAAAGCTGACAAAGGCGCGCCGACCGATCCGCAGCAGATGGTCGAGCACCAGATCGGGCGCGCGCGCGGTCTGCAATGTCTGGCTGAGGATCGCATAGTCGAAGCTGGCATCGGGATAGCCCTGCAGGTCGACATCGGCGTCGCCCTGGATCACCGACAGGCCGCGGCCTACCGCCGCCGCGACGTTGCCCGGATCGATCTCCAGCCCGCGCGCATCGACCTCGCGCTCGTCGCGGAGCGCCGACATCAGCGCGCCGTCGCCGCATCCGACGTCGAGCACGCGCGACCCACGGGCCACGTGATGCGCGATGATCCCCAGGTCGGCGCGCAGCGTCTCCTGCGGCGTCGGGGTGCTCATGTCCCTGCCCTCAGAAATCCGTCGACGACGCGGTTGAGCTCGGGCGCCTCGAGCAGAAACGCGTCATGGCCGTACGGGCTGCTGAGCTCGACGAAGCTGACCGGTGCGCCTGCGGCATTGAGCGCCTGGACGATGCTGCGCGATTCCGCGGTCGGATAGAGCCAGTCGGTGTCGAAGCTGACGAGGCAGAAGCGCGCCCTGGTGGCGCGAAAGGCGTTGGCGAGCAGCCCGCCATGCTCCTCCGCAAGATCGAAATAGTCCATCGCGCGGGTGATATAGAGATAGGAGTTGGCGTCGAACCGGTCGGTAAAGGCGAGGCCCTGATGCCGCAGATAGCTCTCGACCTGGAAATCGGCGTCGAAGCCGAACGACTTGGCGTCGCGGGCCTGCAGCCGCCGCCCGAACTTCTCGGTCAGCCCGGCTTCCGACAGATAGGTGATGTGCGCCGCCATCCGCGCGACCGCGAGCCCCGCGGTCGGCGCGGACTCGTCGTGATAATCGCCGCCGCGCCAGTTCGGATCGGCCATCACCGCCTGGCGGCCAACCTCGTGAAAGGCGATGTTCTGTGCGGTGTGGCGCGCGGTCGATGCGATCACGACACAGGCGCGGACCCGGTCGGGGAAGGTGGCGGGCCAGCTCAGCGCCTGCATCCCGCCCATCGACCCGCCGACCACCGCCTGCAGCACGTCGATGCCGAGATGGTCGAGCAGCATCGCCTGTGCGCGGACCATGTCGCGGATCGTGATGACCGGAAATCCCATCGCCCAGGCGCGCCCGGTCGCGGGGTTGATCGTCGCAGGCCCCGACGAGCCCATGCAGCTGCCGAGCACATTGGCGCAGACGACGAAATGCCGCGCGGGATCGATCGGTCGCCCCTCACCAACCATGCGCGTCCACCAGCCGGGCTTGCCGGTCCGCGGATGCGTCGAGGCGACATGCTGATCACCGGTCAGCGCATGACAGATCAGGACCGCGTTCGAGGCGTCGGCGTTCAGCGTGCCATAGGTTTCATAGGCAATGTCGACCGGCGACAGCAGGACGCCGCCATCGAGCCGCAACGGTCCCGGCAAGGTCACGCGACGCGCCAGGCCGAAGCGCGCGTCGGTCGTCCGGTCGGGATCAATCGTGTCGAGCATGACGCGTCCGCTACCACAACCATTTGCCACTGCGCCACACCGACCGCTATGCCCCGCGGCCATGACAAACATCATGCCCGCACCCACGCCGAAGCCCTGGATCCTGGGGATCGCGCCGTACACGCCCGGTCGCTCGACGACCGATGATGGCCGCACGGTGATCAAGCTGTCGTCGAACGAGAACCCGCTCGGGACAAGCCCCGCGGCCAAGGCCGCGTTCGATGGCGCGGATCACACGCTCGAACGCTATCCCGACGCCAGCGCGACCGCGTTGCGCGAGGCACTGGCGGCGCATTACGACCTCGATCCGGCACGCGTGATCTATGGCACCGGATCGGACGAGATCCTGCATCTGGTCGCGGGCGCCTATGCGGGCCCCGGAGACGAGATCATCCACGTCCGCTACGGCTTTGCGGTGTACGAGATCGCAACGCGGCGCGTCGGTGCCGAGCCGGTCGTCGTCGACGACCACGACTATGCGACCGATGTCGATGCGATCCTCGCCGCAGTCACCGAACGCACCCGCGTCGTGTTCGTCGCCAACCCGAACAACCCGACCGGCACCTTCACGCCGCGCGCCGAGATCGCCCGGTTGCACGCCGGCCTGCCGCGCTCGGTGCTACTCGTCCTCGACCAGGCCTATGCCGAATATCTCAGCCCCGAGGAGGATGACGCGGGCCTCGCGCTGGCGATGACCGAGGCGAACGTGCTCGTCACGCGGACCTTCTCGAAGATCCACGGCCTGGCCGCCGAACGGATCGGCTGGGGCTATGCCTGCGCGCCGATCATCGATGCGATGCACCGCATCCGCGCGCCCTTCAACGTCACGACGGCGGGCCAGGCGGCGGCGGTCGCGGCGCTGGCGGATACCGGCTTCGTCGATGCGACTCGCGCGCACAACGACCGCTGGCGCGGCTGGTTCGTCGAGCAGGTCGCGCAGATGGGCAACGCAGGGCTTCGCTGTGTACCCTCCAAGGCGAATTTCGTGCTCGTCCTGTTCGAAGGTCAGCTGACCGCCGACGCGGCCTATCACGGGCTGATGGAGGCGGGGTATATTGTCCGCTGGCTGCCCGGACAGGGCCTGCCCAACGCGCTGCGTATCACGATCGGCACCGAGGATGAGACGCGCGGCGTGATCGCGGCGTTGCGCGCGCTGGTCGAGCGGGGCTGATGTTGCCGTTCGCACGCGTCACGATTCTGGGACTGGGGCTGATCGGATCGTCGATCGCGCGCGGCGTGCTGCAGGCGATGCCGACGGTGCGGCTCACCGGCTATGACGCCGATCCCGCGGTGCGTGCGACCGCGGACCGGCTGGAGCTGTGCCACGATATCGCCGACACGGCGGGGAGTGCGGTGATCGACGCCGATCTGGTGATCCTGTGCGTCCCCGTCGGCGCGATGGCGGCGGTCGCGGCGGAGTTTGCCGCGGACCTGCCCGCCGAGGCGATCGTCAGCGATGTCGGCAGCAGCAAGACCGAGGTCGCACGCGTGCTGGCGGAGGCGCTGCCGGGCGCGACCGTGATCCCCGCGCATCCGGTCGCTGGCACCGAACGCAGTGGGCCCGAGGCGGGGTTCGCGACACTGTTCAACCATCGCTGGTGCATCGTCACGCCCCCCGAGGGCGCAGAGCCGGCTGCGGTCGAGCGGGTCGCCGAATTCTGGCGGCGGCTGGGCGCGCAGATTGAGTTCATGGCCCCGGATCATCATGACCGGGTGCTGGCGATCACCAGCCATCTGCCCCATCTGATCGCCTACACGATCGTCGGCACCGCGAGCGACCTTGAAGAGGTCACCCAGTCCGAGGTGATCAAATATTCGGCGGGCGGCTTTCGCGACTTCACTCGTATCGCGGCATCGGATCCAACGATGTGGCGCGACGTGTTCCTGACCAATCGCGAGGCGGTCCTCGACATGCTGCAGCGTTTTTCGGAGGATCTGAGCGCGCTGCAACGCGCCATCCGCTGGGGCAAGGGCGACGAGCTGTTCGACCTGTTCACGCGCACTCGCGCGGTACGCCGGTCGATCGTCGAACAGGGTCAGGACGACGACGCCGCCGATTTCGGCCGCGCGCACGACTGACCCCATTTGAGCGGCACCAGCGGCGTCAGCCGTCGAGCGCGTTCATCGCCGCATGGACGCGCGCCTCGGCCTCCTCGCGCTTGAGACCGGCGGGGACGACCTCGCCGAAGCGGAAGGTGATGACGCCTGCGCGCTTGGGCCCCTTGCGCGGCCAGACGGTGCCGCTGTCGCAGGCGATCGGGACCGTCGGCATGCCGAGCGCGCGGTAGAGGCCCGCAAAACCCGGCTTGAGCGGGGGATGCTCGCCGGGTGCGACCCGGGTGCCTTCGGGGAAGATCAGGACCGAGCGCCCGGTCGCCTTGGCCGCGATCGCCTCGCGCATCATGTTGCGCAGCGCCTTGGCCGACGCGTCGCGGTCGACGACGATCGCACCATAGCGTCGCGCCGCCCATCCCCAGGCGGGGATGTCCGCCAGTTCGCGCTTGAGAACGATCGCCGGGCCGTCGAGCAGCGCCTGAAGCTCGAGCGTCTCGAACATCGCCTGGTGCTTGCACGCGTAGAAGGCCGCGCCGTCGGGCCTCGTCCCCTCGATCCGGATCCGGATGCCGAGGATCCAGCGCGTCGCCCAGCGGTGGAACCGCGTCCACACCGTCGAATGGACGATCACCGCGCGCGACCCGAACAGCGCGCTGATCGGCACGGTCAGCACAATCGGCGCCGAGATACTGTAAAAGACGATCATGAAGACGATCGTTCGCAACCAGGCGATCATGCGCCAAATCCTATCCACAATGCGATCCGTCGCAGGATCAACTTGTTGTATTCGTTGACCAGCGTCCCGAGCCGCGGCGTGCCGGGGACGCCATCGCCGAGCACCAGCACCCGCGGCCCGAGCACTGCGGCAAGCTCCATCTTGGCGCGCGGGACATGCCAGTCCGAGGTGACGAGGCGCACGGTACGATAGTCGTGCATCTTGACCCAGCGCGCGGTTTCCTCGGCATTCGACCGCGTATCCACCGCATCCGCGCCGAGATCGACGCAGCAGGCGAAGACGCTGGGCGAGGTGCGATATTCGAGCGCGAGGTCGATCGGGCGGACGCCCGGCGCGACTCCGGTCACCAGCATCCGCTTCGCCTGGCGGTCGCGCAGCAGGGACAGACCGCGATCGATCCGCCCTGCCCCGCCGGTCGGCACGACGATCGCATCGGTGGTCGAGCCGTTGAGCGGCGGCGGCAGGAGCAGCATGAACGCGGCGAACCCCAGCGCCCAGACGAGCACACCGACACCCAGAAGGCGGACGATCACAAGGTCGTCCTCATCGCGCGCACGATCGTCGCGCGCGCGGCGACCATCGCCAGCACGATGAACCCGACCGGCATCGCGCCCAGCGTGGCCCAGTCGGTCGAGGACAACCGCCCCCCGTCGAGCAGTTCGGAGCCCAGCCCCTGCAACCGGGTCATGATCAGCAAAATGACGGCAATCGCGACGCCGGCACCGGCCACGCCGCCGATCGCGGCGTCGATCGCCACCCGACGCTGGAAGAGACGCGCGACCTGCAGATCGGTCGATCCCAACATGTGCATGACCTCGATCGTCGCGCGGTGCGTTTCAAGTCCCGCGCGTGCCGCCAGCACGACCACCGCCGCGGTCGCGCCCGCCATCAACAGGACGATACCGAGCGCGAGCAGCGTCAGCGAGCGCATCACCCCGCTGACGGGTGACATCCAGGTTTCGTGCCGGTCGACGCGCGCGGTCGGCGCAACGCCGCGAACCGCGCGCGCGACCGCTGCGACCGCGGCATCGTCCTGGCCGCCCAGATCGACGTCGATCATCGCCGGCACGGGCAGCCCCGGATCGGCGCCGTCGCTGCCGAGCCAGGGTCGCAACAGCCGCGTCAGCTCGGCGCGATCGACCGCGGCGACGCGGGTCACCTCCGGCAGCGTCCGCAGCGTCGCGAGGACGCGGGCGGCACTGGCATCACGCCGAACCGGGTCGCCGTCGATGATCTGGACCGTTAGCCGTCCCGCCAGCTGACGATCGAGCGCGCGCGCGGCACCAGCGGTCCCCAGCCCGAGCGCGGCGGCGAGCATGGTAAGGAACAACATGATCGCCATGACCCAGGTCATGGCACGGACGCCGCCAGCCTCGTCGAGCACGCGACGTTCGGATGCGCGGCTCATGGCTCGGCCCGGGGCGATGGGGGGTACTGCAACGACCCGGTCGGATCGAGCAACCGGCCGTGATCGAGCCGCATCATCTGCGCGGTCGGAATCCGGTTGAGAAGGTGCAGATCATGCGTCGCGACCACCACCGTCGTGCCGAGCTTGTTGAGCGATTCGAACAGATGGAGCAGCCGCTCGGCCATGTCGGGATCGACATTGCCGGTCGGCTCGTCGGCCACGAGCATCTCGGGCCGGGCGATCACCGCGCGGGCGATCGCGACGCGTTGCTGCTCACCACCCGACAGCGTCGCCGGTCGCGCCTCGGCGCGTTCGGTCAGGCCGACCCAGGCGAGCATCTCCTCGACCGGTTGGCGCAGATCCGCCTCGGGCATCCCCGCGACGCGTAGCGGCAGAGCGATATTGTCCCAGGTCGACAGATGCGGGACGAGCCGGAAATCCTGGAACACCACGCCGATGCGGCGGCGAAACCCCGGCATCCGGTCACGCGGGAGCAGCACGGCATCCTCGCCGAACAGCCGGATCACGCCGCGGCTCGGCCGCTGCGCGAGATAGAGCAGCCGTAGCAACGACGTCTTGCCCGCGCCGCTCGCGCCGGTCAGAAAGTAGAAGGCGCCGCTGCGCAGCGTGAACGAGATGTCGGACAGCGTTTCCGCGCCGGTGTCGTAGCGCAAGCCAACATTTTCGAACTGCACGATATTCGCCATGAAATTGGTCGCGCCCGCCCGAGTTCGCCTGTGCCGTGAGCCTCGCTTTCGCATGAAAGCGCGCGCGGCTTCAAGCTGGCGGCCATCTGCAGCGCGGCAGACAGCATCCGGGCGCATGATGCTTGCCACGAGCGGGGGCCACGTGCTTAGTTTGACGGCGAACGGCCCCGTCCCGCGGCCCGCAGTGAATCGTGCCCGATGATCCTCCAATGCCCCGAGTGCAGCACACGCTATCTGGTCCCCGACAGCGCAATCGGCACCGAAGGTCGGACCGTGCGCTGTGCCAATTGCCGCCACAGCTGGTTCCAGGCCGCGACGGACATCACGGCGCCCGACGCGCCGGCTCCCGCGGAGGCGATGCCTGCGGCCCCGCTGGGCTTCGCGCCCGCGCCGCCGTTCGGCGCGGCGTTCGACGCTGAGCCCGCCGCGCCCCCGGTCTGGCCCAATCCGGCGTGGCCCAATCCGTCCTCGCCCACCCCGTCCGGGGTTCCGATGTCTTCGCCGCCTTCGGCTGCGCAGACCGCCGACGATCTGCCGCCGCCGATCATCCGACCCTTTGCGCCATTGGCTGCCGCGCCGGCTGCCCCGCCCGCTGCCACGCCGGATGTCGAGGATGCGCAGGCCGTGCCGCCGGCGGCTGCGACGACCGTGTCCGCCACGACCACCGACAGCGCCGCTCCGTCCTCCTATGCGGGCAGCCGGAGCGACGCCGATTCCTATGATGCATTCGCACATGCCCCGCCGTTCCGCGCACGGCGCAACACCACCCGGCTGTGGACGATCGGTGCGGTGGCGGCCGGGCTTCTGATGCTGCTAGGCGTCGCTGCGATCCTCTATGTCGGCGCACCTGGCCTTGCGACGCAGCTTGGACTCGTGACGGGCGCGGACGAGACACCGCTGCGACTGCGCGACAATCCGATCGAGCGCCGCGAACTGGACAACGGATCCGAGCTGTTCGCGGTCAGCGGGCAGGTTACCAACCCCTCCGATTCGACGCAGCGTGTGCCCGACATCCGCGCCGAGCTGCGCGATGCGCAGGGCCGGATCGTGTATAGCTGGACGATCACCCCGCAAAAGCGGACGCTGACACCCGGCGCCGCGATCGATTTCAACTCCGCCAAGCTCGACGTGCCGTCGAATTCGAAACGGCTCGAACTGAGCTTTGCTGGCGAAGACGCCTCCTGATCCGGTCCCCCCGCCCCGACGCGGTGGCGGCATAGGGCCCTGCGGCATGATTTTCTCGCAGCGGCGCGCATTCGATGGCGAAAGGGCGTTGCGGGATCGCAAAAGCCTTGCTAGTGGCACCGGCCTACCAGCTAGCCGGCTTGTCCGGTCAGTGTTTCACGTGCGGCCGTGGCGGAACTGGTAGACGCGCAACGTTGAGGTCGTTGTGGGCGAAAGCCCGTGGAAGTTCGAGTCTTCTCGGCCGCACCACTTTCCTCGTTTCTACCGACCCGGATCAGAACCACCCCCATGGGGGACATGACGGTCCGTCCTGCGGGATCCTGTCAAAGCGGAGCACGGCGATGGCCGATTCGATCGACGACCAGATCATCGAAACGCCCGATGGCCCGATGACGTTCGCGCAGTGGAAGAAGAAGCACCCCGTGCAGCTCCCGTCGCGCCGCACCAAGGGCAAGAAGCTTCCCAACAAGGTGAAGTTGACGACCGACGAGGTTTAGTCGCCGGTCGTCGTTGCCAGGCCCCTGGGAGGGGGGATGGGGACCTGACAATCGGGGTTTGACTCCAGCACCCGGGACAAAGTCACGAGCGATAGCGGCGCAACGAAGCGAAGCCCGAATCGGTTGCCACGCCGCCAGCAGATTGCCGCAAAAATCGCGAGTCCGCCGGGATCGACGACGAGCTGGGCCGCCTGCCCCTGTGAAAAATGCTCGCAGAGCGACGCCGAGACCTCGAGTTTCGCACCTCCGGTCGAGATGTCGACCAGCCGTGCAGCATACCAGCACCCCTGAACATTCAGCCTGACCGGTGCCGATACGACGAATCGCGGCGATCGGGCGATCATCCCGGCGGCGTCGCGCGTCGCGAAGACGGGGTCGATCACATGCGGCTCGTCGAAATCGACCCCTGCGTGAAACCCGTCGACCCAGCGGACGGTGGCGCGAAGCAACGGCATGCCCCGCACCTTGATCTCTAGCGTCTCACCAAGCGCTGGCAGCGTGGTGAAGCGCGCCTTCAGACCGACGGTCGAAATGTCATGGACGAGACAGATCGAGCCGCGGTCGGCATGCATGACCCGGCCAATCAGCAGGACGGTCGCATGGCGCCGACCGGCACGCCGGTCGCGGTCCGCGGGCCGGCGCAGATCTGCTCCGCTCCCGCCGTCACCGCCGGTTTCGTCTCCCTCGTCAGGCCCCGAGAGCACGCGCCGTCTCCCCGCCGCCATGCGATCGGGAGGCGCGACGCGCGATCAGCACGCACCGCCCTGTCGGTGCGCGAAAGCGCCATCTGGTGCCTGAGCCTGGTCTGCCTTGCCGCACATTTGATATCCCCGAACGGTGTCGGCGAACCGTGCTAGGCGCGGCTTAACTAATTACTACAAAACCGAAATTACTGTAATACTGTGCTGAATGCCGGTCAGCGTCGGGCGATCGCGGTGAGGTAGCCGGCGACCGCGTCATAGCCGGCTGCGCTCAGCGAGATTTCGATGCGACGCCGATCGGTCGGGTCGTTGACGCGGTCGATCAGCTTCAGCTTGTGGAGATGCTCGATCCAGCGTTGCGACGTGGTGACCGGTGCATCCGCCATCGCGACCAGCGCCTTGACGTTGGTCGGCCGGTGATCGCGGTGCGAAACGAACAGTGCGACGAGCATGTCCCAGGCCGGCTCGTGGAACAATTCGCCCGGCAGGAAGCGACGGCGCAGTTTACGATGCGCCAGAATCTCCTTGGCCCGGGCGACGAGCATTTCCTCGCTGATCGGGCTCGTCGCATCCTCGGCCCGCTGGTCGACGACCCGCGATGCCCGCGCCGTGAACTCCTCGCTGACGGCGGCCAGCCTCGATCCCAGATCCTTGATCAAGTCGGCAACGGATTCGTCTTTCACCACATGCTCCCGGTCGCCCACAGGGTCTTAAGCCCATAATGACCCAAA
Source organism: Sphingomonas sp. PvP018 (assembly GCF_017876865.1). Taxonomy (NCBI): domain Bacteria; kingdom Pseudomonadati; phylum Pseudomonadota; class Alphaproteobacteria; order Sphingomonadales; family Sphingomonadaceae; genus Sphingomonas; species Sphingomonas sp. PvP018. The sequence continues at coordinate 2,558,008 of NZ_JAGIOU010000001.1, read as the reverse complement.
TATGGCGGCACGCCGGCATAATGGTCAACATCATTCAGCTATCTGTTTTACCGCTCTATTCTTTTAGGTACACGCGATAGTCTCGGAACTTTCTTAAGATATGCAAAACGGGTTGAAATCTGTTCAGTTTGGTTGCGATTGGTGGCTTGCCCCGTGTGGGTTTTTGGGCTGCAACAGGTGGAATTTTGTACCAATGTGAAACCAATATAAGGTTTGATCGATTTTGCCCGCGTCCGGCATGATCTCCCCGCCCGGACGCCCTCCTCGGAGATACGCGATGAATGCTGCACGCACCTATGAGCTTCTGCAGGAAGCCTGTCGCGCGCTCGAACAGGCGGGCGATCACGCGATTGCAGCCTATGTCGGTGTCAGCATGGCGATGGTCGAGGAGAAGTACCTGGTCGGGCACGACCATCTCGACCCGATCGATCAGGACTGAAGCCAGCGCGGTTCCGCATGCCAAGGGCTTGTTATAGCCGCACGTCGGGCCGATGTCCGGACGTCACGCGTTGGCCGTATCAACCGTGCGAAAGGATGTCGTGCCCGCTCCCCTGCCTGCCTATCTGAACGCGATCGGGACTGCGGTCCCCGGCCATGACATTCACGAGGCGTTTATCCGCTGGGCACGCGACCGGGTCGATGCCCGTTCGGCCAGGCTGTTCGATCGGATGGCGGGTCGATCGGGTATCGCGCACCGCTGGTCGGTGCTGCCGCCGACCAAGGCCATCGCGGTTGCGGACGGCGTCGACAGCGGCGACACGCAGCGGCTGCATGCCGGGTCTCCGGTCGACCCGGGCGGCTTTTACGCGATCGATCCGCATCCCGGCACCGCGGAGCGGATGGCCATCTATGCTGACGCCGCACCCGGTCTTGCCCTCGAGGCCATCGCCGCGCTTCAGGAAACGATCGCGCTCGGCACGATAACGCATCTGGTGGTGGCGAGCTGCACCGGGTTCGTCGCGCCCGGCATCGACCAGATCATCGCTCGCAGGCTCGCGCTGCCCGCGACGGTCGAGCGGCTGCTGATCGGGTTCATGGGTTGCTATGCCGCGGTCGTCGCGCTCCGCAGCGCGCGGCATATCGTCCGGTCGGAGCCCGGCGCGCGCGTGCTGGTCGTCACCGTCGAATTGTCCACGCTGCACCTGCAGGCGGTGTCCGAGATCGAGCCGCTGCTGGCGATGCTCCAGTTCGGCGACGGTGCCGCCGCGGCGCTGGTGACCAGCGATCCGAGCGGATTCGAACTTGAAGCGCCGTTCGCCACCGCATTGCCCGACAGCGAGGCGCTGATCCGCTGGGACATCACCGACCAGGGCTTTGCGATGCATCTGTCCGGAGAAGTACCGGGGCGGATCGCGCAGGCGCTCGCCGATCCCGCCTTCCGCGCCGCCGCGAGCGGCGGACGCCCCGCCTATACGGTCGACGGATGGGCGGTCCATGCCGGCGGGCGATCGATCCTCGATGCGGTCGAGCATGCCCTGGCGCTCCCGGCGGATGCGCTCGACGCGTCGCGTGCGGTGCTGTCGGCGAACGGCAACATGTCGTCGGCGACGCTGATGTTCGTCCTGCAGCAGTTGCTCGCGGGTCCGGACATCGGCCGCGGCGTCGCGCTGGCGTTCGGCCCTGGTCTCGCGGCCGAGGGTATCGGCTTCCGAAGCGCACCGCGATGCTGACGACGCGGACACAGGCCGAGGAACTGATGGACGCCGACGACCTGGCGCCGGAGACTTATGCCGCGGTGGTCGCCGATCTTGCGAAGGTGAATGTCGTGACGATGGCGGCGCGTCCGACGCTTGCCTTTCTGAAGCGGGTCATCGCGGGGCGGACGCGGCTGAGGTTGCTCGATGTCGGGTTCGGCGATGGCGACATGCTGAGGACGATCGAGCGCTGGGCCCGCAGGCGAGGCGTGAACACCGAACTGGTCGGGGTCGACCTCAATCCCCGCAGCGAACAGGCCGCGCGCATGCATACGGACGCGGGATCGACGATCCGCTATGTCACGGGGGATTACGCCGAACTCGCCGGTCAGAGGGGCGCCGAACCCCGCTGGGATGCGATCGTCAGCAGCCTGGTCGCGCACCATATGAGCCATGCCCAACTGATTGCCTTCCTTCGGTTCATGGACGCACATGCGCGATGCTGGCTGATCAACGATCTGCATCGCCATGGCTTTGCGCATCGCGGATTTCCGATTCTTGCACGGCTCGCGCGCTGGCATCCGATCGTGCGTCACGACGGGACGCTGTCGATCGCGCGGTCGTACCGGCCCGACGAATGGCCGGCGATTCTCGACGAGGCGGGGATCCGCGGTGCGCGCGTGTTCCGGGCGTTCCCGTTCCGGCTGTGCGTCGAACGGCTGCGGTGACCGCGACGCGCGCGCTGATCGTCGGCGGCGGGCCGGCAGGGGCGGCGGTCGCGATCGAGCTTGCACGCGCGGGCCTGCCGCATCTGTTGATCGAGCGTAGCCGCGAGACGGGCGACGCCTTGTGCGGCGGGTTCCTCAGCTGGCGGACGCTCGACACGCTGGCGCGGCTGGGGATCGATCCGGATCAGCTCAACCCGGCGCGAACGACGACCGTCCGGATCTTCGCCGGTAGCCGCGTCGCGCATGCCGCGCTGCCAAGGCCTGCGCTATCGGTATCGCGACGGCGACTCGACACCGTTCTGCTCGCCGCCGCAGTGGCGCAGGGCGCAGCGGTCGAACGCGGGGTGACCGTGCGGGCAATCGAAGACGGCCAGGTGCGGACCGCCGATGGCGCGGTGATCGCCGCGCCCGCGCTGTTCCTGGCCAATGGCAAGTCGGACGTTCGCGGGACCGCACGGCCGGCAAGCGCCCGCGGCGCCGATCCGACGCTGGGGATACGCGTCCGCATCGTGCCCCCGCCAGCGATGGCCCGCGCGCTGGCGGGGCAGATCGACCTGTATCTCTTCGACCGGGGCTATGCCGGGCTTGCGATGCAGGAGGATGGCAGCGCGAATCTGTGCATGGCGGTACATCGCTCGCGGTTGCAGGAGGCGGGAACGCCGGCTGATCTGCTCGCCGAGCTTGGCCGCGCGATGCCGGCACTTGGCGAATGGGTCGCCGCGATCGCGCCGGATGCGACGATCGATGCGATTGCCAACGTCCCCTATGGCTGGCGCCAGACGACGGGGCAGGCGGGGCAGTACAGGCTGGGCGATCAGGCGGGGGTGATCCCCTCGCTGGCGGGCGAGGGCATGGGCATTGCGATGGCCAGCGGACTCGCCGCCGCGCGCGCCTATCGCACCGACGGGGCACGGGGTGCGGCGGCATGGCAGCAGCAGCTGGCGCGGACGCTCGCGCGGCCGATCGGGGTGGCGGGCGCGGTGCGCCGGGTGGCCGAAAGCCGCGGTGCCGCCCGGCTGATCCCCTTCGCGCATCCCGTACTGATCCGAATGCTCGCGCAGGCGACGCGGATCAGCGCGTGACGCGCCGTCGCGCGGCGATGAATACTGTCGACGAAACGCCGGGCGGAGTGCGCGTCCCGCGGGCGCACACGCGAACCGCTTGTCGGCGCCGCGGTTAAGGCGTATTTCGTCGACCCTTCATGGCTCGCGCGCGTCCCGCTTCCCGCCCCTCTCGGCCTCGCTCCTCATGGCGCCGCCGGTTTGTCCTCCTCCTGAAGGTTCTCGCCGGTATTGCCATCCTCGCGCTCGGCGCGCTGGTGATCGCGATCTATATCGCCCGCGCGCAGCTGCCGAGCTTCGAAAGCCTCAAATCCTCGCCCAACGGCCAGATGATCCGGGTACATGCCGCCGATGGCAGCGTGATCGTGTCGATGGGGCCGAGTTTCGGCGAATGGCTTTCCTATGGTCAGATCCCCGCGGTGATGCGCGACGCGACCGTCGCGGTCGAGGATCGTCGGTTCCGATCGCATCTCGGCGTCGATCCGGTCGGGATCGCACGCTCGGTCAAGGTACGGTTCGATCGCGGGCGCTGGACGCAGGGCGGGTCGACGATCACGCAGCAGCTCGCGCGTAACGTCTTCCTCAACAACCAGAAGAAGTTCGGGCGCAAGTTCCGCGAATGGATCCTGGCGTTCGCGCTCGAGCGCAAGTTCAGCAAGGACCAGATTCTCGAACTCTACCTCAACAAGGTCTATTATGGCGGCGGCGCCTACGGGATCGACGCCGCGTCGCGCAAGTTCTTCGGCCACGGGGCGGACCGCCTGTCGCTGGCCGAAGCGGCGGTGATCGCCGGGCTCGTCAAGGCACCGTCCAATTATTCGCCGACTGCCGATGCCGAGGCGGCGATGGGCCGCGCGGGCGTCGTGCTGAAGACGATGGCGGAAACCGGCGTCATCAGCGCGGGCGAGGCCGCCGATGCCGATGTGCAGGGGCTCAAACTGGCGCCCGAGCCGAAGCAGAACAGCGTCCGCTACTTCACCGACTGGGCCTTGCCGCAGCTCGACACGCTGATCGACGAGACCGAGGCACCGCTCGAGGTGTGGACGACGCTCGACCTCTCGATGCAGCGCGATGCCGATGCCGCGATCCGGGCGAATGCCCCCGCGGGTGCGCAAGGCGCGCTGGTGTCACTCGACCGCGATGGCGCGGTCAAGGCGATGGTCGGCGGCAAGGACTATGTCTCGTCGATCTACAACCGCGCGACGCAGGCGGTGCGCCAGCCGGGTTCGGCGTTCAAGCTGTTCGTGTATCTCGCCGCGCTCGAGGCCGGGCACAAGCCCGAGGATTCGATCGTCGACGAACCCGTGACGATCGACGGATGGAGCCCGCGCAACGATTCGCGGCGCAATTCCGGCGCCGTCAGCCTGCGCACGGCCTTTGCCTATTCGCTGAACACCGTCGCGGCCAAGCTGGGGCAGGAGGTCGGCTTCACGACGGTCGCGGACATGGCGCGGCGGTTCGGGATCACGACGACGGTCAACACGCATCCCTCGATGGTGCTGGGCACGTCGGAGGTCCGCGTGATCGACATGACGCGTGCCTTTGCCAGCGTCGCGAGCAAGGGCGTCGCGGTGACCCCCTATGGCATCACCCGCGTGACCGCGAACGGCCAAACGATCTACACGCATGAGGTCGATCGCAGCCACGTCCTCGTCGCCCCCTATGTCGCCGCCGAGATGACCGACCTTCTGCAGACCGCGGTCAACACCGGCACCGGGCGCGCCGCGCAGATCGGCCGCCCGGTGGCGGGCAAGACGGGCACGACGAGTTCGTCGAAGGATGGCTGGTTCCTCGGCTTCTCGAGCGGCATCACCACCGGCGTCTGGATGGGCCGCGACGATGCCAAGCCGATCTCGGGACTGCACGGTGGTACGGCACCGGCGCGCGCCTGGGCCGCGTTCATGAAGCCCGCCACGGCCAATCGCCCGATCGAGCAGTTCGATACGCAGGTGACCTTGCCCGAATGGCAGCTCGAACCCGATGAGGAGAGCTATTTCGGCCAGCCCGACAACGGCCAGATGATGGTCGACGAGAATGGCAATCCGATCGAGCCTGGCGGTGTTCCGGATATGCCAAGCGATGCCCCGGCGGGCGAGCCGATACCGCGCCCCGATGCGGACCCGTCCGACCAACCTCCGCAGGTGCCGCAGCAGCAGTTGAACCAGGACTGGATCGACAGGGTAACGGGCCGGGACGCACCCCGGCGCGATCCCGTCGCGCCGCAGCCGCGCGCGCCCCAGCGGGACTGGTCACGCGAGAGTTCGCGCGATCGCTTTCAGGACGATCGACCGACCCAGTGAAGCGCCGCGCCATGCGTGCGTAGCCAGACGCGCGCAGGGGTGGGGTCCTCACCATAGAGATCGGCGACGAGCGCGTGGAAGGCGGGCGCGTGGTTCATGTGGACGCGGTGGGCGACCTCATGTGCCACCGTTGCCCGCCGTACGAAGCCGGGGGCGAGGATCAGCCGCCAGCTGTAGCGGATCACCCCGCTCGACGCGCAGCTGCCCCAGCGGCCCCTGGCATCGCCGATCGCGACCTGCGTGACGCTCACCCCCGCCTTGGCGGCATATTCGGCGGTTTCCTGGTCAAGCAGGTCCAGCGCGGTACGCTTGAGCCATGCCTCGACACGGCGCGCAATCGTCTCGACGGGACCGGACAATGACAGGATCGCGCCGTCGCGGACCACCGTGCGGCGGCTGCCCGGGGTCCACGCGATCGTCACCGGCTCATCGGCGACCATCACAACCGCATCGGGAACGAAGGGCTGCGGCCGCGGCAGCCGCGCGCGCTGTTCGGCGATCCAGTCTGCTTTCTCCTCCGCCCAGGCCAGCGCCTGCTTCAAGGCCGCCCGCTTGGGCAGGACGAGCCGGGCGCGGCCGCTGGCGGGATCGATCGACAACCGTGCCCGGCGTGCGCGCGGATGCCGGATGATCTCGAGGCCGTCGATCACCGCGTCAGAGTTCGCGGTCGATCACGTGATATTCGAGCTCACCGGCCTCGTCCTCGCTGATCGTCCAGCCGCGGACCGACTGTTTGGCGCGGTGGACCGCCTCGCGGTCGCCGCAGACGAGATAATGCCACTCGGGAAGCTGCTCGCCCGCCGCGCGCAGGCGGTAGGCGCAGGTCGAGGGCAGCCAGTCGATATCGCGGACATTCGACGTCGTCAGCCGCACGCATTCTGCGACATAGGCGTGGCGGTGCCGATAGTCCGAACACTGCCCGCTGCGCCGGTCGAGCAGCCGGCACGACACATTGGTCGCGACGAGCTCGCCGGTATCCTCGTCCTCGAGCTTGTGGATGCAGCATTTGCCACAACCATCGCACAGGGCTTCCCATTGGCCGCGGTCGAGCTTCTCGATCGGCGTGTCTTCCCAGAATCTGGCGCTCATCGGGCCCAGCGCTTGATGTCATCGGCCAAGGCCTGTGGTCCCTTATCCTGTGGCAGCAGCGCGAGAGGCTTGCCGTCCGGATCCATCAGATAGGCCTGACGCGAGTGATTTACGAGGTAACCGCCACCGGGCGCGGCATCCCCCTTGGCCGAGAAGATCGCGAATTCCTTCTTCACCGTCTCGATCGCCGCGGGACTGCCGGTGAGCCCGACGATGCGCGGATGAAAGGCGGTGACGAACTGCTTGACGACCGCAGGGGTGTCGCGCGTCGGATCGACGGTCACGAAGATCGGCACGATCCGCGCCGCAAGCGCCGGATCGCTGGCCTCGAGCAGTTTCATCGCGCCGCCGATCGTCTGCATGTCGGTCGGACAGACATCGGGACAGAAGGTGTAGCCGAAATACATGATCCGGTATTTGCCCGCGAACCGGCGGTCGCTGACCTGTTGCCCGTCCTGATCGACGAGCGTGAACGGCCCGCCGATCCGCGCCCCGGCAAGCGGCGGCGTCGCGGGCGCCGCGCTCGTATCGGGCGCAGAGGGGCTGCACGCCGCGAGCGCGAGGGCGGCGAGAAGGGCGGGGCGTCGATTGGTCATGATACAGCCAGCCTTGATCTGTTAGCCCGTGCGGCGCAAGCGTCGCACATCACCCGCGTCCCGAGGATCTATCGATGTCGTATATCCGCCAGTGCCCCGCCCTGACGACGGGCGCCAAGACCATGGGCGCCCTGTTGATGGGAGCCGTGATCGCGCTTCCCGCCGCCACTGTGATCGCCCCGCGTGCCGCGCATGCGCAGAATCAGTCGGAGGGATATAAATTCCTGAACGCGGTGCGCGAGTCGAAGAACAACGAGGTGCTCGAAATGCTCGGACGTCCGGGCAGCAGCATCGTCAATGCGCGCGACGTCTCGACGGGTGAGGGCGCGCTGCACATCGTCATCAAACGTGCCGACGAGACCTATCTGCGGTTCCTGCTGCAGAAAGGCGCCGACGCCAATCTGCGCGACGGCAAGGGCAACACGCCGCTGCTGCTCGCGGTGACGCTCGGCCAGACCGACATGATCCCGATCCTGACCGCCGCCGGCGCCAATCCGAACCTTGCCAATTCGGCAGGAGAGACTCCGTTGATCCGCGCCGTTCAGCGCCGCGACGTTGCCATGATCCGCGTGCTGCTCAACGAAAATGCCGATCCCGATCAGGCGGATATCATCGCCGGCATGTCGGCCCGCGATTATGCCAAGCAGGACGGCCGCAACGTCGTGGTGACCAAGCTGCTGGCCGATGCGCCGAAGAAGACCCGCAAGGCAGTTTCGGGACCGAAATTCTGACGATCACGTCGCCGGGCGGCTGATCCTGCCGCGTATCGGGAGGATCAGCCGCCAGCCGGATCAGAAGGCGAGACCGGCGGCGTCGGGATCGACCTGTGCGATCAGGCGGCGTGCGGCGCGTCTCGCAAAGGCTAAAGTGCAGCGCTTGCGGACATGCGCGGGCAGGGGGGTCGTGTGCGCCTCACGGACGATCGCGGCGTCATAGCGATCGGCGACGATGATCCCGGTACGTTCGGGCAGAAACGCCGCCCCCTGCAGCGGCCGCATGTCGAACCCGGCCGGCACCGCCCAGAAATAGCGATCGCAATGCCCGAGATATTCGGGCCATTTGCCATCCCCCACCAGATCCGCGCGCGACACCTTGATCTCGACGACGACGATCTGCCCGCGGGCATCGATCGCCATCAGATCGGCGCGACGCCCCCCGTCGAGGGGAACCTCAGCCATCGCGGTCAGGTCGTGGCGCAACAACATCCGGATCACGCCGCGTGCCACATCGGCGGCACATAGGGGTGATCCGGGTTCGTCGATGCAGGAGTCCGGGGGGCTGTCGAGCATGCGCCAGAAATAGAACAATCCGCGAACGACGCAAGCGCGTTCACGGATTGTTTATAGGGTTGGCGATGCAAGTGGTATGCTGATCATGAACCGGATCCTGTCCGGATCGGCTGTCGATCAGCGATAGAAGACGTGGTTGCCGATCGAAGCGACCTTGATGACGCGGCCCGCAGGGCGGCGATCGGCGGTATTGAAATACAGTGCCTTCTCGGCCGGGCTGTTCCACGCATCGGCCAGTGCGACTTTCGCGACGGCGATGGCGGTGCGGTACGACGTGCCCTTGTTGATCGCGGGGATCTGGCCGCCGCGAACAAAGCTGAACTGGCCGCGCTGCTTGACGACGTCGCAGACGTCGGCGGGGAAACGACCCGACTTGGCGCGGTTGATGATGACTTCGGCGACGGCGAGCTGACCGGTGAGCGGCTCGCCCTTGGATTCAAAATAGATGGCGCCGGCAAGGCACTGGAGCGCTTCGTCGGCGGCGGCGCTATCCTGCGCGGCAACGGCCTGGGCGAGCGTTTCGAATTCTTCGTCTTCGATTTCGGCCGACGTCGGGACGGCGGTCTGTGCAGCGGGCTCGACGGCGGTGACGGGCGTCACGGCGGGAACGATCTGCGGAACATTCTGAGAGGAGAGGGCGTTTAGATTTGCGAGTGCGGTAAGGCTGGCGGTCGAGCGATCGACGCCGGTCGCCTGGCTGGGCGCGCTGTTGCCGAACAGGCCGGCGAGAGAGAAGGTCATGACCGCAATCGTTGCGGCCCGCTGCAAAATCGTCATTCAAACTTATTCAGATGCGGTTGGACCACGGAACCAATCGTACGAGCCGATCGTCCAGGCATCCCCCCGACTGCGTAACTGATCCGGATCGCACCCGTCCCAGCACAACGCCAATCAATGTTGAATATCCCCTCTATCGGGGGGACTTTGGAGTCAATTGGCGAGGATCGTTTCAGCGGCGAACCGTTCCGCCGCTGCGACATCCACCTCGATCACCCAGAGATCCGGATCGCTCGACCGCCGTCGACGCCAATAGCCGTCGAGATCTTCGGCCGGAGTCGAGTCGATCAGCGCCGTTCGCCCGTCGGCGCCGATTCCGCGCTCGAGCAGGCGGGGCAGGGCACCACGGTCGATGGCGATCACGAGGATCGCGCCGCCCTGCGCGTCCCCTTTGGCGAGCACCGCGCCGAAACCGCCGGCATCGTTGACCCGTCGGAGCAGCGCACTGACGAGGACGCCGCTGGGAAGCCGGCCACTCATCGCAGGACCATCACGGCAGGGGGCGCGGCGAGACGCGATATCCGGGAAGCCCGGCCAGGGCGATCCGCGAGCGCATGAACGTGCCCGTGCCCCGCGCCGCCTCCTCCCCCTCGGCATCGATCAGCCGGGCATCGGCGACGAACACGCGGCGCTTCCCGCTGATCCAGCGGCCTTCGGCGATGACCGGCCCCGCCTTTAACGGGCGGGTCAGCAACAGGTTGAACGCGGTCGTCAGGAGAAAGCGATCGGTGACGAGACTGTTGGCGGCATAGAAGGCGGCATCGTCGAGCATCTTGAAATAGCTCGTCCCGTGCGCGGCACCGCCGGCATGATAATGACGTTCGTCGATCGTGAACCGGATCCGCGCAACGCCGGCCTCCGGTATCTCGAGCGTGGATTCGAAGAAGCGGTTGATCGGCGCACAGGCGTAGAGCGATTCCAGCGCGCGAAAATGCGCCTCGGCGCCGGCGGAGGCCAGTTCAGGCGGCATCGCGAACCGCATCGGCGGTGAACAGCGCATAAAGCGCATCGGTCGAGCCCGCACCGCGCAGCTTGTCGAGGAACAGCTTGTCGCGCAGCCGGCGCGATATCCGCGCCAGTGCCTTCAGATGAACCACGCCGGCATCGGTCGGCGACAACAGCATGAAGACGAGATCGACGGGCAGATCGTCGACGGCCTGAAAATCGATCGGCTGCGCCAGTCGCGCGAACACAGCCGTGACCTGCGTCAGTCCGTCGAGTTTGGCATGCGGAATCGCGACACCACCGCCAAATCCCGTCGAGCCCAGCTTTTCGCGGGCAATCAGACGGTCCGCGATAGTTTTTGCGTCGCCTTCGACAATGTCGGCAGCAAGCGTGGCGACATGGTGAAGCACGGCCTTTTTGTTTGCCGCGACCATGCCGGTCAGGACCGCGTCCGGACGCAGCATATCACTGAAGTCATTCATGCTGTTCATGTCTCAAAAGCGCCCCCGCACGCCCCGCCTTAACGGTTCGCACGGGGGCGTAAAGCGCAGCGTCACAACAGCTGTTGCGGCTCGCGCGCTCTATTAGGGTGCGGCGGATGCGGAGCGTTGCGGTTCGACCCAGCCGATCGTGCCGTCACCGCGGCGGTAGACCATGTTATGCGCGCCAGTACCCGCATTCATGAACAATAATGCGGCTGTATTGCGAAGATCCAGCATCATCACCGCGTCGGATACGCTGGCCTCGGGAATGTCGACGCGCGTCTCGGCAATGATCAGGGGCGCATCGGGGGCATCGTCCTCGGTGACCTGCTCCTGAAACAGCGTATAGCTTGCATTGTCATAGCCGTTGCTTTCCGCGATCGCCACGGCTTCACCGGCATGGCGATCCTTGAGGCGACGCATATAGCGGCGAAGCTGGGTTTCGATCTTGGCCGCGGCGCTGTCGAACGCGGCACGGGCGTCATAGGCATCGGCATGGCCCTTGAGCACCAGCCCCTTCATGACATGCGCGACGATATCGCATTTGAAGCCGGCATCATGCGGCCCCTTGCCGAACGTGACCTCGGCGGAAATGGCGCGCGAGAAATACTTGTCGGCGATACCCTGGAGTCGGTCTTCCACATGGCTGTTGAGCGCATCGCCAGTGGCGACCTGATGACCAGAAATCCGGATATCCATTATCGTCTCCTTCTCATCGGACGGTCCTATTGGCTCCGTCCGCCCGGCGTCATCCGGACGCCACGGCCCCCCAAATCGGATCCTTGATCCCCTTCATAAACGCGGCATGGGCCGCAAGGTCTCCCTCGCTGACCGTGAAAACACGCGGTTGCCGAACGACACGAGGCGCCGGTGCGACGACCGGAGTCGCAGCGGTGACGGTCCGCTCGCTGAGCAGGCCGAGACCGATCTGGCGACCACCCAACAGCTCGACATAGACCTGCGCCAGAAGCTGCGCGTCAAGCAGCGCGCCGTGGAGAACGCGGTGACTCCGATCGATCCCGAACCGCGAGCACAGCGCATCAAGCGAGTGCTTCGCGCCCGGATGACGGCTGCGGGCGATCTGCAGCGTATCGATCATCCGGTTCAGGTGAATGATCGGCCGTCCGCATTTGACGAGTTCGCCGTTGAGAAACGAGAAATCGAAGCTCGCATTATGCGCGATCATCGGCGCATCGCCGACGAAATCGAGCAGGTCCGCCACGCCGTCGCCGAACCGCGGCTTGTCGGCGAGGAACGCTTGGCTCAGCCCGTGGACGTTGAACGCCTCGACCGGCATGTCGCGTTCGGGATGGTAATAAGCGTGGAAGGTGCGCCCGGTCTCGACCCGGTTGACCATCTCGACACAGCCGATCTCGACCATGCGATCGCCACCGGAAAAGCTGAGGCCGGTGGTTTCGGTATCGAAGACGATCTCACGCATCCGGCTGTTATCGGCGCTCATGTCCCATCACGCAAGCGATCACCGCACGAACCTGCGCGCGGGTTTCGTCGAAGCTCGTGTCGGTGCGAATGACATGATCGGCACGCGCGCGTTTCTCGGAATCGGGTGTCTGGCGGGCGAGGATCGCGGCGAAACGCTCGGCGGTCATACCGGGGCGGGCGATCACGCGGGCCCGCTGGACATCGGCGGCGGCGGTTACGACGACGATGCAGTCGACCCGCGCATCACCGCCGGTTTCGAACAACAGCGGCACGTCGAACACGACCAGCGCGCCGGCATGAGAATCGAGAAACGCCTGACGCTCCTCGCCGACCGCGGGATGCACGATTGCCTCGAGACGGCGGATCGCGTCGTCGTCGCCGAACACCGCCGCCCCCAGTCGTGTACGGTCGACCGCGCCGTCATGGACGGTGCCGGGAAACGCGTCGCCGATCGGTGCGACGAGTCGGCCGCCGACACTCTGCAGCCGGTGGACCGTCGCATCGGCGTCGAAGACGGGGACGCCTTCCTCCGCGAACATCGCGGCAACGGCGGATTTACCCATGCCGATCGAGCCCGTGAGGCCGATAATCATGCGGTGAGCAGCGCGCGCAAGGCCTCGTCGCGGTCCCGCGGAGGTTCCACGTGGAACAAAATCTCGAACGCTACCGCCGCCTGGCCGATCAGCATCTCGAGCCCGTCAACGGTTTCGAGATCGCGCGCGCGGGCGGCCTTGAGCAGTCCGGTCTCGAGCGGTGCGTAGACGATGTCATAGACGAGCGAGTTGGGATCGAGCGCGCCGAGATCGAGGTCGAGGGGCGGCTGACCGGCCATGCCGAGGATGCTCGCATTGACCAGCAGCCGCGACGGTGGGACCGCCGGACCGATCGGCAGCGCCTGTCCCTTGAGCCCGAATGTCGACAGCAACGCCGCCGCCTTCAAAGGATTGCGGTTGAGGATCGTCACCGGACCGACGCCCATACGCGACAGGGCGAAGAGGATGGCCCGCGCCGCGCCGCCTGCACCGATCACGGTGACGGGCTGGCCGGCGATATCAAGATCGTCGATCGGCGCCCAGAACCCCGCGGCATCGGTATTTGTACCGATGCAGTCGCCGGCGGAGTTGCGGAAGACGGTATTGATCGCGCCGATCGAACCCCGGACGTCGCCGGGGTCGGACACGTGGTCGAGTGCCGCCAGCTTGTGCGGCATCGTGATATTGCACCCCCGCCATGCAGGATCGCTCTTTCGCGCAGCGAAATAGGCCGGAAGCTCTTCCGCGGTGACGTGCTTGTGCCGGTACTCGGCGTCGATCCCGAGCGCGTCGAGCCAGAAGCCGTGGATCAGTGGCGATTTCGATTGGGCGATCGGATCGCCGATCACTTCGGCATAGGGGCGAGGGGTCATTCAGAGCTCCATAAGATCCCGGGGCTGGCTGGCCGGCGTTCGACGCCGCCCACCGCGCATCGATCGCGTGTAATCGATACCACCGGGATTGCCAGACGAACGCCGATCGCCGTCAGAGGCACACGCGCTAGGCGGGCAGTGCACCGCGGGTCCGGAGGAAATCGAGCACGTTGAGCAGCGGCATGCCGAGCACGGTGAACTGGCTGCCGTCGATCTTCGTGAAGAGCTGCGCGCCTGGACCCTCGATCCGGTAACAGCCGACGCACCCCGCGATCGCCGGCCACTCGGCTTCGAGATAGGTTTCGATGAACGCGTCGGACAGCGGCCGGACATGCATCCGCGCGCGCTCGACATGGCGCCACACCGGTCGGCCATTCTCCGCGATGACCGCCGCGCTCCACAGGTCATGATGCGTGCCCGACATCCGTCGCAGATGCGCGGCCGCGTCATCGCGATCGACCGGTTTGTCGAGGATCGTGCCGTCCTCCAGCGCGACGAGCGAATCGCTGCCAAGGACGAGATGCCCCGGCATCCGCGCCGAGACCTTCGTCGCCTTGAGTTCGGCAAGCGCGTCGGCAAGATCTCGGGGTGACAGCGCGACCAGGGCCGCCTTGGCCGCATCCTCGTCGACACCTGCAAAGGTCGCATCGAACGCGACGCCCGCCGCGGTAAGCATCGCGCGACGTGACGCGCTCTGCGACGCGAGAATCAGGAAGCTCATGCCTCGGGCCGGCGCTGGTTGCACAGCGCGATGATCGCCGCCGCGGTTTCCTCGATCGACCGCCGTGTCACGTCGATCACCGGCCAGCCATTGTCCGCGAACATCCGCCGCGCAAAGGCGAGTTCGCGCATCACGGCCTCTTCCTCGACATAGGAGGTGTCCGGTGCTTGGTGCAGCGACAGCAGCCGGTTGCGGCGCACCTGGATCAGCCGGTCGGCGCTGGTCGTCAGCCCCACGATCAGCGGCTTCCGCAAGGCGTAGAGGATCTTCGGCGGCGGGCTTTCGACGACGATCGGGATATTGGCAGTCTTGTAGCCGCGATTGGCGAGGTAGATCGAGGTCGGCGTCTTCGACGAGCGCGAGACGCCGGCGAGGACGATGTCAGCCTCCTCCCATTCTTCCCACGCGATCCCGTCGTCATGCGCGATCGTCCACTGGATCGCGTCGACGCGCGCGAAATAGGCGGCGTCGAGGACATGCTGACGACCCGGCCGCGCCTTGGCCTGCTGACCCAGCAGTCCTGACAGTGCATCGTTGACCGGATCGAGCGGCGCGACCGCGGGCAGCCCGAGTGCGAGGCAGCGTTGTTCGAGGATCCGCCGCGTCGCGGGGTTCACCAGCGTGAAGATGACCAGCCCGGGATTCTGCGCGACCTCCTGCAGGATGCGTTCGAGATGCGCCTCCGTGCGGACCATCGGCCAGAAATGGCGGACCGTCTCGACATCGTCATATTGCGCGAGCGCGGCCTTGGCGATGTTCTCCAGCGTCTCGCCCGTCGAGTCCGACAGCAGGTGAAGATGGAGCCGTATCATAGGTCGCATAGCCCTGCCGCGAGGGGCCATCGGGATGAATCTGTGGATAACATGCGGATAAGGGCTAGCGTAACTCACGCCGCCCGCCAAGCGGGCCGGTTGCTGTGGATAAGTCACCTTTTATCCACAGGGCCGCGCACAGCCCGAAAAGTTATCCACAGGCTGTGGGTTGCGGGGGCCGTTGAATCGAATCAGCGCGTTTGTACAGGTGTGCAGAGGTCAAGCTGTTGGCATTTCCGGGATCACCGCATAAGTCCCGTGATTAACCGCCCAACCACTGCAACAACCTCTTTCTTGAATCTTCTTATAGTAGAAGAAGGGTGCTCCGCTGACCGATCCGACCCCCAATATGCCGACCTTCAAGCCGCTTCTGGCGACGTTGCGCGGCGACCGTCAGGCGACCCCGCCGCTGTGGCTGATGCGCCAAGCCGGGCGCTATCTTCCCGAATATCGCGCGCTCAGGGCTGAAAAGGGCGGGTTCCTCGCGCTCGCGACCGATCCCGAGGCCGCAGCCGAGGTGACGCTGCAGCCGATCCGCCGGTTCGGCTTCGACGGCTCGATCCTGTTCTCGGACATCCTGATGATTCCCTGGGCGCTGGGGCAGGATCTGAGCTTCGGGGTGGGCGAGGGGCCGCGGCTCGAACCCGCGCTGGTCGATCATGCGCTCGATCGCCTGCAGTCGGTGCCGGAGCGGCTGGAGCCGGTCTACGAGACCGTCGCACGGGTCGCCGAGGCCTTGCCGCCCGAGACGACGTTCTTGGGCTTTGCGGGGTCTCCCTGGACGGTTGCGACCTATATGGTGGCGGGCAAGGGCAGCAAGGATCAGGGCGAGACCCGGCGTTTCGCCTATCGCGATCCGGCAGCCTTCGGAGCGATCATCGATGCGATCGCGGACAACACCGTCGAGTATCTCGTCCGCCAGATCGAGGCGGGGGTCGATGCGGTCCAGTTGTTCGACAGCTGGTCGGGATCGCTGTCGCCCGCGCAGTTCGAACGCTGGGTGATCTCGCCGACCGCGCGGATCATCGACGAACTCCATGCGCGCTGCCCCGGCGTGCCGGTGATCGGCTTTCCGAAGGGGGCAGGGGGCAAGCTCCCCGCCTATGCGCGCGAGACGGGTGCGGATGCGATCGGGCTTGACGAGACGGTCGATCCGGTCTGGGCGCATGCGTCGCTGCCCGCCGACCTGCCGGTGCAGGGCAATCTCGATCCGCTCGCGCTGATCGCGGGCGGTGCGGATCTCGATGCCGCGATCGACCGGATCCTCGGGGCGTTCGGTGATCGTCCGCACGTCTTCAATCTGGGGCATGGTATCCTGCCCGACACGCCAATCACGCATGTCGAGCAACTGATCGCCCGCGTCAGGAGCACGACATGAGCGGTTTTCTCGGGGCGGCCTATGACTGGGTGAAGGCCGCGCACCTGATCTTCGTCATCTTCTGGATGGCGGGGCTGTTCATGCTACCGCGCTATCTCGTCTATCATCAGGAAGCGCTGGCCGCGGGCAATGCAGCCGAGGCGGCGAGCTGGATCGAGCGCGAGGGCAAGATCCGGAAGATCATCCTGACGCCGGCGATGATCGTCGTCTGGGTGCTGGGACTCGCGCTTGCGCTGAATCTGGGACTGGCGGATGGCGCGCCGGGGCTGGGGTGGCTGCATCTCAAGCTGCTGCTGGTGTTCCTGCTGACGGGCTATCATGGCTGGACGGTCGGCTATGCGAAGAAGCTCGCGGCGGGGAAGCCGACGCTGACGGGGAAGCAGTTGCGGATGCTCAACGAGATTCCCGCGCTGGCGGTGACGCTCATCGTCGTGCTGGTGATCGTCAAGCCGTTCTGAACACCCACGTCATCCTGGACTTGATCCAGGATCCGGAGCGGCGGAGGACACCGTTTGTGGCTCTGGATTCGAGCCCAGGATGACGGCGAGGGCGGTCGCCCCGTCTCTGCTTGACTAACCGCCCCCCCAATTCTACCCCGATTCCCAGCACGGCCTCCTGGCGTCCTGCCCGGTCGTGTGGTCCTGCCTGTTCGGCTCGCCCAGTTCCGCTTTCCAGCGCACCCGCAGACCGAACCTGTTCCCGTTGATCGCTATCCGGAAATCCCCATGCATCTCAAAGACCTGAAGAAGAAGAAGCCCGCCGAGCTGGTCCAGCTGGCCGAGGAACTGGGGGTCGAGAGCGCCTCGACGCTGCGCAAGCAGGACCTGTTGTTCGCGATCCTGAAGGTGCAGGCGGACAATGGCGACCAGATCATGGGGCTCGGCACGATCGAAGTGCTGCCCGATGGTTTCGGTTTCCTGCGCTCACCGGAATCGAACTATCTCGCCGGGCCCGACGACATCTACATCTCGCCGAACCAGGTGCGGAAGTTCGGCCTGCGTACCGGTGACACGGTCGAGGGCGAGATCCGTGGGCCGAAGGATGGCGAACGCTATTTCTCGCTGGTAAAGCTGACTGCCGTCAATTTCGACGATCCCGACGTCGTCCGCCACCGCGTCAATTTCGACAATCTCACGCCGCTCTATCCCGAGAGCAAGCTGACGCTCGATCCCGCCGACCCGACCGTCAAGGACAAGTCAGCGCGGGTGATCGACATCGTGTCGCCGCAGGGCAAGGGCCAGCGCACGCTGATCGTCGCCCCGCCGCGCGTTGGCAAGACGGTCATGTTGCAGAACATGGCCAAGGCGATCACCGACAATCACCCCGAGGTGTTCCTGATCGTCCTGCTGATCGACGAGCGCCCCGAGGAAGTCACCGACATGCAGCGCAGCGTGAAGGGCGAGGTCGTCAGCTCGACGTTCGACGAACCCGCGCAGCGCCACGTGCAGGTCGCCGAGATGGTGATCGAAAAGGCCAAGCGCCTGGTCGAGCACAAGAAGGACGTGGTGATCCTGCTCGACTCGATCACGCGTCTGGGTCGTGCCTACAACACCGTCGTGCCGTCGTCGGGCAAGGTTCTGACCGGTGGTGTCGATGCGAACGCACTGCAGCGTCCGAAGCGCTTCTTCGGTGCGGCACGCAACATCGAGGAGGGCGGCTCGCTCTCGATCATCGCCACCGCGCTGATCGACACGGGCAGCCGCATGGACGAGGTGATCTTCGAGGAGTTCAAGGGCACCGGCAACTCGGAAATCGTGCTCGACCGCAAGGTCGCGGACAAGCGCATCTTCCCGGCGCTCGACGTCGGCAAGTCGGGTACCCGCAAGGAAGAGCTGCTGGTCGACAAGGCCAAGCTCTCCAAGATGTGGGTGCTGCGTCGTATCCTCATGCAGATGGGCACGATCGACGCGATGGAGTTCCTGCTCGACAAGATGAAGGACTCGAAGACCAACGAGAATTTCTTCGACAGCATGAATCAATAACCGAGTGCGGCCTGCTGCAAGCTGCAGCAGGACTCGCACCGGTTCGGCCGGCGGGGCGAAGCTCCGACCGACGACATGGGCTTCGCCCATGTCCGGCCAAGTACACCGACCCAAAATCCGGCACGCGAGAGCAATGGCTTTCGTGTGCCGCTTTGCTATGAAACCCATTGAAATCCGCCATCTCCGCACGTCGGTGGTGGCCCGTCACCGGGAGCTGACATCTTGAGTATCATCGCCATGCTGGCCACCGCCGCATCGGGAGTAACCGGACCCGGTTCACCGCTGGAAATCTGGCAGCACATCGTCGCCGACTTCTCCAATCTCGGCGACCCGAAGGCGCTGGCCGCGTTCGGATCGGTCCTGATGATCGACCTCGTCCTTGCCGGCGACAATGCGATCGTCGTCGGCGCGCTCGCCGCGGGGCTTCCCGCCGACCAGCGCAAGAAGGTCATCCTGATCGGCATCGGCGCCGCGCTCGTCCTGCGCATTTTCTTCGCGCTGATCGTGACGTGGCTGATGGGGATCGTCGGGCTGATCTTCGCGGGCGGCCTGCTGCTGCTGTGGGTCAGCTGGAAGTTCTGGCGTGAAATCCGCGAGGGTGCGGAAAACGCCGGCTCCGAGGAAATCGAGGGCGACGAACGCTCGGGGATCAAGTCGTCCAAGGGCTTTGCCAGCGCCGCCTGGGCGGTTGCGGTCGCCGACGTGTCGATGAGCCTCGACAATGTGCTCGCGGTCGCCGGCGCGGCGCGCGAGCATCCGGGGATCCTCGTGATCGGCCTGTTGCTGTCGGTCGCGATGATGGGCCTGGCAGCGAACTTCATCGCCCGGATCATCAACCGCTATCGCTGGATCGCCTATATCGGCCTGGCGGTGATCCTCGTGGTCGCGGTGAAGATGATCTATGAGGGCTGGACCGGTACCGGCGAAACGCTCGGGATCGTCTCGCTGCTCGGCTGATCGGGGCAGCGTTCGGATAGAGAGAAGGCCTCGCCGGGATCGTCCGGCGAGGCCTTTTTTTATTGCGCTCGCATCTCGTTATGCCCGGCTTTGTTCGCCCAGACCCCTTCGTCATCCCCGCGGAGGCGGGGATCCATATCCTCCGAGGCCAGTGATCTTGTACTACTGCTAGCCAGTATGGATTCCCGCCTTCGCGGGAATGACGAAGGGGAGGCGGGGTCCTCCGCCCTCCGCCCTCAGCCCAGATGCTCGGCAAAGAACGCCGCGGTGCGTTCGTCTGCCAGCTTGGCCGACACATCCGACCGGCGCTCGCCGAACTCGGTCGCGAAGCCGTGATCCTCGCCCGCATAATCGTAGATCGTCACCTTGGGGTGATCGTCGAGCCCTGCGTGCATCGCCGCCTGCGCGTTCTTGTCGACGAAATGATCCTCCTCGGGAACGTGGAGCAGCACGGGGTTTGCGATCGCGTGCTTCTCGCCGAGCAGGCCGTCGATCCCGACGCCGTAATAGCCGACGCTCGCATTGATGTCGGTGCGCGCCGCGGTCATGAAGGCGAGGCGGCCACCGAGGCAATAGCCGACCGCGCCGACCTTGGCGCCGTCACCGAGTTCGCTGCGCGCGGCGCGGATCGTCGCCTCGATATCGGCGATGCCCTTGTCCTGGTCGAACTGGCCCATGAGTTCGAGCGCGCGTTCGAATTCGGGCTTCACGTCCGGGTCGAGCTCGACCCCTGGCTCCAGCCGCCAGAACAGGTCCGGAGCGATCGCGAGATAGCCGGCCTCGGCGAGCGTGTCGCACTTGCGGCGGATGCCGGCATTCACGCCGAAGATTTCCTGGATCACGACGATTGCGGCCTTGGGCGTGCCGGCGGGGACCGCGCGATAGGCGGTGAAGCTGCCGTCGCCCGCGAGCGTCGGGATGGTGGTGGTGTTGGTCATAGCAATCCTCCTTGCGGCCGTTCGAGATCGAGCAGCCGGGATTTTGTGATCGGGCCTTGGCCTGCGGAATACGCACCAAGCCCGCCCCCGGCTCCGAGAATTCGGTGGCAGGGGACGACGATCGGAAACGGATTGCGCGCACAGGCCTGGCCGATCGCACGCGGGCTCGACCCGATCGCCTGCGCGAGATCGCCATAGCTGGCGGTCCGGCCGTAAGGGACCGCAACGATCGCCTGGCGCAGCGCGTCGCCGCGGGGCGTCAGCGATGGCGCGAGCGGAAGGTCGAAGACGGTGAGACGGCGGGCAAAATACGCGTCGAACTGGCGAAGCGCTTCGCGGATCACCGGGTTCATGGTCGCCTCGACGATGCCGTCCCGGTCGATCGCGATCGCGTCGATCCGGTCGGTGCTGCCGGTCACGCGGATCAGCCCGATAGGCGTTGCGATCGAGGCGGCATCCCGCGCATACATTGCCACGCTATGCCGTGCCCCGCCGTGCGGCTCAAGCGCCACCGAAAGGGCCGTCCATGAAGATGAACATCGAAATCGAATGCACGCCCGAAGAGGCCCGCCGCGCGGTCGGGCTGCCCGACCTGACGCCGATCCATGACCGCTATGTCGCGATGATGATCGAGGCGATGCCCGGGCTCGGCGACGGGGCGATGCAGCCCGAGATGATCGAGACGATGATGCGCGGGTGGCAGCCGATGGGTGAGGCGGGGATGGCGTTCTGGAAACGGATGTTCGACGGCGCGACGCAGACGGGCAAAACGGGCGGTTGAGTAACAGAATGACGACGATCTTTGCAGTGTCGAGCGGGCGCCCGCCCGCGGCGATCGCAGTGGTGCGGATATCGGGGCCCGAGGCGTTTGCGGCAGCGGTCGCGCTCGCCGGGCCGCTTCCTGCCGCGCGGCATGCCAGTTTGCGTGCTCTGCGTGATGCGAGCGGGATGATGCTCGATCGCGCATTGGTGATCGTCTTCCCGGGCCCGAACACCGCGACTGGCGAGGATCTGGTCGAGCTCCATTGTCATGGGGGGCGGGCGGTCATCGCTGCGGTTGAACGCACGCTTGCGGCAATGACCGGGTTACGACTGGCCGAGCCGGGCGAATTTACCCGCCGCGCGCTTGGTAACGGACGCATCGACCTGAC
Organism: Sphingomonas sp. PvP018; assembly: GCF_017876865.1. Taxonomy (NCBI): domain Bacteria; kingdom Pseudomonadati; phylum Pseudomonadota; class Alphaproteobacteria; order Sphingomonadales; family Sphingomonadaceae; genus Sphingomonas; species Sphingomonas sp. PvP018. The sequence continues at coordinate 2,536,320 of NZ_JAGIOU010000001.1, read as the reverse complement.
CCAGGCCGAAGGGCTGGCGGATCTGCTCGAGGCCGAAACCGAGGCGCAGCGTGTTGCCGCGATCACCGCGACCGAGGGGCGGGTGAGCCAGGCGGTGCGCGGCTGGATGGACGCGGTCGCGATGCTGTCCGCACGGATCGAGGCGATGCTCGACTTTGCCGACGAGGATGACGTAACCAGCGATGCGGCGGCCTTCGACGCGGTGCTCGCCGATCTCGTAGCGCTGGCGGCTGAGATCGAGATGGTGGTCGCGAGCCCCCCGGTCGAGCGACTGAAAGACGGCCTTCGCGTCGTGATCGGCGGCCCCCCCAACAGCGGCAAATCGACCTTGCTCAATCTGATGGGGGAGCGCGATGCCGCGATCGTATCGCCGATCTCCGGGACGACGCGTGACCGCATCGATGTCCCGGTCCTGCGGAACGGGGTCGCCTATGTCCTGACCGATACCGCGGGTCTGATCGATACGCTTGATCCGATCGAGGCGATCGGCGTCGCCCGGGCGGAGACGGCGATGGCGACGGCGGACCTGCTGCTGTGGCTTGCCGACACCGTTCCGCCACGCGAGGATGCGATCTGGGTTCACGCCCGAGCCGATCTGCCGGGGCGGGACGGGGGCGTCCCGCCCGGTCGGGTAATTACCTTCTCACAAAGCGACCAGGCATCGCTCGACCGGCTCTGGGCTGTCGTTCATGACCGCGCAGTCGCTCTGCTTCCGCGCAACGACGATCTGGCGCTCAAGGCAGATCAACGCCTGCGCTGCGAGCGGGCTGCGGTGACACTGCGTGCGGCGGGCAACGACCCGTTGATCGTTGCGGAGCATCTTCGCGAAGCCCGCACCGGGCTCGCCGCGGTGCTGGGTCTCGACGCAACCGGGGAGATGCTCGACGCACTGTTCGGCCGGTTCTGTATCGGCAAATGATGTTCCACGTGGAACAACTTTGACGCGATCGTTGCGTCGCTCTACGGCGATGGCATGTTCGATGTAGTGGTGGTTGGCGGTGGCCATGCCGGGACCGAGGCCGCAGCCGCGGCAGCGCGGAGGGGCGCGCGTACCGCGCTGGTGTCGTTCGACGTGCGGCAGATCGGCGCGATGTCATGCAACCCGGCGATAGGCGGGCTGGGCAAGGGCCATATGGTCCGCGAGGTCGATGCCTTTGACGGGCTGATCGGACGCGCTGCCGATGCCGCGGCGATCCATCACCGGATGCTCAATCGGAGCAAGGGATCCGCGGTCCAGGGGCCCAGGATCCAGGCGGACCGCCGGCTCTATGCGGCGGCGATCCAGGCACAGCTGGCGGCGACGCCGAACCTGTCGATCATCGCCGGCGAGGTCAGCGCGCTGCATCTGGAGGGTGATCGCGTCGCGGGTGTCGTGCTCGCCGACGGCGCCGTGGTCGCGGCCCGTGCGGTGGTCCTGGCGACCGGAACGTTTCTGGGTGGACGGATCTTCCGGGGCGACGACCGCGAGGAAGGGGGCCGGATCGGCGAGCGCGCGGCGAAGCCACTGGCGGACCAGCTCCGCGCGCGCGCGCTGCCCATGGCGCGGCTGAAGACGGGAACTCCACCACGGCTCGACGGTCGGACGATCAACTGGGGGGCGCTTGCCGAGCAGCCCTCCGATCCCGAGCCATGGACGATGTCGCCGATGACGACCGCCCGTATCCTGCCGCAGGTCGCCTGTGCGATTACGCGGACGACGGACGAGACGCATGCGATCATCCGCGACGCGTTCCACCGGTCGCCGCTGTTCACCGGCGCGATCGAGGCGGCCGGCCCGCGCTACTGTCCGTCGATCGAGGACAAGGTCTCGCGCTTCGGTGACCGTGACGGTCATCAGCTGTTCCTCGAACCCGAGGGTCTCGACGACCCGACGATCTATCCCAATGGTCTGTCGACGTCCTTGCCCGTCGAGGTTCAGGCAGCGATGCTCGCGAGCATTCCCGGGCTCGAACGCGTCGTGATGACGATGCCGGGCTATGCGGTCGAATATGATTATATCGATCCGCGCGCGCTCGATACGCGATTGGCGCTTCCCGCGATCGACGGCGTGTTCTGCGCCGGCCAGCTCAACGGGACTACGGGCTATGAAGAGGCAGCGGGGCAGGGGCTGGTCGCTGGCCTCAACGCTGCGGCGCATGCCTGCAATCTCACACCGGTAATCCTCGACCGCGCGTCGAGCTATCTCGGCGTGATGATCGACGACCTTGTCCTGCAGGGCGTTACCGAGCCGTACCGGATGTTGACCGCGCGTGCCGAGTTCCGGCTGTCGCTCCGCGCTGACAATGCCGAGACGCGGCTTGGCGGGATCGCGGCGGCGGCGGGATGCCTCGGCACCGTGCGGCTCGCCCATCAGCGCGCGCGTGGCGAAGACCGGGCCCGGTTCCGATCCGCACTGCAAGGCGAACGCACCGCGACCGAGATCGCGGATCAGGGCGTGGCGGTCGGCCGCGATGGCGCGCGGCGGACGGCGTTCGACTGGTTGCGCTTCGAGGGCGTGAAGCTCGCGCATGTCGCGCCTGATGCGGCGATCGGGATCCCGGCGGCGGTGGTCGACGAGGTCGTCGAGGATGCGCGCTACGCTCCCTATATCGAACGACAGGCGCAGGAGGTTGCGCGGTTGCGGGCGGACGAGGCGATCCTGTTACCTCAGGATCTTGCCTATGATCGGGTTCCGGGTCTGTCGAACGAGATGATCGACCGATTGAGTGCGGCACGACCGCTGTCCCTGGCCGCTGCGGCACGGATCCGGGGCATCACGCCCGCGGCGCTGTCTGCGGTGCTTCTCCATACGAAACGAGTGCCGGCATGACCGAAGACGAAGCACGGACCTGGGTCCTCGAGCGGTTTGGCCCCGTCGCGACCGAGCGGGTTGCGGCGTTCGTCGCGATGGTCGTCGAGGAAGCCGCGCATCAGAATCTGATCGCGCCTTCGACGATCCCGACGATCTGGGAGCGGCATGTCGTCGACTCGCTTCAGCTGGTTGCACTCGCGGGCCCAGAGACGGATGCGATGCGCTGGCTCGATATCGGGACCGGAGGCGGATTTCCGGGCATGGTCGTTGCGCTGGTCCGCGAAGGGCCGGTCGATCTCGTCGAGCCGCGCCGGCGTCGCGCGGACTTTCTCCAGCTTTGTGTCGCCAGGCTCGGGCTTGGCGAGCAGGTTCGGGTGGATCCGACCAAGGTCGAGTCCGTCACTGCAACGGCGCGGATCATTTCGGCGCGCGCGGTCGCCTCGCTCGAAAACCTTTTGCGTGGCGCGGCGCACTGCGCCACAACGGAGACGCGGTGGCTGTTGCCTCGGGGGCGTCTCGATGAGGCAGAGATCACCGCGCTTCAGAAGCCTTGGCACTTTATGTTCCACGTGGAACAAAGCGTCACGAACCCGGAGTCGTCTATCGTGGTTCTGGATCGAGTCCGCGCGCGATGATCACCATCGCGGTCGCCAATCAGAAGGGTGGGGTGGGCAAGACCACCAGTGCCATCAATCTCGCGACCGCATTGGCGGCGACGGGAATGCGGGTGCTGCTGGTCGATATCGACCCGCAGGGCAACGCCTCGACCGGCCTTGGCATCGGCCATGCGCAACGCGTCAAATCGAGCTATGACGTCCTCATCGGCGAAGCGACGATCGACCAGGCCGTGGTGCACAGCCGCGTGCCCCGACTCGACGTGATCCCCGCGACGGTCGATCTATCGGGAGCAGAGATCGAGCTCGTCGAATTCGATGCGCGGACGCATCGGCTCGATCGTGCGATGCAGGACTCGACCGGGCATTGGGATATCGCGCTGATCGATTGTCCGCCTTCGCTCGGGCTGCTGACGATCAATGCGATGGTCGCAGCGGACGCGCTGCTCGTGCCGCTCCAGTGCGAGTTCTTTGCGCTCGAGGGCCTGTCGCAGTTGCTCAGCACGGTCGAGCGCATCCGTCAGCGGTTCAACCCCGGCCTGTCGATCCTCGGCGTTGCGCTGACAATGTATGATCGCCGCAACCGGCTGACCGATCAGGTTTCGGCGGATGTCCGCGCGGTGCTGGGCAAGGTGGTGTTCGAAACGGTCATCCCGCGCAACGTGCGGTTGTCGGAAGCACCCAGTCACGGACTTCCGGCGCTGATCTACGACCATCGCTGCAGCGGATCGCAGGCGTATATCGCGCTTGCCCGCGAGATGATCGGTCGGCTTCCGGTATCGGCACGAGCAGCCGCGTGAGGGTATTGGCATGAGTGAAGGTACCAAGCGCGGCCGGCCGGGACTTGGCCGCGGGCTGAACGCGCTGCTCGGCGAGATGGCCCGCGAGGCGCCGGTCAACGCCAGCGGCGACGCGCCGACCAATAGCGGCGTGCGCATGCTGCCGGTCAGTTCGCTGTCGCCGCATCCGGACCAGCCCCGCCGGCATTTCGACGAGGCTATGCTGAGCGAGCTTGCCGCCTCGATCGCGGCACGCGGATTGATCCAGCCGATCATCGTCCGGCCGCACGGCCATGATTATCAGATCGTCGCGGGCGAGCGCCGCTGGCGCGCAGCGCAACGGGCGCGGCTGCACGAGGTCCCGGTGGTTGTCCGCGACTTCGACGACGCCGAAACGCTCGAAATTGCGCTGATCGAGAACATCCAGCGTGAGGATCTCAACGCGATCGAGGAGGCGCAGGCCTATCAGCGGCTGGCGGGCGAATATGGCCATACGCAGGAGGTGCTGGCCAAGATCGTCCATAAGTCGCGCAGCCATGTCGCCAATTTGTTGCGGCTGCTCGAACTGCCTGCGCAGGTTCAGTCGCAGGTGGTCGAAGGATCGCTGTCGATGGGCCATGCGCGCGCGCTGCTCGGTTCGCCCGATGTCGAGACTTTGGCGGACCAGGTGATCGCCCGCGGCCTATCGGTGCGCGAGACCGAAAAGCTGGCACGTGATGCCAAGCCGGGCCGGACTCGGTCGGGCGGGGCTGCGGCGACTGCGGCGAACGAGGCGCGGATCCCCGATGCGGATATCGCGGCGCTCGAGCGGCAGCTGGCCGATCTGCTGGGTCTACAGGTGCGCGTTGCGCATAGTGAGACGGGCGGCACGCTGACGCTGAGTTATTCGACACTCGATCAGCTCGACATGGTGTGCCAACGGCTGACGGGCGGGGCGATCTGAACGTTTGGGGCGGAGCGGTTCGCGTCCTCCCCTCCGTTACGTCCGCCTGACGGGGGGAATTTAGCGGGCTTTAGTTTCTGCGCGCGATCGCCTGGGCAAGGGCGACGATGGCGGCATCCGCGACGACCCCGCCGGGATTGCCCGGGGCCATGATCGCGCGTTCGGCGGCGCGGACTCGGGCAATAGCCGTAGCGAGCATCACGGGCGACCAGCGGCGGAGCGACTTGGCGGTCTGTGCCTCGTCGCGGAAGAAGACGCGGTGGCGCTTCATTACGGCATCGACCGACTCGCCGCGATCGATCTCGCCGCGCATCTCGGCGAGCGCGATCAGCCTGCGGACAAGCTGCCGCAGCCACGGGATCGGCGAGGTTCCGGCCTCTTCGAGCCGCGCGAGTTCGGTCCCGAGATCGGCGACACGCCCCTCGATCGCCGCGTCGATCGCCTGACCCATCTCCGCCTCGCCGAGGTCCGCGCCGATCGCATCGAGCGCGGCGTGGTCGAGATCATGCGGTCGTTCGGCGCTTGCGTCGAGATACAGCGCGAGCTTGTCGATCTCGCGCGCGATGACCGCCCGGTCGCCACCGGTGGTCTCGACAAGGCGACGCGCGACGCCGGGGGCAGGGCGCAGGCCCTGTTCGCCTGCCATCGTGCTGGCAAGCCGCTCTGCATCGGCGGCGGTCGGTGCGTAGCAGGCGAACGCCATCGCACGCGGCGATTCCAGCGCGAGCTTGACGATCTTCGCACTTGTCTTGACGCTGGGCGCGATCGCGACGACCGGGTTGCCCGCGCGATCAGCGTTCAGCAGCGTGGTGAACGCATCGAGGCTCTCCTCGCCAGCCGACGCGACGCGGACGTGACGCGCGGTGGCGAAGAGCGACAGGGCGGCCGCCTCGTCAGCGAGCCGCGAGGGATCCGATCTGAGCTGTGCGCCATCCAGATCGACGCGCTCGGCATCGGGGCCCATCGCCTTGGCGAGCGTGCGGGCGAGGTCGCTTGCGCCGGCCTCGTCAGGGCCGTGGAGAAGATAGAGACGGATATCGGGGCCGGGCCTGGCCAATGCGGCGCGGATCTGGTTGGCGCTGGCCTTCACGGGGCCGGCGTGGGGGCCGGCGGGGTCCGCTGCGCATAGAGCGCGATCCGCGCGACGATCTGATCCGCGACGATGCCCGACAGACGTTCGAGCGCGGTATTTTCGGCTGCGATCGTCGCATATTCGGACCGGACGACATCGATGCCAGCGTCCGATCCCGCCGTCGCGTCGAGCAGGACGGTGCCGTCACCGATCCGGACGAGCTGATAGCGCGCGCGCAGAATCCGGCGTTCGCGCGACACGCTGTCGTCGCGCCGCACGCCGAGGCCGTTGATCTGGTCCTCGAGCCGGATGTCGATCCGGTACAGCGGCGCCGCGCCGTTCGACGGCAACCGATCGCGCAGCGCGGTCGCCATCAGCCACCCGGACTTGCCCTCGATCGGCGTGATCTCGACTTGGCCGAGCGTGCCGGCAACCGCGCCGCTGCTGCCGCCCGAATAGAGCGGATGCAGCCCGCAACCCGCCAGGCTGGTCGAGAGCAGCAGGGCTCCGGCAAGAAGCGCGTACCGCGTCATGCGACGATGTTCACGAGGCGGTCGGTCACGACGATCACTTTCCGGGGCGGCTTGCCCTCGAGCAGGCGGACGATCTTGTCGGAGGCCAGCGCGGCCGCCTCGACTTCATCCTTCGGCGCGCCCTTGGGGAAGACGAGCGTATCACGCAGCTTGCCGTTGACCTGCACCGCGATGGTGACCTCGTCATCGACCAGCAGCGCCGGATCGACCGCAGGCCACACAGCGTCGGCGATCAGGCCATCGTTACCCGCGGTCGCCCAAGCTTCCTCGGCGACGTGCGGGACCATCGGGCTTACGAGCAGCAGCAAGGTGCGGATGGCCTGTTCGCGGTCGGCGGACGGCGATGCCTTCTCGATTGCGCTGCACAGGCTGTAGAGCCGCGCGACCGCCTTGTTGAACTGCAAGCCATTGATATCGCTCTCGATACCCACCGTGGTGCGATGGCACAGCTTGCGCAGGGCAATGTCGTCGCCCTCCGCCTTGGCGGCACCGTCGGCCTCGATCAGGCGCCAGAGACGCTGGACGAACCGCCACGCGCCTTCGATACCCGATTCACTCCAGGGAAGGTCGCGCTCGGGCGGCGAGTCGGAGAGCACGAACCAGCGCACCGCGTCGGCGCCATACTGGTCGACGATCGGCTCGGGATCGACCGTGTTCTTCTTCGACTTCGACATCTTCTCGACACGACCGACGGTGATCGCGTCACCCGTCGCGATCTCGATGCCGTCGCGCACGTCGTCGGGGCCGAGCCAGCGGCCGTCCGCGGATTTGTACGTCTCGTGCGTAACCATGCCCTGCGTGAACAGCCCGGCAAACGGCTCGGCGATGTCGAGCATGCCGATATGCTTCAGCGCACGCGTCCAGAAGCGGGCGTAAAGCAGATGCAGAATCGCATGCTCGACGCCGCCGATATACTGGTTGACCGGCAGCCACTTCTCCGCGCCCGTCCGGTCGAACGGCTTGGCGTCCGGCTGGCTGGCGAAGCGGATGAAATACCACGATGAATCGACAAACGTGTCGAGCGTGTCGGTCTCGCGTCGCGCATTCCCGCCGCAGCTAGGGCAGGGGACATGCTTCCAGGTTGGATGACGATCGAGCGGGTTGCCGGGGATGTCGAACGACACGTCCTCGGGCAGGACGATCGGCAGCTGGTCCTTGGGCACCGGCACCGCGCCGCACGCGTCGCAGTGGATGATCGGGATCGGCGTGCCCCAGTAACGCTGGCGGCTGACGCCCCAGTCGCGCAGGCGGAACACGGTCGTGCCCTTGCCCCAGCCTTCACCCTCGGCGCGCTCGATCACGACACGCTTGGCGTCCTCAATGTCCATTCCGTCGAGGAAGTGCGAGTTGACGATCGTGCCCGCACCCGTCCAGGCGGTGTCGCCGACGAACACGGAGGCCTCGTCATCGCCTTCGCTGACGACGCGCTTGACCGGCAGGTCGTATTTGCGCGCGAAATCTAGATCGCGCTGGTCATGCGCGGGCACGCCGAACACCGCGCCCGTACCATATTCCATCAGCACGAAGTTCGCGATGTAGACGGGGAGTTCCCACGTCTTATCGAGCGGATGCGTCGCGCGGATCCCGGTGTCGAAGCCCAGCTTCTCCTGCGTATCGAGTTCCGCCGCGGTAGTGCCGCCACGCTTGCAGAGCTCGATGAACGCAGCCGCATCGGGGTTCGTCTCGGCGATCGCGCGCGCGATCGGATGATCCGCAGCGACCGCGACGAAGCTCGAGCCGAACATCGTGTCGGGACGCGTCGTGAACACCTCGACCGAGTCGATGCCGGTCGCATTGCCCGCCAGCGCGAACTTGAACTGCAGGCCCTGGCTGCGGCCGATCCAGTTCTCCTGCATCAGCTTGACCTTGTCGGGCCAATGTTCGAGCGCGCCAAGGCCGTCGACCAGCTCGTCGGCGAAATCGGTGATCTTAAGGAACCACTGCGATAGCTTGCGCCGCTCGACCAGCGCGCCCGAGCGCCAGCCGCGCCCGTCGATCACCTGCTCGTTGGCGAGCACGGTCATGTCGACCGGATCCCAGTTGACCGCCGATTCCTTGCGGTAGACGAGCCCCGCTGCGAACAGGTCGAGGAACAGCGCCTGCTCATGCCCGTAATAGTCAGGCTCGCACGTCGCCAGTTCGCGCGTCCAGTCGAGCGCGAAGCCGAGGCGCTTCAGCTGCGCCTTCATCGTGGCGATGTTGGCGCGCGTCCAGTTGCCCGGATGCACGCCCTTTTCCATCGCCGCATTCTCGGCGGGCATGCCGAACGCGTCCCAGCCCATCGGATGGAGCACTTCCATGCCCTTCATCCGACGGAACCGCGCGAGCACGTCGCCCATCGTATAGTTGCGGACATGCCCCATGTGGATGCGCCCCGACGGATAGGGGAACATCTCGAGCACGTACGAGCGCGGCTTGGTCGAAGAATCGTCAGCGGCGAACGTGTTGCGTTCGTCCCAGACCTTCTGCCACGCCGCGTCCGCCTTCAACGCATTGAAACGCGACGCCATGATGTCGTCCTCAGCCCGCGATCGAGGCGCGACGCAGGTCGCGGGCCTTGGTCAGGATGATGTCCTCGAGCTTCTGCGTGGTCGCCGCCTGGACGGGTGCGGACACCCACTGGCCGTTGCGGTTGATCTCGCGCAGTGCCGCGACGCGGACGGCATCGGCGCGCAGGTCCTGGTCGAGGATCGATACCGTTACCTTCATCCGCTCGGCCGGGGTCTGCGGGTTGACGTACCAGTCGGTGACGATGACGCCGCCATTGGAGTCGGTCTGAAGCAGCGGCATGAAGCTCAGCGTGTCGAGCGTCGCGCGCCAGAGATAGCTGTTGACGCCGATCGTGGTGATCTTCGACGCGGCCAGATCGGCCTTGGGACGGGCGCTGCCGCCGCCGCACGCAACCAGCGGCAGAGCGGCGAGAACCACGAGGGCGGTACGCGGGCGGAACATCGGCATCATCCTGGCAATAGATCGTCGTCAGCCTCTACAGGGCGGGCCTGCTACCCGCAAGGATGGGGTGGGCGTCTGCAATTCGTCCGGCAACCGCGGCGTTCGACCTGTTCTGTGTGTCTGATGCAACACCTTTGGATAATCATTAGGTGCGGATAGCTGACGGGGATCGATCTGTGTTAGCTGCCGTTCAGCGAAGGAATCGTAACAAGATTCGTCTATAAAAGATTCGCAGGGAGTTGTTGTTTTGGTCGCCAAGCGCGTGATGGTCGGGATGTTCGCCGGAGTGGCTGCTGCCGCTGCGGTCTTCGTCGCGCCCGCGTTCGGCGCCTCCGAACAGCAGGTCCGCATCGCCAAGCGCCCGGCGCTGTCGGTGCGGGGCACGGGCGGCTTCACCCCATCGGCGGCGGATCCCCGGCTTGCGGCGCTGTTCGCGCGCGGCGGGTTCGATGCCGGCAGCTTCCGCTTCACCCCGGCCGAAACGCGTCGCGACAATCGCGCCGTCACCGTCGCTGTCCGCGCGCAGACCAACCGTGGTATCGATACCACGCGTCTCGCGACGAGCACCGCGCCGACCGTCGGATTGGCGCCGATCGCGTATAATCTGGGCATGTCGGTCGGCTGGAAGCGGTTCGCAGTGTCGGGCGATCTGGCACGCGTCGATCTGGCCGGGATGCCGGGCAGTCGCAGCTCCGCCGATGTGGCGGTCAGCTATGCGGGCAAGCGGTTCACGGGCAGCGTCAAGGCTGCGGCGGATCGTCCGCTCGCCAATACGCCGCGTCTCGTCGAGGATGCGCCGAGCTATTCGGTCGATCTCGGCGGATCCTATTCGCTCACGCGGAACATCGATGTGACCGCCGGCGTCCGCTATCGGTCGGACCGTGAGCGGTTCGTTCGGCTCGAGGACGATCGTCGCGACAGCCAAGCCGTCTATCTCGGGACTGCCTTCCGCTTCTGATCCGGGCGCAGCCTGACCGGCGATAAGACGTGCACCGCCCCCATCACGTCCAAGCATCGATCGCTGCCCAGCCGTGAAAGCCCAGCATCCTGAGTCGCCGCCACCGTGCGGCCGTCATGCCGCCCAGCGCGATGATCGGCAGGCCGAGCCCGCACGCAACCCGCAGCGCGGCTGCGGGACCGATTGCTGGCGCTCCCGGATGCGACCGCGTCGGATAGATCGGCGACACGAACAGCGCGTCGGCACCGGCCCGCGCGCCGAGCATCGCCTCGCGCCGATCATGCGCGGGCCAGGTCCGCAAGCTCCCACCGCGGCCGGCGCCATGCACGCCATCGATCCCGGCAAATCCGGGCGGGCTGACCACCACCAGCCGTCGCGCCTGCGCAATGCGGCGGATGCGCAGCGCCAGCGCCCGACGCTGCGCCGGGGGCGTCTGATAATGGCGGATCACGACCCCCGATCCCGGCGGAATACACTGCAGCGCACGCCAAAGCGCATCGCCCATCCGCTCGTCGGTCATCAGCCAGAGGCGCGGGACGGGGTTTCGGTGCGGCATCTTGCTGCCTATAGCGCCCCGCATGACAGACACGAACGGCATGACCGACGAAACCGACCGCGCGGAGCGCCTGGCCGAGATCCGCGCGCGGATCGCCAAGGCCGCCGAGATTGCCGGTCGCAAGCCCGAGGACGTCGCCTTGATCGCGGTGTCGAAGACTCATCCGGCGGCGGCGATCGAACCCCTGCTCGAACAGGGTCAGCGGGTATTCGGCGAGAACCGCGTCCAGGAAGCGGCGGACAAATGGCCAGCGCTCAAGGCGCGATACCCCGACGTCGTCCTGCACCTGATCGGGCAATTGCAGTCGAATAAGGCGGCGGACGCGGTCGCGCTGTTCGACTGCATCCATGTCGTCGATCGTCCGTCGCTGGTCACGGCGCTCGGCAAGGCGATGCGCGAGAGCGGACGGCGGCCCGACTGCTATCTCCAGGTGAATATCGGTGATGAGCCGCAAAAGGGCGGCTGTGCGATCGCCGACCTGCCCGCGCTGCTCGACGCGGCCCGCGCGGCCGACCTCCCGGTTGCGGGGCTGATGTGCCTGCCTCCCGCCGACGTCGAGCCTGCGCCCTATTTCGCGCTGCTGGCAAAGCTTGCGCGCGATTGCGGGCTGTCGGGGCTGAGCATGGGCATGTCCGATGATTTCGAGACCGCGGTGACGATCGGCGCGACGCACGTCCGGATCGGCAGCGCACTGTTCGGCGCGCGGGGGCATCGCGCATGACCGGTGCAGTCCGGTTCGATGCGCTGCTGTTCGATTTCGACGGTGTGCTGATCGACAGCGAGGCGCTCGGCAACCGGCATATCGCCGAATGGCTGACCGCTGCGGGGCACCCGATCACCCCGGAGGAGTCGATGGCGAACTTCATGGGGCTTGCCGGGCCGCAATTCGTCGACGCGATCGAGCGCTGGATCGACCGGCCGCTGCCCGAGGCGTTCTACGCGGCGCGCAAGGCGGAGGACGACCGCGTAATGGCCGCGGGTATCGATGCGATCGCGGGTGCGGTCGCCTTCGTCCGCGCCTTGCCGGCCGATCTGCCCAAGGCGATCGTCTCGTCGAGCCCGACCCGCTGGATCGCGCGGCACCTCGACCATATCGGCCTGCGCGACGCGTTCGGCGATCATCTCTATAGTGGCCGCGAGCATGTCACGAACGGCAAGCCTGCGCCTGATCTCTATCTCTACGGTGCCGAACGGCTGGGCGTCGACATCGGCCGGACCGCGATCCTCGAGGATTCCCCGGTCGGCGCGACCGGCGCGGTGGCCTCGGGCGGCTATGTCATCGGACTGTCGGCGGGGTCGCATTGCGGGCCGAATCACGGCGCGCGGCTCAAGGCGATCGGCGTCGATGCGCTGGCCGACGATTTCGACGCGGTGGCGCGCGTCCTGCGAGAGGGGGCCTAGGCCCGCCGCCTGCGCAGGATCGCGCCGACGCCCGCGACCAGGTCATAGGGGATCGCCGCAGCCTCGCGTGCGCGCATCTTGATCTGGTAGCGGCGGCTGCCGCCATGTGGGACGTGAATCGCGCTGGCGGGCATCCCCAACATTGCGAACAACATGCGGATGCGCGGCTGGTGATAGCCGTCGGTGCAGATCATGCACTGGGCATAATGCCCCGCGCGGGCGAACCGGGTGGCTGCGACCACGCTCTGCAGTGTATCGAGACTGGCTTCGTCGAGATGGATCCGCGACCGATCGACCGTTTCCGCCAGCCGATCGGCCATCACCGACGCCTCCGACGGACCATGACGGCCGATCGCCCCCGAACAGAACAGATCGGCCTCGGTATAGCGTGCCGCCGCCGCTGCCGCGAACGCGATCCGTCGCTCGAGCGTCGGGCTCGGGCTGCCATCCGCACGGACCGCGGCGCCGAACACGACGATCAGCCGCCGCGAGGGAGGTATATCGATCAAAGCTGATGTCCGGTGCGGTCGCGCTTGGTCGCGAGATAGCGGGCATTGTGCGGGTTGGCGGGCAGCGCATGGGGGACGCGCTCCGCGACCGTCACGCCGGTCGCCTCGAGCCCGGCGACCTTGGCCGGATTGTTGGTGAGCAACCGGACCCGGTTCTGGCCGAGCAGACTCAGCATCCGCGCGGCAACGCCGAAATCGCGTGCATCGATCGCAAAGCCCAGCCGGGTGTTCGCATCGACCGTGTCGAACCCCTGATCCTGCAGCGCATAGGCGCGCAGCTTGTTGACCAGGCCGATGCCGCGCCCTTCCTGCCGCAGATAGAGCAATATGCCCCAGCCGCTGTGCCGGATCGCATGGATCGCGGCGTGGAGCTGGGGCCCGCAGTCGCATTTGAGGCTGCCGAGCACGTCACCGGTCAGGCATTCACTGTGCAGCCGGACGAGCGGGGCATCGCCGTTCGGCTGTCCGATCAGGAGGGCGATATGTTCGTCGGCGCTTTCCGGCGAACGGAAGGCGACGATCTCGGCATCCTCCGCACCCTCGACCGGCAGCCGCGCCCGCGTCGCGATGACGAGCCGGGTCGCATCCTCATGCGCGTCGATATCGGCGGCGGTCGCGGTCGCCTCGGGCGCACCGCTGCCCAGGAAGAAGGCGGGCAACAGCCCGGCGATCCGTGCGAGCCGCAACGCCGCCGCGGCGGCGTCGGGATGCGGGACGGGCAGGGTGCGGAACGGACCCTTGAGCGGCGTCGCGAGGTCGAACTGCGGATCGGCAAGCGCGGTCGCCGCGGGAAAGTCGATCCAGGGCGCGCGATCGACCAGGACGGGAGCGGTCGGGTCGGCCGCCTCGAGCTGATTGGCGAGCTTCAGCGTCACCGCCCGTCCCGACGAGATCAGCACCCCGCCGGTCGCCGGCGGATCGAATGTCGCGAGCCGGTCCGCGTCCGCCGTCTCGACCGCGAGCAACGTCAGTCCGTCGATCGCGATCGGCCAGCCGCGGCGCAGGGCATCGACCGCGCGGGCTGCGGCGCGCGGATTGGGGCGATCGCTCAAAAGGCGAACTCGGTCAGGATCGGGATATGGTCGGAGGGCTTGAGCCAGCTGCGGCACGGCTCGAAGACGTGATGCGCGATCGCGGCGTCCGCGGCCGCGCCCGTCGCCCACATGTGATCGAGCCGCCGCCCGCGATCGGACGTCGCCCAGTCCTTCGCGCGGTAGCTCCACCAGGTGAACAGCCGCGCGGGGGCGGGATGGAAGCGGCGGCCGAGATCGACCCAGTTTCCCGCGGCCTGGAGCCGGGCCAGCGCTTCGACCTCGACCGGCGTGTGGCTGACGACGTCGAGCAGCTGCTTGTGGCTCCAGACGTCCGCCTCGAGCGGCGCGATGTTGAAATCGCCGACCAGGATCGTCGGGCCGCTCAGCGTTTCCGACCAGCGCGTCATCCGCTCCAGAAAATCCAGCTTCTGGCCGAATTTCGGATTGGCGTCGCGGTCGGGGACATCGCCGCCCGCAGGAATATAGACATTCTCCAGCCGCACGCCGTTTTCCAGGCGTACGCCGACGTGGCGGGCTTCGCTGTTCGCCTGCCAGTCGAACCGGTCGTCGGCGACGATCGGCACCTTGCTCAGGATCGCGACGCCGTGATGCATGCGCTGGCCGTGGAGCACGATATGCTCATAGCCGAGCGCGCGGAACGTTTCGAAGGGGAAGTCGTCGTCGACGACCTTGGTTTCCTGGAGGCACAGGATGTCGGGCGCGGCTTCCTTCAGAAACTGCTCGACGATGGCGATCCGGAAGCGGACCGAGTTGATGTTCCAGGAGACGATTTTCACGCGTGCGATGTAGCGCCGCGTGGGGGTGGCGACAAGGATCGCGCGGCGGCGTGCCGATCAACGAAAAGACCCCCGCTCCGGGGGCGTGGAGCGAGGGCCGACTCAGCGTTCGTCACGCAGGCAGACAATGGGGACACCATCCGGGCAACAGGGGGAAAAATCCCGAATGCCCCACATCCGCGACTCAGCCCCTAGCGCCAGGAACCTGTCGCCGGGATGAATGAAACGACAATGCCGTTCATTTTCAGGAGGTGACCAGACTCACCGGGTCCGGCGCGGGTCGTTCCACCGGAAGGTGTTGTCGCTGACCGGTCCGCCGAATTTCTGCTTGGACAGGCGTATGGTGGTTCGGTTGTTCTGGCTGTCGAGCGCGACCCAGCCTTGCAGCATCAGCCCGCCGGGGGCGGCGGCATCGCGTGCGAAGACCAAGGTGATGCGGCCATATTCGGGATGCTTGGGGTCGTTCGCCTCGACCGAGACGACACGGTTGTCATAGCCGGGCACCAGCTTGGCATAGCGCGTGATGTCGCGGCTCGGGTCGAGCAGCACGCCGAGCGGCGAATTCTTGATCGGCCAGCGCTGCACCTGCTTCACCGAATAGTCGATGAAGGTCAGCGCGCCGCCCTCGGCGACGATCAGGATCGGCACGCCCTTCTCATATTGAAACCGCAGCTTGCCCGGCTTCTTGAGCGTCAGCACGCCGGTCAGCACCTTGCCGTTGCGATCCGCCTGCGAGAAGTCGGCGGTCATCGTCGTGACCGATTGCAGGTGCTTCTGGACGGCGGCGAGGTCGCCGGTCGCCTGTGCGGCGATCGGTGACGGCACGGCGGCGACCGAGAGGGCGGCGATCGTCGCGATCACCGCGGGGCGGGTGTTGAACATCGAAATCTCCTTGGACGCCGGGCAATGCCGGGCCCGGCTTGAACCGGCTGTGAACTGGGATGCGTGAGTATCGGGTCATCGCCGCCAGAGCCTCCGTCATCCTGGGCTCGACCCAGGATCCAGAGCCGCATAGGCCGGGTCTTGTGGCTCTGGATCCCAGCCGTCGTTGGGATGACGGGCAAGGGGGGCCTTGGATATGCCCCCCACAACACCCCTTTAGATCGCATGCCCTTCGGTATCCCGCAGGACCTCGCGGCGTCCGACATGATCGGGCCGGCCGACGATGCCGTCCTTTTCCATCCGCTCGATCAATCGCGCCGCCGAGTTGTAGCCGATCCGCAACTGCCGCTGCAGCCACGAGGTCGACGCCTTTTGCGATTCGCAGACCAGCTGGATGGCGTTGCGATATTGCTGGTCCTCCGCCGAATCCTCGCCGGTCGGCGAGCCTTCGAGCGTGAAGCCGTCCTCGGGCTCCTCGGTTACCGACGAGATGTAATCGGGCAGGCCCTGCGACCGCCAGTGATCCGCCACCAGCCGGACCTCGTCGTCGCTGACGAACGGACCGTGGACGCGGACGATGCCCTTGCCGCCGGGCATGTAGAGCATGTCGCCCTTGCCGAGCAGCTGTTCGGCGCCCTGTTCGCCGAGAATGGTGCGCGAATCGATCTTCGACGTGACGTGGAAGCTGATCCGGGTCGGCAGGTTTGCCTTGATGACGCCGGTGATGACGTCGACCGACGGCCGCTGAGTCGCCATGATCAGGTGGATGCCCGCCGCGCGCGCCTTCTGCGCGAGCCGCTGGATGAGGAATTCGACCTCCTTGCCCGCGGTCATCATCAGGTCGGCCAGCTCGTCGACGATCACCACGATCTGCGGCAGCACGTCATATTCGAGCTTCTCCTCCTCGTACATTGGCGCGCCGGTGTCGGGGTGATAGCCGGTCTGCACCTTCCGACCCAGCGGTTGCCCCTTGGCCTTGGCACCACGCACCTTGTCGTTGAAGCCGGCGAGGCTGCGCACGCCGACGGAGGACATCTGGCGATAGCGATCCTCCATCGTCTCGACCGCCCATTTGAGCGCGCGTACCGCCTTGGCGGGATCGGTCACGACCGGCGACAGCAGATGCGGGATGTCGTCGTACATGCTCAGTTCGAGCATCTTCGGATCGATCATGATCATCCGGCACTGGTTCGGCGTCAGCTTGTACAGCAGCGACAGGATCATGCTGTTGAGGCCGACCGACTTGCCCGACCCCGTCGTACCCGCGACCAGCAGATGCGGCATCGGCGCGAGATCGGCGATCACCGAATCGCCCGCGATGTTCTTGCCCAGGATGATCGGCAGCTGCGCGGCCTGATCCTCGAACGTCTGGCTGCCAACGAGCTCGTGCAGCGACACCGCCTCGCGCCGTGCATTGGGCAGTTCGATGCCGATCACGTTGCGTCCCGGGATCACCGCGACGCGTGCGGAGATCGCCGACATGTTGCGCGCGATGTCGTCGGCCAGCGCGATCACGCGGCTCGCCTTGATGCCGGGCGCGGGCTCGAGCTCGTACATTGTCACGACCGGGCCCGGCCGCACCTCGATGATCGATCCCTTGACGTGGAAATCGTCGAGCACGTTCTCCAGCAGCCGCGCGTTGCGCTCGAGCCCGGCCTTGTCGACGACATTGCCCTGGCTCGGCGGCGACGGCGTCAGCAGGTCGACGCTCGGCAACGTGTAATTGTCGCGCAGGTCGAGCTGGCGTTCCTTGGGTTTCGCCTGCGACGGCGCGTTCTGGCGGTCGGCGATGACGGGCGCGGGGCGTGGATCGGGTTCGGCGATCGCGCGCGGCTCGACGGGCTTGCGCGTCAGCGTCAGCGGCTCGTCCTCGTCGTCAGGCCCAGCGACATAGCCGTCGGCCCCGTCATCATAGCCGAGCGCCGGGATCCGGTTGCGCCGGAAGCGCCACCTGCGCTCGCCCAGATCGATCTCGATGCTCTTGCCCCAGATGATCGCACCCGCGATCGCGGCGACGAGCCCGACGGCGCGCGCCGACCAGAGTTCGGCGACCGGCTGGCCCAGGAATCCAAGACCCCAATGCACCGCATTGGCGACCGACAGGCCGATGATGCCACCCC
The DNA here is from genome assembly GCF_017876865.1 of Sphingomonas sp. PvP018. Taxonomy (NCBI): domain Bacteria; kingdom Pseudomonadati; phylum Pseudomonadota; class Alphaproteobacteria; order Sphingomonadales; family Sphingomonadaceae; genus Sphingomonas; species Sphingomonas sp. PvP018. The sequence continues at coordinate 2,518,379 of NZ_JAGIOU010000001.1, read as the reverse complement.
AGCCTGCGGGAAGTGCGAGCACCGACGCGTCGGACACGAAGGCGAGCGCGCTGGCCATCAGCGCGACGCCGAGCGCCGCACCGCGCAGCATCCGTGCCCAGCGTCCGACCGGCAGGTCGCGCCACAGCCGCATCGCGAGGATCGGCCCGACCGGCAGCAGCAGCGCGACGGCAGGGCCGAACAGCGACAGCGCGATATCGGCGAACCACGCGCCCGGCGGGCCGATCAGGTTGGCCGGATAGCCGCCCGACGCGGTGTTCAACGCCGGATCGCTGGCATGATAGCTGGCCAGCGCAAGCGCCATCAGCAACGTCGCGACGAACAGCGCGATCGCGGCGATCAGCGCGCCGCTGCGCACCGCTCCTGCCTTTACCGTCTCACGCCATAAGGCTGGCTGCGCGCGGCTGGCCATGACCTCAAATCCTTCAATGTGCGAAAATCCGACTTTTCATCGCGCCGGGCGGGTCCGACGTCAAGGCGAGCACGCGACAACACGGGTTAAAGCGACCCCGGATCGACGTTGGCAGCGGCGGGCGGGCGGGATAGAGCGGCAACATGGACACAGATGTACTCATCCTCGGTGGCGGGCTGGTCGGTGCGACGCTCGCCGTGGCGCTCGACGTGCACGGCATCTCGACGATCGTGATCGATCCGGCGGACCCCGCGGTCACGCTGGCGCCGGGCTTCGATGGCCGCGCCTCGGCCGTCGCGAGCGCGAGCCACCGGATGCTCGATGCGATCGGCGTCGGCGCGACGCTGGCGGGGCAGGGCTGCGCGATCCGCCAGATCCGCGTCAGCGACGGGCTGGAACCGGGCAAGCTCGATTTCGTCCCCGCCGCGGACGACGGCGCGCTGGGCACGATGTACGAGAACAAGCTGCTCCGTCACACGCTGTTCGATGCCGCGAGCGCGGCGGCGCATGTCGATCTGCGGATGATGACGCGCGCCACCGACCTTGACCGCAGCGCTGCGGAGGTGACCGCGACGCTCGATTCGGGCGCGGTGGTCCGCGCGCCGCTGGTCGTCGTCGCCGAGGGGCGCAAGTCGCCGACGCGCGAGGCCGCTGGGATCACGATGGCGCACTGGTCCTATGATCACACCGCGATCATCGCCGCCTTTCATCACGAACGCTCGCATGAGGATGTCGCCTACGAGATCTTCTACGCCAGCGGCCCGTTCGCGTTGCTGCCCCTGCCCGACGATGCGGAGGGGCATCGCTCGGCGATCGTGTGGACGGTCGACACGAAGAACGCAGCGGGCATGCTCAAGATGGGTGACCGCGCCTTCCTCGCCGAAGCGACCAAGCGCATGGGCGGCTTTCTCGGCGAGCTGTCGACGCTGACGCCGCGCTCCTCCTATCCGCTCGGCTTTCAGCATGCCGCCCGGATCACCGACACGCGGCTCGCGCTGGTCGGCGATGCGGCGCACGGCATCCACCCGATCGCGGGACAGGGGCTCAATCTCGGCTTTCGCGACGTGGCGACACTCGCCGAGGTGCTGGTCGAGGGCAAACGCCTCGGCCTCGATCTTGGCGACGCGGCGCTTCTCGCGCGCTATCAGCGCTGGCGCGGGCTCGACACGTTCATGACCGCGGCCGCGACCGACACGCTGACCCGGCTGTTCGGCATGCCCGGCAAGACCGCGAGCGCGGTGCGCCGCTTCGGCATCAGCGCGGTCAACGCGCTACCGCCGCTCAAGGATCGCTTCATGGCAGAGGCGCGCGGCGAGAGCGGCGACCTGCCCAAGCTGCTTCAGGGCCTGACGATCTGACCATCACCCGTCCGCGCGATCTGGCGATCGTGCGGGCGGGACAGCAGCATGACGGCGAGTGCGGCGCCGATCAGGCACATGAGCATGTCCCACTGCGTATCCCAAGGGTCGCCCTGCGTACCGAGAAACGCGTCTGCGCCCTCGCCGAGCGAAACCGCCGCGCCGAATTCGATCAGTTCGTACAACGCGCTGATGGCGAGGCAACAGGCAAGGAGGGTAACGGGCAGCAGCCGTGGCGACGCGATATGCCGACCCCGGATCAACAGCTCGCGCAGCACGATCGCGGGGACGAACCCCTGGATCAGGTGACCGAACCGGTCATAGGGATTGCGCGCGAGATGCAGCCAGTCCTGCACCATGAAACCGACCGGGACGCGGGCATAGCTATAGGCGCCACCCAGCATCAGCACGAAGCCGTGAAACGCGATCAGGGATAGCGCCAGAGGGGTGAAGGCGAACCGGTGGCGCAGCGCCACCAGGATCGGAAAGGCGATCAGGACGGGCGCCACCTCCATCCACCAAGTGGCGCGGTCGAAGGGCGACCATCCCGATGCCGCGAGCCCGATGCTCCAGGCCACCCCTAGGATGACGAGGCGGCGGTCGGGTTTCGACATCAGGCGGTTGCAGCACCATCGATTGGCCGCGCCTCTTCGACCAGCATCACCGGCACGCCGTCACGGATCGGATAGGCGAGCCCGGCGGCGTCGGAGATCAGTTCCTGCGCGGCCTCGTCGTAGCGCAAGGGTGTGCGCGACACCGGACAGACGAGGCGTTCGAGCAGCCAGGGATCGAGCCCGCTCATTGCAGCGTCACCTGTTCGTCGCCGTCATGTCGCCCGAAGAACTGCATCAGCTGGATGATCAGTTCGGCGCGCGTTTCGATGTCGGGGGCCTCTAGCAGCGCCTGCTTGGCGGCGGAATCGAACGGGGCGATCTGCGCGATGCCGTTGACCAGGCTCTCGTCGTCGAGCCGCGCGACCGCGTCCCAGTCGACCGCATAGCCCTGCACGTCGGCAAAGCGACGCGATTCGAGTTCGAGCGACGAGCGCCGGCCGAGCGACAGCGTGTCATCCTCGATCACCGGCAGCAATTCGGCCTCGACCTGGCGGAAGGGCGTGGTGACATCGAGTTCGCGGACGATGCGGAACATCGCGACGCCCTCGAGCACGACATTGTACCGCCCGTCCTCCAGCGCCTCGACCTCGGCGATCTTGCCGACGCAGCCCAGTGCGTAGAGCTCTCCATCATCACCGCGTGGCTGGATCATGCCGATCCGCCGGTCGCGCGCCATCGCGTCGCTGATCATTGCCCGATAGCGCGGCTCGAACAGGTGCAGCGGCAACTGCATGCCCGGGAACAGCAGCGCGCCGGGCAGGGGGAAGATGGAGAGCCGGGTCGTCATCCGAACAGGATCGCAGACAGGCGCCGCCGCTGTCCAGAGACCCAGGGATCCTCGAGGCCCACCACCTCGAACAATTTCAGCAACTGCGTCCGCGCGGCGCTCTCGTTCCAGTCGCGATCCGCAGCGATGATGGCGAGGAAGCTGTCCGCGGCGGCATCGCGGTCGTTCGCCGCCATCTGGCCGTTGGCGAGCGCGAAGCGTGCGGCCAGGTCGTCTGGTGCTGCCTCGACCGCGGCGATCAGCGGCGACAGGTCGGCGACCGGCGGCGCGGACTGGGCCAGCGCCAGCGCGGCCTGCGCGCGGTGGATTGCCGGATCCTTGGCGATCGCGGGGTCCAGATTCGCAAGCCAGTCTGCCGCCTCGTCGAGCTGCCCGGTCAGGACGAGCGCGCGGACGAAGCCGGCATGGACCGCGGGGTGCTCGGGCGCCATGTCGGCGATCTGGCGGAAGATCCCCAGCGCGCGTTCCCCATCACCATCGGCAAGGACCTCCTCACCCATCGCGATCAGCGGTTCGATGTCGGGGGCGTCGGTATTGGCCTCCGCTTCGATCGGCAGCTGCTTGAGCAACTGATCGAGGATCACGCGCAGCTGTGAATCGGTGCGTGCGCTGGTCATGTCGGCGACCAGCTGTCCCTGGTACATCGCATAGACGGTCGGGATCGACTTGATCTGGAATTGCGCGGCAATGAACTGGTTCTTGTCGGTATCGACCTTCGCCAGCACGACGCCCTTGTCCGCATAATCGGCGGCGACCTTTTCGAGCGTCGGCCCGAGCGCCTTGCACGGCCCGCACCATTCCGCCCAGAAGTCGATGATCACGAGTTTCGTCATCGACGGTTCGACGACATCGCGACGGAACGCCTCGACGGCGTCCTTCTCGGCAGGCGACATTCCAAGCGTGGCCAACATACACTCCCGTATTGAACTGTGCGCTATCTGGGGCGGCGGCGCGGTGATTGCCACCATCTTACCGACACTCTCAATGGAAGTCGCGTGACTTGGGCAGGACACGCACGTCGCGGGGATGCTGGGCGCGCGAGGGTTGCGACAGAGATGACCGTGAATCCGGACTGCGCGTCGGGACGGAACGGACCACTTCGTCCGCGCGGCACAATGGCGCGTCGAGCGCATGGTCCTCGGACAGGAACCGTAGCATCGCGCTGCGATCCTGGACGCGCGATGCGATCAGATGCGTGACACCTTCCTCACTGCGCTGGATCACCCCTTCGAGAACCATCAGCCGCGAGGCCATCACCGCGCGGCGGTTCGCCTCGAAATCGCGCGCCCAGATCAGCCCGTTGGTGACGCCGGTCTCGTCCTCGATCGTCACGAAGATCGCATTGCCCTTGCCCGGGCGCTGGCGGACGAGGACGATGCCCGCGACCCTGGCGCGCCGGCCGTCCCTGGTGGCACAGGCCTGCGCGCTCGACAGGATCCCCTCGGCGGCGAAGCGATCCCGCAGGAACGCCATCGGATGCGCCTTCAGCGACAGGCCAGTCGTCTGGTAATCGGCGGCGACCTGTTCGGACAGGGGCATCGCGGGAAGCTGTGCATCGGGTTCGACGCCCAGCTCGGGCACGTCGGCGGCGGCGAACAGCGCGAGCTGTTTGGGCGGGGTGCGGCGGACGTCCCAGAGCGCCTCGCGGCGATCCTTGGCGAGCGAGCGGAACGCATCCGCATCGGCGAGCAGGTTCATCGCGCGCTGCGGCAGGTCGGCGCGGCGGGCAAGGTCCTCGATCCCGGTGAAGCGCGCGCGCGTGCGCGCCGCGACGAGGGTGAGCGCCCATTCCGCGCGGAACCCGTCGACCTGCCTAAAGCCGAGGCGCAACGATTCCTGCCCGGCCGTGGTGCCGGCTTCGAGGCCATTGTCCCACAGGCTCGCATTCACGTCGACGGGCAGCACGGTCACCCCGTGTTCGACCGCGTCGCGCACCAGCTGTGCCGGGGCGTAGAACCCCATGGGCTGCGAATTGAGCAGCGCGCAGGTGAACACCGCGGGGTGGAAGCATTTGATCCACGACGAGACATAGACAAGCCGTGCGAACGACAGCGCGTGGCTTTCGGGAAAGCCGTAGGATCCGAACCCCTCGATCTGTTTGAAACAGCGTTCGGCGAACTCCGCCTCATAGCCGCGGCGGACCATGCCGCCGATCAGCTTGGCCTGGAAATTATCCATGCCGCCGACCTTGCGGAACGTTGCCATCGACTTGCGCAACTGGTTCGCCTCGCCCGGCGTGAACCCGGCCGCGACGATCGCCAGCTTCATCGCCTGTTCCTGGAACAGCGGCACGCCATAGGTGAAGCGGAGCAGCTGCTGAAGTTCGTCGGGCGGGCCGAAACGCGGGTGAGGCGAGGGGAAGTCGACCTTCTCCTTGCCGCTGCGGCGGCGGAGATAGGGATGGACCATGTCGCCCTCGATCGGTCCGGGGCGGACGATCGCGACCTGTACGACCAGATCATAGAGTTTGCGCGGACGCAGCCGTGGCAGCATGTTGATCTGCGCGCGGCTTTCGACCTGGAACACGCCGATACTGTCGCCCCTGCACAGCATGTCATAGACACGGTCGTCCTCGGCCACCGCAATCGTGTCGAGCAGGTGATCGCCGTGGCCATGCTCGCGCATCAGGTCGAAGCTCTTGCGGATGCAGGTCAGCATGCCGAGCGCGAGGATATCGACCTTCATCAGCCCCAGCGCGTCGATATCATCCTTGTCCCATTCGATGAAGGTGCGGTCCGCCATCGCACCGTTGTGGATCGGCACCATTTCGTCGAGCCGTCCCTGCGTCAGCACGAACCCGCCGACATGCTGTGACAGATGCCGCGGGAATTCGAGCAGCCGGTCGACCATCTCGCGAAGCCGCGCGATCTCGGGATTGTCGGGATCGAACCCGGTTTCAGTGAAGCGGCGTTCGTCGAACCGGCTCGAAAAACTGCCCCAGACCGTGCTCGTCAGTTTCTGCGTCACGTCTTCGGTCAGGCCCAGCGCCTTGCCGACCTCGCGCACCGTGCTCTTGGGGCGATAATGGATCACCGTCGCGGCGATCGCCGCGCGGTCGCGACCATAGCGGCGATAGATATACTGCATCACCTCCTCGCGCCGTTCATGCTCAAAATCGACGTCGATATCGGGGGGCTCGTCGCGTTCGCTGGACACGAAGCGCGAGAAGAGCAGGTCGTATTTCATCGGATCGACCGAGGTGACGCCGAGCAGATAGCAGACCACCGAATTGGCCGCCGAGCCGCGCCCCTGACACAGGATCGGCGGGTCGCAGCTGCGCGCAAACCGGACGATGTCGGAGACGGTCAGGAAGTAATAGGCGTAGTTCTTCTCGCGGATCAGCGTGAACTCCTCATGGAGCAGCGCCAGCATCCTGTCGGGTACGCGGTCGTCATAGCGTTCGAGCGCGGTCTGCCATACGAGATGCTCCAGCCAGTCCTGCGCCTCCCATCCCGGCGGGACAGGCTCATGCGGATATTCGTAGCGCAGGTCGTCGAGCGAGAACGCGATCCGCGCCATCAGGCGGGCGCTTTGCCCGACCGCATCGGGACGATCGCGGAACAGCCGCGCCATCTCGTCCGTGTCCTTCAGATGGCGTTCGCCATTGGCGGCGAGCAGGCGACCGGCCTTGTGGATGCTGGTGCCTTCGCGGATGCAGGTGACGATGTCGTGCAGATCGCGGTCGTCGGGATAGGCATAGAGCGCGTCGGTGGTCGCGAGCACGGGTATGCCCGCCGCGTCGGCGAGCCCCGCCAACCGTGCCAGCCGCCGCCGATCGCGTCCGCCGCGCGGCATCGTCACGCCGAGCCAGACACAGTCCGCCCCCAGCCGCTTCACCGCGTGGAGGACGCTCGACAGGTCGCGGTCGCGGCGTTCGGGCAGCGTGTCACCGTCGGGCAGCGGCGAGACGGCCGTTGCGCCACGCGCGCTGCTCTCGGGCATCACCACCAGCATCATGTCGGCATGATGCGCGATCAGGTCGCCGAGACCGAGGATGCAGCCGCCTTTCTCGGCACGTCGGTTGCCGACGGTGAGCAAACGGGTCAGTCGCCCCCAGCCACGCCGGGTCGAAGGATAGGCGACGATGTCGGGGGTCCCGTCCTCGAACACCAGCCGCGCCCCGACGATCAGCCGGAAGTCGATCGGCGGCAGCATCATCCCCAGCAGTCCGTCTTTGGCCTTCTTCAACGCCTGGTGCGCGCGGACCACGCCGGCGACGGTGTTGCGGTCGGCGATGCCGATGCCGCCAAGGCCCAGCTCGACCGCGCGACCGACCATGGTTCCGGCATCGCTCGCGCCGTCGAGGAACGAGAAATTGGTCGCCGCGACGAGTTCGGCAAAGGCGGAATCGGCAAAGGCGGTCACGGCGCGGTCATGCGAAGACGCCGTGGAGATACCAGCGCGGGGTCTCGACCTCCGAGTACAGGCCGTGCCGGAAGATCCAGAAGCGCCGGCCGCGGCGATCCTCGACCCGGTAGTAATCGCGCGTCGGAATGTCCTGACGCCGCCACCATTCGCCTGCGATCCGTTCGGGGCCTTCGCTGTGCGCGACGTCGTGGACGGTGCGGCGCCAGCGGAACCGGTGCGGCGGACCGTCCGGAACCTCGGCCATCATCGATTCGATCGGGTGCGGGGGATCGAACAGATAGATCGGGCGCAGCGGCGGTTCGCCCGATTCAGGGGCGGCCCACGGCGCCGGGCGTGCACTGACCGCGGCGGCGTCCGCCGCCGGCAGCATCAGTTCGGCCTGTTCGGGGATATGGCTGTCGCGCGCCGCGAACCGCCTTACCCGTGCCCGACCGAGCCGCGTGCCGAGCTGGTCTACGAGTTGCGCCACGTTCCGGTTCTGGCCGTCCCGGTCCTGACCGTCTCCCTTCTGCCCGCCCTCCAGTTTCAGCTGCGTCGCATCCAGCCGTTCGGCGAGTGCAATATCGAGGCGGATCAGGTCATAGCCGAAGCCGGGGTCGAGCGGATCGGCGAGGCTGTCGATGCGTTCGCGGAACAGCCGCATCAGCACGGCGACGTCGCGCGTCGGCTGGCCCGTCTCGATCCGCAACCGCTGGACAAGCCCGTCGGCGCGAAACAGCCTCGCCTCCCAGCGCCTGCCACCCTCATGGCGTTCGGCGAGCTGGATTCCGGCCTCGGTGGCAAGCTCGGACAGGATCTCGAGCGCATAGTCGGTGCGCGCGATCGGTTCGGCAAAGCGGCGTTCGACGCCGATCCTCGCGATCGTCTGCCGCGGCACGATCGGCCCTTTCACCGATCCGTCGAGCCTGCGGATCATCATCGCGGCGTCTTCGCCGAATCGCGCCGCGATCACGCTGAGCGGGCGTGCCATCACGTCGCCCACCGTCTTCAACCCGGCGCGCGACAAGGCGGTCGTCGCATCGTCATCGAGGCCGAGTGCCGCAACCGGCAGGCGCTTCACCGCGCGGCGTTCGTCGGGGGCAGGCGCCCCGGCGAACCGCGCGAGCGCCCGCGCGGTATCCGGCGTGTCGCCAAAGGCATGTCGCACCAGCAGGCCGCGGCGGGCCAGCCGTTCCTCGAGATCTGCGGCAAGCCGGCGCTCACCCTCAAATTCATGGACGCAGCCCGCGATGTCGAGGATCAACCCGTCCGGGGCATCGAGCGCGACCGACGGGGTATAGCGCTGACATCCGTCCGCCAGCCGCTCGAGCCATTCGTGATCGGCATGCGGATCATGCTGATAGGTTTCGAGTCCGGGCACGCGCGCCCGCGCATCGGCAAGCGTCAGCCCGGGTTCGAGCCCGGCGCGAAGCGCTTCGCGGTCGAGCGACTTGAGCCGTACCCCGCCCGCAACCGTCTCGACGAACGCGATCGGTGCCTCAGCCCGTCCGACGAACAGATGGGGGCGCATCGTCCGCAGCCGCTCGATCGGCAACCATGGGAATACCAGCGCCAGATAGCGGCGCGGTATCGATGCCGGTTTCAATGTCGGGTTGGGGGAGGGCTTGTTCGAAGTCATACGCGTCACGATTCCACTCCACGCGCCAGCGCAGGCCGGCCTGGCCTCCGCGTCGACGCAGCAATTCGATATCGAAGGCCGGCTTGCCCGGGGCGTCCGCGTCCAGCGGTTGCGACCGGCACGATGTCACCTGCCATCGCGTCGCGGCGGCGCTGGGCACGGGGGCTGCGTCGATCCTGAGGCTGAGGATGGTCACGCCCGAGGTTTCGGCGGCCAGCATCAGCCGACGCGTCGCCGTCAGGTCGATGCTCGCCGCCCGACCCCAGGATTCGATGACCAGCGTTCCCAGCCCCTGGCATCGTGCGGCATCCGCGGCGGTGCGCAACAGGCTGGCCTCGTCATCGACCAGCGCGAGCACCAGCGACGAGACGTCGAGCCCCATTTCCACCAGACCGTTCGCATGGAGTCGCCCGCCCTGGCGCTCGCTCGCCTCGGTGCGCAGCCACAATAGCGGCACCGCTCGCGCCGCCAGAGTCGCGGCGACCGCGAAACCCGCGGCGCTGGCCGAATCGTCGACCGACGCGAAGATCTCGTGCAGCTGCGCCTTGGCCATGCCCTCGGTCATCCAGGCCTCGACCGCCCGGCCATCGCGCTGCGATGGCAGGCCGGTCGTCGCGATCCGCTTGAGGCGGGCGATCAGGGCGGTCGAGTCGTTCACAATTGTTCTTGTAATGTTCTATTGGGGGAGTCGCCAAGGACATTCTTCGCGATGATCGCTGCAAATTTTGCAAAGAAGGCGCTTGCCGGATCCGAAACCCCGGGCTAATAGCGCGCCTCACCCCGCCACCGTGTCGTTACTGACCGGCGGCACAGGCGCCAGAGCGGGCGTAGCTCAGGGGTAGAGCACAACCTTGCCAAGGTTGGGGTCGAGGGTTCGAATCCCTTCGCCCGCTCCAGTCGCTGCCTCGAACGGCAGCGACTTTTGCCGATCGGGTAATTCCAAGCCCCCACACCAGACCATCAGATCCTGTCATGCCGTGCGTACGGCATGCTTGATCTATGTATGTCCGACGATGACGATTTGTTGAGGCAGCCCTGACCGATAGCGACGTTGCGTTCCTATAAATTGGTCATCTACCGCTATATTCGGAGCCGTCCGTGTCCGTTGACCAAGTTTCGTCGCGTCTCGCATTCATGGAAATGGGAGCCGATCAGCAGGCGACCGTCGCTGCCGTCCGGCCCTTGATCGAATCCCTGATCGGCGGCGCGCTCGACAAATTCTACGACCGGGTCCGCAATCAACCCGAAACCTCGCCCTTCTTCCGCGATGCCGGCCACATGACTTCGGCCAAGTCGGCTCAGGCCAAGCACTGGATGAACATCGCGCGAGGGCAGTTCGACGCGAGCTTCTATGACAGCGTACGGCGGATCGGGACCGTTCACGCGCGGATCGGGCTCGAGCCACGATGGTATGTCGGCGCCTATGCGCTCGTTCTCGAAAATCTGCTTGCGGGGATCGGCCGCCACTACAGCCCCTGGCGGCGGCTGGTGAAGGGGCTCCGCACGCCGAGCGCGACCGATGCCAGCATCGCGATCGTCAAGGCGGCGCTGCTCGACATGGAATTGTCGCTGTCGATGTACATCGAGGAAGCCCAGGTTGAACGCAACGCGGCGATCACGACCATGGGCAAGGCGCTGAACGCTCTCGCCGCCGGGGATCTGTCGACGACGCTGACGGGGCTCCCGGCCAGCTTCGCGCCGCTCGAGGACAGCTATAACGACGCGCTCAACCAGTTGCGGACGCTGATCGGCGCGGTGTCCGAAAGCGCCACCGCGATCCGTACCGGATCGAACGAGATCGCGCAGGCGTCGGAGGATCTCGCCCGCCGGACCGAGAGCAATGCCGCGTCGCTCGAGGAGACCGCCGCGTCGGTAACTCAGATGGATGGCCGGCTTCGTGCTTCCGTGACCGCGGCCGGCCAGACCGTCGAACGCGCCGATCAGGCGATCGCGACGGTCGGGGGCGGTCGCACGGTGGCGGATCTGGCGGTTCAGGCGATGGGCCGTGTATCGGACAGCGCCAAGGGCATCGACAGCGTGATCGAGGGGCTGGACAAGATCGCCTTCCAGACGCGCGTCCTGGCGATGAACGCCGCGGTCGAGGCGGGAAGGGCCGGCGATGCGGGTCGCGGATTCGCGGTCGTCGCCGATCTGGTATCCGCGCTCGCCATGCGTGCGGAGGAAGAGGCCAAGCGCGCGCGCGACCAGCTGACGGTGACTCAGACCGACATCGTCACCGCGGTCGATGCCGTGACGAAGGTCGATGGCGCGCTCGCGGCGATATCGGACGACGTGGCGCAGGTTCACGCCCTGCTCGCCACCATGGCGCGGGACAATCAGGCACAGTCGGTCGCGATTACCGAGATTTCCGCGACGATCGGGACGATGGACCAGACGACGCAGCAAAATGCCGCGATGGTGGAGGAAACGTCGGCGGCGGCGCGCAACCTAGCCGCCGAGGTGGGCACGCTGGCCGACCAGGCCCGACGGTTCCGCACCAGCGATTCTCGCGCCGCCAGACCGCCGGTCGCACCTGCAAAACAGGATTATGGCCAGCCCGAAAGCTATACGTCGCCGGTCAAGCCGTTGCCGCCAGCCGCAATCCCGGCGATGGTTCGCCACGAGGACGACTGGAACTCCTTCTGACGCCCTGACAACTCCTAGGCGACAAGGCCTCGGCCGGTCGACCCGGCGGGGTGTCAGGGGGCGGGTACGGCGACCGGTGCCTCGCTCTGCGTCGAGGTCGCGACCGGTGGCAGCACCGGGGTGGTGACCACGATCGGGCTGGGCTGGGGCTGGCCCGCCTGGCCCATCAGCGCGGTGTTCTCGAGGATATCCAGCGCCTTGCGCGCGACGATGTAGCGGCGGGCGGCGTCCATCCAGTTGCTCGCCTGCGTCGCGCCGGGCAGGCGCTCGACCTCGGCGCGGGCCGCCTCGACCTGACCGGCCTCGAGCAGTCGACGCGCCCGTGCAAGGCGGTCGGCGGGCATGGGGGAGGCCATGCTTTCCTCGCGCAGCACGATCAGGTTGCTGAATTCGCGCCGCACGGTCTGCAACCAGCTGTCATTGGTCGTCCCGTTGGTGCTGGTGATCTGCGGCGCGATCGTATCGAGCCCCTGGCGCAGATCCTCGATCGTGACCGGCTGGTGCGCGGCCTGGATCACCGCGGCCGTGGCGCGCGGCTGGGCTCGACCGAAGCGCAGTCGCAGCTGCTCCTCGATATAGCCCAGTCCGACCCCACGATCGATCGCCCGACGCGCAGCGAACGCGACCATCAGGCCTTCCGCGCGGGTCGCCTGACCCCCGGCTGCCATCGCGTCGCTCGACACGGCCGCGGTCCGGGCCTCGAGCGCGGTGAGCTGGCCCGCCAGCGTCGCCTCGCGCGTCGCCAGCATTGCGGTGTCGACCCGCGGCTGTTCGCCATTGGCGTTGAGCGGTTGCGCGGGGGTGAAATCAGGATTGCCCGATGCCGCCGCGGCCGTGGTCGATCCAGCGGCCGTCAGACCGGTGCGCTGACCAAACCATGGCATCGTTTTCAGCGCATAGCCCATCGCCACCGATCCGGCGATAAAAGCCAGTCCGATCAATATGATGATAACACCCAGGCGGGGGCCGCGTGCCCGGGGACGCTCGATCGGCACGTGGTCGCTCATGACGCGCTTATCCCCGCGACGCGCGTCAGGGTCAATCGCGCGCTTTGCGGCGATCGTGACGAGCGCATCGTCGGTGGGAGTCTCCGCCACGACCAGCGCGTCCCAGCCGCTGCCCGCAGCGTCGGCCGCGGCGCGGCTGATCGCAGCGATCGTGATGCGCGACCGGTCGACGCCGGCCTGTGCGACATGCTCAGCGAACGCACGCGCGGCGCGGGGCGAATGGATCAGTACGAGCAGGTCTTCGTGCGGCGGCAACACGCTATCGCCGATCCCCAGCGCTTCACTCGCATAGACGGTGCACGCGACGACGCCCGGGCCGGTCGGCCTGCGGTCGCGGCCCGCCGGGTGGAACAGGCGGTCGAACCCCGATGCCCGCGCCGCGTCGATCGCGGCATCGACGTTGCTGGCGCCGGTCACCGCGACACTGAAGCCTGCGCGCCGGGCGGCGGCGGCGGTGGCGTCGCCGACCGCAATCACCGGCAGCGTCTTGAGCGTGTCGGGCAGGGCGCCATGGCGAACCGCGTTCGCGCTGGTCAGCAGAATGGCATCGAACGCGCCCAAGTCAGGCGGCGTCCAGGCGACGGGGACGACCGTGAACACCGGCATCGCCAGGGGCTCGAGCCCCAGTCCGCGAAGCTTGGCGCATGTGTCGGCATTGCCCGGTTCGGGGCGCAGCACGACGATGCGGGTCATGCGGCGAACAGGCGCCGGACGCTGGCGGGGGCGCGGGTCAGCAGATCGAGCGCGAGCGCGGTACCAAGATCTTCGTCGATCCCGCCTTCGATCGCGCCGGCGACGTCGCACGACCCGTCCTCGGCGATCAGTTCGCCGCGCAGCGTCAGCGTTTCGCCGGCGAGCGAGGCAAGCGCTGCCACCGGCGAATGGCAATCCGCTCCCAGCCGCGCGAGCAGCGCGCGTTCGGTCCGGACGCACAGACTGGTATCCACGTGATCGATCGCCGCGACGATCGCCTGTGCCGGCTTGCCTACCAGCGTCTCGATCCCGACCGCACCCTGGGCGGGTGCGGGCAGCATGATGTCGGTCGGGATGGCATGACCGATCGCCGTCCGCCCGAGACGATCGAGCCCGGCGGCGGCAAGCAGCGTCGCATCCATGTCGCCGGCCGCGACCCGCGCGAGCCGCGTATCGACGTTGCCGCGGATCAGCACGATGTCGAGATCGGGGCGCGATCGCAGCATCTGCGCGCGTCGCCGCGGCGAGCTGGTGCCGACGACCGCGCCCTGGCGCAGGTCGGCAAGCGTTTCCGCGCCGATCAGCCGGTCGCGCACGTCCGCGCGCGGCAGCATCGCGGCGATCTGCAGGGTCTGTGGGCGGATCGTCTCGACATCCTTCATCGAATGCACGGCGCAATCGATCTCGCCGTCGTGCAGCGCGCGATCGAGTTCCTTCGTCCACAGCGCCTTGCCGCCGATCTCGGCGAGCGCGCGATCCTGCACACGGTCGCCCGTGGTACGGATCACGACGGTCTCGATCCGATCCGGGGACCAGCCATGCGCGGCGCACAAGGCGTCGCGCACCATGCCTGCCTGCGCGAGGGCGAGAGGCGAGCCGCGCGTGCCGAGCCGAAAACTAGTCATGACGCCTGCATGCAGAAACGCGGCGCGTTCGACAAGCGTGAGGACAAGCCTTGTCCGGCGCGATAGGGATATGGGATGATCATTCTGGGTATCGAATCCTCCTGCGACGAAACCGCCGCCGCGCTCGTCACCGCCGATCGACAGGTGCTGGCGCACCGGTTGCTCGGGCAGGAGGCGGCGCATGCGCCGTTCGGCGGGGTCGTGCCTGAGATCGCGGCACGCGCGCATGTCGAGGCGCTCGAGCCGCTGATCGTTGCGGCCCTGGCCGATGCGGGGCTCAAGCTGGCCGATGTCGATGCGATCGCGGCGACGGCAGGACCGGGGCTGATCGGCGGAGTCATGGTCGGGCTCGTCACCGGCAAGGCGCTCGCGCACGCCGCGGGCAAGCCGTTGATCGCGGTCAACCATCTGGAAGGCCATGCGCTGTCGCCGCGGCTGTCCGATCCCGATCTCGCCTTCCCCTATCTCCTGTTGCTGGTGTCGGGCGGGCATTGCCAGTTGCTGCTGGTCGAAGGGGTCGGCGCCTATCGCCGACTCGCGACGACGATCGACGATGCCGCCGGTGAGGCGTTCGACAAGACCGCCAAGATTCTCGGCCTCGGCTTCCCCGGGGGGCCCGCGGTCGAGCGCGCCGCCGTGCTGGGTAATCCAAAGGCCGTGCCGCTGCCGCGCCCGCTCAAGGGTTCGGCCGAACCGCATTTCTCCTTTGCCGGTCTCAAAAGTGCGGTCGCGCGGGTCGTCGGGGACTATCCGCCGGAGGATATCGCCGCGTCGTTCCAGGCCGCGGTGGTAGATTGCCTTATCGACCGCACGACCAGGGCGCTGAACGGTCTGACGGTCACACCCACCGCGCTGGTCGTCGCGGGTGGGGTCGCGGCGAACGGCGCGGTCCGCGGCGCACTGCAGACGCTCGCCGCGACCCGCGGCCTGCGGTTCGTCGCGCCGCCGCTCTGGCTGTGCACGGACAATGCGGCGATGATCGCCTGGGCCGGGGCGGAGCGGTTCGCCGCCGGACTGACCGACCCGCTCGACACCGCGGCCCGCCCGCGCTGGCCGCTCGATCCCGACGCCGAGGCGGTACGCGGTGCAGGGGTGAAGGCATGAAGATCGGCGTCATCGGTGGCGGCGCCTGGGGCACCGCGCTGGCACAGGTCGCCGCGCATGAAGGTCGCGACGTGATCCTGTGGGCACGCGAGCCGGCCGTCGTCGACTCGATTAACGCGACTCATGCGAACGCGCTGTTCCTCGCCGGCGTCGCGCTGTCGCCGACGATCCGCGCGACCGGCGACCTTGGTGCGCTGGCGGACATGGACGCGATCCTCGTCGTCGCGCCGGCGCAGCATGTCGGCAGCGTGCTCGCCGCCGCGCCGATCGGCGGCATCCCACTGGTGCTGTGCGCCAAGGGGATCGAGGCGGGGAGCAAGCGGCTGGTCGGCGAGGTCGCGCGTGCGGTGCATCCCGACGCGCCGATCGCGGTGCTGTCGGGGCCGACCTTCGCGCATGAGGTGGCGGCGGGGCTGCCGACCGCGGTGACGCTCGCCTGCGAGGACGAGGCGCTTGGCGAGGCACTCGCGACCCGGCTCGCGGCGCGGCATTTCCGGACCTATGCGTCGACCGACGTCGCGGGTGCGGAGATTGGCGGGGCGGTGAAGAACGTGCTCGCGATCGGCTGCGGCGTGGTCGAAGGGGCCGGGCTTGGCCAGAATGCGCGTGCGGCGCTGATCGCGCGCGGCTTTGCCGAGATGACGCGGTTCGGGCTTGCGCGCGGCGCGCGCGCGGAGACGCTCGCCGGGCTGTCGGGGCTCGGCGACCTCGTGCTCACCTGTTCCTCGACGAGTTCGCGCAATTTCTCGCTCGGGGTGGGGCTCGGACGGGGCGAGGCGGCGGCCGCGTTGCTGGCTGATCGCCGCACGGTCGCGGAAGGCGCATTCACCGCCCCCGTGCTGGGCGAGGCCGCGCGTGACGCGGGCGTCGACATGCCGATCACCGAGGCCGTCTGCCGCCTGCTGGAAGGGACACCGGTTCGCGACGTGATCGGCGACCTCCTCGCGCGACCGCTCAAGGACGAGGCGGGCTGATTAGGAGGCGATTGCTTCATCCTCCCCCTGGCGGGGGAGGATCGGTTTAGCGCAGCACGCGCGCCGCGAGCCCCGAGCAATCCGCATCGCGCGCAGTCGGGCCCTGTTTTCCCGTGATCGCGCGGCCGATCGCCTTGAAGATGTTGCCGACCGACTTCACCTCGGGCGGGATCGTTACCGCCGGCCGCTCGATCGTGCCGGTCATATAGGCCGAGCCCGGCACGCGCAGCAGCGCATGCTGTTTCGGCGTGCCCGTCAGCCGGATGTTCAGCGTCTCGCCGGGAAACACCACGCTCCCCTGACCGCGCATCAGGCTGGCGGTCGTGTCGACGATCATCGGATCGATCCGACCATGGCCGCGCGTCACGTCGAGTTTCAGCACGACGCAGCGCAGCCCCGCGCGCTCGCCATCCTTCGCCAGCAGCGCGCGCGCCGCATCGAATCCCAGAGCCGCGGCGATTCCCTGCGGCAATTGCCCGTCACGCGCGACGAAACCGATCGTGCCGTTCGCATTGCCGACCGCCGCGCGGATCGTCGTGCCGGGCCCCCTCAGTCGTGCGCGCGCGCTGACATTGCCGCTGAACTCGCCGCCGCCGCCCGCGAGATCCTGCACGCTGCTGCCACGCAGCCGCAGGTTGATATCGACCATCGGCACCTTGCGGTCGCCGCGCTGGTCGACCGTCAGCTTCCCCTCGACCCGACCATGCGGCAATCGCGCGTCGAGGTCGCTGAGCGTCAGCAGCTGGTGGTCGATCGCCAGCACGCCCCTGGCGGACAGGATCGGCGACGCGCCCTTGGCGCTCACGATCCGCTTGATCCGGAACGCCATCCGCGCATCGGTGGTGTCGATCTTGCCGATATCGATCCGCGTGTTGGGCACGAGCCGCGGGCCGATTGCGCGTTCGAGCGCGGCCCCCTTCGCCTTCCCCTCGTCCGACGCCAGATCACCAAAATCAAACTGTCGCGATACGATCGCGCCGTCGACCTTGCTCCGGCCGGCCTGTTTGTCGACGCTGACATGCCCGGTGAAATCGGACCGTCCGACCACGCCCTTCAGCTGCGTGACGGTCCATTTCGGCTGGTCGTGGCGGACATGCGCGGAGAATGACACCGGCTGCGTGCGGAACAGCCCCGCCTCGATCACCGCGTCGATCAGCTTGAGGTCGGTCGCGCGTGCGGTCACGTCGAGCTCCATCGCGTCGGTGTCGAGCGGGTGGTCCATCCGGCCCTTCGCGGTGATCGAGAGCGCGTCGCCGTCGATCGACGCGGTGAACGGCCAGGGCTTGCCCTGGAACCGCTCGACCGAAGGCCCCGCCACGGCGATCCGCACCGCTGCACCGCGGATCGTGCCGTTGCCAGCCGCGCGGATGCCGTGCACCGGATCGGCGGTGAAGCGTGCCGTGACGAACCGGTCCTGCTTGTCGTCGCGATAGGCGATCACGCTGTCGCTGATCGTCAGCCCGTCGAGGTCGGTGGAGCTCCCGCCGCCCTTCGGCTTGCCCGGGCGTTCCCAATTGGTCCGGCCGTTCCTGTCGCGAACCAGCACAAGCCGCAGTCCGCGCGCCTTCAGGTCGCGCGGCCCGAACGCCCCTTTCAGCAGTGCGAGCCCGGAAAAGGTGGCTTCGGCCTCGCGCAGCCGGACGAAATCGCCCGTTCCGGCCCATTCCGCCTGCGGAATACGGACGTCGGTGATGCGGATCGTGGGGTTGAACCCGAACGTGTCGACGCGCTCGATCCCGCCGATCGTCACCGGCCGGCCGAACCGCGCGGTGAGCTGCCGCTGGATCACCCCCTTGAGCGACCCCCAGGGGAAGGCGGCGAGCACGATCAATCCCAGCACCACCACGCCAGCGACGACGATGCCGGTGATTTTCACCCAGCGTTTTGCGAAGAATCCCCTCATCCTACCGCGACGCGCCGCCGTGCGATACGTTCCGCGTGCGTCAGGACCGCTGCCGCAGATTTACCGACACAACCTCTGTCATTCCCGTGTAGGCGGGAATTCATAGGGGCGAAGCGTGCGGCCTCACCGCCGACAACCGGGAAGATGGATCCCCGCCTGCGCGGGGATGACGGATGTGGAGCAGCGCTGGATCAGGCCTCGAAACGACGAAGCGATCAGAAGTCGATCGCCATGCCCTTGAGTTCCCAGTCGCCATAGCGCGTCGGGTCGCGCGGTTCGGGGTCTTTGTCGGGCACGATCGGCTCGGGCTGTGGCACCGGTGTATCCTTTGACAGATAGGCGGGTGGCTTCACATGGTCGGGGCGCTGGCCCATCATGGCTCTCCGGATTGCGTGTTGGCGTCGTAACCGCCACATGGGGCGCGCCGTGCGACTTGCCAATGCAGCGCGCTGCACCCGAACGCGAAGGACCTTCTCATGCCCGACTATACCCACGCCCCCGAGCCGCTTGGCGTCCCCACCCGCCGCGCCGCGCTGCGCCTGCTCGATGCGGTGCTGCGTCGTGGCGAATCGCTCGAATCCGCGCTGCCCGCCGCGACCCGCGCGATCCACGGCCCCGATCGCGGGCTTGCGCATGCGATCGCCGCCGAGACGCTGCGCCGGCTCCCCGATCTCGACGCGATGATCGATTCGGTCACCAAGACCAATCTGCCCGACGATGCAAAGGCGCGGATGGCGCTGCGGATCGCGCTCGTCCAGGTGCTGATCCTGGGCACGCCGTCGCACGCCGCGATCTCGACCGTCCTGCCGCTGGTCGATGGTGGCCCGCGCAAGCTCGTCCACGGCGTGTTCGGGACGCTGTTCCGCGCCAACATGCTGCTGCCCGAGGTGCCGACGCTGCCCGCTCCGGTCGAGCTGCGCTGGGAAGCCGCGTGGGGCGAGGAGATGGTCGACGATGCGGGCCGTGCGATCGCCGCACCGCCGCCGCTCGACCTGACGATCGCCGATCCCGCCGAAACCGAAGGCTGGCGCGAAAAGCTTGGCGGCGAGAGCTTCATGCCCGGGCATCTGCGGCTGGGCGATCACGCCTCGGTTCCCGACATGGAGGGCTTTGGCGACGGCGCCTGGTGGGTGCAGGACATCGCCGCCTCACTGCCCGCGCGCTTGCTGGGCAAGGGGGGGGGCCATGTCCTCGATCTGTGCGCGGCACCCGGCGGCAAGACGCTGCAGCTCGCTTCGGCGGGCTGGACCGTCACCTCGGTCGACAATTCGCAGAGCCGGATCAAGCGGCTGCGCGAGAATCTCTACCGGACGCATCTGAAGGCCGAGGTCGTCAACGCCGACCTCCTCGAATGGGCGCCCGCCGAGCCCGCCGACGCGATCCTCATCGACGCGCCGTGCAGCGCGACCGGCATCTTCCGCCGCCACCCCGACGTGCTCCACCGCGTCCGCCCCTCGATCATCGCCGAGACCGCGGCGCTGCAGGCGCGGATCTTCGCGCGCGCGGCCGACTGGGTGAAGCCCGGCGGCACGCTCGTCTACGCCACCTGCTCGCTCGAACCGTCGGAAGGCGAGGCGCAGCTCGACGCGTTCCTGTCTGCGCGCAGCGACTATTCGATCGTGCCGGTCGACCAGGCCGAGCTCCCCGCCGGGATCACGCCGACCGACACCGGCACCGTCCGCACGCTGCCGGGCATGCTCGCCGAACAAGGCGGTTGCGACGGCTTCTTCATCACCCGTCTGAAGCGCGCCTGATCATTCCTCCCCCGCTTTGGGGGAGGATTGAAGGCCTTCGCACCACGTGAATCCCCCGCTAGGACAAATTCATGCAACCCGTCCGCATCGCCCCCTCGATCCTGTCCGCCGACTTCGCCAAACTGGGTGAGGAGGTCCGCGCCATCGATGCGGCCGGCGCCGACTGGATCCATATCGACGTCATGGACGGGCATTTCGTGCCCAACATCTCGTTCGGCCCCGCGGTCATGAAGTCGGTGCGCGGCGTCACCGCCAAGCCGTTCGACGTCCATCTGATGATCGCCCCCGTCGATGCGTATCTCGATGCGTTCGCGGAGGCCGGCGCGGACTGCATCACCGTGCATTACGAGGCCAGCCCGCACATCCACCGCTCGCTCCAGCACATCAAGTCGCTCGGCAAGCGCGCGGGTGTCGTGATCTGCCCCGGTACGCCGGCGAAGATGCTCGATTACCTGCTCGACATGGTCGACCTCGTGCTCGTGATGAGCGTCAATCCCGGGTTTGGCGGGCAGAGCTTCATCCCCAGCCAGCTCAAGAAGATCACCGCGATCCGGACGATGATCGAGAAGAGCGGTCGCGTGATCGATCTCGAGGTCGATGGCGGTGTCGACGCCGAATGGGCGAAGCGCTGCATCGATGCGGGTGCGGACGCGCTGGTCGCGGGGACGTCGGTGTTTCGCGGGGGGCCGGCACAGTATGCCGCCAACATCGCGGCATTGAGGGGCGATTGACCGACCAGCCCGATCCCGTGACCGATCCAATGCTCGACGGTATCGACGAAGGACGTCGCCTGATCCGGCTTGGCGGCGACAACGGGCTGTCGCTCGCCGATCGGCTGGCGGAGCGCTTTCACCGCCTGACCTGGCGTACGCCGCTCCATGCCTTGCGGCTTAAGGGGCGCTATCCGCTCAAGCTGATCGCAGTCCCCGAGGATCCGGTGCTCGGCGACATCCCGCGGGGCACGATGCTGCTCGAGGGCCTGCTGTCGTTCCGTGGCGAGGTGAGCGATATCGAGACGCTCGATCTGGCAAAGCCGTTGCCCGGTCCCTTTGCCGACTATTTCCACAGCTTTGCCTGGCTGCGCGACCTGTCGACCGTCGCAACCCGCGCACGCGGGGCACCGATCGCTGAATATCTCATGGGGCTGTGGCTGACCGCCTATGCCGACACGCCGGGCGGGATCGCGTGGCGGCCGGACCTCTGGGGCAGGCGGATCCTGTTCTGGACCGCGCATGCGCCGCTGATCCTGTCGTCGTCTGACCTCGTTTACCGCTCGAAGGTGCTGAACGCACTTGCGCGGGGCGCGCTGCACCTCGATCGAAGCGCGGACAAGGTGCCCGCAGGCGCACCGCGGATCGCGGCATGGTGCGGCGTCGTTGCCGCCGGGCTGCTGATCCCGGGCGGTGACCCGCGCCGTGCGTTCGGTGAGGCCGGGCTGCTGCGCGCGCTCGGCACCGGATTGTTCGACGATGGCGGCTCGGTTTCGCGCAGCCCGGCGATGCTGCTCGACTCGATACAGCTTCTGACGCTGCTCCAGGACAGCTATCTGGCGCGCAACCTGGCCTTGCCCGAACCCGTCGCGACGACGCTCACCAGGATGGTCGCGGCACTGCTCGGCGTGACGCATGGCGATCTCGGGCTGTCGAGCTGGCAGGGCGGGGGCCCCGCAAGCGAGACCCAAGTTGCCGCGGTGATCGAGGCGAGCGGCGTCCGGACCCGGCCGCTCCGCCAGGCGCGCGACTGGGGCTATCAGCGGCTGGCGGCGGCCTCCTCGGTGCTGATCGTCGACGCCGCGCCGCCACCCGTCGCACGCCTGGTCGAAGGCGGGTGCGCTTCGACGCTCGCGTTCGAATTCTCCGATGGCCCGGCGCGGCTCGTCGTCAATTGCGGCGGCGCACGGGCAGGAATCGCGCAATTGCCGCCCGCGATGGTCGAAGGTCTGCGGTCTACCGCCGCGCATTCGACGCTGACGATCGCCGACAGCAATTCGACCGCGATCCACGCCGACGGGACGCTCGGCCGCGGCGTTGCCGAAGTCGAGCTGAGCCGGCAGGAATCGGAGGCAGCGAGCCGGATCGAAGCGAGCCATGACGGCTATGTCCGGCGCTGGGGCTTTGTGCACCGCCGCCAGCTGATGCTGACCGGCGACGGCCGTGAATTACGGGGCGAAGACGCGCTGTTGCCCAAGGGCAGCAAGCGGCGCCTGGGCCTTTCGCTGTTCGCGATCCGCTTCCATCTGGGCGCGGGGGTGCAGGTGTCGCCGACCGCGGACGGTCTGGGCGCAATCCTCCGCCTGCCGGGCGGCGCGATCTGGCAGTTCCGCTGCCGCGGCGGCGCGCTGGTGGTCGAGGACAGCGTCTGGATCGACGCGGACGGCCGCCCGGTCGCGACGCAGCAACTGATGATCACCGGCGAGGCCGCGGCGGGCGGCGCCAGCGTGAGCTGGGCACTGAAAAAGGCCTGACACTTTCTCCGGCCAGATCACGACCCAATGGTCTTTTCATTCCCACACACTGCCACCTCCCCGGCGAAGGCCGGGGTCCAGTTGCGAGACGGTGCTGACAGGGGACAGCGCGTCGTTACGACGGCCTTTCCAACTGGACCCCGGCCTTCGCCGGGGAGGTGCTTCCTTTCGCGATGACTCGTCGAGACGCCACCTTTGAAGATCGCCGCGTTCCCGCACGCCCCCTGTTCCCCAACGTCAACCGACGCTAAGGCCCGCCGCACGGCGAAACCCGGATCACGAAAGACCTGTCATGACCAGCATCCCGATAAAGCGCGCACTCCTGTCCGTCTCCGACAAGACCGGGATCGTCGATCTCGGCACCGCGCTTGCGAGCCACGGTGTCGAGCTGGTGTCGACCGGCGGTACCGCCACCGCGCTGCGGGCGGCAGGCCTCACGGTGCGCGACGTGTCGGAGCTGACCGGCTTTCCCGAGATGATGGACGGCCGCGTGAAGACGCTGCACCCGATGGTCCATGGCGGGCTGCTCGCGGTGCGCGACGATGCGGGGCATGCCGCGTCGATGGAGGAGCACCAGATCGGCGCGATCGACCTCGTGATCGTCAATCTCTACCCGTTCGAGGCGACCGTCGCCAAGGGCGCGGACCGCGATACCGTGATCGAGAATATCGACATCGGCGGCCCCAGCATGGTGCGCTCGGCCGCCAAGAACCACGCCTATGTCGCGATCGTCACCGATCCCGCGGACTATGCGCTGGTCGCGGGCGGCAGCACGACGCTCGACGACCGCAAGCGCCTCGCCGCCAAGGCATTCGCGACCACGGCCGCCTATGACTCGGCGATCGCGACCTGGTTCGGCACGGTCGACCAGGGCGAGCAGTTTCCGGCCACGCTGCCGATCACGCTCAAGCGCGGCGATGCGCTCCGCTATGGTGAGAACCCGCACCAGTCGGGGGCCTTCTACACCGCGACCGATGGTGTCCGCGGCATCGGCCAGGCGCGTCAGGTGCAGGGCAAGGCGCTGAGCTACAACAATCTCAACGACGCGGACGCCGCGCTCGAGCTCGTCGCCGAGTTCCGCGATGCCGCCCCCTCGGTCGTCATCGTCAAGCACGCCAATCCGTGCGGCGTTGCGACCGCCGCGACGCTCGAGGAGGCCTATGCCGCGGCGTTCGCCTGCGACACGGTGTCGGCATTCGGCGGGATCATCGCGGTCAACCGCCGCCTCGATGTCGAGACCGCGCGCGCGATCACCGGCATCTTCACCGAAGTCGTCGTCGCACCCGATGCCGATGAGGAGGCGATCGCGTTGTTCGCCGCGAAGAAGAATCTGCGTCTGCTTCTGACCGGCGACCTGCCCGATGCAGCGCGCGCAGGGCTCACCGCCAAGTCGATCGCGGGTGGCTGGCTCGTCCAGGGGCGCGACAACGGCACGCCCGGCGAATTGCAGGTGGTGACGAAGCGCCAGCCCACGCCGCAGGAACTCGTCGACTGCCGCTTCGCCTGGACCGTCGCCAAGCACACCAAGTCGAACGCGATCGTCTATGCCAAGGACGGCAGCACCGCGGGCATCGGCGCGGGGCAGATGAACCGCCTCGAATCCGCGCGGATCGCCGCGTGGAAGGCCAAGGATGCGGCGGACAAGGCGGGCTGGGCGGCGCCGCGGACGATCGGCTCGGCGGTTGCCTCCGACGCGTTCTTCCCGTTTGCCGACGGGCTGCTCGCGGCGGTCGAGGCAGGCGCGACCGCGGTGATCCAGCCGGGCGGGTCGATCCGCGATGCCGACGTGATCGCGGCGGCGGACGAGGCGGGGCTGGCGATGGTGTTTACCGGGATGCGCCACTTCCGCCATTGATCGCCGGCGGCCCCCCGGCTTCGGGGGGCCGGATCAGCGGACCGGCGACCCGCTCCGCGGCAGCGTCGCTTCGCTGGGCTCGGGGGTCTTGGCGAACAGGGCGCGGTCGGCTGGCCCGAACGCCCATTTCCAGAGGATGAAGAGATAGGTCGCGGCGATCGCCGGCTCGCCGACCGCGAGTTCGACCCATTCGAGCCGTTTGGGCAGCGCGGTAAAGCCCGCGCCCACGACGATCGCGGCAAGCGCCGCCCAGACCAGCGGCCAGCGCCACGGCGAGACGCTCGCGCCGAGCAGGCTTCCCAGCAGCCGCGACTTGATCACCGAGGTCAGCGCGACCGAGATCATGAGCGCGATCGCGGGCCCTGCGGCCTGATAATTGACCGGATAGCCGAGGCGGCGGATCGCGAAGATCAGCGCGAAGCTGAGGCCGATCTGGAAGGCGAGCATCACCGCCGAGATCATCAGATTGCGGTGCCGCGCGATATAGACGAGCGCGGATTCACTGACCGCGCCGCTTGAGGCAAGGAATTCCGCGGTCAGCAGGAAGGCGAGCGCAGCGGTGCCAGCGACGAATTGCGGGCCGACCACGCCCATCACCGCCTCGCCGGGAATCGAGCCCATCAGCGCGAGGCCACCCTGTGCCGCCATGATCCAGAACGCGACCTGCCGGACCTGGTTGGCGATCGCCGCGCGGTCGTTGATCGCCAGGCTCTGCGTGATGACGGGGCCGAGGATCGGGTCGAAGCTCGTCTTGAGCTTCTGCGGCAGGCTCGCGACCTGTTGCGCCATATAATAGATGCCGACGACCTTGGGCTCGAACATCACGCCGAGGATGAAGCGGTCGACGTTGCGGCTGCCCCATTCAAGGATGTCCGCGCCCGCCAGCGGCACATTGGCGCGGGCGAGCGCGTAGAGCGGGCGCAGATGCGGCGACCAGCCGCGCGGCAGCCCGTAGCTGCGCACGAACGGCACGAGGCTGGCGATCAGCGCCGCGGTCATCGACGCGACATAGCTGAGCACGAGCCCGTCGCGGATCGTGAAATAGGAAAAGGCCCAGGCGGCGATCGAGATCGTCCACGGCTCGACCACCGCGCGCGCAGTGACCGCGGCCTTGACGTTCAGCCGATAGGCGAGTGCCGCCAGGCTGACGTCGGACCAGGCGACCGCGACGATGATGAGCGGCAAAAACCGGTCGAGCCCGGTGATCGCCGTATTGGGGTACATGATCTCGGGGAAGGTGAAGAGCACTGCGCTCGCGATCAGCGACGCGACGAACGCCACCGCCATCGCATCCCACACGACATAGGCATGCGGCCGCTCGGTGCTGCTCAGCGCCTGTGCAAGACCGCGCTTGAGGCCGAGCGTCGCCAGCAGCGCGGCGAGTTCGACCACCACGACCGCGATCGCGAACCGGCCGACCAGGTCCGGGCCGTAGATGCGGCCCGCGATGAACAGGAACGGGATGCGCGCGGCGAGGCGGAGGACGAAGCCCGCAATGTTGGTCCGACCGCCCTTGGCGAGCGTGTCGATATCCTTGGTCGATTCGGTCACGGGCGACCGCCGCTGGTGCGCCGCGCCGCGGCAAAGCCGCGTCGTTGGCCGGAGCAAGCGCTCCGCCGGCCGCGCTTGTGCGAGTCAGCCGGGCGCGGCCGGCTGCCGCCCTGCGCGATCAATGCGCTGCGCCCCAGCTCAGGCCGGTGCCGATCTCGATCCCCAGCGGCACGTCGAGCGTCACCGCCGGCTCGGCCGCGGTCGCCATGACGCGTTCGATCACGGGCTTGGCCGCCTCGACATCGCCTTCGGGCAGTTCGAACACGAGTTCGTCGTGGACCTGAAGCAGCATGCGCACATTCGGCAACCCGGCCTCGAGCAGTGCCGGGCCCATGCGGACCATCGCGCGCTTGATGATGTCCGCGCTCGTCCCCTGAATCGGCGCGTTGATCGCTGCGCGCTCGGCGCCCTGGCGTTCGTGCTGGATCTTCGAGCGGATCCGCGGGAAATGCGTCTTGCGGCCGAACAGCGTCGTCGTGAACCCGGTCGCGCGGACGCTTTCGGTGGTGTCGACGATGTAGCTCGAGATGCCGGGGAAGCGATCGAAATAGCGGTCGATCATCGCCTGCGCCTCGTCCGCGGACACGTCGAGCCGGCCGGCGAGCCCCCAGCGCGAAATGCCGTAGAGGATCGCGAAGTTGATCGTCTTGGCGCGACCGCGCGTGTCGCGGTTGACCTCGCCGAACAGCTCCTGCGCGGTCAGGCTGTGGATGTCGTCGCCGTTCGCGAACGCCTGCTTCAGCGCGGGGACGTTGGCCATGTGCGCGGCCAGCCGCAGCTCGATCTGCGAGTAATCGGCGGCGAGGATCACGTTGCCGGGCTCCGCCACGAACGCGTCACGGATCTGGCGGCCGATCTCGGTGCGGATCGGGATGTTCTGCAGGTTGGGATCGGTCGACGACAGCCGCCCGGTCTGCGCGCCGGTCAGCGAGTAGGACGTGTGGACGCGGCCCGTCGCCGGGTTGATCTGCGCCTGCAACGCATCGGTATAGGTGGATTTAAGCTTCGAGAGCTGGCGCCAGTCGAGCACCTTGCGCGCGATCACCGCGCCGGGCGAATCCTTGTCCGCGGCGATCCGCTCGAGTTCGGTGACGTCGGTCGAATAGACCCCGGACTTGCCCTTGCGGCCGCCCTTGATGCCCATCTTCTCGAACAGCACGTCGCCGAGCTGCTTGGGGCTGCCGATCGTGAACGGCGCGCCGGCGAGCGCGTGAATCTCGGTTTCCAGGCTCGCCATCTGGGCGGCGAACTCGGTCGACAGCTTCGACAGCTTCGCCGCGTCGACCTTGATCCCGTGCATCTCCATCTGCGCGATGACGGGGACGAGCGGGCGGTCGACCATCTCGTAGACGCGCGTCGAGCCCTCGGCGGGCAGGCGGCGCTTGAACCGCCGCCACAGGCGCAGCGTCACGTCCGCGTCCTCCGCGGCATAATGGGTCGCGGCCTTGAGGTCGATTTCGTTGAAGCTGCGCTGCGACTTGCCGGTGCCGACCACGTCCTTGAACGCGATGCAGGTGTGCGAAAGGTGCGTCGCGGCAAGCTCGTCCATGCCGTGGCCGTGAAGCCCCGCGTCGAGATCGAAGCTCATCAGGATCGTGTCGTCGAACGGCGCGATCGTCACGCCACCGGTGGCCGCATAGGCGCGGGCCAGCACGATCATGTCGTATTTGAGATTATGGCCGATCTTGAGGATGCTCGGATCTTCCAGCAGCGGCTTCATCTTCGCGAGCACGACCGCGCGGTCGATCTGGACCGGGTTTTCCGCGAGCAGGTCCGTGCCGCCATGCGCGATGGGCACGTAGCAGGCGAGGTTCGGATGCAGCGCGAGGCTGATCCCAACCAAGTCCGCGCGCGTCGCGTCGATCCCGGTCGTCTCGGTGTCGATCGCGATCCAGCCCTGATGCTTCGCCAGCGTGATCCAGCGGTCGAGCGCCGCCTCGTCGACGACGGTCTCGTAATCGTCATGCTTGCATGGCTCGTCCGCGTCCATGTCCGCGACGACGGTCGACTCGGCGACCGGTGCTTCGGCGACGGCGGACAATTTGGCGATCAGCGACTTGAAGCCGTGATGATCAAGGAACGCGCGCAAGGGGGCGTCGGGGATACCCTTGAGCTCGAGATCCTCGAGCGGCTCGGGCAGCGCGACGTCGCATCGGAGCGTGACCAGCACCTTCGACAGCCGCGCCATCTCGGCATGCTCGATCAGATTGTCGCGCAGCTTGCCCTTCTTCATGCCCTCGGCGGCGGCGAGCACCGATTCGAGATCGCCATGTTCGAGGATCAGCTTAGCAGCGGTCTTCGGGCCGACGCCGGGAACGCCCGGCACATTGTCGACGCTGTCGCCCATCAGCGCGAGCACGTCGCCGAGCTGCGATGGCGTGACGCCGTGGAATTTCTCCGCGACATGCTCCGCACCCAGCCGGCGGTTGTTCATCGTGTCGTACATGTCGAGCCCGGGCTCGATCAGCTGCATCAGGTCCTTGTCCGACGAGACGATCGTGACCGACCAGCCCTGCGCCAGCGCCGCCTTCGAATAACAGGCGATGATGTCGTCGGCCTCGAGCCCCTCGGTCTCGATGCACGGCAGCGAGAAGGCGCGCGTCGCGTCGCGGATCATCGGGAACTGGGGGACGAGATCCTCGGGCGGGGGAGGACGCTGTGCCTTGTACTTGTCGTAGAGATCGTTGCGGAACGTCTTCGACGACTTGTCGAGAATGACCGCCATGTGCGTCGGGCCATCGGCCGCGTGGACCTCGTCCGCGAGCTTCCACAGCATCGTGGTATAGCCGTACACCGCGCCGACCGGCTCGCCATGCTTGTTGGTAAGCGGCGGCAGCCGGTGATAGGCGCGGAAGATATAGCCGGAGCCGTCGACGAGATAGAGATGGGGCATCGCGCGCGGTCTAGCGGATGCGCGCGCGCGGACCAATGGGCGAAGCGTGGTTGTTGGGTATCAGGTGTGAGGAAAATCTCAGACCGACGGGCGGGCGCCACCGGCATGCGCGGCGACCGCGGCGGCGACCGCCTGGATCAGCATCTGGCGTTCGCGGATCGGCCGCAGCGTGTCGCCGATCATCACCGCGATTGCATAGCGCTTGCCGTCGGGCGCTGTCAGGAGCCCGACATCGTTGAAACCGGCGTTGCGGGGACCGAGATCCTGGCCGGTGCCCGTCTTGTGCGCGATCCGCCACCCCGCGGGCAGCGCGGCGCGCAACCGCGCGCGGCCGGTGACCGACGCGCCCATCGTGTCGAGCAGCACCTGGGTCGAGCTGGCGCTGAGCAATTCGCCCCGCGCGAGCCGGGCGAGCGCGTCCGCGATCGCGATCGGCGCGGCGCCATCGGGCGGATTGGCGACATAGGCGTCGAGTGCGGCGGCGCGGATCTGCGGATCGAGCCGTGCGCGGGCGACCGCAAACGCGTTGCCGAGCGCATAGGCGGGTTGCCAGACGAGCCCCGCCGTCCCGCTTTGCAACAGCCGCTCGCCCGGACCGAAGCGGATCTCGCCCAGCTGTTTGCGCAGGATCATGCCGCGCACCGCGCGCGGGCCGCCGACATAGCTCAGCAGCCGGTCGTTCGCGGTATTGTCGCTATGCGTCAGCGCACGCCTGAGCAATTCGCCGACGGTGGTGTGATAGCCGTCGCCGGTGACGAGCATCGCGATCGGCTGATGGAACAGCGTCAGATCCTCCGCGCGGACGACGACCGGATCCTCGAGCTTGGCCTTGCCTTGGTCGCGCAGGTCAAGCAGCGTGATCGCGACCCAGAGCTTGCTGACCGATTGCTGCGGGAGGCGCTGGCGCCCGCCGGCCTCGACCGTCCAGCCCTCGTCCACCGCGCGGATTGCAATCCCCGCCTTGCCCGCAAAATCATGATGCAAGGCGTCGATCGCGGTGACCAGCGGAGCGGGCGCGGCACGGGTGGCGCGTGCGGTGGGTAATGGGACCGGGATCGATACGCTGGTGGTCCCATCGCCCTGCGGCGCGGCGCCGGTCGCCCCGGGGCGTGACGTCGAGCCACAGCCGGTCAGCGCGAGCGCGATGCCGCCGGTCACGAAAAGACGCGCGAACCTGCCAAATGCCATGGGTGTCGGATATCCTGCGATAGCGCTACGATCCTGATACGGTCCGGACTGCCGCGATACGCCCCGCGCGCCTGGCTGCGACGAACTGCACATCCGATGCGCCGGGACGCGGAACGTCAGGGCGTCAGGACCGTATCGACAGCCTCCGGCAGCATCTGCGGATAATCGAGCGTGTAGTGCAGCCCACGGCTTTCGTGACGGTGCAGCGCCGAGCGCACGATCAGTTCGGCGGTCTGGAGCAGGTTGCGCAGTTCGATCAGGTCGGGCGTGACGCGGAAATGCTGGTAATATTCGGCGACCTCCTCGTTCAGCATCGCGATCCGGTGCTGCGCGCGCTCGAGCCTTTTGGTGGTACGGACGATGCCGACATAGTTCCACATGAAGCGGCGGATCTCGGTCCAGGTCTGCTTGATCACCACTTCCTCGTCGGAATCGGTGACGCGGCTCTCATCCCAGGGACGGATCGGCGGCGGCGGGGGCAGGCTGTCCCAATCGGCGGCGATGCTGTCCGCCGCGGCCTCGCCGAACACGAAGCATTCGAGCAATGAGTTCGACGCCAGCCGGTTCGCGCCGTGCAACCCCGATTCGGTGCACTCCCCCGCCGCGTAGAGCCCGGGAAGGTCGGTCTTGCCATGCTCGTCGACGACGATCCCGCCACAGGTGTAATGCTGGGCGGGGACGACCGGGATCGGCTGCGTCGTCATGTCGATCCCGACCGTCAGCAGCTTTTCGTGAATGTTCGGAAAATGATGCCGGATGAAGTCGGCGGGCATGTGGCTGATGTCGAGATGGACGTAATCGAGCCCGTAGCGCTTGATCTCGGCGTCGATCGCGCGCGCGACGATATCGCGCGGCGCCAGCTCCATCCGGACGGGATCATAATAGGTCATGAAACGCTTGCCGGTGGTCGGGTTGATCAGCCGTCCGCCTTCGCCGCGCACCGCCTCGGTGATCAGGAAGTTCTTGACCTCCAGATTGTAGAGGCAGGTGGGGTGGAACTGCATCATCTCCATGTTCGACACGCGCGCGCCCGCGCGCCAGGCCATCGCGATGCCGTCGCCCGTCGCGCCGCGTGGCGCGGTCGAGAACAGGTAAGTGCGGCCCGCACCCCCGGTCGCGAGGATCGTCGCGCGCGCCGTGTAGAGCGCGACGCGTCCGGTGCCGCGGTCGACCGCATAGACGCCCCAGACCCGGCCCGCGCCCGAATAGCGCATCTCGTGCCGCCCGGTGGCAAGGTCGATCGCGACCTGGTCGGGGACCAGCGTGATGTTGGGATGCGCCTCGGCGGCCCTCTGCAGCGCCTCCTGCACCGCCCAGCCGGTCGCGTCGGCGACATGGACGATCCGCCGATGGCTGTGGCCGCCCTCGCGCGTCAGGTGCAGCGCGTTCCCCTCGGTCTCGAACGGCACGCCGAGATGCGTGAGCCGTTCGATCGCGGCGGGGGCGCCCTCGACCACCATCTCGACGATCCCGCGGTCGTTCAGCCCGGCGCCGGCGACCATCGTGTCCTCGACATGATTCTCGAACGTGTCGCCGGGTTCGAGTACCGCGGCGATCCCGCCCTGCGCCCAAGCGGTCGACCCTTCGTTCAGCGCCCCCTTGGCAAGCACGGTGACGGTGAAACGGTCGGCGAGGGTGAGCGCCGCGGTCAGCCCGGCCGCGCCGGAACCGATGATGAGAATGTCGCTGGTCATGCGGCTCGGGATCCGGGGCAGGGGACAGGGTGATGCGGGGTCCTGCTGTTGCACGAAAGTGAGACCACAGGACAGGGGTGTGTTCGGATCGATCGCCCGGACTTACGCTTGGCCGCCCTTCTTCGTCTCCGGCATCGCAATCATGTAAAGCAGGAACCCGGCCCCCGCGATCGCCGCAAGCGTGAGGAAGTTCGCGCTATAGCCTGCCCAGACGATGATCGATCCCGCCAGCGTCGCCGACAGCGCTGCGCCGAGCCCTTGCGTCGTCGCGACCGCGCCCTGACTGACGTTGAACCGGCCGCTGCCCTCGGTCAGGTCGGCGATCACGACGGGGAACAGGGCACCGAAAATACCCGCGCCGACGCCGTCCAGCGCCTGCACACCGACCAGCCAATAAGGGTCGTCGGACAGCGTGTAGAGCGCGCCGCGCGCGGCGAGGAATCCGAAGGCGACGAGGAACAGCGGCTTGGTGCCGAGCCGTTCGGTATGACGCCCGACGAAGATCGCGACGGGCACCATCACGAGCTGTGCCGCGACGATGCACGCGGCGGTCAGCGACGTCGCCTGATCCTTGCCGACGGTGCGCGCGAGCAGCTGGCTGACCGAGGTCAGCATCGCGGCATTCGCCAGATGGAAGAGGAACGCGATCACCGCAAAGGTCATTAGCGGGCGGTTCTCGATCAGCGTCTTCCAGCCGCTCGGCTCGTCGCAGTCCGCATCGGGCTCGCAGTCGAGGCCACGCGCGACGGCATTGTCGATATCGTCGTTGTGGAGCCGCGTCGCGGTGACGATGCTGGCGACGGTCAGCGCGCCCATCAGCCAGAAGACCACGACCGGTCCGAACTTCCAGGCCAGCACACCCGCGAGCCCGGCGGACACCGCGTTGCCGGCATGGTTGAACGCCTCGTTACGGCCGACCCGCTTGGCGAACATCTTCGGCCCGACCAGACCGAGCGTGATCGCCGAGATCGCGGGGGCGAAGATCGCGCCGGCGACGGCGGCGACCGACTGGGTGATGGTCACCACCGTGAAGCCCGTGACGAACGGCAGCGATACGCTGGCCAAAGTCACCAACAACGCTGCCGCCATGACGATCCGCGGCTTGTTGCGGCTCTTGTCGATCAGGCTGCCGGCGGGCGTCTGCGCGATCAGGCCGACGATCCCGGCGATCGTCAGGACCAGCCCGACCGTCGCCTCGTTCCAGCCATGCGCGGGGCCGCGGACCGCGACCAGATAGATGGCGAGATAGGGCCCGAGCCCGTCGCGCACATCAGCAAGGAAGAAGTTCAGCGCGTCGAGCGTGCGTCCCGCCGGCGCATGACGGTGCGGAGCTTTGCCGCCGGGGGGGTGGCGGGAGGGTAGGGAAGCGGAGAGGGTCGCCATGGTCGGTCCTTGATCCTGGAAAAGAGGGGGCGGGCAGAGGGGAGCGTCGAGGGTCAGCCGATCAGCAGGCGCGTGCCGAGCGCGGCGGCGAGCGCGGGAATCATCGTCACCGCGCCGACCTTCAGGAAGCGCAGGAACCCGACATCGAGGCCTTCGCGGCGGATTGCCTGGAGCCACAGGATCGTCGCAAGCGACCCGGTGATCGACAGGTTGGGGCCGAGATCGACGCCGATGAGCAAGGCGTCGACGACGACGCGCGGCGGCTGCGCCTGCGCGACCGCGGTGCTCGCGATCAGCCCGGCGGGAAGATTGTTGACTAGGTTCGACCCGAAGGCGAGCAGGGTCCCCGCGGTCAGGGCTGCACGCGCCGGATCGGCGGCCTCTGCACGCAACCACGCAGCGACGTGGCCGATGACGCCGCTATGATCGAGCGCCTCGACCAGTACGAACAGCCCGGCGACGAGCGGCAGCACGCTCCACGACACGTCGCGCACGACCAGGAGGGGTGACATGCGGACCAGCAGGCAGATGGCGAGCGTCGTCGCGACCCCGGCGATGCAGGTCGGCAGCCCGAGTTGCAGGTCGAATGCCGAGGCCAGCA
Organism: Sphingomonas sp. PvP018; assembly: GCF_017876865.1. Classification (NCBI taxonomy): domain Bacteria; kingdom Pseudomonadati; phylum Pseudomonadota; class Alphaproteobacteria; order Sphingomonadales; family Sphingomonadaceae; genus Sphingomonas; species Sphingomonas sp. PvP018. The sequence continues at coordinate 2,484,607 of NZ_JAGIOU010000001.1, read as the reverse complement.
GCAGCACGACCGCGGTGACGACGATCCCCGCCAGCGCCGCCTTGCCGCCGATGGTCAGCGGCGTACGTGCGATCTCCGTCTCGCACTGTCCGACGAGCCGCGCACGCTCGGTCCAGCGGAGCGCGACATAGGTCACGACGATCGCCGCGACCGATGGCAGCGCGAACGACGCGAACCACTGGCCGAGCGGGGGCATCGTGCCGCCATAGAGCACGAGGTTCGCCGGATTGGAGATGGGCAGCACGAAGCTTGCCGCGTTGGCGATGAGCGCGCAGGCGAACAGCAGCGGCAGCGGATCCGCCTTGGCCTTGCGTGCGGCGGCATAGACGGCGGGCGTGAGCACGACCGCGGTGGCGTCGTTCGACAGGAAGGTCGTGGTGACGATCCCGGTGACGTAGACGAGCGCGAACAGGCGGGCGGGCGACCCTCTTGCGCCGCGCGCGGCGGTCGCGGCGATCCAGTCGAACAGGCCCTGCTGGCGCGCGGTCTCGCTGAGCAGCATCATGCCGATCAGGAAGAGATACACGTCCATGCCCTTGCCGATCGCGGCCAGCCCGGCGGCGACCGGCAACAGACCCAGCGCGAGCAGCGCGACCGCGCCGGCGACCGCCCAGACCGCTTCGGGCAGGCGGAACGGGCGCGCGATCACCCCGGCCGTCGCCGCCGCGCAGATTGCCCAGGTCAGACCAATCCCGGGTGTCACGCGCAGCGTCCGTCGCTGCTTCCAATGCGGCACCGATCCGGCGCGACACGGCAGTCATTATCGCCACGATGACCAGCATAGCCGGTCATCACCCTGGTCGTCGCCATGGTCTTTTCAGACTAGGCGGCGTGATCGGGAAGTGTTGTTGCCCTAATGATTGTGTTACGCATCGATCCGGCCCCTGACATGACTTGCCGACAACTGGTGTCAGGCGCGACAACACAGCAGCAGGGGCAAAGGGCCCCGCTGCGATCGTGACAAATCGTTCATGTGGCGATCGGACCCGGATCGACGGGTTTATCGCCTGTTCCCAGCGGCTTGATTGCAGCGGCTTGGCGGCGAGCGGCGGCTAGGCCGGGGCCCGTCCTGCAGGACGTGGCCCCGGCGTCGTGGGTCGATCAGAGGAAGCGGTTGATCAGGTTTTCGAGGCGTTCCTGCTGGCCCGAAACCGGCTTCGGATCGATGTCGCGCTCGACCGCGAGATCGGCGATACCGGCCAGATCGAGCCCGCCGATCGTGCTGCCGAAGTCACCGTCCCAGCCGGCATAGCGCTTGGCCTTGATCGCATCGACCCGACCATCTTCGATGATCGCGGCGGCGGCGAGCAGCCCCTTCGCGACGACGTCGATGCCGCCGACATGGCCGTAGAACAGATCGGCCGCGTCCATGCTCTGGCGCCGGACCTTGGCGTCGAAGTTGAAGCCGCCGGTGGTGAAGCCGCCGCCGCGCAGGATCTCGACCATCGCCAGCGTGAGTTCCTCGACCGAATTGGGGAACTGGTCGGTATCCCAGCCATTCTGTGGATCGCCGCGATTGGCATCGATCGAACCGAAGATGCCGAGCGCGTTGGCGGTCGCGATCTCGTGCTCGAAGGTATGCCCCGACAGCGTGGCGTGGTTCGCCTCGATGTTGACGCGCACCTCATTCTCGAGCCCGTAGCGCTTGAGGAAGCCGTACACCGTCGCGGTGTCGAAGTCGTACTGATGCTTGGTCGGCTCGTGCGGCTTGGGTTCGATCAGGATCGTGCCGGTGAAGCCGATCTTGTGCTTGTGCTCGACGACGAGGCTCAGGAAGCGGCCGAAATTGTCGAGTTCGCGCTTCATGTCGGTGTTGAGCAGCGTCTCATAGCCTTCGCGACCGCCCCACAGCACGTAGTTCTGGCCGCCGAGGCGATGCGTCGCCTCGAGCGCGTCGCGGACCTGCAGCGCGGCAAAGGCATAGACTTCGGGATCGGGGTTGGTCGACGCGCCCGCGGCATAGCGCGGATGGCTGAACGCGTTGGCGGTGCCCCAAAGCAGCTTGCGGCCCGACGCGGCCTGGAGCTGTTCGAGATGGTCGACGGCTTCGGCGAAGAAGCGGCGATGCTCGGTCACGTTGGCGGCATCCGCCATGACGTCGACGTCGTGGAAGCAGTAATAGGGCACGTCGAGCTTCTTGAAGAAGTCGAACGCGACCTCGCGCTTGTGCGCCGCGGCGGCCGAATCGTTGGCGCCGGCATGCCAGGGGCGGTTGAACGTGCCCCCGCCGAACACGTCCGACCCCGGCCAGCAGAAGGTGTGCCAGAAGCACGCGGCGAAGCGCAGATGCTCCTCCATCGTCTTGCCGAGCACGACCTTGCTCTTGTCGTAATAGCGATAGGCGAGCTCGTTGCTGCTGTTGGGGCCCTCATATTTGATCTGGGGGATATCGGCGAAGAAGTCGGACATCGGGAATTCCTATGACTTGGGGGTGATACGGGGATAGGCCTGGCGGAACGCCGCCTTTTTCTCGGCGAGCGCGGCGACGAGTGCGGGGTCGGGGGCGATGCGGTGCGACACGGGCGGTGCGACGCAGACGGTCGCGGGATCGCCGCCATCGACACCGAGCTGCGCGAGCCGCGCGGCGCCGAGCGCGGGGCCGACCTCGCCGCCCTGGAGATAGACGAGTTCGACCTCCATCGCCGCGGCGAGCACCGCACCCCAGTAGCGCGAGCGCGCGCCGCCGCCGATGACCGCGAGGCGTTCGACCGTCGTCCCCGCCGCACGCAGCACGTCGAGCCCGTCGGCGAGCGCGAAGGCGACGCCCTCGAGCACCGCCTGCGACAGACGGCCGGCATCGGTGTCGTTGTCGAGCCGGAGGAACGCGCCGCGGACTTCGGCATCATTGTGCGGCGTACGCTCGCCCGACAGATAGGGGAGGAAGATCTCGGGGCCGCTGGCGGGACCGGCGGCTTCGGCGCGTGCGAACAGGTCGGCCGGGCCGGTCGCGCCGGTGATTCTCGCGACCCAGTCGATGCACGACGCAGCCGACAGATGGACCGACATCTGGTGCCACATGCCCGGCAGCGCGTGGCAGAAGGCATGGACCGCGCTATCGGCGTTGGGACGGAACTCCTTCGTCGCGACGAAGATCACGCCCGAGGTGCCGAGCGAGAGCAATGCGTCGCCGTCCGCGACCACGCCGACGCCGACCGCACCCGCGGCATTGTCGCCGCCCCCCGCCGCGACGGGGACCGGCGGCATGCCCCAGAGTTCGGCGACCTCGGCGGTCAGCGTGCCGGTGATCTCGGAGCCTTCGTACAGCCGTGGCATCTGCGCCTGCGTCAGTCCGCACGCGGCCAGCAGCGCGTCGCTCCAGCTCCGCGCGGCGACGTCGAGCCACAGGGTCCCTGCGCTGTCCGACAGGTCGGACGCCTTGTCGCCGGTCATCAGCAGGCGGACATAGTCCTTGGGCAGCAGCACGGTCGCGATCTTTGCGAAGATCTCGGGCTCATGCTCGCGCACCCAGAGCAGCTTGGGCGCGGTGAAGCCCGGCATCGCGATGTTGCCCGCGATTGCGCGCAGATCGGGCACCGCACGCTCCATCGCTTCGCACTCAGCAAAGCTGCGGCCGTCGTTCCACAGGATCGCGGGGCGTAAAGGGCGGTCGTCGGCGTCGAGCAGGGTCGCGCCGTGCATCTGCCCGGCAAGCCCGACGCCGCGGACCGAGCGGCGGACGGCCGGGTCGATGGCCTGGACCGCGGCGGTCGTCGCGTGCCACCACGCATCGGGATCCTGTTCGGACCAGAGCGGATGCGGGCGCTGGACGCTCAGCGCGGCGACGCCCTGGCCGACGACGCTGCCGGCCTCGTCGAGCACCACGGCTTTTACGCCGGAAGTGCCGATGTCGATCCCGAGGAACATCAGTTGACGAACGGATCGATGGTGGGGATCGAGCCGTCGGGCGCGAACTTCAGCTCGGTCACCTTGACGTTGCGCAGGTGGTTCTTGTTGCTCAGCTGCGTGTCCGCATAGAACAGCCACCATTTCTTGTTCCACTCGATGATCGAATGGTGGCTCGTCCAGCCCTGCACCGGCTTCAGGATATGCCCCTTGTAGGTGAACGGCCCGTACGGATTGTCGCCGGTCGCATAGTTCAGGAAGTGCGTGTCGCCGGTCGAGTAGGTGTAGTAATATTTGCCGCCGCGCTTGAAGACCCACGACGCCTCGAAGAAGCGCCGCTCATGATCGCCGCCAAGGACGGGCTTGCCGGCCTCGTCGAGGATCTGGACGTCGCGCGGCGTCTCGGCAAAGCTCTTCATGTCGGGGTTCAACCGCGCGATCTTGCCTGACAGCGCGGGCTGGTCGTCCTGGCCGAGATCGGTGTCGGAGCCGTTGGGGTCGAACTTGCCGTCCTTCCAGCGCTGCAGCTGGCCACCCCAGATGCCGCCGAAATACATGTAGCTGGCGCCGTTCGCGTCGGTGAACACCGCGGGATCCATCGAGAAGCTGCCCGCGATCGGCTTGGGGTCCGCCTTGAACGGGCCGACCGGGCTCTTCGACGTCGCGACGCCGATGCGGAAGGTGCCGAGCCCGTTCTTGTCGAGCTGTTTGTCGCGCACCGGGAAATACAGATAATAGGTGCCGTTCTTATAGGCCGCGTCGGGCGCCCACATCTGCTGCGACGCCCAGGGCACGTCCTTCACGTCGAGCGCGACGGGGTTCACCTTCACCGGCCCGCCGATCCGGTCCATCGACAGCACGCGGTAGTCGCGCATCGCATATTGGTTGCCCAGATCGTCGTCGGCGGTCGTCACGTCGATGTCGTGGCTCGGATAGACATAGATCTTGCCGTTGAAGACATGCGCGGACGGGTCGGCGGTGTAGATGCTGGTGACCAGCGGCTGCGACAGATAGCGCTTGCCCTCGGGGCTGCGCGGTTCGCCCTGCGGCTTGGCGGCGGACTGTGCCGTCGCGGCCCCGCCCGTGAACAATGTGGGTGCGAGACCCGCCAGCACGGGAATGACCAGAGCGGAGGCGGCCAGCAACGGGACTGCGCGCGCACGGCGGGCGGGCATGGGGAAACGGAGGCGCATGACCTTATGATCCTTCCTAAGAGCTGGTCTTCTACGAGACCTGTCCTCCGCCGGGGCGGGAGATAGCGCTATCATATCCCTCTCGTGCGCCGGAGCAAGGGGGTTCCGCATCGTCGCGCACGAAAAATACCCCATGAAAAGAACGGCAGGCGTCTCGCAACGGGGCGAGCCGTCCATCGAAGCCCGACGACGATGACCGACTCGGGATCGGATCGCGTGGGGCTTTGCCGCATCAAGGGGGTGCGCTAACGGTTGGTACATGAACACTTCCTCGATCGGCCGCGTCAAGACGTCGCGGCGCACCGGCGGCGCGCCGACCATCAGCGACGTCGCGCGACTCGCCGGGGTCTCGCCGATGACCGTGTCGCGCGTGATCAACGGCACGAGCAATGTGCGCGCCGCGACGCGCGATGCGGTGACTCACGCGATCGCGACGTTGAACTATGCGCCCAACCCGGCCGCGCGCAGCCTGGCCGGGGCGGGGCAGGTCCGCATCGGCCTGCTGTACAGCAACCCGAGCGCGGGCTTTCTCAGCGAGTTCCTGCTCGGCAGCCTCGACCAGGCGGCGCGCAGCGACGTGCAGATCATCATCGAGAAATGCGACCTGGGCGAGCATGAGATCGCGGTGACGCGTCACCTGATCGAGGGCGGGATCGACGGCATCATCCTGCCGCCGCCGCTGTGCGAGGCGGATGCGGTGCTCGACCTGCTGGCGGCGGCACAGGTCCCGACCGTGTCGCTGGCGAGCGGGCTGCCCGTACCCGACATGCTCGCGATCCGCATCGACGACCGCGAGGCGGCGCTGACGATGACCCGGCACATCATCGCGCTGGGCCACCGCCGGATCGGCTTCATCACCGGCAACCCGAATTTGTCGTCGAGCGCGCGTCGGCTCGAAGGCTATGCGGCGGCACTGGACGAGGCCGGGATCGCACGCGACGACTCGCTGATCGCGCACGGGCTGTTCACCTACCGATCGGGGCTCGATGCCGCCGAGACGCTGCTGGGCCTCGCCGAGCAGCCATCGGCGATCTTCTCGTCGAACGACGACATGGCCGCCGCGACGGTCGCGGTCGCGCATCGGCGCGGGCTCGACGTGCCGGGCGACCTGACGGTGTGCGGGTTTGACGACACGACCCTGTCGACCGCGATCTGGCCCGAATTGACGACGATTCATCAGCCGATCGCGGACATGGCGCGATCGGCGGTCGAAATGCTCGCCTCGACCATTCGCCGGTCGCAGGCGATCGATCCGCAGGACCGGCACAAGACGTTCGATTTCACTCTGATCCGGCGGCAGTCCGACTCGGCACCGCGGCGCAGGCCCAAGGTCTCCGTCGACTGATCCGTCGCCTGCCCTTGATCAATGATAGCGATATCATAGATCAGGGGTAGGAGTCGATCAGGCGCGGGTGCGCTGCTTCACCGCGTGATCGGCGGCGCGCGCAGTCAGCGCCATGAAGGTGAGCGACGGATTGACGCAGGAGGCCGAAGCCATCTGCGCGCCGTCGGTGACGTAGAGGTTGGTGGCCTCGTGCGCGCGGCTCCACGCGTCGAGCACCGAGGTGCGCGGATCGCGCCCCATGCGCGCGCCGCCCATCTCGTGGATCGCGTCACCGGGGACGTGCTCCTGTTCCGAACTCTTGACGTTGGTCAGCCCGGCACCGCGGAGCATCGCCTCACCCTGCGCCCGCGCATCGGCCATCATCTTGAGTTCATTGTCGTGGAAGCGCACGTCGAACCGGAGCAGCGGCACGCCGAACCGGTCGACCTTCGACGCATGCAGCGACACATGGTTGTCGGCATAGGGCAGGCATTCGCCGAACGCGCCCATGCTGAAGTGCCACGGCGCATAGTTGCGCATCCCGTGCTTCATCGAAGCGCCGAACCCGACGGGTGCCGCGGGCGTGCGATAGGCGCCGCCCTGATAGCCATAGCCGCGTTTGAAGCCGACGCCGTCGTCGCCGCCAATGTTGCGGAAGCGCGGGATGTAGACGCCCCCCGGGCGGCGACCATATTCGATGAACTCCTGCATCCCGCCGATCTCGCCGTCGACCCCGACGCGGAAGATATGGTCCATCACATAGCGGCCGAGCGTGCCGCTCGTGTCGAAATGGCTGCGATCGCTGCCCGCCGGACGCGAATTGAGCAGGATCTGCGTCGATGCCATCGCCGAGGCGCAGAGGAAGACGAGGTCGGCCTGGACCGACTGCGCCTGGCCGGTCTTGGTATCGATGTAGCGGACGCCGGTCACGCGCTTGGCCTTGGGATCATAATCGAGGCTGGTGACGACCGCGTCCGACTGCAGCGTCAATCGGCCGGTCGCGCGCGCCGCGGGCAGCGTCACCGCCTGGGTTGAGAAATAGGCGCCGAACGAGCAGCCATTGCTGCACTGGTTGCGGAACTGGCATTTGGTCCGGTTCTGCTCGGGCTTGTCCTCGGTCATGTTGGACAGGCGCGTGTTGATCAGCTTGCGACCGGGGAAGCGGCTTTCCAGATTCTGCTTCAGCCACTTCTCTGCGACGTTCATCGGGATGGGTGGCTGGAATTCGCTGTCCGGCAGATAGGGCAGATTCTCGCGCGAGCCGGACACGCCGATATATTTCTCGACATAGCTGTACCAGGGCGCGACGTCGCCATAGCGGATCGGCCAGTCGCCATCGATCCCGTCGCGCTTGTTCGCCTCGAAATCCTCCTCGCTCCACCGGAAGCACCAGCGCCCCCAGATCAGCGACTTGCCGCCGACCGCCGCGGGCCGGATCCAGTAGAATTTGCTACCCTCGTCATAGGCATAGGGGTTCAGCCGGTCGTCATTGTAGAAGGCGCGGTTGCTGGGTGCGACATAGCCGTGCTTGGCGATGAAATAATCGCTTTTGACGAGCGCCGGGGGCATGATGTTCCGCGCAGGCACCTCGTAGGCGGGCTTGCCATCATAGGCATAGCCTTCGCCGTGCTCGACCATCACGCCGCGGTCGAGCATCAGGACGCGCAGGCCCTTTTCGGTGAGTTCCTTCGCAGCGAACCCGCCGCTCACGCCCGATCCTATGACGATCGCGTCGAACCTGTTGGTTGCGGCCATGGTCTTGGTCTCCTGTCTCGATCAGAAGCGCAGTGCGCGCAGCGTCCGGAAGCTGGTGGTGATGTCGGGCAGATAGGGCGCGGGCGCCTGGTCGTTCTCGACGTAGAAATGCTGCACGCCGGCGCCCGACTTGCGCTTGAACAGCGCGGCAAAGTCGAGCGTGCCCTGGCCGACCGCGGTCATGCTGCGATCGGGGCGCATGTCCTTGACGTGATAGGCGTAGAGGCGGGTGGACAGCCGGTCGATCAGCGCCGCGGGATCCTCGCCCGCATGCGCCGCCCAGTAGATATCGAGCTCGAGCTTGACGAGCGCGGGATCGGTTTCCCTGAGCAGGCGGTCGTACAGGCTGACCCCGCCGGGCCGGATCGTGAATTCGAAATCATGGTTGTGATAGGCAAAGCCGAACCCCGCCGACTTCAACTGAGTCGCGAAACGATTGAAATTGGGGAGCGCGGCGTTCCAGCCCTGTTCGTTGCGATGTTCGTCGGTCATGTACGGCAGCACGACGGTCTTCGCACCGAGCGTCCTCGCCATCGCCACCGACGGTTCGAACCGCTGAAGCAGCGCATCATAGCCGATATGCACCGAGGGTGCGGTCAGGCCGAGCCGGTCCATGGTCTTGCGCAACAGCGCGTGATCCATCGTCTCGTACCCGCCGCCGCCGAATTCGACCTCGCGGTAGCCGATCCGCGCGACCGCCTCGAGCGTGGCGACGGGGTCCTTCGCGAACAGCTCGCGTACGGTATAGAGCTGCAGGCCGATCGCCTTGAGCTGTGCGGCGGACGCGGGGGAGATCGAGCGATCGACCAGCGCGAGCGCCGCCACCGCACCGGTGCCCGTAAGCAGGGTTCTACGGCTGAGGATCATGAGGAATACACCTTGTTGACCTGGGAATAGGGGAAGGCACCGTTATATTCGCCGGGGACCGGCAGATATTCGCGTTCCTGCGTGATGCCGATTTCGGACGTGTAGTAACCGGTGATGACGAGCTGCCGGAATGCGGTGAAGAACGCGCCGCCCGACGGCAGGCCGTCGTTCATCGCCAGAGTGAGCAGCGCGTCGTGCTGTGCCGCGGTCGCCCGGGCGCCGGCGACCTTATAGTCCTGCAGACAGCGCGCCTCGATCGCGTCGAGCCCGGCGATGATCGGCACGCGGTCCTCGGGCCGGGCCCAGTCGGCCAGCAGTTTTTCGATGAAGGCAGGGACGTCCGCCGCGATCGCGCCGGGGGTATCGGTGGTCGGCAGGACCCGCTCGCTGAGCGCGGTCATCAGTGCACGTTGGGCAGGCGTGAAGACCGGCGCGCTCGGTGGCCCTTCGCTGATCGGCGGGATAGCGCCCGCCGGCTGCTGCGCGAGCCCGGCCGCGCGCGCGATCGGGGCATAGAGCGCTGCGCCGAACATGCCGGCGACACCGGCCAGCGCGGTTCTGCGATCGATCATTTACCGTCCTTTCCAAGATCCTGCGCGATTGCCGCATCGGTCAGCGGGCGAATCCAGATGTTGCGGAACGCCACGGGGGAATCATGGTCCTGCAGCTGGATCGGTGCCGCATCGGGATGCGCGGTATAGCGTGCGACATGGCGCCAGTTGGTCGTGCCGAGCATCGCCTGATGATTCTGGACGAGCACGCCGTTGAGCAAAGCGGTCACGTAAGCCGGCCGAACCAGACTGCCGTCGGCGGCAAAGCGCGGCCGCTCGAACACGATGTCGTAGGTCTGCCATTCGCCCGGCTTGCGCGCCGGGTTCACCAGCGGCGGCTTCCAGCCATAGACCCCGCCCACCGTGCCATCGGCATAGGTCGGGTTCCGATAGCCGTCGAGGATCTGCAACTCGTAGCGCTGCATGAACCAGATGCCGCTATTGCCGCGGTCCTGCGAACTCTTGGTCGGCGGATTGGGCGAGCGGAATTCGAGATGCATCTGCACGTCGCCGAAGCTCTGTTTCGAGACGAGATTGTTCTCGCCGCCGCTTTTTGCGCGCGACGGGATTATCAGCGCACCGTTCTCTATCGGCCAGGCGATGCGATCGGGCTTCCACGCATCGAGTGAACGGCCGTCGAACAGCACGATCGCGTCGGCGGGCGGACCGCCGGGGGCGGCGGCGGGCGCGACGGCGACGGGCGCAGGGCGGTCGGCGTCGTGGACACGCCATTGGCCGCCGGGCAGCATCGGCGTGTCCTTGAAGCCCGGCTTGTCCTGCGCGGCAACGGACCCCGTTGTCGTCAGTGCCATCGCCGCAACGACCCCCGCCATCACATAGTCCCTCATGCTCTTCCCCCTCATGCCGCGTCGATCGCGCGATAGGCGGCGATCAGGCGATCCTCGCCTGCGCGTCCCGCCACCGAATTGCCGTGTTCCATGCCGATTACCCCCGCATAGCGCCGGCCGCGCAGCCAGCGGACGATCGCGGCATAGTTGATCTCGCCCGTCATCGGCTCGTTGCGGCCGGGATTGTCGCCGAACTGGAGATAGCCGATCTCGCTCCAGCAGGCGTCGAGCGTGGGGATCAGATTCCCCGACTGGATCTGCTCATGGTAGAGGTCGGCCAGGATCTTGACCGCGGGGCTGTTTGCACCGCGGGCGACCGCATAGCCCTGCGCGATCGTCTGCATATAGACGCCGGGATGGTTGGTGCGCGTGTTGAGCGGCTCCATCACCATCGCAATGCCGTGCGGCGCGACGATGTCGCCGGCCCGTCGCATGACGTCGATCACGCGCGCCGTCTGGATCTCGACCGGCAGTTTCGGGTCCATGAAGCCGGTGACCACGGTCATCCGGGTCGCGTTCAGCCGCTTGGCGACCGCGATCGACGCGCGGATATCGGTCAGAAACCCTTCGCGATCGGCGTCGTCATTGGCGCCCAGCAAGGGGCGCGACTTCGCCCATTTGGGCATGCTCGCGACGAAGACGCCCATCGTCATGCCGCGCTGCGACAATGCCCTGGCCATCCGCTCCTGGTCGGCGACGGGGCGGGCCGCGGCCTCATTGTCCTCCCAGGCGGTGAAGCCCTGGTCGGCGGCGAAGGCGATCTGCTCGATCAGTCCGCCGCGGCTCGCAAAGCAGCCCTCATGCGGCGCATAACCGAGCGAGAAGCGGGCGGCGGTCGTGCCGCGGCGCTGCGCGGCGATCCCCGCGGGCAGCAGCGACGCCCCGGCGCCGGCCGCGATCAGCGTGCGGCGGGAGAGCGTCATCGCCGGATCCGTCTCATTTCGCGCCCGCCGCCTTCAGATAGGCGATGATCGCGGCGCGCTTTGCGGGATCCGGGGTCGCGATCGGCATGCGCGAGCCGGGGACCTTCTTCGACGGGGCCGCGAGATATTCGCTCAGTGTCGCGTCGTCCCAGCGCAGCTTCGACGCCTTAAGCGCAGGCGAATAATTGAACCCCGGCGACGCAGCGGCGGCACGGCCGACCACGCCGTGAAGATTGGGGCCGATGCCGTTGCGGCCGCCCTTGTCGACCGTATGGCAGGCCCGGCACGCGGCAAAGGCCGGGGGCGCCGCGGCGGGCGTCGTCTGGGCGCTGGTCGGCGCGCAGACGGCCATGAGGGCCGCCGCGCCGATGCCGGCTGCGCCAAGCCCGATGAAGAATTTCATTCCGTCTCTCCAGGATAGAGCGGCGACCATTTGCGGTCCGATGCCGCGTTGGCGATCACCGCCTCGATAAACCGCATCGTGCGAAGCCCGTCGACGACGCCGGGGAACCAGCGTCCGCCCTCGCCGCGGACGGTTGCCGCAAAGGCGCGGTACAGATTGGCGAACGCCTCGATATAGCCTTCGGGATGGCCCGACGGGGTCCGCGTCAGCGCGACGACACCGGGCTGCAACGCGGGGCCGCCGGTGCGGACGATCTCGGCGGGGCGGTCGAGCCAGCGCATGACGAGCGTGTTCGGCTCCATCTGTGCCCATTCGAGGCCTCCACGCTCCCCATAGACTCGCAGCGTCAGCGCATTTTCCTCGCCGGCCGCGACCTGGCTCGCCTTCAGCATGCCGCGCGCACCGCCCTCGAACCGCAGCATCGCGCTGACATCGTCGTCGAGCCGGCGGCCCGGCACGTGCGTCGTCAGATCCGCCGAGACCGCCTCGACCCGCAGCGCGCAGACATGTTCGGCGAGGTGGAAGGCGTGCGTGCCGATATCGCCGAGACAGCCGCCCAGCCCGGCGCGGGCCGGGTCGGTCCGCCATTCGGCCTGGCGGTTGCCGTCGCCATCGATCGGCAGGCTGAGCCAGCCCTGCAGATATTCGACCTGGACGAGGCGGATCGCGCCGAGATCGCCGCGTGCGACGCGGGCGCGCGCCTCCTCGATCATCGGATAGCCGCTATAGGTGAAGGCGAGCGCGAAATGCCGGCCGCTGGTCTTGGCGGCGGCGGCGATCGCCTCTGATTCGGCGACGCTCATCGCCATCGGCTTTTCGCACAGCACGTCGAAGCCCGCGCCTAGCGCGGCGATCGCCATCGGCGCGTGGAGATGGTTGGGCGTGACGACCGCGACCGCCTGCGCGCGGATGTCTGCGGGCAGCGCGCTTTCGCCGGCGATCATCGCCTCGAACGACGCATAGACGCGTGCCGGGGCGAGCCCGAGCTGTGTGCCGGTGCGCGTGTTACGGCCGGCATCGGTGCTGAACGCGCCCGCGACGAGGTCCCATTCGCCGTCGAGCGCGGCGGCCATCCGGTGGACCGCGCCGATGAACGCGCCCTCGCCGCCGCCGACCATCGCGAGCCGCAGCCGGGTCATGCTTGGTCCTCGGCCAGCCCCAGAATCGCGCGGATCGATGCGCGATCGATTCCGCTGGCGGCGAAATCGTCGAACGAACGCTCGGTCAGGCGGATGATGTGATCACGGATGAACGGTGCGCCCTCGCGCGCGCCGTCCTCGGCCCGCTTGAGCGCGCACTCCCATTCGAGCACCGCCCAGCCGGCAAAGCCATATTGCGCCATCTTGCTGAAGATCGCAGAGAAATCGACCTGTCCGTCGCCGAGCGAACGGAACCGGCCGGCGCGGTCGACCCAGCTTTCATACCCGCCATAGACACCCGATCGGCCGGTCGGGTTGAACTCGGCATCCTTGACGTGAAAGCAGGATATCCGGTCGTGATAACGGTCGATGAAGTCGAGATAGTCGAGCTGTTGCAGCACGAAATGCGACGGGTCGAACAGGAGGCGCGCGCGCGGATGGTTGTCGACCGCGGCAAGGAAGCGTTCCCAGGACGCGCCGTCGTGGAGGTCCTCGCCCGGATGCACCTCGAACGCGCAGTCGACGCCGGCATCCGCAAACACGTCGAGGATCGGGGTCCAGCGCCGCGCGAGCTCGGCGAACGCCTCCTCGATCAGCCCGGCCGGGCGTTGCGGCCAGGGATAGACATAGGGCCAAGCGAGCGCGCCCGAAAAGGTCGCATGCGCGGACAGGCCGAGATTGGCACTCGCACGCGCAGCCAGCTTGACCTGTTCGACCGCCCATTGCTGGCGCTCGGCGGGCTTGCCGTGCAGCTCGGGCGGGGCGAACCCGTCGAACAGCGCGTCATAGGCGGGGTGGACCGCGACGAGCTGGCCCTGGAGATGCGTCGACAGCTCGGTGATCGCGATGCCGTGCGCGGCGAGCCGGCCGCTAAGATCGTCGCAATAGGTCTTGCTCTCGGCAGCCAGCGACAGGTCGATCAGCTGCGACGTGCAGGGGATCTGCACCCCGACATAGCCAAGTCCGGCAGCCCATTCGGCAAGTCCGTCGAGCGTGTCGAACGGCGGCTCGGTGCCGAGAAACTGGGCGAGAAAGATGGCTGGTCCGCGCAGTCCGGTCATGCTGCAATCTCCCGTCGGGTATCGTCGCGAAACAGGATCTGGAACAGCAGCGCGATCACGGCGGCGGCAATCGCGGGATACCACCACATATGCTGCCAGTCGGCGATGGTCGGGGCGGCGGGCAGCTGCGCATATAGCATCGCGCCGATCTGCGACCCGAGCAGCATGCCGACGCCATAGGTGAACAGCGTCAGCATCCCCTGCGCCTGTGCGTTCACCCCCTTGGGCGTCGCGATCGTGCCGGTGTAGATCGCGCCCGCGACGAAGAAGAAGTCGTAGCAGACGCCGTGCAGCGCGACGCCGAGATAGACCGCCCAGAGGCTCGACCCGCCGTCACCGATCGCGAACAGCGCGTAGCGGGCCGCCCAGGCGATCATCCCGACCAGCAGCAGCGGCTTCACGCCGAACCGGCGGTAGAGCCACGGCATCGAGAACATGAAGACCAGTTCGGACATCTGCCCGATCGCGAGCGTGCCGCCGACATTGGTGATGCCGGTCGCGCCGACATAGGGTGAGGCATAGGCGTAATACATGGCGAGCGGGATCGAGATCAGCGTCGCGCAGGTCATGAAAATCAGGAATGACCGCTGGCGGAGCAGACCGAAGGCCTCGACGCACAGGACCTGGCGCAGCACGCTTTCGTCACGCGGCGCGTCGGAGGCGACATTGGGCAACGTGAAGCTGTAGAGCCCGAGCGCGATCGAGACGATCGCCGCAACGCGGAAGATCTGCGGGCTGGCGGACAGTCCCGCCCAGCCGATGATCAGCCCCGCGGTGATCCAGCCGAGCGTTCCGAACGCACGCACGAACGGGAAGTTGTCGGTCCGATCACCAAAGCTCTTGAGTGCGATCGTGTTCGCAAGCCCCACGGTCGGCATGTAGAGGATCATGTAGCCGAGCAGCAGCCAGACGAAGCTGGCGCCGCGTTCGTGCGTCACGAACGACGGCAGCACGAACAGGATCGCGCCGCCGATGAGATGGAGGATGACCATCAGCATCTTCGGGCTGACATAGCGCGCCGCCGCCATGCCGAGCAGGAACGAGCCGACGATCGACGCGATCGGGCCGACTGAAAAGGCATTGCCGATCAGGTTGCCGATCCCGACGGTCTGCATCGCCAGCCCGAGCGTGACGTTCCACGCACCCCAGACGAAAAACTGCATGAACATAAGCGCACTGAGGCGCGCGGTGAGCATGCCGCCCGCCGCGGTGTCGACACCGCGCAAGCGGGCCGTTCCCAGATCGTCCGCTACCGCCATTCGCCACCTCTCAACCGCAGTTTTGCTGCTTGTCTGACATAAGGCTAGGTCGGCGAAGCATCGATGTAAAGGATTACATCGGTTATCGGTCGACAGCGGCAGCGGCCGGATCCATGACCCGGCGATGCCGACGATCATCGAAGTGGCCGCGATGGCTGGCGTCTCTACCGCAACCGTGTCGCGCGTGCTCAGCCGACCGGATCAGGTGTCCGAGAAGACCCGGCTGCGCGTGCTCGCGATCGTCCGGTCGTCGGGCTACGCCCCCAATGTCGCCGCGCGGAGCCTGCGCACGCTGCGCGCCGCCAAGATCCTGCTGACGGTCCCCGACATCTCGAACCCGTTCTTCGCCAGCGTCATCCGCGGCGCAGAGGAGGCGGCGCGCGACGCGGGCTATTCGGTCGTTGTCGGCGACACGCGGCATGATTCCGCGGTCGAGGATCAATATGCCGATATGCTGTCGCGTCGCGAGGTCGACGGGCTGATCTTCCTCGGCCATCGGCTCCCCGACAGCCTGGCGTCGCTGCTCGCGCGGGAGGGGGGTGCCGCACCGATCGTCAATGGCTGCGAATATAGTGCGGATCTCGGCGTCCCCAGCGTCCATATCGACAATGCGGCGGCGAGCGCGGAGGCGATCGCGCATCTCGCCGATCTCGGCCACCGGGCGATCGGCGTCGTCACCGGCCCCGAGATCAGTCCGATCAGCCGCGACCGTCTGGCGGGTGCGCTGCGGGCGGCCGAGCTGCGCGGTCTGCGCGACGCGCTGCACGTCGATATCGGCGATTATTCCGCGAGGTCGGCGTTCGTGGCCACGCGTGCGCTGCTCGCCGCCGGGGTGACGGCGATTTTCTGCTTCAGCGACGAGATGGCGCTGGGGGCGCTGAGCGCGATCGGCGAGGCCGGACTGTCCTGTCCGCGTGACGTGTCGGTCATGGGGTTCGACGATCTTCCGCTCGCACGCTATTTCCAGCCCGCGCTGACCACCATCGCGCAACCCAAGGGGATGATCGGCCGGCGTACCGTCGAGCTGCTCGTCGACATACTGCGCGGCGTCGAATGCCCGCGGCGGCAGACGACGCTCGCGCATACGCTCGTGGTGCGCGGCAGCACAGCCGGGCCGCGCACCGACCGCTAAGGCGCGCGCGCGGCACCGTCCGACGGGCCGCCCGCATCGTCCCTGAGGCCGCGTCCCGCCAAGCGCGCGCGCCGGATGTCGTCGACCGTGCCTCGGCCCCGGCGGACCGCCGCGCCTGCCCGACCCTCGACCATTCTCAGAAAATATGAAGTTTCAGCAGGCGCTTAATGGTGCGGCCCGTCAAAACTCTCATGAAGGCAGCGGGGCTCATCTATTAGATGCTTACAATATGTTCGGCCTTATGTTTGCCGATGAAGTCTATAGAATGATTGTAGATATTCAGAAAACAAGATTGTATTATTAGATCAAGACTCGAGAAGCGCGATATTTATACAATTACATTGCCTTATTGAATGCAACATAGAGGGAAGGTTTGTGTTGCATCGCAGAAGAACAAATGCGCTTTGCTATCACCGTGGGGGGTTTTGTGGCGACACGCGGGGAAATTCTTCAATATGGCGCTGAGCGCAGCCCGGCACCGCCAGCCATTTCTGTCGAACGACGCCTCATGCGGCTTTTCGACATTCTGCTCGCGCTCGTTGCCCTGCTTTTCTTTGCGCCGCTGCTCCTCGTCATCGCCGCGGCCGTCTATGTCAGTGACCCCGGGGCGATCCTGTTTGCGCAGCGCCGCATCGGCTATGGCGGCGCCTATTTCCGGTGCTTCAAGTTCCGCTCGATGGCAGTCAACGCGGAGGCGCTGCTCGCCGATCTGCTGGCGTCCGACCCGCAGGCCCGGCTGGAATGGGAACTGAGCCACAAGCTCAAGGAGGATCCGCGCGTCACTCGCGTCGGCAGCTTCCTGCGCAAGAGCAGCCTGGATGAATTGCCCCAGCTGTTCAACGTTTTGCGCGGAGAGATGAGCATTGTCGGGCCAAGGCCGATCGTCGAGGCGGAAAAGCGGCGCTACGGCCGGTATTTCGAGCATTACTGCATGTCGCGTCCGGGGATTACGGGGCTGTGGCAGATCAGCGGTCGCAGCGATGTCTCCTATCAGCGCCGGGTCGCCTTCGACGTTGCCTATTGCCGGTCGCAGTCGCTGTCGCTCTATCTCAGGATCATCCTGATGACCGCACCCGCGGTCCTGATGGCCAAGGGGTCCTACTGACCCGGTTGCACGGTCTGGAGATCGAAGATCGCGGCGAGGATGATCCTCGCCTGTTCGCGCCAGGAATATCGGCTCGCCTGCGCCAGCCCGCGACCCGCGAGCATCCGCGCATAACCGGGATCGTCGAGCACCGAGACCACCGCACGATGGATCGAGTCGTGATCATAGGGATCGCAATAGGCCGCTGCATCGCCGCACCGCTCGCGCATCGACGGGATGTCGGAGGCCACCACCGGGCAGGCGAAATGCATCGCCTCGAGGGGGGGGAGGGGGGAGGCTTCGTAGAAGGACGGGAATAACAGGCACCGCGCGTTGCGGTACAGATCGCCGAGCCGGCCGAGATCCTCGACCTGGCCCTCGAGGCGGATCAGATGTTTGACGTCGTCGGGAATGCTGACGGGGAGCGGCGACAGAAATGCGCCGGACGATCCGACCAGCACGAGCGGGATGCCGCGTTCGCGCGCCATCGCGATGCCGACCGCCAGCACCCCCGCGATGTTCTTGCGATGCGACAGCGAGCCGACATAGAGGATATAATCGCCCCGGGACGCCTCGATATCGGGCGGCGGGGCCGCACGCGCGTCGCAGCCGGCCCGCCAGCCACCATTCTGCGCGACGATCAGGCGGTGACGTGCGCCCGGCACCAGGCTGGTGAACATTGCCTTTTCTGTTTCGGACACCGTCACGATCGGATCCGCGCGGCGCAACAGGAACGGCAGCATGAACGCATGGCCGAGCTTGTAATGACGGCGATAGGCATCGGGAAACAGCCGATAGGACAGATCGTGGATCATCAACGCGACCGGCTTGCGGCCGAGCAACGTCACAATCGGTGCGGTATTGCCGAGGCACAGCAGACGTCCGCCCTTCACATGGCGGGGCAGCACGAACTGTTCCCAGACATGGCCATGCGCGTGACGCGTCCGTTCCACCTGCGTCGCGCGCAGATTGAGATCGCCGATATCGGCATCGGCTTCGCACACCAGGCGGACGCGCAGCGGCACGTCGCCGTTCGCAACGAGGTGATCGATCTCGCGTGTGATTTCACGTGCAACGCGTTGAACGCCGGTCGTGGGCTGCATCAAGAAGCGCCCGTTGATGACCAATTCCTGCAGCTGGTCCGTCATTATTATCCCCGAACCAAAAGACATGTCGTCCGCGGCTAACATCATCATTATGAAAATAAAGTATTTCTATTTTATCAAATTGTACAAAAGATTTTCCAAGCCGTAATAGTAAGCGACATGCTTGCTATGAATAGAAGGTACGTTACAAGACAAGTCGTCAAGCAGCTATGCTGGATATTGCTTGGGGGCGAATAGTGGCTTTGATGTATGTCGTCGTGGCCACGGTCGGTCGGGCGTCACTGACGCGTCGAACGATCGGTCTGCTGGAACGACAGACGCGACGGCCCGATCGGGTGATCGTCGTGTCGGTCTCGCCGCAGGACGTCGAGGGTGTCGCGGAAAGCCCGGTGCAGCCCGAGATCGTGTTCGCCGGACGTGGCCTGTGCCGGCAGCGCAACGCGGCGCTCGACATGATCGGCGACGCGGCGGCGTTCGTCACCTTCTTCGATGACGATTTCGTCCCCGCGCCCGACTATCTCGAAATGGTCGAGCGCGTGTTCGAAAGCGATCCCGCGATTGTCGGGATCACCGGCGACCTGCTTGCGGACGGCATCAACTCGAGCGGGCTGAGCGTCGAGGCCGCGTTGGCGATCGTCGCGGCGCGTGCCACCAACCCCGATCCCAGCCCCGATCCCCACGCTGTTCCCGTGTTGCGCGACCGTCAGGCGCTCTATGGCTGCAACATGGCGATCCGCCTGAGTGCCGCGACCGGACTGCGCTTCGACGAAGCGCTGCCGCTTTATGGCTGGCAGGAGGATATCGATTTCACGACGCAGATCGGACGACGCGGCCGACTGGTTTCGTCCGCGTCGATCACCGGCGTACACATGGGCGTGAAGTCCGGCCGCACGCCGGGCAAGAAGCTCGGCTATTCGCAGATCGCGAACATCGTCTATCTGAAACGGAAGGGTACGATGCAGCCGCGGCTGGGCGAACGGCTGATGACCGCGAACGTCATCGCGAATCTGGTGCGCAGCCTGTGGCCCGAGGCGCATGTCGATCGGCGCGGGCGCTTGTGGGGCAATGTCCTGGCCTTTGCCGACCTGACCCGCGGCAAGCTCGATCCCCGCAAGATCGAGCGGATGTGAGCAGCACCGCGACGCCGATCTATTTCAACGGCAAATTCTATGCGGGCGGGATGAACGGGGTGCACCGCGTGTCCGATCGCCTCATCCGCGAAGTCGACGCGCTGCTCGCCGCAATGCCGCCCGAACGTCGCCCGCCGGCCCGCCTGCTAATACCCGCGCGGCGGCAATGGCAGCCCGCTCTGCGCGCGATCGAACTCGTCGAGCAGGCGGACGGTGATACGCAGCGATGGGAGCAGCTCGTCCTGCCCGCGCGCGCGGCCGACGGCGTGCTGGTCAACCTCGCCAACCTCGCGCCGATCCGGCATCGCCGCAAGATCCTGCTGATCCACGACGCGCAGTTCCTCTTTCCCGACAGCTCCTATCCATGGCGGCAGCGCGTCGGATACCGGCTGCTCGTGCCGCGCATGGCGCGCAGCAGCGCGGCCGTCCTCACCGTGTCGGCCTATTCCCGGCAGATGCTCGACCTGCTCGGCGTGGTCGATTGGCGGATGACCGAAGTCCTCCACAACGGCGTCGATCATATCCTCGACGGCGAGTCCGACCGCGACGCGCTGGCGCGACTGGGGCTCACCGCGGGGCGCTATGTGCTCCTGTTCGGCAGCCCCAAGGCTTATAAGAACAACCATGTCGTGTTCGAGGCCTTTGCCGATGGCGCGCTGGCGCCGTTGCAGCTGGTGGTGGTCGGCGCGGATCGAGCAGCGCTCGGCGCGGCCGGTCTGACGCCGCCGACCGACGCGGTGTTCGTCGGCCGCTGCGACGATGCGACGCTGCGTGCGCTCTATACGGACGCGCATGCGCAGGTCTTCCCGTCACGGACCGAAGGCTTCGGGCTCCCGCCGCTCGAGGCGATGCTGTGCGGTTGCCCGGCGATCGTCGCGCCGGCGGGCGCGATTCCGGAAATGTGCCGCGATGCGGTCCTCTATGCCGATGTCGACGATCCGGCGGGGTGGCGGCAGGCCATCACCGCGCTGGCCGCCCCGGCCGTCCGGTCGGCGAAGCGCGCCGCCGGCCATGACCGGGCCGCGGCGTTTCGCTGGGACTCGGCGGGACGGCAGCTGCTGGACGTTATCGAGCGTGTCGCGCGTGACTGACCGCACCGCCACGCGCGCCTGCGCGCCTGCGGGGTCGGGGCCCGACCGAAGCGATCGCGGCGTGACCCGCCAGCGCCCGCATTATGCCGCGCTCGACGGGCTGCGCGGGCTGGCGGCGATATCGGTCCTGCTCTTCCATCTTGGCCATTGGCAGGGTCATCCCTGGCTGGCGGCGAATGCGGGGCTCGCGGTCGATTTCTTCTTCTGTCTCAGTGGCTATGTGCTGTCGGTAGCGTATCGCGAGACGCTTGATCAGGGGATGGCGACGCGGACGTTCGCCGTCCTGCGGCTCGTCCGGCTGATGCCGCTCGTCATTCTCGGCACGCTGATCTCCGCCGCCTATCTCGCCGCGCGCATTGTCCTGCTGCACGACAGCACCATCAGCGTCGCCGAACTCGCCCGCGCGACCGCGTTCGGATTGCTGTGCCTGCCGATGCTCGACGCGAGCCGCGCGATTGGCGGGCCACAGGTCTTTCCGCTCAACGGCCCGCAATATACGCTGTTTCTCGAAATCGTCGTCAACATCGCCTGGGCGGCGCTGCGCCGAATCGACGGGATGGGGAGCGCGCTGGCGATCGTCGCGGCGGGATATGCGCTGATGGCGCTGGTCGGGATAGGCGGCGACGAGGCCGCAAGCTTCTGGACCGGCCTGCCGCGCGTGTTCGGGGCCTTTTACGCCGGGGTTGGGCTCTATCATGCGCAATCGCGGTTCGCGCTGATCCGCAATGCGCGGTGGCGGTTCCTGTTCTGGCCGCTGCTCGGGCTCAGCGCGCTGCTCTTCTACTGGCCGCAGGGCCTGTCCTTCTGGGTCGGATGGAGCTGGTCGCTGATCGTCTCGCCGCTGCTGGTGCTCAGCGGGGCGCATGTCGTGCTGCGCGGCCGGGTGGCGCGGGCATCGGCGGTGCTGGGGGCGCTCTCGTTCCCCGTCTATGCGCTGCATTATCCGATCTTCGTCTGGATCAACGCGGTCTATCAGGCGATCCTCGGCAGCAGGAGCTTTGCGGTCGGCACCGGGCTGGCGCTGCCCGGCGTGCTGATCGCGAGCTGGCTGATTCTGCGGTGGTGGGACGAACCGGTGCGCCGCGCCATGACGACGTGGTTGCGCACCCGCGCGCCGCAGCGCGTTGCGAACGGCGTCTGAGATGACGCAGGCGGCCCCCATTGCCGGACGCACCACCGCGGGTGCCGCGTGGCTCATCGCCTCGCGGTTCCTCGCGCGGCTGATCGACTTTGCCAGCCTCCTGCTGCTCGCCAATTATCTGGTGCCGCAGGACTTCGGGCTCGTTGCGATCGCGATGACGCTGGTCCGGATCGTCGAGGCGATCTTCGAACTGCCCGTGGGCCAGGTGCTCGTCCGCGCCGAGGCGATCAGCCGGCCGATGCTGGAGACCGCGTTCACGCTCAGCGTGATACGCAGTGCCGTGCTCGCGGTGGGTCTAGCCTTGCTCGCGATACCCTTTGGCTATTTCTACGGCGACCCGCGGCTCGTCCCGCTGATCTGCTTCATCGCGCTCGCCCCCGCGCTGCGCGGCCTCGTCAGTCCGAAGATGGCGCAATATGCCAAGGATATCAGTTTCCACCGCGATCTGATCATCGAGGTCGGCGGCCGCGGCTGCGCCTTTGTCGCGGCCGCGGCATGCGCGATCCTGACGCGCAGCTACTGGGCGATCGCCGCGGGAACGGTCGTCGCCCCCGCCTTCATGGTGCTGGCCTCCTACTGGTTTGCCCCCTTCCGCCCGCGCTTCGGACTCGGGCGCTGGCGCGAATTCGCCGACCTGCTCGGATGGACGACCGCCGCGCAGGCCGTGACCGCGATCAACTGGCAGATCGACCGGCTGGTGCTCGGCTTCACCGTCTCGCGCGCGCAACTCGGGACGTTCTCGCTCGCCAGCGACCTTGCCAGCCTGCCCGACCAGGCGGTGCTCAAGCCCACGATCCGGCCGCTGCTGGCGGCCTTCTCGATGGTGCGACACGATCCCGAACGCCTGCGTGAGGCCTATCTGCGGACGACCAGCACGATCGTCAGCGCCGTCCTTCCCGTCCTCGTCGCGATCAGTATCCTCGCGCAGCCGCTCGTCGCGTTCGCGCTCGGGCCGAAATGGCAACCGGCATCGCCGCTGCTGCAATGGCTGGTGCTGGCGATGATCCCGACGCTGTTCGCGGCCGCGCTCGCGCCGCTCGCCATGGCGCTGGGCCAGACCGCGATCTTCTTCCGGCAGAGCCTGTACGAATTGTGCATCAAGGTGCCTGCGACGATCCTCGGCGCGCTGTATTTCGGCGTCGCCGGCGCGATCGCCGCGCGAGCGGGATCGTCCCTCGTCATGGGCATCGTGTCCGCGGCCTATGTCCGGAGCCTGATCGGCGTGCCGCTCGGCGTACAGCTCGTCCGGCCGTGGCGGGCCTTTGCCGCATCCGCGGTGATGGCCGCGCTGTTGCTCGCGCTGCGCCCCTGGCTGCAGACGCTGACCGGGTTCGACCGCGGGCTCGGGCTCGTCGGCGCCGGGGCGGGGGGGATGATGCTGTATCTCGTCGTGCTGATGCTGGTCTGGCAGGCCAGCGGCCGCCCGCGAGGGATCGAGACGGTCGCCGCGGACCGGTTTCACCGGCTCGTGTCACGGCGTACGCGCGGGGTCGCCTGACCCCCGCGGCCCGCCCCCTCGCGCGGGGCGGGTCACAGCAGGCCGCAGTTACAAGGAATGACTCCAATAGGTGACGACCGCGGCGTCCGGAAAGAGAGTGCGGCCGACCTCGATGGGCAGGATGCGGCGGTCGGTGCGCAACCGGTTGCACAGCCGCTTGTGGAACATGTTGGTCCAGTCGAGCGGATACCAGTTCCGCCCGTCGAGCAGCGTCGGCCGTGCATAGCGCAGCCGGGTGCGCTGTCGCTCGGTAAGCTTGGCGAGGAGGGGGGCGAGCAGCGCCATGACCGCGGCTTCGTCGAGCGCGACGAACGCGTCATAGGCCTGTTTCAGCAGCACCGGGCCGGTCATCGTCTCCGGCCCGGCGGCGATCCGTGCGGCGGCATCCGGGATGCGCTCCGCCGCCTCGATCATGCAGTGGATCGCGAACAGCCAGAAGATCTGTGACGGCCGGGATGCCATGATCGCGTTGGGGATGGCGTGCGCGAAATCGGGATTGCCCCCCATGCGACACAGCACGACCGCGCCGGTCGACGCGCTGGGCCGGATCGGGCGCAGGCATTCGGTATCCATGTCGGCGTACAGGCCGCCGAATTCGAGCAGGAAGAAGAACCGCACCGCATCCGCGCGGAAAATCTCCTGCGGATAGCTGTCATAGACTGGCAGCGCCCAGGCGAACCGATCGGCGATGAAGGCGCGGTTGTCGGCGTCGTCCCATAGCAGCACGCGACAGTCGGGATTGGTGTCGACGAAGGTCTGCCGCCAGTGCCGGTAATTGCCGGGAATCACCGACCGGCTTTTCCACGTCTGGAAGATCACGGGGGGAAAGTCGTCCGGATCCGCGTCGTCGAGCGTGACCACGTCATTGCGATAGCTGCCCGCAACGGGATCGTCGGACACCACAGGCGTAACGGCCGCGCGATCGCGTGCGTCGTCGCGCAGAAACCGCGCGATGCGCCAGGCGGAATCATCACGCAGCGAATGCACGACGCGTTTCACTCGCAGACTTAAAGGCTCCGCCATTGCCGTAAATCCCTCATTATTGGTCATAAGTCCGAACATGGAAGAAAGTCGAGTTTTAGCCCGTGATGCAGGATATTGAGCCAAGTAATGGAATCAAAGGCAAAACATACTAGTGTCTAAGAAATAAAGTATGCCGCACGAAATATACACAAAATACATGCGGAAAGAATGTGGAGAGGGTCAGATTTGATGTTCTGGACGGCCTGCGGGGCGTTGCCGCCTTCGCTGTTCTTGTCATGCACGTCACGCCGTATAATGCGATCCTGATAACCCCGCACGCCGCGCTGGCGGTCGACTTCTTCTTCGGCCTGAGCGGTTTCGTGATCGCGGCCGTCTATGAGGAGCGGATCAAGGCGGGGATGTCGTTGAAGGCCTTCATGTGGGTGCGCGTGGTTCGCCTGTATCCGTTGATCGTTCTCGGCGCCGTCATCGGTGCGGCAGGGTTTGTCCGTCTTTACGATGGCGGGATGCTGGCGCTGCTCTTCGTGACCGGGGTGCTGATGATCCCGACCCCCTATGGTGCGCTGTCCGAAGACCAGTGCATGTATGCGCTCAATGCACCCAGCTGGTCGCTGCTGTGGGAATTGCTCGTCAATCTTCTCTATGGCGCGATCGCACCGCTCCTGAATAACCGGATGCTTGCGGTCATCGTTGGCGTATCGGCCATTGCGCTGGCAGCGACCGGCCTTCATTTCGAGACGCTCGCAGTCGGCCCTTACTGGCCGGAGGGTTGGGCAGGGCTCCCACGCGTGATGTTCTCGTTCTTTGCCGGTGTCGGGGTGTACAGGCTGCGTCGGGCGGGCCTGCTGAACCGACTGCGCGCGCCCGTCTGGGCGGTAATCGCGACGCTGTGCGGGATTATGGCGATGCCCCGGCTGGGTGCGTGGAACGGCGTGTATGAGGTCGCTGCGGCGATCCTCCTCTTCCCGCTTCTGGTCGCGGCCGGCGCCAATGCGACGGTCACGCGCACCGTCCCGCTGTGCCGCACGCTGGGCGCTCTCTCCTATCCGGTCTATATCCTGCAGGGCGGTATCGCTCCGCATATCCGCGGGCTGGCCGGTCATCTGCACATCCAGGGGCTGGCAGCAACGCTGCTGGCGATCCTGATGTCGGTCATATTCACGGTGTTCGCATGGATCGCGGTGAAGACGTTCGACGAGCCTGTGCGCAAGTGGTTGCTCCACCGCACCCGCCTGACGCCCGCCGCCAAGGCGGCGGGCTAGGCGGAGGGTCAGGCTATCGCCGCATCTCGTGTCGCCGCCTGGCCGGGCGGCGGTCCGGCCTGGATCCGCTGTGGTTTGCGCGATACCGCCGGGCGCAAGGCCAGCGCGGCCCCGGCAAATACCGCGAAGAGCACGCCCGGGTCGGGCGTCGGACTGCCGACCGCGGCGGGCACCATCGAGGCGAAGCAGACCCAGGACGCCGCGGCGCCGACTGCGGCGCGAGGATCGGCGGGGGAGACATAGGTGCTCAGGCGCAGGGGTTTGAACACCTGCAGCAGATAGCTCACGAAGCAGACGATCCCGATCACGCCCATCGATCCCATGATCGCGGTGATCAGCGAGGACGATCGGAAGCTGCCTGCGCCGATACCGAGGCCATAGCTTTCAAGAAACGCCCGGTAGCCGATCAACGACCAGAATTGCCGTTGTTCGCTCGACTGCGACTGGGATTTTTCGAGCGTGAAATGGGTGATCATATCGCCGAATTCGGCGACCAGCTGCGGATACCAGACGCTGGCCGCGGCGACCATCATGAGGAAGAGCATCGTCGTCGCGCCGAGCACGAGCAGGCGATCCACCCGCATCGTCTTGGGAAAGACGACCGACCGGAGAAAGACCAGGACGGCATAGGAGACGAGGCCGAGATAGGCCAGGCTCGACGTGCTGGCGCCCAGCGCGAGCCCCAGCGCGAGCGCACACGGGCCCGTCAAACGCGGCATCACGTCGCGGATCCAGCATTCGAACAGGAACACGAACAGCATGAATCCGAATCCGCCATAGGCTGACGCCTCGGGCGCGATGCCGTTCATCCTGACGAAACCGCGATAACTATTGTCGATCTGCGCATAGGCGCCGTTGCGAAAGAAGGTCAGGACCGCGTTGCCCGGCACCGCCACGCTGGCGATGCCGATGACGACGTGGATCAGGGCTACGACGGCGACCGTCTTGACCAGCAGACGCCACGCATCCTTGTGCGTGAGCGCCACATAGGCACAGATCGCGACCATCACCGTCCCGAGAAGGTAGATGGCGGTGGTCAGATTCTGCGACGTCGGGAGCAGGCGCTGGGTCGCATAGGTGAAGCGTTCCATCGATTCGTAGCGGTTGAGCGCGCGGACGCGCATCGGCACGACGTCGATCTGCCCGGCATAGAGCCTCGGCAACAGGATCGCGCCGACGATGCCATAGGCGACGAAGATGATCATCAGGATGTTGGCGCGCAACGCGGCCGCCAGCGCGGGCACGTTGATCGATCCGGGCAGCAGCACGCGGATCGTGAGGAACACGGCGGCGAACTCGATCGGCGGGATCGACGACGCACCGATCGCGGGAAGATCGATCGCCGACGACCCCATCATCAGCGCGGAGACGATCACGAAGGCGAGCATGCCCGGCACGGTACCGAACATGAGCAGGAGGAAGCCGATGACGAGCTGAACAGCGCCGATGAGCGTCAGATGCATCCTGCAGGTCCCTTGGTGGCGTCGGGCGAAATGGTGCTGCCCGCTTCGGTGAGCCGGATCCGATAGGTAAAGGCGTCGTGTCCCGGGATCTGGTTGGGGCCGACCGACAGATCGACCGTCTCGCCGGTGCGCAGCGTCACACTCTGATCGGTGGCCGCCCAGCGATCGACGACGACCGCGCCTGCGACCCGCTTGCCCCTGACCAGAAGCGCGACGTCGAGCCCGTCGCCACCGGGTGATTTCGCGATACAGGCGGCGACGCGCGCGGTCATCGCGGCGGGGGCGGTGTAGCGGATCACGGCGCGGGCCGCATGCGCCGCATCGCCCGCGACCGCGCCGCCGGTGTCGCTGATCGCCAGCGGCCGCGTGAAGCGGCTGCCAAAGGCGCTCGTCCACATCCCGTCGAGGATGCCGAGCGCGTGGCGCTGTCCGTCGGCGCCTTCGACCCAATAGGACCAGGGGCCGCTGCCATAGCCGCTGAGGCTGTCGGCGAGCACCGTGCCGCGCGTGAAGGCGAAGCGTCCAGCGCCGATCACGACGACCGGATCCGGACCGATCGCGACGCTGGTGCCGGGCAGGGGCCGGTTGCGCGCCGATACGATGCGCCCCGCATCGAACCGCAGCGTTCCCGACGGGCCCCAGACCACCCAGCGATCCGCACCGAAGCGGTAGAGCCGGACATCGCGATCGCCCGTGTCGATACGCTGCGCGCGTCCGGCGGGCAGCATGTGCGTCGTCAGCAGCGTGAAGGCCTCCGCTGCGGGCTTGGCCGCCTGCGACTGTGTGAAGAGACCCATGTTGCGAAAGAATCGCTGGTCGATCAGCGCGTACCAATAGGCGCGCCGGACCCCGCTCGCGCTCATCAGCGTGACGAACTTGACCAGTTCGGGCGCGGCGAGATCGGGTGTCGGGTAATTGTCGCTGAACTCGGTCGCCCAGATCGGAATCGGCGTGCCGTAGCGGCGCATCGTCGCGTCGAGATGCGCGATCTCCCAGTCGATATTGTCCGCCAGATGGCGATAGGGATGCACCGCGACGCCATCGGCGACTCCGAGCATCCCGGCCTTGAACAGCGTTTCGAGGAATCCGGTCCCGATCATGTTGGTCGATCCGCCGAGGATCGCGACGGACGCGTGGCGCGGCTTGATCCGGTCGCGGACGACCGTCAGCAGCGCGACATAGGCGGCGGCGGGGTCGACGCCCTTCGGATAGGCCAGGTTGCCGCTATTGATCTCGTTGCCGACCTCGATTGCGGTGACGCAGCCGGGGAGGCGATCGAGGACCGTGCCGACATAGGCCGCATAGGCGGCCATCGCCGCCGGCGTGCTGACGGTATGGCCGCCGTCATAGAGCGGGTGGCGCGGGTCGAGCGTCAGCAGGACGTCACCGCCGCTGCGGTAGCAATAGCGGGACAGCGTGCCAGCGACGCTACCCTCGATCGCATATTTGCCCGGACGCGGTTCGCCCGAGGCCCAGGGGATCGAATCGCGCAACGACCCGGCGGTGACGTCGATCGCCCGATCGCCCCATGCGGCGGGCCAGTTCTGGCTGAAATGGGTCTGGACGCCGAGCAGCATCGGCGGGGTCCTGGGCTGCTGCTGCGCGCTGCCGGCGACCGCGAACGCCGCGCTGATCGCCGCGATCAAGGCCCTGCGGCGCATCATGCCTCCAGCGCCGCCAGGATCCCGGCATCGAAATGCTCGGGGGCGAACCGTTCCGCCTGCGCCACCGCATCGGCGGGGTCGAATTCCGGCAGCCATGCCTCCATCGCGCGAACGCCGTCGATCAGCGATCCGACCGTCTGGTGTTCGAAGAACAGTCCGGTCTTGCGCTCGACCAGGCTGTCGCGGATTCCGCCGCGCGCATAGGCGAGGACCGGGCGGCCCGATGCCATCATCTCGACCGGCACGATCCCGAAATCCTCCTCGGGCGTGAAGACGAGCGCCTTCGACGTTGCATAAGCGTGGCGCAGCTCGTCGAAGCGCATCCGCGGGATGATCCGGATCGTCGGGCCGGCGCGCTTGCGCAGCTCGGCCGCCATCTCGCCGTCGCCGACCATCAGCAGGGGCAGTTGCAACGCGTTGAACGCCTCCACCGCCAGGTCGGCACGCTTGTAGGGCGTCATCTGGCCGACCCACAGATATTCGTCGCCAACCACGGCGGCCGGGGTGAAGAGACTCGTGTCGACTGGCGGATGGACGACGACCGCATCGCGGCGCCACGCCTTGGCGATCCGCTTCTTGATGAACTGCGAATTCGCGACGACGATGTCGATCCGCGCCGCGCTCGTCATGTCCCAGTGGCGGAGCCGGCCGAACAGCAAGGTCATCATCAGCCGGGTCAGGCGTCCCGCGCTGCCACGATACTGATGGTAATGATCCCACAGATACCGCATCGGCGAATGCGCATAGCAGAGGTGCACCGTATCGGGATCGGTGATCACGCCCTTTGCCGGGCCCGATTCGCTGCTGATGACGAGGTCGAAGCCGCGCAGGTCGAGCTGTTCGAGCGCCATCGGCATCAGCGGCAGATATTTCTGATAGTGACGCCGGGCCCCCGGTAGCCGGTTGATGAAGCTGGTATGGACCGGGCGCTCGCGGATCGTTTCAGACACCGCGCTGGCGTCATAGACATGCGTAAAGATCTCGGCGTGCGGAAACAGGTGCAGCAGCCGCTCGACCACCCGTTCGCCGCCGCGCATCGTGACGAGCCAATAATGCACGATCGCCACCCGCTGCGGCCACCCTTCGGGGCGGCTGCGATTCAGGACGGACGGGGCGCGACACGGGTCGCGACACGGGGCACCGGGCATCATCGTTTCAGCCTGGCGGGCCAGACTGCCGATGCCGGCATCGACGGCCAGCTCAGGCATAATAGCCCTTGTAGTCGTGGTAGTAGTAGGTCGAGTCGCCATAGCCGAACCGCGCCTGTTTGCGAATGTCGACCTTGGTCAGCGCGATTCCGGCAAGGTGGATGCGGTCGAGTGGCAGGAGCCGCAGTGCCGAGCGGATCGCATGATCGGGTGTCTTGCGCCACCGCGCGACAAACACCGCGACATCCGCCTTGCCGAGCATCAGCCGCGCATCCGCGATCGGCAGGACCGGCGCTGTATCGAGCACGATGACGTCGAACCGGTCACGCAGCGCGTCGAGCAGTCCGTCCATCTTGTCGCCGATCATGAGGTCGCCGTCGAAATCGTCATCCGCGGCGATCGGCAGGACCATCATCCCGGTCGCGGTGTCCTCGACCAGCGCGGCTTCGAGTGTCGCCTCGCCGCGAAGCACCTGCATGAGGCCCGGGCGATCGGCTTCGGTGCGCAGGAACCGGCTGACGCCGTGGCGGCGAAGATCGCAATCGACGAGCACGACCTTTTCCCCGGCCAGACCCATCGACCTGGCCAGGCAGATCGAGGTCGTCGTCTTGCCTTCCTGCGCGAGCGCGGACGTGATCGCGATCACCTTGGCGGGGGCGTGGGCGGCAAAGGTGATCGACGCGCGCAGGCTGCGGATCGATTCGGCGAACGCCGAGCGCGGCTCGGCCGCGATCGCCGAGGGCGGGGACTTCGCCGATTTGGTCACCGACGCGAGCAGCGGCACCGCGCCGAGATAGCGGACGCCCAGACGCTGTTCGATATCGTCGCCCGTGGTCAGCCCTGTGAACGCCATCTCGGTGAGGAAGGCGGCGACCAGGCCAAAGCCGAACCCGAGCACGGTCGTCAGGATCAGGTTGAGCAGGATATTGGGGCTGGTCGGGGTGTCGGGGATCGCCGCCAGCTTCAGGACGGAGGCATCGGCCTGCTCGGTGCCGAGCCGGGCCAGCTGCTCCTGATAGCGCGTCAGATAGGATTCATAGGTCGACCGTGCGGTCTTGTTGTTCTGCGCCAGGTTGTTGAGCTCGACAGTGGCGGCGTTGTTGCCGGCCAGTGCGGCCTGCGCGCCGCTCAGCGTTCCGGACAGCGACGCGAGACGG
Source organism: Sphingomonas sp. PvP018 (assembly GCF_017876865.1). Taxonomy (NCBI): domain Bacteria; kingdom Pseudomonadati; phylum Pseudomonadota; class Alphaproteobacteria; order Sphingomonadales; family Sphingomonadaceae; genus Sphingomonas; species Sphingomonas sp. PvP018. The sequence goes on along the minus strand of NZ_JAGIOU010000001.1, from coordinate 2,453,581 downwards.
CCCTCCGACACCCGCGTCTTCGCCGCGAGGTTCGAGATGACGCGCGCGATTTCGTTGCTGATCTGCTTGTCGATCGCGGCGAGCTGGCTGTTCGCGCGCAGCACGTCGGGATGACGCGCGCCATAGCGGGTCGTGAGCTCGGCGACCTGAGCACTCAGCGCGGACTGGTTCGCGCGCAGACCCGACACGACGGACGACCCCAGCGCTTCCCCGACATCATCGCCGCGCGAGCCGGAACGAAGCTGCGCCCGCGCGGTCGACAGGCGGGCTTGGTCTTCGGCCAGCGCGGCGCGGGCCGCGGCGACGGCTTGGTTGTACGTCGAGATCTCCTGCTCGGTGAGCGACAGGCCCTGCGTGCTCGTCAGGTTGTGCTGGATGCGATAGCGTTGTTCGGCCGCATCGGCGGCCTGCCAGCGCGCGCGCAGATCCTCCGCGCGGCGGGCGATCATCGCGGTCGAATCGCGGTTCTCGACCTGCTTCTTCGCCAGCGACCCCTCGGTATATTGCCGCGCGAATTCGTTGACGATCCGCGCCGCCATCGCCGGATCGGTGTCGCTGAACGAGATGTGGAGCGCATAGGTCGAGTTCAGCCGCGTCGCGGTGACGCCGTCCTGAACATAGGTGATCGCCGCGGCTTCCGCCTCCGCCGCGGTCGGTCGCGCGACTTTCGGCGGCGCCGTGAACCAGCTTGTGATCCAGGTGCGGATGCCACGGGGCTCCTGCAACGATGTGAAGCGCGGATCCGTCGGCAACGCCAGGGCCGAGGCGACGCGCCGGGCAAAGGCCTCGGAGCGGATGATCTCGACCTGGGTATCGACGAAATTCGCGCTGGGTTCGGCGCGGTCGAGATCCGGCCGCTCGCCGACCCCCGCTGGCGTGAGCGCCGATTGTTTGACGTTCAGCGACACCTGCGCGACGGCGGTATAGGACGGCGTCTGCCGGAACGTCAGCGCCAGGCCGATTATCAGGATGCTGAGGAAGACCAGGAGGAAGATGCCGAGCCGCCGACGGAACATCGCGACAAGCGCGCGCGCATCGATCCGATCCTGCGCGACCTCGCTAGCCTGCGGGGTATAGGGGCTGATCGGCATGGCATTGCCGCCGCCATAGACTTGGATCGCGGTTGTCACTTGCTCATTCTCCATATCCCGGGAATGTCGTTTGCTGGTCGGATCATCGGCGCGCGGCTCATAGTTGAAGCCGCATGCCGAGAAATATTCGGGTCTTGTCGAAGCGTCGTCCAATGCCCAGGCTGTCGACTCCGCTCGACTGATCGGGGCGGGTTCGAAGATAGTCGAGCCGAAGCGTCGACGAGATCAGTCGGCTGAACAGATAGGTCGCACGCGCCGAGCCGGTCATCTGCGTCTGCGTGCGGTCGATCAGGCCGTATAGATTGCGCGAATAGCCCGCGGTCGCGCCGACTATCAGGTTCCGGCGGAGCTCGTAGTCGGCGATCAGCGTCCCGGTGGTCGTCGTGATCGCGCCCAGCGTCGGGCTGGGTGCACGCTGCAGCGCGCGATTGAGCGTGAACGACGCGGTGGCGAGCGGGGTCGGGTTCCAGGTGATCGCCGCCGAATAGTTCAGGCCATTGGTGCCCTCGAGCGAGGGCTCGCGGTAGGTCTGGGCGAAATATCCGATGCCGATGCTGCCGTAGAGCAGCGGGGTCACGCCGAACGCGATGCCGGTCAACGCGCTATAGCTTGTCGAATCGCCGCTCGGCCCGGCAGGTTCGTTGATATAATCGGCCGTATTGACGGTGCCGCGAACGAACACGCCGGCGGCAGGCGCGACGGGCAACGTGAACTGGATGTCGCCGAGGATCGAGCGGTAATTGCGCTGGCTGTTGTCGACCTTGCGCCCGCCCGCGGCTTTGCGATCGCCATAGCGGAATTCGTCGAACGTGAAGCTGGCGCGGGTCAGAAGCGGGCCGAAATCATGGTCCGCGCCCGTGCCGAAATGATAGTCCATGAAATTGACCGGTTCGCCGTCCAGCGCCGTGTCGCCGGTGCTGCCGCGTGCTTCGATGAGCCGGCCGACGCGGGCGTCCGCGACCAGATGCGTCCTGCTGCCGATATCGAAGCGGCCATCGGCGCCGATTTGATATTGTTCGGCATTTTCGACGGGACGGTCGACAAAGCGTTGGATGTCGCTGCTCGCCCGCACCGTGACCGCATTGCGCGACCAGTTGGAGCGCGCGACGACCGCGGGGCGCAACGTGAAGATGAGGTCGTCGAGCACCGGGCTTTGCAGCGCGCGGACATTGCTGTCGTAGCCCGTGTTCGCGTCGAGCGAGGGCAGGATCGTGAACGTCCCGAGGCGAAGCCCGATCGGATCATAGTCCGGCCGCGTGCGCTCGAGCACCGACTGCGCGCCGAACCGGCCCGCCGACATCTGCGCCGACGCACTGCCGGCCCTGCTGCCGCCGCCGATGAGCAACGTTGCGCACACTGCCCGCGCGATCAGCGCGACACTCTTCTTACGCTCAACCAATACGCCGCCCCCCAAGAGCTCTGCCCGGCCCCGCCGCCGTCTTTGTGTCGAACTTCGGCAGGATCGGAGAAGCCGTGCCCCATCACATCCGTATAACTACAATATTCTGCCGATCCGGCAAATGATCGTTATTGTATGCAAGTTACAGGTATTATCTCGTTTGGTAAAAAAGTTGATCTTACATTCGATGCTGTAACATGCGTCCTGTGAAGCAGGCTTCAATACATTTTATGATGTAGGCGGGGGTGTATGGGGAGGCTGTGAAGGCGGGATAAGGCCAGAGGACATATGATCAGACGTCCTGCCTTCGGGCTGGATCGCAACATGATACCAGACGATGACGGAAATATGAGCTAGGTCTTGCTGATCCGCAATGAGCGGGTGTTTCACCGATAAGCACCTGAACTGTATAGGGAGACTTTGAGTTGTGCGCGCCGAACCCCTTTGGGTTTTTGCGAGCCGGGCGCTCTTCGGCCTGCCCGCATCGGCATCATGCGTCAGCGGTGCGACATGTCCGCGGACCGGGCGCCGGGCGGCATCGGCGGTCCCGATGCTATCGCCATTTCGGTCCCGGCCGAGACGCTCCGCTGCAAGGAAAGCGGCGATTATTTACAATGAACATGAATAGCGATGTCTTGCCCGAAGAAAACGTAGATACCGTCGTCAAAGCACATGATGTCGGGCAGGCCGGGTCTGGTTGTGTCTGGAACTTTGGCAGTAAAGTTTCTGTTCTCAACGCAGTACGGATCCCTGATCCTGTCGCCGTCTCATTGTCGAACCGAAGGGCGAAGCGAATCATGACGGCGATCATCACGCGTTCGATTGCGGGTACGCGGCGGCGCGGCACGCGTGTCGGCCGCCACGTCGATCGTCATCCCTGCGCCGCGTTGCGCGGCAATCGATTCCTCTTGGCGGCGCAGCGGGCGGTGCGACGATGATGACGGCCCTTACCCCGGCCGCGCGCACCGGGGCCGATCACGACCGCAAGTTGCTGCTCGATCTTCTGCGGGGGCTCGCGGCGATCGCGGTGATCGCGCTGCACGTCGGCGATATCGTCTTCGTGCCGCTGATGCCCGGCGGGTATCTGGCGGTCGATTTCTTCTTCGTGCTCAGCGGCTATGTCATCGCCACGGCGTATGACCGTCGTCTGTCGACGACGATGCGGTTCGGGCCGTTCGTGGGAATGCGGCTCATCCGGCTCTATCCGCTGTTCCTGGTCGGGGCAGGCCTGGGGTTGGTCAAGGTTCTGGCGCAGTCGCATCTCCACGCGCGGTTTGCGCTCGACGGCGGGCAGCTGGTGCTCGCCACGGTCAGCAACCTCCTGATGCTGCCCTATCTCCTTCCCTATCCCAGTGTGTTTCCGCTGAACGCGCCAGCCTGGTCGCTGTCGTTCGAGCTGTTCGTCAACCTGCTCTACGCATGGATCCTGTTCCGCGCCCGAACCCTGTGGATCGTCGCGCTCGCGGTCGCTGCGGCGGTGGTGATCGTCGCGGGCCCCATGCTCTACGGGACCGACCGGCTGATCGCCGGATCGACCGCGGATCGACTGCCGTTCGGGCTGGCGCGGGTGTTGTACGGCTTTCCGATCGGGATGCTGCTGGCCCGATTGCCGGCGATCACCGCGCGGCCATCGGCCAAGGCGAGCATGGCGCTGGCAGCGGTGCTGCTGCTTTGCCTCGCGCTGCCGCTCACCGGTGCGGCGTCGCTGGCGAGGGATCTCGCGTTCGTTCTGGCGGGTGGGCCGCTCCTCGTCTGGGCGGGGAGCCGGTTCGAGGTGCCGCCCCGATGGCGGCGGGTGGCCGCGTTCCTGGGCGATCTCTCCTATCCGCTGTACATCCTTCACTATCCGATAGTGTTGTCAGTCGCGTTTATCGGGTTGCGGCAGGGTTTCGCGCCCGCGACCATTATCGTGGCATCCCTGGTGATCGTAATTGCCGCCTCGATTGTCGCCATGCGCTATTATGATGGACCGGTTCGGGTATGGCTATCAAGACGATACCATCGCCGGGAATCGGCCATGCCATTGTCGGCGACGGTTATCCCAAGCTGATATCTCTGTATTTCTCTTTTTCGGCAATTCCGATATAGTCATGACAATCATAGTTTGGGGAAAATCATGCGTCCTATAGTCTATTTTCGGGCCGTCATCATTGCATCCCTGGCGGTGGCGACCGGATGCACGCAGGCTGAGCCGCCGGTTCTGTCCGCGTCCGACATGGCGATCGCTGATGGATACAGGCTGGGTGCCGGCGACAAGCTGCGGATCACGGTGTATAACGAGCCGAACCTCACCGGCGAATATAGCATCACGCCATCGGGCACCGTCGCGTTCCCGCTGATCGGCGCGATCAAGGCGGGTGGCCAGACGATCGAGCAGGTGTCGCAATCGGTGACGGCAAGCCTTGCCCAGGGCTATGTCAACAATCCGCACGTCAGCGTCGAGGTCCTCAACTACCGCCCTTATTATATCCTGGGCGAAGTCGCGCGGCCGGGCGAGTTTCCGTTCGTGAACGGCATGACGATCGAGCAGGCGGTCGCGGCCGCGGGCGGGTTCTCCTATCGGGCCAATCGCAACCATATCTATATCCGTCGCGCGCGGGCGACCGAGGAGCGCACCGTCGTCATTCGCGAGCAGCCGATCGAGGTCCAGCCCGGCGATACGATCCGCGTCGGCGAACGCTATTTCTGATCGCGGTCCCCGGCCGGTTTAATACGAAATTGAGGTGTCCCGGTTATGGCTGTGGCCATGATTCGAGGACCCTCCCACTGGATCACCGGCGCAGACGTGGTCATGGCCGCGCGGGGCGGCCTGGTGCTGCTCGTCGTCGCGGCGGGTCTGCTGTCCGCCGCGGATCTGATCGCGGCTCCGCTGGGCGCAATCATCGCCTATGCGCTGGCGCTGTTGCTGCTGCTCGGCCTGCCGATGGTGCGCAGCGCGGATATCGCCGGGCTTGGCGCGATCGGCCTGACGCTCGGCGAATTCGCGGGATCGGCGTTTTTCCATCATTCGATCGACGCGATGCGGTTGCTCTATGGCATGGCGGCTTTGGGTGCGGCGATCCTGCCGATGCGTGCGCAACGGCTACGCGCGACGGCGCTCGCCAATCCCTATCGGGTCCTTGCCGGCAGCGAGCGCCGTGGCGCCGGCCGCACACGCGCCGAAAAAACCACTATGGCCGACGACGGTAGGGGCGTCGTCAAGACCGGCTATGCGACGACAACCGCGGCCAGGACCGCCCGGGCGGACCGCCGGGGTGCACGCGGGGGCGCATTGCCGCTGCTGCTTCCCGCGCCGGCGTCGGTCAGGCTGCCATAGCCAGGCGACGCGCATAGGCGTCGAGCAGGCGGTCGATCCACGCGTCGGGCGTCAGCGCGAGCCCCCGGGTGTGGCCATAGGCCGCCTCGCTCATCCGGCGTGCCAGTGCATCATCTTCGGCAATCAGCCGGATCGCGGCGGCAAACGCTAGCGTGTCGCGCGGTTCGATTGCCAGCCCGGCGCCCGCCGCGACGATATCGTCTGCGAGGAAGGCGGTATCGGTGATGATGACGGGCAGGCCGCTCCACAACGCCTCCGCCGCGACCAACCCATAGGGCTCGGGATAACGGCTGGGCATGACGAGCATCCGCGCGCGTTCCGCATAGCCGCGGATCGCCGCCGGCGGTTGCTGGCCCATGAACGACATTTCGGGGTAGCTGGCCTGTAGCGACTCGCGCAGGACGCCGTCACCGATCACGCGCAAGGTGCACCCCGCCGCCCGCGCCGCCGCGGCGGCGAGATCGGGACCCTTGGTCGCTTCGAGGCGGCCGATGAACAGGATTTCGGCGTTGCGTTCGGCCTCGACCCGGGTGCTGCACCAGGGCACGACCGGATTGGGCAGCGCTTCGATCGCCGCGTCCGGAATGCCCGCGCGCATCAAATACGGGCGCATCGATTCGTGGATCGCCAGAACGGGCGGCGATTGGCGCGGATCATAATGATGGCGTTGCACCGCCTGCCGACCGACCCGCCAGAGCTTGTGCGCGTAACTGCGACGATCGCAGTTCGCGCCGATGCAGCCGGGTGACATCGGCGTCAGCGTGCAGACCGCGCCGGTCTTCAGAAACGCGAACGCGCCGTTTGGACAGGCCAGGAAGAAATCATGCGCCGAATAGACGAGCCGCGCCCGCACCGGCGCGATCGCGGCGAACAGCGACGGCGACAGGATCTGCGCCCAGCCATGTACATGATACACCGTCGACGGGCGATCATTCGCGGCGATCCAGCGCGCGACCATGTCGGCGGCCGCGCGATTATAGACGCCTCGGGTCAGCGCGGTGAGCGCGCCGCCCGACAGCAGCCGCTTGCTTCCCAGTGCGACGATCTCGACACCCTGGTCGCGAAGCGCCGGGTTGTCGCCATCATCGCCGGTGATGAAGGTGACGCGGTAGCCGCGTGCGCGGAACGCCGATGCGGACGCTAGCGCGAGTGCGGTCGCCCCGCCCTTGGGTACCGACAGGTCGTTGATGACGACGATATGATCGATCATGAACGCGCCGCGACCGCCGCCCTGAGTGCGCGGGCAAGCGCCGCAACGTCGCTGGCCGCCGCATCGATCAATGCCGTGCACGCGGCCCGATCGACCCCGGCCTGCTCGGCTCGTGCGGCCAGCTCGGCCAGCGCGGTCGGCGTGATCGTCGCGGGGTCGACGAAATAGGCCGATCGGCCCGCAATCTCGGCAAAGCTTTCCAGCTTCGGGTCCCATTTAAGAAGGATCGTCGGAACCGCGAAGGAATGCGCGGCGATGCAGGCGTGCATGCGGTGCGCAACCATCAGGTCGCAGCTCGAGATGAACGTGGCGAGGTCACCGGGCGTGGCGAAATCGGCGATGCGGGTGATGCGGGTCGGCGCGGCTGCCGCGATCCAGTCGGCCGCGTTGCGATTGAGATACGCCCGGTCCTCGGGGCTGCCGTTGGTGAACAGCCCGACGGTCCATCCCGCCTGGGCGAGCGCCGTCGCCACGTCACCATACCAGTGCGCCATGTCTCCGGCATCCGTGTCATGGCCGTGATAGCGCAGCGCGAGCGGATCGGTGATGCAGAGCCCGACGCTACGGCGATCGGCGGAGGCGGGGCCTCGCGGATAGTGCCGGCTGGCCAGCAGACCCGGGTCGCGAACCAGCCCCGCGCGGGGGATCGGTGCGGGAAGGAGGTCGTCCCAGATCTCTCGCGATCGTTCGTCGCGCACCGTCGCATAGACCATCGTGGCATTCCGCAATCCGTCGGCGAACAATCGCCTTCCGGTCGCGGACCAGTTCCGCGCCACGCCGACCGCAAATACCGCGGCCGGCAGGTTCACCGCTTCGGACAGCGCGGCGTGGATCTTGACCGGGAAATTGAGATCGCTGTCGCTGAACAGATTGCCGCCGCCAACGACGACCGCATCACAATCGACGAGCTGGCGGCGAAACGCCGGGCGCAGCCGGATCGCCGCTAGCGCCGAGAGGATCGTGCGGGTCGCGACGCGGCGCAGCGGCGCGGGCATTCCCTCAAGCACGGCGAGCATCCTGCCCCGGCTGGCATTACCGGGCGCGTAGCCCGTCCTGCCGGCAAGATCGATCGAGACCGCATCGATCCCGGCGCGGTGCAATTCGAGCTCGGTGCATTCGGACAGCAGCCCATCGCCCAGATTCGGGCTGTATTTCACATTAAAAAGCGCGACCTTCAAAGCAGCGCCTCCTAGGCTGACAGCAGATTATGACGGGGACCCGGCGGTTGGCGCGAATGAGTAATCAGACTTTATTGCGCCGATCGGATCAAACCTATCGACGAAATATCCTGCGTGCAACATCAGAGCAGTGTTATGAGTAAATATAATCTAAAAATGATCAATCAAATCGGTAAATCGATGATAAGATTTGGCAATTGCACGGCATATTCGCGAATATAAGAGATCCGAAACATTGCAGACATATGAACTGCAAATACCAAAAGCAGGCGTGCATTGGTCATCGCGACTTCAGATCATGGTAAAAGCCGTCGAGTCCTAGCCATTTTGGGCATGGCGTCGGCCGCCGGACAGTGCCCAAAGCCGTCGCGACACTCGGCCTAGCCGCGAGCCGCCCTTCAGCCCCTCCGCACTGCGGTCGAGCAGATCGTAGCGCAGTTCGTGGACCACGAAACGCGGATCGCGCGAGATCAGATAGTGGCTGAGGTTCTTGCGCGTCGTCGCATGCGCGACCTGCTCGAGTTCGCGACCATCCTCGTCGCCGATCAGGCTCGCATAAGCGGTGCGCACCAGCGATCGCAGCCGCCAGTCGTGGGCCAGGTCGTCCCGGCTCGCGCCGGGCAGCGCGGTCTCATACAGGGCGTGGCTTAGAATAAGTCCCGCCGCCACCAGTCGTGCCGCCCCCCGCTTCTGTGCACGCGCATAGAATTGATCGAGGTCGGCGGGCGTCTCGGCGGCAAGGATCGCGCCGATATCGGCCAGCCATTTCAATCGCGCCCAGCCATGTTCGGTACCATGCGCGAACAGGTACAGGATCGCGGGCGCGCGCGGGAGAACCGCCACGCTGGCGCCCGGCACGAGCTGCATCGGCTCGCGCGCATCGAGATCATCGCCGCGCAGCAGATAGGGATTCTGGAACAGGCGCCAGTGCAGCTCGACCATCAGCCCCGAATCCGGATGCTCGAATGCCAGATCCTTGTAGCGCGCCATCCGCGCCCGCATCGTCGCCGCGCTCGCATCGGCCGCCGGCGCGATCCGCACATAGCCCCGCGCATCAAGCAGGCTGGCGGCGCGCGCGACCTGGTCCTTGGCGACGATCAGATCGATGTCCATGCTGTAGCGGACACCATAACGGCCAAAGGCGAGCATCGCCGCGGTCGCGCCCTTCAGCACCCGGACGGGAATGCCGGCCCCCTCCAGCATGCGTACCAGGTGTAGCGTTTCGAAGACGGATTGCAGCTCCTGCACCGCACTGTCCCGCGCGAGCGCCCCGATCGCGGCGCGCGCGTCGGTCCCGGCGTCGATGTCCGGCAGGCCCGCATGGTTCAGGCCTGCCGCAAACAGGCCGGCAACGCGGTGGCGCTCGACGATCGCCGCGACGCGCGGCCAATCGGTGACCCGTGCCGCCAGCTCGCGAATCCGTGCTGCCCGGCGCGGATCATTCGGCCACCGCGTTGCTGCTACGACGAGCGCAAATTCCGGGGTGGCGATCTGGGCATCGCCGTCGAGCAGTGCGTCGAGGTTCAGCACGGCCGAAATCCGCTGGCCTCACGTCCCGGCGGAAACGACGCCAGGATCGCATAGCCACCATCGGGCGGCGTGCCCGTCACGTCGAATCCCTGATCGAGAACCCAGACATGCGCATCGAGCGGCATCGTCGAACCGGGGCGGATCCCATAGAACAGCGTCGAATCGACTCCGCGCCGCCGCAACATGACCTGTGCGGTGAGCCCGCGCTCGAAACACAGCGCGCGCAGGCGGCTGCGCTTGGCCGCGCGATCGACGGCCCAGGCGACGATCTCGGCCAGGTCGCGCCGGCGTGGCCCTGGCGGGAGCGGGCGGGGCAGCGGGCGCGAGGCGATTCGCCCGAGCCGGGGCAGCGCCGCGTGGCGGATCAGCGGTGCGCAGACCGTCAGCAGGATGGTCGCCTCGGCAAGCGCGAACCGCTCCTCCCACGAAAAGCGGCCGAACTTGGTCCAGAATCCGTCCTGGCGGTGTGGCACGATCACGCCTCCAGCCAGAACCATGGCACGTCACGGTCGTGCCGGCCGCAAATCACCACCGCCTGGCCGTCGGCGACGTCGAACGGCTCGACCGGCGTCACCTCGGTTTCGAACGCCCGGACGCCGGGATCGATCGTGTCGTAGACGATCCCCTGGGCCAGATGGAAGCGGATCCACTGGACAATCCCGTGCACCCGACCTGCGGTGGCGTGGACCGTGACGGCGTTGCGCGCTGCGGGGATCGGCGGGCCGGTAAAGTCCATGTCGAAGATCGCGACGCCGTTCGAGCGAAGGTCGATCGCCCGCCGGTTCGGCGTATCATGGGCTACCGCGAGCTGGTTGAACGGGGTCATGTCGAAGCCGTCGACGATGCCCATCGCATAATCGGCGGGGCGACGATGCGTGGCGAGCCCGACCATGATCTCGGCCCGGTACGGCATGATCACCGCGTCCCGCGTGAGCAGGCGCGCGCGCGCATCCTCGACCGTTTTCAGTCCGCCCGCACCAATCAGGTTGTTCGCGAGATTATCCCACAGCAGCACATTCGCGGCTGCGACCAGATCGACCCCGATCTCCAGGTCGCACGCGTCCTTCGGCACGATCGTCACGCGGTCCGCATAGCCGTTTCTGGCGACGACCGCGGATGCGGCCGCGGCGACTGCGGAGTTACGCTCGCAGGCGATGACGCGCGCGGCACCGGCCCGCGCTGCGATCATCGCGAAGAGGCCGGTCCCAGCGCCGATATCGAGCAGCGTCGCGTCGGCCGGCATCACGCGGCGCAGCGCCTCGGCATAGAGCGCGTGGCGATCATCGTCCTGCACCATCGTGAAATACCATTTGCCGACCCCGGCTGAGCGGATCCGGCGCGCCTGTGCTGCGATCTCGCGATCATCGGGGGCGAGCGCCAGCGCAGCGTCGCACAACCGTCGCGCGGTTTGCGTCAGGCCGCGGGGCAGCAGGAGAGTCAGGGCCAGCGCGACCATCGCATCGGGCCGGCCGTCGACAGCCGCGATCAGCCGCTGAATACCCGGATCGAGACGATCGTCCGCGGTCATCAATAATTGCTCCCGGCGGTCCGACGCATGTGGCTGGCCAGTGCGACGGCGTGCAGCAGATTCTCGCGATAGGCGATCTCATAGGCGATATCCGTCCAAAGCGGTGAATCGGCGGGCGGCATGTCGTCGACCAGCTTCTGGAGCCGGTCGACGTCCATCGTCCCGGCGGTCTGATCGAACATCTTCATCCGGTCGATCTCGTCGCGCAGCCGGTCGCGCGAGGCGACGAGCGCGACGGGCCAGTCGGCGCCCTGATAGCCGCGCAGCCGGGTATCGAGCACGCTCGGCGGTGCCTTGCCCCGCATGGCCCCGCGCAGGATCGCGCGGGGCTCGCCGCCCCAGGCCCAGCGTTCGACCGGCACGCGCAGCGCCCATTCGACGAGGCGTCGGTCGGCAAGCGGATCGCGGACGTCGATCCTGAACTCCGCCAGCATTGCCTTAAAAAAACTGCCGTCCTCATTGCCGGCCACCATGCGCAGATTGGCGCCGACAGGATCGGTGCCGTACCGCATCGCGTCGGACAGGTCCGCCGCATGCGCCGGGTCGATCGTCGGGTTCTCCGCGGCGATGCGCGCCTCGACCCGGGCGAGCGTCTCAGGGAGCAGCGGGATGGCGGTGGCGACCGACGGCATCACGATGCCCCGGGCGCGCATCACCCGTTTCCACAGCGATACGGGCAACAACGGGCCGATCGTGTTCCAGCCGACGCCCGGCCAGCGCATCCACCCCGACCGGACCAGCCCCCGGCCGAGCCGCGCCCAGGCGAGCAACCGTCCGCGTCGCGCCAGCGACGGCAGCGCCGCGACGCCCGATGCGCTGATCGAAAGATTGCCCATCGTGCCCTCGAGCAGGACCCGGATGCCGCGGCGCTGCACCGCTGCGTTGATCGCGTCGACCCACACCATGTTGCACAGATTGGGGATCGGCTCGGGATAGAGATCGACGGTGCGGTCGAGCGCCGCGAGCGTCGGGGTATCGCTGCGGATCACGACATGTTCGACATTGGGGTACATCGCCGCGGTTTCGGCGGCGAGCGCGCTTTCGTCGGAGAAATGATGCGTCTGGTAGGTCTGCGGCGTGTGATGCGGGGCCGCGGTATAGGCGACGATCCGCTTCGGCGTATCCGCAAGCAGCCGCGCCGCCGTCACGACCACCGTGGTCGAATCGAACCCGCCCGAGAGATGTGCGGCAATCTCGTCGCCCGCGCCGCGCAGCGTCGCCGTGACCGCGGCGTCGAGCCGGGTGAGCATCTGGGTTTCATAGTCGCGCTGCGTCTGGCGTCGCAGCGGCGTCAGATCGGGTTTCCAATAGGCGTGCGTCGTCGCCCCTTGCGCGGTGAAGACGCCGTAATATCCCGGCATGATGCGCGAGATACCGGCCATCGGCGTGCGACCCGGCGAAAGCGGCGCGCGGCGGAACAGGCGCAGATATTGGTCCTCGTCTGCCGCACGTGGGACGATGCCGAGCGCGTGCAGCGCGTCGGGCATCGAGGCAAAGGCCAGCGTGCCGTCCTCGGCGCGCAGATAATAAAGCGGGCGTTTGCCGATGAAGTCGCGCGCGAGCAGCAGCCGCTGGTCCTGCGTGTCCCAGGCGGCGATCGCAAACCAGCCATAGAGGCGGTCGAACGCGCCCTCGCCCCAATGTTCGATCGCATCGGCGACCAGCATCGCATCGGACAGCGCCGCCGCCGATCCACCCGAATGGCCGAGTTCGCGTTCAAGATCCGCACGCTCGGTAAGATGCACATCCGCCACCACGGCGTAGCGGCGGTCGCGGCCATGGATCGGGGCGACGAACCGGTCCTCGTCGAGCAGGAAGGCGTGACGCGCGCCCAGCGCGATCGTCCCCCCCCGCCAGATTTCGTGCGCGTCGCGGCCATAGCGGGCGAGCACCGTGCCCATGCGGTCGGCATCGGCATTGACGTCCCGGTCGGACCAGTGCGTCAGGCCATAGATCGCTGTCACGCCATGCGCCCCCGATCGACGCGCGAGCCTCCGCGGATCAGGCGGATATCGCCAACTCCGCCGCGAGCAGCTCGAGGATCAGATCGAGCGTCTGCTCCTCGGCGGTCGCCTGGTCGACGTCATATTCATCCACGAGAATCGCGCTGATCGCTCGCGCGGACATGGGGGCATCGATCAGGCCCCAGATGCGCGTACCGACCTCGTTGAGGCCGTAGCAAACGCCCTTGTTGATATCGAGCGCGACCAGTTGCCCGTCAATCTCCGCCGTTGCCGCCGACGTGCTGCGGCGGACCGGCGTATCCAAATCTGCACGAGCCAAACAAAATTCCCATGCTTTTTGAAGCGTTTCGCAGGCCGTCCGCGGAGGCGGCGCGCCTGGCGGGCCGATCGATGCCCAACAAAAAATCGCGCGGCATTACCGCCGCGCGATTTCCCGTGCGTGTTCAGGCCTGAAGATCAGGATGGGCCCATCTGACGACGGAACGTATCACGGTTGTAATTAAGCGCGAAATTCTCGGCATCTGCTGCGTCCATGCGAACAAGCGCAGGGCGCTGCCAGGTCTTGCGAGTCTTCATCATATCGATACCCCTTGTAGCATTTTGCTGTACCGGTGGCATGTCGATTAGCTTCCGGCTTTCGCAATAATTGCATGAACAGGCCAAAAGACGTGAATAGTTTTCCTTACCATTTGCGATTTGACGGCTAACATGAATGATCGTAGCGATTTGACACCCGTGAACCAACAGGATTTGCTTGAAGAATCCCGGTGGCGTGATCGAGCGACTGTGAAAGTCAGCAAAATCATGCAGCGTCATTATCAAACCGGAATGCGAGTTCAGCGCGGTTCGGAGTTGGGGGACCGCACATTTCTGGGCGCGGCACAGCTATGATCGTGACTGGGTTCCCGAGGTCAACGCGCCCCGGTGCGCTTCGTCGACCCGCCGGGACTGTGGAATCAAGACGGGCCCATCTGGCGGCGATAATAGTCCCGATTATACATCAGTGATGCGCTCTCGGCATCGGCGGCATCCATGCGAACAAGTACTGGACGCTGCCATGTTTTGCGATGCTGTGTCATGACTGATTCCTAAAGATCGTGTTTGAATGCGGTCAAAGAATATTAATTTTTGTTATCCGGTCGTTGCACAAATCATCGAAGTCATAGCAAAGTTTTTTATTTACAATGGCGGCGTTGCGTCCCTTATTGGGTCATCTTGACGCCGAGTAGATGGGCTTCGGCAAGGGCGGCATCTTCGACAACGTTCTCCAGCCCCCATCGTCGATTGAACCGGAAAATGGGAACGCTGCGGATCAGCGCCATCGATTCCGTCAGATATCCCGGCGCGCGGCCAAGGAGGTCGGCGATGCGGCGGCGATAGATGTTTGCCGTCACCGCATTGGCAGCGTCGAGCCCCTGCAGACGGTGGATGCCCGGCGGCGCATCCTCGCCGGCCTGACGCAGATGATAGATGGCGGCGACGGGATAGCGGCGATCCTCGGCGGCGCGTGACATCGCGACCTCGAACTTGTCCTCATACCAGGGAATGCGGGTGACCTCCGCGCCTTCGCGGCCGAGTGCGGTAAGCGATTCGATCCAGAGCTTGAGCCGTGGGATTCCCGGGGTGGCCGAAAACCGGCCTTCCGCATCCGCTGCGACCGCGCACAGATCGTCGGTGAGGAGGGGATAGCCGCGCGCTTCGAACACCGCGGCCAGCGTCGACTTGCCTGCGCCGGAATCCCCGCAGAACAGATATGCGCTGCCGTCATGGACGATCGCGTTGCAATGCAGCGGCAGCAGCGCGCGCTGATGGAGCAGCGCCCCCAGCGCGGTCCCCAGGAGATAGGGTGGCATGTGTTCCGCCGGGATGCCGGCGCGCGCCTCGTAGATGATGCGCGCACCCCCCGTCACGTCGAACCAGCCGCACTCGGGCACCGACAGGCGCAACGAGTCGGCGTTGATCTCGACCCGCATATCGTCGACCGCGACCCCCGGATCGGGGCGTGCCGGGGTGCCGCGTCGGATATCGACATCGGGCTGCTGCGCCGCGATGCGGTTCGCGGCAAGCGACCCGAGCGGGATGTCCGAGCGGAACACCAGTCCGAACGCGCGATAGAAATTCACGATGCCCCCTGCGTCTGTCCGGCATGCGGCGCCGCGGCGGTCGCATCGTCGCGCTCGACCGCGACGAGCCGCGATCGCATCGTTTCGAACGATCCCTGGGCGACGACGCGCCCGGCATCGAACAGGAGGATCCGGTCACAACGGCGCAGGCTTTCGAGCCGGTGCGCGATCATCAGGATGGTCGTGTCGGGACACGCCTCGCGCAGCCGGTGAAGAATGATCTGTTCACCGTCGATGTCGATCGCGTTGGTGGCCTCGTCGAGGATCAGCAATTGCGGATCGCGCAACACCGCGCGGGCGAGCGCTAGCCGCTGGCGTTCGCCCCCGGAGATCAGGCTGCCGCGTTCGCCGACCCATGTGGCGAGCCCTTCGGGCAGTCGTGCGAGCAGGTCGTCCGCGTCGGCGATCCATAGCGCCCGGGCGATCGCCGCATCGCTCGCGCCCGGGTTGGACCAGAGCAGGTTCTCGCGAATGCTCGCATGGCGCATGAACGGATCCTGCGCGACATAGGCGAGCCGGTCGCGCCAGGCGCTGTGGTTCGCCAGCGTGACGGGGGTGCCGTTGAGCAGGATGCGCCCAGCCTGCGGGTGGTAGAGGCCGACGAGCAGATCCGCGAAACTGGTCTTGCCCGCGCCCGATCGCCCCGCCACGCCCAGAAACTCGCCGCGCCGCAGTTCCAGATCGAGCGCGTCGACGCCGGAACCCGCGCCGTCGGCCCCGCGCGGGTGACGATAGCCGACCCGGTCGAACGACAGGACCTCCAGCGCCGGCAGGATCGCGTCGGTCGCAAGACCGCGATCGCTGGCGAGTTCGGCCTCCAGCTCGCGAATCTGAGCATAGGCCGGCAGCGCGCGAACGACCTCGAGCGCCTGGGTCTGCAGCGCCTGGGCCGGTCCGGCCATCCGCGACAGGATCAGCAGCAGCGCGACCAGCGTCGGGACGGGGACTGCGACCACGCCCAGTCCGATCCCGGCGATCCCGCCCGCCATCACGATGCCCGCCACCGTCATGCGGAGCCGCGATCGGTTTTCCCTCGCGACAAAGGTCAGCTCGGCCTGGACCGAGTCGGTCATGGCGCGCGAAAAATCGGCGACGAACCGGGGGGCCAGGTTCTGGCTCATCGCGAGCTTGAGGGCCCCGAGAAACTGGCCGACTTCGTTCACCATCATCAGGTTGGCATCGGTCACGCTGTCGCCAACCTGTCTGGCGGCACGGAACAAGGGGGCACTGAGCAGCGCGCCCGTCGCGACGAACAGGACCGCGAGGAGCGTGAGCACCGGGCTGAGCAGCATGGAGATGGTCAGCTGCACAATCAATGTGATCGCCGCCACGATGGACTGGACGAGCCCGATCGCGGCCTGGCCGAGCCGCTGGATGTCGCTGCCGAGGATACGATTGACCCGGGCATGCCGCAGCCCGACGATCGCACCCCATGGTGCTGCCCCCAGGCGTTCGATCAGCCTGATCTGCAGCGAGGACAGGAATTCCAGCTCCAGCCGGATGACCGCGCTCTGCCGGATCGAGATCAGCGCGGCGCGCACGAGCATGAGCGCGGCAAAGGCCGAGAGCACGAGCGTGATCTGCTCCGGGCGGCTGTCGATATGCAGCCGGGCGAGCAGTGTGGACCAGTGTCCGCTAGCGCCCGTCCCCCCGGCAATCTGGAGAAGTGGAATGATGAGGACGAGGCCAAGCGCCTCGACCACGCCGGCAATCGCGACGAGCAGGCCCGTCGCGAGCGACGCGCGCGGCTTGAACAGGCAGAATGCGATGACGAAGGCCCGTGCTTCCTGCCAATTCACAAGGTCATGCCCGTACCGTCGTGATGCGCAGCGCGATCCCCGAAGCGGCGTCACAGGCCGTCGGATCGATGCTGGCGATGTCATGCCGATGCGCGTCGATCGGGGAGCTTGGGGTATATGTCATCGGCAAACCATATAGTCTTTCCGCCTAAGCCAGTGTGCAATGATCAGCAATGGCACGGGCCATTATTGGACGTTTCGGCGTTATTCTCTGAGGTTATTGTTTAAGAAAACAAATGCTGAGTTGCTAAGCATCTGTATAAAGGCATTTGTTCGGGGGTTAACTGCAAATATGATGATGCCAGACTGCGCTGATAATCTTGTGTTAAGAGCCGCGACTTATACGGCCCTTAACCTGGAGGACCGATGTCACTCACCGCAACCATGCAGATCATGCCCATCGATGCGCTGACGATGCGCGAAAGCCGTGCCACACGGCGCGTCGTCTCCGCCGACAGCACCTTGCGGCTCATGCCGGGTGTCGCGCATGACGTGATCGTCGAGGATTTCTCGACGACAGGGTGCCGTCTGCGGTCCTCGATCCCGATGAACGTGGGGACGCGCCTGCGTCTCGCACTGAGCGGCGGCGGCGCTACCGTCGAGGCAGACGTCGTCCGTCTCGCACTTGGCGGCTATGGATGTGTCTTCGCGGTGCCCATTCCAGAAGAGACGTTCGCAAAGGCCTTTTCCGGCGAGACTATCATCCATGCGATGTTCGAAAAGGACCCGGCGGCGCACGATGCACCCGTGGCTGAGTCCCTGCCCGATATCACACCCTGGCCGCGACCCGTGCGCGCCGTCGTCATGGTCGGGTGCGGGGTCGGTGCCTGGGTGCTGCTCGGACTGGTCGTTGGCTGGCTCTGACCACCGATCCCGAAATATCAGTAGTTAGATCGGCAAAACTGATGTTTGCCAGTAGTTTGGCAGCCTTATTATTTAGCAGTACTGCAAGAATGCGATATTCAATCAAAAAAATGCCGACTTCATCCATTTTAGACTCATCTGTTCTACAAGTGGGGTAGGAAAAGTGCGGCGACTCGTCGTGAGGGCGACGGGCATGTTTGGCGCGGGGGGCGTTCGAATGCAGGCGAAACTAGCGGCCGGTCTGGCAGCGGCGACGTTGTTGTACGGGGTCACGGCATTTGCGATCGGCGCGAGCGGCGCATCTGTGTCCGACCCGGCGATCACGGTCGTCTCGACATCCGCGACGGCGTCTCAACCGGCGAGTGGCCAGCAGGCCCCGGGCGTGACGACCGGCATTGCGGCGACGAGCGCTCTGCCGAGCGAGATCGGGTTCGCGTTCGGCGTGCAGACCCATTTCAGCCAGGGATGGAGCCCCGCGTGGCTCGATCTAACGACGCCGCTCGCGACCAAATCCGTGCGCGATACGGTCAACTGGGCCAGTGTCGAGCGGACGGCGGGCGTGTATGACTTTTCCGGTACCCCGGTTCAGACGCTCGCCACATTTTGCGGACGCGGCGGTGCGCTGACGCTCACGATCACGCCGAAGAACGCGCTCTACGACGGCGGGCGGATGGTGTCGTCGGCGGCGGGCCGGACCGCCTATGCGAATTATATCGCCGCGCTGCTGACGCGGTTCGGATCCTGTGTCGTGGCGATCGAGGTCGGCAACGAAGTCAACAGTGCCGGCGCGCTCGATTATCCGGCCGGCGTCGACAAGTTCCGCGCCTATGTCGACATGCTGCGGGTCCTCTATGCCCGGGTGAAGCCCGCCAACCCGCAGGTCGCGATCCTCGGCGGATCGACCAACGTGATCGGGACGGGGTTCCTGACCTCGCTGTTCGCGATCGGCATGCTCGACGTGATCGACGGCGTCGCGGTCCATCCCTATCGCCCCGATGCGGAGGGGATTGATTTCGAGATCGCCAATCTCAACGCCGCCATGAGCCGCTACGGGACGCCAAAGCCGATCTGGGCAACCGAATTCAGCTTCGGATATGCCGATACGCGGCGCGCCTCGGCCGGTTTGGTGAAATCGGTCGTCGAGCTCTATGCCGCCGGCGTCCGGCATGCGTCCTGGTACGCGCTCGTCGAACAGACTCATTTTCCGTATATGGGGCTGTTTACCGGATCGCTGATCAAGCCGCAGGGCAGGGCCTATCGCAACGTCATCGATTCGCTGTTGCCATACGGTCAGCCGGTGCGGGTCGATACCGGGGACCAGCCGTTCAACCTCTACCGGATCGGTGCCGATCGCTGGGTCGTATGGGGGCTGCGCGGCACGATCAGCTTCACCGGCGGTGTTGTTCGCGACATGTACGGGGTGGCCTTGCCTGCTGGCCCGGTCAAGATCGGATCCGAGCCGCTGATCGTCAGCGGGGCCACCGGCTATACGATCACCGCGTCGCAGGTCGTTGCCGACACGATGCTGCAATATGGCAGCGGATCCTGGAGCTACTGGCGTCGCGACAAGGCGAATGTCGATACCCGGCTCGGCGTGTTCGACACCGATTTCGCGAGCCATTTCGGCGATCGCTGGTCCAAGCCGCTGCGCATCAACAATACCACCGCCGCACCGGCAGGCGATGGCGCGAACCCGATCCGCGCGGTGATCCGCTATACCGCGCCGCGCGCGATGCAGGTCGAACTGTCCGCCTGTTTCAGCAAGGCAAATACGGGCGACGGCGTCGATTACCGCATCACCCGCAACGGCGTGACCGTCGCCTCGGGAATCGTCGTCGACACCGCCACGGTCAACGGGGTCAAGTTCGGCCTCGAAATCGGCGATAAGGTCGATCTCGTGTTCGGCCCCAACCAGACCTATGGCAGCGACTCCTTCTTCTACCGCGCCACGCTGAGCAACCGTGGCCAGGGCACGACGGTGGTCTGCCCCACGGCGTGAACCGAACCGGCCCCGGCACTGCGCCCGGTGCCGTGCGCGCTCAGGCGTTGGCGGCGCGGGTGAGGCTGAGGAACACGTCCTCGAGATCGGGTTCCTTGGTCGAGACGTCGACGATCCCGAAACCGCCCGACTGGACCGCGGCGAGGACTTCGCCGGCGTTCACGCGGTCCTTGGCATAAGTGATTTCGAGCGTGCGCGTGCCCTTGAGCGCGATCTTCTGGAAGCAGGCGTTCGCCGGGACCATGCCGACGTCGCGGTCGACGGTGACGGCGACGATCTTTTCCTGCGCCTTGCCGACGAGTTCGCGGGTCGGCTCGTTGGCGATCAGGCGGCCGTTGTTGATGATCGCGATCCGGTCGCAGAGCTCTTCGGCTTCCTCAAGATAATGCGTCGTCAGAATCACCGTGACGCCCGCTGCATTCAGGCTGCGGACATAGGTCCAGAGCTGCTGGCGCAGTTCGATGTCGACGCCCGCGGTCGGCTCGTCGAGGACGAGGACGGGGGGCGAATGGACCATCGCCTTGGCCACCATCAACCGGCGTTTCATGCCGCCCGACAGCGTGCGGGCATAGGCATGCGCCTTGTCCTCCAGATGCACCGCGCGGAGCAGTTCCATCGTCCGGCGCTTCGCCTTGGGCACGCCGTAGAGCCCGGCCTGGATCTCGAGCGTCTCGAACGGCGAGAAGAACGGGTCGAACAGGATCTCCTGGTTGACGATCCCGATCGACGCCTTGGCGTTGCGCGGATGGCCGTCAATGTCGAAGCCCCAGATCGCGGCGCTGCCGTCGGTCTTGTTGACGAGCCCCGCCAGGATGTTGATCAGCGTCGACTTGCCCGCGCCGTTGGGGCCGAGCAGCCCGAAGATCTGGCCGCGCGGGACGTCGAACGTCACCCCGTCGAGCGCGCGCTTGGGTTCCGCCGTGCCAACGGGGGCGTAGGTCTTGCAGAGATTGGTGATGGCGATCGCGGCTTCGGTCATGGCTGCGGCATAGCGGGACGGGAAGGGCGGGTCATCCCCTCGGGGGGCGCAAAGAAGATTTGTTCGCGCGGAGGCGCGGAGATGTCGTATCCAGCCTGTCGGTCGGGAGACCCACTCCCTGTTCCGCCATTCCTGATGTGAAGGTCGCTTCGCGACAAGCGCAACACCTCCGCGCCTCCGCGCCTCCGCGTGAACAAATCCTTCCTTCCTATCACCACCGAAGAACCAATTGCCCGCCCCGCCCGCGCTTGCTATCGCGCCCGCATGCATCCGCCGCTCGAAACCACCCGCGTCACCCACGCCCGCGTCGCCTGCGACGGCGCCACCGACATTCCCGGCGGCGCAGCGCTCGGCCATCCGCGCGTGTGGCTGCAGATCGACGAGACCGGCTATGTCGATTGCGGCTATTGCGATCGGCGCTTCATCCTGGTCGGCGGGGCCGCCGATGGCGCGGACCAGTCGACATTGCGCGACCATGGGGATGGCGCGGGGCGCTAAGCCGCTTATATCTATCGGATGACGATAGCTGCAGACCCCCGCTCGTTCCTCTACCGCGACACACTCGACCCCGAGCAGGCGCAGGCACTCACCGCCAAGGCGCTCGCCAAGGCCGATGACGGCGAACTCTATCTCCAGTACCGCAAGGCGGAGGCGTTTGGCTTCGACGACGGCCGGCTGAAGACCGCCTCCTATGACACCAGCTCGGGCTTCGGCCTGCGCGCGGTGTCGGGCGAGATGACCGCGTTCGCGCATTCGAACGAGATGACCCCCGCCGCGATCCGCCGCGCCGCCGAAACGATGGCGCTGATCGAGCCGGGCGTTGCCGCCAAGGCCGGCCCGCCCCAGGGCACCAACCGCCACCGCTACACCGCCGCCGACCCGCTCGACCTCGTGCCGTTCGCGGACAAGGTGAACCTGTGCCAGACGATCGACGCCGCCGCGCGAGCACGCGATCCGCGCGTGGCGCAGGTGTCGGTCAGCCTGTCGGGGACATGGTCGGTCGTCGAGATCGTCCGCGCTGATGGCTTCATCGCGACCGACGTGCGGCCGCTGGTGCGGCTGAACGTGTCGATCGTCGCCGAGCAGAATGGTCGTCGCGAAACGGGCAGCTACGGCATCGGCGGTCGCTATCTCTATACCGACCTGTTCCAGCCCGAGACGTACAACCGTGCGATCGACGAGGCGCTGTCGCAGGCGCTGGTCAATCTCGAATCCATCGCGGCACCAGCGGGCGAGATGACCGTGCTGCTCGGCAATGGCTGGCCCGGCATCCTGCTGCACGAGGCAATCGGCCACGGGCTCGAGGGCGATTTCAACCGCAAGGGCACGTCGGCATTTTCGGGCCGGATCGGCGAGCGCGTTGCGGCCGAGGGCGTGACCGTGGTCGACGACGGATCGCTCCAGGATCGCCGCGGCTCGCTGACGATCGACGACGAGGGCACGCCGACGCGCGAGACCGTGCTGATCGAGGACGGGATCCTCAAGGGCTATATGCAGGACCGGCTCAACGCGCGGCTGATGGGGGTCGAGGCGACCGGCAATGGCCGCCGCGAAAGCTATGCGCACGCGCCGATGCCGCGGATGACCAATACCTTCATGAAGGCGGGCAACGACGATCCCGCCGAGCTGTTGAGCCGCGTCAAGAAGGGCATCTTCGCCAAGGCGTTCGGCGGCGGGCAGGTCGACATCGTGTCGGGCAAGTTCGTGTTCAGCTGCACCGAAGCGTATCTGGTCGAGGACGGCAAGCTGGGCGCGCCGATCAAGGGCGCGACGCTGATCGGTGACGGCCCCAGCTCGCTGACCAAGGTGCGCGGGATCGGCAACGACTTCGCGCTCGACGAGGGCATCGGCATGTGCGGCAAGGGCGGGCAGTCGGTGCCGGCGGGTGTCGGGCAGCCGACGCTGCTGGTCGACGGGCTGACGGTCGGCGGCACGGCGGCGCAGTAACGGGCGCCGCCGTTCAGCGGCGTCCTAGTCCTCGATCCCGAAGTTCAATCCGCGCGAGACATTGGGGTCGACGACCGCGACCACGAAATAGGCGCCGAACTGCTTTACGCGCTGCAGCCAACCGGTCTTTGCCTTGTAGAGCGCCGGCGTGATCTCGGTCGAGGCGGCGATTTCGGCGTCGACATAGCGGCGGACATGCGCAGCGAAGTCGGGATCCTCGATCCGGATCATCAGCTCCATGTTGATGAACAGGCTGCGCATGTCGAAATTGGCGGAGCCGATATGGACCGCGTCGTCGATGACATACAGCTTGGTGTGCAGCTTGGTCGGCTGATATTCGAAGACGTGAACGCCCTTGCGCAACAGTCCGGCATAGGTGAACCGCGCGGCGGCGATCGTCGCGTTGTTGTCCGATTTCGCGGCGGTGACGATGCGCACGCGGTCGGTGCGACGCCCGGCACGATCGAGCCTGCGCAACATCGTCGGGCTCGGGGTGAAATAGCCGGCGATGATGTCGATCCGCGTCGCGCGGCGCATGTCGTCGCGGACCGCCCGCGCCCAGGGTGACAGCCGCCGCGTCGGTCCGCCGATCAGCCAGCGTGTCGGCCCCTGCGTCTCGCTATACCGGCGCAGCGCATGGTTCAGTTGGCGGAGCTTGCCCTTGGGCTGGTGGATCCAGCTGCTCAACGCATCGAAATAGCCCGTCAGCCGCCCCGCGGCCGGGCCTTCGATCAGCAGGCCGAGATCGCGCCAGGCGTTGTCGGCGACGGTGCCGAAATAGTCATCCTCGACGTTGAAGCCGCCGACGATGATCCGCGCGTCGTCCTGTTCGCCGTCCGCCAGTGCGAGCTTCTGGTGGTTGCGCAGCAGATATCGCCGGCCGAATCGCGCGGAGAACCGGCACACCGCGATTCCCGCCGCTTCGAGCGGGTCGAAGAAATCGGCGCTCGCCGCATCGTCGCTGCCGAAGCCGTCGACGATCAGCGCGACCGTCACGCCGCGTTTCGCCGCCGCGATCATCGCCGCGTTCACGCGCTGGCCGGCGTCGTCGTCGGCATAGATATAATAGAGGATGCGCAGCGACTGCCGCGCGCCGTCGATCAGCCCGATCAGTGCCGTCAGGCGTTCGGGGCCCGCCTCGAGCAGGGTCAGCTGGTTGCCATCGACGGTGAAGACCGACTCCGCCGCCTGCGGGGTCGTGATGCGATCGAGCTCGGGGGCGGGCATGGTCATGGCCCGGGGTAGTGGACATAGCATCGGGCCGATGCAACCTTGCGGCGGGGCGGCACGGGGTAGCGCCGGACACCCAACCGGCAAAATCTTGACTTTGTGGCGCGGTGTGGGTAGGCGCCTGTGTTCTCCCTATCGGTGTTTGTTGCGAAGGAAGCGTCATGGCGCGCGTTACCGTCGAAGATTGTGTCGACAAGATCCCCAACCGGTTCGACCTGGTGCTGTTCGCAGCGCAGCGTGCGCGGCAGATCTCGGGCGGCGCCGAACTGACGCTCGACCGCGATCGCGACAAGAACCCGGTGGTCGCGCTGCGCGAGATCGCCGACGAGAACGTCAAGCCGGCGCATCTCAAGGAATCGGTCATCCAGGGCCTGCAGAAGGTCCGTGTCGACGATGACGACGAGGTCGATGCCGTCGGCAGCCTCGCGGCATCGGCCGAGGCGCTGCGCCTCACCGCCGCCGCCCCGCCGCGCAACCAGAATCTGGGTGCCGATTACGAGGGTTGATCGCACGGACGTGGTGCGGCGCTAGCCGGGCCATGTTGTGATCTGACCCTGATCGGTTTCCGGCTAACGATGCTGCGGCATCGCTTGGGTGGTGTGATTGAAAGGCTCGTGGACCTGAAGGTCCGCGGGCCTTTTCTTTGCGTGGGTGTCGTTGGGGGTGAGGCGGGGGGGTAGCGGGGACGGTTCGCATTCGCCGTCACGGTGGCCACCGGACGCAATCCACATACCGGTCGCCGCCCCGACACCGGTCGCCATCCCACACCGTGCGTCACCCCCACACCGTTCAACACCCGCACACCGTTCGCCACCCCCGTACCGTTCGCCCTGAGCGTAGTCGAAGGGCATGGCACTAAAGGTGCTTCGACTGCGCTCAGCACGAACGGGGGGAGGGGGCGGGCTACCGGGCTTAGTCTGAAGGGCTCAACGCAAGCGCGCCCCCGGCCATGCCGCGGCCATCATGCCTAAAACCACCCCTCCGCGGCAAAGCCGCGTCGTCAGCCGCCGCGGGGCGGCGCTGGCCGGGGCAATCGGTGGATCAGCGCTCCCGATCCACGGATCGCCCCTTGAACCCCTGCGCCACCACGAACCACTCGACCGAGCCCTTGCGGCTCGCCGGCGGCTTGGCGTGTTTCACGCTGGTGAAGTTGCGCTTCATCTCGGCGACCAGCGCGGAATCGGCGCCGCCCGCGAACACCTTCGACACGAAGGTCCCGCCCTTCTCCAGCACGTCACAGGCGAAATCGAGTGCCGCCTCGACCAGCGCCATCGTCCTGAGCGCGTCGGTCTGCGGATGGCCGACGGTGTTCGCCGCCATGTCCGACAGCACCAGGTCGGGCGCGCCGCCGAGCGCATCGATGAGCATCGCGGGCGCCGCATCGTCCATGAAATCCATCTGGAAGATCGTCACACCGTCGATCGGATCGACCGGCAGCAGGTCGATGCCGACCACCGCCGCCTTGGGCAGGCGGCGCTTGATCACCTGTGCCCAGCCACCCGGCGCGATGCCGAGATCGATGACGCGCTTCGACCCCTTGATGACCTCGAACCGTTCGTCGAGCTCGGTCAGCTTGTACGCCGCACGGCTGCGATAGCCCTCCGCCTTGGCGCGCTTGACGTACGGGTCGTTCAGCTGGCGTTCGAGCCAGCGCGTCGACTGCGCGGTCCGCTTGCGCGCGGTGAGGACGCGCGTATGCCCGCCCGAGCCGCCGCGGCTCATGGCCTGGGGCTCCCCATCAGGCGGCGCAATATGCCCTCGCGAATGCCGCGGTCGGCGATGCCGAGCCGTTCGGCGGGCCAGATGTCCATGATCGTCTCCAATATCGCGCAGCCCGCGACCACCAGGTCGGCGCGCTCGTTTCCGATGCAGGCGAGCTTCGCCCGCTCCTCGATCGCCATGTGCGACAGGTCCGCGCTGATCCGCCGCATCGCGCTGGCGGGCACGATCAGGCCGTCGACTTCCGACCGGTCGTAATGGCTGAGCCCGAGATGCACGCTGCCGAGCGTCGTCACGGTGCCGCTGGTGCCGAGCAGCCGGGGCCGCTCGACATTGACCGGCAGCCGCGCGGCGAACGGCGCGATGCTGTCCGCGACGACCTGGCGCATCCGCGCATAGGCTGCGCGCCGGCCCGCCTCGCCCTTGCCGCCGCCCGCATGTTCGGTCAGCGACACGACGCCCCAGGGAGCGGAATGCCAGTCGAGCACGGTCGGGATCGGCGTCGACGTATCGACCAGCACAAGCTCGGTCGAACCGCCGCCGATGTCGAAGATCAGCGCGGGGTCGTTGCCGGGTTCGATCAGCGCATGGCAGCCGAGCACGGCCAGCCGCGCCTCTTCCTCCGCGGTGATGATGTCGAGATGGATGCCCGTCTCCGCAAGCGCGCGGGCGATGAAGGCGGGGCCGTTGCGCGCCTGGCGACAGGCTTCGGTCGCGACCGAGCGCGCCAGCGTGACGTTGCGGCGCTTCAGCTTGTCCGAACACACGCGCAGCGCGGCGATCGTGCGCTCGATCGCGGCGTCGCTCAGCTGCCCGGTGGACGCGAGCCCTTCGCCGAGCCGGACGATCCGCGAGAACGCGTCGATCACCGCGAATCCGCCCGCCTGCGGACGCGCGATCAGCAATCTGCAATTGTTGGTGCCGAGATCCAGCGCGGCAAACGCCTGCGCATCGGCCCACCGCCCTCGACCGGGCCGGGTCGCCGCCGGACGGGCAGGACCAGCCTGCCGGGACGGCATTCGGGCGGAAACATCCCCCATCGCCGTAAAACTCACTATCTATATCTGCCGCCGCGGGAAAATACCCGCCCGGTGCTTGGCGACGAATGTAGCGCAGCGCGGCGATTACGCAAGCGACGTGGCGAATTGGCACCATCAGGGCGTTGACACGGCGCAAACCCCCGCTTAGATCGCGCCCTCGCTGATGCCCCGTCGTCTAATGGTAAGACTGCGGTTTCTGATACCGCCTATTGAGGTTCGAATCCTCACGGGGCATCCAGCGCGTTGTCGAGACAAGCTAACTGCTGCATGTCGACAAGCTAAGTGCTTTTACGGCACCTCGAACGTCCTTTCGAACGGTTGGTATGCGAGCTACGTGCTGCGCTTCCTTAAGAATTAGGTTAGCTGACGGCACCGCGGTAAACCTCATTCAGTAAGGTTATTCGCACGTTGCGCCTCGTGGGTGCTCATACGTCAAGGCTACGAGGGAACTGGACATCCAGCGTAGCCACGTGATGCGAAGATGCGCTCTCGTCTGGGCAAGCGATGTCGCCACACGGGTCATCCTCTAAGTGATCGCTCCAAAGGCCAGTTTCTTGCCTGCATCGCATCGAATCTGAGCTTTCCAAGCTGTCGCCTGATGAGCCAGGTCTCGTCTTAACGGTTGGACCTTCTCCGGCGCGTGAAGCAACCCTGGTTAGGCGGTCCCCATGACCGATCGTGCCCGAATACTCTTTAGTCGAAGCTGACGATCGAGGATGGTATGCACGACTACGTCGATATCCGGCCTGCTCGTAGTGGCGAGTGGCGAGGGAGCAGGTGAATCCTAGGAGAAACGGGCTCGAAGGCTATTCGACGAGATGAGCCGCAACATAGGCAGAAAGTCACTCAACCAACCAGCTCAAGAGCGTGTATCCACTGGCGTTGTAAGCGGCGCCGAAGTCCGCGGAGCGACCGCTGACGAGCGGCATCCGTAACGGCATCAACTGGCGGAAAAAGCCTCTGCTGACGGCCATTATCACGATGCAAAACGAGTGGGAGGAGGACTGAGCGGAGATTGATCAGTACTGCGGCGGGCACTCCCTCAAGATGTTCGACGACTGAACCTCGTCCTCACCGATCGCCCGCCGCTCCGTTCGATCGCACGACGCCGTGGTGGGCACGCATAGGCAGATGACCGGGTCCGACGATGGCCGGACGAAGGCATCGATCCGGACGTCGGGACCAAACCGGCTTTCGCTCGGCGGTTCCGCATCTGTCTGGCCGAACGATTGCGACTTTCGCAGATGTCCCGCTCATCGCCTCGGCACCCTCAATCCACGCGGCAGTGCCGTCACCGACCTATCCAGCCTCGAGGACGACGGGATTCGCCGGTCAGATCGTGTCGTTGTCGAGGGAATTCCCTGCCACGCGCCATGCTTGATCGCGGCGGCAGGATAGAATGCCCGAGCCTGAGGAACGCTAAGGTGTGCATGAGAACACCGGTCCGACAAGCCCGATCATGCGGCCAGCAAAGGGGCGGTCGTGTTCCGACCCTACAACGGAACTGTCCGTAGATGCGCTGCTGGGTTCAATAATCCGGGTCGCAATTAACCAGACGGACATGACGCCTCGCAGGATGCGACCCAAGCGTGGTCACGGAAGCCGGGCTCGGGTCAATCAGGTCACGCGAGGCCGAGTTTCGCAGCCTTGAGGTCAAACCTGTGGATAACGATTGCCGTAGGACGCTTCGGAGGTTGCTCAGCGTCGAACAGAGACGCTGAGCTGTCAGACGTATCTCTTCGCACAAAGCTTCGGCTTCGATCTGCTCGAACACGCGCACCGCACGTTCGGCCTGACGCCCGCGAAACGTGAGAACGCGCATCACGACCACCCATCGACCCTGCCGGTCCAAGGCGATCTTCGCCACGCCATGTGCCAGGACCGTACGGAGGTGTTCATGCCTTCGGAACGCCGTGACAGCGGCCAGGGCCACGGCGCCTTCGTCGCCGAAGGGACCGCCCGTACTCAAAGCGTCCTCCAGATCCTGGAACCGCTGACCAACGAGATGTCGCAGAGCAATCCGCGTGCCGCGTTCGGGAAGGTCAGAAAGAAGCAGCAACGTCTCGCTGACGCTCTGTTCGGCGCTAGCGAATGACTGAAGCGCCAACCCGCGCCATGCGTTGACGGCGGCGATGGCCGCCTTCCAATCGGCTTGATCGGTCTGCGGGCACTTTGGATCATTCATCCACGATATCTTGCAGGATTGCGTTGCGAAGTCGTTGCGCCCTTCAGGTGGGTGCTCGAGCGTCAGGACCTCGGTCGGACGAAACTGAGTACCGGGAGATGCGCCACGAAGCCGCAGGGCCTTCTGAAGGCATTCGATCGGCAAGACCCGAGGGTACTTTCGCTCACCGGTAGCGTGGCGCTACGCGCCACTTCGGTTCAGGTCTGACAGCAGCATGCCGTTGAGGGCGGATCGAGCGCGCGTGCATCGGGCACTTCTCCTCGTCCATCAGGCCGGCCGTCGTCGCCATTCGTGCTTTCACGAGGAAAACCCCGCCGGCACGACTGGAACCGTCCAGGCACACGATCATCGCGAAGTCCCCTCCGTGCCGTCCGGTCCCGACCGAGGATCCTTTCCGTTGCCCCGCCACAACCGAAGAGGGCGGGGTCCTCCAACGGCCAGACCGTTCGCCCTCGCACGTCGCTCGTCGCGGAGCATCGAACCCACCATCAGATTCCTGAGGGCGGTGTACCCCTTGTCTACACAGATGGCGCGCCATCGACGGTACCGGTGGGTCTGCCAGCGCACCCAGTCCCACATCCGATCGCGTTCGACGGTCTGCGCGAACGCGATGACCAGAAACGGAGCGTCCTCGCTGCCGATACGCAGGGACACGCAGGGCCGGCCGAGGATCTCGGTCGACGCGGCCGTCACGGTCCTGGCCTTCCGGGCCAACGCATCGGACAGGTCCTGAAGCTCGACGGCGCGGCGGACGTCGCGATCACGTTCGCCCTCCATCATGAGGGTGAGCAGTTCCGGACCCACTATCGGCGCCATCAGGGCCCACACCGACCAGCGCTCGGGACGGGTGAGCATCCAGTCGTGGAGTTCGCGCGCGTCATCGACGAACGCCATCTCCAGGATCCAGACCGGCAGGCCCGGTTCTATCTCGCCGTATGCCTCGCCGAAGTTCCGGACGAGGCAGACGCCTACGAAATCGCTGGAGACCCCACCATGCAGGATCGGGACGAACGCGGCGGGACGTCGCGGCGCGGGGCCGCCATCTGGTGCATCGACCATGCTTCATCAACTCCGTTCATGGTTTTAGCCGGGCGTCAGGCGACGGCGACGTCATCGGGCCTCAGCCCTTCGCGGAATGACGCTCGCACCAGGACGTGGATCGGAACCTTGGCTTCGCGATCCCTCCGTAGACCTGCACGACGATCCACTCGTACTCCGCTTCGAAGGCAGTGTCGGAAACCTCCTTCGACCAGTGCCGCGCCTGCGCGTTCCAACGGTAGCCGCGTGCCTTCAGAAGGTCCTTGGTCTCGAACGGGGCATCCACGGCATCCACGATCCAGGCAGGCCTCACCGCAGCCTCCACGGCGGCCTTCAGCACCGTACCGCCGGATGGCAGCCTGTGATCAAGCAGGTGGAGCAGCGCGGTCACGTCGGTGGAGGCACGATGCGCATCGAAGAACCACCCCATCTGCATCAGCAGATGTCCGAGGGTCCGTCCTTCGAAGCCGTTCGCCTTCCAGTCCACGTCCTTCAGCGTACAGACCCAGGGTCTGCCGGCGGTAAGGGGCAGCCGCTTCTCGACGAAGGGACAATCGAACGACGCGTTGTGCGCGACGACGAAGTCCGCATCCGCGATGAGGGATGCTGCGATCGGGTCCATGATCGATCGTCCGGCGACGTCCGCATCCGCTATGCCGGTCAGCCGGGTGATCTCCGACGCGATCGGTCTGCCCGGGTCCTCGAGCCAGTAGTGCGGACGGCCGGTCGTCACGATCCGACCGTCCTCGTCGGCCCAGAAGCGCTGCAGCGCGAGCTCGATGATGGCGTCGTCCGCGACGTGGAGACCCGTCGTCTCCACGTCGATGGCACATCCGGCAAGCATTCCCGGGCGGACGCCCCGCGCCAGGTTGCGGCGCATCGCGGGCATGCGACGCAGGACGCGGAAGTCGCGATGACGATCCACCAGGGTCGCCATCGCCTCCATCGTCGCCGTCGATCCCATGGCGACGACCTCCGTCATGCCGCGAACCGCTGCTCGATGTACACCGACAGCCCTGCGGCCAACGGCGAACCGGGATCTGCCGCGACCTGCACGAGGATGTCGGCGACCGCCGGGGAGACGAGTGCCTCGGCCAGCGGCAGGGTCGGATCGAATCCTTCCAGGATATCGATTGCGCCAGCGGTCGC
Source organism: Sphingomonas sp. PvP018 (assembly GCF_017876865.1). Classification (NCBI taxonomy): domain Bacteria; kingdom Pseudomonadati; phylum Pseudomonadota; class Alphaproteobacteria; order Sphingomonadales; family Sphingomonadaceae; genus Sphingomonas; species Sphingomonas sp. PvP018. The sequence goes on along the minus strand of NZ_JAGIOU010000001.1, from coordinate 2,422,293 downwards.
AGCGCCATGCCGAGCGCGCAGCCGACTCTCGGCGTCCACACGGTCCTTGGCGATGACGGCATCGAACGCCTGGATGGTACCGCCTTCGCTCTCGGCGACGTGGAACGACGTCCAGAGCCGCGGTCGTTCGTCGTCCGCCTCCCACGGATGATCGTCGTCGTCGGAAGCCTCGTCGTCGTCCATGAGGGCATCGAGTTCCACGGGCTTCGCATCCAGATCGATGGAGAGACCGTGCAGCAGCACCGCCCGGAGGCACTCCTCGCGACCGAGGCAGGCCTCGATCGCCGAACGACCTTCGAAGAGCTCACGCGGCGCGAGCATCCAAGCCATCGGATCGTGCCCGATCGCCTCGCGTTCGAACCGCGATGCGGTATCGGCTGCCACGAGCGCGAGGCGGATCAGACCGCGCCACGTCGTGACCACCACCTCGTCGCCCGCGGCGTCATGATCGAGGGGATCGATCTGGAACGGCGGCACCGGAGTCCGGGCATCGTCCATCTTGGTGCGTTCGATTGCATCGATCTGCATTTTGCATACTCCCGACCGCCTGATGCTGAAACGGAGCCTTCTTCCGGTGGGCGGCGCTGACCGGACGCTACCAACATAGCGGACGCAGATAATAATTCAATAGAAATTGTATCAATTAATATTGAACTATGTTGCCTGTGCCTTCGAAGCCGCCTACATCCCGTCCATGCAGGAAGCCGAAGCGCTGAGGGTCATGAGCGCACTGGCCCAATCAACGAGGATGAACGTGTTCGTCATGCTCTTAACGGCCGGAGAGACCGGGATGGCGTCCGGCGACATAGCCGACGCGGTCGGCGTTCCGCGGAACCTGATGAGTTCGCATCTCGCAGTGCTAAGCAAGGCGGGCGTCATCGCATCGACGAGGGACGGACGCTCCGTCGTCTATACGGCCGTCGGCGGGATCGTCACTGCGCTCGGTGACCATCTGCGCGACCTGGTGAAGCAGGCACGCGGACAGCGTGCGGTAGACTAGACGTACCGGCTTGTTTCGGTACCAGCGCGACGGACGATCGAAAGAGTCGTCACGTGGTGATCCACGACAAACATCACGTACCATAGGGATCCGAGGGAGGACTCGGAGCACTTCTCTCGAAGACACGTGCCCTTCGAAGGGCGGACCGGTATCGTGGGGCAGGGAACTGCCCTGGGTAAACCCGGACCGATCATTGAAAGGTCGTCGCGCAGCGAAGGAGAGGCTTATCCACATGGCCAGTGATGCAGTTCCGTCCGGCATGATAAAGCGCTGTCTGGTCCAGCCGGACGGCTTCCTGTCCTTGTCGGATTCCGCATCGTGGAGACTCGGAGCCGTGCTCTTCGCTCGCCGCTCTGATGTCTTCGCCGTGGTGAGGAAGGCGCCGGTGGACCTGGACGCGTATGAATTCGCGGGCCTGCATGCGCTGCCGGGAGGAATGGCGCGAGCCCGCTGGTCTTCGGACGGCCAGGACGCCTCATCGGAAGACATCCTGAGAAGCTCGCTGCTCGATCGTGTCCACCGAGAAGCCGGCTTGGCCAACGAGCATCTGCAGTATCCGGCCCTCGCGTCCTTCGGACCGATAGTGTCCAGCTACACCGCGAAGCGACAGCAGCGCTTCACGCTGATCGTGCCCTTCGTGAGTGGGGTCGCTTCGGCTGCGCGCTTGCTCCCATCCGATCAATCGGTGGATGAGAGTTCGTGGATGTCCATTCCACCGGCTTGGGACAAGCTTGCTCCCGGTAACCGCATCACCATCGCCCATCTCGTCTGGAACGACATGGACGAGGATCAGCGCGCGGCTGCCCGGTTGCCCGTCGAACAATCGGCACGCCGATGTTCCGACTGGGGAAGGTCGATCGGGGTGGCGCCAGTACCGCCCCCGTGGGCGAGCAGCGATGAGATCACGACGTGGCGCGAAGGTTGGCCTCGCTAGTCTGGATCGTGTGGTTTCGCTGTTGCACGCGAAGCTGCCGCCGCGGTGCTGCTCCCGCCCTCTGCCTTACCCTAACGCCTCCGCCATGCCGTGATCGAGTGCCTCCCCGAACCACGACGATGGTCCTCCGACGAACAAGGATCGAACGGCTTATCGTAGGCCCGCGGATTATGCGTACGGCTGCAGGCGATCGTCTCGCTCCATCGGCGCGGCGTGGGGTCGACGTCTCGACGGCTCGATGAACGACCCGCCGGCTCCGGAGCGACCCATCGCAGCGCCGCCGCTTCGGGTCTCCCGGACTGTGCCGTTGTTCATCCGGTATCGGGTCGTCGTGCCGTTCAAGGCCCTTGGTTCGATCTCGGCGTGCATTCGCGAGCGCGATGTTCGAAGAAGGAGCACCCGCCGCACGCAAGGATAAGCATACGATGCATCTCGTCCAGAACCTTCCCAGCGACAACCACGGCGATGCGCTCGGGGCGGTCTTCGAAGGCGCGGGACGGATCAGCGTCGCCGTCGCGTTCCTGAAGTACGGGGGCGCGAAGATCATCGGACCGCTTCTCGAAGCCAGGCTCGAGGCCGGCGCGACGGTGGAGGCGTTCATCGGAAGCGACTTCTACATAACCGAGCCGAAGGCGTTGACCCACCTGCTTGCCATCGCGAAGCGTTTCGAGGGCTTCGAGCTCTTCCTCGCGGACAGGGCGAAGGCGTCCTTCCACCCCAAGCTCTACGTCGGAAGAAGCGAGACGCAGGTCCGATGCCTCGTGAGATCGGCGAACCTGACGGGCGGCGCCATGGCGACGAACGAGGAGGCGTCGCTCCAGGCGGCGGTCGATCCGGACGCGATGCTGTCGACCGATCTCGAGGCAGCCTTCCAGCGGTACCGCGGCGACGCCCGATTCCACGAACTCGACGACCTCGTGCTCGGTCAATACGCGTCGAGGCACAAGCAGGCCGAACGCCTGCGGCGCAGGCTCGAGAAGGAACTCGAAGCCAACCTAACGTCGCAGTTCGATCTGCGCCGGCTGGACGAATATCACGCGCAGTACCTTGCGGACGACGATCTGAGCGAGGCGCTGGAAAAACGCCGCGAGGACCGAGCGGAGGCGTTGAAGGTCCAGCGGTCCATCGCAGGACTCTCCCGCACGCCGAAGCTATCGAGAGCGGACAAAGCCGCTTTCGCGGACGGCCTCGGAAATCTGATCTCCTCGAAGGGAGGGTATCGGCATCTCTGGCACTCCGGAGACATCCACCGTCGCGGATCAGAGGCCCTTCTGCATCCGAGAAGGACGATCGATCTGTTCGCCGAGGGGCGGAAGGCGGCGAAGCTGGGTCCCGAAGCGGGATACGAGAAGCTCCGCCGTATCGCGCTGGACATCCCCGGGGTGGGCGTGAACATGATCACCGAGATCCTCTGCACCTTCGCACCGGGTCGCTACGCCGTCTTCAACGGCAATACGTCCGGCGCCCTGGCCGCGATCGGCGTCGCGGCGCCCCGCAACCCCACGCTCACCGGTTTGTCCGGCGCGCGATACGCCGGTCTGTGCGCGACCATCGACGCCCTGCGGGATCGCATCGACGGCGCCGACTTCACCGATGCCGATGCGTTTCTGAACTGGCTCTACTTCAGAACGAAACCCGCCAAGCCCGTCGACGGCAAGTGAGCACAAGTCCCCAAACGTCAAGGTGCGGCCCTGCCGTTCGGTAATGCGAGCATCCATGAACGCGGGTTCGGGGCTCGACGAAGATCCCGCCGCCGCGGAATGCCCTATCGGCGGCATCGCCTCGAACGTGTATCGATATCCGGGGGAGCGGTTCATGCAGGAACAGGTTCGACATGATCACGGCCATGCGGTGCAGGGCGGCGACATACCGGCACCGGTCGCGGGGGACCACCGGCGATCGGTGACGATCCCGTATCGGGCGAACCTCCTCGGCAACATCGAGCAGGCGTTGAAGGGTCTGCAGGGCTACGGGATCATGGCGCTGGAGCTGATCCAGAACGCCGACGATGCCGGCTCCGAGCGCCTGCTGATCGACGCGCGCGACGACGCTCTCGTCGTCGGCAACGACGGCGTCTTCACCAGCTGCGGTCTTCTAGACACCGAGTGCCCCTGGATCCGCAGCGGCGACGCGTCCGGTCTCAAGCGGCCGTGCAACTTCCATGCGATCTCCGAGATGGGCAGCAGGAGCAAGCTGCACGCCGCCGAGCAGATCGGACGGTTCGGCATCGGATTCGTCTCGGTCTATCAGATCACGGATACGCCGATCGTCCGATCGGCCGGTGTGGAGCTGCGCTTGAATCCCCAGACGCAGGAGGTGGTGAAGACCGATGTCGGGTCGACGGACGGAACGTGTTTCATCCTGCCCTGGGCGTCGGCGGAATCAGAGGTCCGGGTCGGTCTGAACGCTTCGCCCACGCCCAGCGACGTTGCCGACAGGGTGGTCGCCGAGATCGCACTGGTCCTCCAGGGCAGCCTGCTGTTCCTCCGTCACGTCGAGCGGGTCGAACTGCGGCGCAACGGCCGTACGGTCACGATCGTCGAGATCGAACGCTCGGCGGATGAGGTCACCCTCCAGTTCACGCCATCCGACGTCACGCAGCGCTGGCTCGTCCTCTCCCGGGATGCCCACGACGTCCTGGCCGCCGCCAAGCTGTTCGAGCGGTTCGAGGCGCTCACCCGGTTGGAGCGCTCGCTTACCGTGAACGTCGCGGTGCCCATCGACATCGAGCAGGTCGACGGCCTGCTCTACGCATATCTGCCGACCCGTCAGGCGACCGGGATGCCGATCCACGTCAACGCGGACTTCTTCCCTCACGCGAGCCGACAGGCGATCGTTCTCGAAGGCGAACAGCACGAGAGGTATTGGAACGAGGCGCTCGTCGAGACGGCCGCCGCGGCACTGGCGGAGAACTTCGCCCGCATCCGCGATCTGCTCGGTCCCACCCGGCTCTGGACGCTGGCCGAGAGCGCGTTCCGACGCAGGGCGGAGCCGGCGTTCAAGGCGTTCTGGGACCGCCTCGCCAAGGTCGCGGCGGAGACGCCGTCCATCTGGACCACCCGCGGCGAATGGCGCCTCCCCAAGCTGACCTACCTGCCACCCGAGACGATGACGACGTCCGACCAGACCGCGATCGCCGATCTCGGTCTCTCGCTGATCCATCCGGAACTGCGGCGGCACTGGAGCGTGCTCGCGAGCGTCGGAGCGCACCAGCTCCGTCTGTCGATCCTGATCGCCGCGCTGCAGATCCGCGGGGATCATCCGACGGCAGGCGGGGAGGGGGCCCTCGCGAGGCTGTGGTCGGCGATCAGCGTGATGATGGAGGCAACGTCGGAACGCAACGCCCTGATGCTGGACCTGCCCAGACTGAAGGCCATCCCCTTTCTGACGGACGACGACGACAGGCCGATCAGCCCGGCGGACGCGAGGAGGCTGCCGCTCGGCGTGCCTCGCGACGTTCTGCGCAAGGTGGTCCCCGGCCGCCGCATCGTGCATCCGGACGTCCTGAAGATCCCTCGTCTGGGGGAACTCGTAACCGAGCATCTCCTGGACGATCTCGCGACGGATCTCGTTGCCGTCATCACCGACGAGGTCGCCGCAGAGGCGGTCATCGGATCGGGGGATGAAGACGTGCGACGGTTCTACTCCCTCCTGACGTCGTTTCCGACCGGTCGGGGGACGGTCACGGTCGCGCGCGTCCTCGCCGACGTTCCCGTGCTCCGGACCGGCACCGGCTTCGTCAGCCCGTCAAGGGGCCGGCTGCCGGGAGACTTCCGCGATCCCATCGGTCACTTCGAGATCGTCGAAAGCCGCCTCTTCGCCTCCGAGATGCGGGAATTGGCGCGAGGAATCCTGAACGTCGACGTCCTGACCTTCCGCGACTACGTGTCGGAGCATCTCGGCGAGATCATCGAAGGCGGCGTGACGCGTCAGCAGTACGGCGCGCTGATGACGGAGATCGTCAACCACCGGTCGCAGCTCGACGAGGACGGAACGCTCGGTGCGTTGGCCAGGATTCCGTTCGTCCGGACGCGCGCCGGTACGTACGTGCGCCCCGGCGAGGCCTATGTCTGGACCGCAGCACTCGAAGCCGTTCTCGGGACCGCCCCCGATCGCTGGGTCGATCAGTCGTGGATGCCCGCGCAGCTGCAGTCGAGAGCGCGGAATCTGTTCGATCGGCTCGGAATGCCGTTCACGGTCGCGGCGGAGCACATCGTCTTCAGGATCGAAGCCATCGCGGCGGCGGGTGGGGGCATCGACGCGATCGTCGCGGGCACGACCCCGATAATCAGACACGTCCTGGACCGCTGGTCGCGGTTCACAGACGGGGATCGGATCGCCCTGAGCCGACTGAAGGAGGTGAGCTTCCTTTCGGCCGTCGTGGACGGGGAGCGCGACATGCGCCTGAGATACTCTCCTCGCGGGGTATATCGCGCAGGCCGTGCTCCGGGCTTCTCGTCTCAAGTGCCGGTCGTCGAGATGACGGCGCTTCGTCAGGCCACTGCGGCGGTGTTGGAATTCCTGGACCTGATCGAGATGCCGGCGGAGCCGGCCACCGAGAAGCTCGTGGCGCATCTCGAGCACTGCATGGGCACCGACGCGCCGGTGAACGACCTGACGTACCAGATGCTCAACGAGCGGTTGGAGCGGGCCGACCACCCGGAGTGCATCGACCGTCTCGACGGAACCGCCTTCATCCATGTCCCAGAGGTCGGGTTCATCGGTGCCGGCCAGGTCTTCTGGGTCCCTCCGATGTTCGGAGGGCACTGGCATGCCGCGAGCCCGAGAATGAGGCAGCGGGAGCAGCTCTACCGACGCCTCGGCGTCGTCGATGAGCCCGGACCGCGACACTTCGCCGTTCTCGCCCTGCGGATCGCGTCGAGTCCGGAGAGGTCCGCGACCGACATGGCCATCCATGACCGATGCCTCACGGTACTGGTGGAAGCACTCGAAAGGGAGGACGGCGGAGCGTCGGACGCGGTCGACATGCTGCGCGACGAGGACGCGTTCCTCAACGTCGAAGGCGGGGCGACCTGGACGGGGAAGGCCGTTTGGCTGGACTCGGAGCAGCTCGCGGCCTCGTTCGGTCCGGTCCTCGACGACCGCCTCGTGCGCCTGCCGGCGGTCAGCCGATCGGCGTCGATCCGGTTCCTGAAGCGTCTGGACGTGCCGGCCCTCACGGACATAGCACGGTTCCGGTTGGCGGCCGAACCCGAAGGGCGGCCGGCGGTCGCTGCGACGTCGCTGCTGCGGTCGAGAGCGGACCTTCTCCTCTGGCTGGCGCCCAACCGGGCGAGCCGGACGGTGCTTCGCCGGATCCTCCTCGCGATCGAGATCCGCCTGTCGGACCAGCTGCTGGTGCAGGCCGAGATCGACGCGTTCGATCCTTCGGTACTCTCTCCGGCCGTATCGGCGCCGGCCTATCTGGACCGGGAGACCGGGGTCCTGCACCTCCGCAGCGCGACGGGGCGGGTGGACTGGGCGGCGGCGTTCCGCGCCCTGTTCTCCGAGATCGAGCGGTTCAGCCCCGCGGTCGACGTACCGCCGCTGTGCATGACGGCGGCGTACATCATGTCGCATGCGGATCGGATGGACGCCGAGCAGGCACTGGCCGCGTCGGACTTCAAGGCTCCGGACGATCTGGACGTCGAGATCGCGGTCGGCCGCGAACTCGAGGACGAGGAGGTCGACGAGCCCCTGGAGGAGGATTCGCGAGCCGTCGACCCTTCCGAGCCCGGAGACGGCGAGCCGTCAGCGCCGCGATCGATCGACTACGAAGATCCCGAAGACGGCGACCATGCGACGGGGGGTTCCGATCCGCCCGAACTCGGCGGCTCCGACGGAGGGGCGGACGATGACGCCACGCAGGACGGAGCCCAAGACATGGGCACGGCGGGCGGATGGGGTTCGTGGAGACCGGCCGGGGGATCGCTTCCGGGCGCAGGCGAAGCGGATGGCGATCCGGGTTCCGACGATGACCGCGAGGGGGTGGCCGGCGATACCGACGAGGATGCCTATGGCTCGGCTTCCGGTCGCGGAGGCTTCGGGTCCGAGCCCGGCGAGGAGGCGGCTCCCCACGGGGTTGCGGACACCGCTCCCGGTCACGGGAGCCCGATCGGCGAGGGACGAGCAACGGGTAGCCCGTTCGGACGGGGCGGCGACAGGGTCGATGCCGCGGCGGAGCGTCAGGTGCGGCGTTCGCGCATGCTCTCCTACGTATCGCGGAGCGGCAGCCGCGGAGAGGGGGATGCCGCCTCCTCGGCGGGTGCGGATGACGCATCGGTCCTCATCGACGCCGCCGCCATGAAGGCGGCGCTCAGCTACGAGCAAGGGCGTGGATGGGAGCCGGAGCGGCAGCCGCATTTCAACCCCGGGTTCGACATCGTGTCGAAGTCCCCTCGTGGCGAGCGCCGTCTGATCGAGGTCAAGGGGCTCGATGACGAATGGACCGAGCGAGGCGTAAAGCTCAGCCACGTCCAGTTCTCCATGGCCAGAGAGCATCCCGACGAGTTCTGGATCTACATCGTAGAGCATGCGCGGGATCCGGAGCGGCAGCGGGTGACCGCGATCGGCAACCCGTTCGGCAAGGTCGAGGAGTACTGGTTCGACAACAACTGGAGGGATGCCTCGGACGAGCGGGCCTCCGCGCGCGAGATCCATCTGAGGGAGGGGCTGAGGGTCCAGCATCCTCTGTGGGGAAGGGGCGTGGTCGTGGAGATCAGGTCTCGCGGCGCGATCCCGTTCGTCGTCGTCGACTTCGGCGCGGTCGAGGGGAGGCGCGGCATCCCCTTCAACTCCTCTCTCCGGATAATCGACTGATGGCGAGATGCTTCCCGGATCCTCGCCACGCGGTCTCCGACTCCGACGCGGAACTGGTCGTGTTCGGAGCCCTCGCCGAGCAACTGGGCCCCGAGTACGCGATCCTGCATTCGGTCGCGTGGATCGCACGTCCCGGCGGCGGCGGCGGAGCGCGCGAAGGGGAGACCGACATCCTCGTAGCCCACCCCGCGAAGGGTCTGCTCGCCATCGAGGTCAAGGGCGGCCGGGTCTCGCTCGACTATCGGACGAAGGCCTGGATCTCGATCGACCGGAACGATGCGACCCATGTGATCAAGAACCCGTTCGAGCAGGCGCGACGCGGGAAGTTCGCGCTTCTTGAGAAGCTGAAGGAGAGCCCGGCCTGGAGGAGGCTCGGCATCGGACGCTTCACTCTGGGCTACGCGGTCTTCCTGCCCGGGGTCGGCGACGGAGACCGGCTGCGCGGGCCCGATGCGCCGATCGAGATCATCGGCGACCGGGGCGACCTGTCCGATCTGAACGCATGGATCGAGCAGGCCTTCGCCTACTGGGAGGGCGAACGCGGAGACGATCAGCGCATCGGCGCGCGGGGCGTAGATGCGCTGATCGCGCTCTTCGCGCGCACGGCATCGACGCGACCGCTTCTCTCGGCTCGGATCGCGGACGAGGACGGTGCTCGGCTGGTTCTGACCAATCGGCAGGCAGCGATCCTGGACATGCTGCGCCGACAGCGGCGAGTGATGATCGCGGGCGGGGCCGGGACCGGGAAGACCCTGATCGCGCGCGAGAAGGCCGTGCGTCTCGCTGCCGAGGGGATGCGCACGCTCCTCCTGTGCTACAATCGCGGGCTGGCGGACCACCTCAGGGAGCAGTGCATCGGCATCGAGGGTCTCGACGTTGCGACCTTCCACCAGGTCTGTCACCGATGGATCGACAGGATGAGGACGAAGCATGGGCGGGACCTGCTCGCGGAGGCGCGTGCGGACCTTCCGGGAGGGAACGAGTTCGACCATCTCATGCCCATGGCGCTCGCGGTCGCGGTCGATGCGCTCGGTCCGATCTACGACGCGATCGTGGTGGACGAGGCTCAGGACTTCGGCGACGAATACTGGCTGCCCGTGGAGATGCTCCTCACCCGGCCCGACGAGGCTATGCTCTACGTGTTCCTGGACGAGAACCAGGACATCTACCGTCGTTCCGCCAGCATACCCGTACCCGGCGAGCCGATGATGCTCGACCGCAACTGCCGCAACACCGATGCCATCCACGCTGCCGCCTACGGCCACTATCGCGGTGCGGCCGTCGCGCCGCCCGAGATCGCGGGCGTGGCCATCAAGCGCATTCTCGCCCCCGACATGGAGAAGCAGGCGAGATCCATCGGATCGCTGGTGACGAAGCTGGTGGGTGAGGAGGACGTGGCTCCCCACGAGATCGCGATCCTCCTGTGCGACGCGACCGACCGCTCTCTGCGGGAGCGTGTGCTTCAGAAGCTGCCCCTTCCCGCAGCCGTGAAGCTAGGCCGGGTGGAGGACTTCGGGCCCGGTCGTCTCACGGTCGATACCGTGGCCAGGTTCAAGGGACTTGAGCGCTCCGTGGTGATCCTCTGGGCGTTCGACGGGTGCGACGTGGGCCGCGATCGCGAGATGCTGTACGTCGGCATGTCGCGCGCGAAGTCCGTGCTGTTCGTCTGCGGGACGCGCGAGGCCTGCGATCGCATCCTCGGCGGCGCGGACCGTGAGGGCATTCGGCCAGCCGCTTGGAATGTCGGCGTTTCGGAGTCCCGATCGGGTTCGGAGCCGTCAAGCGCATGATCCCCTTCCTGACGGCGGTCATGACCGGAATCTTCGTCCTTGCGGCTCACGCGAGCGCGGCGTTCGTCGACCTTCACGGGGCCGGCGGCGCGGCAACGACCGGATGGACGAAGTGGAAGGACAGGGTCCGTGCGGTGATCAGGAAGCCTGCGGATCGCTCGCCGCAGCAGGAGAGGAGGGTTCTCGAGCAGAAGCTCGCCAAGAGCAGAAGTGCGGTCGTCGTGCTGGTCGACGAATTGGACCGCGTCGAGGACGACGAGGTGCGTGCCGTCGCGCAGCTGATCAAGGCCATCGGCAACATCAAGGGCATCTCGTATCTGGTCGCCTACGATCCGAAGCGGGTCACCGAGGCTCTCGGCCGCGGCGACGGAAGACGCGGTGAGGCCTATATCGAGAAGATCATCCAATATCCGATACCTCTTCGGCCACTGTTCGGAAGAGACGTCGAGATGCTCATCGACGCGGCTCTCAGGAGCCATGATCTGGTTATGATGGAGGCGGAGCAGGAGCACGAGAAGCAGAACAGGTCGACGTTGATCGGAATGATCGAGACGCCGCGTGACGTGAAACGCCTGATCGGCGCCTATGCGATCCTCGAAGCCGCCGTCCGTCGGGAGGTTTGTCCCTTCGACGTGCTCGGCTACGCATGGATCGTGACGAAGGCGCCGAACCTCCGCACGGTGATCGCGTCGGACATCGACGCAGTCGTCGACGATCCCGGCGAGGCCGGGACGGTGGCCCGGCTCATACGCCGCATGGACAAGGAGAAGGGGCAGACCGTCGTCGATGTGCTCGGATCGGAAGCTGAGGACATGGAGCCTCTCCTAAGGCTGCTCTTTCCGCGGTTCGCGGGGTCCCACGCCGAACCGCCCGATCGTATAGCGCGCAGGAGGAACCTGATCAAGCTTCTCTATCTGGGCAATCCGCCCGACATGGTCCCGAGGACCGAGGTGGAGAGGATATGGAACCTACCCGACGCCGCCGCGATGAAAGGAGCTCTCGGAGAGCTGTATTCCACGGATCGGCTGCGGGGATTCCTCGATCGTGCGGACGACCTGCTCGCCGCGCTCGAGCCGGCACAGGACAGGTTGTTCTGGCCGGCACTGGCCAGTCTCCTTGAGAGGACGAGCGACTGGGCCGACACTCCGGACGTGCGCCGCGCAATCGCCGAGGATGCGACGGCCAGCGTGATCAGGCTGGGCCAGCGAGACCCGAAGCATGCCCATCGCGTCCCGATCATCATGGAGGCGCTCATCGCGAGCGGGGACCTCGTGCTCGTGCCGTCCATCCTCCGCAAGTTGCTCTTCGCGAACGGCCTCACCAAGCATGATCGCAATAGGAGGGAGAGTGGCGTGCTCGGCCCGACGGAGACGCTGTCCTTCGCGGGCCGCGAGGTTCCTCGATATCGGGCGGCCATCGAGAACGGAACGGCGCTTCGGCGGCTGCCGAACGTCGAGGCGATCTTCGTCGTGGCGAACCTGGACCTGTGGGACGACGCGCTGAGGAGTAGCTTCCTCGGTCAGCTTCAAGGTGCCGATGCGCTGACGGCCTTCGCCTCGCTCATGGTGCCGCCGGGATACGGCGTCGACAAGGCGACGCTCGACGAATTGGCCGGGGCGGACGAGATCGCGGATCGCATTGCCGTTCTGGACAAGGCGGAGTGGCCGACGGATGCCTATCTCGTTTCGTGTCTGCGGCGCTTGCGCGCGGCAGCGATGGGTAGGGATACGACATTTGAGCTCGACGAGGACGAAGGCTCCGTGGAAGGCGTCGACTAGGCGCGCAACCGCCGTCTCTCCCGGATCGTGACGCCGGTCCTGGAACCGATGAGACGGATCAAGACCGCCGCTCGTAGGACTCTCCGGCAATGCGGCGGAAGGCCATTCCATGGGACGTTCAGCAGAAGCGGACGTCGAGGCTGCCATCGATCGGGCGACCGAGGGATCCTCATGCAGCGCCACCGGTCGGGACCTGCTTGCCTGTCGTAAGGGGCTCGCTATTCGTCAGGGATGACGAAGGAAGACAGTGGTGGTCGCGGTGCGGAAGAGGCGGCGAAGGGCGAGCCGTCGGCGCCTGCCCAGCGGCCGATCGAACGGCGGCTCAACAGGGTGGACGCGTCCGACGGAACTGATCCCGAGGTCCACGAGAGGGCCATCTTGGGATTGCAGGGCCCGCTCGTCATCGTCGGCGACCCCGGCGCCGGCAAGACGGTGCTCATGGAATCCTTCAGGGGGAGCAAGGACGTCACCGTCGTGGGAGCGGCCCGTCTAGTCCGCATGACGAACCCGGCGAAGATGCTCGGCCCGGTGACGCGCCTCGTCATCGACGGACTGGACGAAGTAGCGTCCAATGCGGCCGGAGGCGGTGTCGATGCGGTGCTTATGAAGCTATCCGAGCTCGATTACCCGGACTTCATCCTCTCTTGCCGAGCGGCCGACTGGCGCGGCGCGGCGGATCGAATCAAGATCAAGGACGATTTCGGGCGCGACGCGACGATCCTGGCGCTGAAACCGTTTGATCGTGACGACGCCAGTCGTTTTCTCCAGACCCGCTTCGCGTCACTCGACGCCGACACGATCCTCGATCATCTCTCCCAGCGCGCGCTTCACGACATCTACGGCAATCCGCTGACCCTGCGCCTGCTCGCCGAGGTCGCGCTTGACGGCGGTGCCCTTCCGGAGAGCCGCGGCGCGCTGCTGGCACGGGCCTGCCCGAAGCTCGTCCTGGAGGACAACGATCGGCATAAGGGCAGCGCGCACGCGGGGCGCGACCCAGATGCGCTGATGCTCGCCGCCGGCGCCGGTTCGGCGGCCTTTCTCCTGTGCGACAAGCTCGGCATCTTCAACGGGGCGACCGCCGATCTGCCTTCGGCCTTCTTTCCGCTCGCCAGTCTCGCAGCGCTGCCCTCGGGTTCCGAGATGGGGCATGCGATCAAGACGCGCCTGTTCAAGGGAGAGGGCGAGAACCTGCTGGTGCCCGTCCATCGGGTCGTCGCCGAATATCTCGGCGCTAAGTGGCTCGCGAGCTGCGTATCGTCCGGGCAATCGGCCAGACGGGTGATCGCGCTGCTGCGTCGGGGAGGCTCGGTCCCGACCTCGCTCCGCGCATTGAACGCGTGGCTTGCCGGCTTCTCTCCCGAGCTCGCCGCACGCTGCGTTTCGGACGATCCCTATGGCGTGCTGCGCTATGGCGACGTCGCCGGCCTCCCGCTCCCGACCGCGCGCGCCCTGCTGCGCGCGCTTGCCGATCTCTCGCGTGAGGATCCCTTCTTCCGGGCGGAGGACTGGTCGCGCCAGTCGGCGAGCGGGCTCGCGAGGGTCGAGCTCAAGGAGGAGCTTCTCGACCTCATCAAGGCGCCCGGCGAACACCAGCTCCTGGGCGGCCTGTTGATCGATGCGCTGCACGGGACCACCCTCGGCGCGGCGCTCACGGCCGAACTCCATGCCATCCTGCTGGACCCCGCCCGGAACCATGCGCAGCGAGCGAGCGCGCTCGACACGTTGGTCGAGCAGGGCGCCATCAGCGACTGGCCCATGACGCTCAAGTCGCTTGCCGCTCTGGGCGATCAGAACTCGCTGCGGATCGCGGCGACTTCGTCGATCGGCATCGCCGTCGCAGACGTCGCTCCGGAGCAGGCGGTCCCTCTCCTGCTCGCTCATATCCAAATGACGTTCAGCCCGATCGGCATCTGGAAGGCTGCCCGGAGCCGTAACACCATTCACGCCGACAGAAGGCTGTTGCGGCAGCCGGCCTCGGTCCTCGACGCGTGGCTCGACACGATCGCCGCCTACGGCCTGATGGTGCGGCGGCAGGATCGACGGCGCATGAGCCTGGTGGATTTCGCGCTTGCGCTGCTCGTCCGCCGCCTCGGACTCGTGCCTGCCCCCTCGCCGGCCGATCTTGGGCGTTGGCTGGACTGGCTGCGCGGGCAAACCGGCTACGACAACAAGGCGCCCAAGAAGATCAGGGCATATTTCGCGGACAATCCTGCGGCGCGTCGAGCGGTCCAGATCGAGATGCTGCTGAACGTGAGTGAGAAGGACCTGATGAAGCTCGCCTTCCGGATCGGCGATTCGACGCTAGGGCTCTATCCCAACGAGGAGGACTGCGCGCATCTCCTCCGCGCCTGGTACGACATCGAGGAGGAGGCGGGTCCCGACACCGAGAAATGGGAGACACTGGTATGGATGGGCCGGACCCGCGATGGGCTGTCGACGACCATGCGCCAGGCTGCCGAGGAGACCACCCGCGGCGATCCCGCTCGATCCGGGATCATCGAGCGCTTCGCCGAGCCCATCGTCGAGCAGCGCGATCCGGAGGACGAAAGATGGCAGGCTGAACGTGAAGCCGAACGCGAGCAGGCCTTCGCCTCACACCGCTCATGGATCGAAACGAACCTCGGCGACGTCGATGCCGGAGGCGCGGTTCTGGAGGACGCCGCTCGAGCCTATCGAGGCGACTTCTCTGATGTGAGCGATCTGCCAGGCGAGCCATCGGAGAAGATGGCGGCGTTCCTCACGCCCTCTTTGGCGCAGCGCGCGCTCTCCGGCTTCATCGCCAGTCTGTCGCGATCGGACATGCCGTCCGCCTTGCGGATCGCCGAGTGCCATGCCCGGAACCAGCGGTACCCGATCGAGGTGGTGATGATCGCCGGCGTCACCGAGATGTTGCGACTGGGCCGATCCCTGGCGACCATCCCGCGGGCCAATCTCAAGAGCGCCTTCATGGCCTGGCGACGTGATCCGGCGTCGAACACCGAGGATCCGCTCGGTATCGAGGAGGCGCTCGCCGCGATCGTACTCGACACGCCGGCCGCGCAGGAGGAATTCTACAGGACGAGCATCGAACCGCAGCTCGCGGCCGACGTCGAGCATGTTTCCGACCTGTATCTCCTGACCCACGAACGAGAACTGGCACCCATCGCGGCACGGCTGAGCCGCGAATGGCTGGGTGGATTTCCGATGGTGCGCGCGACCACGGTGGGCGATCTCGTCACGCCATTGCTCGGGAACGATCCGGCCGACATCCGCGCGACGGCGATCGCCGCCCGCGACCACGTGTGCGCAGACCTCGACGCCGTCTTCTTCTGGTTGGGCGTCGACTTCCTCACGGACTTCGCGGCGTGCGAGAGGCATCTCCGCGAGGCCGCCGCCGACCGTCCCGGCTTCCTCTGGACGTTGCGGCTGGTCACTCAGCCACCGGTCGGGCTGCGCCTGTCGGATCTTTCGCCTGATCAGCTGACTTTCGTGATCGATGCATTCGCCTCGCACTGGCCGTTTGCGAGGCGTCCCGACGAGGTGACCAGGGGGGACACGAACGCCTGGGATGCGGCCGACTTCATCAAGGAGGCGATTGCCGCGCTGTCCGCCATTCCGACCTCCGCAGCCGCTGCCAAGCTGGCCTCACTGCTCACCTCGATCGATTCCGGTTATCTCGAGGATCTCAAGCACGCCGCGGTCCAGCAGCGCCGCGTGCAGGCCGATCACGACTATGTCCCTGCCGATCTCGCCACGCTGAAGGCCGCGGTGACCGGCGCCCTGCCTCACTCGGTCGATGATCTGCGAGCTTTCTTCGAGGACCGGCTGACGGCGTTCAAAGCGAAGCTTGCGGGCAACAATCTCGACAGCTGGGTGGTCTTCTGGGACCGCGATCGGCCCCATGAGGAGAATTTCTGTCGCAACCGCCTGGTGGATCAGCTCTCCTCCGAGCTGCCCGCGGCGATCACGTTCCATCCCGAAGAGCAGATGCCCGGGGTCACGCGCGCGGACATCGGGCTCAGCCTCGACACGATGGTGCTGCCGATCGAGATCAAGGGTCAATGGCACGCTCAGGTCTGGGCGGCGGCGTCGGAGCAGCTCGACGCCCAGTATACGCGCGACTGGCGCGCCGACCGCAGCGGCGTCTACATCGTCCTCTGGTTTGGTGACGTACCCGGCTTCAATCTGCCGCCGCATCCGGATGGCGCGAACGCGCCGGCTACGCCCGATCAGCTCCGGACCATGCTCGTCGAGCGCATCCCTGTCGACCGCCGCCCGTCCATCGACGTGTATGTCTTGGACGTGTCAGGCACACCCGAAGGCCGCCAACGGTTATCGGTCGGGCGGCAACGCAAACGTCGCGCCCCGGCGAAGCCCACGAAACGGACTAGTACGAAGCCTTAGAGACCGTCTTGAATTCTGCCGACCGGGAGATTCGGTCGACACAAGCAGACTGCGCCCCACGCGGTTCCCGACGCCCGCCAGGATGAGCTGGGTCGCGTCGCACAGCACCAGATGCTCGGCCGCAGAATAATATGCAGCCGGCGCTGCTGTCCGGTCTCGGCTTGGCAAGAAGGACAGTGGGCTACATCGATATCAGCGCGATTCCTCTGCCACGATCCACTTCATCATCTCGGATTCCATCGCGGGCAGAGGGACCGATCCCATGTTGAGCAAGGCGTCGTGAAAGCGGCGCTGGTCGAAGCGGTCGCCCAATCGCGCCTCAGCCCTGGAGCGCAACGCGCGCATCTTCATCTCGCCGAGCTTGTATGCGAGCGCCTGGCCCGGCCAGCTTATGTATCGGTCGACCTCGATCTCCACGTCCAGCTTGGCCAGAGCGGTGTGCCCGGCGAGGTAGTCGATCGCCTGCTGCCGGCTCCATCCCATCGAGTGGATGCCGGTGTCGATGACGAGCCGCGCGGCGCGCCACATCTCGAAGGTCTCGCGGCCGAATTCCTCGTAGGGCGTGCGGTACATGCCGAGCTTGGTGCCGAGCCATTCCGAATAGAGCCCCCAACCTTCGCCATAGCCCGAGAAGTACGTTTCGCGGCGGAAGGCGGGGCGGCTGGGGGCTTCCAAGGCCATCGCGGCCTGGTGGCTATGGCCGGGGACGCATTCGTGCAGCGTCAGCGCGACGATGTTGTAGAGCGGTCGCGACTTGAGGTCGTAGGTATTCATGAGGCACGCGCTGAGCCCGCCGCGACCCGAGGTGTAGACCGGCGCGATCGCGTCGGGCACCGGTTGGATCGTGAAGCGGTAGCGGGGCAGGGTGGTGAAGACGTCCTTCAGCCGCCCGTCCATCCGCTTCGCCACGTAGGCGGAGAAGCCGAGCAGTTCGTCGGGGGTTCGGGCGTAGAACTGAGGGTCGCTGCGCAGGAACGCGAGCAAGTCGGCGAAGCTGCCCTTGAAACCGGTGGTGGCGATTGTCGCCTTCATGTCCGCGTCGATGCGCGCCACTTCCTTGAGGCCGATCTGGTGGATCGCGGCCGGCGTAAGCTCGAGGGTCGTATATTCGCGGACCTGGCTCTTATAGAACGCCGCGCCGTCAGGCAGTGCGGATGCGCTGATCGTCGTGCGCGTGCCCGGCAGGTAGGTGTCGCGGTAGAAGGCGAGGAGCTTCGTATAGGCCGGGACCGCGGCCGCATCGACCGCGGCCAGTCCCTCGGCACGCAGCGCGGCCTGCTGGTTCGTCGGGATCGAAGCAGGCATCGTCTTGAACGGTTCGGCAAGCGGATTGTCCGCGCCCGGTTTGGTGAAGGCGGCGATGGTCGCGTCTCGCCCGGCGAGCGACACGCGCGGTGGCGTGAAGCCGCGCTTCAGTCCGGCGCGCATGTTGGCGATGTTCTGGTCGAACCAGCGCGGCACGTCCTTGAGCCGGCCGATGTAGCGGCGATAGTCGTCGGCGGTCTCGAGCGGGGCATAGGGCTTCACCTCGCCCCAGAAGTATGAATCGCTGTTGAGCGGCGCCTCGTAGGTACGGAAGTCGATGTTCGCGACCTCGGCGCGGAGCGATTCCCCGAGGACAGCCGCATTGAGGCGCTCTTCGGGTGAAAGCTGCGCTGCAGGAATATGCGCGATGCGGTCGAGAACGGTGTTCCAGTAGGTGCGCCGGCGCGCCCAGTCAGCAGGGGCGGCGGCAGGGAAACGATCGTCGGACTTGCTGCGCAGGCCGTCCGCGATCTGCGCGAACTCCTTCTGTCGCCAAGCCCATTCGGCGTCGTAGACCGCCTTGAGCTGGACGTCTGCGGGGCTCGGCTGTGCCCATGCCGCTGCTGGAGCAACTGCGAGCAGCACGGTCGCCGCCATATGTCCGAACCGCATCTCGTCCCCTTTTCCGATCGTTGCGGCAGTCGTATCCGCGCGGCTCGGCCAGTGAAAGGCGCGCCGGCTTCGCATCGGTCAGTCGCTTCGATTCGATCGCGTCGCGCCGACGTTCGCGTTTCCTGCTGATCGGAACGGCGGACCGATGTCATCGACGGCAAGGCTGAACCGATCTTCGAAATACGCGAGGGCGTGCCGGGAGAGAATTCCCTTTCAGCCGATGGCGTTCGGATGATCTCGTACTATCCCTCGGTCCTGTTGGCGGTACGTCGCAAACCGCCTTTCGGTCCGGTCTGGTCCGAACGCGGTAGGCGACGCCTCCGGATCATGGATATCCATGTCCTTGCTCCACGCCGGCGCGGGTGGAATGATCGCAGGGAACCCTCCGCCGAGACCGGATGACGATGAACCCCAGCGATACCGAACGTGGGAAGGCCTGGCTCGGCAACTTCGAAGAGGACGAGCAGGTGGCTGCTCGCCTGCTGCTCGATGGCCTCGATCTGATCGGCGCGGACCGTCTGCGCGAGGATCTGTTCCGAGGGATCGAAGCGTTGGCCGCCATCCTGCCATCGCCGATCGCGCTGGTGCCGGTTCGAGCGGTGGACGGAAATCAGAGCTACCATCCGCTGCACAGCCGGGACTCCCGTCCTCAGCTTCTTCCCTCTACCTCCTTTCCGGGGAGCGAAGCCCTGATCGGCAATCTCGCCGCGAGCCTGCGCCGCGGGGCCGAGAACGATGGGCCCTTCGTCGCTGCGCCGAGCCTGCGCAACATGCGGGCCGCGCGCTGCAGGACGGTACTGTTCGTCGATGACTTCTCCGGGTCCGGAGATCGGGTGCTGGCATTCGACAGGGCGTTCCGGCGACATCCCACCATCAGATCCTGGCTGTCCCGCAAGTGGATCGACGTCCATGTCGTCCTCTTCGCCGCGACGTTGGATGCGACCTACCGTCTCGGTCGGCATTTCGGTCGCGATCACGTCCATGTGCATCGAATGTGCCCGACGTTCGGCGATCGCCCATGGACCGGCGCGGAGCGGCAGGCGGTCGAGAAGCTCTGCCGGGACCATTACGTGCCCACCGGCAAGGCCGGCGCCTACGGGTACGGGAACAGCCGAGGGATGATGGCGTTCGTGCATTCGGTACCGAACAATCTGCCCCCGATACTCTGGCAGGCCGGGCGGCGGCTCGGCGACGGCTGGCGTTCCTTCTTCCTGAACCAGGCGGTTCCAAGCGATCTGTTCTCGCTGTTCGGCGACGCATCGCCCGAACAGCGTGCCGAGCAGACGTTCATGCGACTGGGCCAGCGGCGCCTCGCAGCCGGCAGCTGGCGCGCGGTCGCGGGTGCCGAGACGACGCGGGTCCTGCTCGTCCTCTCCGCGCTGTCGCGCCGGCCCGTATCGATCGCCCGCGTCATGGGTCTGACCGGCTTGGCGCACTCCGAGGTGCAGACGATCCTCCACGCATGCCGTGCATGGGGACTGGCCGGGACGACGCTGCGCCTCACCGATGCCGGGCGCAAGGAACTGGCGCATGCGAAGGGCATCCCGCTGCGTGATGAGATTGCCCCCTTGCATGGATCGGATGAACCCTATTATCCACGGTACCTACGGGTGGGGCGGTGACTTCTAGCCATGCCGATCGTTGATCGGCCTCCACGTCGGGAAACCGGCAGGGAAAGCGCGTCGCGCTTACGGAAGAAGCACCCGCCAGACGCGCCGGTAGGAGAAGGGCCCTTCCTCTTTCGTGATGACTGCAGGGCTTGCCCCTTCCCCTATCGACCCGCGGATGCGCCAGAGTAGATGATCTCCGCCTCACCCAACCTGTACCGCAGCGAAGGCGCCGAGCGATCGATCGACCCGCTGATCGTCGAGCACGCGTTGCAGCAGGCGCTGCCGGTCGAACGGAAGAGGCTGCCGGCGATCCTGACGCTGGGACATCTCGCCCATCTCACCGGAATCAACTACGCGTACCTGCGTGCGATCGTCGAGCGCCACGCCGACCCCTACACGCCCTTCCGTATCGGAAAGCGCAAGGGAGGCAGCCGGCTCATCTCGGCGCCCGAGCCGCTGCTCCTCGCTCTGCAGCGCTGGCTGGCCCGCAACGTCCTGAACAACATCGAAGTCCATCACGCCTCCTGCGCCTATGCCCAGGACTGCTCTCCGGCAAGATGCGCGACCCGCCATCTCGGCGCTGCATGGCTGATCAAGGTCGACATCCACGACTTCTTCGAGAGCATCACGGAACGAGCCGCCTGGCGCGTCTTTCGTTCGGCCGGCTACCAGCCTCTGATCAGTCTCGAACTCGCGCGGCTCTGCACCCGACAGCCGCACGGACGTGAGATCGTCAACCCGAAGTGGCACGTGGAAGATGCCGGAAGCTATTCGATCAGACCCTACCGGACCAGGATGATGGGACACCTTCCACAGGGGGCGCCGACCAGTCCGATGCTCGCCAATCTCGCCTCCTTCAGATTGGACGAGGCGCTCGAAGCGCTCGGGGGCCGCTACGGAATGGTGTATACGCGCTACTCGGACGACATCGCCTTCTCGACCGGCGGGACGTTCGACCGCAAGCGTGCCGGCCAGCTCATCATCGAGGTCGAGCGGATCTTCAGGTCCTTCGGTCACGCACTGCATCGCAAGAAGATATCGGTCGCTCCGCCCGGCGCGCGCAAGGTCGTGCTCGGCCTTCTGGTACACGGCTCCAGGCTTCGCCTGACGGGCCCCTACCGCCGCAGGCTCGCCGATCACGTGCGCGGCGTCGAGCAGTTCGGTCTGAGCGCGCACAAGGCGCACCGGCATTTCGCGTCGCTCTGGGGGATGGTCCGTCACATCCAGGGCCTGCTCGGCTATGCGGAGTCTGTCGAAGGAAAGGCCGCCCATGCCGACATGCGCGCACGTCTCGACGCTGCGCTCGCACGGGACGGCTGGCCCGATGGCATGCCGCCCGAAACACCCATGCCGGCGCAGCAGCCTCCACCCGACGTCGGGTCAGCGGCCGTGACTTCGTCTGCGCTTCCTCCCGCCGGCTAGTCTGGGGCTGCTGCAGATCGCGGTCGCATCAGCCGGGGGGGGCCGAGACGACCGCGACGGGGTTGGCCGTCCCTGGCTCACTCGGAAGCGATTTCGAAGGTGATGCCGCCCGTTCGGGTTTCGTGTCGGGGTCGTCGGGCGCTGGCGGGCATTCCGGCTGCGTACGCCTGATCGATGGTGCCCGGGGGCGAGCCGGCGTTCTGCGTTCGTAGGTTCTAGCGAAGCTTCGAGATGCCCAGCGTCCGCTCGATCTGCTTGCGCTGATTCTTGAGGCCGCGAACCTCACCCGGTGTCTTCGGAACGGTGATGTTCTGCAGCCCATTATAGCCTTCATCGGGTTCCAGCCGAATGTGCTTGTTGTCGGACTTGCTGTGGTATCCATGACGTTGAAGGACAGCCGTCACCTCCTTCGCCATCCGCTTCGGGTCCTTGGTCGCACGCTCCAGGTCGGCGAGCAGTTCGTCCAGCCCGGGAGAACGGGGAACACGCTCGACGATACCTTCCCAAACGGCGATCGAACGGCCGTCGATGCCGTTCAGATCCTTTACCGACAGCGCGGTCCGGGCGGCCAGTCGAATGCGATCCGCCATCTCGCCCGGATAGATCTCCTTGCCGACCCCACCGAATACGCCTTCCGTCGTAGAGTCCCGCTCTTCCGTCGCGATCTTCGTGACGGCTTGAGAGTTCTGCTGCTCCTTGAGCCAGCGATTCTCCTCCTGCAGATCCTCGAGCTGCTTGGTGTAGTCGTCGAGAAGCTCGTCCGCGGCGGTCTCGGAAAGCGATCCGCGCAAGGCAACGCGTTGGTTCCTGAGCACCTGCTCCTGCATCGCGGTCCAGTCCCAACCGACCGATGGCATGAAACCCCGCAGACCCACGACCGCGGCCCGGACATCTCCGACGAGGCTGGCTACATCGGGAAACTGCGTCCCGATGAAGAAGCGGCGAATGAAGCCGCGGTGGGGCATCGCGATGCCGAGCGTGCCGTTGTAGATGTTCCGGCCGTCGCTTGATGCCTTCAGGCGGAACGAGAACTGCCGGTTCGGCTCAACAACCACGTGGGCAACGCCGCCCAGATCGTATGCGAGCTTCTCTATCTCATCCGTCGTAAGGAGCCATCCACCGCCTTCTGTGGCCGACACGTATATGATCGGAAGCCACAGGCTCGCCTTGCCGTCGAGGATCAGTTCGGCGAGCGCGACGTCCTCTTCGTCATCCTCCAGCCAAAGCGGCTCGTCGAAGACTTCGATCTCCCCATCCACTGCTCCCCACCCCTCCTTCAGAAGGGCTTTTATCAGATAGGGCTTCTTCGGTGACTCGAGGAATGCGCCGGGACGCTTCGCGATGCACTGGGTCCGGAAACGAATGACGTCCTGTCCGGTGTCGTTCGCGCCGCGCCGGAGTACGGCCTCCGTGCGCCAGACGCGTCCCTGATTGTCCGGCATGTCGTGCTGGAAACCGACCGCGATCCGTACGCCATCCTGCGTGAGCTCGCGCACTCGGAGCTCCTCGCCGGATGCGGCGATGAGATAGACGTTCTCGTCGTCGAACTCGCGTTCGGCCGTCGACGAAAGGATCGTGCTGCCCCGCATCCCCCTGAGCCAGGCGAAGACCTCGGATGGGAAGGCCGCCTTGTTGTCGAAGCGCTTGACGGGGAATTCGGTGGCGAAGGGCTGCATCATGACCATCGTCGCTACGAGTTAAGCGATGTCAATCCCTCGGCCGATCACAAAGCTTCGACCGGTCGACGAGCGTCCGGGGCGCATGCCCGCGGACCGGCATGACGATGCCGGTCGCTTCGATCTGGATGCTTGAAGCCGGACCGGGGGAGGTGGGCAGGCGTTCGCTCAGCCGCGCCGGAGCCATCGTTCCCGGCGCGTGCACCCGCAATGACGTCCGTGAGAAAGAATTTCGACCGGTGGCCCGATATCCGTCCTAGCATGGGCGGGATACGACGAACCGGATGGCATGCCGTCCCGGCGGACGCGCGAGGCGAGGCTGTTTGAGCGATTTCAGAGGAGCCCGGGCCTCCAACACGGGCGACGACTATCACGAGCTCTGGGCGACGCGCCACGCGCTGCGCCTTCTCGACCCGCGCGATCCTCTGCAGGCGCTGGCGGTCGAAGGCCTGGCGCCGGTCGACGAGGCCAGCGCGCCGGCAGCGACCTGGGACGGGGTCGACTGCGCGCTCTACGAGAACGGCCGGGACGCCGGCGAAGCCGACCGGATCGTGCTGGAGCAGCTCAAGTATTCGGCCGCCAATCCCGATGCCAGCTGGACGGTCGCGCGTCTCTGCCAAGGTGACAAGCGTGAGGATACCGTTCTCAATCGGCTTGCCAGGGCGTGGTCGGGCATCCAGGCGCGGAGACCGAAGGGGCCGGTCGAGGTCGTACTGGTCACCAACCAGCGGATCTCACCGGCGTTGGAGACCGCCAGGGACGCCATCGCGACCGGCGGCATCGCGGTGCCGCGGGACCGTCCGCCCGGTGACGCGGCGGACACGGCCAAGTTCGCCCACGCCGCAGGCCTGAAGAAGGCCGACCTGCAGCGCTTCGCCGCCGCACTGCGCTTCGAGGGCGGTACCGGCTCGCGCTATGCGATCGAGGAGAAGCTGCTCGCGGACATGGCTGGATGGACTGATCTCGAACTCCTCCAGTCGGTCTCGGAGCTGCGCCGCTTCATCCGCAACCGCATGCGTCCGGAATTCTCAGGCGAGCTCATCACGAGGGAGTCCGTGCTCCTCGGTCTGGGCTTCTCGAACGTCGGCGCGCTCTTCCCCTGCCCTCCGGAGCTCAAGAGCATCGCCGCGCCGGTGGCGCGACGGAGCGTCGCGGAGGCCGCGGATCGACTGCTCGGCGGCTCGCAGCGCCTCTGCCTGCATGGCCCCGGCGGCATCGGCAAGACGACCGCGCTGCAGCAGATCGAGGCGGCGCTGCCCGCGAGGTCGGTGATGGTCACCTTCGACTGCTACGGCGGAGGCAGCTATCTCGATGCAGACGCGCTGCGTCATCGGCCCGTCGACGCCTTCCTGCAGCTCTCCAACGAACTCGCCGTCAGACTGAGGCTGCCGATCCTGCTCGGACGCCAGCAGGCGGCGGACCCGCCGCGCATGTTCGCGCACCGCCTGCGTCATGCGGCCCGGTCCCATGCGGCGGAACACCCCGATGCCCTGATCGTAATCGCGGTGGACGCGGCCGACAACTCCGTGACGGCGGCGGCGACGCGCAAGCCTCCCGAGACCAGCTTCGTGCAGGACTTCATCCGGCTGGGCGAGGTCCCTGAGAACGTGCGCCTCGTCGTCACCGCCCGGACCGGCCGGTTGCCCGAGATCGCGCTTCCGCCGGGCTACGAGACGCACGAGATACGGTCCTTCACCCGGGCCGAGACCGCCGAGCACGTCCAGCGGACGTGGCACGCGCCTACGGAGTGGCTGGACGGCTTCCATGAGCTCACGGGAGGCGTGCCCCGCGTACAGGCCTATGCGATGGACCTGGGCGACGATCCTCCCGAGACGGCGATCGATCGTCTGCTGCCGGGCGGCAGATCGCTCGACCAGGTGTTCCGGGAACAGTTCGAGCGGGCGCTCGCGAAGAGCGGCGATCCGTCGGATCTGACGAGATTCTGCGCAGGCCTGATCGCCCTGGCCCGGCCCGTTCCGCTCGGCGACCTGTCCGCCGTCCTCGACGTGCCCGTCCCGGTGCTCGCGGACATCTGCACCGACATGATGCCGGCGATCCGGGTGTCGAACGGTCGGGTGCGCTTCGCCGACGAGGACTTCGAGCACTTCGTGCGTGCGGAGGGCGCGGCCGTGATGACGGCGGTCACGCGAAGAGCCGCCGACTGGCTGCTCGCACGCAGCGCCGACGACGCCTATGCCGCGCAGCACGTCGCGGGCGCACTGGTCTCGGCGGGGCGCGGCATCGAACTGCTCGATCTCGTCGAGCGCGATCCGTCCCCGGCGATCGTGGCGGATCCGGTCCTGCGGCGCGAAGCCGAACTCACTCGGCTCCGGTTGGCGATCTCGGTCTGCCGTGAGGCGGGCGATGCGGCGCGCGCGCTGCGCTTCGTCCTGATCGGAGGGGAGGGGCTGAAGACCGAGAGGGCGCTGCGCGCCCTCCTCCGCGACAATCCGGACCTCGCCGTCCGGTTCGCCGCCGACACCGCGGGCCGTCTGATCCTCACGGATCCCCGGCAGATCGGATGGCACGGCGCATTCCTGCTGCACCGACAGGCGGTGCACGCCGCCGCCGACGACCGGATCTCGCTGCGCGAAGGAGGCCGCCTGATCGCGGCATGGATGTCGGCACGCCGCGACGCATCCGGCGAACGGCGCGGACATGAATGGCGTCTAGGGTTCGCCGACATCGCAGCCGGGATCGAGGCGAAGCTGCGATCGCGCGGCGCGGCAGCGGCTCTGAACGCCCTGGGAGCATGGCGGCCCAAGCGGATCCGGCTCGAGGTCGCAAGGCGCCTCGTGCCGCGCCTGCTCGCGGAGGGACGAGCCGATCTGCTGCAGGCGGTGCTGGATACGGGCATGCTCCAGCCGTGGCAGGAGCCGTTCCTCCTGGTCCCGATGGCGATGGCCGGCCAGCCGGCGGATGGCGACCGGCTCGCGGCCGGCCTCACCGCACTGCTGCGGCGCCGGCTCAGGCTCGGATCGGTCCTGCGGTCGCGAGCGTACGCGGCCACGGCTTCGTCCCTGGTGCTCGATGTCGTCATGTCGGCCATCGAGTTGCTCGCTAGGGAGAAGGTGGCCGCAGAACTGGTCGATGGACTTCTCGCCGATATGCTCGAGCCGGCCAATCGCAGCATCGCGATCCACGACCCTACGGATACGCGGCGGCTCGATCTGCTGTTCCGCGCGCATGCGCTGCAGGCGGCTCGCGACGGACGCGTCGCCGACGCCGCGACGATCTACGAGCCTCGTCCCGAAACCGCGGACAAGGAGGAACTACGCAGGCGCGCACGTGACGAAGGCGATTCCGACAGGAAGCTGAACGAAGTCACCGCGTCGATCTTCGGCATCTACGTCGCTCGGGCGGCGGCGCTGGTCGGGACGGCGGCGACCGACGACGACTCCGTGACGAAGCTGCTCGATCGTCATGCCCGGCGGCGCGAGGGGGAAGGCTGGCGCTTCACCGGAACCCGCGGCGTCGCGCCGATGTCCGCGACCGCGGCGCACTCGCTTCTGCTCCTGCTCGCAACCGATATCGACTGCCGGATGCTCGCTGAGACGGCGATCCGGGTGCACGGACGCTGGGGCAACGGCGATCTTTCGCCCGACGAGGCCTTCGCTGGCAGGCTGGCGCTGCAGCCGGCGCTGCATGCCGGGCTCGTCCAGGACGTGGACGCGTCGGTACGCTCGATCCGGGGCCGACGCATGGGAGCCGACGACAAGTCCAAGGCGCTGGTCGCATATGCCAGGATACTGCTCGCAGTCAGTCCCGATGATGCGAATGAGGTCTTCAACGACGCGGTGGCCGCCGCGAGCGAACTCGACCGCGAGATAGTGCCTCAGCTCCAACTGATCGCTTCGCTCCTGAAGCTCGGGCTGGAACAGGTCGGTGACCGTCGCTCCGCTGCGCGCGATCTGTCCGAAGTCATGGCGGACGCGGCGATGCGCCTCGAAGGTCATGAGGGGCTCCCCTGGAACGAGGTGATGGAGACGATCACCGCCCTTGACCTGCCGCTGGCGCTCGCGAACGCGGCGAAATGGGAGGACGCCGGTCTCGCGCGGTATGGCGAGACCCTGCCGGCGACGCTCAGGGCGGGCCTGCACCACGGTACGCTGCCGCCGGCGACCGCCATGGCGCTCGATCTGCTGCTGCACGGCGACAATGGGGTGACGGAGATCGCGCTGCCGGTCTGCAGTGAAGGCGGTTCGCCTCAGGGCGCTTTCCAGGAGGAGGCGGCCTGGGACAGTCTCATCCGACACGATCACCGCGAGGACGAGAAGCTCGTCGCACGGATCGCGAGCGCCGGGGGGGCGGGCCGATGGGCCAAGGCGCTGACCGATCGCCACGAATTCCTCTCCGGGCTGCCCGACGAAGCCCCGCTCTGGTCCGGCGCATCCGAAAGCCGGAGACCAGGGCGCGGGAAGACCGAACCGGCTCGGCCCACCTGGACCCGCGAAGCGCTGATCGACGGCGAGGCGCTCGACCTCGCCCTGACCGCGGCGTTGACCGAGGCGCGTGCGGCGGAGCGATACGTCTCCGCATCGGAGATCCTCGGCTGGGCAGCTGACGCGGTCGTCATGCGCGACCGCGTCGCCTTCCTCGACGCGGTCTCCACGACCAGGGTCGGGATCGGCGGCGAGATGATGGACGGGCTGCTCGCGCTGCTCGATTCCTGGACGTCGCCGGCGATCCGCAACTGGGCCGCGACCAGGCTTCCAGAAGTCATCGTCGCCCGCTTCCCCGAATTCGTCGGCCACATCGCCTATCGCGAGACCTCGCTTCCGCGCTCGCTCGAATGGACCCGTCTGCCATCCGCGCGCATCGTCGATCTGCTGCTGCGCGGAGTCGAGCTGCACGGCGACGCGTTGGGCGGAGAGCAGGTCTTCGCGCTCGCCGACCTGATCGCGGGCAGGCTCGAGGCGACGGCCGTGGCGGACGTCGGCGGCTGGTATGCCGCAAGGCTGGCCGGACGCGTCGCGTCGGAGGATCGTGATCAGATTTGGGATCCGACGCAGCTTCCCGCGACGGTGCCTGCTGCGGTCGGGCGATTCCTACATGCCTGTCTGGGCGACTACGACGTCCGCGTACGGTGGCGTGCCGTGTACGCGATCCGCAGGTTGGCTCGGCTCGCCGGAACCGAGACGCTCGAAGCGCTGGTCGGCGAGTACGGTCGGCGGGAGGAGACGGTCTTTCGTTCGCCGGACCTGGAATTCTACTGGATCGCGGCGAGGCTCTACTTCGCCGTCGCCTGGGACCGCATCGCGAGTGAGATGCCCGAGGTGGGCGCCATGGCGGGCACGACGCTGCTGGAGATAGCGCGGGATGCGAGCTTCCCGCACGTGCTCCTGCGCTCCTTCGCACGCGATGCATGTCTCAAGCTCGTGAACGCAGGTCGATTGCCGCTGAGCGGGACCGAGCTCGATCAGCTGAAGCTGGTCGGACGCTCGAAGCTGCCGGCGGAACCGGAAGTCGACGAGCAGGTCCGCGGTCCCGCGCCCCGTCACGACGACGAGGGCCGGCGCTTCCGGTTCGATACGATGGACACGATACCGTACTGGTACGTGCCCATGCTGCGCGCCTTCGCTAGGGTGTCGCTCGAACAGCTGCTCCGGACCGCCGAAGGATGGATCCTCGATCGCTGGGGCTATCCCGGCGACATCCGCGCCTTCGACGCCGAACGGCGGCGGGACAGGTTCCGCAATCAGGAATGGTCTCTGACGTCGAACCGGCACGGCTCAAACCCGACCCTCGAGCGCCTCAACACCCATCTCGAATGGCACGCCCTATGGTGTGCGACCGGCGAGCTCATGGAGACGGAGCCGCTCGCGGTGCAGGAGCGGGGAGACTGGGACGACATGGAGGCGCGCATCGCGCGGGAGATGCTGACCGAGCCGCCCCTGTGGTCGGCCGATCTGCGCGATCCCACGCCGCTCCGCCCCGACTTCTGGACACCGCCCGCCGCGCCCCTGGCCGAATGGGCGGACGCCGTACGCGAGGACCGGATGCGGTCGGAGCTCGCCGTCTCGGATCGGCCAGGATATCTGATCGTCGGGGGCGGCTGGCGGTCGCGATCCTCAGATCGCGTCGAAACGGTCTCCTTCTCGAGTGCCATGGTCCATCACGAAGCGGCGCCGGCGCTGCTGCGCGCGCTCCAGTCGATGGAGTCGGCCTTCCTCTACAAGCTGCCCTATGAGGGGGAGCGCGAATTCGAGCAGGGCGAAGCACCTTACCGATTGCTCGGTTGGCTGCGCAGCTGTTCTTCGGACGGCGGCATCGATGCGCAGGATCCCCTGCGTGGCGCCACCGATCTGGTCGATCTGCGGCCGGGCGCGCGGGTGCGCGAGGCCTGCGGGCTCCAGCGCGGTCCGGCGGGCGCGTTCTCGTGGTCGGCGACGAACAGGCCGCCGATGTTCCTGTACGAGAGCTGGGGCGACCGCGACATCGACGAGGAGCGGCATTCGACGGACTTCAAGGTGTCGGGCCGTCGCCTGCTGGTCGAGCGAGGACAGTTGCAGGAGTTCCTCGGGCGCGAAGCGCTCGAGCTGGTGATCGAAGTGGAGATTCGACGTGAAGGACGTGACGATCAACGAAGCCATGACGCGCAAGAGAAGACGCCCCGGGAAGCGTATGATCGACTCTACCGCCTCGACGGAACGGGCGGGCTCCACACGGCCGAAGGACGTGTTGGAGCTTGGACGGGCGATCGTTGACCAGCTCGGGATCGATCATCGCGGCGAGACCATCGACCGATGGATGGCACACCATCTCGCCGAACTGATCGACGCCGTCGAGACCGGCGAGGGACAGGCGAAGCAGGCGGCGGAGGACCGTGCGGTCGAACTCATCCTCAAGCTCTGGACGAACCGCCGCGCCCTACCGGGGACCGTGGACCCGATGAGCGGGTATCGCGATGCGACGAAGGTGCTCTCGGCAATGCTCCCATCGGGCGATCCGTGGCGCCGCTTCCAGCGGGGGAACGCCACCGAGAAGCTTCTCCACGAAATGTTCGGCGCGATGTCGCAGCTGGTGATGAGCGGTCTGCTGCTCACGCACGCTCTCGAGCTGCGCGGCATCCTGGATGCCGAATGGGACGCGCTCTCGGAACAGGAGAGGTTCCTGGTCCAGATCCTCAACACGTGGCACGAATTCTTCGTGAAGCCGGCACCGGACAAGCTCGAGCTGGAAGGCCTCTATCGCCTCCTGATCGAAGGCGAAGCCGAGGAGGGGGAGGGAGAAGACGAGTCGACCGCAGAGAACGACGAGGACAAGCGCGACCCGGACGAGATCGACCGGGCTGCGATCCTGTCCCACGTCGAAACCTTCCAGGCGCGGCTCGACGAACTGATCAAGCGGTGGCGCGAGACGCCGGCGAAAGGCGGGCAAGCCGAGGACGAGATCGGGGACGAGGACTGACGGTACCGCCTCGTCCGGTACGGAGACGATCGTCGGGTGCTGTGGATCCGAGCAAGGTCGCCGACGCGTACGACGCTGATGGGTATCGAGGCGTCGCCCACGTCCGATGGGCGCGGCATCGGACGAGGCACGGTCGAGCCGAGCGATCGGAACCGGTGACGAACGACGCGCCCCGGCCCCGGATCCCCGCGAAGCGGGAACCGCCCCGGGAGCTTGCCCGACCTGTTCGGCCGCAGGATCGCGATGGAGCGCTTCTCTTCGGGAAGGGATTCGAAACGCCCTTCCGAACGTCGACTTGACAAGGTAGTCATAAGTAGGTTTCTTCGTCGGGCGCCGCAGGTTTGGCGATCAGACCACCGGGGGGGCGATCGCCGACTCCTCCGACGTCCTAGCTGCGAATTCCGAAACCTGCGAAGACCGAAAGGCTGGCGCCGCATGAGGATCTCCGCTTCCGTCCGTCGCTCCACCAGGCATTTATTGCTCGCCTGTGCCGCGATCCCGTTCGCCCCGATGGCGTCGGCGCAACCGGCGTCGTCGCCCGAACGGCGTGCCGAAGCATTGGCATCGAAGATGACGCTGGAGGAGAAGGCCAGCCTGCTGATCAGCACTTCACCCGCGATCCCCAGACTGGACATCGCCGACTATTAGTGGTGGAACGAAGCCCTGCACGGTGTCGATACCGATCCACGATCGACGAACTATCCATCGCCCATCGGTCTCGCCGCCACCTTCGACACGGATCTGCTCAATCGGGTCGCAGCGACGATAACCGCGGAGGCCGTAGAGAACAGCGATCGCAGCATCCGCACGGGGCACGCTCTGGACAAGGGCGCGGGTCGCGACATCTGGTCGCCCAACATCAACATCCTCCGCGACCCGCGATGGGGCCGCGGTCTCGAGACCTATGGGGAGGACCCGTTCCTGACCGCGCGGATGGGGGTGGCCTACGTCACCGGCATCCAGGGTCCTGATCCGGACGCGCCGATCAACATCGCGACGCCCAAGCACTTCGCGGTGCACAGCGGACCCGAGCCGACCCGTCACGTCGCCGACGTGAAGGTCTCGTTGCACGATCTGCGCGACACCTATCTGCCGGCCTTCCGCGCGGCGGTCGTGGAGGGCAAGGCCGGAGCGGTCATGTGCTCGTACAACGAAGTGAACGGACAACCGGCCTGCGCCAACGACTTCCTGTTCAAGACGACGCTGCGCGGGGCCTGGGACTTCAAGGGCCAGATCGTTTCGGACTGCGAAGCCGTCTCGAACATATGGGAGACGCACAGATACGCGAAGGACGCACCGGGTGCGTACGCCGCGGCGGTGCACGCCGGGCTCGACATGATCTGCACCGCGGACGGCTTCTTCGATCCGAAGTCGTTCGGGGCGTCCGACAACATCGTACGAGCCGTCAGGACCGGTCAGCTCTCCGTAGCCGATCTCGATCGCGCGGTGGTCAAGACGTTGGCGGTGCGCATCCGGACGGGCGGCTTCGATCGCGCCGCCGCTGCGCCATCGGCCAGGTCGGTCGTCAATACGCCCGAGCATCGCGCACTCGCCCTGAAGGCGGCGGAGGAATCCCTGATCCTCCTCAAGAACGACGGACTCCTCCCCCTGCGCCGGACGCAGCTGAAGGTCGCCGTGGTGGGCCCGCTCGCCGATTCCCGTCACGGTCTTCGGGGCAACTACAACAGCCGCGAAACCTCGACGCTGCCGTCGATCTTCGACGGGATCAGGGAGGCGCTGCCCGGAGCCGACGTGAGGCTGGTGGCTGCGGGCGCATCCCTGACCGACGGTGACGTCGTGCCGGCGTCCGCGCTCCAGAACGAGAACGGCGGACCGGGAGTGACGGTTCGCTACTTCGCATCGTTGGCACCCTCCGCGCCAGCACCGAAATCACTGACCGACAAGATCACCCGGTTCATGACGGCTGGTTTCGCTGCGGAACCGCTGTCGACGGAGACGCTGCCGCTCGTCAATTTCGAAACGCCGACGCCAGGGCCGCTTCCGAACGGGGGCAGGATCGTCGCGACCGGCTATCTCGTTCCCCCGGAGTCCGGAACATACCGTCTCGGCGTGCTGGGCGGAGGCAACGAGCTGCGGTTCGACGGAAAGCCCTTCGTGACGTCGCCGCTCACGAACGACCTTCTGGTCCGGCCGGTCCTCGGGACGATCAAGCTCGAAGCCAACAAGCGCTATCCGATCTCGATGTCGATCCTCTCACCGGGAATACGGTTCGGCCAGCTCGTCTGGCAGAGGGTATCGCCGACGCCGGATGCGGACCTGGCCGCGGCGGCACGCGATGCCGATGTCGTGATCGCGGTGGTCGGCATCGACCCCACTCTCGAGACCGAGGAGGCGACCCAGGATCTCCCCGGCTTCAAGGGCGGGGACCGGACCTCGCTGGATCTGCCGGCCGATCAGATCAGACTGCTCGCAGTGGCGAAGGCCACCGGAAAGCCCTTGGTCGTCGTCAATTCGAGCGGAAGCGCGATCAATCTCGAATGGGCGAAGCGGAATGCGACCGCGATCCTGCAGGTCTTCTACCCAGGCGAAGCCGGAGGTGCGGCCGTGGGGCGGGTCGTCGCGGGACTGGCGAATCCGGCCGGTCGTCTGCCGGTTACGTTCTATCGGGACGTGAGTCAGTTGCCGCCGTTCGACGACTACGCGATGAAGGGAAGGACCTACCGCTACTTCAGGGGCGTGCCCGTATTCCCGTTCGGGTACGGCCTCAGCTACACCAGCTTCGCCTATGGTCCCGTGACCGTCCGGCGGAGCGGCGCCTCCGCTGCGGACGGCGTAGTGGTCGAAACGGACCTGACCAACACGGGAGCCCGCAGTGGAGACGAGGTCGCGCAGCTGTACCTCGACTTCCCCAAGGCGCCCGGCGTTCCGGACATCGCGCTGCGAGGGTTCCAGCGCGTCACGCTCGCAGCCGGAGAGACCCGCAGGCTGCGCTTCAGTCTTACGCCGCGCGATCTCAGTTCGGTGTCGCCCGAGGGGGCCATCCGCGTCCTGCGGGGCGCATATTCGTTTCATGTGGGCGGCGGCCTTCCCAACAGCGGCCTGCCATCGGCGAACGCCTCGATCGCGGTAGACGAGACGATCCCACTGCCGGATTGACCGTCGGCCGGTCTATCCGGTGGAACGTCGCCCGTCCTCGGCAAGGCGGATCCGGGTCGGGGGAACCCGACCAACGACTCGGACGTCCGCGACCGCGCCGTGACGGCAGGACGTCGCGCCCAATGGAAGGCGGCGGAGCCGGAGCCAGAAAGCGAAGGACGCCAAGCGATCGTCCTCCAGTAGGACGTCCATGACTGCTACGGGCTGGTCGACGTACCCGGACGTCCCGCCTAGCGCGCCGGGTCGCCAGCCACCGACCAGCCGAGGCCCAGCGCCTTGTTCACGGCGATGTAGCTGAGCGTGAGCTGCGCCCGGGCCTGTTCGGCCGCGATCGAGGCCGACAGGCGTTGGCGTTCGATATCGAGCTGGTCGCTCGTCGAGCTCGTCCCCGCTCGGACACGCTGGGCGTTGAGCGCCGCCGACCGCATGGCCGTCGCCTCGACGCGACCCAGTTGGCCGAGCTGCGCGCGCGTGCTGCCGAAGCGGGAGAGCGCGTTCTCGGCATCCTGCAACGCTGACAGCACCGTTCGGCGATAGGTCGCCTCGACGCCATCACGGTCCGCCTTCGACGCGTTGGTCGCGGCGCGGTTCCTGCCGAAATCGAGGAACGACCAGCTCAGCGACGGCGCGAGCAGGGTGGTCAGGTTGCCGGTGTCGAACACGTCCCCCGGGCTGGTCCCGCCGAGCCCGAGAATGCCGAGGAAGCGGATACCGGGAAGTTCCTTCGCCTTGCTCACGCCGACTGCGGCGGTGCTCGCCGCAAGCTGGCGCTCGGCCGAACGGATGTCGGGTCTGTTGGCGATCAGCGACGCCGGATCGCCGATCGCGACCCGTGCCGGCGGCAGTGGAACGGCCACTACCGTGGTGAGCGTCGCATCGAGTGCGCCGGGCGTGCGGCCGGTGAGCACCGCCAGCTGGTTCAGATACTCGTCGCGCTGGCTGCCGAGCGGGATCGCGTCGGCCTGCGTGCTCTCCAACTGGCTGCGCAACCGGTCGACGTCGAGGAGCGAGGCGGTGCCGCCTGCGTAACGCTGCTGCGCCAACGCGACCTGGCGTTCCTGCAAGGCGGTCGATGCGGCGTTGAGGCGGATGCGCGCCTGCACATCGCGCAGATTGACATAGGCCTGGGCGACCTGCGCCGACAGCGAGACCTGCGCGTCGGCCAGATCGGCGTTGCGGGCATCGATGGTGGCGCGGGACTGTTCGACGCGGCGCCGGGTTCCGCCGAACAGATCGAGTTCCCACGACGCGTTGAGGCCGAGATTGTAGAAATCGAGACTGCTCGATCCGCCGGACGTGGTCGTGTCCGAACCGCTGCTGTCCGTCGCGGCGTTCTGGCCGATGCCGACGCCGGGAAGTTCGGCGTGAATATAGGTCGCGTTCGCGCTGACGCTGGGCAATTGCGACGCACGTTGCTGGGTCAGTTGCGCCAGTGCGGATCGGATCCGTGCCGTCGCCTCGTCGATCGAGGGACTGTGCGCGAGCGCATCGTCGACCAGCCTGGTCAGGGTCGGATCGCCGAGCGTCTCCCACCAGCGTGCGAGGCCCGGCGCTGCGACCAAGGCCGTATCCCGCGCCCGGACGAAGGTCCCGCGCGTCGCCGCATCCGCCGCGATCGCGGGGGGCGCCTTGTAGTCGGGGCCGACCGTGCAGCCTGTGAGTGCGGCCGTCGCAAGGAGAGCAGGGGAGAATCGCATCAATGCACCATCGCCGGTTCGGCGTCCTTTGGCAGCGGCTTCAGGAACAGCACCAACGGCAACACGGCCAGCGTCCCGACGCCCATTATCCAGAAGATATCGTTGTACGTCATCACCAGCGCCTGCCCCTGGATCTGCTGGCTCACGACCCTCAGCGCGGTCGGCACGCCGCCGAACTGACGTGACAAGTCGTCGACGGAAGCCTGTACCGCGACGCCGTTGGCGTTCAGCGATTCCTCAATCCGACGGGAATGCAGCCACGCCCGTTGCTCCTGTAGGATCGAGATGCCGGCAAGCGCGAAGCTGCCGCCGAGGTTGCGCATCGCGTTGAACAGTCCGGACGCGTCGCCGGCATCGTCGGGCGGTACCGATCGCACCACGGCCTGACTGAGGAACAGCATGCCGAGGATCTGGCCGACGCCGCGCATCAACTGGCTGACCGTGAAGTCGCCGCCGGCCGAGGCCTGGGTCAGGTTCGCATCCATCAGCGCGGAGATGCCCATGATCGCGAGCCCGGCGGCAACCGCCAGGCGAATGTCGACCCGCCGCAGCATCAGCGGAACGATCGCCATCATGAACAGGCTCGGCACGCCCGACAGCAGCACGACCTTGCCCGACTGGAGCGCGTTGTAATCGGCGATCGAAGACAGGAATTGCGGGATGGCGTAGGCGGTGCCGTACAGCACCACGCCGAGCACGACGCCCATCAGCGCGACTGACCCGAACTGCCGATCGAGCAGCAGCTTCAGCTTGATGATCGGGCGTTTGGCCGTCGCCTGTCCCCAGAACAGCAGCGCGAAACCGACCAGCATCGTCGCGAACATCATGCGGATCAGGTTCGAATCGAACCATTGCTCACGCTGGCCGTCCTCGAGGAACACGGTGAGGCCGCCCAGACCGAGCGCCAGGCCTGCGATGCCCTTCCAGTCCGCCTGTCCGAACAGATGCAGCTTGGGCTTCTCGTGCGGCAGGCCGAGCAGGAGGAGGGTGACGAGCACCGCACAGATCGGCACGTTGATGAAGAACGCATAATGCCAGCTGACGTTCTCGGTCAGCCAGCCGCCGATCAGCGGCCCCAGAACCGGCCCCAGGATCGCGGTCGCGCCGAATGCGGCGATGCCGACCGGCTGTTGCGCGCGCGGCAGGCGCTGGGCGATGATGACCTGCGCGGTCGGGATCATCGCGCCGCCGGTGAATCCCTGTCCGACCCGTCCGAACACCATCATGCCGAGCGTCGTCGACACCCCGCAGATCACCGAGAAGGCCGTGAACAGGCCCGCCGCGATCAGCAGGAAGGTGCGCAGGCCGAGCATCCGCTCCAGCCACGCGGCCATCGGGATGATGATGATCTCCGACACCAGATATGCGGTGGCGATCCATGTACCCTCGGTACCGCTCGCGCCGATCTCACCCTGGATCGTCGGCAGCGACGAATTGACGATCGAGATGTCGAGCGTCGCCATGAACGCGCCGAGCGTACCCGCCGCGACCGCGAGCCACGCCGATGCGTCCGCCCGTTCGCTCGACCGCGACGCCGCACCTGTTGCAGGAGATACGGCGCTGGCCATGTCAGCGGCCCTCGCGGTCGAGGTGCTTCTGCTGGTCACGGATACGGTCGAGTTCGTCCTTGGCACCGATCGTATCGACCGTCACGACGACCGACAAGCCGGGCACGAGCAGGCGTCGTGCCGCAGGCGTCGCCTCGAGCGAGATGCGCACCGGAACGCGCTGAGTGATCTTGGTGAAGTTGCCCGTCGCGTTCTGTGGCGGCAGCAGCGAGAACTGCGCGCCGGTGCCCGGCGAGACGCTCTCCACGCGGCCCTTCAGCTCGATTCCGTCGAGTGCGTCGACGTCGATCGACACCGGCTGACCCGGCCTCATCAGCGCAAGCTGGGTCTCCTTGAAATTGGCCGTGACATACATCCGGTCGAGCGGCACGATCGACATCAGCCGCGTTCCGGCCTGGACATATTGCCCGACCGTGACGGTCTTGTCGCCGATCCGGCCGGCCGTGGCAGCGCGGATCAGCGTCGCACCGACATCGACGTTGGCGGAGGCGAGTTGCGCGCGTGCCGCCTGTCCCTGCGCCGCGCCCTGGCGGACCTGCGACTGGAACGAGGCGATGCGGCGCTGTTGCATCGTCAGCGCCGCGGCCTGCGACCGAACGTCCTCCGCGGACTGCCGCGCCGCCGCTTCCAGTTGCGCCAATTGCTGCCTGGTCTCGGCACCGGAGGCCGCGAGCGGACGATAGCGCGCGACTTCGCCCGCGTCATACGTGGCCTTCGCGCGGGCGGCGGCTAGTTGCGCGCGCGCCTGTTCGATCGTCGCATATTGTTCCTGGATCTGGGCGCGTGCGTTGTCCGCCTGTGCCGCGGCGACGGCGATCTGCGCGTTGGCCTGTGCCGCCTGCGCCTGTGAATCGCGGGGGTCGATCCGCGCGAGCGGCTGCCCTGCGCGGACGTCCTGATGGTCGCGGACCAGCACGTCGGCGACATACCCCGCGACCCGTGGAGATACCGTCACCATGTCCGCCGCGACCTGCGCGTCGTTGGTTTCCTGCAGGTACTTGCCGCGCGTCTCGTGGCGGACGTACCAGACGACGACAGCGGCGACGGCTGCCAGCGCCAGCACGATCAGGATGATCTTCGCGCGCGGACTCAGCTTCTTCTTCGCTCCGTCGTCGTCCTGGCGTTCGACGTCGTCGGCAGCGTCGGGCCCGTCCTGCACGCGATGCGCTTCATCATCTGGGGTCACGGTTCGCCTCGTAGCTGGTCTGGCCATCGGGCCCCGAAGGTCCGGGGTAGGCGGCCCCATAGATCACAAGCGACTTCCGGACAAGGTGTCCGGTTCTATCTCTTGAGGGCGAGCATTCCATCGAGCACGAGGTCGAGCGCTTCGTCCAACTTGCCATGCCCCGCGACATTCTCATGAAGGTCGTAGAACAGGCTGCTCACCATGCGGAGCGCGAGG
The DNA here is from genome assembly GCF_017876865.1 of Sphingomonas sp. PvP018. Taxonomy (NCBI): domain Bacteria; kingdom Pseudomonadati; phylum Pseudomonadota; class Alphaproteobacteria; order Sphingomonadales; family Sphingomonadaceae; genus Sphingomonas; species Sphingomonas sp. PvP018. Next base: position 2,383,770 of record NZ_JAGIOU010000001.1, on the reverse strand, counting down.
CTGAGCTTTGCTCCATCGATGTCGCTCCGCAGATCGCCATTGGCCCGTGCTCGCTCGGCGAGCGGGTCCAGTACCCGGGCGAACCGTTCGCCCAACGCCTCGAACGCCGCCATGTTCTCGGTATCGGCGACGAGCTGCGCCGCGATCCGTGCGAACAAGGCCGTGCCGCGCGAACTGATCAGGGCGAGATCGATCATCGACTGTCGCAGATCCTGCTGGCGCTCCACGATGGCCGCGAGCCGGTCGATCTCAGTGTCGAAGATCGCCAGCGCGAGCGCCTCCCGGTCCTTGAAGTTGCGATACAGCGTGCCGCGGCCGACGCCCGCACGCGCCGCCACTTCCTCCAGTGGTACGTTGTAGCCGTACTCGGCGAAGCTCTCGGCGGCCGCTGCGATCAAGGCATCGCGTCTCAGCTTCGCGTCACGCCGCATCGAAAGCATGTGCCTGACCTGGAGTGGTCCGATCCTTCGCGGGTATCTTCAAGAAAACCTCCTTCATCTCAGCCTACCCGAACACCCGGCACCGACGCCGCGCCGGTCGTAGCGTCGGACCGCCGAGGCTTCCATAGACGTGACCCCCCGCTCTACGGCAGCGGCCAGGATCCAGAAGGACGCTTCGCCCGAAACGGCCACGGACGTCAGCACCTCGAGTGACGGATCCGGGCGATCCATTTCTCCTGGAACGGCGCGTCCTCGTCCACCGACGTCGTACGGACGAGCGAGCCTGGAACCATCAGCCTAACCGCCGGGGCCGTGCGGCGCAGCCCCGGGGCGACTCGACCTCGACTATGCGCAGCCGAGCGCAGGCGACAGATCCGTGAACGCGCGACGGTCCAGGCGCGGAAAGAAACCGAGCCGAGTACGCAGTTCGACGTCCTCGAGGGGAACACGCGCATCGCAGAGGTCGAGGGTGCGGGGAGCCGTCGTGTCCATGATGAACGCCGACATCCGTCCATCGGCGGTGGCGACGACCTTCCAATACCCCGATGGGACGCGGTGCCGCTCATCGGCGCGGGGCAGCGGCAGCATGACGCGCTCGAACAGGGGGCCGGTGACCACGTACACGGCGATGTTCTCCCGCTTGGCCAGATCGTTCTCGCGAGCCTCGAGCCGCTGCCAGGCGGCCTGGTTCAGTCCCGCACCCTGAGGCGTTATGTTGGAGAGCACGTTGGTGTCCTTGGCGAAGGGCGTGCCGGAGAACGCCGCCAAAGGGGCCTGATGACCGCGGTCGATGCCCAGCGCCTTTGGCGCCTCGTCGTAGTCGTCCGGTTCGAGCGTCTCTTCGGGATCGATCCAGGGGTCGGCGGTCCACTTCCGCACGCCTGAGGGGCCTATCGAATCCGGCGTGACCCGGTAGGCGACCCAATCGGCCATCTTCGTGAGGTCGTTGGAGGCTAGGGTATAGATCTCGCGTACCACGATGTCGTCGATGCCGGCCGCCCCGATTGGGCATCCGTGCAGACAGTGGAAGGTATGCAGCTCGGCCTCGGTCCTGGCCGCCGCGGCTGTCGGGAGGAGGGTGACGACGAGCACGGCCGCCACCTTCCATGCCGACCTCGCCAGCGACGCCGACGGCGGAGACGATCGCGATGGCCGCCGCCTCCTCCGCCGAAACGTTTCCGATCCATCATGCATTCCGCACGCTACCGCACCCTTGCCCGAGGCGGCAATCCCGATGCCGTCCGACACTGCGGTCATCGCGCAGGCGATGATCTCGCCGGGCTACCTAGCGGCCGTCGAGCCTACGCAGGACCAGCAGCGGAACGTACCCTACGACTCCGGGCACGGAGGCCAGCACCATCGGCTCGACGAAGCCCAGGACCGCGAACGGCATCGTGAGGATCACCAGCCCACGCCAACGTTCGAACCACTTCTCTGCGATGTCTCGCCACTGCGTCATGTACATGCTGCCCCCTGAACCACTCGTGTAACACGAATAGCAGCAACTCATGGGCGCAGCCATCTAAAAATCGTAAACAATATTCGAACTATACGTTAGAAGCAAGGCGTTAACAAGTATCTAAACGGATTGGTTAACAAACTGATAAGGAAACTACTGTGTCCAGGCTCGACAAGGCGGACTGCTATGCTCGCGATGACGAACAGAAGAGGAGATGGAGCCTGGCCGCTTCCGCCCTGATCAAATCCAGACTGGTGCTGGCGCGCATGAGCTATCGCGACCTTCAGCATGCACTCGCCGACATGGGGTACGTCCAGCACGCGAACACGATCGCCACTAAGCTGAGCCGCGGAGGTTATTCGGCGGCGTTCTTCCTCATGTGCCTGCGCGCTACGGGCACCACCTCCATCGACCTGCCGCGCGAATAGGAGGATGCACGCTGCTGCTGCGCGCGACCGCGGGAGATGCGGCGGCGTGCGTCCCCGGTCGCCGATAGGATGAAGCGGGTCGCGATGATGCTCCGGGCGCATGCCGGCGACGGCCGCGTTCGATGGCATATCACGATGCCACGTTCGACGATCGGTGACCGCCTTCGTCGAGCGCCGCCCGTCGATCGCCTCGGGTCGTCCGTCGGGCAGGACACCCGTCCGATCCTCGCGACGGAACCTGCCGGCGAGGCGGGGCGGTGACGCGGCAATCCCATCCTCGAGCCGTTCCAAGGCCCGATCGCACCACCTCAGGCCGGCTTCTGCCCATCGGTACCGATGAACGTTCGGGACCGATTGGTGGCGGAGCCGACCACGCGGGCCGTCCTCACACCGACGAGGCGGGATACCGCCTTCCAGTGGTCACCATCCACACGTCCCAGCCTGCAGGGGGCGTCGGACGGAGGTCCGCCCTCCTTACGGATCAGCCTTGGACATCGCTCAAGCGGCATTCGGCGGGGACACGCGCCGGGGTCGCATCTCCACGGTCCAACGCGAAGCGCACGGATGCGTCGATCGCGTCCGGTTCAGCGATCATCGCGGATGAGCCCAAAACGCCTCGGACGACGCGCCTTCCATGACCCTGCGGACACCGGGCCGACGACGGACTAGAACGAAGCCTTGGCGTCCTTCGGAGCCGCCGCCTCGACCTCGCCCGCCAGCTGCTGCTTGCGGGCATCGGCGGTGTCGCTGCCTTCCGTGAGATCGATGGTGCGGACGGCGAATTCGGACGACGCCAGAAGTCCCGGCCGGTTCGCGGTATCGCCCAGGCGCCAACATGACGCCCGACTGTCGCGTCCCCTCGAGCAGTAGAAGCGCTTCGTCCGCTCGGTGAACGAAGGCTTTCCATACTTCGACGTCACGCTGTCCAGGAACGCCTGCGCCTCCATGCGGTTCGACGGGATCGTATAGGTCACGTTCGCTACGCGCGCGCCGGCACGGGTCGGTGCGTACCAGACTTCGATGTGCTCGCCCTGAGGCCCTTCGGCCATCGTGAAACGCGCCACGGTCGACGCATCGGACCTGCCGCCACGACGATCGGCGACGCGCTCGCTGACGAGTGCCGCCCACGACGGCTGAGACGGATCGGTCGCTCTGGGCGTGAAACCCTTCGAGACGAGCGCCGCCCGGGCCTCCTGCGGCGTCATGCCGAGACGCACGCCAGCCACGTCGAAGGTCTCGATTGGGGCCCATCTGATGGGATCGAGCAGATTGTTGATGGCGTCCTGCGCCGGACCACGCGCCGGCACCTGGGCATCCGCTGCGGTTGACGCCAGGACCGCCACGGCGGCCATCATAACCAGGATTCGCATTCGATCGGCTCCCCCGTTCCGCGACGAGTGTGCCCTTCGGGCATGAAGCAGGGGTTATGAGCCTTGGTTAACCGTTCGCCGGCCCCGTCGTGCCGACCACGCGGTTCCCCGATCCCGTCATCGAGCGCCACGGCATTCGAGACTACGATCCGCAGATCATCGAGCCACGGAGGCGGGTCGTGATCCCATGGCTTTCGATCGTGATCGTCGCATCCGTGGTGACGGTCTCGTCACCCATGGCGCGGACGACGCCGCTGTCCTCGATGCGGATCCTCAATCCCGGCCCCGTCCACGCGTCGTAGGTGAAGGGAAACAGCTCATCGGCTTCGGCGTCGGGTCTCATCACGACGACGTGGCCGGCCATTCGCGCGACGGCCGTCCGGCCGGAGGCGGCGACGAGAACGGGGCCGTCCTTGCGTCTGGACCAGTAGCAACCCGTCCCATCCATTCCGGCCGCCCTCCAGTCGGCGTACGTGCTGGGTTCGAGCGGTTGTCGTCGGTCGGCGGCACCTGCCGCGGTCGCGATCGAGGCGGCTGCGAAGAAACCGACGATCATCGCCGAACGACCAGGATTGTTCACGTCATGCCTCCAATACGCTGCGATCGCCCATGATCCGGTGCGATCTCGCCGTCTGCACGCCCAGGATCCGCTGCACCGTCCAGAACAGCCCGGCGGTCGCCGCCTGAGGCCATTCGCCGATCAGCCACCGATCGATGCGGAAGCCCGACGCGACGAGGCCGAAGGCGAACGCGGCCAAGGCCCACCACATCGAGAGTCGGGCGGCCAGGTACACGCCGTCGACGATCCAGAGTCGGAAGCGCGATGCGGCGGGATTCCACACGGCCCAGCCGAACAACGCGATCGGCGCGGCGGCAGCCGCCGCGTAGGCGTATCGCGGGTCTAGGTTCGCCCCGACGAGCCGGTATGCGAGATATCCGGTGGCGGCGAGGACGACGGCGGCACCAGCCGCCCGGAAGAAGCCGATCCTGGCGAGCGCGTCGCCGAGGATGATGCCGACGAGGAATGGCATGCGATACTCCGCTCAGAAGGCCGCACGGGTCTTCTTCGGTACGAGCCGGTCGGCCGCCGCCATGACCGACGCGTCGTCCGCCTTGTCGGCACGGCCGCCGCGCGTCGCGTTGATCGAGACCGAGGTCGTCGTATCGATGATGACGGTCGGCCCTTCGCTGAAGACCATGCCGTCGCCGCAACGGTATCCGGCGTCGCACCACGATCCCCGCATGCCGGTTCCGACGGTCGGACGACCGTACTTCGAAGTCAGCTGGCGTCGTAGCGCGGGCAGATCGATCGTCCGGCCGTCGATGGCCAGGCCGTATCCATCGACGACGCTCCCGGCCTGCGTCTGAGCGAAGGTCACCGTCAGTCCCTCGCCGTTCGGCCCCCTGCAGTCGAGCTGCATCGTGCCGGTCGTGTAGGGGACCTCGCCACGGGCCCCGGTACGCGACTTCACCTCCCTTGCGACGCGCGCCGCGAAGTCGGCCTCGTTGCCGAACGGCCTGCAGGCGTAGGACGCGGTCGCGAGTGCTGTACGGACCTGTTCGATCGGCATGCCGAGGCGCACTCCGGCGACGTCGATCCGCAGGGGGCTGAGCCCCGCGCGTGGTGTCTGGGCCTGGGCCGACGGCGTCATCGTCACGGCGGCGATGATGGTGGCGATGGTGGACTTCATGACGGCTTCTCCTGTTGATGGTCGGACGGCGAGGATTGGGATCTCAGTGTAGCGAGACGGTGACGAAGCCGGCGGTGTCCGTGGCACCCGCGACGTGTCCGGCGTCGAAGGCGCGGGCCACGCCCAGCCGCAACGACGAACTCCGCGACAGCGCGGTCGACCATCCGAACTCCAGATCCAGCTCGCGAGCGGTCGGTGCGAGGTCCGTCGCGACGGTCCTCGTCGTCAGCGTGCCGGACATCAGGTCGTAGGAGACCGGCATCGGCATCGTCGCCCGGGCCCGTTCGACCCGCAGCGGCGACGACAGGCCGAGCGTGGCCATGCCTCCCAACAGTCCTTGGGAACCCTCGACCGCGAACGCGCTGCTCGACACGGGGCCGGCGAACCGCATCAGGTCAGACCCGCCGTCGACCCTGGTCGTGGCGGCGGTGACGCGCGCCGAGACGGGAACGCCCGCGATCGTCCGACGCAGCGTGATCGAGGCCAACGTGGTCCTGGCTCCGAGCAGGCCGAGGTCCATGCCCCCGGCCATGCCGAGCGCCCGGCCGCGTTCGACGAGATCGGAAACCTCGACGCCGATGCCGGATGGCGTCGACAGGGAGAGAGTGCGCAGAGCGGTACGGGCATCCCGCGTGGAACCGGACGCGAACCCCGCCGACCACCCGCCACCGGTCCATGAAGAGGACACGCCGACCGGTGACGACGCGATGCCGCGCAGCGGCGATCCGGCGATGCCGCCCGTCTGGCCGATCGCGACGTTCGCACCCATCGTGACCGACTGGCCGGGCGTCGGCGAGAACGAGGCGAACGCGGGTCGCATCGAACCACGCCCCCGAAGATAGTCCGGAACGGATGCCGCGAACCCGAGGCGGACATCCGTGGCGCTGGCCGATCGCCATGGCGGATCCGCCGGAGCTAGCATGCTCCCTGCGAGCAGTCCGGAACCGTGCGTGCGGACACCGGACGGGGCGGTCATCCGGAAGTCCCGACCGTACCGATCGAGCACGGTCATGCTTCCGACCTTAGCCGCGAGCGCGGCGCCGCCACCGAACGGAGCCGACATGGTCACGGACGAGTAGCGCGCGAGCACAACCTGCGCCGCGACGAACGACGAGGCCGGAGCCTGCGCCTGCATGGCCTTACCGACGTCCAGGATGCCGACCCCGAACACCTGGTCGACGCCGGGTGGACCGGCGTCCGTCGCGGTGTCGAGCAGGATGCGGGAGATCGCCCTGCCGCCGAGCTGCGGCCAGTACTGCTTGAGCAGCGCGGCCGCCCCTGCGACGGCGGGAGCGGCGAAGCTGTTTCCGGTCACCGTCACGACGTTGCCGGACTGGTCGACGGTCTGCACCTCGACGCCTCCGACCGCGATCATCCGGTCCGCGAGCGGTCCGGCGTTTCCGTTGGCGGCACGTGGATTGCCGTTCCGGTCCACGCCGATCGCGAAGAGGAACCAGTCCTTGTTCGCGAGGTCGGTGCCCAGCATGTTCTGCGCGAACTGGCCGGTGAAGCTGTCCTCGCCGGTGAAGTTCGAGACCGACTGGACGAACAGGCGGTCGGCCTGCCGCACCGCATCCATCGCGGCCCGCTGCTCGGTTGCGATCTGGCCCGCGGCCGAGCCGCTGACGCTCATGCTGAGGACGAATGCACCCTTGTCGACGCCGTAGCGGATCGCCGGCGCGATCAGCGCGGCGCTCGCATCCGGTCCCTCCGGCACCGGCCCCGAGGTAGGCGTGACGCCCGAGAGGTTCGGAGCGCTGATCTTCAGCGCCAGTATCGTCGCCTCGGGTGCCATCCCCTGGACGCCTACGCCGTCGCGCGCCGCGGCGGCGACGCCCGCGACCCTCGTACCGTGGCCGGTCACGTCCTTGAGGCCGAAGCGGATCGTCTCGGCATCGCAGGTCGCACAGCGCGCGATGCGCTGATCGAACGCGGTGCTGTCAGGCGATACGCGGCCGGCGAACTCCCGGCCCGACAGGTCGATGCCCGTGTCCAGGATCGCGATCGTCACGCCCCTGCCGGTGATCTGTCGGTCGTAGGCGTAGGCGGCCTTCGCCGAAACGACGGCACCGGACGCTCCGTACTCGGCGGTGTCCGCCGACGACGCGGGCGTCGGCGTGACCGGCGGCGTCGGGGTGGGTGTCGGCACCGCCGGCGGCTCAGGCGTCGGCGTCGCCGTGGGCGGAGCGCTTCCGCCCGGCGAATTGACGCCGCCACCGCCGCCGCATGCGGCGAGCAGCATCGCCGCCGTCACCGCCGTGGAGTTCCTGATCGTCTTCCGCAGACCCGTGCGGCCTCCCTCGAATGCACCCACGCTCGAACCCCCGTTCGCGTCGATGCCGTTCGGCTGCTCCAGCCGGCGGCACCGCCTCCCATGATGCGAGGCGGTGCCGGCCCGTGAGCCGGAGATTGGAAACCTGCAGTAAGACAGGCGCGAGCGTCTTTAGGCTCGCGCCTTGGACATGCACGCCCGCTCCCCGGCCGAAACGAGTTCGGGCCGGGCGTTCGGCTACTTACTGACGAGGTTTCCACGCCTCGGTCCGCCTGCTGGCGAACGGCACACCTCTACGCCCAGTGCACCACCGCGATCAATCCGACAAACGCGTCCGGTCGATCTTTTGCGGGACGCGCCGGCTCGAAGGCGTGGCCGCGGACCGCGACTGCGCAGGACGGCACGCAGGTCGAGCGGCCTGCTGAACCGCCGTCCGGTCTCCATCACCGGAACCGGCTGGCCGCACGACCTGCGATCGAACGCTCGACAGGACACGGGCAACCTCACGCCCGGCACCGCGCGAACCGGCACGGAACCGTTCGCATACGTCTTTTCTGTTAGGGGCGACATGTACGTCACCCCAGGGCGACATGTACGTCACCCCAGGGCGACATGCGCGTCGCCCTCGAACGACCCGCATCTCAGTCGAAGCGCTCCGGGCTGTGGACCCATCGTCTCTCCGTCGACGAGCGGCTCGTCGAAGAGCAGGCAGAGGCGACCCTTTCTCCGACGCTCCTTCGACAGGGCATGTGCACCGAGGCGGATGATCCGGTCACGAAAGCTGGCTGAGCCCGCCGATGCCGTGCAGATCACGTCCCGTTGCGCGATCCGAGATTCGCGCTACCGCTTCCGAGGCATCAGGCTCGTGATGAACGCCAGGTCCCGTGCGTTTCGGCAGCAGTCGATCGGTCGACCGCCCTGCAGCCTGGGATGCCCGGACCTGAGGAAGAGCTCGGCGAGCTGTTCGCTCGGATATGCACGCTTCGCCGCCTCCGACAGCTGGACGCGCAGCTGCGCAGCCTCCCGATCGGCAGCGATGCGCTTGCGGCGGACGTCGCTGTCCGTTGCCAACCGGCGTTCCAGTCGCAGCAACGCCTCGTCCCCTTCGCGGGCATGATCCGCGAAGCTCGTCTCGGTGCCGGTGACGATCTGTGCGAGCCAGGCCGCGCTGTCGCCTTCCAGCATCTGTCCCGCCTGCAGGCGGATCGATCGCTGTCGCTCCGTGGCCGCCTTCTCCAGCTCGGCGGCCTTCTCGGCTTCGGCGACGGCGATCGCTTCCTCGTTGCGGAGCCGGATCGCTTCGAGGGGCAGACCGCAAAGATCGTCGACGACCACCGAAGCGTAGCCCGAAGCCATCGGCTCGAGCCGCTCGATGCGTGCCAGCAGGTCGCGATAGCCATCGCCGCCGGCCTCTATCAGCTGGAATGCCGAGGCGTCCGCGCTTCGATACGTCCTCGCCCAGTCGCGATAGCCGGTATCGGTGTCCTCCACGCCGGCTGCGCCGAGCAGTCTCGTCACGTGCGATCTCAGCTCGACCCTCCGATGCAGCAGGTTCTGAAGCGCCGGTTCGACGTAGAACCTCTGGTCTCGCCTGCTCCAGAAGACGGCCTGGCCCTTCGCGGCGAGGGTCGCGAGATAGTGCCAGACCGCGTCGTGCGGACTGCCATAGCTCTCCAAGCTGAACCCGGCTTCGGACAGGCGCCTGGCCGGATAGGCCGCGAGATCCTTTCGAAGCATCCAGTCCGGAAGCTTCGACGACAGGTCGCGATCGTTCGGAAAGTCGCCCTTCAGTTCGAGATCGATTCCCGGCGAATACTGCTCGCTCGGCTTGATGACGTGCGCGAACAGCGCCTGAGCCTGCCAGTCCCTGTCCGGTGCCGCGAACCAGTGCCCGCCTTCGACCTCGATGCCTATCAGCGCATATAGGCCGGCCAGCCGTACCGCCTCCGACGCCTCGTCCTTCCAGTCGGCGGGTGGCCTGGCACGGCGCCTGCGCAGGATGTGACCCTTGAGCCTCGCGCCGCGCTCGGCCTTCTGCTGCGCCACGGCGGCATCGAGCCTGCGCTTGGCGGCCGCTGCCCTGCGGTGATGGATCCATCGGCGGGGTGCCTTGTGCAGGATAGCCTCGTCGAGAGCGGCCCCGTCCATCTGCCCGGCCTTCAGTCCCGACAGGTCGATCTCGACCATCGAAAGATCGCGGGCACGCACCTTCGCGCGCTTCTCGCCATCGACGGCATGGTTCACGAGGAACTCGACGGCGAGTTCGAAGCCCTGATGGCGGACGAGCGCATCGGGTTGAAACGTGCCGATCCTGTGCTCCGGCAGCACCACGTCGAACGCATAGACGCCGGCCTCGAACACCGTCTGGCGAACGCGCTCCGCCTCCAGCATCAGTGCCGGCAGCGTCAGCGTCCTCGCCACCGCCAGCAGTTCCTTCGCGTAACGGTGAAGGGCGGTCTCGCCGGTGCACCTCGAGTCGGGGCGATGCACGAAATGGCGGCGCTTATCGATCGGCCGGCGCAGCGTCAGGACTTCGCCGCAGTCGAGACAGCGGAACGGGCCCCGATCCGAGCCGAGGACGGCTGACACATGCCTCGCGACGCCGTCACCACACCGCGCGAACGGCACCTTCAGCAGGCCATGCCCGACCGGTTGCGCCATCCGCCCCGCCGCACACGGCCGGCGAGGCGGTCGGCCTGGGAGAGCCGGGTCGAAGCGCTCCACGTCGGACAATCTGCGCACCTCGCGCCAGCGCCGCGCCCAATTGCGCGGTGCTGGCGCGGGATGATGCGTCGGGATCGGTGGGTCGGCAACCCGCACTCGCGATCCTGCACGACCGGATGGAGGATCCCCGCCAGTGCCAGCCGCGCTCCCGTTGGACTCGAACCGCGAGAGCTCGGCGCTCGAGACCGCGGGAAGCGGTGTCGGCGGCCATGATCGAATCGGTCGAGCCGAAGAAGTCCTCCAGCGTCTCTATTCCGACCGCGCCGGCCGCCCCGTCGATCGGACGTTCCCGACATCGGATGCCGACATCATCGGAGCGGTCGAGAGTCGCAGGGCGCGTGCGGAACCGCTAGTGCGATCCGATGCAGATCGTAACCAGAAGGCTCGTCGACTCCATTCTGATCATGCCGAACACGGAAGTGCTGTTCGGAGCCGATGCCGCCTCCGCTCCGCTTGAGATCGTCGAGGAACTGACCTTCGGCGACACCGCACAGGTCTATCTGACGAGACTCGGAGCGATCGGGCTGCAGTTCCTGGACGGCGGTGCTCTCGCCTCCATCGAGCAGCTCGACGCCGTCGGGTCCGGTGCCTTCGCGATCCCAGACGACGTCACGACGAGGCGCGACGAGGTAGTCGCCCTGCAGGGCCGGCGACTGCTGTTCGCCAACTTCATCGCCGGTGCCCTGTTCGGGCGGATCTGCGCCATTCACAACACGCCGTTGTCCGGTGCCGTCAGCGCCGGCATGAACGACATCATCGCATTCGAACGCCGCGGCGATGTGCTGGCCGTGGAATCCACGCCCCATGCGACGGCGGTGCTCGGACCGAAACTCGCCGTCGCCCGGCAGGGGACGCCACGGCTGCGGATCGTCGAAGCCGACGTTCTCACCGACGCTTCGTCGTTCACGAGGGAGCTGACGGTCCGCGCGACCGATCTGGCCTATGCCAATCTGCAGATCTGCATGGCCATGAACTATCAGGCGGCGGTGCTTCATCATGCCCAGCTCGCACCGGCCAGCTTCGCGCTCAACTTCTCGGTGGCCGAAGCGCTGATCAACGAGATCTTCCATGCCTATGGCGCGGTGACCGGCTTCCCGGTCAGGGCGTTCGCCACGCTGAGCCACACCATCTCCCCGATGACCCGCAAGACGCTGCGCAGGACGAATCTCGAGACCAAGATCCAGAACCTGCAGGACGGAGGCCTGATCACGCCATATCTCGGCCAGCGCATGCAGACGGCACGCGTCGCGCGGAACGAACTGATGCATGGCGCCATGCCGGTCGCCGTCACCGACTCCGGCGACCTGCAGACCATGGTGCGGGATCTCTGGGGCCTGCTCCTCGACCGGCCCTTCGAGCTCAACGCCGGTTACACGATGCGGTTGTGACCCGAACCGCCGGGCACAGGGACGATTCCCCGGCCGACTTCAGGAGGCCGAGCGCACTAAGGGCCCAGGCTGGCGGTCCCAGCCCCGTGCTTCCGTCGGATGGTCCGGGTCCGGCTCGCCATCGAGGTAATCCGCGGCTAGACGGACCGGCCACTTCCGGAGACGCTTCAATGAACAACGCCGAACTCGCCGAGACGCTGGTCAACGAACACGGCATGACCAAGCCCGCTGCACGCAAGATCGTTGACGACGTGCTGGCCGCGATCGTCTCCGCCGCCGCTAAGGGCGATGAAGTGTCGCTATCAGGCTTCGGCAAGTTCAAGATCAAGGACAGTCCCGCGCGCGAAGGACGCAACCCTTCCACAGGAGATGCGATTCAGATCGCAGCGTCCAAGAAGCTGACGTTCGTCCCGGCGAAGGCCGTGAAGGACGCTCTCAACGGTTGATCCGTCACGATGCGAACGGCGAGCGCGTCTCGAGGCAACGCCCCGGGGTCGCACTCGTCCCACGCTCCGGGCCTCGCGTTCGATCACTCGGCTCTGAGACTGAGACGGATGGCCGGTACCGGTCAGCTGCAACATCGTGCCGCGTCAGCCTGTCCATCGGCGGACGCGTTCCAGAAACGCGAACAGCGACTCGGCGTCGCACATCGACACGTCGAAGCGCATGTATCGCTCCATGTGCCGCCCGTAGCTGCCGTCGGTAAGGACGCCGTGAAGCAGCGCGGCTGACAGCGGGTTGCCGAACATGGACGTCGCGAGCCGCAGGTCGGCGAGCGCCTCGATCCAGTCCGGTCGCGCGGCGGTGTGACCGCACCTCACCGCACCGCACCGCGGCGGAGAGCGACTTCGAGAAGCTGTCGATCCGGATCACGCCGTCGAGTCCGTCGAACGCGGCGAGCCGTGGAGCGATCCCGTGCTCGAATTCCGCGGATGTCGTCCTCGACGATCGCCAGATCATGCGGCTCGGCGCGCTTCAGCAGCTTGTGCGGTCGCCGTGGCGTGCGTCGCGCCGGTGTTGTTGTGAACCGCGGAACTGGTCAGATGGAAGCATGGACGATGCTCGACGCCGATCGTCGGACCTTTCCCATGGGCGCTACCGGTTCGGTCCGGAAGTCCCGCTACAGGGACTGCTCGGGCTCCTCCTCCCAGAAACGACCGGAAGCCTCCCACTTCGCCCGCTCCCAGTCGTGCTTCAGGATCGGCGCTGCCAGCCCGAGGATCCGGCCTCTGACCTCGTCGTTGCGGTTCGACGCGTCGATCAGGCTGGCGATGGCCGTCACGAGTTCACGGTCTCCCTTCCCCTCTGCAGGTTCCGGGTTCATCCGCAGCGCGATCTCGCCCCACAGGCGCCTGGCACGAGCCGTCCCGTCCTTCGTGTCAGCATCGATCGAGACCGCTTCCGCGACGATGGACCGCACGGCTTCGCGCCACTTCGCGCGCTCCTTGATGATGTTCTCGTCGGCCAGCCGCCACCGGGCGGAGAGGATCACTCCGGCCAGGGTTATCAGTGCCGCGAGGATGCCGCCCGCGGCGCCGGCGATTGCGGCGTTCACGGGGCGGACGCTTCCGGTTCGTCCGTGTCTCCGCGCGGCGGTGCCGGTGCTGGGGCGGGATCCGTCGGTTCGTGCGAAGGCTCGACCTCACCGCGGTCGCTGTCGGCACGCACGCTCTCCAGTTCATCCCGGAGCGCTTCGTTCTCGGCGCGCAGCCGCAGGAGCGCGAAGACGGTCACGAAGACGGCGACGGTCAGAACCCAGATCAGCGGATCGCCCATCACGTCGGCGCTCTCGTGAGCGCGGATGACGGCGCCGCCTCGGCCTGCGGAGGCGGTAGCGCGAGACAGCTCTCGGCCTTTCGCTCCGCCTTGACGGCCAGCGTACGACGCTCGGCCGCATTCAGCAGCGTGCCCGCGGTCCGGTCGCCGAGCAGCGCGCGCGCCGCGTCGCATGCGTCGGCCTGCGTCCGCTCGCGCCGCAGATCCAGTGCAGCCATCCGATACGCCTGATCGTCGGCCTGACGGGTTACCGCTTCGGCGTGAGCCTGGATCCTGGAATGCCAGGCGCCGGCCGCCGGCACGATGCTGCTCATGAGCCCCGCGATGACGAGATCGACCCACGCCGAACGCCTCTTCCGTCTCCTGGCCAAATCCCGTCCCCTCCGCAGGCCGGGTCTAGCTCGAGGCAGGGGGCGAGTCCAATCGTCCGGTCGGGGCCGACCCGCTGTCGTCCCGGCATCGTTCCTCAGCGACCTCGGCCGCCGCCATCGGGTGGGTATGCGCGGCGCCGTCCGGACACGTCGAAGATGTCCGGGAACGGATGCTCACCAACGACCGTGGGAATCCACGCCGAGCATCATGCACCACGGCGGGCCGTCCGTTCGGCCTGACCGATGCCGACTGCGGCCGACCGCTACGATGATCGCCCCATCAGGGAGCGACAGGCCACGAAATCCAAGTCGTATATGGTGTGGGATTACGCGCCTCGATGATCTGCACTGGCGCGAAGCAGGAAGGCGTCGCGTACAGCCCCACTGCGTTCGTCGCCTTCATGGCCGTCTTGTCCTTGCCATCGATCGCCCCCGTCGCCCGCATCACGTCGTGGTCTGCGAGAAGGTCCGCAGGCGTGGCCACCGCCAGGACCACCGGGGCTCCGCCGATCTTAGCGGCCGTATTCTGCGCGTGCATTGCGGCGACGTTCGCTTCTGCCGCGAGCGAAACGACGCGCGTGTCGCCGTGCGCGCCGCCCTGATCGCCCATGTCCCAGTTCGCCTCCATGTCGAAGCGGAGTCCGGTCGATCGGATGGAGGCGAGGCGCGTCGTACTCGTACCGTGGTAGAGCGTGCACGGTGTCCGACCCAGCATCTCCGCCGCCGGAACCCGCCACGAGTCGCCTCCTGCATCCGTCAGCAGACGTTCGCAGCCGTCCAGCCCGAACTCGGACACGACCCTGCGGGCCACGGTCGACGTCAGGGGCGATATCGCCATGGATCCCCCCATGATCCTCAGCCACCCGGATCCCGCGGCGATCTTGCCGCGAAGCAGCGTCAAGGCGGCATCCGATCCGGAGAGGAGCGTTTTGTCGCCTTCGACCTCAAGTTCGTCCTCGGCCTGAATGCCGAAGAACCGCCGTATCGCATCGCGGCGGCAACCGAGAGCGTGGGACTCGACCCATAGGGTGCAATGTTCGTCCGCGAAGACCAGGCGCGTCATCGGGTCGTCGTCCTGACGTCGGCGAGTGGGATCATCGGCATGTCGGCCAAGCCGAGCGAATTCGGAGCGACTCCACCGGTGGCCGCGGTCGCCGCCAGCGCGTGCAAGGTGGTCCGATCTCGCCGGTCGGTCACGAGGCACCCGGCAGCGCGATGCCCGTCACATGGACGGCTTTCGGCTCGACGATGAGTCTGTAGGAGCCGATCGGATCGTCCTGCGAGGAGTCGTCACGGGACACCCTGACCTCGGCGAACAGAGCGCCTCCCTTCATCGTCGCGGATCTCAGGGACAGTTGGACGTCCGAGCCGATCCCGGGGCGACCGAGGAGATCCGCCAGCGCCCTCGTCCCGAATGCGTCCTCGCCGCCGGAACGCAGCGCCTCGCGAGTGACCATCCCGAGGTACTGCCCGCGGGAACGCGACTTCAGCGCCGTCACCATCCGGCTCAGATGCGCCGCCACCAGGGTCAGGGGGGTCGCCTCGTCGGCCCGGAGCGCCACCAGATCCCGGACGTTCACCTCGAGCGTCGGTTCCTGCCGAAGGCGCTTCAGGATCGAAGCCGCCGTCGCGTTCGAGGTGACGACCAGTCTCCGCAGTTCGCCGAGCTCCACGTCGGGTGGGTAGGTCGACTCCGTTTCGTCCGCCGACGATCCCGGAGTCGTCCGCAACTCGAACGTCCAGTGTCCGCCGCGCACGGTCATCACGTCGGGGGGGAGGTCCGGACCCCGGTCGACCACCCAACCCTGCCGCTCAAGGAGGAAGGCGAGCGCGATGCGGTTGCGTTCCTCGTCGGCAGGCTCCCGCGGTTCGTCGTCGACGAGGATCGCCAGAGTGCCGTTCGAGGCGGCCAGTAGATCATCGCACAGTTCCCCCTTGAGACGTCTGCTGCCGGCGAACAGCACCTCTGCCACGCCTCTCGGCCCATCATCATCATCGGATCCGCCCGTCGGCGCGATCAGCAACGAGCGCCACGGGGCCAGACCGAAGGCCCAGGCCTTGTCGTACAGTGTCGCCAGCGCCTGGTCGGTAGCCAGCGGGCCGTTCCCGCGGGCGCGCAGGATCAGCGTCCTGTCAGCGGTCGGGGAGATATCGGCCCGGCGCCGGTCGAGCTCGGCGGCGATGGCGAGCCGCACTCCCGCGAGCTGGTGACGATCCGCGGACTTTCCGCTTCCCATCCCGTTCGTGGGGACAAGCGTCACGCCGCCCGTCACCGCGTCTCGAGAGCGGCGTTTCGGGACACCGAGGTCGATGGCGTGCGACCCGGGCGGGATGGGCGAGCGCCGCGACACGGTGTCCCGCACGACGAACGTCGGCACGGACGGGTCCTGCCGGCGGTCCGTGGCTGCCGGGTGGTCGAGGTCGAACAGCCGGAGAGACGGGATCGCGAGCGGAGCATCCCTTGCGAAGATCCTCTTCGCGCGCTCGGACGCGAGCAGAACGTCCGCATCCACGTCGCCGCGTAGCCGTCGGGGCGGGGGTGGCCACCCGAACCTCCAACCTGCTGCCGGGCGCGGAACGATGGGGGCGAGAAGGTCCAGAGCCTGCTCGCACGCGGTGATCACGCTCGCCCTGCGACTTCCGCTCGCGCCCGGGTCGAGCCCGAGGATCTCGACGACGTCCATGCGGATCCTCACGACCAGATCGGCTGCCGCAGCGTCGTCGCCCGTCGCGGCGGAGAAGGCTCTGCGCACCTCGGTGGTGAGGATGCCCAGGTCGCGCCAGTCGTCGGCGACCTTGCGGGACGTCCGGGCCATTCGATCGTGCGCCTCCCGAGCCTTGCCGATGCGTAGATCCGGTCTGCGCAGATGGGTGGCTAGTTCCATCGCTACCGTCGGCCGTCCGGCGAGCTTCGGATCGTCGAACCGGCTCGCCAGCAGGTCGCGGCCGGCCTGGTCCGCGTCTACGACGACGTCGCCGGTCGAGAAGGAGAACGCCGCCACGGCGGGGTCGCCGATCGTCCTCGATATCGAAGGACCCTGAATGATCGAAGGCTCGGGAGCCTCGTACGGCTCAAAGCCCGCGATGAGCCCCTCGGCGTCGATGAGCTGAACGTCCGGTGCGTTCGTCGTCAGCGAACGGAAGATCGGCACCAGGAAGCCCATGCCGAGACCGGAGGGGTCCACGAAGCCGAGCAGTTCGTGGATCGCGTCATCGCTCATCGCATGATCCCTTCGTCGACGAGGTGGCGTGAAACGCGATCGTACAGGAGCGCCGTGTATGCGCTGGGTTGATGTCTGCCATAGGTCTCGTACTCGAGGCGGCGGACGTGGGGCAGCGCGTCGAGCGCACTTTCGACCTCCGGATCGGAAAGGAGGGCCGGCGGGCCGACGACAGCGCGGAGCGCGGTGGCCAGAGGAACCGTGCGGTCTATCTGGATCTCTATGGTGGAGCGCCGGTCGTCGTCCTCCGCGAGCGAAGGATCGTGGGCCAGGCGCGCTATGGCTCGGGCCGCCGGTTGGCTGACCGGGATGGCACCCGGCGCCATCGTCGGCCGCTGGTGGAAGTAGTTCCGGTTGGTCTCGAAGAAGGCCCGGACGAGGCGCAGCGGGAAGTCGCCCGCCGGTCCGAGCTCGAAGTCGGCACGCTGCACCATCCCGCTCAAATGGTTCGAGTACCTGTCGTAGCCGCCGCTGTCGAAGGGCAGGATCCTGAGGGACTGGCCCAGCAGCGCCGGATCCATGACGAGGCACATGGGCAGATGCTCGTCCATTCCGCTCGCCGGCATCCGCGGGAACGACTTGAAGGCCGGACGACCGTAGAAGAAGTACGCCAGCTCGGGGCCGTAGACCGGGCACCGGGAGGCTCGGACCTCTCCCGATACGATGATCTGCGCACCAGCGGTCGTCGACGTCGCGTGCACCAGTGGCATCGCGGCTTCGTTCGGCGTGAACGCCTGGAGATAGCTGGCGAGAGACATCCGTCCGGGATAGTCCAGGACCCGGCGGATCGGAAGGACGAGCTACGACAGCGGCTTCCGCAGAGGACGCGGCACCGCGTTCCTGTGGGCAGGTCCTCCTCGTTCCGCTTCATGCCACCGCTCGCGGGACCATGCCGCAGATGCATCGGGGCCGACGGAGTCCGGCGGCGAGGCGCTCGACGCATCCCCGGCTACTAGAAGCCGATCGTCGCTCCGATCCGCAGCATCCGCGGTTCGACGGTTCGGCTGTGGACCCCCTCCACGCCCTCCGCCGGCTCGCCGGGAAGACGCGAGGCGTAGAAGTAGTCGGCGTCGGCGCGGGCGGTATCGAACAGATTGAGCAGTTCCGCGTTCAGTTCGATGGCGCCGAAGCGCCTCGCCGTCCGAAGGTTCACGACGGTCGTGGCGGGCGAACGAACGCGGTCGTCCTCCGTCAACGCTCGCGGTCCCAGATACCGGACGCGCAGAGCGGCGTCGAAGCTGCCGAAGGTTGCCGCGATGCCGAGTTCGCCGGCAGCCTCGAGAGCGTTCGGAATGCGGTCGGCCCCGGGAGCATCGACGAACCGCGCGTGATTGGTGGCGTAGACCGCGTCGATCGCGAGCCAGTGCAGCGCCTTCACCGAGGCCGTGACTTCGATGCCCCGTCGCCGGCTGGGGCCCGTGGGCGATACCGTGCCGTCGTCTCCGGAATAGACGAGCTCGCTCGAAGCGCGGCTCCACCAATGGTCGATCGAAAGGACCAGTGGGCCCCGTTCGAACCGCGTACCGATCTCGTATCCGGTCGCGCGAGAGACGCCGGGGGTGGCATCCACGGCCGAGATGACGCCCCGGACCGCGTTGGAATGGAATCCCTGCCCGTAGTTCGCATACAGCGCGAGTCCGTCGACGAGCTCCAGGTTCGCGCCCGCCTTGGGCGTCGCGATCGTGTCCGACACGCCGCCGCTCACGGCGCTGCCCGCCCTCGCGCTCGTCCGGAAACGGAAGTGGTCGAGCCTCGCACCGGCCAGAAGGTTGAGGCGCGGCGTCGGTCTCCAGGTCAGTTCGGCATGGCCGCTGACCGAGGTCTCCTGCACGTCGACCAGGCTGCGCGTCGCGATACGCCGCCCGAACCGCGTCCGGTAGAGCCCCAGATCGCCGATGACGTCGATCTGGGAGTCGATCCCCGCGGTCAGTCCCACGTCGTCGGCGAGGTCGAACCGGCGCGAGACCCGTGCTCCGTAGGTCCATCGGTCCTCGCTCTGCTCGAGCTCGTCGCCGTCGACGGGGTCGTCGAGGAAGAACGTGAAGTTGGAGAGCAGCGCGAACCGGTAGTGCTGCGCGTAGGCGGTGAGCGTGGTGCGTCCGCCGGTCAATCCGATGTTGAGGACCTGTCGGTCGGTCCGCCCCCGCAGGAACGGGTCGAGCGTCCCGAACCGGTCGGGGACGACCGTGCCTATCGCGCGGACGGGGATCTGTTCGGTCGGGCGCCAGCGTGCGTCGTACAGCGACAGGCTGGCGCGCAGGACGCCCATGCCGGTGTCGACGGTGTACTTCCCGAACGCTCCGACATGCCGAAGATCCTCGGGCAGGGCCCATGGTCCGTCGTTGGCCTTCACTTCGGTTGCGAGCAGCAGAGTCCCCGCGCCGAGCGCGCCCGAGCCGCCGGCGGCCAGTCGGCGATAGCCGTAGCTGCCGGCGGTCATGCTCGCGAACGGCCGCGCGAAGCGATCGAGCGTATCGAGCGACGCCGCCGCCACGAACGAGAAGTCGCCGTCCGCGGCCCGGTACGGCCCTTTCCGGTAGGCGATGCGGTCGACCGTCTCTGGGATCAGACCGTTGAGGTCCAGATAGCCCTGTCCGTGAGCATGGCTGCGAAGATTGAAGGGCATGCCGTCGATCGCGATGCTGAAATCGGTGCCGTGGTCCAGATTGTATCCGCGGATCAGGTACTGCGCCGCCTTGCCGCCGCCCGAATGCTGGACGGCGATCAGGCCCGGCACGGCCTCCGCGAGCTCGCTGGTCCGTAGGAGGGGGCGTCGCCTGAGATCCTCGCCATCGACGGTCCCCTCGCTGGCGGCACGCGCCACCCCGACGGGACGTCGGGTGCGGGCGGTCACCATGATCTCGGGACGTTCGACGTTCGGCTCGACGTTGGGTGTCGCATCCGGTGGCCCGTCCTGCGGGTGTCCCACCAGCATCGCGGCCAGCAGCAGTTCGACCAAGCGTCCGACTCCTCAACCGTGGCTCCGCCCTTATTGAGCACAGGCTTAGTGGTTTAGCCAAGGCTAAACTAATCGGGCTGTCGATGTAGCCGGTCTCAACCCTTCGTCCGGTCCGCGATGAAGGCCTTCAATGCGGCGAGCGTCGTCTCGCTGACGTGGTGTTCGATGCCTTCGGCGTCCGCCTCCGCGGTACGTTCGTCAACGCCGAGCAGACGCAGGAAGTCGTGGACGATCCGATGTCGTTCGCGCGACGCGGCGGCGACCACCGCACCCCGTGCGGTCAGGAAGATCGAGCGATAGGGAAGGCTCTCCACCAGTCCTTCGCGCTGCAGTCGCTGGACGACCTTGGCGACGGTCCCCTGGCTCACCCCGAGATGTTCCGCCAGATCCGTGAGTCGCGCCTCGCCGGTGGTCGCTATCAGGTCGCCGATCAGTTCGACGTAGTCCTCGGCGACCTCCGTCCGCTGCGCTTCGCGCATGCGTCTGAAGGCCGCGGCGCGGCGCGCGGCATCCGGCGGGGTCCTCACGGGCGGCTGATCCTGTCCTGTCATGTCCGTGGATATGGCATGACCGACGGGGCCGACGCCATGCCGAGAGGCTGCGTCTGGTCCGGCCGCGGGTTCGCTACGGTGACGGGCCGATCGTGTCGTTCCGCAGGGGTGCATGCCTGCTCGCGCGGCGGATCCGCGGAGCTTCACCGCCGTGTCCGACCACTGTCGATGTCCTGCCGTTCTTCTCGAGCGGAGGCGTCACCGTCGTTCCGCCTACCGGACGCCGTTGCTCCTGCCGTGGTCGGCATCCGTCTTGCGGTGTCTCGTCCGGGGCGCCACACCGCTCCGATGAAACGCCCGCTCGACACCGCGCGATACAACCGCGTCCTCGCCATCGACACGCAGGTGGTGCTCGAGACGAGACCGATGGATCAGCTTCCATGGGCGGAGCTCGGCGACGGACCGATCCTGCTGGTGGTCTGTCGACAGGTGCAGAGCGAGATCGACGCCAAGAAGCGGGACGGCAGGCTCGGCGAGAGGTCGCGGGCGTTCAACAGGCTGCTCGATCCGAACGTGGAGACGGGGATGCCCGTGACGTTGAGACCGGAAGGACCAAGGGTCGATGTCGCGCTCATGCGCAACGCGCCGATCGACTGGGCCGCTCACGACGATCTCGATCGCGACGATGCGGACGACAGGATCGTCGCGCAGATCCTGAACGCACTGGTCGACGACCGCTCCAGACTGGAACTGCTCAGCCGCGACATGCGTCCCCGCGACGCCGCCCGCGCCAATGATCTGGCTGCGACCAGACTGCCGGAGCACTGGCTGCTCGACGTCGCGCCCGCGCCGGAGAAGCTTGAGCTAGCGCGTCTCCAGCGGGAGCTGCGTACCGCGACCGCCGACCAGCCGGTCCTGACGGTCGCCGTCGAGGCTCTTGGCGATCGGCCATGGACGCGAACGACCGTCCTGCCGGCTACGGAGCAGGATCGGACGAAGATCCAGAACTGGATCCTCGAGGCCAATCCCGCGCCCCGGGTGACGTCGGGCTTCAATCCCCATGGTCTGCTCGAGGACTCGTCCCTTTCCGATCGGTACGACGACTGGCGGGATCGTCTCGTCCAGACCGATCTTCCGGCCATGCACGACGGCCTGACCCGCCTCTATTCCCAGCATCGTCTCCGCGTGACGGTGCGCAACGTGGGCCCGATCTCGGCGGAAGGACTCTCCTTCGAGATACGCTCGGGAAACGCCGTGCTACACGCCGCCCCGTACAGCGTCCGCGCGTTCGGCGAGTCGGCCCCGGAACCCGAGGGGTATCTCGAACGGTTGGGCCGCCTGCCGATGGCGGACATGGCATCGTCCCGGCGCGACGAGCCCTTCACGGTCTACGAGGAGATCACGGCGTCGGGCTCCGTGCTGAGCTGGTCCTGTCGATCGTTCCGCCAGGAACGCAGCCTGTCGCTCGAGATATCCGTCGAACTCCTGAAGAGGACCGGATCGAAGGCCCAGATCGAAGCCGTCGTAACGGCGGCGAACCTGAAGGGAGACGTCCGTGCGCAAGCGTTCGTCGAAGTCGATCAGCGGACGGTCGGGTTCTCGGACGCCTACGACGCCGACGGCGGCAGGAACAGGATTCCTCTACCGTACGCGGCTCGACGAGGCGACGGGGACATCCTCGTCTTCCGCAACGACGGAAGCGTGATCGACTGATGGAACGGTCACCGTCCTGACGGGACGGAGTTGCCGGCGGCGCGCGCGTTCGTGCGCCGACGGGCCGCGGGCGCGCGTAGAGGGCGCCGGTCCACC
Organism: Sphingomonas sp. PvP018; assembly: GCF_017876865.1. Lineage (NCBI taxonomy): Bacteria > Pseudomonadati > Pseudomonadota > Alphaproteobacteria > Sphingomonadales > Sphingomonadaceae > Sphingomonas > Sphingomonas sp. PvP018. The sequence goes on along the minus strand of NZ_JAGIOU010000001.1, from coordinate 2,361,371 downwards.
GTGTCGAGAAATCCGGCATGATGCCGTTCTCGGGGGTATCCGAGCCCTTGCGATCTTGTCCGAGCCGTCGCCATGCTCAACATGAGAGCATGATCACAATCAGACATGTATCTTCGACATTGCGGCTTCACGAGGGGATGCTCCCGGTGCGTCTGTTCCAGGACCGGACCGGAGACGAGCTGCTGGGCGAACGCGATGCGCTGCGACGTGTGCAGCACGTGGCCGACGCGACCGCAACGGAGAAGGCCGCCTTCGCCGCCCGACTGGACCGCACCCGCGCCGAGGAGCTGTCCATACTCTCCTTCCACAGGGGCGTCGTCGGCAACCGGGAGAAGCTTTTGGAGGCCGCCCTCACGCGTTCCGTCGTCACGCTCGACGGGATCGGTGCGGACGACCGCAATCTGACGCTGATCGCCAGCGGCGGCCGGTTGATCGAGCAGGCGAAGATGTCGCTCGCCTCCGAGGACGTGGCCGAGGGCGTGGTGCCCGGAGACGTGCTGAACGTGTTCGATAATTCGCACGATCCCGATACCGTACGCTGGGCGGTGCTCAACTGCCACGACTACACCCATGCCGACATCATCGCATCGCTGATCAAAGAGCGGATCGAGCTCCTGGTCGTCGTCACCATGAACGCGGCGTCCCAGCTCTACTGGGAGTACGCCACCGCGGACGTCCACCGGCTGTTCTGCTTCGTGGTGATCGTGAACGTCGCCGAGCTGGGCGGTTCGGGCGCGTTCGTGCCTTTCCGGCGGTTCGGCAAGAAGCGCCACGCAACGCTCAGGACCGCCGGGCAGATCTTCTCGACGCGCGGCCCGGTCGAGACCACCGCATTCGTCGAACTCGACGTCGACGAGCTTCGACGTCTGCGGACGGCCTACGGGGAGAGGGGACTGGCTGGACCCAAGGACATGGACAGCGTCCGGTATGCCCCGTTGGCGCCGTCCGAGCACTACATGCACACCCATGACCGCGGCGCGGGTGCGCCGCCCGTCGATAGGGTCCAGGACATCCGACTCGACTGGAACGGCGACGATCCGCTGGTCGCCGTCGTCCAGCTGAATTCGCTTCCCGCAAAGGACTACGTCTCCTGCCGGTACCGTCTTCGCGATCTGGACAAGCTCGACGGCCGTGCGAACCGGGTGCGGAACTTCGAGAGCGGCGTCTCTCTTCACCTGGAGATGCTCGAGCGGCAGCTCGCCATGCGGCCACCCGGCGACAGGCAATTGGATTTCCTCGTGCTTCCCGAAGTCTTCGTATCCCGCGGGTTCGCTGACGAGGTGATCGTTCCGTTCTGCAGACGGACGAACGCGATCGCGATCTGCGGCGTCGATTATCCCGGAGAGACGGACGAGGAGAACTGCAACTCGGCGTGGATCATGACGGGCGCCGGCCTTTTCCGCAGCTACGAGAAGATAACCCGCTCGCAGTACGATGCGCTCGACGTGGTCGACGGCGAGCGAATGCGCATGACGCGCGGCGATACGCTGTACCGCTTCGTCAACGGACAGCACCAAGCCTTCGGGGTGTTGATCTGCTACGACTTCAGCCACTTCGACCTGGTCCATCGCATCAACCTCCAAGGGCGCGATGGACCGCTCGACGCCCTGTTCGTCATCGCCCACAACCCGTTCGGCGAGCTCTACCGGACCTGCTGCATCGCCGACTCGCATCGCTTCTACCAGCACGTCGTCCTGTGCAACGTCGCCACCTACGGCGGCAGCGGCGTGTTCGCGCCGGTGCGGACCGAAGGCGCACGGCAGACGCTGATGGCGGCAGGACTCAGGAACGAGACGGTCGCCCTGACGCGTTTAGCGCTGAACGCTCAACGCGAAGCCCGCGATAAGACGGATGCACAGCTCCACGAGGAGGCGAAGGGTATCGGCACCATGATGCGTCGACCCGGGATCTATTCGCGACGGCTCTGAGCCGGGCGATCGCCGTTCGGTCCGGGCGGTCGAATGGCCGCCCGGGTCCAGCCGCCGTTCCAGCGGGCACAGCCCGAGCGTTTCGGACAAGCGCCGGTCCGTCCCCGTGGCCATGGCGGTTGGCCGCATGGGCGGCGCGGCGCTCCTCAGGCCGCGTCCTCGACGACTAGCCAGGCATAGGGAACGTGCTCGGCGTCGAGCGGCAGGCTCCGCCAGCGCCGATGCTCGGTATGCCTGCTGGGGGGCAGGGCGTCTCCCGTCTCCGGATGGATTCCCCGCGCCGCCAGCACCTCGACGAGTTCGTCCATCACTCCGCGGCGATCGCGCAAGAAGCGCGAGGCGAAGCACCGCCAGACCACCCATCCCGCGCGTTCGAGCATCCGCTGACGCGCCATGTCGTCCGGCCACTGCTCGGGCCCGTGGTAACGGTCGCCGTCGCATTCTATGGCGAGGCGCCTGTCGTTGCTTCCCTCGACGACCAGATCGATGCGCTTCGAACCGACCGCGACTTGCGTATCCACCCGGAACCCCCGCTCCACGAGCAGGTCGTACATGTCCGTCTCGAAGGGCGACTCGCACCGCGTCCGCCTGTCGGCGCTCAGCGCACCGTCGCCGGCGAAGGGGGCATGGAAGTGCTCGATCAGGCTTCTGCGGAGGCGGTCCGAGGGTCGAAGGTCCTCGAGTTCCACGGACCGGACCAGGACCATGCGGTCGCGTGCGCGCGACGCCGCCACGTTGAAACGCTGTTCGTAGCCCAGTCCGGAAAGCCCGCTGCTCCCGCGGTCCGCGACGAGCGAGATGAACATGATGTCGCGTTCGTCGCCCTGGAAGGCCACCGGCTCGCCGACGCGTATGTCGTGGCGCAGCATGATCTCGGTCCCGAGCACCTGCTCGATGGCCGTCTGTATCGCCACCGCCTGCTCCTGGCCGAGGAGCGTGGTCACGCCGATCGATCTCCCCTTCATCGCCGGATCGTCGGAGATGCGGCTGATCGCATCGACGATGCAGTCGACCTCCGGCGGATTCACCTTCCCCTTCCGGTACCCGTCCTCGACCATGATGTCGACGAGCGGCGGATCCAACCGTTCGGAGGCCGAAGGAAGACGGAGCGGTTCGAGCTGGTGGCTGTAGAACTGCGCCTTCGAATACTCGATGATGGGGGCGACGCAGCGGAAGTGCTCCTTCAGCATGATCGCCCCGCCCGCGAATACCACCGTGCCCAGATCGTACAGCGACTTCTCCTCGCGCAGTGCGGACCTGTAGTCCGATACCTGACCGCCCAGATGGCGGTCCGCGAGCAAGTTCATCCGGGCCTCCTCGCGGAAGCCGGCATCGGGACTGACCTGCCTGTCGTCGCCGACGATCAGTACCTGCTTGGCCCGCAGAAGCGCCGGTAGCGCGGCCATCGTCGACTGCGACGCCTCGTCGATGATGACCAGATCGAACAGTCCGAGCTCGGCGGGCAGGGATTCCGAGACGCGGTAGTGCGGCATGATCCAGCAGGGCAGCGCGTTCTTCGCACGATCGGCGGCGGCCCTCGCGTCGGCCCGATAGCGGCCCGCCCGCACGCCGGTTCCGCGTCCGAGCCGACGCATGGCCTGGGCGTAGGCGGCGAGCGCGGCCCGGACCTGGTCGCTCGCCTTCTCCGCCAGCCGACACCAGGTGCGCTGCTCGATGGCCTCCTCGTAGGCGCGGCGCAGGCGATCCTCGTGATCCCTCCGATCCGCCCCGAGCGCTCGCAGCCTGTCGTGCCGATCGATCCGGCCGAGCCATGTGGCGAGGCGACGGAGGGTCCACCGCTCCCGCCAGTCACCGGGCGTGAGCGGATCCTCGAGTCCCTCCACCGGCTGCCGGCGGAGCAGCTCCGCCCACTGCGGCGCCCCGCTCTCCTCTATCAGGGAACAGACGTGCCGGATGCGGGAGAATGCCGGTGCGAGGGCCCGTAACGCATCGGCCTCGCTCAGAGCCGCGGCCCAACGTCTGGCCAGCAGCGTCGCGTCGGTTCCGCCATGACCGACCATGGTGCCCAGGATCTCCCGCAGCTCCTCGCCCAAGGCCCCTTCGATGCCGGAAAGGGACTGTACGAGACGGGTGCGATCGGCCCGCGCCTCGGAAAGACGCGAGAGCCGCAGGTGCCGATCCAGCAGTTCGAGCAGCGCGTCGATCCCTGCATCCGACACCGGATGATGGCGGCCGGATCCGGGCAGCATCGCATGGACTGCGGACTCCGCCGAGCGTTCGCGCCGTACGACTTCGCGCAGCCGGCCGACGTGATCGAGCTGCCGGCGCATCAGTTCACCGGCGGAAGGGCCGTCGACGGGCACGGTGTCGAGCCCGGCGTGGGGAGCCGCGTTGTTCCATGCGGCTCCGAGAGCTACGGTCCTGTCGAGCGCCGAGAGGTAGCGCACCACCTCCGTCCACTGCGAGGCGTCGGCGGGCGCGCGGCCCGAAAGCCGGACGGATCCGACCTGCTGCTTGAGCTGGCGGGCGAAGAGGCTCTGGAACAGCCCGAGATCCTCGCCGGAAGCGAGGGTCCGCACCGCGTCCCGGAAGTCCCGGTCGTCCGCTGCGCCGTCGAACAGCGTCACGGGCCGTACCAGGAAGTGCCGGGCGAGGTCGCACAGCTCGCCGACGTCTCCGCGTAGACCCTCCAGGCCCAGCAACGCCGGGTCGTCCGGGTCCGAACGCCAGCGGGCCATCACGGGCAGCGTCCATTCCCTCGCGTCCCCCGAGACGTCGGAGCGGGCGGCGCGAAGCGATTCCAGCTCGGTCCGCAATGCGGCGATGGCGTCGAGGGACGTGCCCGGCGAGACGGCGGCGACCCCGGTAGTGGTCCGTTCGATCTCGTCGGCGGAGATCAGTGAACGATGCAGGAGGACGAGCGCGTCGACGTCGGGAAGCGCCGCATCGGGAACCGCGTGGTCGAGATCTGCGATCCGTCCCATCACGGACCTGCGGGCCGTGCGCAACGCGGCGATCGCCTCGTCGTCGAACTCGGGTTCATGCGACGCGATGACGTCGATCGGGTCCGCGATCCAGTCGGCGGCGGTGCCGGCGCTAAGCAGGCGGCGAGCCGCATCCGCGGGTTCGATCGGTGCGCCGTCGAGGACCGCCGGGGCCATGGCCCCCCGCCCGATCTCGTCGATCTGCCGGTCTATGACCGCAAGGCCCCGATGGAGCGCCTCGATCCGCGCGTCCAGCGCGGCGATCTGCCGGGCAGCATCGGCCGGTCGGGTCCGCTGGACCCTGTCGGCGATGATGTCGACGGACTCCTGGAACTGCTTGAGACCATCCCTGTCGCTCTCGAGGAGGCTGACCGCCAGCGGTCGCACCGCCTCCGGGAGCTTCTCGCGCAGCACCTTCAGCGGTGGCGCCTTCTGCGAGGTCACGAGGACCCGCTTACCTAGCGCGAGGTAGTGGCTGATGATGTTGGCGATCGTATGCGTCTTGCCGGTTCCCGGCGGACCCTGGACGACGACGCCGGCGCGCGTGGACAGCCGCTGAATGACCTCGACCTGCTCGCGGTTGAACGGCTTGGGGAAGAACAGGTCTTCGCCCGATCCGTCCGACGACGTCACGCCGGGGATCGTCGACACGCCGCGGAGAGCCGGATAGGCCTCCGCGACCGCCGCGTCCGTGGGGTCCTCGATCAGCGCCCTTACCGCCGCCGGCAGTTCGGAGACGTCGTCCAGCGCCGAGACCTGACCGCGCAGGCTGCGCAGATCGTCCATCAGCTGCGTGCCCTGCCGCGTCCGTTCGAGGAGGACCCAGCCGTCATCCACCCGAAGGGTGTCGCCGACGGGCGGCTGGCGTTCTCCGAGCTCGGGAAGATAGGCGCCGTCGGGATCCAGGACCGCTACGGCCCGCCGCAGCACGGGCGCGAAGCTCTCCGTCGCGAACGGCGTGACGCCGTCCCCCTCGAGTCCGTCGAAGTAGCGCTGGGCACCGCTGCGCCAGTCCTCCGCCGAGGCGACGCCGAGGGCGTCCATCGGCCCCGATTCGATCGCCACCGGCGCCTCGCTCCGGGGGCGGACCTCGATCGCGTGGGTCCGCTCGCTGAGCGATATCTCCACCGGCACCGTCACCAGCGGATGATGCAGCTTCGTACCGGCGCGGGTCCACCGGGCGATCCCGATGCCCCAGACGAGCTCGACCGGCTGTTCGGATCCGCCTTCGAGCGATTGCCGGAGCGCGAACAGCCCGTTATACAGTTCGATCGACTGGCGACGGGGCCGTTCCTCCTCCGCCCAGCGGGACCAGCGTTCACGGCGATACCCCTCGATGGCGGTCTCCAGACGGGCGCGGCCCTCGAACCCGTCCAGCGCGATGGTCTCGGCCGCAGGCGGCTGGGCATCGCTCACGCCCAGAAGCGCCCTGGGAACCTCGCGGCGCAGCGACGGCGGAGTGTCCACCTCGTCGGGAAGGTCGATCCAGACGCGCAGCTCGGCGTCGTCCGGGGCGGGCGGCGGGCATCTGACCAGTCGTTCGACGGTGAGCCAGCAGTGATCGTCCGCGTCGCGCACGTTCACCAGGACGCCGGGCAGCTTTATCAGGTCGTCGCCGAAACGGCGGAAGCCCCGGTAGTCGACCATGTCGAGTACGGTGCGCAGGCGGTCGCGCTCCGTCGCCTCGACGTAGTCGATCAACGCCACAAGTCGATCAATGCCGATCTTCGAACTCCGCATATCCGGTATAATCCCCGATGGCGGTATCGCGTGGCGTAGCGCAGAACGCAACGGGATCAGACGCGGGTCCTGCCAACTGTCTCGGGAATGGATCATACATCGTACAATGCGGAGCCGGCGGCCTTGCGCGGCTTCGTCGCGGGCGGCTAGTCTGAGACCGCTGCGGCGAAACGGGGAGAGCATCGAATGGTAAGCCTGTCGAAGGGGCAATCGGTCCGATTGGAGAAGTCGGACGGCGGCAGCCTGACCCGCGTCTCCATGGGGCTGGGCTGGGACGTCCGGAAGGCGAAGGGCCTCATGGGCATGTTCGGTGCGAAGGGAGCTGACATCGACCTCGATGCGTCGTGCCTCACGTTCGATTCCAGGCGGCAGGAGCTCGATCAGGTCTGGTTCCGGCAGCTGACCAGCAAGGACGGGAGCATCGTCCACAGCGGCGACAACCTGACGGGTGCCGGCGACGGTGACGACGAAACGATCTCGGTCGACCTCTCGAAGCTCCCGGCGGAGGTGCAGTCCCTGGTCTTCACGGTGAACAGCTTCCGCGGCGACAGCTTCGACCGGATCGAGAACGCCTACTGCCGACTCGTCGACCTCACGAACGGCCGCGAGCTCGCCCGCTTCGACCTGACGGGTAGCGGATCGCACACCGGGCAGGTGATGGCGACGCTGACGCGGTCGGGGACGCAGTGGTCGATGAAGGCCATCGGCATACGGACCCAGGGGCAGACCTTCCACGACATGATGACCCCCATCCTGTCCTCCATCTGACACACGACCGAGCTACCGGAACAGACATGATCGAACTCCAGCAGGGCGGCAACGCGGCCGTCGACGGGACGGATGCGTCCATCAGGTTCGAATGGTCCGCGCCTCAGGGGCGGGACGTCGAGGCGGACGCTTCCGCGTACCTCCTGACGGCGACCGGTCGGGTGCGCGGCGACGCGGACATGGTGTTCTACAACCAGCCGACCGGCGCCGACGGCGCCGTCTCCTTCGCCGCCGACGGGGGTGGGCGTGGGCTGTTCCGGATCGATCTGGCTCGGATCCCGCAGTCCATCGAGCGCATCGTCTTCTGCGTCACGGTCCACGAGGCCCAGTCGAAGCGCCAGACGCTGGCCCTGCTCGACGGAGCGACCATCACCGTCGATGCCGGGGGCTCCGCCGTCCGCTACCGGCCGGCCCTCGCCGCGGCGAGCGAGGCCGCCATGACGTTCGGCGAACTCTACAGGCGCAACGGGCAATGGAAGTTCCGCGCCGTCGGCCAGGGGTTCAACGGCGGACTCTCACCGCTCGCGGGCTCGTTCGGCATAGACGTCGCGGAGGCGGCGGCTCCACCCGCGGCGCCTCCACCTCCTCCGCCGCCCCCGCCCGTCCGGCTCACCAAGGTCACCCTGGACAAGCCGGGGCAGACGGTGAGCCTGGAGAAGAAGGGCGCCGCGTTCGGGGAGATCAGCGTCAACCTCAACTGGTCGAGAGGGCGCAAGGGGTACTTCGGCGGCGGCACCGCCATCGATCTCGACCTCGGCTGCCTCTACGAACTCCAGGACGGCAGCCTGGGCGTGGTCCAGGCCCTGGGCAACGCGTTCGGTTCGTTCGAGGACGATCCGTTCATCGCACTCTCGGGCGACGACCGGACGGGTGACGTCTCGCAGGGCGAGACCATGCGGATCAACGGCCGCCACTGGCAGGAGGTGCTCCGCGTGATGGTCTTCGCCAACATCTACGACGGCGTTCCGAACTGGCAGCAGACCGATGGCGTGATCACCGTCACCATGCCGGATCAGCCGCCGATCGAGGTCCGGATGACCGAAGGGCGCAACGACCGCCGCGTATGCGGCGTCGTCATGATCGAGAACGATGACGGTCGCCTCAAGGCGACGCGCATCGTCGAATACTTCCGTGACCAGCAGAAGCTGGATCAACGGTTCGAATGGGGACTTCGCTGGGTGGCCGGCCGAAAGGACTGACGGTCGTCCGGCGCGAAGGGGGAAAAGACGTGTTTCGATACTACAAGGGTTCACTGCTCTTCACCGCCGTATGTCTGGGACTGGCGGCCTGGCTGGGATCCCATCTGACGGGCTCGCTCTCGGGGACGCTCGGCGTCCTGTGGATCGTGCTGGTCCTCGGGGTGCTGGAGGTCTCGCTCTCGTTCGACAACGCCGTCGTCAACGCGACCGTGCTGCGGGACATGGATCCGGTATGGCAGCGCCGGTTCCTCACCTGGGGGATCGTCATCGCGGTGTTCGGCATGCGGATCGTCTTTCCGCTGCTCGTCGTCGCCATCGCGGCTCGGCTCGGCCCCATCGACGCCGTGCGGCTCGCGGCGACCGATCCCGTCACCTACGAACGCATCATCACCGGGGCGCACGTCGGCATCTCCGGCTTCGGAGGCGCCTTCCTCGCGATGGTCGGCCTGACCTTCTTCCTCGACGACGACAAGGATTCCCACTGGATCGGACCGATCGAGCGCCCGTTCACGGGACTCGGCCGGATCTCGGGCGCCGCGATCGCGGTCGTGCTGCTCGCGCTCTTCGGAGTCTCGCGACTGATCGCCCCCGCGGACGCCATGACGTTCATCACCTCCGGCATCTTCGGCCTCGTGTCCTACATCGCCGTGGGTGCGATCGGAACGCTGCTCGAGAAGGAGGAGGGCGAACCGTCCGGACAAGGCGCCGCAGTCACCGTGGCCAAGGCCGGCCTCGGCGCGTTCCTCTACCTCGAGGTGCTCGACGCCTCATTCTCGTTCGACGGCGTGATCGGTGCGTTCGCCCTGTCCAACAACCTGTTCGTCATCGCGCTCGGTCTCGGGATCGGCGCCATGTTCGTCCGATCGATGACGGTGATGCTGGTCGATCGCGGCACGCTTACCGAATACCCGTACCTCGAGCACGGCGCGTTCTACGCGATCATCGCCCTGGCTGCCATCATGCTGCTCTCCGTCCGCTACGAGATCCCCGAGACCGTGACCGGGCTCATCGGTGCCGGGTTCATCGGACTGGCGTTCGTAGCGTCCGTGCGGAGCAACCGTGCCCGGGACGGCCACGAGCCGATAGCCCTCGAGGACGCCAGCCCGATCGGGCCGACCGGCGACCACCTCTCCCTCTGATCCATACAGGAGCAAAACCAATGTCAGTCAGTCTGTCCAAGGGCGGTAACGTCAGCCTCTCCAAGGAGGAACCCGGTCTCTCGAACGTGCTCATCGGTCTCGGGTGGGACACGCGCTCGACCGACGGCACGGATTTCGATCTCGACGCGAGCGCTTTCCTGCTCGTGGCCGGAGATCGCGTGCGCGGCGACGGCGACTTCATCTTCTACAACAACCTGCGTTCGGCGGACCTCTCGGTCGAGCACACCGGCGACAACCGCACCGGCGAGGGCGACGGCGACGACGAGGCGCTGAAGGTCGACCTCGCCAAGGTCCCCGCGGAGATCCAGAAGATCGCGGTCGCGGTCACCATCCATGACGGCGAGGCCCGTCGGCAGAGCTTCGGCATGGTCTCGAACGCGTTCATCCGGGTGGCCAACGACGCGACGGGACGCGAGATCGCACGGTACGACCTGACCGAGGACGCCTCCACCGAGACGGCCATGATCTTCGGCGAGGTCTACCGCCACAACGGAGAATGGAAGTTCCGCGCCGTCGGGCAGGGCTACAAGGGGGGGCTCGGCCCCATGGCCAAGAACTACGGCGTCAACATCGGCTGAGGCCGGAACACAGGAGTCAACGACATGGCAGTTTCGCTTTCAAAGGGTGGCAACGTTAGTCTGAGCAAGGAGGCGCCGGGGCTCAAGGCCGTGCGCGTCGGGCTCGGCTGGGACACGCGCGTCACCGACGGCAGCGCGTTCGATCTCGACGCGAGCGTGTTCCTGCTCGGCGAGTCGGGCAGGGTCCGCTCTGATGCCGACTTCGTCTTCTACAACAACAAGAACGGCGCCGGCGGCGCGGTCGTGCATCAGGGCGACAACCTCACCGGCGAGGGCAGCGGCGACGACGAGGTCGTCGCGGTCGCGCTCGATCAGGTCCCGGCCGAGATCCAGCGCCTGAGCTTCGCCGTCACCATCCACGAGGCCGACGGACGGCGTCAGAACTTCGGCATGGTCTCTAACGCGTTCATCCGCGTGGCCAACGCCGATGGCGGTACCGAGATCGCGCGGTACGACCTCTCGGAGGACGCATCGACCGAGACGGCCATGGTGTTCGGCGAACTCTATCGTCACGGTGCCGAATGGAAGTTCAAGGCGATCGGGCAGGGCTTCGCCGGCGGTCTCGGGCCCCTCGCCCAGTCCTTTGGCGTCAACATCTGACGCGGGCCGCGGCATCCCGTCTCCAGCCGGGATGCCGCGGTCGACCCGGTCCGGCGCACGTCCGGACCGGGCCTGCATCGGTCGAAGATCGCGCGATGCAGAAGGTGGAACGGTCCGGAGGCGGTGGGCTGTGACGCGCGCCTTCACCGATCATGCTCCCGACCGCCTCGATCCGAACCAGCGCCAGAGACCTGCATCATGAACCCGAACAGATCAGCGTCGCCCTCGTCGACGACGCCCGTTCCGTCAGCGACGACGGAACGTCCGCCCGGATCGGGCGACTTCGAGCAGACAGCCGCGAAGCGGATCCGGACGACCGATGCACCCGAGATGCGATCCGTCCAACTGTCGACGGGACGTCTCGACGTCACCGTGCTCGGCGGGACGTGGCTGCTCGACGAGCTCTGCGGCTTCGCTGCGCGTGAGAATCCGAAGCGCGGATTCCTCGTCGTCTCGAAGGTGCTCGGTCGGCACATCCCGGTCGCACCGAGCACGATGCGGAGAAGCGCGAGCGACCTCGCGGCGCGCATCCCTGCCGGTCTTCCCGGTCCCATCCTGGTCGTCGGCCTGGCCGAGACCGCCGTCTGCCTCGGACAGACGATCCACGAGGAACTGCGTACCCAGTGGGCCCGGGAGGACGTCTTCTTCACGCATTCCACGCGACAGCGCATCGACCGGCCTCTGCTGTGCAGCTTCGAGGAACCGCACAGTCACGCGGCAGCGCACCTGATCTACCAGCCGGAACTCGAAGGGATGCATCCGCCGAGGTCGCTGGTCCTTGTGGACGACGAGATCTCCACCGGAACCACGATCCGGAATCTCGCCGACGCACTGGTCGCGACCTGGCCGGGGATAGAGACGATCGCCGTGGCGACCCTGACGGACTGGTCGTCCGGTTCCGCCTGGCACTGCACTATGCCACGCCCGATCACCACCTGCTCGCTGCTGCGCGGCCGACTGGAATGGAGGCCGGAAGCGACCGTAGGCTCCGCTGCAGCGTTCGACGCCGTCGCCGGATCGCTAGGACGGATGCAGCGTCACGAGAACTTCGGTAGACTGGGGCTGTCGGAGGCCGTCTTCCGTCGGCCCTCCGAACCGCTTCCCGCCATCACCGGTCCGCTGCGCATCGTCGGCACCGGTGAGTTCACGTATCTTCCGTTCCGTCTGGCGGAGGAGCTCGAGCGGGACGGACACGACGTCGTCGTCCAGGCGACCAGCCGGAGTCCAGCACACGTCGGAGGTGCGATGGCGACCAAGCTCCGCTTCGAGGACAACTACGGGACGGGCGTGCCGAACTACCTCTACAACGCGGATCCGACCGACGGTCGTACCACCTGGCTCGCGCACGAGACGGAATCGGGGACGGTGGACGGGACCCTCGTCGGAGCCCTCGGGGCCCACGTCGTCGGATGGACCGCGTGATCCGCGCCATCGCGCTCGTCGACCTCGACGACACTCTCTTCCAGACGCTGAGGAAGTGTCCCGGCGACGTCCCCGTCGAAAGGCTGACGCCCCTCGGCTTCGCCAAGGACGGCTCGCCCCTGAGCTATGCCACGCCGCGCCAGATGGGACTGCTGGAATGGTTGTCCGAGACGACCCATCTGGTTCCCGTGACGGCCCGGAGCCTGGACGCCCTGCGCCGCGCGCGCATTCCGTTCACGGCGGCGGTGTGCGCCCACGGCGGGGTCGTGCTCGACGAGGACGGCGGGATCGATCGGGAGTGGCAGTCCCTGATGCAGAACGAGGCCCGGCACCACAGCGGCCTGCTGGCCGGGATGCGTGACGCGATCCACGCCGAAGCCACGACGCGCGCGGTACCGATCAACGTACGCGTCCTGGGCGAGGGCGACCTGCCGCTCTACACCATCGCCAAGCATGCGGACGCCGATGCCTCCGCCCTTTTCTCCGTCGTCGACGCGGCCGTGCCGACCCTGCCACCGGGCTGGACCGATCACCGCAACGGCAACAACGTGGCGCTGATGCCCCCGCATCTGGGCAAGCGGCACGCCGTCGCACACATCCTCCCGGCGCTGCGGGCCCGCTTCCCCGACGCGCCGGTGATCGGGATCGGCGACAGCAGGACGGACGCTCCCTTCATGGGCCTGTGCGACTTCGCCATGATGCCGACCGGTTCGCAGCTCGCGGGAACGACCTTAGATGCCGAGTGAGACCGCGACCGGGTCGATGCCGCTCTCCGGAAGCTACGACGCCGGGGACGTGACCTTCCTGCTGAAGCCGATCGACATGCCCGCGACCCCGGTCGAGGAGAAGGAGGAGGCGATCCAGTCAGGCCGCCGGCACTACTCCGAGATGATCGCTCCGGAGGCCGTGCCGAGCGCCGAGTACCTGGCGCTCTACCACGCCGCGCTGGCGCGCAACGGCGACCGGCTGGCCGACGACGTCTCGGCGCTCGCCGCCCATCTCGCGTCGCGCAGGCCCGGCCGGGAGATCGTCATCGTCTCGCTGGCACGCGCCGGAACGCCGATAGGCGTCCTCCTCGTACGTACGCTCCGCGCCTGGGGGCACACGGCGCATCACTATTCCATAAGCATCGTACGGGACCGCGGCATCGATCTCGTCGCGCTGGCCCACATCGCGGAACGCCACGATCCCGATGATGCGGTATTCGTCGACGGGTGGACCGGCAAGGGAGCCATCGCCGGCGAACTCCACCGAAGCCTGGCGAACCGCCCGGAAGGTTTCGCGCCGCTGCTCGCCGTCATCGCCGATCCCGCCGGTCGAGCGGACATCGCCGCCGGCGGAGACGACTATCTGATAGCGTCGGGACTGCTGAACGGGATGGTCTCCGGGCTGGTCAGCCGTTCGATCCTGAACGATCGCTTCGTCGGAGACGGGGACTTCCACGCCTGCGTCCTGTATCCGCAGCATGCCCACACCGATCAGTCGCGGGCCTTCGTCGACGCGCTGGCGCCGCGCGCCGCCGTAGCGGTTCCCCGGGTGATCGGCGACCATGCCGCCCGGCGCCCCGCACTCGCTGCCGACTGCGCCGCCATGCTCTCCGCGATGTGCACCCGCGCCGGAACGAACGACGTGAACAGGATCAAGCCCGGCATAGCAGAGGCGACCCGTGCGCTCCTGCGCCGCGTTCCGGAACGCGTTCTCGTGCGGGACGAGAAGGACGAGGACGTGGCGCACATCGTCCGGTTGGCGGCGGAGGTCGGGATTCGGGTTGACCGCCTCGACGCGGGATGCAGCTATCGGGCGGTCACGATAATCCGCAGGCTGGGGACGGAACGATGAACGCAGGCGCCCTCTCCCTCGGGGCCACCCTCTACATGCCTTGCACGCGGACGGACCTCGCGGCCCGCCTGTTCGGGTCGGCCAGGATCCCGGATCTGAGATCGGTGGTGCTCTGCCTCGAGGACGCCGTGCTGGAGCGTGACCTGCCGACGGCGCTGATGAATCTGGCTGGCCTGCTCCGGACCGCCGATGCACGTGGACGGGGTCCGGCCGATCCCATGATCTTCGTACGCCCACGCGATGCGGCGATGCTGGCGAGGATACTGCTCATGCCCGGCGTCGGGTGTCTCACGGGCTACGTCCTGCCGAAGGCGAACGCCGACACGCTGCCCTCCTATCTCGCCCTCTCGATCCCGGAGGGGCAGATGCTGATGCCTACGCTGGAGACGCGCGAGGCGTGCGATCCGTACGAGATGCGTCGGCTGCGGGATCAGCTGCTCGCCGTACAGGACCGCATACTCGCCCTGAGGATAGGCGGAAACGATCTCATGCAGTCCATGGGGCTCCGTCGGCCGCCCGGCCGCACCGCGTATGACGGCCCCCTGGGCACGGTCATCGCCATGCTGGTGGCGACGTTCTCGCCCTGGGGGTTCTCGCTCAGCGCGCCGGTGATGGAGCGCTTCGGCGATACCGCCCTCCTGCGTCGGGAGGTCGCGCGGGACATCGATCACGGACTGCTCACGAAGACCGCCATCCATCCCGATCAGATCGCGATCATCCAGACCGCGCTCGCCGTGCCTGCGTGCGACGTCGAGGAGGCGCGCCTCATCCTCGATCCGGCAGGGCCTGCGGTGTTCGCGCAGGGCGGCGTCATGTGCGAGCCCGCGACGCATCGCGTCTGGGCCGAGCGGCTGATCGCGCGAGCCGAGGTCTTCGGCGTGGTCGACGGCCTTCCCTTGTATCAACGAGCCTGATTGGAGACGCGGACATGGCCGGATATCGCCACAAGATCGACGAGCAGGGCGCCGGAGGCGTGCGCTTCGAGCTGTACCAGTTCGAGCGCAAGGCGCACGCCGCCGCTTCGCCCATGCACGTTCCCAACGCCACGAGCGGGGGCACCGCGGCCACCATACACCTCCACCCGCCGCACGCTCAGACCGCACGCCAGCTCCGGATCGTCCTCGAAGGCGGCGCCGCGCTTCTAGAACCCGGTGCGCTCCAGTACGCCCTCGGCAGGCTGGACGTCGACGTGCAGAAGAACGCCAATGCTGGCGGCTTCCTGGCGCGTGCGATCACCTCGGCCGGGACTGGGGAGAGTGCCTTCGCGACCAGGTTCGCCGGGAAGGGCGAGGTATGGACCGAGGTCACCACCAAGCACTTCATCCTCGCGTCGATGGACGGGCCGCAGGACTCCCTGATCCTGGACGACGGCGCCTTCTACGCGTGCGACGCCCACATAGCGGTCTCGACGCATGTGCACAGATCCGTACAGGGGCTGTTCTCGGGGAACGGCCTCATGCAGCCGAAACTGACCGGCAAGGGCGCATTCGTCGTGGAGGCGCCGGTACCCGTCGACGAGATAGAGGTCGTCGAACTGGACGACGCAGGCGAGCTGATCGTCGACGGCGACATCATGCTTATGTATTCGGCCGGGCTCCAGGTCGAACTGCGGCCACTGGTCCGGGGCCTGCGAAACGCGATGCGCACCGGCGAAGGACTGGTGTTCGTCTTCCGGGGGCGTGGCACCGTATGGCTCACCCCCACCATGCGGCTTGGCTAGGCCAACGGATCGTCCCGTCCGTAGCGCTGTTCGATGAAGCGGAGGTTGTCGGCGAACCCGTCGATGTCGTCCTGCGCCAGCGAACGGGACAGATGCTCCAGTCTGAGGATCATGCGATCCAGGCCCGCGTTCAGATTGTAGCTGGCCGACTGCCCCGTGCTCCTGAAGATCTCGGCCCGATGCTCCTTGGGGATCTCGGCGTAGCTGGCGATGAGCCGCGGAGCATGGACGTCCCGCATCTGCCGGACTTCGGCATGCGTCGACGCGAGGCCGCCGTCAGCGTCCCTGCGGGCTTCCAGATCGGAGATCAGGGTGATCAGTCTCGCTACGCGGCCCTTGGAGGCGGACGGCAATCGGGGATCGTCGACCGACAGCATGGATGGCTCGGGGGCCGGTGCGCGCCGCGTTTCCTCAGGAGCTTCCTCGCGAGGTCCGCCCAGCCACCGCGCCAGCACATCCAGTAGACCCGGCACGTTCGTTTCCCCATCGATCGGATTGTCCGTCCGCACCCTAACAAGGAGGTCAGACCGAAGTCCAACGCCGCTTGTGCATCATTCGTCTTCCCGACGATCCACCGCCGCATGCAGTCGGGCCACCGCATCGGTCAGCGGCGTACCGTTCCCCGTGGCGTCCGCGCCGCGGATCCTGTTGGTTCCCACGACGCGTCGCGCGGCGATTGCCGTCCTGGCTGCGCCCACCGTCACCGCCCGAGCGCGGTCCAGGGCTTCGGCGAGAGCCGTCTGCCCTTCGGCGACGAGGTCGTGGGTCGCGAGTGCCTGTCGCAGCACGAGGAGCTGCAACTGGATATCCCGCCGACGTTCGGACAGCGCCGCAACCACCTCCGTACGGAGCATCGTCGCGCGCTCCGGATCCTCCCGTGCGACCTCTCTCGCGACGGCGACCGCACCCCTATCCAGAAGGCCGATCAGCGTGAGGGCGTCCTCCAGGGCATCGTCGGTCTCCACGAGACGGCACCGGTCCCTTCGCAGCGTCATCGCCTTCCTCATCGCCGCATCGCGTTCCCGTTCGATGACCGCGACGAGGTCGGGGATCGGCATCGGCCTGCGCGTCGAGGCTCCTCCGAAGATCGACCATCGCTTCCTGGGGGGATCGCCGATCGCCTCGACTATGACGGCGAGCATCGCGAGCGCCTCGGAGTCCCGAGGCGCATCCTGCGTCGGAAGCCTCGCCGTCTCCCTAGTGCTCCTTTCGACAGCACTGCGCCCGAGCGCGGTCAGATCTGCCGTGATGGTAGCGATGTCGTGCCTGGCCCAGCCGCGTACCATGCCCGAGGCGATCGATCTCAGCCGACCGGCGCGGTCCACCGAAGTCCGCTCATCGTCCTCAGGTATCATTGGACAGTCGTAGCATCGAGTTCCAGCGCGTCCACAGCAACGGTTTCCCATCCGTCGATCGTCGTCTCCGTGTGAAAGCGTCCGCGGTCGATCGGAGGCTCCGATCTACGCCGTCCTGTCGATGATCAGACCGGCGGCAAGTCTCGATGATCCGTCCGATCCGAGGTTGAGAAGGCCATGAGCGTCATTGAAGGGGTTGGAGCCGGTACGATCGGCCTTAAGTTCGTTGAAGGTATCGGACGAACCATCGCTGTAGGATACGACGGTGATCTTCAGGGTTCCACTCTCGGAGACCTGCCGTCTGACTTCGACCCTTTCCCGGCTCGGGACCTTCCCCGTGCCGGCGGCGCCTCCACCGCGATCCGGATCTGTTGGTCCGCTGGCCTTCAGATCGGGCATGCTGCCGACCGCGGCGTCGGGGGCGGACGTAGCGCGGCCCAGGTCGAGTCCTTCCCTCTTGGATGGAGTTCCGAGCAGTCCTGTGATCGGTTCGGACGGCATGCTCTCGACCGTCGACGTGGGCGACGCCACGAACTACGGCATCGAATTGGGGGGGGCGCTTCCATTCGAGCGGCTTCACCGCCGACTTCGGAGCGACGCGGCAGGACGCTCGCCTGACTTCCGTCGCCCCGGGTCAATCGATCGGACGGGATCGTCGGCTGCCGGTGGTTCCCCATTTCGCGGCTCGGCTCGGCCTGACCCAGCGGTTTCGTCTTCGCGGTCTGGAGGCGAGCGTGCATGCCGATGCGCGATACGTGGGATCGACGCATCTGAGCTTCGATCCCGCCATCGACCGCCGATCGGGGGACTACGTCGTCGCAGGCGTCGGGACCTCGGTGCAGGACGGCTCCAGACGCTGGTCCATGGACGTCGAGAACCTCTTCGACGGGCACGGCAGCACCTTCGGATTCGGCAACCCCTTCACCCTGCGCGCTACCAATCAGACGGTTCCTCTCCGACCCCGATCTATCACGCTGCGTCTGGCCTTCGTTTTCTGATGCGGAAGCGTCGACGTGGTCCTGGACGCGGCGGTCGATCCGGTTCGTGCTGACGCGCAGGATTCTGGCTCGGCGCAAATGCCGATCGAGGGGGGGCTTTCGTCCGATCTGCGATTTCGCCACGAAGGTATGGGGAGAGGATCATAGCCTCGGGGCGGCCTTCGGACCGAGATCGCTCAATCATACTCGAAAGCACGAACTCGCACATCTCCGTACGTATCAGGCGAAGCTTGCGGTGCGGCTGACCCGCATCATCCGGCCTGAAGCGGTCCCTCGATGCCGCGAACGATCGCCTCGCGGTTTGACACGAACTTCCAAACCCTTTCAGACTTGGTCGGGACATCGGGGGAAGAGATGAGAAGCGCACTTCCATTCGTCTGGGCGTTCGCCCTGACTGCCGGCTGCTCGGAGAGTCCGGGCGGACGGAACGAACAGGTCGTCGAGACGGGACGAGCCTCCGAGGCGACCGCGCCGGAGACTATCGCATCGAAGGGCGGCTCCACGTTCACGGTCGTGCGGACGGCCCGCGATCGACCTTCGACGCTCCCCTCCAACGCCGACCTCAAGATGTCCGATGGCGATCTCGCGAAGTACGGCATGTCGCTCTGCGATGAGAACCTGTCGGATGCCGGAAAGCTGACGCGATGCGACGTATACGTGCAACCGGACAGGAGCGGCACGCTCGTCGGTTATGCCGTCGTGGGGCAGGGCGACAAGGGAACAAGCTTTCATACGGTCGCCGATCTCAGAGCCGCCGGCCACGGAGCCCGCTGCAGCTTCGGGGGAAGGATCGATCTCGAAGGCGCCATCGACGCATCCGGCGTTTTGGAAGGCCGCAACGCCTATTCGGCCTGGGAGAAGGAGCCGGGGAACTGGCTGATCTCACCCGAGGCCGCGACCGACGACGAGAACTTCGCGTCGGGCGTGTGGTACCTAAAGCGGAGCGGCGACAAGCTCCGCGTCACCCAGGAACGGTGGAATCCCTGCTATCCGGGCGGCACTGACGTCTACATCGACGAGGTCTTCTACCGCGCGGTGACGCTCACGAAGGCGGTGCCGAGCCGCTGACGGCTCCAAGGCATCCCCGCCAGAGTCGATGCGGCGTCGAGGCTCAGCGAACATCCAGTCCCAGTTCGCCGAGCAGCTGACCCGCCTGTTCCCGCGAGATCGTGGCTCCACGGAAGAGCCCTGCGTCGACGAGCCTCAGCCCACCCAGGTCGGCGCCGCGAAGATCCGCGCCTTCGAACCGCGATCCCGCCATCGCCGCGTCGCGCAGACTGCAGTTATCGAAGACCGAAGCCCTGAAGTCGCATCGTCGCAGATCGGCCTGTGAGAAGTCCAGTCTGGTCAGCGTCCGCCCGCGGAACGAGAAGCCCGTGAGTTTGGCGTCGATGAGCAGCGTCTCCGCGAACCGGGCATCCATCGCCCTCGCCTCCGACATGTCGACGCCGGTCAGCTTGCATCGTTCGAAGGACGCCGACGACAGGATCGATCGCCGCATCACGGCATTGTTGAGGTCGCTGGCGACGATCGTCGCGTCCGTCAGGTCCGCGCCGCAGAAGTCCGCAAAGGCGCCGCGGCAGGATCGCCAGGAGGACGCGTCCAGGCACGTCCCGCTGAAATTCGCTCCCCGCATGCTGCAACGCTCAAAGACCCAACCGTTCAGCTCGAGCCCGGACAGATCGGCGGCGTCCAGGTCGTAGTCCGACAGATGAACGGGGCCGTCGAATGCCATCAGTCCCATGACGTCGCTTCGAGTCAGCGGGCGGTCGCGATCCAGATCGGGAAGAAGAGGATCGGTCATGGGTCGGCATCCTACAGCGCGATGGAACCGTTGGAAACGCGACGGGGCTCGCCGCCGCCGGTTCAGTCGGATCGTAAGTTCGCAAGAAGTGAGGGCGTCACCCAGTCCGACTTCGTCTCCGCTACGTCCCGCGGCAGGATTGGCCTGGGATTTTCGTGGCCCCCTATGTGCGTCATCGGCCGGAGACTGTCCGAGAAGAGCTTCTCCAGCGACACCGGAAGGTTCGGGTCGGACCAGATCGCCTGAAGCGATCCCACGCGGCGCAGCGAGAAATGGAAGGCGCCTGCGGTGCCCTCCTTGAAGTCCGCCAGAAGCAGCAGGACGTGCGGGATGCACCAGGTCTCGACACCGGCATAGGACCATACGTCCATCCTGTCGGCCCTGGCGATCATCCTGCGGAACTTGTCGACGGGCAGTCCGCCCCGTCCGGCGCAAACCAGGCAGAAGGCGTAGGATGCGGCTAGGCATCCGTCTTCGAAGAAGGCGGCACGGATGCGCTTCCCCCGATCACGATCCATCACGGCGTCCCCGAACCAGCGCAGCCGATTGCTTCGTCGAGCCAACGAACAGTCCTCCAGGGGATCGAGATCCTCCGAGGCGGGAGGGTGACGGAAGCACGGGGTCGCAGACGGCGACGACAGGCCGTGAGGAATGACCTCCACTCGGCATTCCGGGCATCTCGGACGATGAAGCCCGTTGCGGCCGGCGTTGGAGATCCTCCCGTACGCCCCGATCGAGAGGATCAGGCCATCGACGGCCGCCTCATGCATTCGAGCTTCTCGATCCGTCCACCGACCGGAACCGCGGTGGCGCGACGGAGCGGGTGGGGAGCGGGCCATCGAGGATCGAGGGGACGTGGATCGCTCCCGCGTCGGCTGCGGGGGATGCAAGTCCTGAAGACCGCCCATCGAGCCAGCTGACGTACCCGTGGAACTGGGACCAACCCCGCGGCGTCAGGCTGAGGAGGAAGCGCCGTCCGTCGGATGCGTCCTGCATCCGTCCGACCAGTCCTTCCGTCTCGAGCAGCCGGACGTAGCGGAGCGCCGTCGTATGCGGGACATGCGACGCGATGCACGCCGAGGAGATCGATACGAGCCTCCCCGCCAAGCCCTCGACCGCCAGGTCGACGAAGATGTCCCATGCCGGATCGGTGAAGAACTTCGATTGCGCCGCGAACCTCCTGTTCCGCTCGCGTCGAGCGCCGGCGATGATGTCGACCAGGGCCCGCTGGGATGAGGTGAACGTCGCGCTCCCGTGGGATTCGCTCGGGATTACGGCATGCATCGATTTCGGTCCTTCTTTATTCCGAAGCGCTCCACGAGCGATCGGAGCCGTTCGCGCGAACGCGGGAGGCGTGCCGCCAGGTTCCGACCGCCAGGATCATCTGGACCGGCCAGCTCCAGACTGCGATCAGCAGGGCATACGCGACGCGGATGGTGTCCGGTGCGACGAGCTTCACCACGTGTGCGCCGACCGCGTCGAACTGGAGCGCGGCCACCAGAAGCGGCCATCCCCGATCCGCACGCCATGCAACGCCCATCAGCATGGCGAACAGCGCGACGTCCACGGCGAACACGTTCAGCTCCACGCCGTAGAAGCGCGACGGCAGTGGCGACCAGCTGAGCACCGTGGCGGTGTAGGCGAGAAGCAGTCCCGCACCGACGATCCGCTCCGGTGCGCCGCCTCTCCATAGTGCATATCCCGAGGTCAGGACGAGAAGAGCTGCGAAGGCGTACACACGGAGCATCACGTCGGCCTACAGGCCGGGCGGCCGTCGGACCACCGCTTCAGGCCGCCGAGACCACGGGAAGCGTCACGATCTCGGCGGAGGTGAAGGGGTTGTCGGTCGGAGGGCAGGGCGAACTGTCCCCGTACATGCGCTCGAGGCCCATCGAGCGGATCACCTCGGGGGTCGTCAGATGGGCCTCGCGCATGAGTTCGCGCGCCTGCTGCTGCGCCTTGATGGCCTCGAACATCTTGCCGATCATCTCGGCTCCCGTGGTCACCGACAGGCGGTTGTCGACCCGAGCGCGGAGCAGCGCCGCATAGCAGCTCGCCGAATCGGCGGCTGCGAGGTCGTTGGACGCCTCGGCCGAGCGGAACAGGGGAGTCACGGTCTCGACGGCGGAGCGGCGGTTCTGCAGCATCACATTTCTCCAACGCGCCGTTCGACGGCGCGACTAACGTTTGTAGGGTCCGTCGGAGATGTCGACGCCGTATCTCGTGAAGAGCCGGGCGACCAGATCGGCCGTTCCGACGAGCGCTCCACCGAGCACGACCACGACGAGGGCGAGGCCTATCACGATTCCAAGACGCTGGATCCCTGACAGGTGGTATCGGTTTCCCCTGACGGGAGCCTCGGGGACGTCCGTCGGCTCGACCGCCTCATCCATCGTCCCCGCTTCGGGAACGACCCCCAACGGCTTGGATACAAGCCGTTCGTGTCCCTCGATATCGACCAGGATGCGTGCCGCCTGCATCGAACGGGACACGCCGAGGATCCGACGTGCCTCGCGTAGGTGCTCGTTGACCGTATGCGGAGAGAGCGAGAGCCGCTTGGCGATCTCCTTGGCCTCCAGGTTGTCGTAGACCAGCCGCAGGCACTGCTTCTGACGCTCGTTGAGCAGGGAGGCGGAAGCTGGTTCGTTCACGGGGCGGCAACTGCCCCAGAACGAAGTGCTTTGCCAGCGGCGACGGGCGGAACGTTCCATCGAGGAGCGGTCGAGCCGCGTTGAAACGCCTTGGCCGACAGGTTCGCGACATGGACCGTCGACGAAGCGCGTCACGCGGCCGCACCTCCGACCGAATGAGCGACGTTCTCCGGGGCGGTCGGTACGGTTAGGCGCCGACGGCGGCGGTGCCAGCGCTCGATGGAAAATGAGAAGGGAGTCGAGACGAGCCGTGATCGGGAATGAAAAGGGAGGTTCCAGTGAACGAACGCATCCGCCTGTGGGCAGCCGGACCGTGCAGCGGGCCGAGTCGGGAACGGCCCGATCGATCACGAAGCGCGACGGGGCCGATGCCCTGCGGGAACGCATCGTCCTGGTGCGAGGCCGTGAGGAACGAAGGCGACCGATGGTTCGTCGAGCGGGTAGATGCGAAGGACCTGCCAACCCAAAGACGGAAAGATGACGATCCGGCCGCCGAAACGTCGTACGGACGCGATCCTCCACTTGCGGCGTGGGCGACGATCGTCCAAGATTCAGATCCGGTCTGCGGTGGTCGCGCCCGCATCCGACGCGTCAGCCAGCGTTTGGCAAGGGAACAACTACAATGAGCAAGGGACAGTCGGTGCGCCGTCTGCGTTCTGCCGGCGACGCAGAGCCCGAGGCCCTGCGGGACACCTTCACGGCGCTGATCCAGGAGGCCCACGATCAGCGCAACCGCCACGACTTCATCCGACCGGCGCGAGCCGTCCGGACCGAACAGATGAAGCACTTCGCTCCGGTTTCGGCTTCGATGCTGCCTGACGCCCTCCAGCCGCTGCTTCGCGAATCCACGCCGCGCAGGCGTCTCGCGGACATCGTGCTGCAGAAGGGCACGAGGGAGGACATGCGCGAGTTCGTCCTCGAGGTGTCGGAGACCGCGTTCCTGCGGTCTCACTCGCTCGAGCCGCGGCACACCATCATGCTCGTCGGTCCCCCGGGAACGGGAAAGACCAGCCTCGCCGAGGCCGTGGCCACCGAACTGGCCCTCCCCTTCCTCACCGTGCGCTACGAAGGCCTTGTGGGCAGCTACCTCGGGGAGACCGCCTCGCGACTGCAGCAGATCATCGACTACGTCTCCCATACGCCATGCGTCCTGTTCTTCGACGAGTTCGACAGCGTCGGCAAGGAGAGGGCGGACCAGCACGAGACCGGCGAGATCAAGCGGGTCGTCAGCTCCCTGCTGCTCCACATGGACGCTCTTCCGAGCCACTGCATCGTCGTGTGCGCGACGAACCATCCGGAACTCCTCGACCGCGCCGTGTGGCGGCGGTTCGAGGTCCGCATCGAACTTCCCAAGCCGGGCGTCGCCGAACTCCGCGAATGGTACATGCGCATGGACAAGGCGTTGGGTGGCCTCGGCCTCTCCGCTCAGGAGTTCGTGGGCATATTCCGTGGCGAAACCTTCTCGGAAATCGAGGCAGTTGTGCTCGACGCCAAGAGGAAGATGGTCCTATCCCGTGGCGTCATGGCGCCGGCCGAAGCCTTCAAGAAGGCGGTTTCGGGATGGGAGCGCCGTCGAAGCGTAGGGGGTGCGCCGGAAGTTGGCTCAGGGTCCGATCGTAAGAATGCTCCGCGAGCCCGCCGGGCTTCCGCGGAAGCCGGGGCGACGTCCGCACTTCCCGCCGGCGATCTCCTCTGACGACCAGTCCGGTCGCCTAGGCGAAGCCTTCGCACGCATGGAGGCCGGCGTCGCCGGAGCGCTCGGTGGATCCGCGGTAACCACGTCCCCGGCACAGGCCAGCCCCGATCGCGCCCTCGTGTTCGAAGTCATAGGTCCGGTCGCGAACTTCGTGAAGGCCGCGAGGTCGGTCGGACTGGAATGGCTCGGAGAGGACTACGATCTGGGGACCGCCGAGGACGACGAGGGGTCGGAGTACGTCGAAGCGGAGCAGAAGGGCGAGACCCCGCTCTACGTCACCATGCCGACGCTGGCGGGACTTCAGAAGGTCCTGTCCTTGTGGCGGCGCTTCATCGCGAAGGAGTCCTCGTCCTCGGAAACGACGATCTGGTGGCGCCTCTTCGGCTATCTGCACGACGTACGCCCGTGGTCCGCCAAGGACAGGATCGACCCGGGTCTCCAGGGTTACGTCGAGCGCATGCTCGAGCGGCATCCGGAACGCCCTGTCCGGCTGGAGCTGGACCTCTGGTTCCGCGAGGACGCTACGTTGCGAGCCGAAGCGAAGACCTACGTCGAGGCGCTGATGTCGAGCGTCGGCGGCAGGGTCCTCGACTTCGCGACCATCGATGCGATCCGCTATCAGGCCGCCCTCGTGGAGCTCCCCGGCGTGCAGGCCCGGACTCTCGCCGGACTCGACGGTCCCTTGGCCGAAGCGAACAAGGTCATGCGCGTGCGGCCGCAGTCGCTCTACCAGGCGGACGGGCGAGATCCTTCCGCCGAAACCAGCCCCGCCTCCCAAGGTCCCCTTCCGCAGGACGACCGTCCAGCCATCGCCGCTCTGCTGGACGGGTATCCCGTCGAGAACCACGATCTCCTCGCCGGCCGGATGACCGTACGCGAAGTGGAGGTCGGCGGGACCTCCGTACCGGTAGCCCGGCGCTTCCACGGAACTGCGATGGCGTCGCTGATCGTTCACGGAGATCTCGAAGAGAACGAGGCGCCGATCGAACGCATGCTCGTGGCGATCCCGATCCTCGCTGCTCCGCAGAACATGAGCCACGAGTGCACGCCGCCCGACAAGCTGCCCATCGCGGTAGTCCACCGCGCCATCCTGTCGCTGGTCGAGGCCAGGAAGCACGCCGACGACGCTGCCCGTCGGGTCGTGATCGTGAACCACTCGGTCTGCGACGGCGAGGCGCCGTTCGCCCGGCGTCCGAGCTTCTGGGCGAAGCTGCTCGACCACATGGCCCATGAGCACCGGCTTCTGTTCGTGATCAGCGCCGGCAATTCGCACGAGACGTTCGAACTCGACGCCTATACGAGCTCCCAGGAGTTCGCTTCCGCGCTTCCGGTCGAGCGCCAGGTAGTCCTGCTGCGCAGCCTCGAAGCCTCGAAGGGTACGCGCCTCATCCTCAGTCCCGCCGAGTCCATGAACGCCCTGACGGTAGGCGCCATCCATGCGGACGGCTCTTCGGGATGCCCGACGGGGCACGACGATCCGTACGCCGCCATCGGGGTCACCAATCTCGCCTCCAGCGTCGGACTCGGGATCAACCGCGCGATCAAGCCGGACCTCGTCGAGAACGGCGGGCGTCAGCTCGTCCGGACGCATGCGACCGATGACGTCGTCTCCGCTTGGGGGTACGAGCATCCCGACGTCGGGCAGAAGGTGGCGATGCCCGATCCCATCGTCGGCGTCACCGACAGGGCGGGGCGCTCCACCGGCACCAGCAACGCGACCGCGCTCGTGACCCGTGCCGCCATACGTCTGTCGGACATCGTGGAGGATCTGTTCGAGGAGAACGGTGACGACTGGGAGACCGCGGAGACCCGTGCCGTCGTACTGAAGGCCCTTCTGACGCATGGAGCCCGTTGGGGACCGACCGGCGCCCTGCTCGAGAACATCTATCCGGGACACTGGCAGCGGAAGCGCGAGGCGGTGTCTCGGTTCCTGGGATACGGAAAGCCGGATCACGCGAGGCTGATGGCCGCGGACGGAAGCCGGATCACGCTTCTCGCTGACGACCTGATCAGGGCCGACGTCCTGCACGAGTACAGGGTGCCCATCCCCAGGGCGATGCTCAACAACCGCGAACTGCGGCGGATAACGATGACGCTCGCCTGGAGCAGCCCGATCGATCCGATATCGCAGCGGTATCGCGGCGTGCTCGTCGAAGTGGTCGACGGCCAGGGGAAACGTGGGTTCTGGGACGGCGTCAAGGCGATCCCTCAGCCTAGCGCCTTCGCCGGAAGACGCGGAACGCTGCAGCACCTCGTCCTCGAGGACAGGAAGCTCGTGGCGGCGGTGGACGGCGGCGGCATCTTCGTCGGCGTCCAGGCCCGGGCGGACTTGGCGGCCTTCGCGAAGGCGGAGGTCCCGTACGCGCTGGCGATCACCCTCGAACTCGCCCAGCCCGTCCGGCAGGACGTCTTCCAGGACGTGCAGGCGCGCATACGCGCGAAGCGCATCAAGACCCGCGAGCGGGTACCGAACCGCGTAAGGACACGATGACATGGAAAGCAGCGACATCCTCGGGCTGAGGCCGCCGAAGGCCGTGATCGCCCATCTTCGCGAGATCGGCGACGACGACGCCGCGGACTACCTCTCGCAGATGACGCCGGGCGGCCAGATGTTCGGTATGAACTGGGGGGACGAGGTATGGGGACACACCGGCATGATCCTCGGCTACATCACCCCGGAGGAGGGGGACGAGCCGGGTATCATACAGAACGCCTCGACCATGACGCCGGACCCCGCCCTGAAGGGATCACGGATCAAGATCTCCCTCGACCGATTCTACGTGCATCGGTACCCGGGCCGGGGGAAGCACAAGATCCTTCTGGAGTTCACAGGCAAGAATCAGATCCACGGGGACGCCGAAGAACTGCGTTTCGCAGTCACTACGGAAGCCAACGATCGGGCCGGTGCCGCAGTGAGCGGCGTACCCATCTTCCTCGGCGCATCGGTGGGCCAGAACGGCATCTCCTTCGAGGGCAAGGCGATCAACGTCGTCAGCAGCGACGACGAAGCGCTCCTTTCGGCCCTGTCGAGCGGCCCCTTCAAGGAGGGCCTCTCCCTCCTCACGACCGCGCAACCCGCGCTGAAGCCGTTCGTCGGGTTGGCGCAGAGCGTGGTGGGCGCGGTGCTCAAGCGAAGCCGGAACACCGAGGTCCACTACTTCCGGCTCGGGCTCGACTTCGCCACTAGCCAGACCGCGGCGAAGCTGCGGCACGGCTCGTTCGTCGTGATCCAGGGGAACGAGGCGTCATGGTCCTGGCACGACGTCCGCTGGAACGCCGGGTCGCAGCAGATCGTGCGCCATCACGACAATCTGCCTATCGAGTTCAACTACATGATCTTCCGCGTCTCCCCGTACGATGACGACGAGGATTCCGGCACGACGCGTCCATGATCGATCAGGGATGCGTCGCGGCCGACGGTGATGACGCCCTCAATCAGATACGGTCGGTCGAGTAGGTCGCGTATGGTGACAGACCGCGCCTCGCGAATTCCGCCTCGATCGGACCGAGCAACGATTCCGGGCCGTCTTCGATGGCCTGGAAATAGATCGTCTGCATCTCGCAGGGGCGGATGTCGGGGAGGATCTCTGCGATCAGATTATGCGTCTGGCTGAAGGGCTGTGCGCCGTCGCGCATCGACTCGGGGGCATGTTCCATGCCTTCGGCATACCAGAACGAAAAGAGAACGAAAGATCTGATCGTGAAAATCCTTCGACGACGCGATCCCGATGGGAACCGAGCGGTCGCATCCCGCTCGCTCGGGCCTCGCGGGTCGAAAAACGCGGTCGCGGATCGGACGAATGGCGCCGGCCGCAGGGGAAGGCGCATATCGGCGGTGGAACCGCGGCTATCTCCTGCCGGGAGGCTTGTTCGAGATCGGGCCGGCGGTTGCCCGAAACGGCGATCATCTCACATCGAGGACGTCGGAGGGGTTCATGAGCGGTTGCGATCCCAGCATCTTCCTGCGACCAGCTTCGGACGATCCCTCGAAACATGCAGATAAGCTCAACGACGATGACCGCGAAGGACTGGTGCAAGGCGTGTCGTGCCCTTGCCGAAAGGCACGAGGCAGTCAGCGATCCGTCATCCGATGCGCTGAAGGACATGCTAGGCGAACTCTACGACACGATGCTTGCCGCGCCCTGGGCGATACGGGCCTCGTACGCCAGCATAGACGAAGCGAGGCTGGCCGCTGCTTCCGCCTCCCACCTCGCACGCGTCGAGCATGGCAGTCTCGCATGGGCGAACAGGGCCATCGGCGCCGACAGGTCGCTGATGGCGCTCGCGATCCAGATCAGGACGGTGGATGCGCTCCTCGAGAAGATGAACGACCAGGTGAACCGCAGACCTTCGCTGTCGGTCCGCGAATGGCGGACCACGGATCGGCGCCACTACGTGGTCCCCTCGCGGCGGGTCAGGGATCTCGGAAGCTCCGCAGGCGATGCGCTGTCCTATGGGCGCCGCGGCACCCTCCACCACCGGGTGATCCCGACCGTGATCGACGGCATGTCCGTCCGGATCGTCCCGGTCGGCCTGCTCGAGCCTGACGGCCGAGAAGCCGACGTCCATTTCGGCGCAGCGCTCTTTCCGGATCTGGCGCTGAAGACCGTTCCGACCCCGAAGGGTTTCCGGGCGAGCAGCGAGAGTCGTCCGGATCTGAGCGCGGCGATACTCGAACAAGTGAAGGCGCTGTCGTCGGCCCATGCCATCGTCTGGCCGGAACTGACGATCGACGACGGTGCGCTGGAGGCGGTATCGGCAGCGCTCGCATCCAGAGCCATGGACGACGGCGGAGCGTTGAACGCGGTCGTGGCCGGCTCATGGCACCGTCCCCGGCGGGACGGTCGGATCGGCAACGTCGCGCCCCTGCTCGACGGTACCGGCGAACGCATCGGAGAATACTCGAAGATCGTCCGGTTCCAGCACAGGAAGCTGGGAGCCGAGGACATAGCCAACGGCAACGAACTGGTAGTGCTGGTCTGCGATCGCTTCCTAGCGGCGGTGGCCATCTGCAAGGACTTCTGCGATCTCGGCGAGTCGCCGCCATGGGGTCTTCTGGACGTGGACGTCGTCCTGGTGCCGTCCATGGGCAACGGTTCGACCATGGCCGGGCATCTCGCAAATGCGGGACGGAACCGCATCCACGGCGACCAGCGCGCGCTCATCGTCCAGCAGGGACTGCCGGTGAAGGAGGAGGATCCAAAGGGTTTCGCGGTGATGGGAGACAGGACGCTGTCGTCGGATCCCTCGTCGTATCGGTGCGACGTGGGTTGGAGGCTGGGTTCGATCTAAAAACGCAGCAGGGCCTTACGCACCGGGGAAACTTGCGGCATATGTGAAGCATTGTGAAGCGAGACGCTGTGATTGAGATGAAAATGAACGCTCGTGAACGAACCACTCGGGAACTGGATGCTGGCCTGCTCGAGGGGCTTAGACGTCTGGAGACGGGCGACTGCGACGTCGTGGAGGCACGGGCGATCCTGAAGGAGATCACTTCGACGCATCGCGACGCCGAAGGCGCGAGCGAGGTCTTCGCCTCGCTGCGCTCTTGGATCGGCAGACTGCTGCGATCATCCGCCGGTGGACAGGAGCTGCGCGAATGGCACGCTCTCATGAAGGCTACGGCAGCCCAGTTCCGGGGCGATCTGCAGGAATGGTCGATTCGGATCAACGTCCTGTCCGACCTCGTCTTCGAACGGGCCGGAATGGCTGAGACGCGTTCCGCCGCCGAGGTCCTCGAGCGCCGCCATGCACGTCGCCTGCTCAATGCGATCGCGGGTGCCGGCTGCACCGGACGGGTGGAGAGAGCCGAACTCGGTCGGGTGCTTCATCTGGAGCAGGCGAACCTCACCCGGGTCTGCACGATGCTCCTCGACGCCGGCCTCGTGGCCCGTCACGAGGCCGGACGGACCGTGTCCTTCGAACTCACGGCGAGCGGCGCCATGCATGCCAGGGTCGTCGAGGAGGCAGGCGATTCGATCTCCGAAACGGATACCATCGACGCCGACGTCTGGAGCGGCATGGAGGGCGAGATGATCGACATGGTCGGGCGACCAACGTCCGAGGAGCCCGCGGCGGAATGGTCCCACTACCGGGAGCCGGAGACGGTCTGGAAGGACGCCGCCTGATGGCGAAGGTCCCCAGCCGAGGCCAGAAGATCGATCCGGGAGCGTACAACGACCTGGTGGCTCATGCCCGTCTGCAGAGCCTGCGACTGATCGACTCCAGGTTCGACATGAAGGCCACCGCGCTTGAAGAGAACCGAGACAACTGGGCGTACAAGGTCGGGGACGCGCTGTCGGACTGGCACCTGGACTGCGAGAACCTCACGCTTCGTGGGCAGTACGCCTACTGGGCGGGGTGCTCCGACGGCCGCCGCAAACCGGTCTCGCTCAAGGCTACGTATCTGGCCACGTACCGGCTGTCCCAAGGATGCGACGAAGAGCCAGCGATTGCCTACCTTCGCCGCGTGGGGCGGTTCTCGTGCTATCCGTACTTCAGAGCCCTCTTCAGCGTCCTCACCGAACAGGGCGGCCTGCATCTTCCACCGCTACCGGTGATCTCGGAACAACCCCGCTTCGTTCGGTGACGGACCCGGCGGCGGGATGCCGATCGCGGCACCGCCATGGCGATCACACCCTGCAAGCGGAACGGGACGCTCCCGTGGTCGAGTGGACGACCGGCCGGGAGCCGACGGGGCGGGGTCCTGTGCGATCACGCGGTGCCCGATCCGCAATCGCGCGACGGTCACATTCCTCCTTGCTGCACCCCGACCCATCCCGACCGAAGTTCGAATCCGCCGCCGTGTAGGTGATCCGGCTTGGATCCTGACCCCGTCCAATTGCGCAAGGCGCGTTGTTCGGGAGCACCGGCGGCATCATCCGCTCAGGGTGCACATGGGCCGCCCGTCGGGTCGGGACGGTGGAGAAGCTCCCGCTGTCAGTCTGCCGACTGTCGTTGCGGAGGCGGTCGGGGACTTGGACCGAACTGATCCGGTGGTGGGAAATGCTTGAGACTAGCGCAACGAACGTCGTCGTTGAGGCCATCGGCCGAAGCCTCGGCGAATCGAGCGAAGTGACCGTTCGCCGGGACGGCTTTCTGGTCATGCCGGACAAGGCCGCCGCGGCACGCTGCATCGGAACGACCGGTCGGGTCTTTCGAGCGGTGTTCGATGGATGGGGCACGGCCTTCGAAAAGCGGCGCATTGCAGTTCAGATCCTGGTGGATCTGAACTGGTGCGTCGACGAACTGGTTCTGTCCGTCCTTCAGCAGGCCGAGTTGACGTTTCGACATCAGGCGCATCAGCGAGTCCGGGCAGCGGCGTCGGGCATCATGTCGCCTCTCGACATGGACGCGTTCATGGACCGCCGTCGTCTCAGGATCGACATCGCGGCCGCCATAGCTCTGCGTGGGCAACTGGAATCCGATGCCGCCGTCATGTCCTGGATCGAGGACCAGCTCCGACTTGCCTCCGGGCAGATGCACACCCCGGGACAGAGGCCGTTGGCGCGCGTTCACGGCTTCGTTCTCGCGATCCCCTTCGCCTTGAACCCGATGGAACTCCCGACGGTCGCAGATGGCCGCAACGGACGTTCCCGGTGGCTGGACAACGAGATCAGCATATCGCCGTACACGGTCGAACAAAGAAAGGGCGCCTTTGCGGCTGCAATCCGGGTCCTGCAGGACACGCCTCTGGATGGAAGGCCGATAGTGACCGGATCGATCTGGCCGTGCGATGCAGCCGAGCGCGGGATCGCTCGAGCCGCTACCGGCAGCGGAGCGTCCGTCACGATCGATCCGAAGGATCTCCCTGAAAGGCGGGAGTGGAGGTTTCTTCTCGAACGTCGCCTCGTGGGCGTGGACGAAGTCTTCGATTGACTAAGGGCGAGGCTTGGTCGTCAACTGCATCATATGCAGCCTGTCACTACGCTGCTTTCTGTGTTCCATTATCCTGTCGACCAACTCCGGCTGATCGAACACGATCCGGCCCGTGCTGTCGATGATCTCGACTGCGTCATCGGCCGAATCCATGCTTTCGGAAGCCAAGCGGATGGCCGACTTCAGGCTGTCGATCCGCTCATCGGTCGCGTCCGACATGCCCGATCGAACCGTGTAAGGTGGTATTCCCGGCATTCGCGTTCCCCAATCCTCTCCCAACAACCATCTTCAAGTTGAAAAGAAACGATGTGGGTATCGGAGGCCCGGGACGTGATACCGGCCCCCCGATGGTGGACGGCGGCGAGTCCCGAGATAATCGTGCCACCTCGTTCATTCTTGAGCGATGGAAGCCACGGTTCGCGGGCGATCCGAGCACCGCCTCCTGCCGAACCGCGAGCAATGGCCGATCCGAAGCAGCATCGTCTCATTCGGCACCGCCGGAAGACGCTGTTGATCCGGGTCGCCTAGACGACAGCCGATCGCACGCGTCAGGAATACGGGCCTGGTCCGGATGGCCTTGCATCCGCTCCCAGGCACAGGACCGTCTCGCGGAGATACGGTTCAACGACGCGGCTCCAATCGGCACGAGCGTCCACGAACGCCATGAGTCGAGCGCTGACCTCTACCGGGTTGGCGGAGGCCGTGAAGTCGGCGTTCGTACGCCAGGCGCTTCGGGTGTCGGCGCCGCCATGTCGACCCGGATCCTGATGCGAGTAGGAATGAAACTCCACTATGCGCCCCTGCGGGCATCCGGGGCATCTGAGGTCAAGCGCGTCATGTCGGCTCCTCGTCTGTGGAGAACCCGGGATCAATCTGAAACCGCGCCGTGTCAACATCTTTGAGACGACCGCCGGTCCAACCCGGATGTCCGGAAATCGATCGCCGGAAATACCGGATCGGAAGCCGAACCGGCCGACCGGTCGTGACTCCGGAGTACCGCGATTGGTCCCCGGTGCACCTGAGAACAGGTGGCGAACGCTAGGGCCGGGGTTCACTTTGAGGTCCGGGCAGCCCGGATCCTCCGGGCGCCTTCTGAATGACCCGTCCGGGTCAATTTCTCGATGGAGGACTACATGGAAGACGACCAGATGCCGTTCGGCGACGCCGAGTTCGCCGACAACGCCGAACAGCGGTGCGCATGCATCCTACTGCTCGACACGTCCGCTTCGATGCAGGGCGATGCGATCGACCAGCTCAACAAGGGCCTCGCCGCGTTCGGCAGCGAACTGGCGGAAGACCGTCTCGCGGCCAAGCGCGTCGACATCGCGGTGCTCACCTTCGGCGGCAAGGTCGAGACGGCCTGCCAGTTCGGTGCCGTTGAGACGTTCCAGCCGCCGCTGCTTGCAGCCAAGGGCGGCACCCCGCTGGGCGAGGCCGTCGAGCGGGGGCTGGATCTGCTCGAGGCGCGCAAGTCGCAGTACCGGGAGAACGGGATCCCCTACTTCAGGCCATGGGTTTTTCTGATCACGGACGGGGCGCCGACCGACAAGTGGGAGCGCGCCGCTCGCCGCATCGCCGAGGGCGAGCACCGCAAGCAGTTCGCGTTCTATGCGGTCGGCGTCGATCAGGCCGACATGGACATGCTCGGCGAATTGTCGGTCCGCACCCCCCTCCGCCTGAACGGGCTCGCCTTCGCCGAACTGTTCCGCTGGCTTTCCAGCTCGCTCAGTTCGGTGTCCCGGTCCAACCCGGGCGAGGCCGTGCCCCTGGAGAACCCCGCTGCGCCCGGCGGCTGGGCCACGGTGGATTGAGCACCATGACCGGATGGACCTGGGCGGCCGCGTCCTGCCGCGGAACCGCGCACGAGCGCTGCGTGGAGCCGCGGCAGGACGCATTCCGCATCGCCGGCCCCGTAAACGACGGCGACTTCCTCGCCGTCGTCGTCTGCGATGGTGCGGGCAGCGCTTCGCACGGCGGGGCCGGCGCCAGGATCGCGGCCTGGACGCTGACGTCCTGCGCCCGGACCTGGCTCCGCGCGACTGGCAGGCTGCCCGCCGCCGACGCTGCGGCGTGCTGGATGCTGCTCGCCCGCGAGCGTATCGCTTTCGCCGCGGAGAAGCGGGGACTCGATCCCCGTGACTTCGCGACCACGGCGGTCGTCGTCATCTCCGACGGCGTCTCGACGTTCACTGCGCACGTCGGCGACGGCGCGGTGGTCGCCAGGCTCGCCTCTTCAAGCGAATGGATCTCGCTGAGCTGGCCGGAGCAGGGCGAGTTCGCGAGCATGACCCGCTTCCTCACCGACGAGACCGGCCTCTCGCTGCGCGTCGCTCGGCACGACGATCCGATCGACCGTCTGGCCGTGATGAGCGACGGTCTGGAGCGGCTCGCGCTCGACTTCCGTGCCTGCGCACCGCACGCCCCATTCCTGGAGCCGATGGCGGCCCCCCTGGCCGCATGCGGTACCGTTGGGCAGGATCGTCATCTGTCGAAGGTGCTGTCGACCTATCTCGCCAGCGATCGGGTCAACGAACGCACCGACGACGACAAGACGCTCGTCCTCGCGGCCCGCTCGTGACGGTGGCCTACCGCAACTCGTCCGGCACCCTGATTCCGGCGCATCGGCTGGGGCGCGGCGGTGAGGGCGAGGTGTTCGCGTTGGCGGACGGCTCGCCCCGTGCCCTCAAGATCTACGCGTCTCCCGACGCCGAACGCGAGGCCAAGGTGCTGTCGATGGTAGTGGCCGGCCTCGCACGCCGATGCCCCGGCGTCGCGTTCCCCACAGCGCCCGCGTACGCGCTCGACGGCTCCTTCGCCGGTTTCGTAATGCCGCTGGTCAGGGAGGGCCATCAGATCCATGAGCTCTGCTCGCCGGGTTCCCGCCGGCGCGAGTACCCGAACGCGGACTGGCGGTTCCTCGTGCGAACCGCCGTCAACACGGCGCGCGTCATGGAACGCGTCCATGCCGCCGGGGCCGTCGTCGGGGACGTCAACGGCGCGGGCGTTCTGGTGTCGAGGCGCGCGGTCGTGTCGCTGATCGACGCCGACAGCTTCCAGTGTGGCACCGAGCATCTCTGTCGCGTCGGCGTCCCGGAATTCACGCCGTCGGAACTGCAGGGCAGAAGCCTGACGGGCGTGACCAGGACGGTCGACCACGATGCGTTCGGACTTGCGGTCCTTCTGTTCCAGCTCCTGTTCCTCGGTCGGCACCCCCATGCCGGCGTACCGAAGGGACGCGACCTGCCGCTGGTCGAAGCCATCGCTCAGAACTGCTTCGCCTACTCCCGGATCCAGTCCGTCAGGCTCGTTCCGCCCCGGGGCACGCTCCTGTTGAGCGATCTGCCGCTCGGACTGGCGACGCTCTTCGAACGAGCGTTCGCCGGCCACGGTCGTCGTCCCCTGCCGCATGAGTGGATCGCCGAGCTGGAGCGGCTGGAGGCGGCGATCGTCCCCTGTACCCGCAAGGAGGGACACCACGTGCCGACCGCGACCGGAAGCTGCCCCTGGTGTCGGATCGAACGCACCACCCGCACCCCGGTCTTCGGTCCCGGTACGCCCGTCGCGTCCCGTCGAACGTCGGCAGTGCCGGTGTCGGCGAGCCATGGCCGCTCGAAGGCCGCGCGGGTGGTCGCGCGCGCGAAGGCGGAGGCGGGCGAACACGTCCGTCCGCGCGTCAAAATGCGCATGCCGGCGGCCAGCGGCTTCGCCGCCAGCGCGCTCGTCAGGCTCGGCGTGCCGACGGGGCTGGGCGTCGGCCGCAGGTCGGTCCTGCCCGCCGACACGAACCTGGCGAAGGGATACGTCGCTACACATCGGAGAGCCCGCCGTGCCATGGACAACGCCGTCGATGACTGGCGCACTCGGATCGGCGCGTGGACGGTCGCCAGGTCCGCGGAGATTCTTGCGACCGAAGCGCTGGGTAGCGGCGCCATGACGATCGACGCCGACCGTGCGATCGCTCGGGTCAGCGGCCGCCTGCGCGACCGATTGGTCGCGGACGAACTGAGCCGACTGCCCCTGTCGGCCGCACGCGTTCCCGGCTTGGGAGACCGCGGCGTCGCCAGGCTCGCGGCAGCGGGCATCACTCGTGCCGCCGACCTCTCCCGTGCGGCGCTCGAGGCCGTGCACGGCGTGGGAGAGCGGGGGATCGTATCGCTCCTCCTCTGGCATGCCTGCACGGCGGTTGAGATCGGAACAATGGTCAGACTCGATCCGGCCGCAGTAGCCGCCGCGGTCGAGGATATCCGAAGGCGATCGCTCGAGAAGGAGGCGGACCGGGAGCGAAGGCTGGTCCGTCTTGCAAGCGAGCTGGACGTCGCTCTCGACGATCTCGCCTCGCGCGCCAGCCTTCCGGATCGACGCCTGGAAGAAGCGATGCGCGAATATCAGCAGACCCGGGCCGACCTGCACCACCTCGGTCTGCGGAAGGACGGCACCGCCGTGCCCCTGGCCTCCAACGCTTCGAAACCAGCGCAGAAGCGCCATGGCGCTGCACGGGCGGCTTGCCCGGTCTGCGGCGGGCCGATGGTGCGCAGGTGGCCCAAGAGCGGCGCTTCGTCGAACGGCTCCTTCCTCGGTTGCCTGAGCTATCCGGCCTGTACGGGCGCCCGTCAGCTCAAGCCGCGCACACCATGAGCCCGAAGGGACGGCGTGTCGAGCGACGCGACTTCCATCGACGACGCGTTATCCGACGTGATCGTCCCTGAGCGGCACGGATCAGTCGAACGAACAGACCGCATCGGTTGGCGGGCGTTCGGCAGCGGCTGAGGCCGACGGCAATGCAGTTCCGAAAACGGACGGGTGGAGGGCCGATACTCGGCCGAGAGGAGAAGATGAAGAGGGAAGGGGTGAACGGCCTTTCCGCCGATGATGGTGGGAGCAAATGCGTGAAGATCAAGAACGTGAAGGGCCCGCCGGGTGTCGAAGAGGCCCAGCGTCGGGCGAGGATACTGGAACGCTACAATGCGATCGAGCGTCCCGACGCGGACGACGACGCCGCCGCCGCCGCAGAACTGGGAATGTCCATCGACCGCCTGATCCGATTGGCGACGGCGTGGAGACGATACCGGCGGGAGACCCTGCTGGTGGGACAGACGGCTGCACTGGCACGGGAGGGCGGTGCCGCCCGTCAGGACGTGATGGCCGAAACGATCGATCTCGATCTGGTGCGACCCGAACAGCGTGACGAGATCCTGCGACGCATCCGGATCATGCAGCGCCACATAGCCGCGGCAGAGGTCGGACAGGGTGATGAGGTGGTCGCCGCGCAAGCGATCGGCGTTTCGACGGTGCGGTTCCGAGAACTCCTGAAGAACTGGAGGCTTCACGCCAGGCCCGAGGCGCTGCCGGGGGCCACGCGTCGCAGCACACCCTGGCGACGCCAACCGGACCGTGCACGGCGTCAGGACCTTCTGCGAGTTGCTCTTGGCAATGCCGATCCGGGCACGAGTCTGCGGTCGGTGTACGAAGCGTTCCGTGCCGCGTGCGTCGTAGAGAACATCAAGCCACCAAGTCTGCCGCGTTTCTACGGGATCGTGCAAACCTTGCGCGATGCCCTCACCGATGACCGATGACCGGTCGTCGAGCCAACGCGTCTGGCACCGACGCGTGTCCGGATAAGATCGTGGCGAGCGAAGCGGAACGGGGATCGTGCCCCTGCGGCTTCGCGCCCGTGCCCCGGCAACGGCCGCTCCTGCCACCGAAACATCATTGCCGCCCCGACGACCCCCATGATGCTGCCGTCTCGTCGAGGGCCGGAACGGTGATGCGGAGTCCACATGTCGTCAGCCGTGGGCGACAGCGCACGCCGGCTCAGCATCATCAGTCGTGGAACCCGTGGTCGGGGTTCACGGCGGCCTCGAAGTACGAGGGCAGAGCGTCTAGATCGCCGATCGATTCCGAAACTACGGCGAGTACGCGCGCGACCGACCGCCTGGCCTGATCGAGCAGTTCGCCCGACGATGGGGCCGCCGGCGTCGCCGCGATACGCCGACGGTTGTGCTCCGCGACCGCATCCATGAGCATTATGCTCATTGATGCGGTGTATTCGGGAATCCGTGCCTTGCGCCCATTGCGGTAGCTGATCTCGTCGTCACGTTCGCCGGCGCCGATCCATACCGAACCCAACCTTTCGCCGAGCGTCCGCACCGCTGCCCGTCCGAGCCCCCGATCGTCGACCACGCAGGTGATTCCGGCGTCGCTGAGACGACGTGCCAGAACGCTGCCGCCCTCAGCGTCGTTCCGTTGCGGGTTCAGGACCACGACCGGTTCACCACTCGCCGCCGACAGGCCTTCAAGCTTCATGTCGCCGAGACTGCCCCAGGCGTCGTCGGCCGCATGAACGAACCCCCAGGACCGCGACCGGCTCGTGGCCTCCGCCGCTCCCAGGACGAGACCGGTTCCATGGTCGATCACCACGTACAGCCGCATGCGTTCGCCGTCCGTCGCCGCGTCGAGCCCGACGCTGTCGAACAGCAGTTCCGCGCCGAACGCTCCGGCCGGAGCGCTCCGCTTGGCCTCCAACCAGAGCCTCCGTACCGCCGAATAGGAGATCGGCGGGACGCCGGCCGCGTCGAGACGTCGAACGAGAGCCATAATGCTCGTGCCCGGATCATCCCGAAGCACGTCCTGGATCAGCAGGGCCGTCGCCTTTCGAGCGTCCGGCGCTAGCCGCGCCGAACGCGTATGCTTCTCGGACGCACGCGCGCCGAGGCTGGCGATGCTGCGCGACGCCCGCCAGTCCGCGGCTACGGCGTAGAACCGCGGCTTGCTCAAGCCCGCCGCCGCCGCGGCCTCAGCGACGTTCGAACGTCCCTGCTCACTCTCGCGGATCCAACGCGCGACAGCTCGAAGCCGCCGGGCGACCACGCCTCGCATGCTCGTCGAAAGGCGGCCTGCGAGCACGAGTTCGCTTTCGGGCACTCCCGTCGGCCATGTATCTTCCAGAGCCGTGTTCAGCTCGTCGTGGAGGTCGGTCATGCCCGACGACTAGGGCGGTTCCACCCTATGGTCAAAGATTCTGCCGTTGATCCAAGATTGTACTGGAACTACGGCTCAGTCATCGCTATCTACTGGATTATCATATCAACGGCTTAGACTCGGAGTGCCTCATGGAGAACGGTCAGAAATCCGAATCCGTTCCGGAGCAGGAGGACGTTCCCAGCCCCGGTTCGCTCTTCGACCTCCCCATGGGGCGGCATCTCCTCGTCGGCTACGTGGGCCAGCGCGCTCTCCTGAACGATGCGAGGACCCATCACCCCTGGCTCGTTCAGGAAGCGGACGGCAGTCTGCAGCTGCCGATGACGGCCAGCCTGAAGGCCATGCTGCACTCCGGTGAGGCACGTCCCGTGCAGAGCGCAGGACCGGCGTTCACCCACACCGAGAAGCTGAGTGTCGAGATCGATCTCCTTGACGCCAACGGGATCAGCCAGGGCGACAAGGCCATCTGGCAGTTCCTCGTGAGGGCCTGGACCGCCGACCTGATCGCTCGCTTCGGCCCCCACGACGATCCTTGCCGCATCCGTCGCTGGCGCGCGGACCTGCGCAAGGCGGCGAAGGAACAGCTGCCGGACGCTCATTCCTCGGTGATCACGGATCGCTGCCGGTGATCGGCCTGAAACCCGGCGATCGACCGCCAAAGAGCGCCGGCTCGAACCCGTAGCCCGGGTTCGACGATCCAATCAGGCGAAGACGGCAAGGCGCCGGTCCGATGCGGACCGGTGGCGGACCCCGCGCGCCTGCCGAGCGGCAGCGACGCCGCACGAACGATCGCCCGAGAAGGGCGGAAAGGCCGAACCATGACCTGCGATACGACCACGATCGATCCCACCCGCGACGTCCTCGCGGACGGCGACTTCCTGTTCACCGCCGGGAGGCTCCACCGAATGAACCTCCGCACCACCGACGGCGTCGAGATGGGGGCAGG
Source organism: Sphingomonas sp. PvP018 (assembly GCF_017876865.1). Taxonomy (NCBI): domain Bacteria; kingdom Pseudomonadati; phylum Pseudomonadota; class Alphaproteobacteria; order Sphingomonadales; family Sphingomonadaceae; genus Sphingomonas; species Sphingomonas sp. PvP018. The sequence continues at coordinate 2,321,166 of NZ_JAGIOU010000001.1, read as the reverse complement.
CGGGTTCGATCCCGCGAAGATCGACGCGGTCGAACTCCAGCACATCCCGCTGGAATCCGGGGTGGCCCCGTCCGCCACGATCGTCCTGCCTGCGGATCGGATCCTCGAGATGATCTCCGATGGAACGGCCGACGTGGTCCCGGCGGTCATCGGCGTGACGCATGCCGGCTACGCCGCGCTCATCGACGGTCTCGTCGCATCGTGGAGCATGAACAACACCATTCCCTACCGCTCCCCGGGCAGGAAAACGTCGTTGGAGAGGGTGTACCTCCGCCTCCGCGACATACTCGCCGAACTGGCCGCCCCAACACGAGCGGCGTCCGAACGGCACACCGTGAGCGGCCCGGCCGATCGGGAAGCGTGGCTCGAACCCGCCTGACGGAACGCGGCGCGCGGCGCCGCTCGAACGACCCTGAACATCCAAGAGGAAGACCGACATGATCCAAGCTCATCGGGCCGGCGCGTTTCACGCGTCCAAGCCGTTCCTCTCCTTGCCGGCGGCCGGCATCGTGCTCCTCCCCGCCGCGGGCGAATCCATCGTCCTGTGCGGCGTCACGATCTCCGCCGTCGAGGTGACGGGCGCAGACCCGTTCTACCTGATCTCGACGGTTTCGGCCGCGGAGGGCGATCACCGTGGCTGAGATCCAGAACCATACCGCAGGCGGAACCGACGGCCGCCCCGGGGGTGGGTTCGACGGCCCCAGGTTCGACGGCGACGGACTCCGCCGGCTGATCTCGGGGCGGGCCCGCGACGGAGCCTTCGACGTGAAGGCGACCTTCTCGCAGACCGGCGGCGCACTCAGGACGCTGATCGGCTCCACCCACAGGCACCCCATCGCGCTCAACCGTGATCCTCAGTGCGCATACGGCAATCCGACCGAGGGCGTCACCGAGCGGGACCTGTCCCGCTACTTCACCGCCCACCCCGACGTGGGGGAGCATCTGACGCAACCCATGAAGCTGGAGTCCACCCGCTCCGGCCGCCGGATGATCTGGTTTCCCGACTACTGGGCGCAGTTCCGGGACGGCACGCTGGAGATCGGCGAGGTCAAGATTGATCAGACGCAGATGGACGACGAGTACATCGAGAAGATGACGCGGATGCGCGAGCACGTCGAAGCCCTCGGGTGCCGCTACCGCCTGCGCTATCGCAAGGACATACTCGGCGGCGTCGATCGTCAGCACAACGTCGGGATGCTGCACTTCGACCGCGACGCGGACTTCGAGGACCATCATCTCGATCGGCTCACGATTCTGAAGGGGCTCTCCGACCTTCGCTTCGGCGACGTCAAGGCGGTACTCGACCCGGACTCCGACCACCGTGCATCCGCGATCGCCAGACGGTTCGTGTGCATGGGACTGGTATGGGTCGACATCGATCGACTCATCACCGACGACTCGCCCGTCGTCGTGCGTGGACGCACGGCCTCCATGACCCTGTCGAGGCTGATGTGAGCCAGCAGCCGAGGAGCCGCGGTCGGTCGTTCGCTGGCGCGGACCTGTCGCCACCGTCATCGTCGGGCTCGCTGCGCGATCTGATCCGCGTCGGTACGATGCTGACGGGCTTCGGCCGGGTGTGGACCTATCGCGGGTTGGACGACGACGCGAAGTGGCGACTGCTGGCGGACGGCGAGCGCCTGCGTCTCCCCGATCCGGCGACCGGCATCCCGGTGCATCCCGGGGAGCCCGCCATGATCGAGGCGTTGCGTTCGGACGTCCTGCGGATAGTGGCCTCCGTGCCGGTCAAGCCCGCTCGCGCGATGATGCGCAGGCTCGAGAGGGGCAAGGACACCGTCCTCGCGGCCGATCCGACGGCGGAACTCCGGATGGCGGTATGCCGCCGATGGGACAGGGCCAGGCGGCAGGGCGACAGGGGCGCCACCACGAACAATCTCTACATATCGCGCTGGTTCGCGAAGGAGTTCGCCGAGGACGCGCTGATCAGACGCTTCGGCACGCCGACCGCGACGACCCTGCGGACCTGGGTGAACACCAGGGGCTTCCGGAATGATCGCCGCTGGTGCGACATGGAGGCCGTTCCGGGGCAGGGCGATCGTTCGCCCCGCGTCCGGGGCTTCTCCTTCGAGCTGGCGCACTGGCACGCCAGCCGAGCCGCGGTGAACCCGCTTCAGACCTGCGCGGGCGGGATGCGGGCTTTCCTGCGTGACTACAACCGGGCCGTCAGCGGACGCCCGCTGAAGATGGACCGCTTCGAGCACGCCGAGCGGGACCTGTCCGCCCTGAAGCGCATGGACCGTACGACCTTCCGAAAGCTCTACGACATGCTCGGTACGGCCGCGAACGCACGACACAAGACGTCCTACGACGCGGTGAAGTCGCGCCGCGGGGGCGGGGGCCGTTCCATCGAGACCTCGCGGTGCTGGGAACTCGTGCAGATGGACGAGAAGGAGGTCTCCGCCCATCTCTTCGTCGACGAGCGCAGACGCATCCCGCTCGGCTGCGGCTCGACCACGATCGCCGTCGAGCAGAAGAGCACCGCCATCGTCGGCATGGACGTCACCTGGGAGGCGCCGAGCACGGCCAGTGCGATGCGCACGCTGCTGCATGCGACGTCGCTGAAGGAGGTTCCTCCCGAGTTCGTCGAGCACTACTCCGACCTCCAGTTCGTCTGCTCCAAGATCGGCGGTCTGCTCGTCGACAACGGGTCGCAGTTCATCGGGGACGCAGTCCAGGACGCCGGCGGCGACGTCGTCATGGACGTCATCCTGGCAGGAGTCCGAAAGGGGACCGACAAGGCTCTCGTGGAGTCCCGGCACGCCATCATCGGTCGGATGGTCGACGACATGCTGCCGTCCCACAAGCTGCCCATAGCCACCCTCAGGGAGTGGAACCTGGATCCGGCCGGGAAGACCGCTACGGATCTCGCGATGTACCGCGCGTACTTCTGGCTGGCGGTGTCGATCTACAACTGCACCCGTCGCCCAGACCTCGGAAACCGGTCGCCCCTCGACATACTGATGGAGGACCGACGGCTCCACGGCAATGCCCTCCCGGCCGACGTGGAGCAGTTCAAGCGGGCCATGTCCGCACAGGTCGCGTACCGGGTGATCGGCGGCAGCGGCGTGATCGTCAACGGACTGCGGTACGTCCATCGGTCGAACCACGGGGCACTGCTCGACAGCTTCGTCCTCGCGTCCGCGGATCGGCGTCGGACCAAGAACCTGCGGTTCGACGCCAAGATCAAATGGGATCCGTCCGATCTCTCCGTCGTCTGGGTCCTCAATCCCCGGCTCGGGGAATACGTCGAACTCCACTGCACGAAGGAGAGGTACGCCTCGGGCCTGTCGCTGAACCTGCACCGGATCATCGGTCTCGGCTTTCCGGACGGCGATGCCGACGCCGTGGCCGAGGAGAAGCTGTTGGAGGTCCGCGGCTGCGTCGAGGACAGGATCGAGCGCGACCATCCGGAAGCGCTCGCGAAGACCGAGACGGCGCACGAACGAGCCCTCGCCGATCCCCGTACCTTCGCAGTCCTGGCGGATCGCTTCGTGTCCGAGTTCGTCCCGCCGTCGACCACCGGTGCCGACGCCGTGGCGCACGCGATGAACATGAAGCGCCCCGATGCCGCGAACAGACCCGTCCGCGCCAAGCGCGGATCGGCGGAGAACGACCTCGACGCCAATCGGGACGACCGACCCGATGCGACGAGCGCATCCGAGGCGAAGGCCCGGGGCAAAGCCGCCGCTCCGAGCGACGACCGTGACCAGGCACCGGACGGGCGGAACGACGGCACGAGCACGTCCGGATTGCAGGGTGCGAGCGGGACGCCGCCGGACTCGGAGTCCGAGGGGGGGAAGCCGGACCGCGGAAATTCATCATTCGACGTCTATTGAGAAGGAGCAGTACCATGGATGAGGACAAGTTCAGGCGCATCGAAGCCGTCGGGAGAGCCGAAGCGGAGTTCCGGGGAATCAGGATCGACCTGGCCGATCAACGGAAGCTGGCTGCGGTCGGACTGGAGATGCTGTTCACCAGCCTCCATTCCCCGGTCGGAGAACCCCGGCCCGGCATGATAGTGTCCGAACCGACGGGAGCCGGCAAATCGGCTGCCGCGAACAGGCTGGTCGCCATGGCCGAGCAGACCGCAGGCACGCCGCCGGACAAGGGGGCGGCCAGGCGCATCACGTTGGACACGCTCGGCACCGTCAAGTCGGTGTGGTCGAGTATACTCGAGGGTCTCGGCGACCCGAACTACGATAAGGGCAACGAGACGCTGCAGCGCAAACGGGTCAAGAAGGCTTTGGACCGCGAAGGCGTCCACGTCCTCATCCTGGACGAGTTCAACCACGTGGCCGACTCCTCGCAGGGAAAGCGCGGTGCCAACGCGATCAAGAACCTGCTCAGCGACGGATGGGTCTCGATCATAGTCATGGGCACCTCCGAAGAACTCGACCACATGGTCGACAACGACGCGTTCGACAGGCGCATGATTAAGTCGCCCGGTCTGCCGGCCCGGACGTGGAAGGAGGATTTCGAATCGTGGACGAAGTTCCTGGGCGAACTCGACGAGGCGATAGTGGCACGCCGCATCCTCACCGGAAGGGCCGGGCTCGACGGAGAGGCCGTCGCGAGGGAGCTCTGCTCGGTGTGCTGCGGAATGGTCGGCGACGCCCACTGGATCGTGCTCGAATCGCTCAAGGACGCGGTTCGGCACGATCTCCCGTCGATGACGCTCCGTGACCTCGCAGCGAACGGCGATGCCCTCATGCGGAAGCGGAAGAGGGGCGGGACCAACGGCCTGTGGGCTCTGCTGTCATGAACCGCGACATCGACCGGGTCTGGTGGCCCCAGACACCGCATGCGGACGAGTCGCTGCTGGGGTTCTGCGTGCGGACGATGGACGCGAACCTGCTGCCGCACCTGCCGGCGTTCCTGGCTCAGGTGGGGCAGAAGCACCGGAACAGGCACGTCGACATCGTCCGCGGCGACGCCGACCCCGCCGTGATCGCCACCGTACTGGGCGTGGCGGAAACCGAGATCGCCAAGCGCAGAGGCGAGCCCTCGGGCGAAGGCATCGTCCATCGCGGGATCGGCATGGACGCCACGGACCTGTGCACGCGCATCCGCAGGTTCGCACCCATGTCTCTCCGTAACGACGGAATACACCGCGGCGAATGGTGCATCCGGACGCTGCCCTTCTGTCCGGCATCCCTTGAGATACTGCAGTCGACCTGCACGTGCGGACAACGTCAGGGGTGGACCACCTCCCTTGGTCCCGAACGCTGTCAGGAATGCGGGGCGGCGCTCGAGAACGTCCCCTCGATCCCCACCCGGTCCGAGGACGCGCCCGCGCTCCGTTCGTATGCGGGACTGTTCTCGCTGAGTGGCGAGACGAACGCCGACGCCGTGAAGGGCCTTCCCGACGAGCTCCGCGAGTTGCCCCGCGGCGAACTCGTCGAACTGGTGCTGGCGTTCGTCCCCGTCGTCGAGCGTGGTCTGCGGACCGTGAGGCGCGACGACTGCTGGCTGCACGATGGGCCGTCGTTCACCTCCGCGATAGCGCGCGTCTGGCGCCTGCTGAAGGAATGGCCGCGATCGCTGACCGACCGGGGGTTCGACGTCGAGGACGTCGGTCTCGCCGTCGGACGGTCGTCGCAGTTCGACAGGCTCAGTCGTCTGCTGTCCTCGAGAACGCCGGCCCGCACCGCGAACGCCAGCGACGTGATCCGGAAGGCGGCGACGAGCATGGCGGTTCCCGGCGTAGGCGATCGACACGCGATCGATTTCCGAGAGGCCGCCGAACTGACCTCGGTCTCGGCCGGCAAGCTCCGCGGAGCCCGCCGGCGGGGCGAACTCGCGACGCGACACGTCCTGCGACGGGGCGAGGTCGTGCCGGTCCTCAGCCGGACGGAGATCCGGGAACTGGCCGACATGGAGTCGATCGGAGCATCGGTGCTCGGCGTGAGCACCCATATGCCGAGATACGCGGTCGCGCAGCTCGCGACGGGCGGCATCATCAGGGCGGTGCCGCATCCGTTCGTCCGCGAGCGCTACGGTCTTCGGATCGAAGCGAAAAGCGTGGAGGATCTGATGGACCGCCTCGAGCATGCGTCCGTGGACGTCGGGTCTGAGGCCCTCACCCTGACCCTGGCGTCCGCGATGTCCGTGGTGGGTGGGCGAGAGAAGCCCTATCTGGAAGTGTTCGAAGCGCTGCTGGACGGGCGACTTCCCTTCACTCTCACGGCCGGATGCGGAAGGCTCACCCGTCGCGTGCGGATCGAACGAACCTCGCTGCCGGCGATTGGAACGATGACCAGCGAGCACACGGGACACTACGACCACTACGTCCTGGACGATGCCCGCAACGTGCTCAATCTGCACGGGCGGGATGCCGGAGCGCTCGATCCGCATCGCAGCGGTACGAAGCATTCCGCGGCGATCTTCGATCGTGGACTGGTGCGTTCGCTCGCCGAACGGAACATCGCTCTGGGCGAGGCCGCACTGCGGACCGGCGCCCACCTCCGCACGGTCATGGGCATCCTGAACCGCGCGGGCGTCCGCTCTACCGCTCTGGGATGGGACCGGGCGGCGGCGGAGGCCGTGCTGGGCATTCAGCCGTGTTGACGCACGGCGGCGGCCCGGGACTCCACAAGGCGCCCGTCGGGCTCCTCGTCGAGCCGTTGATAGCGCCAAAGCTGACCCAGATGAGAAACGCCAGCGTGAGCGCAGATCGGATCCGGGCTCGGGGAACCTTCGTGAACGCGTTGATCATAGGCCTTCAGACCGTCATCGCGACCTGAGTTGATGCGACCGTACATCAGCTCCTGGTCGGCCGAGTTTGCCGCCAGGTACTGCATCACGATGGGCATGATCTCCTGGAACAGGTCGATCTTGGCTTGGTCGTCTACCTTCATGATGTCCGCGGGCATGCTGGCGTCCTCCGTTCGTGACATGTATTGCTCGGAGCCGGGAAGCGAAAGGCGGGGCCGACTGGTCTCCCCGTTATCGGAGGCGTCATGAACCACCCTCGAGAATGGTTTCAGCCCAAGATGGTAGGCCTCGGCTGGACGCCTCGAACCTGGGAGGGCTGGGCGATCATCGTTGCCGTGGTCGCGATCGGCGCCGTTGTCGGGCGGATAGACACCTGAACCAGCGGCGCGGCTGAGGCATGTTGCGTGGACCAGCAAACGGGGCTTAGGCTTCCGCGATGGATAACACCGCACCGTCGCTCGACCTGTTCACCCGCCTCGAGATCGCGTTGGAGGAACGCAACGAAGCCGCGGACGCCTTCGACATGTTCAAGCAGGACGCCGTGATGGCACATGCGCCGGCGCCCAGCGACGAGCCCGCCATCACCAGCGACGACGCGGCGGATGCAGCCGCCGGGGAAGTCGACGAGTTCAGCGCCGAAGTCAGGGGCTTGTTGAACGATGCATCCGACGCGGATCTGACCACAGCCTACGAGCAGTCGGGCGGGGCAGTGGGCCACCCGGTAGCCGAAGCGCTGCTCGGCGAGCTCAAGCGTCGCAACTTCGGAAACTGATCGATGTGCAATCGCGCCCGGTTCGACGGCGAGCCCGAGACAATCACCGAACGGTTCGGCGCGGAATGGCTTGCCGACAAGCCGATGGACAACCGGTTCGACCCCAAGGAACTGCGCCCGTTCGGTCGGGCGTACGTCGTGCGCAACGAAGGCGATCGCCGCGGGCTAGACGTGATGGAGTGGGACGTCCTGGCGGGGCAGGCGAAGCAGGCCGGTCGCAAGGTTGCACAGACCAACGTGCGCACGCTGCATCTGCCGCAATGGCGGTCGCTCGTCACCGATCCAGCCAACCGCTGCCTGATCCCGCTGACGGAGTTCTGCGAATGGGCTCGCGAGCCGACCGACCTCGGCGACGGCAAGAAGCCGATCAAGGGGGAGATGTGGTTCGGGGTGACCGACCAGCCCGTTTTCGCGATCGCGGGTTTCTGGCGGCAGGTCGGCGAACAACGCTACTTCGCGATGGTCACTTGCGACGCGAACGAACTGGTGGCGCCGATCCACCCCAAGGCGATGATCACGATCCTGCGACCGGACGATCACGAGCGGTGGCTGACCGGTAGCTACGACGACGTGCTGGCGTTGCAGCGGCCATATTCGGCGGATCAGATGACGGTGCGGGGGCCGGTGTTTCCGACGCGCACGCCGACGCCTCGGTTGATCTAAGCACGGCCAGCTTCGTCCGGCTCAGGTTTTCGCCAGACCAGGTTGGGCCGGGTCGACCTTCACCTCCGTGTCGCTGGGTTCGAAGCGGATCGTCCAACGGGGGTAGCCTTCCGGCGAAACTTCGATGTCAGGCAGGCCGATCGGATCGGTTCCGGTTTCCACCCAGCCGGCACCGTGGCACCGATCGCATGCCGTTCGCCTGCATCGGAAGCTGACGAGATCGATCTCGGTGTTCCATTGCCCGCGGCCCTTGCAGACCGGACACATCGCATCGAGGCTGCCATTGCGTGGCTGAAGCGGCACGACGTCGAACGCGTGGGGGCTGTCGGGTCCATCGCAGAAAACGATGTTGCTGGCATGGCTCATGACCGCTTCCTCGTTCTGAACTCCAGCGAACGCAAGACCTTCAGCACTGGCGGCACTATCCTGCGCGGACCGTCGGCACCTGAGCGATGTCTGTCGTCCATGCTGGCGACCGCATCTCCGATCGCATCTTCCACTCGCGCTTGAACCCCTGCGATGCCGTCACGGCCGTCCACGTGCCGAACCTTCCGTTGATCGCATCGAGCGCGCCCATCAGTCGATCGCGCTTGGCCGTATCCTCTTCGAACAGCGTGCGCGGCCGCTCGTCCTCGGGAAGCAGATCGTCGAGCATGATGCCGGCTTTCGTGTAGGCGTATCCGTCGCGCCACGCCTTCTCAGCACCCCGCCTGGCCGCCGCGATCAGCTCGAGGCTGTCGTTCGTCATCGGGTGCAGCGTCACCATTCGCGATGCGCCGTATTGGGGGTGGTCGGGCTTGTGCTTGTTCGTGTGGAAGAACGCGGTCAGCCGGGCCGCGACCAAGCCGTGCGATCGCAGCTTCTCGCCAGCCCGCAGCGCATATTGTGACAGCGCGCCCATCATCCGCTCGAAGTCGCAGATAGGGGTTCCGAACGACCGGGTGACGGCCATGCCCTTCCGCCGCGGCTCGACCGCTTCCACAGCATTGGACGGGACGCCGCGCAGCTCGGCTACCAGCCGCTCAAGGACGACCGTCCCGACGGCGCGCGCCTGCTTCATCGGCATGTCACGCAGCGCTCCAGCGGTGTGTATCCCCAAGTCGGTCAGCTTGCGTGCCGTCGCACCGCCGACGCCCCAAACGTCACCGACGGCAAAGGCGTGCATCACATCGCGCCTTACGCCGTCGTCACGTAGATCGGCCACCCCGTCGAACTGCGGGTTCTTCTTGGCTGCGGCATTCGCCAGCTTCGCCAGCGTCTTGGTCTCCGCGATGCCGACGCAGGTGGGGATCGTCGTCCATAGCTGGACCTGGGCCCGCATCGCATTCGCGTGGGCAACGAGATCGCGGCCCTCAAATCCCGCCAGGTCCAGGAACGTCTCGTCGATCGAGTATATCTCGAAGTCGCGGGCGAAGGATTCGCATGCGGCGATCACCCGACGCTGCATGTCTCCGTACAGCGCGTAGTTCGATGACCGGACCTGAATGCCGTGCTCCCGCACCTTGTCGCGCAGATGGTGGATGGGGTCGCCCATCTTGATGCCGAGCGCCTTCGCCTCCGCGGACCGTGCGATTGCGCATCCGTCATTGTTTGACAAGACGACGACCGGGACCCCGATCAGGCTGGCGTCGAAGGCGCGCTCGCAGGAGACGTAGTAGTTGTTGCAGTCGATCAGGGCGATCGGCGGGCTCATGCCATCTTGCGGGCAACGCCGACGACCGTGCCCCAGATCTCGACATGCTCGTCGACCAGGATGTCTGCGAACCCTTCGGCCTCGGGGACGAGCCAGTGACGGCCAGCGACGAAGCGCAACCGCTTCAAAGTCCGCTCACCGTGCACCAGCGCGACGACGATCGCGCCCGTCCTCGGCGACTTGGCGCGGTTCACGACGAGCAGATCGCCATCATTGATTCCCGCGCCGGACATGGACCGTCCTTCGACGCGCATGATGTAGCTGGCAGCCGGGTGCTCGACGAGCCACGCGCCCAGATCGATCGGCTCTTGCATGTCGTCCTGTGCCGGGGACGGAAAACCGGCTGGCGTGTGGACGAGGAAGAACGGCACCTCGCACGGCACCAGCTCGAACGGGACATCGTGAAGCCGCAGCGCGCTGTCACGGCGGTTCAATAGCACGACGACCGGGCGGTATTGGTTGGTCGGGGACATGACCTAGAGGATCGCGACGAAGAGAAGTTGCTCATGCTGCGTGGTCAAAGCCGATCGAGCATCCTGCGCGGCGCCGACGGCTTGCCGGTACTCAGCGGTCCCGAACCGTTCGGCCTCGTCGAAGCTGAATGGCACCGGATCCTCAGGTGGATGGACATTGTCGTATATCGCGCGGGCAGCCGCTCTCAGCCGCAGATCGTGCTGCATTTCGATGCTCCATCAGTGTCGAGTCGCCGCGAGCGGCATGCCTATAGCTAGGCGCGATCCAGTTTGATTCGCAAGAACATTGCAAGAACATAGGGTTAATGCGATTGGCCAGCCGACCATACGAGGACCGCGAGCATGACTAATCAGGACGACCACGAGCAGGAGCCGACGCCCGCTTTCGGTAAATGGCTGCTGTCCCAAAGGGACCGGGGCGACTGGGTGGACGGCATTGCCGACGCCGCACGTGCCGATCGGACATTTCCGAAGAACGGTGACCCCGAGGCGGTGCGAACGCATCTCCGCAAGCAACAGGCCGACGGCGATGCGTTCGCGGCGATCGACGACGCCGAGAGCGACTGGATGGCGCTTTAAACGGTGCTGCTCGTCATCCTGGCCCTTTCGGTAGGGACGCCAAGGACAACGTCCTCCTGCATAGTGACGCGCGTTCAGGATGGTGGGAGCGCTGGCCTAGGGTTGCTCGCACACTCATGCGCCATTACGCCGCATCTATCGTTCGAACGATCGGTATGTGCGGTATTTAACTTTCTCCACCCCCTCGGTCGACTGCAATTAGCTTGTACAGGCTTCGGTAAGTCGTTCTAAGTAAACAATATCCAAGTGCAGTAATTAGTTTGTCTTGGCACGCGTGCTCCTTTGACAGCGAAACCGGATCTCCGCGACAGGAGCACGCCTTAGGCTTTGCCTTGGCGGCGGCAGACAGCCGTGTTTCCCGGGAATGTGAGACTGAGCTGCGTGGTGCGCGTAACGCCGCTGGAATGCGGGTGCCGCTTTGCCCCTAGACAGGCGCCGAGAAGATCATATTCGCCGGATCAGGGGGCGGTGGTCCCTAAGACCCACTTATCGGGCATAAGGGTGGCGTCATTGGGAAAGCAAATGGTGATCGTCGATAACGCGACTTATCATGGTGGCGATGTGACAAGATACGCGCGTTCGCATTTTCCCGGTGACGCGGCGGTGGCGACACTCTAGTCCCTTCCACAACGATACACTTCGGCGGGTGTCTACAGGCGGGTGTGTCTACAACGGATTGGTGCAGATGACGAACGGCCGATGCATAGCAGCGATCGCAATAGCCACAGGGGCCGTTATGCTCTGCCTCGCTACCGCGGCCACCGCGCAAACTCGAAACGCGCGCGATACAGCGACAGCGTACGGTGCGAGGCTCAACGCCAAGGGCGAGCCCGCCGGTCTTAATCAAAACCGGAACAACAATCGCATTAACAGTCGACTCGACACGCGCCTCAAGCTTAGGATTGAGCGCTATCAACCCGACAGCGTAATCGATCCAACCGGCGCCTTCGCGACGCAGGTAAACGACAATGCGCGCATCGGCACCGCGACGACGCTGCAGCGACCTTCGCAGACAGGAGAACGCCTCCCCCTGCAGACGTCGCCGCAATCCACATTACCGCCGGGAACACAGCCGGACGACGATACCGCGCAGCCGTAATGATATTCACGATGCACAGTAAGCTAACGCGGCGGTTCCATCGCGTTGCTAGATGACCTAGGGGCGGACATGGCCATTTCACGTCATCAATTTGCCCGCCTCCGCCCGGGGCTCTCCTTCGTGCTGCTGGCAGCACTGTTATTCGTCCTGTGGGTCGCAGGGGGAGCATCACGTGAAAATGTTGCCGGACAGATCGTCTCGCGCGCAGCGGCCTGGACTACGATCGTGGTCGCGGTGCTTTTCGCCCAACGTCCACGCATCGAAGAAGCCCGCGGCGCAGCGCTACTCCTTCTAGCTGCGATTCTGTTATGCGTGGCACAGCTTATCCCGCTGCCGCCAGGCTTATGGCGCGCGCTTCCCGGCCGGGCGGCCTTTGTCGATCCGCTGGTCTCGCCGCCCGACCTCTGGCGACCCTGGTCACTCGTTCCCGGCGCGACCGTCAACGCGCTCTTCTCGCTGGTGGTACCGTTCGCTGTGCTGCTGCTTGCGACAGGGGTACGCGAGGAACAGAAGCGCTGGCTTCCCAACGTGATCCTTGCGGTAATCGCTGTGTCCCTCGTCATCGGGCTCATCCAATTCACCGGTACGCGGATCGTCAACCCGCTCGTTAACGGCACGCCTGGTACGGTTGACGGACTGATTGCCAACCGCAACCACTATGCATTGTTCCTCTCCTTCGGACTCTTGATCGCACCCGCCTGGGTATTTGGATACGGCACACGCTCGAAAGTTCGAGCGCCGGTTGCGCTTGGGTTCGTCGTACTACTTATCCTTGCCATCCTGGCGACGGGGTCTCGCGCTGGGCTGGTGTTCGGAGCGTTGGCGCTGGCGCTAGGGTTAGGTTCGTCTTGGCGCGGCGTGAAAACCGCGCTTCACCGCTATCCGCGCTGGGTCCTTCCCGCACTCGGAGTTGGGCTCGTCGTGCTGCTTGCCATTTTCGTGCTCGCGAGCGTCGCGGCGGACCGGGCGATATCGATCAACCGCCTCGTTGATCAGGATACCGGGCAGGATATGCGCGGTCGCGGGTTGCCGGTCGTGCTTGCGATCATCCGCACGTATTTTCCGTTCGGAACAGGAATGGGGAGTTTCGATCCGATCTTCCGCATGCACGAACCGTTCGCACTCTTGAAGCCAACCTATTTCAATCATGCGCATAATGATTTCCTGGAGATAGTGCTTAACGCAGGACTACCAGGACTGTTGCTATTGCTCGTTGCGCTGGGCTGGTGGGGGTGGAAGAGCATGGTCGCGTGGCGTGGTGACGCGGCGCACATACTGCCCCGGCTTGGTTCAGTGATGTTGTTGCTGATTCTGATCGCCAGCATCATCGATTATCCTGCGCGCACCCCTGTCATCATGGCGATGGCAATGATCGCGGCGATCTGGCTGGACCAGCCAGACGCAGGCGCACGCGGCAAAGGGCCTTTACCCTCGACGGGGCGGCATCTATGACCAATCAGATCATTCAGTCCTGTAAAGTGTCTTCCACGCGTATGCGCACGATCCGCTTCGCCCTCACGGGCCTCCTTGCCGTTCCCGGCATCGCCCTCTCAGGATGTGCGCACCAGCAGCCGCTTGTCTCGACCGACCGACTTACCGTCGTGAACGACAGTACGATACTACCCGCGCCGGGCCGCAAAGATCTGATCGCAGGCGATCGCCCTTCTCTGATCGGTCCGCTCGACACGATCCAAGTCGACGTCTTTAACATCGCCGACCTTAGCCGCGAAGTGCAGGTCGACGCGGGGGGGCGCATCGCAATGCCGCTGATCGGCACGATCGACGCAAACGGACGCACAGCGCAAGAACTTGCTCAGTCGATCGAGCGCGCGCTGCGCAGCCGCTATGTGCGCAACCCCGACGTCACGGTGAACATCCGAAGCTCGGTCAGCCAGGTCGTGACGATGGAGGGACAGGTCATCGAGCCCGGCCTTTATCCAGTGACTAACCAGATGACGCTCCTCCGGGCAATCGCCTCCGCCAAGGGCCTGTCCGAATTCGCCAAGGAAAACGAAGTCGTAATCCTGCGCACCGTCGACGGACGTCATATGGCGGGGCTTTATAACATCGAAGCTATCCGGCGCGGTGACTATGACGACCCTGCAATCTACGCCAACGACGTTGTTGTGGTCGGCGATTCCCCTGCGCGACGTCGATTCCGCGATCTGGTCTCGGTCGCGCCGCTGCTCGCCGCGCCGCTGATCGCTGTCCTGCAGTAAAGTTCGGATAAAACGCATGAACGTCATTACGTCGAACCTGCAGCCCGGTGCGATCACATCAGATCCGGCTCCTGTCCTTCCGCGCCTGATCGAGACCGAGCGCCCGCCATTGATCCAGCAATATCTGCGTATCGCGTTACGCTGGAAGTACGTCATCATCGCTGTAACGGTCGCGTGTGTCGTTCTGGGACTTGTCATCACCTTGCTGATGACTCCGAAATATACTGCGACCGCGACTATCGAAATCGCGCGCGATGCCAATCAGGTCACCAACTTTCAAGGTGTCGAACGCCAGTCGAACGGTATCGATCAAGAATTTTACCAGACTCAGTATGGTCTGTTGAAATCACGCGCACTGTCCGAACGCGTCGCTGTGCAACTGCGTCTTGTCGACGACCCGGGCTTTTACGAGCTTTTTGGTATTTCCAGTAAGGATCCGGCGTTTGAGCTAACGGGGGGACGTTACAACGCTGCGGGACGGGCGGAGCGCCAACGCGTGGCGGGCGAGGTGCTGCAGCACAACCTATCGGTCAACCCCACGCGACTGTCGAGCCTCGTTGACATCTCGTTCACTAGTCCCCAGGCGGCATTCTCGACGCGTATCGCGAACGCGTGGGCCGAGAATTTCATCCAAACCAATCTCGAGCGCAAGGTGCAGGCGACCTCCTATGGTCGCAATCTGCTTGAGCGGCAGCTTGGCTTGCAGAAGCAGCGGCTTGACGAGACCCAGCGTAAACTCGTTGCCTATGCCACCAATCAGCAGATCATAAACCTGCCTGCGCAAGGCAGTGGTACCAACGGTCAAGGAACCGCGGAACGCTCGATTGTTGCAGACGATCTGGCCGCGCTCAATACCGCATTGACGCAGGCCGTTGCCGATCGGATTGAGGCTGAGGCGCGCTATCGTTCAGGAAGCGGTGCGTCCAACGAGACGCTCGGCAACATCGCGATTAACAGCCTGCGTCAGCGCCGCGCTGAACTCGGCGCACAATATCAGCAGCTGATGGTGCAATTCGAGCCAGGCTATCCGAGCGCGAAGGCGTTAAAGTCGCAGATTGATCAACTGGACCGTGCAATAACGCGAGAGGAGTCCCGCGTATCGGGATCGATCGAAGGTGCTTATCGTATCGCGGCTGCGCGCGAGACATCACTCCAGGCACGGGTCAATCAGCTCAAGTCGAGCTATCTCGATAACCGTCGGCGTAGCATTCAATATAATATCTATCAGCAAGAAGTAGATACGAACCGCGCGCTTTATGACGGACTACTCCAGCGTTATAAAGAAATCGGAGTTGCGAACGGCGTCGGTATTAATAACATCTCGGTCGTGGATATTGCCGACGAGCCACAAAGGCCGTCCAGTCCTCGTTTGTTCCTGAATCTGCTCCTGTCGCTGATCGGTGGCCTTGCATTAGGCGCGGTCTTGGCGCTGATCCTTGAACAGATGGACGAGGCGTTTGGCGATCCGGGCGAAGTCGAGCGCCGCCTCGGCCTGCCGTTACTTGGCTCAGCGCCGAAGGTCCGCAACGATGGATCGCCGCGCGACGAACTGCTTGATCGCAAGTCGGATCTTGTCGATGCCTATCTGGCGATCAGTACAAACCTCGGCTTTACGACCGAGCATGGTGCACCTCGTTCAATGTCGGTTACATCGACGCGCCCCGGTGAGGGTAAGTCGACAACGGCACTCGCGCTCGCAACGATGCTTGCACGCGCAGGCAAGCGCGTGATCCTCGTCGACGGCGACATGCGCTCGCCATCAGTCCACCACCTCGGCAACGTCGGTCACGAGCGTGGTCTCAGCAATTTCCTATCTGGCGAGGAGGCAATTGAGCCCCTGATCTTCCCGATGCCCGATTTCGGGTTCATCGCGATGTCGGCAGGCCCTATTCCACCCAACGCCGCGGAACTGTTGACAGGTAACCGTCTCTCGCGGTTGATTGAACGGCTGCTAAAGGATTATGATCATGTTGTGATCGACGGGCCGCCCGTAATGGGCCTGGCCGATGCACCATTGATCGCCGCGCGCGTCGAAGGCGTAATCTACGCAGTCGAGTCGCACGGGATCCGAGCAAGCCAAGTAAAAATTGCGTTGGGTCGCCTTGCCGCTGCCAATGTACGCGTTTTTGGCGGCGTGCTGACCAAATTCGAAGCAAAGCGTGCTGCGTACGGTTACGGCTACGAATATGGCTACGATTATGGCCGCACAAAGAAAGAACGGAGCTGAGCGCGCACCGTATGTCGCGCTCAGACACCCTTAAGCGTCGCTCTCGCAAGGAATGGGCTGGGCGTTTTGCCCTTACCAGCGGCATCGCGGTGCTCGCATTCCAAAGCGTTGCATTCTCTATTGCACAAGTCGCAACAAAAACGAGGCCCGCATTCGCCGACGCACTCGCCCCTTATGACGGACGGTTGTCCGCAGCTCATGCCGGTACACTCATCACTCCGAAGGCCAGCGCGCGGGACCTTGCCGAGGCACGGAAGCTGTCACTCGATGCTTTGCACCGCGACCCGACGGCGGTAATAGCCGCCGTAACGCTTGGCCTCGGCACTGCGGCGGATGGCAATGAAGCGCACGCGCGTCGCCTTCTTGCCTATGCGCAGATGTTGTCGCGCCGAAACGATCAGATACAGCTGTGGTCGATCGAGGATGCGGTAGCGCATGGCAATGTCACGACTGCGTTGCGCTGGTACGATGTAACTTTACGCACAAAGCCTAGAATGGGCGACATGCTCTACCCCGTCTTGACGCAGGCTGCGCATGATCCCGCGATACGCACCGTGCTGGTGCACACACTGGCAGCAAAGCCGCTCTGGGCTGATAGCTACATCACCTATGTCGCCGCACAGAAGAACGATCTTCAAAATACCTCTACATTTTTCTTGGCGTTGGGTGCGCGCGGCATTGCAGTACCCGAGCCGGTACGCGCCGCGGTGGTCAACGCCCTACTCGATGCCGGTAAAGTTTCAGAAGCGTGGAATTACTATGCTACATTGCGGCCTGGTGTTGATCGTAGTCGCGCACGCGACCCGCATTTTACTGCCTCGCTTGAGACTCCATCGGTATTCGACTGGACACCTGTGAACGGGGTTAGCATCGCAACATCGTTCCAACGCACACCCAACGGCGGTTCGTTCGAGTTCTCCGCGCCGGCGAGCATTGGGGGGGTGGTGCTTCAGCAGATACAACTTCTCCCGCCGGGTACGTATCGGCTTGCCGGACGTAGCAGTGGGATCGAACAAGAGGCACGTGCGCTTCCTTACTGGAGTCTAACGTGCCGCGGTGAGCGACAAGACTTTGGCCGCGTAACAGTCCCCAATTCGGCGCAAGCGAACGGCACGTTCACAGGTACGATCTCTGTGCCAGCAGGCTGCCCGGTTCAGGTACTGACGCTATTTGTACAGCCGTCAGATGCAATCAGTGGTATTTCAGGACAAATCGACGGCATTGTACTTGCTCCGACAAAGCAAAGGTGATTCTCGCTTCCTGTGACGTCGATAGTATTCAACACCACAGACATTGATTTAATGCGATAGTTATTGTAAAGTCGCAGATATCCACGATTATGTATCACGAAGATAGCTTATTGTAGCTAATAAGCCTGGCTTTAAAAGTCGTCATTTCATGATCGCTTGAGTGCCTCTCTAGGCAGATGCTTGTATGTATATTTCTAACCACGGTTACTCGTGCAAGATTGCGCAGAACTGGAATTCTAGCACCTTTTGCAGAGGGCATACTGGTTATAATAGGCCCTCTCCTCACGGCTTGGAGCACGATCACGTTATGGCCGTCTTGTGTTGCGGTCTGCCGCCGCTGACTGTATCGGGGCGCCTGATTTCACGGCATAGCGTATCACCCCATGCACGGTACGCTTCATGGCATTAATGCATTCCTTCGGTGAGTCGCTATAGTGGCAAAGCAACGTCCTGTTATAAATGCGTCATACGCTTGGCTTAACCGCATTCGCTATCGCATAGCCTTTGGCGTTCTTATTTGTGTAATTATACCAGTACTGTTTAGGCAGTTTGTTTTCAATGTTTCGGCATTCTCTCCGACTCAGTATAACACTGCTATCAGCGGAGTATTTGCAATACTTCTTGGGTATACTGGATATAGAAGGCTTAATGTATTTCCTGGTATTGCTGCAGGAGGATATATTATAACCAGCTTTAGTATCATGTTTGGAATGTTATCACTAATATTCCTTCTATTCAGATTTGACTATAGTAGAGGTCAGTTTCTGGCGAGCTATCTGCTGTCAATAGCATTCTTTGCTCTCATTTATTTTAAGATTGATGCACACAAGAGGTTGGCGTTTGGCATTGTCCCGGGCGGGGGAGCAGACCGGCTCGACCGGCTCGAAAACGTCGTATGGCATCGGCTAGAGCAATTTCCCGGCCCCGTCTCCAGCCTTGATGGCGTCGTCGCCGATTTGCATCACGATCATAGTGACGCATGGGATTTTAGAATAACAGATTTGGTACTACAAGGCGTTCCCGTCTATCACGTAAAACAGGCAATCGAACAGCTGACCGGACGGATCGAAGTTGAAGCGCTTTCAGAGAATACGCTTGGATCAATCAATCCAAATGATGTTTTTCTGAAAACAAAAACCTTTATCGACGTAATTCTGGCAGTGCTTGGACTCATCATCCTGTTACCGTTTTTGTTGTTAGTCGCTTTGGTAATCAGGATCGACTCACCAGGTCCAGCGCTTTTTCGTCAAGTACGCGTCGGATTCCGCGCGAAGCCGTTCCTTGTTTATAAATTTAGAACTATGCGCCACGCTGCGCCAGAAGTTGCTTCTGAAGCCCGAAACGCGGCGATTACGCTCGAAAACGATCCGCGGATCACCCGACTAGGACAGTTCTTGCGGCGCTCAAGGCTGGATGAGCTGCCGCAACTCTTTAACATCGCCAAAGGTGACATGAGCCTTATTGGACCACGCCCGGAGGCATTGGCGCTGTCCGAATGGTATGCAACCGAGCTTCCTTTCTACCATTATAGGCACATTATCAAACCCGGCCTTACTGGATGGGCTCAAATCAACCAAGGTCATGTCGCTAATGTAGATGAAGTGCGCGAGAAGCTTCAGTATGACTTCTATTATGTAAAGAACTTCTCGGTTTGGTTAGACATACTGATTATGATCAGGACAGCACAAACCATGCTGACAGGTAAGGGGGCAAAATAGTACTCGATTGAACATCTGCGCATTGACAAGGCTCTCTAGTCTTTAGCGCCGAACAACACTCGTAATTAAGAGCCACCTAGGCATCGCTTCGTAGGAAATGAAAAAGAACATGAAGCTGAGCATTTCTGTTATTACCGTCAGCTTCAATGCAGCTGCGACTATCGCTGATACGCTCGCCAGCGTCACACGCCAAACCAGCGTTGATTACGAGCATATCGTCGTCGATGGGGCATCGCGCGACGGAACGATGGACGTGGTTCATCAGCACCATCATGATCGCCTCTCTGCCAAAAGCGAGCCTGACGCCGGTATCTACGACGCAATGAACAAGGGCGTGGCACGCGCGACGGGTGACTATCTTTTATTTCTGAATGCCGACGATTATCTATCACGGCCCGATGCGCTGGCTCTGGCTGTCGAAAAGCTTCTAGAAACGGGTGTGGATTGCCTGTTCGCAGATACTCAATTCGTCGACGACACCGGGAACACCACAGGCCAGCGCCTTTACTCCGCGGGCCGGTTCGCGCCCTGGTGGCTCAAGGTCGGCGCGCAGCCGCCGCATCCGTCAATGTTCATGCGTCGCACGCTGATCCAGGATCTGGGCGGCTTCGACACGGGCTATCGTATCGCAGGTGACTTTGATCTGGTCGCACGCGCGGTGCTTGGCCGAGGCGCGAGCTTCGCCAAGCTGCCGATCGTACTTACTCATTTTCGTCCAGGTGGCGTATCGACTGCAGGAGTTCGCTCCAAACTAATGCTCAACCGCGAACTGGCCCGCAGCCTCCGCGCGCTCGGACAGCCGTTCAGCGGCGGGGTAGTGTGGCTGCGGATGCCCCTCAAATTGCTGCAGTTCCGTCGGCCACGCGCCTGAGCCTTACGTCTCAAAGGCTGCCACCTTGTGTAGAGGTGCTTAACCCGGCCATAGGGGCATTATGACATGAACCTTTTGCCTTCGTCGTTTGTGCCGTTTGGTGGCACGACGCACCCCTCCTTTCCAGACGAGCTGCCAATGACGCCCCTAAATTCCTGGCCTCAGAACGATACCTTTGATCCTCGTTCGCTGCGCGAGACTGTGCTTGCAATGGCACGCGCCGGCAATACGGGCCACGTCGGCTGCGCTTTCTCCATCGTGGAGATAATGGCGGTGCTGTACCGCTCCTTCGTACGCTATCCCGGAGGTGATCCGCGGCATCCTGATCGCGACTATCTCGTGCTGAGCAAGGGGCACGGCGTCATGGCGCAGTATGCGTGCATGCGCGAGATGGGCTGGCTGAACGACAAGGAGCACATCGAGCGCTACTTCGGCGACGGCAGCGATCTTATGGGACTCTCGGACTCGCGCACTCCTGGGCTTGAAGTATCGTCAGGCTCGCTGGGCCATGGCTTTTCGGTCGGCGTTGGAATTGCGGAGGGGTTGCGTCGGCGCGGTACCGATCAACGTGTGTTTGCGATCGTCGGCGACGGCGAGCTTAACGAAGGACCAATCTGGGAAGGAATGCTGTTTGCAAGTCACAACAAGCTCAGCAACCTCATGATGATCGTTGATGCCAATGGGTTTCAGGCCATGGGTCGCACCGACGACGTCATGGGGCTGGGCTCGATCCGGCAGAAGCTGGAGAGCTTTGGCTTCGAAACCGCGGACGTGGACGGGCATGATCAGGGCGCACTCGAAGCAACGATCCATGCGCTGATCAACAGCGATTCCCCGCGCCCCAAAGCGCTTGTCGCAAAAACGACCAAGGGCAAGGGAGTGCCCTTCATGGAACATGACAACCAGTGGCATTACCGCCACTTGTCGGCACAAGATTACGAGGCTTCAATTGACGCTCTACGCGCGGAGGCGACATCGTGAGAAGCGCATTCTCTGCTGCACTGACCCGGCTTGGGCGCGACAATTCCGACGTTCTCTTGATCACCGGAGATCACGGCTACGCGCTGTTCGACGAGTTCCGAAAGGCATGCCCCGACCAATTTATCAACGCCGGCATTGCCGAGCAGAACATGGTCGGCATGGCGGCAGGGCTTGCCCGACTGGGGTTCAGGCCGTTTGTATATGGCTTAAGCGCCTTCGTACCGATCCGCGTGGTCGAGCAGATCAAGATGGACATCGCGCATGACGACTTGCCCGTCGTTCTCTTGGGGGACGGTGCGGGCTTCGTATATAGCCACCTAGGACCGAGCCATCAGTCCGCTGAGGATATCGCCTGTGCTCGTTCAGTGCCCGGCCTTACGGTCCTGTCCCCAGGCGACCGTTACGAAATGACGGCCTGCATGGATCTCGCTTACGATTTGCGCGGCCCCGTCTACATGCGCATGGGCAAGGCCGATCGCGGCGATGTGCACTCCGAGGCGCTGCCGCCGCTCGTGGTGGGCGAGCCTATCCGTATACGCGAAGGGCCAACCGATGCGCCTGCGCTGCTGGCGACAGGCGCTATGCTGACGACCGCGATGCAACTGGCGGAGCAGCACGGTCAGATGGCCGTCTGGAGCGTTCCTACGATCAAGCCGCTGGCGACCGAAGCCATTGCCGCGATTGCGCGCTCCAGCAGCGCGATTATCG
The DNA here is from genome assembly GCF_017876865.1 of Sphingomonas sp. PvP018. Classification (NCBI taxonomy): domain Bacteria; kingdom Pseudomonadati; phylum Pseudomonadota; class Alphaproteobacteria; order Sphingomonadales; family Sphingomonadaceae; genus Sphingomonas; species Sphingomonas sp. PvP018. The sequence goes on along the minus strand of NZ_JAGIOU010000001.1, from coordinate 2,299,181 downwards.
TTATGGAGGAGCATTCGGTCCACGGCGGGCTAGGCGCAGCGGTGACCGAGATTGTCAGCGAGGTGGCGCCCTGCCGGGTGCTGCGCGTCGGCATCCGAGATCGCTTCTCCAGTCATTGCGGCAGCTACGACTATCTCCTGCGCGAACACGGGCTTGATCTGGCCAGCGTGAAGGAGCGCGTGGATGCCTTTACCGCCGCGGTTTGAGCCGAGCACGCTATCTGGGCTGAATACACTGTCTGGGCCGATCTCGCTGGAGGGCCGCCGCGTCTTTTTGACCGGCGGTACAGGATTCGTCGGGCGTTCACTGCTGGACTATTTCGCTGAGTCTGCGGCGCAACATGCCGCGAGCTTCGAAGTGGTCGTGCTGTCGCGACTGCCTGAGGCGTTTCTGGCCCGCTTTCCCGCATATGCCGACCAGCCGTGGCTACGTTTCGTGGCGGGTGATCTAGATACGCTGCCCGATATCGGCGGTTTTACGGATCTGATCCACGCTGCTGCCGATACGCATCGCGGAGGCGACCGGATCGCATGGTTCAACCAGCTCGTTGACGGAACCCGCAAGACGTTGGACTACGCCGTGCTGGTAGGCGCCATACGAACCCTGTTCGTCAGCTCGGGCGCGGTCTACGGTGGCGCGGGGGGAAATTTTCCCATTGAGGCAGACGCTGCGCATGCCCCTCCACTTGGCGAGACAACAACCGTTTACGGCCAGGGCAAGCGCGCCGCGGAGCACCTTTGTGCGCTTTATAATGAGCAACATGCCATCGGCTGCGTGATTGCGCGGTGTTTCGCGATCATCAGCCCGCACATGCCGCTGGACGGGCCATATGCGGCGGGCAATTTTATCCGCGACGCACTGTCAAACGAATGCCCCGCAATCGACATAGCAGGCAATCCCGAGACCCTGCGCTCTTACATTGATGGGCGCGACATGGCGCACTGGCTCTGCGCCCTACTATCGTACGGCGTCGCCGGTGAAGCCTATAATGTCGGCTCAGACGAGGCCGTTTCGATCGCGGGCCTTGCGCGGACGATCTGCACCACGCTGTCGATCGACAAGCCAATCCGCGTTGATCCCGCCGGCCCCACGCGCCCACTCTCCGTCTATGTTCCTGCGATCGACAAGGCACTTGCGCTTGGCCTTCGGGTCGAAACGGGGCTGGACGAAGCAATACGACGCGCCGCGGCTAAGCGCTGCTAGGGCTACGGGACGAATATTCGTGAAGCAGATGATCGGCACCATCAGAGGCATCATGGGCCTCGATTTCCATGTCTTTAGCACTGTCGTACTGCGTGGATGGGGCATCGGCGCCGGATTTGTCACGACTTTATTGCTGCCGATCCTGCTTTCGGCGACGGAGCTCGGCTATTATTTCGCCTTCGCCAGTATACTAGGTTTGCAGGTCTTTTTTGAACTCGGTTTTAACCAGGTCATCACCCAGATTGCCGGGCACGAAGCGGCAGAGCTTACAGTAGATGAAGAAGGGAGTCTTAACGGCGGGAGCATCCATCTTGCACGTTTGGGGGCTCTGTCCAGTCTTACCCGCCGCTGGTATCTGGTTGCGGCAGCGGCTTTCGTTCTGGGTGTCGGTCCAGCAGGCCTTCTTTTTTTCGGTCGCAATCATGCACTGTCGCCGCAGGTCTGGGCGTTGCCCTGGCTCGCACTCGTGTTGGTGACCGGCTTCAATCTCTACCTCAGTCCGCGACTGGCCTTTCTGGAAGGATGTGGCAGGATCGGTAATGTCGCGCGGATGCGACTATACCAATCACTGGTCGGTTATGGTTGTGCCTGGATCACCCTAGGTGTCGGGGGAGGAATATGGGCCGCAGTATGCGTACCGCTCGCCGCCTGTATTGGCACTGCTTGGTGGTTGTATAGTACGCGCGGTTTTGGGCGGCGGTTCACCATACCGCTGCGCCATGAGAATACCATGTCGTGGCGACGCGATATCCTCCCGTTGCAATGGCGTATCAGCCTTAGCTGGGTAAGCGGCTATTTCATTTTCAGCCTGTTTACACCGCTGATCTTCAGTACTGCCGGCCCCATTGCAGCAGGGCGGTTCGGGCTGTCGATGGCCATCTTTACCGGTCTTTCTACCGTCAGCATGAGCTGGATGTATGCCAAGGTGCCGGAATTTGCGCGACATGCGTCGCGCGGCGATCTCGATGCACTTGGCAGGGAGTTCCGGCCGGCTGCCCTGAGGGCAGTCGGGGTGACCATCGCTCTATGCCTGTTGTTCGTGACTCTTGCGCAGATCGTCGTGCAGATACGCCCCGACGCAGCGGCACGGCTCCTTGGGCCCACCGACTTGCTGCTGCTAGCTATCGCCGTCATTGCCAATGCCGTAATCTCATCTGCAGCGACCTACATGCGCGCGTTCCGTGAAGAGCCCATGTTGCCGGTCTCGATCGGCGCTGCAGTTTTGACGTGCATGGCAGTATACGTGGGATCCGATGTCAGCGTCACCGTCATGCTGGCCCTGTATGCGGGCATTACTGCTGGGATCACACTACCATGGACGATATTGATATTCCGTCGCTACTCAGCCCGGCAAAGAACGCGGATGGCTGGGACAGGGCCAGCCCGGCCGTGAACACGGTCTTGTCCATCGCATTGCCAACGTACAATCGAGGGCCGCTCCTCGACAACGCTCTGGCTCGACTGATCGCGACGGTCGCTCCCCATAGCATACGGATTCTGGTATCTGACAACGCTTCCACAGACGACACTGCGGCTGTCGTGAAGCGACACGCAGCGCATTATCCATTGCTTGATTATGTCTGCAACGAAGAGAATCTGGGCCCCGACGGCAATTTTGAAGCCGTGCTGCGACAGGCGTCTACCCGCTATGTCTGGCTGCTAGGCGATACGTATGAGATCGAGGCTGCCGCCTTGGAGCGAGTTCTCATTGCCGCCACAGGTGAGCATGCGTTCGACGCGATCGTCGTGGACGTCGAGCAACGCGCAAAAGCAATTCCCGAACAGATCTATACTGACAGCAGTGCGCTACTTGCCGAGCTCGGATGGCACATGACCTGTATGTCGGCACTGATCTTGAATCGTGATCTCATAAACGCGGGCGCGTTCGAGCGATATCGCAATACCTCGTTCATCCATGTTGGCATCGTCTTCGACCATATTGCCCAACGAACACCTTCGATCCTTTGGTTAAACGGACAGGGCGCAAAAGCCCTGCGGATTGTTGGTCAAACCAAGGTGAGCGTCTGGGAGCAACAGATTTTTGAGATCTGGGTCGACCGATGGACAGGCTTCGTGCTGTCATTGCCGGCAGCCTATAAACTGCAGGCGAAATTTACATGCATTGCACTTCACGCTCGATCCAGTGCATTGTTTTCACTTGCCAATATCGTAAAGCTGCGCGCGAGTGGTATTCTCAATATCATGAAAATAACCTCTCGATGGAATGCGTTGCGCCTAGCGACGGGCCGGACACGCTTCCTCTTGCTGGTCTGCGCGCTCGTACCGACGCCGGTCGCCCGGCTCGCAGTAAAAATCCGGAGCCTCCGACCATGACGGATACGAAGCAGATCCTTGCTGGATGTGTCATTCTGTATGAATGCGATATTAGTATCGATGCCAATCTCGCAACCTATGCCAAAGACCTTGACATGCTTGTCGTCCTCGACAATTCCGCATCGTACAATCCAGCTATCGCCGCAGTGGTCGCCGGCTATGACAATGCAGAGTATGTGTTCAACGGCGCCAATCTTGGAATCGCCGCGGCCCTCAACCTGGCAGTGAACTGGGCGCGCGCGCGCGGCGCTGATTTCCTACTGACAATGGATCAAGATAGCTGCTTCGTCGATGTACCGTTCCGTAGTTTTCGGGATCGCGTCCTCTCGCTGCCGTTCGTTAAAGACTTGGCTATCGCTGCCCCCTGCTTCCTTGCAGAAAATACCATGTCAACGACTGAGATCAATAGTAGAACAGTAATTACATCAGGCAGCATTCTTAATCTGGCCAATCAGTCTCGGATAGGTCCGTTCGACGAGCAGTTGTTTATCGACGAGGTCGATCACGATTATTGCTTGCGCGCTCATGATTTTGGATTGCGGGTGGTCACATTGCCAGATGTACGGCTGGAGCATCGGCTGGGCGAGCCCAAGGCGGTTTCGCTTTTCGGCAAGACGGTTCGTTGGAATATTCACGCCCCTATCCGGCATTATTACATGGTCCGGAACGGACTTTATATGGCGTCAAAGCACCGGCATCGCCATCTCGGTTATTCTGTATGCAGGCTTGCCAGCCTGAGCCGAACGATCGCCGCCGCGCTACTTTTGGCACCGCAACGGCGCGAACGGCTTGGGATGGTGGTGTCCGGCATCCGCGATTACGTCCTGCTACGAATGGGCCCGCGTCATGCCCATCGAAGCGTCGAACGCCGCGTTGCGCCTTGAAAGCCTGGCGAAAACCTATAGAGGCCGTCGCCACTGCTCCGATACATGCCAAAAGCCATGGTGCTTGACCGAATGCTGGCAAGGAGTGGCGTTGGCGAAGTCCGTCACGTTTCGACGTCAACCCGTTAGCAGGACGCTAAAACCTAATGGTGATGACATTAGATTCCACAAATTCAACCAAGAGCAGCATGGCGCGTACCGAACCAGGTTTCGATCCTCGTTATTTGCTAGCGCCCATCGTCGCCTTTGTGCTGACGGTCTGGATTGATCCTAGCTATACCGGCGGCGACCCTTCGCTATATCGGTACGTTTACGATGCGCTGGCTACCGAGTCGCTGAGCCACGGATTTTTCTTCTACTCAGTAATTCTCAGCTCCACTGAGCCCTTGTACTATATAATAATTTGGACGCTTAGTCATATTGGCGTTCCTCGCGAGGTTTTTATTGGGGTTAGCAGTGCTATTCTTGCCCTTCTTAGTACAAAGATTCTTGTCAGGCGCGGGGCGCATTTACTCGTTGCATCAGCAGTTGTTAGCTCGTCATTCTATTTTATTCTTCTATACACAACAACTGATCGATTAAAGATCGCTACGATATTTCTTATCGCGTCGGTTATGTCAGCTAACAGGCTAAGGCTTGCTATTGCATTCGCATTCTTGGCCACGGCAGCGCATATACAGGTAGCCATTCTTTATCTGTCATTTATTACTATCTACATGGCCAATCAGCTGCGCACTGCTATCAAAATAGGCACCATATCATCGAATGTGATTGGAACGACCGTTGCTGTTATCGCCGTTGTGCTTGTTTCATACTACGTCATCGGCAATCAAATTGCCTCTAAAGCAAATTCGTATATTGGTCTCGGTAAAACAGAAGATCTGATTCGTGTCATTCCATTTTACCTCGCTACTCTCTACTATGCAAAAGATAGAGTTAATGTGAGTCTACTTTTTCTGCCCATCATTGCGCTTACTCCAATTGTGGGATATGGACGTCTAAACATATTCTCCTACTTCATACTTCTTTATTATTGCTCCGAGAAAAGACAAGGTGTTAATATTCCTGTGATATTAAGCACTGTCTATTTTGGATACTCGTCCTACGTTTTCTTAGCTCGAATTATAGAATTCGGGGAACCTCTCCTGGTGGGGCAATGATCCCGGTTCAGAGCAGCATTGCCCACGAGGCGGATGCGAAAGACGCGCGGTCTCCAGTCATTAGTGTCGTCATGACGACCTACAACGGTGCGCGCCATCTACGTGAGCAATTAGCCTCAATTATCGAGCAACTGGGTGAGGGCGATGAACTAATCATCAGCGACGATCGCTCGACCGACAAAACGCTCCAGATTTTAAACGAGCATGCCTCCGAACGCATTCGCATCGTCATCACGTCGGGGAAGTTGGGTCCGATCCGCAATTTTGAGCATGCAATAGGCCATGCGCGTGGGCAGGTCATCGTGCTGTCGGATCAGGATGATCGCTGGCTACCCGGTCGCCTTCAGCGAGTGCGCGACCATTTCGCTGCTGACGACACGCCTTACAACCTACTGGTGATGAACAGCATCATTGCGGACGGCGAATTGAACCCCACGCATGATTCCCTTTTTGCCTATCTCGAGGCGGGCAAGGGTCTGGCAAAGAATGTGTATCGCAACACCTATGTGGGTTGTCACATGGCATTCCGACGCGAGTTGTTGACGGTGGCAATGCCGTTTCCCCGTGCAATCCCGATGCATGACATGTGGCTTGGACTTGTGTCGGAGATGGTCGGCGCCGTAACGTTCGATCCAACGCCGACACTAATGTTTCGGCGCTCGGGGCATAATTACACGCAAACGCATTATCCGCTGCGTCAGCGCCTCGTGTGGCGCTTAGGGCTAATCACCTCGTTGCTGCAGCTTAGGCTGAGTAGACGGTTTCGCACGCGACCGCATCGCCCCGTTGCAGAGAGTCAGGCATGACCACCCGAGAGCGTACCGGTATCAGCGGCGTCGTTCTGACGCGTAACGAAGAGATTCACATCCGACGCTGCCTTCATAGTGCGCGACAAGTGTGCGATGTCGTTTACGTGATTGATTCCAATTCGATCGATCGCACACGCGAGATCGCCCAAGAAGAGGGGGCAGTGGTGCACACTGGAGACTTCACCTCCTTTGCGCAGAAGTTAAACTGGGCCAGCGACGAGATTAATTTCGCAACTCCGTGGGTAATGCGCATCGACGCGGATGAGGTGCTGTCCGACGATCTCGTTGCGCTGCTGCCAAGTTTTGTCGGGCAGCAGCCGGCTACGGTGAGTGGCGTGTTCGTACGGCGCCGCTTATGGTTTATGGGTCGCCCAATGCGCTTCGGCGGAGTCTATCCGCGCCATTCGATGCGGCTATGGCGCGCGCGCATGGCGCAATGCGAGGTTCGCGCGCTCGACGAGCATATGCTGCTACGTGAAGGCTCTAGCACGACGATTGAGGCGGATATCCACGATATTCCCCTGACCGATCTCACGTTGTGGATCGCCAAGCACAATGAATACGCTACGCTCGAGGCGCGGACAGCAATGGAAGATCGAGTAGCAAAGGCCGGAGTTTTGTTTCAGCCTCGTTTTCTTGGCAACAAGAACGAGAGGATCCGGTGGCTGAAGGAGAAGGTCTTTTACAAGATGCCCCCGTTCATCCGTCCCCTAGCCTATTATATCTATCGCTACATTATACTCATGGGCTTTCTAGACGGAAAAGCTGGTTTCATATTCCACTTTCTTCATGGATTCTGGTACCGATTTCTTGTGGACGCGAAGCTGGTAGAGATGCGCTGGCGCGATGTTGATGGCTCGCTGCGGGCGACAGGAGCGCCGAGCGGCACCCCATGACCTTTCCTAATTTTACGCGGCGCACAGCGCTTGGTTTCGTCCGCACACTGCTCGCGCCTTATTATGCGGTGCGCGCCGACAACGCGCTGGCCAGCGAAAGCCCGTCCGAACCCGTCCGGACCGCGCGTGCGAACAGCATCGCCTTCCTTCAGTCCGGCGCCGGCGCGCAAATGCGCAGCATCGAAGCCAAGGCACGCGACATCGTCTCAGTGCTTGATTTCGGGGCAAAAGGCGACGGCGTGACCGATGACACTGCCGCCTTCAACGCTGCGATCGCGACCGGCAAGGCTGTTTCGGTGCCCTATACTCCCGCCGGTTACTTGGTCGCAAACATCCGGGTCGTCGACAACATGCAGGTGGTTGGCGAAAAAGCAGGAATGGCGCTTGCCCCGACACTGATCGTTGCCGTGTCAAACGCAGCCGCCTTTCGAAACGATACCGGCACAAATGTCTTCCACTGTGTGTTTGAAAATCTAGCGTGCCGCGCTGGCCCCCGCGTTGTTGGCGCCTCGTTCTACGCGCAACCGACGAAAACGGACTATGCCGCCTATTTCACATTCCGACAGATCGAAACCTATGTCAGTCTACGAGCAAGCTACGTTGGCCTCTTTATCTTCGCAATATGGGACCGCTGCCGAGACGGTTATCTCGGCACCAAATCTGACCGCGAACATAGTGCGATCGTTGCACTAGCTGGCGCTTACGGACAGACCAACCAGCAGAACATCAATCGTATCAAGGACTGTATGTTCTTTAATGCATTCGGTGGAAATGGCACGATCACGGGTTCGTTTGGCGCGTTATGGACGATCGAGAACAGCAATTTCGAGGGTTTGCAAACCCGTGCTCTTACCGCGTACAACATCTTTCAGGTCCGCTTTTCGAACTGTTGGTTTGAAGGTGTTACGGCACCTTCTATTGTCCATGCGGGTAATTATCCAGAGACGATCGCTGCAACAAGCGTAGCCTTCGATCATTGCAACTTCGTCCTGACGGGCACCACTCCGCAAGTCATTACCGTCGACACGCCGGGTAGCGTTTCGCTGCGTGGCAATATGTTTCACCTAATCAGCGCGGGCACCCGCCTATGCGACGCTGGAGCGCAGATTACCGTCAACGAGGACAATCTGGCGGCATCCGGTGCCGGTGTGGCCGGTTTCTTCGCGGGGACGCATCACGACAGCTATCTCAACGGACGGCGGCGAATTAACGGCGCCAGCGACAACAAGGTCGCTGGAATGACGCTCCAGAATGAGGGCGGGATTGCAGCGACGCAAGGTTTCATGTCGCGCTCCGACCTCCGCGTCGCATCGACTTTCACAACTGTCGCTACCTCGCAATCCGGGCTCGGCGGAACGTGCATTGTCTCAGGCTACGACCCCAGTGGGGGCGCACAATTCCGCGTTATCAAGGATTGGCAAGGCACGACAATCCGCGACGTCGTTGTGCCGCTTAACGCCACCGGTAAGGTGCTGGCATTCCGGATGTCAGGGCACGATCTTCAGATGAAGGTCGATACCAACTCGCTAATCGTTTTCACAACGATGCTGCACTAAAATAGCCCCACATGTAGAAAACATAACATGTGGGGCTATGCGTCAAAAATTCAGCCCGAAGAATTCCTCGAGCTTCTCCCCGACATAGTCGAAATGCTCTGCGCCAAGGGCCGGATACAGACCAAGCCAGAAGGTGTTGTTCATCACCCGGTCGGTCTGCGTCAAATCGCCAACGACGCGATAGTTGACGTGTTCGAAATAGGGCTGGCGCGTCAGGTTGCCGGCGAACAACAGCCGCGTGCCAATCTTGTTCTGGTCGAGGAAGCGGGTCACATCGACGCGCTTGGCATCGACGCCATCGCGCAGCATCAGCGGAAAGCCGAACCACGACGGATCCGAATTCGGCGTCGCCTCAGGCATGATGAAAATCTCTCCGAGGCTCTTCAGTCGCTCGGTAAGCAGCCCGAAATTGCGCCGGCGAGCCGCGATGAAGCCTTCCGCACGATCGAGCTGTGCGAGGCCGCAGGCGGCCTGCATGTCGGTGATCTTCAAGTTATAGCCAAGATGCGAGTAGACATACTTGTGGTCATAGCCGAACGGCAGCGTGCCGTGCTGCTGGCCGAAGCGCGAGCCGCAGGTATTGTCGCAGCCGGGCGCGCAATAACAATCGCGGCCCCAGTCACGAATCGATTCGATCAGCGGACGCAATTCGGCCGACTTGGTGAAGACCGCGCCGCCTTCGCCCATCGTCATGTGGTGCGCCGGGTAGAAACTGAGCGTTGCGACGTCGCCCCAAGTGCCAACCAGCTTGCCGTCATAGGTCGCGCCGAGTGCGTCGCAGCAATCCTCAACCAGCCACAAATCATGCTCGTCGCAAATTTGGCGGACCTCGGCGAGGTTGAACGGGTTGCCGAGCGTGTGCGCGATCATGATCGCACCGGTCTTCTCGGTGATCGCCGCCTCGATCAGGCTGACGTCGATGTTGTAGGTCGGCACTTCGACGTCGACGAACACCGGGATCAGGCCGTGCTGGATCGACGGGTTGACCGTGGTCGGGAAGCCCGCCGCAACGGTGATGACTTCGTCCCCAGGCTTCAGGCGACGATCGCCGAGCTTGTGGCTGGTCAGGCACGACAGCGCCAGCAGGTTCGCGGAAGAGCCCGAAGTGGTCGTCAGCAGGAAAGGCGCACCGACCATCTTGGCAAGCTTCGCCTCGAATTCGGTATTGAAGCGACCGGTGGTCAGCCAGCCGTCAAGCGAGGCCTCGACCATCATTTCGATCTCGGGCGCGCCGATCACCTTGCCCGCGGGCGGGATCACGGTCTCACCCGGTACGAAGGGCTTGGGCGCGAATTGCTGTTCGGCATATTGGCCGACCAGGGTGCGGATCTGCTTGCGGAGTTCGTCAGCGGTCATGGGGAATAGGTCCTATGCGGAAAGGGTTTGGCTGGCGCGGGTGAAACGCTCCAGCTCTTCAAGCGAATATGCATGCATGTCGGTGCCCGACAGCCAGGCGCGATGCCAGGCAACAATTCGGTCAAGCGCTTCGGACAGCGACCAGCGCGGTTGCCAGCCAAGCCCGAAGCGCGCCTTGGAGATGTCGAGCTTGAGGTAATTGGCTTCGTGCGGCTGAACCGACTCGTCGCGCGTCCAGTCGGCGCCATCGCCCCAGCGCACGCACATGCGCTCGACGATCCACTGGACCGGCTGCGCATCCTCGTCGCGCGGACCGAAGTTCCACGCCTGGGCTGCGGCAGGATCGGCCCATAGCGCCTGGCACAGCACGAGATAGCCCGACACCGGTTCCAGCACGTGCTGCCACGGCCGGGTCGCGAGGGGATTACGAATCAGCACCGGATCGCCGTCGGCGACCGCACGCAAGATGTCGGGGATCAGGCGATCGGCTGCCCAGTCGCCCCCACCGATGACGTTGCCGGCACGACCCGAGGCAAGCCTGGACTTGCCGTCGCCGGTGAAGAACGACCGGCGATAGGCCGACGTTACCAGTTCGGAGCACCCCTTCGAATTGCTGTACGGATCATAGCCGCCCATCGCCTCGTCTTCACGGTAGCCCCAGACCCATTCGCGGTTCTCGTAGCATTTGTCCGTCGTCACGACGCAGACGGCGCGAACCGACGATGCCTTGCGGACCGCTTCGAGGAGGTGGACGGTGCCCATGACGTTGGTGGCATAGGTGCCGACCGGATCGTCGTAGGAAGCGCGCACCAGCGGCTGTGCCGCCATGTGGATGACGATCTCGGGATCGGCCGCGACGAGCGCCGCTTCCAGCACCTCCCGGTCGCGGATGTCACCGATGATCGACGTCATGCCGGCCGCCACGCGGGCAACGTCGAACAGCGCCGGACTGGTCGGCGGACCCAGCGCGAAGCCTGTCAGCTCCGCACCCATCTGCTGGAGCCATAGCGACATCCAGCTGCCTTTGAACCCGGTGTGACCGGTCAGGAAGACACGCTTGCCTGCCCAGAAAGCGGGGTCGACATCGCCCTTCGTCACGATTGGCGCGATCACGGCGGAAGATGTTACCATATCCGCCACGGGGCCTTGCCGCTCTGCCACAGGGTTTCGAGATGCTGCTTGTCACGCAACGTATCCATCGGCTGCCAGAAGCCATGATGCTCGTACGCCATTAACTCGCCATCGGTGGCTAGCGTGCGCAGCGGCTCCTGCTCCCAGATCGTCGAATCGTCTTCGAGATAGTCGAGCACCTTGGGCGACAGTACAAAATAGCCGCCATTGATCATGCCCCCGTCACCCTGCGGCTTTTCGAGGAACTCGGTGATCTTGCCATCTTCCATCTGCAACGCGCCGAACCGCCCGGGCGGATAGGTCGCGGTCAGCGTCGCCGCCTTGCCGTGGCTGCGATGAAACTCGATCGACTTGGTGATGTCGATGTCGCCGACGCCGTCACCATAGGTAAAGAAGAAGAACTCCTCGTCCTTGACGTAGTCGGCGACGCGCTTGAGGCGGCCGCCCGTCATGGACTCGTCGCCAGTGTCGATCAGCGTGACCTTCCACGGCTCCGCGCGCTTTTCGTGCACGATCATCTCGTTCGCCTTCATGTCGAAGGTGACGTCCGACATGTGCAGGAAGTAGTTCGCGAAATACTCCTTGATCACATAGCCCTTGTAGCCGCAGCAGATCACGAAGTCGGTCACGCCATGCGCGGCATATATCTTCATGATGTGCCACAGGATCGGGCGCCCGCCAATTTCGATCATGGGCTTGGGGCGCAGGCTGGTTTCTTCGGCGAAACGCGTGCCGAGGCCCCCGGCGAGAATGACTGCCTTCATTGTCCTACCTCAGTTCGAGCTGACAAATGCGTCGGAGAAGAAGCGTTTGGCTGGAAGCCCCAGCGCCAACAGCTTCTCGCGTGCAGATGTAATCATGGCGTTCGAGCCGCATGCATAGACGACCGTGTCGTCAGGATCGATACCCTGACGGATCGCCGCATCGTGAACATAGCCCCGGGCGGCGCTCCAATTAGCATCGGTCCCCGATAGCAAGTGGTGGACCCCGACGTCGAGGCCCAATCCAACCGGATCCCAGCAAAAGCTCTCGGCCTCGCGGTTGCCCCAGAAGACGGTGAGCCGGTGTTGCGCGGCACGCTCGGGTTCTGCCGCAAGTTCTTCGAGCAGGGCTTTCACGGGGGCAATACCGGTACCGGTCGCCAGGAACACGATGTGGGTGGGGCCCTGCTCGCGCAAGAAGAAGGTCCCAAATGGCCCCTCGATCCTCAAGAGGTCGTTGGCCTTGGCCCGCTCGAACCAATATTCGCTGAGGATACCGCCCTTGTAGCGCTTGATAATGAGCTCGAGCAGGCCGTCACCACGCGGCGCGTTGGCGAGGGAATAGCTGCGCCGCACGCCTTCGACGATGACATCAATATATTGCCCCGGAAGGAACCGCATTGGCGAGGCGGGCGGCGTCTTCAACATCACGCGAACGATGTCGGGGGCGAGCCGCTCGATCGACACGATTCGACTGGCCATCGTCTTGATCTCGATCCCGGCAAGCCGGTCGAGCGGTTCGATGTCTAGTGTCACATCGCTGGTTGCCGATCGGCAGCAGGTGAGGATCAGCCCGTCCCGCGCGTCTTCGGTGCTAAGGCTCTCTTCCGTACGGAGCACCTCGGTTACCCCTGCGAGCAGCGGCGCCTTGCAGATCCCACAGCGCCCCGTCCGGCAGCTATATTCGAGTGTCACACCCTCGTTGCGCGCTGCATCGAGGATCGAAACGGCGCGGTCCGCGGTGAAGGTGTGACCGGTATTTAGCGTTACAGTTGGCATGCGATGCAGGCTGTTAGTCGATTCTTGGATACAGTCCAGCATTTGTGCGCTTGGCAAACACCTATGATTGCACCCCATACCAAGGTCGGTGCGTTGCCAGGTCTGAGCTAGGAGGTTTTATGACGATTTATCGTGTTATTGTCGAAGGCGAAGAGAAAATCTTCGAATATGCGTTCGACGGCGAACCGCAGATTAACCTGACCTTCGAGTATAATGGCATAGTCTACAAGGTCACCACCCGCGCCCATGACGAGAACGACAAGTTTTCGCATACGCTTCACGCTCAAATCGCCTGACCACACTACGCCGATTGGGGCTTGGCATCCTATCGAGTGCGTAAATTGCTGGCTCGCGGGCTCAGGCGATATCGACGCGTCTTTCTTTCTCCATTGACGCCGTGGACGTCCTGATGGGTAGCCTTTGCCGCGGCCTTGCCCTAACGGGCATCGCTATCAACCGGGCGGCAATAGGAAGATATGAATGATCAGCCCCGTTCAACTTATCCACCCCCGTCGCTACGGCGACACGCGCGGTTGGTTTACCGAAACATATAATCGTGACACATTCGCGGGGCTCGGCATTGACGTCACGTTCGTTCAGGACAACCACTCACTTTCCGCTCCCGCATTTACCTTGCGCGGCTTACATTTTCAAACACCGCCACGCGCGCAGGACAAACTCGTGCGATGCATCCGTGGGCGTATCTTCGACGTCGCTGTCGACATACGGGCGGGCTCCCCTACCTATGGCCAATGGGTAGGTGCAGAGCTGTCAGCCGAAAACGGTCATCAGCTCTTTGTTCCGGTCGGCTTCGCGCATGGCTTCCTGACGCTCGAGGACAATTGCGAAGTTAGCTATAAATGCTCGGATACCTATGCGCCCGAGTCCGATGGCGGAATTCGTTGGGACGACCCCGCAATCGGCATTAGTTGGCCGATGCCTGCTGGGACCGTTCCCGAACTGAGCGCCAAGGACACGGTGCAGCCCGCGATGAAAGATTTCGACAGCCCCTTCCCCTATGACGGCCGGCCCCTCGCGCCTCTCGCCTGAAGGACAGACTAATGCGCATTTTCGTCACCGGCGGGGCCGGTTTCATCGGGTCGGCGCTCGTCCGTCATCTGATCGAAAACACCGACCATGAAGTGCTCAACTTCGACAAGCTGACCTATGCGGGTACGCTGACGACGGTCGAGCGCGTCGCGAACTCGAACCGCTACCGCTTCGTCCAGGGCGACATCTGCGATGCGGACGCAGTCCGCGCCGCGATCGCCGGGTTCAAGCCCGACGTGATCACGCATCTCGCGGCCGAGAGCCATGTCGACCGCTCGATCGATGGCCCCGGCGCGTTCATCCAGACCAACGTCGTCGGCACCTTCACGATGCTGAGCGAGGCGCGCGCCTATTGGCTGTCGCTCGGCGACAACGCGAAGGCGGCGTTCCGCTTCCACCATATCTCGACCGACGAGGTGTACGGCTCGCTCGGCGAGACCGGGCTGTTCACCGAAGAGACGCCCTATGATCCGCGTTCGCCCTATTCGGCGTCGAAGGCGGGGTCGGATCACCTCGTCAGCGCCTGGGGCCACACCTTCGGCCTGCCGGTGCTGATCACCAACTGCTCCAACAATTACGGGCCGTATCACTTCCCCGAAAAGCTGATCCCGCTGATGATCGTCAAGGCGCTCGCGGGCGCCGACCTGCCCGTCTACGGCAAGGGCGATCAGGTCCGCGACTGGCTGTATGTCGAGGATCATGTCCGCGCGCTCCACGCGGTGTTCGAAAAGGGTGAGCCCGGCCGGACCTACAATGTCGGCGGAAACAACGAGAAGCAGAATCTCGAGGTCGTGAAGACTGTCTGCACGATCCTCGATCGCCTCCGCCCGCGCGCCGATGGCCAGCCTTACGCGACGCAGATCACCTATGTCGCCGACCGCCCCGGCCACGACAAGCGCTATGCGATCGACGCGACCCGGATCAAGGACGAGCTCGGCTGGGAGCCCGCCGAGACGTTCGAGACGGGCATCGAGAAGACCGTCGCCTGGTATCTCGACAACCAGGACTGGTGGCAGGCGATCGTCGCCGAGCACAAGGCCGACCAGCGTCGCGGGCTTTCGGTATGAGCGATGCTTCCGCAGCTGCCGGTATGAAGCGGATGCTCGTCACCGGCGGCAACGGCCAGCTCGGCACCGAGCTTAAGCGTTATGCTTGGCCCGAAGGCTGGGCCGTCACCGCGATCGACATCGACGAACTCGACCTGCGCGACACCGCGGCGATCGCCGCGATGGTCGCGGGCGGCCATGACGGCGAGCCGTGGGCCGCGGTGATCTCGGCCGGCGCCTATACCGCGGTCGACAAGGCGGAGAGCGACATCGTCACCGCCTGGGCGGTCAACGCGATGGCCCCCGCGGCGTTTGCCGAAGCCTGCGCCAAGGCCGGCATCCCGATCGTTCAGGTCTCGACCGATTACGTCTTCGACGGCGCGCGCGAGGGCGCGTGGGAGGTCACCGATCCGGTCGCGCCGCTCGGCGTCTATGGCGCGTCCAAGCTTGGCGGCGAGCTCGCGGTCCGCACCTCGGGCGCACGCCATGCGATCGTCCGGACCGCCTGGGTGGTCAGCGCGCACGGCAACAACTTCGTCAAGACGATGCTGCGCGTCGGCGCGACCAACCCGCGCCTGCGCGTCGTCGACGACCAGCATGGCAGCCCGACGTCCGCGGCCGATCTCGCCGCGGCGCTCGCGACGATCGCGATGCGCCTCGTCGAAGATCCCGCTGCCCCCACCGGCGTCTATCATTTCAGCAACGCCGGCGCGGTCACCTGGGCCGGCTTCGCGCGCGAGATCTTCGCACAGAGTGCCGCGCGCGGCGGGGCGAGCGCCGAGGTCGACGGCATCCCGACCAGCGACTATCCGACGCCTGCGACGCGCCCGGCAAACTCGCTGCTCAGCCATGACGCGATCACGCGCGACTATGGCATCCATCCGCCCGCGTGGCAGACCGCGCTCGGCAACATCCTCGACGAACTGCTCGGGGCCCCCAAGAAGGACATCTCCCAATGAAGGGCATCATTCTCGCCGGCGGTTCGGGCACGCGGCTTCATCCGGCGACGCTCGCGGTGAACAAGCAGCTGCTGCCGGTTTATGACAAGCCGATGATCTATTATCCGCTGTCGGTGCTGATGCTCGCGGGCATCCGCGACATCCTGATCATCTCGAGCCCCGAATATATCGACAATTACCGTCGCCTGTTCGAGGACGGCTCGGCGTTTGGCCTGGCCATCTCCTATGCCGAACAGCCCCGCCCTGAGGGCCTCGCCCAGGCCTTCACGATCGGCGCGGACTTTATCGGCGACGACGATGTCGCGCTCGTGCTCGGCGACAACATCTTCTTCGGCGCGCACCTGACCGACCTGCTGGCGAGCGCGGTCGCGCGCAAGGGCGGTGCGACGGTCTTCTCCTACCGCGTCGACGATCCCGAGCGCTACGGCGTGGTCGAGTTCGGCGAAGGCGGCAAGGCGGTCAGCCTCGAGGAAAAGCCCGCAAAGCCCAAGTCGCACCATGCGGTTACCGGCCTGTATTTCTACGACAACCGCGTCGTCCAGTTCGCGCGCGACCTGAAGCCCTCTGCCCGCGGCGAGCTCGAGATCACCGATCTCAACCGCATCTACATGGAGGCGGGCGACCTGTTCGTCGAACAGATGGGCCGCGGCTACGCCTGGCTCGACACCGGCACGCATGACTCGCTGCTCGAGGCGAGCGAGTTCGTCCGGACGATCCAGCACCGCCAAGGCATTCAGGTCGCCTGCCTAGAAGAGATCGCGTATAATCAGGGCTTCATTACCGTCGATCAGGCGCGCGAAGCCGGCAAACGGTTCGAAAAGACGCATTATGGACGTGCTATACTGAATGCAGTGAGCGGATCATAACCGTCTTTCACGGCGCACTACGGCATATCGCATATCACAACGTCACGGCACCTCAGATCTGGTCTGAACGAGCGCAGAATATACTCAACGCAGAGTTAAGTACGCGGCTTATCTCGAATCATATCGGTGGCTAAAATATTACACGGAGGAAATTGCATTGAGCGGTAAGAAAGTAGCCCTCATTACGGGCGTCACTGGGCAGGATGGATCCTATCTGGCTGAGCTCCTGCTTGAAAAGGGCTATGAGGTTCACGGCATAAAGCGCCGAGCCTCGCTGTTCAACACGCAGCGCATTGATCATATCTACCAGGATCCGCACGCCCCCCAGCCTAACCTGAAGCTGCACTACGGGGATCTTTCGGACACGTCGAACCTCACCCGCATCCTAAGCGAGGTTCAGCCTGACGAAGTCTACAATCTAGGCGCACAGAGCCATGTTGCGGTCAGCTTCGAAGCACCTGAATATACCGCAGACGTCGATGGACTTGGCACGCTGCGCCTGCTCGAGGCAATCCGTTTCCTGGGGCTAGAAAAAAAGACGCGCTTCTATCAAGCATCGACCTCGGAACTTTACGGCCTCGTTCAGGAAACCCCTCAGAAGGAGACGACGCCTTTCTATCCGCGCTCGCCCTATGCGGTGGCTAAGCTCTATGCGTACTGGATCACGGTTAACTACCGCGAGGCATACGGCATATATGCCTGCAACGGGGTACTGTTTAACCACGAGAGTCCGCGCCGCGGTGAGACGTTCGTAACCCGCAAGATCACCCGTGGTCTCGCCAACATCGCACAGGGCCTGGAGACTGGCCTGTTCATGGGCAATATCGATTCCTTGCGCGATTGGGGTCATGCCAAGGACTATGTCCGCATGCAATGGATGATGCTGCAGCAGGAGCAGGCTGAAGACTTCGTCATTGCCACCGGCGTGCAATTTTCGGTGCGGGAATTCATCACCTGGTCGGCCGCACATCTCGGCATCACGCTGCGTTTCGAGGGTGAGGGCGTCGACGAAGTCGGCATCGTCGAGAAGGTCGAGGGGGATGATGCCCCCGCGGTCAAGGCAGGCGATATTCTCATTCGTATCGATCCGCGCTATTTCCGCCCCGCCGAAGTAGAGACTCTGCTCGGCGATCCGACCCGAGCTAAGGATAGGCTCGGTTGGGTGCCCGAGATCAGTGTGCAGGAGATGTGTGCGGAGATGGTCGCTGCAGATCTTCACACGTCAAAGCGTCATGCCCTGCTCAAGGCGCACGGCTATGAGCTTCCGGTTTCGGTCGAAGGCTGATGGAAAAGCATCCCATGCGCATCTATGTGGCCGGCCATCGTGGCATGGTAGGCGGAGCGATCTCGCGTAAATTACGAGAGCGCGGCGCAGAGGTAGTGACGCGTACTCATGCCGAACTTGATCTGACTGACCAAGCCGCCGTGAGAGCGTTCTTCGCGAGCGAAAAGCTGGATGGCGTCGTACTGGCGGCCGCCAAGGTCGGTGGCATCCATGCCAACAATACCTATCCGGCCGAGTTCATCTATCAAAACCTGATGATCGAGGCCAATGTGGTTCATCAGGCCTATGTCGCCGGGGTGCGGCGCCTGTTATTCCTAGGTTCCTCGTGCATCTACCCGCGTGCGGTCGAACAGCCGATGCGCGAGGATGCGTTGCTCACGGGGGTTCTCGAGCCGACAAACGAGCCGTATGCGGTCTCCAAGATCGCCGGGATCAAGCTGTGCGAAAGTTATAACCGCCAATACGGTACCGACTATCGCAGCGTCATGCCGACCAATCTCTATGGCCCGGGCGACAATTTTCATCCTGAGAACAGCCATGTAATGCCGGCCCTGATCCGCCGCTTTCACGAAGCGGCGGTCAGCGGCGCCAAAGAAGTAGTGATCTGGGGCACGGGGAAGCCTTGGCGCGAATTTCTTCACGTTGACGATATGGCGGAGGCCTCGCTGTTCGTGTTCGATCTCGACAAGAAAACGTACGAGGCGAACACCCAGCCGATGCTGAGCCACATCAACGTGGGCTACGGCGAGGATGTCACGATCAACGACCTTGCGCATCTGGTGGCGGGTGTGACCGGCTTTACCGGACGGATCGCCTTCGACGCATCGAAGCCGGACGGAACGATGCGCAAATTGATGGACTCAGGAAGGCTGACGGCAATGGGGTGGAAGCCCTCCGTCGCGCTCACCGAAGGCGTCAAGGAAACCTACGCCTGGTTCCTTGCGAACGTGGCAGCCCCCCAACCGCCCGCATAACGAGAGGGGTAACGCCCCCCTCTTCACTTCTATCCCATCGGCATTTGGACGCATAGCAGCAGTCGCCGCCATTGGGTGGTGAAGTGTCGCCGTTGTGCAATGATCAGCCTGTGCACCCGTTTTAACCATAGCCATGCGGAAAATAAAGCGCCCGTCGCGCCGGAAACACGCTCGATAGGTTCGTCGCTGTTCGAAATTCACGACGTCGGCCGCACCCTACAGAAGTGCCGGACTTGGCGATTCACAAAGACGAACACTTTTGACGATTACCATTAACCTTCCCGGGATGTCGTGGTTGCCTGTGAAGCCGACAACTGTGCCCCACGTGCAACGCAAAGTCCCAAACTGGCGATTGTGAGGCCCTTTAAAGATTTTCAGCATCTTTGGCACAGTATACCCCATGGACACGGGTGGGGGGCAAAGCTAGCGTTCGCCAACAGAAGACGGGGGAATGCATGAAGGTCGGGGAAATGACGTCGCGGAAGCGGCGCGTGCGTATGTGTGCGCTACAGACAAGCGCGATCGTGGCGACGTTTTTGGTGGCAGGCCCAGCATTCGCACAATGCGCGCCCGATCCTACGGCAGCCAACAGCACCACGACCTGCGCGGGCACCGACACAGACGGACTTTCGGTAACGACCTTCAATACGCGCGTCATCGTGCCAAGCGGGGCGATCGTACAGCCGGGCAGTGCAACGGCCGCAATCACGAGCAACTCGAGCAGCGCCGTCTTTCAGGTCGACGGGCTGATCGATGGCGGGGCCGGGAAAGCGGGGTTGTTCGTGACCACTGCAGCGCCGTTCACCACTGTATGTGTCGACCCGTATGCGGGCGCCTCGGTCAACTATTGCACGCCTGGTTCCACCTACACGACCTATCCATCTTCCAGCGCGAATGTCTCGATCGCTCAAGGCGGCAGGATTACCGGTGCGCAGGGTATCCTACTGCGACGTGATCCCAGCAACACCAGCGGATATGTCTCCGCATCGATCGACAATGCAGGTACAATTACCGGCACGGCAGGTCCTGCCATACTCATGGACCCGTCGGCGGGCATCGGGTCAATGTCGATCACCAACCGTGCAACCGGACTGATCGGCGGGATCAGCGGCGCCGTCTCTTACATCACCAACGCCGGGACGATCGATGGGGGCAATATTGCCGCCCTCGCATCGAGCGTACAGGGGACGAATGTTATCAACACTGGCCGGATCGTCTCGAACGGCCAAGCCACGACCCTGAGCAGCATCGGTTTTCTATACGTCAACAACGCCGCGGATGCGGTGATCGGAGGCAGTACAACCGCGATCAACACTAGCGGTGCGCTGTCACTGGTTAACGCCGGCACGATCAACGGATCGGTCATCTCGACGGCAGGATCCGGATTTGGCAGCACGATCGACACGCGCCTGGGCATCATTAATGGTAATCTGACTCTTGGCGCAGGCAACGACACGCTGCGCGCGCGCTATGACGCCGCGACCGGCCGGATCGCCTCAATCACCGGAACGATCGATGGTGGAGCGGGAAGCGATACGCTGGCGTTCGGCGTCGATGTAGATGCGGTGTTCACCCGTGCGGTGCTGCCGACCAATTTCGAGCTGTTCGGCTTCGACCTGAGCAACAATGCGGTCGCGACGCTGGCCGCGGGCTTCACGTCTGGTACGGGTGTATCGGTCAGCGGCACGGGCGCGCTCGTCAACCAGGCCGCGCTGGTGACCAACGGGCAGGCCGTGATCGCGGCATTCTCGTCCTATGGTCTCGACTTCACCAACCAGGGGTCGATCACCGCATCGCTCAGCGGCACCGGCCTGTTTGCCGTGGGCACGCCGGCGACCGTAACCAACTCGGGCACGATCACCGCCAATGGCGGCTCGGGCGTGCAGGCCTATACGACGCTGACCAACAGCGGCGTGATAACGGCAACGGGGACCGGCGCTGCGGTCGTCTATGGCACGCTGGCCAATAGCGGGACGATTCGTTCGACCGCGGGCATCGGCGCGACGATTTCCGGCGGGGGTTTCAGCGGATCAACCAACGACGGGACGATCATCGGCGCGACCACCGGCGTGTCGCTGTCGAGCGGACGACTGGTCAACACGGGTACGATAACAGGCGGTACCACGGGCGTTTTGCTGGGATATGGCACGACGCTGATCAACGCCGCGTCGGGCACGATCACGGGCGGGACCGCGGCGGTGAGCGGCACCGGATCGTCCGTCGCAATCGTCAACGCCGGCCAGATCGCCGGTACGGTGAACCTCGTTTCGCCCTACAGCTTCGATTCGAGCAACGATGTGTTCGTCGACGCGGGCGGCACCGTGACCGGCGCGATCCGGCTGGGTGGCGGTGACGATATGCTCGTCGTCGACCTGGCGAGCACAGGCACGCGACCGCTGGCGGGGGCGATCGGCGGGGTCGATGCGGGCGCCGGCTATGATACGCTGCGCTACCGGGTCAATGCCGATGCCAGCGCGGCGCTGGCACTGACCGGCGGGTTCGAGGGTCTCGCCTATGAACTGACCGACGCCGCGGCGCTGACGCTGATCGCCGCGACGCCGTTTGCCACCACGATCGGGCTGACCGGCAACGGATCGGTGACGCTGAACGGGACGATCTCGGCGACCGATCGCACGCTGATCGATACCGGGATCCTGACGGTCGACCAGCTGACCATGGGCACCGCCGGACCGGCACAGGCGCTGACGATCACCAACGCGGGCACGCTGGCGCTGACCACGACCACGCAGACCAACTTCTATTCGACGCTGGCGGCGATCGCCGCAGGCACCGCTGAGGTCACAAACAGCGGCACGATCACCGTCGCCAATGCGGCCGGCCGCTATTATCCGGCAGTCGCGATCAGCGGCGGGAACAGTGTTACCAACAGCGGCACGATCACCCTGAGCGGAGGCGGCACGGCGATCAGCGGTGCGCGCGACATCGTCAATTCGGGCACGATCACGGATATTTCTGGCACGGATATTTCCGGCACCGGTGCGGGCGCAATCGGCGTGACGGCCTTCACGACACTGGCCAACAGCGGCACGATCCGGGTCGACGGTACTGCCGTGCAGGGCAGCTATTATTATAGCCCCGTGCAGATCACCAACAGCGGCACGATCGAGAGCCGCAAGGCGACCGCCGTCACGTTGGGCTATCGCGGCGTACTGACCAACGAGACGACCGGGACGATCAGCGGGCTGACCGCGATCGACCTCTCGAGCGGCGGGACGATCGTCAACCGCGGCACGATCATCGGCGATGTCGCGGCGACGTCGCCCTACGCCTATTCGAGCGCCGTCTACGTCGCGGATGGCGGCATGGTCACCGGCAACGTGACCTTCGGGTCGAGCACCGACATGTTTCTTCAGACCGGCGCTGCGACCGGGGTGAGCGGGACGATCGATGGCGGCGCCGGCTTCGACATCTTCGGCTGGTCGCGCAACGCCAGCGACAGCATCGCGCTCGACCAGCGGACGGGGATCAATTTCGAAGCCGATTACGTCGAGGCGCTCGGCATCGACACCCGCGTGACGTTGACCGCGGCGAACCCTGTCACAAATGACCTGTACCTCCGGGGCGACGGCACGATCGTCAACGAGGCGACCATCGATGGCGCCGCGTGGACCTATCTTCCGATCAGCACGGCCGGGCTGGCACAGACCAACGGGCTGGCCGCGTTCGTCAACCGGGGCACGATCTCGGGTGGCGTGAGCGGCGCGGTTTACGCCTTCACCAATAGCGGCACGGTCGGCGCAGAATCGCTTGTGTCGAACGCAGTTTACCAAGGCGTTTCGTCGGGAACATTGTCCTTCGACAACAGCGGCGCGATCGCCTCGTCGGGCGACTATTACACCGCAAGCCTGGAAGGCTATGGCCTCGACGGCCTCACCGCAACCAACAGCGGCACGATCACGGGCGGACTCGCGATATCGGCCACCACGGTTCTCGACCAGACCGCCCCCGTCACAATCGCAGTCGCCAATAGCGGCACGATCACGTCCGCCGCTGGCACCGCGCTAGTGATCTCGACCGGCAGCGATTACTATTTCGGCGGCCCGAGCGCGGTCACGCTGACCAATGACGGTACCGTCACCGCGAGCGGAGAAGGCGGCGTTGCCGCGCGGCTGTACATGCAGGACAGGTTCGCCTCGACGGTAGGCTCGACCTACGCGATCGCCAATACCGGAACGATCGAGGCGACCGGCAACGGCCTGACCCAGACCTATCAGGATTGGGACGGCACGCGCTACACCTATACCATTCCGGCGGCCGGCCTGCTGTTGGAAACCGGGACCAATGTGACCGGGACGATCACCAACAGCGGGACGATCCAGGCGACCGGCACGTCCGCAGTCGCGCTGCTCGTATCGGGCACCGCGCTCGACCTGACCAACAGCGGCACGATCCGGGGCGGCACCGGCAGCGTGCTGGCGAACGGCTACCCGCTTGACGGCACCAGCCTGGCCGGTGCGATCCAGATCTGGGGCGGCGCCGACGACCGGATCGTCAACACCGGTGCGATCTTCGGGTCGGTCGATCTCGGCGACGGCAACGACAGCATCGAGAACCGCGGCCGGATCGAGGGCAATGTCCTGCTCGGCGCGGGCGACGACAGCTTCCTGCAGCGCGCGGATGCGGTGCTGGTCGGCACCGTCGATGCGGGCGAGGGCAATGACGGCCTGATCGTCGATGCGACCGTGGGTGGCGCGGTCAATGGCGACCAGTTCGTCAATTTCGAGCGCTTCACACAGGTCGGCAGCGGCAATGTCGCCTATTCGGGGACTTTCCGCTTCGACACGATCGGCGTGTCGGGCGGCGATGTGACGGTCGCGGCCGGACAGGTCCTCACCAGCGCAGGCACAGTGACGATCACCGGCGGAGAGGCGGCGGAAAGCGTGACCAATGCGGGCACGATCGCCGGCAGCGTCGACCTGGGCGCGGGCGACGACCGCGTCGTCAACACCGGCACGATCCAGGGCGCCGTCCTGCTCGGCGCCGGCAATGACCGCTTCGTCGAAGGCACCGGCAGCAGCGTCGCGGGCGGCGTTGATGGCGGCGCGGGCGAGGACCTGTATGGTGTCACGCTCGCCGGCAACCGCAGCGGCATCGGCCAACGCAGCAACTTCGAGCGCTTGAGCGTCGAGGGCAGTGGTACGCTGGCGCTGACACTCGATCAGGGCTTCCAGTCGATCGCACTCGCCGGCACCGGCCTCAACCTCGCGCTGGGTGGCTTCGTCGTCGGCACCGTGACGGGCTCAGACGCGGCCGAGACGCTGGCGGTCGACGGCGATGTCGCCATGGTCTCGCTTGGCGCCGGCAACGACGAACTGGCGCTCGGCGCGACGCGTGCAGGCGGGCTTTACATGGGCGGGGCAGGCTCCGACCTGTTGCGCTTCACTGCAAACGCGCCGGTCACCCTGACGGGCACGGCAACGGGCTTCGAGCGCATCGCGCTTGCAGGTGGCGCGCTGACCGTGACGGGAACGCTCGGGACCGCCGGCACTGCGCTGACGTTCGGCGACGACGCGCAGAGCGTCGTCGTCGCACCGGGCGGCACGCTGGCCGGAACGATCGATCTCGGTGCAGGCAATGACGGCTTCCGCCTGACGGCAGGCGGTACGCTACTCGGCACCGTCTCGGGTGGAGCCGGGACCGACACGGCGACGCTCGAACTGGCGGGCGACCGCACGCTCGGCGCCGACATGCTGCGCGACTTCGAGATCCTGAACGGCGAAGGCAGTGGCACGCTGACGCTGACGGGCGCTCAGACCTATGAGCGCGTCAGTGCTGCGACCAACCTGACGATCGGCTCGGGGGCGTCGCTCACGGCTCCAGTCGTGTTCGGGGCAGCCGATAACCGCTTCACGGTTGCGGGCAGGTTCGCAGGGTCGATCGACGGCGGGGCTGGTACGGACGCGATCCTGGTATCGGGCGGCAGCGCCGCGGCACCGGTCGCATTCGGCTCGATCGCGAATGTCGAGGCGTTCGGCATGACCGCAGGCTATGCGACGATCGCCGGCGATGCATCGCTGAATAGTGTCGACATGTCGGGTGGTCGACTTGTCGGCCTGGCCGGATCGACAATCCGCGCGGCGCAGATCGCGGTACGCTCGGGCGCGACCTTCGGGTCGGCCGGGTCGGTGATCGGCAATATCGCGGTCGCCGGCACGCTCAGCCCAGGGGCTTCGCCGGGTACGATGACGGTGACGGGCAACGTCTCGCTTGCGAGCGGATCGGTGTCGCTGTTCGAGATCACGCCGACCGTGGCCGACAAGCTCGTGATCAATGGTGGGCTTTCGATCGCGTCGGGGTCGACGCTCCGCATCGTCGCGGAAGGTGCGATCCGGCCGGGCACGTCCTACGACCTGATCGTCGCAAGCGGCGGGATCAACGGTAGCTATACGACGATCGACAAGTCGGCCTCGCTGTTCGGCTTCGTTGTGCAGCGTGCCGACCGGATCCAGCTGCTGGGGCAGTTCCTCGGCGATCCCGCGTTCAACCCGCAGGTCGCGCGCAGCATCGACTATGCCAATGCCGCGATCCAGGTGCAGCCGGCGACCAGTACGCTGTTCGCGGCCCTGCCCGCACTGCTGACGACGAGCGGCGCATCGAACAGCCAGGCGTTCGCGCAATTGACGCCCGAAGCCTATGCCTCGGCGACGCAGATGGGCGTCGACCAGACGCTGAGCCTGACCGACGTCGCACGCGGACCGGGCTTTGCGACCACCGACCGGGAGGACGTCGGCCTCTTCACCTTCGCGCAAGGGATCGCGCAGTGGCACACGCTCGGTGCCGATCGCGACGCGGGTACCGCGAAGGCCCGCAGCAGCGGTTACGGCTTCCTCGGCGGGGTCGGCATCGGCAACCGTGACTGGTCGGTCGGCGCATTTGCGGGCTATCTCGACAGCCGCCAGCGGATCACTGCCCTTGGCGCTGCGACCAGCACCGATGGTGTCGTCGCAGGCGTCCACGGCCGCTATGCAGCAGGCAATATCCGGATCGGCGCGTCGATCCTGTATGATGGCGGCGATGCCCGCACCAC
This sequence comes from Sphingomonas sp. PvP018, assembly GCF_017876865.1. NCBI lineage: Bacteria > Pseudomonadati > Pseudomonadota > Alphaproteobacteria > Sphingomonadales > Sphingomonadaceae > Sphingomonas > Sphingomonas sp. PvP018. The sequence goes on along the minus strand of NZ_JAGIOU010000001.1, from coordinate 2,272,864 downwards.
GCGCGCGCTGCCGGGGGCGAGCAGCGCAACCGGGCGCTATGGCCTGCACAGCTGGGCGACCGACCTGTCGGTCGGCTATGCGCTGGCCATGGCGGACGACTGGACGCTGACCCCGAAGGTCGGCGTGACCTATCTGCGCACCACCCGAGACCGGGTGGGCGAGGCCGGCGGGCCGTTCGCCCTGACCGTGGCGCGCGACCGCCATGTCACGGGCTTTGCCGATGCCGGCGTAACGTTCGCGCGCAGCGAGGCGTCCGACGCCGCGTTGCGTCCCTATGTCGGGTTCGGCGCCCGCACCCGGATCGAAGGGAAGCGGGCCGATGCGGTCGCAGGCTATGCCGGTGCACCGCTGACGCTGACCGCGCTGGGCGCCCCGCGCGCACGGGTGACCGGTACGGCATCGGCCGGCGTCGCATACCGCCTGCCGAGCGGCGTCGAGCTGTTCTCGACGGTCGAAGCGCAGACCGGCCAGGACGACCACCGCGAGAGCATCGCGACGGGCGTGCGGCTGCGGTTCTGATACTGAGGATGGCTACATGTCGATGTGTCGACATGTAGCCATTTGCCTGCCGCTGCCTGCCGGGATCCAGCCTCAACTGTTTAGTGGGCCTTAGGCATGGCGGACGGGCTAGAGCAACGTGCGTCTGCACAGTAGCCTCGGCGGGCTTGCAACCGCTGAGTTTACTAACCGCCTCCGCCAAGGGCATATGGACATCGAAGCTAAAGTTATTAGCGGCATGAAAATGGGGAGCACGTCAGCAACCCTCAGACCTACCGGCCGAGGTGCTGCACGGCAAAGGACGCGTCAGGGCAGATCTGACGCATCAGAGAGGTTGCCGATAATCGCTGCGGCTCATTGGCCGCAGGCGAACGGCAAGGCTGATGACGAATGGCCAGAAGAACGTGTTGCCCAGGTCAGAAACCGTATCTGCCCAGCGCATACCGTAATTCAGGTAATCCATCATCTCATTGGCCAACTCTGCCACGATGACAAATGCGAACGGAATGAAGGTACCCAGCGATCGTCGGCTAATGAGCCTGACGACCATGAGGATCGTCAGACCAGCGTGAATGTGAAGTATCGCATCCGGAAGCCCGGTTCCGTCTCCAATCCATAGGATCATCGAGTGGTATAGCTGTGGCAAGTTCATACGGGGCGAATGCGTGAACGAGCCGTTTGGCACAAGGCATGGTTGCATAGATTGCCCGCTCTCAGCTTCGAACTGAGATCGGATCGTACCGCTGCATTAGCCGCACCGGCCTACGTATCCGACGCAACGGGTTGAAACCCGGCAATAGTCACAAAAATAATCGCCGTACGACCCAACCCCCGTCTCCTGTCATATCTGCTCGTTGCCGGGCATGGAGGGCCAGTGTTTCGTCGTCTTGCGGAGCGGTTAGCACCTCCCCGCTGGACACGGCAAACTGGTCTGCCCTAGCGTATCGCCACTCCGGCGGACCGGATCCCTAGCCGCTCGAAATTTCATTACGTGGTCGCAACGGATTTTAAATGCCTCGGCGACTCCGCCAGCAACCGCAAAACAAACGCTTCGTGCTTTGATGGGTTCAGCGCTTTCGGTCGCTCCTCGTGGCTTTGATTGAGTCGTGCCCGGTACAGGCCAGCCACGGCGTAAGAGCCAGTTCGGGAGGATTGACGCTCCGATGCAGACAATCCTGTTTTATGAAGGCATCTTCGGGAGACTTTCACGGGCAGCGGTCTTGGCATCTATTCGTCTTGGGAATCTGTGGCGGCGCAGCTGAACCGTGGCAAAAGAGATTATCGTCAAAGCCGGAGGGCGTATTCGTTCATCGCGTTCCGAAATGAAAATGATTCATGGTCGCGTTCGCATATTCGGCGACGACGACGCAAGCTAATGGAATTAGAGTTTCGGAGGATCGACCGCTGACCTCACGAACGACTTGCAGGATGGTCAAGCCAAGACAATTGTGTGCGTGTTGACGATATGAAATAAAGCGGCTATTGGGTAATTAACACAAATTTATTCATTAAAACCTCGCCAACAAATATTTGAGGCGTAGCGCGGGGGGCGGGTCGATTAAAAATCGAGATGACGTGGCTATTTTCGATCAAAGCTATGTCTGGTTCAATACCAAAAGATAAGGTAGAGTCTTAAGGTTTAAATAACTTTAAGATTTCATTAAATCTGGCGAAATACTGACCAATTTGTTGTTCCGATAAAACGTATATGACGTGATATATAGAATCCGCGTGGCCTGAAAATTTTCAAAACGGGATACGATACATGCAGAATGCTAAAACGTTTCTCAAAAGAACTATCGTCAGTCCCGTTGCGACGATTGTCTCGATGGTGGGCTCCGCTAAGCGTCGGCGAGACACGTTATTACCACCAATCGCTCGGTCGGCGTTTCTCGAAACTATTCCCAAACTGAAATCGGTGCTTGAAATTGGACCGTTCGAAAACCCGCAGATGGTTGGCGAAGGAACGGCTTACTTTGACGTTCTTGATCAAGCCGGACTTCGTAAACGAGCGGTTGAGGAAGGGCACGATCCTGCGGGGTGCCCCGTTATCGACTTTGTTTCCGATAGTGGTGACCTTTCAATCATTCCCGGCCCGTTCGACGCCGTATTTAGCGCGCATGTTATCGAACATCAGCATGATCTGATTAAGCATTTAGTGGATGTTTGCCGCCTCCTAAAACCAGGTGGCCGCTATTATCTCGTTATACCCGATAAAAGATATTGTTTTGATCACTTCTTAAAGGCATCGACCATTGAAGATGTCTTGGGAGCCGCGGATAATGGTCCGTCAGCAAATGTGGAACGTGCGATTCGGGATTCCTATTATAACCTTGCACACAGTATTCCGATGAAGCATTGGCTTGGTTTTCATGGAAACCGCGTAACGCACCAAGGCATGAACAAAGCGGATTGCGAGCCGGCGATCGAAAGCTACAGAGCAGGTAAATACCGTGACGTTCACGCCTTCCATTTTACACCATCTAATTTCCAGGCCATCTGTAACGGCTTGTATTTATCCGGACGTAGTCCACTTCGGCCCACTGCGGTCTATGATACCCGTTTTAGTTCTCTTGAGTTCTTCGCGGTTCTTGAAAAGCCATAATTGTTAGACACGCTAGGTGGACGATGAATCAGTGGCGGACGTCGCCGACATATACGCTCATGCTTCGGCCTTCCGCTCAGGACTCATTGATCAGAGCCAGAGGATGACGGTGCAACGATAGCGGAGAAGGAGACAGTCGGGCATCGATCATAGCGAGTAGCGACGGGGTGCTAGTCTTTCAGGCCACAAAACATAACAGGCTGAGCGAATGGGAGCTATTGGGTAACCCACGTCGGCACGGAAGTGTTTGCAAATGGGCGTTAGCGGAACGGCTCGACTTGATGAAAAGCGGACATTGCAACACGCGCATTAAGTGGCGATAAACGGGAATGCCGTCAGTAACCTTTCAACCGATCGACAGTGATCTAGTCGCTGCGAACCGCGCCTACTCTCGGTCATCCTTACGAACGCGCCGCATGCTGAAAAGCTACGTGCTTGGCAGTTTTGTGTTCGGCATAATCGCTGTTACGCTCGTATGGGATGAGCCAGCAGATGCTAAAGTGCTTACCTTCCTTGGCGGGGTTCTGTTCTGGACCTTAATCCTAAGCCTTATCTTAGCGTTGCACTAGATTCTTCTTCCTTGACGTGTCCGGCGCGTATTCATGCAACAGAAGGCTTTGCATGATGAGGTGGCGATTCAATGGGGCGATGAGGGCATATCGTTCGAGTCTGGAAGAGGATCCTCAAGGTTTCTCTGGGGCGATTTCATTCGGATAGCTGAAAACCAGAAGGCTATCGTGCTTCTTCAAAGCGACGCTTTGTTCAACTTCATTCCCAAACGAATCCTGTCCGCTGACGAAGTGGCGAGCATTATGGCCTATCGCGGTTGAACCAGCTGCGCCGATGTCCGCTATTGGGCGAAGGCGGACGTGACCTTGTCGCGGAAGTGCTACGTTTTGCAACAGAGCGCCAAGCGCTCGTTTTCTCTTAGGAGCTAATGTCGCAAAAGTGTGCTGCATGGCCGGCGGTTTTCGATGCAATTACGCGACATGCTGATCGGCTATGTCCGTGTGTCCACCGATGACCAAAAATTCCGGCTGCAACGCGACGCGTGAAACAGGCGGGGTGCAAGCGGACATTCGAGGAAAAGGTATCTGGTGCGAGGCGGGACCGGCCCGAGCTGATCAAGATGATTGAGCAGCAGCGCGACGATAACATGGTGGTGGTGACGCGGCTGGACAGGCTGGCACGCTCCACTCGCCATCTGCTCGATGTCTTTGAAAAGTTGAAGGATGTGGGGCGGGCCTACGCTCGCTAGCCGAGCCTTGGGCAGTTACGACTTCGCCAGCAGGTCGCATGGTACTAACCGTGTTCGCCGGCGCCGCCGAGTTTGAGCGCGAACTCATCCACCAACCGACTAGCAGTGGGCGGGTGGTCGCCAAGGCGAGGGAAGTCCGCTTCGAGCGCCCGCCAAGCCCCCACTTGACCAGATCGCACTAGGCGAGCGTTTCGTGAACGAGGGCACCTCGGTGCGCGAAGCTGCCAAGCTGCTCAAGTGCCACCATGCCACGTTCTACCGGGCACTGACCGCTGCGGCATCGAGAGCCTGAAGCCGACCTTCCCGCAATCGACGTGTCGTAAGGGGGAGCCTAACTGAATCACACCGGACAAACCGGTGTTAAAAACCCGGTTGATCGGTCAAAAGGCCTGTCACCTGTTTTGGCAGATCGCGATACGTTCTGACCTGAGGGGGCAGATTGTCGTGTCAAAGGACACGCTTCACCCTTCGACGCCGAGGCCGGACCTCCATGACAGGGGCAGACCGTGGCATGCCGTCCTCCGGGAGCAGCCGAGTGCTGTCCTATCGCTTTTCTGGCTGCTGCCCCGCTCGTGGCTTTGCAGTCTTTGGGCGTTCCGCGGCGGCCATGTCGGTGTTCGGGCGACACAGGCGGGTCAGAGGCTGGCACGCGATGCCCGGGTTCGAGCAACGCTGCTTGCCATCGGTCGTCGTGCAGGCGCGGCATTCGCGGCGTGTATCGATGCATCCTTGCGGTGCTGCGAGCAGGAGCGCCAACATGAGAACCATCGTCGTGTCCTTACGTCTCGGGAAGTGTCAGCAGATTGCAGGCGCATGCTCTGCTGCGTCAAGCGACGGATCGGAGCCGCAAGAAAGCGGACCGCGGTCTATGTCTTCGGTGGCCACGCAACGGTATCATGGTCAGGATGCTGAAGGGATCTAATTCCTGCCAGATGCGCCGCCGCTCGTGGCTCATCTAGCGGGTGTTCGGGGAGATTCGCCAATGCCTGAACGTCGGCGATGCGCTCGGACGAAGCAAGTTGTTCGGTCAGATGGACCAGGCGCGGTTCGTCCATGGCACCAAGCGTGAAACTGATGCTTCCCTCACCATATTCGAAGGTGAGCGGCGTGCCACAATTCCGGCAAAACCCACGACGAGCCTTATTCGAACTTTGAAAATGACCGGGCTGACCGCGGGTCCAGGTCACAGCAGACAGGGGCGCTCCGACATAAGGCCCGAACAGTCCGCCCGTTGCCTTCTGACACATTCGACAATGGCAGATGGAGGCGTCTTCCAGATCAGCGTCAATCCGGAACCGCACCGCGCCACACTGACATCCTCCAGTGCTGGTCATCATCAATCGAGAATTTCATATCGGCCGACCATTCGCAATGGGGACGACGCGGAATATTCGGGGCGGAGCGGCAAGCGGAACGGCAGCATTTGAGGGGGAGGAGGCGTAGCTAGCCACACCGAACGCGGCGTCCTTGCCGAAGATTAGGCACTTTGGGAAGCGCGACGAACCCAGTCGAGCTTGCGAAGCGACGATTTTGCCGGGCATGATCTTATAAGACAACAAGCAGCAATCTGGTGGAGAGATCCGATGGCAGACGCATCGAATGGGCTCCTTGATCATACCGGCATCGGTGTCACTGACATCGTTCGATCTGCGCGATTCTACGAAGCAGCACTTCGCCCCCTCGGGGCTAAAGTCGTCATGCGGATCAACGCGACTATGGGGCCGGCGGACGAGGGCGACGCCGACCTGGCAGGCGTTGCTTTCGGTACCGAATATCCCGCATTCTGGCTCGACGTTTTCCATCCAACCGGCGCGAGGCAACACACGGCGTTCCGCGCTACATCGCGCGAAGCTGTCGAAGACTTTTACCGCCATGGGCTGGCTGCGGGAGGGGTGGATAACGGCGCACCCGGTTTGCGTACGGATGGCTATCCTGAGGGCTATTATGCAGCCTTTATGTATGATCCCGACGGCAACAATATTGAGGCTGTGTACCGTGAGTCGAGGGGGTCGACCTGAGGCGCTTACCCCGTCCCGATCGGAAGCCCCTGACAGGACAGCGGCTTCGCCCGAGAGCCGGCACGCTTGTACGCTTCCCGATCTTCCATCCGCGAAGATGGAACATGGGGAGTAATCAGTCTCACCGATGTGAACACGATGCCCGATCATGCATGATTGATCAATAGCCATCTTGTTTATGCACGGTGTGAGGGCTAGGAACAGCGGATGCCCAATGACATCCCGTCCAGCCGTCGCGATACGATCCTTGCCCGTCTATTCCTGGGCGAACCGGTTCATGCTGGTGCGCTTGCCAAGGAGTTCGGCGTTTCCGAGGATGCGATCCGGCGGGATCTGCGGGGTCTTGCCGCGGAGGGCCTGTGTCGCCGCGTCTACGGCGGCGCCTTGCCCGTCGTCGAAGGGGCGAGGCCGATGGCCGAGCGTGTCGGCGAGGATGTGCACGGGAAGCGGGCGCTGGCTGACGCCGCCGTCCGGGTCATCGAACCGAGCAGCCTTGTTTTCATCGACAACGGCAGTTCCAACCTCGCCCTTGTTGAGACGCTGCCGTCCTATCTCAATCTGACCATCGCGACGAGTTCGGTGACGATCGCCGCGGCACTCCAGCATCGCGACGACATCGATCTGCTGGTGGTGGGGGGCATGATCGACCGGATGGTCGGCGGCGCCGTCGATGGTACGGCGCTCGAGGCGATCGCGCGGCTCAACATCGACCTGTGTGTCCTCGGCGCGTGCGCGGTATCCGCCGAGGGGGGCGTCAGTGCCTATGACCCGGCCGACGCCAGTTTCAAACGTGCGCTGACCGCGCGCAGTCACAGCACGATCGTCCTCGCGACGAACGACAAGCTCGGCCAGCATGCCCCGCACCGGGTCCTCGGCGTCGATGCCCTTACGCAGATCGTCGTCGAGCACGACGCCGATGCCGACCTTGTGCGCGATCTGACGAAGGCCGGCGCCACCATCGCGCGTGCCGACCCGCAAGACCCGCGCGGCCAGCGCTGAACCAAGGATATCCGCAGTGACGGTGCAACATTCCAGGGCGCGCCTCGCGACGCGTCTGGCCTTTCTCGTGTCGGGCTTCGGGCTCGCCTGCTGGGCGCCGCTCGTTCCACTTGCCAAGCAGAGGCTGGCGATTGGCGACGGATCGCTCGGGCTGCTGCTGCTGTGTCTCGGGCTCGGCTCGGTGGGCGCGATGCAGCTTGCGGGGCCGCTGACCTCGAAGCTCGGCGCGCGACCGGCGATCCTTGTCGGCGGCATCGGGCAGGCGATCCTGCTGCCCTTCCTCGCCTTTGCGCCCACGGTGCCGACCATGGCGGTCGCGCTGCTGCTGTTCGGCGCGTTCCTCGGCGTGATCGAAGTCGGCATGAACGTGCACGCGGTCGAAGTGGAAAAGCAGGCCGGCACGCCGCTGATGTCCGGGTTTCACGGGTTGTTCAGCGTCGGCGGCTTCGTCGGATCGGCGCTGCTGACCGCCGTCCTGTCGTTGAAGATCAGTCCGGGCGCCGGGGTCGTCGCAGCATCGGTCCTGATGATCGCGACGCTGGCACTGGCCGCGCCCCGGCTCATCCCGACCCCCAGGACCGAAGAGGCCCCGCTGGTCGTGATCCCGCGCGGGATCGTGGTGCTGCTCGCGGCGCTCGCGGCGATCACCTTCCTGACCGAAGGCGCGATGCTCGACTGGGGGGCGTTGCTGTTGAGCGGCAAGGGCCTGTTGCCGGTCACGCAGGCAGGGCTCGGCTACAGCGTCTTTGCGGTGGCGATGACCGCCGGCCGGCTGACCGGCGACGCGATCGTCGCGAGGCTCGGGGATCGGCGGACGATGCTGTGGGGCGGGCTGCTCTTGCTTCTCGGCTACGGCGTCATGCTGCTCGCGCCGGTCGCATCGGTCGCGCTGCTCGGGTTCCTGCTGATCGGTCTTGGCGCGTCGAACGTCGTGCCGATCCTGTTCCGCCAGGCCGGCACGCAGACCGTCATGCCCGCGGGCCTCGCGATCGCCGCGGTCACGACGATCGGTTACGCGGGCATCCTCGCCGGTCCCGCCGTGATCGGCTTTGTTGCGCAGGGCATCGGCCTGCCCGCCGCCTTCTGGCTGCTCACGGCCCTTCTGTGTTTCGTGCCGCTGTGCGCGAAGGCCGCCACCGCCAATGGACGTAGATCATGATCCTTCCCGACACTGCCTTCCTGCATCGCCTTGCCGACCTTGCCGATGCCGAGACGATGCCCCGCTACCGCACCGACATCGCGGTCGATATCAAGGTGAAGGAGGGGTACAGCTTCGACCCCGTGACCAAGGCGGACCGGGAGGCGGAGATCGCGATCCGCGCCGAGATCGGTGCGCATTTCCCCGACCATGCCATCCTCGGCGAGGAATTCGGGCTGACGGGCAGCGGGCGTGTTCGATGGGTGCTCGATCCGGTCGACGGCACGCGGCCGTTCATCTGCGGCCTGCCCGTCTGGGGGACGTTGATCGGGCTGACGGTCGACGGACGTGCCGAGCTGGGGATGATGAGCCAGCCCTTCACCCGCGAACGCTTCTGGGCGGATCGCGACGGCGCGTGGACCGAGCGGGACGGTGTGCGCCGACCGCTGGCGACGCGTGACGTCGGCAGCCTCGATCGCGCGATCCTGCACACCACCTCGCCCGAGCATTTCGGCGACGACCTCGCGCCCGGTTTCGCACGGTTGAAGGCGGCTGTGCGGATGATCCGCTATGGCGGCGAATGCTATGCGATGGCGATGATCGCGGCAGGCCGGATCGACCTGGCGATCGAGCCCTCGCTCCAGCCCTATGACATCGTCCCGCTGATCCCGATCATCGAGCGCGCGGGCGGTGTCGTCACGCGGCTCGACGGAGGGCGGGCGGAGGAAGGCGGCGCGGTGCTGGGCGCCGCGACTCCGGCACTCCATGCCGAAGCGTTGCGGATCCTGGGATGACCGCTTCCTCGCCGCCCGTGGTGTCACGTCCTGCCCGTCATCGCGCGGATGTCGGCGTGCAGCGTCGGCCCGTCGGGGTTCCAGCCCAGCCGCTCGCGGGTCAGCGCGCTCGACGCCGACATGTCCTTCGACACGAAGGCAGCGAGCCAGCCGAAATGCGCGCCGGCTTCGTCTGCGCTTACCGACGTCACGGCAGGCCGAAGGTTTTGCCGATCTTCTCGGCAATCGCGCGGTAGGGAATCGCTGTCCGAGGTTGGCCAGCTCGTCACCGAGCTGTGCGCGACCAGTCCCGAATTCGCGGCGTTATGGGCGGACAATGACGTTCGCTTCCACGGCGAGGGCACCAAGCGGCTGCACCACCCCGTTCTGGGCGCGATGGAGCTGGGATATTCGGGCTTTGCGGTCGATGGTCGTCCGGACCTGGGCATGATCGTCTACAACCCGGTCGATCCCGATATGGCCGATCGCATCCGCGCGATACTCGCAGGCTAGTCAGCAAGCAGGCAGCAGACGTTTTCGTGTCTGGCGTCGGATGTTCCTTAGGATCCCGATGGGGAGATGAGGCGCACGGACGAGATGCAGAACAAGCGACACGCGTGATACAGAAGGGTACGCTTAGCCTGAATGCCGCCGACGCACCGTTCCGGCTTTCGCGGCGGAGCGGCGCGTCGTCGTGCGGGGCGTTCAGCGGGCTTCGGTGATCAGCTTTGCGGCGGCGGGGGTGTTCCATTCATAGCCACCCAGCATGCGCCAGACTTCACGCCCGTCCGAATCATAGAGGATCGTGGTCGGCAGGTTCGCCTGATAGGCGATGCTGAGCGAGGCCTTGGCGTCGAGATAGGGTTTCAGCGTCGTGAACGCCTTTTGCGCGAAGAACGGCGTGACCTTCTCGGCGCCCTGAAGGTCCTGGCTGACCGCGACGACCTGGACCTTGTCCTTCATTGCGCCCGCGACCGCGTCGAGTGTCGGCATCTCGGCTACGCAGGGCGCGCACCAGGTCGCCCACAGGTTGAGCAGCAGCGGCTTGCCCTTGAAGCTGGCGAGCGTGACGGACTTTCCATCGGGGGCGGTGAAGCTGGACGTCGGCCCCGTCTCGCCCTTGTGGCTGCGGTCGATCTTGTCGACCGGGGCGACGGGGGTGCCGGTCGCTTCGTCGGGCGAGGCCGCGACTTCGTCCGATGCGGCGCCATTGCCCATCGCGGCGCCTGCCGCGTTTGCTTGCTCCGGAGCCGGCGATTTCCTATCGCAGCCCGCAATCAGCATTGCGCTACCCAGGAGACAGACGATCGACGCCCTTGAGAGCAGAGAAGGGGAGGACATGGACGGCTCCAATGCGATGTGGGGTGGACGCTTCGCCGAGGGTCCGGCCGCGGTCATGCGGGAGATAAACGCCTCGATCCCCTTCGACAAGCGACTGTGGAAGCAGGACATCGCCGGCTCCAAGGCGCATGTCGCGATGCTCGGCGCACGCGGTATCGTGTCGGCCGAGGACGCAGCGACGATCGCCGCGGGTCTCGACCGCGTCGCGGCGCACTATGCTGCCAATGGCGTCGCCGAGGACCTCGTCCTCGAGGATATCCATATGCAGACCGAGGCGCGGCTGGCCGAGGCGATCGGTCCGGTCGCGGGGCGGCTGCACACCGCGCGCTCGCGCAACGACCAGGTCGCGACCGACTTCCGGCTCTGGGTCCGCGATGCGATCGACCAGGTGCTCGCGGCGCTCGGCGGGTTCCAGGCGGCGCTGCTCGCGCGGGCCGAGGAGCATGCGGCGAGCGTGATGCCGGGGTTCACGCATCTGCAATCCGCGCAGCCGGTGACGCTCGGCCATCACCTGATGGCGTATCACGCGATGATCGCGCGCGACGTCAGCCGCTTTGCCGATGCGCGCGTGCGGATGAACCGCTCGCCACTCGGCTCGGCGGCGCTGGCGGGAACGGGCTTTCCGATCGACCGCGAGATGACCGCGCATGCGCTCGGCTTCGACGGGCCGATGACCAACTCCCTGGACGGGGTCAGCGACCGCGACTTCGCGCTCGATTACCTCGTCGCGGCCACGCAGTGCGCGTTGCATCTGTCGCGGCTGGCGGAGGAATTCGTGCTTTGGGCGTCGCAGCCGTTCGGCTTCGTCGCGCTCAGCGACCAGTGGTCGACGGGCAGCTCGATCATGCCGCAGAAGCGCAATCCCGATGCCGCCGAGCTCGTGCGTGGGCATTCGGGGCGGATCATGGGGTGCATGACCGCGCTGATGGTGACGATGAAGGGCCTGCCGCTTGCCTATTCGAAGGACATGCAGGACGACAAACCGCCGGTGTTCGAGGCGCATGACCTACTCGCGCTGTCGATCGCGGCGATGACCGGGATGGTCGAGAGCGCGACGTTCCGGACCGAGCGGATGCGCGCGGTGGCCGAGGCGGGCTTTGCGACCGCCACGGATCTCGCCGATTGGCTGGTGCGCGAGGCGGGGCTGCCGTTCCGCGAGGCGCACCATGTGACCGGGCGTGCGGTGAAACGCGCGGAGGATCTGGGCATCGCGCTCGACGCTTTGTCGATCGAGGATCTGCAGGCGATCGATGCGCGGATCGACGACCGGGTGTACGGCGTCTTGTCGGTCGATGCGTCGGTCGCCAGCCGGACCAGCTTCGGCGGCACCGCGCCCGACAATGTACGCGCCGCGATCCGCGCCGCACGGGAGACGAGCGAATGACACGCCTGATTCTTCTCGCCGGGCTGACCCTGTCGGGCCTGTCGCTGACCGCCTGCGGGGCGGCCGACGGACTCGAACCCGCGCCCGGCAAATCGCTGCCGGTCGCGCCGTACGGTGCGAAGACGACACCGACGCCGACCGCGCTGCTGACACCGACGCCGCAGCAGCGCCCCGAACGCAGTGATGAATTGCTCACCAGCTCGCGCGAGCGGCGGAGCGACGAATTCAACCTGCCGCCTTCCAACTGATCACAGGCCAGCATGGACCATTTCCACTATCGCGACGGCGTCCTCCATGTCGAGGACGTCGCGCTTCCCGCGATCGCCGAGGCGGTCGGGACCCCCGTCTATGTCTATTCGACCGCGACGTTCCGCCGTCACGCGCAGGTGTTCCGCGACGCGCTGAAAGGCGCGGGGCGCGTGCATCTGGCCTATGCGATCAAGGCCAATCCGAACGTCGCGGTGCTGCGCGTCCTGGCTGACGAGGGCTACGGCGCGGACGTGGTGTCGGCGGGCGAGATGGCGCGCGCGCTGGCCGCGGGCATCCCTGCGTCGGACATCGTGTTTTCGGGCGTCGGCAAGACCCGCGACGAACTCGCCCGCGCGCTCGATGCGGGGATCGGCCAGTTCAACCTCGAGCTCGAGGAGGAGGGCGAGGTGCTCGCCGCACTCGCCCGCGATCGCGGCATTCGTGCACCGGCGGTGCTGCGCGTGAACCCCGATGTCGATGCGGGCACGCACGCCAAGATTTCGACCGGGCGTAAGGAGAACAAGTTCGGCGTGCCGATCGACCAGGCGCCGGCGATGTTCGACCGGTTGTCGGAGCATGAGGGGCTCGATCTGCGCGGGGTGGCGATCCATATCGGCAGCCAGCTCGCGGATCTCGCCCCGCTCGAGGCGGCCTATGCGCGGATCGGCGAACTCGTCGCCGAACTACGCGCGGCGGGGCACGTCATCAGCCGGGTCGATCTGGGCGGTGGTCTCGGCGTGCCGTACAAGCCCGACGACGTGCTGCCGAGCCCGGCCGACTATGGCGCGATGGTCGCGCGCGCGACCGCGGGCTGGGACGTCGAACTGATGTTCGAGCCCGGGCGCGTGATCGCGGGCAATGCCGGCGTGCTGCTGACCAAGGTCATCTGGGTGAAGCCGGGGGTCACCAACCCCTATGTGATCGTCGATGCGGCGATGAACGACCTCGCGCGTGTCGCGATGTACGATGCCTATCACGACTTTGTCGCGGTGGAGCCGGGCGGCGAGCGGATGACCGCGAACATCGCCGGGCCGGTGTGCGAGACCGGCGACACCTTCGCGATGGGGCGTGACATCGACGTCGTGAAGTCGGGCGATCTGGGGGTGTTCCGCACCGCGGGTGCGTACGGCGCGACGATGGCGTCGACCTATAACAGCCGTGCGCTGGTGCCCGAGGTGCTGGTCGATGGCGACCGGTTCGCGGTGGTCGCCGACCGGATCGAGCCCGAGACGATCCTGGCCGCCGAGCGCGTTCCCGAATGGCTCAAGCGGTGAGCCTGCACAGCCTGCCGCTGTTCGTGCGGCTGGCGGGCCGCCCGGTCATCCTGCTGGGCGAGGGCGAGGCGGCGGATGCGAAACGCCGGCTGCTCGACCGCGCCGGCGCGCACGTCGTCACCGATGAGGCCGCCGTGGCCGCGCTGGCGATCGTCGCGATCGACGACGAGGCGGAGGCGCTCGAGGCGGTCGCGCGGCTCAAGGCGCGCGGTGTGCTCGTCAACGCGGTCGACCGGTCCGAGCATTGCGACTTCACGTTGCCCGCGATCGTCGACCGCGAGCCGGTGCTGATCGCGATAGGGACCGGCGGCGCGTCGGCCGGGCTGGCGGCGGCACTGCGGCAGCGGCTCGAGGCGCTGGTGCCGGCGGACCTGGGCGGGCTGGCAAACGCCCTGCAGCGCGCGCGGGGCGCGATGCGTACGCGCTTCCCCGATGGCGGCGCGAGACGGCGTGCGCTGGCCGATGCGCTCGCGCCGGGGGGCGTGCTCGATCCGCTCGGATCGTCGCGCGACGTGGCCGGCTGGCTCGCAGGGGGATCGGTACAGGATGGGGCGATCGTGCGGATGACGCTCGCATCGCCCGACCCCGACGATCTGACATTGCAGCAGGCGCGGGCGCTCGCCAGCGCCGACCGGGTCTATCACCGCAGCGACGTGCCGCCGGCGATCCTCGATCGCGCGCGCGCGGATGCGGCGCGGATCCCGTGCGATGCGCCGCCCGATGCGCAGGGTTCGGGGCTGGTCGTCGATGTGGCGATGCGCGCGTGAGCGGGTTCGGGTTCAAGGTCGCTGACGGAGTCGCGTCGCGGCTCGCGGTCGAGGCGGCGCCGGCCGCGAGCGGCGATCTGGTCTGGGTGCATCTGTCGACCACCGAGGACGAGGCGCAGGCCTGGCTTCGCGACGAGGCCGGGCTCGAATCCTATGTGATCGACGCACTGACCGCGACCGAGACGCGGCCGCGTTGCGAGGCGGTCGGCGAGGGGGCGTTCCTCAACCTGCGCGGGCGGACGAACGAGGAGATGGATTCGTCCGACCTGCTCGCGTCGCTGCGCATCTGGGTGGTCAAGGGACGCGTCTATTCGCTGACACGCAAGCCGCTGATCGCGATTCCGCTGGTCGAGAAGGAAGTCGAGGCGGGGCGGGTGCGCGATCCCGGCGATCTGATCACCGCGTTCGCGACCGCGATCACCACCGATCTCGACCCCGAGGTGGCAGCGCTCGGCGACGAGCTCGACGATTGCGAGGAGCGGCTCGACGCCAAGCATGTCTTCGCCCTGCGCCGCACCGTCAGTGAGGTCCGCGTGGCGGCGATCAGCTATCGCCGGTTTCTCAATCCGCAGCGTGCCGCGCTCGAGAAACTGGCCGCGCTGCCGGGCGACTGGCTGCGCGACGACGACCGGCTGCACCTGGCGGCGGCGGCGGACCGCGCGGCGCGGATGGCCGAGGAGCTCGAATCGATCCGCGAACGCTCCGCGCTGACGCACGAGGCGCTGACCGACCTGCGCGCGGAGCAGATCGACAATCGCTCGCTGATCATCTCGGTCGCGGCGATGGTATTCCTGCCGCTGACGTTCCTGACCGGGCTGTACGGGATGAACGTGAAGGGGCTGCCCTTTGCCGAGGAGCCCTGGGCGTTCGATGCGATCGCGGGCGGCTGCCTGGTGATCGCGCTGGGTATCGTGATCTACTTCGTCCAGCGGCACTGGTTCGAACGGTAGCGGCTCAGGCCGCGCTGGCGGTGCGCCAGGCCTGCGCGATCTCGTCGAGCGTGTCCGCGGTGGTGCGGAAGATCGAGCCGTCCTGGCCGACCGAGGCGTCGACGATCGTCCGGCGCGCGCCTGCATAGAGCCGCGCGAGCGTTTCCGACACCGCGCCGCCGCGGTCGAAATCGAGCCCCGCTTCGAGCGCGAACAGGATCGCGGTCGCGCGCGTCACGCGGTCGCTCTTGGTCGCATATTGACGGTTGTCGGAGGCCCAGGCGGCGGCACGCAGCGCCGCGACCAGTTCCTTGTAGAGCAGCTGGACGAGGCCCGGGCCGTCGGTCGTGGTGCGGCCGACCGCGTCGATCTGGCGATAGGTGGCGAACGGGTCGCGCGTGAGGGTGGTTGCGTACATCACGAGTCGCTCTTGTTCCAGGCGGCGATCTGGTTGGTGAGGAAGCTCTGGATCGACTTGTACGACGACACGCGCGAATTCATGCTCGAGAATTGCTGCGTCAGGCGGGTGGTCATCGCCGCGGACTGATCCGCGATCTTGGCCTCGGCATCGGCGATCGCGGATTGCGCGGCGGTGTAGCGCGTCTGCGAGGCGCCGAGCCCGAACGTCGTGTTGGTCGCGCTGGTCGTGATCGCGTTCAGCACCGCGCCAAGCCCCGTCTTGCCGTCCGCCGAGCCGTTCAGCATCGTCTCGATCGCGGTCGAATTGGTCAACATCGCGTTCGACAGCGCGGCGGCATCGACGCGCAACGTGCCGTCACGATTGGTCGCGACGCCGATCTGCGCGAGCGTCGTCGGGCTGCCGCCACCGGTGTCGCCCGACAGCGGCGCCAGCGTCAGCGCCTTGAGCGACGACAACAGTGTCTTTGCCGCCGGGTCCGCGCGCAGCACGCCGGTCACCGGGTCGGTCTGCTCGGTCAGCGTTGCCATGACCTGGTTATAGGTCTCGACGACGTCGGATACCGCCTGCGACAGCGCGCTGGTCGGCGTCGTGCTGCCCAGCGTGACCGGGCCGGTGGACACGGCGTTGAGCTGCAGTTTGACGCCCGTCACCAGGTTGTTGATCGTGTTGCTCGCGCGCTCGACCGCGATCCCGTCGACCGTCAGCTTGGCATTCTGTGCAGCCGCCGTGACGCTGGTGTTGGTGGCGCCGGGCCCGACATTATAGGCGGCCAGCTTGCCGCTCGTATCCGTCGTCGCGTTCAGCGTGAACGCCTGCGACGCGCCGGTCGCGCCCTTCATCGACAGATAGGCGCTGCCGTTCGAATCGGTCACGACCGAGGCGGTGATGCCTGCGCCCTTCGCGTTGATCGCCGCGGCGATCCCGTCGAGGCTGGCGTCGGTAACGTCGATCGTCACCGCGGTGCCACCGCCTGCGGTGAAGCCGGTCATCGTCGTCCCCGCCGCGTCATAGGTGGCGGTGCCGAAGTTGAGCGTGAAGCTGCCCGAGCCGATCACCGCGGTGCGATCGGCGACCGCGGCGGTGGTGCGGATGGTCTGCGCGGCGGCGAGCTGGTTGACCGAGATGGTCGACGACAGCCCCGAGACCTTCGCGCCCGCCAGCGCGCTGACGCCGAGCGCGGCGGTATTGGAGCTGGTCGGCTGGCTGGTCAGCGTGCCGCCCTTCACCAGCGCGGCATAGGCGGTCGAGAAGCCCGAGATCGCGCTCTTGAGCGTTGCCAGCCCCGAGATCTGCGTGGTGATCGTCTTCGACTTGGCGGTCAGCTGCGCGGTCTTGGCCGCAAACTGCGCCTCGACCAGCGAGGGCACCAGGCTTGCGGTGTCGATCCCCGAGCCTGCGTTGAGCGAGGTCAGTAGCGACTGCGCCGCGTTCTTCGTCACGCTCGCCGCGGTCGGCGTCGGCGTGGCCGCCGGGGTCGGCGTCGCGGTGCTGCTCGTCGTCGAAATTGCCATGCCGGAATCCTTGCGCGCTCGAATGGAATAACGACCGCGGCCGCCGGATCTTTAGGGAAGTTTCACGCCGTTTTCGTCGAACCGCGCATCGACCGGCACGGTGATCGCGGGCTGCGGCATCGGCGTGCCGCCCGCCGCAGCGTTCAGCCCGAACACGAAGGCGAGGACGGTCGCGATCGCCATGTACAGGTCATCGCGAACCTCCTGATTTTCCTTGCTGGTATAATAGACGGCGCGCGCGAGCAGCGGATATTCGAGCACGGGTACGCGGGTCTCCGCGGCGAGTTCGCGGATCGCCAGCGCGGTCGCGCCACGGCCCTTGGCGACGACGACGGGCACCTGGTCCTTGCCGCGATCATAGCGCAGCGCGACCGCGAAATGCGTCGGGTTGGTCAGGATGACGTGCGCCTCGCCGACCGCCTTGCGCATATTTCCGCTGGCCATCGCGCGCATCTTGGCACGCTGCTGACCCTTGGCCTCGGCATTGCCCTCATTGTCCTTGTGCTCGTCCTTCACCTCCTGTTTCGACATGCGCATCTTGCCGAGGCGGCGGATGATCTGGATCGGCACGTCGATCCCGGCGATCGCGACGAGCCCGAACGCCATCGCGATCAGGATCGACGAGAAGGTCCCGCCGAGCGTCGTCAGCGCCTGGTTGAGATCGGCGGACGAGGCGAGCCCCATCGTCGTATGCGATGCCTGCCACAGCATCCAGCCGCCGATCGTGCCGAGCAGCGCGACCTTCAGCAGCGACTTGCCGAGCTCGATCCAGCCGGTCGGGCCGAAGATCCGCTTGAGACCCGAGGCGGGGTTGATGCGGGTGAACTTGGGCGCGAGCAGCTTGCCGTTGAAGCCGAGCGAGCCGAGCCCCGCCTGGCTGAGCACCGCGGCGACCAGGCTGACCACGAACAGGGTGACGAGCGAGGGCGCAAGCTTCCACCCCGCTTCCTGGAGCGGGCGCCAGGGCGAGAAATCCTCGACGTCCGCGCGCCCGAACTGGAAGCTCGACGCCATCACCGCCTTGCACGCGGCGATCAGCGAGGGGCCGGCATAGATCAGCCAGGCGACGCCCGCGAGCATGCTGAGCGCGGTCGCGAAGTCGCGCGAGCGGAGGATGTCGCCCTTCTCGACCGCATCCTTCTTGCGCTTGTCGGTCGGGGCTTCTGTCTTTTCGCCGAATTCGTCCGCCATCAGCCGAGCACCAGGCTCTGCGTGGCTTCGAGGCCTTCGCGGATAATCACGACCATATAGTCGCCCATCGCCGGGAAGCCGACCGCGAGCGCGACGACGCCGACCGCGAGGCTCGCGGGCAGGCCGACCGAGAACAGGTTGAGCGCGGGTGCTGCGCGGCTGATCATGCCGACGACGATGTTGAGGCACTGCAGCAGGAAGCCGACCGGTAGCGCGAGCAGCAGCCCGGCGAGAAACGCATAGCCGCCGAAGAACGCGATCCCCCGCAGCCGGTCGACGCCGAGCCATGCAGCGCCGGGCGGCATCACGTCATAGCTTTTGACGAGCATCTCGACGAGCACGAGGTGGCCGTCCATCGACAGGAACAGCAAGGTCAGCATGATCGAGAAGAACTGGCCGAGCGCGGGGCTCGACCGGCCGTTCTGCGGATCGACCGACGAGGCGAAACCGAGCCCCATCGACCCGCCGATGATCTCGGCGGCGATCACCGGCGCGGCGAACGCGATCTGCAGCACGAAGCCGAGCGCGAGCCCGACCAGCGCCTCGGCGGCGACCGCGAGTACGGTCGCCGTCGCGAAGATCTGCGCGGGTGGCTGGACCGGGTGCGCGGCGAGCACGAGGAAGCCGATCGCGCCCGACAGCGTGACGCGGACCGTGACGGGCACCGACACGTTGCCGAACACCGGCGCGGCGATGAACGTCGCGCCGATCCGCACCATGACGAAGATGAGCGCCCAGAGCTGCGGCTCGATCGAGAGGCCGAAGCCGAGCATCCGCCTATTTCACCAGATCGGGGATGCGTTCGAAGATGCTGACGGTGAAATCGCTCAGCAGCCCGAGGATCAGGCTGCCGAAAATCATGATCGATACCGCGACGACGAGCAGCTTCGGCACGAACGACAGCGTCTGTTCGTTGATCGACGTCGCCGCCTGGATCATGCCGAGGATCAGCCCGGCAAGCAGCGCCGGGATCAGGATCGGCGCGCTGGCGAGCGCCAGCACCCACATCGTCTGGTTGGCGATGGTCAGGAAATATTGCGCGTCCATGGCTTATAATGCTTCCGTTCGCCCTGAGCGAAGTCGAAGGGCCTGGGACTCATGTGCTTCGACTGCGCTCAGCACGAACGGGAGTGTGGGTGCATCCACCGGGTCAGGTCGCGAACGAGTTGGCGAGGCTACCCATCGTCAGCGCCCAGCCGTCGACGAGCACGAACAGCAGCAGCTTGAACGGCATCGAGATGATCGTCGGCGACAGCATCGCCATGCCGAGCGACATCAGCACGGTCGCGACGACGAGGTCGATGACGATGAACGGCAGGAAGATCAGGAAGCCGATCTGGAACGCGGTCTTGAGTTCGCTGGTGACGAACGCCGGGAGGAGCACCGAGAAGGGGATGTCGCGCGGTGACGCATAGGGGCCCGACTTCGCCATTTCGGCGAACATCGTGACGTCCTTGATTCGCGTCTGCTTGACCATGAACGCGTGGAGCGGGACGCCCGCGGTGGTGATCATCTGCGTGCCGGCGAGCTGGCCCGCGGCATAGGGCTGGATCGCGGTCGTGTTGATCTGGGTGATCGTCGGCGCCATGATGAAGAAGCTGAGGAACAGCGACAGGCCGAGCAGCACCTGGTTGGGCGGCGTCTGCTGCAAACCGAGCGCTTGGCGCAGGATTGCCAGCACGATGATGATCCGCGTGAAGCTGGTCATCATCAGCAGGATGCCCGGCAGAACCGTGAGCAGCCCCATGATGATGAGGACCTGCAGCGACAGCGACAGCGAGCCGCTCTGCCCGGTATTGCCCGCCGCCTGGCCGCCGAGCTGGCCGAGCGCGCGGTCGACCGCGTCGCCGACCGCGGGGCTGGCAGGGGCGGGGACGGCCTGGGCGAAGGCCGGCATGGCGAGGAACAGGGCGACCAGCAGCGCGAGGCCGACCCACAGCCACGCAGCGCCACGCGACTGCGGCCTGGCCTCTACAGCGGTAATCAGCGCCGGGCCCGACCCCTTGCGCGTAACGATCAGGCTCATGCGTCGACCTTGTCGATCAGGTGCACGCCGCCGCGACCGACCGAGACGAGCAGCCGGCGGCCCTCGAAATCGATCACCGCGAGGCGCAGGCCCGGCGAGATCATCATCGTTTCCTTGACGCCGATCAGCCGCGACGTGGGCTTGCCGGGCATGCGGCTCTCGAACTTGCGCCACAGCAGCAGACAGCCGACCATCAGCCCGCAGACGAGCGGCAGGAGGATGACGAGCTTCAGGATATAGGACCAGAGCATCGGATCAGCCGCGCGCCGCGAGCGACTTGTCGGGGCTGACCAGCTCGGTCATCCGCACCCCGAACCGCTCCCCGACGGTGACGACCTCGCCACGACCGATCAGCGTGCCGTTGACGAACACGTCGAGCAGCTCGTTGGCCTGGCGGTCGAGCTCGATCACGCTGCTCTCGCTCAGCGCGAGCAGTTCGCGCAGCGTCAGGCTGGTCGAGCCGATCTCGACGGTCAGCTTGACGTCGACGTCCTGCAGCAGCCTGAAATTGGCGGCCACGGCGGCGTCGACCGGAAAAGTACCGGCCATGTCGGTCATGCTGCGAATCCTTCGTCGATACGGGTAATGGAGGTGAGCTGGATGGCGGCGAAGCCGTTGGACGTGCCGACCGTGCCGCAGCCGAGCCGGTCGTTGCCGACCATCACGGGGACGTCGCCCGAGATCGTGATCGGGATCACGTCGCCGGGTTTCAGGTCCATCAGCATCTGCAGCGACACGACGGGTTCGGCGAGCACCGAGCGTATCGGGAAGCGGATGTTCATCGCCGCGCGCGTCAGCTCGTTGCGCCAGGCCGGATCGGGCTCGGCGGTCTTGCCGAGCACCTTGGTGGTGAGCGACGGGGCGTGCGGCTTGAGCGCCGTGACCGGGTAGACGAGGTCGAGAAAGACCGGCTTGCCCGCCCCCGTCGCCAGCCCGAAGCGGGTGACGATCATCGCATCCTCGCCGTCGAGCTCGGCGATCATCGCCGGGTTCACCTCGACACGGGTCGGCTGGAACTCGAACCGCGCCATCGGCTCCCACGCGGTCTTGAGCGGGGTCGCGATCAGCTGGCCGATCCGCGCGATCATCGCCTCGCCCGCGGGCGAGAATTCGGCCGGCAGCACCGGTGGCACCGCGCCCGTCCCGCCGAAGAACAGGTCGAGCAGCTCGAGGATGAACCGCCCGTCCATCACGCACAGCGCCTGCGCGGCGCCCGGCGTCATCACCATCGGCAGCCAGGCGATCAGCCCGTCGCCGCGCTCCGCCCGGTAGTCGGCAAAACGCTGGACGACGAGTGGCTCGGCCCAGCTGCGCACTTCCTGGCGCAGCATCGGCTCGAACACGCCGCGCAACGTCCGTGCGAACCGGGCGGACAGATGCTGCAGCGTGTGGAGGTCACCGAAGGGATTGAGCTTGGCCGACCCCAGCATGCCCGAATGGGCCGCCTGGGGACGATCGCGCTCGCGCCGCTCGCGCATCGTCGTTTCTGGGGGGGCGTTAACCATGCCTCACTGAACGACGAAACTGGTAAAGTAAACGTTACCGATCCCCCCGAAACCTTCCTTCTGCTTGAGCGTCGCGTTGATCGCCTTGGCCAGTTCGCCCTGCAATTTGCGCTTGCCCTGCGCGGTGAAGACCTCGTCTTCGGTCGCCTCGCCGAGCGCCATCAGGATCGCGGAGCGGACCGCGATCTCGTTGGTCTTGAGATGGTCGATGACGCTGTTGTCATAGGGCGTCGAGACGGCGACGCCGACCTGGATGAAATGCGCGCTGTCCTGGAGGTTGGCGGTAAATTCCTTCTCCAGCGCATAATAGGTCGACGCATAGCGGTCGCCGCCCTCGCCCGCAGGCGGCGCCATGCCGTGATTCTCGGGTGCGGCATCCTCGCCGCCGCCATGCCCGCCGCCTTCACCGTCCCCTTCGGCCCCGGCGGACTTCTGCTCGCTTTTCGGAATGAGCTTGGGCTTGCCGTCATCGGCCGCGGCATGGCCGCCGCCGATCAGCCCCGCGCTCGAGGCATAGACGCCAGCCCCGACGCCGCCGCCCACTAGGACGAGCAGCGCGACGCCGCCGATGATCATCTTGCCCATCTTCCCCTTCTTTTTGGGCACGGGGGCTTCGGTCTTGTCGCTCATCTAGGCAGTCCTTCGGGTCAGGCGAGTCGGGTGTCGGTGGAATCGGTATCGGCGGCGGTCGCGGTTCCGGCGCGGGCGCGCGCAGGCGCCGAAGGCTGGTGCGGCGTCGCAGCTCGCTGCTGCTGCTGCTGGCCGGCGCCGGTATCGACGTTGCTCTGCGTCAGCTTTATCCCGCGCGCATCGGCGAGTTCGGCCAGCCGCGGCTGCGCGTCCTGCAACAGCGTGCGCGTGGCGGCCTGTTCGGCGGCGAAATGCACGTGCAGCGTGTCGCCGTCCTTGCGGACCGAAACGTCGATCGTGCCGAGCGCATCGGGGATCAGGCGGATCCGCGTGTCGGTCGCGTTTGCCGCGTCGCGCAGGATGTCGATTCGCTCGATCATCGCAGCTGGCCAGCGGTCCTGGCGCATGTCGAGCGGCGCTTGTGCGTCCGTGGTCGGGGCGAGCGCGTGAACGGTGCCGGCGGCGGTGAGCGGGGCGAGCAGCGTCGTGTCGTCCCGTAGGCGGGGCTCGTCACGGCGCTGCGCCGCCGCCTGGATCGCGGCGCCGAAGACCTGCGCGGCGGAGGCAACGGTGCCGGGTTGCGGCTGTGTGGCGGCGGCGGGCGGCTGCTGCACGACGAGAGTCACGGGTGGTGCGCCGTCGCGTGACGACCATCGCGGTGGCGGTGCGTCAGTGCTGGCGGAGTCTGCGACAACTGCGGGCGACAGTGCCGCAGCATGAGCCGGCGTGCCCGGCGCTGGCAAAGGCATGACCGTGCCATTGAAAGCGGCGGGCAGCGGGAAGGTTTCCCCTGCTGGCAGGCTGGGGGTGTCGGGAAGCGCGACCGGGCGGGTGCCCGACAGGATCGCGGCGGCGACCTGGAAATCGGAAGCCGCGGCAAATGCCGGGCGTGCGCCGGAAGGCGGCGGCGGGGCATTGCTGCTTGGCGTCTCATCGACGGCGGGCGTATCCGCCGTCGCTGGCGTGGCGATCCCGGACTGAAGGGCAGGAGGCTTCCTTCCGGCGTCGCGCGCAAACGCAGCGGCGGGTAGCGGCTCTGGCATCGTCGAGAGAGGGGGAGCCTGTCGCGCGCCGGGCTTGTTCGACCTGGCGAACGCGTCTCCCGCCAACGTTGCCGTGCCGATACCAGCTTCGGGCAGCGTTGCCTGCGGTGCGGCGGACGGCAGGGCTTGGGGGGCATCGGTCACGACCGGCACGGCGGTCGGATCTGCCCCGGGGATCGTCGCCTGTTCTGTCGGTGTGTCGTCGGTGGCGTCGGAATCGCGCGGACGTTTCGCCGTGGTCGGACGTTCGGCGCCGCGCAGGCCGATCCGGATGACGCGCTCCGGCGGCGGCGGAAGCCGGTTTTCGACCGGTGCCGGGTTCGGGCCTTCGATCGGCACGTCGCCGCCCCCTCCGACCAACGGCGACACAAGCGGCGATTTCACCGGCGTGAGCGCGGACGTGCCCAATGCGACGGGCGTCAGCGCGGCCGCCGCTGCGGCCGCCGGTACGTCGGCTTTAATGTCCGTTGTTGCCGCGACCGGCACCTGGACGAAGGCGACGCCCGGCGACCAGAACGGCAGTGTTTCGGCCTGGGCGGCGGCATCCGGCAAGGGCTTGCCGCCGATGACGGCCGGTTGCCGGGCGGTGATATCGGCCGGTGCGACGTCGGCCACCGGCCCGGTGTCGAGCAGCGCAGCCAGCGTGCCGCCGAAATCACCCGCGGACTCACCGCCCGCTACGCGTGGCGCGGCCGTAAGGGCGAGGCCAGGAGGGGAGGCAAGCGCGGGCAGGATCATGCAATCTCTCGAATAGGGCGGTGTCAGCCCGTACTCAGCAAGGATCGTGCCGGATTTTCCTGAAGGCCGGTGTCTCCTCGAGCGCGCGCAGCTCCCGGATGACCGCATCGGCCTGTGCGCGCGCGATGAGCTTTTCGACCGCGCTCTGGTCGCGCTGTGCGGCGCGGGTCGCGTCGGTGGCGCGCGCGACCTGATATTCCGCCGACCGGACGCGCTCGACCGCGGCGTCGGCGGACTGTTGCAGGCGTTCGCGGTAATGCGCCGACGCCCCCAGCGAGACCGCGACCGCGGTCTGTTCCACGGGAGCGACGGCGGCGGCCAGGCCGGAAATCCGGGTGGACAGTGCCTGTTCGCTCGCGGCCTTGTCGTGCGCGCGGGCTTCGTCGGCGCGGGTCAGGCCGAGCTGCAAGGTCCGGACGCGGTGGATCCGTGCCAGCGTCTTGGCGCGGGCGTCAGCCACCGAAGACACCGACCAGCTCGGCAACGGCATCGCCCAGCGACACCTTCTCGTCCGAATCCTGGCGGATATACTCCATGATCGCGCCGTGGCAGGCGATCGCATTGTCGATCGCCGGGTCGGCACCCGCACGATAGGCGCCCATCAGCACGAGGTCGCGATTCTCCTCATAGGTCGCCAGATTGCGGCGCAGCACGCGCGCGGCCCGGACATGCGGCGCGTCGGCGATGTCGGTCATGACGCGGCTGACCGAGGGGCCGATGTCGATCGCGGGATAGACGCCGCGCTCGGCGAGCTGGCGGCTCAGCACGATATGCCCGTCGAGGATCGAGCGCGCCGAATCGACGACCGGGTCGTTGCCGTCATCGCCGTCCGCCAGCACGGTATAGATCGCGGTGATCGACCCGCCGGTATGGACGTCGACGCCCGCGCGCTCGATCAGGTTCGGCAGCATCGCGATGGCGGACGGCGGATAGCCCCGTGCGGAGGCGGGTTCGCCGAGCGCGAGGCCGATCTCGCGGCCGGCATGCGCGACGCGGGTCAGCGAATCCATGATCAGCAGGACCTTCTTGCCCTCGTCGCGAAACCCTTCGGCGATCGCGGTGGCGCGCAGCGCGCCGCGGATGCGGAGGACGGGCGAGTGGTTGGCGGGCACCGCGACGACGACCGAGCGCGCGCGGGCGGCACCGGCGACCTTGGTCTCGAGGAAATCGGCGACCTCGCGGCTGCGTTCGCCGATCAGCCCGATGACGATCACGTCGGCCTGTGCGGCGCGGACGATCATGCCGAGCAGCACCGACTTGCCGACGCCCGACCCCGCCATGATGCCGACGCGCTGACCCTGGCCGATCGTCAGCAGGCCGTTGATCGCGCGCACCCCCACGTCCATCGGCTGAAGCACGCGGCCACGGTCGAGCGGCGACTGGAGCTTGCCCGCAAGCGGCCAGCGGCCGGCCCCGCGGATCGGACCGAGGCCGTCGATCGGCTTGCCCGCCCCGTCGACGACGCGACCGAGCAGTGCGGCGCCGACCTCGGCCTCGCCCGGAGGGCCGATCGGCTTGACCGGCGCGCGCGGCAGGAGCGCGGCGGGACCACCGAGATTCATCATCAGCGTACGCCCGTTGCGGAAGCCGATCACCTCCGCCTCGACGCTCGCGCTGCCCTCACCGACCTTGCACACGGTGCCGACGGGCAAGGTCAGCCCGACCGCCTCCATCAGCAGGCCGTCGAACGAGGCGAGCCGGCCCGACACCCTGGGGGCCGCGACGAAATCGGCGTTGCCGAGCGTTTCGAGATAGTCGGCGGTGAAGCGGTTCAGCACTCAGGCGGCTTTCGCGGGCACCGCGACGCGGTCGATCGCGCTGGCGAGCTGGTCGAGCCACATGGCGGGGCCGTCCTCGACGATCGTCGACGCGCTTTCGAGCACGAAGCTGCCGCGGGCGACATTGGGGTCGCCGGCGGCAAAGATCGACTTGGGCAGCGTGCCTTCGATCAGCGCGACGTCGTCGGGATGCAGGCGCAGCAACGCGGCCTCGGCGGAATCGGCGAGCAGTTCGGTCGCGGATTCGATCCGTCCGGCGAGCAGGTCTGGCGAGATGCCGATCTCGCCGACCAGCTTGCCGACCAGCAGCAGGACGGTCTGACGAAGCTGCGTCGCGACCCGGTCGCGGTCGAGCCGGTCGGTGGCGAGCGCGGCGGCGAGCGAGGCGAGCAGCGCCTGGTCGCGCGCGGCATTCCCCTGTGCCACCGCGGCTGCGGCGGCGAGGCCCTCGGCATAGCCCGCGGCATGCGCGGCGGCGAGCGGATCAAGAAAACTCTCGGTCTCGCTGGCGGGATCGAGCGGATCCCAGCCCTCGGTCGGATTGCTGTCCTTGTCGGCAGGACTGAAATGCTTTGGCCCAGTGGCCGGCGCGCTCGGGGTGGGCGTCGGTGTGGGTGCGGCGCCCTGCGGCGCGAACCCGGTCGGCCGGCGCGGTGCGGCGGCGACACGATCGCGGATATCGGCAGCGGCAAAGCCCATCGGCGGCGCGAAGGCGTGCGCGAGCAGCTGCGCCGCGGTGTCGTGGCGCGCGGCGAAACCCGCGACGAAACCGGATGCCCCGACAAACTTAGACATAATCGTCCTCGCCTCCGCCCATCATGATCGTGCCATCCTTGGCAAGCCCGCGTGCGGTCGCGATCATCGCCTTCTGCGCCTCGAGCACCTCGGCGAGCCGCATCGGTCCGCGCGACTCCATCTCGTCGCGAATGCCGTCGGCGGCGCGCGCCGACATGCAGCCGAGGAAGCGGTTGCGCACCGCCTCGTCGACGCCCTTGAGCGCCTTGGTGAGGATCTCGCCATCGACGTTGCGGATCAGCGTGCCCAGATTCTTGTCGTCGAGCTCGAGCAGGTTGTCGAACACGAACATCGCCTCCTCGATCGCCTTGGCGACGTCGCGGTCGATCTTGAACAATTTGGGCATGACGCGCTGTTCGGTTGCCTTGCGCGCGCCGGACAGGATCTTGGCCGCCTCGCGGGTGCCGCCCAGCGTCACGCCCTGGCCGCTCGATCCGGTCCCGGTGCGATTGGCAAGCAACGTGCGCAGCGTGTCGACCGCCTCGGGCGTGATCGGCCCGAGCCGCGCAATGCGGTGGAGGATATCGGGCTGGACCGCATCGGGCATCAGTTCGAGCACCTGGCCGCCGACCGACGCGTCGAGATTGGCGATCAGCACCGCGGCGATCTGCGGATGCTCCTTCTCGATCATCGCGGCGATCTCGCTCGCATCGAGCCAGTCGAGCAGTTCGAGTTCGCATGCCGCCTCGGCCGGGGTGATCCGCGCGAGCACGCTCTCAGCCTTTTCACGGCCGAGCGCGCGGTTCATCACCGCCTCGATCTTGGGACGGGGGTCGAAGCCGATCGTCGTGCGCTCGCGTGCGCGGTCGACGAAATCGTCGAGCACCGTCTCGACCTCCTGCTCGGAGACATCGGCGACCTTGAACATCGCCGCGCCAAGCTGACGGACCTCTTCCGGGTCGAGCTTCTGAAGGATCGCGGCGGCTTCGTCCTCGCCCACCAGCATCATCAGCACGGCGGCACGTTCCACGCCGGTATAGGTGCGCAAGCCCTCCATCAGCGTGCGTCCGCCTTGATCATGTCGCGCACGGCGAGCGCGGCGCGGGTCGGATTGTCGCGGGTGAAGCCGCGGACCGCGCCGACCCGCTCGTCATAGCCGCGTGAGCTTTCGAGCTGGTCGAGGCTGACCGGGGGGATGACGACCGGACCGGTCAGGGCCTCGGCATCCTCGCCCTCGGCGCCTTCGATCGTCTGGCCGAAGGCGGGCCGCGGCGTCGCGTCCTCGCGCTTCTTCATCAGCGCCTTGGCGATCGGGCGAACGCCGAGGAGCAGGACGAGCAGCGCGATGACGATCGCGGTGCCGTTGCGCGCGAGTACCGGCAGCCACGCATTGTCGTACCAGGCGGGGCCGGTATCGGCGGCGGCATCGGCGCCGGCGAACTTGCGGCTGATCACCGTCACATTGTCGTTGCGCGTCTGATCGAAGCCGACCGCGCTCTTCACCAGGTCGGTGATCTGGTTGATCTCCATCGCGGTGCGGCGCGTCTTGTCGGGATCGCGGAGCAGCACCGCGACCGACAGACGCTTGACGCTGCCCGGGGTGGCGCGGGTCACCGACACTTCGCGGCCCAGGTCATAGGCGCGCTGATACTGGTCGGACTGCTTCATCGCGTCGGGGGCGGGGCCACCGGCGACGGGCTGCGGCATGCCGGGATTGCCGGTCGCGGGCTGCGGTGCCTGGAGCGTGCTGGCCGCGGGCGGCGTGTTGCTGAGCGCGCCGGGGATGCCGCCCGGTGTCGCGGCGCCGTCCTTCTGGTTGCCGGTCCAGTTGCCCGTCTCGGCGCGCAGCACGCCCTGCTTGTCATAGCTTTCGCGCGTCGCCTGGGTCTCGTCGAGATTGACGTCGGCCTGGACCTCGGCGGTGAAGTTGCCGGCCCCCACCAGCGGGGTCAGCAGCTGGATCAGCTGGGTGCGGTATTTGTCCTCGACGCGACGCTGGATCTCGATCCGCTTGTCGCCCGCCGCACCGACGCCGTCGACGCCGCCGGGCTTGGTCAGCAGCGCGCCCATCTGGTCGACGATCGTCACCGAATCGGGTTTCATGCCGGGTACCGACGATGCGACGAGGTTGATGATCGAGGCGACCTGTGCGTCGCTCAGCGACCGGCCACCCTGCAGCTTCAGGATCACCGAGGCCGAGGGCGCGGCATTGTCGCGGACGAACACCGAGGCTTCGGGCGTCGCGAGATGCACGCGCGCCTCGGCGACCGCGTCGATCTCCTCGATCGACCGGGCGAGCTCGGATTCGCGTGCCTGGCGCAGGCGTTCGCCTTCCACCGCGCGGCTGACGCCCATCGGCAGCTGGTCGAGGATCGCGTAACCACCGGGTGCCGCCTTGGGCAGGCCCTGGCCGGCGAGCAGCATCCGCGCGCGCGAGTAATCCTCCTCGGCGACCGTCAGCGAACCCGTCGAATCGTCGATCCGGCTCTTGATGTTCGCCGTCGTCAGCGCGGAGGTGACCGCGGCCTTGTCGGCATCGGGCAGGTTGGTGAACAGCGTCTTTTGCGTCGGCGAGGACAGCGTCATCCACGCGAGCGCGGCGGCGGCGATCAGGCCGATCATCAGCACCATCGGCAGCGAGCGGCGTACCGCGGGCTGCGCGAAGGCGGACTTTATCTGTTTGAGCGGGTTAGCGAATTTCTCGGGGAGGCCATTGGCCGACGAAGCGGGGATGAGGGCAGTGCTCATATCATTACACCGGCATGCTCATGATGTCCTTGTAGGCGGACAGGAGTTTGTTGCGGACCTGCAGCGTCGCCTCGAACCCGACCGACGCCTGCTGGCGCGCGAGCATCACTTTGGCGATGTCGACGGTCTCGCCGCGCTCATAGCTTTCGCTGAGCTTGGCGGCCTGGGTCTGGCCCTCGTTCACGCTCTTCAGCGCGGTTTCCATCGTGTCGCCGAAGCTGACGGGTTTCGTCTCGGTCGGCGCGACCATCGGGCCGGTCTGGCTGGCACGCGCGAGCGCCTGGTTGCGCTCGAGAATCTGCGAGCGCAGCGCCATGACGCGGTCGACGCTCATTGCGCCGCCGCCGATTCCGCTGACGCCGCTCATGCCGACATCACCCGGGCGAAGTCCTCACCCTGTTCGCGCGCCTTGGCGAGGCGGTAGCGCAGCGTGCGTTCCGAAATGCCGAGCCGGCGCGCGGTCTCGATCCGGCTGCCGCCGCATGCTTTCAGCGTCTCGCGGATCGCGGCGAACTCGCTCATCTGGACGATGGTACCCAGCGTGTCGGTCGGCGTTTCGGCGGGCGTCTCGGCAACGGGCACGAGCGGTTCGGCGATGGGCGCGACGACCGGCGCGGGGCGCGCGGCGAAGGTCATCGTCACCGGGCGATCGAACAGGATATGGCTCGCCTCGATCGTGTCGCCGCCGCAGAACAGCAGCGCGCGCTGGATCACGTTCTCGAGCTCGCGGACATTGCCCGGCCAGTCGTGCAGCATCAGCGCCTCGATCGCCGCGCGCGACGGCCAGGGAATGACGTTGCGGTTGCCGGCATGACGCAGGATCATCGTCGCGGCGAGCGCAGGGATATCCTGCGGCCGCTCGGCGAGCGACTTGGTGGTCAGCGGGAACACCGCGAGCCGGTAATAGAGATCGGCGCGGAACCGGCCGGCGGCGACCTCGCCCTGCAGGTCGCGATTGGCGCAGGCGATGACGCGGACGTCGATCGGCTGCGGCACGGTCGCGCCGAGCGGGACGACCTCGCGCTCCTGGAGC
This sequence comes from Sphingomonas sp. PvP018, assembly GCF_017876865.1. NCBI lineage: Bacteria > Pseudomonadati > Pseudomonadota > Alphaproteobacteria > Sphingomonadales > Sphingomonadaceae > Sphingomonas > Sphingomonas sp. PvP018. The sequence goes on along the minus strand of NZ_JAGIOU010000001.1, from coordinate 2,242,271 downwards.
ACGCGGAGCAGCTTGGCTTGAAGCGTCAGCGGCATCTCGGCAATCTCGTCGAGCAGGATCGTGCCGCCGTTGGCGGCGCGGAAAAAGCCCTCACCGCCCGATGACGCGCCGGTGAACGCGCCCTTCTGGTGGCCGAACAGCATCGCCTCAAGCATCGATTCGGGGAGTGCTGCGCAGTTGATTGCGATGAACGGGCCGGTCTTGCGCGGCGAACCATTGTGGATCGCGCGGGCCAGCACTTCCTTGCCGGTGCCGGTCGGACCGTTGATCAGCACGGTGATGTCGGCGGCGGCGACGCGCTCGGAGAGTGCGAGCAGCGCGAGCGATTCGGGGTCGGCGGCGGTCGGCATGTCGGGCCCGCCGATCAGCGCGCGGGCAAAGCCGTTGCCGACCGCGGTATCCTCGGCGGCAAAGCCGATCCGCGCGGGCGCGCCGTTGCGCGACGGGGTGACGCTGCGGCCTTCCGAACCGATCACGACGGTGCGCGCGGGGTAGGCGACGGGCTCGCCCTCGGCGACGAGGAACAGGTCGTTCGCGCCCGGCTGTGCGGTGTCGAGCGATCCGATCCCGAAGCCCTGCGCACGCAGGGACGAGACGAGCGCATATTTGCGCGCCGTGACGGCAGCGGATGGAAAGATCGAGCGCATGAAGTCCCCCTGTGACGATTCGGGAATGCGGCCTCGAGAGTAAAGGCGCGGTTAAATCGTGCCGCGTCGCGGCAAACTATTTCCGGGCGCGTTCGCACGCGCGTGTACGGGAGCGCGCCACGCCGGTGCGCGAGGGGCGGATTTTTTTCCCTAAAGCCCGGCGCAGGCCGGCCGTTACCCATCCTGACGGCTCGGTCCTTCGCCACGGGGGCGGCGGGGTAGCCGGCATGAAGGAGTTTGATCATGACTGTTATCGGGACCAACATCTCGTCGCTGCGCGCCGCGACGGCGTCGACCAATGCCAACGCTGCTCTGTCGACCGCGATGGAACGCCTCTCGACCGGCAAGCGCATCAACTCGGCCAAGGACGACGCAGCAGGTCTTGCGATCGCATCGTCGATGACTGCGCAGATCAAGGGCATGAACCAGGGCATCCGCAACGCTAATGACGGTATTGCTCTGGCGCAGACGGCCGAAGGCGCACTCGGCGAAGTCAGCAACATGCTTCAGCGCGTTCGCGAGCTGGCAGTGCAGGCCAAGAGCGGCACCTATTCGCAGGACGACCGCACGAACATCCAGGCAGAAGTTAGCGAGCTGACCACCCAGATCAATTCGGTGCTAACTGCTACCGAATTCAACGGCACCAAGCTTTTCAATAACACCGCAACGCCAAGCGCAGCAGCGGACAACTTTACGATCCAGGTTGGTGCGAACGCAAGCGACACGGTCGTGATCACGAAGCCTCAGGTCGATGCGACCGATTTTACAGATACAGGGTTTAACGTCAAAGGCGCCACCGCAGCTGACTCGATTACCGCCGCCTCGGCGACTCTGACAAACGTTGACGAAGCACTCAAGTCGGTTTCGATCGCGCGTGCGACGCTCGGTGCATCACAGAGCCGCTTGCAGTCGGCGGTCAACACGATGACCTCGAACTCGACCAATCTGTCGGACGCCAAGAGCCGCATCGAGGACGCTGACTTCTCGGCCGAGACTCAGGCGCTCGCCAAGGCGCAGATCCTCAGCCAGGCGTCGACCGCGATGCTGAGCCAGGCGAACCAGAGCCAGCAGGGCGTGCTGAAGCTGCTTCAGTAATCCGATCCCGGCGCCGGCACCGGCCCCCGATCGGGTGCCGGCGCCAGTCGGATCGTCCCCGGCGACGGGACGCAAAGAACCCCGGTGGCTCGCTGGCCGCCGGGGTTCTTTGCGTGTGCGCTGGCCGCGGGTTGGCTCGCTCCAGGCGTCGGGCCTTCGGATCAGGATCATCCTCCCCCGCCAGGGGGAGGTGGCGCCAAAGGCGACGGAGGGGGAGGACGCGCAACCGAGGTTTTCCCTTTCCGCCCCCTCCGTCAGGCTGCGCCTACCACCTCCCCCTGGCGGGGGAGGAACAGGATCGTGGTCAGACCTTGCGGGCGAGCGCGCGTTTCAGTTTCGCGTGCGCGGACGCCTTGATCTGGCAGACGCGGGCGGCGCCGATGTCGAAGACCGCGCCGATCTCCTCGAGGTTCATTTCCTCGACATAATAGAGCTGGATCACCTGCGCCTCGCGTTCCGGCAGCGCGGTGATCGCCGCGATCAGTGCACCGCGCAGGTCGCTGTCGGCGAGCTGTTCGAACGCGTCGGGGGAGTCGTCGGCGAACCATGGCATGTCGTCGGCATAGACCTCGTCGATCGAATCGAACCGGATCGCATCCGCGGTCACATAGTCGCTGCGCAGCTTGTCGATGCTGACGCCGATATGCTGGGCGATCATGGCGTCTCCGGGGGCCTTGCCCGTCTGGGCGGTGAGCGTGGAAATGGCGTCGGCATATTGCCGGCGGCGGCGCATCGCACCGCGCGTCGTCGTCGCCTGGCGCCGCAGTTCGTCGATCATCGCGCCGCGCAGGCGGGTCGCGACATAGGCCTTGAACGGCGTGCCGCGCTCCTCGAACCCGGCCGCCGCCTCGACCAGCGCGACGAGGCCGACCTGCACCAGATCCTCGACCTCGACGATGCTGCTCATGCTGCCATGCACGTGCCACGCGATCCGGCGGACCATGGCGAGATGCTGTTTGACGAGCTGGTCGGGGTCACCGCCGGGGCGTTGCTGGGGACGATAGGTGAGGGGCCCCGTCGGAATTTCGCCGGCGCGCGCGGGGCGGGCCTTGTCGAACGCCGCGGTCATCGGTTCGGCGCTCATGCGGCCAGTGCCTGCTGCGGTGCGCCGATGACCGCAACGACCTCGACCGCCTTGTCCTCGGGCACTTCGAAGAACGACATCACCGGGGTGTCGGGCAGGCAGGTGCGGACCAGCTTGCGGATCGCGAGGCGGATCGCGGGCTGGACGACGAGTGCGAACGGCTTGGCCTCGGCGATCAGCGGCTGCGCGGCATTCTGCAACGCCTCGACGATGCGGCGGCCGAGATCGGGTTCGATGACGTGGCGGCGCGACTGGTCGGCGCGCATCGCCTGGCCGAGCAGCCCCTCGAGATGCCCCTCGAGCGTCATCACGCGGAGCGGCTCGCGCATCCCGCACAGCTTCTGGATGATCAGCGCGCCGAGACGCGGGCGGATCAGTTCGATGATCTCCTCGGCATCCTGGCTGCGCTGGGCTGCGACCGCGATCGCGGCGGCGATGCTGCGGAACTCCTTGAGGGGAATGTTCTCGGCGAGCAGGCCCTTGAGAACCTGGGTCAGCGTCGTGATCGGGATCGGCGCGAGCGCGGTGACGAGTTGCGCCGCGCGCTCCTTCAGCCCGTCGAGCAGCGCCTGGACCTCGTCGGGGCCGAGCAGATCGGACGCAGTCTGGCCGAGCAGGTGATTGAGATGCGTCGCGACCACGGTGCCGGGATCGACGACGAGATAGCCCGCGCCGGTCGCCGCATCCGCGTCCGCGGTCGAGATCCAGGTCGCGTCGAGCCCGAAGGTCGGATCCTTGGTGGTCTTGCCGATCAGCGAGCCGAACGCCTGACCGGTGTCGAGCGCGAGCATGTCGTCGGGCGACACGGTGTCCTCGCCGACGACGACGCCGTTGACGATGATGCGGTAGACATAGGGAGCAAGGTTGATGTCGTCGCGGACGCGGACCTGCGGCACGACAAAGCCCAGCTCCTTCGACAGCTGGCGACGGACGCCGGTGATGCGGCCCATCAGCGGCGATCCGCGGCGGTCGTCGACCAGCGGCACGAGGCCGTAGCCGATGTCGAGATTCACCTGCATGCCGTCGGTGACCTCGTCCCAGCCGATCTTCGACTGGTCGATCGCCTCGACGGGGGCGATGACGACGGGGGCGGGGCGACGCTCGATCTGGCGCAGCTTCCAGGCTGCGAACCCGGCGATCGCGGCGGCGGGCAGGATAACCATGTGCGGCATGCCGGGCAGGACGCCGAGCAGCGCGAGGATGACCGCGACCGGCGTCCAAGTGCGCGGGGATCCGAACTGGCCGCCGATCTGGCCGGCGAGATCCTTGTCCGAGGTGACGCGCGTGACGATCGACGCCGCGGCGATCGACAGCATCAGCGAGGGCAGCTGTGCGACGAGCGCGTCGCCGATCGCGAGCAGGATGTAATTGTGCGCGGCATCCGCGATCGACATGCCGTGGCTGACCGGGCCGAGGATCAGGCCGCCGATGATGTTGGCGGCGAGGATCAGCATCGCCGCGACCGCGTCGCCCTTCACGAACTTCGACGAGCCATCCATCGAGCCGTAGAAATCGGCCTCGGTCGACACCTCGATACGGCGCGCCTTCGCCTCGTCGGGGGTGATCAGGCCGGCGTTCAGGTCGGCGTCGATCGCCATCTGCTTGCCGGGCAGCGCGTCGAGCGTGAAGCGCGCGCTGACTTCGGAGACGCGGCCGGCGCCCTTGGTGACGACGATCATGTTGATGATCATCAGGATCGCGAAGACGAAGATGCCGACGACGTAATCGCCGCCGATCAGGAAGGTGCCGAACGCCTCGATGACGTGACCCGCCGCGCTCTCGCCCTCATGGCCGTGGACGAGCACGATACGCGTCGAGGCGACGTTCAGGCCGAGGCGGAACAGCGTGGCAAACAGCAGCACGGTCGGGAAGGCGGAGAAGTCGAGCGGCTTCTGCGCGTTCAGGGCGACCATCAGCACGGCAAGGCTGATCGCGATGTTCGCGACGAAGAAGATATCGAGCATGAATGCCGGGATCGGCACGACCATGACGAGCACAAGCATCAGGATCGCGAGCGGCAGGACCGATGCACGGGCGTTGGAGAGCAGGCGGTTCATGGGTTCAGCCCCCCATCTTCGCGAGCATCAGATAGGCGAGCCGCGCGGTGTCGGGCGTCGGGCGGAGCAGGCTCGCCGAGGTCTGGCCCGCATTGAAGCCGGCGTTCCGGGTGCCGAACCGGCCCATCGTCGACGTTGCCCAGGCGAGCGCGTCCTCGGCGCTTTCATTGTTGCCGGTGACGACCGTGCTGCCGTCCATGTCGAGCGCCTGTGCGGCGAACTGGACCGAGCCGGTCGTGGCCGAACCGGTCGCGCCCGCGGCGGCGGCGCCGAGCTTCGTCGAGAATCGCTCGTAGATTGCCGACAGCGAGCGCGGCGTACCGTTGGACTCGTAGAAGACGCCGCGATTGGCGCGCGCGGCGGAAGGAAACAGCGCGGCGCCGCTCGCGTCGGGATTGGCCTGCATCGTCGTCAGGAACTTCGACGCGCCGCCGAGCCCCAGGAAATGCGCCATGTACAGATCGGTGCCGGTCGCGGTGCGGCCGAGCTTGCCCTCGAGCGCGTCCTTGTTGTCCGATGCATGTTCGGCCGCCATCATCGAGGCGGCGGCGGGATCGTTGCGCAGCGCGAGGATCGCCTGACGCGTGCCGGCATCCGCGACGCCCAGATGCCCGCCCGACGACTGGCCGATGCTGTCGGCCGCCCAGCCCAGGCCGTGCTCCGCGCCGTGCTTCTTGACGACCGCGAGCCAGCTCTGTTCGATGAACTGGTACAGACCCGACGCGCTCGACGTTCCCGCCTTGGCGTTGGCGTTAAGCCCGCTTTCGAGCTTCGCCTGGCCGAGCAGATAGTCGAAATCCACGCCCGTCTTGCTGCTCGCAAGCGCGATCGCGGACTGGATCCGGCCGGTAGTGATAGGATTGACGGTCATCCCGCGAGTAATGTCCCTGTTTCAGGACACTACAGCAAGGGGCGTGCCAGATCTTGTCCGGCTGCGCGGATCAGGCGTAGGCCGCACCCATGCGCGGGCGATAGCCGGCAATGCCGCCCTCGCCGGTCAAGGTTTGCAGGCGGCGGCGGACATTTGCCGCCATCAGGTTGGTATAGATGCGGCAGGTTTCGTTGAGGCGGTTCGCCTCGTCCGCCAGCTCGCGCAGTTCGGGACCGGCAGGGCCGGTGCCGAGCGTCGCCACGGCGTTGATGCCGTCGAGCTTTTGCGTGGTCGCGCGTTCCAGCCCGGCGACATCGTTGGATTTCAGCGCCGCGATCTCGGCATGCAGCGCGTCGATCACGCGCACCAGGGCGTCACGCCGGGTCATGCGGTGCCCATTCCAGTTTGAAGGCGAGGAGCCGGTCGGCGATCGTCGCGGGCAGGATCGGGAAGGTGCCGTTGGCGACCGCCTTCTTGACCGCGGCCACGCGCGCTTCGTTGATCGGGGCGGCGGCGGCCATCGTCCGCGCGAGCGCGATCGACGAGGTTGCCGAAGGTTCGGCCTCGACCGCACGGTCGGGCGCCTGCGCCAGAGGCTGGGCGGATGGCTGAACAGGCGTTGTCGCGGCGATGCGCGCGATGCTGCGCTCGCCTCCCGTCAACGGCTTCGAGCCGATCGATTCCACCATGTCTGCACCCTCTGGTTCTTGCTGACAGAGGGAGAAACGGCCGACGTGCGAAAAGCTTTAACAAAATTAATTCGTCCAGCCGGGCAGGGTCGCGCGGCCGCTGGCGACCGCGATCGCCTGGACCGGCGTGCGGGTGTCGTCGACCTTGACCATGAAGCGTGCGCCGGGGGCGGCATCGGCCAGCGCGACGCCCTCGCGACTGATCGAAAAGCCGTCGGTGCCCGCCTCGATCACGATCGGATCGCCGCGGCGGATGACGGGGGCGGCCTTCACGACCGGGGCATAGGCCGCACGGGTGGTGGCGGGCGTCGCGCCGGGGGCCGAGGCCGGGCGGATGACGGGGACGAAGATGCGCCAGGCGGGGCCGGCACAGGCGACGACCACCGCGTCATGCGCCTCGGTCCGCCACGACATCGCGACGGTCGGGCACGTCGCGAGCCGCAACCGCGAATCGACCGTCGTCCGCGCACCACCCTCGGCACCGATCGGCCGGCCGGTGAATGCCGAGACCGCGCGATCGAGCGCGGCGATATCCTGGAAGCCGGCGGACGGCGCACCGGCAGCGATCATCAACAGGGCGAGCATCATGAGGGGGTCCTTGGCGGTTCGCCGACAAAGGCTTGGGTGACGATGGCGGCGCGGCGGCCGGTGGTCGGCGAGGTCGCGAGCGTCACGCGGCCGGGGGCGACATGGGCGATCGCGGCCGCGACGGCGCGGGCACGGTCCGAGGCGAGGATCGCCGCGCTGTGCGTGACGGGGTCGACATCGCCGGGCGAGCCGTCGACCGATCCGGTGACGGTCAGCTGGACGCGCGGGTCCTGCACCGCGTCGCGCGCCCATGTCGCCAGCGTATCGGGTGACGTCGGCAGCACAGCCGAACCGACCGCGAAGTCGAGCATCCCGGCAGCGGCAACGGGCAGGGCCGTGGGTTGGGCAGCAGCAAGTGGACCGCCGGGTACAGGCAGTTTCGGCCGCGCTGTGTCGACGGTTGGCGTGACGGAGGCGCCGAAACCCTCGCGCAACCCGGCTGCCAGTGCTCGGGGCGCGAGCGGACGGTCGCTGGCGGTCTGCGTCGCCTGCAGGAGTACGAAGAAGCCGACGAGCAGCAAGGCGAGGTCGGCGAGCGTGATCAGCCAGAGCGGACGCCCGGGCTGCGGTTCGGGATAATCACCGACCGTCATGCGACGCTCATCAACGGTGCGCGCGGGGCCTCGCGCGCGGCGAGCGCGACCAGCGGTGCCTCGATCCGGGCACGTTCGAACGCCTCGTTGCGGCCTTGCGCGCGCAGGCGGTTGGCGACCGGCATGAAGACGAGGTTGGCGAGCAGCGCGCCATAGAGCGTCGCGAGCAGCGCGATCGCCATCGCGCCGCCAATCGCGGTCGGATCGCTCATCGTCGCGAACATTTGCGCGAGCCCGATCAGCGTGCCGACCATGCCCATCGCGGGCGCGAGTTCGGCGGCGCCTGCCCAGACCTCGGCGGCGGCGACGTGGCGTTCGATCCGCGCGTGGCGGCGATGCCGGATCAGCAACGCCACGTCGCTGGCGGTCGCGCCGTCGACGATCGCCGCGATACCGGCGGCGATGTCGGGATCGGCGATGACCGTGCGGTCGAGCGCCATCGCGCCGTGGCGTTGAGCGATACGACCGAGCGCGACGATCTGCTGGAGCAGCGCATCGCCGTCGAGCCGGGCGCGGCCGAGCGTCTTCAGCGCCGCGATCGCGCGGACCAGATCGCGCAGCGGTGTCCGCAAGGCGACGCCGAGGATCGTGCCGCCGCCGACGATGGCGAGGGCAGCAGGGTCGAGCAGATGGGCGAGCGTGATCATGTCCCGCAAGTCTTTGCAAGGGCCGGGCCAGTTCGCGATCTCCCGGTGAGCGGGACTCGCGCGGGCCTGTGGTTTGCCGGCTGCGCGACGGGTCGGCACCACGCCTGCCGGAACGATTGCCGCCACCTCTGCCGGAGCGGCAAGGCGTTGCCGGCCGGGTTGCCGCGCGCTTGCCGCCGGGCGGCAAAGCGGCATCATCCGGTCGGCGAGCGCGAATTGGCACGGGCATTGCTTTGGAAGGCTTGCGCAATTCAGCGCGGGAGTTCGGTCCAGTGTCAGGGGATTCGCTGTTCGGCGTTCATGGTGCGGCCCTCGAGGTGCGATCGCAGCGCATGGGGGTGCTCGCATCGAACATCGCCAATGCCTCGACCCCCGGCTTCAAGGCGCGCGACATCGACTTCAAGTCGGCGCTCGCGTCGCTCGAGACGGATGGCGCGGGCGGGATCGACGCGGCGACCAAGTATCGCGTGCCGACGCAGACCTCGATGGACGGCAACACCGTCGAGCTGAACCAGGAACAGACCGCGTTCGCCGAGAATGCGGTGCAGTACCAGACCACGCTGTCGTTCCTGAACGGGCGGATCAGCCAGGTCACCCGCGCGCTGAAGGGGGACTAAGCGATGGCCAATGCGCCGATGACGATTTTCCAGGTCGCGGGCCGCGCGATGTCCGCGCAGCTGTTGCGGATGAACACCACCGCGTCGAACCTCGCCAATGCGGGCGGTGTCGCCGGCTCCGCGGAGGCTGCGTACAAGACGATGAAGCCGGTGTTCCGCACCAGCTTCGACGCCGCCAGCGGCATGTCGACGGTCGATGTCGAGAAGGTCGTCACCGCCGGCGAGGCCCCCGCCAAGCGCTATGACCCGAACAATCCGATGGCCGACAAGGATGGCAACATCTTCGAGGCGGCGGTCGATGAAACGCGCGAGCTGGTCGACATGATGGAGACCGCGCGCAGCTACCAGAACAACGTCGAGGTGATGCAGACTGCGAAGTCGCTGATCATCGATACCCTCAAGCTAGGCCGCTGATCATGGCAAGTTCCTTCGACTCGACGCTTTCGAACCTCGGCATCACGCGCGCGACGACCGCCGCGACGACGACCACGGCATCCAATTCGACGACGCTCAATCAGTCCGACTTCCTGAAGCTGATGACCGCGCAGATGCAGAACCAGGATCCGTTCAACCCGGTCGACAACACCCAGATGGTCGCACAGATGGCGCAGTTCTCGAGCCTCGCCGGTATTTCCGAGATGAGCACGACGATGAAGTCGATCGCCGACAAGCTGAACGTGACCAGCGCCAGCGATGCGATGGCCTATGTCGGCAAGACCGTGCTGACCGCGGGCGACACGGCCTATGGTCGGACCAGCGGCGGACTGGCCGGCGGGATCGAGCTCGGCGCCGCGGCGAGCAACGTCAACGTCACGATCACCGATGCCAATGGCGGCGTGCTGAAGACCATGTCGCTCGGCAGCGCCGACAAGGGCACCGTGAACTACGACTGGGACGGCAAGACGGCGACCGGCGAGGATGCCGGGACGGGGCCGTTCAAGGTCATCGTCAACGCCCAGAATAATGGCACGACCGTTGCATCACAGAACCTTGTCTGGGCGCCGGTCCAGTCGGTTTCGACGACGACCGGTGCCGCCATCCTCACGCTACCGGGCCTCGGTGAGGTCCCCGTCACCGCGGTTCGCCAGATCGGCTGATCGCCCGCTGCTTGCCAGAATTCCAGGAGTAACCCGATGTCCTTCTATACCTCGCTTTCCGGCCTCCAGGCCTCGCAGACCGAAATGTCGACGATCTCGCACAACCTCGCGAACGTCTCGACCAACGGTTTCAAGAAGAGCCGTACCGAATTCGCCGACGTGATCGCGTCGAGCGTGTCGCTGAACCCGGCGCAGCAGATCGGGTCGGGCACCGTGGTGCAGGGCAATCGGCAGCAGTTCAGCCAGGGCAACCTCATCCAGTCGGCCAACGCGCTCGATCTCGCCGTGTCGGGCGACGGCTTCTTCGTGGTGAAGCCGAGCACGACGTCGCTCAACGTCAACTACACGCGCAATGGCGGCTTCCTGGTCGATGCCGATCGCTATGTGGTCGATTCGAACGGCAGCCATTTGCAGGTCTATCCGGTCGACGGTTCGGGCAAGGTCGTCGCATCGGGGCTCGATTCCGCGGTCAGCCTCCAGCTTCCCGCCACCAGCGGCAAGGCCGTTCCGACCGCGAACGTGTCGATGTCGCTGAACCTCAGTGCCAATGCCGCGATCCCGTCGACGACGACGTTCGACCGGTTCGACCCGACCAGCTACAACCAGTCGGCGCAGACGACGATCTATGATGCGAGCGGCAACGCGCAGACGCTGACCAATTATTTCAAGCGCACGACGACGCCCGATGCCGCCAACGGCAATACGAGCAGCTGGGAAGTGTTCAGCTATGTCGGCGACAAGCCGATGACCACCAACGGTGCGGCAAGCGTCAAGCTGGACTTCGACACCACCGGCAAGCTGACCGCGCCGACCACTGCGGTCGCGTTCGACCCGTTCACCACTGCAGGCAGCAGCACGACGCAGCAGTTCGGCTTCACCTTCGGGCTCGACACCACGCAGTTGGCATCGGCGTTCAACGTCGCCGCGCGCGCGCAGGACGGCAAGGCGGTCGGCCAGATCCAGGGCGTGACGATCGACGAGTCCGGCATCGTCAAGGCGAGCTTCTCGAACGGCGACACGCAGGCGCTCGGCCAGGTGATGCTCGCCAACTTCTCGAACCCCGAGGGTCTGCGCCAGCTCGGCAGCAGCTACTGGTCGGCGACCGGCATCTCGGGCGAGGCGAAGCTCGGCATCGCCGACGTCAACGGCTTCGGCAAGCTGATGTCGGGGACGATCGAGCGGTCGAACGTCGACATCACCGAAGAGCTCGTCTCGCTGATCGCGGCACAGCGCAACTTCCAGGCGAACTCGAAGGCCTTGGATACCGCAAGCCAGATCTCGCAGACCATCTTCAACATCCGCAGCTGATCCAGGGCGCGGACGGAGAACCCTGAATGGACAAGCTGGTCTACACCGCGGCGACGGGACTGCGCGCGCACATGGCGGCGCAGTCGGCGATCGCCAACAACATGGCGAACGCGTCGACCACCGGATTCCGCGCCGATCGCGTGGTGTTCGACCGGATCGACCTGAAGGGTGGTGGCCAGCAGTTCGAGGCGCGCGCGCCGACGTCGGAGGAAGTGACCGACGCCGACCGCGCGCCGGGGGCGATCCAGACCACGGGCCGGCCGCTCGACGTCGCGGTCACCGGCGCGACCGCATGGCTCGCGGTCCAGGCGTCGGACGGCTCCGAAGCCTATACGCGGCGCGGCGACCTGGAGATCGCGCCGTCGGGCGTGCTCCAGACCGGTGATGGTTTTCCGGTGATGGGATCGGGCGGGCCGATCACGATCCCACCCTATGACACGCTTTCGATCGCGGGCGACGGGACGATCTCGATCGTGCCGCAGGGTGGTGATGCGAATGCGCCGCAGGTGATCGACAAGCTGAAGCTGGCCGACACCAAGGGGTCGGACACGGTCAAGGGGCTCGACAATCTGTTGCGTGTGCGTGGTGGCGGCGTGCTGCCCGAGGATCTCGATGCGAAGGTGCAGGGCGGGGCGATCGAGGGATCGAACGTCAACATGACGCAGGCGCTGGTCGACATGATCGAGAATCAGCGCAGCTACGAGGTCCAGGCCAACATGCTGAAGTCCGCCAAGGACATGGATGAAAGCGGTGCATCGCTGATGCGCCTGCCGAGCTAAGGAAGGATTAGGCCATGAGCAGTTCCGCCATGCATATCGCGCGTACCGGGCTCGACGCCCAGGATACGCGCATGCGGGTCATTTCGAACAATCTCGCCAACGTGAACACGACGGGGTTCAAGAAGGACCGCGCCGCGTTCGAGACGCTGGCGTACCAGGTCGTGACCGCGCCGGGCGCGCAGTCGACGTCGGAGACGAAATACGCGACCGGGCTCAACCTCGGCACCGGCGTCCGGATCCAGGGCACTGCGCGGATCGATACGCAGGGATCGATGCAGACGACGGGCAACAGCCTCGACCTCGCGCTCGACGGCGACGGCTATTTTCAGGTGCAGATGCCCGGCGGCACGCTCGGCTACACCCGCGCGGGCAATTTCTCGCGCAGCCCCGAGGGGCTGATGGTGACCAGCGAGGGTTATCAGGTGATGCCCGGCATCACCGTGCCCGAGGGGACGACCAACATCACGATCGGCCAGGACGGTACCGTTTCGGCGACGATCCCCGGCCAGTCGGAAGCGCAGCAGATCGGCCAGATCCAGGTCGCAAGCTTCGCCAATGGTGCCGGGCTCCAGGCAACCGGCGACAATTACCTCGTCGAGACCGCCGCGTCGGGCGCCGCCAATCTGGGCGTTGCCGGGCAGGACGGCCGCGGTCGCGTGCGGCAGGGGATGCTCGAGGCGTCGAACGTCAACGTCGTCGAGGAGCTGGTCGACATGATCGAGACGCAGCGTGCGTATGAGGTCAATTCGAAGATGATCTCGGCGACCGACGACATGCTGAAATACGTCAACCAGAACATCTGATCGCAGGGCGCATCATGGCATTTCCGATCCCCACGCGCGCGCCGATCGCGCTCCTCGCGATTGTCGCCGGCACGCTCGCGCCGCTGTCGGCGCAGGCCAGGCTGTTCGGCAAGAAAGCGCCGCCCGAGGACTTCACCGTCGCACGGCCGCTGCCCGTGCCGGTGGCGTCGCCCGCGACCGGATCGATCTTCCAGGCGCAGGACGGCTATGCCGCGCTGTACGAGGGCTGGCGGGCGCGGAAAGTCGGTGACCCACTGACGATCGTGCTGGTCGAGCGCACCGCCGCGTCGAAATCCTCGGGCTCGAAGCTCGACAGCAGCGGCTCGGCGAGCATCACCCCGCCGACGACGGGCGCACTGAACCTGTTCAACCGCGCCGATGCGACGATCAGCGGCGGGCGCAACTTCAACGGCGCGGGTGCCGCCGACCAGGCGAACTCGCTGTCGGGCGAAGTCAGCGTGACGGTCGCCGAAGTCTATCCCAACGGCACGATGCTCGTGCAGGGGCAGAAGCGCGTGACGCTCAACCGCGGCGACGAGTTCCTCAAGATCAAGGGGCTGGTGCGCACCGCCGATGTCGACCGCGACAACCGCGTGCTGTCGACGCGGGTCGCCGATGCGCAGATCTCGTACACCGGCAAGGGCGACGTCGCCCGCGCCGGCCGCCAGGGGTGGCTCAGCCGCTTCTTCTCCGTCGTCAGCCCTTTTTGAGGCCGTGACCATGCGCTTCCTGCTCGCCCTTCTCGCCTCGCTCCTGATCGCTGCACCGGCGTCTGCCGACCGGATCAAGGATCTGGGCGGGTTCCAGGGGATCCGGTCGAACCAGCTGACCGGCTACGGCATCGTCGTCGGGCTGCCCGGCACGGGCGACGACAATCTGGAATATACCGTCCAGTCGCTGAAAGCGGTCGCGTCGCGCTTCGGGCTGCAGCTGCCGCCCAACGCCAATCCGGGGATGAAGAACGCCGCGGTGGTGATGATCACCGCCGAACTGCCGCCCTTCGCCAAGCCCGGCCAGCGGCTCGACATCACCGTCGCGTCGATGGGCAAGGCCAAGAGCCTGCGCGGCGGCAGCCTGATCATGACGCCGCTGCTCGGCGCGGATAACCAGATCTATGCGATGGCGCAGGGCAATCTCGCGGTCGGCGGGCTTGGCGCGGAAGGTGCGGATGGCTCCAAGATCGTCGTAAACATCCCCTCGACCGGGCGCATTCCCGAGGGCGCGACGGTCGAACGGGCGGTCGCGACCGGGTTCGACAGCGCGCCGATGCTGACCTTCAACCTTGCGCGCGCCGATTTCACCACCGCGCAGAACGTCGCGGGCGCGATCAATTCGAAGCTGGGCTTCGGCAGTGCACAGGCGATCGACGCGGTTTCGGTCGCGGTCCGCGCGCCGGTCGGTGCGGACGTTCGTGCGACCCTGATGTCGACGATCGAGAATCTCGACGTCGTCTCCGCCGAGCCCTCGGCAAAAGTAATCGTAAATGCGCGCACCGGTACGGTCGTTATAAACTCCGCGGTGCGCGTGGGGCCTGCCGCGGTGACGCATGGGAAGCTGACGGTGCGGATCGACGAGAAGCCACAGGTGAGCCAGCCCGCGCCGTTCAGCCAGGGCCAGACCGTCGTCACGCCGAACAGCGCGGTCGCGGTCGAGGAGGAGCGTCGCCCGATGTTCCTGCTGAACCCCGGCCCCAGGCTTGCCGACATCGTCAAGGCGGTGAACGCGATCGGCGCGTCGCCCGCCGATCTGGTCGCGATCCTCGAGGCGCTGAAGGAAGCCGGCGCGCTCAAGGCCGAGTTGATCGTCCTGTGAGCTCGATCACAGCCCCCGGCCCGATCGATGCGGGCGGCATCTCGACCGATACGAGCCGGCTGAAGTCGAACGACAATCTCGACAAGGCGGGCAAGAAGTTCGAGGCGGTCTTCACCGGCATGATGCTGAAGAGCATGCGCCAGGCGAAATTAAGCGATTCGCTGTTCGAATCGAAGGCCCTCGACACCTTTACCGAAATGCAGGACGCCCGCGTCGCGCAGACCATGGCCGAGCACACGCCGCTCGGCATCGGCAAGGCGATGACCGATTTCCTCGCCAAATCGCAATCCGATCTTAACCCGGGCGCGGCAGAGCCGTCGCCATGAGCGACCTCCTGTCGATCGGCGCGTCAGGCGTGCGGGCGTACCAGACCGCGCTGAACACCGTGTCCGAGAACATCGCGAACACCGGCACCGCGGGTTATACCCGGCGGACGACGAATCTCGGCCAGGTGACCTCGATCGGCAGTGGCATCAATGCGAGCGTCGCGACGGGCAGCAACGGCGTCACCGTCACCGGCATCTCGCGCTCGGCCGACACGTTCCGTTCGCTCGCGGTCCGCAACGCCGGGTCGGATCTTGCCAGGACGGAGACCGCGGCGGCCTGGCTCGGGCGGATCGAGACGTCGCTGACCGATAACAAGCTCGGCGACCGACTAACCAGCTTCTTTTCCGCCGCGCAGACCTTGTCGGCGGACCCGACCTCGGTGCCGGCCCGGTCGGTGATGCTCGAATCCGCGACCAGCGCGGCCGCGGCGTTCACCGCGACGGGCAAGGCGCTCGACACCGCGGCGGCCGATCTCGACACCGCGACGCGCCAAGCGACGCAGACGCTCAATTCGTTCGGCACCGCGCTCGCCAAGGTCAATGACGGCATCGCGCGTAGCCAGAAGGGGTCGACCAACGCCGCGCAGCTCGGCGACCAGCGCGACCAGTTGCTCGAGCAGATGAGCACGATCACCGATATCAGTACGGAGTTCGACGATCTCGGCCGTGCGACGGTGCGGCTGGGCGGCGCGAGCGGCCCGGTATTCGTGGCGGGACCCGATGCGGGCAATGTCAGCTATCTGAAGAATGACGAGGGCGCGGTCGGGTTCGTCGTGCAGCGGACGGGCACGACATCGGCGGTGACGCCGTCGGGCGGCGCGCTGGCCGGCTATGCCGAGGGCGCGCAGAAGATCGTTGCGGCGCGCGACACGCTGAACGGCATCGCGACCGATTTCACCACGCAGGTCAATGCCATCCAGGCGCAGGGGCGCGATCTCGACGGCAAGGCGGGCACGCCGTTGTTCAAGACCGGCGACACTCCGACCAGCATCACCGTCGCGCTGACCGATCCGCGCGGTATTGCCGCGGCGGGCGCGACCGGCGGCGCGCGCGATGCGTCGAACCTGGCCGCGCTACTCGCGACGCGCGACCCGACGACGGGCAGCGAACAGCGGCTGACCAACATGATCACCAGCAATGCGGCGTCGCTGGAGCAGCGCAAGCTGGTCGGCGATGCGCAGGGCGCGATCCGCGACGGCGCGGTGACCGCACGCGACTCGGGCAGTGGTGTCGACCTCGACAGCGAGGCGGTCGACCTGCTCCGCTTCCAGCAGGCCTATCAGGCG
Organism: Sphingomonas sp. PvP018; assembly: GCF_017876865.1. Classification (NCBI taxonomy): domain Bacteria; kingdom Pseudomonadati; phylum Pseudomonadota; class Alphaproteobacteria; order Sphingomonadales; family Sphingomonadaceae; genus Sphingomonas; species Sphingomonas sp. PvP018. The sequence continues at coordinate 2,225,972 of NZ_JAGIOU010000001.1, read as the reverse complement.
TCGAGCCGCGTCATCCAGACCGCGCGCGACATCCTCCAGACCATCCTCGAGATCCGGTAGGCCTTATGCAGATCGCGACCAGCCTGTTCTACGACCGCTCGGCCAAGGCGATGAATACGCTGTCGAAGCAGGCGGACGCGTTGCAGACGCAGATCTCGTCCGGCATCAAATTCACCGCGCCCTCGTCCGACAGCGCCGCCTATCAGCGGCTGGCGGGGCTCGCGCGCGATGCCGTCGACGACAAGGCCTATGCCGCGAACCTGACGACCGCCGCATCGGTGCTGAAACAGTCGGACACCACGCTCAGCGCGATCACCGCGCAGTTGCAGCGCGTGTCCGAACTCACGGTGCAGGCGCGCAACGGCACGCTGAGCGGCGATGCGCGCAAGGCGATCGGTGTCGAAATTGCGGGGATCGTCGATACGATCGCGAGTCTTGCGAACGTGAAGGACCTGCGCGGCCAGCCGATCTTCGGCGGCGCGGACGGCGGGCCCGCGGCGGTGAAGCAGGCCGATGGCAGCTATGCGCTGGCGACGACCAGTGTCTCGCCGATCCCGGTCGGCGACGGCGCGAGCGTGCAGGCGAACGAATCGGCGTCGCGCGTGCTGCGCGCCGACGGCAAGGACACGCTGGCGGTATTGAGCGCGATCGCGACCGCGCTCCAGGCCGAAAGCTATGATCCCGCCTCGCTCGATACCGCGCTCGACGATCTGTCGGCGGCGTCGGAACAGGTGTCGTCGATCCAGGCGTCGCTCGGTGCGCGCGCGTCGCGGGTCGATCTCGAAACCGCCCGGCTGAAGGACGTCGCGGTCGACCGCGAGGACACCCGCCAGTCGATCGAGGGCACCGACATCACGACGGCGATCACCGAATTGCAGAAGACGATGACGATCCTGTCGGCGACTCAGGCGAGCTTTTCGAAGCTCAGCGCGCTGTCGCTGTTCGATTATCTTCGCTGAGCGCATTTATAGAGCGGATCGGGCGGGTCCGGTAACCGGATAGCTACGAAATCCGGTTAATCCTCCGGCGACAGGGCCGGCGTTCCGGGCTTTGGGGGAATTTCCAGCACCATGTTTCCGATTATCGGCATCGTCGTTTTGCTCGTCATGGTGTTCGGCGGCTTCGCGTTCACCGGCGGGGCGCTCGGCCCCGTGCTTGAGGCGATCCCGCACGAGATGCTCATCATCGGCGGTGCCGCCGCCGGCGCGCTGATCATCGGCAATTCGGGCAAGGAGCTGAAAGGGCTCGGCGGCGGGCTGATGAAGGTGTTCAAAGGCCCGAAATACAAGAAGCAGGATTATCTCGACGTCATCTTTCTCGTCAGCAAGCTGATGAAGATGCTGCGCGTCGACGGGCCGATCGCGCTCGAGCCGCATGTCGAGGATCCCAATTCCTCCGCGGTGTTCGCCGAATACCCCAAGCTGCTGAAGGATCACGCGCTGATCAACCTGATCGCCGACACGCTGCGCCTCGTCGTGGTGTCGAGCGGTACACTCGACGTGCACGCGGTCGAGGAGGTGATGGACCAGTCGATCAAGACGCATCATCATGAGGAGGAAAGTGCGCACGGCACGCTGACCAGCCTCGCCGACGCGCTGCCCGCGCTCGGTATCGTCGCGGCGGTGCTCGGCGTGGTGAAGACGATGGGATCGATCGACAAGCCGCCGTCGGTGCTCGGCTCGATGATCGGGTCGGCGCTGGTCGGCACGTTCATGGGCGTGCTGCTGGCCTATGGCATGGTCGCACCGCTGGCGAACCGGCTGAAGCAGGTGCTCGACGCGGACGCCTCGATCTACGGCGTGGTGAAGCAGATCATCATCGCCTCGCTCCACGGCCACCCGCAGCCGCTGGTGATCGAGGCGGCGCGCTCGGGGATCGCGCATCGCAACCAGCCGGGCTTCGCGGAAGTCTTTGACGGGCTGCGCGGGAAGTAGGATGGCACGCGCGCCGCACGGGGCGAACCAGCCGCCCAAGATCATCGTCAAGAAGGTCTATATCGAGGGCCATGGCGGCCATCATGGCGGTGCCTGGAAGGTCGCCTATGCCGATTTCGTGACCGCGATGATGGCGTTCTTCCTGCTGCTGTGGATCCTCGGCGCGACGACCGAGAAACAGCGCAAGGGCATTGCCGACTATTTCGCGCCGACGCTGATCGACACGCACACGCTGGGGATCGGCGGCGGTGCGCTGCTCGGTGGCGAATCGATCCTGTCGAAGAACAAGATCGGTCCGCAAGCCGGACAGACCAGCCTGCCGCAGATCGCCATTCCGAACGCAGGGGCGGGCGGCGCGGACACCGGCACCGGGCCAAAGGGCAACAAGAAGGGGCTCGACGCGCTGAATGCGGAGGATCGCCGCAATTTCGACGCGATGCGCCGCAAGGTGCTCCGCCAGATCGAACAGTCGAAGAACCTGTCGCGTCTCGCGAGCCATATCCGCTTCGTGCCGACCCAGGACGGGATGCGCATCGACCTGATCGACGATGCCGATTATTCGATGTTCGCGCTGGGCACGACGGCGCTCGACGCCAGGGCAGGCGATCTGATCGGGATGATCGCGGGATCGATCGCAGGGTCGGCGAACCCGATCATGATCCGCGGGCATACCGACAGCGTGCCCTATGGCGATCCGCGCGCGATGAACAACTGGATGCTCTCGTCGGGCCGCGCCGAGGCGACACGACGGCGGCTGCTCGCCGGCGGCACGCCCGAGGCGCGCTTCGAACGGATCGAGGGTGTCGCGGACCGCGAGCCGCTGATCGTCAAGAACCCGAGCGATCCGCGCAACCGGCGCGTCGCGATCACCCTGCTCTACCGTCGGGGTCGTTTCGGCAGCTAGTCCGGCGCGACGCCCCGGCCGGTGTCAACCGGGGCGGTGAGGGGCGGCAGTGGCGCGTGCGACCTGCCTAATGCGAAAAGGGGCCGGTGGCGAACCACCGGCCCCTGCAGGCGCTCGTATCGATCGACCCGCGTTGCTTATTCGGCGACAGCCTCGACCTTGCGCTTGCGCTGCGGCGCAGCAGCCGGGGCTTCGGTCTTGCGGGCGCCGGGCTTGCGACCGAGACCGATCTTCTTGGCCATGGCACGGCGGCTTTCCGAATAGGTCTCGGCGACCATCGGATAGTCCGGCTTCAGCCCGTAGCGTTCGCGATATTCGATCGGCGTCATGCCGTGTGTCGCCAGGTGGCGGCGCAGTGTCTTGTATGGCTTGCCGTCGATCATTGAGATGATGTGATCTTTCGATGCCAGCGATTTCCGGACCGAAACTGCCGGGGTGTATTCGGCGACGGGCTCGACCACGGGCTCCTCCGTCGACGTGCCCAGCAATGCAGACACGGTGTCGTGCATCTTGCCGAGGAACGACGGAACCTCTTCGGCGGACGTGCGCGTATTGGGGTTTGTCAGCCACGCGATCGTCAGTTCGGTCGCCAATTCAACAGCGTTCAGCTCAATAATGTCTTCGGACATGATATGCTCCAGTCTTTGATCGACGCCTACGCCTAGAGAGCCCTATAATCAACATCCGATTTGAACCTATTATGCCATTTGCTATGCATTTTCTTCCAAAAGCCGTGCGGCACGGTCTCAAGACGCAATTTCCCCAGCTTGGATGCAGTCTCCAGGAAGATCGCGAAGTGGTCCGGGCAGCCACTTACTATAGGGGATAATGTCCGATATCTTCATTAACTATGATGCAGATCAGGCCTGATTGATCCGTGGAATGAATATGGGACCGGTACCATGGACCTGAATGCTACTGCGGAGGAAAGACGGTTGACCCTAACCCCTCACGGTCTTTGATAGTCCTTCCGAAGTCTGGGGCGGCGTGCGGCTGAGGTCGGCCAGCTCAAGCCGGACGCGCGCGCAGCAGTGCATCGAACCCGGGCAGCAGGCCTAACGCTGGAGCGCCGATCTGACGGCGGACCGGGCCTCGGTTGCCGAGGTGGTCGGTAATGTGAGAGCTAAGATCTGATTGCTTGGGGCATTGCCGATCGGCTGCCCGACGGTCCGCCCAAGGCGCTGACCGTCGTCTCACCCGCTCGGCGAGAATGGTGCCCGGAAGAGGACTCGAACCTCCACGACCTTGCGATCGCCAGCACCTGAAGCTGGTGCGTCTACCAATTCCGCCATCCGGGCACGGGGTAGGAGGGCGCCTCTAGTGGAGGGTTGCGATGCTTGTCAACAACCCTCTTGCTGGGGCAAAGGGCGGGCAGGCATAAAGAATTGGACGGACGGGCGATGAACGACAGACTGGTGACGCTGATCGGGGGCGGAGGTTTCGTCGGCCGCTATGTCGCGCAGGCGCTGCTGGCGTCGGGTGCGCGGGTCCGGATCGCACAGCGCGATCCGCGGCAGGCGTTTTTTCTCAAGCCGCTCGGCGGGCTCGGGCAGACGCAATTCGTCGGCGCCGACGTAACCAAGCCCGCGACGATCGCGCAGGCGGTGCAGGGTGCCGACATCGTCGTGAATCTGGTCGGGGTGCTGGCGGGTGATTTCCACGGCGTCCAGGCGCTCGGCGCGCGGACCGTGGCGGAGGCCGCCGCCACGGCGGGGGTCGGCGCGCTGGTCCATGTCTCGGCGATCGGTGCGGACGCCGCATCGGACTCGGCCTATGGCAAGTCGAAGGGCGAGGGCGAGGCGGCGGTCCGTGCGGCCTTCCCCAACGCGACGATCCTGCGGCCGTCGATCATCTTCGGGCAGGAGGATCAGTTCGTGAACCGCTTCGCCGGGATGATCGCCAAGGCGCCGGTCGTGCCCGTGCTGCGCGCAGGAGCAAAGTTCCAGCCCGTGTTCGTCGGCAATGTCGCGGACGCGATCGTCGCCGCGGCCGTGGCTCCCGAGACGTTCGGCGGCAAGACGCTGGAGATCGGCGGGCCCGACGTCATCACCATGGGCAACCTGATCCGCTGGATCGCCGCCGCGATCGGCCGCGAACCGTCGATCGTCGAATTGCCCGATTTTGCCGGGGCACTGATCGCCAAGGCCGGGTTCCTGCCAGGCGCGCCGATCACCCAGGATCAGTGGCGGATGCTGCAGAGCGACAATATCGTCACCGGGGTCGACGGGTTGAAGGCGATGGGGATCGAGGCGACGCCGATGTCGACGGTCGCGCCGGGCTGGCTCGTCCGTTTCCGCAAGGCTGGGCGGTTCGGCCGCCGTGCCGCAACTCGGGCCGACACCCAGGCGGACATGCATTCGGCGACCCACGTGGCCTGATCCCGATGCGGGTCCAGCCGCCATCGACACTGATCGACCAGTCCTGATTCACCGCGCTGCGGGAGCTTTTGCGTGTCCGAACTTCTTACCGTCATCCTTCTCGGCATCGTCGAGGGGATCACCGAATTCCTGCCGGTCTCGTCGACAGGCCATCTCATCCTCGCGACGCGGCTGCTCGGCTATGATGCGGGGCGCTGGGAGGTGTTCAACGTCGTCATCCAGCTCGGCGCGATCCTTGCGATCGTAGTCCTGTACTGGCGGACCTTCTGGGCGGTGGGCATGGGCCTCATTCGCCGCGAGCCGAAATCCTGGCTGTTCCTGCGCAATCTGGTGGTCGCCTTTATTCCCGCCGCGGTGATCGGCCTGGCGCTGCATCATTATATCGAGGCGCTGCTCGGCAATGCCGAGGTGGTCGCGATCGCGCTGGTCGTTGGCGGCTTCGCCATTCTCGCGGTCGAGCGGTTCGCACCGCGCAGCGACATCAGCGGTGTCGCGGACATCCCGCTGCGCACCGTCGTCGGGATCGGCCTGCTCCAGTGCCTCGCGATGATCCCTGGCGTCAGCCGCTCGGGCGCAACAATCCTCGGGGCGCTGGCACTTGGCGTCGAGCGGCGCACCGCCGCCGAGTTCAGCTTCTTCCTCGCCATCCCCACGATGCTGGGGGCGAGCGGGCTCGAACTGATGAAGAACCATGCGGCGCTGACCAGCGGCGAGGGTGTCGGCCTGTTGTCGATCGCGATCGGCGCGCTCGTTTCGTTCGTCGTCGCGTTGCTGGTGGTCAAATGGTTTGTCGGGATCGTCACAAAGCACGGGTTTGTGCCGTTTGCATGGTATCGCATCGCCGCGGGCTCCGCCGCGCTGGTATGGCTCCTGTCGAAATAGGTCCGAGTCGGGATATATTCCGCGAGATTTGTGAATATATCTCCCGGCCTGCGAGATTTGGCGTAATTTATAGGTCAGTAGAGCTGACTTAATGGGCGTTTTTGCCGTGACAAACCTCCGACTACGCAATAACGCGATTGTCGGAGGCATTCATGGCGAACGATTCGATGCTCAAATTCGTCGGGCGGGAGCAATCCTATCCCGACAAGCGTAATGCGGCGGAACGCGCGGACGATTTCCGCGAGATCGCTGCGCGCTATGCGGTCGAACCCGCCGAGGAGCAGGCGGGGCGCTGTTCGCAATGCGGCGTGCCCTATTGCTCGGTCCATTGTCCGCTCCACAACCATATCCCTGACTGGCTGCGCCTGACCGCCGAGGGCCGGCTCCGCGAGGCGTATGAGTTGAGCAACGCGACCTCGACCATGCCCGAGATCTGCGGTCGCATCTGTCCGCAGGACCGGCTGTGCGAGGGCAATTGCGTCATCGAGTTCACGGGCCATGGCGCGGTCACGATCGGCTCGGTCGAAAAGTTCATCACCGACACCGCCTGGGAGAATGGCTGGGTCGAGCCGCTGGTCCCCGGCAAGTCTCGCGGCCAGTCGGTCGGCGTGATCGGGGCAGGGCCTGCCGGGCTGAGCGCCGCCGAATATCTGCGCGGCCACGGCTATGACGTGCACGTCTATGATCGTTACGACCGCGCGGGCGGTCTGCTCACCTATGGCATCCCCGGGTTCAAGCTCGAAAAGCCGATCGTCATGCGTCGGGTCGAGCGACTGAAGACCGCGGGGATCGTGTTTCATGAAGGTTTTGCGGTCGGCGACGACGCTAGCCTCGACGAACTGCGCCAGCGCCACGACGCGATCCTGATCGCGACCGGCGTGTACAAGGCGCGCGCGATGGACCTCCCCGGTGGCGGCTCCAATGGCGTGGTCGCCGCGCTCGACTTCCTCGTCGCGTCGAACCGCAAGGGGTTTGGTGATGCAGTCCCCGCTTTCGACGACGGCAGCCTCAATGCCGAGGGCAAGGACGTCGTCGTGATCGGCGGCGGCGATACCGCGATGGACTGCGTCCGCACCGCGATCCGCCAGGGCGCCAAGTCGGTGAAGTGCCTCTATCGCCGCGACCGCGCGAACATGCCGGGGTCGCAGCGCGAAGTCGCCAATGCCGAGGAGGAGGGCGTCGAGTTCGTCTGGCTGTCGGGCCCGCAGAGCTTCGACGGCGGCGAGGCCGTGTCGAGCGTCAGGGTGCGCAAGATGCGTCTGGGCGCAGCCGATGCGAGCGGTCGCCGCACGCCCGAACCCGATCCCGCCGGTGACTATTCGGTCGATGCCGACCTCGTCATCAAGGCGCTGGGCTTCGATGCCGAGGACCTGCCGACGCTGTTCGCGACGCCCGAACTGGGGGTGAGCCGCTGGGGCACCGTGCTGGTCGACGGCAAGACGCTGATGACCAGCCTCGACGGCGTGTTCGCGGCGGGCGACATCGTCCGCGGGGCGAGCCTGGTCGTGTGGGCGATCCGCGACGGCCGCGACGTGGCGGCGACGATGCACAAATATCTCAAGACCAAGGCTGCGAACGCGAAGGTCGCGGCATGAGGCTCGGGTTTCTTGGGGCGGTGTTGCTGGCGGGTGCGGTAGTCCCGTCGGCGGCGCATGCGCAGACACCGCCTGTTGCCGCCGCGGCCCCTGATCCGGCCCGACTCGCAGCAGCGCGCGAATTGATCGACGTCTTGATGCCGCCCGAATCGCGCGCGCGGATGATCGAGGGCATGATCGCGCCGATGTTGGGCAATCTCCAGCAGGGCATGGCGCAGAGCCCGATGTTCAGCAGCGCAATGGCTAAAAATCCGCAGATGCAGGCGCAGTTTGCCGCCTTCATGAACCAGCAGCAGACTCGCACGCTGACGTTGATGCGCGACGGCATGCCGGGCATGTTCGATGCGATGGCGCGTGCCTATGCGCGCCGCTTCGACGTCGCCCAGTGTCGCGACATCAAGGCGTTCTTCGCGACGCCGAGCGGACGCCTGTACATGCAGCAGTCGCTGACGATCATGGCCGATCCTGACGTCGCCGCGTGGCAGCGGTCGATGATGGAATCCTCGATGCGCCACATGCAGGCCGATGTCGCCGAATTCGCCAAGCACGTTGCCACGCCCGAGCAAAAGAAGAAGTGACGATGACCGATTCCAGCACCGATCAGCGCCAATATCTCGCCGAACACGGCATGTACCGCCCCGAGTTCGAGGGTGATGCCTGCGGCGTCGGGCTCGTCGCCGCGACCGACGGCCGCGCCTCGCGGCGCGTCGTGCAGTCCGCGGTCGATGCGCTGAAGGCGGTGTGGCACCGCGGCGCGGTCGATGCGGACGGCAAGACCGGCGATGGCGCTGGGCTTCACATCGACCTTCCGCTCAAGTTCTTCGACGACGCGGTCGCCGCCTCGGGGCACAAGGTGCGGCCGAACCGGCTCGCGGTCGGCATGATCTTCCTGCCGCGCACCGATCTGGGGGCGCAGGAGGATTGCCGGACGATCGTCGAGAGCGCGATCATCGAGGCGGGCTATACCATCTATGGCTGGCGCCAGGTGCCCGTCGACGTGTCGGTGATCGGCCAGAAGGCGCAGGCGACGCGCCCCGAGATCGAGCAGATCATGATCGCCGGGCCGCTGCCCGACGAGCAGGACGCCGCCGAGTTCGAAAAGACGCTGTATCTGGTCCGCAGGCGTATCGAGAAGCGCGTGATCGCGGCGCAGATCCAGGGCTTCTACATCTGTTCGCTGTCGTGCCGCTCGATCATCTACAAGGGGCTCTTCCTCGCCGAATCGCTGTCGGTCTTCTATCCCGATTTGTGCGACCAGCGGTTCGAGAGCCGCGTCGCGATCTTCCACCAACGCTATTCGACCAACACCTTCCCGCAATGGTGGTTGGCGCAGCCGTTCCGCTGCCTTGCGCATAACGGCGAGATCAACACGATCCGCGGCAACAAGAACTGGATGCTCTCCCACGAGATCCGGATGGCGAGCCTCGCCTTTGGCGACAATTCGGAGGACATCAAGCCGGTGATCCCGGCGGGCGCGTCCGATACCGCCGCGCTCGATGCGGTGTTCGAGGCGATCTGCCGGTCGGGTCGCGATGCGCCGACCGCAAAGCTGATGCTGGTGCCCGAGGCAGCAAGCCCCGACATGCCGCCTGAGCACCGCGCGATGTACCAGTATCTGGCGTCGGTGATGGAGCCATGGGACGGCCCGGCCGCGCTGGCGATGACCGATGGCCGCTGGGCCGTCGCGGGCATGGACCGCAACGCGCTCAGACCGCTGCGCTATACGTTGACCGTCGACGGGCTGCTGATCGTCGGGTCGGAAAGCGGGATGGTCGTCGTCCCCGAATCGACGATCATCGCCAAGGGGCGGCTCGGGCCGGGCGAGATGATCGCGGTCGACCTCGACGAAGGGCGGCTGCTGCAGGACCGCGCGGTCAAGGATCGCATCTCCGGCGAGGCCGACTATGCCGCGATGATCGGCGAGTTCCACACGCTGGCAGACCTGCCGTCGGTCGAGGATGCCGTGGTCCGCTATGATCGCGCCGAGCTGGCACGGCGTCAGGTCGCGGCCGGGCAGACGATCGAGGACATGGAGCTTATCCTGTCGCCGATGGTCGAATCGGCCAAGGAAGCGATCGGATCGATGGGCGACGATACGCCGCTCGCGGTCATTTCGGACAAGCCGCGGTTGATCAGCCAGTTCTTCCGCCAGAATTTCAGCCAAGTGACTAACCCGCCAATCGACCCGCTGCGCGAGCGGCACGTGATGTCGCTCAAGACGCGGTTCGGCAATCTCGCCAACATCCTCGACGTGCGCGACCAGCGCGAGCGCGTGCTGGTGCTCGATTCACCCGTGCTTACCGGTGAGCATTGGGCGCGGCTGAAGGCGCATTTCGGCGGCGCGGTCGCCGAGATCGACTGCACCTTCGATGCGGGCGGCGGCCCGGAGAAGCTGCGCGCGGCGATCCAGCGGATCCGCAACGAGGCCGAGCAGGCGGTCCGCCAGGGCAAGAGCGAGCTGTTCCTGACCGACGAGGCGATTGGCGAGGACCGGGTCGGCATCGCCGGGGTGCTCGCGGTAGCGGCGGTGCACACGCATCTCGTCCGTCGCGGCCTGCGCTCCTATGCGTCAATCAATGTGCGCACCGCGGAATGTCTCGACACGCATTATTATGCGGTGCTGATCGGCGTCGGCGCGACCACCGTGAACGCGTATCTGGCCGAGGCCGCGATCGTCGATCGCCAGAGCCGCGGACTGTTCGGTGATCTCGATCTCGCCGAATGCCTCCGCCGCCACCGCGTCGCGGTCGAGGAGGGGCTGCTCAAGATCATGTCGAAGATGGGCATCGCGGTCATCTCGTCCTACCGTGGCGGCTATAATTTCGAGGCGGTCGGCCTGTCGCGCAGCCTGGTGAACGACCTTTTCCCCGGCATGCCCGCGAAGATCAGCGGCGAGGGCTATGCCTCGCTTCACGTCAACGCGACCGATCGCCACGAAGCGGCGTTCGATCCGGCGGTCGCGACGCTGCCGATCGGCGGCTTCTATCGCCAGCGCCACACCGGCGAGACGCATGCCTATTCGGCGCAGCTGATGCATCTGCTCCAGACGGCGGTCGCGACCGACAGCTATACGAGCTACCTCCAATTCTCGCGCGGGGTGTCGGACCTGCCGCCGGTGTATCTGCGCGACCTGCTCCAGTTCAACTTCCCGGCCGAGGGCGTGCCCGTCGACCAGGTCGAGGCGATCACCGAGATCCGCAAGCGGTTCGTGACGCCGGGCATGTCGCTCGGCGCGCTATCCCCCGAGGCGCACGAGACGTTGGCGATCGCGATGAACCGGATCGGCGCGAAAGCGGTGTCGGGCGAGGGCGGCGAGGACAAGTCGCGCTTCGTGCCGTACGCGAACGGCGACAATGCGAACTCGACGATCAAGCAGATCGCGAGCGGCCGGTTCGGCGTGACCGCGGAATATCTGAACGCGTGCGAGGAGATCGAGGTCAAGGTGGCGCAAGGCGCCAAGCCCGGCGAGGGCGGCCAGCTGCCCGGCTTCAAGGTGACCGAGTTCATCGCCAAGCTGCGTCATGCGACGCCCGGCGTGACGTTGATCTCGCCGCCGCCGCATCACGACATCTACTCGATCGAGGATCTGGCGCAGCTCATCTATGACCTGAAGCAGATCAATCCGCGCGCGCGCGTCTGTGTGAAGCTCGTCAGCTCGGCGGGAATCGGCACCGTGGCGGCGGGCGTCGCGAAGGCGCATGCCGACGTGATCCTGATCGCGGGGCATGTCGGCGGCACCGGCGCGTCGCCGCAGACGTCGATCAAATATGCGGGCACGCCGTGGGAAATGGGGCTGTCCGAGGTCAACCAGGTGCTGACGCTCAACGGCCTGCGCGGACGCGTGCGGCTGCGCACCGATGGCGGGCTCAAGACCGGACGCGACATCGTGATCGCCGCGATCCTCGGCGCGGAGGAGTTCGGGATTGGCACGCTGTCGCTGGTGGCGATGGGCTGCATCATGGTCCGCCAGTGTCATTCGAACACCTGCCCGGTCGGTATCTGCACGCAGAATGACGCGCTCAGGCAGAAGTTCGTCGGCACGCCCGAGAAGGTCATCAACCTGATGACGTTCATCGCCGAGGAAGTCCGCGACATCCTCGCGCGGCTGGGCGTGAAGAGCCTCGACGACGTGATCGGCCGGACCGAGCTGTTGCGGCAGGTCAGCCGCGGTGCCGAGCATCTCGACGATCTCGATCTCAACCCGATCCTTGCCAAGGTCGATGCGTCGGATGCCGAGCGGCGTTTCTCGCTCTCGACCTTCCGCAACGAAGTGCCCGACAGCCTCGACGCGCAGATCATCAAGGATGCCGCCGCGGTGTTCTCGCGCGGCGAGAAGATGCAGCTGACCTATTCGGTGCGCAACACGCACCGCGCGGTGGGGACGCGGCTGTCCAGCGAGATCACGCGCAAGTTCGGCATGTCGACGCTCGCCGACGATCACGTCACGATCCGGTTGCGGGGCTCGGCGGGCCAGTCGCTCGGCGCGTTCCTCTGCAAGGGGATCACGCTCGAGGTGTTCGGCGATTCGAACGACTATGTCGGTAAGGGACTGTCGGGGGGGACGATCATCGTCCGGCCCGCGGTGAGTTCGCCGCTCGCCAGCCAGGACAACACGATCATCGGCAACACCGTGCTCTATGGCGCGACCAGCGGCCGGCTGTTCGCGGCGGGGCAGGCGGGCGAGCGGTTCGCAGTCCGCAACTCGGGTGCAACCGTGGTCGTCGAGGGCTGTGGCGCGAACGGCTGCGAATACATGACCAACGGAATCGCGGTCGTGCTCGGCGCGGTGGGGGCGAACTTCGGCGCGGGGATGACCGGCGGGATGGCGTTCGTCTATGATCCCGAGGGCCTGTTCGCAAAGCGTGCCAACCCCGAGAACATCACCTGGGACCGGGTCAAGTCGCTCCACTGGGCGGATGTCCTGCTCGACCTGGTGCGCGATCATGCGGATACGACCGACAGCAAATGGTCGAAGGGCCTGCTCGAGGACTGGGACCGGGTGGCACCGCATTTCTGGCAGATCGTCCCGAAGGAAATGCTGACGCGCCTGCCGCATCCGCTGGATGACAGCGCGGAGCTGGTCGCGGCGGAATAGCGGTGCTTCCACCACCCCGGCGAAGGCCGGGGCCCAGTTGGAAAGGTCGCAGTAACGGAGCACCGCGCTTCGTTATCTGCGCGTCCCAACTGGGCCCCGGCCTTCGCCGGGGAGGGGGAAAGAAGGGGGTTCACGCGGAGACGCGGAGACGCGGAGCTAGATTCCCTCTGCTTCTTCTTGATCGCGATCGGTGATGAACGAGCTTCGCTCATAGCGAGCGCGACACCTCCGCGCCTCCGCGTCTCCACGCGAACCCAATCTTCTTACTCACCAGCAAACCCGCGCTAGTGACACACCCGCCCGATGCCGCCTAAACGGACGCTATGTGGCAGCTTTATCAATTCCCCTTATGTCCCTTCTCGCGAAAGGTGCGCTTGCTGCTGGGCGAGAAGGGCATCGGCTACGAGCTCGTCCGCGAATCGCCCTGGGAGCGGCGTGACGAGTTCATGGACATGAACCCCGCGGGGCAGACGCCGGTGATGGTTGATGCGTCGCGCGGCGTGGCACCGCTGATCGATTCGATGGCGATCTGCGAATTTTTCGAAGAAACCGTCGAGAAGTCGGCGATGATCAACGGCACCGCGACCAACCGCGCGGAGATCCGCCGGCTGGTGACGTGGTTCGACACGCATTTCTATCGCGACGTGACCGGCCCGCTGCTCCACGAGCGGATGGTCAAGCGCCTCGCGCACCGCGCCGCACCTGATGCCAAGGGCCTGCGCGAGGCGATGAAGGCGGCGGTGGGACATCTGGATTACACCGATTACCTGCTCGATCACCGCAACTGGCTGGGCGGCGCGACGATGAGCCTCGTTGATCTGGCCGCCGCGGCGCAGATCTCGGTCACGGATTATCTCGGCGGGATCGACTGGAAGGGGCACGACCAGACGGCACGCTGGTATCGCGGGTTCAAGAGCCGGCCGAGCTTTCGTCCCTTGCTCAGCGAGCGCATGGAATTGATCGCGCCGCCCGCGCATTACGACAATGTGGATTTCTGACGATGGCCGAGCCCGTGATCGCGTTCGACGATTTCGCCAGGGTGGATATCCGGGTCGGCACGATCATCGCGGTCGAGCCATTTCCCGAGGCCCGCAAGCCTGCGTTCAAGCTGACGATCGATTTCGGTGACACGATCGGGACCAAGCGATCCTCGGCCCAGATCACCGACCATTATTCGCCCGAGACGCTCGTCGGCCGCCAGGTCGCCGCGGTGATCAATTTCCCGCCGCGGCAGATCGGGCCGATGATGTCCGAGGTGCTGACGCTCGGCTTTCCCGATGCCGACGGCAAGGTCGTGCTGATCGCACCGTCCGAGCCCGTTCCGAACGGCGGCCGTCTCTTCTGACGCGCCGCCGTCCGGGCCGAATACGGCCCGGCGCCTAGCCCTCGAGGCTTTTCGAGCTCTGCTCGACCATGTCGCGCGACAGTCCGGGCGTGTTCAGAATCCGCTCGAGTTCCGCACGCATCAGCCCGGCGCGTTTGGCGTCGAACCGGCGCCAGCGACCGAGCGGCGGCAGGAGCTTTGCCGCCGTCTGCGGATTGAGCCGGTCGAGCGCAATCAGATGATCCGCGAGGAAGCGATAGCCGCTGCCGTCGATCGCATGGAAGGCGCGCTGGTTCGCCGCGAACGCGCCGATGAGCGCGCGCGCGCGGTTCGGATTGGTCAGCGTGAAGTCGGGATGGCGCGCGAGCGCCGCGACGACCGTGCCTGTATCGTCGCGTGACGACTGGGCCTGGGTCTGGAACCACTTGTCGAGCACCAGCGGATTGCTGCTGTAGCGCGCGTAGAAGCGGTCGAGCGCCGCGTCGCGCTGTGCCGCGGTCGAACTGACGAGCGCGGTCAGCGCGCCCTGGCGGTCGGTCATGTTGTCCGCCCCCTCGAACTGCGCGAGTGCCAGTTCGGCAGCGTCGGGTGCGTCGCTCGCCATGATATAGGCGAGCGCGACCGAGCGCAGCCGGCGCAGGCCCTTGCCCTCCGGCGTATAGGCAAAGGGTGCCGAACCGGCGCGCGCATGCGCCTGGCGCCACTGGCGTTCGAGCTGCGTGCCGAGATCGCGACGCAGGCCGTCGCGTGCGCGGAAGATGGCGTCGGGATCGACGATCCGCATCTGGTCGCCGATAAAGCTCTCGGACGGCAGCATCACCGCTTCGGCGATGAAGGCGGGGTCGAGATCGGGATCCTCCAGCGTCCGGGCGACCGCGGCGATCACACCGTCATGCTCCGCCCGACCCGTGCTCGCGCTGGCCACGAGCGTCTCGAGCATCAGCTGCTGCATCGCCTCGTACCGCGCGAAGGGATCGTCGTCATGCGCGCTGAGAAAGGCGAGGTCCGCCGCGCTGCGATCGCTTTCGACCACGACCGGCGCGGAAAAGCCGCGGTTTATCGACAGGACCGGGCGTTCGTCGATCCCCTCGAACCGGATCGTCTCGCCCGGCCCGTCGAGCAGGACGAGCCGTTCGTCGATCAGCGCGGTGCCCGTGTCGGCACCGAACAGCTTGATCGCGAGCGGCAGGACCATCGGCGCCTTGTCCGGCTGGCCCGGCGTGGCGGGCACATGCTGTGCCAGCGTCAGCGTCGCGCGCCGCGCCACGGGATCATGCGACAGGCTTGCCGAGAGGCGCGGAGTGCCTGCCTGCGAATACCAGAGGCGGAACTGCGTCAGATCGATCCCGCTCGCCTCTTCCATGCTCGCGACGAAATCCTCGCAGGTCGCGGCGGTGCCGTCGAAGCGGTCGAAATACAGATCGGTCCCCGCCCGGAAGTTCTTCGGTCCGAGGATCGCTGCCATCATGCGGATCAGCTCGGCGCCCTTGTTGTAGATGGTCGCGGTGTAGAAGTTCGAGATCTCCTGGTAGGATTCGGGGCGGACGGGATGCGCGAGCGGTCCTGAATCCTCGGGAAACTGCGACGCGCGCAGGCCGCGGACGTCCTCGATCCGCTTGACCGCGCGGCTGCCCTGGTCGGCGGAGAAGCCCTGATCGCGATAGACCGTGAAGCCCTCCTTCAGTGACAGCTGGAACCAGTCGCGGCAGGTGATCCGGTTGCCCGACCAGTTGTGGAAATATTCATGCGCGACAACCGCGGCGATCGCGTCATAGTCATAATCGGTCGCGGTATCGGGGTCGGCCAGGATGTAGCGCGAGTTGAAGATGTTGAGGCCCTTGTTCTCCATCGCGCCGAAATTGAAGTCGTCGACCGCGACGATGTTGAACACGTCGAGATCATATTCGCGGCCATAGGTCGCCTCGTCCCAGGCCATGGAGAGCGCCAGCGCCTCGAGCGCATGATCGGTCTTGGCGAGGTCCGCCTTGCGCACCCAGATGCCGAGCGACACCTCGCGCCCCGACATCGTCGTGAAACGGCCCGAATTGACCGCGAGATCCCCGGCGACGATCGCGAAGAGATAGGAGGGCTTGGGGAAGGGGTCGTTCCATTCCGCCCAGTGGCGGCCATCGGCGAGATCGCCCTGTGCGACGGGGTCGCCGTTCGCCAGCAGCACGGGGAAGCGCGCCTTGTCCGCCGTCATCCGCACCGAATAGCGGCTGAGCACGTCGGGGCGGTCGGGGAAATAGGTGATGCGCCGAAACCCCTCCGCCTCGCACTGCGTGCACAGATTGCCGCCCGAGGCATAGAGCCCCATCAGCTGGGTGTTGCGGTCGGGGGCGATCTCGACCTCGGTCTCGACGACATGCGCGTCACCCGACAGGGGGATCACCAGCTGCTCGCCCTCGAAATGCCAGTCGTTGACCGCGACGCCGTCAACCATGATCGACAGCGGGCGCTGGCCTGCCCCATCGAGCTTCAGCGGATCGCGGTGGTCACCGTTGCGGGTGACGGACAGCGTCGCGATGACACGTGTCGCGGACGGATCGAGCGTGAACTCCAGCCGTGTCGTCGGCACCAGCCAGGCCGGCGCCGTATAATCGACCCGGCGAATGGCGACCGGGGCAGCGATGTCGGGCTGGGCGAGGCTGTGTTGGATGTCGAGCATAGACGTCGAATATAGGGGCCGTCGCGGGCTCCGCCAGCCAAAGCTTGCCGGGCTGTGCTTGCGTGTCGCGGCCGGCGTGCTACCCGGCTGCAACACGTTCGTCTTGCGAGGATTTCGGCATGTATCGGTTCATCGGCGCGCTCTCGGTGCTCGCCCTCTCCACGGCGACGCTGGCGCAGACGTCGGCCCCGCAACCGAAAGCCGCCGCGCCGACACCGGCACCCGCATCGGGGGCCACCCCGGCCGCAAAGCCCGATCCGGCGATCCTCAATGCACGGCTCGCAGCGCCGCTGCCGGCGGATCAGGCGGCGATGAAGGCGCACGTCCTGTTCCTCGCCTCCGATGCGATGAAGGGGCGCGAGGCGGGCAGCCCCGAGTTCGACATCGCCGCGCAATATGTTGCGGCGCAATTCTATGCCGCCGGTCTGCGGCCGGGCGGTGACGATGCCGGCTATCTGCAGCGCGTGCCGCTGGTGAGCTACAAGGCCGCGGACAAGGGCAGCTTCACCTGGACGCCGCAGTCTGGCGCCGCGCAGCTGCTGGTGTTTGCGGCAGATTATGTACCCGCCGCCAACGGTGCGAAGGCCGATACCGCGGTTTCGGCGCCGATCGTGTTCGTCGGCTATGGCATCGACGCCCCGCAATACGGCCAGAACGACTATGCCGGCGTCGACGTCCGCGGCAAGATCGTCGCCTATTTCGGCGGTGCGCCGGCGCGGTTCAGCGGCGAGGAACGTGCCTTTTTCGGATCCGGCGGCACCAAGGCCCGGACCGCCGAAAGCAAGGGGGCGGTCGGCGTGATCACGCTCGAAAGCCCGCGGACCGCCAAGGCCCGCCCGTTCGCGCGATCGGCGCAATTCTACGACGCCGCCCGGATGACCTGGGCCAACCTCGACGGCACCGGCAAGGTCGACGCGCCCGGCGCGCCGTCGCTCGGCACGCTGAGCGTCACAGGCGCGACCAAGCTGTTCGGCGCCTCATGGAAGGCGATCGCCAAGCAGGCGCGGTCGGACAATGCGAAGTTCAAGTCGGCGCCGCTTGCAGGCACGCTGACGGTCGCGACCAAGACGAGCTTCGCGCCGGCGGCAAGCAGCAACGTCGTCGGCGTCATTCCCGGCACCGATCCGGTGCTCGGCAAGGAGGTCGTCGTGCTGTCCGCGCATCTCGATCACATCGGCATCACCCGGCCCGCGAACGGCGCGAAGGACGGCGATGCGCTCAACAACGGCGCGCTCGACAATGCGATCGGCATCGCCAGCCTGATCGAGGAAGCCAAGCGATTCACGACCAGCGGCAAGGGCTCGAAGCGCACGCTGATCTTCCTCGCGGTCACGGGCGAGGAAAAGGGGCTGGTCGGCAGCGATTATTTCACCAACCATCCGACCGTGCCGCTCGCCAATATCGTCGCGGACGTGAACCTCGACATGCCGATCCTGACCTACAAGTTCGAGGACATGGTGGTGTTCGGCGCGGATCGATCGACGCTCGGCCCGATTGTCCAGAAGGCGGTCGCGGCGATCGGTGTCGGCCTGTCGCCCGATCCGATGCCCGAAGAGGGAATCTTCGTCCGCTCGGATCATTTCCGCTTCGTGCAAAAGGGGATCCCGGCGGTGTTCCTGTGGCCGGGGCAGAAGGGGCCGGGCAAGGCCGCGGTCGCCTATTTCATGGCGAACAATTATCACAAGCCGTCTGACGATCTGTCGCAGCCGATCCTGTGGGATCAGGGCGTGCGGTTCGTCGATGCGAACTACCGGATCGCGCGTGAGATCGCCGATGGCGCGGAGCGGCCGGTCTGGAATGCGGGCGATTATTTCGGCACGCTCTACAAGGGGCCGATGGGCCGGGCGGCGGCCGCGAAATGAGCCGGCTGCTCGTCTTCGGCCTCGGCTATACCGCGTCGCGGATCGCACGCCGCCTGGCCGGGGACGGGTGGCATGTCGTCGGCACGTCGCGCGACGGTCGCGACGGCACGATCCGGTTCGACGACGCCGCCGCGGTCATGACGGAGATCGCCGCGGCGACGCATATCCTGTCCTCGGTCCCGCCCGAGCATGACGCCGACCCCGTTCTGGCGCGCTACGGATCGGCGC
Source organism: Sphingomonas sp. PvP018 (assembly GCF_017876865.1). Taxonomy (NCBI): domain Bacteria; kingdom Pseudomonadati; phylum Pseudomonadota; class Alphaproteobacteria; order Sphingomonadales; family Sphingomonadaceae; genus Sphingomonas; species Sphingomonas sp. PvP018. The sequence goes on along the minus strand of NZ_JAGIOU010000001.1, from coordinate 2,207,102 downwards.
TGCTGCGGACGCGCGCCTGGCTCGGCTATCTGTCGTCGACCGGCGTCTACGGCGATGCCGGTGGTGCCTGGGTCGACGAGACCGCGCCGATCGGCGGCGGACGCCGGAGTGCGCGCGCCGCGGCGGATGCCGACTGGCTCGCGATCGGTGCGCGGACCTTTCGCCTGCCCGGCATCTACGGCCCCGGGCGGTCGCCGCTCGACCGCGTGCGTGAGGGCAAGGCGCACCGGATCGACCAGCCGGGACAGGTGTTCAGTCGCGCACATGTCGACGATATCGGCGCGGGCGTGATCGCGGCGTTCGATGCGCCGCCGGGCGCCTATAATCTGGCGGACGACGTCCCCGCGTCGCAGAACGACGTCGTCGCCTTCGCCGCGGCGCTGCTCGGCCTGCCCGCGCCGCCGTTCGTGACGATCGAGCAGCTGTCGGCCATGGGCCGTGGTTTCTACGCCGAGAACCGGCGGGTCGCGAACGGCAAGGCGAAGCGCGTCCTGCGCTGGACGCCGACCTGGCCGGATTACCGGGCGGGTCTGCGGGCGCTGAGCGCGATGACGAGCCCGGCACCGGCGAGCACCGCACCGGCCACCGCCAGCGTCGACCAGTGATAATGCTCGAAGATCGTCGATAAGATCATCGCGATGACCGGCACGATCACCCCCGAATAGGCCGCCTTGGCAGGCCCGATCGCGCGGATGACGTTGAAGTAGAGCGGGAAGGCGAGCGCGGAGGCGAAGATGCCGAGATAGAGGATCCCGGCGATATAGCCCAGCCGCAGCTCGAACACCGGTGGCCCGGTCGTGATCCAGGCGAAGGTCGCGTCGAGCGTCGCACCGATCAGCATCGCGATCGCCAGCATCGGGGCCATCGGATAACGTTTGGCAAACGCGCTGCCCTGCATGACATTGGCGATCGACGCGGCGAGGACGCCGCCCAGCGTCAGGGCGATGCCGATGGTCGCGGAATGCGGACCATGCGGATCGACCCGCGCCTCGTTGACGAACAGCAATGCGACGCCCGCCATCGCGACGCCGCACCCGAGCATCAATTGTCGCCCGAGCTTCTGCCCCAGGAAGATGCGGCCGAACACCGCGTTGGGGACGAGCAGCAACGCGAACACCACCGCGACCAGCCCCGACGTCACATAATGCTCGGCGCGGTAGACGAAGTTGAAATTGAACGCGAACAGCGCGGTACCGATGACCGCGGCAAAGGCGTAGCCGCGGGCGTCGAGCACGAGGCTTTCGCGCTTTACCCGCGCATAGATCGCCATCGCGATGCCGGCGATGAGGAAGCGGTAGCTGATCGACCAGCTCGGCGGCACCACCGCGATCTGGTCGCGGATGACAAGCCAGGTCGACCCCCAGATCAGCGTGACGATCCCGAACGGGACCAGCACCGCTGCACGCGTCGACTGGATCGGGGGTTGCGGCGAACCGGACGGCCCGGTCATAACGCCCGGATCGCGTCCGCGAGCTGGTCGACCGGACCGACCGGCGTGTCCCACGCGGTCACCAGCCGGATCTCGCCTGCCGCCCAGTCATAGAAATCGAACCCCTGCGCGCGGAGCGCGGCGGCCTCGTCGGGGGTCGCGCGGAGAAAGACCTCGTTGGCCTCGACCGAATGGACGAGGCGGTCGCCCGCGGCCGCGGCCAGTCGCGTGGCAGCCTGGTTCGCGGCCTTGCCATTGGCGAGCCAGAGGTCGTTCTCGAGCATCGCGAGGATCTGTGCGGCCAGATACCGCCCCTTCGACAGGAGCAGGCCCGCGCGCTTGCGGCGATACTGGGTGACGGCGGCGAGCTCGGGCTTGAAGAACACCAGCGCCTCCGCGCTCATCGCGCCGTTCTTGACGAACCCGAAACTGAGCGCGTCGACGCCCGCGCGCCACGTCATGTCGGCGGGCGAGCATCCCGCATGGACCATCGCGTTCGCAAAACGCGCGCCGTCCATGTGGAAGCCGAGCCCGCGCTCACGCGCGAGCGCGCCGATCTCGGCGACCTCGTGGGGAAGGTAAACCCGGCCATATTCGGTGGCGTTGGTGATCGAGATCGCGTGCGGCTGGACGCGGTGGACGTCGTCGGGGATCGCGTCGAGGACGGTGCGGATCGTCGCGGGCGTCAGCTTCGCGCCGTCCCCATCGGCGAGGAACAGCTTGGCACCGTGCGTGTAGAATTCGGGCGCGCCGCCCTCGTCATTCTGGATATGCGCGTCGCGGTGGCAGACGATGCCGCCATGCGGCGGGCACAGCGCGGCGAGCGCGAGGCAGTTGGCGGCGGTGCCGGTAGGCACCCACAGCACCGCGACCTCGGTTTCGAACAGCGCCGACAGGCGGCCGTCGAGCTGCTGGCTCCATTGATCACCCGCATAGGCGGTGTCGAGCGTGTCGGCGGCGGCGATCGCGGCCATGACCTGTGGGTGGATCCTGGCGGCGTTGTCGGAGAAAAAGCGCATCGTCAGGACATGCTGCGATGCGGTGATGGCGTCAACGGGCGCTTCGCCTGGGTCGCCCCCTTCTACGTCGTTATCCCGGCGCCTGACTTTCGTCAGGATGACGGCGGGGGATCGAACTACTGCCCCTCGTCAAACCCCGGTTCCTCCTCGGGCGGCCGGCGATCGTCGCGTGGTGGCCCATCCTCAGGGCGATCGCGGCGTGCGGGGCCGACCGAGATCGTCCCGTCCTCGCCCATCTTCAGGTTGAAGCCGAGCCCCTCGATCTCGCCACCGAGCGGCAGGACGCTGTTGTCCCCGTCTTCGGGGGGCAGTGCATCGGGGTCGATCTCCTCGACCGGCGGCGCGGGGGCGGCGACGGGGGCGATGCCCAGCGCGGACTGCATGAAGTCGCGCCAGATCCGCGCGGGGATGCCGCCGCCAGACAGGCCGGGATTCGAGCTGTTGTCATCGTTGCCGACCCATACGCCGACCACTAGGTCGCGCGCGAAGCCGACGAACAGCGCATCCTTGTTGTCCGACGTCGTCCCGGTCTTGCCGAACGCATCGACCGTCAGGTTGGCGCTCCGCCCGGTTCCGTTGCGGATCGAGGCGGCGAGCAAGTCGAGCATCTCGTCATGGATCTTCGGCGGCAGGGCGGTCGAACCCCCGGTCAGCGACTGATACCAGCCCTTTTCCCGAACATCGGCCAGCCCGCGCGGCTGCACCGGATAGGTCTCGCGCGCGATCGCGGCATAGGCGGCGGTCAGTTCGAGCAGCGACACGGTCGAGGTGCCGAGACCGATCGTCGCCTCGTTCGGAATGGGCGTGGAAATGCCCAGGTCGCGCGCCGCCTTGATCACCGCCCGGACGCCGACTTCTTGCGTCAGCCTGGCGGCGGCAACGTTGGACGATCGGGCAAATGCCTGGCGCAGCGTGATCGTCCCCTGATAGCGCCCGTCGCTGTTCTTGGGCGTCCAGTCGCCGATCGTCACCGGGCGGTCCTCGATCGTCGAATCGGGTGTCATCCCCGCGCGCATCGCGGCGAGATAGACGAACAGCTTGAACGTCGAGCCGGGCTGGCGCCGCGCCTGCGTCGCGCGGTTGAACGGGCTCTTGCGGTAGTCCTTGCCGCCGACCATCGCGACGACGCGGCCATCGGGGCGCATCGCCACCAGCGCGACCTGCGCCTCGCGCAGTCCGGCGCGCGCGACGGTTCGTTCGGCGGCACGTTGCAGCCGCGGATCGAGCGTGGTCCGGACGGTCGTCTCGGTCTTCACCTCGCCCGCCTGGTCGCGCGCCTCGGGCAAGATCCAGTCGGCGAAATAGGTGCCGTTGGGAAGTTGCGTCGGGCGGTTCGACAGCACGCGTTGCGGGCGGACCGCATCGCCCTCCGCTTCGGTAAGGAAGCCTGCGGCGACCATCGCGCCGACGACGACGGCTTCACGCTTGCGCGCACCCTCGAGGTTGGAGGTCGGGGCAAGTCGCGACGGCGCCTTGACCAGCCCGGCGAGCATCGCTGCCTGGCCGACGTTCAGCGCCGCGGGTGTCCGGCCGAAATAATGTTTGGCGGCCGCGCTGATCCCATAGGTGTTGTCGCCGAAATACACGTTCGACAGATAGCGCGAGAGAATCTCGTCCTTCGACAGCCATGCCTCGAGCCAGACGGCGATCATCGCCTCCCGGATCTTGCGCGTCGCGGTGCGGTCCGAATCGAGGAACGCGTTCTTCGCGAGCTGTTGCGTGATCGTGCTGCCGCCCTGACGCACCCCGCCCGACCCGAGATTCGCCCAAGCCGCGCGCGCGATCCCGCGCGGGTCGATACCCCAGTGCGAATAGAAGCGGCGGTCCTCGATCGCGAGGAACGCCTCGCGCACGTGCGGCGGCAGCGTCGCCGCGTCGACCGGCTTGCCGATGATCGCGCCGCGTCGGGCGATCGGCGTGCCGTCATCGGCGGTGAGCGTGATCGAGGGCGGGGTCGGCGGCTGCAGCGATTTCGACAAAGGCGCGGTGATCGCCAGCCAGATGATCGCGATCACCAGCAGGATGATGCCGATACCGGTGCCGCGTACGACCCACCGGCCGATCCCGCCCCGCCTGCGCCGCGGTGTCGCGGGCTGGGGGTAGCCATCGTCCTGGCGGGGATCGTAATCGCCGCCCGGATCCTGGCCCAGTCGCTCGCGCTCATATTTCTCGCGCAGGCGTTCGCGCTCGGTGATCAACCGCTCGCGTTCATAGGCATAGGGCTCGCGTTCGCCGGACATGCCGGAGCCGGATCGGGCGGGGTCGAAGGGATCGGGGCGCATCGGATCGTTCCAGCGGTCGGGCATCTGGTGTGTTATCGTTCTATGACAGTTCGGACAAGCCTATGCGCACGCTTAACGTGTACATGCGCTGAGCGACAGCATTGGCCTGTTGTCATCACCGGGCGAAACGGGGAAGAGCGTATCGATGACGTTCGAACAGGGTGACACCGTGGCAGCTACCGACTCTCTATCGCCCTCCCTGCCGCTTGTCGTCGGCATTGGCGGGACGATCGGCGGCGTGTCGTCGACCGAGCGCGCATTGCGGATCGCGCTCGATTCGGTCGAGCGACACGGATACCGGACACAGATGTTCGGCGGTGCGGACATGGCCCGGCTGCCGCTTTACGATCCCAAGGCGACCGAGCGGACTGAGGACGAGCGTGCCTTCGTCGCGGCGGTGCGCGCGGCATCGGCGGTGATCATCGCCAGCCCAGGCTATCATGGCAGCATCTCGGGCGTGGTGAAGAACGCGCTCGACCTGCTCGAGGAAACCGCGCGTGATCCCGACCGGCCCTATCTGGCGGACATGCCGGTCGGGCTGATCGCGACCGCCTATGGCTGGCAGGCGACGGGCAGCACGATCGCGGCGCTGCGCTCGATCGTCCATGCCTTGCGCGGCTGGCCGACGCCGTTTGCCGCAGCAATCAACACGCAGGTGACGAAATTCGATGCCGAGGGCGGGGCGAGCGATCCCGCGGTCCTCGAGCAGCTTCGGCTGGTCGGCCGGCAGGTCGCTCGGTTCGCGCCGCTGTCCGAACCGGCAAACTAAGCACGCGTCGCACCGCCGCGTCACCCGGGTCTGGCCCCAGATGACGCGGCGGACCGGTCTTACCGCAGCCCGCCGCCGAGCGCGCGATAGAGCTCGACCGCGTTGGTGTCGCGGACCAGCCGGGTCGCCAGCAGGCTCTGCTGCGCGGTGTAGAGCGACCGCTGTGAATCGAGCGTGTTGAGGAACGGATCGATCCCCGCGCGGAAGCGCAGTTGCGACAGGTTGAACGCGCCCGCCGCATTGTCGCGCAGCGACGTCTGCGCCTCGAGCTGGCCGTTGATCGTGCCGCGCCGGGCGAGCGCATCGGCAACCTCGCGGAAGCCGGTCTGCACGCTCTTCTCATAGGTTGCGAGCATCGCGTCGCGCGAGGCCTTGGCGTAGTCCAGATTACCCTTGTTGCGACCGAAGTCGAAGATCGGCTGCGTGATCGACGGCGCGACCGACCAGGATTCGCTGCCCTTGCCGAACAGGTTCGACAGGCCGAGGCTCAGCGTGCCAAGCGACGCGGTCAGCGAGATATTGGGGAAGAACGCCGCGCGCGCCGCACCGATATTGGCGTTCGCCGCGATCAGCTGATGCTCGGCGGCCGCGACGTCGGGGCGGCGCAGCAGGACTTCGGAGGACAGGTTGGCGGGCAGGTTTTCGAGCGTCGGCGTCTTCTCCGGCATCCGGGCCGGCAGCAGGTCGGCACTCAGCGTCGTGCCTGCGAGCAGGTTCAGCGCATTCTGGTCCTGCGCGATGAGCGTCGTCGCGTCGGCGATGTCGGAGCGCGCCTGGTCATAGGTCGTCCGCGCCTGGCGCACTTCGAGTTCGGACGCGATACCGATGCGGAACCGATCCTGCGTCAGCTTGAGCGTTTCCCCGAAGGCGCGTTCGGTATCCTGCGCGATCTTCAGGCGATCCTGGTCCGCCGCCATCGTCAGCCAGGCTGTCGCGGTTTCCGCGATTAGCGACACCTGAGCGGCGTTGCGGTTTTCCTCCGCGGCGAAATAGGCCTGTTGCTGCGCCTGGGTCAGATTGCGGACCCGGCCGAACAGATCGATCTCCCAGGCCGAGACGCCGAGATTGGCCGAATAGATATCGAAGCGGCCGCCGCCGGCGACCGCCCCGGCACCGGTGCCGCCGCCGCCGGTGCCGCCTCCAGTACCGCCCGTGCCGCCACCCGTGGTGCCGCCCGTACCGCCACCGACGGCGCCGAAGGGGGACTTCTGATAGGTCGCACTGCCCGTCGCACCCAGCGTCGGGAACAGGTCGGCGCGCTGGACGCGATATTGCGCCCGCGCCTGCGCGACATTGGCAACCGCGATGCGGACGTCGCGGTTGTTGTCGAGCGCGGTGCGAATGACGCGGCGCAGGCGGTCGTCGGTGAAGAACGCCTCCCATGCGGTGTCGGCGGGCACGATCGCACCCGCCGCATCGGTCGCCGCATAAGCCGGTCCGGTCGGCGTGGACGGAGCCACCGGAAGCTCGGGCCGGACATATTTCGGGGCCAAGTTGCAGCCGGCGAGCGTGAGCCCGGCGGCGAACGTCAGAGCGATTTTGCGCGAGAACATCGGATCAGGCCTCCTGCGGCCGCTGGTCGTGGGGCGTCGTGTCGCCGTCACGGGTGTCGTCACGTGTGTCATCACGGTGGCGGTCTCCGTCCTGCTGGCCGGGCTTGTCCTGCTTGAAGACGCGCTTCACGAGCAGGAAGAACAGCGGCACGAAGAAGATCGCGAGCACGGTCGCGGACAGCATGCCGCCGACCACCGCCCAGCCGATCGCATTCTGGCCGCCGGCGCCCGCACCGCTCGACAGCGCGAGCGGGAGAACACCGAAGATGAACGCGAACGAGGTCATCAGGATCGGGCGAAGACGCAGCTTGGCGGCCTCGACCGCGGCATCGGCCGCATTCATCCCGTCACCCATCTTCTCCTCGGCGAACTCGACGATCAGGATCGCGTTCTTCGCCGCCACGCCGATCGTCGTGATCAGCCCGACCTGGAGATAGATGTCGTTGTTGAGCCCCGCGACCGTCGCCGCGAGCACCGCACCGAGCACGCCGAGCGGCACGACGAGAAGCACGGCGATCGGGATCGACCAGCTCTCGTACAGTGCGGCAAGGCAGAGGAACACGATCAGCAGCGACAGCGCATAGACATAGGTCGACTGCCCGCCCGAAAGCTGTTCCTCATAGCTGAGGCCGGTCCACTCATAGCCGATGCCGGGGGGCAGCTTGGCCGCCATCTCCTCCATCGCCTTGATCGCGGTGCCGCTGCTGACGCCGGGTGCGGGCGACCCCATGATCTCGAACGAGGCGACGCCGTTATAGCGTTCGAGACGTGCGGGGCCGTAGGTCCAGTCGGTCGTCGAGAAGGATGACATCGGCGTCATCGCGTTGGTCGCGCCGCGGACATAGAAGTTGCCGAGATCGGCAGGCGACTTGCGGAACGGCGCATCGGCCTGGACGAACACCTTCTTCACGCGACCGCGGTCGATGAAGTCGTTGATGTACGATCCGCCGAACGCGGTGCTGACGGTGGTGTTGATGTCCGCCTGACTCAGCCCGAGCGCGCCTGCCTGGGCCTGGTCGACATTCAGTTTGAGCTGTGGCGCATCCTCCAGGCCGTTCGGACGGACCTGCATCAGGCGCTTGTCCTGGCTCGCCATGCCGAGCAGCATGTTGCGGGCCTCGAGCAGCTTGTCGTGGCCGACGCCGGCATTGTCCTTCAGCATGAAGTCGAAGCCGTTGGCGTTGCCCAGTTCCTGCACGGCGGGCGGTACGAAGCCGATCACCATGCCCGCGCGGATCCCGGCGAGGGCCTGGTTGGCGCGCTGGGCGACTGCGGCGACGGTGTTCGCGTCGCCTTCGCGATCCTCCCACGGCTTGAGCTGGATAAAGGCGAGGCCGACATTCTGGCCCTGGCCGACAAAGCCGAAGCCGCTGATCGTGAAGATGCCCGCGATGTTGGCCTTTTCGTCGACCAGGAAGTGGTCGCGCAGCTTGTCCATCGTCCGCGCGGTCTCTTCCATCGTCGTGCCCGTGGGCATCGACACCTGCGCGAACATCAGCCCCTGATCCTCTTCGGGCAGGAAGCCCGAGGGCAGTCGCAGGAAGACGAACAGCATCGCGCCGACGATGACCGCATAGACGATCATCGTCCGTACCCAGCCCTTTTCGACGCGGCGCAGGCCCTTGCCATATCGGTCGACGCCGCGATCGAAGGTCCGGTTGAACCAGCCGAAAAAGCCCTTCTTGTCGCCGTGATCCTGCTTGGACGGCTTCAGGATGGTGGCGCAGAGTGCGGGCGTCAGGATCAGCGCGACCAGCACCGAAAGCACCATCGACGAGACGATCGTGATCGAGAACTGGCGGAAGATCACGCCGGTCGAGCCGCTGAAGAACGCCATCGGCAGGAACACCGCGGACAGCACGAGACCGATGCCGACCAGCGCGCCGCTGATCTCGTCCATCGATTTCTTGGCGGCTTCCTTGGGACTCAGCCCCTCTTCCTGGATCAGGCGTTCGACATTCTCGACGACGACGATCGCGTCATCGACGAGCAGGCCGATCGCCAGCACCATGCCGAACAGCGTCAGCGTGTTGATCGTGAAGCCCGCGACCTGAAGCACGGCGAGCGAGCCGAGCAGCACGACCGGCACCGCGATCGTCGGGATGAGCGTGGCGCGGAAGTTCTGGAGGAAGAGGAACATCACGAGGAAGACGAGGATGATCGCCTCGATCAGCGTGTGGACCACCTGTTCGACCGACAGCCGCACGAACGTCGAATTGTCGACCGGATAGGCGATCTTGACGTCGGCCGGGAACTGCTTGGCGATCTTCTCGACCTCGGCCTTCACCAGCGTGACGGTGTCGAGCGCGTTGGCACCCGGCGCCAGCTTCACGCCGAAGCCTGCTGCCTGCTTGCCGTTGTAGCGCGCCTGGAAGCTGTAGTTTTCCGAGCCCATTTCGACCCGGGCGACATCGGCGAGGCGCACGGTGGCGCCGCCGGTGGCCGAGCGGATGATGATCTGGCGGAACTGTTCCGGAGTCTGCAGCCGCGACTGCGCGGTGACGGTGGCGTTCAGGGCCTGGCCCTTGACCGCGGGAAGGCTGCCGACCTGACCGGCGGAAACCTGCGCGTTCTGCGCGGTGATTGCCGAGGTGATGTCGGTGACGGTGACGCCGAGGTTCGACATCTTGAACGGATCGACCCAGATCCGCATCGAATATTGCGCGCCGAACACCTGCGTGTCGCCGACGCCCTTGATCCGGCTGAGCGGATCCTGAAGCTTGGATGCGATCAGATCGCCGAGATCGACCTGGTCATGGCTGCCGTCCTGCGAATAGGCGGCGATCACGAGCAGGAAGTTGGCGGTCGCCTTGGTCACGCGAAGCCCGGCCTGCTGCACTTCCTGCGGCAGGAGCGGGGTCGCCTGTTGCAGCTTGTTCTGCACCTGGACCTGCGCGATGTCCGCGTCGGTGCCCTGTTCGAAGGTCAGCGTGATCGCGAGATTGCCCGCGCCGTCGCTGGTCGAGGCAAAGTAGCGAAGGTTGTCGATCCCCTTCATCTGCTGCTCGATGATCTGCGTCGTCGTGTTCTCGAGCGTCTGTGCGTCGGCGCCCGGATAGGACGTCGCGACCGTCACCTTGGGCGCGGCGATCTCGGGGAACTGTGCGATCGGCAGCGACCGGATCGCCAGTACGCCGGCCAGCATGAGGATGATCGCGATGACCCATGCGAAGATGGGTCGATCGATGAAATAGCGTGACATGAGGCGTTACTTCCCGGCCTGCGTGGAGGCGGCACCACCAGCCGTGGCATTCCCGGCGGCGTCCTTGCCACCGGCCTTGCCGACCTGCTGCGGGGCGGCGGGCTTGACGGTCGTGCCGGGGCGCAGGTTGAGCAGCCCCTCGACGATCAGCTTGTCGCCGGGCTTGAGCCCGCTGGTGACGATCCACTTGTCGCCGATCACGCGGTCGGTGACGACATTGCGCTGCTCGACCTTGTTCTGCGCGGTGACGACCATCGCGGTCGCCTTGCCACGCGGATCGCGCGTGATGCCTTCCTGCGGGGCCATGATCGCCTGGCTGCGGATACCCTCGACCAGCTTGGCGCGGACATACATGCCCGGCAGCAGCAGCCCGTTGGGATTGGGGAAGCTGGCGCGCAGCGTGACCGCGCCCGTCGCGGGGTCGACGGTGACTTCGGCGAACTGCAGGCGACCCTCGATCGGATAGGTCTGGCCATTGGGCAGGATCAGCTGGACGCGCGCGGTGCCGTCGCCACGCGTCACGCCGCCCGAGGCCATCGCCGCCTTCAAATCGAGCAGCTGCGCTGCCGACTGGGTGACGTCGACATAGACGGTGTCGGTCCGCTGGATCGTCGCGAGCGCGTCGGTCTGACCGGTCTGGACGAGCGCGCCGGCGGTGAAGATCGACCGGCCGATACGCCCCGAGATCGGCGCCTTGATGCGGGTGAAATTGAGGTTCACGCGTGCGGCTTCGACCGCTGCACGCTGCGCTGCAACATTGGCACGTGCCTGTTGCGCGGAGGCGGTGGCGTTGTCCGCCTCCTGCTTGCTGACCGCGTTCAGCGCGACGAGCTGGCCGTAACGCTGCGCCTGGAGTCGGGTCGCATTGATCTGCGACTGCGCGGCGCCAAGCTGGCCCTGCGCGGTGCCGAGCGCGGCGCGATAGGGGGCGTCCTCGATCTCGTACAGGACCTGGCCCGAACGGACCATCGCGCCTTCGGTGAACAGGCGACGGCGGATGACGCCCGATACCTGCGGGCGCACTTCGGACGTCTCAACCGCGGCAATCCGCCCCGGCAGCTCGGTGGTCAGCGTCACCGCCTCCTGCGCGACCGTCACGACACCGACCGTGGGCGTCGGCGGGGGCGGGGGGGCCTCTTCCTTGCTGCACGCCGCCATCAGCGCCAGCGCGGCCAGGGCCACCGATCCCTTGAGATTCAATCGCTGCATGTTGAGCATCCCGACGTCCGTGCAGAAGAGTTCACCGGAATGAACGTTCATTCCGCTTGCGCCGCCGCTATGGACGTGCAAACGCCGGGTCAAGTTAAAACGTCGTCCGGAGTGGAATTTTGAGTGCAGTGCAACATGAGAAGTCGGCGCGTTCGCACATCGTTGATGCGGCCCGGCATCTTTATGCGACTCAGGGATTCCATCAGACGTCGATGGCCGAACTGGCTGCCGCTGCGGACGTCAGCGTCGGCCAGATCTATCGCCTGTTCACCGGCAAGAACGCGCTGATCCAGGCGCTGATCCTCGAGGATGCCGAGGCCAAACTCTCAGACCTGCGCAAGCTGACCGACGACGTGTCGACGGGGCGGCTGTCGATCGAGCGCGGATTTGTCGAGCTCGCGCGGCGGTCGCTCGCCAAGGGGGATGAGGCGCTGTCGTTTGATATCATGGCAGAAGCGCATCGCAACGGCGAGGTCGCGGACACGATCGGCTCGCTCTGCGCCGGGTTTCGCACGGTGGTGCGCGATCTCGCCTGCGTCGCCAATCCCGCGCTGTCGGCAAATGCGCTCGACGGCGCGGAGGAGCTGGTGCTGGCGTGCATGTTCGGGCTGGGGCACCGGACCTTGTCCTGTCCGCGGCTGTCCGAGACCGAGACCGCAGAGGTCACCGGGCGCATGATCCTCGCGGCGCTCCACGCGCTGTGAGACACAACACGGCGTCCTGACGACGGGGCAGGCGGCCCCGTTTGGCGGGCGGGCGGCGGCGCGGCGCATTACCGATTGTTGCACTGCGGCGCGCGAAGTCGGATAAGCGGTCCATGACCGAAACGACACGACGCGACATCATGATGGCCCTTGCGGCCACGGGCCTGTGGCCGGCGGCGGCACTGGCACAGACGGGGTCGGGCACTCCCCGCAAGCGCGGCGCCGCGGCGTCGTCCGCCCCCGCGCTGGGCAAGCCCGAGTCGTTTTCCTGGGAGGCGCTGCAACAGCGCGCCGCCGCGCTGGCACGCACGCCCTACCGTGCGCCGGCCAAGGTCGCGGCGGCTGAGGCAATCGATTATGATGCGGTCGGCTCGATCAGCTATCGGCCCGAGCGCACGCTGGCGGGGGGCATCCGCCTGTTCCCGCTCGGCCGCTATGCGCCGACGCCGGTCGCGATCCATGTCGTCGAACGCGGGCAGGCGCGTGCGGTCGATTTTGCCGCGGATCTCTTCAAGACCGAATCCGGGCATCACGCCGCACTCGGCATCGCCGGCTTCCGCGCGGTGTCGAGCGACGGCAAGAGCGACTGGATGGCGTTCATCGGCGCCTCTTACTTCCGCACCGCCGGTTCGCAGGATCAATATGGCCTGTCCGCGCGCGGTATCGCGATCGACACCGGGATCGACGGCAAGGAGGAGTTTCCCGCCTTCACCGCCTTCTGGATCGAGGCGACGGGCGCGCAGAGCTATACCGTCTATGCGCTCCTCGACGGGCCCAGCGTGACCGGCGCGTACCGGTTCGTGTGCCGCTACACCGACGGGACCGATGGCGGCGTCGTGCAGGATGTCTCGTCGACGATCACGCTGCGCAAGGACGTCGCGCGGCTCGGCATCGCGCCGGCGACGAGCATGTTCTGGTATGGCGAGGGCAACCGCGCCGCGGCGATCGACTGGCGCCCCGAAATCCATGATTCAGACGGGCTGGCGATGGCGACCGGTGCCGGCGAGCGGATCTGGCGTCCGCTCGCCAATCCCGCGACCCCCACGCTCGACAGCTTCCAGGACGACAATCCGCGCGGCTTCGGCCTGATCCAGCGCGACCGGGCGTTCGATCATTACCAGGACGACGGTGCCTTCTACGATCGCCGAGCAAACCTGTGGATCGAGCCGAAGGGCGACTGGGGCAAGGGGGCGGTGACGCTGTACGCCTTCCCGACCGCGAGCGAGACGGTCGACAATATCGCCGCTTTCTGGGTGCCCGCCGCGCCGGCGACCGCGGGCAAGACGATGCAGTTCGACTATCGGCTGACCTGGTCGTCGCGCGATCCCTCGGTCGCGCAGCCCGCGCATGCGGTCGAGAACTGGCGTGGCTCGGCCGGCCGGCCGGGCGCCGAGCCGACGCCGGACGCACGGAAGGTCGTCGTGGATTTCGTTGGTGCGACGCTCGCCGGGCTCGACCGGTCGAGCGGGGTGACGGTGCAGGCCGATGTGAGCCGTGGCCGGGTCCTCGCCAGCGCCGCCTATCCGGTCGTCGGCCAGCCGAACCGCTGGCGCGTCACGCTCGATGTCGCCCCCGAACGCGGCGTCCTCGCCGATGTCCGGCTGTTCCTGAAGCGCGGCGGGCAGTCGCTCAGCGAAACCGTGCTGACGCAGGTGGGTTGAGCCATGACCGTGGACAGCCCGGGCCGCCCCGGTCATCCCGCACTTCCGGCACGATTGCCCGCCGACGTCCCGATCGACATGCCGCTGCAGAATTTCCGGGCGCGCGGCACCGGCGGCGGGCCGACACCCGACCCGCTGGCCGGACCGTCCAACGGCTCGGACACGCTGACCTCGCCCGAGGGCATGTCGTCGCGGCGACTGCTCCTGTTCCTGCTGACGATGCTGCTCGCCACCACCGCCTCGGCGGCTGTCCAGGATTCGTTGCTCGGCGACGGCATCGACCTGTGGGACGTCGCGCTGCTCGTGCTGTTCTTCCCGCTGTTCGCGTGGATCGCGTTCGGGTTTCTCAATGCGCTGATCGGGTTCGTCCTGCTGATGACGCGGATGCATCCCGGCTTCGTGCCGGTGCCGCAGAACCGCCAGCCGCTGACCGGGCAGACCGCGGTGCTGATCCCGGTCCATAACGAGGACGTCGACGCGGTGTTCGGCCGGATCGCGCGAATGATGCATGCGATCGAGGCTGCGGGCGAGGCGGGGAGCTTCGCCTTCTTCGTGCTGAGCGATTCGGGCGAAGAGTCGGGCGCGCAGGAGGTCGCGGCCTGGGAGGTGCTCGCCCCCGGATCGCGCGTTCCGCTTTATTATCGCCGCCGGACCGACAATGTCGCGCGCAAGCCGGGCAATGTCGCCGACTGGGTCCGGCGCTTCGGCGGCGGCTATGATCACATGCTGGTGCTCGACGCGGACAGCCTGATGAGCGGCGACGCGATGATCGGCATGGCGCAGGTGATGGAGCGCCGCCCCTCGGTCGGCCTGTTGCAGACCGTGCCGACGATCCGCGGCGCGACCACGCTGTTCCAGCGCTGGATGCAGTTCAACAGCCGGTTGTACGGTCCGATCTCGACCGCCGGTCTGGTCTGGTGGTCGGGGTCGGAGGCGAGCTTCTGGGGGCATAATGCGATCATCCGCACCCGGGCCTTTGCCGAAAGCTGCGGCCTGCCCGTGCTGCCCGGCGGCCCGCCGTTCGGCGGCGCGATCATGAGCCACGACATGGTCGAGGCGGCGTTGCTGCGGCGGCGCGGCTGGGCGGTCCACCTGATCATGATCGACGACAGCTATGAGGAGTTTCCCCCGACGCTGATCGACATGGCGGTGCGCGACCGACGCTGGGCGCAGGGCAATATCCAGCATCTGAAACTGCTGGGGTCGGATGGGTTCCATCCGGTCAACCGGCTGCAGCTGGCGATCGGGGCGTCGGCGTACATGACGTCGCCCGCCTGGCTGGTCCTGATCCTGACGACCATCGCGCAGGCCTTTGCCGGCGAAAGCAAGCTGGTCGAGGCGACGACCTCGGCGCGCGTGCTGGCGCTGACGGTCATCCTGCTGTTCGGTCCCAAATTGCTCGGGATCATCTGGGCGGTGTCCGACCGGAGCCGGCGCGCGGCGTTCGGGGGCGCGCGGGCAATCATCGTGTCGGCCATTGCCGAGATCCCGCTGTCGATGCTGTCCGCGCCGGTCATCATGCTGACGCAGACGATGGACCTGATCAGCATCTCCCGCGGCCAGCCCTCGGGCTGGAGCCCGCAGAACAGGGATCGCGACGGGCTGTCGATCGCGGATGTCGTGCCGCGCTATCGCTGGCATCTGGCGGCGGGGGTCGCCCTGCTCCTGATCTCGCCCGCCGTTCCGATCACCGCGCTGTGGCTGGCGCCGGTGACGCTGGGGCTGTTGCTGTCGCCGTGGCTCGCCAAATGGAGCGCGAGCAACGCGGCGGGGAGCCGCGCTGACGCGCGCGGCCTGTTCCAGGTGCCCGCCAGCGGCATCGACCAGCTGCCCGCGACAGAGGCGTCGGCGCTCCACGCGATCGCGCACTGACGCGCGACGCGCGGCGCCGCCGACGCTACCGCACGGCTTCGGCGGAGGCCGAAACGGCTGGGGCGGATGCGGCGGCGATCAGCGTCGGGGCATCCGCGACGAACCGGTCGAGCACGCCGTCGGCGACCCGGATCGCACCGTCGAACCGCGTCGCACCGGGGATGGTCTGGACGGCCGCGGCCTGTGCGGCGAGACGCCGCGCTTCGGCGAAATAGCCGGGGGCGGCGGCGCCCTCGCGGTTCGCGGCGTCGAGGCCGGCGGCGGTCATCTGCAACGCGCGGCCCCAGAGCTGCATCGCATCGAGCCAGGGGCGTGCCTGGTCCGCAAAGCCCGGGTCGATTGTGCCCGAGCGGATCGTGTCGGGCGCGGCAGCCAGCGTGTCCGCTGCCCTGGCCAGATCCGCGAGCGCGAGACTGCGGGCCGCCGCGTCGCCCTCCGCCAGCGCGAGGCGGACGGCGTCGAGCTCGGCCTTGAGCCTGGGCGCCTGGGGCTGCCAGGGCTGGCTGCCGAAGGTCGGGGCCAGATGCTGCGTGTCGAAGAAGCTCAGCAGCGCCGCGGTCGCGCGCGGATCGCCGCCCGCCAGCTCGCGGGCGGCGAACTGCCAGGTGCGGTCCGCGTCATAGTCCTTGTCGTTCCAGCCGAACGCAGCAACGCCGGTCACCGCGACGCGGCTTGGCGCTTCCTGGTTCATCGGGTTCGACAGAATCCCCGTCAATTCGCCCGCCAGCCCCGCCTCGCGCCGCGCATAGGGCGCGAGCAGCAGCCGCCCGGTGGTCTGCGCATAGTCGTTGACCGGATAATTGTCCCACAGCAGCGTCTTGCGCCCGAAAGCCTTGGTCGCGGTCTTCGCATCGGCGATCGAGATCGCTGGCGGGACGACATCGGTGCCGGTCCACTGCACCACGACGCGGGGGTCGAGATATTTGCGCAGCGCCGCCTTGTACGGGGTTTCCTTCGCGTCGTAATATTCGGTCGGCACCATGATCAGCGGCCGCGACGACGCGTCCTTCGCAAGCAGATCCGTCTGAACCGCGTTCAGCAGGCGCGATTGCGCGATGCCTGCGGCTTCGGCGCCCGATGGTCCGAAACTGGCCTTGTCCCGCTCGCAGTTCCATTTGGTATATTCGATGTCGTCGAGCGCGACGTAGAAGCTGTGGACGCCGATCGATCGCAGCGCGGCGAACTTGTGTTCGAGCGCCTGAGCATCGGCGGGGTCTGAGAAGCACACCGACGGGCCCGGCGAGACCGCATAGACGAAGTCGACATGGTTGCGCCGTGCGGTCGCGACCAGCGTGCCGAGCGCGGACAACGTCGCCGCGGGATAGGCCTCGCGCCAGCGATCGCGCGCATAGGGATCGTCCTTGGGGCTGTAGACATAGGTGTTCGCCTTGACCGTGGCGAGGAAGTCGAGATGCTTCGTCCGGTCCGCCATCGTCCAGGGCTTGCCGTAAAAGCCCTCGATCGTGCCGCGCATCGGCATCGCGGGATGATCCTGGATCACCAGCGCGGGGAGGACCGGGCGTGCCGCGAGCTGGCGGAACGTCTGAACGGCATGGAACAGTCCGTCCGCGTCCTGGCCCGCCAGCGTGATGATGCCGCTGTTGCCGGCTGCGAGCGTGGCGATCGTATAGCCTTCGGGATGCGTGTCGCGGACGGTACCGGCGCGGGCCAGCGCGTCGCGGACGATCGCGGTGTCGCCGGTGCCGAGCAGGATGTGCGGGCGATCGGGGGCGGCGGGCAGCCGCCGTGCGGTCGTGATCGTCGTGACGCCGGCGGCGCGCAGGATCTCGCGGACCAGCGCGACGCTGTCACCGTCGGTGTCGGCGGGGGCGACGAGCACCACCGATCGGCCAAGCGTTATCGTGCCGGTCCGCAGCGCGACCGACGTCGGCGCGGGGAAGATGGCGGGCATCGTCACCGGCTGCGCGGCACCCTGCGCGGAAACCGTAGTCGCCAATCCCGCTGCGATCAGTGCCGCGTACGTCCCCGTCATGGCCATGCGTCGCGTCATAACAGCTCTCCGGTATTTCATTGGTATTATGGGAGCGGTTTAGGCACAGGACGGCGTCACGGCAAGGCGTCGCCGCCATGGCGGCCATTGCCGACAGACTTTGGTCAGGATGGGGTAACCGACCTCAAGGCCCGCTATCGCGGGGCCGGCGGGACGTCGGGTCCACGCGGCGGTCGGATGAAAAAAGCTGGTGCTGCCGGTGAGGATTGAACTCACGACCTCAGCCTTACCAAGGATGCGCTCTACCACTGAGCTACGGCAGCACTCGTCGACATCGCTGTCGGCGGAGTGGGGCTAAGAGACGAGGGCGGGACGATTGTCAAGGCGTCGCGCGACGATGTAGAGCGTTATTATGCAATCGAACGATGAAAAGGCGGCGGAAAAAGCGGCCCGCATGGCCGCCGCGCTGCGCGAGAATCTGCGCCGTCGCAAGGCGCAGGCGCGTGCCGCGGCGGCCGAGCCCGCCGCGGCTCCCCCTACGGATGAGCCGCCTGTGGACTGAGGCGGTCAGCCGATCGGCGCGCATTTTGCCTGAAGCCAGGCGAGGTCGTCGCCGGTCATTTCGGGCGAGAGCGTGTCCAGCACCTCCGCGTGATAGGCGTTCAGCCACGCGAGCTCGGGGTGGGTGAGCAGCGACGGCTCGATCAGCGTGCGCTCGATCGGGCAGAAGGTCAGCGTCTCGAAACCGAGCATCGCGCGGTCCGCGCCGGGAATCGTGCGCGGTTCGATCAGCAGCAGATTCTCGATCCGGATGCCGTATTCGCCCGCCTTGTAATAGCCGGGCTCGTTCGAGAGCATCATGCCGGCACGCAGCGGCTCCATCGCCGCGCCGCCGGGGTAGTTGGGCGAGGCGATCCGCTGTGGCCCCTCGTGCACCGCCAGATAGGCGCCGATGCCGTGGCCGGTGCCGTGCGCGAAATCGAGGCCGGCCTCCCAGAGCGGACGGCGGGCGAAGGCGTCGATCTGGCCGCCAAGCGTGCCGTCGGGGAAGACCGCGGTCGCAATCGCGATATGGCCCTTGAGCACGCGGGTGAAGCGGTCGCGGATCTCCTTGCCCTGTTCGGGTGCCAGCGCGCCGATCGGCATGACGCGCGTCACGTCGGTGGTGCCGTCGGCATATTGCCCGCCCGAATCGACCAGATAGAGCTGGCCGGGCTCGAGGGGGACGTTCGACTCCTCGGTGCAGTGGTAGTGCGGGCTGGCGCCGTGCGCGCCGGTCGCGGAGATCGTGTCGAACGACGTGTCCTTCAGCAGCCCGGTCGCCTCGCGGAAGGCGAGCAGCTTCGCGGTGGCGGACAATTCGGTCTGGCTGCCGTCGGCGCAGTCGGTCTCGACCCAGCGCAGGAAGCGCGCGAGCGCGGCGCCGTCGCGCACCGAGGCGGCGCGGTGGCCGGCGATCTCGACCGGGTTCTTGAGCGCCTTGGCGATCACGACGGGATCGCGCAGCGCGAGCACCTTGGCCCCGCCGGCGGTCAGTGCGTCGGAAATCGCGGCGACCGCGCGTTCGGGGTCGGCGGCGACGCGCTTGCCTGCGAAGTCGCGCAGCGCGGGCTGGAACGCGGCGCGGTCATGGACGCGGACCGCGTTGCCGAGATGCTGGCGGACGGTGTCGTCGAGCTTTTCGGGTGCGACGAACAGGTCGGTGGTGCCGTCCGCGCCGACGATCGCATAGCTGAGCGCGACGGGGGTGTGGCTGACGTCGTCGCCGCGGATGTTGAGCGTCCAGGCGATCGAGTCGAGCGCGGACAGCACGACCGCGTCGGCGCGCTGTTCGGCGAGCCAGTCGGCGATCCGCGCGCGCTTCTCGGCGGACGAGGCGCCGGCGAACGCGTCGGGCTGAATGGTGATCCTGGCGGGCGATGGCGCGGGGCGGTCGGTCCAGATCGCGTCGATCGGGTTGGCGTCGACCGCGACGAGCTCAGCCCCGCGATCGGCGAGCACCGCGCTGGCTTCGGCGACCCAGGCGCTGGTGTGCAGCCACGCGTCATAGCCGATCCGCGCGCCCTCGGTGACGTGGGTGCCGAGCCAGGCGGCGACACTGGTCTGCGGCACGGGGGCGTAGTCCCAGTGATCGCCATCGACCTGTTCGCGGACCTGGAGCGTGTAGCGGCCATCGGTGAAGATCGCGGCGCGGTCGGCGAGCACCGCGGCGCTGCCCGCCGAGCCCTGGAACCCGGTCAGCCAGCCGAGCCGCTGTGCATAACCGCCGACATATTCGCTCATATGCTCGTCGGTCAGCGGCACGACGAAGCCGTCGAGGCCGGCGGCGGCGAGATGGGCGCGCAGGGCAGCGAGTCGGGTCGGGCTGGATCGGGTCATCGGGGCTTTCGTCGATCTGAATGTTGTGAATGTTGAGACGCTGGCAGCAAAATATGCGGCTTTGTCAGGGGCAGCGTGCCGGTCGGGTGCCGCGCGGGCGGGGGCGTGTGCGGGCGATTGGGGCCGGGACAGGGCATGGTTCGTGTTGTGACAGAAACGCGGCGTGTAGGACAGCGGGGTTTGCTTGCGGGGGAGCGGGCGTGGTGCGTTGGCTTCCGGTCGTCGGGGCGGTAACAGGGGGGATGACCATGAATTCCCCTGCCATCTCTTCGCCCGAGACCCCATCCGTACCGCCGCGTGCCGAGCAGCGGCCGCACAGCTTCACCGCGCATGGCGTGACGATCGAGGATCCCTATGCGTGGCTGAAGGATCCCAACTATCCCGAGGTCGATGACGCGGACGTGCTGGCGTATCTCGCCGCCGAGAACGCCTATTTCGAGGCGCAGATGGCGCCGCACAAGGCGCTGACCGACACGTTGTACGAAGAGATGAAGGCGCGGATCAAGGAGGACGAATCCTCGGTCCCGCAAAAGGACGGCGACTGGCTCTACTGGACCGCCTACGAGACCGGCGGCCAGTACAAGAAATGGTGGCGCAAGCCCGTCGCGGGCGGTGACGACGAGCTGCTGCTCGACGAGCCGGCGCTGGCCGAGGGGCATGAATATTTCCGGCTCGGCGCGTTCTCGGTCAGCAATGACGGGCGCTATCTCGCCTATGCGATCGACGATAACGGGAGCGAGCGGTTCGAGGTCCGGGTCAAGGACCTGAACACCGGCGAGCACCTGCCCGACGTCATCCCCGGGATGCTCAGCGAGATCGTCTGGACCGCGGACGATGCGGGCTTCCTCTACGGTCTGGCGAACGAGCAGTGGCGGACCGACAATGCGCGGTTCCACCGGCTGGGCACGCCGATCAGCGACGACGTCGTGCTGTTCCACGAGGAGGACGAGGGCTTCCGCGTCGGCGTCGGCGAGACGAGTTCGCGCAAGTGGATCGTGATCGCGACGAGCGACCATGTGACGAGCGAAATCTACCTGCTGCCCGCGCACGAGCCGCTGGCGGTGCCGATCCTCGTCTCGGCGCGGAAAGTGGGCCGCGAATATGACGTCGACGAGCATGACGGGACGCTGTTCATCCACACCAACGACGTCGATCCCAACTTCCGCCTGTGCACCGCGCTGGTCGAGGAGCCGGGCGCGTGGACCGAGCTGATCCCGGCCAGCCCGACCTTCTACATGACCGGGGTGGAGTGCTATCAGGACTTCTTCGTGGTCGACGGGCGCGAGGACGGGCTCGATCAGATCGCGATCCACCGGTACGAGACGCCGACCGAGGGGAAACGGATCGAGTTTCCCGAGGCGAGCTATGTCGCCGGGCTCGGCGATAATCCCGAATATGACATGACCGTGCTGCGGCTCGGCTATGAGTCGATGGTCACGCCGGGGACGGTGTACGACTATGACGTCGACACCGGTGAGCGGACGATGCTCAAGGTGCAGGAGATCCCGAGCGGTTACGACGCGGCGAAATACGCGACCGAGCGGCTGAAGATCACCGCGCGGGACGGCACCGAGATTCCGGTGTCGATCGTCTATCCGGCGGGGTTCGTGCGCGACGGGTCGGCGCCTGTGTTCCTCTATGCCTATGGCGCTTACGGCTATGCGATCCCGCCGGGCTTCTCGACCGGGCGCATGAGCCTGCTTGATCGCGGCTTTGCCTATGCGATCGCGCACATCCGCGGCGGCGATGACCTTGGCCAGCAATGGTATCTCGACGGCAAGCTGGAGAAGCGCGAGAACACGTTCAACGATTTCGTCGACGTGGCAAAGGCGCTGGTCGACGCAAAGTGGACGTCTGCGGGGCGGATCGCGATCGCGGGGCGGTCTGCGGGTGGCGAGCTGATGGGCGCGGTGGTCAATTCCGACCCCGCGCTCTGGGGCCCGGTGATCGCCGACGTGCCGTTCGTCGACGTGCTCAACACGATGCTCGATGCCGAATTGCCGCTGACGCCGGGGGAATGGCCCGAATGGGGCAATCCGATCGAGGATCCGGCGGCGTTCGCGCTGATCCGTTCCTATTCGCCGTACGACAACGTCAAGGCGCAGGCCTATCCGCCGATGTTCATCAGCGGCGGGCTCAACGATCCGCGCGTGACCTATTGGGAGCCGGCGAAATGGGCGGCCAAGCTGCGGCTGATGAAGACCGACGACAATGTGCTGTTGCTCAAGACGAACATGGGCGCGGGGCATGGCGGCAAGTCGGGCCGGTTCGAGTCGCTGCGCGAGGCGGCGGAGGAGCATGCGTTCGTGCTGTGGCAATTGGGCGTGGCTGGGTGATTCTTGTTTCGCGCGAAGGCGCGAAGGCGCGAAGATTTAGAGTTTTCGCGCGGAGACGCGGAGGACGCAGAGAGAAGATGCACACCATTCTCAGCGTCCTCTGCGCCTCTGCGCGAACCACCTATCTTTGCGCCTTCGCGCCTTCGCGTGAACAAGGACTGCCTGCCGCGTGACGATCGAGGCGTTGGTGGCGCGCTATGGCGTCTTGGCGATCTTCCTCGGGGCAGGGGTCGAGGGGGAGGCGGCGGTCGTGACGGGCGGGGTGCTGGCGCATCAGGGGCTGGTGTCGCTGGCGGGCGCGATGGCGGCGGCGGTGATCGGGTCGTTCGTCGCGGACCAGCTGTTCTTTGCGGGCGGGCGGTATTTCCGCGAGTCGCGCCCCGTTGCGGCGATCCGGCGGCGGTCGGCCTATGCGCGCGCGATCGACCTGCTCGAACGCTATCCGCGGCGGTTCATCTTCGCCTATCGCTTCGTCTACGGGATTCGCACCGTCAGCCCGATCGCGATCGGGACGAGCCGGATTTCGCAGCGCCTGTTCCTGGCGGTGAACCTCGCCGCGGCGATCGTGTGGGGCTGTGCGTTCAGCGCGATCGGCTATGCGTTCGGCAACGTCATCGAGGAGATGCTGGGGCGGATCGGCACCGGGCGGCTGATCCTGCTCGGCGCCGCGGCGCTGCTGGCGGTCGGCGGCGGCTGGTTCGCGTGGCGGAAATGGCGGGAGCGCAGCGCATGACCTTCACGATGACGATCACCGCGGCCGAGGCGGATATCGACGAGCTGGGGCACGTCAACAATGCGGTCTGGGTCCAGTGGATCCAGCGGATCGCGACCGCGCATTGGGAGGCGGTGGCGCCCGCCGAGCACAAGGCCGCCTATGTCTGGGTCGTGACGCGGCACGAGATCGACTATCGCGGCAGCGTGGTCGCGGGCGAGACGGTGACCGGCGAGACCTGGGTCGAGGGCGGGCCGAAGGGCGCGCGGTTCGACCGGCATGTGCGGTTCGTCGGCGACGACGGGCGCGTGAAGCTGGACGCGGTGACGACCTGGGCGCTGCTCGACCGGGCGAGCGGGCGGTTGCTACGCGTGCGGCCGGAGATAGCGGCGCCGTTTTTTGGTGCGGCGGACTGAGGGGTTTGGGGTGAGGGTTTTGGCCTCACTTGCCCTCACCCTTCCCGCGGCAAGGGCCGCGGGCCCCTTCCCTCTCCCCCGGGGGAGAGGGAGATTAGCCTGAGTTTCTCAGGCCGGTGGCGATCGCGTTGATCGACAGGAGGATGCCTTCGCCGATGCGCGCATCCTCTTCGCCGGCGCGGCGGCGTTTGATCAGTTCGATCTGAAGCAGGTTGAGCGGCTCGATATAGGGCAGGCGGAGGCGGATCGACGCCTCGAGCGCAGGGTGCTTCTCGAGCAGGCGCGACTGGCCGGTCGCGTCGAGCAGCCCGTCATGCGTCTGCTGCCAGCCGTCGCGGATCCGGCCGAAGACGGTATCGCGCAGCGCCGGATCCTCGACCAGCCCGGCATAGCGTGCGGCGATCGCCATGTCCGACTTGGCCAGCACCATCTCCAGATTGGCGAGCGCGGAGGCGAAGAGCGGCCAGCCCTGCGCCATGTCGCGCAGCAGCGCCTTGTCCTCGAACCCGGCGAGCGCCTGGCCGACGCCGTACCAGCCGGGAAGCATGACGCGCGCCTGCGCCCAGCTGAACACCCAGGGGATGGCGCGCAGATCCTCGATCCGGTCGGACTTGGTGCGGCTGGCGGGACGGCTGCCGATCTTGAGCCCGGCGATCTCGGCGATCGGCGTCATCTGGCGGAAAAAGGTGCGAAAGCCGCGCTCGTCGCCACCGACCGTGCCGTAGACGAGGTCGCGATAGCTGTGGAACGCGGTGTCGCTGAGCCAGTCCATCGCGGCGCAGAAGCGCGTGGTGTCGGCGTTCGACAGGCGTTCGGGTTCGAGGCTGGCGAGCAACGTGGCCGAGGCGATCGCCTCGAGATTGGTCATCGCCGCGTCGCGCGTGCCGTATTTGGCGGCGATCACCTCGCCCTGTTCGGTGATGCGGATGCGGCCCTGCACGGTGCCGACGGGCTGTGCGCGGATCGCCGCGAAGGCGGAGCCGCCGCCGCGCCCGACCGCGCCGCCGCGGCCGTGGAACAGCTGCATGCCGACGCCCGCCTGTTCGAACACGGGCCTGAGCGCGGTCGAGGCCTTGGACAATTGCCAGGTGGAGGTGAGGTAGCCGCCATCCTTGTTGCTGTCCGAATAGCCGATCATCACCTCCTGATGACCGCGCGCCTTGGCGATCGTCGCGATCTCGGGCAGCGCGAACCAGGCGGTCATGACCGCGGGCGCGGCCTCGAGATCGCCGATCGTCTCGAACAGCGGCACCGCCATGATCGCGGCGGTCGGTGTGTCGCCGGGGCGGTAGAGCCCGACCTCCTTCAGCAGCAAATTCACCTCGAGCAGGTCGCTGACCGACTGCGCCATCGAGACGATGTAGTTGGTGATGCAGGCGGGGCCATAGGCGGCATGCGCGTCGGCGGCGGCCTGGAGGATCGCGAGTTCGCCCGCGGTCTCATCGCTATACGCGGCAAAGCGGGTGGTGAGCGGGCGCGCATTGGCGAGTTCGCGGCGGAGCAGCGCGACGCGCGCCGCCTCGTCGAGCGCGAGATAGTCCGGCTCGACGCCCGACACCTTGAGCAGTTCGGCGACGACGCGTTCATGGACTGCGCTGTTCTGGCGCAGGTCGAGCGTGGCGAGGTGGAAGCCGAACGTCTCGACCGCGCGGATCAGCCGGCCGAGCGCGCCGCCGGTCTTGAGCGCGGTGCCGAGCCCGTGGGCGAGCGTAACGAGATCGGCGCGCAGATCGGCGGGGCTTGCATAGGGCGCGCCGGTGAGGCGGCCGGGGCGCGGCGCGGCCTTGCCGGTCAGTTTCTGCTGCGTCGCGGCGAGGCGCGCATAGATCCCCGACAAGGCGCGGCGATAGGGTTCGTCGGCGCGGCTGGTGGCGTCGTCGCCGCTTGCCGCAGCCAGCGCCTCGACCGCGGGGTCGGCGACGGCATGCTCGGTCGAGATCGACAGCTCGGCACCGAGCGCGTGGACCGCCTGGCAATAATAGCCGAGCACCGCCTCGCTCGCGCGGGCGAGCGCGGTCTTGAGCGAATCGGCGGTGACATAGGGGTTGCCGTCGCGGTCGCCGCCGATCCAGCTGCCGGGCTTGAGGAAGCTTGGCGTGCGTTCGCCGAGCGCGCGGTCCCAGCGCTGGTAGAGCGCGGGCAAGGTGGGGAGGAAGACGTCGCGCAGATAGCTGAGCGCGGTATCGACCTCGTCGGTGACGTAGAGCCGGTCGCGGCGCAGCACGCGCGTCTGCCACAGCAATGCGATCTGGCGCAGGATCGCGTCGTCGACCCGGTCGCCATCGGGGGTGGTGTCGCGACCCGCATCGCGCAGCGCGAGCAGCTCGGCGATGCGGTTGCGGTGGTCGATCATGCTCTTGCGCCGCACCTCGGTCGGGTGCGCGGTGAGCACGGGGACGATCAGCGCATGGTCGAGCAGCGCGCGGACCTGCGTCCGGTCGATCCCCTCGGCTTCGAGCTGCGCGATCGCGGAGGCGAGGTCGGCGCCGTGTTCGGCCGCGATCCCCTGCCGGTCCTCGGCCAGATTGGCGAGCATCGAGAACAGCATGAAGCCGCGGACGAAATCGAGCGTCTCGTCGAGGCTGAGCTTTTCGAGGCTGAGATCGACCGCGGCGTGATCGTCGGTCCGGCCCTCGGCGAGGCCACGGTGACGCTCGACCGAGGCCTTGCGGATCGTCTCGGTCGCCTCGAACAGACGCGGTCCGCCATAGCTGCGGATGACGTCGCCGAGCAGCGTGCCGAGGAAACGGATGTCGGAATTGTTCGCGATTGCGGGAAGACTGGCCATGCGCCTTGCTGCGCTGCGACAGGGATCAGGTCAACCGCCGAACCCGCAATCGGCGATGAAATCCGCGCCTGAAGGCGTGCGGTCAGGACATAAAATTACTGACGATCATCGCCCCTCGCGCTTGCGGGCTTCGGCGCGCTCTTCGGAGGTGACGGTGCCGTCGTGGTTCAGGTCCATCCGGTCGAACCATCGCAGCGTGCCTTCGCTCCACTCGACCTCGGTGATCACGCCGTCCTTGTTGCGGTCGAACGCCTTGATCCGTGCATTGGGGGAGGGCAGCTCGTCCTTGGTGATGCGATCATCGGCATTGCGGTCGAGCGTGCGGAAGCGGCGTTCCATGCTGGCGCCGAAATCGAGCCGCGAGGTGACCGAGGGGGGCACGAAGCCGACCGCGCCGGCATCCGCCTCTGCGCGCTGCGCGTCCTTGTCGCCGCAACCCGCGACGATCAGTCCTGCCGCGATCACACCCATCATCACCCGCATCGACCCGTCTCCCGCACAGTGCTGCGCGGCCGGACGGTCACGCTTCGAGTTCAATGTCCCAGTAGAGCCAATCATGCCAGGTTTCGTGCAAATAATTCGGCGGGAAGCTGCGGCCATGTTCGTGCAGATGCCAGTTGGTCGGGCGGATCGGCTCGAGATGGAGCGGCATCGCCGCCTGACGCGGGGTGCGCCCGCCCTTTTTGAGGTTGCACGGCGCACAGGCGGTGACGACATTTTCCCAGGTGGTCCGCCCGCCTTGCGCGCGGGGAATGACATGGTCGAAGGTGAGATCGCGCAGCTTGCCGCAATATTGGCAGGTGAACTTGTCGCGCAGGAACAGGTTGAAACGGGTGAAGGCGGGAAATTGCGACGGTTTGACGAATTGCTTGAGCGCGATCACCGAGGGGAGCTTGAGCGCGAAGCTCGCGCTGCGCACCTCGCGTTCGTAATTGGCGACGATATCGACGCGATCGAGGAAGACGGCCTTCACGGCAGTCTGCCAGGGCCAGACGCTGAGCGGATAATAGGAGAGCGGCGTATAATCGGCGTTGAGCACGAGCGCCGGACATCCATCCGGGTGGCGTATCAGGTCGGGGTGAAACACGGCTCCTCCCACAAAAGTCCCGGACGCGCTTTCGCGCACCGGCATGACAGGGTCATGACAGCACGGCGCGGGACATGGGGTCAAGTCCAGTGAACAGCGCGGAATTCGTCACGACGCGGTTCGCGCCCAGTCCGACCGGGCGGCTGCACCTTGGCCATGCGCTGTCGGCGATCCGCGCGCACGACTTTGCGCGGGCGCGGGGCGGGCGGTTCCTGCTGCGGATCGAGGATATCGACATGGGCCGCAGCCGGCCCGAGCATGTCGCGGGGATCGTGGAGGATCTGCGCTGGCTGGGGCTGGACTGGGACGATCTGTCCCACCAGTCGGCGCGGCTCGCATCCTATCAGGCGGCACTCGACGGATTGAACGCGCGCGGGCTGCTCTATCCGTGTTTCTGCACGCGCGCGGAGATCGCGGCGAGCCTGTCGGCGCCGCATGCCGGAGACGCCGCGGTCTATCCGGGGACGTGCCGGCGGCTGGCGCCCGCGGAGGTCGCGGCGCGGATGGGGGAGGCGCATTGCTGGCGGCTCGACATGGTAGCGGCGCTCAGCGTGACGGGACCGCTCGACTGGGCGGATGCGCGCGCGGGGACGGTGCGTGCCGATCCGGCGGCGCAGGGCGATGTGGTGCTCGCGCGCAAGGATGCGCCCGCCAGCTATCATCTCGCGGTGACGCTCGACGATGCGGCGCAGGGCGTCACCGACGTGGTGCGCGGCGACGACCTGTTCGCGGCGACCGACGTGCACCGGCTGTTGCAGGCGCTGCTGGGGCTGCCGACGCCGCGCTATCATCATCATCCGCTGATGCTGGGGGCGGATGGTGCGCGGCTGGCCAAGCGCACCGGCGCGCCCTCGCTCGCGGCCATGCGCGAACGGGGGGAGGATGGGTTGGCGGTCGCGGCGGGGGTGCGGGCGATGCTGGCGGGGGATGCTCACCGGGATGCTCCCCACGTGCCGTCATCCTGACGAAAGTCAGGATCCAGGGTTACCGGGGGGCGGCGTGTTCGGCTCTGGATCCTGACTTTCGTCAGGATGACGGGTGGGGCGGTGGGGCGCTGGCCATGCCCCTCGTCATCCTGACGCAGGTCAGGATCCAGGGTTACGGGGTGCGGCGTGTTTGGCTCTGGGCCCTGACTTTCGTCAGGGTGACGGGGTGGGTGGGGTGACCCGGCCCCGTCGCGCCGGGCGGGTCAATAGAGGCCGGGGACTTCGCGTTGCGGGGTGGTGGGGTGGTCGGGGATGAGCAGCGCGCGCGTGGGGAGGTCGGTCGTCGGCGTGGGCGTGCTGGTGCGGGCCGACGCGGTCGCCGCGGTCGCGGTGACGGGCAGGCAGCTGCGGCCGGCGAGGAAGTCGATCGCCTGCCGCGTCGAGGCTTCGCGCGGGTCGCCGAGCGGATAGCGGATATCGTCCTCGGCCCGGCAGCTCGCCTCGACCGTGCCGGCCAGCCCGTCATAATAGGCGCCCTGGCGTGCGGCGTTCTGCGTCGACAGCGCGACCACGCGCAGACGGTCGTCGCAGGCGGCGCGGTCGAGCCCGATCTGGCCGACGGGCTTGCCATAGGTGTTCGTGCCGATCAGCCCGGCAGCGCTGTGCAGATACGGGATCATCGCGTTGATGACGAGTTCGCTCGCCGAGGCGGTCCCGCCCGTGCCGATGAACGCGACGCGCGTCGGCGCGATCGATTCGGGCTGCGGCGCGAAGAAGCGCGTCGTGTTGTTGGCGGATTTTTCGGTGCGGAAGGTCGTGTAGCTCGAGACTTCGGAGGTCGCGCGGTTGCGACCGAGCAGGTCGGTCATCAGCTCCGCGATCGAGATCAGCCCGCCGCCATTATAGCGCAGGTCGATGACGATATCGGTGACGTTCTGCGCGCGGAAACTGGCAAAGGCGGCGCGCAGCGCGGGGTCGGCGGTCGAGATGAACGTCCGGAGGTTGATATACCCATAGTTGCGCCCGCCATCGGCGATGACCTTTGCGCCGTAGCGGCTCGAGACCGGGAGCAGCGCAAAATCGGTCTTCGTCAGCGTGATGTCGCGCGTGCCCTGCGCGTCGCGGATCTGCAGCACGCGGCTGGTGCCGACCGTGTCCG
This sequence comes from Sphingomonas sp. PvP018, assembly GCF_017876865.1. Taxonomy (NCBI): domain Bacteria; kingdom Pseudomonadati; phylum Pseudomonadota; class Alphaproteobacteria; order Sphingomonadales; family Sphingomonadaceae; genus Sphingomonas; species Sphingomonas sp. PvP018. The sequence continues at coordinate 2,177,648 of NZ_JAGIOU010000001.1, read as the reverse complement.
GGCCGAGCGCGGTCGAGACGCCCGCGCTACCCTCTGCGGCGAAGATCGCGCTGACGGTCCGCAGCGTGTTGGCGTTGGTCCCGATCGCGACGATTTCGGCACCGCGATCGACCTGCGCCGCCAACGCGGCGCCGCCTTCGAAGGATTCGATGACATAGGCACGGCGCCCGCTGCCATCGATGCCGAGACGGAAGCCGAAGCCGGCATTGGAACCGGCCTCATAATAGGCGTCCTCCTCCTTGATCGACGTCAGATAGGTGAAATAGCGGTCGCGGCGCTGGCCGCGCGCGGTCGCGGTCAGCGCGTCGATATAGGCGTCGACGGTCGTATAGGGTGTCGGGTCGAGGCTGGCGGGCAGCGTCTCGGGGAACAGATACCATTCGCGCAGCTGCGCCGCTGCCCAGTCCTGCCGCTCGCGCAGGCTGCACCCCGCGACGGTCGTCGGGGTGGTCGTGCCGGTGGTCGGGGTGGACACCCCGGGCGTACCGCCGGTCGATCCCGACACCGCGCCGGAGTCTCCGCCGCACGCACTCAACATAGCCAGCATCGCCAGGCTGGCGCCGATCCGTCCGTTACGCATACTCATTCCCCCATTTGTCACGATGCTAGCCGGGAAGATCGAGGCTGTCAGCGTAGAATTCCGCCCGTTTCGAGGCTTGTCCGACGACCGGCGGAACGGCCATTGCGGGGCGGGGCGCGCATGCCTAGATTGTCGTCATGAACACCTTCCTCGTCATCCTCCTGATCGCGGCGATGATCGCGACGCTCGTTGCTCTGGTGCGCGGGGTGGTGACGTTCCTGCAGGACCAGTCGGCGCAGGTGAAGGACGGGGGGCCGAGCGCCGCGTCGCTGAAATCGAACCGGATGATGCAGCAGCGCATCTTCTTCCAGGCGATCGCGATCCTGATCGTCGTGCTGATCCTGTTCGCCGCGGGCCGGACCTGAGCCCGAAGGGCGTAACGTCATGGTAAAGCTGAACAAGATCTACACGCGGACCGGCGACGCGGGGACCACGGGGCTGGTCGACGGGTCGCGCGTGTCCAAGGCGTGCCCGCGGATGCAGGCGATCGGCGATGTCGACGAGGCGAACAGCGCGATCGGCGTGGCCGCGGTGGCGCTGGGCGATCATCCGCTTGGCCGAGCGCTCGAGCGGATCCAGAACGACCTGTTCGATCTCGGCGCGGACATCGCGACGCCGGGTGAGGATTTCGCGCCGTCGGAAATGACGCTGCGGATCATCGGTTCGCAGGTCGAGCGGCTCGAAGGCGAGATCGACGCGATGACCGCGCAGATGGCGCCGCTGACCAGCTTCATCCTGCCGGGTGGATCGCCGGGCGCCGCGGCGCTGCATCTGGCGCGCGCGATCACGCGCCGCGCCGAGCGCGCGGTGGTCGCGGTCGACGACCCGATCAATCCATTGGCATTAGCGTATGTTAACCGCCTGTCGGATTTCCTGTTCGTCGCCGCGCGTGCGGTGAACCAAAACGGGGCGAGCGACGTTCTTTGGCGACCGGGGGCAACGCGCGGATAGCGCTCCGTATCGCTGCATCCTTTTATAAGGGGCCGTGCCGCGTGCATCGCCCGCACGAGGACAGTCGATGCCGAACCCCGTCCCCACCCATAATCCCACGACCCTGCCTGACACGGACGCGCTCGGTCGGCGCTTCGCTGCCGTGCGCGATCTGTCGATCGCGCTGGCCGCGCCGCTGTCGGATGCGGATGCGACGGTGCAGTCGATGCCCGACGCGTCGCCGACCAAATGGCATCTGGCGCATACCAGCTGGTTCTTCGAGACGTTCGTGCTGCGCGATCATGTCGCCGGCTACCGGCTGCACGACGAACGCTTCCCGTTCCTGTTCAACAGCTATTACGAGGCGGAGGGCCGGCGGCATGCGCGCGACCGGCGCGGGATGACCACGCGGCCGACGCTCGACGAGGTCCGCGCCTACCGCGCGCATGTCGATGCGGCGCTGGTCGCGGCTCTGCCCGATCTGCCCGAGGCGGCGCGCGAGCTCGTGGCGCTCGGCTGCCATCACGAGGAGCAGCACCAGGAATTGCTGGTGACCGACATCCTCCATTTGTTTTCGGAAAATCCCCTCGAGCCCGCAGTCTGGGCTGCGCCGCGCAAGGTGCCGGTCGAGATGCCGGGCGCGATCGGCTGGATCGAACGCGACGCCGGGATCGCGCGGATGGGGCATGACGGCGACGGCTTCGCGTTCGATTGCGAGACGCCGCGGCACGACACGCTGCTCGCGCGCCACGCGGTCGCCGACCGGACGGTGACCAATGGCGAATGGGCGGCGTTCATTGCCGATGGCGGCTATAGCGAGCCGCGCCACTGGCTCGCCGATGGCTGGGCCTGGGTGAAGGCGGAGGGCATCGTCGCGCCGATGTACTGGGAAGAACGCGACGGGGGCTGGACGCGGTTCGGGCTCGACGGGCGGCGCGCGATCGATCCCGCCGCGCCGGTGACGCATGTCAGTTTCTACGAGGCGGACGCCTATGCCAGCTGGGCGGGCGCGCGGCTGCCGACCGAGGCCGAATGGGAGGCCGTCGCGGCGGACTATGCCGGCGATGGCGGCAATCAGATGGATGCGGCGGGCCCGGTCGAGCCGCGGCCGGCACGCGCCGGCGACCCGGCCTTTTTCGGCGACGTCTGGGAATGGACGGGGAGCGCCTATCGGCCCTATCCCGGCTTCCGCGCGGTCGAGGGTGCGGTCGGCGAGTATAACGGCAAGTTCATGAGCGGACAGTTCGTGCTGCGCGGCGGGAGCTGCGCGACGCCGCGCGGCCATGCGCGCGCGAGCTACCGCAATTTCTTCTACCCGCACCAGCGCTGGCAGTTCACCGGCGTCCGGCTCGCCAAGGATATCTGATGTTGAAGCGTGAAATCGAAGACGGCGAGCAGAGCCTGGCCGATCCCGCCTTCCGGGCGGACGTGCTCGCCGGGCTGGAACGGCGGCCGCGCGCGATTCCGGCGCGCTGGTTCTATGACCGGCGCGGGTCGGAGCTGTTCGAGGCGATCACCGACCTGCCCGAATATTATCCGACGCGGACCGAGCGCTCGATCCTCGAGACCGCCTGTCCCGAGGTCGCCGAGATTGCCGGTGCAGGACGTGCGGTGGTCGAATTCGGGTCGGGGTCGTCGAGCAAGACGCCGATCCTGCTGAGCGCGGTGGCGCCGTCGGTCTATGTGCCGATCGATATCTCGGGCGATTTCCTGCGCGAATCGTCGCGCGTGCTCGCGGCGCAGTTCCCCGAGCTGCTGGTCCTGCCGTTCGAGGCGGATTTCATGCGGCCGCTGGCATTGCCGAAGACGATCGCGGACACGCCCAAGCTCGGCTTCTTTCCGGGGTCGACGATCGGTAACATGATCCCGCTGATGGCGGTCGACCTGTTGAAGGCGATGCGCGCGTCGCTCGGGATTGGCGCGATGCTGCTGATCGGGATGGACCGGATCAAGGATCCGGCGGTGCTGGTCCCCGCCTATGACGATGCGCAGGGCGTGACCGCGGCGTTCAACATGAACCTGCTCGAGCGGATCAACCGCGAGCTCGACGCCGACGTGCCGGTCGAGGCGTTCCGGCACAAGGCGGTGTGGAACGATGACCGCGCGCGGATCGAGATGCATCTCGAGGCGCAGCGCGACGCCGCATTCACGATCGAGGGGCGGCCGTTCGATATCGCCGCGGGCGAGACGATCCACACCGAGAACAGCCACAAATACGGGTCACGCGATGCGCGGATCCTGTTGCGGTCGGGCGGGTGGACGCCGATCCGCGAGTGGACCGATCCGGCGGGGTTGTTCTCGCTGTATCTGGCGGAAGCGCAGGCGGAGCGGCCGGCGCCGTAAGGGCGGGGCAGGTGCTTCGACTTCGCTCAGCACGAACGGGGTTTGGTGTTTCGCGGCCCCGTTCGCCCTGAGCGCAGTCGAAGGGCGCGCCGGGTGCGCGCCGCTTCGACTTCGGTCGCTTGTGATCAGCGGCCTGCGGCGTCGTCCGCGTTCATGGGCTCGTCGCCCTGCTTCTTGGCCTCTTCGTAGCGCTCGATCGCCTCGATCGTGATGCGCTTGGCTTCCTCGGCATCGCCCCACTTGCCGACGCGGACCCACTTCTTCTTCTCGAGGTCCTTATAGTGGGTGAAGAAATGCTCGATCTGCTCGAACACGATCTCGGGCACGTCGGCACGGCCGCCGACGTTCGAATAATAGGGGAACACGTCGTTGACGGGGACGCAGACGAGCTTCTCGTCGCCGCCGGCCTCGTCCTCGAGGTTGAGCACCGCGATCGGGCGCGCGCGGACGACGCAGCCCGGGATGAACGGCGAGCGCGCGATCACGAGCGCGTCGAGCGGGTCGCCATCGGGGCTGAGCGTGTGCGGCACGAAGCCGTAGTTCGCGGGGTAGCGCATCGGCGTGTGCAGGATGCGGTCGACGAACAGCGCGCCCGATGCCTTGTCGAACTCGTACTTCACGGGCTCGCCGCCGGTCGGGACTTCGATGATGACGTTCAGGTCTTCGGGCGGGTTCTTGCCCGTCGGGATGAGGTCGATACGCATGGCGGTCCTTTCAGAAATGGCGGTGCCGGCCGCTTCCCCTTGGGGAGGCGGCCGGCACCGGAAAAATATCGGAACTGTCAGCGCGGCATCAGCAACTTGTCCAGTCCGCCGTCACCTGTACCGACCTTCTCGAGCCGCGGATAGCGCGGGCCGTCATGGTAATCGAGCGAGACGTCGCGGAATCGCTCGTTGTTTTTTACAGTCAGACGGATCGGCAGCTTTGTGCCCTGGGCCGCCAGAATTGCCGCTTTCATGCGGTCCGACGAGTAGGACTCGCCGTTGACCGCCTCGATTTCGGTGCCGACGTCGATCCCGGCGCGGAACGCGGGGCTGTCCCAGATCGAGGCAGTCACGACGCCGTCCTTGTTCATCACCAAGCCCAGCGAATAGCTGACATCGGTGCCGCGGCTCTTCTCCGCCTGCTTCAGATACGGGCTCTGCACGGGGCCATAGACCAGCTTGTAGCCGTTCATCGCAAAGCCGTTGATCGGCGCGGGCTTGCCCGTCTCGGTCAGCCGCGTGTTGAGGAAGCCGGCCCAGTCATAGGGCAGGATCCCGTTGAGCGTCTTGGCGACGTCGTCGAACGTATAGGTGACCTCGCCATAGTCACCGTTGCGGATGCCGAAGAAGGCTCGCGCGAAATCGTCGATCGACTTGGTGCCGCCCGACTTCTGGCGGAGCATCGCGTCGACCTCCATCCAGACCATCAGCCCTTCATTGTAGTAATCCTCCGACCGCTGCCAGCTGGTCCAGCCCTTGGGACGGCGCGACGAGATGACCGGATCGTTGGTGGTGTCGATCAGCGGGCGCCACTGGCGACCCTGCGCGGTGTCGTAGGTGCCCAGAATCGAGGCATAGCCGTCGAGCGTGTCCTGCTTGCTGACCAGACCCGAGCGCGCCTGGAGCACATAGCCCCAGAACTGCGTCTGGCCCTCATAGACCCAGAGCAGCGAGTTGCGCATCGGCGTGCGGAAATCGGGGGTCCACAGGTCGGCGCCGCGGCGGAACTTGCCGTCCCAGCTGTGCGTGAATTCGTGCGGCAACAGGTTGCGCGCCGACGCGCCCGTCTCCCATTCGGTGAAATAGCCGGGGCGGACGCCGTTTTCCGAGCTGCGATGATGTTCGAGCCCGATCCCGCCGAGCTGGTCGGTGATCGAGAGCAGGAACTCGTAGTGATCATAATGCTCGGCGCCGAAGGTGCGCGCGGCCTGGTCGACGAGCCGCTTGTGCGCGTCGATCTGTTCGGGCTTGGCGGCGAGCTGGTCGGGGGTGTCGGCGAAGACGTTGAGGTCGACCTTCGGGCTCAAAGGCCAGACCTTGCCGTATTTGCCCGCGAGGATCGGCGAATCGACGAGGATCTCGTAATTGGTCCGGTCATAGGCATAGGTCGCGCCCGAGACCTTGGCGGGGACCGCACCCGCGGCGGTCCAGCCGGTCGGGTAGGTGACGGTCATCTTCACCGGGATCTGACGCGTATAATAGCCGGCGGGATAGAGGCTGACCGAGTTCGGCTGGAGGCTGATCATCGTCGGGGTCATGACGACACGGCCCTGGTCCGCCTTGGTCGCGGAGATGAACTGGAAGGTCGCGTCGAGCTGTTTGGTGCCCGCGGGGACGTCGATGTGGAAGGCGTAGACGTCGACCGGATCGCGCGTCCAGGGCAGGATCCGGCCGTTCGCGCGGATCACCAGCCCGGCGAGCTTCTCGATCTCGCCGCGTGGCGCATGGTTGCCGGGCAGCCATTTCGGGAAAAGCAGCGCCATCTTGCCCGATTTGGCGACGGGGATCGTCTCCTTGACGCGGAAGATGCCGCGCTCGGTATCGGTCGCGTCGATGTCGAGCAGGATCGTGCCGGGATAGGGCGTGTCCTGTGCGGCGGGGATCGTGTCGACGAACGGCACCGGCTGTGGTGCGGTGTTGCCGGCGGGGACTTGCGCGACCGCGGGAAGTGCAGACGCGAGCAGGGATGCGACGAGAAGCTTGCGGATCAAGGAAAAGGCCTTCCGGCAGAGAGACGATGGTCAAGGTGTAAGCGGCAGAAAGGGCAGTCGTCCAGCCCTTTGCCGGGGGGTATAGTTTCGCGTCGCAGGCGTTTGGTGCGTCGCGCTTTGCCACATGCGCCGTCATCCTGACGAACGTCAGGATCCAGGGTTACGGGCGGTGGTGTTTATGGCTCTGGATCCTGACTTTCGTCAGGATGACGGAAGGGGCAGGGTCAGCTGCTGCCGAGCACGTTGATGGTGAAGGCGAGCACGCCGATGTTGAAGACGAACGCGGCCATGCACTGGCCCAATGCGACCTTGCGCACGCGCCGCGACGTGATCTCGACGTCGGAGGTCTGGAAGGTCATGCCGAGCGTGAAGGCGAAATAGGCGAAGTCCCAGTAATCGGGCTCGGCGCAGGAGGGGAAGTCCAGCCCGCCCGCGTCGCTGCCATCCGCGGCGTCGCTGTAGAACAGATGCGCGTAATGCAGCGTGTAGACCATGTTCGAGAACAGCCAGGCGAGCACCAGGGTCGTGACCGAGATCAGGACCGCGACGAGATCGGTCTTGCCCTGCAATTCCTTCGCCACCGCGACGAGCACGACGATCAGGATCGTCCCGCTGAACGCGAGCAGCACCGCGCGGTTGGCGTCGTTCTCGTCCGCATAGCGCCGCATCCGCTCCGCGGTGGCGTTGCCGAACAAGGTCGCGACGGTGGCGAGGAACAGGACCGCGGCGATATCGAACGCCGCCATCGTGCCGCGGCCCAGCCCCAGTCGGGGGATCAGCGCGACGAGGCCGATCGCGAAGACGCATGCAAACAGCACGAAGCGCGGCGGGGCGATGCGCCGGCCGAGCCCCCAATAGCGGACGTCGTTGCTCATGTGACGGCGCTAGCGCTTCGCGGGCACGTCGCCTAGATACGCGCGCATCATGGCCAGAACAGAAACCCCGCGTCGCATCCGCGGCACTCAGGACATCTTCGGCGACGAGCAGCGCCGTTTCGCGCATGTTCTCAGCACCTTCGAACGCGTGCGCGCGCTCTATTGCTTTCAGCGGATCGACATCCCGGTGTTCGAATCCACCGCGGTGTTCGCGCGCTCGCTCGGCGAGACGACCGACGTCGTGTCGAAGGAGATGTACACGTTCGAGGATCGCGGCGGAGATTCGCTGACGCTGCGGCCCGAATTCACCGCGGGCATCGCGCGTGCCTATCTGACCGAGGGCTGGCAGCAGTTCGCGCCGCTGAAAATCACGACGAGCGGCCCGGTGTTCCGCTACGAACGCCCGCAAAAGGGGCGGTTCCGGCAGTTCCACCAGATCGACGCCGAGGTGATCGGCGCGGCGGAACCCGCGGCGGATGTCGAGCTGCTGGTGCTGGCGGACCAGTTGCTGCGCGAACTCGGCATTGCCGACGGCGTGACGTTGCAGCTGAACACTTTGGGCGATGCCGAGACGCGCGAGGCATGGCGCGCGGCGCTGGTCGCGCATTTCGAGGCGCATCGCGGCGAGCTCTCCGAAGACAGCCTGACCCGGCTCGAGAAGAACCCGATGCGGATCCTCGATTCGAAGGACCCGAAGGACCGCCCGATCGCGGACAGCGCGCCCGATATCGACGCGTATCTGACGCCCGAGGCGCGCGCGTTCTTCGACGCGGTGACTGCGGGGCTCGATGCCGCGGGCGTCGCGTGGGAGCGCAATGCGCGGCTGGTGCGCGGGCTCGATTATTACCGCCACACCGCGTTCGAGTTCGTGACCGATCGGCTGGGATCGCAGGGGACGGTGCTGGCCGGCGGGCGCTATGACGGGTTGATCGGGTCGCTGGGCGGGCCCGAGACGGCGGGTGTCGGCTGGGCCGCGGGCGTCGAACGGCTGGCGATGTTGCTCGACGAGCCGGCGGCGGCGGGGATCGACGCGGTGGTCGTGCCGATGGGTGCCGCGGCCGAAGCACGCGCGACCGGCATCGTCGCGGATCTGCGCCGTGCGGGCGTGGCGGTCGAGATGGCGTACAAGGGCAAGATGAAGGCGCGGATGGCGAAGGCGGATGCGCTCGGCGCGCGGTTCGCGATCATCCTTGGCGATGACGAGCTCGCCAAGGGCGTGGGCGCGGTGAAAGCGCTCGCGACCGGCACGCAGACCGAGGTCGCGTTCGCCGATCTGGCGGAGGCGCTGCGTTGAGCCTCCCCGTCATCCCGGCGCAGGCCGGGATCCAGCGCCATGAAGGCTGCGCCCGGTCACCCTGGATCCCAGCGTTCGCTGGGATGACGCAGGAGGGAGCGTCCGCATGACCCAGATCTCCCCGGACCGCATCCGCGCAATCGAGGCGCGGCGGGACGAGTTGCAGGCGCTGATGTCGACCGGCGACCTGCCGTCGGATCGCTTCGTCGCGGTGTCGAAGGAATATGCCGAGCTCGAACCCGTCGCGCAGGCCGCCACCGAGGTGCGACGGCTGCGGCAGGAGGCCGAAAGCCTCGCCTTCATGGCCGAGGATGCCGATGACGAACTGCGCGCGATGGCGTCGGAGGAATTGCACGAGAATCGCACGCTGCTCGAGACCGCGGACCGCAAGCTCGCGCTCGCGTTACTGCCGCGCGATTCCGCGGACGAGCGCTCGGCGATGCTCGAGGTGCGCGCCGGGACCGGCGGCGACGAGGCGGCGCTGTTCGCTGGCGACCTGTTCCGGATGTACCAGCGTTATGCCGAATCGCAGGGCTGGCGGGTCGAGATGATCTCGGGATCGTCGTCGGACGCGGGCGGCTTCAAGGAAGTCGTCGCCAGCGTCACGGGGCAGGGCGTGTTCGCGAAGCTGAAGTTCGAGAGCGGCGTCCACCGCGTCCAGCGCGTGCCCGCGACCGAGGCGGGCGGCCGGATCCACACCTCGGCGGCGACCGTCGCGGTGCTGCCCGAGGCTGAGGAGGTCGACGTCAAGATCGACGACAAGGACCTGCGCATCGACGTCTATCGCTCGTCCGGGCCGGGCGGTCAGTCGGTCAACACGACCGACTCTGCCGTGCGGATCGTGCACATCCCGACCGGGCTGACGGTGATCCAGCAGGACGAGAAGTCGCAGCACAAGAACAAGGCCAAGGCTTTGCGCGTGCTGCGGACGCGGCTCTACGAGGCGGAGCGCGACCGGCTGCATGCCGAGCGCGCGGGCGCGCGCAAATCGATGGTCGGGTCGGGCGATCGATCGGAGCGGATCCGGACGTATAATTTCCCGCAAGGCCGCGTGACCGATCACCGCATCAACCTGACGCTGCACCGCCTGCCGGAAATCGTCGCGGGCGATATGGGCGAGCTGATCGGTGCGCTGGTGTCGCAGGACGAGGCGGACCGGCTGGCGCAGCTGGATGGCTGAGGTTGCCTTCTTCCCCCCCTCCCGCAAGCGGGAGGGGGCCGGGGGGTGGGCGCGCGGCCGGTTCCAAACGGGCGGGGCACTGGAGTTGTTCGACACATCGCCGACGGTGCGACCGCGGTGAGCGCGAGCCCACCCCCCAACCCCCTCCCGCAAGCGGGCGGGGGGGTAAGTCAGGCCCTCGCCACGGCGGCCGCGCGCTTCGCCTTCTCCGCCACCCCCCGCCTCGACGCCGAACTGCTGATGGCGCACGCGCTGGGCGTCGAGCGGAACGCGATCCTGCTCGATCCCGACCGCTACGCCGTTCCCGCCGGTTTCGCGGCGCTGGTCGAGCGCCGTCTGCGGCATGAGCCGATCGCCTATATCACCGGCACGCGCGGCTTCTGGTCGATCGATCTCGCGGTCGGGCCGGGGGCGCTGGTGCCCCGCGCCGACAGCGAGACGCTGCTGATCGCCGCGCAGGCGCATTTTGCCGGCGGTGCGCCCGCGACCATCCTCGATCTCGGCACCGGCCCCGGCACGCTGCTGCTCGCCGCGCTCGACGAATGGCCCGCGCGCGGTCTCGGCATCGACTTTTCGGCGGAGGCGCTCGGCTATGCGCGCGCCAATGCGGCGGCGCTGGGGATGGCGGACCGTGCGCAGTTTTTGCGCGGTAACTGGGCGGACGCGATCGAGGGGCGGTTCGACCTGATCCTCGCCAACCCGCCCTATATCGGTACCGCCGAGACGCTGCCGCCCGAGGTCCGCGATCACGAACCGCACGCGGCGCTGTTCGCAGGTGCGGACGGGCTCGACGATTACCGGATCCTCGCGACGCAGCTCCCCGCGCTGATCGCACCCGGCGGCGCGGCGGTGATCGAGATCGGCGCGACGCAGGCGGGACCGGTCTCGGCGCTGCTCGAGGCGGCGGGGCTGCACGTTGCGCTACATCATGATTATGGCGGAAACCCGCGCGTCCTGCTCGCGCGATGACCGGCGCGACTTGACGATTATGGCCTGCCGCCGCATATTTCGCTTGTGGGAGGCCCTTCCGGGCCGCTATCACGTGGGCAGGGGCACGCAATCTCGACAACTTGGTCGTTTTTGAGCGTTGACCCGCATCCTTCGCCTTAAAGTCGCTGCAGTCCGGCGGCCCTGGCAAGTCCGACGCATCGTCATCGGTGCGCGGCGGGGGGTTTGCACCGCATTTCGGAGCACGACCAGATTTTGGTTCGACGACTGAGGACACAAGCTTGATCAACAACCGGCAAGCCGGCCGCCGTCGCGGTCGTGGCAACAATAATAATGGCGGCGGTGGCGGCGGTGGCGGTCAACGTCAGGGCGGCGGCGGTGGGGGTGGCCAGGGTGGCCGCGACACCGGCAACCGCATCGACAGCCGCGCGCGCGGCAACGCGAGCCAATTGTACGAGAAGTACAAGAACCTGGCGCGCGACGCGCAGATGCAGGGCGACCGCGTCAACATCGAATATTATCTCCAGTTCGCGGATCATTATTTCCGCGTGCTGAGCGAGACCCGCGCGCGCTTCGAAGAGAGCCAGCCCCAGGCGCAGCAGCAGCCGCGTCGCCAGCAGCCGTTCGATCTCGACGGCGACGACGATTATGGCGACGAGGGCGAACCGATCCGCTCGGGCGAGCAGCAGGGCAGCCAGCAAAACGGGCAGCAGCATGGGCAGCAGCACGGCCAGCAGGGATCCGGCGATCAGGCGGCGATGGCGAATGGCGGCCAGTCCAATGGCCAGTATTCCAACGCCCGCGCGCCCCGTGAGAACCAGGGCCGGGAAAACCAGGGCCGTGACGACCGCTCGCAGCGCGACGATCGCCCACGCTACGAAGCGAACCGCAACGAGGGTCAGCGCAGCGATGGTCAGCGTAACGACGGTCAGCGTGGCGAGGCCCGCGGCCCGCGGACGACGCAGTCGCGCGACGAGCAGCCCGGTGACGAGCAGGCCCAGCAGCGCGAGAGCCAGCCCCGCGAAAACCAGGGCCGTGACGACTATCGCGATGCCCCGCGCCGCGACACCATCCGTCGCACGCCACGCGCCGCGCGGCCGGTCCAGGCCGAGTCCGAGCAGCAGGGCGAGCGCATGGAAGAGGTCGCCGCCCGCAGCGTAACACCGGTCACGCCCGACGCCGCCACGCCCGATGACCGGTCGTCCGCGCCGCAGTCCATGGTCGAGCCGGTCGACGTCGCGACCGCGAGCGCCCCGGCGCCCGCGTCGGACGGTTCGGGCGAGGAGCAGCCCCGCCGTCGTGGTCGCCCGCGTCGCGACCGCAGTCTCGACGCGCCGGTCGCCACGGACGATGCCGCACCCGCGGCATTCGACGCAGATCGCCTGCCGCCATCGCTCGGCATTTCGGCGTCGGCACCCGCACCGGCCGCCGACGCCTCGGCGGACGGCGCAGCCGCGGAAAAGCCGCGCCGCCGTCGCGTCCGCGTCGCCACCGACGAGGTCGAGGCGGGCTGACCGTCGCGCCAGACGGCAAAATCGAAAAAGGCCGGTATCGCGACGCTGCGGTACCGGCCTTTTTCGTGTCATCGCTCGGCCGCGCGCATCGCCCGGACGGCTAGTCGATCCGAGTCACGTCCTCGTCATGGCCGCTGCCCGAACTCAGGAAGACGAGCCCCATCAACAACCCGGCCATGATCACCGATCCGCCGACCCCACCAAGAATCGCGAGCATCGTCACGAGGTGCAGCGCCCCCTGAAGATGCGCCATCGCGACGATGACGCCCGCGGCGCAGATCGCCGCCGC